>CAVWAT010000001.1:0-440000 GCA_963753045.1 uncultured Alphaproteobacteria bacterium
ATGCCACTTCTTTGTATAGTGACAGCCTTTGCGTCATTCCTAATGGTGGCCGCGTGACAGCGGCCACCAAATTTCAGGCGGAAGATACAGAGCGGACATGCTCTTCATTCCTTGGTTTTGTGAGGCTTCCCGTTGGCTTTGCTTTCTTTGGACTTCTTCTCCTTCGAATCCTCTGCCGTGACGCCACCAATTACGGCGCCCGTAACAGCACCCACTCCGACGCCAACTCCCGTGACGGCGCCGACTGCCGCCCCAACAGCGGCACCTTTCGCGGCGCCTTCGACCTTCTTGTCTCCCGCGTTCAATGACGTCGGCGCCATCGCAGCAAATGAAAGGATCGCCGCTACGGCTATGGCTCGATGATTTTTGTAAGTCATCATTGGACTTCTCCCTAAGTTCCTCATTTCGGTCAGCGCCTGCGCACGGCCGCTTCCGATCTTACCCTGGACAAGATGATCCTGGCCGAGGCCGCCAAGGGAAACTTCGAAGCCCTTCGCACGGAGCGCACGTATGTTCCGATCAAGAGTGAAGCAATAGAAGACTTGAAGCTTCGGTAATTGATCTGTGTCAAAAACGCTTTTGCTGAGCCGGCCCATACGTCACCTTTGGTCTAATCATGACATCTAAACCTCGTGTCCGTGAAACTGGGTGAAAGGCCATGCTGAAGCGTTTGCGACGTAGATATTCAGCATGCATGTTGAATGTCATTTACGAGCAGTTGCGACGGAGTTTAAGTTCATAAAGCGATTTGGAAAGCTTGTTCAAGGAGCACTCATTTGGACCCGGTAGCAATAATCATCATACTCGCCATTGGAGCCGCCGCCGGTTGGCTAGCTGGCCAAATCATCAGTGGTGGTGGATTTGGTTTGGTCGGCAACATCGTTGTAGGGATTCTAGGGGCGCTCGTTGCCGGCTTCCTCTTCCCAGGTTTCTTGCCGTTTGGTGGCTTAATTGGTCAAATTATTAGCGCTACGCTTGGAGCGGTCATTTTGTTGTTTGTGGTTGGCTTGATAAAACGCGCCTAACCCTTTTGCTCGCCTGTATTAATTTCCTGGCAACACATCGTACGATCGTCACCGGCTGGGGCCAAGCTCTATGTGAGCAAGGAAACGCCGGAAGACTTTATCGCGGGTGGAGAAATCAAGGTTACCGTGACAACACCCTCGTGAGAGCACAGTCGGATCGAACGGCCTTGCGTGATCAGCTTTTACTCGGTTATTTCGGTCATCACCTTTCCACGCGCTCCTGTCGGTTGTCGAACCTGGCCCGCCGTAGATACGGCGGGCCCAGGGCTGAATCAGATCAGCTTATTTGGAACCCATCGCACTAAAGATCTTGTCCTTGGCGTCGCCAATCGTAAAGCTGCCGGCTTTTTGACGCGGCGGGAATTCCTCGAATGTCGCCAGGAATTTCGCCGTGTAGGCTCCCGCTGGCAGCATCAGATAGGCCCGATCAATATACCAGTCCCAATAGGTGTTGGACGTGATGTTCGCGCGCTCGTAAGGGTCGCGGCGCAGGTTGAAGAGCAGCGGAATGCGCAGTTCGGTCCATGGTTCGGCCCAGGCCTGCAAGGTCTGCGGGAAACGATGCTCGAGGAAAATGACCTTCCACTCATCATAGCGCAGCGCGGTCAGATCACCGTCATCCGAGAAATAGAAGATCTCGTGACGCGGGCCTTTTTTGGTTTCACCGGTCAGGTAAGGCAGGAAGTTATAGCCATCCAGATGCACCTTGTATTCGCGTCCGATTGCCTTAACACCCCCAGCTTTCAGCTGTTGCTTGATGTTCGGGTTTCCGGCCACGGCCAGATAGGTTGGCAACCAGTCCATGTGGTGCATGATCTCGTTGCTGATGGTACCGGCCTCGATCTTGCCGGGCCAGCGCACCATTGACGGCACACGCCAGCCACCTTCCCAGTTGGTGTTCTTTTCACCGCGGAACGGTGTCATTGCCGCATCTGGCCAGCTGTTCAAATGCGGGCCATTGTCAGTCGAATAGTGCACGATGGTGTTGTCGGCGATACCCAGTTCGTCCAACAGATCAAGAAACTGACCGATATGCATGTCATGTTCGATCATGCCGGCCTGATACTCATCCACATGCCTACCGACGATTTCGTCCGCCTTGGTGCGCATCTCATCTTTCACGTAGGTCCGGGCATGCATACGAGTACCGTTCCACCAGACGAACCATGGCACGCCTTCTTCGGTCTTGCGCTTGATATAGTCGATGGCGGCGGCAACTGTTGCGTCATCCACAGTTTCCATGCGCTTTTTGGTCAGCGGGCCGGTGTCTTCGATAGACCCATCTGCACTGGATTTGATCACCCCACGCGGGCCGAACGCTTTGAGGAATTCTGGGTCCTTCGGGTAATCTTCGTTCTCGGGCTCCTCTTCGGCGTTCAAGTGATACAGATTGCCAAAAAACTCATCAAACCCGTGGTTTGTCGGCAGCATCTCATCCAGGTCGCCTAGGTGGTTTTTACCAAATTGAGCAGTGGCATAGCCTTGGGCCTTCAGCAGGCCGGCAATGGTCGGGTCTTCGATCTGGATGCCTTCTTTGGCGCCGGGCATGCCAACCTTGGACAGACCTGTCCGGAAGACCGACTGGCCCAAGATGTAGGATGATCGACCGGCGGTGCAGGACTGCTCACCATAGTAATCGGTGAAAATCATACCCTCTTTGGCAACACGGTCGATATTGGGCGTCTGATATCCCATCATACCCATCGTATAGGCCGAGATATTAGACACGCCGACATCATCGCCCCATAACACCAGAATGTTAGGTTTGTCGGCCTGCGCCCAAGCGGGCACCGCAAGCAGAACCGCAATCGACGCAGCGGCAAGCTTGCTAAGCATGCCTCGCCAGCAGCGACCTGAATAATTATTTGATTCAAACATATGTATGTCCTCGAAGGTTACGGCCAGAAGCCGCGTGTCTGGGAATGCCACCAAATCACTCATTCCAGAAAGCCATTCCACAGTTGAAATGCCCACCGTTGAATTGTGATTGCGATATTACCCGTCCGGCAATGATCTAGATTAAGAATCTTCGACATGCAGTGCCGTGTCCTGGCCCCTTAAAACTGTGCCATCATTTTAGCGAATATCTAAGGATGATGCGTGATGGCACAGCATTTGAGAACCGCCCGTATCCAGCATGAGGTAACTGTACGAAGGAGATGATCTAAACGGACACCACGCCCTCCTGGGTATGGCCACGGCGATCTCGCGACTTTCTTTGCGACCCTCAACCGCAACGGTAGAGCGGATCGCGGGAATCACATCGAGACGCCGCATGATCGAGCGCCACTCATGCGGCTGCACCTTACGTTGACCGCGAAGACGACAACGATCCGCTGACAAAGATCGATCAAGGTCCCGGGAGAATGGCTTGCGCAATTAGACGACAAGAAGGTTGAGCGCCTATGGCGTGAAGAGGGTTTGCAGCTCCCGCAGCGTCATAGCAAGCGCAAGCGGCTCCATCATCACGATGCTTCTGTCATCCGTCTGAGGCCGAAACACCCAAATCACATCTGGGCGATTGATTTCGTGCACGACAAGCTGAGTAACGCTCGACGCTACAAGATGTTGACGGTCTTGGATGAGTACACCCGCGAAGCCCTGTGTGTCGCTGTTGTCCCAAAGATGGGCTCGGCAGATGTGCTGGAGGCGCTGTATCCGCTTTTGCTTGAACGGGGCAAACCAGATTACCTGCGGTCCGATAATGGCTCCGAGTTTATCGCCGAGACTTTGCAGACTTGGCTTCAGCGGATTGGCATCAAGCCGATCCAGATCTATCCGGGCTCACCATGGGAGAATGGATATAACGAACGGTTCAATGGAACGCTGCGCCGCGAGGTGCTGAATGCTGAGTGGTTTACAAGTATCGACCAAGCCCGTGTCGTCATCAACCAGTGACGGCGCCAGTACAATCACACCCGACCGCATCAGGCGCTCAGCATGCGTCCGCCCGTTCCGGAAAATCTACATCGAAGTGGCCCATAACGAGGGGGCTGGACACCTTGGGACTACCTTGTTGGTGAGTGACCATCTGGGCGCTTACAACTTGATGATTATTGGCATAGTGTGACAGAAGACATCTGTCGACAATAAGTGGATCGAACCATGACATTGAAACTCTTTCTTTCAGCTAGCATTTTTGCAGTGACCAGCCTCTCATTGCCAACGTTCGTTTTGGGTCAACAAGCGAGCGGACCCGATTTCGCTGTGACAAAAAATGAAGTCCCGAATAAAAAGAAAAATTACTCGCCCTTCGTAAACTCTGCATTTCCGAACCGCGTCCTCTGGGGAGACTCCCATTTGCACACTTCCTATTCGTGGGACGCGGGGTTGGTTGGAAATACTTTGGGGCCCGCCGAGGCGTACCGCTTTGCAAAAGGTGAGCAGGTAATGGCAAGCTCAGGACAACCAGTCAAACTTGTTCGGCCTCTTGATTGGCTAGTTGTGGCAGATCATGCAGAAAGTCTGGGTGTTGCGGTACTTATTGATCGATCTGATCCTGCAATTCTCAAAAGTGAGGTGGGAAGGAAAACCCACGATCTATACAAAAAAGGTGATATTTACGGTGCCTTTGAAACATGGGGTCTTAATGTCATTGTTAAAGGCAACAACCCGCTCAAAGATCCAACCCTGACCCGTACGGTTTGGGAGGAGATCATTGACTATGCAGAAGAATACAACGCACCCGGAGAGTTCACTGCATTCATTGGTTATGAGTGGTCATCGGCGCCCAAGGGCAACAATCTGCACCGTGTAGTTGTGATGCGGGACGGTGCTGAGGAGGCGAAGAAAGTGTTGCCGTTCCCCGCCTATGATTCCGATGATCCAGAAAAGCTGTGGGAATGGATGGCAGCCTACGAAAAGAAAACAGGTGGTCAGGTTCTTGCGATCCCGCATAATGGTAATCTGTCAAATGGTGCAATGTTTTCGGTTGAAACGCAATCTGGCAAACCCATTGACAAGGATTACGCAGAGCGCCGTGCAATGTGGGAACCACTTTATGAAGCCACGCAAATGAAGGGTGACGGTGAGGCACACCCGGTTCTGTCGCCAAATGACGAATTTGCCGACTATGAGAATTGGGACAGAGGTAACTGGAACGGGGATCCAAAATCACCGGAAATGCTGCAATATGAGTATGTTCGCAGCGGCCTTAAAGTGGGTCTCCAGATGGAGAAGCAACTTGGTATAAACCCATTCAAATTTGGTATGGTTGGGGCAACAGACGCTCATACCTCGCTTTCCGCAACCCGTGAAGACAATTATTTTGGCAAAGTACCGCCCATGGAACCTGGGCCCGACCGCTTTAAAGCACAAATTGTTCCCGATCCTCAAAACAAAGGCACTGGTACATACGAATTTGAAACCATTGCTTCTGGTCTTCAGGGTGTCTGGGCTCGTGAGAATACCCGAGAATCACTTTGGGGCGCGATGAAGCGCAAGGAGACTTACGCTACGACTGGTAGCCGAATCACGGTTCGTGTATTTGCCGGCTGGGACTATGATAAATCTGATGTGCAACGCCCAGATTTTGCAGAAACTGGTTATCTTGGAGGTGTTCCAATGGGTGGAGACTTGTCATCAGCACCGGCTGGTAAGTCACCACGTCTAATGATCCGTGCATTGCGTGATGCAGACGGGGCAAATCTCGACCGGATGCAGATTGTTAAAGGTTGGCTGGACGGCAGTGGTAAGCTGCAGGAACGCATCTATGATGTTGCCTGTTCAGATAGTCGTGCAATAAAAGATCGCCGTTGTGAACAGAATGTTGGGAACACAGTTGATGTCCAGAAAGCCACATTCACAAACGACATCGGAGATGCCTTGATGATGGCCTATTGGGAAGACCCAGATTTCGATGCCACCCAGAGTGCGTTTTATTATGTACGTGTGCTTGAGATACCGACCCCACGATGGACAACACATGATGCTGCTTTTTACGGAGTTGATCTACCAAAGGGTGTTCCCGCATCCCAGCAGGATCGTGCTTATACATCACCGATCTGGTATACCCCGCAAGGCTAACGTCTCGAACAGGTCTTTTTAACGAACGCCCATCGGAGAGCGCCATTCCGACTGCTTGCAGTCACCTTCGTGCCGGACCCAACGGTATTGTTGCCATGAGGTATATGGAGTCGCCTTCGAGCCGATTTTCAGCGTTGAACTCATGATACCAACGTAAGGAGGTCGACACCGGTATTTTATGCAGCTGGAAGTTATAGTTGATGTTTGGACCAAGCGCCGTGACGCGGCCCTTAAAATCCCCCAAAGTCGCACCAGCTCCGCTATCACCCGTGACCTGCTGGTAGTGAAAGCCGGCCAGACCAATGCCGAATGACTTAGAAAGGCTCTGCATAAGGGCGAACTCGACGTGAAATTCGGTTCCTGTCCGATAATCAGTGTCGGGGTTATTGCCGTTGAATGTGAAGCCAGCCGTCGTAGATGCCTCCAAACCGCGTGTCGTATCCAGCCAAGTGACTGATGCGTGGGTATCGACGGCCCAACGGTTAAAGCCCATATTGGCGATGCTATTCTGATCGTAGGCACCGATCGGGATATTGAGTAGGCCTGCGACCCGCCAGTGCCAATTGCCGCGATGCCAACCGAGTTGAGCGAGGCCAACCGGATCGCCAAAGCTGAATGTATCATCGCTGACGTTAAATCGCCGCCCGCGCTGAAACGTCCTTCCGTCGGGGAGGGTCAGCGTCGCCAGCGCGTTGGCATCGGCCGAGATATCCTGCCAGCCGAACGGCAATAGCAACCCCAACCCGAAATGACCACCGAGCACCTTATGTGGCGTGACCCAAAGAGCCAGAGGGATATCGATAAAGACGTTTGCGTCGACATCGACATCGGCCTGCAAGCTAGCCGTAGCGCCGATGCCATCCAATGCTACGCCGCGTGCCCCAGCGCCTGAAGCATCACCAGTATAAAAATACTTCCAGTTTGTCAGATAGGTGCCAGGTGGCGGTGAAATGCCGGCCAACGTGGTGTTGGACCCCAGCAGGTAGAAGCCCTTGCCGTCTTCGGCAGCGTTGGGTTGTGAGGCAGAGATCGAGAGTGCCGCAAAGCTTACCGCGAATGAAGTAACTGCAAACCAGCTGATGCGTCTGAGATCTCGAAAGGTCATGTCTTTGTCCTGCGTGCTTACGCTTGGCACATGAATGTCTTTGTTAAACCATATCGTTTTTTCAGGCGGATATTGAGTGATAAATGACTCTGGAGTTTCTGGCGGCTGACAATATGCGTCGCGTGTGTGTTTGCCGTCACAGATTGCGCCGCCACTGATTCCCGTCAGCATTTGAGAGACATCTTGAGGCGAATCGGGAAGAGAGTGTGTTCGCCGTCAGCACTCACCGGACAGATTGAGCTAATTGCATAAGAGAGACTTTCCGGTTCATCGCAAACCCGAGAAGGGAGACGATGACTGACAGGAATGAGCGCCGTCCGGGCAGCGAAGAGAAAACCGTCCGCGGGAATTGTCACGTTCCTGGATGCTCACGGGCAGGTCGTCGCGCGGGGGAACGCCCAAGGTCACCGCTTTGCACTGGGCCGGTCCGTTTTCGTGGGCAGAGCTGCAGTGGGTGGTTTTTTTGACGAGTTCAGTTTCACAAACCGATAAGGGTGAGTGGCATCGCTGGCAGCGTTGGGCACAGGGGCGACTGCGGTACCATGGGCCGACCAGTCCTCCTACCCTAGGAAAGACGCATCGCTGAGGCTTTTCGGATGCTGCAGCCCTTATGTTCTCAAAATTGGTAACAACCGGTAGCAGCCTGGTAGCAACCTACGCCCCCGTGCTGACGTCCGTGTTTTGGGCGAAGTAGCAAGGTAGCAGCCGGTAACAACCAAATTTTAAAAAACTCTAAAGATTGTCGCGATGTAATGCTCACGAGCGGTGACATTCCTGCCTGAATGCCAAAAAAGGCTGCTACCTGCTGCTACCTTGCTACCAGCCCCATCTGGTGCAGCTCTGCGCCGGCGCAACCGATGTTACCACCCTGCTACCGGTTGTTACCGCGGCCGCAAGGCGTACACCGCGCCGTCTACCACCAACAATCCCCATCCAAACCCAAACCGCCAACGATGGATCATCGATAGCTGCAATTTCGGTGGAAGAGGCTCTAATGCGGACTAGCAACCGCCGGTCTAGACACAGAACGCAACACCGCGCGACATGCAATCCCCTCTTGAATTGATCCGAACACGGTCATAACGTCTGCCGCTTGCGCCTCGGTGTAAGACGCTCGGTACGGTTGCTGTCGGGCAAATTGCTTGTCACGCACCGTTGGTGATGTTGCCGATTGGCACGAACCGTTGCCGATGTTGGTGTTTGATTGCCGTTGCTGACGTTCTGTCGTTCGGTGTGGCTCGATTTAATTTGGACGTATCACTGGCCTGCCCCCAATCACGGGACCAGTTTCTAAGTTAGAATCCGGCCGCCATCGGCCAGCATCTGGGTTGGCCGGAGCGTAGCGTAGGTCAGTTCAGATGCTGTCGGCAAGATCGCTTCCGGTGCTGGGGGCTGATAGCCGAGCGAAGAGTGCGGCCTGACCGCATTGTAATGGCGTCGCCATTGCTCGATCAGCACCTGGGCTTCTCGGAGCGTTGTGAAGATTTCCATGTTCAGCAGCTCGTCTCTGAGTTTCGAGTTGAAGCTCTCGCAATAGCCGTTCTCCCATGGACTTCCTGGCTCTATGTAAAGCGTTTTGACACCGATCCGAGCAAGCCAGCCTCGCACGTTCTTCGCGATGAACTCAGACCCATTGTCGGAACGAATATGTTCCGGCGGGCCGTGTTCGACGAAGAGATCAGCGAGACAGTGCACCACATCGTCCGAACGCAGTCGTCGTGCGACGACAATCGCCATTGAACGGCGCGTGAACTCGTCAAGGACCGTGAGCATTCGGAACGGACGGCCGTCCTGGGTGCGATCGTGAACGAAGTCGTAGCTCCACACGTGGTTCGGCCGCTCTGGCCGCAACCGCACGCACGAACCGTCGTTCAGCCAAAGCCGACCGCGCTTGGGTTGCTTCTTAGGAACTTTGAGCCCTTCCCGCCGCCAGATGCGATGCACCCGCTTGACGTTCACCTTCCAGCCTTCAGCGCGCAGTAGCACCGTCACCCGCCGATAGCCATAGCGGCCGTACCGCTTGGCAAGACGGATGATTGCGGCAGTCAGCCTTTTCTCGTCGCTGCGTATCTTAGGCTGGCGTCTCTGCGTTGTGCGAGACTGTCCCACAACCCGGCAGGTGCGTCGCTCGGAGACCGACAACTGCGAGCGCACGCGGGTCACGCACGCTCGCTTTCGGGAAGGGCTCAGTATTAATGGGATGGTCCGCCCCGGACCTCTGCGGGCAC
This sequence comes from uncultured Alphaproteobacteria bacterium, assembly GCA_963753045.1. GTDB lineage: Bacteria > Pseudomonadota > Alphaproteobacteria > Rhizobiales > Hyphomicrobiaceae > Filomicrobium. Next base: position 9,384 of record CAVWAT010000001.1, read on the forward strand.
AATGGAGGGTGTCGATCAATCCAACTCGAGGCAGACCACCATGGATATTACGACCTTAGGCATCGATGTCAGCAAGAACAGCTTTCACGTGATCGGCGCAAATCGCGCCGGCAAACCGGTGTTTCGACAGAAGTTCACACGCCAGAAGCTCACCGAGTTCATTGCCAATCATCCGCCCTGCCTCATTGGCATGGAGGCTTGCCCGGGCTCTCAGCACTTTGCTCGCAAATTCGAGGAACTTGGCCATCAGGTCAGACTGATGCCGGCGCAGTTCGTAAAACCCTACGTCAAGTCGAACAAAAACGACTTCAATGATGCCGCAGCGATCGCCGAGGCAGTTTGCCGTCCAACGATGCGCTTTGTGACGACCAAGACAACCGAACAGCACGATCTCCAGGCGATGCATAGGGTCCGCGAACGTCTCGTTCGAACACGAACAAGCATTATCTGCCAAATCCGTTCGTTCCTGCTCGAGAACGGAATCACTGTGCGAACCGGTCGTGCCGCTCTGGCCCGGGCCTTGCCTGCAATTCTGGAGGATCCGGATCAACGGCTCTCTGAACGTATGCGTTCACTCATTTGCCGTCTCCGCGATCAGTGGTGCTTCATCGATGAAGATATTAACGCGGTCTCGAAGGAACTCGAGGCCATCGCCAGATCCCGCGACGACTGCCGCCGGCTCCTGACAATCCCGGGCGTTGGCCCGCTTGTCGCGACAGCGCTTGTGGCGTCGGTCGGAAACGGCCGTCATTTCAAGCGTGGGCGGGAGCTTGCGGCTTGGCTCGGCCTTGTGCCGCGAGAACATTCAACGGGTGGCAAGCAACGCCTCTTGGGCATTTCCAAGCGCGGCAGTTCCTACCTGCGAAAGCTCATGATCCATGGAGCGCGAAGCTGCTATCTAAATATGAACCGTGAGCCGCACCGCATGGGACAGTGGATCGACCAGCTCTCACAGCGCGGGGCGCACCGCAACATTGTGGTTGTCGCTCTTGCCAACAAGCTCGCCCGCATCTGTTGGGCCGTCATGCGTGACGGGTCCGTCTATCATTGCGTCAAAGCGTGATCGCAGACATGAGGAGATAACCGTTCCCCGCCTTGCAGTAACTCGATACCGATGGCAGCGCAGTCAATCCCTTGTCGTTGCAGCTCGGCTCGAAAGCGGTCGTCAAAGACCGATGTAATTAATTGAGCCAACGACACGCGGATCCCCATCATGGCCAGGCGCCTCGGTGCGCCACAAACAGGCCGGATACATTTATGCAGACTGGCTACGCCACATTCGGGAACGAGCTATTGCAAACCCGGGGCGGACCATACATTTCCCTCAAGAGCTTCCTTCAGGATCAACTTGTCGAGCGTCAGCTCAGAGACCGCCTTCTTCAGCCGCTCGTTCTCCCGCTCCAGATCCTTGAGCTTCTTTGCCTGATCAAGCTTCAGACCGCCGTAGTCCCGGCGCCATCGATAATAACTCTGCTCCGAAATGCCCAAGCCTCGGCAAATCACACCCACTGTCTCACCCTGGCTCAGCTTTACTTCGGCTTCCCGCAACATGCCGATAATCTGTTCCGTCGTGTACCGCTTCCGTGCCATTCCATCGTCTCCTCATCTGAGGTTCGAAATAGCCGGATTCGCTCAATCAGAATGGTACCGTCTCAGGGGAGCAGGCCAACCTCCTAAGTTCAGGGAATAGCAAAGAAGATGACCAGGGTTAGGTGAGAGAGGCCAGGCCACAGACACACTCGTGTGCAGTTCCGGCGGCGTTGTCACATTGTATAACGCCGCCGCAACCACTTCAAAGCGGCAGCGTGATTGCACCACAAATGGGTCGGATACTCTCTTAACTCAGACGCTTACGCCTCCCGAAATCTTTAATGACGGAGACACTAGCGGTTAGTCGAGTGTTACACTAAGACTTCACTGTGTTCAGTCCATCGGAGCTGCACACCAAGCCCGCCAATCCAAAACAATCACTGCAGCAGGTAGGAAATGACGCGCATCGTATTCCTCGATCGGGGGACCATCGGCCCCTCCGTGAATCTACGCAAGCCCAGTTTCGAGCATGACTGGGTTGAATATGACCGGACACAGCCAGAGCAAGTGGTCGAACGCTTGAAGGACGCCGATATTGCCATATGCAACAAGGTGCCCATTCGCCGCGCGCAGATCGAGCTGCTCGATAAGCTTAAGATGATCGCGATCCCCGCGACCGGCTACGACGCGTTTGATATCGATGCCTGCAAGGAGCGCAATATCGTCGTCTCCAACGTTCGCGGATATGCCGTCAACACGGTTCCCGAGCACGCATTCGCCCTGATCTTCGCCCTGCGGCGCGGGATTGTCGGGTTCCGTCAGGACGTGATCGACGGCAAGTGGCAGGAAGCCGATCAGTTCTGCTTCTTCACGCATCCGATCAATGATCTCGCCGGATCGACGCTCGGCATCGTCGGCGAAGGATCCCTCGGCCAGGGCGTTGCTACGATCGGCCGTGCGCTGGGGATGCGCGTGCTGTTTGCCGCGCACAAGGGCGTTAGTGGCCTCGGCCCGCTCTACACGCCGTTCGACGAGGTGCTTGAGACCTCCGACGTTATCTCGATCCATTGCCCCTTGATGCCGGCCACGGCCAACTGCATCGCCATGCCCGAATTCCAGAAAATGAAGCGCAAGCCGCTGCTGATCAATTGCGCGCGTGGTGGGCTTGTCAGCGAGCCTGATCTGGTTGCCGCACTCGATCAGGGCCTCATCGCCGGAGCAGGTTTCGATTGCCTGACCAGCGAGCCGCCCGCGGCCGACAATCCACTGCTGGCAGTGCTCAATCGCCCCAACGTCATCGTGACCCCTCACGTTGCCTGGGCCAGCAACGAGGCCATGCAGACCCTGTGGGATCAGACGATCGACCACGTCAACAACTTCAAAGACGGTTCCCCCAGCAATACGCTTTGGTAGGAGACGGCCGCTGCAGCGGCACACCCGACCGCATCAGGCGCTCAGCATGCGTCCACCCGTTTCGGAAACTCTACATCGAAGTGGCCCATAACGCGGGGGCTGGACATTGCGAGACAGCGGGAGGTTGCGCGCACAGAAGCGCTCAATCTGATTGACGCTTGTCCCTGCATTCCAGGCCAGATTGAAGATGTTGATCTGGCCGTGGCTCGGAGCAGTCCGTAACAGGTGTTTTTTGTGCATGCGAACTGAATCTCATTGACGATGGCGTTTTGACAAATACTTGCAGGCACCAGCGGCTCAACCAGACGCTTATAATCAATCCATCATGTGAATTTCGACTTCAGGTAACCAATTAGGATCGCGGTGACAGCGCCACTGATACCGCCGGTGGTGAACCCTTGGATAATCGTGCTGAAATCGATGCCACCGCTTGCTGCGGTTTGTCCGATGTCCAGAAGTATGTTCAGGAGTTGGCCTCCGAGGCCGCCGCCGATAGCGCCTGCAACGGAGTTTCCGAGTGGGCCTAGACTTATGTTCTTCGAGGCAGCGCCGGCCGCGTTTCCTCCGACCAGACCGCCGATCACTTGCGTTAGAATGGTTGTGAGATCCATACCTTTCCCTTTCGTTTGCCCAATCCAATTTACAGATCGCCACAAGTCCTATCTCAAATTCCCGCGGTCAGGAAGATCGGCAAAGGTCTTGAGCTGCTTTGATCGGAGGTTGTCGAAAATGTATTTTATGGAGCTTGACAAAGGCTCCTGAGAACTCCTGCGAGTAGCTGTTTCTCGACCAACTTCACGCAGCATCCGAAGTGGAGATATTCTACTTTTCAGGGCTGCTCAATGGCGATAACGTTAGTCGGCAGACAAACGCGCTGTAAGTGTAAATTTTGGAGTTTTTGCAATGAAGACTGGTTCCGCAGTTCGCGTATTCGCCCTAGGCGTAATTCTTCCATTCGCTGTGATTGCAGCAACGTCGGCGAGCGCAGAAGACGAAAAGTTGAAGGGCGCGGCCAAAGGCGCAGCGGTTGGTGCCGCGGTGGGTGCGGTTACGGGGGTCGGAGCAGGTGCAGGAGCGGCCGCAGGTGCCGTTGTTGGCGCCGTTGGCGCCGATAGCAAAGAGAGTGATAAAGAGAGTAAGGCGAAACCGAAAAAAGAAGAAAAATAGGTACATCAGTAGAGCGCGTCAGAGTTTTTATGAGATGGAAGTGACCGTTGCGCATGTTGTGGTCAGCTTGCCTGTGACCTACTCTTCTCGAAAGCTCTGTAGGTTCTTGGCCATCTCGCGAGAGAGCGGTAGGCGCCGCGCATAGAAGCGCTCAATCTGATTGTCGCTGGTGTCGGCATTCATGGCCAGGTTGAAGATGTTGACCTGGCCATGACTGAGAATAATTCTCATGCAGATAGCGCCATTCCGCCGGAGCGTATGCGCATAATGATTGGGCGAGGAAAAAGGTCGGAAAAGCACGCTTGACAGCAGGAAACTTATACAAGTCTCTCCGCCAAAGCTCGCATTTACGACGCGCATCGGCAAGGCTCAGGAACCAGTGAGCGTTCAGACACTCCGTCCGGCACTTCCCGTTTAGGCTCTCGATGAACGCATTGTCCGTCGGCTTGCCTGGCCGCGAGAAGTCAAGCTCGACGCCACGCGCATACGCCCACATGTCGAGATCTTTAGAGATGAACTCCGGCCCCTGATCCACCCGGATCGACTTCGGATAGCCGCTCTCCTTGCAAACCTCTTCGAGCGTCGCGACGACGTCAGCACCCGTGTAACGCTCACGCACATCAAGCGCTTGCACATAGCGCGTGAATGCATCAATTACGGTGAGAATGCGGATCTTGCGACCGTCGTAAAGCGGGTCATGGACAAAATCCATCGCCCATACGTCGTTGGAATGCGCCGGTGCCGATCGACCTTCGCGAAGCTTCGCTTTGACCTTGCGCTTGGGTGATTTGTTCTGCAACTGCAAACCCATCTCACGACAGAGCCTGTAAACGCGCTTGGCATTCACCGGCCAGCCCTCACGTCGCAACAACACGTGAACGCGCCGATAACCGTAGCGCACCCGTGTCTCGGCAATCTCTCTGATACGCTTCTTCAAGTCGGCCTGCGGTGGACGGCGATGTCGGTAATGATACGTGGAGCGGCGCGTCCTCATGACCGAACACGCACGGCGAATGCTCACCTTCCAGATGGCTCGCACGTCATCGACAAGTTCCCGCTTGCGCGCAGGCCTCAGAGCTTTCGCTTGATGACGTCCTGCAGCATCTCCTTGTCGAGCGATAGATCTGCGACGATGCGCTTGAGGCGCGCGTTCTCTTCTTCGAGTTGGCGCAGCCGCTTCATCTCAGACGGCATCAGTCCGCCGTACTTCTTGCGCCAGTTGTAGAATGTCGCCTCAGAGATCCCAGCCTTCCGGCATACCTCTTCGACCTTCGTGCCTTCTTCAGCCTGGCGCAGCACGAACGCTATCTGCGCTTCTGTGAACTTCGACCGCTTCATCAATCTTCCTCCAAATGAGCCCTGGGATCATAAGTGGAAAATTCCAGTCTCAGACGGTCCAGTTTTCGGGGAGCAGGTCATGGTCCGAGCATTATCCATACGAAGCGGCATCAACAAACATCGGCGCTGACGCGCTGAAGCCCGAGGCCTTGGCTGCTGCGGGGTTCACCTATGAGGAAAACATCTACGATCCCGAGAGCGACAAGTTCATTAGTAAGGAGATTTACGATGAGCTACTCAAACGGGATCCGGCCAAGATCATGGTCGCCTTCAACAACGCTCGAATCGAGTGGATGCCGTTCTGGCTGCGGATGCCGCACATGACCGTAGGGTCCGATGCGATGTGGTCGGGCCTCGACTGGGATCAGCCTTACGAAAAGTACGCCGGACATCCCCGAACTACTGGTTCGCATGCCAGAACGTTACGGATGGGTCGCGAACTGGGCATCCCGCTCATTCACTCGCTCGCGCAACTCAGCTATTGGTCGGCGCTCCATCTCGGCGATGCCGGCGTTCAAGCAATGAAGGTGCACGGACGACTGCAAGAAGGCATGGTCGCGGACATCACGATTTTCAATCCGTAAACCGTGACCGACAACGCTACCTATAAGGCAGGCGACCATCTGCTACCGTCGACCGGCATCCCTTACGTACTGGTCAATGGTCAACTCGTGGTGAAGGATTCGGTCGCGCAGAAAGTTATGGCTGGTCAGCCAATCCGCTACAAACGCGAAGACAAGGGACGTCACGCTCCAGCGACGTCCAAGCGATGGATAAAGACCTTTACGATCCACGATGGTGCACTGGATGAAGTTTATCGGCCGCGGATCAAATAACGCGAATACCTGAGTTGGATCACACGCCAACATTCCGCTTCTCTTGTATTGCAGTCCGCTTGAGACCATTACCGGATTAACTGTGCGATCACGGCCCCTCCCCGGTAAAGCTTAAAGCTCACCAGAACCTGGCCGAAGGCGACCTTGAGGAGATGGAAAGACGCAATCGCAACAAGGCGCGCATTCTCTATGACGTTATCGATGCAAGCGGATTCTATCACTGCCCGGCGTCTGAAAACTGCCGCTCGAGCGTGAGCATTGTGTTTGACTTGCCAAGTAAGGACCTCCAAGCCGCATTCCTTGATTTGGCAACACGGCGCGGCCTGCTCCACCTCGCCGGGCATGCCGCCTCGGGCGGCGTCCGAGCAAGCCTCTATAACACCGTCACCGAGGAAGCCGCTGAGGCGCTTGCCGGCTTCATGAACGAGTTCGCCTCACAGCGCAAAACGACACCCCACGACCTGACGATCAGCCTCATCGGGCAGACATCGGTTGTATAAGGGATCATCGGCGGCAACAGCACCTTTCAGATGGGCCCAAGCCCATTGCTGAAACGGGCAAAGCAAAACGGCGAGCCGCATGGGCCCGCCGTCCGTCATTCACTTGAAAATCCTGTCTTAGCGGCCGAGCGAAGCCGAGCTGCGGCGCGTTTTGGTCTTGGAAACATAACCAGCTTTGACCAGAGCGTTTACGCAACGGCGCGACAGCTTCGAACCGTTGGCGCGCATGCAGCGGCGGACGCCGGGGCTGCTTGGCGAGTGTGCGCTGCAGTAGGAGAGATAATCGCCCATGCAGGCATTTTTAACGGAGCTGCTTACGGCAAATGCCTGGGTCGTGGTTGCAGCGACGATGACGACGGTCAGTGTGGTAAGGAATGTCTTTTTCATAATGCCTGCCTCTAGTGTTTCGAACCTGCTTGGCGGCGTATGCTCGCCGTTTTATGAAGCCAACATGCCGGAGTTATCGACGTCCCGCTGTTCCGGGCGTCACAGGCCGATAAAATTCTTGAAAGTTTTTGCGTAAGGCCGGGTTTACAGGCTTCTGAGGTGGCTGGACGCGGCCGCAGACACCCGGCCGGTTGACACGTGCTTCAAACCTTCGGCCGGAATTCCAGTGCCTATCCAGCACCTCACCCAGCATCAAATACCCCACCACGCACATATCCTGTGCAAGCCGCCATCGCTCCCCGGCGTGATGCGGGTGGTAGCGTCGCGAATCGCGGCATCATGCAGAACTGCCTCTGGCATTGAAGAATTGGAATACCGGATTGGCGAACAGCAACACGTGGACCGAGTTGATCGAGGGAATGGTGACAGGGCTGGTCGTTTTTGCTCTAGGCCTCATGGCGGTCTACTGCATGGAGATGCTGTGAGTATCGTCACTCCTCACCAAACTCGATCATTTCAAGCAGCCCTGGCTGGTCCGCGATAAAACTTCCCGCATCCACGCCCCAGATCTCTCTCACCAAACAACTCGATGCAGTTTTTGTGGAGAAGTGCGGCTCGGCGCTACGGCTGTCCCCAAATCACCCCACCCTAAGACGAGTCGTATCAACGGGGCAGGGAACATGCTCAAGACGCTGCTTACTCTGACGGGCCTCTGGGCCGTCACTCTATCGATGTGGGCTGCGGGACTAGGGATCGTTGGCTTTTACATAGGTAAGGAGAAGCCGCCCGGCATCGCTGCCCCCCCCCCGTCAACGTACATAATTCTGGCCATGATAATTGCTTGGCTGACGTGGCTGACGGTGAAGAAATCTCTGGAGATGGTGCGCGGCTGAGCCGTCATTGTTCCTCGACGGACCGCTGCGGCTCTTGAGGCCGCGCGGTGTTGGCTTCACCTGATCTAAATTCATCAAGCATCAGATAATCTGTGTCTTGCGAGACTGTTGCTCGCGGCAATCATTGCCGCAGCCGCGAGACAGTCGCTTCACGACCACTTCAGCGACGCCGAACCCACTCCGCGTAATCGTCTCATGCATGAGCACTGGAATTCGTCGGGCGTGGGACCTATCCTAGGTCCCGGACATTTTTGAATATCAAAAACTTTTCACGCATGCAGAGCACGCCACGGGTGTCGAGAATACAAAGACAAGCCAGCATCGCCTGCATGGTGTGCGTTTGGATTTGAAGGGCAGAGAATGACAGTTGCAGCCATTATTGCCGGCGGAGCCATATTGCTATTGACGATTGCTGCCTACTTCAGCTTGCCGCGTAGAGAATTCATCATGGGCACGCTCGTCATCGGCATCTTGGTCACGGCTTTCGTTGTTTACATCAGCTTCGCGAGCGGGCGCGGCTTGACCGGTCTGGCGTGTGACATCGTCTACGGCTACAAGGCTTGCGAGCGAAAGCCTAGCAATGAGCCTGCGCCAACGCCGTAGATATACACCACGTACCACACACTCGCTGTGAGGAACCAAAACACCGACGAGAGCCTCACCCCGCCTCCTCGGATTACCAGAAGCCTTTAGCGAACCGGTATGCTCGCACGCGTGGACGCCGGCCGAACACAACCGGGCAGCACCCTTTTCGCCAACCAACATTGCTTTCGACCAACACCGTGACAGATAAGAAACGATCGGCATCAAACTTCGAGACTCACGTCGGGCTTGTGATTTGCTCCGCTGGTTGTCATCGTCACCAGTGCAACCAGGGATATGGACACCAAACGAATGCTTTACACAGACATACCAACAACTGATGAAGTCAGAGCGCTGGACGCGGTACGCGGCAATATCTGCGTTTCCATTTATCTACCGACGACACCAGTCACCCGCTCCGCGCAGGCCGATCGCATCCTCTTCAAGAACCTTTCCAATTCGGCGCTGGAACAACTCCGCGAGGCCAAGGCGAACAAGCGGCACATCGCAGCCCTTGAGCAGGCCTTTTCCGAACTTGAAAACGACCGCCCATTCTGGGCTTACATGGCCGACGGTCTCGCGGTCTTCGCCTCACCAACGAAACTCCGTACGTTTCGATTGCCGGTGGCGCCCGAGGCTGAAACCCAGGTCGCTGACCGCTTCCATATCAAGCCTCTAGTTCCAGTCTTGGCCCAAACGGCGCACTGCTTCATTCTGGCATTGTCGCAAGGCTCAACCCGCTTCATCGAAGTCACACCAAGCTTCGCCAAAGAGGTGAAGGTTGCCGGCCTGCCCAAGACGATGTCCGATGCTGTTAAACGCCAACTGCCTCGCGATCGCGCGCCGGCTAGGCGAATCCAAGGCGGCGAAGGCATGAAAGTCCTTCAAGCTCAGTACTGCCGCAGCATTGACCGTGCTCTGCGGCCGGTGCTGGCTGGGCAATCCGCACCGCTGATCATCGCCTCCGTCACCGAGCTCGCGGCGATCTATCGTTCCCAAAACAGCTATCCTGTTCTGCTGAATTCCACGATCAGCGGCAACCCGGAAGCCATCAGCGAGAGTGAACTCGCATCGAAAGCCCGCCCCACTGTCTCCAGGTGGACAAAAAAACAACTCAGTGATCGGCTGGCGGAAACGATCGACGGTTTGGGTAAGGACCTCGCAAGCACCGACCTTGCCCAGATCGCACACGCAGCAGCACACGGTCGGGTCGCCACGCTCTTCGTTGACAACACGTCGGAGGTCCCGGGCCGCATTAAGTCAGGCACCGGAAAATTAACCCTCGCGAAAAGGCCCAACGCCCAAACCTATGACGTGTTGGACGAACTCGTTGGTCTTGTTCTGCGCAGCGGCGGCGAGGTCTTGCCCATCGCGGCCACCGCCATCCCCGGCGACAGCCCGGCGGCGGCAGCTTTCCGCTTCCGCAGCTAGGGGCCGCATTTCACCGGACACAGCACAGAGCGGAACGCAAGCCAGGCTTGCGCTTCGCTCCACCGACCGGCGTGCGACGCACGAGAAATGCCTAGGAGCCCTCGGCACCGGCAGGCTGCGCTTTGGGCGGCTACTCAGCCTTTCTGGCTTTCGGCGTAGCCAACGAAGCAAGCCCCCTGCACAGCACATAGAATGTCGGGGTCAACAGAAGACCAAAGATGGTCACTCCAATCATCCCCGAGAAAACGGCAGTGCCGAGCGACTGACGCATTTCTGCGCCGGCCCCCTCCGCGATCGCAAGCGGAAGCACTCCCAAAATGAAAGCCAGCGACGTCATGATGATCGGACGCAAACGAGTGCGCGCCGCGTCAACGGCTGCCTCGAAGCGGTTGAGGCCGCGCTCGTCTTCCGCCTGCTTGGCGAATTCTACGATCAAGATCGCGTTCTTGGCAGCCAATGCAACGAGCACAACGAGTCCGATCTCGACAAGTATATTGCGGTCGAAACCTTGGAGGTTCACCCCAATCATCGCTGCGAGAATGCACAACGGCACGATGAGAATAACCGCCAGTGGCAACAGCCAACTCTCGTACAGTGCCGCCAGCAAAAGGTAGACGAACAGCACCGCTAGGGTGAAAGCGATAGCGGCGGTCGAGCCGGCGATCTTTTCCTGTAGGGCGATCTCGGTCCATTCAAAACCGAAGCCGCAGGCAATTTCTTTTCGGCGATTTTCTCGATAGCCGCGATGCCCTGGCCCGACGAGAAACCGCGGACAAGTCCAATTTGGACCTCTGCTGCCGGATACAAGTTGTAGCGCGGAACCCGGTAGGCGCCGGTCGTGTCTTTGAATGCCGACACCGAACCAATGGGCACCATGTCCCCATCGGCGTTTCGAGTCCTCAAGTTGGCCACGTCCCGAAGGTTCAACCGGTAGGGATTGTCAGCCTGGGCCGTCACGCGATACGTGCGTCCGAGGATGTTGAAGTCGTTGATGAAGGCTGATCCCATATAGATCGAAAGCGTATCGAAAACACGCTCGATGGGGATGCCCAGCGTTCCGCCTTGGTACGGTCGATGTCTGCGAAAATTTCAGGCGTTCGGGTGTTGAACAACGTGAAGGCTTGCGTGATCCCGGGTGTCGCCCCTGCAGTCCCCGCAATCGCTCACGCAGCCTGCTCAAGCGCTGGCAGGCCGCGCCCAGAACGATCCTGGACATATCCCTTCAGACCGCCGCCGGTGCCGATACCCGGAACAGACGGAGGCTCCAGAACAAAGACGAAGGCATCGCGAATAGAGGACATCTGTTGACGCAGGTCCTGCAAGATCCCGTCCTTCGACAGGCCCGCCTCGATACGCGTTTTGAAAGGTTCAAGCGTGACGAAGACGACCCCGGTGTTCGGCGCATTGGTAAACGTCGCGCCGTCGAACCCAACGAATGCCACAGCATTTTTAACGCCGGGGCGTAACAATAAGACATCCGTCGTCTCGCGCACGATCTCGTCGGCTCTGTTGAGCGTCGATCCGGGCGGCAGCTGGAAGGCTGCAATGAAATAGGTGCGATCGAGCTGCGGGATGAGGCTGGTCGTATGTCGGAACCAGCAGCAAGCCAAACAGCAGCAGCACCACGACCCCCATGCGAACAAGCCGCGCCGTCAGCGCACCGAACGCATTCGACAGGCCTCCAAAGGCCCAGTTGAAGCCCATGAAGAACCAACGTATCGGCGAACTCAGCCAATAAAGAAGACCACGCTTTGCGCCCGCGCCATCGTCATGAGGCTTGAGCAGAATAGCAGCCATTGCTGGCGACAACGTCAACGAGACGAACAATGAGATCATCGTCGCTCCTGCCACCGTGATCGCAAACTGACTGTAGAAGGCACCCTGCAAACCGGTGATGAAGGCGGTGGGAAGAAACACCGCAACCAAAATGAGCGACGTCGCGATCAGCGCGCTTCCCACCTCGTCCATTGTTTTTTTGGCCGCCCCTCTGGGCGAGAAACCAAGCCTCAGATACCGCTCGACGTTCTCAACCACCACGATCGCGTCATCGACCACGATGCCGATCGCCAGCACCAGCCCAAACAACGACAGCGTGTTGAAGGAAACACCAACCGCCGCCATGATCGCAAAGCTGCCGATGAGCGAAACCGGAATGGCGACAATCGGAATAATCGCCGCGCGCCAGGTCTGAAGAAATATTATGACAACCAAAACCACCAACAGGACGGCTTCGAAGATTGTCTCCACCACGGCATCTACGGAAAACTGGATGAACTCCGTCGGGTTATAAACCACCGAATAGCCCAGACCCGACGGAAACGCTTTCGCCAGTCGCTCCATTTCGTTTCGGATCTGTTCGGCCGTTTCAAGCGCGTTGGACCCAGGCCTTTGGAAGATGACGATCGCCGTCGCCGTCTTGTTGTTGAGGTAGGCGTTGACCGTATAATCCTGTGATCCGAGTTCCACGCGCGCAATGTCTTTGACCCGCAAAACCGAACCATCTGGTTCCGCTCGCACCACGACATCCTCAAACTGCTCTGGTGTCGTCAGACGCCCCAGCGTTTGAACAGCAAATGTGAACGCGCCATCCGACGTTGCCGGTGCCTGATTGACCGAACCTGCGGCAACTTGCAGGTTTGCCCCTTGCAGTGCTGTGACCACATCGCGAGCCGTCAATCCGCGGGCGGCGATAAGGTCGGGATCAAGCCAGACCCTCATGGAATAGTCGCGGGCGCCGAAGATTCGAACGTCACCGACACCATCGATGCGGGTTAAAACATCCTTGACGTAGAGCGTCGCGTAATTCGAGACATACTGCTGGTTGCGCGTCCCATCCGGCGACGTCATGTGCACCACCATCATCAGGTCGGGAGATGATTTGCGCACCGAGACGCCGAGCCGGCGCACCGCCTCCGGCAACCGTGGCTCCGCCACCGAGACACGGTTTTGGACCAGCACCTGCGCCTGATCGATATCTGTATCGGGCTAGAACACGACATTAATGGACAGCACACCGTCGCCGGTCGATTGCGAGGCGAGATAGAGCATCCCATCGACACCGTTGACCTCTTGCTCGATCGGCGTCGCCACGGTTTCAGCGATAACCCTGGCCGATGCTCCCGGATAGGTTGCAGTGATGTTGACCGTGGGTGGTGCGATCTCTGGGTATTCGGCGACGGGCAACGTCGTCTGGGCGATCGCCCCAAGGATGGTGATAATCAGCGACAGCACGGTCGCGAAGATCGGTCGATCAATGAAGAAATGGGCAAAGCGCATTGCGGCCTCGTCTCTCAACTCGCCGTGTCGAACTGGTTTCTCGCGGGTTTCTGAAGCGCTCGTGCGCGGACGCCCACATGGCCTAATTCAAACCAACAGACTCCTTTGTTGCGGGCTCGGGCTTCACCTTCGCACCAGGCCGCACTGCCGGATTGGCTATACCATTGATCACAACAAGGTCTTCAGCATCCAAACCGGATTTGATGACCCGCAATCCACCCTTTTGAATAGGCCCCAGCGCGACCGACTTCACCGCAACAATGTTGTCCTCACCGATTACGAAGACGACCTTCTGTCTCTGGTCGGAAACGATGGCCTTATCAGGAACCAACACCGCATCGAATTCGCCGCCGAACAGCTGCAGCCGGCCAAAAAGTCCCGGCGTCAGGAGATTGCCAGGATTGTCGACGATAGCGCGCGCCCGGATTGTTCCCGATCTCGGATCGAGCCGATTGTCGACAAAATCAATTTTCCCAGTCAGCGACCACTTGTCGTCGTCGGCCAACCTGATGCGGACCGGATTGTTGTTTTCACGCGACGAAGGTCTCATCCCGACGCGCGCCAACCGCACATAGCGCGGGTAGTCGGCCTCCGATCCGTCGAACTCGAAATAGATAGGATCAAGCGACACAATAGTCGTCAGGACCGTCGCGCCCGCCGCGCGCCCAGTGATAAGCGCGACGACATCAATGCGGCGATCGGAGATGCGTCCGGAGATAGGCGCTGTAACTTCGGCCCAATCAAGGTCGAGCGGCGCCGCTCGCAGCGTTGCTTCAGCAGCGGCCAATCGCGCTCTCGCAATAGCAAGATTGGACTCGCGGGTTTCAAAATCACGCTCTGTCAGAGTGCGCGAGCGCAACAACGGCCGGGCACGCTCAACTTCAGAGATCTGCAGGGAAACCTCCGCTTTTCGTTGCGCAATCTCCGCCTGCGCACTTTCCACCACGATCTCAAACGGTCGTTTGTCGATCGTGAACAGCAGGTCCCCCTTCTTGACCATCTGGCCGTCCCTGAAGTGCACTTTTTGGATAAGGCCGGAAACGCGAGGACGTACGTCGACGCTCTCGATCGCCTCAAAGCGCCCTGAGAATTCATCCCATTGCGTAATACGCTTGGAGATCGGATTCGCGACCGTCACGGGGGGCTCAGGCATCTACGCCTGCGCAGGAACGATCAACAAAGCCGGCACCGCCAGCACTTTGGCGATCGACCAACCAAAGTATTGCGAGGGCGCGTTTGCTGCCATCGGGGGCTCCTTTCGGCTCACACTCCAAACGATGTGTGAGGTCCTTCAGACGGCTCCTTTCGACGTACGAAAGGTGGTTTTGATCAACAGATTTTGCACACACTCGCGCGCGCACGTCTGGGACATGAAGCACCCAAAGGAAACGAAACCCCCAAGCAGGCCATAGCCACGATCGAACCGTGCAAGTGCCGCATTGGGCTCAACCGCAACGCTAGACTTGAACAAGGAAGGAGCCACGGATACCGCGGCGCCAACAGCGGTTGCGACATTGCGCTGGCAGAGCTAATGATTCAACGAAAAGAGTGTTGGGCGGGGACCGGAGTGTATGTGTCTCCACGCATCGATTCCATTGGCGCCGATGGATCAGTTTTAGGAGTGTAGCAGCGGCGCGCGCGCCAGCGCTAAGATCAACCGTGATCTCAGAATTTTTTGATCGCCTTTTCCCTATGAATTGCGTCGGTTCAAGACCACATTCTTGGTTCAAGTGCCCCCAGCATAAGCAACTCGCCCGCACAAACCGGCGCACGTCCTAATCTAATGACTTTGTTCGAGTGCTCGCGATAAGATCACGAACACACGCCGTCACGCCAATACGCCAATTGGGAAGTCGCAGGCCGTAGTCAGCCTCCAATTTTGAACAATCGAGCCTCGAGTTGGAAGGCCGCTCAGCTGGCGTAGGATAGTCCGCAGTCGCAATAGCGCGAACCGTGGCGCTCGGTCCACCGCTTTCAGCTGATTGACGAAAAACCTCACGAGCCAGCTCACACCATGTCGCCTCGCCAATGCCCGCGACGTGGTACGTCCCCCAGTGAACATCGTCCCCGTTTCCTTCGACCAATCGTCCAGCGATCGCAAGAATAGCGTCGGCCAAATGAGCCGCATAGGTTGGGTTCCCGCGCTGATCGTCTACGATACTGAGTTCCGAACGGCTCTCGGCCAACCGAAGCATTGTCTTCACAAAGTTGCGGCCGTACGAGCTATAGACCCAAGCTGTTCGCAAAATAACGTGATGCGGGCAGGCAGCTGCAACATGCCTCTCACCCGTCAGCTTGCTAAGCCCATAAATACCAAGAGGCGCAACGGGATCCTCCTCATTATAATAACCCGTTTTGCTCCCATCGAAGACATAGTCTGTGGACAGGTGGATGAGGGGCACTGATCGGCGCGCACATTCTTCTGAAAGCCTTTGAGGTCCAGTCGCGTTGATAAGGAAGGCAGCGTCTGGCTCGGACACCGCTTTATCTACGTCGGTATACGCCGCCGCGTTCACAATCAAATCCGGCACGACCTCTTCGAATACAGCACCTATCGTTTCGGCTTTCGCAAGATCGAGTTTTGGACGACCGAACGCAATGATCACTACGCCACGAGGCTTCGTCGCCGCAATGAGAGACTGTGCGACCTGACCGGCCTTGCCGACGACAAGAATTTTCAAGGTTCAGGATCCCGATGCCTGCTTGGAGCTTTCGAAAAGTCCAAGTCTCTCGCCCTTGTAAACATCAGCACGCAGAGGCTCCCACCAAGCGGGATTCTCAATGTACCATTTTACAGTTTTTCGGATCCCACTCTCAAAATTCTCGCGCGCCTTCCAACCGAGCTCAGATTCGAGCTTCGTTGCGTCGATGGCATAGCGCTGGTCGTGACCCGGCCGATCTGTCACATACGTAATAAGATCGCGGTGCGGTGGTCGGGTCGAAAATTCCTCATCCATCAAACTGCAGATGTACTCTACTACAGAAAGATTGGTCTGCTCGTTGCGCCCACCAACATTGTATTTTTCTCCAAGGCGCCCCCGCTGCAGAATTGTAAAAATTGCCCTAACGTGATCTTCGACATAGAGCCAGTCGCGGACATTCTGACCATCGCCGTAAACAGGAAGCGGTCTTTGGTCCATGGCATTTAGAATGATTAGAGGGATCAACTTCTCAGGAAAGTGGTAAGGTCCATAGTTATTCGAGCAATTAGAAATGATTGTGGGTAGACCGTAAGTCCGATGCCAAGCAATCACGAGGTGATCGGAAGCGGCCTTGCTCGAGGAGTACGGCGAACTTGGATCATAGGGCGTATCCTCGTGAAACAACCCCTGAGGACCCAGGGAGCCATAGACCTCGTCAGTGGACACGTGAAGGAAGCGGAACTTATCGCGCGCGCCGTTGTCGAGCGCAGACCAATACGCACGGGCCGCCTCGAGTAGCGAATACGTACCCATAATGTTCGTCTGCATAAAGGCGTCTGAACCCGTAATAGATCGATCGACGTGACTTTCAGCAGCGAGGTGGATTATTGCGTCTGGTTGGAATTCTCTGAAGCTCGCATCCATTGCATCACGGTCGCAAATGTCCGCCTTTTTGAAATGGTAGCGCGGACTGCCCGCAATAGGTGCGAGAGAATTTAGGTTCGCCGCATAGGTCAGCTTATCTAAATTCAAGACTGTCACATCTTCTTGAGACACTAGATAGCGACACAGTGCAGATCCGATGAAACCAGCACCTCCGGTTACGATTAGTTTCATTACCCCTCCAGATTTACAATCGATGTGCGCACACCTTGCAATCGCGCTCTGTCCATAAACGTCGCGTTCGCCAAATCGTCCAAAAGCGAATGCTAACCGATGTACTCGAAGCAGGTTGGCAAATCCGCCAACCGGGGATGCCCTAGGTCTTTTTGTGAGAGGATTGCATCCTGCTTATCGACCGGCCAAGCAATATCGAGCTCCGGATCATCCCAAGCAAGCCCTCTGTCGCATTCGGGCGCATAGAAAGCTGAAACCTTGTAGAGCACTTCGGTGTTCGGTTCGAGCGTACAAAACCCATGCGCGAATCCTGCTGGTATCCAGAGTTGCCTCCAGTTTTGCTCCGAAAGCGTCACCGCTACATGACGCCCGAAAGTCGGCGAACCTTTGCGGATATCCACAGCAACGTCGAACACAGCACCGCGGGTCACCCGTATCAGCTTCCCCTGCGCATGCGGCGTTGCTTGAAAATGCAGGCCCCTGATTACACCCCTTTCCGAAGACAACGAATGATTGTCTTGGACAAAAGTGATGTCGATGCCGGCCTCACTTAACGTGCGCGCATTGTACGTTTCAGAGAAAAAGCCTCGACTGTCCTGGTGCTTAGTGGGCACCACAAGTCGAACCTCGGGGATGCTCAGTGCTTCGACTTTCAATTCAGACGCTCCCCAAAATTTGGGCGCTTACACGTTGTAAGCTCCAGTTGCCCAACAACGGCGCGACAGTCAATACCAGACGAGGGGAAAGATGGGTAACAACGCACTTCTGCCAGCGGCATAGCACCGGTCTTCCACACTGCACCACGCCTAGCATTGAGCTTTAGCCAATCCGGACGCCAGCCGTATGGTCCTTAGCCTTCACTTTAGAGCGCGCCACCTTGGCGCTGGCGGTAGGACACCCTGCAAAAACTGGCTGAAGGTCGACGCCGCGCTAGGGAATTGTTTCCGTCGATGTTCAAACCAGCCACACCCTGGTGATAAGTGGCTAAGTCTAGTCGCCCTCTATTGATATTTCGCGCTTTCACCAATACTAACCCGACGGGTATCAAGGCGGGGGCCAACGGGTACCAAGGCAGGGGCCAACGGGGGCATATATGAAGCATTTAATCTTCAAAGTGCTTGAATTAACAAAGGGCACTCTGTTCTTGTCTTGGCCGGGACAGATGATCTGGCGTCTTAGACCGCGCGACAAGTCGGGGTCTCTAGTCAACAAGGGTGTAAAAACGGCGCTTGTTGCTCACATATACTATCCTGAATTAACCTCTGAAGTGCTGCAATGCTTTAGAAGCTTGCCAGAGGGGGCTGATTTGCATGTAACAACTGTTCAGGAGCGCGCCGCCGAGGTGCGCGAGCAAGTCGCTAAGATCGATCGAGTTCAAATTCATGTGCGCCCCAATAGAGGCCGCGACATAGCTCCGTTCATACACCTCGTAAACAACGGTGTCTTCGATAGCTATGATGCGGTGTTAAAGTTACACACGAAGAGGAGCCCGCATCTTGTGAACGGCAACATGCGGAGGAAGGTGCTTTTCTGCATGCTTGCTGGTGACGCAGAGCAAGTGCGTCGCGCTCTGGTCGCACTCTGCAAAGAGGGTGCGGGTGTGGTTGGCTGGGGCACCGCTTACAGGTCTACCCCGCTTTATTGGATGGCGAACAAAGAGCGAGTTGCCGGTCTTTTGAGGCGTGCAAGTCCTTCCGCCGATGTCATCCCGGCTTTCTTCGAAGGGTCCATGTTTTGGTTTGCCCCAGACGCTCTGCGGTTAATTCGCTCGATGAACATTGCCTTGGACGAATTTGAGGAGGAATCCAGTCAACTGGACGGCACTTTACATCACGCGATCGAGCGGATCTTCTGCACCTCGGCCCGGGCCGCTGGATACAGCACGCGAAGTATGTCGGGTGAATTATTGCTCGAAAACGCCGAAAAAACAGACAGCCTAAATGACGTCACGGCAAGCCCCAAAGGCCGGTTGTCGAATAGGTATGCCAAGCCCCGAGAGAGTCTGACGGGCTCGCCAGTTTTGCTCGATTGATTGCTATTCGGCGACATCAACCGGCAGAACCACTATGGATGCGGTTTTATTGCAATTAGCCGAAACCCTAACTTTTTATAATCTGGTGCGCGCACAATGGTTTCTAGTGGAACATTCGTAACTTAGATCGCCTTGCTGGTAAGGTACATTGACTGCGGGCATACTTATGAAATTCAAGCACCCAGATTAGTACCTCGCGTGATGCAACTCACACTTGGTAGCAACGTCTGACGAAACGTATTCCACAGGAAAGGGCAGGCGCCGGGGGCTTTCGTTGCCGTAATGGTCCACAGTGCCTTAACTTTGGCTATATTGCCGAAAACAGTAGGGAGATGATCTTGATGCAAGATCTTTCGCCTCGTAGCAGCTAATTCCGTTGCTTTCCCTTTATTCTGAACACAATTGGCCCTTTGGGGCGTCCGAGGTCTTCAATGGGGTTTACTGGTATTAACAACGTTGTTTTTGTTCATATTCCGAAAACCGCCGGGACTTCGCTAAGGAAAACTCTTGTCCGGAACTTAAAGGGCCGGGTGCATCTATTCGATTATGGTCCGGATCAACGTTTGACTAGCGATGCTGTACGTCGTTTCCGCTACCCGGAAACGATAGGCAGAAAAGATGAAAGCGTGAACATAAGAAGCTTGATTGAATTCTGGCGTCGAAACGAACGCTCCAAAGTGTCTGTTTGCGACCTTGCTAAGGCGGGGAAGAAAGTGTTTTTGATGGGGCACTTCGAGGCCCACCAGTACACCTCCTTATTTGAGCCTAGCAGTTTTGTCACTTTTATTCGCAAGCCCGTTGATCGCGTTGTCTCGGAATACAAACACTTCGTTAGAAACCTTGGTTTTGAAGGCTCTCTTAGAGAATTTTGTGCCGCGCCGTACCAACGCAATAAGCAATCTCGGTATTTAGACGGTCTAGACCTTGATTCTATCGGTTTCATCGGTCGGGTGGAAAACTTTGAGGTCGACCTTCGTCAGCTAGAACATGTTCTGGGTATCAAACTCGACTTGCAACGCGACAATGTTGCGCCGTCAAATCAATCTGTTGATGTCGACAAGAGTACGCTTGATCTCATTAAAAACAACAACACCGATGATCTTCAGCTGTACGATAGGGTTTGCAACCTCTGCTCGAGAGTGAGCGCTTGAATATAGGGTTTTCGGGCCCAACCCAATTCCATGGGCCCCAGAAAGAGAACAAGGTATCGCATGCACCCCAGTCACTCAGCGGGACGCACGGAAGAAAAGGTTGCACATTAAAACGAAGATTGTGAGAGGTCTGGAATGACGGGCAGGGCTATGCAAAAATATCGACGAATATGAAAATTTCCAGAACACGGTAGTTTTAAGAATTGGTGTCGCGCGATTCTTCGGGAGGCTCTCGATAACAGGCCGGGAAGAAAGTCGTCAGCGCTGCCTCACTCGCAACGTGTTGTGACAGAGCCTATGTAGGCACGGTCGAGGGTTTAGTCAGGATCATAATAGGCGGTTTTACTGATGCAGCGCTCCGCGATGCTCTATATTCCACTACTAACCTTCTTAATACGTTACCGGCGCACAGCGCTGGGACCTTTGTGGTTGATAGTCGGTCCATCGCTATTTATCGCAGTACTCGGGTATCTCTATGCGGAAATTGGCGCCTCCCCACCTGAGCAGTTCATTCCACACCTCGCGGTTGGTTTAGTAACATGGACGCTCATTGGCGAATTCACGAACAAGGCTCCGACTGTATATCAACGCGGCCGCGCAAATATCATGCAGGGCGGCATGCCACTCGGTGACATAGTATTAATTGACGCAATGACAACAGTCATTTCCTTCCTGCACCAGCTTGTCATCTTCATACCGGTGTTCTTGATTTACAGCATTCCGCTAACAGCGTACTCCCTTGTAAGCATACTTGGTTGTGGTCTTTTAATTGTCAATGGGATCCTATTCACGAGAATTCTTCGGCATTCTAGGTTCGCGCTACAGAGACCTGTCCGAAGTAATCAAAGCTATAATGCGAATTGCATTTCTCGCAACGCCGATAATTTGGATACCTGGTGGTACGGGCCGTGGCGGAGTCATGGAGGCGTTTTTAAATTATAATCCATTCTACCATTTTCTCGAATTAGTCCGTGCGCCACTTCTCGGAAATCCCATCGAGCTGATTAGTTGGCTGGTTGTTCTGGGCTTCACTTTAATAGGTTTTTTGAGTGAGCGAGTTATAACCAACAGATACGCTAGGTACGTACCGCTATGGGTGTGATTGCCGAATTGAATCCCGCGACTAAACGTAAAGCGGCCGCATCGGCCTTGCTGATCTCTACCGAAAAACTCACTTTGCGAGTTCCGGTGATCAAACCGCATGACCGAAAACTAATGGCAAATCCGTCGCGGATACTCTCCGATCTCTACCTAAGCCGCAACCAACGTAGCTTTGCGACGTTGCTCGATGGCGTATCGTTTGAGCTAAGAGCGGGTCAGCGTCTGGGCCTCATCGGCCATAATGGAGCCGGTAAGAGTACGCTATTGCGGGTCCTAGCTGGCATCTACCAACCGAGCTCCGGAAAACTAAATATAAACGGAACGACGAAGGGCCTCTTCGATATCTCGATGGGCATGCAACAGCAGGCTACGGGACTCGAGAATATCTATTTACGAGGCTTTCAGATGGGACTGGGGCTAAGCCAAATACGTAACCTTATTCCCGAAGTTATAGAGTTCGCAGAGCTTGGCCACGACATCGAAAAACCGCTCGCCACATATTCAGCCGGCATGGGGTTGCGGCTTGCCGTGGCGATTTCGACCATGATTGAGCCAGACATATTGCTATTAGACGAATGGATCGGCGCAGGAGACGCAGAATTTGCCGAGAAGGTGAAAAACCGAATGATGGGCCTGGTTGAGCAGAGCAGAGGACTGGTCCTTGCAACGCACAACATAGATTTGATGAAAGGCCTCTGCACCCACGGCATGGTACTTGACAATGGTCACGTCCAATTCAGTGGCGAAGTTGAAGAAGCTCTTGAGTGGTACGCCACCTGCTCTCGGCCGCGGATGTAAATCGATAAGAACCCTGCGTTGACAGTCCCCTTCATATTGTGACCCGGCTAATAAAAGCCCATTTAAAGGTCCTTACTGTAACGCACCCATCTGACCGAACTTTCTGAAATGCTCTATCCTGTAGATTGGCCTATCTCCCGGTCAGAGGCACGAAGCACGCGCAAAAACGTAATAGGACAGGAGCCCAACATCGTAATCTTGGGGCCTGCCGAATGCTAGTTGCCGATTGAAGACCGTCTAGAAAAACAAGTCGCTGGCCGCGCAAGGTTCTGCAGCCGTTTCACCGGCCGCATGATCGCCTGGAGCTTTGCAAGATAAACCGAATGAACGGGCGCGGATACGATGGGGGAGGGGTTCGAGCTATTACTTGCCTGGCAGTCCATGTCTATCAATTTGAAGCTTTCGAAGCAATTGACTACATCGCGTGACCGCTCCTCGTCCCGCGAAAGCCGTGCAATTCGGTCAAAAGAGTAAAAACCGAGTGCAGATTTCAGACATTTCTAGAGTTCTAAAATCATTGCGTGTGCACGGATAAATTATTTAACTCTTTTCGACTTCACCCGCCAGGTTCAACGCTATCAAAGATCTGGGCCCGACGAATCCGATTCCACGAACCGGAATTCTTATCAGTCAATGCAGTTGAGCAAATGATCGGTCCGCGCAAGGCTCATAAAGCTTGGACGGGGACAAGCGATCCGCAATCTCCCAGTCATTGTCAGAAGCGGTGTATATATCGCGCCTACCAATCGCAGTCTCCAGGGTATCCCAGCTGTAAAGTACCCACCCACTCACACGGAACCGTTTATCACAGGACCGTATTTGAAGTAACCTGAGAAAATCAATGGCATCAATTGGTCGGTCAACTTTGGTGACCGGGGGCATCCAGATCCCCATCTCCCCTAAAATGATCGGCTTGCGACTTTTAGTTATCTCAAACGACTCAAGCTCATCCTCAATCTGGATGGACCCAGGGTAAAGGTGTATGTCGACAAGATCTAGTAGGGAGCCACCGGCTTCGGGGTCGCTAATGACTTTTCGTGTCCAGGTGATGCGCGGATCGTCTCCGTCTACGCTTATCGGACTGAAAAAGCTCATGGTAACAAGTGCCTCGGGGTCAATTTCTTTAACTCCTGCGGAAACCTGCTCTGACCAATAGACTAAGCCTTCTTCGACAATTCGCCGTCGGTCATTTGTGTTCGCCATATTGAATATTTGGCCGTTCGCTGTTGTTATGTTACCTGAAACAAAGGCGAGTGGTTTCTTATTATCTATGAAATGAGCTTCGTTCTCTAGATCCCAGGCCAGCACAACCTCGAGCGGAGCATTCTGCGCCTTGAGCTCGGATAAGAAGTCGCGAACATACCTCTTCTTAGCATCTATAAATGGCTGGTGGAGGAAGTAGGCATTAACTCCTTCCATTGTCGCCGGAGGCGGAATAGTTGGCTGATAACCGCCTTGGCGCGGCAGCCTCCAAAAGACGACGATTACCCGTATGTTGAGCTTTTTGGCATTCCGGAGAAAATCAGCTAGATTGCGCATGTAGTCAATGTTCAAACCTGGTCCGTCTTCGCTACCAGAGCTGATTTCCGAAATAAATACGCGGACAACGTTGTATCCTTTGCTCCGCATTGCTGATAATGCGGCTTGGGCGCATTGTGCGTTATAATGGATTGGGTCGAATAAACTGTGCCCGAAGTTGTGACCGCCCCACGGGTCCTGCAATCGAGCCAACCGTATGTAGTTGTTTCCCCGCGGTATAAACTTCGCCCCGGTTCTGGTATTATAGAATTGAGGTCCGTCTTTAAGCTGACGTATCTGGATGCGGCCGTCAGCGGACGCACCTTCCCAGCGAAGTCCCTCAGAGGTAGTCTCAAGGCAATGCTGCCGATTGCTCGGCACAAAGTCGCCAGCCTTAAAGAGGTCCGCACGTGACGCTGGTGTCCACGCCATCACATTGCATAGCAGGATCACCGAAACAGCCAGGCAAAAAAACAGGAAGCGAAATGGAAAACTGCGGCAAGTGGTTGTTAGCCGTGCATCGTCGTCCTTGAACTCCTTTGTGCCTACTGGAGGCCGAACCTCCACAACACAGTTTCTGCTCTTTGTGCAGAAGACGAACCTCGACGCTAATGATGCCAACATTCTTTACACGCCACTTGATGCACTACAACCAAGAAACTCTTGGTGACCGTTCAGCTCTTGCCTGCATAGCAAGCAGATCGGACGTTAAGCCCTCAATCGTTTGCATGGTGTTAACTATGACCAATCCACTAACTCGCGTCTTTCATCATCGGGCTTTCGGGCGATACGAAGGCCGAGAGAGAACCATTTTCTGAAACGCGCTGAAGAATTCTCATGAAACTGCGTCGAGGGATAGAACTAGTTGAACTGCCCCTAAATCGTCGCCGCATAAATGAAGCGTAATCACTCGGCGGTCGACCCGCCCAGCCTGCATTGCTCGATTAGCACCTGGACTTCCCGGATCGGCGTCCAGACGCTTTCCATCGAGCCTGGCAGTCCCTGGGAAGCGGTTCTTGCGAGAGCGTTAACTCGTCAATGATCATAAGCATTCTGAACGGACGGGCGGTCGTCCTGTGTGCGGTCGTGAACGAAGTCGTGCCTCCACACGTGACTCGCCCGCTTAGGCTGGAAACGCAATGCCGATCCTTCGCTCGGCCATAGGCAGTTGTGTTTGGCTTGCTTCTTGGGAAACTCGAGCCCTTCCCGCCGCCAGACGCGATGCACGTGCTTCACGTTTACCTTCCAACCTTCGGCGAGCAACCGCGCCGCTCTAAGACCGCCAGCTGCGAGCGCACGCGGGTCACTCAAGCTCGTTTTCTCGAGAGCTTAGTATTCTCCCTCAAGAGCCTCCTTCAGGATCAGCTTGGCGAGTGTCAGCTCAGAGACCGCCTTCTTCAATCGCTCGTTCTCGCGCTCCAGATTCTTGAGTGCCTTCGCCTGGTCAAGCTTCAAACAGCCATAGTCTCAGCGCCGCCAATGAGAACGCTACTCCGAAACGTCCGAGCCTCCGCAAATGGAGCCAGACTACAGCGACCACCTAAAGGGCGCGGCATAAACAGCAATCGGATGGGCCGAATACCCTCTTAACTCAGACGATCAGGTGTCCCGAAATATCTGACTGCGGGCAAAATCGCCTCAGCCTGGTTGTCGTGTGTCGTTTCAGGTCAGAGGTCGTGCCCATACTGGAGCGGCCAAAACATAAAAGCCAATTGAGAGCCCTCAACAGAAAGTGGCTTATTGTTTCAAATGCACTGAGCAAATCTCGGTGTCATATTCAATTGGCACGTATGGCATGAACATTGAATTACGCACTACATTCGATGAATATACAGTGTGGGGTGTCCTTCGGACTATTGGGACACCGACCTGCTGAGGCAAAATAGGTAGGCCGATAATGTTAGTACGGCAACACGACCGGATGCAGAGCAGCGCAGATCCGCTATCGGAGAAGCTACGTTCGGTGAACTACGCCTTTTGGGGCGTTGGGTTGTTCAGTCTTGTGATCAACCTTCTGATGCTGACTGGACCTTTGTTCATGCTGCAGGTTTATGACCGCGTATTGACCAGCAAATCTGTACCAACGTTGGTTGCACTCTTCGGTCTAGCAGCGGCAATGTACATGTTTCTCGGCTTATTCGACTACCTTCGCGCGCGAGTGCTGTCGCGCATTGGATACTGGCTGGACGAAGAGTTTGCGCAACCGTCTCTAATATCTTGGATCAGCGGCTACACAAGTGGTCGGGGAGACATCGGTCGACCTACGGCGGACTTATCGCAAATTCGACTATTTATGAGCAGTCCGGGGCTACCTGCATTATTCGACCTGCCATGGGTACCCATTTATCTAGGCATAGTTTTTCTTTTACATTTTCAATTGGGGTCCTTGGCACTGGTGGGCGCAATGTTGGTCGTCGTAATTGCGATCGCCAACGAAATGCTGACGCGGAGATCAGTCGTCGAGGCGGTAGCCATTGAGAGTAACGAAGGGCGGTTCGCTGAACACAGTTTGCGCAACGCAGAAGCCATCGTCGCAATGGGAATGACAGGCAACATAGCGCGACACTGGGGACATCTGCGCAACTCAGCAAAGGCCAGCGCGCAAAGCGGCATTGAGATTGGCGAGGTTTTCACCTCGACATCGAAGGCTCTACGTTTGTTGATCCAATCGGCTCTTCTCGGTTTGGGCGGATATCTCGCTCTAACGGGTAAAATCTCCCCAGGCACAATTGTCGCGGCGTCAATCCTTGCAGGTCGCGCCCTGGCTCCAATCGATCAGACCGTCGGAAACTGGCGCAATATTGCAAGGGCCCGCCAAGCATACAAGCGTCTAGCAATAGCATTGGCCGGATTTACAAATAAAAGCCCGAAGACCGAGTTGCCGACACCGACAGGAAAGCTCCAGGTTGAAAACTTACTAAAATTAGCTCCTGCCTCGGCTTCACAACCTGCAGCCGGACGCCGTCCGATACTGCAGGGGCTCCAATTTGAGTTGAAGCCCGGAGACGCGCTTGGCGTCGTCGGTCCCAGTGCGTCTGGAAAATCAACTTTGGCACGGCTTTTGGTCGGGTTGACGGCTCCAGACCAAGGATCCGTCCGACTAGATGGAGCAGTTTATGATCAATGGGATGCAGATTCACTGGGGCAACACGTTGGTTACATGCCTCAAGATGTCGAGCTGCTCCCTGGCACAATAAAACAGAATATCGCGCGGTTTGATACGCACAGTGAAGACAAGGAGGTAATCCAGGCCGCGAAATTGGCTGGTGCGCATGAGCTGATCCTTGGGCTGCCGGACGGGTATGACACTACCATCGGCTTTGGCCAACCGCCGCTGTCAGGTGGCCAAGCTCAACGTGTCGCCCTTGCACGCGCTCTTTTTCGACAACCGCCGCTTATTGTACTCGATGAGCCAAGCTCTAACCTCGATGCTGAGGGTGAGGCTGCGCTCACTCAGGCTATTGCGACGGTGCGAAAGGAAGGCAGTACTGTGATTTTGATGACCCATCGCCCCAGCACCCTGGCCGCCACGAATCTCATTCTAATGATTGACGCCGGCAGGCAAACTCAGTTTGGAGACAAGTCGGAAGTTTTGAGAAAACTAACCCGCGTTGTACGCGAGCAGCAGACTGCATCTGCAGCCGCAGAAACACCAAACACAACACAAAAATCCGCACTAAAAAGTTCCGACGAGAGCACTTCCGGCAAACCAGAGTTCATGAGCATTTCGAAATCCATTACAGTTTCAGGCATGGATCGCTCAAAGGCAGGATCGGAAACAAGCGGGTCGCAGAGCGAACAAGGTCAATCTGATCGCGCGAGGAAAGCACAATGATTAAGCCTCAGAACGAGTTCCGATCGGTCAATGGTAAGCAGGCGGCATCTTCGGCGTCGCATAGAGTAAGCGACTTGCTACTCCTACCGTTTCTAGCACTTCTCACAATCGGTTTAAAAAAACCGCCCAGAAAAGACGAAACTGCCCAAGGCTTGCCTGATCGATCCAAGTCAGGCCCCTCAAAGCAGGCAGACCTCGCCACGATTGGAGCAGAGCCAAAACTTGGGTTTGGTCGAGCCCTCGTCTTTGGACTTTTCGGGTTCGCCGTACTTTTTGGCGGGCTGGGCGGCTGGGCTACTTTTACAGAGATTTCGGGCGCCGTTGTTAGCAGCGGCACTGTGAACGTAAAAGG
Source organism: uncultured Alphaproteobacteria bacterium (assembly GCA_963753045.1). GTDB lineage: Bacteria > Pseudomonadota > Alphaproteobacteria > Rhizobiales > Hyphomicrobiaceae > Filomicrobium. The sequence continues at coordinate 37,282 of CAVWAT010000001.1, forward strand.
CAAGCCAAAAACGGTGCAGCACCTTGACGGTGGCATCGTTGCGGAAATCCGTGTGGCCAACGGGGACGTCGTTAGGGCCGGCGATACACTATTAAAGCTAGATAACACCCTGCTTTCAGCAAATTTGAGGATATACCGGAACCGGCTCGCTGAGGCACTAGCTCGTCGAGCGCGACTTATTGCGGAAAGAAATGGCGACACTCGTATTAAATGGCCGACCCCCAGTGAGGCGCCGCTAGGAGTGCTACCAGAGAACCAAGTTCGCTTGAGTCAGCAGAAGTTGCTCGACGTTCGTCGCTCAAGTCAGAACGGGCAATTGGCTCAACTAGAGGAAAAGATTGAGCAGTATAAGCACCAGGTTACAGGAACAGAGGGCCTAAAGGCTTCAAAGCTAGAGCAGATAGCTTTCATTGAGCGCGAGCTAAAGGGATTAAAACAGCTGTTTGAGAAAGGCAACAGTACGCTAAATCGGTTGCTTGCACTGGAGCGCCAGCGCGCCGAGCTGGTTGGTCAAACTTCGGAGCACAACTCCCAAATCGCTCGAATTGCAAACCTCGTCAACGAGACCAAAATTAAGATGCTCCAGGTCAAACGGGAAGCGAGTGAAAAAGTCTTGTCCGACCTCAGAGAAACCGAGGGGGAAGTTAATGACTTATTGCAAGAGTATCACAAGACAAAAGAGAAGCTTAGTAGGGTAGAAATCAAAGCACCAATCGGTGGCATGATTCATGAGTTGAACATCTTCACCGTCGGAGGCGTTGTAGCGCCCGGTGACGCAATTATGCAGATCGTGCCAACAGACGAAGCCTTCGAGTTTGTGCTTAATGTTGAACCTCAGTTCATCGACGACGTTAGCATCGGCCAACCTGCAACGCTGCATTTCTCTGCATTCAACCAACGAAACACCCCAAATGTTGAGGGTGCCGTGCAGTCAATATCTCCATCGATCGTCACTGACGAAAAAACGGGTACGAGTTTTTACACAATACAAGTTGATGTATCAGATGAGGAGCTCTCGAAGGTCGGCGGGCGCACCCGGTTGGTTGCCGGCATGCCGGTCGAAGCGTTTGTTCAAAAGCAAAATCGAACCGTTCTCGATTACATTACGCGCCCGCTGACTGATCAAATGCGTCGCGCTTTCCGTGAGGAATAGAGGTCATTTGAGCTTCGAAGCCTCCGTCCCTTTGGTAAAGTTATTCGCGAGCCATTCGGCATCGAGGACTACGGAGTGCTGTGCGTCATCGCCCCCGCTTGCGACTGTTTTTCCAGGCCAAGTGTGGATAAATCTGGACGGATTAAGTACCGATCCGCATCAATTCGTCCCGGCATGGCGCCACTCTGAAGCATCTACCATTGTCGGCGCGTAGGAATCCCGTTTTCTGCGCCCCTAAATGGTCGCACAAACTGCTCCCAGTACGTGCGCAGGGCTCTCCTTGGCACTAACTGCTTCGCGCAAACGATCGAGACATGGCGCCCATTAAGAACCATCAGCACCTTGCTAAGCCAACCGCTGCCCAGCCTGTCAAACCCAAGGTCCGCAACAATCTTTCTTAGGGCGTCAGCATTTATTCTCCACCGCCTTCAGCTCTGACAACTGAGAGCCTCCTATGGCGCTGACCTTCTTGCACCACATGCGGTTCGGTTTCGCGCATCGTCTTTTATGAAATCTAAGCTCAAATAGCGCTTCCATCCATCAACTGCCGCTCTTTCAGAGAACCCTCATAAAAAGCGCATCTTTAGCAATAAAAAGCGCCCCACATCTATTCCTAGACTCCACCAATAGAATTGCGATTTTCATTAGAATTGCTATGAGTATATTTTGATCTCAAGTCATAAAAGGTGCACACCGTAAGATACTCCTCAAGGAGGCTTTACGTTAAAATGCGGCACTATAGCTCCATCGGTTAAGGATGTGCATTTACATTGAGTGTCACATTTTCTGGCAATAATACACGTAGATCAGTAGCGTCCCATTCTCGCACAAACTCATCGAGTTTATTTAGAAATTCGCACAGCACCAAGGGAACCACCCGATCAAAAGCGGATAGGGAGTCGCTTCGGAGTAAACGAAGACCTCTCACAAACACTTTCTGTTTTTTGGTATTGCGGCGACCTATTGTAGAGAAAATGGGGCAAGAATGTCGATCAAAAAAGAGCTATGGGAGCTTAGCCACGAAGAAGCGCGTCAGGCCGACGGCAGCGGAAACAATCTCACGCATGACACATGGGGCTCAGCTGGAGAAACCACACTTCGGGTTACGTTTGCTGACTACGAGGATGGCGTATCGGCACCAGAAGACCGCGGCAACGCTCGCGAGATCTCCAACGCCATGGCTGACATTCCTGGCGGAACCCCGAACAGCTACGGAACGAGCCAGCTGTTTATTTTCTTTGGTCAGTTTATCGACCACGATCTTGATCTTATGCCCGAACACCCCGATGCCGGCTCAATGACTACGGTGGTGCCGGACGACGATCCTGTCTTCCCGGCTGGAGCTCACCTCGATCTAGAGCGCTCAGCGTATGTCGATGGAACGGGCGTCAACACGCCGCGCGAACACGCAAACATTATTACGAGCTTCAACGATGCCTCGAACGTGTACGGCTCCCATCAGGACACCACTGACGCGTTGCGTGACGGTGCTTATCTCATAACCTCTGCCGATGGCGGAGTACCTCAGGTCGCGGACATTCTCAATGTGCACCCTGACGCCGACCTCAACGGATTGTTCTTGGGCAACCCCGCATACGCTCATGTCGTCGGCGACGTGCGCGGCGACGAAAACATCGCGTTGACTTCGATGCACGAAGTCTGGCTGCGTGAACACAATCACCAGGTTGACAAGCTGAAAAGCTTGCACCCCGAAATGAGCGAGGAAAAGCTTTTCCAAACAGCCCGTATAATCGTAGAAGCGGAACTTCAGAAAGTTCTCTACGATGAATGGCTGCCTGAGCTCATCGGGAAACACCTGCCGGACTATGGCGGTTACGACGCCAACGTCAATCCTACTATCTCGAATGAATTCGCGGGCGCCGCTTTCCGTTTCGGCCACTCGCTGCTCCCAACCGAATTCGAGCGACTCGCCGAAGAGGGATGGACGACGCAAAAGCTGGGCCTATTCGATACCTTCTTCCAACCCCACAAACTCGACGAGGGAGGCGGGGTTACCTCTCTCGTTCGCGGGCTGGCTGCGAATGTCACGAGCGAATATGATGCCAAGATTATCGACGACGTTCGTAATCTGCTTTTTCCTGGAGGCGGTGGTGAGCTGGCATTCCGCGATCTTGCTGTCCTCAATATCATGCGCGGTCGTGATCAAGGCATCCCCACCCTTAACGAAGTGCGCGATGATCTCGGCTACAAGACCTACAAAAACTTCAATGAATTGACTTGGGACACAACCTTAGCAGAAGGGCTGTCCGAGGCATACGGCGGCGATATCGACGCTGTAGATCTCTGGGTTGGCTTGCTGGCCGAAGAAAAAGTTGACGGAACGCAAGTCGGAGAAACTCTGCAGGCGATTCTCGTCGACCAGTTCACACGACTTCGTGACGGCGACAGGTTCTTTTATGAAAATCGTCTGGCCGATTACCCGGAAGTTTACCACCAAATCGAGACGTCGAGCTTTTCTGAGATCATCTCACGCACTTTAGGAATCGAGTACCTGCAAAAAGATGTGTTCAAAGCGTACGAGCGCGTCGTTGGCGATGACACAGATAATACGCTCTACGGCGGAGATGGCCGGGATCTCATCATTGGATACGACGGCAAAGATGCGCTCTATGGCGGCGATGGTGACGATGAGATTTACGGTGGCTACGGCGCGGACGTGATCTACGGCGGAGATGGAGTCAATATCTTAAACGGAGGATATGGCAACGACATACTTTGGGCTGGTCACGACAAGAATATCTTCGTCTTTAATTACGACTTCGGACATGACACGGTCAGACACTTCGCGGCAGATGAAGACTATGTCGACTTGTCCGACTGGGGCTTCAAAGATTGGAATGAAATTTCAAAACGCGCCTACCAAGACGGTCAGAATACGGTCATTGAACTAGATGACGCTTATAAAGCTTCAATCACGCTCGTTGACGTAAAATTCAACCACTTAAACCCTTATAATTTTGTCCTTGACAAAGCAGACGGATACGATGGATTGGACGGCAAGTATTTTGATAGCGCCAGCTATCTGAGTGCAAATATTGACGTCCATGAAGACGGGATACATCCTTATGACCATTATATCCAATACGGCTGGAAAGAGGGACGCAACCCGTCAGCTTATTTCGACACGGACCGGTATCTAACCGACAACCCCGATGTCAAAGAAGCTGGTGTGAACCCGCTAACCCACTACATTGAGAACGGGGAGGCCGAAGGTCGCAAGGCTCTACCGGTTATCGGCGACAACATAAAGTCATACGGCTTTGATGCCGAATACTACCTCCTGTCAAATGCCGATGTTGGCCTCGCAGGGGTCGACGCTTGGGAGCACTATTCATCGGTTGGGTGGAAAGAGGGCCTAGGTCGGAACCCGAATGCGTACTTTGACACTGATGGATATCTTGAAGCATATGGCGATGTGAAAGAAGCTGGGGTCAACCCGCTGGAACACTATAATCTGCATGGATGGGAAGAAGGTCGTGACCCATCGAAGCACTTTGATACAGACGCATACATGGAGGCAAACCCCGACGTTTATGCAGCCGGAGTCGACCCCCTCAAACATTTCCTAGAATATGGATATAACGAAGGCCGGGAAGCATACAACGATGCGACTTGGGGCTAACTGAAGGCTCATTAACAGGCTGACTGTTGCAAGTTAATCGATCGAGATCTAGGGAGCGCAGACCTTGAGTTGGCGCTCCCTGACTGCTTACAAAAGCTTAATATTGAGCCATTTCGCTTCCACTGCGCTGAGCTATCACTAACAGCCTCAACACAATAGCATTCTGCACCCCACCATGCTCCAGCACTGACACAAAGCACGGTCATCTTTCAATGCTGCTGGGCTTACTTGCGTTCTTTGTTGACCGCTGTCGCTGCCGGCATATGGGGCACTTAGGTTGCCCCCTCAAGCTCAAAAGCGCCGAGGAGTTCAACGACCTCAGCCTTGGTGCAATTCATAAGAGCGTCAATAATGGAGAGGTTCGGCACAAAAGGTCGAGCTGGTTGAGCATATGGCTTATCCAGCATCCGAATGAACTTCAGCTCAATGCCGTGGGAAGAGAATGCCGCCGAGTCATACAGGTCTTTTCCACCGATAGCGTTGACATAGACCGACGCGTCTTTTGCACAGCAGATTTCAACAATCTTATCCTGCCCGCGCGAAGTGTCTGATTTCGCGATGCTCGACGAGAGTGAGAAGCTTTTTGATAACCCCAAATACTCAAAAATGGATTTTACAGAGTTTGCAGTGATGTTGACAACGGATCGATCCACGTCATCCAGAACACTCTGCACGACAGGGAAAACCGCGGAAAACTGCGGCGCGCCAGCATAGGCCTCTCGCAACTGGGACAAAACACCCGAACTGTCCTCAGTGAAATAATGATCCTTTATGAGTCGGTTTTGAGACGCTTTTTGAACCGGCAGCGTGAAGCGCACAGCTTCACTCTGCTTCAAGATAGAATTGCGGTTAATAAAGCCCCGCTTTATAAAGTTCACGTCATCAAAGAAAACGAACTCATCAACACTTTTGGCGAGTTGATAATAGCCAAGATAGGGAAAGAGATAAGGCTGCATAACAGCGGCAGACGTCATTTTCTTTTCCTCACTTAGATAACTACAGAAACAAAGGGGCCCGCTTGTGATGGGTCAATTTGTGAAGCGAAAAAATGAGGCGCAACTTGATCAGTCAAAACCGAAGCTAGATATAGGCCCAGAAAACCCCAAGCAAGCCACATAGAAAGCTTCTTCGATAGTCGCGCCTGCCACTCTGCGGATTGGGGAAACTGCCAGCGGCTTCATCTAAGGGTGCTCTTGCACCTTTTTGAAGACCCAACCCCAGCTAAATCTGTGCGCAGTCGATCTCGGGCCCTGAATTGAAGCGCTAATTCTTCCACTGGCGTTCAGTTTTTGCAATGTTAACATAAGCGCGTGGGGGCCATTACTCCGATCCTAAGATAACCGAGGCGATCGATAAGAGTATCAAACAAAGCTCCCGGCATGTTCTGGGCGTTACCGCAATGGATCTACGTTGCTATAACGAACCAAAGTGCAGGCATATAAAAAGGGCTTTGCACCAGTTTTGCTCATACCGTGCCGAAACGCATCGCCAACTGGTCAGGGATTGGACCAAGCCGTCCAGACCAGCCGTCGCGCACAGCCCTAAAGAGAAGCGCTAATGGGACATCTCGGCCTACGCGCACGAGTAGAATGAGGCAAATCTGGCCCAGAAGACGTATGGCTTGCTGGCGCTTCCAACGCCAAGGCATGTAGGCGCGACGCATACCGTCGACAGCATTACGGACATAGTAGTAAATGCGCGTAGTGGATTGGCGCAGAATTTGTGGGCGCCCGACTTGGCCACCGACCTGCTCCTCGCCCCATCGGTGAACCATCTGTATATCTTCGGCAATAGCCGAAACCCACCCCTTGTGCCAAGCTCTGTAGCCCCACTCGACATCGATCCCACCGATGAAGTAGTCAGCGCGAAATGGTCCTATCTCCCTCCAGGCTTCGATCGAGACAAGTGAGCCAGAGGTCGGAACAAAATCAACCTGCACGATAGAGCTTGAGTGGGCGTCTGGATCGTTCGCTTCGCGGCGCCAGTACGAGATAGGCAAATAGCTCGAGTTCGATGGGGGCACAAGCAGCGGCCCCAGAACCGCGAGGCATTTCCTTCTACCTCTATCGTAGCAGGCAGCGCGGGTCATCAGTCTCTGCGCAAGGCCAGCTTCCGGCGTACTGTCCTGGTCGAACAGGAGTACGTGGGAAAAGCCCTCTGACATAGCGGTATTCATTACGGAATTTAGACCATAACCAAGGCCGGCATTTTCTTCTGAACGTGTAATGCTGGCGTTGTTGAGCTCGGAGAGTAGGGCTTCGGCTGGCTCGTCAAGAGGGCCATTAACGAATATAATCACTCGACAACCATCACCCTCTAGCGTCGAAAGCAACTGCCTCAAGAGCTTAGCGTCGGGCCTGAATAGAACCGTAGCGGCTGGCGGCACGGCCGTTTTAGCTACTACAGCGAGAGAATCAGCGGACATCGCTTCGGACTGTCAATCTCGTGCCCCCTACCCAACCCGGATCACAGTTTTTCGCCCGCAACACGAATAAGGTATTTCCCATAGGGGCTCTTCTCTAAGCGCTCACCGAGTGAGATGAGTTGATCGGAGTTGATCCATCCCTGATAGAAGGCAATCTCTTCTGGACTACCAACACGAAGACCCTGACGCGACTCTATCGCTCGGACGAATTCGCCAGCGTCTAGCAGACTGTCAGGCGTTCCGGTATCCAGCCAAGCAAAGCCTCGCCCCATTTGCTCGACAGCGAGAGCTCCTCGCTCAAGATACACCTTGTTCACGTCGGTTATTTCGAGCTCGCCGCGCGCAGACGGCTGGAGGTTTGCGGCAATATCAACCACGGATTGGTCATAGAAGTAGAGCCCCGTTACGGCCCAGTTGGACTTTGGCTTTAAAGGTTTTTCCTCGATTTCCAGTGCCTTGCCCGAGGCGTCAAATGAGACCACACCGTAGCGCTCAGGATCACTTACATGGTACGCAAAGACGGTCGCGCCGTTTTCGCGTGATGCTGCGCTCGTAAAGAGTTGCTGGAGATTGTGACCATAGAACAGATTATCGCCCAGAATTAGAACCGAACTTGATTGGCCGACAAATTCCGCACCGATAATATAAGCCTGCGCAAGACCCCCAGGGTGTGCTTGTTCCGCGTAGGAAAGTTTGATGCCCCAGTCGGAGCCGTCGCCCAACAAGCGCTTGAAATTCGGCAGATCGGTCGGCGTTGAGATCAACAGAATGTCGCGCACTCCGGCGAGCATAAGCGTACTCAGCGGATAGTGGATCATTGGCTTATCGTAGATGGGCAGCAGTTGCTTTGACATCGCCAATGTCATCGGATGAAGCCGCGTTCCAGAACCGCCCGCTAAGATGATACCCTTCATTTAAGGCTCTCCTCAGAAGCTCCGCCAAGCGCTAATGTTTCGATCAAGAATGTCATAAAGGCCGCCCTGGCGTCGGTGTCGCAACAGCTGTTGGTTCAGTCAAGGCCTTTATTTCTTCGCGAGGTGCGATCCCTGCTGATTAGTCAGAGCAAAGAGATGGTGGGCCCGTGTCTCCTGGTCGATCCCGCGAGCTCGATCAAGAAGGCTAGCGACGTCAACCACACGCTGGCAGATCGCATCCGCGATCGCCGCACCCTATAGAAACATAATGCCCAGCCACAGCAATTGTCCGCCCGAAGCATCTGCATAATGATTATTTTTGGGTGTTTATGGCCCGGCTCCACTGAGCCTTCAGGTCTGAATTAAATGAGCTCATACAGCTTATCCGCACTGACTACAGTCGCATAGTTGCATCAACCATCGTCGCCCTCCCTGCGGCTTCACGGGGGTAGTCTTGTCGCTCGCCTCAGGCAGAATTATTTGACTTTCTTATGAGGCCCCCATGCCTTCTTTTGCCGATCACGCCGCCGGAACGCGGGCCTTCAATCAACTTAACGCTGCAGTCAAACCTACGCGGACGAAGCCGTAGATATCTGACTCAACGCATGTCTTTCGGCAACCTGTTGCTCTCTTCTCACAGTGCGGATGTTGTCATGCAACTCTCCACAACACTGTAGAAAGCTGCATTTGACTCCACATGGTTGACCTGCAACTTTCCCCTCACGCTAATCTAATTATCCGCGCCACAAATTAGTTCGTGTTTTGGTCGCGCAGGATAGCGTCATCGTAGTGTACCGGGCTTGTTACAAAGTGTGCGGAGTGCCGGCCGGATCAGTCCGGCTTGACGGGTCCTTAGCAGCGTGTGTGTCCCAGTAGTCGTAGCGTTCTGAGTCTTATCTGCTGTCGCTCAGCCGGCGGTGGAAGTCGCGCGTTTAGTGGGTTTTTAGTGCACAAGAAAGAATTCTGTTGGGGGTTGCGTCAGATGTTCGTGTCTGACCGCATTGGTGGAGCTTGTTGGCATTATGGTTATTTCTGCGGTGAAGAGTGAGGTCAAGCAACTCGGTGCACAGCGATCTGTAGCGCCGCGTCCGGGAAAATTCGACGCGCCGATTTACGTTACTCGGCCATTGCTACCTGATTTGGAGCAGTACACGTCGCACTTGGAGGATATTTGGGAGTCCGGTTGGCTTTCGAACGGGGGAGCGAAAAGCCGGAAGCTCGAAGAGGCGCTGTGCGACTATTTGCAAGCAGAAAACCTTTCGCTCTTCAACAATGGCACGATTGCGCTAATTACTGCTTGTCAGGCGCTGCGATTGTCAGGGGAAGTCATTACCACCCCGTTCACGTTTCCAGCCACACCGCATGTTCTGTCTTGGAACCAGATCACACCCGTCTTTGCTGACATCGATCCGGTCACCATGACGCTCGATCCAGAAAAAATTGAGCCTCTGATTACGTCGAAAACATCAGGTATCTTAGGTGTGCACGTTTACGGGATGCCCTGTGCCGTCAATGCAATCCAGGAAATTGCCGATTTTTATGGACTAAAAGTAGTCTACGACGCGGCGCACGCTTTCGGGACCACAATCGATGGGACGCCGATTGCCAATTTTGGCGACGCAACGATGTTCAGCTTTCACGCGACCAAACTGTTTCACACAGCGGAGGGAGGGGCGCTCGTTCTGCGAGATCCGGCACTGCGCCGTCGTGTAGAGCTCCTTAAAAACTTCGGCATCAAAGACGAAGCCACCGTCATTATGCCGGGAATAAACGGCAAGATGAATGAACTCCAGGCTGCGCTTGGCTTGATAACGCTGCGTGAAGTCTCTCGTGAAAAATTGGCACGGGTTGCGGTTGCGCAGGCCTATCGTGAACGCCTCTCAAATATCCCCGGACTAAGTATTTTTGACCTTCCAGATAATGTTTCGCACAGTCAGCAGTACTTCATTGTCAGGATCAATCAGGAAAATTGTGGTGTGTCTCGAGACCAAGTGTTCGAGCAGCTGCAGGAGTTCAACATTTTTGCCCGCAGGTATTTCCACCCGCTCTGCAGCGAATATGGATGTTACAAGGCACTACCGAGCTCGAACCCCAATAATTTGGCGGTAGCGCATCGTGCCGCCCAGGAAGTTTTGTCGTTACCATTCTATGGCGCTTTGGGACAGGATGACGCTCACCGCATCTGTGATGCACTCGAGTATATTTTGGGAAGGTAAGCATGCCGCGCGTTTCAGTAATCATTCCCACCTATAACCATCGAGACTACGTTGGTGAGGCAATTTCGAGCGTCCTGGATCAATCGTTCGATGATTTTGAAATCATTGTTCATGACGATTGCTCGTCTGATGGGACTGCTGACGTGGTCAAGAGCTTCTCAGACCCGCGCATAAAGGTGAAGCTGTATCCTGAAAATATGGGAGCCAGCTGGGTTGTAAATTCTGCCATAACTGAAGCGTCTGGCGATTATATCGCCCTGCTGAACTCCGATGACTTCTTCCTTCCTGGCAAGCTCGAGAGACAAGTAAGGATACTTGATGAGCAACCCGAGATTGCAGCTGTATTCGGCATGGTTAAGTTCGTTGACGAGGAAAGTCGCCGGATCCCAGACGAAGATAACCCGTTTCGCGGACTTTTCACGAACGTGAACCAGTCTCGTCACTCTTGGCTCAATCGTTTCTTCATGATCGGAAATGCTTTGTGCCATCCGACGATTATGATCCGGCGAACTTGTTATGAGGAGCTCGGTAGCTATGACGTCCGTTTAGCGCAGTTACCCGACTTTGACATGTGGATCCGGGTTTGTAGCCACTACGATATCCACGTGATGCCGGAAGAGGTTATTGCCTACCGGGTGCTTAAGGGCGACGGAAATGCGAGTTCTGCTGGACGGCCTGAGGTCAAAGTGCGGCATGATTGGGAATTGTTCCACGTTTTAAAGCAATATCTGGCACTGCCGGATTCGGAGCTTCAAAAGGTCTTTGAGAAAGAGTTTAGAGATTTGGATCCCAATGGGCAGCAGCCACCTCGTACGCTTTTGGCACGGCTTGCATTGCGAAAAGGGCCTGAGGCCTGGGCCAAATCGTCTTACTTGGCTTTTGGGTTAGATGTTATTCACGATAACATTGGCCGTGGAGACCATAGCATTTCCGCGTCCGAGTATATGGCTCTTACGGGTGCAAATGACGTCTTTAATTTGCGCCAGGATGACGTCCAAGGAAAATTGCTTCGAGCCCAGGATGCACTGGAAATGATGCGCGCAAGCACGAGCTGGCGCGTCACGGTTCCTCTGCGCGCTCTCAGCCGCGCCGTGAAAAAAATCGTGAAATAGCGCGATCAAAGATCGTTCCCGATTACGCCGTTGGGTGTTTTAGTCTTCAGAAAAACCGGTGCAAGAGAAACTAAGAGGCCAGATGTGATGGTAAAATCGTATCCAGATATCGACATCATCTTGATTACTTTCAATCACGAGTTATTTATCATACCCGCGGTTGAAAGCATTCTTTTCCAAGAATACCCTGGCCGCGTGCGTGTGATCGTTGCCGATGATGCTTCAACTGATGCAACTGTTTCTATCATCGAGGAAACAGTGAAGGACCAAAACCGAGTTCAGTTTGACGTCCTTCCGCCCACCCGAAACCTTGGAATTACTAAGAATTACGAGAGAGCTTTCTCAGCTGCGACGGCAGATTATGTTGCGGTGCTGGAAGGCGATGATTATTGGGCCAGTTCCAAAAAGCTCTTAAAGCAAGTCGAGTTTCTGGAGGAGCACAGAGAGTGTGCTGCATGCGGCTGCAATTATTACATAAAGGATGCGGCTCAATTCTCGCACAAGCTGAGAATTGATGCTACGAATGGATTTATGGTTGTAACTCCCCAAATTCTAATTGGTGACAACTTAATAGGAAACTTTTCGACCTGCATGTACCGAAAAGCAGCCCTCCAATCTCTGCCGAAGAAACTTTTTTCCGTCAAAAGTTACGACTGGATAACAAACATTTGCGTGGCTATGCACGGCCCCATAGGAATTCTATTTGAGCCACTTTCTGTGTACCGCGTGCACGCCGAAGGCACCTGGAACACTATGGACGCTCATAAAAAACTATCGTCTCAACTGGAGACCCTTCCGATCTACAATGAGGTTACAGAAGGGCACTTTGAGGACGAGTTTGAAGAATTGGGCGAGCGCCTGTTAGCTCAGATCGCATGCGTCTCTGGCTCTCGGTCACCTCTATCGTACGTTAAGATTGCAGTTGCTGGTGTACTGCCATCGTCTATTCTGCGGCCATTGCAGTCTGTCTACCGCAAAATCTCCCCAAGACCTTCTGTGGTTCGATCAACGAAACTTCAGTCATGCTAAAGGCAAACGAGGTCGGGAGCGGAGTAATCTGACTTCATTGTCCGTAGTACAGTAAAGTCAACCGCGTGCCGAGAGCATGGCTATTATCGCCATTTCGATAGAGAAAAAGAAATCAGCATCGATCCGGCTCGTTTTCCACGCCGTGCAGGATACTCTCAAGTTAAACGCTTTGGCGCCAACCTGCGGGGTATGAAGGAAGATAAGAATTGTTCTTGAGGTCAGCATGGACGCGCACAAATTAGTCGTCATCGGCAGCACTGGCGGAGGCGTTTTTTCGCAGATCGCGAAGCACGCTTTTGTCAAAGATATGATGCTTGAAGCGGTTTCTGACAGGAGCTGTGGTTTCTTGTCGGTGGCTGAAACCTTTGACATTCCTACTTGCTTAATTCCAGCAAAGGATGGCTATTCTTTTTCAGATGCGCTGCTTCAACGGTACGCGAGCGGGCCGAATGTAATTTTTCTAAGCTTCTACACTCGGCTGTTCAGAGGTGAGTTCCTCGCAAAAAATAAGGGGAGAGTTTTCAACTGTCACCCGTCAATCCTCCCCTCCTTCAAAGGCATGAGTGGATTTGAAGACACTCTTGCTTACGGAAGTAGATTTATGGGCTGTACTTTGCACGAAGTTGACGAAGGGATGGATACTGGCAGTCCAATTATTCAAGCAGCGGTGCCGTGCGATCCATCTATTCCGGATGCCGAGAACCGCCACAAAGTATTCCTCACTCAATACTATTCCACAGTGCAATTTTTGCGATGGATCTCTGATGCAAGGCTGACCTTACTAGATGGTGGTAGCTATGCCCTTACTGGCGTTAAGTTCAACCCCTCGATTTTTTCTCCGAACTTGGACTCAGACTTTTTCGAGCTGATTGGCGAAGAAAATGGACTTAAGTCGTAGGGTCTAAAATTCTATGAAAATTCGAGAGGGCTCATTTCCGGCTCGACGCACAGCGTGTAAAGGCGGCCCAAAACGTCAACGCTGGACAAGTACGGCTTAAGTCCAAGACATGGCCCGCAATTTCAATCTTCGGAACCTGGGCTCTCGCTCTGCGGGCCCGTATGGTGCCAACCCGTCTCCCTACAAACCGCAATCACGTAACATGTTTGTGGCGAGGCTTTTGCTTGTGAAGCAAAACAATGAAAGTACTAATGAGTTGCCGCATCCCGAGGCTTGAACGCCTTGGTTGAGACAAAGCTGGGGGCGTAGTCTAATTCAGAGAGCGAACCCGCTCTCTGGGTCAGTGAACTTTGGAAGAAGTGCCCAACATTTTTATTCGGGTGGTTCCGGAAAAAATCCCGATTGCAGCTTCAAGCTGCGCGCCCCCAACGGGGAAATGGGTCCTTCAGAGAAGCCCACACAGTGGGATCTGGCTGGCCAACAGAGGCAAGACAATTGTCAAGTTGCCTTTTTATATTCACTTTATCCATGCTTTTAGTCCCGATAAAGACCATTTCTTGTCGCCTGTCGCCCCAGATCTTGTGCCACTTACCTCTTATTTTAGCGATTGCACTTGGCTCCTTGGGCCACTGGGTCTGTGGAATTGAGGCCCACCATTGGCCGACAGCCTTATGGCGCGTGAAGACGCCGACTTGCGAGATTTCGCCGACCCATTGGGGACGCGTTGCAAGCCAGAAGAAGCCCTTCGCCCGAACGACACCGCGTTGCGGCTTTCGAACAAAATTGAAAAACTTCTCCGGATGCATCGGCTCACGCGCGGTATAGACAAAACTGCTGATGCCATATTCCTCCGTTTCCGGTACATGCGCGGAGAAGCCGTGAAGTTCTTGGAACCATGTCGGGTGACGATGAGCTCCCGCAAAACTAAACCGGCCGGTCTTCAAGACAGCGTCGAGCGGAACTTGGCCATCAACGGCCTCTACTAAGAGCGCATCCGAATTGAGTGATCGTATAATAGCGCGAGCAGCGGACAGCGGCTCCTCCGTTGCGATATCTAATTTGTTCAAAACGATAACATCAGCAAATTCAATTTGGTCTGCCAGCAGTCCAACAATTGGCCGCTCATCGGACGCACTTACCTCCAAATTGCGATGCTTCAGAAAATCTCTGGACGAATATTCGCTTGCAAGGTTTGCGGCATCTACGACCGTAACCATTGTGTCTAATCGGGCAACATCCTGCAGGCTGCTGCCGTCCTCATCGCGAAATTCAAATGCTGCGGCAATTGGGAGTGGCTCTGAAATGCCGGACGACTCTATGAGTATACAGTCGAACGCTTTGCGTTCGGCAAGTTTTCTCACCTCTTGAAGTAGGTCTTCTCTAAGGGTGCAACATATGCACCCATTCGACATTTCAACGAGAGACTCTTCTCTACGAAGCACCTCTGTTGAGTTGTTGCGAACCAAGTCAGCGTCAATGTTTACCTCGCTCATGTCATTGACGATAATCGCTACTTTTATCCCTTCAGTGTTGGAAAGGATATGGTTCAGCAATGTCGTTTTTCCCGCACCAAGAAAACCAGAAAGCACTGTTACCGGCGTGCGCACATCCGCACTTTTCTGCATTGAATTGGCTCCTTCGCGAGAAACTAACGTTTTTATTACTGCTAGCTACTATATCTTGACCCAGCTTCAATCAAGCTTCGCGCAAATAATTGATTTAAGAGCCGTTTCTCCTTGTGCTAGTTTGATCCTTCGTAATTTTTCTCGAAATGCCGCGACCAATCTCGAAATGCAACGCTATTGCGGGTTGCTTCGGCAATCACCTCACGCCACGACGAAGGGGTCAACGACATTGATAAGGATTGAGTTGACGGCCTCCAGATTGAAGTCGCTATCACCTGCGCGATAGCTCAACGAATACACTCCAGGGGCATTGGGTACTTCGTAATCGTAACTCCAATTTTCTGCACCGTTTGCCAGTGTCCATGTGAGGCCACCGTCCGTCGAAACCTCAACCCCCCCAATAAAGCCGTCGGGGTCGACGGCAGTGCCCGTCACGGTAAGTGAACTTCCGGCTTCGAGCGTTTCGACTGGTGCGAGGTTTGTGACTGTGGACTCAGGCGCCGCGACGCCCCCAACGAGTAGTTCAGCGGGGTCCACGACATTCAGCGCTATTCCATTTGCCGCTTCTAGGTTTGAGTCGAAATCGCCGGCGCGATACATAATTGTAGATAGGCCAGGGTCTTTTGGCGTGTACCAGTCGATGCTCCAGTCCGTTGAGCCAATTGAATCACTTGCCAACGTCCAGGTGTTTCCCCCATCGAACGACACTTCAACACCGCCGATTAATCCATCAGTATCGATAGCCGCTCCAGAGATCGTGACCAGTGTCTCTGAGCCAACAAGATTTCCGCCTGAGAAGTTTGTAATGGTTGATACGGGGAATGCGTCGGGCTCTGGTACGGGATCGGGAACTTCGGACGGATCAACAACATTGACCAGGACCGTATTCGCAGCCTCTGTTTTTCCCTCATTGTCACCGGCTCGATACTGGAAGGTGTAAGCCCCCGGCGTGTCAGGTAGAGACCAATCAAACGTCCAATTATCGGTCCCAGTGGCCGTCGTCCAGATGTAGCCACCATCTATAGAGACCTCCACGCCGCCAACAAACCCGTCCGGGTCGCTGGCGGTGCCGGTCAGTGTAATGGGTGTACCTATGTCGAGTACTTGACCATTTGTTAGATTCGCCACACTCGAAGATGGCAGGCCACCTAGGTCTACTTGGGTTGGATCGGCCACCCACAACGCAATTGAATTTGCGTTTTCAAGATTTCCATCGAGATCGCCGGAGCGGTAGAGAAGCGTGTAGAGACCAGGATCAGGTGGGCTGTACCATTCTATGTTCCAGCTGTTGGTGCCAATAGAATCGTTCGCCAGAACCCAGCTGTTCCCATTGTCAAAAGACACCTCGACGCCACCGATAAAGCCGCCATCCGGATCAACCGCAGCGCCTGTGATCGTGACCAGTGTCTCGGATGTGACAACGTTCGCATCGATATAGTTTGTCACCCGCGACACCGGTGTCCCAATTTCGACTTCAGCGAACGGGTCGACAATATTGACTTTGAGGACCTTGTCGGGAGTTTCAGCATTCAGCGTATCATCAATCGCCCGGGTCAATACCGATACTGGACCAAGCGTCTCAGGCACGTTCCAAATGTAGGACCACGTCTTTCCACCAATTAGGGGATGATAAACCGTCGCTGGCTCCCAATTCGCCCCTCCATCAGTCGATATTTCCAGACCCGCCACAACGCCGCCGGTATCTTCAGCTGTTCCTGTCAACGTGACGGTCGATCCAGCACCAAAAGAAATCCCATTGTAAACATTCTCAATCTGTGATGACGGGGCGTAGAAGTCGGTCGATTTTTCTCCAGGTACAAGCCAATAAGACAATGTTTCCGGTTGAACGCCCATTTCGGCAAATAGGTTGACCATTGCCTGCTGCGCATTGGGATCTGTCGGGGTTGGCTCATAGGGCCCAACCGGCCCGAAAACGTGAAAGTCATCGAGAGCCCAACTCCAAAAGACCGTGCCAGCGCTGAATACGAGTGCGCCACTATCGGCACGGTACATTGTCATGTTATGCGTCGCGGTCCCTTGAGAGTACTGGACGTTTGTACCTTCAAGGAGAAAGGGAACCTCAACTGTTGTCTCAGAAAGTGCAATTAGGTTGTCTGGTCGAAAATCATCCAAGACATCGACGTCCCATTCATAGCCGAGGTAGTTCCCATTTAAGGTCCACGTTTCTCCAGGTTGGAGGTTTGCAACGTCCGTGTTGGCCCAAAGCAGACACCCGCAGATAGCATGAGGGATATCAATAGTCGTGAGCGGAGTGCCAAGATTGACCGCGAAATTCGAACCCTTCAGCGCACTTTCCGGTACGCCCCCGCCTTCACTCAAACCATCGGCGTCCCGCCAAAGACCTGTCCATATGTTGCTTGGATCGGAAGGCGCACCGTCATAGCTCTCTTTGTACGTCACAAGCGTCTTCCATGAGTCACCTGTGATCCCGACATCATGGCGCGTTTTCCAGAACATCGTATTGCCGCTCCAGAATGAGAGATTCACGCCGGCGTCTCTTGCGGCTTCCACGTTGGCTCGTTGCTCGCCCGACCAATATTCGTCGTGTCCAACAGAGAGGAACACCTCGTGGTTGAGCAAGCTGTCGCCAAAGCGAGCGGTATCAATCCCTGTTTGATAGGAGACATCATAACCATTGCTCTCTAACCAGCGGATCGCTGCGTATTCTGCTCCAAACAGATAGCTTTCGGGGCCGTAAAGTGTAGTTCCAGTGGGTTCTGCGATGTCGAGCGCCATTGGGCGATTGTAACTCACAGCCTTATGAAAGCTGCCGGTCTCGTGACCCGTGTAGAGCGAATTGCCACCCCAGGGATTGTACGCTTGCCATGTCGTATCAGAGGTTTGAAAAATAATGTCAGAAGTACTGGCATCATCTCGGACGATGAATGGAATACGGCTCTCACCAAAAGTGCCGTCTTCACGCACGAGTTTGGCCAAGTACACACCAGAAATTAGATCATCCGGCATTTGCCATGTGTCGGTGACAAACCAATTTCCGGCGTCTACCAAGCCAGTTGATGCATCTTTCAAGGGCGCGGGCTGATTTGCGCTAGTTATTCCAGGATCCACTGTACCAACTAGTCGAGCACCGTCTCCGTTGTAATATCCCAGCCGGTAGATATCAATTCTATAGTCAGTCGCATCAGTGTTAATCTTGAATTCGACTGTTCCACCAACATTCACGCTTAATTCTTTTGCGTAGCCCTCAATGTTACCAACCGGACCACCAAATGTTAGGCCCCAGTCGCTTTGGGGATTACCTTGTTTTTGGTTTTCGAGAACGACTGCGTTTGATACTGGCATTGCCTACACCTTCAATGTCACGGGTGTCAGAAGCTGACGACCGTTTAATCTCTGTCAATTTTTGCAATCCCGTTGCCAAACCTGCGATTGAGCACGCAAAGGGGCGTGCTTTAATATATTATTCATTAATTTCGGGGGGCGACCTGGATGCGGCACCAAGTCGTCGGCCTCGTTGCGGAACCTTGGCGGGTTAATTTCTCAGAGACCACGTCACTAGGGTGGTTTCGCGCTGTGTGGTGTAGGGTCGATTAAGCTGGATTAAATCTCGGTCGGCTGGGGAGGGAGGTGGCAAAATTCCCTGCTCTTCCGGTTCAAAACAAACGTGTTCTTAGACCTGCGGCATCGAACACTAGATTGTTGTCTCTGTTGGGCAGTTGCTGAATGCTATCGACGTGTATTGTGCACACTCGCGTGCTGGGCAAACGCCGCTACTTTTGCAGGTCGCCACAAGAAGATTCTTGGGCTGAAGGCCAGCTTACGCCTGCTAGTTTCCGCTCAACGTCAGCAACACAGCCCCGCCCATCGTCATGGGGATTATTTATATGGGCCGCATTCTGAATCGCAGACCTGAACTACTCCCCACTTTTCAGTACGCTAGAGAATCTGATGGAAATCAGCACCAAACATTATTCTATACGTTCAGTTCTATTTTTCTGATTAGCCCTAACTAAAAACAATCTGAGGTCACGTGCACGACTCAGCTGCGCGCTCCAAAGGTGAGAATGGATCCCCCAGAGAAGTCCACTCAACAGTATTGGGCTGGCCCACGGAGACGAGGCAGTCACGCAATTTCCGTTTTGCATCCACTTTATTCTATAGCTTCCTTGTTATTACAGACCGCACCTCGCAAGCCGCAGCCAGGGTTTGTGTCGCGCGTAATTTGTCTTGGTGCCTGCGGCTGGTTCGTTAGCTCAACGAACCAGCCGCAGAAAACAACACATTTGGAAGCATCTGATTTGGGCTTATTGTTTCGCCTCACACCACGACGAAGGGGTCAACGACATTGATAAGTATTGAGTTGACGGCCTCCAGATTGAAATCGCTATCACCTGCGCGATAGCTTAACGAGTACACGCCGGGCGCATTGGGGACGTCGTAATCGTAACTCCAGTTTTCTGCACCGTTTGCCAGTGTCCATGTGAGGCCACCATCCGTCGAAACCTCAACCCCCCCAATAAAGCCGTCGGGATCGACAGCAGTGCCCGTAACGGTTAGTGAACTTCCGGCTTCGAGCGTTTCGACCGGCGCCAGGTTCGTGACGGTGGATTCGGGCGCCGCTATACCCCCGACGAGGAGTTCAGCGGGGTCCACGACATTCAGCGCTATTCCATTTGCCGCTTCTAGATTTAAGTCGAAATCGCCGGCGCGATACATAATTGTAGATAGGCCAGGGTCTTTTGGCGTGTACCAGTCGATGCTCCAGTTCGTTGAGCCAATTAAATCATTTGCCAGCGTCCAGGTATTCCCTCCATCGAAAGACACCTCAACACCGCCGATTAATCCATCAGTATCGATAGCCGCTCCGGAGATCGTGACCAGCGTCTCCGAGCCAACAAGATTTCCACCTGAGAAGTTTGTAATGGTTGATACGGGGAAAGTACCAGGCTCTGGTACGGGACCAGGAACTTCGGACGGGTCAACAACATTGACCAGGACCGTATTGGCAGCCTCTGCTTTCCCGTCGTTATCACCGGCACGATATTGGAAGGTGTAAGCCCCCGGCGTGTCAGGTAAAAACCAATCAAACGCCCAATTATCGGTCCCGGCGGCCGTCGTCCAGGTGTAGCCACCATTGGTAGACACCTCCACGCCCCCGACAAAGCCGTCAGGATCGCTGGCAGTTCCGGTCACCGTAATTGGCGTACCAGCACCAAGAACTTGGCCATTTGTTAAATTCGCCACACTCGAAGATGGCTGGCCGCTTAAATCCACTTGCGTTGGATCGGTCACCCACAATGCGATTGAATTAGCGTTTTCGAGGTTTCCGTCGAGGTCGCCGGAACGATAGAGAAGCGTGTAGAGACCGAGATCTGGCGGAGTGTACCAATCTATGCTCCAGTTATTCGTCCCGATTGAGTCGTTCGCCAGAACCCAGCTATTCCCATTGTCGAAAGATACCTCAACGCCGCCGATAAAGCCGCCATCCGGATCAACCGTGCCGCCTGTGATCGTTACCAGTGTCTCGGACGTGACAAAGTTTGCATCGATATAGTTCGTTACACGCGAGACAGGTGTCCCGCTTTCCACTTCGGCGAAGGGGTCGACAATATTGACCTTCAGCACCTTGTCAGGAGTTTCCAAGTTGACGCTATCGTCAATGGATCGGGTCAAAATCGATACTGCGCCAAGTGTATCAGGCACATTCCAATTGTAGGACCAGTTTTCTCCGCCTGCTGCGGCGCGCCAACTGGCTCCACCATCGGTCGACACTTCGACACCTGCAATAACGCCGCCGCCGATGTCTTCCGCTGTGCCGGTAAGGGTCACAGTCGAACCAGCACCAAAAGATATGCCGTTAAAAACATCTGAGATTACGGAGCTTCCGGTATAGAAGTCCGCGGATTTTTCTCCTGGAACCAAATAGAAAGTGAGACTGCCTGGCTGAACGCCCATTTCAGCGAAGAGGTTGACCATCGCCTGTTCGATGTTTGGATCCGTGGGCGTGGGCCCGATGGGTCCGACAGGGCCAAAAACATGAAAATCGTCGAGCGCCCAACTCCAGAAGACAGTTCCAGCACCAAAGACCAATGCTCCGCTGTCGGCGCGATAGAGTGTCAAACTATGCGTCGCCTCACCGGGTGCGTAATTCAGCCCCGCACGCTCGTTCTGAAAAATAAATGGGCTGTCACGTGTCGTTACTGAAAGCTCAATCAATCCTGCCGGTCTGAATTCATCATTCGGCGCGATGTCCCACTCATAACCAAGGTACGGTCCATTTGACTCCCAAGTCTCTCCAGGAGACAGGTTCGAAATATCCGTATTGTCCCAAATTCGGAGTTTCGATAAATCATAAGGGACTTCTAATGTTGAAAGTGACGTTCCCAAATTTGCGGCAAAGCGCGTTCCAGTAAGCGTATTTTCAGGATCGCCTCCACCTTCGGCCAGTCCCCTTTGATCTCGCCATAGCCCCGTCCATTCCGAACTGGGATCGCGCTGAGAGCCAATATTGCTCTCTTTGTAGGTGATGAGCGTCTTGTTTGACTCGCCTGTAATGCCGGCATCCCAGCGAGTTTTCCAGAAAACCTCATTTCCGCTCCAAAACATCAGGTTGATGCCTGCGTCGCGTGCGGCTTCTACATTGTCACGTTGTGCAGCCGACCAATACTCATCATGCCCCACGGATAGGAAAACATCGTGATTGAGTAGTTGATCACCTCTAACAGCGGTATCGAGGCCGGATTGATAGGTGACGTCGTAGCCATTTTTTTCCAGCCATCGGATGGCAGCATACTCAGCTCCAAACAAATAGCTTTCCGGTCCATAAAGGGTCGTATTGACGGGCTCGGGAATGTCGAGAGCAAACGGTCGATTGTAGCTGACAGCCTTTGCCCCAGTATAAAGGTTTTGGCCACCCCAAGGGTTGTAAGCCTGCCAGGTTGTATCAGCTGTTTGGAAGATTACGTCAGAAGAGGAGCTGTCATCTCTTACGATAAAGGGGATACGGCTCTCGCCAAAAGTGCCATCTTCACGCACGAGTTTGGCCAAATATACACCCGAAATTAGGTCATCTGGCATTTGCCATGTGTCGGTGACAAACCAGTTTCCGGCGTCCACCAACTTCGTTGCCGCATCCCTCAAAGGAGCAGGCTGCTTTGCGCTAGTTGTTCCAGGATCGACAGTGCCGACTAGTCGAGCTCCGTCTCCATTGTAGTATCCCAGCCGATAGATATCAATTCTATAGTTAGTCGCATCCGTATTGACCTTAAACTCGACTGTCTCTCCGAGGTTTACGCTAAAGTCTTTAGCGTATCCTTCAATATTCCCAACGGCAGCACCGAACGTGAGACCCCAATCACTTTGTGGATTGCCCTGCTTTTGGTTTTCGAGAACTATCGCGTCTGAATGCGCCATTTTACATACTCACAATACTGAGACACTTTTTCCTTTGCACGGGTGTCTCGAACTAAGACATTTGTTGGGGGGTTGGGAGCAAAGATTAAGCCATCTCCACTATGGCACGGCTATTTTAGGCGGGATACCGCTCGAATAGTTAATTCTGGCCAGCTCATAGACTTAAAGTACTAAGCTCGGACCACGGCTTTTGATGCTGTTGTAATGTTCAATTTGTAGAATAGCGGCGCCGGGAAGCGGACAGATTTTCAGCGACTTGAAGCCTGCAATCGCTTTCTGTCGCCTCGGTGATTAATACTCAGAATGACACCAACAAAAATCCTTGAGCTCCTCGCACCGCACCGCATAATAGCGCCCTCGCCTCGCGCAAATCTGCCCCAGTTCCCTGCGGACCATCAATACGCAGGACGAATTTCTGGGTTACGAGGTGGTGGCCGTTGCTATGGCGAAGCCCGGCCATGACCGCTAGAGAGGATCCCCCGCTCGTCTGATAGCGCGGGGTTTTAAGTAATTTACAGGTGTGCGGGGGCGGTGATGTCCGGTCCTTGCGAAGCCCGGGCGGCGCAATATCACTTCGGCTATGCGCCTTATGTGCCCAGACGACGCGTGATCGCGAGGGCAGCGGCCGCCAAGAATTATAATCTTAGGTCGGCTTAACAGCTACACGAGGCCGCGTCCGCGTTGCCTCACGAATATTGTTTGTGGCGATGCAGCTGGTGTACGTACGATAGGAAAGACATTGCGATCCCCCTATTGTTACGAGCGGTAGCGTGTCGCACTCCTCTCGGATTGGCGCGCTGCGTTAAACTATACTTCGCGGTGCGCACGCGACGCAGATGATTTCGCGTCACTGTAGCTCCGATGAAGCGGAATAGAGCGTAAACGCTCAGCATAGATTGAGAACCAACCAATATGAATGTCTTCGATCCCACGACTTCATGCTGAAAACGCAAGAGGCTGCCCGACGATGATCTTTGTGCGCGTCTTTCGTTTCGCCGGGCTTACTGGCGTCGGAGCAATTATTGCTCTCTCACTAATCCCTGGCACGCTTCGTCCGCAAACAGGCTTCTCAGGCTACATCGAGCATTTTTCGGCTTACGCGATTGTGGCTGCGCTGCTCGCGCTTGGATGGACTTCTCAGTCACAGCGCATCGCGATCATCATTGGTTCATTTGTTTTGGGGGCGGCCCTAGAGGCCCTTCAGTTGTGGGTTCCAGGCCGAACTAGCGACGCTGTTTCGGCAATTGCGAGCGGTACAGGCGGCATGTTCGGCGTCTTGCTTGTTGCTGAATGTCAAAGGAGGCTGAGGCGCGTCACTTGAAGTTTCCTAGCCTGCCTCAGCACAAATCAGGTTTGAATTTACATTTCTTTGGCAAACAATGACATTCCTGCGTCAAGTCGACTTTGAGATTGATTGTTTTGATCCGATATCCACCGCAAGCTGGCTTCACCGGGATCAGCCACCGCTTTGAATTTATTCAATTGGGCTGCAACTAGTGTCTGCCTGGGCCGAAAATTATTGTTTTCTAAGAAGCGGCTCGACCTAAGTCATTACGCAATCACTTTGTTGGGTCACTTCCGTAAGGACATATAACTGGTGCGCACAGTATGATGAGCGGTTTGTCCAAATAAAAGAGTTCGCTTGTCGGTTACACCTATCTACCTCAATGCCGCAATAGCTGTTTCAATTACTCGGTCCTGCAGTGTAGAAACGCCCGGCCAAAGCGGCATGCGAACGAGACGAGACGCAACACGGTCGCTAGTAGACAGGTTCCCAGCGGCCCTGCCATAGCGAAGCCCCCCGGGCGCGTTGTGCAAGGGCACGTAATGGAATGGCGTCGTAATTCCTTTTTCGGACATGCGTTCGATAAAAGAATCGCGAACTTTCTTATTTTCTAGCAGAAGGTAGAAGAGGTGCCCATTGTGAGCCACATGACCTGGAATTACGGGCCTTCGCAAGCGACCGGCAGCCTCCAAGGGAGCGAATGCGGCGTCGTATTTTTCCCAAATCATTCTTCGGCATTCGGTTATGGCCCGAGCCTGTTCAAACTGAGCAAGAAGTACGGCCGCCGTAATCTCGCTCGGCATGTAAGAGGAGCCGAGGTCTACCCACGTATACTGCGCCCGCGCGCCACGATCGAAGGCAGCTCTATCGGTGCCTTTTTGATGCGCGATCTCAGCGCGATGCACAAGGCTCGGTGCATTGACAATAACCGCGCCACCCTCCCCACAGCTCACGTTCTTTGTATCGTGAAAGCTGAAGACCCCGATATCGCCTAGCGAGCCGGCGGGTCGGCCGCGATAGGTAGATAACAAGGCCTGAGCGGCGTCCTCGATTACTAGCAGCCCATGACGATCAGCTAGTGCTCGGATAGCATCCATTTCGCACGGTATGCCCGCGTAGTGGACAGAGATAATCGCACGGGTGCGTTCGGTGATGGCGGCCTCGGCAGCAGCCGGGTCGAGATTGAGTGTCCGGGCGTCGATCTCCGCGAAGACTGGAATAGCGCCTCGAAGCGCGATCGCATTCGCGCAAGAGACGAATGTGAAAGACGGTAATATGACTTCGTCGCCCGGGCCAACCCCTCCAAGAAGAACAGCAAGTTCTAAACCTACAGTCGCCGACTGGACCAGATGGACATGCTCGGTGCCAGTGACTTTCGCAAGCCAGCGCTCGCATCGAGTCGAAAACGACCCGCCGCCGGAGATCGACCCACCTTCGAGCGCTTGCGCGAGGTAAATCATCTCATTACCCACAGGGTTCGGACAGCTAAAACGAATCTGCGGCGGACGTCCGCTGGCGACCATTTGCCGAAACCCTCTTAAAAATGCAGTGAGAACACTGGTGATACTAAAACGTCGTCACCGCTAGTACGCTTGCGTAAGAGTGTGGCTTCTAAAGTGATACGTCCCTGATAAAAAGAGCCAAGAGAAGTCCTTACTCATGAAATCTGAAGCTTCGGCAGGCCCGATCGTAATCTTTGGAGGCCGCGGCGCTGGCGCGATGGCCGCGCTCACGCTCGCCCGCGCGAGCTCACCCGCGTCATCGCCGCTGGCGGGCTTCCTAAACGACTTTGAGGCTGTAGGCAGCTTGGTCGAGGGCACCCCGATACTCGGCTCCTTTGCAACTTGGCCCGACCAACCAGAGACGACCTGCTTTCTAGCCCCGCTTCACAAAGCCAAGGAAGTGCGAGCTAGGTCGGAACTCATAAGGGGACTGGGTGTGCCGGAGCGTCGCTGGGTTAACGTTGTCGACCCCGTAGCACTCGTTTCTGCCGACGCTCTCGTTGGTTCTGGAATTTGGGTTCAAGCGGGCAGCTCAATCATGCCTAGCGCCCGTATCGGCAACCACGTCGCGGTTCGTTCGGGCTGTCAGATCAGCCACGATTGTGTTGTTGAGGACTTCGCGAGCGTTGGGCTCGGCGCCATCTTGTGCGGCTACAGTATTGTTCGTCAGGGCGCCCACATCGCACCCGGCGCTATAATCCGCGATCGCATAACAGTTGGCCGCTACAGCGTTGTGGGGCTGGGTGCCGTCGTCGTCAAAGACGTGCCCGATGGTGCTATTGTCGTCGGCAATCCTGCCCGCATCGTGGGAGGCCTTGGCGGCAACAGTAACTAGCCCGGCGCACCCTCTTGAGCAATTTCCGCGGTGTCAGACCAAACGAAGACTCATGATTGATGGCGGCGACGGGAGGCATCGCGAGAGCGTGTTCTGTTGTTCGAAAATATCGCGTTTTGAGGAGGTATACGCATGGGACTTTTTAGAAACCTCCGAAACGGCTTGTTTGCGAAGCCCTATCGGCGTCGATATCCGATTTACGTTGATGCGCCACCCTATGATGTACGGTCGGGTGGCAGTCGGGCCATAAACCTTTTGGCCTCCCATCTCACCCGGCTTGGGTACGAGGCGTATGTTATTACGCGTCCGCCGGACGGAACGCCGATCCTGCCCGGGGTGCGCTTTCTGGATAGTGAGATTCGCAATGCCCACAAGCAGGCTGGTCGCGAACCGATAGCGGTGTATCCGGAAGTTGTGGTCGGGAATCCGATTGGCGCTCCTTTCGTCGTGCGCTTCCTTTTAAACAAACCGGGCTATCTCGTGCCGGGCGCGGAGCTGAGCTATGGCGCGCAAGATCTTTACGTCTGTTTTGACCTTGGCTATGCGCCAGCAGGACGACCAGCATTCGATCTCTACATCCCTCTGGTTGACAAGAGTGTGTATTTCCCTCCGGCAGCCGGGGAGCCTCGAAAAGGCTTCGTGATATTTTCTCATCACGAGAAATCCGAACTGTCCGCACTGCCCGATTGGATAGATCCGATCGTCGAGGTTTCGATGGATGCCCCACGCTCGCACGAAGAACTCGCAGAAATCTATAGAAGCGCAATTGCGATGGTAACACGGGAGCGATCCGCCGCAATTTTCGAGGCACTGTGCTGTGGATGCCCTGTAATAGGGCTGCCGAACGGCTCCTTCACAGAGGCGACCTACCAGAGGCGGTTCGGCGGTGCAGGGCTTGTTTGGGGGCTTGATCAAGACCAACTGGCGCAGGCCAGCGTAAACACAAAGCAATTTGAGGGCATGTATGAAGCGCTGGATGCGAACCTCGACGACAGAGTCCGTATAGCTTTCGATACCAGCATCAAATATTTTTACAAGCGGGAAACTCGTCGCCTTCGCTAATGCGGCTAGGTCGATATCAAGCAATAATGACCGCCGCCGATTTTGTTTCGGAAGTTGTGAGCGACGCAAGGGAATGCGCGGTCTCTTCGTGGTCGAATTTATAACACTTAGGGGGCCGCCTGTTTAGAACCCCTTCGCTGTAGCCGACATATTCAAAACCAAATCCATCAAGCTCGTGCCGAAGGGACATATCGTTACGAAAGCAAAATCTCCCAAAATAACTCTTAATCCTTAATGTGGTTCTACTTACAACACTTTTCGCAAAAACCAAATATCCGTTGACAAAAATCTGCACACGCCTTCTAAGTAACAATAGGCTAGAAATGAACTATTTACGGCGCGCTGTCCCAATCGTTCTGAGTGGAGCAGCACGATTTGAGCTCGGCTGGACTCCGAGTTAAATTTTTTGCAGCTATATTGTCCCGTCCAGAGATCAAATTGGTGCAAGCGGTCCGGCCAAATAGATAAACTGTCCCGATTGAGCAGGAGTTTAGTAATGCGCAAGTTTTTTATCGCTGCATCAGCGGTCGCTGCGACGCTGATTGCCTCCCCGGCAATTGCGCAGGGGGTTGAGGAACCGGCAGATAAGGATAACAGATACGAAGTGCGGACGCCCGATGTAGACGTTCTCGTGAAGAGTTTGCCGATTAATGTTGAAGGTAAACCCGCATCGCGAGACTTCTCGGTGGAAAACAAGACGTTCTTCAACGTCCTCGACATTGTCCAAACTGGCAATCAAAACCTTGCAACCGTGGTCCAAATTGACCGGTCAGCCACTGGCTCTAGTGCAAGTGGGGGCAATACCTTTAACGGAAGCTGGACCTTCCAGGAGTTTGGAGATGGCACAAACCAAGGCAACACGGACACTGGCCTACAAAACGCGGTTCGGGGCAGCTGGAACCTTCGCAAGGTAATTCAGGCCAAAGACGGTTTGCCTGGTAATATCGACGGCATAAATACTGTCACGACCGTTCAGGAAACGTCTCAAACGGGTCAGCTGAACCTGCTACAAATTGGCCAATTTGGGGGTGAAAATGATGTTACAGCGGTTCAGTTGCCCTTCTTAGTGGGATCTGGCAACGGCCCCGGCGCGAGCAATACTGTCAACGTGTTGTCCGTGTTCCAGAAGGGGAATGCCAACTCGGTGACTTCAGCCCAATTTGGGCCGACCAATAATTTCGCCGAGTACCGGCAAATCGGAAATAACAACACAGCCATCGGCTACCAGGGGAGAGTTGCCCCTCCAGCCCCATAAAAGAGCCTCGAAATTTTGCACCAGCCAGCGGGAGGGTTTACCCAGATTTGGGTTATCCACCCGCTGCCTTATTGTCGTCGATTGATGGCTCTCTGGATCAGCTCACGTAAGTAACACATTTGTGGCAATGAAACATTGGCAAGAACATGTATTAGCGCAGCTGCATCAGGGTGCAATTGCGCCGCACGCGTCGCTCGCTATTATTGCCTTGATAGTCGGCATAGCGCTCAACTCGTCAAAGCTTTCGGCGGGAGATTACACGACGACGTTGGGGAGCGATTTGGCGGGAATAGAGGCGAGCGCAAGTAGTCTAGATGTCGGTTTTGTTGAAGCTATTCCAGACATCGCTCCATCTCGGCTCGGCAGCGCCAACCTTCTCCCGACTTCGCCACGAATTTCAGAGATCCTGCAGATAGGAAACGGCAACCTAGCAATCCAGGGCGTGGGCGCGCGGAGCCTCCGTAGCCGTGCTTTCACCAGCCAGGTTGGTAACGATAACGCAGCGAGCTCACTCATACTCGGTAGTCCGGACAGCTTCGTAGGTCAGGTCCAGATCGGAAATCGCAACAAGTCGCAGGTTAACGTCCTCAACTCGCCAAGCACTTCTGTGCTGAATGTGCAACTTGGTGATAACTTGTCGAACCGCCTAATCTTTGCCGCTCCCCCTGGCACCAAGCTCGTGATATTAAACCGGGGACAGTAGCTGTGCAGCGCCGCGAAAAGCTGGTGGGCGGAGCGTGTGTGATCGGGGACAAGTTTTATAATGCGGGTAGATAGTGGGTTGAGGGCATTGGTGCGTTCGTTACCGGTTAGAATGCCGCTGAGAACGGCTTGCCTAACGTTGTTCATAGCAATGTTTCAGCCGGGGGGGGCGGCTGATGCTGGCCAGCTTGTTTACTCACCGGTAAACCCGTCATTCGGTGGGTCGCCGTTTAATGGCGACTACCTACTCAATAACTCCGTGATACAAAACGACAAAATATCCACTGACGGAGGCGGTGGCGGTGGCGGTGGCGCTGGAGGAGATTTAAACTTCCCTGATTTCGGTGACATATTTGGCGATATCGATACAGTGATAGGTATCGACGTTCCCGGTGACGGTACGGGAGACGGTGGGACGAGCGACGGTGGCGGTTCGAACTAGCTTCGTCGAAGCGAATGACCGCGGGTAAAGCTATAGTTAGTGGGTGATGTCGGGGCGCATGGTTTGCGCACCTGAGGGAGTTGGTTGTTGGGGATTTAGTGATGTGGCAAGTACGTGCGAACGGGGTCGCCGTAATTTTTGCGCTAACCATTGTGCTGTCAGCGTGCGCTTCTGGATCCGCTGAGGATCAACTCGCTCAAATCGCACAACCAGTTCCAATGACTGAGACCGGGTATAAGGTGGAAACTCTGCCTCCTCCCCGCCGTCGGGTTAACGTCAGCGTTTACACGATTCGCGACGAAACTGGTCAACATAAGCCAAATGATCTTTTCGCCGAGTACTCGCGCGCGGTCACTCAAGCTGGGGGCCCGATCCTACTAGATGTTTTAAAGCGAGCTGGTGAGGGCAGTTGGTTTCGCGTACTAGAGCGCGTGACGCTTAACGATATAGTAAAAGAACGCGAAATCATTGACTTAAAGAGGAAGGTAGATCTGGCGCGAAGATATGATGGCGAGACCGAGTTGCCACCCGTGACGGATATTCCAACGCCAGAAGAGGTCCGCCGCGCCCGCCGTGAGGCCGCTGATGCTAAACAAGAATTCGAAAACTTGAGGGTTCAGCTGGAGACCAAGAAGGTTGAGTACGCCAAAAAGCCGATAACTGACGAAGTGAGAGCGCTTCGCGATCGCTTCCTGGCCGCAAAGCGGAGATATGACAAGGCGGCGGCAGAACTGAGCGTTGTGTCTAGCGATAAAGTCGCGCCAGACTACGCCGAGCAACGCGTCCTTGTGCGGGCAAAGCGCCAGCTGGCACTCATGCAGACTGAAAGGCAAATTGCGGCGCTCTCGGGCGCACAAGTGCGGCCGGTCATTCCGGCGCGCTATACAATCGCTGGGGCGATTGTTGGGTACGATAGCAATGAAAAAACGGGGGGGCTCGGCGCTCGCTTCCTCGGAATTGGTGGAGACACCAAATATCGCCGCGATGTAGTTACGATAAACCTTCGGCTGATCGATCCACTCTCGAGTGAGGTTTTGCTTTCCGTCACCTCGACGAAGACAATCTACGCTATCGCCTTGCAAGGTGGCGCCTACCGATTTGTCTCAGCAAACAAGATCCTCGAGCTTGAAGGTGGCGTCACCAGGAACGAGCTGAGCTCACTTGCCGTTCGACATGCTATGGAATTGGGAGTGTTTTCGCTGATTGCAAAAGGTGTTCAAGAAGGCATCTGGCGATTTCGCGATAAAGAAGTTGGCGCGGCTGTCCTCGAACATTATGATAAAATGTACTCTCGATGGAAGCCTGGTCGATCCACAGACGCTACAGGCCTATGATCGCTGCGTGTTGTGTTGTCGGCTTTCGCTCAGGCCCGCCTCGGAGGTGGCTATAGGCTGATATGCGTTGCATACTTGCAGCATCCGTCCTTTCTTGCTCGGCAGTGGCTGCCGGGGCTAATGCTTCCGTGGGTTGCGAACTCAGGTCTCAGTTTTCTGCGGGCCGTCTCCAACTAGATGCGGTTGTGGTGTCCGCTGAAGCGCTTCAAGGTCGCTACAATTTCGAAGTCTCAGCCGGCTCCAAAGGCGGGAAATCACTGACCAAGCAGGTCGGCCAGTTTTCCATCGCAGGCAAATCCAATGGCGAAGAAGTTGTAGCGCGGATTACGCTCAACCAGCGCACATACATGGCAGTACTTACGGTTTTCGCAAATGGAAAGTCCGTTACTTGCCGGAAGCGAGAGGGCTACACGAATGGTGGGCATATTGAGACACGCTTGCGAATGCAGAAGTGAATGCAAAAGAATTATGCCTTTCTGGGTGGGAGCTGGGTTTAGTCATGTTATCACTCGCTCATTCCGATAGATGTAATGATTAACAACGCGCGGGAAACCAAGTCTAATAGGATAGCAGGTGCACGACCTAACTCAAATTGGCTCTTATGATCTTCACCCGCAATACCGACGAGGATTTTCCAGAATTATGGCAATATACAAGCCCGCTCACTCGGCACTATTATTGGCCACCACAGCGTCTTTTCTTGTCTCTGGCGCTACACACTGCTGGGCAGAAAATTATAGATCTGCCTCAATACAAGTGCAGCTTTCTCTCCCTATTTGCGAGGTGAGGGGAGGTGCAGCTGAGGTGACCTCCCCCGCTGATGGGGAGTGTCTATGTCCAGATGGAACTTTAAATCAGGGGGACAAGCCTCTTGGCCCGCTCGCAGAAGGTCGGTACTTCTGCTCACCGAATTGGCGGCCGTAAGTTGCGCCATTGGGCACCTTGCCATTACATCGTACCCAAGTTGCTCGACCCATCGAGGCAGGAGTAGCTCGATGCAAATTACTTCAGGGAACGTTTTTCTAACTAATCCAGTGAGAGCGCCCTGATGCTCGCTTGTGGATTTGTACGCCTACGGTCGCTCCATCAGTATCCGGGACTGGTCCCCGCCAATTCCAGCGCAGGCCACGGAAGCGGAGCTCCAAAGAGGCACGTGCCGCGAGGTCGCCCGATAAAACGGTGTGCTACCGCGTTCAGAGCAAGTTCCCGCGCGGTAATAAACTGCTGAGTGTGCTCGCAACGTGGGCTCGATGCAAACGTTGCCCACCATCATGCCTGGGCGACCGCACACACTGACTTGATTCTCGGGCTAACGCGCGACACAATCGGCAGGCGACGGCGTATTGACGATCAGCCTCAGGTATTCCGGGGTGAAGTCGAGGAGAAGGGCAAACACGTGCCACCCGCAGTCATCAACCAATACCCGGCCAAATTTGGACTTAAAAGTATTAAAACCAACACTTGAAAGACGACTAAATCTTATCACAAAATTTTTCGTACTTATTAAATAGGTTTATTGTTGCGCTCTGCCTCCTGACTTTATTGAGCCGTTTCCCACTCCCAGAAATGTGTTTTACTTGGCATTGAAAAATCGTAATCCACAGATTCCGGATAAGGCAGCTCACGAATGCAAGGGTGAGACTTTAACGATAGATTGCTTTCTCTAATAATGACCCTGTTTCCGTGCCAACCTCTTGAAAGGTCTGCACTTGAGAAACGTCTTCCAAGATACTTGCGCTTCACGTGAGCGTCACTAAGAGCAATATAATGGCGAAGAACGCAGTCCTCCGGATACACTCTTAGGTCATCACCGATCAAGACGTGCCCCCCCGTTTCAAAATTCGCCAGCTGTTGCTGTCTTTTCCAAGCTCTTTGTAGCCGAGGATAAAAAGGTTGGAAAAAGTAGTATCTGGACATTTCCCTCGCATATGTAGGCCGGTAATAATCGTCTCCAGGCGCCGGAATGAAAACAAGCTCGTGAAAGTTCAAAACATTAAAGCCTCTGTCGTCAGCGTTTTGAATAGTCTCGATTAGCCTTGTATGACCACCGGGAGGCAGCAGGGCTTCATCCGCATCAGCATGGATGACCCAATCATGCTTCAAATCTGATATAATTTTCAATTTAAGTCTTAGTTGCTCTGTTAACGAGAACTCGCCCGCCCAAGGCATATCCTCAATCTCGACCACGCCGTGCCCGTAGTAATGCTGAGCAATATCTCTAGAGCCATCCTCTGACGAATGATCGATGATGAAAACCTCGATGCCATTCGAAAGAAAACTTTTGATGAACCGCTCGACATGTATTAATTCGTTGCGCACACAGACCAAAGCAACCGCACTCGCTGCCATCATGGTTCTCCCGCTATTTTTACGGCGCTAGCGCACAAATGGTCAGCTAGACCAGTCTCAGCAGGACTAGCCTCTAGCATTCAAGCGCCCATTTTAGCTGCGCTTCACATAACAGAGCCAAATTTCTCGCGCGAGCGACATGAGTTCGCGTCATAGACTGCAAATCAAGGCTGTCGATATGGGAAATCTTCGAAACCAAAAGCTCTTCGTCCGACGCTATGTCTTGGGTAATAAGCAGCTCACCCAGGCTATTCTGCTGATAAAAAATAACTCGCTTGTCGGCCCTGGACATGATGTGTCCAGCATTGACGTCGCGTGTTGCTGAGTCCAGCCCGCCAGTCAGCATAATCGCCGGTGTCCCAAGGGACCAAGCTATCACTGACAGGTGGTATGTATCAGTGATGACCAATTCCGCATTCTTGACTGCCCATAATAACGTACTCAGAGACGGAGCTTCTTCCCCAAACAGCGATTGCAATCCACTCTTGTCCTCAAACTGCGGCAGCAAAGGGAAAGAGAGTCGGTCGCCCCATGGAAGCCAAGAAAAATGCAATTTCCG
Source organism: uncultured Alphaproteobacteria bacterium (assembly GCA_963753045.1). Lineage (GTDB taxonomy): Bacteria > Pseudomonadota > Alphaproteobacteria > Rhizobiales > Hyphomicrobiaceae > Filomicrobium. The sequence goes on from CAVWAT010000001.1 coordinate 71,017, forward strand.
GCGATCTGTGAATTGCGCAATAAGGGATAGAAGAGTTTTCGGATCATGATTTGATCTTGCGAAAAAGCATAGTCCTCGATTTGTCGCCGGAGCCCGCCCTTCGCTCGGTAGCGCTATTGCCGCCTCCCATCCGGGGATGACATGTACCATTTAAGTCGCATCAACACCTAGCGGATAACTTGGCGTAGGAGCGAGCAGTGCCTGGACTTGGGCTGCTGAGACAATGTCACGAACAAGCAACAACCGAACATTTTTAACAAATCTGCACAGCAAGCTTCCGTAATCTGAGCTGAGCTCGCTTCCCGTATTGAAAAGGAGGGTTGAGCCAAAAGAGAGCGTATTTGATATGGTTGCCTCATTGACGCCTTCTAGCAGAAGGAGCCTGGTTGCAGTATCAGCGTCATCAGGCAGCAGGCTTTGTAATGCCGATAGGTATTGCTTCATATGCAAAAAATCGCCCCAATAAAAGATCACGCTGCCCTGAATCTGTTCTATTTTTTTTAGGTGCTCGAACTTCGCGCCCGTATCCATCCTTCGAAGCGTGTCGTAACGGCTATTTGGCGGTAAGTGTGCGAGCCTGTCGAGGGCCGGAAGAAATCTATAAAATGTCGTTTTATCTTGAAGCGAAAACTTTTCGACAAGAAGCTTAGCGATGACTTCTGAAAATAGCATGCCAGGATTAAAACTTGGCGGCGTAGCCTGAATTAGTGAGATTTGGGACATGGGCTTCCTCGCGACTAAACCGACTTGGTGCTCTTCAGCGATGACCCTATGAGTGCCTCTGCCCCCCTTGCCAGCTTCTTTTCATAATTGTTGAAGCGGCTTATCAATTTCACCTTTCAAAGAGGTGTTGCCGCCGCACAGGTCATGCCCTAAATCGACATCGAAAGCTCTTTATACAAAAGAAGGTGGCCACGGCATCATTGCGAGTGTTGCTGCATGTCGATTTCTTTATTTTAATTGACCCACACAGTCTTGAAGCGGTTGGTGGCCTTTGGATCGATTTGGCGTAGTATAAAATCGTCCGACCCGTTCAGTTGGCTCAAGCTATCGGTATTCTTCCGCCAGCTATTCCCTTTTGCCGGTAGATCCGTCCAACTTTTTCACGCTTGACAAATTTTCTCCGCGCACCTTTGCCGCGGACGTTACGCTCTGGATAACGCGCCCGATACCACGCGCTATCGCCTTCACACCGCGGACCGGAGCGGTCAGCCTCCACGATGTCGAATTGCGGTAGGCACGAGAGATTTTCGCGGTATGCGCGCGCGCCTCGCTGAGCTCGCGACCGCTGACAGCCAGCTCTAACTCCATCTTCGCCACTCGGTCTTCGGCGGCAGCACGAGCCTTCTGGACCTCGGCGAGCCGCTGCTCTGCGGTCTGAGCAGCACCTGCCAGCTGGCAGCGCAGGTGTTCCAGTCTGGCTTCGGCCGCTCGTGCGGTTGCCTCGGCTTCGATACGTGCCGCATCGGCCGAAATTCGCGCTCGCTCCGCCTCGGCTTGGACCGATTCCGACCGCTCCATCTCGGCTTGGGCCGATTCCAACCGCTCCACAGCATTTCGTCGGGCATCTTTCTCAACGCCCTGTAACGCGATCATCACAGGTAATGCATGGGCCAATTGGGCGCGAATCGTGTCGAGGTCAGACAGTGCGGAATTTGAACCGGGAGAGTGCTCCAGGATTCGCAGTGCTCCGTAGACATCAGCAACCCAGCCGCGCAATACAGGATCCAAGTGGACCTGCCGATCTCTATGCTGGTAGTGGCGTTGGCCGGGCGAAATGAACGCGTCGACCTGAGGGGCTATCTCATCGGCAGAATGTGGGAAAACAACTCCAGTTTGCTCGACAATCGCGGCAAGCACAGCGCTCCAGTCTCTCAACAGGGCATCGTAGCTAATAATTGCGCGAGGCCGGTTGCGCGTGTCGGCGTCGGCGTCGAGCGCATGGCGCAGCCAGAGCAGCGCCGCGTCAGCCTTAGAAAAGTCGGCCGGGGACATTCCGTCGCGCGAATTTAGCGATAGGATTACGTCGAGCGGATTTCGGAACATGAGCACCGGCACCGTCGCGATGCCGGCTTCGGTGAGCGCGTCGATGATCAGGTGCGCAAAGCGACAGACGCGCGGATCCTTTATCACAAACAGCCGTGCTGTCGGATAATCTGCTTCAACAATAGCTGTGATCTCGCGCTTAATCGTCTCACTGCGGCCGGGTAACAATCTGGAGAAATCCGGGCCACGCCAGTCGTGCCACGCGGATCCGATTTGGGAAAGCAACTGGTCATGATATGCTACGAGGGCTTCTGGCTCCCAGTGGCCAGTCTGATTGCCGATTCCGCCGCCCATTAACCGCAAAGGCAATCGGGCCCCGGCGAGGCTTAACAACCGGGTTAGAGCGCTTGTGCCGGAGCGGTGCATGCCAAGGACTAGCACGCATGTTCGGTCTCGAAGGCCGCTCACACCTAACTCAACTTGCTCCGTCTCGAAAGACTTGGTCAATTGGCTCACCGAACTCCGAAGCGGTAAAGTGGTCTCGTCCAATCTGGCCGGTTTGAACTTAATTATGCCTGCCACAGGTAGATCAGGACGAGAGCGCTCGCACATGCCACAAAATTGTCAAATCCGCTAGAGCCTTGAAGTTCAACTCGGAGCAACATCCCCAATTATCAAGGCTATCTTGGCGAAGGTCGGTCCAACCTGGGTTTATGATGTCCGAAGCAGCTAGACTGCTCTGTTGCTGTAGTTTCACTCGGTCGACTTGACGATAGGACGGGCGAGCAGGCCAATTGGGACCTTTGGTCCTCACGTCGCAGCCAGCGTCCGCCGAGCAAGGCATAGTTTCGCGAGCGCCAGTAATGAGAAGTCCTGAGCACCATTCTTCGAGATGCTGCCATAGCGCACCTTAGGATACCCGAACCGGCATTTTAGAATGCGGAACATGCGCTCAAGCTTTCCCAGAATCGCGCCGTGGTGATAGTTGCGTCTATTCTGATGGCGATACAGCTGGTGCCCCGCCTTGGGTTCGTCCTTCACGGCACAGGTCATATAGGTAGCACGCGCCGCCTGCGTTGTCTTTTCCTTCACAAAGCCCTTGGTCGGAAACACCGCTCGATCGCCCTCGCGGACGAGATAATGCCTCACCTTGGCGTCGTTAACACAGCCCGTTGTGACGCCAGGGGTGGCACAAGCCCGCTTCGCGCATTGACAACGATGTGCGCTTTCATCTTAAAAGACCACTGGCTGCACTTTTTGACCGCCGATCTGAGGGGGGTTTGCCCGCCTTGTTATTCGTCGAAGACTAGGCGGTGATTAGCGTTGCATCCAAAATCGTGCGGCTCCAGAAGTTGGCGGAAATTTAGGAGCATCGTCTTGTCGGTAATAAAACGAAGGGCAAACTCCTGACCGGCAAGCGCGCGCATCGATCGAATGTCGTGCGCTGCGTGCCCCCTTGGGTAAAAAGTTGGGACTTGAGAGAAGTCTCTCGGCCGGCCTTCATCAGTAGAATGACGGCGCTCCGGCAAAGGAACCTGCCCAACAGTCCGCAGCTCATAGGAAAATGGGCGATATCCCCAAGGCACACGCATCGCCTTGAATCGACTCGACTTCCTAGGCGTAATGTGCTCTCCCTCTGTAACATGCGAGAGAGCTATCCAGGAACTTAGAGTGCGCGGGTAGCGACGCTCTAACCTAATTGTTATTCTGCGAGGCTTCGGTTTGCATGAGACACTTTGCAAATAGACTTATTAAGTTATATGCGACTAATGTTTCGTAGGCCAATCGATCATTTGTTCCGGGATACTAACGAGTCGGCAGACAACAACCGCAAAAACAGATGTTTAATTGTGGGCTCTACGGACGGCGTGCAGCTTTCCATAAACGCAGATTATGATCTACACAAAGCGGCATAAGTTCGTAAGGTCGATTTATTTGCAACCGGAAGAAGTTCGCAGCATTCGGAAGATCGTGGGGAGAGCTTAAAATTTGGCGCATTCTTCATAAGTCTCGTAGAAGATTGGACCGTTTCAGAGATTACATCCTCCTTTCTCGCTCCAGACTTTTCGATGCAGAATTCTATTTGCAAGATAACCCAGATATCCGAGCCTCTGGGGTAGATCCCATTGCGCATTATCTCGCGCACGGAGCCAAAGAGGGTCGAAACCCGTCACTTCATTTCGATAGTAAGCAGTACGTGTTGGAGAACCCCGACGTTGAGCGCGTATCTGCAAACCCTCTTGTCCATTACATTAAGCACGGTCGCGCAGAGGGACGCTTGGCTCCAGCTGTAATGCCCGGTCCTCCAGGCATGATCTCCCCAAAAGAGGCTCTTGAAGGGGCCATCAGAAGAAGCAACGATCTGAATTTTGTCATCAAAAGGAAATTAAATATTGTTGCTGATTCTAGCTGTCAGCCTTGTATTAATTTTCTGTTACCAACCCTCGATACATCACTTATTTACGGTGGATACATATCCGCTTTTCAATTCGCTGGGTTCTTGCAGAGGATTGGCTTCCTGGTAAGAATAATCGTAGTTGAGCAGCCCATAAGAACCAGCCTCGAACATATTATATCTGCCTGCGATACTGCGCTACCGGCAGCGTCCTCTATTTTACGCACATGTCAAGTAATCGAGCGGACGGCGGGCAACGAGGAGCCGGTCTTGATTTCGCGCGACGACCTTTTCATAGCATACAACAGCGCCTCGGCACAACTCGCCTACAATTCAATGGAACAACCGAAGAAAGATCCTTTCATATTTTATATTCAGGAGGAGGAGGGGCACTTTCATTCGCACAATTCTTACCGCGCTTTTTGTGAGAGCGTTTACGACCTTCCCCATTTGGGCATATACAATTCTCCGCAATTGGTTAGATATTTCGAGAAAATGGGTCTGGGCAACTTCTCGAGCGACGCGAGATGTAAAGAACACATCTCTTATCGGCATGCACTGAACACAGCCGCCCTTCCATCCGAAAGGGAGTTAGCCTATCGAAAAACAAAGAAATTAGTATTCTTTGCGAGGCCAGAACGGCACGCGGAGCGCAATCTGTTTGAATTGGGATTGCTGTCATTGAAAGAGGCGTGCGCAGATAATGCTTTCCCGCCCGGCGCTTGGGAGCTTCATGCGATTGGAAGCGTAAATTCTGAACCACTAAATATGCCGGGAGGTCAAAAACTTTATTTTCCTGGAAAGCTCCCGTTAGATCAGTATGCTAGATCGCTATCGGGTTACGATGTCGGCCTAAGCCTAATGTTTGCTCCTCACCCTAGCGTTCCTAATCTAGAAATGAGCGCAGCGGGCCTTCCTACTGTCACGACCACATTTCACAGCCGTTCGGCACTTGAGATGGAGAGCATTAGCCGAAATTTGATTGCAGTAAAGCCCTCCGTAAAGTCAATCACGGCCGGTCTTTTTCAAGCGAAGAAGCGCGCAACACAGTTTCGTCAAAGGCTTGAGGATGCGCAATTCGATTGGCCCCGAAGCTGGAAAGATAGCTTTGATGAAGACTTCGAGCGAATTCTGCTAAGTAAGCTGGAACGTGTTTATGGGACTGGCCGCATAGCGCGGCTGAGGGGGCAGAAGAAAGCGCTCCCGGCAGCTCAAGAAACCACTCTAGAATAGAGATTATTGAGGATGAAGAGAAAAGAGATAACTCTGAGCGCAGCGGATTTGGCGAGTTTAAGCGATCATGAAGCCAATATTGCGGCCCGCGCTGTATCGGGCGTCATCTCGCACATATTGGAAGCCAATTATGATCCAGAATTCGCTTCGTTATCCGCAGGAGATACAGACGAAGAGCGTTTTAATTACGTTGCCCTGGAGTGGCTCGAGTTTATCATCCGCTATGGGCGACTGCCGACCACGGGTGTCGTCTTGGATATTGGCTGCGGCTCTGGACGGATAGCTCAGCCTTTATCTCAGTACCTGGGGCCGGAAGGCAGATACTTTGGCTTTGATGTCACAGAGAATCGAATAGCCCATTGTAGAGAAATTATGAAGCATCCCGGGTTCAGCTTCGATTTGGTGGATCTGCATCACCCAATTTATAACCCTGAAGGAACTGTGTCGTCGGAAGAATACGTTTTTCCCTATGACGACAACGCTTTTGACGTTGTGTTTGCCGCGTCAATTTTTTCGCATCTCGATCTTAACGTCTCTAAGTCTTATCTGCGCGAGATTTCAAGAGTTTTGAAGCCGGACGGCAGAGCTATTTTATCATTTTTCGAAATTCCCCTGGACGAAAAGCGACACGTCGGAGAGATAACACCAACTCAGGGGAGATGGTGTGTACGGTTAAGAATTTCTGAGTAAGGGGAAGGGTTCTATGTCCATTGTAGCGAGTTTGGCACACCTGAAAGTACGCTACCGCGACGATCAGATCGGCGATCCCATAGCTTCTTGTGCGGTGGGCATTTGTTAGGTTCGCCGGCCAAGGAAGGCTAGAGTGTATTCATCTGTGGAAGGGGCTGGCGGTCCACAAAATATATTCACGGCTGGCAGACATGGCGATTTTCCAAAAGCGTCCAGTTGGGCAGTAGCTGATACGCGAGGTCTCTGACGATGATCTTCTTGTCTCCATTAGTTATTCCAACGCCACCTAAGCATCGTAGTTGATCCAAAGGGACTGCGACAGGCTCTCGCATTCCAGGTAGCTGGATAGCTTCACATCTGGATGGACCATATATCTAATTTTTGTGCAAGCAGGCGCCCATGAAAGCCTACTTCCCATAACTAAGCCCCATTCAAATCTCAGGGATTACTGGTGTAAGGATCGGCGGCCCATGGAACCTATGATGCAGCCTTGTGAAAGGCCCATAATGCGCTTACCGATCACCCGACACGGCACTACGCGTCGCCTCGAAAATTCTAACTTATGCGCGGCGCAATAGGCAGTGCGCTGATTTTATTTCTAGAGTTGACGAATAAATTGTCCGTCACTATATTTTCTGAGCCTGCCGGCCTTGTCTTCGGTCTTCGTTTCCTCTTCCAAAGCAGCGACGCACCCCGCACTCTGATCGTCCAGTTCGGCAGCATTTGGCTCCGCGGTGTAGGAGAGGTGGAGATTGTTACAGTTGGAGAGACGAGTTGGCAGGCACCTGAGAAGGCCCTTGGAAAATCGGCGTGGCTTCCGGCTCCAAGTAGAATAGGGGCCAGGAAGATTTGTCGCACAAATCGAATATCCGGCGCACTAATTTGCGTCACGTTATCTATTCCATTTCTCAGCGAAGTGGTCAGACGCGCCTACAGAATCTCCACAAAGAGGATAAAGCCATTATCGGGAGCTATTGGTAGAGTTCGGAAAGTCGATTAATCACATGAATGAAAATCCATCTCCCTATGGCTGAAGAATCTAAACATCCTCTATTCGTAAGAAATATTTACTAAATGCGGTGATTGCTAGACAGCAGACACTCAATTCGCGCCACTTCATCAGCCGTTAAGCTGCTTTTCTCGATAAGCTTTTCCGCAACAATCTGCACATATTGAAAACTGCTCGCACACCAAATGATCAGCTTTCTGAGCTCGAAGAGCTCGGCCAGTGCCGACACCAACTTCTCAGGCAGGGTCTCTGACCGAAACCTCCACGCACGCAAATGCATTCATCAATCTCCAACGTTCGCTGCGCATCCTTTGCGCGCATCATCTCCCTTGAGAAAATGCCCGCGCATCCCGCAAATCCTTGAGATCGCTTTCAACCCCGACGCCGCTCGTAAGCCCCAAAAGAGCCGCCCGTTCCTCGGCAGCACGCCCGGCGAGGCAAATCGCCACCTGGCGGCGGCTAGCGCTGGATATAGGCGGCAAGCGAACGTGCAAGCTCATCAGGCACGCCCGCGCCATGCGATCGCTCCCTCTCCGCGGGCGGTGGAGAAAAAGTGCGCCTCGCTCTCAACGCCGGCACCTCGGCCCGGCCCGAAAAAATCAATCGAGACAGAAGAGAATGGTACACCTAGCCTAACGCAAGCAACAACGTGGCCAGCCTCATGCATGGCAACAATCAATTCACGCTCAGCGATAGAAAGTACGGTGCCCATATTACTCCGTCCGCTCCTCGGCCTCCTGACCATAATAGCCTAACCAAGCCGCACCTGATAATGCGCATCTCCAAGCGCGCACAAACTGATGCGCCATTCAACCGGCCGACCGTCCAAGGAAAACGTCTGCCGGTCTAGCCTTAGTAGCGGCGCCCCCTCGGCGACCTTAGATGTCTGGCTTCCCGCTGCGATGCCGCGACCGCCGTCAGCCTTTCTTCCCCCCCGGTAACTGTGACCCCATACCTGCGCTGGAAGTGATCATAAAGCGTGTTGGGGATCTCACTATCAACAAGCCCGGAAAACAGCGCCTCCGGAAGACAGATCTGTTCGTAAGCGAACGGACACGCATCACAACCGCGCAGCCGGCTAATGCGGATAACCTTGTCGCCCCTCTCCAACTGAAGTTTGAGCCTCTCAGCAGGCTTCGACACACCACAGCGTGCCTTCGCCCAAATAGTCTCGGGCACCACTTGCGCTCCGCTTTCGTCATAGAAGTTGAAAAAGCGAAACAGCGTAGACTTCTGGCGTGTGCTTCGCGACAAACGTTCCCCGCCCCTGCCGCCGCAACAGCAGCTTGTCGGCAGTCAACTCGCCCAACGCCTTCCGCACGGTCCCCTGACTAACGCCCAGCTCGCCAGCCAAAACGAACTCATTAGGGATGAGTTCACCAGGCTTCCAATCACCGCTTTGAATGCGTTGAATGAGCTGCGCTTTCACCTGCGCGTACAGTGGCAACAACGTCGGCCCCACGATGGGTCTCCCGGTCCGCATGAATTTCCTTCCGCGTCGTAGCATGCATCGCATTGCATTTCTATCTTATGTCTTATAGAAGACCTGAGCGCGTCACTGAAGTGGCGTGAATTGAACGGGAGGAGGAACCGCACGTGACCGCCCCGCATTTTCTAGTTCATAGCCCCAAGGACAACGTTGGCGTTGTCGTCGTCGAAGGGCTACAAGCCGGCACCGAGATGCTCGGCGTCATCACCGAGAACGACACCACACTGCACATCACCGCCAAACATGACATCCCGATCGGTCACAAAGTCGCCCTCGGCGCACTGAGTGCCGGCGAAACGGTCATCAAGTATGGCGAGGATATCGGCAAGATGGTTGGCGACGCCGAAACCGGCGGCCACGTTCACGTCCACAATCTCAAGACAAAACGCTGGTAAGGGCTCACCAAATGGCCTCGCAACATGCAGACCTGACTTTTCAAGGCTACCGCCGCGACAACGGACGCGTTGGCGTACGCAACCACGTTATCATCCTGCCGGTCGACGATATCTCCAACGCAGCTTGTGAAGCCGTGGCAGGCAATATCAAGGGAACTCTGGCGCTACCGCATGCTTATGGCCGCCTGCAGTTCGGCCCGGATCTCGACTTACATTTCCGCACCATGATCGGGACCGGTTCCAATCCCAACGTCGCCGCTGTCGTCGTGATCGGCATCGAGCCGGGCTGGACCAAACGCATCGTCGACGGGATCGCCGAAACCGGAAAGCCGGTCGTCGGCTTCTCTATCGAGCAGAACGGCGATCTGAAGACGATCCAGGACGCCTCACGCAAGGCGAAGGAATTCGTCCATTACGCCACTGAGTTGCAACGTGAGGAATGCTCAATCTCAGACCTTTGGGTCTCCACCAAGTGCGGTGAAAGCGATACCACGACCGGTCTTGGCTCCTGCCCCACCGTCGGCAATATGTACGACAAGCTGATGCCACATGGCATCTACGGCGTCTTCGGTGAAACCTCCGAGATAACGGGAGCCGAACACATCTGCAAAAGCCGCGCCGCCAACGAGAACGTCGGCGAACGCTGGTTCCAAATGTGGAGCGCCTACCAAGATGAGGTGATCGAAGCCAATAAAGTCGATGACCTGTCAGAAAGCCAACCAACCAAAGGCAACATCGAAGGCGGCCTGACCACCATTGAAGAAAAAGCACTCGGCAATCTGGAAAAAATTGGCCGCACCTGCCGCTACATTGACATTCTTCAGCCGGCAGAACGACCGAAAGCCGGCCCCGGTCTCTATTTCATGGACACCTCATCGGCCGCTGCTGAGTGCGTTACCTTGATGGCCGCTAGTGGCTTCGTCGTACATACTTTCCCGACCGGTCAGGGCAATGTCGTCGGCAATCCGATCCTGCCGGTGATCAAGATTTCAGCCAATCCGCGCACGGTCCGCACAATGAGCGAACATATCGATGTTGATGTGTCAGGCATCCTGCGCCGCGATATGACCATCGATCAGGCCGGCGACGCCCTTATCGATATGATCGTTCGCACAGCCAACGGCCGCAATACCGCTGCCGAAACGCTCGGCCACCGCGAGTTCGTCATGACAAAACTGTACAGAAGCGCTTAGTGTGAAGTAAGCGAGCTTAGATCCGAACTGAGGGCGCATCGAAGTCTGCAAAGGACCGCGCCGACCGAATATCCTTAGGAGGAACAGACATATGAATTCCATATTGGACAAAATCTTGAAGGGCGCCATTCTCGTCGCGCTCACATTTGGCCTCGGCCTTTCCACTGCAAACGCAGAAGATTTTCCTTCAAAATCAATAAACTACATAATTCCATTCGGACCGGGTGGTGAATCGGACATCTCGGCCCGCCATCAACAGCCTTACTTCAAGAAGTTGTTCAACCAAGACCTGGTCGTCTCCTACAAGCCCGGCGGCGGCGGTGCGGTCGGTTGGTCGCAGCTCAATTCGATGGGCAAGGACGGCTACACGATCATGGGGATCAACCTACCCCATATCATTATCAAGCCGCGCCAGAAGGATGTCGGCTTCAAGACCGATGACATCGGTGGCTTCTTCATTTTCCATTACACACCCGACGCCATTGTTGTGACCAACGATAGTCCGTTCAAGTCACTGCAAGACGTCATCGATTACGCCAAGGCGAACCCAGGCAAGCTGACGTTCTCTGGCTCCGGTAAGGGGACCGCCAACCACCTCGCCCAAGTCACCCTCGACAACCTCGCCGACATGAAGACAACCTACGTTGCCTTCAAAGGCACCGGTGCGGCGGTCCAGGCTTTGCTCGGAAATCAGGTCAAAGCTGAGTGGGGTTACACGTCCGTTGGCGCCAAGCACGCTGGAAAGGTTCGCCTCCTTGCCGTCGCCATGGAGGAACGCCATCCAAGTTTCCCGGACGTCCCGACATTCAAGGAGCTTGGCTACGACATCGTTTCGGGCGCGTACCGCGGTATCGCCGTCCCCAAAGGCACGCCCGACGACGTCAAGAAGCAGCTATCCGATGCTATTGGCAAGATCAACGCTGATCCGGAGTTCCGCAAGAAAATGGAATCCGACGGCTTTGCCTTGATCGATGTTCCGGTCGACAAGTATTCCGACTTTATCGCTGAAAAGACGAAAGGCTACATTGCGGCGGCGAAATCTGCCGGCGTTTTGAAGTAAAAAGCCCAAGCGAAAATTCTATGATCGTTGGTTGCCATTCGGCTGCGGTCCGATCTCTCGGACCGCAGTTCGTTCAAGCGGTCGGTTACTTCTCCACTTGATGAAACAGGCTCGAAATGGCTGCAGTTGAAAACCTGTTTGCGGCTATGAGCCCGCTAAACTTCCTCCTGGCCTTGGGCGGCGTTATCGCGGGAACTGTAATTGGCTCACTGCCTGGATTGACCGCCACAATGGCGGTGGCCGTACTCGTCCCCATCACATTCTCAATGGAGCCGGCGTCCGCACTGATCCTCATGGGCGCCATCTACACCGGCGCCATCTACGGCGGCGCTTACTCCGCCATCTTACTCAACACACCTGGCACCCCCTCCGCCATTGCAACCACCTTCGACGGCTACCCGATGGCCAAAGACGGTGACGGAGACTTGGCTGTCACACTCGCCTGCATTGCTTCAGTCGTCGGTGGACTGGTCGGCGCGACATTCCTGCTGGTCCTCGCACCACCACTGGCAAGCGTTGCCCTTGCCTTTGGACCGGTTGAGTACTTCTGGCTTGCTATTTTCGGCTTGTCACTGATCGCCGCGCTATCTGAAGGCAACCTCATCAAAGCCCTGATGGGCGGCTGCCTCGGACTGCTCCTATCCGCAATCGGAGTTGCAGAGGTCAGTGCCGACATACGCCTCACCTTCGGATCGCAGGTCCTGGTTGGCGGCATCGAAACGGTGTCCGCCCTGATCGGCTTGTACTGCGTACCCGTTCTCATCGACCTCGTCGCAACGCCCGACAAGCACTTGAAGGTCAGCGCACAAAGCAAGGGTGTGCGCCTCCGCGAAGCCATGGAAATATCTTGGCGGGGTAAATTCAACCTCATCCGTTCATCCATTATCGGCACGCTTGTCGGCATTCTGCCCGGCGCGGGGGGATCAATAGCCGGTCTCGTCGCCTACTCGGAAGCCCGTCGCAGCTCGCGCAATCAGGAACGCTTCGGCAAGGGCGCGCCCGAAGGCATCCAGGCAACCGAGTCGGCCAACAACGCCACCGTCGGCGGCGGCTTCATTCCGACGCTGGTTTTAGGAATTCCCGGCACGCCTCCCGACGCCGTCATTCTTGGCGCCCTACTCGTTCAAGGCGTCAAGGTCGGACCCAACCTGTTCACGTCGGAAGGTTCAATTGTCTACACCTTCATCTGGGGCCTGTTCCTGGCGACGATCCTGATGCTTCCGACGGGACTGATTATCGGCCGCTATGCGTATCGCTCGATCATCGCCATCCCTAAAGCGCTACTCGTCCCCACCGTTGCCTTCATGACGCTCATTGGAACCTACTCGATCCGCAACTCCACCTCCGACGTCGTCATCATGGTGATCCTCGGCACGCTCGGCTGGATACTGGGCCGTTTTGGTTTTTCTGCTTCTCCGATCGTGCTCGGCCTCATCCTTGGCTCGATCGCCGAACAGGGTTTCGTCCAGGCCTGGACCATTGGCTCGGCGGCGGAAGACCTCCCAGGCATGTTCTTTGGCCGGCCGATCTCCCTTGCCATCATCGCTATGATCGTAATTTCGCTTTTCGGCCCATCGCTGGTGCGCCTGTTTACACGCGCCATAAGTAAGGAGAAGACACCATGACCACAGGGTCTTCCCGCGACATCTCCACACCGATCTTTGCAGTGATTTTCGCCGCCATCGGCGCCCTGGTGATTTGGGACACGACGACCTACACCGACGCCAATTCCTACGTCTTCCCGCGCACCATTGCCTCGGTCATGATCGCGCTGTCGGTTCTGCTCGCCATTCAATGGGGGCTCGGCTGGCACCGCGCCAGCGAAAACGGTGTGTCACAAAAGCCGATCTCGCAGTCGATCCTGCGTCGTTTGGCGCTCGTCTTCGCCATGATTGCCGCCGCATTGCTGATGCCATTTCTTGGGTTCCTTGCAACGGGAATGCTGACCTTCGCAGTGATCCTGCTGGCAGCGATGTACGATCCCTGGACGCCATACCGGCTCATCGTTTACCCGATTTCCGGTGCCGTGATCGTCGCCGGCTTCTACCTGCTGTTCTCACAAGTTCTCAAGGTGCCGCTTCCCGAAGGCACCTGGCCGTTCTAGACGAGCGAGACACTATGAAAATCACCAAGATCCGTACCGCCGTCGGACCAATCGCATCGGCGATCCGAAACGCCTATATCTCCTTTTCGACGATGACCATCAACCTGGTCGCCGTCGAAACCGATGCTCTACGCGATGGCAAACCCGTCGTCGGCTATGGCTTCTCCTCCAACGGTCGCTACGCGCAGACGGCCATCATCGAAGAGCGCTTCATCCCGCGCATCATGAACGCCGACAGCGCCGACTACGCCGATGAAGAAACCGAACCCTTTGACCCGCGTGCTGTGTGGTCCATCTTCATGTCGAACGAAAAACCAGGCGGCCATGGAGACCGGGCCCACGCCGCCGGCGCCCTCGACATGGCGCTCTGGGACGTCGCCGCGAAGATCGCAGAGCAGCCGCTCTGGCGCCTGATATCGGACCGCTTCAACGGCGGCAAATATGATGAACGCGTTCTCGTCTACCCCGGTGGTGGCTACTATTATCCAGGCAAGGAACTCGACGGGCTCAAGGCCGAGATGGAAGGCTACCGCGAGCAAGGATACACCCACGTCAAAATGAAGATCGGCGGTGCCGATCTGGCGCTCGACCTGAAACGCATTGAAGCCGTCATCGGGGTCGTCGGTGGCGGCAAGTATCTCGCCGTCGACGCCAACGGCCGCTTCAATCTCAACAACGCCTTGACCTATGGTCGTGCGATGGAGCCCTATGGTCTGTTCTGGTACGAGGAAGCTGGCGACCCACTCGATTACCAGCTCAATGCCGTCCTAGGTGAGCACTATTCCGGCGCCCTCGCCACTGGTGAAAACCTCTTTTCGCATCACGACGGCCGCAACCTGCTCCGCTACGGCGGTCTGCGCCCCGATCGAGATTGGATCCAACTCGACCCAGCCCTCGCATACGGGCTGACAGGTTATTTGCGCTTCTTGGAAATCGTCGACCAGCACGGCTGGCCGCGTCGTCGCTTGATCCCGCACGGCGGTCACCAACTCGCGCTCAACATGGCAGCGGGCCTACAGCTTGGCGGCTCGGAAAGCTACCCCGGCGTATTCCAGCCCTACGGAGGTTTCGCCGATAAGATACCGATCGAGGGAGGCTACGTACGCTTACCCGACCAGCCGGGTCTGGGCATCGAATTGAAGCCTGAGCTGCTCGGCGAAATGCGCCGCCTGCTCGGATACGAATAAGCTTAGCGAAGACCGAAGAGACATGGCCAAAATTGTCATCAGCGAGTTCATGGACAACGCCGCGGTTCAATCGCTCCGCGACCACCATGACGTACACCATGACGAAACCCTCGCCGACGACGCTGGCACGCTCAAATCCGTGATCGCGCAAGCCGATGCTCTCATCGTCCGCAACCGCACCCAAGTTACCGCCGGCCTCATTGCCGATGCCAGCAACCTCAAGGCCGTCGGCCGCCTCGGTGTCGGCCTAGACAACATCGATCTTGACGCCTGCCGAGCCCGCAGCATAGCCGTCCTTCCCGCAACCGGAGCCAACGCCATCTCGGTTGCAGAGTATGTCCTCTGCACCGCCATGATGCTTTTGCGCGGTCCAGTCTTTTTCGGAACCGCCGAACTCCTGGCCGCAAGCTGGCCACGCCCCGAAATGAGCCGTGGCGAAGAGATCAACGGCAAGACCATGGGGCTCGTAGGCTTCGGTTCCATCGGCCAAACCACCGCCAAACTCGCGCGCGCCACAGGTTTCAGAACGATCGCCCACGACGCTTTCCTGCCAGCCGATGATGCCGCCTGGGCGACGACGGAACGCTACGCAACGCTTGCCGGCCTGCTCGAAGACGCAGACGTCATCAGCGTCCACTGCCCGCTGACGCCACAAACCGAAGGGCTGGTCGGTCAAATGCAGTTCGCAGCCATGAAACCCGGCGCCATCATTATCAACACCGCCCGCGGCGGAATAATCGACGAAGGCGCTCTGGCCGAAGCCCTGCGCAGTGGTCGCCTTGGCGGCGCTGCCACCGACGTCTTCGCCAGCGAGCCTATCACACAGGACACCGCCGCCCTCTTCACCGGTGTCCCCAACCTCATTCTCACACCGCACGTTGCTGGCGTCACAAAAGAAAGCAACGAGCGCATCAGCGCCATCACGGCCGAAAACGTTTTGCGCGCACTGCAGGAGAACTCGCCATGACGCAGACACGCGTACCCGTTTCCCAGCTGCAAGACCTCGTCGCAGCCTACTTGGCCACTAACAATATCAGTCAGCCCAACGCCGCCGCCGTTGCCCGTGCACTTGTCCAGGCTGAGGTTGA
Source organism: uncultured Alphaproteobacteria bacterium (assembly GCA_963753045.1). Lineage (GTDB taxonomy): Bacteria > Pseudomonadota > Alphaproteobacteria > Rhizobiales > Hyphomicrobiaceae > Filomicrobium. The sequence goes on from CAVWAT010000001.1 coordinate 86,846, forward strand.
CGGTCAAAAAGGGCACGGCCTCACGCGCATCGACAGCTACTGCGCGCAGTCTCGCGTCGGTAAAGTCGATGGCCACGCCGAGCCTAAGTTGACCCGCACACGTCCCGGCAGCCTGATGATCGATGTCGCCCACGGCTTTTGCTACCGCGCTCTTGAACTCGCCACCGATCAGCTTCCATCACTTGCGGCAGAAAACGGTATTGCCGCAGCCGGACTTGTACGCTCACACCACGCCGGCGCACTTGGCCAGGCCACCGAGCGGCTTGCCAAAGCCGGCGTGCTTGCCATGATGTTCACCAACGCGCCTCATGCCATGACCGCCTGGGGCGGCCGCCGTCCCGTATTCGGCACCAACCCGATCGCCTTCGCCGCTCCCCGCGCCAACGGCGAACCGATTATCGTTGATCTCGCTTTATCCGAGGTAGCCCGTGGCAAGATCCTCGCCGCTGCGCAGAACGATGAACCGATCCCGCCGGGTTGGGCAAAGGATGCCGACGGTCAGCCGACGACGGACGCAAAGACCGCTCTCAAGGGCACGGTTTTCCCCGCCGGCGGCGCGAAGGGCGCAGCACTCGCCCTTATGGTCGAGGTCCTCGCAGCTTCCCTCGTCGGCGCTAATCAATCATTCGAGGCGAGTTCCCTGTTTGATGCCGAGGGCCCGCCTCCTGCTCTTGGTCAGTTCATTATTGCAATCGATCCGGGCGCCTTTGCGGGTACCAACCAGTTCGCCGACAAGCTGGAGTTATTGGCAGGCACCATCGAAGGCGATGAGGGAGCCCGCTTGCCCGGCTCGCGACGCACAGCTCTGCGCCAGGCAGCCGCCCGTGACGGCGTCGAAGTCAGCTCGGGCCTTCTTGCAAAACTTAAAGCGGCCGTCAGCGATTAGCTCCCGCCATCAAGAGCGTCGGCAACAGCAAACGCGTTGTGACGCATCATCTCGGCATAGCTCGCCGCGGGTCCACCCGGTGCCGAAAGCGCATCTGAGAAGAGCCGGCCCGATGGCGTCAAATCCGTTTCCCGTGCGATCTGCTGAAGCAGCCGAGGATCGGAAACATTCTCAACGAACAACGCAACGATATCGTGCTTGCGGATTTGCCGAATGAGACTTGCCACATCCTGCGCAGAGGCTTCTGAATCTGTCGTGACCCCCTCAGGAGCATGGATCTCAAGGCCGTACCTGTCGGCAAAATAGAGGAAAGCATCGTGCGAGGTTACGAGCTTGCGCTTTGACGGCGGGATCGTAGCGAGGCGCTCGCTAATCTCCGCATCCAGTGCCCGCAGTTTCGCGATGTAGGCTGCGGCATTGGCTTTATAGGCGGGGCAACCCTCCACATCGACCTCGCACAATCCCTCTTGGATGGCCTGGACGTAAAGGATGCCGTTGGCAAGGTTTTGCCACGCGTGAGGATCGGCGCCACCAACGTTAACATGATGACGATAACCATCGTGATGATGTCCATCATCATGCTCATCACTGCGATAGAGCGGCTTGACCTTTTTTGAAGCCGAAAAGCGCTGTCCAACATAGCCCGATGACTCGATCAAGCGCTCCAGCCACCCCTCAAATCCCAATCCGTTCTCAAACACTGCTTTCGCACGTTTGATTGCGGCAGCATCGGCCGGCGAAGGCTGAAACACGTGAGCGTCCCCTCCTGGCCCGACCAACGTCGTGAGGCTCACTCGATCGCCCCCGACATTGCGCACCAGGTCTCCAATGATCGTAAACGTAGCAACAACGGGAATTTTCTTACCCGCTAAGACAGCAGGGCCGCTAAACAGTATCGCCATCGCCGCGGTCATTGCTCTGGCGCACGTTGCCAAACCCCTCATTGATGGTTTCCTCGATAGGCGGACTACGCAGCGCGGTGGCGATGTGGCAATAGCTGCCAGATCACACCGCCTACCGGGCCAGCCGCCAGTGAAAAGAGATAAAGCCCACCCGCCACCAAAGTAATCGACGGCCCCGACGCCAGGCTCCAGTGATACGAGACAAGCAAACCCAGCACACACGAACTGATCGCTACGACAACCGCAATACCGATCATCCCAAAAAGACGCCGCATCCAGAACCGCGCAGCAGCTGCCGGCAGCACCATGATGCCGACCGCAAGCAACGTCCCCAACGCCTGAAATCCCGCGACCAGGTTCAACACGACCAACATCAAGAAGACGAGATAGACCAGTGTTCCCGGCCCGTGAACAGAAGCCAGGAAACCCGGATCAACACACTCGGCGATCAACGGACGTAGGATCAACGACAACCCCACGATCGAAATCGTCGCGGCCGCACCGACCACGATCAGCGCCTCGTCATCAAGCGCCAGCACGGACCCGAACAACACGTGCATGAGATCAACACTCGACCCCTTCAGGCTGACGATCAAAACTCCCAGCGAAAGGGAGATCAAATAGAACGCCGCAAGGCTTGCGTCCTCCTTAAGCGCCGTCCCTCGCGCTACCAGGCCAGCCGAAACCGCCACCACCAGCCCCGCCAACATCCCCCCGATGCTCATCGGCAGAACCTCCAACCCGAACAGCAGAAATCCGACCGCAACTCCGGGCAAGATCGCATGTGCCATGGCGTCGCCCATAAGGCTCATGCGCCGCAGCATCATGAATACGCCAACTGGCGCCGCGCTCAGCGATAGCGCGATGCACCCAGCCAAAGCTCGGCGCATGAACGAGAACTCCACAAACGGAGCCAGCAATAGATCATAAAGAAACATCAGCTCGCTTCGCGTTCGCACCAGGGTGCGTGATCATCCCAGCACTCCGACATGGCGCGCGCTTTGAGAAGGTTGGCCGGGGTAATCACGTTTCGGGTGTCACCCCATGCAATCGCCTCACGGGCTAGAAGAAGCGAATGCGGGAAGCGCTCCTTCGCCAACTCCAGATCATGCATGACCGCAACGATGGTGCGCTGTTCGCGGTGCCAGCGCTCGATCACACCCATCAAGTCCGCCGCCGTATTGGCGTCGATCGCATTGAACGGCTCATCCAGCAGGATCAACGGACTGTCCTGCACAAGAACCCGGGCGAACAAGACACGCTGCAGTTGCCCACCCGATAGCGTGTCGAGCGTACGATCTTCGAATCCGTTGAGCCCGACCGCCGACATGGCCCGTGCGACGTGCTCCTGGTCCTCTTGCGACACGCCACCGAAAGCACCGCGACGGGACCACAAGCCAAGGCTCGCCATCTCTCCTACCGAAATCGGAAATGTGCGATCGATGTTGGCTTGCTGTGGCAGATAACTAATTTCACGGTGGCCGAGTCCCTCGACATCGATGTGCCCCTCGATCGGTTTGAGAAGTCCGACGATGCCTTTAAGTAGCGTACTCTTACCGCTGCCGTTTGGCCCGACGACAGCCGTCATCGAGCCCGCCGCGATTGCCCCATTGAGATGGTGCACGGCGGGGTGGCCCTCGTAGCCGAGTGTTACATTGGAAATTGCGATCCGTGGCGCGTTCGGTCTACTCACCATGGTTGGTTCTCATTCCCATGATCAGCTCAAGATCGCCAGACCGATCACCGCCCAGACGATGGCGATGGCCGCCGCCGCAACGCCCAACCGCTGCGCGCCACTCAAGTACATCACCTTACAGCCTTACCTTTCCAGCCCACCGATTGGCCCCTACGTCAATACCCGCGAGCAGGACGAACACCGCCCGTATAGTTCCAGAGTCGTCCGCCTGAGGCTAAATTGAGCTTTATGCGCCCAGTCGCCAAGGATGCCGCTCAGCTGTTCGGACTCAAACTCGGCAACTGAGCCGCAGTCGTCGCACACGGCAAAGGCGACAGCACCCTGCGAGTGTGTGTGTGTACACGCGACGAAGGCGTTGAGCGATTCCAGCCTGTGCACAAGACCCTCATCGATGAGACGGCCCAACGCGCGATACACTGTCGGAGGGGCCTTTACCCCTTCGGATTTGAGATCGTCGATAAGATCGTAGGCGCTGGTTGGCTTGCCCAGTTTGAGCAACGCTGAAAGGACTAGCTTTTCCTTTGCGTTGAGAGGTCGTCGCTCGACATTCCTCGCTGTCATTTTGGCTTCCCAGTCGTAAGCCGGGTCTGCACCCCATGTGGGCTCAGCCGTTTTCCATGCTGCGGATGTTATAATATACAAAATCCGTAAAACAAAGGAAAAGCCTGCCTTCAACGTGGTAATCGGCAGCAGTCAAGTTCGCTCATTTGGTGCATACGTGAAACAACATAATCTTTTGTTGTTCTGTCGTTGGACTTTCGTGTTGCTGGCCTTCCTCGGCTAGACATAGCCTGAGCCTCGAAACGGAGCGCTCAGGTCACATGGTCGTCGAACAAAACTCGTCACGGAAACGACCGGGCGATTTCGCGCCATCGACAAACGGCACTGAGCGGCCCCAGTTTCGCCAACTCGCCCACCTCTTGGCGCCGTTTTGTTAACTCCTGCCACCTTGGTCGCAACAATCCTGGCTGCAGACACCGTTGCCGGACCCTCGCTACCGAGTACGGAATGCGGCTTGGAAAAAGGGCCAGGTGATCAGCCCTCGAAAAGCGCGCTGCAAAGCCTGACCAAGGTCCGAACGCTCACACCCTACCATCCAAAGAAACAGGAAAACCGCAAAGACCGGTACAGCCGGCTGCTAGGACAAAGGGACGAATTCTCCGGGTCGGCAAGTCGGCAGGTCGACGACAGAAGGCAATCCGAATCTACCACAAGCCGGTAACCGCATTCGAGTTCGAGGCATAATTGAATTGCGCGGTGGACCGCTGATCGAAATCCTTCATCTCGGCCAGATCGAGCACCTGGATCGATAACTGTCTGTTCGACGCGTGACGGGAGAAGGCCAAAAAAAGGCGCCGGAAGCCAAACTCCCGGCGCCATTAATTCGCTTCTGCGCGGCTCGGACCTAAGCGGCCTGAGTAGAATTCGCTGCTCGCTTCGGCGGCTTCTTCGTCGGCAGCACGTCGATTGCGCGCGCTCTTCGACAGCACGTCGGTGATCCGCTGGATCGCGCCGCGCTCGTCCAGTTTGAAGACTGCCGCAACCTCGCGAGACATCCTGTCAAGAGCGTCTTCGTAGAGCTGACGCTCCGAATAGGACTGCTCCGGCTGAGCTTCAGACCGGTACAGGTCGCGAACCACTTCGGCGATGGCGATGAGATCGCCCGAGTTGATCTTGGCGACATACTCCTGAGCACGCCGGCTCCACATCGTCCGCTTGACGCGAGCACGGCCCTTGAGCACGTCGAGAGCCTTATCAACGACATTACCTTCTGCGAGCTTACGAAGTCCCACCGATTCCAACTTGCCGGTTGGCACCCGCAACGTCAGCTTTTCCTTTTCGAAATTGATCACGAAAAGCTCAAGCGCCATGCCAGCGATTTCCTGCTCCTCGATACCGATGATACGCCCGACGCCGTGCGCAGGATAAACAACGTGCTCGTTAGTCTTGAAATCCGTGGCGCTGACTGACCGATTTTTTCTGTAGCAGCGCATCACTTTTCTCAGCGGTGTTTTCGGGAACGCCCTTCGGCGTTTTGACGGGTTTCACAGGAGAGCTGATCTTCCGCGCGGCAGCTTCAGCGATGGACGCGGCGACGGCTCGCGCCTGAGCACCACTTGCCACCACGGCATTCACTGCCAGCGGTGGTGTAATCGTCTCGCGCTTGGCCTTAGCCGAACTGGTGCGCTTAGCTCTCGCTGGCTTGGCAGCGACAGTAGCCGCTTTAGTGGGCTTCGCCGCGGCCTTAACTGCCGCCTGTGCAGGTGCTGCTGCCTTGGCAGCGGTCTTCGACTTGGAGGCTGTCGTCTTCTTGGCCCCGGTGTCGACTGCCGATTTCGCTGCTGCGACTTTGCTGTTAGCCGATTTGGCCGCAGGCGACGCGGCTGTGGATTTCTTTGATGCAACGGTAGCTTTTACGCTTTCAGAGGCCGTTGGCTTCTTTGCTTTAACAGTCTTCTGTGCGTTAGTAGCCGCCGGCGCAGCCGCACTTTTGCTGACCGTCTTGGTCTTGGTCTGCGATGCGACAGTGGCTTTCGAAGAGGCACCGCGAGACGAAGCTGCGCTTCGGCCAGCCGTTTTCGACTTTTCCGGCGATGCCGCAGATTTCGACGAGGCCGCAGCGCTTGACTTGGATTTTGTCGTTGCCTTGGCCTTTGCGGAGGTTGTTTTCTTCTGAACCATAAAGTCTCACCTCTTCCCACGCATACTGACTGGCCGACGCCACTGTCAGACCAGTTCGCGAGCGACAAAGCTGCAGCCCGCAGAGAACACCGCTTAACGGAAGATCCGTCAGCGGGAATCGAGATATGCGCCCTCGCGAATCCAAACCTGAATTGCAAAGTTCGCACCCATTCTAACTATGGCTTATGCTGTCCGTGATTGTACCCTCGGGCGGTGCGCGGTATTGCGCTTGCGATCATCCGTTCGTGCCATCACGAGCCGGCTGGACCCCCTTCGTTCACCCAGGTTCTCTAAGTGTTCAGCTATGCCACTCGTTGCTATCATAACACAATATTCACAGAAATTGAAGCGCCCTTTCGAGCGCTGCAAATACATAGTTACAGATGAGTATTCGCGGAAAAATCAAAGAATAGGCCTCCGCGCAGAGAATAGCGCTTAACTATAGATTGTTAATATCAGTCGCCTTCGCCTGGCTTCTCGGAGAAATACTTCTCAAATTTTCCAGCTTCCTCGCGGTATTTGTCCGCGTCTTCTGGGGAATCTTTCTTCTGAGTAATATTCGGCCATTTTTCCGCAAAATCGCGATTGACCTCAAGCCACTTCTCGATGTCAGGCTCTGTGTCCGGCTTGATCGCATCAACGGGGCACTCCGGCTCGCAGACGCCGCAATCGATGCATTCGTCTGGATGAATGACCAACATGTTCTCTCCCTCGTAGAAACAATCCACGGGGCAAACTTCTACGCAGTCAGTGAACTTGCACTTGATACAGTTGTCGTTGACGATATAGGTCATCCGCTCTTTCGATCTCCGGTTTTCAGACGTTCGTCAGCCGTGGGACGTTTCCATACGGCCGCCATCACCGTTCTGTTGATCTAGCGCCATATTTGCCCAGTGCACGGGTGACAAGCAAGTTGCGGACATTGAGTATTGTTTATTCACGTCTTCAATGACCTTGGCTATCGGACACCTTGCCCCTTTAGGCGCAGAAGCTGGCGACGTTCCTTCTTACTCGGACGAGCCGAGGGTGGATCCATTACCGTAGGACTTGCTCCCACGGTTGTGGGGGCACTTCCGGCCGCCTTCCGCTGCGTTGGTGAACTGCGGAATTCGTTAACGGGCGTCAAGTCCTCATAGAGCTCTTGGGCTTCCGCCGCCGGGCCGCGACGGCGTCCTGCCTGGACCACCTTGAGAATGCGCACATCCCGGTGAACCGACGCGGTTATGACATCGCCCAGCCTGACTGTGTGGCTGGGCTTCTGAGTCCGGACCTTGTTAACCCGCACTCGGCCGCGCTCAACGAGAGCTGCCGCCAGCGACCGCGTCTTCGCCACCCGAGCATACCACAACCACTTGTCGAGCCGTTGCGTTTCCTCAGCACCATTCCGGCCAGCGGCGGCTTCAGAAGGTATGTAGCGGTCGGACAACGCAGTCCTCTCGTGGTTTAGAGCTAACCGTCATTTTCACCCTGCTTTTCAAGCGCATCTTTGAGGACGCGCAAGGCTGCAAAAGGTGAATCGGGATCCACAGAAGCACTCTTCTTGGGCCCTGAAGAGTGAAACTCCGGACGACGTCCACGTCCGCGCCCGCCAGCAGCATCCTGCTTACCCTGCCGCTTAGGCCGGAATCCTCTGTCTTTTCCGCCTTCTGCGCGCTGCTTCGGAGGCTTGGAGTTTTGCGGCCTGCCCTGCTGACCGGACCTCCGCGACCGACCGTCGCCGTCGTCCCGCCCTGATGGCTGATCAGCACCAGCCTGTGCCGACCTGTCTTGCAGTTGGGATTCACCCTTGGCCGTCTGGCCAGCATCGGAGAACCGGCGGCCCCGACCCCGGCGAGGATTGCGATCACCCTCCGCGCGGTGACGGCGCGGCCGCCAGATTTCAATGTAGTCGATGGTGTCTGTGGTTTCGGTTTCACCGTCAGCTGTCACCGCAGGCTCTGCGGCCGCAGCACCATCACCGGCCGCTTCAGGCGGCGGCTCGGAAAGACCTCCAGTGCCTGCATCGGCCTGTTCGACGGTGTCCGATACCGGCGCGTCTTCCGGAGGCTTAATTTCAGCGGCTACCGGAGTGGAAGTATCACCATCGGTGGCGACTGTCTGTGGAGCAGCTTCAGCCTCACCAGCGGATCGATCGGTCTCAACGCCAGTGGATCGCTCGACGGCAACGGCTCCATCTTCGTCGGCAGCTGCCCCACCTGCCGCCCCATCAACCGGTGATGACGCCTGTGACGTCGGCGTCGTGAGTTGCTCGGCATTCGGCTCCGAGGGCTTCTCCTCAATCGCCGCGTCTGATCCGGCTGTTGCTTCCTCGACCGGTTTCGACTCCGCTTCTTCCGACTTGGGAGCAGGTTTTCGCTCCAAACGGAAGCCCAGCGCCTTCAGCACGTTACCAAGCTCAGCCGGCGAGCAGCCGAGGATCGACATCATGTCCGGCGTCACCGTAAAGCCGCCGTCACCCGTCGAACCCTTCGGCGGAGCTTTGTCGCTGGCCTCCTTGGAGCGCCACGCCACGAGAGGCCGGATGAGATCAGCCAGCCGTTCCAGAATATCAAGCCGCACAGCCCGCGGACCGCACAAATGGAATCCAAACGCTCGATAATAGGCTTCGGGAGTAGCTGGATCCGCCGCGACCGAGGTTAGTCCCGCCCGAGGCGGTTCGGGAAGTTGATCGAGGCTGAGGTTATGCTTTTCAGCGTGCTTCAGCGCCCACAATGTGGCGCATAGCTCGGCCGCCGCCGGCTTCAAAAGCATCGGCAGATAGATATTGAAGGCTCCAAACCGCACACCGTACTTGCGCAACTGCGCCCGCGATGGCTGGTCCAGTGACTTGATCTCTTCGGCGACGTTCTCGCGTTTTAGAATGCCGAAGTTTTCCTTCAGCTGAAACGCGATCCCGCGGGACAATCCCGTGATATCTTCTCCTGCAGCCAACTCCGTCAATTGCTTGAGCCGCTCATCCACGACTTCGACGATCCACTTGTCGAGCCGGGCTTGAACCTTTTCGGTGTCCGGCTGCGATAGATGCTCATCGCATAGTAAAACAACACTTGGACGAAGCGGATCCTCGCCTGCCGATGTCGTCGCGATTTCCTCGTCCTTCCACAGAACCGAGCCGTTACGCGACAGCTTAAACGCTTCAGGCTTCGCCGCCGCAACACGCCGGGCACGCATCGACAGCTCCCGCGTTAACACTTGAGCGGCTGCATAACGGGCGGCCTTACCATCGAGACTGTCGGAGTGTGTTTCCGGAGAGAAACGGAAACCGACAAGCCTGCCGACATAGTGATCCTCAACGCGCACCGATCCGTCCGCCCCGATCTCTGCGCTGAGTTCATCTTTGTCCCGCATCCCCTTCATCAACGCGCTCGTACGCTTGTCGACGAAACGCTGCGTCAGCCGCTCATGCATGGCGTCCGACAATGCGTCCTCGATCTCACGCGTCCGCGCCTGCCAGTGATCTGGGTCCTTGAGCCAATCCTTCCGGTTAGACACGAATGTCCATGTCCGGATGTGGGCGATGCGGTTGGCCAGCGTATCAATATCCCCATCCGTCCGGTCGCCGAAGGCAACCTGCTTGGAAAACCAGTCTTCGGAGATGCAGCCGTCTCCACTCATCAGGAACTTGTAGAGTGTCCCGACCATCTCCGCGTGTGAGGCGCTCGAGATCTTTCGATAATCTGGCACCTGGCAGATATCCCAGAGCTTAACGACCGCAGCTTGGCCCTGCGCCATGTCGACGATTTCAGGATCGCGTGCCAGTGCTTCCAGCGCATCGAGGTCATCAGCCGATCGCGCTCGCGTCAGGCGCGGTCTGTCGGGCAAAGCCCGCAGGCTGTCCCGCAAGGCATCGATTGATGCATAACTGAGGTTATTGCTGCGCCATTGCAGCATGCGCACGGGATCGAACTTGTGCGTCTCGAGCCTTTCGATGAGTTCGGACTCGAATGGATCGACCGCTCCAGTGACGCCAAAAGTTCCATCGTTCATGTGTCGGCCGGCACGGCCAGCGATCTGGCCAAGCTCGCCTGCGATGAGATTACGGTGGTTTTGCCCATCGAACTTTCGCACGGCGGCGAAAGCCACATGATCGACGTCCAGATTGAGCCCCATGCCGATCGCATCGGTGGCGACCAGAAAGTCGACATCCCCAGATTGATAAAGCGCCACCTGCGCATTGCGCGTGCGTGGGCTCAACGCTCCCATCACAACCGCCGCGCCACCACGTTGCCGCCGGATCAATTCCGCGATGGAGTAGACCTCGTTGGCCGAAAACGCCACCACCGCCGTGCGGGTCGGCAATCGCGTGATTTTCTTCTGACCTGAGTAGGTCAGCCGCGAAAGCCTCGGCCGCGAGATGAAATTGGCCCCCGGAATAAGCTCCTGGATGACTTCGCGGATGGTCTGCGCACCAAGCAGAAACGTCTCCTGCCGACCGCGAGCATGCAGCAGCCGATCAGTAAACACATGCCCACGCTCTGGATCAGCAGCCAGTTGCACCTCGTCGATCGCAAGAAAATCGACGTCGATTTCGCGGGGCATTGCCTCGACAGTCGAAACCCAGAAGCGCGCCTTCTCCGGTTTGATCTTTTCCTCGCCGGTAATAAGGGCGACCTTTTCGAAACCGATACGGTTGCCGATCTTGTCATACACCTCGCGGGCCAGAAGCCGCAGCGGCAACCCGATCATTCCGGTCTCATGACCCAGCATCCGCTCAATAGCCAGATGCGTCTTGCCAGTATTGGTCGGCCCCAAAACCGCCGTTACGTGGCGAATGCGGGTGTCTAAATCGCTACCCATGACGGGAGACCCTCCGGTCTGGAGCCGACAAGAATGCCGAAGTAGTTGGCATGAGCTTGATTTGAATCCTTGAATTCGGCGACGGCACGAAGCGGCATAAGGGAACGGGGCGCCCCTCGCTTCGCGTCAACACGTCACGCTCTTCGGCGTGTTCAAGGTCAAACACTTCTGCAAGTCAACGCTCCATTGCCCCAGCGCGCTCTTTAGTATCAAGCCCGTCGCGTAGTTTCTACTATAACGCCTTTTCCACTTTAACGCCTTGCGACTTCACACGTTGTGAGCCCCGCGCCGAATGTCGCAGCCGCGAACTTTAGCGATATCAACCAATTTTGTCCGTCAAACGAACTTTCCCCAAGCAAAAACGGCGGATCGCGCTCTGCGGTCCGCCGTTGAAAGTGGAGAACTGCCTTTGGCAGCGGTTAAAGCTCCGGTCTAGTGACCGCCGAGAAGCGCCAAGTGGCGTTGGTTGCCATCCGTGAGACTGACCTTCTCGGCCGTCAGCACGATATCGCCATAGCCTGTCGGAATACGGATCTCATGCGGCACGGCAACGTTGGCGCTCGGAACCGGCAGCATAGCAATCTCGAGCCCATCGGATTGGGCAAGTAGCTTGGTCTGCGACGTCATGCGGTATCCGCCGAGTGGCTTATACTTCACTGAGCAGACCATCTTGGCTGTGGCCGGCCCCGGTTGACCGGGAAACCACTGTGACGCCCTCTCACCACGATAAGCCAGCTTCAGATCGAAGCGCTGTTTGCCGTCAAAGATCGAAAGTGTCTGATTGCAGGGCTTTTTGCTCGAACCGATCGTCAAAGCCATCACCGCTGTAAGCGGATCAAGTGCGCCCTTGAGGTGCTTACGTTGCAACGGAACTTCGTCCGGCATCACCGGAATCGGCGGAACAATCGACGCCGAATTGACGCCCATGCGATCAAAACCGACCTTAATGGAGCCATTTCGCGACGTGCCTTTGAAACTGAGCAGGTAATCCGATGGCTTCGGCCCTCTGCGACCGACACGCCCACTAGCAAGGGAAATCCCACGCCATTTGAACGCCCCAAGCAACGCCGACAGCTCCGCGTCGCCACGCAGCGTATAGCGCTTTCCATCGACCTCTGAGTCGAACTTGAAGCTGCCGATGTTGAAGCCGTTGAACGTGATTGCGTAAACCGCGCTGACCTTAACGGGCGTACGCGCAGGTGCGCTCGACGCTGGTATGTGTTGGAAACAAAGGGCCGCAAGCGACAACGCCGCCAGCCCTGACCTCGCGGCCGCCACATGGCCTGCGCGAGAGAATAAAAGAGGACGAACGACGCGGGTGTACATAACACAAGATCCCATAACGCATGACCAAACACAGTCTGCTACTCAGACTTTGAGACAACTCTTGGACTTGCTAGATGCTACCGCAGCTTGGTTAATAATCAGAGTAGAGCCGTTTGAAACCGAAACACAATTGCAAAACCCCGGCGGTTGAGCCGCCGGTTTAACCGTGCCTACTGCCAATAATGCATGCGCGGGACTTGACGGGTAGCGCCACCCTCCGCTAGTAGAACAAGCTCTGTCCGCTGGCCGTGCCGGCGGACTTATCGTTTCTCATGATCTTCGAACTGCAAAACCGGCGCGCGCCTCTGCTTGTAGACGCAGCTGCGCCAGGAGATTGAACCCATGACAAGGCAATGCGAGCTGACGGGCAAGCTCCCGCTCTCCGGGCAACTTCGCAGCCACGCCGAAAACAAGTCGAAGCGCAAGTTTCGGCCGAACCTGTGCAACGTCACACTGATCAGTGACGCCCTCGGACGCAGCTTCCGGCTCCGGATTTCGGCTCATGCTCTAAAGACCGTTGAGCATCGCGGCGGACTCGACGCTTTCTTGATGAAGGCCAGCGACGTGGAGCTGTCTGAGCGCTGTCTGAAGATCAAGCGCGACATAAAGAAGGTCAAGCAGGAAGCCGCCGCAACGCAGGAAGCGGCCGCACCCGCAGCCTGACCGGACAGATGATCTCTTTCGGAAAAACGAACGAACCAATTACGCGCCTGGCCATCGCCCGGCGCGTTTTTGATAGTGCGCCTCGATCTAGTGAAGACGCCGTCGACCCCTTGCACGCCGTCCAGAAACGCCAGTTTTTTCTTCAAAAAGCTCCACCAGCTTATCGGTCATCGCACCGGCAAGCTCGGTTGGATCGGTGATCCTGACTGCAGACCGATAGTATCGCGTAACATCATGCTGGATGCCGATCGCGATGAGCTGAACCGGACTGTTGGTTTCGATCTCCTCGATCACCTGACGCAGGTGGTTTTCCATGTACTGGCCAGCGTTGGCCGTGGTCGTGGAATCGTCAACTGGCTCCCCGTCAGAGATCATCATCAAGATTCTGCGCTGCTCGGGACGTGCCAGCAACCGGCGGTGCGCCCAAGCCAACGCTTCCCCGTCGATGTTCTCTTTCAAGATCCCTTCCCGCATCATCAACGCGAGCGACTTCTTCGCCCGCCGCCACGGCGCATCAGCGGTTTTGTAGACGATATGGCGCAGATCGTTGAGCCGCCCGGGGTTCGCGGGTCTGCCTTCTTGGATCCAGTGTTCCTTCGATTGACCGCCTTTCCAGGCGCGTGTTGTGAACCCGAGGATCTCGACCTTCACGCCGCAACGTTCAAGCGTCCGCGCCAGAACATCGGCACAACACGCCGCAACTAGGATCGGCCGCCCGCGCATCGACCCCGAATTGTCGATCAGCAGCGTCACGACGGTATCACGGAACTCGATATCGCATTCCTGTTTAAAGCTAAGCGGCGCAGTCGGATCGGTAATTACGCGGGTGAGTCGGGCCGAATCGAGGGTACCTTCTTCAAGATCGAAGTCCCACGCCCTGTTCTGCTGCGCCAGCAACCGCCGTTGCAAGCGGTTGGCCAACCGCGCCACCACGCTCGACAGGCCCCTCAGCTCTTTCTCAAGAAAGCCATGTAACCGCTCAAGCTCCTCCGGCGTCGCGAGTTCCTCCGCCGCGGCCTCTTCGTCGAACTTGCGGCAGAAGACTTTGTATCCAAACGACTCCGGGTCATCGAGAACCGAGACGTTTGATCTCCACGGCTCGGTCGCCTCAACCGCTTCTTCGCCGTCGGCCTCATCATCGTCGTCGTCATCCGTCGGGGCCGGCTCAAGGCTATCCTCGAATTCCCCGACGTCGTCTTGATGACTGGCATCCTGCGGCTCGGTCTCTTCAGTTCCCGTTTCGCCAGCCTCGTTTTCGTCAGCCGATTCGCTACCACCCTCCGAGGCGTCCGGCTTCTCTTCCTGTTCTGAATCTTGTGACTGCTGCCCGTCTTGGATCAAGTCCATCGCCCGCAGCATTTCCTGCATGAGCCGACCGAAGCTTTCCTGGTCCTCGACGTGATCATCGAGCTGATCGAACAGATGGCCTGCCCGTTCATCGACCCAGCTCCGCCAAGCCTGGATCATCCCCTTGGTCGTCTTCGGCGGCGCGGCACCGGTCAATTTCTGGCGAACCATCAGCGCCAGTGCGTCCGCCAGCGGCGCCTCGTCACGTGATTTGACCACCGCAAATCGGCCATGTGCATAGCTTGCCTCGAGCTTGGCCGTAAGGTTGCTCGCCATCCCGGCCATGCGGCTGGCGCCGACCGCCTCGACACGCGCCCGCTCCATGGCTTCGAAAACGTCCCTCGCTGGACCGTGCGAGGGTGCGAGCCGGTGATGTAATTGTTTATCGTGGCAGGCCGCTTGCAGCGCCAGCGAATCCGCCGTGCCCCTTAAGACCGCAACTTCCCGCTTGGAAGGCACGCGCGGCGGCTCTGGCAAACTGACGGTCTTACCGACCAGCAGCGGCTGCCCGGGTTGGTATTTCACCTCCAATTCGCTGTCCCCCGCGACCGTGCGAACACAAGCGGCAAGCGACCGCTTCAGTGGTTCGACCGGACCTTCCTTGCGGTTGTTTGACTGGCTCATGTGGATCTTGTCTCTAACGGCTGTTGGACCGCAGCCGAAATCACTGCTTCACCGATCAACAGCATCCGGCCTTTGGCCATCAAATAGACCTGGCCGGTCTCCCGGTCCCTGGTTTCTCCAGTCAACTCAACGACAATGCCATTCAGCTTTTCGGACCTGTAAACATCGGCAACCGTCCACACCAGGTCCGTCGAAGCGCCAGCCTTGACCGCCCGCCGCAAGGTGAAAGTGAATCCAAGTCCGACAGCCTCGCCGTTCTTTGAAAACGTGTCCGCCAACACCGACACCAGAACGCCAGTGGAATGCGCCGCGGAGGCAATGACGCCGCCAAATCTGCTGCCGGCAGCAAATGCCGTATCATGATGCAACGGGTTGGGATCACCTGCCATATCCGCATAGGCCGCGATATTCTCGTAAGTGAACAGATAGCTCCGCGACACCGACCCGCCGATTTCAAACGGATCCCAATCCGCACTGCTGTCGCCCATCAGCGTCACGACCAATGCACCTCGCTCAACCCAGCGCCACGTTTGCCGAACTTTCCGGCAAGTCCTCTCCAAAACAGCGCTGGTAGAGTTCAGCCACGATCGGGCGTTCCAATTCGTCGCACTTGTTGAGGAAGGTCAGTCGGAACGCCAAGCCGATATCACCGAAGATCTCCGCGTTCTCCGCCCACGTCATCACCGTCCGCGGGCTCATCACCGTCGACAGGTCGCCGTTAATGAAGGCTTGCCGAGTGAGGTCGGCGACCCGCACCATGTTGGAGACCGCCTCACGTGTCTTTTCGTTCTTGGCGAACGATTTAACCTTCGACAGCACAATCCCAACTTCATCATCGTGCGGCAGGTAGTTAAGCGTCACAACGATCGACCAGCGGTCGAGCTGGCCCTGATTGAGCTGCTGCGTGCCATGATACAGGCCGGATGTATCTCCGAGCCCGATGGTGTTCGTCGTTGCAAACAGACGGAACGCCTTGTGTGGCCGGATGACGCGGGATTGATCGAGCAGCGTCAGGCGCCCGGATACTTCGAGCACGCGCTGGATCACGAACATCACGTCCGGTCGGCCGGCATCGTATTCATCAAACACCAGTGCCGTGTTCGACTGCAACGCATAGGGCAGGATGCCCTCTCTAAACTCCGTAACCTGCTTGCCGTCCTTCAACACGATCGCGTCCTTACCAACGAGATCGATACGCGAAACGTGGCTATCGAGGTTGACGCGCAAACAGGGCCAATTGAGCCTCGCCGCAATCTGTTCGATATGGGTCGACTTCCCGGTCCCGTGAAAGCCCTGAACCATCACGCGGCGGTTGTGTTTGAAGCCGGCAAGGATCGCCAGCGTAACGTCCTTGTTGAACAGATAGTCCGGATCAAGGTCGGGAACGTGTTCATCCGACTGCGAAAACGCAGGAACCTTCAAATCACTGTCGATCCCGAACAGCTGCCGCACCGAGACATCGATATCCGGCATCCCAGCTTCAGAGCCCATGGGGTCATCCTTGGATTGAAACGTCATGCTTTTTGGTTTTTGTCCTAGTTCCAGGAGAGCTTCGAACCGTCCGCTCTGCAATAAAGCGAAGCACCGGGAGTGCCCCGATCCAATTCGGTAACATGCCCGTCGATTACTGGAGCTCAGGCGAGCCCCGCCTGTTTTAGGTAATTATAGGCTTGCAGTATCTCACGCAACTTATCCTCGGAGCGCCGGTCACCCCCATTTGCGTCCGGATGGTGCTCCTTGACCAGCGTCTTGTACCGCGTCTTGATGTCATCCTTGGTCGCCTCAGCCCCAAGATGCAAGGTTTGCAGGGCCTTGCGCTCCATCGGCTTGAGCGTCCGTTTCTTGGTCCGCGCGTCCTCGCGGGCCTGCTTGGCGCGCCACGCGAAGAACCCATGCGGATCCCGTGCTTTTCGAACCGCGTCGTCGACGTCCGTATTCGTGTCGACGCCGGACGCAGTACTATTCTCGGCATCGCTGCCGAGCTTCCAAGTCGGCCGGTGACCGGTGATCGACTCCTTCAAGAACTTCTCTACTTCGTTGTCTGACATGCCATCGAAGTAGTTGTAAGAAGCATTGTACTGGCGGACATGATCGACGCAGAACCAATAGTACTCGCCGTCACGGCCCCGTCCCATGGGAGCGCGGTTAGATCCTGACTTGTCGCAGCCCTTCCACTGGCACGACAGCGTCTCGGGGGCCTTTTCGACCTTCGGCGCCGCTTTCGCGGATCGACTGCGTTTTCCGGCGACGCGGATCGAGTTCGAAATATTTCGATTCGAGTTTCATGGCGCGAAGTATGATCTCTCCAATCCAACTGCACAAGCCAACATGCGCTCACCTCTGGCAAAGCGTTGCGGGCGCGACATAGCTATGTCCAAACTAGGAGGCAGCTGAAATCAGCGCTTGCCTGCCACCCTCGCCACAAACGGCGAGCTCCCTAGAGCGGACCACACAAAATCAGATCATGGAGACCAAATCTTGAACATCCAACAACAAATGCGGGAAAAACTCATGGTCGCACTTGAGCCGACGCGCCTTGACATCATAAACGAGAGCGAATTGCACGCTGGACACCGCAGTTCTCCCGGAACGGGCCAAAGCCATTTCCGCATCTTGATCGTGTCCCCGGCTTTCGAGGGACAGTCGCACCTGCAGCGCCACCGGGTGATCAACGAAATTTTATCCGAAGAACTTGGCGGCCTCATCCACGCTCTGGCGCTCAAGACTTACGCCCCTGGAGAGAATACTCAGTAATCCTGTCCGCCGCCGCGTCGGATTCGATCAGCTGTCTGCTTCGGCAACGTTTCAGGCGGTGTCCGCGTGCACTGGTTTGACCCGCAAAGCCGCGATCTTATTGCGGTTTTTACGCAGGATCTCGAACCGGTAACCGTAGAACGTAAAAACCTGCCCAGGTTCTGGTATCGTTTGCGCTTCGTGGATAACCAGGCCAGCAACCGTTGTTGCCTCTTCATCGGGCAGGTCCCAGTCCATTTGCCGATTGAGGTCCCGGATGGGCACGGATCCGTCAACGTTTACCGTGCCATCCGCCTGCGGTCGTATGGCCATGTCGTGGGCATCGTGCTCGTCGACGATTTGCCCGACGATTTCCTCCAGGATGTCTTCGAGCGTAATCAGGCCTTGGACTTCGCCGTATTCATCGACGACGAGCGCCATCTGCGTCTTACGCTTCAAGAACTGATTGAGCTGCTCCTTAAGGCTCGTCGTATCGGGAATGAACCACGGCTCTGTGCTTAACTTCGCAAGGTCCAACTTATCAACGTCCCAGTCGAGCTCAGCCAGCCGCGCCAAGAGATCCTTGGTATGCAGCACGCCGATGATGTTTTCGGGCTCATCCTTCCAGATCGGCAGCCTCGAATGATTTGACTTCACCGCTTCGTCGACGATTTCAATTGGCGGCTCGTCGGCATCTATGGTCTCCATCTTCGTGCGATGGATCATGATATCGGCAACCTGCAGATCGCCGAGGTCGAGCACGCCACCGAGCATGTGCGCATCGTGGCGCGCGACCGTACCTTCCTTCGTCTGCAGATCGATGTGGCCACGGATTTCCCGGTGCGCCGACAAGATGTTCGCCTCGTCGTCTCGGGTTGTTGGCGTCAGCGCCAGGATTTCTCTGACAATCGCCTCAACGGCCACCGTTGCCGGCCGCAACACCACGATCAAAACGCTCATGATCGGAGCAACCGCAAGCGAAACCCGGTCGGCGAACGCCAACGCATAGGTTTTTGGCAGCACCTCGGCGAATATCACGACCAAAAGCGTCATTCCAATTGTCGCATAAGCGACGCCGACCTCGCCGAACATGCTGATTAATAAGCTTGTAGTCAGCGCCGAGGCGAGAATGTTGACGAGGTTGTTGCCCAGCAGAACCGTTCCGATCAGGCGCTCCGGCGACGCCAGCATCCGGTTCACCATTTTCGCCTGCCGGTCGCCATCCTCCGCCATCGCGTGTATGCGCGCCCGTGAGGCGGCCGTCAGGGCCGTCTCCGAACCGGAAAAAAACGCCGAAAGCCCAAGCAGCAAAACAATGCCGCCGACGGTCAAGAGTAGTTCGATTGACATTTCAGGTCTTCCACTTAAGTGGGCAAGCAACGGGAGAAGGTGGATCGGCACACTCAGCGCTACGCGCCGAATTCAATCTCACGCCGGATCGCTTTTACGGCAAAATCGGCAAAGCTGTGCAGGCTGCCGCCGGCTCCGTTCTGGTAACGTTTTATCACCTTGTAAAACGGATGCGCGCTGAAGTTCTTCTTGGCTTCGTAAACATAGGCCTGCGACAGGTTTTCCCCGGCCTCTTCGTCAATGCGCCTTGGCTGCGGCCTGGATGATGACCTCACCGGTGTAAGCGCGGAAGCAGAACAGCAACCGGTCACCTTGGGTTTTAAACAGACTGCCCTCCTGGACAACACCATCGACAACGCGTTCGTCGAAGTAGTAATCGACCGCCTCAACGCTCTCAATCGAGTAATCCAAGCTCAAGCCAAGATTTGGTGCGATCTCGACAAGCAGCGCAGCTTGGGCTTCCACTGTTTCAACATGCTCAGGCCTTATTTCTCCAGACCCTCGCCGCACTTTTCGAGCAGCAAACTGCGCACGGTCTCGATGTCGACAGCCTGGGTTAGGAAAGCTTTACCGATGCCCCGCACAAGCACGAAGATCATACGGCCCTGGCGCACTTTCTTATCCTGCCCCATCAGCCTGATGAGTTCGTCGGCATCCAGTGGCGACCCGGAAATATCACTGATCCGCGTCGGCAAACCGACCCCTGACAAGTGATCGGCGACGCGCCGAGCCGCGCCTTGGTCGCAAAGGCCCAACCGCTCTGAGAGCTCAAAAGCCAAGACCACGCCGATCGACACACTTTCGCCGTGCAGCAATCGGTCAGAATACCCTGTTGCCGCCTCCAGCGCGTGCCCGAAGGTATGGCCGAGATTAAGCAATCCGCGCTGACCGGCCTCCTTTTCATCGGCTATTACGAGGGCTGCCTTTGCCCGCACGCTTGTCTCTACGGCCTTCATCAAAACATCCGGCTCGTGCGCAAAGACACCGCTCCAATTCGCTTCCAGCCAGGCAAAGAATTCAGCGTCCCCGATCAGACCGTACTTCGCCACCTCTGCGTAGCCAGCCCGCATTTCTCGCTCCGGCAACGTCTTCAAAACATCGATGTCGGCGATCACCAGGTTGGGTTGATGGAATGTTCCGATTAGGTTCTTGCCCTGCCGCGTATTGATGCCGGTCTTCCCGCCCACCGATAAATCAACCTGCGCCAACAGCGATGTCGGGATCTGCACGTAGCGCACACCGCGCCGCAGGATCGACGCCGCAAATGCCGCCAAATCTCCAATCACACCGCCGCCAAACGCGACCACCAGGTCACCGCGCTCCAAACCCATCTCAAGGAGACTCTCGCTCAAGCGTTCCAACTCACCGAAACGCTTGGTCGCTTCACCGGGACGCAGCACGACCGAACCTTTAAAACGGCCTTCCGCCCTCAGTGACGCTTCCAGCGTCTTGAGGTGATGCCCGGCAACATTCTCATCACTGACAACGCCGCAACGGCCGGCCCCGAGTCTCTGCGCGATAAACCGGCCGGCATCATTCAGCATTCCAGGGCCAATCAGTATTTCATACTCACGGCCCGGCAAATCGATCCGCACCTTGCGCTGCGCACCGGCCTGGGCGAGATTCGAGTAAACGATGCTTGGCATGACGGTTCCGGTTATCAGATTAGACTATTGCGGTGATTGTAGCGGCCAGCCAGTATTCTCGCGGACCACCGCATCCTGTCAAACGCTCCGCGGACGCAGGTCGTTCAGCATCGCCGCAATCTCAGAAACAATCTGCTCATGCGGGACATCCCGGCTTTCCGCGACGATATCGGCCTTCGCGTAGGTCGGATAGCGCTCCTCCATTAGCCGGGCCATAACCGCGGAAGGCTTACCAGTCTTCAGCAACGGGCGGTTGTCGCGGCGAGAAACCCTCCGCATCAGCACTGACAGATCGGCTTTAAGCCAAACCGAAATGCCCTTTTCGGCGATCCGCGCCCGCGTCTCAGCATCCATATAGGCACCACCTCCGGTCGCCAAAACCTGCGGCCCGCCCGCCAACAGACGCGCGATCACTTTTCTTTCGCCTTCGCGGAATTCTGCTTCACCATGATCTTCAAAGATTTCGCTGATCGTCTTACCAGCCGCCTTTTCGATTTCATCGTCGGCATCGACAAAGGGCAGCTTGAGACAAGCCGCCAGGCGACGGCCGATAGCCGACTTGCCGCAGCCCATCAGTCCCACCAAAACGATGGAGTTCGTCCCCAGCATCTCCAAGACCCCGGCGACCTCCTGTCGGTTCGGTCCTTTTACGCGGCGGCTAAAACCAAAACGGATCATTTAACGCTCTGGAATTGTTAGAATCGCATCACTACTCCGTAACATCATAGACGGGATGTTTGACTTTGCGGAATACCCGACACTTTCGGGTCCGTGAGGTGACCCCGAACCCGACCGATTTCCGGATTCTTTCGGAATTGCGCGTCCATCGAAGCGTGGATCAAACGAGACGCATGATGACAGTATTGTAGGATTAAGTGCTACTGCTCAGATAGTGATGTCGGCTAAGGTCGCGCATCGGGATCCGACTGCATTCCTGCTTCCGTCATGATCCACGGCGATCAATTACACCTGGGTTGTAGGTATCAGGCGTACGCCACAGGTATTCGCGGTCATTGTTCCGCCGATATCAACGTGCAGCACGGCTTAGCCACACTGAAGCCAACTTGTACTGCCACCACGCCCTATGAGGAGCGGACAAACCCAAGATGCCAAGCCTCTTTCGTTTTCTCTTCATCGCCGGAGTGTTGTCAGGGATCGTATTCGCCGGTCTCTACTTCCTCGCGACCGAATTCGAGCCCGATCAACGGGAGGTCTCCCAGCGGCTTGAGGATCTCCAGGTGGAGCGCCTTGAGGAATGACGAGACGGCAATTCTCGCGGTTTCTCCACAAGAAACGCGAACAGCACGTTGAGGCAGGCGGGTTTCGAACCGGCCTCAGTTTGGCGATGATCAGCGTTGTTCTGACGTCTGCATCCGCTGCCGTGGCCCAGGAAGATTGGCCGGGCAGCGCTTGGGACAGACAGGCCCAAACGAAAAAACCGGCGCAATCCAATGTGCAGCCGCTCAGACCAATGAACGCGCCCCCCAGCTTTGAGTCACTCGGCCAATACGGCGATCCGAACTCCGTTCCGGGCGGTTTTTCTCCTAGCACCAATGGATCTGCGCAATCATTCGCAACGCCGCCATCGGTCGATCGCGCCGACTTGAGCCCGCTCTTCCCCAGCCACACCCCGAACACCCCGTCGGGTCCTGTATTCAAAGCACCGCAGGCAAATGGCCGAACGGGCAATTTCAGATCGACGCCGTCTTCAGCGCTCCAAACCGCCGGCAGGGTCGATCCGGAGATCGTCAGCCGCATTTTGGACGACCTGGAAGCACCGAAATCACACACATTGAGGCGCCTGCTTGCCAACGCGCTCGCATCCCTAGCCGTGGATGCCGGCGCACAAGAAGACCGCTTGCCCGAATCAAGACTTAACGCGTTATTCCGCTTGGGATTCTTGACTGAGGCGGCCGGTTTCCGCATCCCTGCGAGCTTCAATCGCGGCAGCTCCGATTGGGCCCGGCTGGCCCTGACCCGATCTCACGCGCAGGTCGCATTGAACAACAGCGAAAACGCCTGCAATGACGCCCGCGATATTATCGCCCAGGCAAACGCGCTTCCAAAAGAAGACAAGCACACCGCAATATTGATATCGGGTTATTGCGGAGCTCTTACCGGCAACAGCGCTGCCGCGACACTCGCCGCCGATGTCGCTCGCGAACAGTCAGGCTTTGATCCCGCCAGTTTAGCCGCACTCGAAGCCGTGGCACACAGTTCCCAACCGCGTATTTCATCCACCACCAAGCTGTCGCCGATCAGTTATCGTCTACTGCAGAAAGCCGGTGCGGAACCGGAACAACTGATCTCGGCAAAAGCCGATACGGCGCTACTCGCCGCGATGTCACAGGACAACAAGCTGCCAGCATCCGCCCGAATTCAAGTCACCGAAAGAGCCGCCAACGACGCCGTCATATCCGTTGATGCGCTGGCAAAAGCCTATCGCGGTGCAACGGGTGGAGCCGATATTGAACAAATGCGCTCCGGACGCGATGCCAAGACCGCTAGCCCCTCAGAGCGCCGCGCCGAAATGTACGTTGCCGCCATCCGACAGCAAACTCCGCTGCGCAAAGTTCGGCTGATCCGCTCCTTTCTCGACGCGAACCGCAAATCCAGCAGTTATCAGACCGCCCTCGAGCTCATGGCAAAGCCCGTCGAGAGCCTCCGGCCTGTCCCGGAGATTGGTTGGTTTGCCGAGACAGCAATAGAAGTCCTGCTCATTTCAGGCCGCCATCGGCAAGCCCGCGAATGGTTGCAACTCGCCGAGAGTGCCGATCCCCGAGGCCCTCGGGCGCTGGCACACTGGGCTGCACTCATTGATATCGCCGATTGGCAACGTCAGACCAGCCGCGGCCAAAGCCTCCAGTCGCTGGAACAGATGGCATTACGCGGAGACTTTCTCCCTGACGATCTGCACCGTCTCGCGACCGTCCTTGATGCGCTCGCCTACCATGTCCCAATCCCACTTTGGGAAGCTGCGAGCCGCACCCCGCAACCCACCTCCGGGCACCTGCCCGCAACCGGATTGCTTTCCGAGTTGCAGAAAGCCTCCAAGTCCCGCGATACGACCCACACCATTCTGCTGGTCCTCAACGCTATGGGAGGCAACGGGCCAAGAGGCGCTCACATGATTGCACTTGGCGACTCGATCAGGGCCCTTAAGCTCGTCGGCCTTGAAAAAGAAGCCCGCCTATTGAGCCTAGAAGCATTGTTCCCAGCCTGGCCCCGCGCGCCAAAAGGCTGACAGGAAGATCTGATCGTCCCGTTGCGTAGCGTTTCCGGCATACCTTGAGGGCCCAGCATGTCTGATTCCCGCAGCGGCATTTCAAACAACCACGCCATCGAGCTCTTCCTCGACATGCTCGCCGCCGAGCGCGGCGCCGCCGAGAACACGTTGGCCGCCTACCGTCGTGATCTGGAGCATGCCAGCCATGTTTTCGGCCAAAAAGGCGACACCCTCTCCACCGCCTGCCCCGACACCATCGCTCGTTATCTAAAATCCCTTGCCGAGGATGGATTGGCGCCCGCGTCTCGCGCCCGTAAACTCTCCGCGTTGCGCCAGCTTTACCGCTTCCTAATCGCCGAGAAGATCATCCAAGAGGATCCAACGCATGGTTTCTCGGGTCCCAAAAAGGCCCGCTCGCTCCCCAAAACATTGTCGATCGCTGAAGTTGACCGGCTTATAAAATCTGCCTCTCGCCGCGCTGATCAGGCAGTCGGGGCCGAGCGTTACCGTTCGGTACGGCTCTACTGCCTCCTGGAAGTTCTTTATGCAACGGGGCTGCGAGTGTCCGAGTTAGTCTCGCTTCCACGCGATGTCTTGACCGGCGACGGCCAGGTCCTAACGGTGAAAGGCAAGGGCGGCCGGGAACGCATAGTCCCGCTCTCTTCCAACGCCCGCTCCGCATTGCAGAGTTATCTCCAGCTTGGCGCAGCACCTGGCGACAGCCTCAGTCCGACCGTTGCCACCCGCTGGCTCTTCCCCTCCAAAAGCGCGCAGGGTCACTTGACCCGCCAGCGCTTCGGCCAAGACCTCAAAGAGCTTGCTGAAGAGGCCACCATCGACCCGGAGCGCGTCAGCCCTCACGTGCTTCGCCACGCCTTCGCCAGCCACCTCCTCGACCGCGGTGCGGACTTGCGCGTCGTGCAGCAGCTGCTGGGCCACGCGGATATCTCGACCACCGAGATCTACACCCACGTTCTCCAGGAGCGCCTAAAGAAACTCATCGAACAACATCACCCGCTGGCGACTGGGAAAAAAGACTAAGCCTGCGCGACGACAGTCTACAGACTCGAACAACCAAGGTCGGACCTCATTTGCCGAAACGGCTCACGGAGCACCGAACCAACTCCAAACAACGCCCGAACAATTCCCCGCCAAAGCCAGATTTCGAACCAGATAGGCCGTCGAACCCTGCCTCACCTCAGATGCCGTTCTGTAAGCTCTGTGCTCGCTTAGGGATGGGTTTTATCCAGCGTGTCGCGGAGCCACTTTGGCAATAAGCGCTCAAATCGCAGGAGTGTATCGCTCGCCGGTCGATGCCCGCGACGCCACTGCTTGAACCACGCCCTCAAAGCCGGGCTTACCATCAACAAAAGCCCGGCCCCGACAAGGAACAAAGGCAGCCCAAGTGGAGTTGGAAGCGGCAAAAGAAGCACCCCCATGGCGATGGAGGTCCAGCCGGCGACTAGCAGTAAAACAGTGCGCATGCGCTTTCTTCCGCTAGAACTGCACCTTTCGCAAGGCTGTCGCCTTGCTGAGCGGCGCTGCTAAAAATGCTACCTCGACATCCTTAAGCAACCTGCCACAGGCTATATTACATGCCTGTATTCAGTTTGTGCCGCTCCTCCAGGCCAGTAAACCGCGGATGGGCGGCCCAACCTCCACTGCGCCCGCAAGTCCCCTTGACTTGGGCCCGCCTGCTCGCTCTAACGACTTGATAACTCTTCAATACAGGCGACAACCCCACGCTTCTCGGACAAGGCCTGCCCATATGGCGAACACCGACGAAATTTCCAACGAATGCACAACGCAACTGCGCACCTACCTCGATTTCGAAAAGCCGATCGCCGAACTCGAGAGCAAGGTCAACGAAATGCGTGCGCTGATCGACGAAGACACCGAAAAGTCCCTGTCGGATGAGATCAAGAAGCTGGAGGAAAAGGCCCGCTCCGCTCTGTCGGAGACCTATTCCAAACTGACCCCTTGGCAGAAAACACAGGTGGCCCGCCATCCCGAGCGGCCGCACTGCGTCGACTATATCGCCCGGCTATTCAAGGATTTCACGCCGCTGGCTGGCGACCGCTACTTCGCCGACGACGAAGCTATGGTCGGCGGACCAGCGACGTTTCGCGGCCGTCCGGTCATGATCATCGGACATGAAAAGGGTTCCGACACCGAAGGCCGCCTCAAGCACAACTTCGGCATGGCCATGCCAGAGGGTTACCGCAAAGCCGTGCGGCTGATGGAGATGGCCGACCGCTTTAGCCTTCCGGTCATCACTCTGGTCGATACCGCCGGCGCCTATCCAGGTATCGAAGCCGAAGAACGCGGCCAGGCTGAAGCTATCGCCCGTTCCACAGATTGCTGCCTACGCCTCGGTGTGCCGATCGTCTCAATTGTTATCGGTGAAGGCGGATCCGGCGGCGCCGTCGCAATCGCCACCGCCAACCGCATCCTGATGCTGGAGCACGCCATCTATTCCGTGATTTCGCCGGAAGGCGCGGCGTCCATCATCTGGCGCGATTCCGAGAAAAAGGAAGAAGCGGCCACCGCAATGAAGATCACCGCACAGGATCTGGAAGAGCTCGGCGTGATCGACGGCATCGTGTCTGAACCGATTGGCGGCGCTCACCGCGATCCCAAGAGCACCATCGACGCGCTCGGCACGGCAATCGCGTTGGCATTGGCCGAATTTGAAAAAATGCCCTCTGACCAAATTCGCCGCCACCGCCAGGACCGCTTCCTGCAAATGGGCCGCAATCTGTAACGCGATTTGGAGAGCCTGCAGACTACCTGCTCGTCTGCATATAAGGCTTGCGGCAGGCCGCGTCGCCACCCTTTTTACTTATTTGTTTCAAAGTCTTGGAGCAAATCGACTCAACATTTGTGCCGCGACAATGCCGCATTTGCCTGACAGCATCGACTCATAGATAACGACCACGTGACGGGGTATCGCAATCCGATTTGATTGTGTTAACCTGTTGTTAACGACGTCCGTTCGAGAATAATTGGCGATCGTAAGGGGCACTACGTTATGAGTTTGGTCCAATCGGGACACAGGGGCCTAACAGGCTTGCGTGCAATCGCGCTTGCTGTCGCTTCAGCAGTATTGCTGGCGGCATGCGCTGGCGCGCCACAACTATCTCCATCAGAACAGCCATTGTCGAAAGAAGCGCTCATGCTTCTCGGGCGCAAAGGCATGCAATCCGGCGCCCCGATTTTCGTCCGGATTTTCAAGGAAGAGTCGGAGCTTGAGGTCTGGAAGGCGCGCGATGACGGCCGCTTCTACCACTACAAGACCTATCCGATCTGTAACTGGTCGGGCGAACTCGGCCCCAAGCTAAAGCAAGGCGACAAACAGGCGCCCGAAGGATTCTACTCGGTTTCCAAGCGTCAGATGAACCCGAATTCGAGCTTTCACGTCGCCTTCAATCTCGGCTACCCGAACACCTACGACAAAGCCCACAGCCGTACCGGTAACTTCTTGATGGTCCACGGCAAATGCCGTTCGGCAGGGTGCTACGCCATGACCGACGCATTGATCGAAGAGATTTACGCTCTGGCTCGCGAAGCCTTCAGCGGCGGCCAGGAGCGTTTCGAGGTTCACGCTTACCCATTCCGCATGACCGACGCCAATATGAAGCGTCACAAGAAGCACAAATGGTATAACTTCTGGCGCACCTTGAAGTACGGCCACGACCACTTCGAAGCACACCGCATTCCACCCAACGTTGCCGTCTGCGAACGCCGCTACGTGGTCAATGTTGCCTGGCCAGCGGCCCAGCGCCTCAATCCTGAAGGACGTTGCCCGTACTTCAGAAGGCCGAGTATCGAACCTTTCGTCCCGCAACCGTTTGAAGAGCAGATCGCCTTCAACGAAATCAAGGCGGCCGGCCCCAAAATGCGGACTGTTGCGCGCAATGGTGGCCCGATGCTCGTACCTTACGGATTGGGCTTTAAACAAAGCACCGCCAATCAGTCGTCAGCCTCCTCAAATCCTTTGAGCGCCCTCGGGTTCAACTAAGTTTGCCCGATTAACACCAGACGGACGGCCATATCCGCGAATATGCTCCGCCCAAAACCTGACGACTTCTCAGGTTCGAATGGGTCTTGCCTGAAAAAGATTCGGAGCGCGGCAAACGATATGGCAGACCGGGACTGGAAATCGCCCGTCATTGGCTTCTTCAAAACCCTCTACTTGATGACCGCCGCGCTTTTGTTGGTGAGCTCCGCTGCCTTTTTGGAAGCGCGGCTCGACAATCTCGTTGGCAGGCGCATCAGTGGCCTCGTGTCCGATAACGACAACACAATGATCGCCTTCCAGCGTGCGTGGCGGCTTGCCTACTGGAGCATGGAATGGACATTGCCCGGAACACCGCAAGGCGATCTCGCCACCCGCCTGAATAAGGCCAACCTTAAGCAGGGCGCCCCGGTCTTCATTCGCGTCTTCAAGCGCGAGTTTCTGCTTGAGGTCTGGTTACAAGGCCAGGACCGTTTTGAGCTTTTTGCTAGCTATCCCATCTGCCGCTTTTCTGGCCGCCTAGGCCCGAAGCTCAAGCAGGGCGATCGCCAGGCCCCCGAGGGCATCTACACGGTCAGCACCAGCCAACTCAATCCGGGCAGCCGCTGGCACCGCTCCTTCAACCTCGGTTTCCCAAACACCTACGACCGCATCCACGGCCGAACGGGCAGCTATCTCATGGTCCACGGCGGCTGCTCCTCGATCGGCTGTTACGCCATGACCAACAAAGTTGTCGATGAAATCTGGCAGCTCATCACGGCATCTCTAAACGGTGGTCAAAATCGCTTCCAGGTTCAAGTCTTCCCATTCCGCATGACGCAGGCGAACCTGCATGAGAAAACTGGCCACCGCTGGGAGCCCTTCTGGAAGGAGCTGAAGGTCGCCCACGACCTGTTCGAGGAAACCCGGACCCCACCCAAGGTGGATGTCTGCGGAAGGCGTTACACCGCCGCACCTGGCGCTGTCGGCAGCACGGGAACGCGGCCCCTCGGCCGCAGCTGCTCTAGTCAGAACTCCGTCGCAGCCAATTGACGGCGAGCCAAAGACGGGGCCACCAGCAAGATGCGGCTTGAGTTGTAGCTGCTTTGCTCCTCTGGCGCCTTATCGCGTTCACGCCCTTTTAAGCATAAACGTCGCCCACCTGCTTCCGCAGGCTGCTCAATCTGCTAATGTATGCAATTGTTGTAATTGACCGTCGCGCGTGAATTACTTGTCGAACACGTTCCAAACGCAACGTTTATTGAATGACCTTCACATTCAGCATGTCGGTTACAAGTGGTTCTATCGGCTAAACGGGTAGGAAGCATTGCATATCCAGGGCAAATCCCTTGCGGCCGTTGGTCGTACGAAGCCGAGACGCGCTGTAATCCCATATAGCTTTTTGTTGGCAGCGCTCGCCGTGACCTTGATCGCGGCCTGCTACCCACCGGCATCGGCACTCGCAGTCACGATTGAGCTGAAAGATGCCGCCCCTGACCGTATCGAACGTCAACGGCTGATCGCACGCGGTGTCCCACTCGCAGGCACGCCCGAAGTCGACGCACTGGACGCCCGCCTCGCAAAGCTTGAACTGAAGCGCGGCACACCGGTCATGCTGCGCATCTTCAAAGAGGAATCCCAGCTCGAACTCTGGATGCTAAAGGGCGATCGCTACATCAAGTTCGCCAACTACCCGATCTGCCATTGGTCAGGCTCACTCGGACCCAAGCTTGCCGAAGGTGACAAGCAGAGCCCGGAAGGCTTCTACACCATCACCAAACGGCAACTTCACTATTCGGGACGCTGGCGTCACTCGCTTAATATTGGCTTCCCGAACGCCTTCGACCGCTCGCTCCTGCGCACAGGATCCTATATCCTGATCCACGGCGGTTGTTCGTCGGTGGGTTGTTACGCCATGACTAACCCAGTCATTACCGAAGTCTTCGGCCTGGTCAGGGCGGCACTATGGGCCGGGCAGGATCATCTCCCGGTCCATGTCTTCCCGTTCCGCATGACGGAAACCAAACTCAATCAGCACAAACAGGCCGAATGGCTTGGTTTTTGGAGAAATCTCAAAGCCGGCTACGACTCCTTTGAGCGCACCAAGAGACCCCCCCGAATAAGCGTGTGCAAAGGGTCCTACCAAGTCAGCGACGTAGGCCCCGGGGAGGTGGGGCAGTCAGCGCGCCCTTTAGACGTGTGCGGGGAAACCGCGCAAATTCTTCAAGCCGAACAGGTATTGCAAAGCATTGTGAACCACCCCTCCCGGTGGCGAACGCTCTCCGACGCGGAAAAGAAACTGTTGGCACTGCTGACAACGCCGCCCGAAGAGATCCTTCACCGCCGCAAGGAAGCAAAAGCGCGCGCCTCTAGTTACGTCACCGTCGGTAAAAAAGGCCGTGGCGTCCGTCAACGCCCACGCGTAACCGTCAATTGCAACCTCCGCCGCACCAGCTGCCGGCGGTTCCTTGCTCTGAAACGCAGACGTATCGTCAAGACCTACGCCAAGAAACGGCAAAAGGAACTCCGCCGCCGCCGTCGTGCCGCCAAACGCCGCTAAAATCCGCTCAAAAGCCGGCTGTGATGGCAACACATCGTATGGTCAAATAGGCCCTTGCACGAACGTACGTTCAGCCCAGGCACGCGACTTGGAGTTACGATCCGTAACGTAACGATCGCCGATCGCCAGCACATCCATACCCGTTCTCAGATAGCACGACACCGCCTCGCTCGGACGCGAGACGATCGGCTCCTGCCGGTTGAAGCTGGTGTTGAGCAAGACCGGCACACCGGTCAGCCGGCAGAACTCGGCGATAAGGTCGTAGTAGCGTCGGTTGGTCGCGCGAGACACAGTTTGGAAACGCCCCGTTCCATCGAAATGCACAGCTGCAGGAATCTCCGATCGCTTGGACCGGCGCACCTTGGGTGCAAGCGTCATGAAAGGATCGGGCTGCGAAATCTTGAAGTATTCGGCTGCCCGCTCTTCCAGCACAGCGGGCGCGAAGGGCCGAAACGCTTCCCGGTGCTTAATCTTCGCGTTGAGCACCTCGCGCATGTTGGGATTACGCGGGTCAGCAAGAATCGAACGGTTGCCCAATGCCCGCGGCCCCATTTCAAATCGCCCCTGAAACCAGCCAACGATTTTTCCTTCAGCCAGGTCCCGCGCAACCCTTTCGATCAATTCCACTTCCCCCAACGTTTCCGACGTCAATCCCGCCTCTTCCAACGCCTCAGAAATCTGTTCGTCGGAGTACTCTAGGCCATAATAGGCATGCGCCAACTCGAAGCCCCTCGGCTTCCCTAACGTCTGATGCCAATGCCAAAGCGCGCTTCCCATAGGGGCCCCGGTATCGGAAGCACACGGCGGCACCCAGACTTCCTTAACATCGGTTTTTTGCAGGATCTTTGCATTTACGACGCAGTTCAAAGCCACCCCGCCCGCCAATACGAGATTGTCCGAAGGCTGCTGCACCATCATCGCGCGCACGATGTGCAAAACGACTTCCTCGGTCACCGTTTGCACCGCGTGAGCGATCGCAAGATGTCGATCCTCCAACAGGTTTCCCGGCAGCCGCGGCGGACCAAAAGTTTCATAGAATTTTGCCGCTAGCGGCTTCAGCTCACCGTACTTGCCGTAGTTGAAATACGACATGTTGACCGCGTAGCGCCCATCCCCCAACAGCCCGATAATGTCCCGAAACCGCTGCACGTAGCTGTCATCGCCACAGGCAGCCAGCGCCATCACTTTGCCTTCGTCCGAAAATCCTTTGAAGCCGAGATACCTCGTGACGAACGTGTAAACGAGACCCAGCGAATTCGAGGATCCCCTCGCTCCAATGCCGCTCGAGACGGTTGCCACGGCCGGTATAAATGCTCGTCGAAGCATCATCCCCGAATCCGTCCATGACCAGAATATTGGCCTCTTCGAATGGCGAGACGAAAAAAACCGCCGCGTGTGCATCGTGATGTCCGACCTGCACGATCTCCGGCACATCGAACTTGCCTTCGAGTATGCGTCCTAGTCTCCGACGCAACACCGCATTGAGGCGAACGATCTCATTGCGCTGTGGGGAGTGCGCCTCTTCGCGCAGCAGATTCAGGCTGAAGGGTAAACCGGCGAGTAACACCCGGCCGAAATTTGCGCGAAGCTTGTTTTGGTCCCACGGAGTCGTGATCAAATCTATGTCGGTGAGCCCAGCCGCGCGCGGCCCAAACGTTTCGATCACGCAATGTCTCGGAAAGGCCTTGGTGCGCTTTTCCCGATTGAGTCTTTCCTCCTCGAGGACCAGCGTTGGTTTGCCATCCTCGAGAATTGCCAGCCCACTGTCATGGGTCGCGGAAACAAGCCCCAGTATACGCAAACGCCGGTCGACCTCCCGTCGTCGGGTTCCACTACGCCATTCTTCGGCGGCACGTCTAAAAGACTTCTAAACCTTGGCAAACCGCCAAGACAGTAAAAACCAAACCTCAGCCTTGGCTGCCGTGGCAATGCTTGTATTTTTTGCCTGAACCGCAGGGGCACAAGGCGTTTCGTGAAACTTTACCCCAGGTCGCCGGATTATTCGGGTCGACTTGAGCGGCACTTTTTCGAGTTTGCACCGGAGTTCGCCGCGCCTCTTGGCCGTCGTCATAACGCGCGATTCCGTCGACAGACGCATCCGCGAATTCGAACTCGTCGAGCCCGGTCGTCGCATCAATATGATGGGCTTCCATCGGCGGCAATTCGGCCGGCTGCAGGAACTCTTCTTCCTCCTCCGGGGCCAACTCGATATGCATCAGCTGCCCAGTTACCATCTCTCTGAGCCGGGCCAGCAACGCTTCGAACAATACGAACGCTTCGGTCTTGTACTCATTGAGCGGATCGCGCTGACCGTAGGCACGGAACCCAATCACCTGACGCAAATGCTCCAGCATGACGAGATGTTCGCGCCATAGGTGATCGAGCGTCTGCAGCAGAACCATTTTTTCGATCTGGCGGAACAGTTCCGGCCCAATTTCCACGGCCTTCTTTGCCGCCCGCTCGTTGACCGCCTTGATAAGGCGCTCTTCGATCTCTTCGTCCGCGATGCCCTCTTCCTCGGCCCATTCACCGATGGGAAGCTCAAGCCCGAAGAGCTGTTGCATGGCCTCGGAGAGCCCTGCCGTGTCCCATTGTTCCGCATAGGCCTTCTCAGGAATGTGCTTGGTGACCAATTCGCCGACAACCTGATGGCGCAGATCCTCGACGGTTTCCGAGACATCTTCGCTGCCCATGATCTCCAGGCGTTGCTCGAAGATGACCTTGCGCTGATCGTTCATCACGTCGTCGTATTTGAGGACGTACTTCCGCGCATCGTAGTTGCGCGCTTCGACCTTCTTTTGCGCCATCTCAAGCGACTTGTTCATCCAGCGGTGCGTAATCGCCTCGCCTTCCTGCATGCCGAGTTTCTTGAGGATACCTTCCATCTTGTCGGAGCCGAAGATGCGCATCAGGTCATCGTCAAGGGCCAGGTAGAACTTCGAGCGGCCAGGATCACCCTGACGCCCCGACCGGCCACGCAGCTGATTATCGATACGCCGGCTTTCGTGTCGCTCTGTCGCGACCACGTACAGACCTCCAGCATCCAACGCCCGCCGCTTCTTTTCGGTGACATCGGTCTCGATCTCGTCCTTCTTCTTTTTGATGTCTTTTTCTGACGGCTCGCGGCCGGCTCGTTCTTCTTCCTCGGCCCAGTCGCGTAGCTGGAATTCCGCATTACCCCCGAGCTGAATGTCGGTGCCGCGGCCAGCCATGTTGGTGGCAATGGTCACCGCACTGGGCACCCCGGCCTGGGCGATGATATTGGCTTCTTGCTCATGGTAGCGCGCGTTCAGGACCTGGTGCGGAATGAGCACCTCGCCCGACTTGGCTTTCTGGGCAAGCTCGATGAGATGCTGACCAACGTCCTCAAGATGGGCCTTGTACTCGGCTTCCTTCTCGGACTTGAACGCCTCCGCTTGCGTCAGGATCTTCTTGCCGAGCTCGTGGACGTGCTTCTTGTCTTTCAAGAGTTCCGAAAGGTATTCCGACTTTTCGATGGATGCCGTACCGACGAGAACCGGCTGCCCGCGGCGCACCGCATCGGACAGCTCCATGATGATGGCGCGGTACTTCTCATCTTGGGTGCGGTAGACCTCATCGTCTTCATCGACACGCCCAATCGACACGTTGGTCGGGATCTCGATAACATCGAGCCCGTAGATGTCCATGAACTCAGCCGCTTCCGTGGCCGCCGTCCCCGTCATTCCCGAGAGTTTGCCGTAAAGCCGGAAATAGTTCTGGAATGTAATGGAGGCGAGCGTCTGGTTCTCTGGCTGGATATCAGCGCCTTCCTTCGCTTCGAGGGCTTGGTGCAGCCCCTCCGAGTAGCGCCGGCCAGGCATCATGCGGCCTGTGAATTCGTCGATGATGACGACATCGCTACCTTTGACGATGTAGTCCTTGTCGCGCTGAAACAGCTTATGCGCGCGCAACGCCTGGTTTACGTGATGCACGATGGTAACATTCTCAACATCGTATAACGTCGTACCCTTAAGCAGACCAGCTTCGTCAAGCAGCACTTCGAGGAACTCGTTCCCCTCGTCGCTCAGCGCGACCTGCCGCTGCTTTTCATCAATCTCATAGTGTTCGGGCTTGAGTTTCGGAATGAACTTGTCGACCGCGACGTAGAGCTCCGCCTTATCTTCGATTGGCCCGGAGATAATCAGCGGCGTGCGCGCTTCGTCGACCAGGATCGAATTGACTTCGTCCACAATGGCGTAGGCATGGCCGCGTTGCACCATCTCCTCCGCGCTCATCTTCATGTTGTCGCGAAGGTAGTCGAAGCCGAGTTCGTTGTTGGTCGCATACGTTACATCGCAGGCATATTGCGCCTTGCGTTGGTCGTCATCGAGGTCATGCACGATGCAGCCAATGGTCAATCCCAGAAACGTGTAGACCTGCCCCATCCACTCCGCGTCGCGTTTGGCCAGGTAGTCGTTCACCGTCACCACGTGCACGCCACGTTGCGTCAGTGCATTGAGGTAGACCGGTAGCGTCGCCACAAGGGTCTTGCCTTCACCGGTCTTCATCTCGGCGATATCGCCGTTATTCAGCACCATGCCGCCGATCAGCTGCACATCGAAGTGGCGTTGACCCAACGTCCGCTTGGCCGCTTCGCGCACCGTTGCAAAAGCCGGGACGAGCAGGTCATCGAGCTTAGTGCCCTCCTGCAGTTGCTGGCGGAACATTTCAGTGCGACTGCGCAACTCATCGTCGCTCAGAGCTTCAAGCTCACCTTCGAGCGCATTAATCGCCTCCACCTTAGGGCGAAACTTGCGCACCAAGCGCTCGTTGGAAGAACCAAATATTTTAGAAGCGATCGTGCCGAGAGAAAGCATCAATGTCCTCGTGATGCGTGAAACAGGCCCCGTATAGCCGTAAATCGAGCTTGTCTGTCCGGTTGGCCCAATTCGTCGCCATTCCTGGCGCAGCGTTCAGATGTCTTTTGTACATCTATCAGATCGAATGTGACCCTCAATGGGAACGGGTAGAGAACGCAGGACACGACAAGAACGGCAGCAACACCTTGCGGCACCGCAGCTGCACAGCAATAAGGAACGCTGGTAAGGATTGTCAACGCGTCCCAACGTCGGCAGCCCACCCGATACCGCCAGCTGCCTGTCCAAATCTTCACTTGGCAGGTCACGGCAGCTCTGGTCTAAACGCGGGCGTATCGGGCGCCCAGTACCTCTTGCATTCGCACAATGGTAATCCAGCGGGTGGCCTTGATCTTCAGTCTAAAGGCAACCGAGTTGAGACATATGAGCCCTAAATCGAGCCCGATCGCCGCCCTAGCGTTGGCTGCAACCTTGGGATTGAGCGCCTTCGCGCCAGCCTTCGCACAAACCACAGAAAACACGGTCATCGCCAAGGTGAACGGTCATGAGATCACTGAACAGGATGTCGCCCTGGCGGAAGCTGAAATCGGCACCGATCTAGGCAACCTGGATGCAGCCACCCGCCGCCGCGTCCTCGTCGAATACGTGATCGAAACCCAGCTCATGGCCGACGCCCTCGATCTCGAAAAGGCTAAAGCCCCGAACCTTGACCGCAACTTGGCTTACTTCAAACGTCGTGCGAAGCGGGAAACCTACTTTGAAAACAAGGTCAAATCTTCCGTGGGCGAAGCCGCCGCGAAAACCTTCTTCGAGGACCGCGTCAAAGGCATGAAGCCCGAGGAGGAAGTCAAAGCCCGCCACATTCTGGTTGGAACCGAGGAAGAAGCCCGCGACATAAAGGAAAAGATCAACCGCGGGACCGACTTCGCGGAATTGGCCAAAGAGCACTCGAAGGACCCCGGCACAAAGGCCAACGGTGGCCTGCTCGGCTTTTTCTCCCGCGGTCAGATGGTACCGCAATTCGAGGAAGCCGCCTTTACAATCAAGCCCAATGAGGTCTCCGATCCTGTCCAGAGCCGGTTCGGCTGGCATCTAATCCTGGTCGAAGAAAAGCGCAAAAAACCGCTTCCAAAGTTTGATGAGGTCAAAGACCGCATTCTCAACGGTATGATCCACAAGAAGGCTCAGGCGGTCGCCAAACAGCTCCGTGATAGCGCTAAGATCGAGTACCTCGACGCCGGCATTCGAAAGCAGGTCGCGGAAGAAAAGAAGCGTGCAGGCGTCCAACAACAGCAGTTAATCGAACAGCTCAAAAAGATGCAGGAGGCCAAGCAAGGCGCCAAGCCCGCCGACGCCAGGCCTGCTGCACAACCGGCCACTGAAGAAAAGAATTAGCACTTCGCAACGAACGGAAGATGGGAATGAACGGCCCCGTCTCGCCATTTGCACCACGCAATCTGCCCGATATGCCGGTGATACCCGGCATACGCCTTGCGGCCACCGAGGCGGGCATCAAGTACCAAGGACGGCGGGATCTGTTGCTCGCCGTCTTTGAGCCGGGCACAGTGGCTGCGGGCGTGTTGACGCAATCAAAAACGCGTTCGGCCGCCGTCGACTGGTGCGCGGAGCAGTTAAAGCACGGCCGAGCCCGCGCTCTAGTGGTCAATTCCGGCAACGCCAACGCTTTTACCGGGAAACGTGGCGTGGACGCTGTCCGGCTAACTGCTGAAGCCGCCGCAAAAGCCGTCGGCTGCGAGCCAGAGGAGGTCTTCATCGCGTCCACCGGGGTCATTGGCGAGCCACTCGAAACCGGTAAATTCGCACACCTTCTCGAAATCCTCGCAAAGGACGCCACCGCCACGGCTTGGCAAGCCGCCGCCGAGGCGATCATGACCACCGACACCTACCCCAAGCTGGCCGCGGACGGCATCCCCAGCTTCCCCATAGCCGGGATCGCCAAGGGCTCCGGCATGATTGCACCTGACATGGCCACGATGCTCGCCTTTCACTTCACCGACGCGAACATCGACCATGCACTGCTTCGACGGGCCGTGCTCGGCCACGCACAAGAAACCTACAACCGCATCACTGTCGATAGCGACACCTCAACCAGCGATACCGTCATAGTCTTTGCAACCGGCAAGGCGACAGAGCGCGGCATGGCGCCGATCACGTCGGCCGAGCAGCCGGAATTCGCCGATTTTTCAAAGGCTCTCGGTACCAACATGCTCGAACTTGCCCAGCAGATCGTGAAAGACGGCGAGGGGCTGACAAAGTTTGTAAAAGTCAGTGTATCGGGCGCTGAATCGGTTCAAGCCGCACGCCGCATCGCGTTTGCCATCGCGAACTCACCGCTGGTCAAAACTGCGATCGCGGGAGAGGACCCAAACTGGGGGCGTGTCATCATGGCCATTGGAAAGTCTGGCGAGGCCGTTGAGCGCGACAATATAGAGATCCGCTTTGGAGAACACCTCGTCGCCCGGCAAGGAGAACGTGCCTCCAACTACGACGAGGCGGCCGCAGCGGCGTACATGAAGGCTGCCGAAATCCACATCTACGTCGACGTCGGCGTCGGCACGGGCAAAGACCACGTCTGGACCTGCGACCTCACTCACCGCTACATTTCAATCAATGCGGACTATCGCAGCTAACCCCGATGGAAATCAGGTCGGCCAGTGACCTTTGCGCACTGACCTTCGCGATGTAAGCCGGCATTTGACCACGGCATGTAACCAAGGCGTATCCATGGAAACCTCGTTCTGGCTTGAGCGCTGGCAAAACGGTGAAATCGGCTTTCATCGGGACGCCTTTAATCCAGCGCTGGAAGCCCATTGGGAAAAGCTCGAAGTTAAGCCACCAACAACCGTGTTCGTTCCCTTGTGTGGCAAGAGTCGCGATATGGAATGGCTTGCGCGCAGAGGGTATCAAGTCGTCGGCGTCGAGCTCAGTGAACTGGCGATTGATGCCTTCATGGAAAGCCAGCAACTGAAGCCCGTTCAGCGGCAACAGGATGGATTCATCGTTAAATCCGCAGGACCGTATGAAATCTGGTGCGGCGATCTCTTTGCACTGCCCGATCAACGCATGGCATCGGTCTCGGCCGTTTACGATCGGGCCAGCCTGGTAGCGTTGCCGCCCCCCTTACAGTCTCAGTACGCCGATTGGCTGAAAACAAAGCTGCCCGATACACCGGCATTGATCGTTTCTCTCGCCTACGATCCAACTGAAATGAAGGGACCACCGTTTTCAATACCAGAGGTCCGGGTGCGAGAGCTCCTTGGCGACCATTACGCTCTAAAGATCATGGCAAGCGATGAAGTCATCGACGACAACGCCGCACTCAGAAAACGCGGTCTGACAGGACTTCGCGAAACGGTCTACCTGGCGCGGAGAATCCCATGAGCCATCAGGCGACGAAGATATCCGAAAACACGGCCGGTAAGCAGAAAGCCTTACCTATCACTCTTGTCGTTTCGGCCGCGCTGGTCGATTCAGACGGTCGCGTCCTCATCTGCAAGCGTCCTGATGGAAAATCGCTTGCCGGTCTATGGGAGTTTCCAGGCGGAAAGCTCGAGCCAGACAAATCACCGGAGGCCGCGCTCGTACGGGAGCTAAAGGAAGAACTCGATATCACGGTCTGCGAAAGCTGCCTGAGCCCGTTTACATTCGCCAGCCATATCTACGAGCACTTCCACTTGCTTATGCCACTATTCTTGTGCCGCAAGTGGGAGGGCGAGATGAAACCCATCGAGCACCCGGAAATTGCTTGGGTTCGCGCTAGCCGTCTCAGCCGCTATCCGATGCCGCCGGCCGATGCACCAATGATCCCATTCCTTCGAGATCTTCTTGGCTGATCCAGATCAGTTACTCAGCCAACGGTTGAGTGCCACTATTAGCGGAAGCACTGCGCACTGAGCTCGATCAAATCGCGCACAATGCTTCCGCAAGTAGCGATAGTCCGAAGATCCAATTATCAACGTAACTACCAGACTTCAGCGCTGAATGCAGACGGCCCAACATTTGTTACGTGATGAGATAAAGCAAGCTCGGCCCGCATATTACGAGCGCGCTCGGTCTCAATGTTTGCCCGCCTGCACTAACCGGAGCTGCACTCAGCGCTATTTGCTTTATACTAAAACTGTATGACGATTGCTTCATCCATTTGGACTAGGGCCCTCAGCTCTAAGCCATTGGTAAACGGTTCTGACCGGTCTTAGTGACTTTAGAAGCCTTTTAAGTTGCGCATGGGTCACTCGTGAAGGTTGTGGTTGGTTTGTCATCGGACTATTAAGAATCCCAATTCTTGCCTAAGACCTTTGTCAGGCTTATCTGAGCGCTACCGGGCTTTAGCGGTTGCGGCTGGTCCTCATGCGGCACCCATGCCGTCAGTGTAAGGATTTCGAAAGTCGCAGGCACAAGACCATCGTCAGTTGCGAACAACTCCTTATAAATTTCGCAAACCCTCGTTAGCAGACCGCGTGTAACCGGTACACGCCGCCGCGCCGCGAGCATATTGGTCGCCCCCATCGCGCGGAGCTCCTCCATCAAGGCAATTGGCGTCTTGTAGGTCACCGTAACGATATCCGAATCCACCACCGGCAACGCGAAACCGGCCCTTTGAGATAAAGCGCCGAGCGCTCGCACATCAATGAACGGCGCCACCCGTGGTGACACACCGCCAATGACTTCCTCTTCCGCGAGGAACCATGCCTGCCGCAGTTCTTTTAGTGTCTCTCCGCCAGCGAGTGCCGCAAGCAACAGCCCATCTGACTTCAGCGCTCGCCTGATCTGCACCAGAGTCCCGGGAAGATCATTGACGAACTGCAGCGAAAGCCCCGAGGCGATCAGATCAAAATCGCCATCCCCGAACGCCAAAGCCTCCTCGTCACACAGCACGCATGGGCCATCGCAATGCGCCAATAATCCGTTAGAATGTTCCGCATCCACGACCAGCCCGACGTTCGCAAGGCTGCGCAGCGATCGGCTCAACACACCATGGTGTGCACCAAGATTGAGTGCTTTCGGAAATTCGCGCTGAACGATCTGCACCCGTTCAGTGATGTCCTCGCTCACCCGCTGTAACAAAAAGTCGCGATCGCTGGCACCGGCGGCGATCCGGTTGCGGCGGCGCTTCAACAGATCTCGGTCGAACGGTTTTGCAGGGTCTGCAGTCATTTGCTGGATCGTCCGTAAAGGTACGATAGGCTTAAAGCCTAACATGCAATACCGCCAAGGTCCCAAGATGTTGCAAAAGCGGGCAGCCGCAACCGACATTGAAACCAATGATCAGACCTCGGGCCAGTCGCTGATCGGCCTCGTTACGGGACGGCCGATCGATCTGATCATGGCGCCCGTCTGCCTCTCTTGCCGCGAACCGATTGCCACCCGCAACGCACTCTGCCCACAATGCTGGGGAGCGATAGATTTTATCAGCGCGCCGCGGTGTGACCGCCGTGGCATCGCGCGTCCCTACAGGATAGGCACGATCATGGTGTCAGCCGCCGCGGCAAGGTCCCGACCTTACGCTAGAGCCCGTGCCGTCGGCCACTATCGAGGCACGCTGCAGCGGCTCGTTCACAGCTTCAAGTTCCGTGATCGCCACGACGTAGGCCAGCTTTTCGGTCACTGGCTTCACCAAGTCGGCGGCGATCTGATCGCGGAAGCTGACGTGCTCGTGCCTTTAAGTCGATTACGCCTACTCCATCGCCGCTTCAATCAAGCCGCAATCTTGGCCAGGAAATCTTGCGTAGGTCCGGTGTGCCAGCATGAACCCAGGCAATTTGCCGATCTCGTCAGGCAAAACGGCAGCTCGATTTGACCGCCGAACAGCGCCGCCTCACTGTCCGCCGCGCTTTCCACATCCCCAACCAGGAGCTGCCCAACATCCGTAACAAGCACGTTCTGCTGATTGACGATGTCATCACCACGGGCGCTACCGTTGAAGCCTGCAGCCGAGCACTGCTGCGGGCCGGCGCCGCAAATGTGGATGTGCTTGCCGTTGCCCTGGTGTCCGAACCATTAAGCGTGACAACATAGTCCGACAAATGGACCACAGAGCCCAACCTTCCAAGTGGTTCACGGCGGCACTTGCCTCGGCTTTTCCTGAGCCGAGACACTAACCATTTAGGCACTGACGAAACCTTGGATGAGAAATGAGCGAGACTGAACGCGCCGGCGGCGGAAACTCCATCGCCGTCACGATCTACACAACGATGCTCTGCCCTTATTGCCACCAGGCCAAACACCTGTTGAAGCGCAAGGGTGTCGACTATCATGAAATCGACGTCACCATGCGGCCGCGGGAACGCGCAGCCATGCGTCAGCGAGCCGGCGGACGCCACACCGTACCTCAGATCTTCGTCGGCCCGCTTCACGTAGGCGGCTGCGACGACCTGTTTGAACTCGAAAGCCTAGGCCGGCTTGACGAGCTTCTTAACAGCACAGTTTAGTCGGCATCGACCCAGACAGGAAGGCAGCGCGAACAATGACATCACAAGCAAAACCAGAGGTGTTCCGCGCCGCACTCGTACAAATGTGTTCCGGCCGCAGCCCCACTAAGAACATTTCCGACGCCAGCGAATTAATCCGGGAGGCAGCCGCCGGCGGAGCCGCCTACGTTTTGACCCCGGAAGTCACCAACATCATGGAAATCGAACGCGAGACGTTATTCGAGGCCGCCGAACCTGAGTCTGAAAACCGCGCGCTTGCCGACCTACAGGCACTTGCCAACGGATTGTCCATTTGGCTCCACATCGGCTCACTTGCGATCCGCCACACGCGCGACAAGCTCGTCAACCGCTCCTATCTCCTTGCTCCCAATGGGCGCATAGCCGCGTACTACGACAAGATCCACATGTTCGATGTCTCGCTGGCCAACGGCGAGGTCTACTCGGAAAGTCGCAACTATGCCGCCGGCAACCGGGCGGTCGTCGCCGAAACGCCGTGGGGCGGCCTCGGCCTGACAATCTGCTACGACCTTCGCTTCCCGTATCTATTCCGCGCTCTCGCATTGGCCGGCGCGAAAATGATCGCCGTCCCCGCCGCCTTCACGCGCCCAACCGGCGAAGCCCACTGGCATGTTCTGCTGCGCGCCCGCGCCATTGAAACACAGTGCTATATCTTCGCCGCGGCCCAGGGCGGCGACCATGAGCATGGCCGCAAGACATACGGCCACAGCCTTATTGTATCACCTTGGGGAGAAATACTGGCCGAAGCCGGCATCGAGCCTGGTCTCATCGCCGCCGACATCGACCTTGCCCGTGTTAATGAAATTCGTGCCCGCGTTCACTCGCTCAGGGCCAATGAAGGATTCACACTTGTCACGGAGACTGTGGCCGACGTTGATGGGGCCAAGAAATGATCAAGTACGCATTGCGCTGCGCCAACGAGCACGAATTCGAAGCTTGGTTTAACAGCAGCGCCGCCTTTGATGATCAAAAACGCGCCGCACTCCTTCGCTGTCCGGTCTGCGAAACAGACAAGGTCGAAAAAGCGCTAATGGCGCCAAGAGTGGTAACCAAGAAGGGCCAAACATTACAGCAACTCCCTTCGGAGACTGCCGCCACTCCGTCTGCGCCCGAACCCGCGCTGAATCCTAAAACCGGCGGACCCGACACATACGCCCCGGTGTCCTCCGACCCCCGGCACACTAAAATCGTCGATTTGATGCGCCAGCTGCGCCAACACGTCGAGGCTACGACCGAGGACGTAGGCAAACGTTTCGCCGAGGAAGCCCGCAAGATTCACTATGAAGAAACCGAACCACGCGGCATTCGCGGTGAAGCCACCGCCCAAGAGGTTCGCGACTTACAGGATGAGGGGGTGACAGTCACTCCCTTGCCCCGCCTCCCCGACGATCACAATTGATGTCCATGTAACACCACTGCTGCGTGTTAAGGCCTCACTGGCAGAGGCACGGTCGATATGCTAGGCGGCAGGGGAATTTCTTGAATGCCTGCACGAACCTGCGGACGCGCCCGACCGAAATCCGGCCGCGAAGAGTAGCGTGCGCAGCTTTAACAGGAGCTTCAGATGGGCTCCGCAGCACCCGGAACACCAATGGATCTTCGCAACGTCGCAATCATCGCACACGTCGACCACGGCAAGACCACCCTTGTCGACGAACTTTTGAAACAATCCGGCGCCTTCCGCGACAATCAACGGATCGCCGAGCGCGCGATGGATTCAAACGACATCGAGCGCGAACGCGGCATCACGATCCTCGCCAAATGCACCAGCGTCGTCTGGAAGAACACCCGCATAAACATTGTCGACACGCCCGGCCACGCCGACTTCGGCGGCGAAGTCGAGCGCATCCTCAACATGGTCGATGGCTGCATTGTCCTCGTCGACGCATCCGAAGGTCCGCTACCGCAGACGAAGTTCGTCGTCACCAAGGCGCTGAAGCAGGGCATGCGCCCGATCGTTGTGATCAACAAGATCGACCGCCCCGACGAGCGCCACAACGATGTCCTCAATGAAATCTTCGACCTCTTCGCCAACTGCGACGCGGACGACGATCAGCTCGATTTCCCCGTGCTCTACGGCTCCGGGCGCAACGGCTGGATGGCAACCGACCCCTCAGGTCCGCAGGACGATCTCACTCCGATGTACGACCTGGTCCTCAAGCACGTGCCGGCGCCGACAGTTCATCCTGGCGCCTTCCGCATGCTCGCGACGACATTGGAAGCCGACCCATTCCTAGGCCGC
Source organism: uncultured Alphaproteobacteria bacterium (assembly GCA_963753045.1). Classification (GTDB taxonomy): domain Bacteria; phylum Pseudomonadota; class Alphaproteobacteria; order Rhizobiales; family Hyphomicrobiaceae; genus Filomicrobium. The sequence continues at coordinate 130,828 of CAVWAT010000001.1, forward strand.
ATCCTGACCGGACGCATTTCCTCTGGAGCCGTCAAGCCGAACATGACGGTCAAGGCGCTGAGCCGGGATGGCGAACTGATTGAGAATTTTCGCATCTCCAAGGTCCTGGCGTTTCGCGGCCTGGAGCGTACGGCCGTCGACTTGGCCGAAGCCGGCGATATCGTCGCGATCTCAGGAATGAGCGAAGCCAACGTCGCCGACACCATCTGCGACCCTTCCGTCGACAAGGCCATTCCCGCTCAGCCGATCGATCCACCGACCCTGTCGATGACCTTCCGCATCAATGACGGACCATTTTCCGGCCAGGAGGGCGACAAGGTCCAGAGCCGGGTCATCCGCGACCGCCTGATGCGCGAAATCGAGCGCAACGTCGCCATTCGCGTCGAAGAGACCGAAGACAAGGAAGCGTTCGTCGTCTCCGGCCGCGGCGAACTTCAGCTCGCCATCCTCATTGAGAACATGCGCCGCGAAGGCTTCGAGCTGACCGTTTCGCGACCGCGCGTCGTTTTCAAGAACGACGATGAGACCGGCCAGCGCTTGGAGCCGATCGAGGAAGTCATCGTCGACGTTGACGACGAGCACACCGGTGTCGTCGTGAAAAAGCTGTCCGAACGCAGAGGCGACATGGCCGAGATGAAACCGTCTGGCGGCGGCCGCACGAGGCTCGTGTTCCACGTCCCGACTCGTGGTCTGCTCGGGTACCAGTCCGAACTCCTCTCTGACACCCGCGGCACTGCCGTCATGAACCGCCTCTTCCACGCCTACGCGCCCTACAAGGGCGAGATCCCTGGCCGACGGACTGGCGTTTTGATATCCAACGGCACCGGCAATGCAACGGCATACTCGCTATTCTATCTCCAGGATCGCGGTCCCGCGATGATCGGCCCGCAGACCAAGGTCTACGAAGGCATGATCATCGGACAGCACACACGCGAGAACGACTTGATCGTCAATGTCATCGAAGCCAAGAAACTGACCAACGTCCGCTCGTCGGGCAAGGACGAAGCCTTGACCTTGTCGCCACCCTTGAAGCTGTCGCTCGAAGCCTCGCTGAGCTACATCGCCGACGACGAACTCGTAGAGATCACGCCGGAGAACATCCGCCTGCGCAAACGCTGGCTCGACCCCAACGAGCGCAAGAAGCAGGAGCGCAAACGCGAAGCCGAAAGCAAGGTGGCCTGACGCGGGCGACACCGGCCGGATTGCTCGTTACTACAGCAGGTAGGCAGCTTCAGCGCTTCTTGATCTCATAGCCGAATACCAGAACGGCCTTGATCGTTTCCAGCGCCGTGCCGCGGTCGAGATCCTTGTCGGCCTCCGTCAGCGCTTCGTAAGGCACGAGATTAGGGTGCTTTTTGGCCTCATCGTCACGGCGCGGGCCATAGCTCCAACCTTGTTGCAACCGCAAACGCGCCCAGTTTTCATGGGCATTCTCCGCCAGCTTTTCGGCCAGTTCGGCAAGATCGGAACCAATATCCACCTCGCGGGTATCGATAGGCCGCGGCGTATATTCGGCCATTATTTCTCCCACCTCACGCGGTTGCCTTCGACGGTTTCCCATCAAAACCGCATTGATCCGTCTGGAGTAAGGCCGCAACGCACCCGGATTATATTATCGAAGGGCAACGTCAGGCTGTTGTTGACAGAACAACGCCCTCTTTGACACGCCCCGCGAACACCAATACTCGTTTTCCATGATGGACTTAGCCGCGCGCTGGCCGCAAGGCCTGACCCCCACGGATGAATACCAGGCCGCCCTCGATTTCATCAAGGATGATGATGGACATCTGTTCGTCACCGGGCGCGCGGGCACCGGCAAGTCGACGTTGCTGCGTGCCATCCGCGACATGCTCCCCAAAGAGATGGTCATTCTTGCGCCGACCGGCCTCGCCGCGGTCAACATCGGCGGCCAGACAATCCATTCATTCTTTGGCCTGCCGCCACGCCTGATCCGACCCGAAGACATCAAGCGCAGCCGCAACGGCCGTGTTATGCGCCGGCTTGAATTCATCATCATCGACGAAGTTTCCATGGTCCGTTCCGATCTGATGTGGGCCATCGACCAGTCGTTGCGCCTCAATCGCGGACGCGCCCGCGAGCCCTTCGGCGGCTGCCGGTTGATCCTGTTTGGCGACCTGCATCAGCTTCCGCCGGTGGTCCAAGAAGCCGAAGTCGCCGAGCACCTCGAATCCACCTACGGCGGACCGTTTTTCTTCTCGGTCTCCTCGCTGAATGAGGGCTCAGGCACAGCGCTGATCGAACTCAACCAGGTTTTCCGCCAATCCGACGAAGACTTGATCAGCGTCCTCAACCGCATCCGTGACGGCGACGTCGATGAGGCTGATCTTGAGTGTCTCAATCAGCGTGTTTCCCCGATCCGGACCCTGAGCGAAGGTGACCCCTATGTCATCCTGACGCCGACCAATGCCGCCGCCCAGCGCATCAACTTTGCGTACCTCGATGCTCTGTCGACGGAACCGCGTGCCTACGAGGCCAACCTCACTGGTGAGTTCAACCAAAGCGCCCAGCCCACCGACACAAAGCTAATCCTGAAGACAGGCGCAAAGGTCATTATGCTGCGTAACGATCCCGACCGGCGTTGGGTCAACGGCAGTATCGCCCGCGTTTCGAGACTGACCGAAGATCGGGTCTGGATCGAGATTTCGGGACGCGAGCATGAGATCGAGCCGGTTGCCTGGGAGCAGCGCCGCTATGCCTTCGACAAGACCGCCGAGAAGGTCGTCGAAACGGTTTCCGGAACATTCACTCAGTTCCCGCTGCGGCTCGCCTGGGCGCTGACGATACACAAATCCCAAGGCCTGACCCTTGAGCGAGCTTACATCGACCTCGGACGAGGCACCTTCGCCCACGGCCAGGCATATGTCGCTTTGTCGCGGTGCGTTTCATTGGAGGGGCTTGCCCTGGCTCGACCGCTGCGACCTCATGACATCCTGTTCGACTGCTCCGCACTGCAGTACCGCGACCTCTTTCACACCATCAACTGACCCTCAAACCTCTGAATCCAAACGCCTTTTTCCGCGCTTGCGAAACGATGTTCAGATAGGATTGGTGCGTTGCAACGTACTCGGAAACAGGCGCGCTAGCTGGGTTTGAGAGCTGTTCACTGAACGCTTCTAAGACCCGTATCGACGAAGGTATATTGAAGTGGAATGCAGATCTTTGTTGCGCTGCACAATCAATCGCACTATATTGCCGGTTATCGGAAACGCAGCGACTGCTTAGTCGTTCCTTCACTGAACCAAGCCTGCTGCTGCCACCCGAACCCAACACGTTGCATCGCCGCACGAGTTAACACATCAATCGACCCCATGAAGGAGCATCCTCCCATGAACGAACAGTTCACCCGCCAGGCTCAAGATATGTTCGCAGCCGCTAAAGAAGCCCGCATCCCCGAGAACCTCCAGGCATTCGCTGAAGAGGGCGTCACGAAGTCCCGCGAAGCCTTCGCCAAGATGAATACGGTGGCTCAGGACAGCGCCAAAGCTACCGAGGAAGTTCTCCTCGCTGCCCAGGCCGGCGCAAAAGCAATCGGCGAAAAGATGGTCCACAACACGACCGTCAACGCCCAGGCCGTTTTCGACGCAGCAGAATCGATCGCTCGCGCCAAGACGCTCCCTGAAGCTGCCCGCCTGCAGGCTAACTTCTTCCAGCAGCAGTTCGCCGTTGCCGGCGCACAAACGAAAGAACTCTTCGAGCTGTCTTCGAAAGTTGCTCGCCAGACGTTTGAGACCATGAACACTGCTTCTCAAAAGAACTTCGAGCAGTTCAAGAACTAATTGACCCATCTTTTCGCTTCCGGCAGATGCCTGCCTGAAGCCTGAAACGGCGCGGATCCCAATCCCGCGCCGTTTTTTTTGGGGGGGGGGGGACGCCAAGGCGAACCTGGCTGCAGCTTTCAAAGCTAAATCCAACCACCACCGCTGACGGTTTCTGGCCTCCCCGCTGACCGTTTGCTAGGCTCCCCATATGCTCGACGCCAATCGCCACGTCTCAGTCCGCCCCGCGACCGCCGCTGACGCCGCCGCATTGGCCGAGATTTTTCAATTGTCATGGCGCCAAGCCTATACGGGCATCATCCCCTACGCGGAGCTGGCGAAAACCCTCGAACACCGTGGCGATCGCTGGTGGTCGCGGACACTGCACCGCGGCAGAGCCTATCTTACCCTTGAGGTCTTGGGTAAGCCCTCGGGTTATGCGAGCTTCGGCCGCGCCCGCTATCCAGGTGCTCAAGAAGGCGAGATCTTCGAACTCTACCTATCCCCGCTCTATCAGGGCCTAGGCTTCGGCGAGCATTTGTTTGAAGCCTGCCGCGTCGCGCTTGATCAACGCGGCCTGAAAGGTCTGATGGTCTGGGTCTTGCGCGAAAACCACCCCGCCCGCCAGTTTTACATCCATCGCGGAGGCCGGGCCGCACTTCGCCGCATCGACCTATCCCTCGGCGCACCGCTGGAGAAGCTCGGTTACGTCTGGGATTGAAGGGTCCAAAATCCTTTCCGCCAATGGCGGCGATGAGCCCCTCGGGACGCCTGCGGCAACGCTCCATCAAGTCCACCGATTGCCCGCGCCTCCCACCAAAAGCCCATCGCTGGCTGCTGGCATCCAGTAGCGCCACAGCGTATGAAGGATTGGACGCAACGAACCACAATCGATCGGACGCCAGACGCGACCCTGCCGCGGCCGCTACACGGCGGCCGGCTTTCCGCCGAGCCCAGGAGAACCCACATGCGCATCGACGCCATCCCCATTGGCCAGAATCCACCAGAGGACATCAATGTCATCATCGAGGTCCCCGTCGGCGGCGAACCGATCAAATATGAGATGAACAAAGAAGCCGGCACGCTGTTCGTTGATCGCTTCCTGTATACCCCGATGCGCTATCCCGGAAACTACGGCTTCGTACCGCACACGCTCTCCGCCGACGGCGATCCCGTCGACGTTCTCGTCTGCAACACACGCGCGATTTTCCCCGGCGCGGTCATCAACTGCCGTCCGGTCGGTGTCCTCGTCATGGAGGACGATGGCGGTGGCGACGAGAAAATCATCGCAGTTCCCACCTCGAAGTTGACCCAGCGCTACGATAAAATTAAAAATTACACCGATCTTCCGGACATCTCGATGAGCCAGGTCGAGCACTTCTTCAACCACTACAAGGACTTGGAGCCGGAAAAGTGGGTCAAGATCGGGCACTGGGGCAAAGCCGATGAGGCCCGTCAATGCATCCTCGATTGCATCGAGCGAGCGAAGACCGGTTTATGACGGGCAAACATACAGCGGAGGCGCGGCAAGCAACGCATGGCTGATCTGAAAATCGCGGTCATGGGCGCATCGGGACGTATGGGCCGGGCCCTCATCCGCGCCGTTCATGAAAAAAACGGCGCGGTGATCTCCGGCGGCACCGAGTACGAGGGCTCACCCTCCATCGGAGCCGATCTCGGTACGCTGGCCGGCATCGATCCGCTTGGCCTAACCGTCAGTGCGCAGACCGCAGACGTGATTGCCGCGTCTGACGCAATTCTGGACTTTACCGCCCCTCAAGCCACCATCAGGTTCGCCCGCCTGGCCGCCGAGCATGGCGTTGCCCACGTCATTGGCACGACCGGTTTCACCGGCGACGACGCCGCCGCTATCGCTGAAGCCGCGCGGCAAACCCGCATCGTCGAGGCCGGCAATATGAGCTTGGGTGTGAACCTGCTTACGGCCCTCACCACCAAGGTTGCAGCCGCACTCGACGAGGATTTCGACATCGAGATCGTCGAAATGCACCACCGCCATAAGGTCGATGCCCCCTCCGGAACCGCCCTGATGTTGGCCCAGGCCGCCGCCGAAGGCCGAGGCGTCGCGTTGCAGGAAAAAGCCGTCCGTACCCGCGACGGTCACACGGGCGAGCGTCGTCCAGGCGACATCGGCATCCAGACCCTGCGCGGCGGTTCCGTGGTCGGCGATCACACGGTCATTTTTGCGGGTAATGGTGAACGCATATCGCTGTCGCACCACGCCGAAGACCGCTCTATTTTCGCCAATGGAGCCGTCAAAGCAGCCTTGTGGACACGCGACAAAGAGCCGGGCCTATATTCCATGATTGACGTTCTGGGCCTATAGCATGGCTTAGAAAAAGAACTGAGGGTTCAAGGGGACGCCAGAAGGATGGACAACGTGCTTGTGCTCGTACGCCACGGCCAAAGTGAATGGAATGAGCGCAATCTATTCACAGGCTGGCGCGATCCGGACCTGACGAAACTCGGCGTCCAGGAGGCAGAAAAAGCCGGCAAGTTGCTCAAGGCCCACGGCATCAAGTTCGATATTGCCTACACCAGCGTCTTACTGCGCGCCAAACGCACACTGTCGATCATTATGGAGAATCTCAACCAGACCCAGATCCCGGTCACGTGCGATCAGGCGCTGAACGAACGCGACTATGGCGAGCTGTCCGGCCTCAATAAAGACGAGGCCCGCAACCAATGGGGCGAGGAGCAAGTCCTGATGTGGCGGCGCAGCTATGATATTCCGCCACCGGGCGGTGAAAGCTTGAAGGACACCGCCGCTCGCGTTCTGCCCTTCTACAAGAAACAAATCTGGCCCGCAGTGAAATCGGGCAAGAATGTCATTGTCGCCGCACACGGCAACTCCATCCGTGCTCTGATCATGTACCTGGAAGAGCTTTCCGCCCAACAGATCATCGAACGGGAAGTGGCGACGGGCGTTCCGATGGTCTACCGCCTAACGATGCACGGTCACGTCGAGGACTGCCGCAACCTCGTGGCCTGACCGGGGGATCGCCCGCCTGGGCTCAAGCTCAAGGCTTGATGTACGTGTAGCCCATACCCTGTAAGCGGCTCACTTCGGCCACGCCGGACGGAACGATGTCCTCTTCGAACACTTCGAAAAGATCTTTGTCTTTATCGATTTTGCGGCCCCGCAACGTATTCGAGCAGACATTGAAAACGACGTTTTGACCTTTGAGATTGCTGACGTTGCCCTGTAGTTTCAGGTCGTCCTTGGCCTGCATCAACAAACCCAGACCGTTGCCATGCATGACTACCTTGACCTCGAGGTTGTCTTTGCCGACTGCGTTGATGTGGTTTTGAATATTGCGCAGCGCGCCATAGTATTTCTTGCCGCCATCACCGCCCGGATAGTTGATGTGATACACGACCTTCTGCTTGCCATAACGGCTGTCTTCGGCTTGCGCCGTCATGACACCGGCAAATACGACGGCAGCGGCCATCGCCATTACAATTAGCGTTCTCAGCATTTCCTCATTCCTCAATTTGCTTGTTTGAACCACCGGTCCGCGCAAACGCACCGCTCCGTGATCCATGCGGCAACATGGCAGCGCCAGTCCCATGCCGGCAATCCACATGCTCGTGAACACCCGTGTGTTGCAGTGCCGAAAATTCCAGACCTGGCGCCAGGCAACTTGCGGGCCGCAAGCCGTCGCGCTAGAGCAGTCCAACCCGAGTACAACCGTGTCCTCAACATCCACGGTCGATCGGCACCAAACAACAACAAGAAGCGTCGGTCGCGCTTTCCATCCAAAGTCTCGAGACCGGTTTCCTTCCGAATTAACTTCCGCCCTGCTGTTGCGCGGACCTCAAAGAACCCCAAGCACCTCGAAAAGAGAAGCGAATATGACAACTCACAAACTGCTCTTGCTGCCCGGCGACGGCATCGGCGTCGAAATCAGCCGCGAGGTCGAACGCGTTATTGCCATCCTCAACGGCAAGGGCGGCCCCAACTCCTTCGAAGTCGAACGCGACCTGGTCGGTGGGGCGGCGATTGATGCGCATGGCGTCGCCATCACCGAGAAGGCGATGGCCAAGGCGAAAACCGCCGACGCCATTCTCTTTGGCGCGGTCGGTGGCTCGAAGTGGGACGACGTTCCCTACGAAATCCGTCCTGAAGCCGGCCTCTTGCGTCTGCGCAAGGATTTCGACCTGTTCGCCAACCTACGCCCGGCGATCTGCTATCCCGCATTGGCCGATGCATCATCGCTCAAGCGCAGTCTTGTCGAAGGCCTCGACATCCTTATCCTGCGCGAACTCACCGGCGGCACGTACTTTGGCGAACCGAAGGAAATCGTCGCTCTGGAGAATGGCCAAAAGCGCGGTGTCGACACCACTATTTACACGACCAGTGAAATCGAACGCATCGTCAAAGTCGCCTGTGATTTGGCCCGCAAACGCTCCGGCAAGGTGCATATGGCGGCCAAGTGGAACGTGATGAAAACGGGCGTTCTCTGGCGCGACGTCACCGTTGCCACCCACAAGGACCACGCCCCCGATATCGAACTGGAACTGATCCTCGCCGACAACTGCGCCATGCAGCTGATCCGCAATCCCAAGCAGTTCGACCTCATAGTTACCGACAATCTGTTCGGGGACATTCTCTCCGACGAAGCCGCCATGATGACGGGTTCCCTAGGAATGCTGCCATCGGCATCCCTTGGCGCTGCCGATCCTCAAACGGGTCGCAGCAAGGCGCTATACGAGCCCGTCCATGGATCCGCCCCCGACATCTCCGGCCAGGGCCTCGCCAATCCCATAGCGATGATCGCCAGCTTCGCCATGGCCCTTCGCTACTCGTGCAATATGGCCGCTGAAGCCGACGTCATCGAGACCGCGATTGCAAAGGTCCTCGACAATGGCCTTCGCACCGCTGACATTATGCAGAACGGCTTGACCAAGGTGGGGACCGAAGAAATGGGTAAGGCCATAGCCGCTGAAATCGAAACAGCGCTGGCATAGCCCTCTTTGTTCGCTTCGGATCGCGACCCATCACCGGTCCGGCGCTGGCCAATGCAAAAATGAACCAGCGTCGCGGATCGGGGACAGCTTCTGCGCGTCCAATCAAAAGGAACCCGAGCATGGCCAGCAATCTTGAAACGATCGGCCTCGGCGTCGCGGACCGGACCGCATTTGAGCAACTCGTCACGGGCCTCGCCGAAGCGGCCCGGGAAGGGCTCTCCACACCCGTCGGCGATTATGCCGTCTGGCGTTCCCGCTCCGGTGCCGAAGTCTGGCTTCACATCGCTCCGGCTGATCGTGACGGTCCCGACGCCGTGCGTGAGATCCAAGGGCTGACTCCGTTTTTCGACGGCACCAGCGACATCTCATTGAGTGTCACCGAACGCATCAACCGCCCGGACGACAATGCCTTCGAAGGCGCTTACCAGGCCTGGGTTGGAGACGGTGGAGCGCCAGGCACCGAAGGTGGCAACTACCCGCTGGTTTTCGATGCCGTCGACTTTGCCGCTTTTAGCAACCAGAACCTCCCAGCAGCCTGTCGGGCCCGCATTTGCGGATTCTGCCGCGAGCTCAAGGCCTATCCCGACGAGGCCGCGTTCAATGCCGCACAGACGGATGGACCAGGCTTTGCTACCCAGTCGTTCTTCCCGGTCGGCCTGTTCGCCGAAGCGGAATCCTCAAAAACACCCAAACTCGTGCCGTCGGCCCCGTCCTCAAATGCGCTGATCAATGGCGTCATCAAAGGCCACCGCGAACTCGTCAACGAATTCACCGGACAGCCCTTCCATTGGCTCGAGATCGAAAGCCTGTCTGCCACTTACGATATCGTCGCCGCTCCCCGAATAATCGAGGGAGAAATCCGCCAAGGTGGTATTGTTCAGGCCGCCTGCTGGCTGTTCGGCCGCATTCTCAAATAGCCGGTCAGCGATGCTCGCCCATCGTCGCGATCAGCCGCTTTCGCAGGCGGCGGTCTGCTCACCGACACCTACAGCACGGCCTGACCACCCCTATGGACAGCTACGCTCCGGCGACGTCGAACGACTGGTTAGCGAGATGCCCTTCGTGCCGTATCCGCCGATCATCACTGCATCGACCAGAGGATCGGGCGTATCGTGATTGGCCGCCCAGGCAACGATGAAATTCGCACCGCTGCTCCCCTTGTTGTCAGTAAGGTCAATGTAGTACTGGCGCGTTTGCAGTGGGCCAAGACGGAGCGGGTCGTTCACATAGCGCCGCAGACGTTTGCCATTCCTATCAAAGTAGTCGACGCGGGTAATTCCGAATTCTTCCGTCTCCGATACATTCCGGATGCTCAACGTCGCAGCCAGTCCCGTGACCGTGTGCTTGTTGCCGGAATAGACTGCCGCCATGACGGGAACATAGGTCTTTGAAGTACATGCGAACCCTTCAATGGCAATGGCGGTATCACCATCACCCGGAGCGGCGCCAACGTCTTGAACGTCGGAAAAATCTTCCGACTCTAACTCCTCAAGTGTGACGTCTAATCGCAAGTAAAGCAGCACCGTCGCCAGTGAAGCCAACGCGACAATGACGAGCAGCGCCACCATCAGTGTGAAAAGATAACCCGAAACACCCGTGGAGGGCTGCTTTGCCATTGCCTCGTTCCCCAGAACCCAAAAGAACAACTGAAATTACACTCAGCGAGAATAATCAACATCCCGGCGCAAGCCTGCGCACTTCTGCTTCACTTGAGTAGCATGCCAAACATGTGCGCCATTTCGTTACTACAGGACCGAGCCTGATAAGGACACAAGCGCCGAGGTTTTGGTCGCGGGAAGCTCCAGACAATGAGGAAATACCTCCACAGGCACACCCCTACACAATCGGCTCTTCCTGGCAGGACGCCGGCTGATTCTTGATCCAAGCGCGCGCCGTCCAGCCTGGCTTAGCCTCGTTGCGCCGCCGCACCTGCGCTTCCGTCCGCGCCACGAAATAGAACTCAAAGCAATTCGCACCGATCCGCGTCACACGATAGCAACCGCCCGAGGGATCGCCCTTGTATATCGTGCAAAAGGTATCCGAAATCACCGACCAGTGCCCCGTCGTCTCGCGTAATCCTTCCGAGTAGGCCACTGCCATATCGCCACGATAGCTTTCTGTGAAACTGCGCCCGCCTTCATAGTTTCCGTCGACCGTCACACCGGCGAAGGTGGCGCGCAACTCCTCTTCGCCCATCCATTGTTTCGCGGCCAACGCGGACGACAACACACTGACCGCAAACAGCGCCGACAGCGCCGACAGCGCCAGTCTTGCAAAGATCCAATCCGAAGCGACCATCATCAAACCCACCTCTTTCGACAATCACCACACACACGGCCTCAAGGCCGAACTGACGCAACACGACCGCTTCTCACCAACGGCCCCATGCGGGCCGGTGAAACCAGCGCCGACGTTCCAGCGTTTAATCCAAAACATAACCCATCCATGAGCAACCGGAGACAGCAGCCCATGTCGAGATTGACTGCGGCGGCAATCCTGCTGGCTGCCTTAATTGCCACAGCTCTCAGCACGGCCCACCAACCGATCAGCCGCCATGTTGGGCTACAAATGGAAACACCGCCCGCTACTTGTCTTCGCGCCGTCCGCCGAAACGCAAAAGCTCGTTCGCCAAAAGCCTATTGTAATCGCCAATAGGGCCGGCTTTCACGAGCGCGCCATGGTCGTCATCTACGTCACTGGCGACAGTGTCTCCACCACCCAAGGGCGCCCAACCTGGACGGACCGCAGAGGCGCTTCGCCCGCAATACCGCGTCAACAACGACCAGTTTCGCGCCATACTCGTCGGCAAAGATGGCGGTGCTAAACTGCAAGCATCGAAACCCGTCCCGGCGAGCCGCCTCTTCGCCCTGATCGACTCGATGCCCATGCGCCAACAAGGAATGCGCGGACAAAGATAATCTCGCTGAAAAGGCCTCCGACGTTCGGGTTCCTTGAAGAATACCGCCGCAAGCGCTAAATCTTCGCTTCTAAACCCGAAAAAGAGACCATCCGCCGTACTGCGGCCTGCCGCTGAATGAGGCCGAAGCGATGCGCGAGTTCTAAGGACCAGACATGGGCTACAAGGTTGCGATTGTCGGCGCCACGGGCAACGTGGGCCGCGAGATACTAGACGTTCTTGCCGACCGCAAGTTCCCAGCAGACGAGGTCATACCGCTTGCTTCTCGCCGGTCGATTGGCGTTGAAGTCTCTTTTGGCGACCGCCGCCTCAAATGCCGTGATCTCCAGTCCTTCGATTTTTCGCAAGCCGACTTCTGCCTGATGTCGGCCGGCTCCGCCATCTCCAAGGAGTGGAGCCCAAAGATCGCCGCCAAGGGCTGCACCGTCATCGATAACTCTTCGTGCTGGCGCTATGATCCCGACGTTCCCCTTATCGTTCCAGAGGTGAACGCCGATGCCATCACCGGTTTCACCAAGAAGAACATAATCGCCAACCCGAACTGCTCAACCGCGCAGCTCGTCGTAGCCTTGAAACCCCTCCACGACCACGCCCGCATCAAGCGCGTCGTCATCTCCACCTACCAGTCGGTATCCGGCGCCGGTAAGGAGGCCATGGATGAGCTTTGGTCCCAGACCAAAGGCAAGTACGTCCCCGGCCAGGAGGTTGAGGCCAAGCAGTTCCCCAAGGAGATCGCGTTCAACTGCATTCCTCAAATCGACGTCTTTATGGAAGACGGCTACACCAAGGAGGAATGGAAGATGGTGGCGGAAACCAAAAAGATACTCGATCCGTCCATAAAACTGACCGCGACCTGCGTGCGTGTGCCCGTCTTCGTCAGCCACTGCGAGGCGGTCAACATTGAATTCGAACGCGATATGGAACCCGAAGAGGCGCGTGAGATCTTGCGGCAAGCGCCCGGTATCAGCGTCGTCGACAAGAGAGAACCAGGTGGCTACGTCACCCCTATCGAAGCCGCCGGCGAATACACCACCTACGTCAGCCGCATTCGCGCGGACTCCACGGTTGATAGCGGCCTCGTCATGTGGATTGTCTCCGACAACCTCCTGAAGGGCGCGGCACTCAACACCATGCAAATCGCTGAAACCCTGGTTAGTCGTGGGCTAGTGAAAAAGGCCGCTTAGTAGCGGCTACGGCGGATGGCCATGTGAATCTCCTCGCCCCTCCTTCTGCCGGGCGCAATTCGTTCGCCTATCGTCAAGTCGATCTGCGGCGTGGGCCTCCCCAACTCTGTCGTCGGGATGAGGATTGGTGAAGCGTCACGCCACGACGTCGCTAGAGTAAAGGCGTAAAAATTTGACCGGTTCGGTTCCACCGACAAACAAGATGTCGCCGGCGAACGCTCAGGAGTGGAAAACAGTGACCAAGCAAACCAAGCCGAGAACCAGCCTGGCATTCCGTAACAAGCTCCGCGAAAGCATTCTTGAAATCGGCAAGCGGTTGATTGAGGAGGAGGGACTGTCAAGCGTCCAAGCCCGGAGGATTGCCATTGAGGCTGGTTGTGCTGTCGGCTCGATTTACAACGTCTTTGAAGATCTGGATGAGTTGATCATTGAGCTGAATAGGCGCACACTGGATGAGCTTGAGGCCAAACTTCAAGCGGCCCATGATCAGCCCAAGCAAGCGACCACACATGGTCGCTTGCTCGCGTTGGCAAGAGCCTACTTCCTATACGCCACCAACCATAAAATGCCCTGGCGAGCGATCTTCGAGCATCAGCTTCCTGAAGGTCGCACTGCACTGCCGGAATACCGCGAAGATCAGGATCGACTTTTCGCGCTTGTCGAGGAGTGCCTTGCAAATGACATTACTGAAAAAGATCAAAGGAAAAATGCTGCCAGGGCTCTATTTGCGTCAGTGCACGGGATAGTATCTCTGTCTCTGGATCGTAAACTCGGTGACTTCGAACCAGAAGCTACCCGCCGTCAGATTGAATTTCTCATAGGCTGCACCGCTCACGGACTGCACCAAGCCTGCAAAGAGCAATGCTGAAGGCACGATCAAGCCTTTTTACGTGCTGACGTTTTTTGCTGTGCTTCCTGTTCTACCGCTTCTTCAAGCTTGCCAAGCGCGTCGACGATCGTGTTGAGGTCAGTCAGGAACCGGTCCCGTTGAGCGGCCGGCAGAGCCTGAAGAATTCGATCGTCAACTCTTCTCGCCATCGGTTCGGCACTTCGCAGAATCCGGCGGCCTTCCTCGGTCAACTTCACCGCATAAGCACGGGCGTCTTCCTTGGTGCGGCGGCGTTGGACAAGACCCTTCTTCAGCATGCGCCGAATAATGTCGGCCAGCGTTGAACGGTCGATGCCCGTCATTTCAACAAGATTGGTCTGAGAAAGACCCTCATTCTCGGCGACGGCGACCAGCACCGCGTACTGCCTTGGAGTTAAATCTTCAGTTCGCATTTCAGACTGGAAAACATCTCCAGCGCACTGCCCTGCGCGATGCAGTAGATGTATCGGCGACTGTTCAAGTTGCACGATCTTCAACTCCTTATCTGTAGTCTTTGTTTTTGATGGTGGCTTGTTTTTCGTAGTCATCAGCCTGTTGGATCATATGTCGAAAATATATATCTAAATCCATCTCCCGCAGGAATAAGGACAGCTGACGTACTATAGAAAATACGAAATTGACAGCTTCGTCTACTGCTTACTTTCAGCCTGATGTTTTGTGAGCTGATTTTCAGACCAGTGAGGATATTCAGTGGTTTCTGTGTGACTAATTTCTGAGCAAAATCCTCAGGCATTCTGTCTATTATTTTGGCTGAATCTTCGTTATGAGACTCAGTTCTTGTGCTTCTCATATCGCTGCAGCAGGCCGACTTGCGACATCGCGAAGACCATTGTGATTGGCATCAGGCCCCACAATTTGAAGCTGACCCAGAAGTCTTCCGAGAAGTTTCTCCAAACGATTTCGTTGAGCACGGCAAGAAAGAGGAAAAAAAGGCCCCATCGTATTGTCAGGATTCGCCAGCCTTCGTCAGTAAGGCTAAATGCTTCCCCCAAGACATGCTTCAGCAGTGACTGCCTCAACGCCAAACCAACAAATAGTATGCTCGCAAACAGTAAGTTAACGATGGTTGGCTTGATCTTTATAAATAGCAAATCTTGTAACCAGAGCGTCAGTCCACCGAACACCAGGATGAAAACTCCGGAGATCAAAGGCATCACCGGTATACGACCGAGCATCACACGCGACACCGTGAGCGCTATCGCAGTGGCGACCATGAACCAGGCCGTTCCAACAAAAATACCAGCCTGTGAATTAACGACGAAGAAAACGACGAGCGGTCCGAGTTCGACAAGGAATTTCACAGCCTGGCGTAAGTTGAGCTCTACCTCCGGCCCCTTTTCAGTGGTGCGCTTTTCGACGGGCTCACTCATCAGTTTTGTTGCCTTGCAATGAAGCGTTTTCTTATGACGTCGGCGTTGAGGGAGCATTGCCGAGCTTGGCAACCGGACCGATACCACCAGACGCCTTCGAGCTTGAGCCAACAGCGGGACCTGCGGAAGCGGTGACGCTTTCCGCCGCTGCATAGGCTGCCCCATTCTGGCTTTTATCAGGCTCGCTCTTCGGCGCAACGGAAACGCCGCCATCGTCCTCAGGAACGCGATACTTCCCCATCAGTGTCGTCAAATACCACGCGTAGAGCCCGGAGAGAGGCATGATGAGCGCGATCTTGAACAGAATCCAAACGTTCACGCCATCGATCTGGAAGCCAAGGATATCATGTAACGATAAGTCGACGGGCGGATACATACCATCTTTCTGGAAGTATTGCCGCACGACCTCATTGAGAACTGCGGTAAAGACAAAGAACCAAGCGAAGCTCCAAGTGAATTTATCCCAGCCTTCTTTTGTATAGTGAAACGTACCTTCAAATATATGCTGGAAGAAATTCTTACCAATAATTAGGCCGCCAAAAAGAAATAATGCGAACATAACATTAAAGATTGTGACCTTGATCTGGATCCACATTGGATCGCCGGTCACAAGCGTCAGGATGCCGAACAATACCGTCACGGTCGAAGCGATCACCGGAAACACCGGCAGCCTTCCGAGTACAATCTGCATCACCAGCATTGCCACACCGGTGGCGATGATCAGAGCCCATGTCCCGGCGTTGATCCCCGCCGCGGCGTTGACGATAAACATTGCGACGAGCGGGCCGAACTCACTGAGAATATTGACAGTTTGCTTTGCGTTGAAGGGGAAGAAGCTCTTGCGCTCGCTCATCGTCAAACCGATCCTTTTGCTGCGGGTCGGACCCACCTCGCTGCACACTGAGCACAGCACCCCAGTTCAATAGCTACTTCCAGAAAAACGAAGTCCCAGCTCAGGCTTCGGCAATCGCCACGGCGAACTCCCGCGCATCGAAGGCCTGCAGGTCGTCAACGCCCTCCCCGACGCCGACAGCAAAAACCGGGATTTGATGCCGCGCCGCAATCGAGACCAGAATGCCGCCGCGGGCAGTACCATCCAGTTTTGTCATCACCAAGCCGGTAACACCAGCTTTCTCACGGAAGACTTCTACCTGCTGCATGGCGTTTTGACCCGTTGTCGCATCCAGCACCAGAACGCAATCATGTGGAGCACTCGGGCATATCTTCCCAAGCACCCGAACCACCTTCTCGAGTTCCTCCATCAGCGCCTGCTTGTT
Organism: uncultured Alphaproteobacteria bacterium; assembly: GCA_963753045.1. Classification (GTDB taxonomy): domain Bacteria; phylum Pseudomonadota; class Alphaproteobacteria; order Rhizobiales; family Hyphomicrobiaceae; genus Filomicrobium. The sequence continues at coordinate 147,230 of CAVWAT010000001.1, forward strand.
CTGCAACCGCCCGGCCGTATCAATCAGCAAGGCGTCATATCGTTCCGCCGTGGCTTGTTTCAAGGCGTCAAATGCCACACCCGCGGCATCGGCCCCGACATCACCGGCAACAACGGTTGCGCCAGTCCGTTCACCCCAAACCTGAAGCTGGTCAATCGCAGCAGCACGGAATGTATCCCCGGCAGCCACCATCACCTTTTTGCCCTGCCCGACGAGCTGCGCCGCCAATTTGCCAATCGTTGTCGTCTTTCCGGTTCCGTTTACGCCGACCATCAAGATGACGTGCGGCTTGTTACCATCTTCGATCTGCAATCGTCCGGCGACGGGCTGAAGGACACGCTCAACCTCTTCAGAGAGGATCTTTCGAACCTCCTGTGGAGGGATTCCCTTGTCGTAGCGCCCCTTGGAAATTCGCTCCGTGATACGCGTTGCCGTTTCGACGCCAAGGTCTGCCTGCAGCAGCAAATCCTCGAACTCGTCCAGTGTCGTTGCTTCGAGTTTTTGCTGAGTAAACAATCCCGAGATGCCGTCCGAAATCCGCGACGACGTTTTCGTCAGACCGGATTTGAGACGGTTGAACCAACCCTGCTTCACCCCTGCCGTGTCGCTGGCGTCCGCCGTTTCGGCAATATCGAGGGCGCTTGCATGTGCCGGGAAGTTGTCAGCGGCCTCGGCCTCAACCTCGACGTCCCCCGCACCCTTACCATCGGCGCCCTTCGAGTCGCCGCCGCCACCCAATAGACGCCCGAACAATCCACCTTTCTGACCTGATTGGCTCAACTGACCACCTCTGCTTGAAGTTTCCGGCCATCATTGCCGATGATGCGCGCGCGCATCATTCCGCCGGGCACGCCCGCCACGTCAATGTCGGTCTCGGCAAACTGCGCCGTACGACCGAAGTTGTTCCGCTCAAGCAGAATGACCGCCTCACGCCCCCTCTGCGTATCAAGATAGGCGCGTAACGCAGCATCGCCCTCCTGGCGAAGCCGCTGGGCCCGCTCCTTGACAGCTCTGCGGTCCACTTGCGGCATCTTCGCGGCAGGTGTTCCCTGTCGCGGGGAAAACGGAAATACGTGCAGATAGGTCAGCCCACAAGCCGAAACCAAGTCCAGCGTGTTTGCGAACATCTCGTCGCTCTCGGTCGGGAAGCCCGCGATCAGGTCCGCACCGAAGACGATGTCCGGCCGCAACATCCGCGCCCTTTCGCAGAACACAATGGCATCCTCGCGCGAATGCCGCCGCTTCATGCGCTTCAAGATCATGTCGTCGCCCGCCTGCATCGACAGATGCAAGTGCGGCATCAGGCGCTCGTCTTCAGCAAGAGCGGTCCAAAAGTCGTCGTCAACCTCCACCTGATCGATGGAAGACAGCCGCAGTCTCCGAAGTTCGGGCACGAGCTTCAGAACCCGCCTGACGAGATTGCCGAGCGTCGGCTGTCCAGGCAGGTCCCGCCCGTAGGACGTGATGTCGACACCAGTCAACACCACCTCGCCATAGCCATTCTCAACAAGTCTACGGATCTCAGCGACGATCTCCCCCGCCGCCACCGACCGCGATGGTCCCCGGCCAAAGGGAATGATGCAAAACGTACAACGGTGGTCACAGCCGTTTTGCACCTGAACGTACGCGCGCGCCCGCGAGCCGAACCCATCGATCATGTGCGAAGCCGTCTCGGTCACGCTCATTATGTCGTTGACGCGAACCCGCTCGGCGTCGCCCGTCGCTAGCGCCTGGAACGTCGCGCCACGCATTTTATCGTCGTTACCGATGACATGATCGACCGCTTCGATGTCGGCGAACCGCTCCGGTTCGATCTGCGCTGCGCACCCCGTAACAATGATCTTGGCATGCGGCCGCTCGCGCCGAACCTTTCGGATCGTTTGCAGGGCCTGCCGCACCGCTTCACCCGTCACCGCGCAGGTGTTGATGATAACGGCATCCTCGAGCCCGGCGGCATCGGCATGCGCCCGCATCACTTCCAACTCGTAGGTATTGAGCCGGCAGCCGAGCGTGATGATCGATGTCTCAGTGATTTCGCGAGCGTCGCCGTCCGACTTGCTCACAACAGTACACCGTCGTTTTCGAATGCCGCGGGTCCAGTCATCAAAATCCGCCCTTGAGGCGTCCACTCGATATCCAGCTCTCCCCCCGGCAGCTCAATCCCAACGCGGCGATCGATGAGGTTCTTGCGCGCTCCGCAAACAGCTGCTGCACAAGCCGCCGAACCGCATGCCATGGTCAGTCCTGCACCGCGTTCCCAGGTCTTGAGGATAACCCTCGCCCGCGACACCACGTGGGCTAACGATATGTTCGCCCGCTCAGGGAAGATCGGATGGTTCTCCAAAAGCGGTCCAAACTGCTCCAGGTCGTGAACTTCGACATCATCGACCCAGAATATCGCGTGCGGATTACCGACATTCACGACCGATGGGGAATGCAGAAGCGGATCGTCTATCGGCCCAATCTGCAGTTCGATCGCCCTAGTATCGCGAAACTCTTCAGCGAGCGGGATCTCCTCCCAGCCAAACTTCGGTAATCCCATATCAACGGTGATCCGGTCTGCGTCGCCAACGGTCACGGTCAACAATCCGGCGCCACTTTCAAAAGTCATGTCCCGAATTCCAGTGGCTTCAGCCAGACTGAGCGCCACGCACCGCGTACCGTTCCCGCACGCCGAAACCTCCGAGCCATCCGCATTATAGATGCGCATGTACGCCGTCGTTCCGGGCGTCTTGGCATCGTACAGAACCATCATCTGGTCAAAATGCGTGTCCGGCTGGCCGGCAATCACCACCACCTCGTCGCGGCCAAAGACCTTCGCGGATCCTCGCAGGTCGACAACCAGGATCTCGTTCCCAAGACCATTCATCTTCTGAAATCTGACGGGCTGCGTGCTCATGAGGCCGATATATGGAGGAGGAGCGTCGCAACCGCAACTTCGATGCCTGCACGGTCGCTCCGCCAGGACTACAGCGATCACGAAGGGTTGAGAAGGCTACACACGCGGTGAAACGCCAACGACGCCCTATATGCCTCCCAGATAACCCGCTCCAACTATCAACGGACGCCGAAAGATCATGTTGCGTAAACGCTTCAAACAAACACCCGCTATCGTCCTGGTTATCGCCGCCGGTGTTGGCATCGCCCCAGCCACCAGCTGGGCCCTCATCACGCAAGCACCGCCGGCGCCAAGTTCCGATATAAAGGTCGAAACCGTCGCATCGGGACTGGCTGAGCCATGGGGCCTCCAGTTCCTGCCCGACGGCCGTATGCTCGTCACCGAACGTCCTGGTACCATTCGCATCGTCACCATGGACGGCAACAAGTCGCAGCCAATCGGCGGCGTCCCGAAAGTCCATGCCCAAGGCCAGGGCGGCTTGCTGGATATCCGCTTGGCCCCTGATTTCGCTAACAGTGGAACGCTTTTCTTCTCCTTCGCCGAGCCCCGTGGCGGGGGAAAGTCGGCAACATCCGTCGGCCGGGCGAAGCTCGTACTCGACGGCGATGAAGCCGCTCTGAAGGATGTTGAGATTATCTACCGTCAACAGCCCGCCGTCCGTTCCGGTCGCCACTTCGGCTCTCGCATTGTCATCGACGACACAGGCGCGTTGTTCGTGACGACCGGTGATCGCGGCAATCAAAGTGCCAAGGCCCAGGACGCCGGTGTTTCAATCGGTAAGATCCTGCGCATCACCACCGATGGCGTAGCGGCCCCCGGCAATCCCAATCTGCCCGGCTGGGCGCCGGAAGTCTGGTCGATAGGCCACCGCAATATCCAAGGAGCCGTGCTAAGTCCGCAAACAGGAGAATTGTGGACCGTCGAACACGGTGCACAGGGCGGCGATGAACTCAACAAACCGCAAAAGGGCGGCAACTACGGATGGCCGACCATTAGCTACGGACGCCACTACTCCGGCGGCAAGATCGGTATCGGCACGCGTAAGGTGGGAATGGAACAGCCGGTCTATTACTGGGATCCCTCAATCGCCACATCCGGGCTTGAGATCTATACCGGTGACCTCATTCCTGAGTGGAAAGGCAGTTTCCTTGTCGGAGGGCTGGCCGGCGCCCAGCTCTCACGCCTCGTCATGGAAAACGGTAAAGTCGCGCAAGAGGAGGAACTGCTCTCGGAACAGGGGGACCGCATCCGCGACATCCGCCAAGGTCCTGACGGAGCCGTCTACGTCCTGACTGACGACAACGACGGCAAAATCCTGCGGCTTTCACCGCGGTGAATGCCCCTGCGTGAAGGTGGTAGGGCTCATCGCCCTATCCCTCCGCCCGGGCCGCCAGCCGAAGGTGGACCGCCATCGGCCGCCTTTTTGAGCTTCTGGATCTGCCGGGTGTGCACCATTTCATTGGGGCCGATCTGGCAGTCCTTATTCTTATCGAGAATCTGGAAGGCCGGATTTGGTTTGCCGGTCATCTCCGCGAGCATAACCTTGCCATCGCCGTTTACGTCGTAATAATCGTGGCTAGCACTCTGAAACAGCCGATCCGAACGGATCACGCGTTTGAACTCGTCAACGGATAACGAGCCGTCACCGTTTCCATCGGCTTCCGTGAACAGCTGAGTTGTATAGCTCTGCCATTCATCGCAAGTTACCGAGCTATTTTTGTCGAGGTCCCACGTGGCCGCGGCGCTCACAAACAGCAATTCGTTGGAAGACGCGTTCCCAAACGGTGAACTTCCACCTCCGCAGCCGACCACGCCAGCAGCAGTACACACAATGAGGAAGCAACCCAAACCGCGTTTCAGCATGATCTTTTATGCCCCCATCTGTGATCGCGTCGACGTAGGGCCCCACCACGCCTCGCAGAATCATCCACCCATTACCTGCGATTAGCGCCGATCCCTACCTATGTCCATTGCGGCAACAGCGAAACTTTGAACTGTTGCTGGTTGACATCGGGGGCCCGATCACCGAGAAAATGGCGCTTATCTGCGATCAGGCCCGTTTCACGAGCCGCCCTTTTGCACAGAAATCCTGGGACAGAATAACGGCAACTCAGTGATTTGGAGGCAACGGGGTCACCATCCGCCGGCGAGTTTCGCCCGCGGATGCATTGTGGTTTGGTCAATCGCGGACACCGCGCCAAGCATCGACTAAGAGAACAGACGAGAAACCATGTTCCAATCGCTGACAGACCGCCTCTCAGGCGTCCTCGACAAGCTCACCAAACGCGGAGCCCTGAGCGAGTCCGACGTCAACGAGGCAATGCGCGAAATCCGCCGGGCTTTGCTTGAAGCGGACGTGGCGCTCGATGTCGTCAGACCGTTCGTCGACAAGGTAAGAGCCAAGGCCATCGGCCAGCGTGTCCTGAAATCGGTCACTCCCGGCCAGATGGTGGTCAAGCTCGTCAACGACGAGCTGGTCGCCATGCTGGGCTCGGACGCCGATCCGATTGACCTCAACGCCGTCCCACCGGTGCCGATCCTGATGGTCGGCCTACAAGGCTCCGGTAAGACGACCTCGACAGCCAAAATCGCCTACCGGCTCAAGACCACGCAGAAAAAGAAGCCGCTGATGGCGTCGCTCGACACCCGCCGCCCGGCAGCTCAAGAACAGCTTCGCGTCCTCGGCGAACAGACCGAAATCGACACGTTGCCGATTGTCGCCGGCCAGTCGCCGCTGCAAATCGCCAAACGCGCGGTCGAAGCCGCAAAGCTGGGTGGCTATGACGTCTTACTCCTCGACACCGCCGGCCGGGTCACCGTCGACGAAGCGCTGATGGCCGAAGTTGCCGAGGTCAAGGCCGCCACTCAACCGCATGAAACACTGCTCGTCGCCGACAGCCTCACCGGACAAGACGCTGTCAACACCGCCAAGGCTTTCGATGGCCGCATTGGCATCACCGGCATCGTCCTAACCCGAGCTGATGGCGATGGGCGCGGCGGCGCCGCGCTGTCCATGCGTGCGGTAACCGGTAAGCCCATAAAGCTATTGGGCGTTGGCGAGAAGTGGGACGAGCTCGAAGATTTTCACCCTGAACGCATCGCAGGCCGCATTCTCGGCATGGGCGACGTTGTTAGCCTCGTTGAAAAGGCGGCACAGACGATTGATGCCGAGAAGGCCACCAAAATCGCGCAGAAGATGCGCAAGGGTGCCTTTGACCTGGAAGACCTCTCCGAGCAACTCAAACAAATGGAACGCATGGGCGGCATGCAGGGCGTCATGGGCATGCTGCCGGGCATGGGCAAGCTCAAGTCGCAAATCGGCGACATCGACGCGGGCGATAAAGTCTTCAAACGCCAGCGTGCGATCATTTCGTCGATGACGGCGAAAGAACGCCGCGCCCCGAAGGTATTCGACGCCAAACGCAAGCGTCGCGTTGCCGCCGGCTCCGGCACCAGCGTCCAGGACGTCAACAAGCTCCTCAAAATGCACCGCCAGATGGCCGACATGATGAAGGCCATGGGCAAGAGGGGCATGATGGGCAAAATGATGGGCGGCCTTGGTATGGGTGGCGGCGCAGCTACCAGCGAAGCCGAAATGGCCGCCATGCAGCAGGAGCTTGCAGGGCTCGATCCCAAGGCACTCGAGCAGCTCTCCCCTGAACTCCGTGACCAGCTTCCAGGAATTGGCGGCGCCGGCAGCACAGCATCAGCTGGCAAATCGCCATCCCTTCCCGGTCTCGGCAGCACCGCCCCAGGTGGCTTACTGCCCGGCCTCGGCAGCCCAGCCGGTTCTGCCCTTCCCCCCGGCGGTCTCCCTGGCCTCGGCGGCGCCGGCCTGCCCGGCATGCCGACGGCCGGACGCGGCGGTAAATCCGCGCGAAAAAAGAAGAAGAGGAAGTGACCGTTGCCCGTGGGCGCTCAGCGCCCGGGCGGCACCCAAAATACATCGACGAACAACCAAACACCGAACCAACTCGAACACACCGACGAAAGGACCAGTAACTTGTCAGTCAAAATCAGGCTCGCCCGCGGCGGCTCTAAGAAACGGCCCTATTATTACATTGTCGCAACCGATTCCCGCTCCCCCCGTGATGGCCGCTACATCGAGCGCGTCGGCACCTATAACCCGATGCTGCCAAAGGATTCCGATGATCGCGTAAAACTCAACACCGAGCGCATCCAGCATTGGCTGTCCGTTGGGGCGCAGCCGACTGACCGCGTTGCTCGCTTCCTCGACACCGCTGACATCTTGAAGCGCGAGGCCCGCAACAATCCCGACAAGGCCAAACCCAAGAAGAAAGCTCAAGAGCGACTGGCCGCCGAGGAAGAAAAGAAGCGTGAGGCCGAAGAAGCCGCCAAAGCACCGACAGAAGACGCAGCCGCTGCTGGTGGCGAAGGCGGCGAGGCCCCAGCGGGCTAAGCTGAACGCGCAAACAGAAGCGCACTCAAACCAGCGGTTCTTGATGGAATAGCCGCAGCCGGATTCTGGCTGCGGCTTTTTCATTGGCGCATTGCTGGAAGCGAGAGCCTGTTCAACCCAAACGGGATCAATTCTGTTTGGGTTGAACAGGCTCTAAATCCCAGAGACTTCGTAAACGTTTCATTCACCATAACTCGCGAATACCCCTCCGGTTCAACGTCCTGTTTCCCATTTACCTGTTCACTGAACGTACATGGTAAACGCCGTAATCACTTGACCGGCGGATGCACACCAATCGGCGAAGGCAACGGCCCAGCCAGCCAACAGCAGGTGGAAACGAGCGAAAATGCATAAAGGCCCGCACAGACCGAAACAACGAATTGTCGGCAAAGCCATGAAACCAGGCATTGTCGCCATCGCGGCTTTGTTGCTCGCCGCCTGTTCGAACACCTCAGTCAGCACCGGCTTTCCGCCCACCCAAACCGGGACCAGCGCAAGCCCGCGCGTCTGGAGCGGTTACGGTCAAGTCCCATTGCGACGCGGCACCTACAAGCTCGGTAAGCCCTACAAGGTCTCCGGCCGCACCTACGTACCGCGCCACGATCCCAACTATAACCGCACCGGCATCGCCTCTTGGTATGGTGACGACTTCCACGGCCGGCTGACCTCGAACGGCGAAGTATTCGACATGAACCGCCTGACGGCAGCCCATCCAACGCTTCCACTTCCATCCCTGGTCCGCGTCACAAACCTGGACACTGGCCGGTCCGCCGTTTTGCGTGTCAACGACCGCGGCCCGTTTGTGTCCAACCGCATCATTGATCTCTCACGCGCGGCCGCCCTCCAGCTCGGCTTCCTGAAACAAGGCACCGCGCGCGTGCAGGTCACCTATATTGGGTCTGCTTCACTCGACGGCTGACGCGAAAAGGCCCGCCGATGATAAAGCGACGGGCCTTGCGCGAATTTGCAGTTCTTTGTCTTAAGCCTGAACCTCAGCTCTGCGGCCCCAGATCGAATTGCACCTTGTCCATGATCTTCGACGCCTTCGAGCTGTTCTTGGCGATCTCCTGAAGCGCGATCTTGTCGGCCTTTAAATCACCCCAGCTTGAAACACGTTCGGACGTCGGAACCCCATCCTTCAACGGATACTCGTTGACGATCTCAGCGTAGATCTTCTGACCATCATCGGAGGTGAGAAACTCGATGAGTTTCACGCCGGCTTCCTTGTTTGGAGCATGCTTCGCCAGCACCGCGCCGGAAATGTTGACGTGCGTGCCGCGGCCATCCGCGTTGGGAAACAGGAGCTTGACCGAGTTCAGCCCACATCTGCTGCTCCGGCTTCTTCGTGTTGGTCTGCATCGCAGCCATGTAATAGCTGTTTCCGATGGCCAGATCGCACTCACCCGAATAGATGCCTTTGACCTGAGCCCGGTCGTTACCCGCCGGCTTGCGGGCCAGATTCGCCTTCAAACCCTGGGCCCATTCTTCCGCCTTCTCCGGCCCGACGTGAGCAATGACGGAGGCCAGCAGTCCGATGTTGTAATAGTGCTGCCCCGACCGCGAACAGATCTTCCCTTTCCACATCGGGTCAGTCAGATCTTCATAATTGATGGTGTCCTGCTTCACGCGGTCCTTTGACGCGTAGATGAGGCGGGCACGCTGCGACAAGCCGATCCAATTGCCCTCTGGATCCCGGTAACGCGCCGGAATGTTGGCGTCGATTACGTCGGACTTGATCGGCTGCGTAATGCCTTTCCGCTCCGCGTCGGTGAGGCGCTTGATGTCCACTGTCAGGAGCACGTCGACGGGACTGTTGCGACCTTCCGCGGCGGCCCGCTCGACGAGACCTTTCTTTGCGTAAACCACGTTCGCCTTGATACCGGTCTTTTTTTGGAAGGCTTCGAGCAACGGCTTAATCAGACCGGGCTCGCGGTAAGAGTAAATGTTGACCTGTTCGGCTGCCTGTAATTGGGGAAGTGTTGCAACTGTCAAAGCCACAACGGATGCGAGAACGAAGGCGCCTCCGGCGGCGCCGCGTTTGAAAGTCATGCTGTCCTCCAGTCGACAGGGGTCAAGGCCCTGCCACGGATATTGTTACGAATTGCCAGCAACGAAAGCCGACACGTCTAGTGAAACCTTGAGGGCACCCAAGTCAATACTAGATTGTAGAATTGACCGGAAGTAGAATCATTCTAAGTTCAACTTGGAATGATTTTAGGGCGAGTCTTTTCTGTATTAATTCTAGGAAATTCAAAAAAAAACTATGTCTTGCAGTATTCACAAAATCTAAACTTAGGTTTCAGTTGCCATAGGAGACGCGGTCTCGCTATAGTTAATCTCTATAAATAGAAAGGTCGTACATTGGAATCGAGGTTAACAACGGTTGTCTCGGACACTTTGGGCGTCGCCGCTGTCCATTTGTGGACCGCCTTGAGAGACCAAATCTCCAACATCGACAATCTCACGTCGGATCGAACGTGATGGCAACGCGGTCGACGAGACCATGGTCGCCACAACTCGGACGCCTTCGCTCGATCTCGTCCGAAATGACCGCCCCCACTGAGCGATCAGACGGCTTCCAGTTTAGACCGAAAGACCCTAACGACATTGGGTTGTCGAGGATCAAACCCGAGGTTCAATGCTCCAAGAATTCCTAACACTTCCAGACCCGGTGTTGATGACCATTTGCGGTTTCTTCGTCGGCCTGCTGGTCGGAATGACGGGCGTTGGCGCCGGTGCGCTGACGACGCCATTGCTGATCTCGGGTTTTGGCGTTGCCCCAACCGTCGCTGTCGGCACGGATCTGCTTTTCGCCGGTCTGACCAAAGCCAGCGGCGCTTGGCGCCACCATCGTCTCGGTCACGTCAACTGGGATATCTTCGGGACCTTGGCCCTTGGCAGCATCTCCGCCGCGTCAGCCACTCTTGTGGCCATCGCCTATTTCGAAGCCGACCAGGTCGCGCTCGGTGCCACAATCCGGTTCGTTCTCGCGGCAACCCTGGTCATCAGCGCAACCGCCGTTCCGCTCATTCCCATGTTGATCGTGAGGCACGCAAAATCCCCCTCGGATCAAGTCCGGGTCCGGCCTTTTTGGACCGTTCTCATGGGCCTCGTCCTTGGTGTAATCGTAACGCTCACTTCTGTCGGGGCTGGAGCCATTGGCGTTGCCATTTTGAGCATTCTCTATCCGATGCTGCGCGCCCGCCATATCGTCGGGACGGACATCGTTCATGCCGTTCCGCTGACGCTCTTGTCGGGTCTTGGGCATCTCTCAATAGGCAATATCGACTACAACATATTGATCGCTCTGCTGGTCGGTTCGGTGCCAGGCATCATGATCGGCTCACGGCTAGCCTCGATGGTTCCTGACTGGCTGCTGCGAGTTATTCTCGCGCTCGTACTAGCGACATCGGCGTATCTCGTAATCGCCAAAACGTAACAAGCTCATCATTTGACTGATGTAATGCGCCCGGCCCTGAGCCGCCACCAAAGTGTGTGTCCACATCCTCCCCACAGGGCAACCGAATACCTGGACGGCCAGCCGCAAATCACAACACCTTTGGGGTGATCGCGGGTTCGTTTGGTTGTGTTCCGTTTTCGGCCGCCGCGCAGTTCAAACGTCAGTATTAGCTGAAATCCGATGTAGGAACCTTGCAATGGCCATCGACGCACTCGTCAAACCGCTGCTTCAGATTGCAATCTTTCGCGGCTTGAAACCGCTCCAGATCACCGAGATCGCGCGCCGCGCTGAACGCATCATCTATCGGCCCGGCGAAACGATCATCCAGGAGGACTGCATCGGCGACGCGGCGGTACTTATTGTCTCAGGTGACGCCGTGCGCGTAGCCGGCCCAGACTACAAAGGCAGTCCCGAACGGGTCGCTCCCGGTTCACTGGTTGGTGAGATGGCGATGCTGGTCGAAAGCATGCATTCGTCGACGGTGATCGCCCGCGGAAATGTCAAAGCCTTGCGGCTTAACCGCAGGGAAATGCTGCTTCAAATGGAGCAGGACCCCACCTTGGCCGAGCATTTTCTGGATCGCATCTCAGGCCGGCTGAAGGTTCTCGCCGAAGACCTCAGGGCCGTCGACCGAGCCTTTCAACAATGCGATGCGAGCGCTCCACTCCACTGAAACCCGGCGTGTGGCAATGCTGCAGCTCACGCCAGCAATCGTCATACGCTACATTGACCTGCCACGTCGATCCTGTATCCCAGATGCGCAGTCCTGGACGTAGCTCCAGTTTCTTTTTGCGACCTGCCCCGATGTTGCCACCAACTGTGGCAACCTTTAAGGGGCGTGCTGTCGCGGAAAAAAAAACGCCCAGCCTCGGGGGGAGAGACTGGGCGTTGGCGCTCTCGCGCGTGATGCCGGGAGGGAAGCCGGCATCTCAGGCAACGTCTTCGGCTAGACGGGGGGCACTACCGATTTGAATATGACGTGCCTGACTGACTTCAATCTAGCTACTCCTGCCCGCCGGTCAATAGTGCCCCCCCCATCTCTTCACGTATTTGTGAACAGGCCATTCCCATTTATCTCAGGAGAAAGAGTTGCGGAGAGGTTTGTGTGTCACCCCAGCAACAATTCGCGCGCGCCGGTGTTGCTCTATTGTTGAAACGGGCTGCCTGGAGAAACGATCACGAACTCACTGGCATCAATGTTCTCATCTCGGACGACCCGAGCGACCTGAACCTTGGTGTCGAGGCCCTGCGCGTCCGTTGTAATCCACTCCTTCAGCTGCAATCCCTCTTCTTTATCCAGGAGCAGACGGATTCTGCCTGGCGTATCGGGGCTTTTGTCTTGCAACGAGAGCAGTAGTGAACCGTCGTTTTCCTGCACTTCCGAGATCAGTGCATCCCGCAACAAATTAACGTCCTTGCGCAGAAGAATCCGGAAGGGTGTTTGATCGAGCGCAACGCGGTCTTCGTTATCGAGATCGTGGTCCTGGATGGCTAGATAGGTGCCGTCGGAAATGACCACCTGGCGCGAAGGCCGGGAGTAATCGAACCGAAACATGCCGGGCCGCTTCATTTTGAACTTGCCCTTGAGGACCTCGCCGTCGGCGGCCGTCTGCACGAACCGGCCCTTCAACGTCTTCAGCGTGTTGAAATAATCGCTGACCTTCTCAACTGTTTTGGTCTGGTTTGCGTCCAACGTAATCGTTTTGGCCCCGCCAGGTGCCACTGCAGCACTCCAACCGCTTCCAGCGGCATTCGATGGAGTCCGACCGTTTTCGGCCGCCGAAGTCTCGGTCCCGATAACGCCCACCAAGACGCAAAGACCGGTGGCGAATGCCGACAAAAAGGCTGATTTGTTCGTCATATTGAGAAAGATCCCCACTATCCCCGGTTCACAACCTGATGCGGACTAGCCCCCGAGCCTCCGATATCTCTTTGCGCCTTTTTGGAAAAAAATGCGTCGAGAACACGGCGGTTACGGTGCCATCACACAATTTGCAGCGAAAACACGCAATGATCCCGCCGCTTCAATGGTCATCAAGCTACATCGAAACAACTCAGTCGTCCGCCGGGGCTTCATCAAAAGCTTCCCGCAATCTGGACATCAGGCTTGGAGCACAGCGCAACTCACTCTCGCGCAAAGCCTGACCGACGGCTTCCACATCCTCTTGCGTAACAAACGCCGCATGAATCCGCACGGTCTGCCCCGGTCCACCAGATAGAACCATGTCGCCGCGGCCGAGAAGCTGTTCGGCTCCTTCTTCCCCGAGGACACGCCGCGAGCCGAGCTTGGACTCAAGCTTGTAAGCAATTTGACTCTTGAAACCTGTTGTAACTGATTCGGTCGGACACAATTCAATTGTCGTATTTGTTGCAGCCACAAGATGGATACCGACGCCCTGTCCCTTTTCGCAGATCCTCGCAAGGCTGCTCTCGAACCGCGAACCGTCTGCACCTAAAAACGCCGTGAGTTGGTCGATGACCACCACGATGTGCGGCATCGGCTCGAATTCCATCTGCTCGTACTCGTAAACCGGCTGACCGGTCCGCTCACAAAACCCCGTATGCACGGTCCGAGCGATGAGTTCACCGCGTTTCTTGGCGTTGCGAACCCGGTTATTGAAGAGTTCGAGGCTTCTAACCGACAGCTTCGCCATTCGTTTCGCACGCTCATCCATCTCAGCAACGACCCATTCGAGCGCCGCTAATGCTTTGTCCTGTTCACTGAGGACTGGACATAGAAGATGCGGGATCCCGTTAAAGCAGCCGAGCTCCAACAGCCCGGGGTCAGCCATCACGAACCGGCAGTCTTCAGGTCCGTTGCGATAGACGAGCGAAAGGACAATCGACTTCAAACACGTCGACTTGCCGGTTCCAGGTTGGCCCGCAACGAGAACGTTCGACAGGCTGGCAAGATCCGCCACCACCGGTTGCGCGTCCATTGACAGCCCAAGCCCGACCGGCAGACTACCGCCGAACGAGCGGTAGGCATCGCTGCTGAGCACCTCGCGCATACCGATTTGCTGCTGATGCACATTCGGCAGTTCGATACTGATGGCGTTATTGCCCGGTGCGACGGCGACCCGCGCCGATTCAGTGTTCATGGCTCTGGCGATATCGTCGGCCAGATTAACAACGCGGTTCGGATTGATGCCTCTGTTCAAGCTCAGCTGGTAGACCGTCACTACCGGTCCGGGCCGGATTTCCGTAATTTCGCCGTCGATACCGAAGCGCTGGAGAACATCATCCAGCAGCCTCGCGGTACCGCGGAGAACAGCCTGGGTCATTTCCGGTCCAGGCCGGGCAGTCGGCGTATTCGTCAAAAGATTGAGTGACGGGCGCCGATAACCCCCAGCCGTTCTGCTGGGCAGTCTTGGCGCTTTGACAACGCGGGCCGCCACAGGCTTCGCCACTTCGCGAGGAACTGCAATCGGGATAGCTTCGTGCAGCTCGTCTAGGACATCCACATCATCGATTGGCGCGCTTTTACTTACTACGGGTTCTTCGGCGGTCTCAACGGCAACTTCCACAATCGGATCGGCCGCGGCTGAAGAAGCCGTCGAGTTATCAGCATTTTCAGCCTGCTTTCGAGCAGTATTCCGCTTCACCGCTCGGCTGAGCACACTTGAAATGAGACCGTTCGGTTGTGCCGTCGACGCGGGCGCAAATCGCCGTGCGATCCGCATGCCCTCGTCATCCATCTCGGCTTCAAAACCAACACCGTCGTCTTCGGGATCGAAGCCGTCCTCGTGATGCGGTGCTTCCGTATCAGGATCAAGGTCGCTAGTCGGTTCACTCTCAAGAGGCTGGTCCGGAATTGGAAGCGGCTCTGTCGCCGGCAAATCGTGTAGTGTCCACGAATCTTCATTGACGTGAGTAGGCGGGGCCTCTATCGGCAATGTCGGAGCTTCACGAAGGACCCGTGTCTCCCGATCCTGAACCGGAGGTAGGACCGGAAGTTGGGGCTCTTGCCTGTGACGCTCGGTACCCGGCTGCGACCGGAATCGAACCCGTCGCCGTGTCGTCGGCGCTACTGTCTGGACACGGCGAATCCGAACGTCCCGCCCAAAACGGCTGGCGACGATGTTTCGCACAACCTGTTGCATTATATTGGCGTTTACGCCGATCGACAAGCAGGCGCAGTATACTCCCGCAATTGCGAGGATCAGCCCGCTCAGCAGCGAAGAATAGCTCGGCAAGAACAGAACAACCGCCCAAGTCAAGACCGCCGCGATACCATCACCGACGATGCCGCCGTATCCGTGATGCAGTGGCCAGTCGATGAATTTCGGCACTACCGAAAAAGCACCCGCCAGCAACAAGACTGAGCCAGCGAACGCGAGAAGCTTCCAGCTCGATTTGGACAATCGGCCCTGCAACGCCAGGTCGAGAGCCCAGAACATCGGCGCAAATAATAAAACGACGCTCGCCAATCCCAGCGTTTGCAGCATCAAGTCGGAAATGATCGCGCCGAATGATCCAAGGAGATTGGTCGGCGGTTCCCGCGTGACATGTGTTAAGCTCGGGTCGGTGACCGACCAGGTCACCAGCGACAACCACGACACCGCGACCAATCCAAGCAGCGCAAATCCCAAACCTCGGCTGAGAAGATGACGCAGACTGTCCTCTACTGCGCGCGGCAATAGTCGGTATATTTCGGGTTGTTGATACTCAGGTACCATACACGCAAAGCACTTATTGGCTGAGAACGGACGTGATCCGCTCCAGCGCCGCCTTGATGGCGTCTGTCTCCGCCACCAGCGCTGCTCGGATGAAGTCCTCACCCGGGTTTTCGCCGAAACGATCCGGTTGAGCCAAGAATGCGCCAGGGAGCACTCTGACACCTGCGCGTTTCCATAGGGTTACCGTAGTGTCGACGCCGCCACCAAAATGGGCCACATCCAACCACAAGAAGAATCCGCCATCGGGTCTCTGGTAACCATAGCGGCCCTCCAGAACAGCACCGCAAACGTCAAATTTCCGCTGATATGACAATCGGTTAGAGCTCACATGACGCTCTTCCGCCCAGATCGCCGCAGACGCCATTTGCGTTGGTCCCGGCATTTGTGGCCCGATCAGGTTGCGTATACCCGTCAAGCGCTTGAGAAACGCGCTATCTCCGGCGGTGAAGCCTGATCGGAGCCCAGGAACGTTTGATCGCTTCGACAGCGAGTTGAATACAACGAGGTTCTCGTAACCTCGATTGGTCCGTGCCGCCACTTCAAGTCCGCCGACCGGAGGCGCATCGTTATAGATCTCCGAGTAGCACTCATCGAAGAACAGCATGAAGTCGTATTGACGCGCCAGTTCCAGCGCTCGCGCGGTATAATCGGCCGACGACGCCACCCCCTGTGGATTGGACGGCGAACACAGATAGAGCGCCGCCGCCCGCCGAAGCAGCTCTGGCTGCTCAGCCAACTTGTCGAGGTCCGGCAGGTAACCCGAAGCGGCGGTGGCATTGAGGTAGACGGGCTCGGCATTGGTCGCGAGCGCAGCGCCGATATAGGCGGCGTAGTAGGGATTGCACATCAAGATTGCGGGACGCTCGTCTCCCGACAGAACCTTGCGCCCAACGGCCTGCAAGGCGGCGAAAAACAGTCCCTCACGCGATCCGTTACTCGGCAGGATCTCGGTCTCGGGATCAACCGCCACGTCATATCGGCGCTGCAGCCAGGACGCGATCGCGTTGCGCAACTCCGGATAGCCATTGATCGGCGGATACTTTGTGAAGAGCGCTTCCGACTCTTTGATCTTGTCGGCAACAAACACCGGCATCGTCTCGCTCGGTTCACCCAGCGTCAGATCAATCACCGGCTCCAGCCCCGGCGAATAGGGTGCTAGCAATTCGCGCGTGCGGCTGAAGGGATAAGGGACATCGCCCGCTGCAAGGTGGCCGAGGCCGTTAGGTCGCGTTACCAAGAGTAACCTCCTGTTGATCCAGGTCCGCCTTGAGCCCCAGGCTCAGGCTTTCCTTGGGATATACGGCGATCTAGGCAACAGGTGCGAGATTTGCGGCTCGTATGGAAGATAAAAAAGGGGCGGGCAACCTCGCCCACCCTTAAACGCCTCATCGCGCGATGGATCGCGTCCTGACAGCCATCAAACCCGGCCCATGCGCACATCCTCTTCCGGATTGGCCGAGATCTTGTGGAACTCGAGATCCGCACCGCGCCTTTGCGCCTCATCACTCATGCGGAAGCCCAGCGCCCTGTCCACGATAGTGTAGATCGCAAGGCCCGCACCCAGGCCGAAAGCCGAGCCCAGAACCGAACCGACAATCTGGCTACCAAGCGAAACACCGCCCAGGCCGCCCAACGCTTCCGTACCAAAGATCCCGCAGGCAATGCCGCCCCATAAACCGCACAGGCCATGCAGCGGCCAGACGCCGAGCACGTCGTCGATTTTCCAAACGTTCTGTGCCAGCTGGAAGAGCTGCACAAAGATCACCCCGGCCACCGCGCCGGTCAGTAACGAACCCACTGGATGCATCACGTCGGAGCCGGCACAAACCGCCACCAGACCCGCCAACGCCCCGTTGTGCACGAACCCCGGATCGTTTTTCCCAGCCACCAACGAAGCCAGGATGCCGCCGGCCATGGCCAGCAACGAATTCATCGCCACCAGGCCGGAAACCCCCGACAGGCTCTGCGCGCTCATCACGTTGAAACCGAACCAGCCGATACACAGCATCCATGATCCCATCGCTAGCCAGGGGATCGACGATGGCGGAATACCCTGTATGCCGCCTTTGTCATAACGCCCGGCACGCGCACCAAGCTTGAGCACCGCGCCCAGCGCCACCCATCCCCCGAACGCATGCACCACGATCGAACCGGCGAAGTCGTGAAAATCCGCCCCGAAAACGCCTTTGAATAGCCCCGCCTGTAGGCCGAAGTTTCCGTTCCAAACCGCTCCCTCGATCAGCGGATAGGCTACACCGACTATGAGTGCGGTCGCCAGGCACTGCGGCCAGAAATCGTGCCCGCTCGGCAATGCCACCCGATACGATCGCGGGAATGGCCGCCGCGAACGTGCACAAGAAGAAGAACTTAACTAGCGAAACGCCTTGCGGACCGAACGTGTCTCCGCCGGCGGCCCCGGTTAGCGCTACGGCGCTCACCAGGAAAGTCACCCCGTAGGCAACCCAATAACCGATAAAGAAATAGGTCACTGTAGAGATCGCGAAGTCGACCAAAATCTTGACTAGCGCGTTGACCTGGTTCTTGTGCCTGACCGTCCCGACTTCCAGGAATGCAAACCCGCCGTGCATGGCGAAAACCAGTATCGCCCCCATCAACAAAAAGAAGACGTCGGCGCCATTCTGCAGCTGCTCCATTACATTCCCCATTATTGATGTTTGTTATTTGGACATTTGCCGAACAATCAATCAACTTGCTCGGACCGAGGGCAATCGATCAAGAAATGTGCCACCTCATTATACGAGGGTCAAACAACTGATTCTATTGATATAATTTAAGGCACCCAAAAATCGAAATGCAGCTCGATACGCCTACGATTTAGGCATCATGCCCATAAAAAATGCCCGGATTGCTTGCAACCCGGGCATTTAATGAAAGGTCATTCGGTTCTGAACCTAGCGCACCCGGCGCGGGTTCTTGTAAAGATCAGCCTCTTGCTGTTCCAGCTTCGGCTGCAGCTTTCCAGCCAAGACCTCTTTCCACAACCGCCAGAGATGCCACCGCGCACCGCGATTGAAGATGATCATGCCTGAGAACAATTTCAGCGTCGTCAGCAGTTTCTTGTCGGCGTGTTCGACCTTGACCCCACACTTCCACTTGCCGGCGATCGAATAGATCTTCCCGTCGATGTAGCCGATCTCATTGTTCTGCTGATCATATAGCGTGTAGTCACCGCCGATGTTGATGAACGCCCTCTGCAGCCGGAAATATTCCGGCTTGCCATCACGCATCAGGAAGAACGAAAAGTGCTCCGGCATCAGCGGCCATTTGAAGGCCGAACGCTCGATATAGATGATGAAGTCGTCATCATCGGTGTTGATTGAGTAAGCCGTCACGGGGAGCCCGCGCGCACCCATCGTCAACTGCAGGCTGCGCCCGATCATCAGATCCATGGTCGCCCGCCAACCCAGGCTCTTTGTGAAGAGCTTGAAGATCAACCGGCGGTTCATGCCGGTGTTTTCCTTCCAGGGAGCCTTGCGGAAACCGATCAGCCCTGTGCGCTGGCCATTCTCGATAACCTCCGCGTAGATATCCATGTCGGAGGAGAACTGCCGCGACTTCGCCCGGTTGCGTGAACGCTTGTAGACGCCGAATTCTGTGGAGTTGAGATCCGTCAGCCAAACGTCGACGACGAATTTGCACCACTCCTTGGTGGACGTGGACGCCCGCGCCGTGCGCCGCGATACCGGCTTCTCACCGTCTTCTTTTTTGTCCTTGGCCCGCGTCCGCTGTAAAACCTCGGCTCGCGCCTCGCGTGCAGCGTCGCTTGCAGCGGCATTCGCTTCCGCCAGGGTCGCGCTTGTTGCCATGCTTGCTTCCAATCATCATCTCGGACGCCCGCACAAACGCAAATCACTTTTCAAACGTTAACACTTTGCCAACAGCTTACGAACCGCCACACAGGGGAAACAGCTTTCTCAATCGACTACGCACCCAACTCTCCCGGGCAAAACTCAGCCCCGCGGCCCAAAAATCGCCGAACCGACCCTCACATGCGTTGCGCCCATCTCCACCGCGGTCTCGAAATCGCCCGACATGCCCATGCTGCGGCCTGTAAGGCCCAGCTCCCCGGCGAGCTTGTCGAGAAAGGCAAAATGTATTGCAGGCTCCTCTTCGACAGGTGGAATGCACATCAACCCGGCGATCTCCAAACCCAACCGATCCTGGCAAAAAGCCAGCAGTTCACCCGCATCCGCGGCCAAAACCCCCGCTTTTTGCTCCTCCTCGCCCGTGTTCACCTGAATGAAAAGCTGCGGTCGGCGGCCCTGCTTGTCCATCTCGTTGGCCAACGCCTGGGCGATCTTTGGTCGGTCGATCGTGTGAATCGCATCAAACAGCGCCACTGCCTCACGGGCCTTATTAGACTGTAACGGTCCGATCAGATGCAACGTTAGCTCCGGATAATCAGCCTTCAGCTCTGGCCATTTTCCCTGGGCCTCCTGCACCCGGTTCTCACCGAAATGCCGATGTCCCGCCTCCAGGACCGGCCGGATATCATCCACTCCGAACGTTTTGGAAACCGCGATCAATGTCACCTCATCGGGATCTCGCCCAACGCCCTTTGCGGCAGCAGCGATACGCTGCCCTGTCTCAATCAGCCGGCTGGCCGCATCGTCGGTCAATTCATCCCCTCCATGATCGCTCGCATGGGAACCTTTCGCGCTCGAATCAACATCGACCGGCTCTCCCTGGTTTGTCCGTCATGTTTATAGTCAGTGACACGGGGATGAACACCATGCGCGACATTGACGAGTATCCCGCAGGAGAACTCGGGAAGCGTATGGCGGTCATCTCAACGGCTTGGGCATGCGGCTCGGTGCCTCGGATCGGTTGTTGGACGAGACCGCCCGGACTTGCTCGTGCCTGGCTTGACCCCCTGCCGGCTTTCGGGTCATCTCCCGGCCGTTACTCCAACACCGGCCTGCCGGGTGTTGGACAAAGAACCCACTCCGACACCGGCTTGCCGGGTGTCGGGCGAACACGACAATGGGAATGGCCGAACCACATGGCAATAGAACGCTACAACGCACCCGATCGCGAAAAGCACTGGCAGAAAGTCTGGCAAGAAGCCGACCTATTCACCGCCAAAATCGATCCTTCGGCTCCAAAATGCTACATCCTCGAGATGTTCCCGTACCCATCAGGGCGCATCCACGTCGGCCATTCGCGCAACTATACGATGGGCGACGTACTGGCCCGCTACAAGCGCGCCAAGGGTTTTAACGTCCTGCATCCAATGGGCTGGGACGCATTCGGCATGCCGGCCGAAAACGCCGCCATGGAACGCAAGATTCACCCCGGCCAGTGGACCCGCGACAACATTGCGGCCATGCGCGAACAGCTCAAATCTATGGGCTTCGCAATCGACTGGTCGCGCGAATTCGCCACCTGCGACGTCGACTATTACAAACACCAGCAGAAACTATTCCTCGACCTGCTCGGCAAGACCTTGGCCTACCGCAAGTCGTCCAAGGTCAACTGGGACCCTGTCGACCACACTGTGCTTGCTAACGAGCAGGTCATCGACGGATGCGGCTGGCGCTCTGGCGCACTTGTCGAGCAACGCGAGCTGACCCAATGGTTCTTTCGCATCACCCACTACGCCGAAGAATTGCTCGAAGCGTTGGATACACTCAAGGAGTGGCCCGAAAAGGTGCGCCTGATGCAGGCCAACTGGATCGGCCGTTCCGATGGCGCCACGGTACGCTGGGCCCTGGATAAAGCCACGGCGCCGCAAGGTATCGAAGAGGTCGAGGTGTTCACGACCCGCCCCGATACTCTTTTTGGGGCATCATTTCTCGCCATCGCGCCGGATCACCCAATTGCCAAGGCTGCCGCGGAACAGAACCCCGACCTAGCCGAGTTCTGCGAAGAATGCCGGCGGCTTGGCACCTCGGTCGCCGATCTCGAGAGCGCTGAGAAGAAGGGCTTCGACACCGGCATCCGTGTGCACCACCCGCTGGATCCAGATTGGCTACTGCCGGTCTGGATCGCCAACTTCGTGCTGATGGACTACGGCACCGGCGCCATTTTCGGCTGCCCATCCGGTGACCAGCGCGATCTCGATTTCGCGCGCGTCTATGACCTCCCAGTTACCGCAGTCATTCTGCCTCCAGGTGAAGACGCGGACTCGTTCGAAATCGGCGACACCGCGGTCGATGGTGCCGGCACGATGATCAATTCGCGCTTCCTTGACGGCCTCGAAGCCGATGCCGCATTCGAAGCAGCGGTGGAGCGTCTGGAACAAGAAAAACTCCTCGGCAAACCCGTTGCTACGCGCAAAATCAACTATCGGCTGCGCGACTGGGGAATTTCGCGTCAACGCTATTGGGGCTGTCCGATTCCTATTATCCACTGCGCGGATTGCGGCGTTGTCCGCGTCCCGGAGGATCAACTGCCCGTCGAGCTGCCCGAGGACGCCACCTTTGATGAGCCGGGCAATCCGCTTGAACGCCATCCGACGTGGAGCAAGGTTGATTGCCCAAAATGCGGCAAGCCTGCCCGCCGCGAAACCGACACCATGGACACCTTCGTCGACTGGTCGTGGTATTTCGTCCGCTTCACAGCCCCACACGCGCAAACGCCCGTCGATGGTGAGGCAGCTGCATACTGGCTGCCCATCGATCAGTACATCGGCGGTATCGAACACGCCATTTTGCACCTCTTGTATTCGCGCTTCTTCTTCCGCGCCATGACCGACTCCGGCCACGCGCCCATTGGCGGCGCCAACCTGCGTGAACCATTTGCTGCCCTATTCACGCAAGGCATGGTGACCCACGAAACCTACAAGTCTAAGGAAGGTGCCTGGCTCCCTCCAGAGTCCGTTTCGATCGAAGGCGAAGGCGCAAAAAGGTCCGCCCGCGACGTCCAAACGGGCGAACCGGTCAGTATCGGACCGATCGAGAAGATGTCGAAATCGAAAAAGAACGTCATCGACCTTGATGCCTTCATCGACAACTACGGCGCCGATACCGCCCGCTGGTTCGTGCTTTCCGACAGCCCGCCTGAGCGCGACGTGATTTATACCGACGTCGGCGTCGAGGGCGCCCGGCGTTTCGTTCAGCGCATCTGGCGGCTAATTGGTGAGATGACTGAAAAAGCGGCCCCGCCGGAGAGACCAAAGCCACGTGAATTCGGCCCCGAAGCGATCGAACTGCGCCGTACTGTCCACAAAACGCTACATAATGTCGGCAGGAACATTGAGGGGCTCCGGTTCAATGTCGCCGTCGCCTCCCTTTATGAACTGGCCACTGCGCTGGGTTCGACTGTGCAAAAGTGCGGAAAGGGCCACGATTGGGCGCTCCGAGAGGCCGCAGAATACACCGTTCAGATGATTTCTCCGATGATGCCGCACCTCGCCGAGGAGTGCTGGTCGCGGCTCGGTTACAACACTCTCGTCACCAATCAGCCCTGGCCCGCCGCCGAAGAAGCCTTGCTCGTTGACGATGAGATCACCATTGCCGTACAGGTGAATGGTAAGCGTCGTGACGAGCTCAAAATCGCCCGAGATGCCTCTAAAGAGGACATCGAAAAGGCGGCAATGGCATTGGAAACGGTCACACGCGCATTAGAGGGACGACAGCCCAAAAAGGTGATCGTTGTCCCGCAGAGGATTGTGAATGTCGTCGTTTGACACTCATAGGGACACAGCCTCCGTCGGCCGGCTTGTATCAAGCCATCGCACGACCAAGGCTGGAGCGTTCACGCTTCTCGCCGCAATCCTAATGATCACGCCGATGCTCGGTGCGTGCGGGTTCCGCCCTTTGCACGCCGATCTCGATGGCACTGGACGACCTTCCGAAAAACTCGCCATGGTCCAGATCGCACCGATCCCCGGGCGCGTTGGCCAGCAATTGCGTAACGAATTGGTCTTCAAGGCCACCGGCGGCGGCCAAGCACCTCCACCGGAATACCGGCTCAACATCGCCATTCGCGAAAGAGTGACGAGCACAATCGTCGAACGTTCCGGCGACGCTCTTCGGCAAGTCTACAATATTGACGCCAAGTTCACCCTGACCCGAATGTCAGACAAGATCGTTGTGATGAAAGGCTCGAGCTTCGCCCGCGCCGGCTTCGAGCGGTTTAACTCGATATTCTCCAACGTACGGGCCCGTTTCGACGCAGAGAACCGGGCAGCCAAGACTGTCGCAGAAGACTTGAGGGCCCGCCTGTCTGCCTTCTTGGCGACAGGGGCTTAAACCCCCGACGCGTTTAGACATCCCATGGTTGCTGTAAAGAGCCACGAAGCTTCACGCTTTCTGAAATCACCCAACCGCGATATCTCCGCCATCGTGACTTATGGAACCGATGCCGGTCTCGTTTCCGAACGCGCCCGCCATGCGGCAAGATCCTGGGCTGCACTTGAAAACCCGCCCTCGGAAGTCATTCGCCTCGACGATGCCGACCTTGAAACAAATCCCGATCGCATCTCCATCGAATTGATGACCGTCCCGATGTTCGGGGGGCGTAAAATTGTCCTCGCTACTGCGGGCCGCCGCATCAATGCAAAACTCCTCAAAGAACTCGTCGCTCCCGGCCCGCTACCGGGAATTCTCATAGTCGAAGCCGGCAACCTGAAGCCCAGCGACACCCTTCGAAGCGTCTTCGAAAAGGCCAAACACGCCGCCGCAATCGCCTGCTTTCCCGATGAAGGCCGCGAACTTTCCGTGCTTGTCGACGACGAGGTGAAGGCGGCGAAAATGACGATCGCACCCGAGGCGCGAGAATTTCTCATCGCCCAACTCGGCGCTGACCGCGCGCTGTCACGTGGCGAAATCGGCAAGCTCCTCCTCTATTGCGCGGACCGCAAACACATCGACCTTGCGGATGTCGAGGCAATAGTCAGTGATGCATCTGAGCTTAATATCGACCGCATCATCAATGCCGCCGCGGCGGGTGAAGCTGGCGCCGCCGTACGCGAATTGACCCGTGCGTTGACGGGCGGTGAAAACGCTCAATCGATCATTCTCGCCCTGCAGCGCCACTACATACGACTGCATCGAATTCAAGCTGAAGTTTCAGCCGGACGCTCCGTGGCTGACGCAATGAAAAGCCTTCGCCCACCGCTGCATTTCAAGCAGAAGAATGCCATGACCGCGCAGATAAAGCGTTGGCCGATGGCCGCGTTGACTTTGGCCCAACAGCAGATTTCCAAAGCCGCAAGAAGCGCCCGCAGCACCGGTGCACGCGATGACCTTATCACCGAATCATTGATTTTTTTTCTCGCGAAACTCGCTCGCTAGGGCGTAATTATCGTTCGAGATGGAAGCGATGAGGCTTCATCGAAAACTTGAAGCACTCCCTCAAAGAAACGCTTTAGGGCGCGCCTGAAAAAACGGCGATTCCACCAATAACGAACGTGCTCAAGAGACCTGCCTATCCACTGCAAACCGGGTCAACTTGCCCTCCGAGCGCTGATCCCTATAGTGCCGTCCATCCTCAAACGACAACAAATCCACCGGCTGGCCGCCACTACCGCAGGCCGGCAATCAGGAGAAGGTATGAGCGATACCCGCTACGACGTCATCGGCATCGGCAACGCGATCGTCGACATTATCGGCCGCTGCGAAGACGACTTCTTGGTTAGCCACGACGCACCCAAGGGGCATATGCGCCTGGTAGATGCAGCTACCATTGCTTCGCTCTACGCCGACATGGGACCGGCAATTGAAATCTCCGGCGGTTCGGCGGCCAATACCCTGGTCGGCGTTTCTTCCCTTGGAGGTAAAAGCGCATTCATCGGCAAGGTCGCCGGCGACGAATTTGGCAAGATTTTCGCCCATGACATACGCGCCGCCGGTGTCGACTTCAATTCGAAGGCCGTAAACGGCAAAGACCCAACTTCCCGCTCGCTCATCCTCGTCACTCCCGATGGCGAGCGCACCATGAACACCTTTCTCGGCATCTCCACCGACATCGACGACGGCGAAGTTGACCCAGCAGCCATCAAGGCGGCCAAGATCGTTTATCTGGAAGGATATTTGTTCGATCGGCCCGACGCGAAAGCCGCGTTCCGCCAGGCCGTGGACATCGCCAAGAGCGCCGGCCGCAAGGTCGCCCTGAGCCTGTCGGACGGTTTCTGTGTCGACCGCCACCGGGCTGAATTCGTCAAACTCATCCACGACGGTATCGACATACTATTCGCCAACGAAGACGAGATCACATCCCTCTACGAAACCTCGGACTTCGAAGAGGCCGCCAAACGCGCCTTGACCGACACTGATTTGGCCGCCCTGACCCGCAGCGGCAAAGGTTCGCTCGTCATCAGCCACGGCGAAAGGATCGAGATCCCCGTCGACCCGGTCGAAGACGTCGTTGACACGACCGGCGCCGGCGACCTTTACGCTGCCGGATTCCTCTATGGCCTGGCTTCCGGAAAGGACCTGGAGTCCTCGGGCCGCCTTGGCAGCATCGCCGCCGCCGAAGTCATCGGCCACATGGGCGCCCGGCCAGAGATCAACCTGGCCGAACTCGCGCTGAAAAAAGGCATTCCAACCTGAGGCCATATCATCATGCCGCTGGCCAGACATCCCCGTGACCGCCTAATCGTCGCCCTCGATTTACCGACCGTCGACGAGGCACGCTCGCTCGTGCGAACCCTCGGAGACGAAATCAGCTTTTACAAAATCGGCCTGGAGCTGATCCTATCGGGCACACCCGGTGACAGCGGCCTTGGATTGGTAAGCGAGCTGGTCGACAACGGTAAACGCGTTTTCCTCGACGCCAAACTGCTCGATATCTCCAACACGGTCGAAAGGTCGGTCGCCAGGGTCGCCGAACTTGGCGCCACCTTCCTGACCGTCCATGGCCACGACAGGCAAACCCTGCGGGCCGCCGTGACTGGTCGCGGAGACAGCCAGTTAAAGCTTCTCGCAGTCACCGTTCTAACCAACCTGACCGGCAGCGATCTCAGCGAACAGGGCATTGCCATGTCGCCGGCGGATCTGGTTCTGCATCGTGCAAAGCTCGCAAAAGAGGCAGGCTTCGACGGCGTCATAGCCTCCGGCCAAGAGGCCGCCGCTGTCCGCACCGCAACCAAAGCGGGCTTTCTGATTGTCACTCCCGGCATCCGCCTCCCGGGCAGCTCTGCCGGCGATCAACAGCGCATTATGACGCCGCAACACGCGATTGCAGCCGGTGCAAACCACATCGTCGTCGGCCGTCCGATCAATGCCGCCAGCGATCCGCGCGCTGCCGCGGTCACCTTTGTCAAACACATTGCCGAAGCCGACTAAGGCTTCCGTGCAGCAATAAGGATAAGGCAAATGCCCAAGGGATACGTCATCGCCCACGCCGTCGTTACCGACCCGGAAGCCTGGGGTCAGTACGCCACCAAGACCCAGGTTGCCCTCGACAAATTCGGCGGCACTCCAATCATCCGTGGCGGCCGGCATGAGATCATCGAGGGTGTTGGCGTTGCCCGCAACGTCGTCCTCGAATTCCCTAGCTACGAAGTCGCACTCGGTTACGCGAAGTCACCCGAATACGCCGAGGCCAAGGCCCTGCGTCAGGGGGCTGGTACGATCGACATCGTCGTCGTCGAGGGCGTTTAATCAACGACACCAGCCGAGCGCTCGAAAGTGTCCCACAGACCCAACAGTAATGATCGACCGCCGTGGCAGGCTTCAGTTCTGACGCTTTTCCCGGAGATGTTTCCAGGACCGCTTGGCAACTCGCTTTCTGGCCAGGCCCTGGAATCCGGCTTGTGGTCGCTTGACTGCACCGCCTTGCGCGAATTCGGGACGGGCCGCCACCGCCAAGTCGACGATACTCCTTCGGGCGGAGGCGCCGGCATGGTCATGCGCGCGGATGTCATCGCCGCCGCGGTCGATCATGCCTGCAAAAACGAAGCTACAGCGCGCCTTCCGCGCATCTACCTATCGCCGCGCGGAACCCCCCTTACTCAGCAGTCCGTTAAGGAAATGGCTGCAGGCCCCGGTGTTCTGCTTCTGGCCGGCCGCTTCGAGGGCGTCGACGAACGTGTTTTGAAGGCTCGCGAATTCCGTGAAATCTCGATTGGAGATTACGTCCTTTCAGGCGGAGAGCTCGCCGCCATGGTGTTGATCGATGCCTGCGTCCGCCTGATCCCCGGCGTCATCGGTGCCAGCGAGAGCCTACAGCATGAAAGCTTCGAAGGCGGTTTATTGGAGCACCCTCAGTACACCCGCCCGCGCAACTGGGAGGGGCGGTCGATCCCGGACGTCTTGCTTTCTGGAGATCATGGCCGCATCGCGCGATGGCGCGAGCAACAAGCTCAAGCTTTGACAAAAACCCGCCGTCCCGATCTCTTGGACCCGAAATCCCGTGATAAATAGCCGTTCTGCCCGGCCTTAGCTCAACACGCACGACCCCATCGACAGCCGCCTCGATTTGAGTTAGTAGATCACGCTCAGATTTCCCGAACATGGGTTGCATGAGCTATGCCCGTCCTTCGCAAGGGACCGGAGGCACTGCTCCTCTGCTTCTGAAAGCCTCGAGGAACCAACAAAAATGAACATCATCGAACAGCTCGAACACGAGCAAATGCGCTCTATTTCCGCCAAACGTGGCGTACCGGAGTTCAGCCCTGGCGATACCGTCAAGGTCATGGTCAAGGTCGTCGAAGGCAAGACGGAACGCCTGCAGGCCTACGAAGGCGTCGTAATTTCCCGCGCTGGCGCTGGCCTCAACGAGAGCTTCACGGTTCGCAAGATCTCCTACGGCGAAGGTGTCGAACGCGTCTTTCCGGTCTACTCTCCACTCATTGCGTCGATCGAGGTCGTCCGCCGCGGCCGTGTCCGCCGTGCCAAACTCTATTATCTCCGCGGCCGCCGTGGCCGTTCTGCCCGCATCGCCGAGCGTACCGACGCGCGCGCACGCCGCTTGAATGCGGCCTGGAAGGGCTTCAAGAAGCAAAAAGGTCAACCCGACGACCTCACCCAGCTCAACGGCATCGACGCCGAACTGCAAATGCGCTTGAAGCAGTTGAACTGCATCAAGCTCGAGCAGATGGCCAATTTCTCCGACGATGACATCGCTAACATCGACGATTTCCTGAAACTCGATGGACAGATCGAGAAGCAGGACTGGGTCGGCCAAGCACAGCGCATCATCACCGAGGCGACAGCCGCCGAAGCCGCAGCTGAGGCCGAAGCCGAAGAAGCGAAAAAAGCTGAGGAAGCGGCAAAATAGGATAAAGCGTCGGAATAATCGGCGCATTGGATTCGAGACCGAACGGCTCGCCGGCTTTCGCTGGTGGGCTGTTTCTCGTTCCAGCCTAGATACCAATAAGGAGCCGGGTTTGACTGCAGAGCATCGGCAACAACCTCAGAAGGTCGCCCTTCTGCAAGGCAACGCAACCTTCTGTCGGCTCCAGATCGAGGCCATCCGCACCCGTTCGGGCCACGTGGATGAAAATGGCGCTCCCCCGGCCTTTGATACGAGGCAGGTCGTTATATCCAACCACGACCACGATGTCGTAAAGACCGTCCTCGCGCCACAACCTTTCGGCATTTCCGTAATAAGGGTGCTGAATGTGCCGGTTGTAGTTTCGGTCACCAGCCGCATCACACCACCCATCCTCCGGTGACAACGCCCTCAGCGGCAACGATGTGCGCGGCCTGAAACGAAGCCGGTCCGCCCGGTAATACGCCTCTCGGAGCGGCCATGCACCGCACGGGCTCGCTCCATCTCCTTCACGTTTCAACGCACGCATACCGGTGCGCCCGATCGCACAAGGCATGATCAGATTTCCGGCTCTCAGCAAGCCGCATGTTGACTCTGCGGATTTCGCACTGACAAACAGTTGTCGCAACGTGTGGTAAGAGTTTGTTGCCCTATTTGGTCTCATTGGCAAAAAGAACCGTACTCAGAGTGCCGAGCAAAGCTATCTATCTCAGGATATCTTGTGGGCACACACATGCTTAACGCCTTTTCTACCCCTATGGCGTTCCAAGTTTCCCGTGGTAGATAATCTATCAGGCGCTAGGAAGCACTGCCCGGAGTGACGACAAAAATGAGCAATGTCCGCAAGATTTCTGATCGTCGACGACGACGACGACCTTCGCGATTCACTAAGAGACCAGCTGGCATTGCACGATGAGTTCGAGGTGACAGTCGCGGATTCCGCCGCCAGTGGCATCGAAATCGCCAAGGCGGAGCATCACGATCTTGTCCTGTTTGATGTCGGGCTTCCGGATATGGACGGACGCGAAGCAGTCAAAATCCTACGCAAGTCTGGATTTAAGAGCCCCATCATCATGCTGACGGGCAACGATTCGGACGCCGATCAGATCCTTGGTCTGGACGCCGGCGCCAATGACTACGTCACCAAGCCATTTAAGTTCGCCGTGCTGCTCGCACGCATTCGCGCCCAGCTTCGCCAGCACGAACAAAGCGAAGATGCCGTATTCACCATCGGGCACTATACTTTCAAGCCGGCTTCGAAGTTACTGGTCGACGAGAAAGGCTCCAAAATCCGCCTCACCGAAAAAGAAACTTCGATCCTGAAGTTCCTTTACCGGTCCGGAGAAAAGGTGATCACCCGCGATGTCCTACTACACGAAGTGTGGGGCTATAACGCCGGAGTCACGACCCATACGCTGGAAACGCACATTTATCGCTTGCGCCAAAAGATCGAGAAGGATCCTTCCAACGCCGAACTCCTTGTGACGGAGACCGGCGGCTACAAGCTGGTTCCCTGACCCTTCCGATCACAGCAGCGGTGACTAGCCCTCGCCCGGCTCCGCATCACCATCTGCCAAGGCATCACCAAGCCGGCGCAGCCGCTGCGCCAAAACCTGCAGCACATAAAGCGCAAAACCCGGCTCGGCTTGCACCAACCGGAGAAACGCCGCGCGGTCGAGAACCGCCACTTCGGCGTTCGTCGCAACCAACGCCGCCGCGCTGCGCGGGGAGGCGTCGATCAACGACATTTCCCCGAAAATCCCATCGGCCCCGACAGTTTCCAACACGCGGCCAAACATCAAGATGTCGATCAGCCCGGAGCGCACAAGATACATTGTGCCGCCGGCTTCATCCTGCAGGAACACCTTTTCGCCCGCAGGCAGGCTGGCAAACGGCACGCCGTCGCGCTGCAGTTTTTCATAATCGATCGGGCCTCGCGCCATCGCCGACACCCTCCTGTTTCGACGGCCTTCCTCAGGTGCTGGGCGACCAATTTCTGATATCGACGAAGTGACCTTCAAGGGCTGCGGCGGCCGCCATCTTCGGCGACACAAGATGCGTGCGGCCCTTGTAACCCTGCCGGCCTTCGAAATTGCGGTTTGACGTCGAGGCGCACCGCTGACCCGGCTTCAACTGGTCGGGATTCATTCCAAGACACATGGAACAGCCCGGCTCCCGCCACTCAAAACCGGCATCCGTAAATATCTTGTCCAGCCCCTCGGCCTCGGCCTGCGCTTTGACGAGACCCGACCCGGGCACGATCATCGCGTAGTCAAGCAGCTCGGAAATCTTGCGGCCATTGACGATATCCGCAACGGCTCGAAGATCCTCGATACGCCCGTTTGTACAAGAGCCAATCCAGACGACTTCCAGCGGAATATCGGTGACCTTTGTACCAGGCTGTAGACCCATGTAATTGAGCGACCGCTCCATCGAAGCGCGCTTGTTGATGTCATCGAGCCCCCCGGATCCGGTACTACGCCGGTCACAGCCACCACATCTTCAGGTGAGGTTCCCCACGTCACAATTGGCGGTAGCAAGGCTGCGTCGAGGCGAACTTCGGTGTCGATGTGCGCACCATCATCCGAATAAAGCGTCTCCCAATGACGCATCGCCATATCCCAAGCATCACCCTTCGGTGCCTTCGGCCGGCCCTTGATGAACTCGTAAGTCTTTTCATCGGGGGCAATCATGCCGGTACGGGCTCCGCCCTCGATCGACATGTTGCAAACCGTCATGCGACCCTCCACCGACAATGAGCGGATCGCCTCCCCAGTGAATTCGATAGCGTGATGGTTGCCGCCGGCCGTGCCGATCTCGCCAATGACAGCAAGAATGATGTCCTTGGCCGAAACGCCCTCTGGCAGCTGTCCATCAACGACAACGCGCATGTTTTTGAGTTTCTTTTGAACCAGTGTCTGTGTCGCCAGCACGTGCTCGACTTCGGACGTACCGATGCCGTGAGCCAAGGCACCGAACGCCCCATGCGTCGAGGTATGGCTATCACCACAGACAATGGTCGTACCTGGCAGGGTGAAGCCTTGCTCGGGTCCCACCACGTGAACGATGCCTTGCCGGTGATCGAGCTCGTCGTAATACTCGATGCCGAATTCGGCTGCGTTCTTCGCGAGGGTTGCGACCTGCAGCAAGCTCTCCGGATCATTAATACCCTGTGAGCGGTCGGTCGTCGGCACATTGTGATCGACGACAGCAAGCGTCTTTTCAGGCGCCCGCACCGAACGTCCAGCCATGCGCAGCCCTTCAAAGGCCTGCGGACTCGTCACCTCATGCACGAGATGGCGGTCGATGTAGATGACGCAGGTGCCATCCTCGTGATCGTGCACCACGTGATTGTCGAAAATCTTGTCGTAAAGCGTCTTGGCCATGAACGAGAAATCCATTGTTTTCGTGTCTCAGTGCCTAAATAGCCCCCTCGCGGAGACTTCGCAATCGACACCAAGTTAGCGGCTCCGCGAGGTCCGGGTAAAATCGGGCTTCATCTCGAACTTGAGACGCCGAGACGGCATCCGGCAGCACGGCAATTCCTTTTCGCAAAGCTAACTTGGCCAGATCGCCTCAATACTTCCACCTTCGTGATTTCGAGACAAGGAAGTCCCTTAAAACGTGGACCTTCTTGGAGCTCTTCAGCTCCTCGGGGTAGACGAACAGAACTTCCATGTTCGGACCCTCGACATGCTCCAGCAAAGGTACGAGATCCAACTCTTCCTCCGTCATGTAGTCCGGCAACATGCCGATACCAACACCCGACTGGATCGCGTACTTCAATGCCACGACGCTATTTACGCGAAAGGAAGGTACACGGGTCTCACCCTCACCACGCCCCGCCGTTTCCAACCACAAGATCGGTTGAAGGTGAGCCGCCGGCCGGCCGCTGTAGGAGACAAACCTGTGACGGTCCAGGTCTTCGAGAGAATTTGGTGCGCCGAACTTCCGTATATAGCCCGTTGAAGCGTAGATCCGGACCTTCACCCCGAACAACCGCCGCCGAATGAGGTCGGGCTGTTCAGGTTGACCGGTCCAAATCGCAACGTCGGCCGCCCGCATTGCGATGTCGATCTGCTCGTCGTTGAGGATCAGCTCGACCGCAACATCGGGATAAAGGTCCTGGAATTCACCGATCTGTTGCGTCACCCAAACCGTCCCAAGCCCCAGCGGCGCGGTTATCCGTAGCTCTCCGGTCGGTTTGGTCGCCGTGTCGGCAAGCAGCAATTCCGCGGTCTGCAACTTGTTCATAACCTCGGCGACGGTGTTGTAGAGGATCTCGCCTTGCTCCGTAAGGACAAGGCCGCGGGCATGCCGATGGAAAAGCGACTGCTTGAGATCGCGCTCCAACCCCGCCACCTGCCGGCTAACGGCGGACTGGCTGAGATTCAGTGATTCACCAGCGTGCGTGAAGCTTCCTGCTTCCGCCGCAGCATGGAAGATGCGCAACTTATCCCAATCCATTTGGTTGCAATCCGCGAAGCCGCATCAAGTGTTAGACGAAATGGATGGGCCTACTTGGCGGCCTCCGACGGCTCTTCCAGCGCTGCGACGTAACGTTCTGCCTCCAGCGCAGCCATGCAGCCGAGACCAGCAGCCGTCACCGCCTGCCTGAAGATCTCGTCTGTAACATCACCGGCCGCGTAAACTCCCGGAATCGAAGTGGCCGTCGAGCCCGGAGCAGTCACAATGTAACCGTTCTCCTTCATCTCAAGCTGGCCCTTGAAGATCTCCGTTGCCGGAGAATGCCCGATGGCAACAAACACCCCATCGGCAGCCCGCCCGCTGATCACACCTGTTTTGACATTCTTGAGACGAATACCCGTCACCGACTTTGGATCCGTATCACCAGTGACTTCTTCGACGGAGTGGTCCCAGACAATTTCGATCTTCGGATTCTTGAACAAGCGGTCTTGCAGTATCCGCTCGGCTCGCAATGAGTCTCGCCGATGCACGAGCGTGACACGCTTTGCAAAATTAGTCAGAAAAATCGCCTCTTCGACGGCGGTGTTGCCGCCACCGACGACAACAACTTCCTTGTCCCGATAAAAGAAGCCGTCGCAAGTCGCACATGCGGAAACTCCGAATCCCTTGAATTCGTCCTCCGATGCCAGACCCAGCCAGCGTGCCTGTGCGCCGGTGCAGATGATCAGAACATCGCAAGTATAGGTATCCCCGGATTCACATGACAGCCGGAAAGGTCGTACCGAAAGCTCCACGGCGTTGACGTGATCGCGCACGATCTCTGTCCCGACATTCTGGGCCTGCGCCTGCATCTGCTCCATCAGCCACGGCCCCTGAATTGCATCTGCAAAGCCTGGGTAATTCTCGACATCCGTTGTGATTGTCAGCTGCCCGCCGGGTTGATCGCCCTGCAAAATAACCGGATTCAGCATCGCCCGCGCCGCGTAGACCGCTGCTGTATAACCGGCAGGACCGGACCCTAAAATCAGGAGTTTCACGTGTCGCGTATTCGCCATGCTTTGGCCTTCCTTCATTTTTTTGGCACCGGACCGTTGCGGCACATCCGAAATGCTCGTTTTTGCGGCTCAAAGGACCCGCACTGATATAGGCCTTGCGGTCTGTAATATCGAACCGAGCAAACCGCACAGAGACATTTCGCACATCTTTGTCCGGGTAAAAGAACTTAAGCGTTAGCGCCTTCGAGTAGAAATGACACCACCAAGCGGACCACCGGCGGTGCATAAAGGATCTTGCGATGCCCAACTGCGTCAAAAGGAACGAGCTTCACCTGTGTAATGGCCTTCGCTAATTCCTCCGAATTGTGAAATGGCACCTCGTGGTCATTATGGGCATGGATCAGAAGTGTCGGGCGGTCGATTATCTTTAGAAATCGATCGCCGCGAAAATCCCCAATGGGCTGATGCGCCACGCGCTCCAAATGTAGTTCGAACTGCCGTCGCCCCGCCGAAGAAATACCCAGCCTCTGCGCAAAACGCCCCGTCACCTCGGAGAATTTGTTCGGTGTGGCGATGAGACAATACCGCAAAAAACCCACCGGATGCGGCAACGGCCGCTCCCCCGCCCCCGTCATTAGCGAAGCAAGAGCTCCCATCGAGTGCGCGACCACTCCCTCGAAAGGACCCAGACGGTCGGCAACCTCAACAAGCGACTGTGCGCATTCGACAAGCTTCGTCTGCTCGCCCCGGCTCCGGCCATGCGCCGGAAAATCCGACAAGACAACGCGGAAGCCGCGGCGCCGAAGCGGCTCTGCGAGCGCCATCATGAACGAGGCCTCGCTCGTCCACCCGTGCACGATCAGGATACTGCCCCGCACAGTTTGATTGTCAGGCAGGAACTCATAGGTCGCCACCTCGCCCACGTTCGTTGAAATACGTTGAAACTTTGCATGGCGGACATGGTGGCGCGCCCGATTGACGAGGACCATATGGTCACTGGTCCGGTAGTCTGAAAACCGCGGAATGCAGAACTGCCGGAAAGCCAAGTCTCCTGCTAGAGCCGGCGCAATCTGGCTGAGTTTGCGATAATCGATATCGGGTGCTGCAGTACCAAGCCCAATGTAATTACCAGACCGAGTCGAGGCCCTGCCACCGGGCGAGCCGGAAAATAACGGACAACCCCTGCCCATTTTAGATCAACCTCAAAGACTTCAGACTGGCGTGTCCTTCGCGCCCAACAATGATGTGATCGTAAATCGACACACCGAGCGGCTTGGCCGCGTCAATAATCAATTTCGTCATATCAATATCCGCACGCGAGGGTGAAGGATCACCGGAAGGGTGATTGTGCACCAAATTGATCGCCGTCGCTGATAACTCCAGCGTTCGCTTCACAACTTCGCGTATATAAACCGGTGTGGGGTCGTCGGTACCCTCACCCTGCACTTCATCGGCGATCAATCGGTTTTTCTTGTCGAGGAATAGTATCCTGGACAGCTCGCGGTGCTCGGAGGCCTGCGCCGCACGCACATAATCTAGAACCTGAGACCGCGACGAAAGCGCCGGTCGCTCCATGATCTCCGACTTGGCGAGCCGCAACGCCGAAGCACGCACAAGCTTCAACTCGGCAACGACGGCCTCACCGACGTCCTTGACTTCTTTCAGGCGTTCTGCGGGAGCATTGATCACTTCGGCGAAGCTACCAAACCGCGCGATCAGACGTTTCGCGAGATCCTTGGTGTCCTTGCGCGCGAAAGCGCGAAACAAAACCAGCTCGAGGAGCTCATAGTCGGGCAGCGAAGCGGGTCCACCTGTGAGAAAGCGCTGCCGTAGGCGTTGTGGATGGCCACTATGCATCTCTCCACCCCAGCTTCAAAGAACGATCCCTGAGTGCTTGCTCCAGTGGTCTCACCGGCAACGGCCGAATCTTGGTGTGTCTGAGCTTTCACGGGCTTTGTTTTGTCGAACTCGGCCATGCAACGATCACGCTCCAGCGGCGGCGTTTCGATGGAAACCCTGGGCGCCTATCCTGCACTATAGGGAGGACAGTGATACCCTTTTGGAGACAGCGTGAAAACCTCACACCCATCCTCTGTCACACCGACGGAATGTTCGAACTGCGCCGACAGCTGGCGATCGCGCGTTACCGCTGTCCATCCGTCCGGCAGCACTTTCACCGACGCCCGGCCGAGATTGATCATTGGCTCGATCGTAAAGATCATCCCCGGCTTGAGAACAACTCCATCGCCTTCGATACCGTAATGTAGGATGTTGGGCCGCTCGTGAAAGTGGCGCCCGAGCCCATGACCGCAGAACTCCCGAACGACGCTGCAGCGCTCTCCTTCTGCAAACTTCTGGATTGCTGCACCAATGTGTCCCGTAGTGTGACCAGGCTTAACGGCAGCGATGCCCCAATTCAGCGCCTCGTAGGTAACCTCGATCAGACGTTCGGCTTTTCGCGGAACCGACCCGACGGCAAACATCCGACTTGTATCGCCATGCCAACCGTCGACAATTAAAGTCACATCGATGTTGACGATATCGCCCTCACGCAGAGCCTTGGGCCCGGGAATACCGTGACAAACAACATGGTTAACTGAAGTGCAGATCGCCTTCGTGTATCCGCGGTAGTTCAGCGTTGCCGGGATAGCGTCGTGCTCTTGCGCGAAATTCATCACGTGTTCGTCGAGAGCTTCGGTCGTAACGCCCGGTTGAACGTGGTCAACTAACATGTCGAGAGCATGAGCAGCAAGCTGCCCCGCCTTGCGCATACCGGCGAAGGCTTTTGCATCGTAAAGCGTGATTTCCCCTTCTCCGAATTCGGAATGCACATCGTCGGACACGGGTTCGAGCTTTGTCATGTCTTTCGTCCGCAGTGCTCTCTTCGAGCATTCCCTGTTGTTTTAATCCCTTGCGAAATGTAGATCATTTCAGTGGCTGTGCAATCATCAACATGGCCTCGTGCGATGTGCAAATCACGTAGCACGAAGGGCAAAAAAATCGAAACCATGTATGGACCTGCGCCATGCATCGAGGAAAGATAGCCCGGAGCATCAATAGACACCGGTGGTTGGCAGTAAACTCAACCACCCCAGGCTCTTATTAACACTTGCCTTGGAAAAAGCTCTAAGATGCGACCGTAACGTTCTGGAGGACACCAAGGTATGAAGCGTACAATCCTGCTTGCTGGCATATGCTGCGCCCTGACAGCACCAGCAGCAACAGTTAATGCCGCCAAGTCGGTAACCAAGAGTGCCGAAGCCCCCACACAGGAGGCCATAAACAACGCTCTCACCGAGCTTCTCGCCGAACGGGAATCCTGGAGCGGTGCAGCGGCACCGGGGAGCGCATCGCCCGCTGGTACTGACGTCGCCGGCATCACCGCAGGCGCAACTGGCGATCTGTCGGCATTCCTTGCCCAGCGCACCACCTGGGGCCAAGGTCCTGCAGCAAAAGCCATCAACGCTCCACTCGCAAAAGGCGCTTCGTCCAGCTTCCCACGCAGTGAAACCGTAGCGGCTCCTGGCCCTTCGCCGCAAACGATCGTCCAGCCGGAAGTCGCGCGACCGTTACCGAAACTGGCGCTTGTCTCTCAGGCCGACATTGTCCGCGCACGAAACGCCCTCTTATCGGAGCGTGATTCCTGGGGCAAAGAACCATCACTTGCGGCTATGCCGGCTTTAAGCGTTATCGAGACCTACTTCGCCGAGCGCGATAGCTGGGGCAAGGGTCCAGCAGCCGAGCCGGTCAGTGCTCCACTCGCCAAGGGCGCCACCAAGAAGCTGACATTCGCCAGCAGGCTTGTGGTTGCAGAGGCGACAAGCAAAACAATCGTCCACGAATTCAAACCACAGCCTCTGGTGCAGCTCGCCCAAGTCGACCAATCACAAATCAACAAGGCTATGCAGGACCTCCTCGCCGAGCGCGAAGGCTGGGGAACCACGCCGGCAGCAGCATCCGCACAGGGTGCCACGGCCACCGGCGGCACCGGCGACATGGCTGCCCTCCTCGCCGAGCGCGAAGGCTGGGGGACAGGACCCAAGCCCAGAACCATCAAGGCTCCGTTGGCAAAAGGCGCTGAAGCAAAGGTGCGTCTCTCGAAGACCGGCCCGGTCGGCGATTCAAAGCCGCCTATCATCCAGGAGCTTGAGGCTCGTCCTATCCCGGTTGTCGCCGATATCGACATGGCGACAATCAACAAGGCTATGCAGGACCTCCTCGCCGAGCGCGAAGGCTGGGGAACCACGCCGGCAGCAGCATCCGCACAGGGTGCCACGGCCACCGGCGGCACCGGCGACATGGCTGCCCTCCTCGCCGAGCGCGAAGGCTGGGGGACAGGACCCAAGCCCAGAACCATCAAGGCTCCGTTGGCAAAAGGCGCTGAAGCAAAGGTGCGTCTCTCGAAGACCGGCCCGGTCGGCGATTCAAAGCCGCCTATCATCCAGGAGCTTGAGGCTCGTCCTATCCCGGTTGTCGCCGATATCGACATGGCGACAATCAACAAGGCTATGCAGGACCTCCTCGCCGAGCGCGAAGGCTGGGGAACCACGCCGGCAGCAGCATCCGCACAGGGTGCCACGGCCACCGGCGGCACCGGCGACATGGCTGCCCTCCTCGCCGAGCGCGAAGGCTGGGGGACAGGACCCAAGCCCAGAACCATCAAGGCTCCGTTGGCAAAAGGCGCTGAAGCAAAGGTGCGTCTCTCGAAGACCGGCCCGGTCGGCAATTCAAAGCCGCCTATCATCCAGGAGCTTGAGGCTCGTCCTATCCCGGTTGTCGCCGATATCGACATGGCGACAATCAACAAGGCTATGCAGGACCTCCTCGCCGAGCGCGAAGGCTGGGGAACCACGCCGGCAGCAGCATCCGCACAGGGGTGCCACGGCCACCGGCGGCACCGGCGACATGGCTGCCCTCCTCGCCGAGCGCGAAAGCTGGGGGGTAAAGCCGTCCCAATCGAGCACATCGACCAGCACAGCAGCAGCGGCACCGGCAGCCGGCACAACCGCCGCGAGCCGTCGCAGCTGTTCTGACGAACTCAGCCGTTTGGCGTCAGAGCGGAAAATCTTCTTCGGTAGCTCCAGCGCCAAACTGCAATCCAAGTCCAACAAAATGCTCGAGCAGATCGCGGAGACCATCAAGTCCTGCGGCGACGTGATCATCCTCATCGAAGGTCATACCGACAGCATCGGCACGACCGGAGCCAACCAGGCCCTGTCGGAAGCCCGCGCCAAGGCGGTACTCGAGTATCTTGCAGCCGCCGGCGTTGAACGCTCCCGCCTGAAAGCAATCGGCCACGGTAAGTCAAAGCCGATCGCCTCCAATGCGACCAGCAAGGACCGGGCCCTCAATCGCCGTATTGAGTTCGGCACCCCCTAACGCGACACAACTTGCGCCGCCCGATAAAGAGAAGGGCCGCGATCCATGCGAATGACCAACAAACAAAAAGGCCCCCGGACGATCACTGTCCGGGGGCCTTTAGTTTGCTCATGATCCTTGTCGGGATGGACGACCCGCCGACCCGGCGGGCCGCAAACTCAAACCGGACTAGATCCGCTGGCTGCCAGAACCGAATTCCGGATAGGCTTCCAAACCGATCTCAGCCTTGTCGAGACCATCGGTCTCCTCTTCAAGCGTCGGACGCAGGCCGATGGTGGCCTTGAGAAGCGCCCAGACAACGAAGCTGGTGACGAACACGAATCCACCAACCGCGGCCACGCCGGTCGCCTGAACGGCAACATTAACGTCAGTGTTGGTCCAGGCGACGATGAGCGTGCCCCAGATACCGGCGAACAGGTGGACCGGTATGGCGCCAACAACATCGTCGATACGCAACTTGTCGAGAAGCGGAACCGTCAGCACTACGATCACACCGCCGACACCGCCAATAACCACTGATTGCCAAATCGCTGGCATCAACGGCTCGGCGGTGATCGACACGAGACCGGCCAGCGCCCCGTTAAGCGCCATGGTCAAGTCGACTTTGCCGTAGATCACCTGCGTCAGGAGGATCGCGACAATGACGCCGGCTGCCGCAGCCATGTTCGTATTGACGAAGATCTTGGCGACGGCTGAAGCGTTTTCCAGCGAGCCAAGCGCCAGCTGCGAACCGCCGTTGAAGCCGAACCAGCCGAGCCACAGGATGAACGTACCAAGCGTTGCCAGTGGCATCGATGAACCCGGCATCGGATGGATCTCGCCATTCGGTCCGTACTTACCGGCACGTGCGCCAAGGAGCAAAGCGCCCGCCAGAGCCGCCCAGCCACCAGTCGAGTGGACCAGCGTCGACCCTGCAAAGTCCGAGAAGCCCATGTCATCGAGCCAGCCCGCACCCCATTCCCATGAACCCTGGATCGGGTAGATGAACCCGGTCAGGATGATCACGAAGATCAGGAACGGCCACAGCTTGATACGCTCGGCCAGAGTGCCCGAGACGATCGACGCCGTCGTCGCGCAGAACACCATCTGGAAGAACCAGTCCGAGCCAGTCGCATACGTATTCGCGATATCTTTGCCCGGCTCCGGCATCGTCACCGGCATGAACTTGCCAATAAACTCAGTGACAACCCAGTCATCACCCGGATACATCAAGTTGTAGCCAACGATCCAGAACATCAGGCCGGCGATGGAGTAGAGCGCGATGTTCTTGGTGCACTGCATGGCCACGTTTTTGGTGCGGACGAGACCGGCTTCGAGCATCGCGAAGCCGGCGGCCATCCACATCACAAGGAAGCCACTCATCAAGAACAGTAAAGTATTGAACACATAATCGACGTTGGCCGCTGTGGCCGCAGTCTTATCGACCGCTGGCGCCGCGTCTTGCGCCAATCCAGGAACCGCCGACATGGCCAGCACCG
Source organism: uncultured Alphaproteobacteria bacterium (assembly GCA_963753045.1). Lineage (GTDB taxonomy): Bacteria > Pseudomonadota > Alphaproteobacteria > Rhizobiales > Hyphomicrobiaceae > Filomicrobium. Next base: position 188,150 of record CAVWAT010000001.1, read on the forward strand.
TGACGGCCGCCATAACGAGGTTCACATTTCGCTGCAGAGAATTCATCAATCTTCCCCTCCACTTTGACTCTAAAGAGCGGTTTCGTCGGTCTCGCCGGTGCGAACCCGAACGGCGCGCTCGATCGGAGCAACAAAGATTTTTCCGTCGCCGATCTGTCCCGTGCGAGCTGCCGTTTGCACGACCTCGATGGCCTTCTCGACCTGCTCGGTCGGGACCACGATTTCAATTTTGAGTTTGGGCAGGAAACTCACGGCGTATTCAGCACCGCGGTAGATTTCGGTATGGCCCTTCTGGCGACCGTAGCCCTTAACTTCCGTGACCGTCATGCCTTCGAGGCCCAGATCGGTGAGCGCCGCGCGCACCTCCTCGAGCTTGAAGGGTTTGATAATGGCTGTGAGTAGCTTCATCATTAGCCCTCTGAACAATGGACCGTGTCTTGGAGCTTTCAGAACGAAACGTCGCTCGGCTCGTCAGGCGAGCAAAAGCGGTCGTATCGACCAAGATCCAGGAACGGGCTCTCAAGACCTGTGCCAAATCTTAAGAAATTCTATAAATCGTTGAAATCAAAAAGATTAAATGAAGTCTCCGAGCAGCGTGCATCCCCTTTAGCAACTCATAAGTGCATAATTTTTATGCAAAATGGGTGTTTTGGCTAGAAATGGTGCAGCCGCACGTGAACTCTGCGTCGACAGCGCAGATCCTCATCAGACACGCGCCTTAAACTTCCCCTCGAACGCGCGCACGATCGGCACTCTTTTCACCGGTTGGGGTTTGTCCGTACTTGCGGCGGCATACGCCTGAAGCACTTGATTTGCGGCGACGGCATGACCATCAAGGTTAAAAGGTCGGGGAGTCCTGCGCACCACACACCCAAGGGGAACTACCTATCAACCCGCGCCCGGCTTCAGCGGCTGAGCACCACCGGTCATTCATCCGACGGTGCTCAGCCGCTGAAGCCGAACGACGGGACGTAACATCTAATTGAGCCGCGGTGAGTTTCACTAGTCCCGAGCCACGGAGCCCATAGAGGCACATGCATCAGCACGCCGCACTAATTCAGGATGTGATCATCTTCCTGATCGCAGCAGGTTTCCTGGTGCCCATCATGCAGCGCCTGACGATCAGCCCAGTATTGGGCTTCATCGTCACTGGCCTGGTGATCGGTCCCTACGGGCTCGGTCGGTTTACCGATACAGTTCCCTGGCTCTCCTATGTCGTGATCTCTGACGCCGAGGGCGTTCGCACCTTTGCCGAACTTGGAGTTGTCTTCCTTCTATTCATGATCGGCCTGGAGCTTTCGGTCGAACGCCTGATCTCAATGCGCAACCTGGTCTTCGGGCTAGGCGGGTTACAAGTCGTTTTGACCAGCATTGTCATCGGGCTCATCGCGTTTGCGTTCGGCAACAGCACGCAAGCCGCGATCGTGCTCGGGTCCTGCCTTGCTCTGTCGTCAACAGCGATCGTGATGCAGCTGCTGATCGAGACCAAGCGCCTTGCCACACCGACAGGACGAGTGAGCTTCTCGATCCTTCTGTTTCAAGATCTCGCAGTTGTACCGATCCTGTTTCTCACCGGCGTGCTGGGCGAGACAAGCGGCAATGGAATGGCAGCAGGCTTGATGATTGCGCTCTCAAAGGCTGCCTTTGTGATCTGCGTTATCTTCCTTATCGGACGCCTCGTGGTGCGGCCGCTGTTCCGTTTTGTTGGTACGACCAAGAGCCGAGAACTGTTCATGGCGATGGTGCTCCTCGCCATTATCGGAACCGCGGTTATCACCGAACGCGCTGGTCTATCTTTAGCACTCGGCGCCTTTTTGGCTGGCCTGCTGCTGTCCGAAACCGAATACCGGCATCAAATAGATGTCGATGTCGAACCCTTTAAAGGCCTGCTCCTGGGTCTCTTCTTTATGTCGATCGGTCTCAGCCTCGACCTCACGGCCGTTTGGCAGGATCCGCTCCGGATCGTTGCCTCCATAATCGGACTCCTAGCGATCAAGTCAGTCATTATCTATGGGCTTGCGCGCGCCTTTGGCGTGGCCCGTCCGATTGCCGCCGAGAGTGCCTTGCTGCTGGGCCAGGGTGGCGAGTTTGCGTTTATCGTTCTGGCCCTTGCGCTAACGCTTAGCGTCGTCACCAATGACGTCGCTCAGTTCGTACTCCTGGTCACGATCGTGTCGATGTTGATCACACCAATTCTGTCTCGATTTGCAAGGCAGGTGGGTGTCTACCTCACACCGCCAGCGAGCGCCAACTCCGCCGCGACCGGACTAGCGCCGCCGGAGGTGTCCGACGGTCTTCTGTTGAACCACGTGATCATTGCCGGCTATGGACGGGTCGGCCAGCTCCTGGGATCTCTATTAAAATCGCAACGCGTTGCGCATGTCGCAATCGATGTTGACGTCGCCACCGCTGCAGTGTTCCGCAACCAGGGCCGCCCGGTCTACTATGGCGACGCCTCACAAACAGACATCCTGCAAAAACTCGGCATGAATGACGCGGCCAGCTTCGTCGTCACAATGGACGATCGCAACGCCGCCGAAGAGATTGTCGCCGCCGTGCGCGCGGCCTACCCCGCAATGCCCATTATCGCCAGGGCCCGCGACCGCGAACATGGATTGAAGCTGTTGGAGAAAGGGGCCACCTCGGTCGTTCCCGAAACCATCGAAGCCAGCTTGGATTTGGCCGAAGTTGTTTTTTGCAATGTCGGTATCGGAGCCGAAGCCTCCCGTCAGATCATCGCCGACCGGCGCCAACTTGAACGCGCAGCCCTTTCGTCTTGAAGCCGACTGCTCAACCAATCCGCATCAGACCTTCCTGCGCGCTTGAAGCCACCAGCTTTCCGTCTTCGGTGAAAATCTGCCCGCGGCAAAAGCCCCGTGCACCAGAGCTGCTCGGGCTGTCGAGAGAATAGAGCAGCCATTGATCGGCCCGGAACGGCCGGTGAAACCAGAGCGCATGATCAAGGCTGGCCAAACGCACGTCCGGATCCGAAAGCAGTTTCCCATGCGCCACCAACGCTGTTTCCAGCAGCGCGAAGTCGGACGCATAGGCCAATAAGCCCACATGCACCTCCGGCTTGTCGGGTAAAACATCCGCGGCCTTGAACCAAATATGTTGCACCGGCTTACGCCGCTTGCGGTCCATATAGCGGGAGATGTCCACGGGCCGGAAATCGATCGAATGGAACCGTTTCCAGAACCGCTGCATGGATTGGGGCAAATTCGCGAATTCGCCGGTAAACAACTCATGCCCGCTCTTTAATTCATTGGGAGGCGGTACATCAGGCATCGCGGCGCCATGATCGAGCCCCTCCTCGCTCCGGTGAAATGACGCCACCATCACGAAAATCACCTTGCCATGCTGGATCGCCTTGACCCGCCGCGTTGAAAAACTGCCGCCATCGCGCAGGTTCTCAACCTCGTAAATAATCGGCCGTCTGAGATCGCCGGGCAAAATGAAGTAACCATGTAGCGAATGCACCGAGCGTTCCGGCGCGACACTCCGTAACCCGGCAACAAGCGCTTGCGCCAGTACCTGCCCGCCGAAAACCCGCCGGAACCCGACAGAACCACTCTGTCCCCGAAAAAGGGTTTCCTCGATCCGCTCGATATCGAGCAACGCGACGAGTTGGGATACCGCGTCCCTGGTTGGGTCTTCGCTCATGACAGGTACTCTCCTGAAGTCTCAATGAGATCGCATTTATTGACGCATCCGCTTTGCGTGGACTTTACGAACCTCCAACCGCGGCGCAAAGTCACTTGCCCGAGAAACCATCGGACCGAGGACATGAGCAAACACTTCGACATCCTGATTTCAGGCGCCAGCTATTCCGGCGCGGCCCTCGCATTGGCTCTGGTGAAAAGCCTCGATGGTACCCTGACGGTCGGCGTCATCGACAAGGCGCCAGGCGGCCATAGACCAGCCGACAGCCCGCGAGCCTTCGCCATTTCCGCAGCCTCACGACACCTTCTGGAGTATATCAGTGTCTGGTCCGCCATCGAACCAGAGGCGCAACAGGTAAGCGAAATCGAGATTACCAACTCCGCGCTCGACGCTGGAATACGGCCTATCCTCCTGACCTACGAAAACACCCTCGACGACAATGAACCCGCTTCGCACATCGTTCCAGATGCCGTTCTCGCGAACGCGCTGAGAAGTCAACTCGAGCGCTCGGGCTTGCAGCTCTTCACGGACGCCGAAGCACGTGAGTTCACCACCCAACCCGCAAGGGCATCCGTGACATGTACGTCAGGACAGAGCTTTGATGCGGACCTTGTGGTCGCCGCTGAAGGCCGTGCTTCCCGTATTCGGGAGCAAGCAGGCATAAAGTGTTTCAGCTCGGACTACCATCAGTCGGGAATATGCACCACAGTCGCTCATTCAAAGGCGCACGGAGGCAAAGCCGTACAACATTTTCTGCCCGCCGGGCCTTTCGCGATCCTTCCGTTGCCAGGCAATCGCAGCTGCATCACATGGTCGGAAAAAGCGGACGAAGCGCGCCGCATCATGGCGCTCGACGCTTCCGAATTCCTCAAAGAAGTCGAACTGCGCTTCGCCGGGTGGCTCGGTGAAATCGACGTCGTCGCCAAGCCAGCCTCGTGGCCGCTCACCGTCCGCCTGGCACGCAGCTTCATCGCACCCAGGCTCGCACTTGTTGGAGACACTGCCCGCGGCGTTCACCCCATTGCCGGCCAGGGCCTCAATCTTGGGCTGCGCGATGTCGCGGCACTCGCTGAGATCATTGTCGAGAATGCGCGCATCGGATTGCCACCCTCCGATCCAGACGGCCTCGCACGCTACCAGCGCTGGCGCCGGTTCGATTCGGTTTTTTCCACCGCCGCCTTCGACGGGCTCAACCGGCTCTTTTCCAACGACAACGCGCTGCTGCGCTCATTCCGCGAAGCCGGACTTGGCATCATCGACCGCATTCCGGCGGCCAAATCGCTGTTGGTCAAGGAAGCCGCCGGCTTGACGGGCGACGTCCCGCGACTGTTGCGCGGTGAAATGCTCTAGGCGCTGATCGAGCCCGATCAACCCCTCAGTCGCCGTCATCCCCATCGCCGGATGAGTGCTCGTTTTGTACGATCTCGAATTGTAGAGGCCACGCAATAACCACGCACGCTGCCGCGATATCGACTTCAGGAACAAACGTTAGCTTGAACGGCACCAATTCCCTCTTACCCCCGTCCAACAGCGCCACCTCGAGAAGATCGCCACCTCCATAGTTGACCACGTTCGTAACCTTGCCGAACGGCGTCCCCGCCTCGTCAACAGCCTCAAGCCCGATGAGATCGACGTAGTAGAATTCCCCCTCCTCGGCCTTGGGTAGCCGCTCACGGGCAACCCATAGCTCAGCCCCCCGCAGTGCTTCGGCAGCAGTTCGGTCCTCGATCCCACGAATATGAGCGATCAGCCCCTTCAATGTTACGCGTCTTACCGCGAGCTCCAGGGGCCGTTCCCCGGCGGCATCCGTCAATGCTCCATATCGTGCGATATCAGCTGGATCGCCTGTATGCGTCTTAACCAGCACATCGCCCCGTATCCCGTGTACCGACGCGATCCATCCGAGCAAAACACGTTGCGCACCGCTCATCGAACTCTGCTAACCCGTTTCATCATTATCTCCAGCACGACTACTTCTCTTATCCGGTATTTTCCTGATCCCAAACGACCAAGCCATCCGATCCCGAAGAACTATACCGGCTGGCCCCGGATTGCCTCAAGGCTCATGCTTCTACGGCATCGGCGCCGGACCAACATAGCGAAACCGCACTTCAACCTTTTCAACAATCACCTCGAACGTGCCGCCGCCATTCGAATCCCGGCCAATCAGTGTCCCGCTGATATCGACCACCGCACCCTCATCGCCAACGCAATACCCTGTGACGAGACAGCCGCCGGGCGGAATGCGCAATTTCACAAAGACTCGATCGGGACCATTCCCCCCACCATTAACAATCCGCCATTCGAAAACACCGCCGAATTGATCTGAGCCAAGGATTTCCCCGTCTCGCAAGATCGCCAATGCCTCGCCTACCGCATCAACAAATACATCTTCCCGAAAATACTGAATGGCATAAACACCATTTCCCCAATTGCGCGATGGCCGGGAACGAGCGGCGACATTTTTCGGGTTGTTCCTCAACCCAAAACACTGAACACCTCCTTCGGCCACACCAGATAGACCGTCGATTGCCCCATCATCTTCATGAGGACGCGGCATCGTGTTACAATATTTTCTATTTTCAGCTGGCATTTCCGAATACCCTCCAAAAGAGTATCCAATCACACCATCTCTAAAATTTTCAATGATCAATTATGATTTCCACTTCACCCCACGCCGAACTTTCTGGAAAGTTCAAAAAAAGGAAACGCACAGGCAGCGACAACGAATCAAAACCGAATCAATATGTCGCTCTCGAATTAGAATTTCACTCGCTGGCAACGCGTCGCCCTACCCAATTCAGAACCATTTTAGCAAATCAGGCATCGATCACGGCAATACAGGATGCAAAACCGCAACAATTGTAGCTACCTATATCCACGATCTCCGCATTTTATATTTATTCTCCCTGGACCTTTTTCGGAAATTGGCGGAATATCAATAACATCAAGCGAACACCTCATACAGGGTTTAACTCCAATGCAATCCGACCAGTCCCGAAGAGGCCGGCCCAAGGGAACCGGTATCGACAACTCAAGTCGGCTCCGGCAAATCGCAGCAATGATCGCGGAAAACCCGGAGTTAAGGCCGACAACGGCAATTAAAAATATCGGTATCTTTGACCCATCGATAATTCGCAGGCTCCGCGACAAGTTCAACAGTAATAAAGAGCAACTGCTGAGCGAGACCGACAGTAACGATTTCCCCGAGGGGCCGTTTCGCAAGGAGCCGTCGGATCAGCATGTTGAGGCTAAAACAATGGCGCTCAATAACTCACGAGAGGCAACCAAATCCGAAGCTCCGGCCAGTAGGCCTTCAAAAAGCGATGATTCAAATTCTGACGACGAAAGTTCGAAACCAGGTTTCATCGAACCAATATCTCAAGACGCGTTGCTGCGGATGGTATCGGCAGGACTTCGCAGCGCATCCACAATGTTCCAACTTCAACTTGTAATTGCCACTCAATCCTTTCATTCGCCTGCCATGCGGTCTGCGTTACGCTATCAACTTGCTTTCTCCCAAGCCATGCTGGGTTTCTCTGGGCCCCAACCCGCTATGAAACTCGCCGGTACGTAAACAACTAGACATTCCCTCAAATATACAAATGCGCACAAAAAAGCGGCCGCTCCCCCAACAGCGGCCGCTTTTTTCTTTTGTGCATCCTCGCCAGCAGGACGATGGCTCTCCCCTTAAAAAAGCGTCGAGAGCGCCCGAAAAGGGATGGCGATTTAGCTTGGGTCGAACCGACTCTAGAGCTTCCTGAGTGCCACCCGTTCAATCCTATGGCTTGCCGACTTCCGGAGGATCAGTCTCGCCCGCTGCTTGGTTGGCAGGATATTCTCTTCCAGGTTCTTGCGGTTGATGTCACGCCAGATCTGTTGTCCCTTTGCCCGGGCGGCCTCATCGCTCAACAACGCATACTGGTGGAAATAGGCCGCGGGATCACGGAACGCCGTTTTGCGAAGCCGCATGAAGCGTTCAACATACCAATGCTCGATGAGGTCCAGATCGGCATCCAGATAGATCGAGAAATCGAAGAAATCGGAAATGAACGGAATAGCTTTTCCGTCCTTCGGCAAGCGCGCGGGCTGAAGCACATTGAGACCTTCAACGATCAGGATATCCGGCCGTTCTATGGCAACATCCTTGTCGGACAGAATGTCGTAATGAAAGTGCGAATAGACAGGCGCCACAACGCGCTGACGCCCGGATTTCACTCCGACGAGAAAGTTCCGGAGTTTGATCGAATCAAAACTCTCCGGGAACCCTTTGCGATCCATCAACCCGCGCTCTTCCAGCTCGCTATTAGGAAACAGGAAGCCGTCTGTCGTAATTAGGTCGACACGGGGGTGATCCGGCCAGCGTGCGAGCAGAGCTTGCAGAACACGCGCCGTCGTGCTCTTGCCGATTGCGACCGATCCAGCAACACCAATAATAAAAGGAACCTTGCGTTCCTTCTGTCCTAAGAATTTAGAAGTCACCGCATGCAGTTCCTGCGCGGCGGCCACGTAGAGATTGAGAAGCCGCGACAGAGGGAGGTAGATGGTCTCAACTTCCGTCACCGACAGCAATTCAATCAGACCGGACAGCTCATCGAGCTCCCGCGGCACCAGGGTCATCGGCGTATCGGCTCTCAGGTTGGCCCACTCCTCCCGGCTGAAGAACTGATACGGAGAAAACTCCAACCTGGGGGGGATGATATCGGACTCTGCCACTGGCTTATGTCCGGCTCGCCGTCTCTCGACGGCTTGCCTTCTCCTGCAGACCAGACATCCCAGTCCGGCCCTGGAGAACAGCTAAAACTTCAGCGATGTCGATGTCGCGCGATTCCAACAACACCAGGAGATGGTAGATGAGATCGGCGGCTTCTCCCCGAAACGCTTCGTCGTCCTCGCTCAACGCCGCGATCACGGTCTCGGTAGCCTCCTCACCCAGCTTCTTGGCGCAACGCTTGGGTCCGCCATCGAGTAATTGCCGCGTATAGGATTTGTCTGCACCGGCAGCACGTCGCTCCCGGATCGTCGTGGCAAGCCGCATCAAGACCGCGTCATTCATAAGTTTCTCTGTGCTGCAAACTTCGTAAACCTAATCGAGCAGGCCCCATCCAGATCGTCAAGCAGATGCGACCAACAAATGGATAAGCACAGATTGGTAGCAGGAAAGTAGGCTCAGTTATAGGAGCCCGTCAGTCTCATACGGATGTATTCGAGCTGATCAAAGTTGCCATACTTGATCGTTAGCGTTCCGCTTTCGCCGGAGCCGCGTTTTATCTCGATCTTCAGGCCCAAGGCTTCCGTGAGCTCCTTTTCGAACGCCTTTGTATCGGCGTCCTTTTCCCGCGTCTTGCGCACCTTCCCGGCGGTTCCTCCACCACCTTGCACCAGCGCCTCGACCGCACGCACATTAAGGTCGTCGGCAATAATCCTCTCGGCAAGATTGACGGCATCCTCCCGCCCTATGAGTGCCCGCGCGTGACCGGCCGTCAGTTTGCCCATCTGCACTAACGCCTGAACGGCGTCCGGCAACCTCAGCAAGCGCAGTGTATTGGCGACGTGGCTGCGGCTCTTGCCGATGATCTCGGAAATCTGCTCCTGCGAATAATGGAACCGCTCGATCAGCTCGCGGTAACCAGCAGCTTCCTCGATCGCGTTGAGATCGGAGCGCTGGACATTCTCAATGATAGCAAGCTCCAGCACTTCTTTGTCAGTGAGATCTCGCACAACGCAAGGGATCCGATGCAGACCCGCCTTGCCGCTTGCCCGCCAGCGGCGTTCCCCAGCGACAATCTCAAAGTAGCCTCCTGCAACCGCATCGGGTCTCACGAGGATTGGCTGCACCAGTCCTTTGGAGCCGATTGATTCGGCTAGTTCAGCAAGTTCATCATCTTGAAAATCGCGCCGCGGATTAAGACTGCTCGGCTTGATCTTGTCGATCGCGATGAGCTTATGTTCGCCCTCCAGGCGATCCCCGGACCTGGCGTCAATAGCTGTTCCACCGGACTTTCCGCCGGCATCGCCAGCATCCGCAGCTCGCTTTGCAGCAACGGGAAGTGGTTCAACGTTGCTATTCCCGTTTCCACCGATCAATGATGCAAGCCCCCGACCCAATCTGTTCTTCCTCGCCGGCGTGTTCATGCCGCGCCACCCTCTCAAATGCATCGGCCTCTGGCCACTAACCGGACTGCCAGAGACCTCTCCTGTGATGCCGCTATCTCCGCAAACAGGGCCAAGACTGGTGCCCCATCGTCACCGATCAGGCGGCCTTGAATTGCCGTTCACGCTCAATGATCTCCGTCGCCAGGCGGATGTAAGCCTGACTGCCCGCACATTCATAATCGTATAGCAAGAGCGGTTTGCCATGGGAGGGAGCCTCAGCAACCCGTGTGTTTCGCGGAATAACGGTGTTGTAGACCTTCGGCCCGAAGAATTCGCGCACGTTCTCCGCGACCTCCTTCGACAGCGAGGTCCGCGCATCATGCATCGTCAACACAACACCCTGGATCTCCAGCACCGGGTTCAAAGTCCCCCGTATCTGGTCGATCGTCTCCTTGAACTGCGAGATCCCTTCAAGTGCGAAGAACTCGCATTGCACGGGCACCAGAACTGCATGCGCCGCCGTCATCGCGTTAAGCGTGAGCGTGTTCACCGAAGGTGGGCAGTCGATCAGGAGGTAGGAATAGGATTCATCCTCCGGCAGCCCCTGACAGTATTGAATAAGCTCAGCCACGGCGTCCCGAAGCCGGAACGGCCGATCCGCTTCATGAAAGATTTCGGCTTCCAGCCCCACCAGATCAACGTTCGCCGCTACCAGATCAAGCCCGGGTACGGCTGTCTTTAGCGCTGCCTTGGCGAGACTGACCTTACCGACCATTACATCATAAGATGTATATGCACGATCCGCCGGTTCGATGCCGAGGCCCGTTGAAGCGTTCCCCTGGGAATCCAGGTCCACCACAAGAACGCGCTCACCTACGGCAACCAGTGCAGTCGAAAGATTGATGGCTGTCGTGGTCTTACCGACCCCGCCCTTCTGGTTTGCGATGGCGAGGACACGCGGGCGTTTACTGGCAGAATTTGCGCCTGTCACGGCTATGTTCCTTCGCTCTTGGCCTCCGGCCCGGTCACAACCACAATGCGCGATTGTTGCTCCGTTAGGCTATCGACCAGCTCATATCTGAAACGCCACCTCCGACTCGCGGTCTCTATTTCCTGTTGAACGTCCTGACCCTTCAAAAACAACGCAACCGTGCCGGGACCGAAAAAAGGAACAGTCAAACCGATGAGCCGATCGAGCGGCGCCAATGCACGTGCCGTCAACACATCCACAGATGTGTATCTACCCTGAGTCGACGATAACTCAATTCGCGTGTCAGCAATGTCCACAGGCACGGAAGTCTTTCGAGAGATTTCCCCAAGGAAAGCTGCTTTTCGGCTGTCACTCTCGATGAGCACATGCGGTTTACCGGTTTCTGGATCGTTCCGGCCAGCTCGGAGGATCGCCAGCACCATCCCTGGAAAACCGCCGCCCGTACCAAGATCTACCCATTGACGGGCACCTTCGGGAGCAAGTCGGAATAACTGCGCGCTATCTGCAAAATGCCGATGCCAGATGTCATCCAGCGTACTCGGCGCCACCAGGTTGATCTTTTTTTGCCAGCGCCGCAGGAGCTCCTCGTAGACGACGAGCCGTTCAAGCGTCTCCGCGGACACCCGAAATTGAGCCTGGAAGTCTTCCGGCCCTGCAATCCTCATCCCTCTGGTGTCCTGGACCATCAATCAGGCCGACGCCTTGAACGTCAGCTTCTTCAAGTACGCCGCCAGCAGCATCATCGCCGCCGGCGTCATGCCGTCGATCCGTTGTGCCTGCGCCAGGGTATGGGGACGGTATTGTTCCAGCTTCTGATGCAACTCGTTCGACAGGCTGGAAATGGAGGCGTAATCGAAATCCTCCGGAATCACGATCGCAGTGTCCCGCCGCAACGCCGCAACCTCCTCTTCTTGCCGGCGCACGTAGGCAAAGTAGCGCGCATCGACGGAAAGCTGTCCCGCGATTACAGCGTCGAGCTGCGAGAGTTCCGGCCAAATCCGCTGCAACTGTTCGATTGAGATCTCGGCGAGCGACAATAAATCAAACGCCGAGCGCCGCCGCCCGTCCTTATTGAGCCGGATGTCGTAGCGTTCCGCCTCATTCGGCGTTAGCGACAACCGCTCAAGCAATTCCTTCCCGTCACGCAACGCCGCCATTTTGGCTTCGAACAAATGCCTTCGTCCATCACCGACGCAGCCGATCGATACACCCAGCGGGGTTAGCCGTTGATCGGCATTATCCGCGCGTAGCTTCAACCGGAATTCCGCCCGTGAAGTGAACATCCGGTAGGGCTCGGATACTCCGCGCGTCACCAGATCATCGATCATCACACCCAAATAGCCGTCGGCTCTCGAAACAACGACATCGCGTCCTCCACCAGCCGCCAGCAACGCCGCGTTGAGGCCCGCGATGAGACCCTGAGCACCAGCCTCTTCATATCCAGTCGTGCCATTGATCTGACCAGCCAAGAACACACCTGAGACCTTTTTGACTTCGAGCGTCGGCTTCAGTGAGCGCGGATCGACATAGTCGTACTCGATCGCATAACCAGGACGCCGGATCTCGACCCGTTCGAGGCCTGGCATGGTCCGCAGAAAAGCCGTCTGAACCTCTGCCGGCAGCGATGTCGAAACGCCATTCGGATAAACGAGATCATCATCAAGGCCTTCCGGCTCCAGAAACACCTGATGCGAGGACCGGTCGGCGAACCGCACAACCTTGTCTTCGATCGATGGGCAATAGCGTGGCCCTACACTCTGGATTGCACCCGAATACATCGGCGCCCGAGACAAGTTCGCCCGGATGATTTCATGCGTCTCCGGCGTCGTCTTGGTGATACCGCAGGCGATCTGTGGCGTCGTAATCCGCTCGGTTAGGAACGAGAACGGCACCGGCGGGTCGTCGGCTGGCTGCATCTCCAAGCACGCCCAGTCGATAGAGCCCGACACGAGTTCGTGCCGGGGTACCGGTTTTGAGCCGGCCCATCTGAAGCCCGAGACCGTAAAGTCGCTCCGACAACTTACGGGCGGGCGCTTCACCTGCTCGCCCGGCAGGGATCCGCTCATCCCCCATGTGGATCAGTCCGTTGAGGAATGTACCGGTAGTTAGAACGACCGCACCGGCATGCAGGAGGCTTCCATCGCCAGTAACGACACCTGCAACGCAATCTCCCTCAACAATAACATCCTCCACCCCACCCTCGATGACGACCAGGTTCGGGATTGCTTGGATCTCCGCCTGCATCGCCTCGCGGTAGAGCTTCCGGTCCGCCTGCGCCCGCGGACCCTGCACGGCAGGTCCTTTGGAGCGGTTGAGAAGACGGAACTGAATACCTGCCCGATCCGCAACTCGGCCCATCAAGCCATCAAACGCATCGATTTCTCGCACTAGATGGCCCTTGCCGAGACCGCCAATGGCAGGATTGCACGACATCTCGCCGATGGTGTCGAACCGGTGCGTGACAAGTGCGGTATCCGCACCTAGGCGCGCGGCAGCAGCCGCGGCCTCAGAGCCGGCGTGTCCGCCCCCAACAACGATGACATCAAATCTCGTTTTCATGGCTCAGTCTTTAGAGCTTGGCCGGTTTAGATGGAAGCTGGGAGACCGCCGAGAACGCACCGAGCACCTACCCACAAGCGTGATAACACAACCTATTGACGAATGATTCACGTGAAACATCAGGCTCCGTCTAGGTATTTCAATCCCCTTGAATAAACTCCGCGAAATTGATTCACGTGAAACACAAGAAAACAGATCACTCCGTTACTTACCAATACAGAAACGGCCGAACACCTCATCCAGTACGTCCTCGGGATCGATACGTCCGGAGATACGACCCAGCGCGTCTGCTGCCAACCGCAGATCTTCCGCCCGCAATTCGACATCTGAAGTCTTACCGAGGAATGCCATTAGATACTGATGACAACTTGCCAGCTGCGATCGATGCCGTGAGCGAGTGATCACGGTGTCTTCCCTTGTCCCGGTTTTCAACCGCGCCACCAGCGCAATACTTCTGATCAGCTCGGCAATACCTTCACCCGTCTTGGCCGACACGCGAATGTCACCGACGGCATCATTGCCGCCGGCTTCACCAATGAGATCGCATTTATTGACGAGAACAATCTGTTCACCGGAGGAACCCACTGCGGGTATATCCACCCCCGCTGGACCTACGGAACCATCCACCACCCGTATCACCAAGTCCGCATCCTGTGCCCGCGCTAGTGTCCTACGCATTCCTTCACGTTCAACATCTCCAGATGCCTCGCGCAATCCAGCCGTATCCGAAACGACAACCGGCAATCCCTCCAGATCGAGACGCACTTCGATGACGTCCCGGGTCGTACCGGCCTCTGAGGAAACAATCGCCACATCCCGTCGCGCCAATACGTTCAGAAGGCTCGACTTACCCACATTGGGTGCACCGGCCAGCACCACTTGGAATCCGTCACGCAGGATCTCACCACGATGATCGTCATTGAGGTGACTGCCAATCTCGTCGCCAAGCTCACGCACCCTTTCCTCGGCCTGACCAACCGCGCCCTCAGCAACGTCTGCTTCATCTGAAAAGTCGATTGCCGCCTCAACCAATCCCATCGCTTCAATCAGCTTTGCCCGCCACCGCTCGGTCAGACGAAACAACACCCCTCCGGCCTGCCGCAAGGCCTGCACCCGCTGTGTCTCGGTTTCCGCGTCAATGAGATCGGCAAGCCCTTCGGCTTGTGAAAGATCGATTTTTCCGTTCTCAAACGCCCGCATTGAGAACTCACCGGGCTCGGCTAGGCGGCAGCCTTCGACCCGCCCCAGCACACCAAGTAGGGCAGCGGCAACCGCACGCCCGCCGTGGACTTGAAACTCCGCCAGATCCTCACCGGTGAAACTCGCTGGTCCCGGAAACCAAAGCACCAGCCCATGATCAATCAGACCACCGGTTTGCGGATCGACCAGCTTCCTAAGAACAGCTACGCGTGCCTCGGGCCGCCTCGCACTAAGGACATCGATGACATCTCCAGCTCTATCGCCGGAGACCCTGACCACAGCTACGCCAGCGCGGCCAGCCGCGCTGGACAGGGCAAAAATCGTATCGTTGGAGGTTGAATGGAAGGCCATCAATCTCGATTACTCGTTTAGGCCTCACCTACGCAACGGGGCACTGCCAATCAAGGAGACCCACCATGGGCCGCAACCGCTTGAGCGAGACGACTAGTCCTTACTTGCTGCAGCATAAGGACAACCCCGTCCACTGGTGGCCCTGGGGCGCTAAAGCCTTGGCCGAGGCTAAAGCGACCGACAAGCCAATCCTTCTATCGATCGGTTACGCAGCATGCCACTGGTGCCACGTAATGGCGCACGAGAGCTTCGAAAACGAAGAAATCGCCGCTGTCATGAATGACCTCTACATCAATATCAAAGTCGACCGCGAAGAACGTCCCGACATCGATGCCATCTATATGACAGCGCTACACATGCAGGGTGAACAGGGTGGTTGGCCCCTAACTATGTTTCTCGACACGGATGCACGACCGTTTTTCGGCGGCACTTACTTTCCCCCCGCTCCGCGCTTTGGCCGGCCCGGCTTTGTCGACGTTTTACACAATCTCGCCCGCATCTACCGAGAAGAGCCCGATCGGGTCGCCCATAACGCCGAAGTCTTGACTGAGGCACTTGGGAAGAGAAATGCAGGATCAAGCGGTATTGTTGTCTCCGACCGCCTACTCTCAGAGTTGATCCAGCGCATGGTTGGCGTCATCGATCCCCAACATGGCGGTATCCAAGGCGCACCGAAATTCCCGCAATGGAGTTTCTTTTGGATGCTGTGGCGGGGTGCCATCCGATTTGACAACAAACAAGCCGCCAATGCGGTTGAGAGAACCCTGACTCATATTTGCCAAGGCGGCATCTTCGATCACTTGGCCGGCGGTTTCGCTCGTTACTCCGTAGATGAGCGCTGGCTTGCTCCGCACTTCGAAAAAATGCTCTACGACAACGCGCTCCTCCTTGACCTGATGACCGAGGTCTGGCGCGAGACGCATAACCCGCTCTTCAAGATCCGCATTGCCGAAAACGTCGACTGGCTCGAACGAGAGATGGTCACCGAAGGCGGAGCCTTTGCAGCCTCCCTGGATGCCGATTCCGAAGGCGAGGAGGGAAAATTCTATGTCTGGTCCAAGCAGCAGGTGACGGAGCTCCTCGGCCCGGAGCATGCCGAATTTTTCTCCCGCATCTATGACGTGACGGAAGAAGGAAACTGGGAAGGACATAATATCCTCAACCGCCTGCGAAGCCTCAGTCTCCTCTCGCGGGATGAGGAAGCAAGGCTTGCAGACCTCCGCGCAAAGCTTCTCATCCATCGTCAGGAGCGCATCCGCCCAGGCTGGGATGACAAGGTCCTTGCCGATTGGAATGGCCTGATGATCGCGGCCCTAACCCGCGCATCGCAAGTCTTCGATCGGCCGCAATGGCTCCAGCGGGCGCAGACCGCCTTCGCTTTCGTTACCGATAAGATGACTGTTGATGGACGCCTGCGGCACTCGCATCGCAATGGCAAACTGGGCGCGGCCGCCACCGCAAGCGACTACGCAAACATGACCTGGGCGGCCCTACGGCTGTTCCAAGCCACCTCTGAAGAGAGCTATTTGAAGCAAGCCGAACAATGGACGGATGTTCTGCACAGCCACTACTGGCTTGCCGACGAAGGCCGTTACGCCACCACCGCCGACGACACGGACGACGTGCTTGTCCGCCTCGCCGCCGGATCCGACGACGCCCTTCCCAACGCCAACGCCATTCAGTTGTCGAACCTGGCGCAACTGGCGCTGCTCACCGGCAGCCAGACCTATTCCGAGCAAGCGATGTCGATATTGGAGAGTTTTTCGCCGGACATTCAGCACAACCTCGTCGCGCATACCGGCCTGCTTGCCGGTGCGATAGACGCGATTAGCCCGCAGCAAGTTGTGGTGACGGCGGGAGAGAACCAAGGCGAGTTGGTCGAGGTGTTATTCGCAATTTCCCTCCCCGGAGCCAGCCAACATGTCCTGGACACCGGAACAGCAGACCGCATCTCTCCCGCCCTTGAGGGTAAATCCTCAAAAGGAGAAGCCTCCACGGCATACGTCTGCTTAGGCCCGCAATGCTCCGAACCGATCACCAACGCGGATGACTTACGTTCCTTGTTGCAAGATCAGCGAAAAGCCAAAGCCTAAATAAAAAAGAGACGTGAAAGATCAGAAGCTGTGAATTCCGAGTCGAAACAAAGAGGTTTCACGTGAAACTGGAGTCCTTACAACTTGACATCTTTGTCGCGAAGTAAACACCACCAGTTTCCAGAGTTTTTGTAAGAAAGCCTACTGGTTCTTCGAGCCCATTGAATTGAAGAACTCTCCATTGGTCTTTGTGCTCCTCAGCTTGTCGGTGAGGAACTCGATGGCATCCATGGTGCCCATCGGATTCAAGATACGCCGCAGGACATAGACCTTCTTGAGCTGATCTGCGGGCACCAACAGTTCTTCCTTGCGGGTTCCCGAACGGGCCACGTCGATCGCTGGAAAAATACGTTTGTCGGAGACCTTGCGGTCAAGGATGAGTTCCGAGTTACCGGTACCCTTGAATTCCTCGAAGATGACCTCGTCCATGCGCGAACCGGTATCGACCAGTGCCGTTGCAATGATGGTCAGCGACCCACCCTCTTCGATATTGCGAGCCGCACCAAAGAAACGCTTCGGTCTCTGCAAAGCGTTCGAGTCGACACCGCCGGTAAGCACCTTGCCCGATGACGGAACGACTGTGTTGTAAGCCCGGCCGAGTCGCGTAATGGAATCCAAAAGGATCACAACATCGCGCTTGTGTTCAACCAGGCGTTTTGCTTTTTCTATAACCATTTCAGACACTTGTACGTGTCTTGTTGGAGGTTCATCAAAGGTCGACGAGATTACTTCACCTTTCACGCTGCGCTGCATGTCGGTGACTTCTTCCGGTCGCTCGTCGATCAAAAGGACGATTAGATAGCACTCCGGATGGTTGGCGGTGATGGAGTGCGCGATATTCTGCAGCAACACGGTTTTACCGGTGCGCGGCGGTGCCACAATCAAGCCGCGCTGGCCCTTGCCGAGCGGCGAAACGATATCGATAATACGCGCCGAAAAGTCCTTAATCGTCGGATCCTCGATCTCCATGTTGAGCCACTCGGTCGGATAGAGTGGCGTCAGGTTGTCGAAGTGGATCTTATGCTTGACGGCTTCAGGCTCTTCGAAGTTGATCTTGTTGACTTTCAACAGCGCGAAGTAGCGTTCGCCTTCCTTTGGGCTACGAATATGCCCCTCGACGGTATCCCCTGTGCGAAGCGCAAAGCGACGGATTTGCGAGGGTGAAATATAGATGTCATCGGGCCCGGGGAGATAATTCGCATCAGGGGACCGTAGAAAACCAAATCCGTCAAGAAGGACTTCGACGACGCCGGTTCCAATAATCTCAATGTCATTCGTTGCGAGCTGTTTCAGCGTCGCAAACATCAGCTCTTGCTTGCGCATCGTGCTTGCGTTTTCAACGCCCGCTTCTTCAGCGAAGCTCAAAAGCTCGGTGGGCGACTTGAGCTTCAAGTCCTTAAGCTTGATTTCGTCCATCGGAAGGCTCCGGAAGCGGCAGTAGCGATAGCGTGAAGGGGGCCAGTGATCGCCGGG
Organism: uncultured Alphaproteobacteria bacterium; assembly: GCA_963753045.1. Taxonomy (GTDB): domain Bacteria; phylum Pseudomonadota; class Alphaproteobacteria; order Rhizobiales; family Hyphomicrobiaceae; genus Filomicrobium. Next base: position 206,576 of record CAVWAT010000001.1, read on the forward strand.
CCGAAAGGGGGGGAAGAGAATCTTCGGAAGCGAAACTTCGACGCTGCGCTCGAAGGCGCTGCGCGTGCTCCGCAGTCATTGAGGTGTTAGGTGTGTTGAGGAACACACCCCGCGGAACATGCCGATCGATACGTGGCACGCCGCAACACTTCTGGGGTGTGGACTAGCTTTATCAGAAACAATACCGCTCGAAAAGACCCGTCTGAGACTCTATCCCGCGTCAAAACGGCTTTACGATAACAAGCACGACAATACCGATCATCAGAACCGTCGGAACTTCGTTCATCATCCGCCAGTAGCGCGAAGACTTGGTGTTCCGGTCTTCCGCAAACCGCCTCGACGCCACTGACAACAGGCCATGCATGCCCGATAAGGCAAGCACCAGTGCAAGCTTGGCGTGAAACCACCCCGATGAAAACCAGCCGGCCTGATAGGCGAGCCAAAGTCCAAGCACCCAAGCGACGATCATCGCCGGATTCATGATGATCGTCATTAAACGGTATTCCATGATCTTGAACGTCTCGGACAACTCCGAACCCGCGACTGCGTTGGCGTGATAGACGAACAACCTCGGCAGGTAGAGCATGCCGGCCATCCACGCGATAACCGCGATGACGTGCACCGCTTTAACCCAATCATAAGCCGCTTCGCCGAGCACTAAGATCGCTGCTGCCGTCAAGGCAACCGTCACTCCGAGAGCGACAAAAGCCCGAACAGCCGGACTTCCCAGACGCCGTTCCTTCACGATCTCCGTCAACCGTCCCGCCTCACAGCCTCGACAAGCCGCGCCACATTTTCAGGCGGTGTTGTTTGCAAAATCCCATGTCCCAGATTGAAGATGAATTTTTGTCCCTTCATCGCGGCCAAAATCTCAGCCACGCGAATATCCAGTTGGCCGCCGCCGGCGACGAGCAATAACGGGTCGAGATTGCCCTGTACAACACGGCCGGTCTCCTCCGCCAACTTAACCATCCCTGAAACGGGCATCGCCGTATTGCAGCTCACCCCGTCAACCCCAGTCTCCCTTACGAATGCAGCACTGAGTTGATCTGCGCCGCGCGGAAATCCAAGGATTGGAATTTCAGGATGCTTCCTGCGCAACCGTTCGACCATTACCCGAGTCGGCTCCGTCACCCAACGGGCGAATTGATCATCTGGAAGCGAACCCGCCCAGCTATCGAAAATCTGCAGCACATCGGCGCCCGCCTCGACCTGCAAGGAGAGATAATCGACCGAAACATCGACCAGCAATTGGATAAGCGGTCCGAATAGCTGTGGCTCCCGGTAAGCCATTAGCCGCGCTGCGGCTTGATCAGGGGAGCCACGCCCGCCAACCATATAGGTGGCAACCGTCCACGGTGCCCCACAAAACCCAATGAGCGCGGTTTCATCCGGAAGATCCTGACGCAGTCGCGTTACCGTTTCCGCGACGATTGAGAATTTTTCTCCTGTCCGGCTCGCTTTGAGCCGCGTCAATCCTCCGACATCCTCGATCGGATCCAGTCGTGGCCCTTCGCCTTCGACAAACCTGACCTCTTGGCCCAACGCATCGGGAACAACCAGGATGTCTGAAAACAAAATGGAAGCATCAAAGCCATACCGTCGGATCGGCTGCAGGGTCACCTCCGCAGCAAGCTCCGGCGTGTAACAAAGACTGAGAAAACCTCCTGCTGTCGCCCGGACCTGACGATACTCCGGCAAGTAGCGCCCCGCTTGCCGCATCAGCCAAATCGGTGGAGGCCATTGTGCCTCTCCTGTAAACGGCTTCAGAAATCGACGGCGGTCTGCGCGCTGGGCGAGGGGCTCGAAGCTCATCTCTCTCCTTTCAAAGTTTAAATTAGTTTTTTAAGGTTCTTTTTTCTCTTTCTTTAGGAGAGGGGATAGCGGGGATTAAATCCCCATCCACAACACCTCCACATGCGCCGCCGCTGGGATAAACGGACCCACAACATCTAGCTGGTCTGCTCAATCGTCGCCACAAGAAGTCAAAATACATATATAAGTCAATGTGTTGTGTTTCATTGGCCGCACCCAAAAAGAGTTCCAACCTGGTGATAGTCGTTGAATGAAGCGTGATCCAGCGGCGATTCCCCATGAACTGAAGAACTCTCGACAAACGGCGCCGGCTCGCCACAAATGTGTGTAGGTCAGTGGACAATCTGCGCTGTATCCACTGGCAACCTCCACCGGCCTGCGGTCCGCCCTTTTCCTCCAACAGCTATCCACAGATGTCCGACGCTTTACCAAGCTACTACCACCTGCATCTGGTTTCTGATGCAACCGGTGAGACACTCACCACAATCGCCAAGGCAGCGTCTGTTCAGTACGCCAACATCCGGGCGATAGAGCATGTCCATCCTCTAGTGAGAACGGAGCGGCAACTGAGCCGGGTTCTCAAGGAGATCGAGCAGGCCCCAGGAATTGTTCTTTATACGGTCGTTAATCGTGAACTCAGCGCCTCCATCGAGCAGCGCTGCGTCGAACTCAACGTCCCTTGTCTGGCCGTGCTGCAACCGATCATGCAGGTTTTCGAATCCTACATTGGCGCTCCGCAAACCCCCACGGTTGCCGGTCAGCATGTTCTTGATGCGGATTACTTCCGCCGTATCGATGCGCTCAATTTCACCATGCGCCATGATGACGGCCTACTGCCCGAGGATCTAAATGAGGCCGATATCGTCATTCTCGGTATTTCGAGAACCTCCAAGACTCCGACCTCGATCTACCTCGCACAACGTGGCTATAAGACCGCGAATGTGCCTATCGTGCCGTCGATTCCGTTACCGCCGGCACTAAGTGAGAAGCATTCGGCATTCGTCGTTGGTCTTGTTGCTCAGGCCGACCGCATTGCCGAAGTGCGCCGAAACCGGGCAATGGTCCTTGGCGACCGCAATCTCGATACTTATGTCGATCGGGATGCAATTCTCGCCGAGATTGCCCACTCGCGGCGAGCCTGCGCCCGCCAGGGTTGGCCGGTGATCGATGTCACCCGCCGCTCGGTCGAGGAAACCGCAGCCACCATCATTAAGCTTTTGCATGATCGCCAGGCTGGGCACGCAATGACGGAAGAGACCGATGGCTGAACGCCAACACGTAATCCTGGCATCAGGATCTCACACCCGCCACGAAATGCTGAAGGCTGCCGGTCTCGCCTTTACGGTGGTCCCGGCCGATATCGACGAGGAAGCGATCCGTAAGGCGCTGGCCTTGGAAAACGAGGCGATAGATCCAGCCGACGTTGCCGAGCTCCTTGCCCGCGCCAAGGGCGAAGCCGTTAGCGAGGCCAATCCCGGAAGTCTGATTATCGCCGCCGATCAAACCCTCTCGTTGAACGGCCATCTCTTTTCCAAGCCCGCCGATTTGGACCAAGCCCGCGAAACGCTTTTACGCTTGCGCGGAGAACAGCATTTTCTGCATACGGCGGTAGCGATTGCTGAGCACGGCGATGTAACGTGGACGCACGTGGACACGGCGCGGCTCAAGCTGCGGAACTTCAGCATGGCTTACTTGAACGACTATCTCCTGCGTGCTGGCGAGGGCATCTGCCAATCGGTTGGGGCCTATCAAATCGAAAAATTAGGCCTTCAGCTGTTCGAGGAAATCAACGGAGATTATTTCACGATCCTCGGGCTGCCGATGTTGCCCTTGCTGGCTGAACTGCGCCGCCGTGGCGCCCTCACCGATTGATAGGTCAACGCTAATGAAACGAGCTTGTGTGATCGGCTGGCCGATCGAGCATTCCCGCTCGCCGTTGATCCACGGCCATTGGCTGAAGTGTTACGGCATCGACGGCAGCTACACTAAGGTTGCTGTCCACCGAGATGAAGCGGAAGCCTTCCTGCACGGTTTGGCTGAAAATGATTTCGCCGGCTGCAATGTCACGGTTCCGTTGAAGGAGTTGGCGTATGCGGTTGCCGATCTCCGGGAGCCCGAAGCCGTCGCCGTCGGTGCCGCGAATACGGTCTGGCTTGAAGGTGGTAAAATCCATGCCACCAATACCGATACATACGGATTCATGAAGCACCTCGAAGCCCAAGCCCCGGGCTGGAATCAGACCGGGAAACCGGTTGCTATTCTTGGGGCCGGCGGCGCGGCCCGCGCCATTTGCTATGGATTTCAGCAGGCAGGCGTAGATGACATTGTAGTCCTCAATCGAACCTATGAGCGTTCTCAAAAGCTTGCCGCGGACCTACCGGCAGGCAGTGTCCGCGCCGCCGACTGGGATGAGCGGATCAATTGCGCTGAATGGGCCTCCGTAATCGTCAACACGACAACCCTCGGCATGACGGGTGAAGGAGAGCTGGGGCTGGACTTTTCCGCCGCCAGTAAAGACTGCGTCGTCGCCGATATTGTCTACGTTCCCTTGCAAACGGCTCTATTGCGGCAGGCCGAAGCGCACGGTCTTCGCACCGTCGACGGGTTGGGCATGTTGCTGCATCAGGCGGTTCCCGGCTTCGAGCGCTGGTTCGGAGTCAGACCGCAAGTAACCCCGGAATTGCGCCGCTTGGTATTGGTGGATCTCGGAGCGGTGTGATGCTGATTGTCGGTCTGACAGGCTCGATCGGTATGGGTAAGTCGACGGCGGCCGCACGGTTCGTTCATCACGGGGTCGCTGTTTTCGACGCCGACGCCGCCGTCCATGATCTCTATCGAGGCCAGGCCGTTCCGCTCATCGAATCTGCGTTCCCAGGCACCACTGAAAATGAAACGGTTGACCGACAAAAACTCAGCGCCGCGCTGCTCTCCGATCCGGCTGGATTTAGCAAACTAGAATCCATCGTCCACCCCCTAGTTCGCGATGCTGAACGCCACTTCTTGCAGGCCGAGGCCGCGCGCGGTGCAAATCTGGCTGTACTCGAAATTCCGCTACTCTATGAGACTGCGGCAGATAGGCTGGTCGACGTCGTGCTTGTGGTCAGCGCCGATGCCGAAACACAAGCTGCGCGGGTTTTTGAGCGTCCCGGCATGACCCGCGCCAAGCTCATTCAGATTTTGTCGCGCCAGCTTTCCGATGATGAAAAGCGGGCCCGTGCCGACTTCGTTGTGGATACCGGCGGTCCGATCTCGCAAAGCCAGGCCGAACTCGATTCAATCATCGAGTTGCTGCAGGGCAAGACCGGCGAGGCTTATCAACGCCATTGGGCGTGAGCAGTATACGCGCTAGTTTGAACGGCAACCCTGAGCGCTGATGTTTTGAAGGAGCGATATGCGACGCGAAATTGTGCTCGACACCGAAACCACTGGTCTGCAGGCAGAAGGCGGCGACCGCCTCATTGAAATCGGCTGCGTCGAACTTCTCAACCGCATGCCAACCGGCAACGAGTTTCATGTCTACGTCAATCCCGAGCGGGACGTGCCCGCGGAGGCGTCGGCCGTCCACGGCCTAACTGCTGAAATGCTAGCTGACAAACCGGTATTCAGAAAGGTTGCTCGGCCTTTTCTCGATTTTATCGCAAACGATCAGCTGGTGATTCACAACGCAAACTTCGACGTTGGCTTTCTCAACATGGAGCTGCGGAGGGTTTCAGCGCCGCTGATCAAGACCGAGCGCGTCGTCGACACACTGTTTCTGGCGCGCCGCAAGCATCCTGGCGGTCCGAATACGCTCGACGCACTGTGTAAACGCTACGGTATCGATAACTCGAAACGTACTAAGCACGGAGCCCTGCTCAATTCGCTTCTGCTTGCCGAGGTTTATATCGAGCTGTTGGGTGAGCGGCAGGCATCGATGGAACTAGCCCAGGGGCCGGATGGTGCGGGTTCTTCCGGCGCACGCAATGCTCCCGTGCTACAGCGCTCCAATCCATTACCGACACGGCTCAGCGAAGCCGAGGCTAAAGCCCACAGCGATTTTGTTGAAACGCTCGGCGAAACCGCGCTCTGGCGTCGCTACCTTTGAACGCCGGTCGCCAATGAACCAAACCCCTCAGCTTGCCAGTGGGGATTGGGCTTCGCCTTCCTGCTTGCGGCGCATGTAAAGGCTTGCGAAGTCGATTGGATCGAGCAGCAGCGGTGGGAAACCGCCTTCGCGCGTGAGATCCGAAGCTAATCGGCGCAAGTAGGGGAAAAGAAGCGCCGGACAATTGATCAGCAGGAACGGTTCCAAAGCCTCCTCGGGGATATTCTTGATCTGAAAAATGCCCGCATAGACCACTTCCAGCTGATATATCGTGCCGGTTTGATTGGTGGCGTGTGCGGTAAAGTCGATGGCGCTTTCGTAGAGGTCTTCATTCATGCGGCGCGCATTGACGTTCACTTCGAGCTTCATGTTCGGATTTTCGCCCGGACCAGACAGCAGCTTCTCGACATTCGGATTCTCAAAAGAGAGATCCTTGATGAATTGGGCGACCACCTGCGCTTGAACTGCGGGAGTGTCTCCATTTTGTGCCGCTACTGGGTTTTCAGATCCGTTTTGGTTTTCGGTCATGGCGAGGTCTGGTCCGTGTGAATTGGATTGAAGTTGGGGCCGTCACTGTGAGCCGCATCGGTGGGCTACCACACGTATCCCACGACCGCAAATATCGCCGCCACGCACGCAATGAGCCCGTTTAAGAAGCGTTGCGGTCCTTGCTCTTGCGATTGCGGCCCGGCCTTACGGAATGCTCATCGACGCGCTCGAACTCACCATCGATGACCGGTCCCTCCTCGTACCGATGAGTTTCATGGTGTGGCGTGTCTTCGGCGCCATGATTTTTGTTGGACTGCTCGCCGAACACGGAAACGTGAATCGACCCCGATTGCAGCATTTTTTTCAAGGTCCACTTGGCTACCGCGATGCGTAAATCCGGAACGAGCAGCAGAAAGCCCACGGCGTCGGTCAACAATCCCGGTGTTAGAAGCAAAACACCGGCGAACAGCAGGCACATGCCTTCGATGACCGGCTCAACCGGCATCCGGCCCGACGCCAATGCTTCCGTCGCGCGCGCCATCACACCGAACCCTTGTTGCCGCAGCAGCCAGGTGCCCATGAAGGCGGTGAGAATCACGATCAGCGCAGTCCATAACCAGCCGATGTTTTGGCCGACATAGACGAGAATCGCGATCTCCGCGATGGGAACGACAATGAGTAGAACGAAAATAAGGAACAGCACGACGGGGTCCTGGTTCGACCTGTGGAGATTAGAGGAAACCTTAACCGATCCTGTTCGCCCTAGTTTGCGGCGGTCAAGGTAATCTGTTAGCAAACGGATCCAAGCCGTCTATGCCTTTACTTCCGACAAGTTTGTTGGATTCGCCTGTCTTGTGTCCTAAGTTGGAGGGGCGGCGCTGGATTGACCAGGCTGAGACAACAACGACAGCGGGCGTTTAAGGTCTTTGACAGACTTTATTTGTGGTCAGTCCAATCGTTATATACTGAACGTATCCGTCGCCACGTCTTTGACCAATGACACGGTTAGTGTGGCGAAGATCGTTCTGCGTCACTAAATCTATGCAAGTCAGACAGTCTTCGGCAACCAGCATTTGCCCGTGCAAATCGATATCCGAGATTTCATGACTGTCACGAGAGGCCAACTGGTATACGCGACATGAACGGCAATATAGACATCGTTACCCTAATCACCCTGATCGTTGCGGTCGTCGTAATCCTCAAGCTCCGCAGCGTTTTGGGGAGGCGAACAGGCGACGAGGAAAGCCGCATCGAGCGGTACCGCGCCGAGCGTGCTCAGCAGGAGGCTGCTGCAGGTTCCGACAAGATCGTAACTCTGCCCCGGCGCGACAACGACGACGCCGAATTCCGGCCCGACGGAGACGTGCCCATAGCCGATGCGGAAGCCCGGATCACGGCTTTTGCCGGTACCAATCATTCGGTCAAGCAGGGCCTCCTGGAGATTCTGCGCGTCGATCCGTCGTTTGATCCTGAGAAATTCATCGCCGGCGCCAAAACGGCTTACGAAATGGTGGTGATGGCATTTGCTGCCGGCAATCGCAAGCTGCTGAAAGATCTGCTGAGCGGTGAGGTCTATGAGGGTTTCGCCGGTGCCATCGAGCATCGCGAAACGCGTAGTGAAGAAATTGATCAGAGCTTTGTCGGGATCGATTCAGCCGACATTCTCGAAGCCGAGGTGAAGGAAGGCATGGCTTCGGTCACGGTCCGTTTCGCCAGCCAGCTGATTTCGGCAACCCGCGACGCCGCCGGAGAGGTGATCGAAGGCGACCCCCATCGGATCAAGGATGTCACGGATATCTGGACGTTCAGCCGGGATGTTTCAACGCCCCGCGCCGCGGCAAATCCCAACTGGAAGTTGGTGGCGACCCTCGCAACCGCCTGAAGCAACGTAAGGTATTTTGCTTCGGCACTTCCGGTTGCTTTTTTCACGTGAATCAGTTTTTGCACATCGTCGTGGAAAAGCACGCCTAGAGAGCACGCGGACGGCGCTGGCCATGCATGACACGCGATCACCCGTTGTGCTCGAAGAAGTCCGCTTTGACGACCTGCCGGGCTGGCCCGACGACGACCACTTGGCGGCCTACCAAGCCTTTGTTTCCTCGGCTCCAGCGTTGAGCAACGCTGGAGCGGCGGATTTTGCGGGCATCTGCCGCGCCGTGCTTGCCGCCACCGATTTTCCACCCGATAGCGAAACAGCCCGCAGGTTCTTCGAGAGCCTGTTCACGCCTTTTAAGGTCGTGCACCAGGAAACAGACGGCTTACTGACGGGTTATTACGAGCCGGAACTTTGCGGTTCACGTGAACGAAGCAGCGAGTTCACCGTCCCAGTGCTGGCGCGGCCACCGGATCTCGTAAATCTTGTCGAAGAATCAGAGCGCGGCGCAATGTCTGAGCGGATGACACATGCCCGAAGTGGCACCGATGGCGAACTTGGCGCCTATTCCACACGTAAGGAGATCGATGAAGGGGCTCTTGCAGACCAAGGTTTGGAGCTCCTGTATCTTGCCGATGATGTAGATCTTTTCTTCATGCAGGTGCAGGGTTCGGGGCTCATTCGCCTGACCGATGGCAGCTCCTTGCGTTTGATCTACGCGGGCAAGAATGGCCATCGCTATACATCCATCGGCCGCCATCTGATCGAAACCGGCGTGTTCAGCCCGCAGGCCATGAACCTACAGGCCTTGATTGACTGGTTGAAAGCAGATCTGGAGCGCGCCCGCGCCGTCCTCTGGCGCAATAAATCCTACGTTTTCTTCCGCGTGCTGGGACCAGAAGACGAAACACGGCCTCTCGGCACGAACGAAATCCCGCTTACGCCGCTAAGAAGTCTCGCCGTTGATACGGCCTTTTACGAGCTCGGACAGCCCATCTTTGTCTGCGCCCCGGGGCTCGATCATATTGTCGCCGACGCCAGTGGATTTAACAGACTGATGGTTGCTCACGACGTCGGCTCCGCGATAAAGGGAGCCGAGCGCGGTGACCTGTTCTGCGGTTCCGGTTTGTCGGCGGGAACGAAAGCCGGGATGACCAAGCACCCGGTAAACTTTTTTGCGCTCGTCCCCAAATGACGCGGGTGACCCTATCCTTGGTTCGATATGAAAAAGCCTGACCGTCAGAGTAAAACGCGTGCACCCGCCTTGTCCGATGAGGACTTGCAGCTGTGGCAGCACACTACGCGTACACTGCGTCCGCTACACGGTAGCCAGAAGCGAGTTGCACTGGTGCCGGTCACTTACGATGAACCGCGCTACCAGCCCCACGTCTCGGCGGAGCCTCGTCATCAACATCCAGACGCATCGAAATCCACAACAAACCGCGTTCCTGGTGCCCGTCGCACGCGTGAACCGGTTGGCCAATCCCCATCATTGGCCGATTTTGATGTCAGGAAAGCCCGCAAAATCCGGGCCGGACGCATAGATATTCAAGCCCGGCTCGATCTGCATGGCATGCGCCAATCCGAAGCCCATGGTGCGTTGCGGGCCTTTTTAATCCGCGCGCATGCCCGCAAACTGAAATGGGTTTTGGTGATCACCGGCAAGGGGACGTTCGCCCGTGATGGCGAAAGTCCTGATCCACTTGGTGGTGATTGGAATGCACCCCAAAGAGGTGTGCTCCGGAGGAACGTTCCGGCGTGGCTGGCCGAGCCGGAACTCCGTTCGCTTGTCGTCAGTTACACGACGGCGGCCGTTCATCACGGTGGCGATGGCGCACTGTATATTCAGCTGCGGTCCGCGAAAAAGTAAGCTGCCACAGTCCTCCCCCCTCTCCTGCCGAGTGGAAGTGGACTGTGCTGCAATCAAATCCCGGTTCCCGGATCAGGGGCAGGAATTCGATAGTCCCCTCAGCGCCGCCGAAATACCGATTAGCGAGTAGGTATCGGACGTTGACGATCCTGCATCCGAGGTCGCCTGGACCTTCATGCTGGAGCCGCGCTTCATGGCATCGATCAGCTTCAGCTCTTCGGTCGCATCGGCGACGAAAGCCTTGTCGTCCTTGGCGAACAGATCAAATTCGCTTGAGCCGACGCGCACTTTTACCGTGCTGCCCTTTTGTATCTGGTAGCCGAGCCGGACGCTGACTTCGGATTTAACTCCGTCCTTGGGCCACGCCGAAATGTAGAAGAAAACACCTTCGCGACTGGCCCCTGCTGGACTGCTGTCCTTCGGCTGTGTGGCTGCAAAACAGATCTTTTTGTCCGACTGATCGTGTGAGAACAAGCTCCAATCACGATAGGTTTTCACGAGCGATGCGGCTGAAACCGCGCTACCGGCTACCGCCACGAAAGCCCCAGCCAGAGCGGCCGATCTGATCCATCTCATGTCAAGAAAGGTCATTGTTTCGTGCACCGTCCTTCTAAAAAATCTCCGCACCTTATTCCCCTATAGAGAAATTCGGGCGCGCTTGTCACCCTTGCGGGAGAAACGATTAGGTGTCTTGCAAATTTGTCACGCCCTTTGCAACTGGGCCACCAACCCGGATTGGTCGGTCTGCAAATCGAGCCAGGCTCCGGACCCGATCGTACATAACGATTGCCCCGGCCATCGCAACATTCACGCAGAACCTCGTCGGGATCTTGACAACAAAATCGCATTTTTCGACGAGCTGCGGTGACAACGAACCGAGCTCCGGGCCCAGAACGTAGGCTGCCCGGATTGGATGGCGGAAGCTAGGCAGGTCAATCGCTTCCTCAATTAATTCCACACCAACCAGCTGACAGCGTTCGGGTAAAGCCATGTCGTCGATGCCGTTCCAATTGTAGTGCGGCAGATGGGTTTGCCCCTTCGAAGTGTCTGCAACGGCCTCCATAGCCTGATACGTCGCGCCGATCGTAAACGTGAAGCTGGCACCGAAGCCGTGGGCAGAGCGCATCAGATTGCCCAAATTTAGGGCCTTCGACATCCTCTCAGCGCCAATCGCGAAATAACCCCTTGGCGTTGGTGGCCAGTTCGCTAGATGAACATTGCTGCCTCTCATCGGCATTTGGGTCCCTGGCAGGTTAAACAGCACCAGTCGCGGCGGAAAACGCCATAGGCAGTCGTCTTAGCAATTCTGGATCACCTGAGGTTTCACATGAAAGCGGTTCTCTGCAAGTCTCTTTTTGGGCCATCTGCGCTGAAATTGGAGACCTTGGAGGATCCTGAAGCCTCTCCCAATGAGGTCATCGTGGCCGTCGAAGCCTGTGCATTGAACTTCTTCGACACCCTCATCACCCGCGGCAAGTACCAGTTCAAGCCCGATCTCCCGTTCTCCCCTGGTGGAGAGATCGCCGGACGCATCATAGAGGTCGGTTCCGACGTCGCCGGATGGAAACTGGGCGACCGAGTGACAGCCTACATCGGCTGGGGTGGAGCCCGAGAGAAGATAGCGGTTACGCCAGAGCGGCTTGTTGCTATCCCCCAAGGCGTCAGCAGCGAGGCAGCCAGTGCCACCAGCATCACTTACGGGACGGCAATTCATGGATTACGGGACCGTGCCGGCTTGCTGTCGGGTGACAGCGTCGCTGTTCTGGGCGCTTCCGGCGGCGCCGGACTTGCCGCCGTTGAACTCGCCTCTGCGATGGGAGCCCGCGTTATTGCTGTCGCATCGAGTGAGGAAAAGCTGCAGGTGTGCCGCCAGCATGGTGCTGAACAAACCGTCGATTACGCCACCAGCGATCTGAAGTCGTCGTTACGTGCGCTGACCAACGGTCGCGGTGTCGACATCGTTTACGATTGCGTTGGTGGTGAAAGTTCAGAGGCCGCATTGCGCGCCATGGCTTGGGGTGGTCGGTTCCTGGTCGTCGGCTTCGCCTCTGGCGACATACCGAGAATCCCCCTCAATCTTCTACTCCTGAAGGGATGCGCCGCGATTGGTGTCTTTTGGGGTGAGGCAGTCAAACGCGATCCGGCGGCCCATCGCGCAAACATGGCCAGCGTATTGAATTGGGTTGCGACTGGAGCATTGAAGGCGCGCGTTGATCGCGTCTACCCGCTCGAGGACACTGCCGAAGCACTGCGAATGATCGAGGAAAGGAAGGTCGTCGGCAAAATCGTATTGACGACAGCGGCCACCTAAATGCACTATAGTCTTGGTTAAGATTGTCCGTGCATTTTTACAATTCAGTAGGCGTTAGAAGAAGCTGATATACTTAAAAAAAACGGCACTTGATTGGTTGTCATGAGAAAGCAACGAAGGTAGTTATTCAACCAGTGTATTTTTGACTGGAGCGGAAGCTCGATGTTCAGCGTAAACGAGCGGCCGAAACGGTTAGGCCAACCGTATTGGTATGGACGAGAAGCATTTTCTTCTTTGATACTCTGTACCCTCATCGCAGGTCCCGGTTTTTTTTCGTACGCCCTGATCCAGGCTCTCTACCGCGATCTTCCAACAACGCGTTCCGATCTGCCAGCAACGAACGTGCAACCACTGCCCGCGGATGCAATCGGTCAGCAATACGACGCAACCCACTCGGCGGACACACCGAGATACAGGCTGTCAATGTTGGCCGGGACCGAGGGCCAATCTGATTTCCCTGCAGATAATCCACTCATGGCCTATCTCAGATTGCGCAGTCCCGCCGCAGACAAAGATCTCCATGCGGTGTTGAACCAGCCTGCAGCTTCTCCGCCTGTTGCTCCGCGTTCAGCAAAACCCATACAGTCTCGACGCAAGACCTTCCGCACCGTCTGTGTCCGCCTGTGCGATGGTTACTACTTCCCGATTGGTTTCAACGCGACGGCGGATCAGTTCGCCGAGCATGAGGCGGCATGCCAGTCTCGCTGCGGCTCGCCAGCCCGCCTCTTCGTCTTCCCCAATCCTGGCGGAACCCCGGCCCAAATGCGTGACTTGGCCGGAAACGCTTACTTGAAACTGAAGAACGCCTTCCGATACCACGTTGACTTCAATCCCTCCTGTTCGTGCCAGCCACAGCCCTGGACGCTGGCCTCCAAACGGCGCCATCTCCGATACGCCGCCGCAAAGTATAAGACTCGCTCGGCGGACGTTCGCTCCGTCGATGCCGGTAAGCCTCGTACGGCGCCACGCCTTGCTTCGAACCGGTTTCAAGGAATGGAGCACGACGACAGCTCCGTCGCGTTGGCTGCGATGGGTCGATCACCAGTCAAAGTGCCGATAGAAGACGAATCCTTAACCAATGCTCTCGAGGCTAAACACGCGCGTGCGCAAATAATCGATGCGTTGATGTTAGGCAGGGGCGCCGAGATTGGCCCAGACGTTTTGGAACGTCTCAAAACGCCAGTTCGGCGTACAGCCATCGCGGGATGGTCGCGCCAAGCGCGCAATAAGCACCGGCAGATGAGTGCTTGGGAAATTCTTCGCCGCAACCTGGAACCCCATTACTAGGGCGCTACCGCGCGCACGGAGTCGCACCAGTAAGACGCGTCGATAATTTAACCAACGCGTTCAGCAAATATTCGTTTTGTCGGGCGATGATCTTCGAAAATTCGGGTTCCAGCGTCTCACATGATGGTTATGCGTTCGAAAGTCCATTGGTACCAGAGCGTTCTGCTTGGTTTGGGTCTGTGCTGTTCGGCGGCTCCCGTCAGCCAGGCGCAGTCGATCTTCCAGAGCATTTTCGGCGATCTGCTCACAAGTTCACCCAAGCGGTCAGCTTCGACCTTGCCAAGGTCGCGGGCGTATTGGCAGAATGGTCCCTATTCGAGCGGGGGCCACTACCAATCGAGTTCGGGTGGCTATTATCGCACCGTCTGTGTGCGCACCTGCGATGGTTACTATTTTCCAATCAGATCTTCCGCATCGCGGGGGCATTTTCGCAGAGACGCAGCAGCCTGCGAGTCGCGCTGCAACGGAGCGCAACTCTACTACCTGCCCAAGTATTCCGAGGACGTTGAGCGGATGCTGGATCTCAGCGGCCGTCGCTACGATCAGCTGGAAAACGCGTTCGTTTACAGAAAAAAACTGATCAATGGTTGCACCTGCCGACCGATGCCTTGGTCGGCCACTGAGCGAGCGCGTCACCAGCGCTACATCTATCAGCGAGAGTTCCGCCGATTGGTCGAGGAACGAGAGACGAGACTGTACGCACAAATGCTCCTAATGGAGCGCGACCGGGAAGATATGGCGCGTAAAGCCCAGCAGCAGACCAAGTCAGCGTTCATTGAGCCCGTGCGCAGAGCCCTGGCCCAGAACGAAACCTCAGAAAAAACAGCCGCCCCTGCTACCGAGCAGGCTTTGCAGACACCGGTCGCCAACACTTCCGAGGCAGGGTTCCAATTTGACGATAGTCGAATCAGCGCGGAAATCTCCGCCTCCGCTCAAGAGCTCGTCCTATCCGCTCGAGCGCATCCGAACGCCAAGTTGATGCCGAAGCGGTCGGTCAAACGCCGATCAAAACGCCTCAGAAAACCAAAGCAAGCAGCAGCCTGGCCGTTTTTCAACTGGACCGGCAACGATTGAGTGCTGCAGGCGCGATCAGCCCCATACAACCCAAATGAGCCACGCTCCGAATGCGACGCAAGCCACGGCCCAAATACACACGATCCAAATAGCCGCCGTTGTATTCGAGGGCAGGCGTTCCCGGTCCGAAGCCGCCTCGCGGAATTCCTCCATCAACTCTCTAGGGATAAGGCGAACCGCCAACATGATCCCAAGCGGAACAAGCAGCAGATCATCGAGGTAACCGATGATGGGAATGAAGTCTGGGATGAGATCGACCGGGCTTAGCGCGTAGGCCACCACCGCGGCGGCTACGGCCTTTGCCAGCCACGGCGTGCGCGAGTCCCGTCCGGCAAGATAGAGCGCGACAACATCTCTTTTGACCGACTTGGCCCACCGGGTGACTGTTTCAATCATACCGACTAGATGAGGCGTGTTGGCAGGTAACGCCAGGCCATAAGACGCCTTCTTTCAAACGAAGCCTTCAAAGGCCGTCACCGCTTCCCCTCAAGTCTCCCTGTAGAGCTCTGGCCTCCTGTCGCGAAAGAAGCCCCAGTCAGCGCGGTAGTTCTCGATTTCCGTAAGATCGAAGGTGTGCACCAAGACACCCTTGTCCTCAGCGCCAAACGATTGAACTAGCTCGCCACCGTGATCACAGATAAACGAGTGGCCGTAAAACTTCTGCTCGACACCATCGTTATTCTCCAAACCGACGCGGTTGGCCGCGATGACCGGAATAGCATTTGACACCGCATGACCCTGCATCGCTCGTTGCCATTGCGAGTGCGTATCGAGGCTGGCGTCATAAGGTTCGGATCCGATCGCCGTCGGATAAAATAAGACCTCGGCGCCCTTTAACACCATCGCACGTGCGGATTCCGGAAACCATTGATCCCAGCAAATGCCAACGCCGATAGTACCGTACGCGGTCCGCCAAGCCATGAAACCTGTATCACCGGGAGTGAAGTAGTATTTTTCCATGTAGCCCGGGCCGTCCGGAATATGGCTCTTGCGGTAGACGCCAAGGACTTTCCCGTCGGCATCGGCAATGGCAACGCTGTTGTAGTAACGCGGGCCGTCCTTCTCGAAAAACGAGATCGGGATAACGATACCAAGCTCGCGGGCAAGCGATCCGAGTGCCTTAACGCAGGGGTGCGCGTCGGCGGGGTAAGCATCAGCGAACCACTTCGGGTCCTGGCGCGAACAAAAATAGAGCCCTTGGAACAGCTCTGGCGGCAGGATCACCTGTGCACCTTTGCCGGCGGCTTCTCGGATCAGCTCCGCGGTCTTGTCGATGTTTGCCCGCATGTCGGAGCCAAAGGCCGTTTGGACCGCCGCCACGGTTAGGGTTCGTTTCGTCATTCGCGTGGTTCCTGCTGCGTAATGCAGTGAAATGAGCCGCCGCCTGCCGCGCCGAATCCAAGTAATCCGCGTGACGGCACTCCGACCACCCTTCGGTCTGCGAACACCTCCGTCAATGTCGCAAGCGCAGCCACTTGCGTGGATGTACCGTAGACCGGCACGACAACGACGCCGTTGGCGATGAGGAAATTCATATGCGAGGCCGGAGAAATCTCGCCCGCCGAATTGACGTAACGCCCGACGCTTGGGACGCGAATAACTTCGAGCTTTCGCCCCTCGGCATCCGTCTCTTGCTCAACTGTGTTTGCGATCGCCTCCAATGTCGCGGCGTTGGGGTCGTCGTCGCCTGCAGCGGACTGGCAAACGACCGTCGTCTTACTAACGAACCGCGCGATGTTGTCGATGTGACCATCGGTGTGGTCGTTCCTCAGCCCCTCGTCTATCCAAATGATCTTGCGCGCGCCGAATGCTTCACGCAGGGCGGCTTCGGCTTCTTCCTTGCTCCATCCGTTTCGGTTGGGATTGAGCAGTGTCTGCCGCGTTGTGAGCAGGGTTCCGTTGCCGTTGTGATCGACAGCGCCGCCTTCCAATACGAAATCGAAACGGCGCACAGGCTTTCCGGCGTGACGCGCGATCTCATCACCTACCGTCGCATCGTCAGGCAGGTCGAACTTGCCGCCCCAGCTGTTCGTCTTGAACCGCAAGGCAACCGGTCCTTCAGCGCCATGCGCGAAGACCGGACCGGTGTCGCGCAGCCAGATGTCGCCATACTTGGCCGGCACGAGTTCCGTATCGGCTCCAACCGCCGCATTCGCCGAACTCTCGGCTTCCGCACCGTTCACCAATAGCCGCACGCGGTTGCCTTCCGCGAGCGCGCGAACCATTGCCGCCACGTCGCGACGCGGCGGCTCAAGGTCTCCGTTCCATTCTTGAGGGTCCGCCGGCCAAGCCGTCCAGACCGCCGCTTGCGGTGACCATTCCGGCGGCACGGTAATCGAAGAGTTACTCACGTATGTAATACCGGTGTCCTATGCAAACCCACGCTTCTTCAACAGTCCTTTGACCTCTGGCGGTCGCCCGCGAAAAGCCATCCAGGCAGTTTCAGGATCGCGCGAGTTGCCGGCCGAATAGATATGCTGTTTTAGACGCCGCGCGGTTTTCTTGTCGAAGATATCGCCGGTTTCCTTGAACGCCTGGAAGGCGTCGGCATCCATCACCTCCGACCACATATAGCTGTAGTATCCAGCAGCGTATCCGCCGGAGATGTGCATGAAATGCGGCAACCGGTGGCGCATTATGATTTCGTGCGGCATCCCGATTTCAGTCAACGCTTCGCGCTCGAAGTCGGCGATGTCGAGGTCCTCGGCTTGGCGTTCATTCTGAGCATGCAGCTCCATATCGACAAGCGCACAGGCAAGATACTCAACCGTGGCAAAACCCTGATTGAAGGTTTCCGCCTTCTGCAGCTTCTTCATCATCGATTTCGGCATTGGCTTGCCGGTTTTGTAGTGTTGGGCGAAACGCTCCAGCACCTGCGGCTCACCAAGCCAGTGCTCGTAGAGCTGCGATGGTAGCTCCACGAAATCGCGCGCCACGGCCGTTCCGGCAAGCGACGGGTAGGTCGTCTGCGACAGCATGCCGTGCAGCCCATGCCCGAATTCGTGGAACAGCGTGCGTGCATCATCCCAGGAAAGAAGTGTTGGTTCTCCGTCGGCGCCACGCGCGAAATTCATGACATTGACGACGATTGGTCGTGCCGGTTTTGATCCAAGCTTATGGGAGGTGCGGAAGCTCGACATCCAGGCGCCGGAGCGTTTGCCGGAGCGTGCGAAGTAGTCGCCCATGAAGACGGCGACATGATCGCCCTTCCTATCCGTAACCTCCCAGACGCGTACGTCCGGATGGTAGCGCGGCACCTTGTCGATCTCTTTGAACTTCACACCGAACAGCTTGCCTGCGGTATCGAAAGCTGCCGCAACGATCTGGTCAAGCTGCAGGTAGCCACGTAACACACTTTCATCGATGGCGTAGCGTGACTTGCGCTCTTTCTCAGCGTAGTGACGCCAGTCCCATGCTTCGAGTGGTGCATTGCTGCCTTCATCGCGAGCCCGTTCAGATAGCGCATCCCGCTCCTCGAGCACCCGCGCCCGCGCCGGCTTCCAAACCCGGTGCAGTAGATCGTTCACCGCGGACGGCGTTTTTGCCATCGTATCGCAGAGCACGTAGTCGGCGTACGTATCGAACCCCATCAGCTTGCTCATTTCCGCGCGGAGCTGAACAATCTCGGAGAGCCGGGCATGATTGTCGGTGTCGCCCCCGTTGGCGCCGCGATTGGCCCAGGCCCGCCACGCTTCTTCGCGCAGATGGCGCCGGCTGGAGAACGTCAGGAAGCCTTCGACACTGGACCGCGCCAACGTAATGGCATGCACGTCCTCGCCCTCAAGTCCAAGGTCGACTGCCGCCCGCCGGGCGCTGGCGCGAAACCCATCCGGCAGGCCGGCCAGGTCGTCATCGCCGCGAAGCTCCATATGCCAGCTCTGCTCGTCGGCAAGGACGTTCTGGTTGAATCCCGTGGTCAGTTCCGCGAGGCGTTTGTTGATGGCCGCGACGCGTTTCCGTTGCGCCGGTTTCAAAGCGGCCCCGGCGCGCACGAACCAGGTGTGATAGCGATCGATGAGACGCATCTGCTCTGGGCTCAAGTCCAAGGATCCACTGCGTTCGAGCAGATCGGCAATGCGCCGGTAGAGTTTGGTATCAAGGAAGATAGCGCTGTGATGCTCGGCGAACCTTGGCGCGAAGTCGCGTTCGATTTTTTGCAGTTCGGGTGTCGCGCAGGCACTGACGAGATTGAAGAACACATTGCACACGCGTTCCAAAGGTAGAGCCGCCTTCTCAAGGGCTAGAACCGTGTTGTTGAACGACGGCTTGTTTTCTGCAGCCGCGATTTTCCTGACCGCCGCGCGGTGATCTTTCAGCGCCCGTTTCATGGCCGCTTCCTGATGCTTCGGTGTCAGTTTTTCGAACGGCGGCACACCAAACGGCGTCCGCCATGTGGACAGCACAGGATTTACGGCGGCAGACTTTTTCGCAGACTTGGCGGCTGCGGAAGAAACGTTTCGTGGCATCACATCTCTCAGGGATTTAGGTCGCGGATTAGGTGCCTCAATCGGGAACCGGGCGAACCTTATCAGGCCGCGGCCGCGATGCCACCCGTCGGCAACGCAAGCAAAGGCCCAAAAACAAAACCGGCCGGTTTTGGGGAACCGGCCAAGTTTCGTAGGAGAAGATGTTGGGACTTTTGCCGAACGGGCCGGTCTTGAAGCGTTCGCCCCAGTGGGGCTGGGGGGCTTTCTCCAGGGCATCGTCCTCAAGACCGGGCCGAGAGGCAACGTTGGTTAATCTGCAGTTGATTTTGGGCGGCGAATGGGCAGGCCGGCGACCGTATTCTGGCTATCGCGCGGTCATTCGGTGATCGTACCGGCGAGGCTCAAGCCCTTAAAAGGGAAAGCCCTCCACCTCGCATCGGGGGATCGCGGGGTGAAGGGCCTATCTGAGGTAACAAGACTAGGAGATAAGGAACGCAACTAGGAGATTAGCGGTCGGCCCGGACCCCGTGGGGGGGCGCCCCGGAAGGGTAATTTTGGGGGCAACTCTTCCGGCGCTTTTACAGAGTCCAGACCGACGCTGACAATCTTTAATATACGGATTATTCGGGCGGCCCAGAGTCGCCAATGTGGCGTTCCCGTGATTTTTGTTGCCGGCTATTACATAGTTAATTCAGGTCCTCTTACACTCGGCCGATAGGCTCTCAATCCTTGCAATATCCCGTTGACGGCGCAATCATGACTGACAGATGACAGCGATGCCCGGCTTTTTCGGGCGAATGCAAATCCAAGAGAGAAGGAGGCGCGTTTTGAGCGATTGCGAGCCGATACACTATTTGCAGCCACGGAGCGCGGGCGTGAAATCCGTGGCGGCACCGGGCCTCAAAGGCAGCGGTGAGCAGAAACAGTTCAGCGCTCAAACACGTTTCAACCGGCAGGAGCTTTCACAAATTCTGGCGGTTTATGGCCGTAAAGTCGCTGCTGGAGAATGGCGTGATTATGCCATCGACATGGGCCGGGAGACGGCGGCGTTCTCGGTCTTCCGCAAAACCAGCGAGTGGCCACTCCTCCGAATCGAAAAAACTCCCAAGCTGGCGCGCAAGCAGGGTGCCTATTCGGTAATCGCCGCGACCGGTCTGATCTTGAAGCGGGGCCACGATCTGCGCCGTGTGTTGGATGTTCTTGAAAAGCGCGTCAACGTGGTGCGCTGAGTGAAGCAACCAGCCATCGGGTAATCCCTAACCATCCGGCGGAGTCTGCGCCCCATCTCCCAAAGGAAGCTGCAGATAAACCGCCGTCAACCACTGGCCGTGCTTCCAGCCGATGTTCTTCAACCCTCCGGCTTTCTGGAATCCGAATGCTTTGTGAAAAGCTAAAGAGCCTTCGCCGTCCGGCAGACTGATCGCCGCAATCATCTGTCGATATCCCAAGGCTGTCGCCTCTTTGATTAAAGCGCTGAGCAAGGCGCGCCCGAGACCCAAACGTTGGCAGGTTTCGGCGACGTAGATGGAATCTTCAACCGTGAACCGAAAACCGGGCCGCCTGTCATAGGCGTCGAGATAAGCATAACCCATCACCTCGCCATCGCTGCCCTCGGCCACCAGGTACGGGTAGCCTGAATTGATGCGCTGGTGATAGCGCCTGGTCATCTCCTCGAGATCCGGCGCTTCATACTCCCAGCTGACCAGCAGTTTATTCACCGCATGGGCATAGATGTTCGTGATGCCCGGCAGATGCCTAAGCTCGGCCGATCGAATTCGGTGCATTGTCGTCGTCTGATCCTGCAAACAAAAAAACCCGCCGGCGGAACCGGCGGGTTTACTTTACAAGAAGCCTAGGGCTCGTCGCAGCCTTATTCGTTGCTGCCCATGAACGACAGCAAGAACTGGAACATGTTGACGAAGTCTAGATAGAGGCTGAGCGCCCCCATGACCGAGGCTTTTGCCACCAGTTCGGCGTTGTGGCGAATGACCAGATATTCGTCCTTGATACGCTGCGTGTCGTAGGCGGTGAGCCCGGCGAAAACCAGCAAGCCGATCACCGAGACTGCAAATTGCAGTGCGCTCGATTGCAGGAACCAGTTAACGACGGTGGCCAGGATCAGGCCAACGACACCCATGATCAGAAACGAACCCCAGCCCGATAGGTTGCGCTTGGTCGTGTAGCCGTATAGCGAGAGGCTGGCGAAAGCAGCCGCCGTAACAAAAAACGTCTGGGCGATAGAGCTGTCCGTAAAGACCACGAATATGGTCGACAGCGACACGCCCATCATGGCCGCGAAGGCCCAGAAGACCAGCTGGGTGGCCTGCGCGCTGAGCTTATGCAACCCGAAGCTGAGCACGAGCACGAAAGCCAGCGGAGAAATCATCAGGACGTATTTCAACGGCGACAGGTACAGCGCCTGGTAGACCGCCGGGTTGGTTTGCGCCCATGCAGCAACTGCGTATGCAACAACCCCGGTCAAGGCGACGCCGGCGGACATATAGTTATATACGCCAAGCATGTAGGAGCGCAGGCCTTCGTCGACCGCTGCGCCGGTGCGCGCCGTGGTCGCTGCCTGAGCATAGCGATTGTCGTACTGCGTCATAAATATTTCCCCTTTGACCCATGCAACGGAAAGTTTGGAACACCAGATCAAATATGTCTATCGATCCGAGAGAATTCAAGGTTCGCAGGTCAGGATTTAGTCCCACCAGTGAAGCCTTTACAGCGGACTGGTCAGATCTGTTCCAGATCGGGCCATTTTAAGGCTATTCCGACCTTAAATAAAGGACCGGGCGCGTCCGGAGCACCTGCAATGTGCCCAATCCACCGAGAACAACGACCAGCGCGATGGAAATCCCCAATGCCTGCAGAACCGCAGGCCACGACAAAACAAAGGGGATGTCAATCACTTGAGCAAGAGCGATCCACGCAGCAAATCCGCCGAGCAAGATGGCAAATCCGGCAGTAACCGCCGCTAACAGCAGGTATTCGAGTGCGTGCGCCGTGAGAATCCGCCGTCTGGTGGCTCCCAGCGCCTTGAAAATGACCGCGTCCAGGATGCGCCGCCGCTGTGCGGTAGCCATAGCCCCTGCCAGCACCAACGCCCCAGCCAGCAACGTAACGCCTGCGGCCACCCGAACCGCCACCATAATCTTGGAGAACACCTTGTTGAACGCGTCGACCGCGTCACGCACACGAATGGCAGTAACCGTTGGAAAGGCCTTGGAAAGCGCCCGCATCGCAGCTGCTTCCTCTGCGATCCCTAGATCGTCGGGAAGACCGATTGTGGCCAACATATTCGATGGTGCACCGGCAAGGGTATTTGGAGAGAAGATCATAACGAAGTTGATTGAAAGGCTGTCCCAATCGACATCGCGCAGATTGGCGATCTTCGCCGAGATGTTGCGTCCAAGGACATTGACCGTAATCTGATCGCCGATCCCGACCCCCAGCATTCGGGCGAGGTCGGCTTCGAACGAAACCAGTGGCGGTCCTGAGTAATTCTCCCCCCACCAATCGCCTTTGACGACACGTGACCCTTGCGGCACCTGGTCCGCGTAGGTGATACCCCGATCGCCGCGTAACACCCACTCCGCCTCCGCCGGCGGTTTAATCTCCTCGACCTTGCGGCCACCCAGCTCGATTATTCTTCCGCGCAGCATTGGCGCCTGCTGCAGCTTGGCGTTAGGGACTTGTCCGGAAACGACGGATTGGAACCGGTCCATCTCTCCGCGCGCGGATATCGAGGACGAAATAATCCGGCGAGTTCTCCGGTAGTTTGCCCGTGAGTTCCTTGACGAAGGAGGCGTCGCTCAACGCCACCGCAACCAGCATCGACAGACCCGCACCCAGCGATAGCACGACTGTTCGCGCCAGCCCACCGGGAGCGGCGATGCTACTCAACGCGATCGCAAGTTCAGGGGTTTTCGCTCGGGGCAAGCGCCGCGCGATCCAGGTCACAAGGTGCCCCAACCCGTAAAAGACCAGCAGAATCAGACTGAGTCCGCCGGTGAAATAAGCTGCGATCAAGGGCGTGTCGGAGGAGAAGATCGTCAGCACGAGCAAGACCACGGCGGTGATTACAGTCGCCAGAATAATCGGCCACCGCGGAATTGCCGAAGTCTGTCCGACCTGATCTCGAAACAGGACGGCAGGTGAAATCAGCTCTGCCCGCCCGAGCGGCCACAGTGAAAACAGCAGGGCGACAAGCAGACCATAGACGGAGGCAGCGGCAAGGCTGCCAAAAGAAATGGTTAAGACGGGCGGAATTGGCAGGACGTCTCCGTAGAGCGCCTTGAGAATGGTAGGTATGGCTAGTCCCGCGGCAAGACCGATCGCGATACCGACAAGCGTTATCGCCAAAATCTGCGCCATAAATACGCTGAAGATCGTTCGGCCACTGGCCCCCAGCGATTTCATCGTTGCGATCGTTCGCCGACGCCGGTCGATGTAATTGGAAACCGCGTTTGCAATCCCCACACCCCCAACGATAAGTGCCGTCAGCCCGATCAGGGTGAGAAACTGGCGCAGCCGCTCAAGCGTGCGGCGCACTTGTGGTGACGGGTCGGTTCTGTCGACGATGGTGAAGCCTCCAGTCGACAGCTGTCGTTTTAGCTCGGCCCGCGCGGCGCTGAGGGCTTCGGCGTTTTCCTTGCCGTCATCTCGTAGCGCCATCGCATAGCGCCAGCGGATCAGCGCTCCCGGCTTCAACAGGCCTGTTTGTTCGAGCAGCGCCGTCGACACCAGGATACGCGGCCCATAGGTGAGGCGGTCCAACAGGCCATCCGGTTCCTTTTCGATGACCCCGCTGATCTTGATCGGTGCCGAGCCGAGTTCGAATTCATCTCCAACGGCGAGGCCAAGACGCTCCAGCAGGATGGGCTCCACGACAGCACCATCCGCCAGCATCTTGTCGAGGGTATCTCTCCCCTTGAGCTTCATCTCCCCAACCAGCGGATAGACACCATCGACGCTCTTCAACTCGGCCAGGCTTTGTTCTTCGCCGCCGAGCGTTCGTGCCATGACCCGCATAGTGGCCGTTTCGCTGGTCAGTCCGACACCGTCCAGTACCGCCCGTTCCTCGGCGGTAATCCGCGCATGCATGCGTGAGATGGAGATGTCGCCGCCAATGATCTGGCGGCCTTGGCGTTCCAAGCCGACGACGAGTGCGTTCGCCAATCCGCCGATGGCGGCGATCACCATCACACCAAGCGCGACGCACGCCATGAACACGACGAAGCCTTCAAAACCGCTCCGCATCTGGCGAACGGCGAGGCGCAAAGCCAGCGGCGTCCGCACTGATGCGGCCGTCGTGGTCGGGCGTATGGTTTCTGTCTCGGTCGCCGTCATGCAGCACTCACTAGATCGTCCGACAGGATATGCCCATCACCCATACGCACCGTTCGTACGCAGCGACTGGCAAGCGCTTCGTCATGCGTGACAAGCACCAAAGTCGCTTTAAACCGGCGGTGGAGCAAAAACAGCAATTCAATAATCTGCCGGCCTGTCTCGCCGTCGAGATTGCCCGTCGGCTCATCAGCAAGGATCAGCTGAGGCTGGGTCGATAACGCCCTGGCAATGGCCACGCGTTGCTGTTCGCCCCCGGACAGCTCGGCGGGAAAGTGCTGCAGACGATGGCCAAGTCCAACCTCCGAAAGCAACTCTCGCGCTGCTTCGAATGCCTCGCTACTGCCCTGAAACTCCAACGGAAGGGCGACATTCTCCAGCGCCGTCATGGTTGGCACCAGATGGAACGACTGGAACACGATGCCGATTTTCTCACCGCGAAGCAGCGCCAATCCATCTTCATCAAGAGCTCTGAGGTCGGCCCCCCCGACATTGACCGAGCCGCCCGTTGCCTGTTCCAAACCCGCAACGACCATTAAAAGCGATGTTTTCCCGGAACCCGACGGACCGAGTACCGCCACGGACTGGCCATGAGTGATCTGCAAGTCTATGCCACGCAGAATATCGACCGTGCCGGCGCGGCTTTGCAGTGACAAGCGCAGGCCATCGAGCTTGATGATTGGTTCATTCAAAGGATGCGGACTCCGTCGGGGCGCTATCGTAACGGTATGAAGGTGAGTGTTAAAACCGTCGCTGACAATAAACGGTGCTTGGACACCGGTGGATGATGACTGAGGTGGGATGATGGTCGTGGCAAGATATGGACAGCTGCTCGATGTAATGAAAGCCCTGATGGGCGTCGCATTTCTGTGGGGTGTGCTGATGGCACCAGCCATGGCTGTTGAGCCGAAGTCTCCCGGACCCCTTCAGATTGTAGCTTTCGGCGATAGTCTCACGGCCGGATTCGGTCTTCCGCCGGCGGACGCTTTCCCCGCGCAGCTGCAAAAGACCTTGCGAGCCCGCGGCCACGATGTTGCCGTCACCAATGCCGGCGTGTCGGGTGATACCACAAGCGGTGGTCTGCAGCGCATCGACTGGGCGGTACCGCCCAGCACCCAGGCTGTCATCCTGGAGCTCGGCGCCAATGATGCCTTGCGTGGCATTGATCCCGCACAGGCGCGGACTAACCTCGATCAAATCTTAGCGAGCCTTGCAAAGCGCGGAATACCGGTCCTGCTTGCCGGCATGCGTTCACCGCAGAATTGGGGCAAGGATTATGTTGACAGTTTCGAACGCCTCTACCCGGAACTTGCCGAGCGTCACGGGGTTTTGCTCTATCCATTCTTCATGGAGGGCGTCGCGCTGGATCCCAAGTTGAACCTGGATGACGGTCTGCACCCGAATACCGAAGGTGTTGCGCGCATTGTCGAAGGGATTCTGCCGAAGGTTGAAGCGCTGATTGAAAAGGCTAAATCCAGCAAGAACTGAATGTTGCACTATGACCCGCGGGGCGAGTTTCAAAGCGTTTGCGTCTCGACGGAGTGGTGTTCAACATATTGCGTCGATCCGGCCACCGGAAACAATGCCGCAGCAACTGTTCGCTTAAGGCTGTCAGTAATGGGAGGGCTTCGCCATGCCGCGCTTGTTCAGCGGAATCGAGTTGCCCGAGAGCATCCGCGAGGATCTCGGCGATCTCAATCAGCCGTTACCCGGCGCGCGTTGGATCGACATGGATGATCTCCACCTGACGCTACGCTTCGTCGGCGACATCGAAAAACGCACCGCAGACGATTTTGCTGACTTGCTGGCGGGTATCGAAGTCTCCGCCTTTCCCATGCGCCTTTCTGGCCTAGGCACCTACGGCGGTCGTGATCCCCGTATTATCTGGGCTGGCGTCGAAGCTGGCGAGGAGCTGGAACGGTTGGCTCGCGGCAACGAACGCGCGGCCCGCGCGGCGGGATTGGCACCCCCGGCCCGCCCATTCAAGCCGCATGTAACATTGGCCCGGTTGAAAAACTCACGTCCCGAGATGCTTGCGCGGTTTCTCCAAAAGCACGGCGGTTTCCGCTCCAGAGTCCTTCTACGTCACTCACTTCACTTTGTTCTCAGCAAAGCCGCATACCGGCGGCGGCCCTTACATTGTCGAGGCGACGTTTCCGCTTTTCGGTGGCGGCTTCGATGAAGAGGCGAATATGCACGATCCCGAGCCGACGTACTGAGGACATTGGCCCCGCTGCAGGGCCTGAAGCAACGTTGACAGCATGATGCCGATTGTATTCATAATGCAAAACGGTGTTGCGGCGCCGCACTGATGCCCGCAGCAAATTCCCGATTTACGCGGACTCTTCCCAGCCTGTTGCACGCAACAAAAAGACAGCCGCGTTGCGACGGGATACGCTGCTAACCTCCTATTCCCGCCCACGGCCGATCTTTACAAGAGTGCCGAAGGACAACACCGAACAAATCAACCGAGACAGGAGGCGCGCCCGTGCCATCGGATGAAATTCTCTATGAGGTCCGCAATTCAATCGGACGAGTTACATTCAACCGCCCGCAAGCCCGCAACGCCTTCACCTTCGACATGTATCCCAGGCTCGGGGAGATATGCGCGAACGTGCCGGACGATGGTTCCGTACGCGCAATCATCATGACCGGCGCCGGCGACAAGGCTTTCGGCTCCGGTACCGACATGACCCAGTTTCGGGGATTTGCACAACCGGAGGACGCCTGGGCCTACGAGGATCGGCTCGATGATGTGATGGTCGAGATCGAGAATTGCGCCGTTCCTACGATCGCCGCCATCAATGGCGCCTGCACCGGCGGCGGCGCAGCCATTGCCGCCCTCTGCGACATACGCCTGGCGAGCCCCAGCATGAAGTTTGGCTTCCCCATCGCCCGTACTCTCGGCAACTGCATTTCCGCCAACAACCTTAAGCGTTTCTCCCAAGTGATCGGCACCAATCGCCTACGCGAGATCCTGTTTACGGCACGCCTTATCGAGGCCGAGGAGGCGTTGGCAACAGGTCTAGTATCCGAGGTTGCGGCAAGCCAAGAGGCGCTTCTCGCGCGCGGCGAGGAACTCGCCCAGAGAATAGCCAGCCACGCTCCGCTGACCTTGCGCGCCACCAAGGAAGGCCTGCGCAGAATTTCCAAAACCCCCGATGTCGATGATCGAGATCTGATCGCGCTTTGCTACATGAGTGAAGACTTCAAGGAGGGCATGGAGGCGTTCCTTGCGAAGCGTAAACCGAATTGGAAGGGACGCTGATGTCAGGTCCGCTCGCTGGATGCCGCGTCATCGAGCTGGCTCACATCATGGCCGGGCCAGTAGCCGGACTCATGCTGGCCGACATGGGTGCCGACGTCATCAAAGTTGAAAAGTTGAGCGGCGACGACACGCGCCGCTTCGTTCCCCCGACCATTGAAGGCGAGAGTGCCGCCTTCTTGATGATGAACCGCAACAAGCGCGGTATCGTTCTTGATCTCAAGTCCGAGGACGGCAGGCATGCACTGCAACGTCTCGTCCGCGACGCCGATGTTCTTATCGAGAATTATCGTTTCGGCACCATGGAAAAACTGGGGCTCGGCTACGAGAGCCTGCGCCAGCTTAATCCCGGTCTGATCTATTGTGAGGTCTCGGGCTTCGGCCGCACTGGACCGTATGCCCATCGCGGCGGTTTTGATCTGATCGCCCAAGGCATGTCCGGACTGATGTCGATTACCGGTGAGGCTCCGGGGCGTCAGCCAGTCAAGGTCGGTGCTCCGATTTCGGATATAACGGCTGGCGTTGTCGCGGCGATGGGGATCGCCGCTGCCTATGCCCACAAGCTGAAAACGGGGCAGGGCCAGAAAGTCGATACGTCGCTATTCGAAGCTGCCATCACCCACACCTATTGGCAGTCCGCCATTGCTTTCGCCACCGGTAAATCTCCTCAGGCGATGGGCTCTGCGCATCCATTGAATGCGCCCTACCAGGCATTCCAGACCGCCGACGGCTGGATCAACATCGGTGCTGCGAACCAGGCCAACTGGGAGCGTATGCTGACCCTGATCGAAGCCCAGGAACTCAACGATGATCCTCGCTTTTCTTCGAATGCGATGAGGATCGAGAACCGTGTAGTTCTTGCCGAAACGCTGAGCCTGGTTTTTCTAAAGCACTCGACCGCGCATTGGCTTGACGCCTTCGAAAAGGCCGGAGTTCCAGCCGGTCCGGTGATGTCGATTACTGAAATGCACGCCGACCCGCAGGCATTGGCCCGCGACATGATCGTATCGACCGACCATCCGATTGCCGGTCAGGTCAAGACGATCGGCCATCCGGTGAAGTTTTCTGAAACCCCAGGCGGCGTAAAACGCCCAGCGCCGTTGATGGGGCAGCATACCGCCGAGGTTCTAAGCGAGATCGGCTACTCTGAAAGTGAAATCGCTTTGATGGCGGCGGCCGGCGTTATCAAACTTGCAAATTCGCCGGCTCAATCGGAATAGCGCGCCCCCCGCTACGGCCCTCAGCCATCCAAGCCCATCCAGGCTGCGCCAATGATCGGACCGCCAATACCCTGCTGGACAAGCACCGCGCAGGCATCGGATTTTGGCCACGTCACCGAGGCTGTATCGAGCCGAATGGTGTCCTTCTCACCGGTCCACATCCCCACCGGCGTAAGCTCTCGTACGATATTGTAGTAGGTCAGGGTCTGTCCGTCGTTTTCCCCGCGCCCGATCGATACCCGGCCGGATTTCTGAATAATGGCCACCCACACCGTCGCTCTGCCGGCTTCCCCATCCGGCGCCGGCCCGACGTCGATCAGCATCATTTCTTCTTCGATACGGAAATCCACGGGCACGCTGAGTGGGGACAGGCGGTCCATTGCAATAATGGACTTGTCGATGATTTTCTTGCGTGAGCCGACCGCGTGCGTTCGCCCGTTGATCACGGCCTGCGGCGTGTAGACCGAGCCATCACCGCGCGCTTTCGCGTAGGCCCGTTGCCGTTCCGAGAACCTTGGCGAGGCGAAAGTGTCCTTCCAGCCGAGATAGTCCCAGTAGTCGACCGGAAACGTTAAAGCCAGCACGTCAGGCCTGTTGATGTAGGATTTGAGCAGGGCATCGGCAGGTGGACATGACGAACAGCCCTGGCTCGTGAATAGCTCAACAACGGCCTTGAATTGATTTGGCTCCGCCTTGACCGTTACCGGGACAGCGTTCACGGCGGTCACTGCCGTAACAAGCGTTGCAAGCGCACGAAGATTGATGTGCAACATCAGAATTCTGAACCATCCTCCGGATTGAAAGGCGACTGGGTCCAATCTGGCAATATCAGGAAGGACTGTTCAATAGGAAGTCACGAGTGGGTGACGGAGCATCGAACGCCACAAAGGCCGCTTTCAAAGCGGCCTTTGTCGTCGGCGTAAAGTCATGGCGATGCGAAAAAGAAACTACGCGGCGGCAGCTAAATTCCGCAGCACGTAGTTTAAAATCCCGCCGTTCTTTAGGTATTCGAGCTCGTCGAGCGTATCGATACGGCAGACGACCGGTACTTCTCCGCTCTGCCCATCCGGGAAGGTGACCTGTGCCACCATCTCCTGACGCGGCTGGATCTCGGTGAGACCTTTGATCGTAATCGTTTCGGCGCCCGTCAAACCGAGGTCATCGGCACTAAGTCCATCTGCGAAGACGAACGGTACGATACCCATGCCGACCAGGTTGGAGCGGTGGATACGCTCGAACAATTCGGCGATGACGGCTCGGACACCTAGCAGTTTGGTGCCTTTAGCAGCCCAGTCTCGCGAGGAACCGTTGCCGTACTCGACACCGGCGATGACCACCAGCGGCGTGCCGTCGTTCTGATAGCGCATGGACGCATCGTAGATCGGCATCTCTTCGCCTGACGGCTGGTGGATCGTGAAGCCGCCCTCTTTAACGTTACCGTCGGCGTCGCGAAGCATGTTGTTCTTGATGCGGATATTGCCGAACGTGCCGCGCATCATCACTTCGTGGTTACCGCGTCGAGTCCCATACTGGTTGAAGTCCGCCGGCTTCACGCCCTTGTCCATCAGATACTTACCGGCCGGTGACGCCGCCTTGATCGAACCCGCTGGCGAGATGTGGTCGGTGGTTATCTTGTCGCCGAAGACGGCTAGAACCCGCGCATCGACGATATCGGTGATCGGCGCGGGCTGCACTTTCATACCCGTGAAGTAAGGTGGGTTGCGAACGTAGGTGGAGTCATCACTCCACGCATAGGTGAGACCAGAACCGGTTTCGATGGCCTGCCAGTGTTCATCGCCCTTGAAGACGTCCGAATACTTGTCCGCGAACATCGCCCGCGTAATGTTGCGGGTAATGAAGTCTTGGATGTCGTGCGTCGACGGCCAGATGTCCTTCAGGAAAACCGGGTTGCCGTTTTTGTCGTTGCCGAGCGGTTCGGTGGTCAGGTCTTTCTGTACGGATCCAGCCAACGCGTAAGCGACAACGAGTGGCGGTGACGCGAGGTAGTTGGCCTGCACATCCGGGCTGACCCGACCTTCGAAATTGCGGTTACCTGATAGTACGGCCGCCGCAATGATACCATTGTCGTTGATCGCCTTGGAAATCGGTGCCGGCAGTGGACCGGAATTCCCGATGCAGGTCGTGCATCCGAAGCCGACCAAGTTGAAGCCGAGTTGGTCGAGGTAGGGCTGCAATCCGGCCTGGTCCAGATAGGCGGCCACTACTTGGCTTCCCGGTGCCAGCGAAGTCTTCACCCAAGGCTTAACGGAAAGCCCCTTCTCCAAGGCATTGCGGGCAAGTAGTCCAGCACCGATCATCACGCTGGGGTTGGAGGTGTTGGTGCAGCTCGTAATGGCGGCAATTGCAACGTCACCATGTCCAAGATCGAAGTCGCCACCTTCCACCGGCACCCGCTTGTCGAGTTCGCCAGGCTTGCTGTATTCGCTGTCCATCGCCGCCGCGAAACCCGCTTTGATGTCGCTCAGGGCCTGTCTGCCTTCGGGCCGTTTCGGCCCGGCCATCGATGGCACCACATCGGCAAGATCCAGTGCGAGCGTGTCGGTGAAGACAGGCTCGACGCCGGTTTCGCGGAACATCCCCTGCGCTTTAGCGTAAGCTTCGACCAGCGCGATGCGCGCCGTGTCCCGGCCCGAAATCTCAAGATAACGAATGGTCTCCCCGTCGATCGGGAAGAAGCCGCATGTGGCGCCGTATTCCGGGGCCATGTTGCCGATGGTTGCGCGATCGGCGAGTGTCATGTTGTCGAGGCCGGGGCCATAAAATTCGACGAACTTCCCAACGACGCCTTTCTTACGCAGCATTTGCGTGACGGTGAGAACAAGGTCGGTGGCTGTTACGCCTTCTGGCAACTTGCCGGTCAGTCGGAAACCGATCACTTCCGGCAGCAGCATCGAGATCGGCTGGCCCAGCATCGCCGCTTCCGCTTCGATGCCGCCGACGCCCCAGCCCAATACCGCCAGCCCGTTGACCATTGTCGTATGGCTGTCGGTGCCAACCACCGTGTCCGGATAAGCGATCGTTTCGCCGTCGATGTCCTTCGTCCAGACGGTCTGCGACAGGTACTCGAGGTTGACCTGGTGGCAAATCCCCGTGCCCGGAGGCACGACCCGGAAGTTATTGAAGGCGTCTTGGCCCCATTTGAGGAAGTTGTAACGTTCTCCGTTGCGCGCATATTCATGCTCGACGTTATGCGCCAAGGCTTGCGGCGAGCCGAATTCGTCGACGATCACCGAGTGATCGATAACTAGGTCGACCTGCACCAGCGGGTTGATCTTGTTTGGGTCGCCTCCAAGTTGCGCCATACCATCGCGCATGGCGGCGAGGTCGACGACGGCGGGCACACCCGTGAAGTCTTGCATTAGAACGCGTGCTGGCCGGTATCCGATTTCGTTCCCGGCGGTCCCCTTGTCCTGCAGCCATGCGGCGACCGCTTCGATATCTTGTTTTTTCACCGTGCGGTCATCTTCAAAGCGCAGCAAGTTTTCCAGCAGCACTTTCATCGAGAACGGCAGCTTCGAAACCCCCGCAAGACCGTTTTTCTCCGCGTCCGGAAGAGAAAAATACGTGTAGGTTTTGTCGCCGACCTGAAGCGTTTTTTTGCAATTGAAACTGTCGAGTGATCGGGAATCCGTGCTCACGGGGGCCTCCTCATTGGGGTTATGTGGAAAGCCGCGCCGCCGGAGCGCCGGCGGAAAAGATGCGAAAACCGATCTCGTCCCTAAGGTACGATCGGCGGCAGCACCTCTTTTTTGCGCTAGCACCAAACGTTGTGCGGCCTTTATATAGGCCCGCACCGGGCTTAGCTACTCAACTTGCGAAGCCCCTCCTTTCGACGCTTCTCTGAACGCCGCACACGGAACTCCAGACCAACCTTGCGCCTTCAAGCCGAAAAACTCGCCGTCCGACGCGGTGCCCGCATCGTCATAGATGGGCTCTCCTTCGAGGCGGTAGCGGGTGAAGCCCTGCTGCTGACCGGCCCCAACGGTGCCGGCAAAACGACACTGTTGCGCGCTGTCGCCGGTTTTCTGACGTCTGAAGCCGGCCAAATCCGCCTGCAAGGCGGTGATAACGAGCGTGAGGTCGGTGAGCAAGCCCATTACGTCGGCCACGCCAACGGCATCAAATCGAACCTCACCTCAGCCGAGAATCTCGCCTTTTGGTGTGCCTATTTGGGCGGTGGTAGCGAAAACCGTGTCCGGCGCGAGCGGGTTGAACTGGCCCTGGAGCGTCTGCGCTTGCTCTCGCTTGAGGATATTCCAGCCGCCTATCTGTCAGCTGGTCAGAAGCGGCGCCTCGGACTTGGCCGGCTGTTGGTTGCCGACCGTCCGCTGTGGCTTCTCGATGAGCCGACGGTTTCGCTGGATGCCGCGTCGGTAAAACTGTTGGCGGGAATCGTTGATGAGCACCTTGAAGGAGGCGGCATCGTGCTGGCTGCAACGCACATTCCGCTGGGTCTTGAGCACGCCCGCGAATTGCGCCTCGGTGCAATGAGGCAATCCGCATGAGCCCGTTTTTCACACTTTTGAAGCGGGATATCACGCTAGCCCTGCGCGAAGGCGGCGCCATCGGCACGGCGCTCGGCTTCTATCTCATCGTCATCGCCCTGCTCCCCCTCGGCCTCGGCCCCGATCTGAATCTACTAAGCCGCATCGCGCCTGGGCTGTTGTGGATCGCCTTGCTACTCTCGGCGCTGCTGTCACTGGGGCGCATGTTCGAGACGGATTTCGAGGACGGTTCATTAGAGCTGCTGGCAATCGGCGGCACGCCGCTTGAGCTCGTTGCTGCCGCGAAAGCCCTTGCGCATTGGCTGACGACGGGGATTCCCCTGGCGCTGCTTGCGCCCGTGCTCGGCATCCTATTGAACCTTAATATCGCCGCTTACGGGGTATTGATCGCCACCATGCTCGCCGGAACGCCGGCCATCAGCTTTCTGGGGGCCATCGGAGCGGCTTTGACGTTACGGGCAAGGCGTGGCGGTCTGCTTTTGGCCCTGCTCATTTTGCCGCTCTATGTCCCAACTCTGATCTACGGCATCTCGGCGATTTCCGGCGCGCTGCTGGCAACCAATGCCTTCTGGCCGTCGTTTTTGATACTTAGTGCGCTATCACTCGGCTCCCTCGTCCTCGGTCCCATCGCCGCTGCAGCGGCCTTGCGCATCCAGATGCAATGAGCCCCGGCAACGGCCGGCCCGCCGCTGTCACTGATTGAGAACGACCGCTCGTCACGGTCTGGGCAACGTCGCCCCTTGTGGACAAACTGTTTCACGTAAATCTGCAACCTATCGCGGACAGGGCAACGAAAGACCAAATTGCCGCGCCACACCTTGACTGTCGGCGAATTGCGAAACCGGCCCCGAGCGCCTAGAAATAAAGCCATGCAGACCCAGTCCATCACACAGAAACTTGCCAATCCGACGCGGTTCATGGCGCTTTCGGGAACTCTCCTGCCCTGGCTCGCGGGGATTGCCGTTGTGCTGATCGTCTACGGCCTTTATCGCGGCTGGACGGCTCCGCCCGACTACCAGCAGGGCGAGACGATCCGCATCATGTACATTCATGTGCCGTCGGCCTGGCTCGGCATGATGGGCTACGCACTCATCGCGCTTTCGAGCTTCGGACTGCTTGTTTTCCGCCACCCCTTGGCCGATGTCTCCGCCAAGGCCGCCGCTCCGATCGGCGCGGCTTTCACCTTGCTGGCGCTGATAACAGGGTCGCTCTGGGGCAAGCCGATGTGGGGCACCTACTGGGTGTGGGATGCGCGCCTGACCTCGGTGCTGCTGCTCTTCTTCCTATATTTGGGCCTAATTTCGCTGCGCACGTCGATTGAGGAAGAGACGCTGGCATCCAAGTTGACCGCGGTCCTGGCGCTGGTCGGTGTAGTGATCCTACCGTTCATCAAGATCTCGGTTGAAGGCTTGTCGATACCGTGGCTCGGCCTTGAGATCCCGGCCTGGAACACCTTGCACCAGCCATCAAGCGTCTTCCGTGCCGACGGGCCTAAAATTCACTCATCCCAGCTCTATCCGCTGCTCTATTCGGCGCTGGGCTTCACGTTCTTGTTCTTCGCGCTCCACATGAAGGGGATGCGCAACGAGATTTTACGCCGTCGAGTCAAAGCTCTACGCATCGCCGAGGTCGATCGGGCGCGTGCGAAAGAAGCTGTGGCCGCTGCCGAGTAAGCTTCGAGGAACCGCATGGATCTTGGACCGCACGCCACTTTCATCATCGCCAGCTATGCGATCTTCACCCTCGTTCTGGCGAGCCTTACGGCATGGCTGATGTACGATGGCGCTCGCCAAAAGCGTTTGCTTGAAGGCCTTCAGACCAAAGGCGCCCGCCGCCGACCCCGTTCCGGCGAAACAGAAAGTACCCAATGACCGAAACGAATGCCGAAGCCGCGCCGGCGCCGCGCCGCAAATTGGGGTGGGTGATTGCCCCTCTCGTCGTCTTTACGATGCTGGCGGCCGCATTCGCCTTTTCACTGTCGCAGGGCGATCCGTCGAAACTGCCTTCGGCGCTGATCGGCAAACCGTCGCCGACCGCTGCTTTTCCGGCCCTTGAGGGTTTGAAGGCGGGTGGTAAGGAAATCGCCGGTTTTACCGGAGAAGATCTCGGTAAGGGCAAGGTAACGGTGGTGAACTTCTGGGCCTCGTGGTGCATCCCCTGCGTGCAAGAGCATCCACTGCTTATAGCGCTGGGAAACCGCACCGGCGTGTCAATTTACGGGGTGAACTACAAGGACCAGCCGTCGGCTGCCCGCCGCTTCATTGGCCGCTATGGGAACCCCTACGCCAAGGTTGGCACGGATTCCAGTGGTCGCGGTGCCATTGAATGGGGGGTCTACGGCATGCCCGAGACGTTCGTGGTCGATGGTCAGGGACGCATTGTCTACAAACACGTCGGGCCGATCACGGAACAAAGCCTCACTCGTGAGGTGATCCCGGCCATCGAAAAGGCCCACGCCGGCTCCACCAGCTAAGCGGTTCAGACTGTTTCGAATTCCCGGGTTTCCTCGTTGAGCACCGTTAGCTGACCTGAACCAATATCGAAGTGGGCTCCGTGCAGTTGCAGTTTGCCCTTGGCTTCAAGCTGCTGCACGCAAGGGAAGGTACGCAGGTTTGTTAGCGAAGTCGCGACGGCCTCCTGCTCCAGCCACCGCTGCATTTGACTGTCTTCGGCGGTCCCCGGATGCGCCATCTTCAGCCGGCTTTTGGCTTCATCCAGCATCGACATCCACTTCGAAATGAACCGCGCTTCTGTCTCATGCGCGGCATGTCCGTGCAGTGCCGCCGTGATCCCGCCGCAGCTGGAATGGCCCATTACGACGACGTGTTTAACCCGCAAATTCAAAACGGCGAACTCAAGCGCCGCGCTGACCCCGTGATAGTTTCCACCGGTCTCGAACGGTGGTACCAGGTTTGCCACGTTACGGACGACGAATAGTTCACCCGGCATCGCCGAAAAGATGGTTTCTGGATCGACCCGGCTGTCGCAACACGACACCATCATCACATCGGGTTTTTGACCCTTCTCCGCGAGCTCCTGATAATGATCGGTATTGGGAGCGAAATGCCGGAATTTAAACCGTTGGAACCGATCGACGAGGTGCTCGGGGAATGCCATTGGGCGTCGTCCTTTCTTCGGCGGGCTTATCACAACGGAGATAGCCCCAAATGTGTGTTCGTCAATGGGATTTTGGGAAATCCGATCACCAGAAACGAGGTCAGCGATGACGAGCGATGGCTAGCCATTTCGCGACCAAGCGGAAAGAAGCGGCATCTTTGCCGGCTGGCTAGGCCCAGATCTCCATGCGCAGGCCCTTCGTGTCGCGTTGCGGTTCAGATGGAAAACGGTGAGCCTGGCCGTTGGCGATACGCGCGGCGCTCCATGAATTGACGGTCGCATCGAGCAGATCGTCGGGCCCGGCATCGCTCAAACGAAACGGCTGAGATCGCAGCAAAGCACGGGCATATCCCGCGCGCTCGAGCAGGCCGCGGCGCAGCTCCAATCCAGGCGGATAAGACCGTGATTTCAGCTTCTTTGGCTCCGTCAACGCCTCTTCACCGTTCGCTGCCCAGAACGCCACCTCGGGATGCACCTCCAGGACGTGCGCCTGCAACCCAGGGGTCATTAAAGCATCGACTTCGCGGATCTTTGCAAACAGATTGAACGTTTGCTTCGACACCTTCCTCGGCGGGTCGGAGTTTTTCAAAGCGACCAGACAGGCTTGCGCGTAGTCTTCGCACATGACCGCCGCCCGTGCAGGTATCGCAAATACGGAGGATTGCCGGCCACCGAGCCGTGCTCGGGCTTCCGTGTCGCACGTCCGGCCGCCTTTCTCGCCACGCTCGGGTAGCCCGATCGGTATGTCCATAGCGATGATTTCCGGTGTCGGTAGCAATCCGAGAACCTCGGTGAAACGGGCCACCAGACGCACTTGGGCAGCTGCAGGCTCGTTAAGCGGCCGAGTTACCACAAGCCAACCCGCGCGGCATCCGTCAACTCCGGCTACAACGGCGCTCATGCGCTGGTCACGCCAGCCGTCTCGGCGGCGATCGCCTCTTGGATCGTGTCGATAAGTCTGAGCTCCTCGGCGCCAAGACTGGCTTCGATCACCGTGCGCACGCCCACCGTTGCCCGCGCCAGCGCATCAGCTGCATCCCGGCCTGCCAGCAAATGCCCAAGTAGCAATGCCGCAAAAAGATCACCCGTTCCATGCGGAACCGCATCGTGGTGACGGGTCGCGATCCGGCTTTGATGCTCCGTTCCGCTTAGACAATTTGCAATCAGACCATCACCGGCCGGTATCGATGTCGCAACGACAAGGCGGCCCTTATGGTCCCTGATCGCAACAGCCGCCTCGTCTGGTTCTGAAACCTCTGTATCGGTAAGCCAAGATAGCTCGAAGCGATTGGGCGTCATGATATCGGCGATCGGCAGCAGTTCCTGGCAGACTGCATCGGCAAGTGCTTCTGAGACGTAGAGTCCTTCAGGATCGTCGCCAAGAACCGGATCGCAAAGATACCGCAGTTCCGGCGTTGTCACGCGCAGCAGGTCGATCTCTTCTGCGATGATTGCCACGTGATCGGCGCTGGGTAGATATCCCGTGATTACTGCGTCGATTTCGTTCAGCCAGCCGTTGTTTCTCAATCCGTTTAAAATCGCCACCATGTTGTCGGCCGAAACGCCGCAATCCCCAACGTGTGGGTAACCATAGTGGTTCGATAACACGACCGTCGGCACGGCGATGACCTGATGGCGCATCGCCTGCAGCGCTGGCACGACCGCAGCTAGGCCGACATGACCGAAAGCAACATAAGACGATATCGCAAGAACGCGGCCCATTAGCTGAAATGTCCTTTTCCGGGTCGGCAATTGAGGCCGCCAGTTTACTGGAATTGCAAGACTGCTCGCACAAATCACCCACAGCACAGTTCATGCGTCCTTTGTTGGTTTGCGTTTCCTGCCCCCTCGATTAATGTCGCGCCGCACAAACGCCACCTGACCTGGGACCACGCGCCCAGATCCCCACGAGAGCGAATCCTCACTCAAGAAGGAGCCCCGCATGGATGTCCGCCCACGCCGCAGCGTTCTCTACATGCCCGGTTCGAACGACCGTGCACTCGAAAAGGCCAAGACTATCCCCGCTGATGCCCTGATCCTCGATCTGGAAGACGCCGTCGCGCCCGATGCCAAGACGGAAGCGCGCGAAAAGGTCTGTGCGGCAGTAAAGGCGGGGGGATACGGCAAACGCGAACTCATCATTCGCGTCAATGCGTTGGAAACCCCATGGGGCGCCGATGATCTAAAAGCCGCATCCCAAGCAGGGCCAGATGCGATCCTCGTTCCCAAGGTCGGTCGGCCCGGCGACATCATCTCGGCCGCCAAGGTGGTCACCGCCGCAGATGCGCCCGATAAGACGATGCTCTGGGCGATGATGGAAACACCAATGTCGATCCTCAACGTACGCGAGATCGCCATGGCGGGCATCGAGCGTGAGCATCGCCTGACCTGCCTCGTCATGGGCACCAACGATCTCATCAAGGAATCCCACGCCCGGGCTTACGAAGACCGGTTTGCGGTCGTACCCTGGCTTTCCATGACGATCGTCGCCGCCCGCGCTTACGGCCTCGACGTTTTGGATGGCGTCTACAACGAGTTCCGTGACATGGAAGGCCTACGCCGCGAGTGCGAGCACGGTCGCACACTCGGCATGGACGGCAAAACGCTGATCCACCCCGCCCAGGTTGAAATCACAAACGAAATTTTCTCGCCCTCCGAAGACGAAGTGACGTGGTCGCGTAAAATCATTGCGGCATTTAAGCAGCCGGAGAATGCGGCAAAGGGCGTTATTACGGTTGATGGCAAGATGGTCGAACGGCTCCACTTGCAGATGTCTGAACGCACGGTCGCGATTGCTGAGGCTATCGTGGATATGAGCACCTGAGAAGGCAATAAGAGCGCGGCCAACAAGGGGGATGAAGAGAACGGTCATGGCTGTCACAAAAACCAATCCGGGCAACTTTTTTGAGGATTTCTCACCCGGTCAGATCATCCGCCACGCCACGCCGCGTACCGTTACCCGCGGCGACGCCGCCCTCTACATGGGCCTCTTCGGTCCACGCTTCGCCGTCCAGTCCTCCGCCGCCTTTGCCCGCGCTATCGGATATCCGGACAGCCCGCTCGACGACATGTTGGTATTCCACACCGTGTTCGGCAAAACAGTTCCCGATGTGTCGCTCAACGCCGTCGCCAATCTCGGGTACGCCTCTTGCCGTTTCCTGCGGCCGGTCTTTCCCGGCACCACCCTTTCGACGGTGTCCGAAGTCATTGGGGTCAAGGAAAACTCCAACGGCAAGACCGGCACGGTTTACGTCCACTCGACGGGATATAGCGAGACCGGCGAAAGAGTCCTCGAGTACACCCGCTGGGTGATGGTGCGAAAACGCGATCCCGGTGCGCCCGCTCCGGAGCCGCTTGTACCCGAGCTTCCCGACCGGGTTGCGCCAGAGGAGCTGGCCACCGCCGTACCCAGGATCGACGTCTCCAAGTACGACTACGACTTGGCTGGCAGCCCCCACCGTTGGGGCGACTATGAGACCGGTGAAAAAATCGACCACGTTGATGGCATGACGGTCGAAGAGGCCGAGCACCAGATCGCCACGCGTTTGTTCCAGAATACCGCCAAGGTGCATTTCAATCAGCACACCGAATCCCAGGGTCGCTTCGGCCGCCGCCTGATTTACGGTGGTGTTGTCATTTCGGTAGCTCGGGCACTGTCCTTCAACGGTCTGGCCAATGCCTTCCATATCGCCGCCATCAATGGAGGCCGGCACGTCGCCCCTCTGTTTGCCGGCGACACCGTCTATGCCTGGTCGGAGGTGCTGGAGCGCGCCGAGCTCCCGGGCCGCAGTGACGTTGGCGCGTTACGCGTCCGCCTCCTCGCCACCAAGGATCTCGCCTGTGCTGCCCATCCGCTGAAAGAGTCCGACGGCAAGTATCAGGAAAACGTGATCCTCGATCTCGACCTGTGGCTTATCCTGCCGCGCTGAGATGGTTTGCGAGGTCTGGCTGATCGAATAAACCACCCGACCTTTCTTGCGTACACCTCATAAATCTATACACAGACGGTCCATCTGCGACTTAATGGCATGATGAGAGATCAACACTGTGACCAGCCGGACAGCGATCATAGGTGCTGGGTTGTCGTGCGCCCGAGAATTGCGACGCGCCGGCCGCTACGTTGATATCTTCGAAGCCAACAGCAGCATCGGTGGCCGCGTATCGACCATGCGTGTCGGCGTCGTGCCATACGATCATGGCGCTCAATACATCACCGGCCACTCGAGCATTTTCCGGGGCTTCATCACTGAACTTGTTGAGCCTGTTTACGCGGCCCGTTGGAAACCCGGCCAGTCGGCGGAGCAAGGCAACAGGGCAGCGGCGATCGCCGACTGGTTTGTTGGAATTCCAGTGATGTCGTCCATCCTGCGTCCGTTGGCGCAGGGCGTAAGGATCCACACGAGCCGGGTCGTTCATACATTGTCGAAGGCACAAAAAGGTTGGCGGATTTGGTTCGACGACCGGACATCTGTCGAGCCTTTTTCTGCGGTCGCCATCTGTGTCCCGGCGCCCCAGGCACAGCTCCTGCTGGGCCCACTCGACGAAATAGCCAGCCAATTGTCCCGTGTTCGCATGTCCCCTAGCTGGTCG
Source organism: uncultured Alphaproteobacteria bacterium (assembly GCA_963753045.1). GTDB lineage: Bacteria > Pseudomonadota > Alphaproteobacteria > Rhizobiales > Hyphomicrobiaceae > Filomicrobium. The sequence continues at coordinate 247,873 of CAVWAT010000001.1, forward strand.
CTAATGGTGCGCCTCGACGAGCGGGTCCTCCCAGAAAAGGATATTTATTTTGACCTATCGGAGTTGATCCGTTGGGTTGCGCGCAACAATGCGAAACCCGGCCGAACCGCTCGCGGCGAAACGGTTGTCGTACATGCCTCCCCATCCTGGAGCCGCGAGGGCGAGGACGCCGATCCTGAGATTGTGGCCGAAGAAATTTTGGGCGAGGTCAGCCATATCCTGAGCCTGCCGCCTATCCGGCCGACACAAATGACGGCTCATCTTTGGCGCTACGGTCTTGTCGAAGAGGCGCTGGGCGAGAGCTATGTCTATTCCAGCGAGGACCGGGTCGGTGTTGCCGGTGATTGTTGCCTGGGCCGGATCGCGGAGCATGCTTTTGAAAGCGGTGAGGGCCTCGGTTACGCAATCAATAGCTCCCTCGATTGATCAAGCTGCCTGTTGCCAGGTCCTGTCTGGTAGTGAAATCATCGCCCCTGAACTCGCATTGGCCACACCAGGCAGCGTTCTTCGCTTTGCCATTAGGTGCATTGCCGCAACGCAACAAGCGCGCTAAACAGCAAAACGAATACAACGGCCAAGCTGGCAACGAATTTGGAGATGCGAATGTCCGACGCGAGAACGGCGCAAGGTACCGATAACCGACCACTTTCGCCGCATCTCCAGATCTACCGTCCCTTGATCAACATGGTCATGTCGATCCTGCATAGGATGACCGGCGCGGCGCTTTACCTCGGCTCGCTGCTGTTGGGTTGGTGGCTGGTGGCGGCAGCCATCGGCCCCGAATACTTCGCCTTCGTCAACGGCATATTCGGCAGCCTACTTGGCAAGATAGTGCTGTTTGGTTTCACCTGGTCCCTCCTACATCACATGATGGGAGGGATCCGCCACTTCATCTGGGATACGGGTCGGGGTTTAGACATCCAAAGCGTCAAGACGCTTTCAATCATGTCAGGAATCATTTCCGTCGCCGCGACGCTGCTCATCTGGGGCGCCGTTCTGTTGACTGGCTAACCAAGCTGCATTTCCTGTTCGGGACGGAGCAAATTCGATGAACATGCGCACACCGCTCAAAAACGTTCGGCATCTCGGCTCCGCCAAGGAAGGCGCCGACCATTTCTGGATGCAGCGCGTCACCGCGGTAGCCAATCTAGTACTCGGCCTTTTCCTCGTCTGGCTCATCGCCAGTCTGGCGGGCGCCGACTACGCAACGGTCAAGTCAACTTTGGCCAATCCGATCGTGGCATTGCTCTTGGCGATGCTGATCGTATCGGCGGCGATCCATATGCGGCTCGGGATGCAGGTCATCATCGAGGACTACATCACCCGTGGAAGCACGAAAATCGTCCTACTGCTTCTCAACAATTTCTTTGCGATCCTCGTCGCGGCGGCGAGCGTATGGGCAATTCTGAAGCTTAGCTTCGCCTGAGGAACAAACCTCACCAGGACGGCAAACGGTAAGAGGCACTGGCATGGCTGCAACGAATGGCAAAGCCTACACGATCATCGATCATACCTATGACGTTGTGGTGGTGGGCGCTGGGGGTGCGGGCTTGCGCGCTACGCTGGGTTGCGCGGAAGCCGGGCTTAAGACAGCCTGCGTGACAAAGGTCTTTCCAACCCGCTCCCATACGGTAGCTGCGCAGGGCGGTGTCGCCGCCTCACTTGGAAACATGGGCCCCGACAATTGGCGCTGGCACATGTACGACACCGTCAAGGGTTCCGACTGGCTCGGCGATCAGGACTCCATCGAATATCTGTGCCGCCATGCTCCCGCCGCGGTATACGAAATGGAGCATTACGGCGTTCCGTTCTCGCGCACTGAGGACGGCCGCATCTATCAGCGCCCATTCGGTGGCATGACAACCGAGTTCGGCGAAGGTCCTCCCGCGCAGCGAACCTGTGCAGCAGCCGACCGCACCGGCCACGCCATGCTTCACACGCTCTACGGTCAGTCACTTCGGCACTCGGCGGAATTCTTCGTAGAATACTTCGCGCTCGATTTGATGATGGATGCCGATGGTGCCTGCCGCGGCGTTGTCGCCATGTCGCTCGAGGACGGCTGCATCCACCGCTTCCGCGCCAAGAAGACAATTCTCGCCACCGGCGGTTATGGCCGTGCCTATTTCTCCTGCACCTCGGCGCACACCTGTACAGGCGACGGTAACGCCATGGTGCTGCGCGCCGGCTTGCCCCTGCAGGACATGGAGTTCGTGCAGTTCCACCCGACCGGTATCTATGGTGCCGGCGTTCTGATCACCGAAGGCGCTCGCGGCGAAGGCGGCTATCTGACCAACTCCGAAGGTGAGCGCTTCATGGAGCGCTATGCTCCCTCGGCCAAGGACCTCGCATCCCGCGATGTCGTTTCCCGCTCGATGACCATGGAAATCCGTGACGGTCGCGGTGTCGGGGCCCACGGTGATCACATCTTCCTGCATCTCGACCACCTAGATCCCGATATCTTGGCGGAGCGTCTTCCGGGGATTACCGAAAGCGCGAAAGTCTTTGCCGGCGTCGATCTGCGCCGCGATCCGATCCCCGTGATTCCGACGGTCCACTACAACATGGGCGGCATTCCGACGAACTACCACGGTGAAGTTCTCACCCTGAAGAACGGCAATCCCGACCATATCGTGCCGGGTCTTATGGCCATCGGTGAAGCCGCCTGCGTTTCCGTCCACGGCGCCAATCGTCTAGGCTCCAATTCACTGATCGATCTTGTCGTCTTCGGCCGCGCCGCCGGACTCCGCTGCGGCGATGTGGTCGAGTCTGGCAGCCAACCCGACCTGCCGCCCGAGACCTATGAGCCGGCGCTCGCCCGCTTCGACCGCTTCCGCTTCGCCGCTGGCAGCACGCCGACCTCGGAATTGCGTCTCAAGATGCAAAGGGTGATGCAATCGAACTGCGCCGTGTTCCGCGATGGTCCCGTGCTTGAAGAAGGCGTCAAACTGATCGATGAAATCTGGCATGGCTCGGAGGATATCCGCGTCTCCGACCGGTCCCTGGTGTGGAACTCTGATCTCATCGAAACGCTGGAGTACGACAACCTCATCGCCCAGGCGGCCGTCACCGTCACCGGTGGCGCAAACCGCACCGAAAGCCGCGGCGCCCACGCCCGCGAGGATTATCCCAACCGCGATGATGCTGAGTGGATGAAGCACACGCTGGCATGGGCCGACTACGCCAAGAGGAAGATCAGCATCGACTACCGGCCGGTACACGCCTACACGCTGACCAACGAGATGAATTACATCGAGCCTAAAGCCCGGGTCTATTAACCGGTTCAGCTGATCCGTTTCTCTCGCAGCGCCGTTAATTGCCCCCTGATGGGCCTTCGGCCCCGCGAACTGTTGACAAGCACGGCAGATAGCTTCCGGCACTCGACAAGATCTTGCAGCTGACACAGACTCTGGGCATTCAAGCGCCTCGTCCGGCTCGTGTGCCTCATGCGGGGCCAAAGCCGCTGGCACCCTGTATGGCCTTCAGGATCAATCGTGAAAAAAAGCGTATCCAAAAAGGCGAAACCGGCGGCCTCCAACAGCGCAGCTGCTGAAGCAACCCGCAACGCGCCCGACCCATTCGCCGCTGTTTTGCCCGCCCTTGCCGCCTTGGGGGCCATCGCCTCCATCGCGACGATCAACTGGTCGGCGGAGGAAAAATCCCCTGAGCGCCCAAAGTCGCGGCGTAAGGCTGCTTCCGCGCTGCGCGACCTTGAGACCTGTTGCATGGGGCTGGTTGAGATCTTCCGCCGTTTCCATCGCCATCCGAAGCTGTTTGGCGGTGAGGGCGCGGCCACCGGTACTCCTTTGAAGTTCGGTGTGCACGGAACCCGAGTCAGCGCCGACACGGCACGCCAATACCAGCAGATCATCAACGACGTAGCATCCATGCTGGTTTTAGCTTCGCAGAACGCCTTCGACGTCATGTCGGCGGTCGAGGACGGGGAAATCGATGCTCCAGAGGAGATCTTCTACGGCTTTGGCGAGTGCCAGGAAGCCTTGAACGAACTCATCCAGCAGCGCGCAACGCTCAAAGCCAGCGTTGAAAAGGGTTTTCAAGTTGCCAGCCGGCTTGGTCGTCTCGTTGCCGAATTGAAAAAACACCGCGTCGAATAAGCGGTATCTCGGCGCTGAAAGCAGCTGATATATCGCGGAAAACTTCGTCAATCCACGAGAGCCTTGCCCATCGTAGCGTTGACAGTGCGTCAATCACCCCGCATGTCAATCATATCGTGTTTGCGCTGCAAAAGAGAGCTCGTGCCCATGGTCCAGCTGACCCTTCCCAAGAACTCACAAATCACCAAAGGCAAGACTTGGAATCAACGCGGGAGCAAAGGGCGTTGGAAGCAGTTCTCTATCTACCGTTGGACTCCCGACACAGGTGAGAATCCGCATATCGACAACTATTGGATAAACACCGACGAGTGCGGTCCGATGGTTCTCGACGCGCTCATCAAGATCAAGAATGAAATCGATCAGACCTTGACCTTCCGCCGCTCCTGCCGAGAGGGCATCTGCGGTTCTTGTTCCATGAACATCGATGGAACCAATACACTCGCTTGCCTGAAGGCGATCGATGACGTTTCCGGTACCGTGAAGGTCTATCCGCTACCACACATGACGGTCATAAAAGACTTGGTCCCGGACATAAGTCATTTCTACGCCCAGCACCGTTCAATTGAGCCTTGGCTTAAAACAGATACGCCAACCCCGCCCATCGAGTGGAAGCAGTCTCGAGAAGACCGCGAGGAGCTCAACGGACTCTATGAGTGCATCCTGTGTGCTTGCTGCTCCACATCCTGTCCAAGCTATTGGTGGAACTCTGACCGCTATCTCGGTCCGGCGATCTTGTTGCAGGCCTATCGTTGGATCAATGACAGCCGCGACGAAGCGACGGGGCAACGCCTTGACGACCTTGAGGATCCATTCCGGCTTTACCGCTGCCACACGATCCTCAATTGCACCCGCGCCTGTCCCAAGGGTTTAAATCCCGCAAAGGCGATCGCCGAGCTGAAAAAGCTGATGGTTGAACGCCGCGTTTGATGGCAAATCGCAGTTGGCTGCCGGTTTAGGCGGCTGGCTCGGACGAATGAGCCGCAAATAAAACAAAGGACCGGGCAAGCTCAAAAGCTCGTCCGATCCTTTAGGGGGATTTTTGAGCCCGCCGCGTGAGACGCTTACGTACCTATGCGGATTGGGCGATGTCTTCTGGACCGCTTGTTTATTGAGTTGATTGCCGGCGCTGAAGCTCGATTTGGGCTTTCAGACCTGATAAGCGATCCTGTTTAGACTGCTCTTCTGGGCATCGCCGACGAATGGCGAAAACCCGTTTTCTGACTACCCTTAAATGATTGCTGATTACTTTGCCTTGCGAGCAGTCGTCTTGCGGACGGTCTTCTTCGCGACAGGCTTTTTAGCAGCAGGCTTCTTGGCGACAGCCTTTTTAGCAACTGGCTTCTTCGCTACAGCCTTTTTAGCGACTGGCTTCTTGGCGACGGCCTTCTTAGCGACCGGCTTTTTAGCAGCAGGCTTCTTGGCGACAGGCTTCTTAGCAGCAGGCTTCTTCGCAACGGGTTTCTTTGCTGCGCGGCCCGGTGCTTTCGAACGTGCGGAAGCGGATGCCGTGGTCTTGGTTGTCTTGCGGGCGGCCGGCTTCTTAGCAGCAGCTCTCTTTGCGGGAGCAGCAGTCTTAGCAGCAGGTTTTGCAGCAGCAGCAGCAGCAGTTTTCGCCGGAGCTTTTGCCTTCCGCGGCTTAGTGGTTTTAGCAGTGCTTTTCTTCGTCTTGGTGGTTGCCATTATCTTCATCTCCAATTTTTCCAGGGGGGTGTCTGTGCGAATCACGTTCAACCCAAAAAAACCTTGAACAATTTGAAGGAGTTTGTTGACATAAAAAAAGAATTGGCGGGTAAAAAAGATTGGAGCACCATCAATTCTGTTGCAGTAAAAACTCAATTTTGAGTGTTTAGAGAGGGATAAGCGTTCGCGCCAGAATTGGAATTGAATGTAGCAATGCGCAACGGCGATGTCGTTGCCTTTCATTTTTGTTGCGACGGACTAAAAAATAGCGATGCACCGAAGTGCAGATTTTTAAGTCGCGTTTGCCGACAACGTCATCGATGTTTCTTCGTGAACGAATGTCCAAAGACAAAACTGCAAAACGAAAAAGCGCGGCGAGTAGATACTGACGCATCTAATTCGCCGCGCTCTGTTTGCGCGATACTTTATAAGAAGCACTCGGCGATCTAATAGGAGTGTTTGCCACTCCGTTTCTGTCGCCAAGTGTCGTGTGAAGTTCAGGCCGCTTTTTTTGTACGCTCCCGACTGACGTCGAGAACCGCCAGCAGATAACCCACGCGGTCTTCCATCGCTTCTGCGAGGATGGAGAAGTAGTTCGGATCGATTGGAACAATTTCACCTATGACTTCGCCGTATTCAAAGCGAAGGTCGGCTTCATGCTTGCGTGCAATGGCTTGCATCTTTCGGTTTTCTGCAAGGCAGCTCATATGGAGATGATTGACGCTTCTGTTCCGCCCCGCACGAATAACGCGTCCCATCAACTCCGTTCCTATTCCCTTTTCCTGATAGCCGGGCTCGACGGAGAAAGCCGCTTCGGCTTCCTGCCCCCATGTGTCGCCAAGCTTTTTTAATTCGGCAACCGCTCGCACTTCGCCGCCTTCAAGATAGCCATAAACGATGGCGCCCATTTCATTCATGCGGCCAGCGTAGTCATCTATGAAGTTGTCTGAGACGGCGTGGGCAAAGCGCATACGCCGGCTGTCCTTGTCGAGTCTCAGCAGGTGGTCGCGGAACTTGTCGCTTTCCGACGGCCAAAGCTTTCGAATTGTGCCTCCCCAGAACGGTTGCTCGCTCATGAACTTCACCTCTGCTCTGGATTTCGATTGACGTTAAGTGACGTGGAAACCGGCTCCGTGTTTTATCGAGGATGCTGCGGTTCGCTTGTGTCCGCTTATGTGGACCTCATGTTGCAACGCACAATACACCGGAGTGGTTGGCGAGAGCTTGAACGAAATTGACGCTGTGGATGTGGCAGGCAGACACCTACCAAAGTCGATGCGGATTGCGGTGCAAACATAGGACACTGATATGGAGACGTTTTTCGCTTTGGATTGGCTACCCCCGCTGTCCGCACGGCGCTCGAAGCTGCGCGGTTTTTGCATGGGAGCAATGCGGTGACGTCTGCGCAGATGCGACATGGTGCATGGTGAAATGGGGGTACGCATGGCTTTGAAGGGCGGTAGTGGTCGCTCGAAGGTGATGCAGACCTATTTGGCGAAGGTCGCATCAGGCGAAATCGAGCCGAACGCCGAGCAAGCCGAGATTGTCACCCATCTCGACGACGTCGCTGCGCGCCTCACCGAGTACCGGCCGGCGTCTTCTCGTCTGTTTGTTTTCTTTGCAAGGAAACCTGTTCCGCCACCGCGCGGTCTTTACCTTCACGGCGGCGTCGGCCGCGGCAAGACCATGCTGATGGACCTGTTCCACGCCGAGGTCGATTTCGCCCCCAAGGTGCGTCATCACTTCCATGAGTTCATGGCGGAGGTTCACGACCGCATCGGCCGCGCTCGCAAGGCGGTTCCCGGAGATCCGATCCCGATTGTCGCGGCGGAAATCGCACAGACAGCGAAGCTGCTTTGCTTCGACGAAATGCACGTCACCGATATCGCCGACGCTATGATTCTCGGACAACTCTTCACCGTGCTCTTCAAGCAGGGTGTTGCGGTCGTTGCGACATCCAACGCTCACCCCAGCGAACTTTACCGCAACGGGCTCAACCGTCAGCTGTTTCTACCCTTCATCGATCTCATTGAAGACTATATGGACGTCGTTGAACTGGCCTCCGGCAAAGACTTCCGACTTGAGAAGCTGGCCGGCTACCCACTCTACTTCTCGCCAGCCGATGCAGCGGCCAAGAAGGAACTCGACGACCACTGGACACGCCTTACCGGCCGCGCGGCAAAACCGCTGCCAATGTCACTCGAAGTCTTGGGCCGGCATGTCTACGTCCCGATGGCGACCAGGGGAGTTGCGCGTTTCGGATTCGATGACTTGTGTGCACGTCCGCTGGGCCCGCGCGACTACCTTCACGTGGCGCACGCCTTTCATACCGTGCTGATTGATGAAATCCCGGTTTTGACTCCGGCCAAACGGAACGAGGCGCGCCGCTTCATCAACCTTATTGATGCGCTCTACGATAATAAGGTCGGTCTAATCGCGTCAGCACAAAGCGAGCCCGACTTACTTTACGTGGCCGGTGACGGCTCAGAGCTTTTCGAACGCACGGCTTCCAGACTGATTGAAATGCGGTCGCAAGACTATTTGGAATCGCGTACCGAGCGCACCGGTGGCCTTGATCCACTGGCGCGGATGTAAGATCAAACGGCCCGATCACCCCACCACTTTCGTTTCATCGCCCCTCGGCTTGCTTGAACGCGCCCATTTTTCGGTCTAGCAAAGCTTAATCCGTGCCGCTTCCTATGCGCAGACGGCCCGCTTTCGCTTCTCCGGGACCCGATGCCACCGTCGTGAGCGGCAAAATCGTCTCAATCCTTATGCTTCAGGGAGATCTCCGCATGGCGCGAACCAAGATCGCATTGATCGGTGCCGGTATGATCGGTGGCACGCTCGCCCACCTCGCCGGATTGAAGGAACTCGGCGACGTTGTTCTCTTTGACATTGCGGAGGGCATGCCGGACGGTAAGGCGCTCGATATCGCGCAGTCCGGTGCCGTCGACAGCTTTGACTGTCAGATGAGTGGCACTAACACTTATGCCGACATCGAGGGGGCCAACGTCTGCATCGTCACCGCTGGTATACCGCGCAAGCCGGGTATGAGCCGAGACGATCTCGTCGAAATCAACCTCAAGGTGATGCAGCAGGTCGGAGCCGGTATCAAGAAATACGCCCCCGACGCACTCGTCATCTGCATTACCAATCCACTCGACGCCATGGTCTGGGCGCTGCAGAAGGCGTCCGGCCTGCCGCGCAACAAGGTCATCGGCATGGCCGGCGTTTTGGATACCGCCCGCTTCCGCCACTTCCTTGCGTCCGAGCTGCAGGTCTCGGTTGAAGACGTCTCGGCCTTTGTACTTGGCGGTCACGGCGACGATATGGTGCCACTGATCCGTTATTCGACGGTCGCCGGTATTCCACTTCCCGACCTAGTCCGCATGGGCTGGATCAAACAGGATCGCCTCGATGCCATCGTCGAACGCACCCGCAAGGGCGGTGGCGAGATCGTCGCCCTTCTCAAGAGCGGATCCGCTTATTACGCGCCGGCCGCATCGGCCATCGAGATGGCCGACAGCTATCTCAAGGATAAAAAGCGGGTGCTGCCCTGCGCCGCCTATCTTAACGGAGAGTATGGCGTGAAGGGGCTCTACGTTGGCGTGCCGTGCGTAATCGGCGCCAACGGTGCGGAGCGTGTTGTCGAGATCGATCTCAACGGTTCAGAGCGGGCCATGTTGATGAAGTCCGTGGAGTCGGTGAAATCTTTGGTCAACTCCTGTAATCGGATCGCCCCAAACCTGGGCGAGTAGACAAGCGATAGCGGCGCGGGTCGAGTGCGCCGTTTTCTTATGGCTGAGGCTCACCCCAACGGCTAAATCCGAGCAGTTCTAACGCCTGGTATGCTGTGTGCCAAGCGTTAGGGCTGCGGGCCGGGGTGACATGGTTTACGCATTTCGGAAGGTTGCGGCTGGATTACCGACACAAATGGATCTGGCATCGAGACAACGGTGAGAAGACGATGAACATTCACGAATATCAGGCCAAGCAGGTCTTAAAGAGCTACGGCGCACCCGTCGCTGTTGGCGCGCCGGTTCTATCGGCCGACGAAATCGAACAGGCGGTCAGGTCGTTACCCGGCCCCGTCTATGTGGTCAAAAGCCAGATCCACGCCGGCGGCCGTGGCAAGGGCAAGTTCCAGGAACTGGGTTCCGACGCAAAGGGCGGCGTTCGCGTCAGCTTTTCCGTCGATGAGGCAATCGCGAATGCCAAGGAAATGTTTGGCAATACCCTGGTCACCAAGCAAACGGGTCCCGCCGGCAAACAGGTCAACCGTCTCTACATCGAGGACGGCGCCGATATTGACCGAGAGCTCTACCTCTCAATCCTGATCGACCGTACCGTCGGCCGGCCTGCCTTTGTCGTTTCAACCGAAGGCGGCATGGACATCGAGGCGGTGGCCGAGGAGACACCCGAGAAGATCGTAACCGTCGCCATCGATCCGGCAACCGGCGTAACGGACGCCGACGTCGATCTGCTTTGCAAAGCGCTGCAGCTCGATGGTCCCGCCAGCGCCGATGGCGCCACGCTGTTCCCCATTCTCTATAAGGCGTTCACCGAAAAGGATATGGCGCTACTCGAGGTCAACCCGCTGATCGTCATGAAGGACGGCCACCTGCGTGTCCTCGATGCCAAAGTCTCCTTCGACAACAACGCACTCTTCCGTCATCCCGATATTGTCGAGCTGCGCGACATCACCGAGGAGGATGAAAAAGAAATCGAGGCCTCCAAGTACGACCTCGCTTATGTCGCTCTCGACGGAAACATCGGCTGCATGGTCAACGGCGCCGGTCTTGCCATGTCGACAATGGACATCATCAAGCTCTACGGCGAAGAGCCCGCCAACTTCCTCGACGTCGGTGGCGGCGCATCGAAAGAGAAGGTGACGGCCGCCTTCAAGATCATCACCGCCGATCCCAACGTGAAGGGCATCCTGGTCAACATCTTCGGCGGCATCATGCGCTGCGACACCATCGGCGAAGGCGTTGTCGCTGCCGTCAAGGAAGTCGGCCTACAGGTGCCGCTCGTCGTCCGTCTGGAAGGGACCAACGTCGAGCTTGGCAAGAAGATCATCAACGAGTCGGGCCTCAACGTCATCGCCGCCGACGACCTCGACGACGCCGCCCAAAAGATCGTCGCCGCAATCAAGGGGGCCTGAGAAGCATGTCCATCCTCGTCAACAAAGACACCAAGGTCCTCGTCCAAGGCCTCACCGGTAAGACCGGGACCTTCCACACCGAGCAGGCGCTCGCCTATCACGGCACGCAGATGGTCGGCGGCATCCACCCGAAAAAGGGTGGCACAACCTGGGAAGGCTCCAGCGGCCACAAGTTGCCGATCTTCGCCAGCGTCAAGGAAGGCAAGGACGCCACCGGCGCCAATGCCTCCGTTGTCTATGTCCCGCCCGCCGGTGCAGCCGCGGCAATCATCGAAGCTATCGACGCCGAGATCCCGCTCATCATCTGCATCACCGAGGGCGTGCCTGTCATGGACATGGTCAAGGTCAAGGCGCGCCTGGACAAGTCCAATTCGCGCCTTGTCGGACCCAACTGTCCTGGCGTCCTGACACCGAACGAGTGCAAGATCGGCATCATGCCCGGCTCGATTTTTAAGAAGGGCTCGGTCGGCATCCTGTCGCGTTCGGGTACGCTGACCTATGAGGCCGTCTTCCAAACCACCAACGAGGGCCTCGGCCAGTCGACGGCCGTCGGCATCGGCGGCGATCCGGTAAAGGGTACCGAGTTCATCGACATGCTCGACTTGTTTCTCGACGATCCCGAAACAGAATCCATCATCATGATTGGTGAAATTGGCGGCTCGGCCGAGGAAGATGCCTCAGCCTGGTTGACCGAGCAGGCCGCCAAAGGCCGCAGGAAGCCGATGGCAGGCTTCATCGCCGGTCGCACAGCGCCACCTGGCCGCACCATGGGCCACGCCGGCGCTGTCATCTCCGGTGGTAAGGGCGGTGCCGATTCCAAGATCGCGGCGATGGAAGCCGCTGGCATCAGCGTCTCACCCTCTCCCGCACGTCTCGGCAAAACCTTATCGGATGTATTGAAGGGTTGAGCGGCGCAGCTCCTTCAAAAGATCTACAATGGCGCAATGGTTTTGACCCCGCGCCAGTTGTTTTCGGAGCGTCATCCCAATAGTGCGACCGCCATCAATACGAGCCCGGCCGCGCCGACGCCCAAGATCAGCGACCTCCCGATCAAGGATTTGATCAGTTAGCGGTAATGGAACGCGGCAGTCTCAAGCTTTACGGTGACGCGCGCCCCGAGGAGGAGTAGCGATATTCGTCGATTACCTTCTCGTGCTGGCATCGCACAATTCGAATTGTATACGACGTCATAAGCTCGAAATGGCAGGCGGAGACACACCGATGGGTCGTCATAGCATGATGTTGCTGTTCCGCAGCCAGCTTTCAGCCGTAGAGGCGGAGATACGCGCCAAGAATGCCGAGATCGCCTCGCTTCGGGCCGCCCAGGAGGCCGCCGAAGCCAAGGTTCAGAAACTTCACCACCACAAGGAAAAGCTGCACGGCGAGCACGAAAACGCTCAGGCCGAAGAAAGAAAGGATTGAGCCTCGGGGGACAACCTAGTTCGATCGTCTAGATAGTGCATTTTATTGCAGGCGATGGCGCGCTTTCGGCCGCCGTCGACGGGCTCGGCTGTGAGGATCACTTCCGGCCAAGCCAACCCTATTCACTCTCACCCCTTCGTGATCTGCGCACCAGACCCGACACTATCGATGGGCTTAAACCCTGCGACGAACTGTACTAAGTATCGGGTGCATTCGCGGTTGCGAAAGCGCCATGCCATATCGCGCGGAGTTTCCGCATTCTGGCACAAAGGCTCTTTTTCTCGGACAGGAACCATTAATGTCCCGCCAAGCGCTCAATCAGTCTTTCCTTCAAACCTCGTTCCTCCACGGCGCCAACGCCGCGTACATCGAGGAAATGCAAGATCAATACGCACGCAACCCCGGCTCCGTGCCGGATCAATGGCGTCATTTCTTTGAGAGCCTTCAAGAGGGTGCTGGAACGTCCGATACCGAACCATCCAATCCGTCTTGGGCCGTCCCGCTGACAAAACTTGAATCGAACGGTGATTTGGTCGCCGCGCTGACCGGTGATTACGAACGACTACACAGCGAACTGCACGGTAAGCTCTCCGAGCACGCTTACCAGCACGGCGTTGAGATGTCCCCGGCGGCCTCCTTCCGCGCCATCCAGGACTCAATCCGCACACTGATGCTGATCCGTGCCTATCGCGCCATGGGCCATCTGGCCGCCGATCTCGATCCGCTCGGCCTCAGCGATCGCTTGATCCACCGAGAGCTGGAGCACGAGACCTACGGCTTCACCGACGCCGACCTCGACCGTCCAATCTTCATCGATCGCGTTCTTGGTCTCGAAACCGCCACCATGCGCCAGATCCTTGGCATTCTTCGGCGCACCTACTGCCAGCATATCGGCGTTGAATTCACGCACATCACGAACCCTGCGCAAAAGTCCTGGATCCAGGAGCGCATCGAGGGCGAGGAAAAGGAGATCAGCTTCACCGTCGAGGGCAAAAAAGCGATCCTCAACAAACTGATTGAAGCTGAAACGTTCGAAAAGTTCGCCGATGTCAAATACACCGGCACCAAGCGTTTCGGGCTCGATGGCGGCGAAGCGATGGTCCCCGCTTTAGAGCAGATCATCAAACGCGGCGGTCAGCTTGGTGTGAAAGAGATCATTATAGGTATGGCCCACCGCGGCCGCCTCAACGTTCTTGCTAACGTCTTGGCGAAGCCGCACCGCGCTATCTTCAATGAGTTCAAAGGTGGTTCGTTCAAACCCGATGATGTCGAAGGCTCGGGCGATGTGAAGTATCACCTTGGAGCCTCTTCCGACCGTATCTTCGACGGCAACAACGTCCACCTTTCGCTGACCGCCAACCCGTCACACTTGGAGATCGTTGATCCTGTCGTTCTTGGTAAAACTCGCGCCAAGCAGGATCAGCACGCCTGCGACCCCGAAGAGCGCAACTGTGTACTGCCGCTCCTGATCCACGGCGACGCCGCATTCGCCGGCCAAGGCGTAGTTGCGGAATGCTTTGGTCTTTCCGGTCTCAAGGGCCACCGCACTGGCGGCTCGCTACATTTCATCATCAACAACCAGATCGGCTTCACCACCAATCCCCGCTTCTCGCGCTCGTCGCCCTACTGCACTGATGTCGCCAAGATGGTCGAAGCGCCGATCTTCCACGTCAACGGCGACGATCCAGAATCGGTCGTTCATGTCGCCAAGATTGCTGCCGAATTCCGCCAGAAATTCCAAAAACCGGTCGTCATCGACATGGTCTGCTATCGCCGGTACGGTCACAACGAGGCCGACGAACCTATGTTCACCCAGCCGCGCATGTACCGGGTGATCAAGAAACATACGCCCGTTGCAACGCGCTACGGCGAACGCCTTGTCGCCGAGCAAATTCTGACTGAGAATCAGGTCGACGAAATGCGCAGCGACTTCCGAGCGCATCTGGAAAGTGAGTTTTCCGCCGCCGACCACTACAAGCCCAACAAGGCCGATTGGCTCGATGGCCGCTGGTCATCGATCGGCTTTGCCGAAGATGAAGCCCGCCGTGGCAACACGGGCGTGGAACTCGATATCCTGCGCGACATCGGTCGCCGCATCACCAAAGTGCCTGGCGACTTTAATGCCCACAAAACCGTCAAGCGCCTACTTGATCGCCGCCATGAAATGATTGAACGCGGCACGGGCATCGACTGGGCCATGGCCGAGCACCTCGCCTTTGGCACGTTGCTCGCCGAGGGCTTCCCTGTGCGCTTGTCGGGGCAAGATAGTGAACGCGGCACCTTCTCGCAACGCCATTCCGTACTGATCGATCAAGAGACCGAGCGTCGCTTCACACCGCTGCGTCATATCTCGCCCGACCAAGCGCATTACGAAGTCATCAACTCGATGCTCTCGGAAGAAGCCGTGCTTGGCTTCGAATACGGGTACTCGCTAGCCGAGCCCAACGCACTGGTCTTGTGGGAAGCCCAGTTCGGTGACTTTGCTAACGGCGCGCAGGTTCTGTTCGACCAGTTTCTGTCGTCCGGTGAACGCAAATGGCTGCGCATGTCGGGGCTCGTCTGCCTTCTGCCGCACGGTTACGAAGGGCAAGGGCCGGAGCACTCCTCGGCGCGTCTCGAACGCTTTTTGCAACTGTGTGCGGAAGACAATTGGCAGGTCGCCAACTGCACCACGCCCGCCAATTATTTCCACGTCTTGCGCCGCCAGCTGCATCGTAAGTTCCGCAAGCCGCTGATCTTGATGACGCCGAAGTCGCTGTTGCGCCACAAGCGCGTCGTTTCGAATATTGGTGAAATGGGTCCCGGCAAGACCTTCCATCGGATTCTATGGGACGACGCTGACCAGAGGCGGCCCCACCCAGCATCGGAATACCGCCTGAAGCCGGATAGCGAAATCCGTCGCGTCGTGATGTGTTCAGGCAAGGTTTACTACGACCTCGCTGACGAACGCGAGAAAGCCGGGATCGACGACGTCTACGTCTTGCGCATCGAGCAGCTGTATCCGTTCCCGGCTCGAACGCTCATTCAGGAATTGAGCCGCTTCGTGAATGCGAACGACTTCGTCTGGTGTCAGGAAGAGCCTAAGAACATGGGCTCCTGGACCTTCATCGAACCCAACCTCGAGTGGGTTCTTGATCACATCGGCGCCAACAACACCCGCGCCGCGTACGCAGGACGCCCGGCGTCGGCCTCGACCGCCACGGGCCTGTTGAGCCGACACCTCGCCGAGCAGAAGACACTCGCTCAAGAGGCCTTGTCGGTTTGAAGCTGAGATGGATTTCAAGAGGGGCGCACGTCGCCGGACGGCGCTTCGCGAAGGATAGATTAAGTAAGAGGTTCGATTAAAATGGCCATCGAGATCAAGGTTCCGACGCTGGGTGAATCCGTCACCGAGGCCACAGTCGGGCAATGGTACAAAAAACCCGGTGATGCGATCAAAGCCGACGAGCCCCTCGTCGAGCTGGAAACCGATAAGGTCACTGTTGAAGTCCCGGCACCAACCGCAGGCGTTCTCGGAGAGATCATCGTCAACGAGGGCGATACGGTCGAAGTCGGAGCCATTATCGGCTCGCTGAACGAAGGCGAGGGCGCCGCTGCTGCACCAGCCGCGGCCGCTCCTCCACAACCCACACCGGCGGCGCCATCCTCCAACGGCTCTGGCACCGAAATGCCGCCATCACCATCGGCGCGGAAGGCTCTCGCCGAAGCCGGCATGTCGGTGGCTGAGGTCGATGGCAGTGGTCGCCGAGGACAGGTCTTGAAGCATGACGTGGCAGCGGCGCGAGCTGCACCAGTACCTTCGGCGGCCCCGCCATCCACTGTTTACGTGCCTGCGGCAAGCGTCCCCGCGCCTGTCCAAAACCTCCGCGTTCCCTCAACCGAGATCAATGCTGCACGCGAAGAGCGGGTGCGGATGTCGCGCTTGCGCCAGACCATCGCCCGCCGCCTGAAGGATGCCCAGAATACAGCGGCGATGCTAACGACGTTCAACGACGTCGATATGACCGTCGTTATGGAAATACGCAATCAATACAAGGGCTTGTTCGAAAAGCGCCATGGCGTCCGGCTTGGTTTCATGGGTTTCTTCATCAAGGCTTGCATCCAGGCGCTGAGAGAGATTCCAGCAGTCAATGCGGAGATCGACGGCCAGGATCTCATCTATAAGAACTACTATCACATCGGTGTCGCAGTCGGTTCCGAAAAGGGCCTTGTCGTGCCGGTTGTGCGCGACGCGGAGACGATGTCGATCGCGCAGATCGAAGGCACAATCGCCGAATTCGGCAAGCGCGCCCGCTCCGGTCAGCTCACCATCGAGGAAATGCAGGGCGGCACGTTCACGATTTCCAACGGAGGTGTCTACGGTTCACTTCTTTCAACGCCGATCCTCAACGCACCTCAGTCCGGCATCCTCGGCATGCACCGCATCGAGCAGCGCCCGGTTGTCATGAAGGACGGTTCGATCGCCGCCCGTCCGATGATGTATCTGGCGCTGTCCTATGATCACCGCGTCGTTGACGGTAAAGAGGCCGTCACCTTCCTGGTGCGCGTCAAGGAGTGCCTGGAAGATCCGCAACGTTTCGTCCTGGATCTCTAAGGCAGCAGAGGAACGTCGCTTGTGGCAATTGAATGCAATCCGCCGAGTATCCGGGCCGACACCAGTGTCGATCATGGTAGCGGCAAGGTTGCCATCGACGGGACGGCCTTCGCCGCTTGTGTATTCCACGCAGAGGACACCAGCAGATCAGGAGTCCCGTCCGCTTCGCCGACCGCCCCACCATCCGTCCGCAACCTGTAATACGAAGTCGTTATTGAGACTCGGCTGTTTCCAGGCCTTCGTTGAGCATGTGTCACGGGGTGAATCGATGCAGGGGGTTTGTGGTTGCCGTTCGATCATCGCAACACTGCACTAGAATCCGCGCGCGACGATCCAGCAGCCGCGCCATTCGACAAAGAAGGAAATGCAAAAATGGCAGGACCATACGATCTCGTCGTCATCGGCACCGGCCCAGGTGGTTACGTCTGCGCCATTCGCGCCAGCCAGCTCGGGATGAAGGTCGCGGTCGTCGAAAAGCGCGCGACCCACGGCGGCACCTGCCTCAACGTCGGTTGCATCCCTTCGAAAGCCTTGCTGCATGCATCCGAACTGTTCGAGGAAGCCGGCCATGGTTTCGCCGGTATGGGCATCGGAGTAGTGCCCGAATTGAACTTGGAAAAAATGCTGGCCTTCAAGGCCGAAGGCGTAAAGGGCAACGTCGACGGCGTCGCCTTTCTGATGAAGAAGAACAAGGTCGACACCTACCAGGGCGTCGGTCGCATCGCCGCTGCCGGAAAAGTTCAGGTCACGCCGGAAAATGGCGGTGAGACGACCGAGCTTGATACCAAGGCTATCGTCATTGCGACGGGCTCCGATATTGCCCGCCTGCCAGGTATCGACATTGATGAAAAGCAAGTCGTCTCATCAACAGGCGCGCTCGAGCTGGAAAAGGTTCCGAAGAAACTGCTGATCGTCGGCGCTGGCGTCATCGGCCTGGAACTCGGTTCGGTGTGGCGGCGCCTGGGGGCGGAGGTTCACGTGGTGGAATTCCTCGACCAAATCATCCCGGGCATGGACCTTGATGTAGCTAAGCAGTTCCAGAAGATCTTGACCAAGCAGGGCATGACCTTTCAGCTCGGCTCCAAGGTAACGGGTCTCAAGAATGGTGCGTCCGGCTGCACCGTGACCGTCGAGCCTGCCGCCGGCGGGGAAGCCGAGGAAATGTCGGCCGACGTAGTCCTCGTCGCCATCGGGCGGGTTCCCTACACAGAAGGTCTGGGCCTTGAGGATGTCGGCGTCGCCATCGACAACCGCCGCCGCATCATTGTCGATCCGCACTTCGAAACCAACGTCCCCCGCATCTACGCCATCGGTGATGTCATCGCCGGCCCGATGTTGGCCCATAAGGCGGAAGATGAAGGCATCGCCATCGCCGAGCTGCTGTCTGGTCAGGCCGGCCACGTCAACTACAATGTCATCCCCAATGTGATTTACACCGCACCAGAGGTGGCCTCGGTCGGCAAGACCGAGGAAGAGCTAAAAGAAGCCGGCATTGCCTATAAGACGGGCAAGTTCCCGTTCATGGCCAATGGCCGGGCTAAGGTGAATCGCACCACGGACGGCTTTGTCAAAGTCCTGGCCGATGCGCAAACCGACCGAATCCTCGGCGTTCATATGGTCGGTCCACACGTTGGTGAACTGATCGCCGAAGCCGCCGTGATCATGGAGTTCGGCGGTTCCTCGGAAGACCTCGCGCGCACCTGCCACGCCCACCCGACGCTAACCGAGGCCGTGAAAGAAGCCGCGTTGGCCGTCGAAAAACGCGCGATACATATGTGATCTGGGCGCCCGCCCACGACCTCATCGTTGTCTTCGTCTAGTTCCCGCGTTCCTCGAGCTGCGGGACCGCCGACCTTTTTTGCCGCACGCCAGCTTTTTTTTTATCCGCTGGTCGCCTTCCCGGCAACCGCCGTAGTGGCTAGCGAGATAATCACTAATGGCGGCACAATGACAAAGCTCATCCTTTCCTATTTGATCATGGCGGGCATCCTGCTGGTCCTCGACCTGATCTGGATAGGCATCATCGCGCGTGAGTTCTACCGCAACGGTCTCGGCAATCTGATGGCCGAAAACATCAACATGGCCGCTGCGTTTGGATTCTACGTCATCTATTCGATCGGGCTTTACGTGTTCGTCGTGCAGCCGGCTCTGGGTGGTGGGGATTGGCAGAAGGCGGCCATGATGGGCGCTATATTCGGACTTGTCGCATACGCGACATACGACCTTACTAATCTTGCGGTGGTGAAAGGATTCCCAGTCAACATCGCCCTCGTCGACATGGCGTGGGGCGCAGGTGTCAGCGCGGTAACCGCTGCTGCGACTGTCTTAATCACGCAGCGCTTCATCGGCTAAAGCTGCCCTTTGCAAGTTGCGGGCTGAGGGAAGGCACGCAATGCAAAATGACAAAGCCGACGGCGAACTCGCGTTCGCTCTGCTGATCATCCGGTGGTCGGCGGCTGCCTTCCTGCGGATTTGGGCGCTCGACAAATTTCTAGGGTCGGCAGCAGCGCTCTAGACCTTTTCCAAGTTCTACCTTCTCCTAGACAGCGCGACGGTTATCGGGCTGATCGGTGTCCTGCAACTAGTCCTAGTACTGGCCTTTGTGGTGGGTGCATTCCGCACTTGGACATACGGCGCCGTTGTTCTCATGCACGCCGGCTCGACGCTCGCGAGCTGGTCCAAATACTTGGAGCCATGGGACCGGCCCAACATTCTATTTTGGGCTACCATTCCAGTTTTGGGCGCGCTGGTCGCCTTGTTCATTCTACGGCGCCGAGACACGTTATTTGCCTTCGATGCACGATCGCGCGGCAGTAAGAACTACTCGACCGGCTCCAGTGTGTAACCCGCATTCCGTAAAAGCGTAACCAGGCCGTCCTCACCGATCAAGTGCAGCGCTCCGACGGCGATGAAGACTTTGCCCTTTGCCAAAAGCGGCAACGCACGCGTGCGCATTTTCCGATTCCGGCGGTCCACCATCCGCGATTTGAACCCAGCGAATTCGGTGTCTTTGATACCGTGACGTTCAGCCAGTATTCTCTGTAATGGCAACAGCGCACCAAGCTGTTTGGCGAGGTAGAGCTGCAGGATCGTTTCCCTGAGATCGTCCGATCGGTCCGCCAGCTGCAGGCTTAATCGTAGCATCGCGACCTGCTCCTCCATCGGCACCGAGGCCGCAGCCTCAAGTTGCGACTCAACTGTCTCCAGGCCGACCACTGGGATCCCCTTCGCCCGCGCCACTTCGGCGATCCTCGCATCGAGAACCGGCTTGCCGCCTTCCATCCGCTTGCGCTCGCATTCACTGACCGCCATCACCATGCTGACCACCCACGGCTTGAACGAACGCGCAAAGCCACTCGGTAGCCGCGCCACGTCGAGGAGTTCCTTCACCTTCGAAAAGTGTTCTGGCGAAACCAGGTGATCAAGCCGCCGCCCGTCATCGAACATCATTAGCGCCGGCGCGTTGGCGAGGGCCGCCGCGACCACGGCAGGCGAGGTGTCGGCGACTTCCAACGCCACCACCTTGGAGTTTTCAATCGCCGCGCGCACGTGTTTGGAAAGCTTGGTAACGCGCGGATCGGTCATGTGCAGGGTGCCGAACAAAAACGAGTTCGGTATGCCGTCGCGGCTGATCCGCCACAACAGCGCGCCGTCATTTTGCGTCCCTTGGACTTGCGTTATGATACCAGCGAAGAGGTCCGGATCTCCTGCCTGGATTTCGTCGAGAATGCTGCTGCCGCCGCATGACTTTTTCGCGTCAGCCCAAACCGGATCAACAAATCCAAGCACAATAAGACAGCAGAGGCCTGCTGCCCGCCAGCCCCGCTTGAGACCGCACAGCCGTTCGAATTTCAACAACGCCATTACCTCAATCAACTACAGAGCTCATGCTCTAGGATGAGCCGCATTATAGACCGCCAGCAGGCGTTCCCGGTCAACCTCTGTGTAAATTTGCGTCGTTGAAAGCGAAGCATGTCCAAGGAGTTCTTGGATTTGCCTTAGGTCGGCCCCAGCCGACAGAAGGTGCGTTGCGAAGGAATGGCGAAGGGCATGAGGCGTCGCTGTTTCCGGCAATTCAAGCCGTTCGCGCAGTCGCTTCATGGTCAGTTGGATAATGCGCGGTGACAGTGGACCGCCTTTGGCGCCGACGAACAATGGATCGTCTGGCTCGAGCGGGTAGGGGCACAACTCCAGATAACCGGCCACCGCATCCTGGACGATCGGCAGCACCGGAACCAGACGTTCGCGCCCGCCTTTGCCTTTGATCAACAGGCTGTCGCGGTCTTGCAGCGGAGCCTCTCGACGCGTCAGACCAAGCGCTTCTGAAATGCGCAACCCGCATCCGTAAAGCAGCAATAAAACAGCCGCATCGCGAGCGGCGACCCAATCGATTTTCTGTTCCATTCCCTGCGCCACGGTGGCCTGCGCCTTATCAATGGTCAAGGGCTTCGGTACGCCGTGCGGAACTTTCGGCATCTGCACTTGTAGAATTGTGCGGTTTTTTATGATTTCGCGTGTTTCAAGCCATCGGAAAAACGAACGTAGTGCGGACATCGTTCGCGACAGCGACCGAGATTGAACACCTGTCTTGCGCCGCGCAGCCATGTATCTTCTAAACGCGCGTGCATCCAGGTTGGCGAGGTCTGCAAGCAAAGGTTCGCGCCCGAACTCTGCCCTAAGAAAGTCAGAGAACTGCTGCAAATCTCGTGCGTAAGCGTCCAGTGTGTTGGCCGAAGACGCTCGTTCATGAGCAAGGTGATCAAGCCACGCTTCGAGCGTCCGCTCCAAGCTATGCTCATCGTCCAATCCGCTTCTCCCACTTATGCATTCCGCGACGGGAAGCTTCACGATGATTTGGTTAACGAATGGTAAACAAACCGCCGTGTCGATATCATGGAGTTCGATTTCATGATCGACGGAGTTACTGTTTCGGCGGAGTGGTATTCGTATTAGGGCGCAACCCATCTGATGTCTTCGATATCCAAACTAAGGCTTCCGCCGCGCGACCATAACTTCGAAGGTAACCGCCGCCGCGTTGGCGTTGAGATCGAGTTCGCCGCCGTTAGCCCTTCACGTGTTGCCACACGCGTTGCCAAACTCTATGGCGGTACGGCCGAGCAAGAAGACCCGCATCGTTTTCACATCCGTGGCACGCGACTGGGGAATTTTCTGGTCGAACTCGATACCCAGTATGCCCACCGAGCGCCTGGTGAGGTCGGCCCATCGGCGTCCGGCTTGCAAGGCCTGATGGAAACCTTCAGCAACGCCATGCGCGAGTTATATGGCGATCTCGGCTCGCTCGTCATTCCCTACGAGGTTGTTTGCCCCCCGATCGACGTCGAGCAGCTGCCGGAGCTGGAAGCCTTGCTTCTGGCACTGCGCGAAGAGGGCGCGCAAGGAACGCGGGACAACCTGTTGCATGCCTTTGGCGTTCAATTCAACCCGGACATAGCCACTCGAGATCCGCAGTGGATTCTGGCGGTGTTGAAGGCGGAAATTCTACTTTCTGAATGGCTGCGTTCAATCATCTCCGTTGACATGGCACGGCGAATCCTGGCCTTCGCTGATCCTTTTCCCAAGGCCTACATCCATATTATTTTAAAGGATGAATATTGGCCCGACATCGACCAGCTGATTGAAGACTATTTGATTTACAACCCAACCAGGAACCGCGAACTCGATATGTTGCCGCTGTTTCTATGGCTCGATGCTGACCGGGTCCGTCGCAAGATTCCGGACAAACTCGTAAAACCCCGCCCGACGTTTCACTATCGGCTGCCGGATGCGAACATCCGAGAGTTGCGATGGAGCCTGACGTTGGAATGGAATTGCTGGTGCGTCGTAGAGCGGCTGGCCGAGGATCGCGAGATTCTCTCGGAGATGGGCAAGTCCTACTTAGAAAACGACCTTAGTATCCTGTCGGAGGACTGGGCGCTTCGCTGCACGGAGTGGCTGGTGCTTTAAGCGTCACCCCGTGCATGCCCACATACGTGGCCGGTTGATCACTTCTTCTCATCTTCAAAAACAGTTTCAGGCTTGTGGTTGCACTGCCCGTTTCACTTGTCGCAGTATGAGCTTAAAACACGTTATTTATAGTTCCCGGCAGGGGGAGAGGGTCTTGCGCTTACCGCCATCGGCCAGCCGGTGTTTTTCTCCGCCATTCCATTTTCCAGCAGGGCCTTGGTAGTAGTTCAAGTGAGAGTATCGCGTCGCCAGTCTGGTCTTTGTCGCGTTCCGATGGCGAGCGATGGCTTTTCATGGGCCTGCGGTTTTCTGAAGTGCTGTGGGTTTGCGATTGTCGCCAGCATCGCAACGACGGGGCTTCTCGCTCCCCTTTTTCTCGTTCAGGCTAAATCACCCGGTGAAACGCATTGCTATAAGAAGATCTGCCATCGCGTTAAGACGATAGCGTAGACCCGTAAGTGGGTCGGTTTCACGACGCCGATCTTGACAACCTATTACGACCACCCTTCCATCGATCGTTTCAATACCGGTAAGTACACCTCCTCCGGGGAGGTTTTCGATGCCGACGATCCAACACGCGCCTCCAGTTCCAATTTCCCCGATGGAACAGAGCTCCTCATGCGCAACCCCCTGAACGGTCGCGCCATCCACGTCCGCGTAAATGATTTCGGCCCGTTCCACACAACACGTCAGCTCGATCTGACGCGGGCTGGTGCGCAGGCCCTCGGCTTCGTCGACCAGGGTGTCCTCCGGCTTGACGCAATGGTGGTCGCTCCGCCCCCAGATGGTGAGCCGCGTTATAAGCGCAATCGCCGTTATCCGCCGGCGTTAGGTTACGTTGGCATTCTAGATGATAGGGAAGCCAACAAACTTTCAAAGCTGCTCATCAACGACCGCGCCGCACGCAGGCTGACCAACGTTCACATTATTAACTTCTTGCGCTCGCACCGGCAGAGTGACCCGTTGGCCTTACTTCCAGTAGGCCAAATGCTGCAGGTCAGTTCGCAGTTTCCCACCATCCTCGCGGCAGTGATCGATAAAACCTTGGTTGCACAAACCCAACCGGCCCGTATTCTAGTCGACGGCTCAATTTCCGTGTCGCCGCCACCGGGAGCTTCCGGCCCACCTTTGCCGCAGCGCAATTCCACTCGCGCCCACGTGCGGCGCATACGGCTTGCGACCGCCGACACCATTCCATACCCCGGGTGGCGAGATGAATCCCCTGCGACGGCCGCACCGCGGACCGGTGAGACATCACCGCCCGTCGAGATCGCCACCGACGCCGCGTTTCTAGATCAAGGCAGACAAATCGCATTGCGGGCCCTGCCTGGACCGAAACCGTTCGAAGTGGCCGTCATCGACAGCGGATCAATACGTATGAACGTCCCGGGCTTACATGGTTTCATGAGTATCATGGCGCCACACTGGGGTCCCAAAGTAACCCCGCCCCAGGCGCTGGGGGGTGTGGTGGGCATCGCGTTTGTACTGCTGATCCTGACTTGGGCATCCCTAGAACTCAGGATCGCGCAGCCGGTCTATGCCGGAATGATGCGACGCGTGGACCAAATCCGGTACCCAAGACCGTTTTCCGCTTCGGCCCGTATTGCAGCACCTGTCGGCTGTCCAATCGATGCCGCCATGTCCGCCACGCCTCGGCGGGATTGGATCGAGCCACCGGCCATGATCCCCCGAGGTGTCAGGGTCGAGGGTGTGGTGACAGCAAAGCGCCCACTGCTGATCGCCGGGCATGTCAAGGGCGAGTGCCGTTGCGAAAGCCTGGTCGTCGGGCGGCAGGGATCTGTCGAAGGGTCGGTGCAAACTGCGGAAGTGGTGATCTACGGCCAAGTGACGGGCACTATACGCACCCGGCGATTGCGCGTCGAAGATGGTGCAATTGTCGAAGGCGAGGTCTTCCAAAGAACGCTCGACGTGAAGCCGCAGGCCGAGCTCCAGGCCACGATACACCGCCTTCCGGCGGCTGCGGAGTGACCCCGCCATCCCGCCATCCAATCCAGTCCGAGCAGACGCCAGTCTAAAGGATCTTCTGGCCCGTCTTCGCCCAGTCGGCCATGAACGCATCAAGCCCCTTATCGGTCAGCGGATGCTTGATCAGGGCACGTATGATGCTTGGTGGTATGGTCGCCACATCGGCCCCGATCAGAGCGGCTTCACGGACGTGGTTCACTGTCCGGATCGAGGCCGCCAGTATATCCGTTGTCAGATCTTGGTAGTTGTCGAAGATCTGCCGGATTTCACGAATTAGCAGCATGCCGTCTTGGCCGGCGTCATCAAGCCGTCCGATGAAGGGAGAAACGAACGTAGCGCCCGCTTTTGCCGCCAACAGAGCCTGGCCGGTGTTGAAGCACAAGGTAACGTTGACCATCAGCCCATCGCCCGACAGTTCCTTACACGCTTTCAGTCCGTCGAACGTCAAAGGCACCTTGATCGTCACGTTCTTGGCGATTTTAGCCAGCTCGCGGGCTTCGCTCAGCATGCCCGCTGTATCGGTCGCGGCGACTTCTGCCGAAACGGGCCCAGGAACGATTTCGCAGATTTCGGCGATCGTTTCCTTGAAGTCGCGCCCGGATTTGGCAATGAGCGACGGATTGGTCGTAACGCCGTCGAGCAGACCGGTTGCTGCCAGTTCCTTGATTTCGTTTACGTCCGCGGTGTCGACGAAGAATTTCATGGCTGTCCCTTGCCCCAGGCTTGCCCTAACAGGTGCCCTACTATCCAAATGATTCGCATGTCTAGCGGTTTATGACCACGGCGGCCAGATTGGACAACCAACTCGAGTTCTCGGCAAGCAAGACCACCGCGGAAACGGCGCTGGTTCCCGTGCTGCTGCCGATCGCTTTGGATCAGACGTATGATTATTTGCCGCCCCCCGGTGGCCCCCCTCCTCCGGGCGCTTTCGTCACCGTCCCGTTCGGTAATCAGACGCGCATAGGGTTGGTTTGGTACGCTTTGAGCGGCGACGGAGAGAAGAAGGTCGATCCGAAAAAACTCAAGGCGATTAACGAGATTCTCGACATACCGGCTTTGCCGTTGCTGTCGCTGCGCTTTGCCGAGTGGATCGCCAAGTATACACTCAGCCCGCTCGGTATGGTCGCGCGCATGCTGATGAGCGCCCGCGAGGTGTTCGAGCCGTCAAAGCCCAGATTTGGTGTCACAATTGTCCCTGGCGCGCCATTGCCGCCGCGCATGACGCCCGCTCGTCAACGCGCGCTGGAGATCGCCGCCGACCGGCTGATCCGCCCCAAGGCAACATTGGCCCGTGCCGCCGAATGCACCACGGGCGTTATTGATGGCCTCGTCACCGCCGGCTGTCTTGCTGAAGCAGCGATTCCGGAAAAACGTTGCCCGCTTCCCGATCCAGCGTACCAAGTCGTCGAATTCACCGACCAGCAACAGCAAGCTGTCGACGCCCTCTACTCTGCTGCGGATGCCGGCAACTTCTCGGTGACACTGCTTGACGGCGTCACCGGCTCGGGCAAGACGGAGGTTTACTTCGAAGCCGTCGCCCGTACCCTCGCCAAGGGCCGCCAGGTTCTCATCATGTTGCCGGAGATTGCGCTCACTAGTCAGTTCTTGAGCCGCTTCGAGGCACGTTTTGGATGCGCACCGGTGGAATGGCACTCCGCCCAGACCGGCTCTGAGCGGGGCCGCCTTTGGAAGGCCGCGGCATCGGGTGACGCTCGCGTCATCGTCGGCGCCCGCTCCGCATTATTCCTCCCTTACCCCGACCTCGGCCTGATCGTCATCGACGAGGAGCATGATGGCGGTTTCAAGCAGGATGACCGTGTCAACTACCAGGCCCGCGACATGGCCGTCGTTCGGGCCCGTCTCGGCGACTGCCCAGTCGTACTCGCTTCCGCCACCCCGTCGATCGAAAGCCACGTCAATGCCCGCACCGGCAAATACCGCCATCTCGTCCTGCCGGGGCGCTTCTCGGGCACCGAACTCCCCGAAATCACGGCAATCGACCTACGCACCGAGCAACCCGACAAGGGCCGCTGGCTCAGTCCCCGCCTCGTCGATGAGATGGCCGAAACCCTTGCACGCGGTCAGCAGAGCCTGCTCTTCCTCAACCGACGTGGATATGCCCCGCTGACCTTGTGCCGTGCCTGCGGCCATCGCATGGAATGCCCGCAATGCAGCGCCTGGCTGGTCGAGCACCGCTTCAAGAAGCGCCTCAACTGCCATCACTGCGGTTTTTCTCTCCCGATCCCCGACAAGTGCCAAAAGTGCGGCGAAGAAGGTACCATGACCGCTTGCGGTCCAGGCGTTGAGCGCGTCGCCGAAGAAGTCAGCGAGCGCTTCCCCGAGGCGCGCATCGCGCTGCTCTCCTCCGACTTGATCCCGTCCCTTACCGAGATGCGCCAGGTTATCAAGCAAATCGAGAGCGGCGATACCGACATCATTATCGGAACCCAGCTGGTCGCCAAGGGACACCACTTCCCCAACCTCAATCTGGTCGGCGTCGTTGATGGTGATCTGGGGCTCGCTCAGGGCGCCGATCCGCGCGCTGGCGAGCGTACCTTCCAGCTACTGCACCAGGTAACAGGACGCGCTGGGCGTGAAGCCATCCGCGGTCGCGCCTTTATCCAAACGCACCTGCCCGAGCACCCGGTGATGGCGGCGATCCTCTCCGGCGACCGCGACGCCTTCATCGACCAAGAGATCAAGATCCGTCAAGCCGGGATGTTGCCGCCTTATGGCCGTCTCGCCGCATTGATTGTCTCAGCCAAGGACAAGGAAACGGCGGAACTCATAGCCCGCGACGTTGCTCACCGTGCGCCGCCGGCCGAACTGATCCAGGTGCTCGGCCCCGCTGAAGCCCCGATCGCTGTTATTCGCGGCCGTTATCGCTGGCGGCTTTTGGTCAAGGCCCCACGCGAGATCGACCTGCAAAACTACCTGCGCGCATGGCTCTCGCGCGTACCGCCGCTCAAAGGCGACATCCGCCTCGCCGTCGACATCGATCCCTACTCATTCTTGTAAGCCGGAGTCGAAAAGCGCGGCCGAATACTCACTCGTTGAGCTGGAAGGAATGAGCCAGCCAGCGATAGCCGCCGCCCTTCAGCGCTTCGACATATACGATGGCAGTGAATGGCATGTGGTAGCCGATGACCGCCAGTTTGTCCTTCGCAAGCATGTCGAAGATACGCTTGCGGATTGCCGCGGCCTTTTCTTGTTCAACGTCAAAAACGCAATGCCAGTCCGGTCGGGCAACCGCTTCGCCAGAGCTTCAATGGTCAGCTCCTGGCGCGTGCGGTGATCTTTCAGTGTGTGCCCGAGAGCGGATTGGGTCATCTCGCCAATCTGAATCGTTCCAGTGGTCTGACGCAAGGGCCGGGTGGCGGTTGGCTTTGGTCACTGCCACGCCTAAAGCCCGGCGCCCTCCGCTTGCAGCACGTTCTCAGTGCCTTGCACCTGGCTCCAGAACTCGGCCATGTAGCCGTCGCTAAATCGGGAGATCGAGAATTCTTGGCCCAGATCAGCCAGCGGCCCGCCGCCATCGACGTACTGCGCCATCATTTCACCCAGCACCGGCGCGTATTTGAAGGCCTGCCCCGAGCCAAGCGAATGAATGAGATTGGGGGCGCGGTGGTCCGGCCCGAGGATGAAACGCAGGTCAGGTGTGATGTCGAAAAACGAACGGTAGCCCGAGCCATATACGGTCTGATCCATGTTATTGAAGCGCCGGCGCGCCAGCTCCTCATAGACACGCATTTGCGAATAGCCGAGCGCCTGGTTGGTCGGATCGTTCATGAAGTCGGCGCCGAGCACGCTCAGCGGGCTTTCCGAGAACGCCCGCGCAGTCTCGCGGATACCCCGTTTGCGAGGTTGATGCATGTGGATCTCGCCATCTCGCCATCGGCGGAAATACGCAAGATTGACGTAGTCGGCGATGATCGGCATGCCGGCTTCCATTTCGTTGAGGCTGGTAAGCCAATTGGCGACATGGACCGGCTGCACGCTGACCGGGATCGACAGACCCATGCCGGCGAAAATAGCTGGGCTCCATGGTCCCGAGGCATTGATCACGTAGCTGCATTTAAATGTACCTGCTGAAGTCACCACCTTGGAGACTTCCCCCGATTCCCCGCGCTCGAATCCCTGGACCTCGGTTTTCTCAAGAAGCGTGATGCCGTTCTTTTTGATCGCTGAGTATAGAGTTTCCCGCACGTTGGAGGGATCGACCTGGAAGGCGCCGGGTTCGTGAAAGAAGACTTCATCGTCGTTGAGCCGAACAAAGTCCGGGCAAATTTGGCGGGCCTCGGCCAGACTGAGCTGCGAGAAGTCGATGCCCTGCTCGCGGAGCGATTGTTGTAGCCCGCTCCATTTCGCGTTGGCCCCACCGCCAGTGTCGCAAGCGATCCACAACGCGCCTGTGTTTTCGAGATTCAGCCCGACTCCCCAGTGCGTTTCGAGATTGGCCCACATCTCACTAGCCTGCTGCGCCAGAAAGGCGGCTGTGGAATTGGCGTTGGCAGCCCGCACGATGCCCGAATGCCGCGCGGAAAGCCCGGAACCAACAACCATCTTGTCGATGATGCAGACTTCGCTGGCGGCATGGCCCCGCCTCGATATCCGTTTGGCAATGGAAACGGCGGCCGCCGTTCCAAGGCAACCACCTCCGATCACGATAGTATGAAAACTCTGATCCAAGACGAAATTCCCGCTGTAGTCGAAATCGCGAATTAAGAGGCAGGCAGGCAATGTCATAGATCGTCCCACAATCAAGCAAACTTGTCGCGGTGGATTATAATTGGCGACGACATGGCTCCCCTCCCCCCTTCACTTCCACGCGAGACCGCCCGTGAGGTCTTGAATACGCGTCCACTCCGTGGTGCCCTCCCGCCGATTGCTGCCGTTACTATTTCTGCTGCACCGCCATGAGGAGCTCCCTGCAATGCCCGCCGCCACGAAGCGCATTAATTTCCCCGGCGCCAACGGCCACGAACTCGCCGCCCGCCTTGACTTACCGGTAGGTGCGCCCCGCGCTTACGCATTGTTCGCGCACTGCTTCACCTGCTCCAAGGACCTGGCAGCTGCCCGCCGCATCGCACAGGGCTTGGCGCAGGAGGGGATCGGCGTGTTGCGCTTTGATTTCACCGGACTCGGCCACTCCGAAGGCGAATTTGCCAACACCAACTTTTCCTCCAACGTCGGCGATCTCCTCGCCGCAACGAACTATATGCGCCGCGAATTGAAGGCTCCGGCGATCCTCATAGGTCACTCCCTGGGTGGAGCAGCCGTGTTGGCCGCCGCCGGAGAGATCGCCGAAGTCAAGGCGGTTGCCACCATCGGTGCGCCCTCCGATGTCGGCCACGTCTTGCATCAGTTCGGCGCATCCCTTGATGACGTCCGCCAACAGGGTGAGACCGAGGTGAAGCTGGGCGGCCGACCCTTCACCATCCAGCGCCAGTTCGTCGAGGACGCCGAGAGCCAGAACCTTGCCGAAAAAATCGCGAATATGAAAAAGGCGCTGCTCATCTTGCATGCCCCGCGTGATGAGACCGTCGGTATCGATAACGCCACCGAAATTTTCGTTGCCGCCAAACATCCCAAGAGCTTCGTCTCCTTGGATGATGCGGACCATCTGCTGACCCGCGACGAAGATGCCGCATACGCCGCCAGGGTGATCGCCGCTTGGGCCGCCCGTTTCCTTGCTCCCGAGCCCCAAATATCTGAACTCAGCCCGGTCGACGGCGTGCTGGTGAGCGAAACCGGCTTGGGCAAGTTCCAAAACGCGGTTCGTTCGGGCAAACACCGTCTGCTGGCCGATGAACCCGACTCAGTCGGTGGCCTCGATTCCGGCCCAAGCCCGTATGATTATCTCTCCGTTGCCCTCGGAACGTGCACCGCCATGACGCTGCGCGTGTACGCCGATCGTAAAAAACTCGACCTCGGCCGCGTCTCTGTGGCGGTTTACCACGGCAAGGTTCCCGCTCAGCATTGCGAAGACTGTGGAGAGGTTGCGCAGAGCCGCGAAGGTCGCATCGATCATTTCGAACGCGTCATCTCTGTGGACGGTGAAATCGATCCTGAGCTGCGCGACAAGCTCGTGGAAATCGCCGGAAAATGCCCAGTCCATCGAACGCTCGAGGCTAGTTCGGCCATCGTCACAAAAGTCGCCGACGGACCGGTGCGGGTGGTCTGAGGTTCAAGCTAGACGGTTGGCCGAGGGTACAAGGCGGCGCCTGCAACTCGAGTGCGGCGGCCGATCCTGCTGCCGCTTATTGCCAAGGGCGCGGCATTGCTGCAACTTACGGCCCGTTGATACCGCGCAATGTGCGTGATAGATACCGCTCCGTGAATGCGGAAAGCGCGTGAAAGATTGCGATCGCTGCTTGACGCCTTCACAACCTCTTGAGCGCCAGGGTCGAGCGGCCATTCTTCTCTCCCGCCCTTGACCCGACGCACCTTCCGACACGCTTAACAAGAGCGATCGACGTGGCAACAGACGACCTTAACTTGTCGAGCATGCCTGGCCGCTATGCCGGGGCGCTTTATGAATTGGCTTCCGGCGAGGGGAACATAGCGGACGTGGAAAGCGACCTAACCACGTTCCAGTCTCTCCTCGGTGAAAGCGTGGATTTGAGACGGCTCGTCGCGAGCCCCGTCTTTTCCTCCGAGGACCAGGGCGGCGCGTTAAAGGCGATTTGCAAAAAAGCGGGCATTTCGCAGTTGACGGCGAATTTTATGCAGGTCGTTGCGCGCAACCGCCGGTTGTTCGCGATTCCCCAGATGATCAAGGATTTCAGGGCGCTTGCCGCCCATGGCCGCGGTGAGGTGACAGCCGAAGTCACGACCGCTCAGCCACTCACCGATGATCAGGCCAAACAGCTCAAGGAATCGCTGAAGGCCTCGGTCGGCAAGGAAGTCATGCTCGACGCCAAGGTGGACAAGTCCATTCTTGGCGGACTTATCGTGAAAATCGGTAGCCGCATGGTCGATTCCTCGTTGCGCACCAAGCTGACAGCAATTCGTGCCGGGCTTAAGGGCGCGGCCTGACAGATTAGAGAGTTTTCCGGGTTCCACACTCCTGTGGGGCACCGGTTTCGGTAGTAGAATAGAACACTTCACCGCTCGTCGGCGGTGTGAACACGAAACGCGAATATAAAAGAGGTCACGCGATGGAAATCCGCGCCGCAGAGATCTCCTCGATCTTGAAGGAGCAGATTCAGAACTTCGGCAAAGAGTCCGAGGTTTCTGAAATAGGGCAGGTACTCTCTGTCGGTGACGGCATTGCCCGCGTCTACGGCCTCGACCATGTCCAGGCCGGCGAAATGGTTGAGTTCCAGGACGGCACCAAGGGCATGGCCCTCAACCTGGAAGCCGATAACGTCGGTGTCGTTATTTTTGGCGACGACCGAAACATTATGGAAGGCCAGACGGTCAAGCGCACAAAGGCCATCGTTGAGGTTCCCGTTGGTAAGGGTCTGCTCGGCCGCGTCGTTGACGGTCTCGGCAGCCCGATTGATGGCAAAGGTCCAATCGAGTCGTCCGAACTAAAGCGCGTTGACGTCAAGGCTCCCGGCATTCTGCCTCGTAAGTCCGTGCACGAGCCGATGGCGACGGGCCTCAAATCGGTTGACTCGTTGATCCCCATCGGCCGCGGACAGCGCGAGCTGATCATCGGCGACCGTCAGACCGGTAAGACCGCGATTGTCCTCGACACCTTCCTTAACCAGAAGCCGCTCAACGAAGGCGATGACGAGTTCGCCAAGCTGTACTGCGTTTACGTCGCGGTCGGTCAAAAACGCTCAACGGTTGCCCAGTTCGTCAAGGTTCTCGAAGAACGCGGCGCCCTGCAATACTCGATCATCGTCGCTGCGACTGCCTCCGATCCGGCGCCGATGCAATACCTTGCGCCGTTTACCGGCTGCACCATGGGCGAGTACTTTCGCGACAACGGCATGCACGCCGTGATCGCCTATGACGATCTTTCCAAGCAAGCTGTCGCCTATCGTCAGATGTCGCTTCTCTTGCGCCGTCCGCCAGGCCGTGAAGCCTACCCCGGCGACGTCTTCTACCTCCACTCCCGTCTGCTCGAGCGCGCCGCGAAGCTCAACGAGGAGCACAAGGCTGGTTCGCTGACCGCACTACCCATCATCGAGACGCAGGCCAACGACGTGTCCGCTTACATCCCGACCAACGTGATCTCCATCACCGACGGTCAGATTTTCCTTGAAACCGACCTGTTCTATCAGGGTATCCGCCCTGCTGTGAACGTCGGCCTTTCGGTGTCGCGCGTTGGTTCCTCAGCGCAGACGAAGGCGATGAAGCAGGTCGCCGGCAAGATCAAAGGGGAACTGGCGCAGTACCGTGAAATGGCAGCATTCGCTCAGTTTGGCTCCGACCTCGACGCAGCGACACAAAAGCTGCTTGCCCGTGGCGCCCGCCTGACAGAGCTCCTCAAGCAACCACAGTTCTCGCCGCTGAAGATGGAAGAGCAGGTCTGCGTGATCTTCTCCGGCACCCGCGGTTATCTCGACGGCATACCTGTCGATGCGGTCGGCGAATTCGAACAGCAACTCCTCAATACTCTGCGCAGCCAGCACGCCGACATCCTTGAGGCGATCCGCTCCGAAAAGAAACTGTCCGAAGATACCGAGAAGTCGCTGGTGAATGTGCTCGACTCCCTCACAAAGAACTTCGCTGCTTAACACGGCCTGCAGAAAACTGAAGGCCGACTGACCTTCGCTCCACTCCAACGCGCAAAGCCAGCCCCACGGTTGGTTGGCGACGTGCGCAAAGACTAGGGAAAGAGACGGCGCGATGCCGAGTTTGAAGGACCTACGAAATCGCATCAACTCGGTGAAGGCGACTCGCAAAATCACCAAGGCGATGCAAATGGTGGCGGCGGCGAAGTTGCGTCGCGCACAGGAAGCTGCCGAAGCCTCCCGGCCCTATGCCGAGCGCATGGACGCGGTTTTGGCGAACCTCGCCAAAGGCGTAGCCAATCCTGAAAACGCCTCTCCGCTCCTCGTCGGAACCGGCAAGGAAGAAAACCATCTGCTGATCATGATGACAGCCGAGCGGGGTCTTTGCGGTGGCTTCAATTCCAATATCGCAAAGCTCGTCCGCCAGGATGCGCGCCGCCTCATCAAGGAAGGCAAGACCGTCAAGATCTTGGCGGTTGGCCGCAAGGGCGCCGATAACCTGAAGCGAGACCTGAGTAACTACATCGCCGACCGGGTTTCTCTGGCTGGATTGAAGTCGATCGGCTTCGAGCAGGCCGCGGGGATTGCCGACAAGGTTATGACCGGCTTTGCGGACGAGGAATTCGATGTCTGCACGGTCTACTTCTCGGAGTTCGAATCCGTCATCTCCCAGAAGCCGACCGGTCTGCAGTTGATCCCCGCCGGCCTGCCTGAAACGGGTGGCAGCGATTCGCCTGAAGACATCAACGGTGGCGCGGCTTATGAATACGAGCCCGAGGAAGAGGTCGTCCTCGACCAGCTTTTGCGCCGCAATATTTCAACGCAGATCTTCCGCGGCCTTCTTGAGAACGCCGCCTCTGAACAAGGCGCGCGCATGTCCGCTATGGACAGCGCCACACGCAACGCCTCCGACATGATCGACAAACTGACGCTTTACTATAACCGCCAGCGCCAGGCACAGATCACCAAGGAACTCATCGAGATTATTTCGGGCGCGGAAGCGCTCTGAGGAACGGACAGCACGAGGATCGGGTAATGGCTGACAAAAAGAGTGGACGCATCAGGCAAGTCACGGGCGCGGTCGTCGACGTTCAGTTCGACAGCGCGAGTTTGCCAGCAATTCTCAACGCCTTGGAAACCCAAAACCAGGGCCAGCGGCTTGTGCTCGAAGTCGCCCAGCATCTCGGCGAGAACACGGTTCGCACCATCGCCATGGACTCCACCGAAGGCCTGGTTCGCGGTCAGGAAGTCGCCGATACCGGCCAGGCGATCTCCATTCCCGTCGGCGAAGCAACCCTCGGCCGTATCATGAACGTTATTGGTGAACCGGTTGACGAAGCCGGGCCCATAAAAGGCTCAACAATGCGTCCGATCCACGCCTCGGCACCGGCATTCATCGAGCAGTCAACGGAAGCCGAGATCCTTGTCACTGGCATCAAGGTCATCGATCTGCTCGCGCCTTATGCCAAGGGCGGCAAGATCGGCCTGTTCGGTGGCGCCGGCGTCGGCAAGACCGTTCTCATCATGGAGTTGATCAACAACATCGCTAAGACGCATGGCGGCTACTCGGTTTTTGCCGGCGTCGGCGAGCGCACGCGTGAAGGCAACGATCTCTATTATGAGATGATTGAATCCAAGGTGAACGTGAACCCAGCCGAAAACAACGGCTCTGCCGAGGGCTCCAAGGCAGCCCTGGTTTATGGCCAGATGAACGAGCCGCCAGGTGCCCGCGCCCGCGTTGCCCTAACCGGGCTGACCGTCGCTGAGAATTTCCGTGACGAGGGCCAAGACGTTCTCTTCTTCGTCGACAACATCTTCCGCTTCACCCAAGCAGGCTCCGAGGTGTCCGCTCTTCTCGGCCGTATTCCTTCAGCGGTGGGCTACCAGCCGACCCTGGGCACCGACATGGGCAGCATGCAGGAGCGCATCACAACCACACAGAAGGGTTCGATCACCTCGGTTCAGGCCGTATATGTTCCCGCTGACGACTTGACCGATCCAGCCCCAGCCTCGACCTTCGCCCACTTGGACGCCACGACGGTTCTTTCGCGCTCGATCGCGGAAAAGGGCATCTACCCGGCTGTTGACCCGCTGGATTCGACCTCGCGTATGCTCGACCCGCGCGTCATCGGCGAAGAGCACTACCGAGTGGCCCGCCGCGTACAGGAAATTCTACAGCGCTACAAAGCGTTGCAGGACATCATCGCCATTCTCGGCATGGATGAGCTGTCCGAAGAGGACAAGATGACCGTTGCCCGTGCCCGTAAGATCGAGCGCTTCCTGTCGCAGCCCTTCGACGTTGCCGAGGTATTCACCGGCTCGCCCGGCGTGCAGGTGCCTCTGGAAGATACGATCAAGAGCTTCAAGGGTCTCTGCGAAGGCGAATACGACCATTTGCCCGAGCAGGCGTTCTACATGGTCGGCACGATCGAGGAAGCAATCGATAAAGCCGAGAAGCTTGCTGAAGCCGCTTGACCCTTGACGAAACGCCATCGGCCCGCCGAAGAATAGAGCCCCGATCCTGGTGACGCGACTTTACCAGGACGAGCTGAAATCAAGAGAGGGCCGGAATGACGACCGAGAAGCAGACGGATGGCGGGGCCGAGAACTTCGGCTCATGCTGTGAAGTACTGAAACAGGTCATGTCCGGGGAAGATTTCGAGCCGCTGATCACCACCGGCGGTGACGGGATCCTCTACATGTCGGTCGGCCTGATCGATATAGAAGAGGACGAACCCGGGATGGTTGACCATCCTGTCTTCTTCTGCCCGTTCTGCGGCACGAAGGTTCAGGATCCCGAAAAGGTCCGCGAATTGTCCGAGGACCCTGACAACGCCTGATCGGCAGCTTTATCGGTCAAATGGATTTGGAACGCAACGAATTGAGGTTTGATGAGCCATGGCAGGCACGTTCAAGTTTGAGCTGGTAAGCCCAGAACGCATCCTGATGTCGGTTGAAGCCGAGCAGGTGATCGTTCCAGGCACGGAAGGACAGTTCACGGTGCTGGAGGGGCACGCCCCTGTGGTCTCGACGCTGCTTCCCGGTGTCGTACGCGTGACCACGCCGGACTCCAAGCAATCGATATTTGTTCGTTCCGGTTTCGCTGAAGTGACGAGCAAGCAGCTGACCGTGCTTGCCGAACGCGCTTTCATTGTCGAGGAAGCCGATCCACGCCAGATCGGCCACGAACTCGACCTTGCACAAAAGGCCCTCGATGAGACCGAAACCGATGATGCCCGTCTCCACGTGGGTCGCGCCATCGAAGAGCTGAAAGCTTTGATTGAGCAGGCTCCCTAAGGCAGCCGCTAGCACGCGTTATTCGCGCGGGTCGTCCGGTCAGTCTTTGAACAAGCCGGAGAACTCCTCAAATACGGCTTCATAGACCTGCCGCTTGAAGGGCACAATGAGCTCCAAAAGCTCGCTGTGATGCGCCCACCGCCAGTCGTCGAATTCGACTTCATGCGGTGCCGGCGGGGTAATGTTGACCTGTTTGTCATGTCCGCTGAAACGCATCGCGAACCACTTTTGCGCTTGTCCGCGATACCGTCCACCCCACTTGCGGCCGATCAGATGGTCCGGCAAGTCGTAACGATGCCAGCCCTCCGTCTCGGCCAATAAGGCGATGTTGCGGCGCTCAATTCCCGTCTCTTCATTGAGTTCACGAAACGCGGCGTCCTTAGGGTTTTCGCCCTTTTCGATGCCGCCTTGAGGCATTTGCCACCACAAACCGGTTCCATCGGGATCGTTCTGGTGCTTCGACGAGACACGGCGCCCGATCCACACCTGCCCTTGGGGATTGAGCAGCATGATCCCAACGCACCGGCGGTATCCGAGACGCTCGCCGTTGTCTTTGCTCATGGGCACTCTCCAAGGTCAGTGGTTTGGCCGCGACGCTGGACCTTTACGACACAAAGGGCGCCAAGTGGCGCCCTTTATACAGATTTTGAGTTTGGCTCGTTACCGTCGCCGACAGCTTCTATTTTGCTGTCTTGGTGTCTTCGCCGCTCTCTGCCTTTTGCTGCTCGGGGGTCTTCTTGGCGGCCGGTGGAGCTGTCACCTTTCCGCGCAGATAGTTGAGCGCAAACTGCAACTGCTGATCCTTCTCGGGGTCACGTGGAACATAGGCCGAAGATCCGGATTCTTCCTTCTCGACGTCCTTGTTCTTCAAGTGCCCACGCAGACTGGCTTCACCGCGCGGTTTGATTTTCTTCTTCTTCAGGTCTTCAGGAAGCTCCTGCTCGACGACGATATCGGGATCAATGCCCTTGGCCTAAATCGACCTATTGCGCGGCGTGTAATAACGCGCTGTCGTCAACCGGATCGCACCGTTGGCTCCGAGCGGAATGATCGTTTGAACAGACCCTTTGCCGAACGAACGGGTACCGACAATTGTCGCCCGCTTGTGATCCTGCAACGCCCCGGCGACGATTTCCGAAGCTGACGCCGATCCGCCATTGATCAACACGACAACCTTCTTGCCGTCCGTCAGATCGCCGGAACGAGCTTGGCTGCGCTGCGTTTCTTCACTGTTGCGGCCCTTGGTGATGACAATCGCGCCCTGATTGAGGAAATCATCGGAGACGGCGATGGCCTGATCGAGCAGTCCACCTGGGTTGTTGCGCAGGTCGATGACGTAACCGGTTAGCTTGTCGCCGATCTGCTTGCGCAGCCTCTTCACGGCTGTGGTGAGGTTAGCGTGCGTCTGCTCGTTGAAAGTCGTCAGTTTGATATATCCGATATCGTCTTCAACCCGTGATTTGACAGGATTGATGCGGATGACATCACGGACAATCTTGATCTCGAGTGGCTCATCGTGGCCCTTGCGCACAATCGTCAGAATGATCGGTGTGTTTACTGGACCGCGCATTTTCTTAACGGCATCTTCCAGCGCCATTCCGACGATCTGCTCATTGTCCAGGTGCGTGATGAGATCGTTGGCCTGAACACCCGCCCGG
Organism: uncultured Alphaproteobacteria bacterium; assembly: GCA_963753045.1. Taxonomy (GTDB): domain Bacteria; phylum Pseudomonadota; class Alphaproteobacteria; order Rhizobiales; family Hyphomicrobiaceae; genus Filomicrobium. The sequence continues at coordinate 286,443 of CAVWAT010000001.1, forward strand.
GCGGCCGGCGTGTCGTCGATCGGCGCCACCACCTTGACGACCTGATCCTCCATCGTCACTTCGATGCCGAGGCCGCCGAACTCACCGCGGGTCTGCACCTGCATGTCGCTAAAGCTTTCAGCGGAAAGATAGGCGGAGTGCGGGTCCAGTGCGCCGAGCATGCCGTTGATGGCATTCTTGATCAGCTTGCTGTCATCAGGCTTCTCGACATAGTCGGAGCGCACACGCTCAAGCACATCGCCGAACAAGTCGAGCTGACGATATAGGCTCGAATTCGGCGAGGTTGCCGAATACGTTTGCGACACGTTGAGAAGCGTCGTTACGCCAGCCAGCGCCGTCATCAAAAGAAAAGTCCAGAACGCAAAATCTGTCTTGCGCATAGTCGATATCACCCTCTTGGGTTTGGGACCCACCATGGTGTTGGATCAATTGGCCGCCCATCCTTTCGAAATTCGACATATAGGACAGGTGACGTTTCCGACGAACTCATCTTCACCGTTGGAGGCGCGTCGCTCATGGTTCCAACGGGCTCGGCCGCGAGGACAAACTGTCCTGGCTGCACATCAATACGTGTCATTCCAGCCAGAAGCACATGATACCCGCCGCCGGCATTGATTATCAAGAGTTGGCCGTAACTACGAAAGGGACCAGCGTAAACTATCCATCCATCACACGGAGACGTGATCTGCGCGGCATGCCGCGTTTCGAACACGGTACCCTTTGAATTACCGCCATATTGGGTCCTTTCATCATAATCGAGCACAAGTTTGCCGCTGGTTGGTTTTGGCAACTTAGCCTTGGCCAGATGAAAAGGAATGGCAGGTTCGATACGCGCGGCGCTGGTACGGCCGAAACCGGTCGCTGAAGGCGCCAGTACGGCCACTTCGACTTCCTTTTCAGGATCCCAGGGCGCGCGTTCCGGTTCAGCTTCCCCAACCAGGCCGGGGTCTTGCTCGATGGGCACCCTAGGACGCTGGTTGGGCGCAGTTCCCAGCCGGCCCCGAGAGGCCGCGTCATCGAGTACCCGATTTACCTTTTTGTTATGCTTTCGGATCTGCTCGGTTTCGGTTCTTTTGTCGATCGAGGCGATCAGAGCAGTGAGCGAATTGACGTCCCGTGATATGTCCGCGGCTGCTTCGCGTAGCGTCCTGAGTTCGCTCTCCCGCGCCGTCAGTGACTTTTTTTTCGTCGTCATCAGCCCGGAAAGACGCGTACGCGCATCCATCAGGCTTTGCGTTTCAGCCTTCAGCCTCTCTCCCTCATCACGGATATCCGTCATTACACGGATAAGTTCCTTTAAGCGCTCGGTCAGTTCAAGCGCCTGTTTACTAAGGCCAGGGAAGGCCGAGGCGAGGAGAATTGCGCTGCGCACCATCGCTAAGGCGTCATCGCGGTGTGTCATCATAACTGGCGGTGGATTGCGTCCCATGCGCTGCAGGACGGCCAGTAGCTTGGCGATCTGGCCCCGCCGTTGCGCCAGGGAACCCCGTACCAGCTGTTCTTGCGTTCTGAGTTCGTCGAGTCGCGTCTCGATTGACGTCAGCCGGCTTTCACTCTTCTGAATAAGGGCTGCTGTCTCGACCAGACGCACATTGAGCTTCTCACGCTCCTTCCGCAGGTCCTTCAAACTGACCTCGAGATCGTGCTCCTTGCTTCGGGTGGACTGTAGTTTACTGCGTTGCGCCTCAAGCGTGGCGCGTGCCTCGTCCCGTGGTGCTTGAGCGTTTCCTGGAACTGCCGCAACTGTCACCAAGACCATGGCCGCGCACATGGCGCGGCGGGAACTGGTGCGATTGAAGCTGCAAATTCGGCGCAAGGATGAGATCCCTTGATCTAGTTTCTTTCGTTGAGGCAAGCCACGCCGGCGTCTGGCTGGCACCTTGTGCCTCTGATGTGTTACGTCCGGCAGACAACTCGCGATTACAGCCGAAACCGCATGGGCACTTGCCGTAAAGATCAGGTGGACTTCGAAAAACCGTATACTAGTGGACCGACAATTACGGCAATTGTAGCGCGCCCCAATTTCTAAACCGTTTCAAAGGAGAAGCGGCAGGCCAGTTGGCAACTTGTCAACCGGTCAAACCGACATGAGAAGCATGCAATCAGCTCTCTACTACCTGACAACACTCGCCGTCTTGGCAGTTCTTGTGGTTCTGTGCATGGGCCTTTACTCCCTGCTCGGCCAGCGGAACTCGAATTTGAGCCAAAAACTGATGCGGTGGCGTGTTGGACTTCAGTTCGTTGCCATTCTGCTCATCATGGGCTTTGTTCTGTTCAGTCGCTGATCATTTCTGAGCGCCGGGGAAACTTAACGTCATGGTAAAGCTAAATAAAATTTACACCCGAACCGGCGATAAGGGCACCACCGGTCTGGGAACCGGAGCACGCGTTTCCAAGTACGACAAACGTATCTCCGCATACGGCACGGTCGATGAAGCGAATGCCGTGATCGGCCTTGTCCGCCTGCACCTTAGCGACGACGACAAGCTCGTCGACGAGATTCTCGGGCGCATTCAAAACGATATGTTCGATCTCGGTGCGGATCTTTGCGTTCCCGACCGTGGCGAGAAGCTTGCCTATGAGCCTCTGCGAGTCAGTGACGAACAGGTTGAACGCCTCGAGCAGGAGATCGATGCGCTCAATGCCGACCTGCAGCCTCTGAACTCGTTTGTGTTGCCGGGCGGATCGCCGGCATCCGCCTATTTGCATTTGGCCCGCACCGTTAGCCGCCGCGCCGAACGGCTGATGACGGAACTGGCGGCCGACGAGAGCGAGCCGGTCAGCGACGCGGCGATGAAGTACATCAACCGGTTGTCCGATCTGCTTTTTGTCGCCGGACGCTACACGAACAACCGTGGCTTCGACGATGTTCTGTGGGCGCCGGGCGCCAATCGCTGATCGGCGTTACCACGGGCGTAAAGCACCAATTCTCAGCACTGGCGTTATGTTGACAATCCCTGCCGTCCCCCTGACAAGGAAGGCGAGGCGACTGATCGACCGTGCTGGTCTGCCTCTGGCGTGAAGCGTGGAGGCAGTGCTCGTGTTTATCCCGGTGCATGACGACAATCCATTGAAATCAATACCATTTCAATACGTCACACTGACAATCATCGCGATTAATGTCGGCGTGTTTGTATTCACCGCCATGGGCATTGATCCGTCGGTTGTGTCGAGCTTCGCCGTGCGTCCTGAGGAACTGTTCTTTGTCGATGTTGTCGGCGGCTCGGCGCCGGCGACCAACGATCTGATCGCCGTGCCAGAGGCCTTCACGCTTGTCTCCTACATGTTCTTCCACGGCGACATTTGGCACCTAGTGGGCAACATGCTGTTTCTTTGGGTCTTCGGCGACAACGTCGAGGACGCGGTCGGCCATATCAAGTTTCTGATCTTCTATTTCGCCTGCGGGATCTCCGCCGCTCTGGTCCATGCGTATGCCGTTGCCGGCACTCCGATGGCGGGAGTGCCGCTGATTGGCGCAAGTGGGGCGGTGGCTGGCGTCATCGCGGCCTACTTGATTTTGCACCCAAGAGTACGGGTTTGGGTGCTTGCCTTTAAAGTCATCCCGATGCAGATCTCCGCCGCGATCGTTCTTGGTCTGTGGGCGTTGACCCAGCTCGTTATGGTCATTATTCCACAGGTCGGCCCGGTGGCTTGGTGGGCCCATATCGGCGGGCTTGTTGCTGGAGCAGTGCTGATACTGTTCTTCAAACGGCCCGACGTGCCTTTATTCGATCGCGGTCTCGCCTGACACAAAGCGTTCATCAGGACGGTGTTTCAAAGCCGTTTCAGATGGGCGCGCGTTGCACCTGCTGCCTTGCGGTCCATCCTCTATATGCAACCTATTCGTCCGGGTGCATTGACGTGCAACAAACAGACATCTAGGCTCCGATCTCGCATTTGCGAAGGCTTGGCGACGGCCGCGCGGGCCGATGGCGTTGCTCAATGTCCAGACTCGGTGTCGATCGCCACAGCGGCTGGACGAATAGAAGAGTTTCTCACCTGACGATCTGGCAACCTGAGCCTTGTCGCTTCGTTCAACCAGTTTCGGCAAGAAAACGTAAAGCAAACAGCGCAGTGGAGTACTGAAGGCGGATGAAAATACTCGTGCCGGTCAAGCGAGTGGTCGACTATAATGTGAAGATCCGAGTTAAATCGGATAACTCGGGCGTCGAACTTGCCAACGTCAAGATGTCTATAAATCCTTTCGATGAGATCGCCGTTGAAGAGGCGGTCCGCATCAAGGAGCGTGGTGCCGCCAGCGAAGTTGTCGCTGTAACGATCGGCCCGGCGAAAGCTCAAGATACGCTGAGAACCGCCCAGGCAATCGGGGCGGACCGGGCAATCCATATCGAGACAGACACGGCCGTTGAGCCACTTGCTGTCGCAAAACTTTTGAAAGCAGTCGCCGAGGAAGAGAAGCCTGATCTCGTTATCATGGGCAAGCAGGCTATCGACGACGATAGCAATCAAACCGGCCAGATGCTCGCCGCCTTGCTCGGTTGGTCGCAGGGGACATTCGCGTCCAAGCTCAAGCTGGCCGACGGCAAGGCGCTCGTTACCCGTGAGATTGACGGGGGTCTTGAGACGCTTTCGTTAGCTTTGCCCACTGTCATCACAACCGACCTTCGGCTCAATGAGCCACGGTACCCTTCGCTGCCCAATATCATGAAGGCCAAGAAGAAGCCCCTCGACAAGAAATCTCCCGACGACTACGGCGTCGACATCACCCCCAGGCTGCAAATCCTGAAAACCAGCGAGCCGCCCACACGCGAAGCCGGAATTATGGTTGAGAGCGTTGGCGAGCTTGTTGAGAAACTCAAGAATGAGGCGGGGGTACTCTAATGGCGGTTCTTCTACTGGCCGAACACGACAACAAGGTCCTAAACGACGCGACCGCCAAGGCGATGACGGCGGCACGCGGACTTGGCCGGGACGTGCACGTCATCGTCGCCGGGTCCCAATGTGGTGCCGTTGCTGAGGCTGCTGCCAAGCTTGACGGCGCCGCCAAGGTTCTGTCTGCGGACGCCCCGCATCTGTCCCATCCGCTGGCCGAGGAGTTGACTGCTCTCATCGTGCCGCTGATGGAAAACTACGACGCGCTGGTCGCTCCCGCCACGGCCACCGGCAAGAACGTCCTGCCGCGCATTGCCGCCCTGCTTGATGTTATGCAGGTCTCCGACATCACGTTGGTTGTCGCCCCCGACACCTTCGAGCGGCCGATCTACGCGGGCAATGCCGTCCAGACTGTGAAGTGTTCCCAGCCCAAAAAGGTCATCACCGTCCGTACTGCGGCTTTCAAGTCGGTTGAGGCGGCAGGCAATGCTCCGATCGAGGCTATCGAAGCACCGGGCCCGGTAACCCAGTCGGCATTTGTAAATGCCGAGCTCACGGTATCCGATCGTCCGGATTTGGCATCCGCCAAAATCATTATCTCCGGCGGTCGCGGAGTTGGTTCCGATGAAAACTTTAAAAAGCTCATCGAGCCAGTCGCTGACGCTCTTGGAGCGGCGATCGGCGCCAGCCGCGCCGCGGTCGATGCCGGCTTTGTGCCCAACGACATGCAGGTCGGCCAGACTGGCAAGGTGGTTGCGCCTGATCTCTACATTGCCGTCGGCATATCGGGTGCCATCCAGCACTTGGCCGGCATGAAGGATTCAAAAATCATTGTCGCCATCAACAAGGACGCGGACGCGGCGATCTTCCAAGTCGCCGACTACGGTCTGGTCGCTGATCTGTTCGAAGCCATGCCCGAGCTTGAGACCGAGCTGAAAAACTTGAAGAATTAACCAAAATGAACAAATCGCAAGCCTCATTAAGGGAGCCTGTCTGAATGGATATCCCCGTAATGCCCGACGAGAACGCGGGCCCCGATGCGGGGGGCACCAAAGCGGCCCCAGTTCGTTTGATCGGGATCATCGGCGCTGGGCAGATGGGTAACGGCATCGCCCACGTCGCTTCGCTCGCCTCCTACGACGTTCTCGTCAACGACTTGTCGTCCGAGGCCTTCGACAAGGCCATGCAGACGATTTCACGCAACATGGACCGTCAGGTTTCCAAGGGTGTGATTACAGAGGATGCGAAAGGCGCGGCTCTTGAGCGGATCGCATTTGCTGACAGCTTCTCCGGCTTGAGCAGTTGCGACATGGTGATTGAGGCGGCCACCGAAGACGAGAGCGTCAAGCGCAACATCTTCGCTGCACTGTGCAAGGAATTGAAGCCCGAAGCGATCATCGCCACCAATACCTCGTCGATTTCCGTCACGCGGCTGGCGTCAGTCACGGACCGCCCGGAACGCTTCATCGGCATGCATTTTATGAATCCGGTGCCTTTGATGGAGCTCGTCGAGCTGATCCGTGGCATCGCCACGGAGGACGACACCTTCGAAACGAGCCGCGCGTTTGTTCATTCTCTAGGTAAAACGACGGCCGTATCAGAGGATTTTCCAGCCTTCATCGTCAATCGCATCTTGCTGCCGATGATCAACGAGGCCGTCTATACCCTCTATGAGGGTGTCGGCACCGTGGAGTCGATCGACAAAGCCATGAAGCTTGGTGCCAACCATCCCATGGGGCCGTTGGAACTCGCCGACTTCATTGGGCTCGATACATGCCTCTCCGTGATGCAGGTGCTTTACGAAGGCCTAGCCGACTCCAAATACCGCCCATGCCCGCTTCTGGTGAAGTACGTCGAGGCCGGTTGGCTCGGCCGCAAAACAAACCGTGGATTCTATGACTACCGCGGAGAACATCCGGTTCCGACCCGATAACGGGTAACGGACACATGGCAGGTGAGCGGGCGGCATCTGCCGCCCCTTTTCATTTTGGGGACAACAAATGGCTGACATATCTAAGGTCGCAGTCGTCACAGGCGCCGGAACCGGCATCGGACGGGCTGTCGCGCTGGCGCTGCAGGGCGACGGCTACAATGTTGTTCTCGCTGGCCGGCACCGCTCCAAACTTGAAGATACCATTGCTCAGGCCAAGACCGGCGCCGGTGAAATGCGCGCCGTTCCAACCGACGTTTCCGATCCTCTGGCCGTCAAGGCGCTCTTCCATGCCGCCGACCAGGCCTACGGTCGCGTCGATGTCCTTTTCAACAATGCCGGCATCAGCGCGCCTCCCAAGCCGATGGAGGAAGTGACGCCCGAGGAGTGGCGTAAGGTGGTTAATGTCAACCTGACCGGCGTTTTCTTGTGCTGTCAGGAAGCGATCCGCTTGATGAAGGCGCAAGACCCGCAAGGCGGCCGCATCATCAACAACGGCTCGATTTCGGCGCATTCACCGCGCCCGATGTCGGCGCCATACACGTCGACAAAGCACGCCATCACTGGGCTGACGAAGTCGATCGCGCTCGACGGGCGTGCACACAATATCGCCTGCTCGCAGATCGATGTTGGCAACGCGGCGACGGAAATGACCGAGAGCTTCGCGAAGGGGACCCTGCAACCCGACGGTGAGATTAGACCCGAACCGCGCATGGACGTTGCCCATGTGGCCGGCGCCGTCCTCTACATGGCCAACCTTCCGCTTGAATCGAACGTGCTGAATATGACGATCAAGGCCACCACCATGCCCTTCGAAGGCCGCGGCTGAGGCCGTCGTTAAGCGGTGCGATAAACTGACATCGCTAAAACGGACAGTGCTCTCCCTGCGTCAATCAGGATAAAGTCGTCCAGCCCGACGCCGGCACGGCATGATCTCCGTGGCCAGCAACTAAGAATCGCTGGCCGGATAACACCTATTATGCCGGCGCGATCCGAATGCCACCGGCCACCGCACATTGAACGGTCCAGTTACTTAGACAGCTTCGCTGACGCGCGCGAAGAAACCGCCAGGCGCGAGAGGCAGTTCTCGACGACATCTGAACCGCTGCGGCATTCGACGACGTCGTTAACAAGAAACGACCCGATATCGTCGCACTTGACCTTTCCAAGCTCAAAGAGCTTTACGATCCGCTTCTGTTTTCGAAGCGGCGCAAGGTCGACAAAAAAGCGCTGATCGACAATGTCGTCGGTACGGAACAGCACGAGATCGAGCTTCAAGGTATCGAATTCGGTGTCGGTTTCGTTATTAACGACGACGTAGATCCGGCAACCAGAGTCGATCGTCTCTAGTTTATTCAGCTCAACCGAGATCGGCGTGCTGTCTTCCGACTGGGCGCTTGCCGCGGTAACTAAACCCAGCGCAAGTACACCAGCTAGCGCCGCAATCGCGACGATCCGAGATTGCGCAATCATACGGAAATAACCCTCCCAGTTCGAATTCCTCACGCCGACGTCCTCCCATCACCAATTTGTTTTTGCATCCAGACCAGGCTCTTTTCAGTTGCAGCTCAGTTGTAGCCATGCCGGCCCCCTGATCCGATACCCCGGAGCGCACTGCTTCTGCAACATCCGTATTCCAACACCCTTTAGAGAAACCGATCTGCCAATGCATTTATGTCCTAGGCATTTCTTCCCAAAAAAACGGGAAAAAATGGAAGTGACATACCCCAGTCCAACCCGATAGCCTCAGAGTGTGCGGACTGTATGATCTGAAAGCTCTCTAATTTACTTACTGAATACATCAGGCGTGCGGCACAATTGCGCGGTACTTTGACTTGGCCTAGAACAACCCACTGGGCGCAGGTGGCAGGAGTTAAAAGTGGCAGAATCAAATTCGTTCGCGGTTGCGCAGGCCGCGGAACAGCAGGTCACGTCGGAAGCGCTCGCAGAACCCACGGCGGTGATCGAACAACCTGCTGAAATGGCAGAGCCGGCAGTAGCTACACCCGGAAGCGAATCATCCTCAGCCGCAGAACCCGCTGGCGATGTCGGCGTTGGCGCAACCGACCTCGGCCCCCTCGACTCCATTTCCATTGAAGCGCCGCTGCCATTCGAATTCCTCGGATTCAATCTTCAGCCGGGTATTGAAATGGTCGAGAAAGGCGGGCCGGTCGTCATGATCTTGCTGGCCATGTCGGTCATTGCCGTCACGGTCACATTGGTGAAGCTGATCCAATTCACTTGGTTCCGTGTCGGCTCGACTGCCGCGTCGGAACGGGCACTGGACTATTGGATTGGTGGCCGGCACCAGGACGCTTACGCGATTGCCAGCAAATCGAGTTCGCCTTCTGCGACAATTCTCGCGCATGGCATGCGTGGGCTTCTCATGGGCGTTGAGGAACGTACCGTGCGCGAAGACGCAGAGCGTGTCGCCTTAGAACAGCTTTCCGGTCTGCGGTCGTACATGCGTGTTCTCGACGCGACCGTTCAGATCGCACCGCTTCTCGGGCTCTTCGGCACCGTGCTTGGCATGATCTCGGCGTTTCAGGCTTTGCAAAACGCCGGCGCCGAGGCCGACCCGACCGTCCTTGCAGGAGGCATCTGGGTTGCCCTCTTGACCACCGCCGTTGGCCTTGCCGTGGCGATCCCGATGGCGTTCGTGAACAGTTGGTTTGAAGGTAGGATCGAGCGAGAGAAGGAGAATATCGAAGGCACCCTGACCAGCCTCTTCACCAGGCGGGCAACTGAAGGGTTGCGTCCGATGGCGGCGAATGACGAGCCCGGCCCGAGGATCGCCGATGCGGCTGAGTGAATCGCAACGTCGTCAATCGTCGATTGGACTGACGCCGTTGATCGACGTCGTCTTCTTGCTGTTGATCTTCTTCATGCTGGCGTCGACGTTTCTGAAGTTTTCCGCGGTTCCAATTTCGGGCGCCAAGAGCGGCGGCGCCTCAGGGAATCTGAGCGAGATCGCGCTGATCCAGATTCGGGGCGCCGAGGAGATCCGCATCAATGGCAGGACAGTCGGTTTGAGCGGCGTTCTCGCGCAGATCGATGAGCTGGTCGCCAAGGGCGTCACCCGCGCTGTCGTTCAGCCCGCGAAAAACGCGACAGTGCAGGATTTGGTCAAGGTACTCGAAGTGGCCAAGGCCTCGGAGCTGAAAAGCGTCGTTGTGGTCCGATAGGACATCGTAACGGCCGCCCAGAGCCGATTAAGAGAAAGACGACCGGACATGCGCCTACGTGCAACTCGAGTAAAAAAAGAGCCAGCGGAAAACTTGATTCCGCTGATCAATATCGTCTTTCTCATCCTCATTTTCTTCCTTGTCGCAAGTACCGTTCGCCCCTTTAGCGATCGCGAAGTCCGCCTCGCCGACACGTCTGTAATGAAGGGCGCGGGCGCTGGCACACGCATGGCCGTACTGCGCCGCGATGGCGGCAAGTTCCTTGGCGGATCGCTAGTCTCTGACAGTGAGCTGCAACGCCAATTCGAAACCTGGGCGACCGATCCAGAACGTGGCGTCACGCTGGTAGCAGACCGAAACATGCCAGCCTCCCAGCTCGTCGCGGTCGTTACTCTGGCGAACGCTGCAGGTATCAAGAACGTGAAACTGCTCACAAGAAAGGCGCGATAGGCGACCATGCGTCTTCATCTGGGACATTGGCTGTTAGCCGGCTTCCTTGCAGTGGCCTTTCACGCCGCGATTCTCGTCGGATGGCGCACGCCTGTGTCCAGCATGACCGCGACGCCGCGCGGTCCGGTGGTGGAGATGGCGACTTCGCTCGCCGGGATCATGGGGCAAGCAGCCCAGGTGGCCGAAATGAGGCCCCCGGAGACGACACGCGAAGTTGAACAGCCCGTAGAAAAGGTTGTCGATCCGCTGACGCCCGATGCGATTTCCGACCAGAAGCCATTCGAAGTTGCCGCCACCGCTCCGTTCGTAATTCCGCGGGAGCTGAAAGCCGCGGAACCGTTGCCGTTGGTTACGCCGACCGAAGTGCCGGTGCTCGAGGCGATGCCGCCAACCTTGAAACCGGTCCAACCAAAGAAGACCACGGAGACGAAGCCAAAGGAATTGAAGGAGAAATCTCCCCCAAAGAAGACTACGGAGACGAAGCCCAAGGAATTGAAGCAGAAACCTCCCCCCAAGGAGGTCAAAACCAAAAAAGTCATAAAAGAAAAGAAGGCGGTCAAGCAACAACGCACCCAGCGGGCTGTAACGCTCGGCAACTCAAAACGTGGACAGGGCGGGAAGGCGAAGAAAGTCAGGCGGGCCGGCACGTCAACCGTCCGCTCCTACGGTCGCAGGGTCCGTACTCGCATTCTTCGCCGCGCGCGCGGCGGCGCTGGCTCCGGTACAGCGGTAGTCACCTTCGGCATCTCCAGCTCCGGACAAGTACGCTATGCACGAATTTCCAGATCCAGCGGAAAGTCGAAGTTGGACCGGCGGGCGCTTGCGGCTGTGCGCGGCTCTTTTCCAAAGCCACCCAAAGGGGCCAACTCAAGTCAGCTAAACTTTTCGATTGCGATCTCGTTCCGCTAATCCCGGAGCCCCGCAAAAAAACAAAGGCGCGATGGCTTGCTCGGTGGGCAAACTAGCCCAGGGAGCACGCCATCACGCCTGCACGCCGGATACGCATAACTAAGCTCGCGGCGCTCTACGAGAGTAAAGCCGAAAAGTGTTGCAGGTTTGCAAATGGCCGTACCGAATTAAACGACATGTGGTCACATGCTTTCTCAAGGCGCTGCACGACTTCAGCGCGGCTTTTTTAAGTGTCTGATATATATAATTATCGCGATGGTGCGATCAAAGCGCCGTCGATCCAGCGCCGCAAAAAAATTTTCAGCCATCGGTCGACTTCTGGTCCGAACAAGCGATGCTCTTCAACGATATCCAATCGGGTACGTGCACCTGGGCGCTCATAGTGCTCGGAGGCGGCAAAAGACCATCGGGTGATCATTTCGAAAGTGACTTCCGGATGGAATTGCAGCCCCACCACGTTTTCACCGTACGCAAAAGCCTGGTTGGGAAAGGCGTCGTTACCCGTCACCAAAAGTCGTGCACCAGGAGCAACTTCGAAGCCCTCGCAGTGGTATTGGAAAACCTGGTGCGGCCACTCGATCGACAGGCCCTGCGCCCGATCGACCGTTTCGCCCAGAGGATAGTAGCCGACTTCCACCGTACCGGCCGAGTTAGGCCCGATCCGGGCGCCAAGGTAGCGCGCCAGGATTTGCGCTCCAAGACAGATTCCAAGCAGCGGCTTGTTTTCGGTAAGCGGAACGCGCATCCACTCGATTTCCTGGCGGATCGCCTCGCACTCGTCGTTGACGCTCATCGGCCCGCCGAACACGATCGCTCCGGCGTGCTCGCTCAGCGTTTCGGGTAACGGGTCGCCGAAACGCGGCCGCCGCACATCAACAGGAATAGAATTCGCATCGAGCCACCGCCCGAACTCTGCCCGAGCAGGATCGTTGCTGGTGCAAAACAACCAGCATGGGTCGAATTTCGCTGCGATCGCTAAGCTGTTCCATGCCTGCAAATGACAATTCAGGGACGACGGCTTGCACTTGGCTTAGCCAACTTTTGGCCTGGCCACAAAAGCCCACCGACAATAGGCACAAGAATATTGTACGGAATAATCCCTGCGAAGCGGCTAACCAGCCAATTGAATATCCCAGGTACGATCAGCCGGTGCCCCAACCGATATCCGCGAGACACACTCGAAGCCACCTCATCGGGTGTCAAAGACGGCATGATGTAGCGGTAGAGCGCATTGTTGGCGCCCATCTTAGCGTGGAAAGTCGTCTCAACCGGTCCCGGTAGGACACTCACGACCCGCACGCCACGCCCGGCTGTCTCGGAAGCCACCGCGCGCGTCAACGACACCACATAAGCCTTGCTGGCATAATAGGCTGCCTGATAGGGCCCCGGCATCAGACCTCCCAGAGACGCCATATTGATTATCCCGCCGCGCCCGCGCGTGATCATTGGGGCGAGTGCATGCCGTGTCAGTCGGGTCATTGCGGTGACGTTGAGTTGCACGAGTGCGTCGAGTTCTTGTGGATGCTGCTCCACGAAGTCGCCCGCCAGCCCAACGGCAGCATTGTTTATGAGGATATCCAGATAGCACCCCTGTGCATCCAGAGCTTCGTCGATCCGGCGGCCGGCGTCAGATCCGGTTACATCAAGAGCCAGTACAAGCGGCTCACTGGCCTGCGTAGCGCGTAACTCTGAGCAAGCTGAACGCAGCGAAGTTTCCTCACGTCCGATCAGCATGACCCGTCGGCCGTCTTCGGTGAACCGCTTTGCCAGCGCCAAGCCGATACCGCGCGCGCCACCCGTAATGACGACGGCTGGCGTAAGTCCCTCCACAGCCGCGACCGCAGCGGGTTCGGGCCGCGCCCGGCGGCTGATCCACAAATCCGAGATTGATGAGAAGATCATTTGATTGCGGGTGTAACGAGTGAGGGTTTAGCCATCATCCATTATACCTGGTTGGGTAACAGCAGTCAGAACGCGTCAACAGCTGCAGAAAGCGCGTGGGAAGTTTTTGACCGTTTGGCACCGGTCCAGCTGGAGTGCCGGATGAGCCGAACTTGAGATTTTCTGATTCCGAGCCTGCCACAGGTCGTGCTGCATTTGCAGCCCCAGCCAAAAGTGCGCACCTTGACCGAATGCCGCGCCGAGGCGCATGGCGAGATCAAGGTTGATATCGCGTCGCTCCCGCACGACTTCGTTGAGCAGGCGCGTGGAAATCTGCAGGTGTTTGGCCAGTTGGGCGCGGGTCATTGTGTAATGAGGAAGAATGTCTTCTCTCAACACTTCGCCGGGATGTGGCGGCGAGGTCTGCCGTCCGAACAGATCTTTCGTGGTCATCTCAGCCGATCCAATATTCGCGTTGAGCACCGAACGCTGAGCACTTTCGTTGTGTTGCGGACTGTGGAATTTTTAGGGTTTTGCATAGTTGAAGTTTGTATATCTGGGTTAACAAAAGGTTAATATTGACGCCTTTGCGACAAAGCGTCAGTCATTTATGTCAGTTGAGCATGGTTAGCTAGACTTTGTGTCGTATTTGCGAAGTCGATACCAATAAAAAATCCCTCGAGAGCCGCGGATGGGGGATGGAAAAGGGCTGCTTTTCTGAGTTTATGCAACTAGAGAGAAGCACCTCAAGGAATAGAAATTCGCCAAGGGTGTGATCATTTGAGATGGAAGCGATGAGCTTCTATTGAAAGCGTCAAACGCTCCGTGAAACACGAAGCTTCGAGCGCGCCCAAAACGAACGGCGACCTCAGGCTTGATTGAACCAGCGCAAGCAGCGGCTCCCAGCAGTGCCTGAGCGCGGATCTTAATCCTATCGAAATTCCCTAACCTGGCTCGCGATTTGCACTTAGGAACAATATCGCATGTTCCCTGCGGAGCAGATGTCCCGCTCGTTTACTGATTGAACAGGGTTAACGACAGTCAACCCTAGGAGATACAGATGCTGTTCGATTTTCTCGACCTGATCAGCCACCCAGAAAACTATCGGAGCGCCTGGCGCGATGGTGACCTGGTCATCGAATTCGCCCCGGAAACGACGCTGGACGTTTCAAACGAAGAACAGCAATCAGAACAAGTACAGGCCGCCGGGGCGGGCCACTTGGCTCAAGCACGCGAGCCAGCCGAGTGAAACACTTGCAATTGCAACGGATGAGTTTTGGTGCCGCTTAGGTGACTTGAACACCTGACCCCATCATTACGAATGATGTGCTCTACCAACTGAGCTAAAGCGGCTCTTTCGATGCGCGACTCGCGCGCGCCGAAGTATTTACCTCAGAACGTGGCTCGTTCAAAGAGCCTTTCTGCAGCACCGTTCCGCACCCTGCGGGATCACGAATGCATGCGGAATGGCTTCTCCGGCTTGGGCTCGTCGCTCGCCCCTTCGCGGTCGGGACCGGGGTCATCCGGGGCCCGTGGTGAAACGAAAATCCGGGCATCGCCAGCGCGTCCGGATTTGTCCAAGGTGCCCTTCGGATCATCCTTCACCGCACCCGTTTTCGACGCCTTACCCGTCAAGGAGACCATTGGTTTCACGGTTGTTGTGCTGGCAGTGGTCTTAGTGCTGGTGCTCACCACGCTTCCTTTTGCAAGAGCCGCCATGCTTGCGTCCGCGCCAGTCTTTTCCGGTCTCGCCTTGAGCTTTGCTTTTTCTTCAACCGTATCCTTGGAGACCGCAGCGGCACTGGCTCCAGCGGCGACCGGCTTTGTGGACGCTGCCTTGTCGTCCTTGGCGCCAGTTTTAACAGTGTCCGCCTGTTTACTTGCTGTTGCAGCCGGTTTCGTGTCGGCCTTGATAGACACCGTGGTTTCAGCCGCCTTCGACTGCGCGGGGTGGTCGGCGCTGCCGTCTTTCTTCAACGCTATTGCCGCAGCCGTCGCCGCCGTGTCCTCAGTTGTCGGCTGTGTTGTCTGGATAGGGGCTGCAGTCGTCACTTCCTTTGCAGCAGCTGTTTCTTGAGGGTTGGCCGAGGTTGACTCGTTGCCCACGACGACGTCGGCATCTGCAACAGCAGCGACAGGTTTCTGCGTTTCTGGAGCTTGCGGCTTTTCATGTTGTTTGGTTTCCGGTTGCGCCGTTGCTTGCTGGGTCGCGACCGGGCCTGTCGCTTGTTCGACAACCGCAGGCGTCACGTCCTTGGCCTCCACGGCAACATCGACAGCGACGGGTGCGCCGAGGGCCACCAGTTCTTCAAGTTTCCGAGCGACAATCTCGTCAGCGGTTTTCTCCATGCTCTCGACCGGAACGCGCCACTGGAAGGCATCCAGCGAGCCGGTCACCGGAGATACCGCCGCCCATTGCTCGGAGACAATGCCATCCGCCGTCCACGCTGGATCGCGCGGCGCATTGACCGCACGCGCGAGCCATTCGCGGACAGCACCCTTGTCGCCGTGTTCCTCGCCTTCGATACGCGCCATGAGCGTACAGACGCGCTGCGTCAGGCGATTCTCCATCAGCGGCTCGATGGCCTGACGGGCGGTCGTGAAGTCGTTTGCCTCAATGGCCGCATTGGCCACGGCAATTGCGCTTTCCAGAGAATGCGGATTGAGTGATGCGAGTTTTTTGACGCGGTCAAGCCGGTCGCGCGGACTGTCGCCAAGCCTGGCGTAGGCATACGCCGTTGCCAGGTCCGGGTGCGGCGACTTCTGCCATGTCTTTTGCAGAATCTTGGTTGCTTTGGGCGTGCTTCCACGCGATGCGAGCATGCGCCCGGCGATCGCCGCAGCAGGAACCAAGTTAGGTGCCAACTTGTGCGCATCGAGCGATAGGTTGAGCGAGCGTTCGGGATCCTTGTCCTCCAGGTCCTGGGCTTGCGCGGTGAGCAGCACCGCCCGTCGCCGTTCGGCGCTAGCCTTCTCAACATGGCTGTACTTGCGCGCCGTGGTCAGAGTTTTCAGGGCGCCCGGCCAATCATGGCTCTTGCACTGCAGATCGAACAGCGCATCAACCGGCCAGCTTAGCTGAGGGTTAAGAGCCATGGCCCGCTGAGCGAACTGCTTAGCCGCCTCCGCCTCGCCTTCACGTTCGGCTTCGAGGAACAACCCACGCAGACCCAGCTGCTCGGTATCCGTCGATGCCAGCATGGATTTGTAGATCCGCCGCGCTGTTGCCTTGTCACCGGAAAGCTGTGCTGCTTGCGCCCGCAAAAGGTGCGTCAGCGGCTCATTCGGCATCGACTTGCGTGCCTGCAAGGCATAGCGCGTCGCAGTGGCCCGGTCTCCGGCGCCGATCGCAATCATGCCTGTCGACAACGCATCGAGACCACGCTTCTGCCGTCGCTTGTTGAAGTAGTTGCCGATCACCGCCGGGCTCTCCCAGATGTGCCGCAGGATCGACCAGGCGACTAGTGCCAGTCCGGTCAGGAATGCAAAGGCTACCACCGCGTGGAAGACGGTGATTTCAACTTGGTAGCCTTCCCAGTTCACGACGATGAGGCCCGGCCTGTCAGCGAGCCACGCAAGGCCGCTGGCAAGCGCAATGATAAAGGCCAGGAAAAGAACGAGACGTAGCATGATAATAATCCAAAGCCTTTAGTTTGTACCTGAGAGGGACGCTTTCAGCTGATCCTCGACCGCAGCGAGTGCGACATCGACCGCGTGCCGGTCTTCAACCTTCAGCAACCAAGTTTGTGCCGCCTTTTGGCCGCCCTCGGGCAATTCCTTGGCGAGGGCCAAGACATTCGTCAGTCGTCCTGCCCGCAGTGCAGCTTCGATGCGCGCGACCACCGCTTCGGCACTCGTGTCGCTGTCGTCGTGGCTCACTTTGCGAACTTTAACGACTGAGCGTGCATTGGCGAGCAGCTGATCGAAAACGGAACCACCGGCTGGTGCCGCCGAGGCTTCGATGATCCGATGCGCGACCGGGTTGAACATCGCCTGCAGTTTGCTGATCGGCGCCACACCGGAGGCGTCATGACGCTCCAAGGCCGTCAGATCGATAAGACCGCCCGCCGTCCCTTTGACCTGCGCCAGTTCATCGGCGAAGCTGTCGCCACGGTCGATCGCTCGCTCCAGGTTGGCAAGTTCCAGCGACAGCACGATCCGCTTGGCGTTCTGCCGGCGGTCGGCTTCCGCCGAGACGACGTTTGCGACTTTGCTCTGCAGGGAAGTGACCTGCTCGGCCACCGGCTTGACCGCCTGTTCGACATCCGATGGGCTAGCCAGTTTGGCGATCTTTGCCATCACGTCGCCGTCCAGTCCGTGGAGCCGGCTTGAGATCTTGCCTGCTTCTTCCTGCACCACGCGCAGCGTCTCGCCCATGCGCGTCGTATCCGCCTTGAGCGTCTGCATTTGCTGTCCGAGTTGCGCGGTGTCGTTGGTGATGCCAGCGAGTTGACGGTCCATCCGCTGTGTGCCCGAACGTGCCGCTTCAGTCGATTTAGCGATCGCCGCCACGCGTGCTTCGACATCCTGGCTAACGCCGGAGCGGACAGCTGCGATCTGATTTTTGAGCGTCTCTTCAAGGTCCGCCATGCGGCCCGTGAGAGAGGCGAGGCGTGGAACAATCCCGCTGTTCTCGTTGCTTTCGGCAAAGGCCGTCATGGTCGACAGTTGCTGCTCCAGTTTCGCCAGCCGCTCTTCGGGAACGGCGCCGGCTTCCGGCTTCTCGCTAACTTCCTTGGCGAGCGTGTCAGCCTTCTGTCCAAGCTCCTGCTGCGATTTCTGGAGTGCGTCGAGCGACGCTTTAAGCGTTGCCAGCTCACCCATCGAGGCATCCACGTCTGCAAGTTTTTTCGTCAACGCGCCGGTGTCGACCTTCGGCTCGGCGGCCTGCTCTTTTTCTAGTGCGGCGAGCCTGTTCTCCAGCTTGGCGACGCCATTGTCCGAATTTTCCGCCAGATTAGGTAAGCCAAGTCTCGACTTCAGTTCGGTGACCTGTGGCTGCAGCGCGTCCGCGCCAAGCAGCATCAGGAAGCCGCCAACAAGACCCGCGACTGCATGCGAAAAGAATGAACCGATGCCCGAACCCGACCGCCGTGCTGGTGGAGGTGGTGCGGCCGCGGATGTTTTCGCTGAGGCGGTTTCCTTGGCCTTTGTATCCGCCTGATTGGCCTTGGTTTCCGGCTGCTTGCTGCTAGCGGTGGGTTTGCTATCAGTTGGCTTGCCAGCTTGCGGCTGACCTGCGGCGGGTTTCGCGCCCGCACCGGCGGCTCCGGGCGCGCCTGTGGTCGCCGAGGCTTTAGCCTTGTCGGGCGGCGCTTTTCCGGGTGATGGCTCCGTGCTTCGCGCGCTGGCCGCACCCTTGACCTCGGTTGCTTTGAGGTCGAGCGTTGCATGGGGTTTCTTGCCGCCGATAGAGTTGCCAGCAAGCGGTTTGTTCTTGTCTTGGGGGGATTTTTTATCAGTCATTAATCGGGGAACCTCCGACGCAACGACGCCACGTGCACATGATAAGTCAAGCGGAACAATCGACGGACTGGTGAGAGGATAGAGACCTTCGCCGAAGCGGATGCAGGTTAAGCGGCGATCTCGTACTGTTTCTCACTTGCTGCGATTGCAGTGTTTAGCCTGCACCCAGATTGTATCCTCATGGAGTACAGCAGAAATTGAGTTCTGGACACAGGCCAAAGCTGTTAAATTTGAGCGCAATCTACCCGGCGCTAGGGCTTATGACCTGGATTGTTCGGCCATCCGGTTAACGAGTGCAAGCACTTCTTCAAAATTGGCTCGTTCCGCAACGCGAACGGTAGTTGGATTGAACGGCTCTAACGCCTGTGCGGTCGACCCAGAGATGCAAATGCAGGCAACTTCCGCCGCCTCCGCCTCGAGCCCTGACGATCCGACCAGACGCACATAAGTCCGCGAAGCCTCTGGGGACATCAATAGTACGGCATCGAGATGACGAGATCGCAGGGCATCTTGCGCAGCTGGTGTCAACTGTCTTGCGCCCTGTGCTTCGTAACATCTCTTGGTTTGCACGTCGAAACCCCGGTCTCTCAAGGCGCCCTCAAGATCAAACGAAAGTTTGTAGCCGGCGAAATGTATCAATCGCCCACCAGCAGGGTTTGCGTTGCTGATAATCAGTTCAGGCAGTTCAGAGGCCGTTCCAGGCCCCTCCATGACACCATGGAAGCCCAGGTCGTGCGCGTCCCGGGCACTGCGCGGGCCGACGGCAAAGACGGGCAAGTTGATAAGCCCCTGCAACACGGGGCTCTTCGCCAGCGCCCGCACTGCATTGCGGCTGGTCACGATGATCGCTTGCACATGGCCTGCCCCGAGATCCTCGACAGGCTCGAAGTTGATCGTCATCAGCGGTGACAGGACCGCCTCCAACCCAGCGGCTTCAAGAGCCGCCTTTGTCGACGAAGCATCCGGTTCAGGTCTTGTCACGAGAACGCGCATTTGGGCCTGCCTATCAGGTCATCTATCGCTCCAAGGTTACGGCAATCAGGTCGCGTCCTTCAAGCGCTGCAGGAAATCGGGTCCGGCTTTTTTGATGAGATCCTGGGCAAGCTCCTCGCCGATCCTTATTGCGCTCGCTGCCGGTCCGGACCGTTCCCCTTCATAACGCTCAGTCCCGTCCGGCGACAGCATCTCGCCGCGAATCGTAAGGTGTCCTTCTGCAAGTTCGGCAAGGCCGCCGATCGGTGTTCGGCACGATCCCTCGAGTTCCTTCAAGAACGCCCGCTCGGCGGTGACGCAAAGTGCGGTCTTCTCGTCGTTGAGCGGTCCCAGCAAATCCCTGATCGCGTCTTCGTCGTCGCGGATCTCAATTCCGATGGCGCCCTGCGCGACGGCAGGCAGCATCTGGCCCGTATCAACTGCGGTGGTTACCTGGTCGGCCATGCCGAGCCTGTTGAGCCCTGCGCACGCCAGAAACGTAGCATCAGCAACACCGTCCTCCAGCTTTTTCAGCCGGGTTTGAACGTTACCGCGAAACTCAACCACTTCGAGATCGGGACGCATAAAACGCACCTGAGCCGCACGCCGCAGGCTTGATGTTCCGATTTTCGCTCCAGCCGGCATGTCCCCCAGTGATTTGTGGCGAGGACTGATAAAGGCGTCGCGGACATCTTCTCGGGGCAGCATGACGGATAGCCCCAGCCCGGGCGGCAATTCCGTCGCGACATCCTTCATGGAATGCACGGCAAGATCGATTTGACAGGCCAGTAGCGCCTCCTCGATTTCCTTCGTGAATAGCCCTTTGCCGCCAACCTCAGCCAGGGGCCGGTCCTGGATCTTATCGCCGGACGTCTTGATCACGACGATTTCGAAGTCCTTCTCGGGGCGCACGTGAGCGTTCATCAATAGGCGCTTCACCTCGTGAGCTTGCGCCAGCGCCAGCGGCGATCCGCGGGTGCCAATCTTGAAGGCCGTCTCTTGCACGCTGTGGTCCTCGGGTGTAGTGCGATAAGACGCTCGCGTCAGCTGCAGGATGGCAGCAGTTTGGCGCAGCGCCACTCTTAGTACGGTCTGTTGACCGCCATTAATGACGCCGACGCACGGCGAAGGCAAATCCGATCGCAAATCATCCCGTTTTCATGAGTGAGGAAGGCAAACCCGTGCTTCCGGCTGCAGTCGATGGCCAGATCCTGGTCCTGGGGATTGAGACAAGCTGCGATGAGACCGCAGCCGCCGTTGTCGCGCGCCGGGCCGACGGCAGCGCCTGTCTGATATCGTCGGTCGTACGCGCCCAGTGGGAGCATCACCGCGACTTCGGTGGTATCGTGCCGGAAATCGCCGCACGGGCCCATGCTGAATGCCTCGATGAGATTATCCGTATGGCCCTGAGTGAAGCGGGCGCGAGCCTTGCCGACGTGGACGGTGTGGCGGCCGCTGCCGGCCCCGGCCTGATCGGAGGGCTGATTGTTGGTCTGGTTTCGGCCAAGGCCATCGCGATGGCCCGCCAGAAGCCGCTCATCGCCGTTAACCACTTAGAGGCCCACGCTCTGACGGTAGGCCTGACCGACGGACTGCCACCGCCCTACCTCATGTTGCTTGTTTCCGGTGGCCACACACAGTTGCTGCTCGTGCGGGACGTCGGTGACTACACCCGCATCGCCACCACGATCGACGACGCGCTGGGTGAGGCCTTCGACAAAACGGCCAAACTCCTGGGCCTGCCACAGCCCGGCGGACCGGCCGTTGAAGAATGTGCCACTACCGGCAATCCGACACGCTTCGCATTGCCCCGTCCCATGCTGGGGCGCAGCGAGCCGCATTTTTCATTTGCCGGTCTAAAGACCGCCGTTCGCCACCGAGCGCATGAAGTCGCTCCCCTCACCAACACCGATGTTGCTGATCTGTGCGCCGGTTTCCAAGCGGCGGTGCTGGCAAGCGTGCGCGACCGTTGCGCCCGCGGGATTGATCTTGCCGAGCAAGCCTTGGGCGCAAAACTTGGCCATTTCGTCGCTGCTGGCGGGGTCGCGGCCAATCGCACCCTGCGCGCCGGCCTGACGGAACTGGCCCAAGAACGGGGTCTAGCTTTCCACGCTCCACCGTTGGCGCTCTGCGGTGATAACGCCGCCATGATCGCCTGGGCCGGCGCCGAACGCCTGGCTCGCGGTCTCGTCGATCCGCTCGATGCACCTGTACGCCCACGCTGGCCACTCGACAGCGAGGCCCCTAAGGTCCGCGGCGCTGGGGTCAAGGCATGAGTTAAATGCCATTCATGAGAGCTTGAGAAGATTCCATCTCATTGGATCGTACGTTAGGGTGCCGAGGCAAAATCTAATTGGAACGCACCACATGAAATTCGACAGTGTCGGGGTAATTGGCGGAGGCGCATGGGGCACGGCGTTGGCGCAGACGATGGCTCTGGCTGGACGCGATGTTTGCCTGTGGGCCTACGAACCCGATACAATTCGTGAGATCAACGAGCACCGCATGAACCGAGTGTTTTTACCCGGAGTGACGATCGAACCGAAGATCAAAGCGACTGGAAAACTCGCTGATGCGGCGGCTGCCGACGTTATCTTGCTGGTTCCGCCCGCCCAACACCTGCGCCGCATCGCCAGCGCACTTTTCGAGCACCTCCCAGACGGTTCGGCGGTGGTGGTCTGCGCCAAGGGGATCGAGCAGGCGACAGGCAAGCTCATGAGT
Source organism: uncultured Alphaproteobacteria bacterium (assembly GCA_963753045.1). GTDB lineage: Bacteria > Pseudomonadota > Alphaproteobacteria > Rhizobiales > Hyphomicrobiaceae > Filomicrobium. The sequence continues at coordinate 308,790 of CAVWAT010000001.1, forward strand.
GACGTCGTCCGCGAAGCCCTGCCTCAGGCACTTCTCGCCGTTCTTTCTGGTCCAAGTTTTGCCGCCGATGTCGCGCGCGGTCTTCCCGCAGCCGTGACACTCGCCTGTCAGGACGAAGCCGCTGGTCGGGCATTGGCCGAAGGTCTTGGCTACCGCAATCTGCGGATCTATTGGTCTTCGGATACCGTCGGCGTCGAACTTGGCGGTGCGGTCAAAAACGTCCTCGCCATCGCCGCCGGCATCGTCGACGGTAAGGAGCTGGGCGCCAGCGCCCATGCCGCCTTGGTCACACGCGGCTTTGCGGAGTTGCGGCGGTTTGGCGAAGCTCTCGGCGCGCGGCCTGAAACCATGATGGGTCTCGCTGGTCTCGGCGATCTGATCCTGACCTGTTCCAGTCCGCAGTCACGTAACATGTCGCTTGGCCGCGCGCTCGGACAGGGCCGCAGCATCGATGACGTCCTCGGCGAACGCCGTGCCGTGACCGAGGGTGTTTTCACCGCTGAAGCCGTCAACCGGATTGCCGCTGAGAAGGGGATCGAGCTGCCGATCTGTGCGGCCGTCCATGCCATCGTCAAGGATCAGATCTCGGTCAACGATGCGATCGAGGGACTGCTGTCGCGGCCGCAGCGCTCCGAGGGTTGAAGGAAAAAAGTTGACGCAAATGAGCAAAGCAAAGCCAGCCAAGAAAGCAGCAAAGAAACCGGCTGCGAAAAAGCCCGCCCGCAACCAGTCAGCGGCGAAGAAAGCAACGGCGAAGCACGCCGCTGCCCCAAAAAAGTCAGCCCCGCCCAATCCCGTTTCCCCCATCCGCCCGGCATTTTGGCTCTTCAAATCCGAGCCCGACGTCTTTTCCTGGGATGATCTCAAGAAGAAGGGCAAGAGGGGTGAGCAATGGGACGGCATCCGCAACTATCAGGCCCGCAACAATATGCGCGCCATGGAAATCGGGGAGCTTGGCTTCTATTACCACTCCAATATCGGTCTTGAGGTCGTCGGCATCTGCGAGGTCTGCAAGCTCGCGCATCCCAATTCCACCACCGATGACGAGCGGTGGGAGTGCGTCGATGTCCGCGCGGTTTGCGATATGCCGATCCCGGTGAAGCTGGTCGATGTCAAGGCCAGCCCGGCGTTGGAAAAGATGTCACTGGTGACCTCGATGCGGCTGTCGGTCCAGCCGGTCCTCGCCGACGAGTGGGCTGAGGTCTGCCACATGGGCGGGCTTGATCCCAAAAAGATCCGCAAATGAGACCTTGTTGATGGACACCAATCCTCAAGGCCGGGATCACGATCATCAATCCCGCATGGATTTTCTGCGTGCCAATACCAGGTTGCTCTCCTCAAAGCTTGTTCCCGAAATCAGACTGTACCTTGCTGAGCAGAGCCTGCCGATCTGGGAAAAGACCGAAGAAATACTCGGAGAACGGAACTTGCCGCCACCCTATTGGGCCTTTGCCTGGGTCGGTGGACAAGCTCTTGCACGCTACATTCTCGACAACCCGGAATTGGTTGCCGGCAAGCGCATCGTGGATTTGGGTTCCGGTAGCGGCATCGTTGCGATCGCCGCAAAATGTGCCGGGGCCAAACACGTACTCGCCGCCGATATCGATCCCTTTGCCAGCGCCGCCGCCTTGATCAATGCCACGGCAAATAACGTTCAGCTCGATGTGACCGACGGCGACATCCTCGGCGGCCCTCCCGGCGATACCGATGTCCTGCTCGTTGGCGACCTGTTTTACGAGCGTGGGCTTTCCAAACGGGTCATCGCCTTTATGGAGCAGACAACCGCGGCGGACGCCGCCGTGTTGGTCGGCGATCCGAGGCGCAACTATTTTCCCGCCGAGCGGTTCACAAGTCTTGCGCAATACGACGTGCCAACGACCCGCGAATTGGAGGACCAGGAAATCAAACGCGCAACGGTCTGGCGTTGGGCGGCGTGAAACGGTTTCGAAACTTTTCTCGGCCGGTGCATCAGGACGAGCGAACCAGGCTTTAGCATCAGGTAGTGTTTCACGTTCTTGGTAGAAGCACGCAGGTGCCATCACAAACGATCACCCCGCACGACAAAACGTCCTGCAGGAAGTTAATCTCCAGAACCAAACACCGACCATCCGGTAGCTTTAGCGAGTTCTTCGAAAGCGCGGCTTGCCAGCACCGAGCTGCCCTTAATGTTGAGACCCGGGGACCAGGCGGCGATCGAAGCAATTCCCGGCACGATGCCCAAGATTCCGCCGCCGACCCCGCTCTTGCCAGGAAGGCCGACCCTAAACGCGAATTCACCCGAGGCATCGTAATGGCCGCAGGTCATCATCACTGCGTTGATGCGCCGGACGCATGCCATCGATACACGCTTGGTTGCGTCCCCGTGTACGTCGCCCGAAGCAGCCAGGTAACGGCCCGCCGTTGCCAGCTGCCGGCATGACATGGCGATCGCGCAGTGGTGGAAATAGACATCGAGCGGGTGCCCGACGGGCGTACGAATATTGTCTTCGGCGCGCATGAAGCTGGCCAGAGCAACGTTGCGGAAGCCGGTCCGCTCCTCTGATCGGGCAACGTCTTGGTCGATCCCGATTTCCGCATCGGCGGCCAGCCCATGACAAAAAGCGAGGATCTCAGCAATAGCTTGCTGAGGGCTCCGGCCCTCAACCAGCAAGTCCGCGACGACGATAGCCCCGGCATTAATAAACGGATTGCGCGGTACGCCGTGCTCTAATTCAAGTTGAACAATCGAATTGAAGGGATCACCCGAAGGCTCGCGGCCAACCCGGTCCCAAATTGTGCTGCCGTATTTTTCCAGCGCCAGCGTCAGCGTGAAGACCTTTGAAATGCTCTGTATGGAAAACAGAATATCAGCGTCGCCGGCGATCAACGTCTCCCCATCGACCGGCACGACCGCGAGGCCGAAGCGGTCGTTGGAAACGTTGGCGAGCTCCGGAATATAGTTGGCGACACGGCCGCGTTCCGAAGCGGTTGTCATCGTGTCCGCGATGCGATCCAGGATCGCTTGCAGCTTATTCGTGTCTCTTGACGAGATCATAATGGGTGCACTTCAGGCCTCTGTGGTCAGGAGCTTGCACCATAGCACTGATCGCGGACACATGCGTTTTGCAAGCTTCTCTGAAGCCCTGTGAAGTCGCGGCATCCACAAGGCCGCTGCTGTCAGGCGGCGCTGAACCGGTCAAATCATTTGCGGGTCTCGTGAGGATCTGCGCCGCGCGGACTATTCCTTACAGTCGATAGTGATCGTCATGTTTGCGGCTGGAATGAAGCGCCGGCAGTCGAACGATATGCCCGACGTCAAAACGGGGGTTTCTTTGCGCTCTTCGAGTGACTTGAGACGTGCCCTGGCTGTGTTTTGTGCATAGAGCTGTTCGACGGATTTGGCTGAAGACGCGATCGCGCGTTCGTAGTGCTCCCGTGCTTGCTGAGTTTTTCCCTTCCGTTCGAGAATTCGCCCTTTGAGCAGGTGAGCTGCATCAAATGACTTTCGTATCTTTAGAGCCTTCTTCACATCGGCCTCGGCTTCATCAAGGCGCTCACGTCGAAACAAGATGACGGCTCGTGCGTGCAAGGCGTCGGCATTGTTGGGTTTGGCGACGATAACCGGTGCGATTGTGGATGTAGCGGCCGCGTGGTCACCTTGATCGGACAAGACCAACGCGCGCATTACGATGATTTTCTGCTCGGTCGGCTTGAGTTTTTCGGCAGCCCGTAGGTCGGCAAGTGCTCGGTCGTACTGCTTCAAACGTCTCAGCATGAGTGCGCGTCCATAATGAGCGGACCATTTCTTTTTCTTCAACTCCACATAGCGATCGAGATCCTTGATAGTTTCGTTTCTCTGGCCGAGGTCTTGGTGAACAACCGCACGGCTGTAGTGGCCGTCTGCAAACCTACGGTTGAGCTCCAAGACCCTGTTGAAATCTCGAAGAGCGCGTTTGTAGTCACCTGCGTTACGGTAAGCCCAGCCGCGGTTGTAGTAGGCAATATAGAACTGCTTCTTGGGGAGCCGGCCACTTTTCAGGATGCGTGTGCAGGCTTTGGCACCCTTGCCGCCAAGACCCCCGGTACAGTTTGCCAGGTCGGTTTTCATGCCGGCGTGGCACGGCGCAGCAAGACTAAAAGCCGCTAGAAAAATGCCTGCTCTGCGGAGCGCATCCAAGGTTCTACTCCCTTAAATTCGGAGAAGCCTCGCGCGAACGGGGATACCACGCAGAGGCAATCCGTCGGTTAACTATGGGAGTTCTGTTTTGAAAACTGTTCCGTAGGGTACAATTCGACGGACAGGGAGGCGCTCCCCTCACGGCGACCTTCACGTTTGGCGATATCTGGCGCGACGGGAGCTTTGCTGCTGATCACGCAACCGATGGTCAACGCACATAAAAAGACCCTTCGGGGCTTCTATCCCAGCGCGCTTACTCAATAGCAATGGCTTCGTCGTGCGGCCGCACAGCACACTCGTGCGAGGCGATGGCCTCAAACATGTGTGGAACCATCGCCGACGGTTTACGCCCCTTTGGAATCAATAAATTATGAAAACTCAGTTCAGCGAGGCGGGCGTGCGTTGTCGCCTTACAAACGCCGAGCTTGAGTGCTCGAAAACTGGTCTTGTTGAAATTGATAGAAGTCCGACACATGCGAACAACGTGTTTCCTCCTCTCACCTTGCCTGATCATTGCCGTGCTAATCGGTCTTACTGGCGTTATTGTTGGCCCAAGCTCAGCCGAAGCCGCACGCAAGAAGCTGACCTGTAGCTACATCGCCAGGCAGTGCTCGGTTGGATGCGGAAAAGAAGCGCCACCCGTTTTTTGCAACGAATACTGTTTAGGTGAGAGGCAGAAGTGCCTGCGGACCGGACAGTGGCTCGGCATGAGGCGGACGTTTCGGTCCGTAATCCGCAAGTAATTGTCTGGTCAGAGTCACGCGCCACTGCACCATGGCCGCCTTGGCGCAGTGCGAGTTGGGGCGTTCAAAGCCCATTTCTCAAACCAAACACATCATGGCATCGATGCCTGGCTTCTTGGACAACGCCCGCGCAAGGCTCCGATGATCATCGAACCGCGCGCCGATCCATTGGAGACCGCGCCCAAGGAGTCCCCCTAATACGATGATTAGCTGGTGCGCCACATGTTGGTCATCTCACCACTGGTCGAACTTGTGACCAAGCACGTGGAGACTTGCAAGGAGTTTCCGACCAGGCAAGAAACTCGGAAGCTTTACGCCGAAGCAGTAATCAGCGGCCTCCGGCAACTGCCGCTGGCGCTGCTGCGCAGTTGATTTCCTGCCCCCCAAAAAAGGCCGGAACAACTAGGTGCTCCGGCCCTACAATTCGTTGCCTTGCGGCCGTCCCGCCTACGCCGCCTTGGCGACGCCGGTCTTCGGGTCAAGCTCGCCTGAGGCGTAGCGTTTGGCCATATCGCTCATCGGGATCACCTTCAGCTTCGAGGCCTGACCGGCTGTGCCAAAGGCTTCCAGACGCGCCTTACAGACACTCGTCATGGCTTCGCGTGCCGGCTTCAGATACTTGCGCGGGTCGAACTCCGACTTGCTCGTCGACAGGATCTTTCGGATCGTCGCGGTTGCGGCAAGCCGCAGGTCGGTGTCGATGTTGATCTTGCGCACACCATGCTTGATGCCGCGCACGATTTCCTCGACCGGCACGCCGTAGGTTTCCTTCATCTCTCCGCCGAACTCGTTGAAGACCGCCTGCCAGTCCTCCGGCACCGACGAGGAGCCGTGCATGACGATGTGCGTGTTCGGTAGCAGTTTATGGATCTTTTCGATGACATCCATGGCGAGCACGTCGCCGGTTGGCTTGCGGGTAAATTTATAAGCGCCGTGAGATGTGCCGATCGCAACCGCAAGCGCGTCGACTTTGGTTTCGTCGACGAACTGCTTTGCTTCCTCGGGATCCGTCAGCAGCTGCGATTTTTCGAGCTTTCCTTCAAAGCCGTGCCCGTCTTCGGCTTCGCCTTGACCGGTCTCCAGCGAGCCGAGGCAACCAAGCTCACCCTCGACCGAGGCGCCGATCATATGTGCTAGCTCCGACACCTGTGTGGTGACGGCGACGTTGTAGTCGTAATCGGCCGGCGTCTTTGCGTCTTCCTTAAGCGAGCCGTCCATCATCACTGATGTGAAGCCGTTGCGGATCGCCGATAGGCAGGTCGCGACGTTGTTGCCGTGGTCCTGGTGCACGCAAAGTGGGATATCCGGATAGATCGCCTCCAGCGCCTCCATCATTTTCGCCAGCATGATGTCGTTGGCGTAAGCGCGCGCGCCCCGCGAGGCCTGGATAATGACAGGCGACTCGGTCGCTTTCGCGGCCTCCATGATCGCCAGCCCTTGTTCCATATTGTTGATATTGAAAGCCGGCACGCCATAGCCGTTCTCGGCGGCATGGTCGAGCAGTTGTCGAAGTGTGATCCGTGCCATGAACTTGAACTCCTATTCCGCTTTTCCGAACTCAATCTCGGGTTGGTGGGTGATCTAATGTGTAGTCCCGCGGCCTAAATCAGGCATGGCCGATAGCCTCGCGCGCGGCCTCCGCAACCGCTTCCGATGTCAGGCCGAAGTGCTCGTAGAGATGACCGGCTGGCGCCGACGCGCCGAAGCTCGACATCCCGACGAACCGGCCGCTCGTGCCAATCCATTTCTCCCAGCCGAAGCCCGCCGCCGCTTCGATGGCGACGCGTGGCGCCGTGCCAAGCACCGCATCGCGGTATGATTGCTGCTGTTCATCGAATTTTTCCCAGCACGGCATCGAGACAACGGCCGCGGCAATGCCCGACGCCGACAGCGCATCAGCGGCCTCGATGGCGATCTCCACTTCCGATCCGCTCGCCAGGATCGTCACATCGCGAGCTCCGTCCGCCTCGCGCAGGACATAAGCGCCATTCGCACATAAATTGTCGTTCGTGTGCTCAGTGCGCAGCGTTGGAAGCCCCTGCCGCGACAGTGCGAGCACCGATGGCGTTCTCGTATCTTGAAGAGCCGCCAGCCAACATTCGGCGGACTCCACCGCATCGGCGGGGCGGAACACATTGAGGTTCGGCATCGCTCTGAGGCTGGGCACTTGCTCAATGGGCTGGTGCGTTGGTCCGTCTTCACCAAGTCCGATGGAATCATGCGTCATCACGTAGATAACCCGTTGGCCCATCAGAGCTGACAGCCGGATCGCCGGTCGGCAGTAATCGGTGAAGACAAGGAATGTGCCGCCATAGGGGATGAACCCGCCGTGCAGAGAGATACCGTTCATGGCCGCGGCCATGCCGTGCTCGCGGACGCCGTAATAGATGTAGTTTCCGCCGAAGTCCTCGGCGGTGACGGCAGCCATATTCTTGGTCCGGGTATTGTTCGACCCGGTCAGATCGGCGGAGCCGCCGACCATGTTCGGCACCGCTGCGTTGATGACTTCGAGCGCCATTTGCGAGGCTTTGCGGGTCGCGACCTTCGGCGCTTCGCTCGACAGCGTCGCCTTGTACGCGTTGATGTCGGCCGTCAGCGTCTCCGGCAGCGCGCCCGACATGGCAACTTCGAACTCACGGCGTTTTGCCGATGCGTTAAGCCGCCCCTGCCAGGCCGCGCGTTGGTCTGTCCCGCGTGTGCCGGACGCCCGCCAAGCTTCAAGAACTTCATTCGGGACGTCGAACGGAGCTGCCGTCCAGTCGAGGACTTCTCGTGTCGCCGCGATCTCCTCGTGGCCGAGCGGCGCACCATGCGTGGCGGCGGTACCTTGTTTATTGGGGGAGCCTTTGCCGATGATCGTTTTGCAAGCGATCAGCGATGGCCTGTCGTCGGCGTGCGCGGCTTCGAGTGCCTGCGCCACGGCCTCTGGATCGTGCCCATCGACGCTCACGGTGTGCCAGCCCGATGCCTTGAACCGCGCGATCTGATCCGTTGAGGTCGATAGATCCGTTGGCCCGTCGATCGTGATCGAATTGTCGTCCCACAGAACGATCAGCCGGCCAAGTTTGAGGTGACCGGCCATGTCGATCGCCTCGTGACTGATACCTTCCATCAGACAGCCGTCCCCGACGATGGTATAGGTATGGTGGTCGACCAATTCGTCTCCAAAGCGGGCATTCGCCATCCGCTCGGCAAGCGCCATGCCGACCGATGTTGCCAGGCCCTGGCCAAGCGGCCCGGTTGTCGTCTCGATTCCTTCCGCGTGGCCAAACTCTGGGTGTCCGGCTGTGCGGCTGCAAAGCTGGCGGAAGTTCCGCAATTCCTCGATCGTCATGTCGGGATAGCCGAGCAAATAGTGCAGCGCGTACTGCAGCATCGAGCCGTGGCCGGCGGAAAGCACGAAACGATCACGGTCTGGCCAATTCGTAGTAGTCGGATCGATTTTAATGAAACGTGTGAACAACACGGTGGCGACATCGGCCATGCCCATCGGCATCCCGGGATGTCCGGAATTGGCCTTCTGCACGGCATCCATCGCCAGGGCGCGAATGGCATTGGCCATTTCAGCGTGTGATGCGCCCTTCTCAGTATTCGTTGCGGCGGCACTCATAAATATTAAAGCTCCTCGAGACGTTAGGACGCGCGCCTTTTACGCATCGATCAGGCGGTTGATAAGGGGGGTCAAAATAAGCTGCATGCCCAGGTCGAGTTTATTGCCTGGGATGACGATCGAATTGGCGCGCGACATGAAGCTGTCGTGGATCATAGAGATTAGATAAGCGAAGTCGATGCCGTGTGGATCCCTGAAGCGGATGACCACAAGCGACTCATCCAGTGTGGGAATCCAGCGGGCGATGAACGGGTTCGACGTGTCGACTGTCGGCACCCGTTGGAAGTTGATGTCCGTTTCAGTGAACTGGGGGCATATGTAGTTGATGTAATCAGGCATGCGGCGAAGGATTGTATCGGTTACCGCCTCCGTCGAATAACCTCGTGCAGCCTTGTCGCGGTGGATCTTCTGGATCCACTCCAGGTTGATTACGGGAACGACGCCAATCTTCAGATCTGCGAAGCGCGCGGTGTTGACCTGGTCTGTAACGAGTGCGCCATGCAACCCTTCATACAACAATAGGTCCGTAGGCTCTGGCATGTCCTGCCATTCGGTGAAGGTCCCGGAAGCGGCGCCCATCGCTTCGGCTTCTTCATCAGTATGGATGTAGTGGCGGAAGCGCCCCCGCCCGGTCTCAGAATAAAGCGCGAAAAGACTTTCCAGCTCGGTGAACAGATTGGCTTCAGGCCCAAAGTGGCTGAAGTTGGGATTACCCGCCGCCGCAGCAGCGTCGATGGCGGCGTCCATATCCTCGCGGTTGTAACGGTGAAATGCATCGCCGCCGACCATCGCCGCCTTGACTCCCTCGCGCCGGAAAATCTGGTCGAAGGTGTGCCTGACAGTCGATGTCCCAGCGCCTGACGCGCCCGTCACGGATATGATCGGATGTTTGTCCGACATATAGAGGCTCTCCTTACCCCCTCAGAAGGCCGCGTTCCGAAAACAGCGGGGAGTTTCCGTCGCCAGGCCTCGCCTCGTAATACCGCGCAATGCGTTCGACTTCGTCAGGCGGGCCAAAAACCAAAGACACGCGTTGGTGTAGGCTTTCGGGCTCGATATCTAGGATCGGTGTCATGCCGTCCGTCGCCGCCCCCCCCGCTTCGCCTATCAGCAATGCCAGCGGAATAGCCTCATAAACAAGCCGCAACCGGCCTTTTTCATACCCTTTGCGTGCATCGCCCGGATAAAGGAAGATTCCGCCGCGGATCAGGATCCTATAGGCCTCTGCAACCAGAGACCCAACCCAGCGCATGTTGAAGTCTTGCCTGCGCGGCCCGTCCCCTCCAGCTTTCAAATCGCGCATATACGCCTGAACCGCGGCCGGCCAGTGTCGTTCGTTGGAGGCGTTTATCGCATATTCCGCCTTGTCCGGAGCGATTTTCAAGTCCCTTCGGGTTAATTGGAATACGCGGTCGTCGGGTGCCATGGTGAAGATGTGGGTGCCGTCCCGGACGGTGACCACCAGCGTTGTTTGCGGCCCGTAAAGGATGAAACCGGAAGCTACCTGCTCCTTACCAGCCTGCAACAGCGCGGCATCGGGGCTCATGCCATCGGGCACGGGCAGCACCGAGAAGATCGTGCCGATCGAGACATTTGTGTCGATATTTGACGAGCCGTCGAGAGGATCGATCGCGACCACGAGCGCCGCACCATCGTTCAAGACCTCCGCCGCGTCGGCTTCTTCCGAGCCCATGGCCGCCACCGGAGCCTTCTCTAGGGCGGATTTGAACAACTTGTGCGATTCCACATCGAGGAACTTTTTAACATCGCCGCCACCGGCGTCCCCGATCGTCTCTCCCAGCCCCCGCACGAAGGGGCCTTCGGCGATTAACCCGGAAAGCTCCGCTGAGGCCACTGTAAGCGCTGAGATTGTCTCGGCAACAGCTATGCGGACGGGGTCGCCCTGGCTCCAGGACGCAAGGTAGTCTGCCAGGGTCGGATGCTCGGAAGGCATTAATCTGTGCTCCTTGGTACAAAAGCGCGGCTGTTGCCGGAGCGGCATAGCAGCTGCGGTGCCTCTTCTCGGTGACGGAGCTTGTAGCAGCGCCCGGCAAGGCCAGCAACGCGCCTGCCATGGGCCAAAAAATCCTGTGGTGAACGCCGCTAATCAACATCGGTCCTCAGATATAACAACGGTCCCATATGGAACGGTGACCAGCGCGCGGTTGATCTCTGTTCGATTTACAGGCGTACTGTGGAATCACAAGCTGCCGGTGCGCCGGTTGGGACCGGCTCCGGCATCGAGCGAGGCCTGGATGAAATTGGCAAGGGACGGTTGGCTCCGCGCCATACTAATAGCGTGCATTTTAGCCGTGTTTTACGCCCAAAGTGCAGCCGCTAGCGACTTGACCGCGCGTCAGGTCACGGTCCGTCTTTTCGAGGCGCCGGCCGGTGAACGGGTTGACTTTAACGATCTAAACCTGACGCTGATCGACATTTCCGGGCTCGATTTCAAGAAAGCCGTGTTCGTCGGGGGGGATCTTTACGGGGCCGACCTTTCGGGATCGAACCTTTCAGGAACGGATCTCAGTTACACGCGCCTTGACCGTTCGTCGATTATCAACACGAATTTTTCAGGGGCCGACCTGACTGACGCCACCTTGTTGCGGCCGACGACCTTTACGAACACCCGCTTCGATCGCAGTGAAGTCGCGAACTTCACAGGGGCAAAGCTTGTGAGGACACGCATCTTCGCGCGGCTCGATGGGGCAAGCTTCCGGGAAGCAGATTTGACCGACGCCGACTTCAGCCCCCTCGAATCCGGCGCCAATACCATATCGACGGTCCCGCACAACATGCTGACCGGGGCCGATTTCACCAGGGCTCGGATGCGTGGTGTCAATCTCCAACAAGGACATCTCGACTTCGCGATCTTTCGCGATGCCGATTTGCGCGACGCCGACCTGCGCGCCGCCAAGCTCAATCAGGCCGACTTTAGGGGCGCCAATCTCGCAGGTGCAAATTTCGCAGGTGCGACCGTCGCCGGCGCGCAGTTTGCCGGCGCCAAGGGACTGCAGTCTGCCAAGGGGCTGGGCGTAGCGATCCGTCCCGAGCAAGGCGGATTGAAACGCCCGTGAAGACAAATCACAAGGAGAGTTCTTTGCTTGAGGTCTTTCGCGCGCCAACCCGTGCCCGCACCGTGTTTGAGCGGGCAATAAAACGCGTCGCGCTTTTCGGGCTTCTAAGCTTCATTTCGCTGGCCGCCATCGCACAGCAGACGCTGCAACCCGTAGATACCGCTCTGGTAATTGCCGTCGATGTGTCCAATTCCGTCGATGAGCGGCGTTACCGTCTGCAAATGAACGGCATCGCCAAGGCGCTGGAGGACCCCAGTGTTATCGGGACAATCTTGAACGGCGCTCAAGGAGCAATCTTGGTTTCCATCGTAGCCTGGTCGGATCGTCCGCAGATCGCTCTCGAATGGATGCGCATATCGAGCCGGGAGGAGGCGTTTGCCGTCGCCGCCCTGGTTCGTGCTCTGCCCCGCATCACCGGAGAATTTACGTGCCTCGCCAACATGTTGCGCTATCTGAACGACAAGGTGCTGCCAACGGTTCCAGCACCCGCGCTACGCAAGGTCGTAGACGTCTCGGGCGACGGTAAGGACAATTGCAACTCGAGGATAGCAACACCGGAAATCCGCGACGAACTGGTCGGCTATCGCACCATCATCAACGGTCTGCCGATCCTCGAAGGCTCGGAAGCCTTAACGTTGGAGAATTGGTATCGCGACAACGTTCAGGGTGGACCCGGCTCGTTTATCCTTGCAGCTGAGAGCTTCGAAGACTTCGGCCGTGCCATCCGTCAAAAGTTCATCGTCGAGATCAGCGGTATCGATCCCCACGACGGCTTACGCTCCCTCGCCTCAGTTCAACCGACTAATCCCGGAACGCCCGATCGAGGTTCTTTGCGCGTTCGAAATTAAGTGCTTTATCGAGCCCCAGAAGCCCGCTTAACTGCGCTGAGTTCACGTCCGCATCCTTGAAATTCGCGCCGGCGACATTGGCGCCGCTGAAGTTGGCCCCAGCGAGTTCGCTGCCGGAAAGATCTGCTCCGGCAAGATTGGCGCCCCGCAGGTTGGCATACTCCATTAAGACACGCGTCAAGTTGGCCCCTTCGAAAGAGGTGCCCGTCAAGTCTGCTGAAGAGAATACTCCGCGCATCAAACCCATCGATTGATTTGTCATGTCGGCCGACAAATTGGCGCCTTCGAACGACGCCCCCTTGAGGCTCGCTCGCGTCATGTTGGCGGCCACACGAGCGTCCTTGAAGTTCGCTCCATTAAGCTTGGCTCCCACGAACTGCGTCATGAACAAGCTCGAACCTTCGAGGCTCGCATCGGTCAGATCGGCTTTGAGTGCCCAGGCCTGATCAAGCACCACGCCATCAAGGTTTGCCCCTTTGAGATTGGCGTTATTGAGCCGCGCCGACTGCAGCTTAGTACGCCGCAGGTCGAGCCCTGAAAGGTCGAGGCCATTGAGCGCCCGGGCTGACAGGTCCAGCGTCTCGCCCTTCTTCAACGCGGCAAGCTTCTGCTCGAGTTCCGCGCGGGTCAGTTCCGATTGGGTAAAGGCAGGAGATTGCAGATCGACGTGACGCATCATGTCTTGCGCCCGCGCGGTCCCATCATTGCCGGGCGCGATCAAGACGCCAAGTGCGATCAGGCCAATGCCGAAATAGCTGATATTCCTCATTAAACTGACACCTTCCCAAACGAATTCGTTCAATTGAATGTGTAAGGTGTGCCAGTTTTTGCCTGCCGAGGCTTCTCACAATCCCGAGAACGACGCAGCCGGCTCGCCGATGCGATGGAAGTGGCAGGCTAGCCCTCGGTGAGTAGGATCTCGCCCTTGCCGAGGCTCGCCATATCGCCCATCAGCCGCCGTGGCGGGGAGAACGCCGCCGGGGCAACATCGCCCAGTGTCTTCCGCCAGTGCGCGGCCATGATCTTCAAGATCAGCAGATCATGCGTTCCGCAATCGACAAACGTTGCCAGCGGCTCATCAATCCGAGGGCCGATCAAAGTCCCCCGCCGCATCTGGATACCGGCACCCGCCGACAATCCTTGCTTCGCCCAAATGGTTCCGCCCATCATCCTGGCGCCAGCGAGTTTACCAAGCCGTCCCTTGACGATCAGCGTCCCACGCCGCATCCGCTCACCTGGATAGTCCCCGGTATCGCCATCGACGATGACCGCACCTCCGGCCATTCCGTCTTTTTCGCCGGGCCGCGGAAGCCCAATATGCTCTCCCGCGGACCCGCGGACCGACACGATCCCACCGCGCAGGTTCGAAGCCAGGCAAACGCCGGCGTCGCCATTGATTTCAAGATTTCCCGCTTTCATGCGGCGTCCCGCGTAGGCACCGACGTCGCCTTCGACGATGATCTTACCGCCAGCGTGCTCGGCCCCGACATAATCGAACCGGTCCGAACCGCCCTCGAAGATAAGGTCCTCCCCCGGCGCGCCGCTGACTTCGAAACAGTCGCCGACAGTAAGTCCCTGAGGGCCTCCGCTGACGACCAGCTTCTCGATCTCGGCCGAGGACAGTCCCGCCAGCCGACCCGGAACAAGCCGTGAAAGATCTAGCCGCACCGGAGGCGCGGAGCGCAGTTTCAGCTTCAGGGCGCTCATGGCAGGTAGTCCTTGAGGTGATAGTGATGTTGACCAAGATTGCCGCCGTAGTTGCCAGCGCTCATGCGTGTCACGTTGCGTTGTGGCCCGACATCGAGAACAGCTTTTATCCCGGCCCGCATGGCATTGCCGACCGCCTCCGCCGTTAGTCCGTCGATGACAATTTCGAGGACGCACTTGTCGTCGGCACTAAGATTGGAGTTAACGGCCCCGCGTAACGTCGGGCAGAAGGCGTCGTTGGTCGAGGCAGGCGCACCGTACTTCGAGCCAACCTTGGAACCCGATCGCACGATCCCACCGGGGAACGGAGTGATCACGTTCGGCACATTAGCGATAGCGGCAACCGCCAACTCGCAAGTTTCCAGAACGCCAACGCGATCGCGGCCGATGACCAAAATGTTTCCGCCGCCCACCGCGTCTGTCGAAACCCCAGCCTTGTCCTCAATGACGAATTCACCATCCATGACCGGCACCCGCCAGTAGCGTGATTCGCCCAACTTCCGGGCGGTTTGCCAGCCGTCGCCGAAGAATCTTGGGCCAGCCGAAAGGCTGATGCGCCGGGCACTGTCCAAACCGTTGAAGCAGGCCGACCCGGGGCTTGTTAGGACGCATTGTCCGACGCGGTTTTTCAACTGCTCGGCCACCAACTCCGGAGCGAAGCCAAAGACCAGCACCCGCACACCCGGTCGGCCGTCGGGAGTTGCCTCCGGTGCAACCTCGTAATCGATCCCGCACTCCGCCCCGCATCCGATCACCGAAGTGCCGAAGCCCGACATGGTGATGGCGGCCTGGCGCGCCCACTTAGGGCTGTCGGCGGTGACTACGACTCCCGATGCGCTCATCCCGAAGGCTTCGGCGAACGTATCGTCGATGGCGACTCCGTTGCGCGTGATCGGTTGGCTGTCAGCCACGTTTTCACTCAGCTCCGACACGCGACCACCTCGAACGGGCTAGTATTCCGCATTAGTGTCTCCGGAACATTGAAAGTTTCAGGTGGTAAGCCCCAGCGGCGGTCGTATGCTTCGCCGACGTGGGGCACGATCGCTTTGTCGTACTTCGGCGCCACCGACAGAGTGCGACCGTAGCGTGGCGCTGCAAGTTGACCGTTACGGACAATGAAGGTGCCGTCCTTGGTCACGTGCGTGGCCCTGCGGAACATTGCCGCCTTGTCCGGGCTCTCTCGGTAAACCGAAACATCCGCCACTGCGCCCGGCTTCAGGTGCCCCCGGTCGGTAAGACCCAAAAGTCGTGCTGGTGCCTGCCGCGTCATGACGGCGATATCGCGGAGTGAGTATTCCCGGTTCATGCTGGCAAGCGCGGAGACCTCGAGTGCTTCTTTGGGCAGCTGGTCCATCACCGCCTGCCGCGCCGAGCGGTCCATCAGCTGCGCAATGAGATCCGGATAGGATGTGAAAGGCCCGCCATTGGGATGGTCGGTCGTCATGTAGACCTGAGCGGGGTCATCGATGGCGAGGAACAGCTCAAGGCCGATGGCCCACTGCAGCGCGGCGATCTTGTTACCCGCCTTGTAGTGGTAGGGAACAATGCCGCCACCGTTGGCATCGCCATCACGGATACCCCATTTCTTCGGGCTGGCCCAGCGGCGCGCGTTGAACTGTGTCATCGTATCCGACGAGATGGTGCAAGTCGGCCCGAACATCACCTGCCCAACGTCGGCGGTGACGTTCTTGTGCCTGGAAAGCTGTTCAGCAAGCCGCACCGCCCCCGACGACATGCCAAACCCGCCTTCGGTTCCGTAAGCGTAGAACTGCAGGTGCGCCAGGTGCAGCGGTTCGCCTTCGGCCGCCTCGATGGTCGCCACCGCCGTTTCAACACTGCCGGGAAGACCCAGGTTGTGGGTGTGCAGATGCAGGGGATGCGGCACTCCAAGTCTGCTCAGAGCCTTGCGCATAGCGGCCGAGATTTGTCGCGAGGATACGCCGTACTCTGGGATCGTATCGTCAAGCTCGAAGGAGCGGATGTTTTCCTTTAGCGCCGCCACACCGCCGGGATTGATCGTCTTCGCGCCAATCGCCCGGCTGGTCGTTAAGAGCCAGCCGACATAGTCCGCGACCGTGTCTTCGGAAGCCTTATCGCGCAGCAGCCCAAGCAGTACGTCGTCGTTGCCAACAACACTTAAAGCAGCCCTGTCGACGTAAGGGATTAGCTCCAGTTCCGCATGCGTTGCGACCGCGTCAACCGGCGCGACCGCCGGCTCGACAACCATGGTAAAACCCATTTCGGCATAGAGCGCACCGGTCGTGGTCAGGTCGAACGGAGCGCCTGTCCAATGCTCCGGTGGCGTCTCTATCTCGCTATAGCGTTCGGGCAGGAGAAGCCGCGCAGCAGCGACGTTGGCGCCGACCACGTGGGTGTGGATGTCAATCGCCCCGGCCATCACCACGCAGCCTGTCGCGTCGATGCGCTCTGCTTGAGGATTGCCTTCGGGCGCCTCCACAATGCGTCCGTCTTGAATCCAAACTTCGCCGATTTCATCGCGCTCCGAGGTTGGATCGACGACGCGGCCTCCGGCAATGCAAATCAGGCTCATGCGGCGGCTCCATTCTGAGAAGCGACGAGCTGGTCGGTGATGGCTCCGAGAATTTGCGCAGCGCTGTCTTTTGTCACCGCCGAGGTCTGCGCATCGGCGGTAACGAAACCCGTTACATCGTCTTCCGACAAGCCCGCATGGTCGATACCAGGTTTGCCGATGCTGATCTGTGCTGTTGCCGAAAGGATGGCGTCTGGACGCGCCGTGACGGCCGCCAATGGCGGGCCGTCGATCCAGTCCGGCAACATCTCTTCGCAGGCTGAAACCCATAAGACCGCGTCGGCGTCGCCACGTCGGATCAGGTCAGGCGCCCTATACACGAGGCGGTCGTGAACCGGCCTGACGCCGGCAAACGACAGCGGCGGCGGTAAGCCAGATAAGGCTTGGACCATTCGGATCAGTTCGGCTTGTCCACGCGGCCGACCTAGCGGCAGCACTGTCCAGCGGGTTTCCGCCGACAGCGTATTGGCGAGCGACATCATGGCAAACTGCGCGAGTGGATCGATCGCATCGGGAGCAAAGACGAAAACTCCGTACTTCGCGTTGCTCAACTTCTCGGCGAAAAACCGTTTTGCTTCGCCCGCCAAGTTGTCGTTTAGGTTGACGGGCCGCCCCTGCGCGATCGCGGACAGGATGCCAAGCTGCTCGCTGAGACCCTGCCCACCAAGCGTGAAACTCTCCGCCGATGCGAATAGTTCCCCGGACATCTCGGTATTGCCAATTCGGATCACCGTCCGGCTGGAGCTCGGCGACGCAAGTCGCCGAAAGGCTGCATCTTCTGCGAGCCTATCGGTCACGGGCCCCGCAACGATCACCAAGTCCGCGCGTACATGCGCCTCGCCGGGAACGGTTCCAAGCGTGCCTTGTTCCTGAGCCGGAGCAAGCCCGGTCTCGGCGGTATGGTCAAGCACGGCACCGGCCTGCCTGGCCAAAGCGACAGCCGCCGCCGCGCCAGCCAAGTCAACACGGTTAACAACGATTATCGGCGCTCTGGATTGGCCGAGAAGTATCGCGCACTTCTCGATACCGTGTCGTGCTGTGGAGTTTTTCGGATCGAAGATGGTCATGGTCCTTCCGGATCGGAGCTTCGCGCTGGAAGGAAGCATGGACGTTCGTTGAAGACAACACCCGATCAGCTGACAGATGCAAGCGATTGGATCGGCTGACATTGCCCTGCCGGATTTCGATGGCTAGGGTACGTCCGCCTGCGCGCCAATCGGCAGCACAGGCGAAAAAAGCTGAGGCTCTTTGGGAGGATAGGAATGCTGCGATCGCTCACTTTTGGACTTTTACTAATGCCGCTCGTGATGTTGAGTGCGGCGCATGCGCATGGTCCAACGCGCCAGAAGGCCATGGAAACCGTGGAAATAGATCTTCCGGCCGACAAAGTTTGGGCCGCGATCGGCGATTTCCAAAACCTCAACTGGCACCCAGTGATCGATAAGACGGAAGGCGAGGGTGGCAATGACCCTGGCGCCAAACGCAAAGTAACGCTAACCGGCGGCGCCAACATCTTCGAGGAACTCCTGAAGTATGACGCTGACAGCCGGCTGATGAAGTACATCATCACCGCAGTCGACGTGAAGGTATTACCGGTCAACAATTACTCCTCCATCCTCAGGGTCGAAGATCTGGGTGGCGGCAAGTCGAGGGTAATCTGGAAGGGTGCGTTCTATCGCGGCTACATGAACAACGATCCGCCCGAGGACTTGAACGACGCCGCTGCCGTCAAGGCAGTGAAAGGCGTTTACCGTGGCGGCCTCGATGAGCTTAAGAAGAAGCTCGAGGCGGCCGGTTAGTGGCATTCGGTGCAAAGAAGGCACGTGCTGAACGGGCGGTGGCCGTGCTGGCCGCCGCTTTCGTCTTCACTCTTTTTGCCGTCTTGGCGCCATCGCATGCGCTCGTCCAGGCGGTCGAGCACGAGGCTTTGGTGACTAGCCAGCTGGCCGAAAAGGTTGCATTTGTCGATCTGGCCACCTGGAAAGTCACCGCCGAGATTACGGTTCCCGGCAAGCCTGCCGGCATCGCCCTGTCGCCCGACCGCCGCAGGGCCTATGTGACCGCCCCCGAAGCCAAACAACTGGTGGTCATCGACACGCAAGAACGCGCGGTCATCAAGCGGATCGCCATCGGCAACGGTCCACTCGGTGTCGCGGTTCATCCTGTCGATGGCCGCATCTTTGTCGCCGACTGGTACGATCACCAGCTTGCGGTCGTGGATCCGCAATCACTGACGGTAACCGCCCATGTTACGGTCGGAGAATCCCCGTCGGGCGTTGCCGTGACCCCGGATGGCCGGCTGGTGCTCACAGCTGACCGCGACAGCCACCAGGTTTCGTTTATCGATGCGGCGTCTCTGCGCGTGATCAAGGCCGTGCCCGTCGGAGAGCGGCCGTTCGGCGTGACCATCGATGCCGCCGGCAAGCGCGCCTACACCGCTAACGTTAAGAGTAATGACGTCAGTGTGATTGATATTGAATTGGGCAAAACGCTCGCGGCAGTGAAGGTCGGCCGCCGGCCCTACGCGGTCGCCCTCGCAAGTGGCCGTGCCTTCGTCACCGATCAATACGTCGAGACCGTCAGCGTCATCGACTTGAAGGACCTTGAAGTCATTAAAAAGATTAGCGTTGGCGCCTATCCCGAAGGGATCGTCGCGGACAAGGCGGGCCGTTTCGTCTATGTGGCATGCTGGGAAGAAAACACGTTGGAGCGGATCGATGCGCGCACACTCGCCGTCACCGGCAGTGTCACGGTTCCTGACGGTCCCAGGTCATTTGGTGCCTTTCTACGTTGAAGGAAAACGTCCAGTCATCTTGTGTCGGCAAACCCCCGTAGTGTAACGGTTCAAAAATAACATCATGTCCAGGTCTGGATGACACGGGCCCAAAAATCAAGTTGGAGGGAAATCATGCAGCTAACGTTATCGAACGCATTTCGAATGAGTTTCGCCGCTGCGGTGATGGTAATTGGCGCTTCAGCCGGACAAACAGCCGATACACCGCCAAGCATTACCGCCGCACTTTTCGATAAAGAGCACATCGGCGAGTTGCCCGCCGGAACGGAACTTACCTATAAATTCGAGCGCGACGGATCCGAGCCCAAGCTCTTGGGCCCGAATTACAAGGATGACGTCAAAATCACAGTTGATGAAGTCACCGACGACGGCAAGCGCACCGTCAGCGTTCGTGTTTTCACAGGGCATCGCGGCCGCGAAGTCAGAACCATCACCGGTCTGTCGGGAAACCCAATTCTGGTCTTCTATCTCGATCGGGCTGTCGTTAATTTCGCGACGCTCGCCGGCGGCAACCGCGCCTACCACAAGAACCGCTTCCGCATCGCCATGCGCACCAAGGGTGGACTGTTCCCGACAACTTTCCAATATAAAGGCAAGACCGTTAAAGGTTACCGGCTCGCCATCAGGCCGTACTCTGGCGACAAGAACCTTCACAAGATGAAGGGCTACGAGAACGCCCACTTCGAAGTGCTGATGAGCGATGAGGTTCCCGGCTACTTCGCCGAGTTCACCTCGGCCTACGAAAGCTCCGTAGAAGGTTCCCCTTCGTTGAAGGAACGCATCTCCATCGAGGGGCTCGAAGAGACCGCCAAAGCCGAAGCCGAAATACCGGGTGACAAAAAATGACAAAGCGACTTGCAGCGCTTTTTGCGGCGATATCCGTCCTCGCGTCGGCTGCCCAGGCCGTCGCGGTCGAGCTTCCGAAAAACGATTATCCAACGATCGCCCGGGCCGATTATGTGTTCGGCTGCATGCAGGTGAATGGGCAATCCCGCGAGAGCCTTTTTAAGTGCTCGTGCTCGATCGACAAAATTTCCGAGCTTCTTCCCTATGACGCTTATGAAGAAGCCGAAACGGTAATGTCCGTCGTATTGAAGGGCGGCGAGAAGGTCGCCCCGCTGAACTACAAACCGCTGCAGGATAAGATTAAACGACTGAAGAAGGCTCAGGTCGAAGCCGAACTGCGTTGTTTTTGATTGTAAAACCCTGCCTGAGCTGGGCGCTCGCTCTGCGCCCAGTCTTTCGCGCGGGTTTTGCTCCGTCAAGACCGAGGGCTTAGAGCTCCCAGTTATCGTGAGCCCTTTACGAGCCCTTGCCGGCAGCCTGTGTCTTGAATGTATTCCCGTCCGTGTCGCGAGCAATGACTGATAGGGGACCATCGATCCCAGGTGCGTAAGTGAAACGGATGTTGGGGTCTTCCGACAGTGAGATCCCGCCCTCCATGTCGAACACCAGCTCATCACCTTTGCGCACTTCGATGCGTTCCACGTACTTCGCCGGGATGTAGAGTCCGGTCAGCTGGTTCATTTGCATGCCCGAGTAATTCGGATGCCGAACCATGACCTGAGCCTCGGCGGTCGCACTCGAGCGTTGCGGAGCACGGACCAGTGATCGCAGCTTCAATTTCCCAATGTTGGCGAGCGCTGCATCCATGTCTTTCAGCGCTGGGGCCGAGCAACCTCCCGCAGCCTTGACGTATTTAGTCTGCATGTGCAGCGAGCCGTCGTCGAGTTCGATCACCGCGCGGACGTTAGAGTACATGTCGACACGCACGCGCGTCGAAATCCTGCGCTCGCCGATTCCAGCCGCCTTGCCAAACGTGAAGGCCGCGACAACCGGCGCGGGATTTTTTTCGACCACCAGCGTTAATTTGCGAACGCGTGGGGCGACGTCGGCCGGGATCGTAATGGCAATCGGGACGATGGCTGCGTCTTCGGCTCGGTACGGCGCTTCGAGAATAAGCTTGTCGGACTCTGCGGCGATCGGACGGTTCTCATCGAACACGTCACCACGGATGCTCTGCCATATCTCAGCACCGTCATCGGCCCGCGCCAGCGGCACCTGCGTCACCAGCATCGCACCCGCGAAACTTGCCAGGATACCGCTTGCCCAACCCTTAATCGCCATCTCGTCAGGTCCTCCCGGAGGATATTGTTATTGTGATCTGCTCTGAATGGTAACCGCAATATAGTGCGTAATGCTGATTGGAACAAATCTTACTCGCCGGGCCCCGGCCGCGCCAAACTATTCCCACTCCAGTTCCGCAAAGGCCGCAGTTACGTTTCGCTTATGGAATTCCGAAAATAACTTCCAATGCGGCGCTTCCCGCACTGCGGCGGCGCTGATTGCATCACTCATGGTTCCTCCGCTTGCGATGATTTCCCGGACGTCGTCAATGACGGCGCCGAGATAGCGAAGCATCGGCTCAATAGCCTCTTGCCAGCCCATCGACGCGGGACCATGCCCGGGAACGATTAACTTCGGCGGCTTTTCGCCTAGGGTCTGCAGCACCTGCACCCATCCCAAGATCGAACCGTCGAGCGCCGGTATATGACCAGAAAAGACCAGGTCGCCAACGAAAGCGGTTTGCGTCTTCTCGTCGATGACGACGAGATCGTTGTCCGTGTGTGCGGTCGGCATCGCAACGAGTTTGAGCTTACGTCCACCTAGGTCGAGGGTCGTCACGTCCGAGACGCCTTCGGTCGGCAGTACGATCTCGGTGCCGCGGAAAGCCTCTTGCCCCATGGCGTTTTGCGCCGTTTCGAGATAGCGCGCGCCACGCGCTTGCAGGGCGCGGGCCATTTTACCGTGCGCGATGAAGCGCGGCTGGTCTGACTTGAAGGCGCTGTTACCCAGCACATGATCGGGGTGCATATGGGTGTTGATCACGTAGCGGATGGGTTTCGCCGTCATTGCTTTGATGGCGTCTCGGAGCGCAGTGCCGGCGAGATAGCTGCCGCCGGTATCGATCACGGCGACGGCGTCGTCACCGATAATGAAGCCGGCATTTGAAGTATCGCCATGGTTATTTGAATTGGGAAGTTCGTGTCCTCCCACATGTACAAAGATACCGTCAGCAATTTGGTGGAGCTCGTCGCGCGGATGTTCAGCTCTTGCCCGGCTCGCGATCATCGGCGGCAGGCTCAGTGCGCACGCCAGCAGCCCAAGTGATTTGCAAGCTGCTCGTCGCGTTAACAGATCTGCGGGCGGAGCTGAGGAAAGATTATTTTTTTTCAATGCTTTACAGCTCCAGCTGACCGGGCGGATACCATTTCCTGGTGCGCGCTTCTCACTATATGACCGCCTGCGAACGCTCCGTTTGCAACGCGTGCTTGTCCATGATGCTCATGTATGCCCCCTGGGGCAGTCTCATTCGATTAGGATTTTTTCCCGATTTTGGCTGTAAATTCTTCATGTGGTCTTGCGAACCGCGACAAAAAGTGCAATCTCTCGGACAGACAGCAAACGACTTCAGGCGCTCGGATGAAAACCGCGCGTTCGCATCGAAAGTTCGTGGTTTGAAAAGATCGGTTCATAAGCCGACGAGCCTAAGGACTGTGACACGCTGGCGTTGCTGTCGCTTGCAAGCGTGGCAAGATCTCACAAGGAGGAAGCGCAATGCGCAAAAGTGCACTGACAGGTGCGCTGCTAGCTGCCGTCGTTGTTTCGCCAGCCATGGCCAACAAAGACGTCATCAAGCAGACTTCGAATGCGGACCAGTGGGTCCTACAAACTGGTGACTACACAAACCAGCGGTATTCCAAGCTCGATCAGATCAACGCCGGCAACGTCAAGGACCTTAAAGTCGCTTGGACGTTCTCGACGGGTGTTCTGCGCGGTCACGAAGGTTCGCCTCTCGTTATCGGCGACACCATGTATCTGCACACACCGTTCCCCAACAACGTATTCGCGCTCGACCTGAACGAGCCGGGCCGCATTCTCTGGAAGTATGAGCCGAAGCAAGATCCTTCGGTTATTCCAGTGATGTGCTGCGACACCGTAAACCGCGGTCTCGCATACGCTGATGGCAAGATCTTCCTTCACCAGGCCGATACGACTGTTGTCGCTCTCGACGGCAAGACCGGTAAGGAAATCTGGAAGGTCAAGAACGGCGATCCGAAGCGCGGTGAAACCAACACGGCGACGGTTATGCCCGTAAACGACAAGGTTATCGTCGGTATCTCCGGTGGTGAATTTGGCGTTCTCGGTCATGTCACCGCTTACGACATAAACACCGGTAAGCAAGTCTGGCGCGGTCACTCGGCAGGCCCAGACGATCACATGCTCGTGGATCCTGAGAAGACCATGGCGCTCGGCAAGCCGGTCGGCAAGGACTCCTCGCTGAAAACCTGGCAGGGTGATCAGTGGAAGATCGGTGGCGGCACCACCTGGGGCTGGTACTCCTATGATCCGGACACCAACCTTGTCTTCTACGGTTCTGGCAACCCCTCGACCTGGAACCCGGCTCAGCGCCCGGGCGACAACAAGTGGTCCATGACCATTTGGGCTCGTGATGCCGACACCGGCATGGCGAAGTGGGTGTACCAGATGACCCCGTTCGACGAGTGGGACTACGACGGTATCAACGAGATGCTCCTCGCTGACATCGACGTGAAGGGTAAGAAGCGTAAGGTTCTTGTCCACTTCGACCGTAACGGTCTTGGCTACACGCTCGACCGCGTCACCGGTGAGCTTCTCGTTGCCGAGAAGTATGACCCAACCGTCAACTGGACCACTGGCGTCGAGTTCGACAAGTCCAAGCCGAACTATGGCCGTCCGTACGTCGTCGACAAATATTCGACCGCGAAGAACGGTCCAGACGTAAATACGCAGGGCATCTGCCCGGCCGCTCTTGGCACGAAGGACCAGCAGCCTGCTTCCTTCTCGCCGCGTACCGGCCTGTTCTATGTCCCAACCAACCACGTCTGCATGGACTACGAACCATTCCGCGTGTCCTACACAGCTGGCCAGCCTTATGTTGGTGCAACGCTGTCGATGTTCCCAGCTCCAAACAGCCACGGTGGCATGGGTAACTTCATCGCTTGGGACGCTGGTAAAGGTGAGATCGTTTGGTCGAAGCCTGAGCCGTTCTCGGTATGGTCGGGTGCTTTGGCAACCGCTGGTGGTATCGTTTTCTACGGCACACTGGAAGGTTACCTCAAAGCCGTTGACGAGAAGACCGGTGAGGAACTCTACAAGTTCCGTACACCATCCGGTATCATCGGCAACGTCATGACCTATGCGCACAAAGGCAAACAGTACGTCTCCATCCTTTCGGGTGTTGGCGGCTGGGCCGGCATTGGTCTAGCAGCTGGCCTCACCAACCCGACCGATGGTCTGGGTGCTGTTGGTGGCTACGCTGGCCTGAAGAACTACACCGCTCTCGGTGGAACTCTGACGGTCTTCTCGCTGCCATAAGCGAAACGCGATCAATAAAGGGCCGGCGCGGGGAGACCTGCGCCGGCTTTTTTTTTAGACCCGGGATGATAAGAAAGTCTGGCGTTGCTCAAAAGCGTTTCCGATTGAACCGAAAATCTTTGCGCCGCGTTTAATTATTGAATTGTCGCAAAGCGCTAGCCAACGGCGATAAGCTGAGGCACGTTGTAACTGGCTGTAAAAAAAGCCGCCAAGCTATGATCAGGCGTCATCAGAAGCGCCATGGCATGGACATTAAGCTTTGTGACACTAATTGTGTGTGTGGGAACGTAGAAAAGCCTTTGCTAAGAAAAATCCTGATGGAGGGAGACGCGTAACGATGACTTTCAAGTTATTATCGGCAGCCGCGGTGATTGCGGGTGGTATGCTGATATCTTCGGCACCGACTATTTGGGCTGGTCCAGTCAAGACCGACAAAGGCGCCCTTGTCGCCGGAGAAGGTGCCGAGTTTGATCCCGACGAAGGTAAATGGTTCCTCGAGTCGGGTGCGCCAACCTACCACGTGCAGGATAACGGAAAAATCGACTTTCTCTCCTATCGTGGTTTTCAGCGCTACCACTCTGAATGCCACGTTTGCCATGGGCCTGAGGGTGTCGGATCGACCTATGCACCGGCCTTGACCAATTCACTCAAAACGATGAGCTATGAGGACTTCGTGGCGGTTGTGGCCAGCGGTCGCATCGTTCATCAGCCCGGTGGTGCCAACTCCGTCATGCCTGCTCTGGGCGACAACAAAAACGTAATGTGCTACCTCGACGGCATTTACGTGTATTTGAAGGGCCGATCCGACGAGGTCATTCCACGGGGTCGCCCGAAGGGCAAAGAATCTAAGCCGAAGGCTCTAGGCGAGGCTGAAGATGTTTGCTTTGAAGGCTAGTTCACGTGCGGCGTTCGCCCTAGCGTTCGCACTCACCGTTCTCGGCGGCGTTGCCGCCGAGGCGGCCGAAGGGGCCCTTGCTGATCTGGTTAATCGACGCGTCCTTCGCGTCTGCGCCGATCCGGCCAATGTACCGTTTTCAAGCGACGACCCCGACAAGCCCGGTTTTGAAAACAAAATAGCTAATATCATCGCCGATGAATTAGGCGGCATACCCGTCGAGTACACTTGGTTTCCTCAAGCCACCGGATTCGTCCGCCGCACGCTGTTCGCAAAGGCTTGCGACATCGTGATTGGATACGCGCAAGGCGATGAGATGGTGCTCAATACGAACCACTATTATCGATCTGCTTATGCCCTGGTTTACAAAAAAGGCGGTGAACTCGAAGGCGTCACGGAGCTGTCGGATGATCGCCTGAGGGACAAGCGCATTGGCGTTGTGGCCGGAACGCCACCGGCAACGATACTCAACCGAGTTGGGTTGATGGTCAACGCCAAGCCATACCAGCTGTTTGTTGATCGGCGTTATTTTTCACCGACCGAGAACATGCTTAAAGATCTTCGCTCTGGCAACATCGATGTCGGCATCCTCTGGGGGCCGAATGCCGGCTATTTCTCCAACCAGAACGGTCAAGACGACATGACCGTCGTGCCGCTGTTGAAGGAAGGCCGAACTCCGCCAATGGCGTTCCGCATTACTATGGGTGTGCGTCAGTCCGATACCCAGTGGAAGCGGGAATTGAACGAAATTATCAAGAAGCGCCAAGGTGACATCGACCAGGTGCTTTTGGATTTTAAGATCCCCATCATCGACGAAAGTGATCAGCAGATCACCTCGGCGCGTTCCTCTAAGTAGGATCAACCGCCAACAATCGCGATCAAGCAATAGGGTGGCCGGCAGCCGGCCACCGACAGCTGCCAATCGGCCAACAACGTCCTTGCGTTCTCCGGGCAGCTTGAGTAAACGACTACTTCCTGTTTGCCCGTTCATGTTCTCGGTCGGTCGACCGTGAACCCGTACCGCGACGGATGCACGGGCCGATGACGGGATTTCTGGAGAGGGCGCTTAGCTCAGCGGTAGAGCACTACCTTGACATGGTAGGGGTCACTGGTTCGATCCCAGTAGTGCCCACCAGAAAATTCTTTAGATTACGGTTTGTTGAGTGTTGTTCCTCAGATTCAATATATTATGAGAACAATCTAAGCAGGGGTAGAACGCGGGGTTTCGAGTCCCCACTCCATTGTCCGACGTTAGATCTTTCCGTGGGTTATACGCTCCGCATCAGCTCGCCTACGTCTTTCACGACAAGCGTCAGGTCGTGCTTTACGGCATCGAGAAACTCAAGCGCGCGTTGGCACGAGCATCGATTAAATCATCGCCTCGACCGGCTCTGGCTCAAATTATCCGAACTCCTGGAACTGGATAATCCCGTCGCGGTCGATGATTGCGATTTCTGGCGTACCGCGGGTGCGGTAGCGACGCATCGTCTCCGGCAAGCGCTCGCCGTCAGCATGTCGATCGACGCCAACGGGAAGATCGATCTTCTTCTCTCGAATATAGCTCTTCAAGCGTCTGAGGGTTTGGTAGCTGTGCCCCTCGAAGACCGTATGGATCTTCATCAAGATAAGCTGACCATCTGCAATGCTGTCCGCGAACTTTTGCTGCCAATGGGTCAGCAGAGGACCTGAGAACTTGTTGCAACCCGGGCACCAGAGTTGAAAGAAGTCGATGACGATGACCTTACCGCTCAGCGAGTCAACGTTGCCAGGGTCCGCATTGATCCACTCGCTGAATGTCCCATGCTGGCGCGCGCCGGTCGACCCGAGCCCCTGCCGCAAGGCTGTAAGGAGCCGCAAACGTGGTCATGGCTGCTGCCGCCGTTGCCGATAAGAAACTCCGCCGCGATAGCGACCAAAACGCGTTCATGATCCGCGACCTCCGCATCTACTGCGTGGGCACGCTGGTCAAAGCTTCAATCACCATAAAGGAATATGTTCGTGATCAGCTGGGGTGGAGTCCGCGCTGCCCTCGCCACGTTGCACTGCATCCTTGAGCTGCCGTTTGCGTCCACCGCGAGATCGGGTTGCAGAATTTGAGAACGCTGCCACTCAAGACGCTCACACAGTGAGCTTAGGAACCCTTCAGCTTGCCATGTTGGCGCTCAATTGCGACTTGCTCGATGTGCTCCTTGAAAGCCGGCAACCGGTCGAGCAAGCGAAGAAAGTCATCGACTTCCAGCACCAGCAGATCGGCTGAGGTCTCAGCCGTTACAGTGGCTGCTCTCGGTTCCTTAGACAAAAGCGCCATTTCGCCGAAGAAGTCTCCTTCCGAGAGGTGCACGGAGAGGGTCGGGCTTGAGACTTCGACGCTGCCGCTGGCGATGAAATACATGGCGTCGCCTCGATCTCCCTGTCGCATGAGTGTCGTGCCCGGTGTGACCGTGCGAGCCCTCAAGATACTGACGAGATCGGCGATCGCGGACGCATCGAGTTTTGAAAAAAGCGGCACACGGGCAACCATGGCGAAGGTGATCACGAAATCTCGTCGTCGTATCTCCTCATAGAAGCCACGCCCAATGATGGCGACGGGAAGAGCGAAACAAAAGATCCCGAGCATAACCGTGATCGCTGAAACGATGCGCCCGAGCGCAGTCACGGGCTCGGTTTCCCCGCCGCCGATTTTGGCAAGCATCGCAGCAGCCCACCACATCGTCTTCGACATATCGCCTAACCGTTCCGGCTGCTTGTGGCCTTCGATGGCCAGCATCAACGCAGCGGCAGTGAGCAGGACGCCGCTCAGAATGATGACGCAGGCCATCAGCGCTCGGCGCTCGGAAACGATGACACGTCCGATCGTGGCGATAGCCGGGGAATAGCGCGCTAGCTTTAACAGGCGAACAAGCCGGGTGAGGGGGACCAAAGTGCTTTGCGGAAACAGCAGCTCAAGAAGCCATGGGACCAACGCCAGCGCGTCGATGATCATCAACGGCGTCCCCGCAAACCGGAGGCGGGCCATCAGGGGGCTATTTCCGCGCAGCATAGGATGCTCAGGCGCAACCCATATCCGGGCCGCATATTCAATCGCGAAGACGATGACGCAGAGACGATCGAATACGTAAAGCGACGTGCCGTATTCGGCAGCGACCTCCGGTACGGACTGCGCAATCACAACGGCCACGTTGGTCACGACGAGGACGACGAGAAAGCCATCGATAATTCGTGAGGCAACATCGCGCCGGCGACCGTGCTCGAGGATCTCGAACAAACGCTGCCGGACTGTCGGGCTGCGCTCCGGCTTCGAGATATCCATGATCGTACTCCGTTGCGCCCGTCTCGCCGCAAAGCTTACGGTAAGCGCAAGCTGAATCGAAGCCATGCTTCTCGGCAACAAGGTTAAGGGTGAGCCGCGCAGTGCAGTCGGCCCGTTCGCTCAGCAGCTTCGAGAGCACACCTTGGCCGCTTCTCGCGTCGTCTCTCAGTTGCGGTTTGAGGATTTCGTCTCGATCTCAGCCCGTCTCGGCCGGCGAAATACGCGACCTCCAGCTCGGGAGACCCCAAATATCCATGCCTCATCAAAGCAGTATAGAAAGGGCCTGCGGCGCAACCAGTCGTCCTTATATTCGCGACATGGCCAACTTATTGCGCTATAATTACATAAGGTCCGAAGTTGCGGTGGCTGGAGAATTGTCAGCTTCGCGATGCCGTAGGCTGACAGGGGGAGTTCGAAAATGCGGAGGTACCCCAAGTGCTTAATGCAAAACAATTGATCAACGTTAAGGGTCACGAGGTTTGGACGGTTCGGCACACACAAAGTGTCTATGAAGCCGTAAGCCTCATGGCTGAAAAGGACATTGGCTCCTTGCTCGTCATGCAGGGTGACAAGCTGGTCGGTATCATCACCGAGCGGCATTACGCCAGGAACATCGTCCTGAAGGGTAAAACTTCGCCGCAGACTCTCGTCGGCGAGATTATGAGTCGCTCAGTGGTGTGCGCGCGGCCGGAGCAGACGGTCGATGAATGCATGGACCTGATGACCCACAAGCGTGTGCGTCACTTGCCTGTGCTGGAGCGCGGCAAAGTCATCGGAATCATTTCCATCGGCGATATTGTGAAGAGCATTATCGACGATCAGAGCTTCATCATTGCGCAACTCGAAAACTACATTTCGGGCGAGAAGCTGGCTCACTGACGCTCCGAGCGTTTCTGCTTTTTAACCCGGCGTGCACTACGGCGGTGGACGTCAGCTAGTGGCCATCAATAAGCGGACGTCTTACGCAATATCGTCCTCAGCGGGTGGCAAGTCTCCGACGGGACCTAGTAAATCCCTGTCGCGGGCAAACAATGCCGGGCTTTGAGCGTAGAGGACCAGTAGGCGGGCCAGCGCGACGAGGGAATCCAGATGAACGCGCTCGTAGCCGTGAGAGGCGTCGAGCCCGAAGCAGACCAGCGCGGTACGAATGTCGTTGCCCGCTTCCAGTGCGGCCGCCGCATCACTGCGGTAGTGGTTGAACACGTCTCGGCTGTGCTCGATGTCGAAGCGCTTACAAAGGCCGAGCAGGCTCCTCGTGAGGTGCCAGTCAAACGGTCCCGTTGAGTTCCTGCATTGCAATCGTGACGCCGAAATCGCAGGTGTATTGAACCGAAGCGATCGTACCGTTGTCGACGGACACCATCTCGGCCACGTCGCCATACAGGATGTGCGAGGCACCCCTGCCGACTTCTTCGGCAATCGTGAACAGTAGGTGACAGTCCATCGGCAGCGGTACATCGTGATCACGCAAGGCCTTTGTCGCGGCAAGAACAGCCGCCACGCCTGCCTTGTCGTCCAGATGGCGCGAAGTGATGAACCCGGTGTCGGTGAAAATAGGCTCTGGGTGTACGGCGACGATGTCGCCCACGTGGACGCCCAGTGCGCGGATGTCATCCTCGCTGGTCACGCGCGCGTCGAGCCTGAGTTCCAAGTTGGACCAGGCCGCGGGCTGCGTATCGATCTCGTCACCATAGGTGTGACCGGAGGCCTTCAGCGGCAAGATGGTGCCGGTTGTGCGCACATCGTTATCGGAGAACACGGTCACCCGGGCGCCCTCGGCGAAACGCGCCGACCAATGGCCGATGGGCGACAGCTTCGGCCAATCATTGGCGGCATGAAAGCCCTTGATAACGGCGCCGAGTGTGTCGACGTGGGAGACGATGGCGCGGTCTGGCGTCGCCTGGAGGCCCTTGAGGTCGGCCCGGATAGCACCGAGACGGGTAAGCTCAAACGGGATCCCGAGGCGCTCCAACTCGTGACAGACATAGCCAACGGCTTGATCGGTCATCCCCGCCGGGCTCGGGATATCGAGAAGGTCTTTTAAAATACGGCACAGATAATCGGCATCGATCTCGAGATCCTTCATGTGCTCCCACCGTCTATTCGTCTTAGGCATTGGTGGGCCCACTACTACTTGCTCGCGTTTCCGGGAATAGCAGGTCAATGAATTTCTCAGCAGTCGGCGCTGGCTCGTGGTTCGCCAACCCTGGGCGTTCGTTTGCTTCAATGAAACGGTAATGCGCTTTATTCGGCGCCTTGACGATCAGATCCAATCCGACAACCGGCATATTGAGTACGCGCGCAGCCTCACAGGCAGCTTGCGCGAGCTTTGGATGCAATTCCCCGGTAACGTCTTGCATGGTGCCGCCGGTGTGCAGATTGGCGGTCTTGCGAACCTCTAGCTCAGTATCCGCCGGCAACACATCGAGCAACTGATAGCCGGCGCCAAGGACCGCGCGCTCTGTTTCCTCGTCGAACGGGATCATGCTCTCGCCACGCGTGGCGGCGGCACGGCGGCGTGACTGCTTGTCGATCAGTTCGATGATGGTGTAGACGCCGTCGCCAACGATCGCCGCCGGTTTACGGATGGCAGCAGCCACCACCTCGCCGCCGATCACGATAATCCGCAAGTCGCGGCCGGTAACGTACTCCTCGACCAGCACCTGATCGGAAACGGCGCAGGCCTGCTTTACAGCTGCAAGGACCTTCTTCTTCGATGTTAGGTCGACGAACACGCCGCGGCCCTGCTCACCGCGAGCCGGTTTGACAACGATCCGGGTATGCGCCTTGAGAAAGTCGAGGGCGTCCTCGTCCCTCGCAACAGTTTCCTGCGCCGGAACTTTGAGGCCGGCACGCGCCAATAGGCGGTGAGTGAGTGTCTTGTCATCGCAACAACTCATCGCGACGCCGCTTGTCAGGTCCGAAAGAGATTCGCGGCAAGAAACTAAGCGCCCGCCAAGCGATAGGCTGAAAACACCAGCTGCCCGGTCCTCGATCTCGACGGTAACCCCCCTCCGTCGGGCCTCGTCGACGATAATCTGGGCGTACGGATTGAGGATCTCCTCGGAAGCCGGCCCGATATAGAGCTTTTCATTTACGGGGTTCTTCTTCTTGACGCAGTAAACCGGGATCTGGGCGAAGCCGAGTTTGTTGTATAGCGCGATCGCCTCTCGGTTATCGTGAATCACCGATAGGTCCATGAAGCTGCGTCGGTTCTTTTGGAAGTGCCGCGCCAACGCCTCCACCAGCTTGCGTCCTACGCCCGGCAGCTTGGCCTGGGTGTCGACAGCCAGCGCCCACAGACTGGCTCCATTATCGGGATCAGCAAATGCAGCCTTATGGTCGACGCCCATCACCACGCCGAGGATCGCCCGACTTGCCCGCTCTTGCGCCACTAGGATCGTGACCGCTGGATCATCTTCCTTGGCGGCGATGTAACCATCAGACAGCGGCACCATGTTGCGCGCTAGGTAGATCGTATTGACGGCAGTTTGATCGTCGGCGTGCGCCTCACGGATCTCGACGCCGTTCTTAATCGGAATGCCCAGATCGTTAGCCTCGAGATTGAGACGGAACGTATGAGACGGATCCAGGAACAAGGCGTGCGGAGCACGCGACAGCACGACATGAGGATCACGAACGTAGAGCGCGACGTCGCGCTGGCCGTCGTGTTCGCGCTGCAGTGCGTCGGCGAGATCATCCGCGTCGGAAAAAGTTTGGCCGAACAGCAGCCGTCCCCAGCCACAATCAATCGCAACACCTTCGCGGAGGTGGGCAGCCCGTACCCTGTCCGGCAGATCGCCCCAATGCTTGAGCGACGCCATTTCTGTCAGATCGCCCGGTTCGAGGGCTGTTCGTCCTGTGCTCATTGTCACCTCCGTGGTGCCGTCTTATTGAGCAGTCGGTGCGCTGTAACGATCAATCTTTGCCCTTGTTAGGGACAGTGGCGTTGTAACCAGAGTTCAAGCAGTGCGACCTGCCAGAGCTTTGACCCGCGCAGTGGCGTTATATGGCCCTTCGGGTCTGCCAGCAGGGTGTCCAGATAGCCGGTATTAAATAGACCGCGTTCACGGGCGGCGCGATTGGTCACCGCATCACGCACCCATTCCAGAACGGTACCTTCAAGGTATTTCAGAGCCGGCACCGGGAAATACCCCTTCGGCCGGTCGATCACTTCGCTCGGGATCACCTTTCGGGCGACCGTTTTTAAAACTCCCTTGCCACCGTCGGCGAGTTTTAGGTCCGGCGGGATGCGCGCGGCCAACTCGACGACCTCGTGGTCGAGGAACGGGACACGGGCTTCCAGTCCCCAGGCCATGGTCATGTTGTCGACTCGCTTCACTGGGTCGTCGGTCAACATAATGCGGCTATCAAGACGCAACGCGCGATCCACCGGTGTGTCCGCTCCCGGAGTGGCGAAGTGGGCCTCGACAAATCGGCGGCTATGGTCATCGCCGTGGTAGCCAGGTGCGACCGCCTCGCGATATTCGTTCTGATCGCGATCAAAGAATGCCTTGGTGTAATCTTCAACCGCATCGTTGGTATGGGACAGCGGCGGATACCAGTGATAGCCGGCAAAAATCTCGTCCGCGCCCTGGCCTGATTGAACCACCTTGACGTGCTTGGAAACCTCTTCCGACAGCAGAAAGAAGCCGACGTTGTCATGGCTGACCATCGGTTCCGACATGGCGGCGATAACGTCGGGCATCGCCGACATCATACGTTCCGAGCTGACCGGGATCTTGTGGTGCCGCGTGGCGAAGCGCTCGGCGATAAGGTCGGAGTAGCGAAATTCATCACCTTCGTCGTCATCGACGGAATCGAATCCCACGGAGAATGTGTTGAGGCTCTCCTGTCCGGCCTCGGCGAGCAGTCCGACAATAAGGCTGGAATCGACGCCGCCCGAGAGCAGTACGCCGACCGGCACATCAGCCACCATACGACGCTTTACCGCCATGCGCAGCGCGTCGTGCACAGCATCCTCCCAGTCGGCCGCGCTGAGCGCAGCGTCGCCGGGTTGGCGCGAAAACGGTGGATCCCAATAGACAGTGTCGGTGCGCCGGCCGTCTGCCTCAATCACCGCGATCGTCGCCGGGGGCAGTTTACGGACACCTTTGACCATCGTGAACGGCGCCGGCACGACCGCGTGCCAGCTCATGTAATGGTGCAGCGCTACGGGATCGACGCTTGTGTCGAGGTCACCGACCGCCGTCAACGCCGGCAGGGACGACGCGAAACGCAGGCCCTTGCCGCCGCGGATTGGAGCAAGATAGAGCGGTTTGATACCGAGGCGGTCGCGCGCCAGAATAAGCCTGCCGCTGGCATGCTCGGTTATAGCGAAGGCGAACATTCCGTTGAAGCGCTCGACGCACGCTGTGCCCCACGTCGCGTAGGCCTTGGCGATCACTTCGGTATCGGAGTGCGAGAAGAACCGGTGGCCTGCCGCTTCCAGCTCGCCGCGCAGTTCTGCGTAATTATAGATGCAGCCGTTGAAAGCAAGCGTCAGGCCGAGCACGGGGTCGACCATCGGCTGGTGGCCCTGCTCGGACAGATCGATAATCCGCAGACGCCGGTGGCCGAATGCAATCCGCTCGCGCGCAACCGCTCCCCCGCCGTCAGGACCGCGCGGTCGCATGACTTCAGTCATTGTAGAAACATTCGATAAAGACGCAGCCGCGTTATCGAAGTGAACTTCGCCGCAAAGACCACACATGATGGATTTGATCAGAGCCTTTTTTACGGGCTCAGAAATGCCCCTACGCCTATTACTTTTGCTGCTCAGGTGCCAATCGAAACTTGAAAGCTCCCATTTCATGTGGGGCCCAAGCAATCACAGGTGGGAACCTAGGTATAGGGTCTGGCAATGTCAAATTTACCGCGGCAATTCAAGACTTGTAACGTCGTGCTTACAATTCTGAGCAGAAGCCCGCCCCGCGCCGGTTGGTGCCCGCCGATAAAGTGAAGTGGGCGCCTAAAGTTCGGCGTGACCAACCCGCTTATCGCCCTTCAATGAAGTTGGGTCCCTCAATCCGAGCCATGCAATCTTGCGTGCCATCTCAGGGTGGCCTCTGTCGGATTGGCGACGGTAGTGAAGCCTGGGCCATAAGAAGAAGAAAAATAATGCCTTCGCTCAACATAACGTCATCTGCTGCGCGCATTTGCCTATGATTTTTGCGATGCACAAATTTTTGCCACCGACAGACGTCTGGCCAACATTTTGATTTTGCAGCGATTAATTTCTGCATCTGCGTTGGCACAGTTTTCGCGTCGTGATGGCCGTTCGCGACTGCGTCACTTCCAGCACGAACACGCGACCCAACGCTGGGTCCCACAACCGGCAACGCCGCCAATCCGAAGTCCCGCTTCAAGCAGAGAGCTGCTTGGACCGCCGCTCGTCATTTGCGATCGGCACAGGGGACCATGAAATTGATTGGAGCGCGCTGTGCCGGACATTCGGCTGAGCAAAAATGCTGACGTTGGTTTCGGGGGAGGGTCAGCATGAATCTGAACCTCCGACCCCACAGCATCGCCTCGGCGCGAAAGATAAATTCTTTGCCGCCGATTGCAGCAGAGGCTCAGACACAAATTAACGACGCGCCGGTCGTCATTGTTGGCGGCGGACCGTCTGGAATACGCGTAGCGCAGGAACTCGCGCGCAGCGGATGCAAAGCAATTCTTTTCAACGCGGAACGCTGGAAGCCCTACAATCGCGTCAAGCTCACTCCGTTGCTTTCCGGAGACGTACAACTCGGGCAGGTCACGCAGCCGCACCAGTTTCCTGGGCCCGGCAAGGTCGCCCTCTACTCCGACAACAGCATCATCGACATCGATCGAGCGGAGAAGACCGTCACGACGAAACTCGGCCGCACGTGGTGCTAGAGCAAGCTCGTGTTGGCCATGGGCTCGCGCGCTCACGTCCCTCCGATCCCGGGCGTTGATCTGCCAGGCATCTACACATTCCGGAATTTCGATGACGTTGAGAAGCTGGTGGCGCGTTCGTTCCGCTCGCGCCGTTGTGTCGTTGTCGGCGGTGGCCTTCTCGGTTTGGAAGCCGCGCGTGGAATGAAGGACCGCGGCGTTGAGACGTGGGTGGTTGAGCATGAAGCACACCTCATGGTTCGCCAGCTTGATGCGCGCGCCGGAGAATTGCTCGGTGCGGCGATTGAGCGGATGGGTGTGCGTATTCTCGTAGGATCGCGGGTTGCCGAGTTTTCAGGAGACAGCCGGCTGCAAAGCGTGACGTTGGCGGGCGACGAGCACCTCGATTGTGACACCGTCATCATCTGCACAGGGATCCGACCGAACATCGAGCTGGCGCGTGATGTCGGTCTCTCGGTCGGACGCGGCATCAAAGTTGGCCCGACGTTGCAGACCAGCGATCCGGACATTTATGCAGTTGGAGAGTGCGCCGAATTCGATGGGCACATTTATGGCCTCGTCGGGCCAGGGTTCGAGCAGGCTGTTGCCGCCGCGGGGCACATAGCCGGGAGCAGCGACAGCTATTCGGGATCGGTGCCGGCGACCAAGCTCAAAATCATCGGAACCGATGTTTTCAGCATGGGGGACGTTGAGCAGCTTGAGCAGCGCCGCGACGTCAACGCCGTCGCATATGAGAACGAAGACGGCTCGATCTATCGGCGGTTGGTCTTTAAACGCGGACGGCTAATTGGCGCCATCGCACTCGGCGTTTGGGTCGAGCTCAGTCGTCTGCAGGAGGCGGTAAAAGCACGTTCCCCCATATTCCCCTGGCTGTTGCGGAGGTTCCATTCGAAAGGTCGCGTTTGGCCAAAGAGCGAACCAGAAAGCGTCAAGGACTGGCCTCGCGCGGCGACAGTTTGCAACTGCACGGGTGTGAGTCGTGGCCAGATCGGAGACTGTATCTCCCTCGGCGCGATCACCTTGGATGACGTGAAGCGCGAAACCGGCGCATCAACGGTCTGCGGGAGCTGCAAGATCCACATCGGCGAATTGCTTGCGGCGCCCGCACCCCGTGAGCCGGCCAAGGCGTGGGTGGCGATCTCCGCCTTGTCGGTTCTGGCGGCCCTCGCAGCTTTGGTGATCGCGCTCTGGCCGATTGTTCCGACGGCCTCGGAAATCGAGGCGCGCGGTCTCGCCGATACTTTGTTCCTGGACAGCTACGTGAAGCAGGTCAGCGGCTACACGCTCCTGGCTCTATCCGCTCTGGCTGCGATCCTCTCGCTTCGCAAACGCATCTCTTGGTTGCGTCTCGGCGACTTTGCAGGATGGCGGGTCTTTCACATCGTCGTGGGCATCGTCGCCCTCGTGGCGCTCTTCGCGCATACTGGTTTCCGGCTCGGTTCCAATCTCAATATGTGGCTGATGCTGGCCTTCCTCGGCCTCGGTTTTGCCGGAGCGCTTGCTGGTCTGGCGACGGCATTCGAACACCGAATCTTTCAATCTCCCAAACCGGCGGCGCGGCTCAAGATGGCATCGTTCTGGATGCATCTTGTCGCGTTCTGGCCGTTTCCGCTGCTTCTCGCCGCGCACATTCTCACCGTCTACTTCTATTGAGGCCGGACATGAGCAGAACCGCGAAACTCTGGTTTCTGTGGCTGACAGCCACGCTCATCGGCGGGGCCGTCATGTTGACCGGCATGCTTTATGGCGGTCCCACTCGCGCGACGCTTCTCATCGGCGAAACGACAAGCGGTCATTATCAAATCGAATTGGCCTGCGGGGCCTGCCACTCATCCGCGTTTGCGGGTTCGGACGCGATCGAGAAGACCTGCCAGGGTTGCCATGCCGCTGAATTAAAAGCGTCGAAGGATTCGCATCCGCTCAAGAAGTTTCGTGATCCCAGGAATGCCGACCGTCTCGACAAGCTGGCGGCCAACAAGTGCATCACCTGCCATACCGAGCATCGCCCCAATATCACCAACACAGTGGGCGTAACGCTGCCGACCGATTACTGCGCGCTGTGCCATCACGATGTCGGCAAGAACCGCTCAAGCCATGATGGGCTGGCCTTCAACACCTGTGCGACAGCCGGCTGCCACAACTATCATGACAATCGGGCGCTCTATGAGGACTTCCTCGAAAAGCACGCTGGTGAGCCGCAGGTCAAAGGCGATCCTGTCGTTAAGCTCAACGCGGAAAAAATCGAAATAGAAGCCGCCGGTAAACCGCTAACCGTTGCCTCAATGGCGGATGCTCCGGCAGCACACAAAGGTGGCCCGGAAGTGATGCCCGAATGGCTGGCGACATCGCATGCTGCTGCCGGCGTCAACTGTTCAGGATGCCACGCGCCCGACCAGAAGTCAGCCGAAGCGACCGCTGCCAACTGGGTCGCAAAACCCGATCATAAAGTCGGCGCAACTTGCCACAGCATGGAATCCGCAACCTGGCTGCAGGGCAAGCATGGCATGCGGCTGGCGGACAACATGCTGAGTGAGATCGAGGGGCTCTATGGGCTCTTTCGCAACAAACCCCTGACGCCGATGCGGCCGCAACTCGCGCGCGCGCCGATGCAGTCCAAGGTCGCACACGCGGAGCTGACCTGTACGAGTTGTCACGGCGCACACGGCTTCAATACGGCAAAGGCCCAAATCAACTCGTGCAGGGCGTGCCATGCCGACGAGCATACCAAGGCCTACGAAGGCTCCCCGCATCACCAACTGTGGAAGGCGGAAATATCCGGTGCCGGTGCCAAGGGCAGCGGCGTCAGCTGTGCGACCTGCCACATGCCTCGCGCCTGGATGGAAGACGAGAGCGGTTACGAGGAGTTTCTGGTCGCCAATCACAACCAGAACGCCAACCTCCGGCCGAACGAAAAGATGATCCGCGGTGTCTGCATGAATTGCCACGGGCTTGGTTTTTCCATCGATGCCCTCGCCGACAAGGATCTCGTCAAACGCAATTTCGATGGGCGCCCCTCAGCCCACATCGAAAGCATCGATTGGGTCATAAAGCGCGTCAAGCAACGAGGGTCGAAATGACGTCGCGCGTGAAGATTCCGATCAAAAACCCGAAGGAGATGAATTCATGCTGAAATTTTCCAAGACACTTATTGCGGGCGCAGTTGCCGGAGGCTGCATCCTTTGCGGTGGGGCCGTCGCAACGGTGACAGCCAAGGGTGTCGAGTATAAGGACGTCGCCGACATGTTGATTTCAGTGATGGTTGCCGACCGCACAGTTTACACAAAGAAGGTCGTCCAACGCCTCGCTGCTAAAGACAAGGTGATCAAGGCCTCTGAGCACTTTGACGACGACAAGGCATTGCCGTTGCCGGCGCAAATGTTCCGCTTTGGCGCCGAGCACGTCGCCGACAAGACCGATAAGTTCAGCTATTCGCTGCTGTCGCTTTGGCCCATCAACAAACAAAATGCGCCGCGCACCGAAATCGAAAAAGCCGGCCTCAAGTATGTCGCGGAAAACAAAGGCAAAAATTACTACGGAGAAGAAACCCTGGGTGGTCAGAAGTACTACACCGCTGTCTACGCCGATGTCGCAGTCGCGAAGGTTTGCGCCAGCTGCCACAACGATCACAAGGACACACCCAGGTCCGACTTCAAGGTCGGCGATGTGATGGGTGGTGTCGTCATCCGCATCCCTATGACCAACTGAGGCTAACCACGCAGGGCATGATCGGTTGCCCCGCGAGCAACCTCCACGAAAGACGATCGAACCAATTCGCCGAAGGAAAGAAAAATGACACCGGAACAAGTCAAGCTGGTCCAGAATAGCTTCAAAAAAGTCGAGCCCATCGCCGAGCAGGCGGCCGATATCTTCTACGACCGGTTGTTTGAGATCGCCCCCGAGGTGCGGCCGATGTTTCCCGACGAGATGAGCGATCAGAAGAGCAAGCTAATGAGCATGCTCAGTACTGCCGTGAGTAAGCTGCATCAGGTCGATTTGATCATCCCGGCGGTGCAAGACCTCGGCCGCAAGCATGTTGATTATGGTGTCAAGGATGAACACTATCAGCCGGTCGGAGAAGCATATCTTCGCCACTCGAAAAAGGCCTCGGGGGTGACTTCACGCCGGAAGTCAAAGACGCCTAGCTTACAACTTATATAACGCTGCAGACGGTAATGACACAGGCCGCCGCAGAAGTCACAGCACCCGCCGAGAAGAAAGGCTTCTTTGGTCGGATGTTCGATTGATATGTCAGGAAAACAGCGACGAGTAGCCGATCAGAATCGGCTCTCGCGCATGTTCGCAGGGCCGGAGCCCCCTGTGACGTGCCCGTGTGACTCCGCAGACAAGCCGTTATGCTGAAGCCTCTCGTTTCATCCGAGACTGTTGCAGGAGCCGAAGTCGGCCAGCGTCCCTGATCAGCCAGGAGCTGCCGCTGCTGAGCTTGATGTTGTTGGCTTATGCAGGGCAACCGCGACCATGACCGCTGCGCCAGTGGCCTAGTAGTACCAAGCATCGAGACCGCTGAAGCCAAGTAGTGAGGGGGCAGCCAGAAACACGATCCCGACCAATCCATCGACCGCAAGATGGAACCAGTAAGGCAGAACTCGGAACATCCCGAGATGATGGTGGGTTAGCAGCGTCAACACAAAGGCGGCAATGCCAGTGGTGACCGCAAGCCATAGAGCCAAAGGATTGGAACTGCCTAGGTTAAGGGAGAACGGCAGAACAATGAGGCTCAAGGCAACAGGGTAATCGAGGTAAGCATGGATTTTGCAAGTGATGAACCGGGGGTCCATGGAAGTATCTCTTTCTGTTGCATGCGAGGTCACGCCACAAACCGGCGTGACCGGCCGCTCAAGTTTCATTAGATTTCCGATGTCAGTTTGCTGGCGAGCTTCGGCCAGTTGGAATTGGCCTTCTTGATCGCTCCCGGAACGTCCTTGAGCCAGGCTTGCTGGATGTTCGCGTCGAGGTTCAAGTAGAGATTGCCGTCGACAATCTTCCAGTACCTGGGATCACCATCGAACTTGGCTCCGACCGAGACGCCGTAGGCGCAATAGCCGCCATAAGCCGGCGCGTATTTCGCCGGGTTTGCCTTGAAGGAGTTCAGGTGAGCCTGCGATGCAAAGCGATACGTCGCGTCGTTATGGACGACTGCGAACTTCGCATTGCCTTGAACAGGCTTCGCCTCGGAGAAATAGGCAACAACATCGAAACCATGCGCGGCAAGACCGGGGCCCGCCTTCCCACCAACCAGAACGGCGCCCATTGAGGTGTTGATTTCCGGACCGGCGATTGTTGGCCCGGATAGACCGATGACTTCCGCAATGACCAGTGAGATAAGGGACTTCGCTTTCATGATCTGAACTCCTTGAGTTTCGGTGTTTGCTGACATTTTCGAGTTGCGGGAACCGCCCTTCCAGAAGTCTGCGCGGCGACCCGCGCGCAGCCCCTTTGCATGAAAGGAATTGGTTGTTGCGGCTCACGATTTCCTTAATAAGGTATGACGCAAAAAGAGATGATCGCAAAACAAGTAATTGTAATTGCAATCATATGGGACGCAATTGCCTTCAACAGCAACTCACGAAAGCGAGAGGCCGGCCAATGGCAGGCAGCAATCCACGCACAAGGAAAAGTGAGCCGAAACGGACCAAGGCACCTTCGGCTTGGCCGGTGTTCCTCATCGCCCATGACTCGCTGGTCGCGCACATCGAGGATCGGCTACGCAGAGTCGGGCTTGCCCGAGCTGAGCTGGTATACGGTCTTGTGGGTTTTGCATCGCGCACCCGACCAGCGGCTCAGGATGCATGAGCTGTCCGACGCCGCCGTCATCACGCGCAGCAACCTCACGCGGCTCGTTGATCGTATGGAAAAGGCGGCACTAGTCAGCCGCGAACGTGTTAGCAACGACCGGCGCGGTTCCTATGCCTGCCTTACGCAAGCCGGTCGGGAGATGAAGAGCAAGATCTGGAGGGTTTATGGTCCGGCGATCCAGGAATACTTCACAAAGCAACTCAGCCCGGAAGAGAACGCGATGTTGCACGAC
Source organism: uncultured Alphaproteobacteria bacterium (assembly GCA_963753045.1). Lineage (GTDB taxonomy): Bacteria > Pseudomonadota > Alphaproteobacteria > Rhizobiales > Hyphomicrobiaceae > Filomicrobium. Next base: position 350,824 of record CAVWAT010000001.1, read on the forward strand.
ATCATGTTGCGGCTAATCGATGGTGTAAGAGGTCCCAATTCCGAAATTTGTTGAGAAAACCGCGCACCCTCAAATTGCTAATGTGCAAGCCATACTGAACTGATCCCGAGCGATCCTTATGAGAAACACGCTTCGAGCGGCTTCATGTGACCTTAGTTTCCGACTTGCAGGATTGGCGGGCCGGAGGCCGGCCGCTATGGCGGCGGCTCAGCGCGTGCTCGGGCAAAAGCAGCTCGTGTTTTGTGTCACCAACGGTCGATCCGGCTCCAAAACCCTGGCGCGTCTCCTTGATTGCCTGCAGCAAGTTCAATCACAACACGAGCCCGCACCTTCCTTCCATCTCATCATGCGTTGGGCCCAAAACAACGCCGCCCTCGCCGAGAACTTCTGGCTCTATCAAAAGTTGCCGGCGATTGCCGAGTGCCACAAACCGATCTACCTCGAAACGAGCCATCTGTTTGCGAAGGGATTCATCGAGCCTCTGTTGGAACTCGGCGGTCGACCCAAGATTATTTTCTTGAGCCGGGACCCGCGGGCGACAGCGATGTCGATGCTGATGTTAAACGATATCCCTGGTAGAACCCGTCGAGCTCTCAAATGGTATCTGTCGCCGAGCGATGCTCTGTGCGCGGGGCTGCGGCCAGGTCAAGCCGAGACGTTTTCTGATTACCAGCTCTGCTATTGGCACGCTCTCGAAATGCAGGCGCGCCAGAAACACTATTCCGGGCTTGCAGCGAAACATGGCTTAACAACCGTCACCACCGATGTGTCGGATCTAAATTCGACTGCTGGCATTGAGGCGATCTGCGGTGCACTCGCCATCGACATCTCGGCTGAGGACGATGCGCGTCTCCGTAAACTGATTGGAATCCGCGAAAACACGCGCGAACAGGAGAAGACGGCCTCAGCGGTTTACACTGGAGACCTTGATGCGGAAGAAGAAGAGCTGCGCTCGTCGATCATCCAGGTCGATACAGGGCCCAAGCGCAGCACCGGCATCGACCATTACATTTCCACCGCGTGGCGCGGCTTGTAAGCCGCCTGGAGACGAAAACCGCAAGCCACGGTTAACAGCGAAGTTGCTGGAACCAACGCCGTAAAGCCGGAAGGTTGACTTTCACGCGCCACCCACATATTTTTCCCCCGATCCTGACCGGGGCGATATAACGGTGGCGGGTCGCGTGGAAACGCGGCGCGCATTTCGTTTTTCCCACCCGGATAGCCAACAACAAAATCTGACGGGTTTCGCCATGAAGGTCCGCAATTCGCTGAAGTCGCTTCGCTCACGCCACCGCGACAATCGCCTGGTTCGCCGCCGGGGCAAGCTCTACGTCATTAACAAGACGCAGCGTCGCTTCAAGGCGCGTCAAGGCTAATCCTGTTTCAGGACACCGGCGGTTGGCATGTGCCGGCCGCCGTCAGACGCTTTGACAGTTGAGGCAGGCCGGCCGTAACCTGCCTCCATGACAAATTCCACATACTTCTTTAAACACGCCCGGTTTTTCACCGCAGTCGCGGTACTTTCCTCGTGCGTCACGATTGCCGGCGTTGCTGGCGCCCAGGCCCCCACGCCGGGTCAGAAAGCCGAGCCCCCCAAAGCCGGCCCCCATAAGCCTCACTCGCAAAAACCCGGTCCCCGCAAAGCGGAAGCCGCCAAGCCAGAGAAGCCCTACCACAAGCGCGTTCTGGCCGAGCTGCCCAAGTCGCCGCGCGAACGCGCCGAGGTCCTTTCAAATCTCTACGCATTACTGGCCACCGCGGAGAGCCAGGATACGGGCACCGAGATTGCTGGCGTGATCGAACGGCTTTGGTTGTTTGGCTACGGAGATACCGTGGCTGTCCTACTTCAGCGTGCGTCGACGGCCCTTACGCAAAAGAAGGACGCTCTCGCACTCAGGTTCCTAGATGCTGTCGTCGTTCTCGCGCCCGATTATGCCGAGGGCTGGCATCAGCGCGCCGTCGTGCACTATTCCAGGAATGAATTCTCAAGAGCCTTGGGTGACCTGCGCCGCGTCCTGGCCTTGGATCCCAATCACTACAAGGCACTCGAAGGCCTCTCCAGGATGCTGGAAGAGACCGGGCAGAAGGCCGGCGCCCTGGCTGCCCATCGCAAATTGATGTTGGTACATCCCTACTGGCCCGAAGCCGATCAGCGTTTGCGTGAACTGGAACGCAAATCCGAAGGCCAAGGGATCTAGTATGATCTTCAGGCGGCTCGTTCGCCGCCTGTTCACACGAGTGTGCGTTGAAGCTTAAGGCCAGAAGGGCAAAATCGTGTGCAAGCAATCGATAATGCACACGAGGTATTCAATGCTTTTAAAAACGTCTTCGCGCGCAGCTGTGACAGCCACAGTTGTTGCCTTTACAGCAGCAGCGGCAGTTGTCGTTACGACGGCTCCCACCGAAGCTCACAAAACGGGCTACAAGCACAGTCACGCTAAGCACAAGAGCTCCAGAAAATCAAAGCGCAACTACAGTCGCAGCTCCAGGTATGATCGCGACCCCGCGATCTTTGCCAGCGAGGTGGATTTATCGCGACCTGGTGGTACGCAGCGGTTCTTTGAGATGCTGAATGAAGAAAACCGTTAAGCAGCTGCGTATTCCGCGCTGTTAGGGGGCCGGCATTGCGGCGCGTCTCAGCCAACATAATTTGATCCAACGGCCGTTTGGTGCGTACTCTTCAGTATGAATCCGGCAGGCTTTGACGGAACACGTCCCGGTCCCCTCCAGTCGCAAGATCTGCATGAGCAACGAAGACAACCGCTTCACCGCCCGGGCCTCGCGTTACGCTAGGGTCGGCACGAACGTCGGAGCAGTGGCAGCACGCTATGCCGGGCAACGTCTGCTCGGCATTGAACAGGATCGCAACAAGTCCGCCCGTGACCTTGCTTTGGCGCTTGGCGGAACTCAAGGGCCCCATCATGAAGGTGGCCCAGCTCCTTTCGACGATCCCAGAAGCACTCCCGAAGGAATACGCCCGCGAGCTTGCCCAGTTGCAAAGCCAGGCCCCGCCTATGGGTCCAGCTTTTGTTCGTCGGCGTATGAATGCCGAACTGGGCCGCGACTGGCAGAGCCGTTTCCAGAGCTTCGAGCCCGCGTCCGCCGCCTCCGCGTCGCTCGGGCAGGTGCATCGCGCCGTCCATCCCGATGGCCGCCGCCTGGCCTGCAAGCTGCAATACCCGGACATGCAATCGGCTGTCGAAGCCGATCTCAATCAGCTCAAACTGGTTTTTCAGCTGCACGCGCGCATGGATCCAGGCATCGACACCAAAGAAATCTTCGCTGAGATCTCCTCCCGTCTCCGTGAGGAGGTCGATTATGATCTTGAAGCGCGGCACACCAGTCTTTACGCCAGCATCTTCGCAGACGAACCGCTGATCCGTGTGCCGGAAGTGATACCCGAGTTATCGACGGGCCGCTTGCTGACCATGACCTGGCTTGATGGCGAACCACTGCTCGATTTCAAACAGGGCTCGCTGGAAGACCGCAACCGGATCGCGCGCTCCATGTTCCGTGCTTGGTGGTACCCGTTCAGCCACCACGGCGTCATCCACGGCGATCCCCACCTCGGCAACTACACGGTATTTTCAGAAGACGGTAGGCCCGCGGGGATCAACCTGTTGGACTACGGCTGCATCCGGACATTCTCGCCGCGCTTCGTGCAAGGCGTGGTCAACCTGTACCAGGGTCTGTTGGCCGGAGACCGCGATAGAATTGTTGCTGCGTACGAAGAGTGGGGCTTCAGCGGCCTTAGTGATGAGCTTATCGAGGGATTGACGGTGTGGGCTGGCTTTATCTACGGACCGTTGCTCGATGACCGGGAACGAACCATCGCCAACTCCACAACGCCAGGAGAATACGGCCGGCGCGAAATGATGCACGTCCGAAGGGTTCTGAAGGAGAAAGGTCCAGTCACAGTGCCGCGGGAGTTCGTCTTCATGGACCGCGCCGCGATCGGTCTGGGCGGTGTCTTCCTGCACCTTGATGCCAAACTGAATTGGTACCAGTTGTTCAATAACACGATCGAGGATTTCAACCTCGATGTCGTCGCCGCGCGCCAGCAGCGTGCCTTCGCGGCATCCGATGTCCCACTTCCCATTTGACCGTCAGCTTCGATAGTGCCGCTGCATGCGCTTCAGCGTGCGCTCGATTTCATCGGGCGGATCAGCGAACGGCTCTAGGTTTACACGGATCGTATTATTGTGGCTCATCGTCCAAGGTAGACGCATAAGAAGCCTGTAGATCGGCATCTGCCGCCAATCCGCGAGCAGGGCCTCCGCCAATGGCTGTGTCAGCTTGATCTGCAATTCGTGCGTCATCATCGTGCGCACGGCGATGTGAACCGTGTCGATCTTCTCGATCGAGCGCCAACCGATCAGCCCAAGTCCCTCGATGAAAACCCCGTACTGATTGGCTCCGAGTCGTGGCCGTTCACTCTCGATGAGGGGAAAGAAGTAATAGGCGGTACCAAGCCCTGCGACACCGAGCGCAAGCAGGATTTCGCTGCCCATGTAGAAGGCAGCAACGCTGAATGCGATTCCGATTGCTGACAATACGAAGACGCGGAACTGCCCCTTTTCATGACCGTAGCGAAGGGTGTAACCGTTAAAATCATGAATATCGCTGGGTGGTGCTTCGGCCATCCAATCCGCTCCCCTCGCACATGATCTTACCCAATGGGATCAGGAGCGCATCTGCACCGCTCACATATCGAAATCTGGACCATGGACGCGCGCTCTCGTGCAGCACGTGTTGCACTGCAACGTAAGTTGGCATCGTCGGCAAGAGTTGGCAACTACTGTCGTTGCGGAAGGTGGGCCGCTTAGCTCGGCGTTTCCCCGCATTGCGCACGGTGGCGTAACAGCTGATCTGCGAGCACAAGTGCCATCATTGCTTCACCGACTGGCACCGCGCGGATGCCGACGCACGGATCGTGGCGGCCCTTTGTGACGATCTCGGTTTCGTTGCCGTCCCGGTCGATGGTTCGCCGTGGCGTCAGGATCGAAGATGTCGGCTTGACCGCGAAACGGCAGACGACCGGCTGTCCTGTCGACAACCCACCGAGAATGCCGCCGGCGTGGTTCGACACGAACAGCGGTTTTCCATCTGCCCCAATGCGGATCTCATCGGCGTTGTCTTCGCCGGTCAGCGCCGCCGCCGCCATGCCTTCGCCGATTTCGACGCCCTTTACCGCGTTGATACTCATCATTGCTGAAGCCAAATCCTGGTCGAGCTTGGCGTACAGCGGCGCACCGAGCCCGGCAGGTGCCCCGTCTGCTACAACTTCAACAACCGCTCCAACCGACGACCCATTGTTGCGGATGTCGTCGAGATAGTCCGACCAGCCCTGCACACTGCCGGGATCCGGGCAGAAGAATGGGTTGGCGTCGACGGTGCTCCAGTCGAGCCGGTTGCGGTCGATGTGGTGCGGCCCAAGCTGGACCAGCCCAGCATGGATCGTGATCCCACCCAGAACCTTTCGTGCGATCGCGCCGGCGGCAACGCGCATGGCCGTTTCTCGCGCCGACGAACGACCGCCACCGCGATGGTCGCGAATGCCGTACTTGGCTTCGTAGGTGAAATCGGCGTGTCCCGGCCGGAACTTTTGGGCGATGTCGCCATAGTCCTTGGAGCGGTGATCAACGTTGCGGATGACGAGTGCGATCGGCGTACCGGTCGTCACCTGCTGGCCGTTGGCATCTTCAAAGACACCCGACAGAATTTCGACGCTATCGGGCTCGCGCCGCTGCGTTGTGAAACGGGACTGCCCCGGTCTGCGCCGGTCGAGGTCGAGTTGAACTTCATCGGCGGTCAAAGGGATGCCGGGAGGGCAGCCATCGACAACGCAGCCGATCGCTGGCCCGTGGCTTTCACCCCAGGTCGTCACCCGGAAGAGATGTCCGAAAGTGTTGTGCGACATTTCTTTCTACGCCAGCGGCCTGAGAGAAGCTCTTACCATGCAACGCCAACGGAGTGGCCGATAGTGTTGCAAAAATAATCTTATGAGCGCTTCACAGTGGCTGTGGAACCCTCGATAGCATCAATAAGGATGACAAGAAGCCGCGACGCAGATTATGAAATCATTGAGTTAAAGCGTGATTCCCACAGATTTCGTCACCCAAGACGAATTTGACCTGGGATTTCCAGACTCTGCCGCGCATGAGGGCTTGGTCAACGTGCCAGCCAATCTAAGCGAACAGACGGATGAGAAACTGGAGCACGCGAGCAAGCGTAAGGCGGCCTGAGCTGATCTTACGTGCGTCAACAGCGTTATAGAACGAGTTCTGTCATAACCGAACCATTCGCTTGGCTCGGTACTAGCCAAAATTGGCAGAACACGTCGAAGAAGAACGGGATGGCTCCTGCCGGACTTGAGCAGCCGGTCTCGAGCGATCCTATTTGCGTTGAGAGGACTGGAGCTGCCGCTGCTCCGGTCCTTTCTTTTTTTGGGACCACATTCTGTTGTTCGATGGCTGCTCTTAAGCCCAGCGCATCTCACCGCTGCGAATTATTAACACACGGTCCTGCGGAACCTCCAAGTCAGAGAATCTTATTCGGGTCGAGATCGAGCAGGTGCGCTCTCAGCGTCCTGGTGAAGCCTCCATGGGTCGTGACCACGGTGTCGCTCTCTAAAGTCTTGAGCCAGTCGCACGTCCGAGCCAGAAGGTCGGCATAGCTCTCTCCTCCCGGAGGCCGGAAGCGGAACGGGTCCGCCTGGCGCGCGGCAAGCGCCTCGGCTTCGGTCACTTTTAGGGTATCAAGAAGCTGTCCCTGCCAAGCGCCGTAATGCACTTCGAGCAAGCGCTCATCGGTCGGAAAATCGTCAGGTGCAAGCCCGAGGGTTTCGCGGATGATCCGCATCGTCTCGCGAGCGCGCGAGGATGGGCTCGATACGAATCGAGCCCTGGCGAGATTGGGCAGAAAAGTCCGCAGCGCTTCACCATTGCGGCGGGCCTGCTGGCGACCGGTCGCGTTGATGGCGATGTCGGCCTGGCCCTGGTAGCGGGACTGAGCATTCCAGTCGGTCTCGCCGTGACGGATGCAGTAGAGGGTGATGCCATCTTGCACGGTATACAGCCCCCTTGCTGTTGCAGTTCGCTCCGATCTTCAATGCCCCGTCGGAAACTGGACGCCGACCTAGTCGGCGTCACTCCGCATCACATTGATATCGGGCGCATCTTCGTTCTTCATTCCCTGTACGTGATAGCCTGCATCGACATGATGTATTTCGCCCGTCACTCCGCGCGAAAGATCCGAAAGCAGGTACACGCCAGCTCCGCCGACTTCTTCAATGGTCACCGTGCGGCGCAGCGGCGAATTGTGTTCGTTCCATTTCAGGATGTAGCGGAAGTCCGAGATGCCCGAGGCCGCTAGTGTTTTGATCGGTCCGGCTGAAATCGCATTCACTCGGATGCCCGATCTGCCGAGGTCGGCAGCAAGATAACGAACACTAGCCTCCAACCCCGCCTTCGCAACCCCCATGACGTTGTAGTGCGGCATGACCTTCTCCGCGCCATAGTATGTCAGCGTAAGGATCGAGCCGCCGTCTGTCATGAGCTTTTCCGCGCGCTGTGCAAGCGCGGTCAGTGAGTAGCAGGATACCAGCATGGTCTGCGTGAAGTTGCCTTCCGTGGTATCCACGTAGCGACCGTCGAGCTCGGACTTGTCGGAGAACGCGATGGCATGAACGAGAAAGTCCAGCTGACCCCACTCCTTCTGAAGCGTGTCAAAGACTCCTTCCATCGAGGTTGCGTCGGTCACATCACATGGCAAGACCATCCGCGAACCAAGCTCGTTTGCCAGCGGCTCCACGCGTTTCTTCAACGCTTCACCCTGATAGGTCAGCGCCAGGTCCGCGCCATTGGAGGCACAGGCTTTGGCTATACCCCAGGCAATTGAACGGTTGTTGGCGACGCCCATGACGAGGCCGCGTTTGCCCGCCATGAGATTGGCCGTCGCACCAGGAGAACCAGGGGCAGCTTCACTCATCTCTCGGTTGCCCTTCTTCCGTGTTTTTCGGCTAGGGTCGGAACGGATAATCATGGGGTCGCGCATGCAACGAGGTCCTGTTCCCGATCCATGTTATCCCGCGCTGATCCCATCTAGACCGATCATGCCCTAGATTAGCCGGCATCCTACACGAAAGGGCAGAGCGGTCCAGATGCGCCTTTGGCAATGCCAGCAACGCACCGAAATCGCTCGTAGGCCGCGTTCTTACGGGCTCCAGGCGGCCATTGCCTGGCGGTTTGCCATCCTAGCTATCGAAGCGCCATACCCCATTTTCGAGCCGGCAGGCGACGGCCTCGGTCTTCTTGGACTTCGGCCCGGCACTCAAAAGCACGACGACGTGCCTGCAGACTCGGCCGTTTGTATCCAAGAATGACTGCGTGGGCTGGATCACACCGGAAAGCTTTCCGTGGCCGCGGTGCCAAACGTAGCTTGCACCATCACCCAGCTCGGAAAGGGCATACTGAATGCTTTCCAATGCTGCAACGCGGTCGCTCCGCTTGAATCGCATGTCGTTCGATGCTGTCACGGCGGCGTCAGCGGAACGCTTCGCGTTTGCTTGAGCAATCGCGGCGTCGGATGCCATAAGGGGTATTGCAAGGGCCACTAAGCCGAAGACCAGCGTGGCGCAAGCCGTTCTCAAGTAATCGATAAGACACATTCGGAAAACTCACTGTATACGACGCTGTAAGAGGCTCGTAAGAAGACCCAAAAACTTGGTTCTCACGTTTCCTGAGTGTGCCGTGCATTGGTTAAAACGAACTGAAGCCGTGCATTTTTTTAGGACGATCTGCTCGTCGTCGCCCGCTACGACCGCAATGCAATAGGTGCAATTTGGACAGCCAGGATGAACTAGAACTCGACGCTGAAACGTTGGCCGCGCAGGCCGACTGCTCCATTGCCGAGGCTGCCGATCCTTTCGAAGTCTTCAAAGTCTGGTTATCCGAGGCTGAGACCGCCGAGATGAACGATCCCAACGCCATGGCATTGGCAACCGTCGACGCTGATGGGCTCCCGAACGTCAGAATGGTGCTCCTGAAGGGGGTCGACGATCCTGCTCACCCGGACCGGGGTTTTCTCTTCTATACGAACCTGGAGAGCGCTAAAGGACGGGAGCTCGCCGCAACCGGCAGGGCCGCATGTGTATTTCACTGGAAGTCGTTACGCCGGCAGGTGCGTCTGCGTGGCCCGGTCAGCGCCGTTTCGAGCAATGAAGCTGACTCCTATTACGCGACCCGCCCGCGCGGTAGCCGTATAGGTGCCTGGGCATCCGCTCAGTCACGACCGATGCAAAGCCGGATGGAGTTGGCAAAGCTCGTCACCGGTTACGCCGCACGTTACGCTATCGGTTCGATCCCTCGACCACCGCACTGGTCCGGTTTCCGCATTACGCCGGTGCAGATCGAGTTCTGGCAGAACCGCGCATTCCGCCTGCATGATCGCATGGTTTTTCGACGCCCGGATGCCGGGTCGGCGTGGACTAAGACCCGCCTCTTCCCTTGAAGTGCTTCGCTCACGGCGTCTTTAGTTCCACAAAAGCCATGCAGCCGGCGATCGCTTCGGCCCCTGCTTCAGCCGCAAGGGTCCGATCGACAACGATTTCCTGGTCCGCGCAAGCACTGCTGGGCCCGGCTTTCCTGAGTTCCGCGTGAAGCTGGCCACCAAACACAACGGCCGAACCCTTTGCGCGTTTGTCTTCGGCCCATTTCACGAGTTGGTCCGCCGATCTGCATTTGCCGGGCTCGAGCCGGCAGTCGTTGGGCAAAGCCACCGAGACCACCCAGAACGTGGTGCCCAAGTATGAAAGCCGTAGCGCCATGCCAGCCGGAGCTGCAGGCTGCGGGCCGGTGGGACTTGGCTTTTCAGCCGCTGTGGCGGGTTTGGGGGGCGCGCCTTCAGAGTCTGGAACGACGCCGAGGTCCAAAAGGTGTTCGAAACCAGTCACCCGCAGGCCGCGCTGGTAGCGCACGGCAACCGCCGTCGTTGTTCGGTTTCCGGAAAGAACCGTATCGTTGTTGATGCGGCCACGGTTTTGGCGGAGAACCTGCCGCGACAGGATCAATTTCCAATCCCGCGCCGGAAATATCTGGCGGACTTCCTGGATGCTTTTCACGCCCTGCAGGAGAACAACGTCTGCGCCGAGTTTCTCTCCCGCGATTGCCGGGCGCGATGCGATGCGTCGTTCGGATCCAAAAGTGTTGCGCCAGCTTCTCTCGACCGGTTTCTTGCGCGCGATCACACCGGCGCCCACGGCATCGAGCAGGCTCCAGCTCGCAATTCGCAGCAACCCGTCCTCGGTGATCCGGGGTTGTGCTCCCACAGGGGCGGCAAGCCCGATGAATCCCAATAGCAAGACGCCGCCAGCCAACTGGATCGTCTTTTGCGGCCACCGCTCGAAAAGGCCTGCACCGCCATTATTTCCGATCCCAGCCGACATGGGTGACCGCGCTCCTGCCTTACTTCCGTGAACGAAACAGATCGAGTATAGGCAACTCCCTCGGTGCGCCAAACCTGCCAGATGCCTTTCAACCGGTTTTCTATTGGTCCGGTTTTCTATTGGTATTGCGCAACAGAAGCTGATGACGCGGCCGGGCGAGTATGGCAGTTCTCACGTTTCGAACTCATAAGGCATGCTCATGAGATCACCGCGAGACATCAAAGAAACCACTAGCCGCTTTGCCGTCTGGTGCGTTAGCGTTGCCTTGTTCAGCGCTGCTTTAATCCTGTCGGCACTGTTTCTTCACCGCCTTTTTTCGATACCGACTCCGGTTGCGCTCAATCTGTTGAAGTTGTCGATCCTCGGCGGCCTGTTTGCTTTGGTACTTGGCACCTTGGCGGCCGTGGATATCTGGCGCAATGGCTCGCGCGGCTTTTCTCGCGTGGTTTTGGGTGGTCTCATCTCGTTATGCGTCGTCGCCTGGCCGTTGTTGTTGCTGCCAAAAATCAACGCCGCCCCTGAAATCAACGACGTCACGACGGATACGGCTTCGCCGCCTCCCTTTGAAACCCTGGCCGCCCGCCGCGCGCCCGGAGCCAACGTGCCCGAGTATCCAGGCGAACTCTTCGCCCGCCAGCAACAACAAGCATTCCCGGACCTGAAACCTCTGCTGATCAACCGTTCTGTCGCGGAAGCCTATGAAGTCTCGGTCGATGCCATCAGGCGTCTCGGCATGAACATCGTCAGCTCAAAGCCGCCGGGTGATGAAACACCGGCGCAGGGTTACATCGAAGCCTATGACCGTACGCTGATCTGGGGATTTTACGATGATGTCGCCGTTCGCGTCAGCGGCAACCGGTTATCCGCCCGGATCGATGTCCGTTCCGCCTCCCGTTACGGGCGGCACGACCTTGGCCGCAATGCCGAGCGTACCCGCCGGCTGCTTCGCGAAATAGTCGCGCGGCTCGAGGCGACCGTGTCGACACCGCTGGCTAGACGAACCAGGCGCCGCAGGCCGCCGCGCCCAAGGAATTAATAGCGAAGCAGCGGCTCAGTCCGGGTTGCCGATCGGCGTGTCAAAACCCAGCGGCTCGCTATAGCTGACCATGCCCTGCTCGCTGAGATGCTCGACATGGGCCATCACAGACAATCCCGCTGCCGTCACCAGCTCCTCGTCAAGGCCGCGATAGATCAGCCCCACAATGCCGCGCACCGACAGCCCCCTTCTGCGGATTACCTGAAGGATCGCCCGCTCCCGCCATTGCCGGTGCAGAAGGAAGGCCTTCACAGTTCTGCGCGCCTCTTCCAGCCGCCCGCCATGCGCAGGCAGGTAAAGGTCGGTGCTCAGTTCCAAAAGCCGCGCGAGAGAGGCCATGTAGTCTGCCATCCGCCCTTCGGGAGGGGCGATCACGGTTGTGTTCCAAGCCATGACGTGATCGCCCGAGAATAAAACTCCACGGTCCTTCAGCGACAGGCAGATGTGGTCGGGCGCATGCCCCGGTGTATGCAGAACTTCGATCGCCCAATCTTCTCCCTCGATCACAGCGCCATCCTCGACTCGCTGGTCGGGCGCGAACTCGAGGTCGATAAAGTTCTTGCCGGAGGGCGAATTGAGAAGATCTGGCACGGTCATATGGGCCCGGCCAACGGCGACCGAGGTCGCTCCGGTTGCCGCCTGTAATCGCGCCAGTCCGTCGACATGGTCCCGGTGCGCGTGCGTAATGAAGACATGCGAGATTTCGCGCCCCTGCGCTGCCGCAAGTATCGCCTCGAAATGGGCTTCATCGGCCGGCCCCGGATCGATGACTGCCAACGATTTCGATCCTACCAGGTAGGTGTTGGTTCCCTTGAATGTGAATGGCCCTGGGTTCTCTGCAACAAGGCGGACAATCCCAGGGAGGATTCCGCTGGCAACGTCATATTCAAAAGACATTTCGCGGCGAAGCGGGATATCGGGCCCAGGAAATCTTTGTTTCATGCCCGACTTCTAGCATGACGCTTGGCTCGCTTGTCCCGGTTTCTATATTTTCGATTGCCGCCGTCAAGTTCCCCGGGGAAAGGGAGCGGTCCGCCCAAGTATTGTCATCGCTATCACGGAAATTTCAGACAGTGCGCTTGATCGCGGCGCGCAGACCGGCCTTCGTCCAAAGCCGGAAACCGGGGGCGAGATGTTCCAGCTCAGTGTTGTTACAATCGCGGTTAACGATCAGGACCGGGCCCGCCAGTTCTAAGAAGACGTGCTTGGATTCAAGCCGCGTGGCGAACGCGACCGGGATACCGAATTTGCCTGGATACTGATGACCCCGCCGGCAAGGTCGGCCAGAATCGCACTCATCCAGCCCAACACCCGCCAGCAGCCCGGACGGGCGCAGGGATTGATGTTACAGACCATCGATATCGAGCACCTTCATCGGCGCCTGAGCGAACAGTGCCTCGAAATAAGGTGCATTCAGCAGGCCAGCTGGGGCTGGTTCGCGACGTTCGCCGACCCCGATGGCAATGGTTGGGCGGTTGCCGAACCAAACCTTGACATCTGATACCGCAGCGAATTTCTTCGACCAAGGGGTTGGTTGTTCGGGTGCGGTCGCCTGATCATAATGCCCCTTAATAAATCCGCAATAAAGCTCATCCACTTGGGAGGAAGACGCATGTCGTCTGAGAACACGTTTCCGGTTTCGGCCGATTGGGCGGCCCGCGCCTGGATCAATCAGGACAAGTACCAGGAGATGTACAATCGCTCTGTCCAGGATCCCAACGGGTTCTGGGGTGAAATCGGTAAGCGTATCGACTGGATGAAGCCTTACACCAAGGTCAAGAACACGTCCTTCGACCCCAACAACGTATCGATCCGTTGGTATGAGGACGGTACGCTGAACGTCTGCCACAACTGCGTTGACCGTCACGTCCCTACCCGAGGTGATCAAATTGCGATCATCTGGGAAGGTGACGATCCGACCGATGATGAGCAGATTACCTATCGCCAGCTGCACGAGCGCGTTCAGAAGATGGCGAACGTCTTCAAGGCGAACGGTGTCCAGAAGGGCGACCGGGTCACCATCTATCTGCCGATGATCCCGGAAGCTGCATACGCCATGCTGGCTTGCGCCCGCATCGGGGCCGTTCACTCCATCGTCTTCGCCGGCTTCTCACCAGATAGCCTCCTCAACCGCGTAGAAGACGCCGATTCCAAACTCGTCATCACCTCTGATGAGGGTCTCCGCGGTGGTCGCACCGTTCCCTTGAAGAAGAATGCGGACGCGGCGCTAGCAAACCACACCGGTGATATGACGGTTATCGTTGTCCGCCGTACCGGCAACGAAGTGGCAATGACCGCGGGCCGCGATGTCTGGCTCCACGAAGAGTTGGTGAAGGTTTCTGCTGATTGCCCGTGCGAGGAAGTCAACGCCGAAGATCCACTGTTCATCCTCTACACCTCCGGCTCCACCGGCAAACCGAAAGGTGTGGTGCACACCACCGGCGGCTACTTGGTATTCGCCTCGCTGACCCACCAGTACGTCTTCGATTATCACGACGGCGATATCTATTGGTGTACGGCCGACGTCGGCTGGGTCACCGGTCACAGCTACATCGTCTACGGTCCGCTCGCGAACGGCGCCACGACGCTGATGTTCGAAGGCGTCCCCAACTATCCAACGGCGTCGCGTTTCTGGTCGGTGGTCGACAAGTGGAATGTCAACACGTTCTACACGGCACCAACGGCCATCCGCGCTCTGATGGGCGCCGGCGACGATTTCGTCAATCGCACTGACCGCTCGTCGCTGCGCTTGCTCGGCTCGGTCGGTGAGCCGATCAACCCGGAAGCCTGGGACTGGTATTACCGGGTCGTTGGGAACAGCCGCTGTCCGATCGTTGACACTTGGTGGCAGACCGAGACGGGCGGCATCCTCATCACGCCATTGCCAGGCGCGACCACACTCAAGCCGGGCTCGGCGACGCTACCCTTCTTCGGCGTGCAGCCGGCGCTCGTCGACGACAAGGGAGCCGAGCTCGACGGAGCAACCAACGGCAACCTGATCATCAAGGACAGCTGGCCAGGCCAAATGCGCACGGTCTACCGTGATCATGAGCGCTTCGTTCAAACTTACTTCTCGACCTACCCCGGCAACTATTTCACCGGTGACGGCGCCCGTCGCGATGAAGATGGCTTCTTCTGGATCACCGGTCGCGTTGACGACGTCATCAACGTTTCCGGTCACCGCATGGGGACGGCCGAGGTTGAAAGCGCCTTGGTTGCCCATGCGAAGGTCGCCGAGGCCGCCGTCGTCGGTTATCCGCACGACATCAAGGGGCAGGGCATCTACTGCTATGTGACCTTGAATGCCGGTGAGGTCGCAACCGACGATCTGAAGAAGGAACTGGTCAAGCACGTACGCACCGAGATCGGTCCGATAGCCTCGCCCGATCTCCTCCAGTTCGCACCAGGACTGCCAAAAACCCGTTCGGGCAAAATCATGCGCCGCATTCTGCGCAAGATCGCGGAGGACGACTTCTCCAATCTTGGCGATACCTCGACGTTGGCCGAACCCGCAGTCGTCGAAGATTTGATCGCCAATCGCCAGAACAAGAAAGTCTGACCGATCGGCACCAGCGAAAAAAGAAGCCGGCCTCCTGAGGGGCCGGCTTTTACACATCTTGGCACGCGTTCGACGTTTCCGTGCCGGCTACCTCTGCTTCATCGCGAGGCGTCGGCAATGTTCCTTCAACATCAGCTGCTCACTAGGATCGGCGCCGTTCAGTTTGTCAGGCGCAGATTGTTGAGGTTCTTGGCAATCTCTGTGAACGCCTGGCGCAGCTCTTCGCCGTTGGCCGCCGTGTAGTAAAATGAGCTGCCCGACGAACAGTCCTGTAGCAAGTTCTGGGCTGAACTCGGAGCTTGGAACGCCACCGAGTAAACAGCGACCCCCTTGGCTTTCATTGCACCACAGACAGAACGGGCCTGGTTTTCCGACGAGCCATTGCCGCTTTCATAGGCCTGGTTAAAGATGCCATCCGTCATCAGCACCACTGCCTTTGTCGTGTTGACTTGATCGTAAGCGACCGGTTTTGCGCTGGTTGGCCAGATCGAATTCCAGGCCGGAGAAATCAGATACCAAGCCCAGGCTGCACCCAGGTGGCCGGCTGTCCTGCCGCCGGCGCTGTAGGAATCAATGCTGCTTTTGATCTGAGACTTGTTGCCGCTCAGCGGCTGAACCGTCGCGCTCGGGCAGCTCATGCTGTCCCTGCGTTTGAGCTTGTTGATGCCGACTGGCGTAGCATCGGTGAACCGCTCCGCGCCTGTGCGCTCATGCACGCAGTTGTGACCGCCGCTGTGACCGGTAACGGTTTCCGCGTAGGAGCCGGCGTTGATGCTCGCGGCATAAGGAGCAAGGCCGATACGCACGCGGTTGGATTGGCCACTGTCCGGCATCAGGATCTCGACAAGGTCCTTTGCTGCCTCCTTCAGATCGGAGAGCTTTGTGCCGCGCATGGAGCCGGTCACGTCAAGGGCAAGCCCGAGTTCAATATCGTGCTGATCATAGCTCGTTGCAACGTTGACTGGCATTGTCGCTTGCTTATAGCCAGCCAGCCGTGTGATCGACATCGGAACCGTCCCGACTGTGTCAATGATGATGTTGCCAGCGACGCGATTGACCGTGATGGAAGGCTCCGAATAGGTCCCGAACGACTGGCCCGCCTGCAGCATATTCCGCTCGAAGTAGTTCTTGGCGAGCTCTTTTATCTGTTCGTCATCGAGCCGCCCGTCGAGCAAGGCGCCGCCGGCAGCCAGTGCTGCCGCGTCGGCTGCACTCATTAGGCGCATGTTCATGTGGATGATGCGCCCGTAATCGATCGCCACCCCGGCAACCATGAGAAACACGAATGACATCAACCCGAATAGGATGGCAACTGTTCCCTGCCGATCCCTTGAAAAGGATGAGGCGGTTTTGAGAAACCCAGCGGCCATAGTGTATCTCCTTGAACCAATACGTGAAGGTTTGGCGGGGAGACTGCAAGCCGGGTGCCCAAAGCTAACGCCGGGGGCGCGCGCGATGCACAAGTCTGCGGATTGGTAAGTATTCCGCTAACGCAACTTTCAGTTTCGATTGAATGAGCTGCATCAATGGTCGCCGGTACGGATTTCTGCCGCGCCGGGAACCAGAAAAAATCCAGAGATGATGAGGATTAGCCAATACTCTCCCGAGACGTCGCGCGGATTTGGGCGCGATCGTTGCATTTAGCAAACAAGCAGTTCAATGCGAGGCAACACCGGCAGGCATTACGCCCGGCGGTTGTCTCAGCACGGCACTGTGCGGACCGTTAGCGTTAACAAAAGGTCCGGTCCTGATACAGTGTCCGGAATCGTCTCACCCCTTTCAGAGTTGCCAGGATGCCGGGCTGCCCGCTCAAAAGTCCGATATGATGCCGCCCTTTTCCCAGTCGCCATAGCGTGTCGGCTCCGGCCCGTCTTGGCCGCCGAGCTCCTTCGTCTGCGCATACCCGCCGGCCTCGGCGTTTGTTTTGGCGGCAGCACGCCGCTCTTCAGCCTCGGCAAGAGCCCGGCGGGCTTCAGGGGGCAGTGCGCCTGTTTCCGGTACGGATGCCTGTCGCGTATTATGGCTCGAAGCGACGTCGTCGCCGACCGTTTCGTCCGGGTTAGTCCTCGCCTGCTCTTTTTCCATCATCCCCTTTGCTCCATATACACTGCAGGAACCAGAACGTGTGCTACGCCGGCGTTGTGTCTTCAGATCCTGCGGGCACCTGTAGGTACGTACGGTCAAGGAGTTAACACGATGCCGATGAACTACGCCAAGACCGCCATGCTCCTGGCTGGCTTAATGGCGATTTTTGCCGTCATGGGCTACGTCGTTGCCGGCCAGACCGGCATGGTGATCGCCTTCTTCGTTGCCCTAGCAATGAATGTGTTCAGCTTTTGGAACTCCGACACGGTCGTTTTGAAGATGTTCCGCGCTGTCGAAGTCGATGAAACCACGGCTCCGGAATACTACCGTATGGTGCGCGATCTTGCGGCTCGTGCCGAACTGCCGATGCCGCGCGTTTACATTTTGCCCTCCGCTCAGCCCAATGCCTTCGCCACCGGCCGCAGTCCGTCTCACTCCGCCGTTGCCTCTTCGACGGGCCTGCTTGAAGTGCTGGACCCACCGGAACTCGCCGGGGTGATCGCCCATGAACTGGCTCACATCAAGAACCGCGACACGCTGATTATGACCGTTGCGGCGACAATCGGAGGTGCGATTTCGATGTTGGCCCAGTGGCTTCAGTTCAGCATGCTATTCGGCGGACGCGACAATCGCGACAGCCCATTCGGCTGGATCGGCATTCTGGCGGCCGCAATCATTGCGCCCTTCGCCGCCATGATGGTGCAAATGTCCATCAGCCGCTCACGCGAATACCAAGCCGACCGGCTTGGTGCGATGATCTGCGGCAACCCGATCTGGCTCGCCTCGGCACTCGACAAGATCGGCAGGACGGCACGCGGCATCGTCAACGAGGACGCCGAAACCGTGCCAGCCGCAGCCCACCTCTTCATTGCCAATCCATTGACTGGCCGAGGCTTCGACAACTGGTTTTCGACGCACCCGTCAATGGAAAACCGTATTGCGGAGCTTCAACAGATGGCCCAGGAATGGGGAACCGCCGGTGCGGTTGAAATCGGAACCGGGCCGATCGTCGGAGATGGCCGCGGCGTCAATCCGGGGCCGTGGAGTAACGTCAGTGAGCCGAAACGCCGGCGTGGGCCCTGGGATTAAGTACACAGCGTGAGCGAAACAGAAAATCGTAGAGCCAAGCCGCGAGCCAAGGCGGGCGCGTCCAATACCGCGCCGCCTGGCCTTGCCGCCCGGGAGCTGTCCGTCGATTTGATCGTATCGGTTTTGCATGATCAACGCGCCTTCGACGTGACGTGGGCAAGGCTTGTCGCGGCTCCCGCCTATAAAGACCTCGCCGGACGCGACCTCGGCCTGGCGCGAACCACGGCAGCCAATGCCTTGCGTTTTGCCCTGCCGCTCAACGAGGTCGTCGCCGGCTTCATCGAAAAGCCGCTACCCGCACGCCAGGGGCGCGTCGCAGCGATCCTGCTTGCCGCCGCCACCCAGTTGCTTTTGCTGCGTACTCCCCCCCACGCCGCAATCAGCCTTGCTGTCGAGCAGACCGCCCGAGGGCGCCACTCCACCCATCTCAAAAAGTTCGTCAACGCCGTCTTGCGCAAGGTTGCGGTTCAAGGGCCGAAGGCTTTCGCCGAACGCGATTCCCTCATCACTGCGATTCCGTCTTGGCTATGGCGACGCTGGACCGCGGCCTACGGTGCCGAGACGGCTCGGTCCATTGCCGAAGCAAGCCTGCGCGAAGCACCGCTGGATCTCAGCTTGAAGAACCTCGGCGAGGCCGAGGACTGGGCCCGGCATCTCGGTGCGCGGCAGCTGGCGACAGGTTCACTGAGACTCAGCGAATCCGGACGCGTCGTCGAATTGCCCGGCTATGCCGAAGGCGCCTGGTGGGTTCAAGACGCTGCCTCGGCATTACCTGCTCGCCTCTTCGGTACGGTATCAGGTATCGAAGTCGCGGATCTCTGCGCCGCCCCTGGTGGAAAGACTGCCCAACTCGCCGCCTTGGGTGCACGTGTAACCTGCGTCGATAGCTCCGCTTCACGCCTTGAGCGAGTCAAGGAGAACCTGCACCGCCTTCAGCTTGAAGCTGAATTCGTTGTCGCGGATGCCGCTCAATGGCAGCCCGGGCGGTCTTTTGATGCCGTGCTGCTTGATGCACCCTGCACGGCAACCGGAACCATCCGCCGCCATCCCGATATACTTCACTTGAAACGCGACAGCGACGTCGCCGCGCTCACACAGGTGCAGCAGCGCATTCTTGAGAATGCAGCGCGGCTTGTTCGCCCCGGCGGCCAACTCGTCTACGCCACCTGTTCACTCCAACCCGAGGAAGGCGAGCAACAGATCGCCCGCTTCTTGGAAACTCACGATACATTCGAAGTGATCCCCATCGCGGATACCGTAGCCGGCGTCGAACCGCAGTGGGTCACTTTTGAGGGCTTCCTGCGTACGCTTCCGTGTTGGTGTCCCAAAACTTTGGGTGACAACGACACGGGAAACGATGAACACCCGACGAAATCCGGTATGGATGGTTTCTTCGCCGCCCGCCTACGCCACCGCGAGAGCGGATAGGTGCGGGCGGATCAGGGAGTCTGCAGATGGCCCAACACCGGCTTGCGAGGTGTTGGCGAAGGGTAAGCCCAACACCGGTGCGAGGTGTTGGCGGAAGGTGATCCCAGAACCGGCTTGCCGGGTGTTGGCGGAAGGTAAGCCCGACACCGCATTGCCGAGTGTTACGTGCTCGAAGCAGAGGGAGGACTCTGATGCCGCGACTGAGCTTGATCGAGCGCCTCCGCGTCACGTCGCTGGCGGCCGAGCGAGCTCGGCGCAGGCTGGTGTCCCGCGCGCTCTATTCCAGGCTGCTGCGTTGGCGTTACGGTTCGACGGTTGCCGATCAGCTGCTCATTCTCCCCCAGGATTTACGCACCCGCGACCCGAGCTTCTGGGACGAGATCGAAGTTGGTCAATTTGGCCTTGCCGGTTCCCTCGCCATGGTCGATGGAGGATCTCCTTTCGAAACCCGCCCACCGAGCGACGCCTGGGCCCGTACTCTGCATGGCTTCGATTGGCTGCGCCATCTCGAAGCGGCCGAGTCTCCTGAAGCCCGCGATGAGGCGCGCCGCCTTGCCGTCGAGTGGACTGGACGCTATCGAGGTGGCGGCGGCGGCGTACCCTGGCTGCCCGAAGTCATCGCCCGTCGCATGATTTCGTGGATCTCTCACGCAGGCCTTCTGCTTGAGGATGCCGACCCCAAGACTTACGACGCCATTACCGAGAGCCTCGGCATGCAACTGGTGCGCTTGTCAGCGACCTGGCGCACCGCCCCAGTTGGACCGCCTCGGCTCCAGTCGCTGATGGCGATCGTGCTGGGCGACCTCACCATCGCCGATCATGACCGTCAGCTGGCCGAGGCCGAACGCCTTCTTGCCGATGAGCTCGTTCGTCAAATCCTGCCGGACGGTGGCCATATCAGCCGCAACCCTGCGGTGTTGGTTGAGCTGATGCTCGACCTGCTGCCATTGAGCCAGTGCTTTATTGCCCGCGACCGGAAGGTTCCGCCTGAGATTTCTTCGGCCATCCAGCGGGCGCTTGGCATGTTGCGTTTTATGCGCATGGGCGATGGTTCGCTAGCCCGGTTCAACGGAGCCGGCATCGCCGACCCAGCCCACATTGCGACAGTCCTGGCCTACGATGCCGGAAGCAACCCAGAGCATATGGACCGGACACCGCACTGCGGCTACTTCCGCAATGATGCCGGAGAGTCAATTCTGATCTGCGACGCCGGCCCACCTCCGCCGCTGGAATACGCCGGGACCGCGCATGCAGGTTGCCTGTCATTCGAGCTGAGCTATGGGTCCCAGTTGATCTTCGTCAACGGCGGCGCTCCCCGCCCGCGAGAGACCGAGTGGATCAACAAATCGCGCGCCACCGTCTCTCACAACACACTGTGCCTAGGCGAAAAGTCCTCTTCAAAGATGGTCCGCCATCCGTTTTTGGAGGATCTCGTCGGGGCCCACCCAATTCGTTACCCAAACAATGTCACCGCGAAGGTGTCGGTTGCTGATGATGCATGGACTATGGAGGCTGAACATGACGGCTACTTGCGCCGTTTCGGCTTGATTCATTTCCGCCGCTTGCAGCTGTCGCAGAACGGTCTGCGCCTGGACGGCTTCGATCGGATCGGAGGTAAGTCAAAAGAGGTTCGTCTCAAGGAGGATCTGCCGTATTCCATCCACTTCCGGCTACATCCGGATGTCGGAGTTTCTGACCCCGATGCCGACGGTTCGATTTCAATCGAATTGGCCGACGGAACCACCTGGCGTTTTCGCGCCAGCGGGGCCAAAAAAACGATCGAGGAAGCAGTCTATTTCTCCAACTCGGCCGGCCCCATGCGCAGCTGGCAGATTGTCCTGCGGGGCGCAACCTTCGGCGGCAGCGAGATCATCTGGTCGTTCAGCGCTGATTGACGCCATCCACTTGCTGCTACCTGCGCCGCATTTCGCAAGCCTCGACAACATGCTACCTGGAGCCGTCACGGATCGAGCTGATGCCAGGAAAGAACAAAAGTTATGCCCGAAAAGCCGCGCAAGATCACCCGCGCTCTGCTGTCGGTTTCCGACAAAACAGGATTGTTTCCGTTTGCCAACGCGCTTGTCTCGCAGGGCGTGGAGCTGGTTTCAACCGGAGGAACGGCAGCGGCATTGAAGGATGCCGGCTTGCCTGTACGCGACATATCAGAAATCACCGGCATGCCGGAAATGATGGATGGCCGCGTCAAGACCCTGCACCCCAAGGTTCATGGCGGCTTGCTCGCGGTTCGCGACAATTCCAGTCACCAGACCGCTGCCGCCGAGCACGGTATTCTGCCGATCGATCTGCTGGCGGTCTCTCTGTATCCCTTTGAGGAAACTCTGGCCGCTGGCCGTGACTTCGACGCGTTAATTGAAAACATAGATATCGGTGGCCCGGCCATGATCAGGGCAGCGGCGAAGAACCACGACGGCGTGACCGTCCTCGTTGATCCCGCCGACTATTATCGCATCCTCGCAGAAATGCAGGGCAATAATGGAGCCACGACCCTCACTCTGCGCCGCGCGCTTGCCGCCAAGGCTTACGCGCGAACCGCTTCCTATGACGCCGCCATCAGTACCTGGATGGCCCAACTCACCGACGAATCCGCGCCGGCTTGGCGGACCTTTGCTGGACGGCTAGCACAGGTCACGCGTTACGGTGAAAATCCGCATCAAAAGGCGGCCCTCTATGTCACGGGAGAGCGGCGTGCAGGCGTCGCAAGCGCAATTCAGCTTCAAGGCAAGGAGCTCTCCTACAACAACTTCAACGACACCGATGCCGCTTTCGAGTTAGTCGCGGAGTTTACTCCAGAAGCCGGCGCCGCCGTTGCGATCATCAAGCACGCCAATCCGTGCGGGGTTGCCGTCGGCGCTTCACTCATGGAGGCTTACCAGTCCGCGTTACGCTGCGATCCGGTCAGCGCCTTCGGTGGCATCATCGCGACCAACCGGGAAATCGACGAGGGTGCCGCGTTGGAGATGACAAAGATCTTCACCGAGGTCGTCATTGCGCCGTCCGCAACCGACGCGGCCAAGGCTGTTTTCGCCAAAAAGCCGAACTTGCGACTGCTGACGACGGGCGGGCTTCCTGATCCTCGCACCCCCGGGCTTGCGGTTCGGTCTCTGGCCGGCGCGTTGCTGGTTCAAAACCGCGATGCCGCGGTCATCGAGGACATCGAGCTCGAGGTCGTCACCGAGCGGGCTCCGACGGAAGAAGAGCTGGCAGATCTGCGCTTCGCCTTCAAGATTGCAAAGCACGTCAAGTCGAACGCCATCGTTTACGCCAAGGACGGTGCAACAGTCGGCATTGGCGCGGGCCAGATGAGCCGCGTTGACTCGACACGCATTGCAGCTTGGAAGTCTGAAGATGCGGCCAAAGCTGCCGGGCTATCGCAGCCGTTGACCAAAGGTTCGGTCGTTGCTTCCGATGCCTTTTTTCCATTCGCGGATGGTTTGATCACGGCTGCCGAGGCGGGCGCCACCGCGATCATCCAACCAGGTGGTTCCATGCGCGACGAAGAAGTCATATCGGCGGCAAACGAGCGCGGATTAGCGATGGTATTCACGGGCGTCCGCCATTTCCGCCATTAGCAGCAGCAACTTCAACCCGAGCAACGTCAATGGGTAGCCCAAGCGAAAGCGGTGAAGACGTTGCATTACGGCCCGTCACGCCGTCCGACTGGCCGATGCTGCTCAACTGGCTGCACGAACCGGCGGTCAAACGCTGGTGGGGCAATCCGTCCGCGGCTGAAGCGGAAGTGCGCATCGTACTGGAAACGCCGTCAGCGATCGGCAGGATTATCGAGGTCTCGGGAAAACCCGTCGGTTATGCGCATGCCATCGATGCCGTCGTACTGGGGCGAAAACCTGCCCGATGTCCTGCCACCTTGGACTTGGGACGTCGATCTTTTCATTGGCGAGGCGGAGTTTCGAGGCCGCAACATCGGCGGGGTGGCGTTGGACCAGCTTGCCGCCGAAGTATTCGGATCAACGCTCGCCATGGCGCTCAGCGTCTTTGTCTCCGTGCGCAACGAGGCTGCGGTGCGCGCATACGAACGCGCCGGTTTTCAGTGGGTGGCCGTCTGGGAAGACCCGATCGGGGGTCCGGAATGGCTGATGCTGCGTCAACGCTCGTCCTGAAGGCGTTAAGCAGTGCCCAAAACAAAAACGATGGTCCAAGCAGAGTGCTTGGACCATCGTTTGAAACAGTATTCTTCCCTGCAAGGAAGAAGAGCTGTAAATCGATTAGATGATGTCGATTTCCGCTGGAAGGTAGCTGGTGACTTCGAGACCAACTTCCTGTTCGCGAACCTGCGGCTTGCTCCAAACTTTCATGGTCATCTCTCCTCGGGTTAATCGGTCTCTATCGACCGCACTAAAACGGTATAGTGCTTTCCGACGACGCCGTGAAATTGGAAATTGACCGGCGGAAGATAAGCTCACCTGATAGATGTTACGTTATTCCATAAGTTTAGTTATGTTATTTCATTCCGCTTTCGGTCCTGCCACCTGGCCTCGAAAGGTACCGGGAAACTCCAGGCGAAGCCGTTCTACGGCTCCAGCAACGCGAACTGACGCAGCCCGGGATAAAGCAGTGCTTTAGAGACTTTCGCTTGGCTAGTACCCAGGATGCGATTGTAGGAACGCGCCGACGCATTGTAGGATTCCATGGCAATGTTGGACCGAAAAACCGCTGCCTCGCATTCCCGCCGCAGTGATCGCGATCTCCAAGCTCGATTGGCGTTGCCTCGGTTGGCCAGTGCGATCGCGATTTCCTTGAGCGAGCCCACCGCCTGCTGACGCGCCGCTCCGTAGCTCGACATGCCAGCGCTATCGCTCAGATCAACGGCATAGGCGGTATCGATCTGTCTTAGCTGCGCCACTGCGCGCTTCAGCCGTGCTTCCGTTTTGGGCTGATTGACCAGCGCGCTATGTCTGCCAGCCAGCAGCCGGTCCGCCAGTTGCACGTTGATCCTGTCCGCGGCCGTCAGCGCAGCCCAGCTGGCGCGCACCTCCTGGTCATGTCGAGCAAGGTCGCCCCAGCCGCAGCCAGCTACAGCCACGAGGCTGAACAGCACCGCAATCCTGACGCTCCATCCGCCGACATTTGCCAAATTACGCACCGACACCAGAGTCAACCTTCCGTTATTCGAAGTTTATCGTTTGTTTAAAATGGGCCTGATTAAGTACAAGTTCAGCCCTTATTTGTATGAAGGCTCTCTGAGGGCTCGATTATTGTGTACTATGCTGACGCTTACAAAAATAGAATTTACCACGTAACGATTAATGACTTCAGCCAAGCTGTCGACAGCAATACTCTGCAAGCTGCGGGGCCTACGGCAACATATGGCGTCTTGGTGCGGGTAGATTGCGGCCATTTCGCTGCAAGGCACCAAAGAGTTGGGCTTTTCCCCGAGGCGCCGGAGCGGTGCCGCAATGTGTTTTGGAGTTGCGTGCCTCATGAAGACCAGAGCAATCGCCGGAGCGGCCTTGGCCGTCACCCTTGTGCTGATGCCGCAAGCCGCGTCCGCTTTCGACCGCGGCTGTCATCGTTCGCTCGAGTGCTACGAAAGAGTTCGCGCCCCCGACGTTTACCGGACCGTTGAGCGTGACGTTATGGTCGAACCGCGGAGCGTGCATTACGAGTACGCTTCCGCCCGTTATCGCACGGTTCATCGCCGCGTGCTGTTGGGGTCCGCCCACACGGCTTACGAAGTGGTGCCTGCCGTAACGCGTCGGGTTTATGAAACCGTCGTCGTTCGTCCCGCAACAACACGCTGGGTTCACCGTCGCGGCCTGTTCCGGCGGGACCGGATGTGCAAGGTCCGTGTTCCAGCTGTCACCCGCCGTGTCGTCCGGCACGTCGTTGTGCGCCCTGCTCGTCGTATCCGCCGCCATATTCCGGCCGTCTACGGCACTATCCCGCGGCGCGTACTCGTCCGCGGAGCCCGCGCTCGCAAGGTCCACGTCCCGGCGGTTTATCGCACGGTCCGCCATCGCGTTGCGGTGCCCTCCGGCCGCCGCCATTGGGTTCGCTCGCGCTCCCGCTACTGATCCGCTGCAACATCAAATAAATCAAGGGGCAAGGCGCATCGTCTTGCCCTTTTTGTTGCATTACTGCTCTATCGTGCGTCGCAACCCTGTGCCTGCCACATTCCACGCGCAATTGAGTGTTGCGGAGGACCGGGGAGGATTTCGCGAGTGAGCGGATCAGGGAATCAGGGGACAATGAGAAACACCATCGCAGTGATGAATACTAAGGGCGGCGTTGGCAAATCGACGCTTGTGCTGGCCTTGGCCGAGACGCTTTCGGCCGAGCACAACAAGAACGTCTTGGTCATTGACAGCGATGCGCAGGCGACCGTTTCCAATATGCTGATGACGGTCAACGACCTGTACCGCCTGCAGCGGGACGGATTGACCATAGTCGACTTTCTCGTCACCCAAGTGCTGCGCGAGGAAGAAGCGAAATGGTCGGACTTCGTGATCCGGGATGTCTCCGACATTGATGACGCGCGCTCCGTCTATCTGATGCCAAGTGACATGCAACTCACACTGTTTGAGCGTGAAGTCTCCAAGGAAGGCGCTCACGGTAGGCTGCGCAATTCGATCGCCGACGTTCTCAATGCGGTGCGCAGTGTCTTTGACGTCGTCTTGATCGACTGCCCTCCGGGCTTGTCGGTCCTCACCGAAAGCTGGTTGCGCGAAGCCGATTTCCATATTTCTCCGACCAAGGCCGATTATGTCTCCGTCTGCGGCCTCGAAGTCTTTCGCCGCTTCAAATCACTCAACCCCGAGATGGGCTTCGCCGAGAACATGGGCGTCATGATCAACATGCGCGATGTCACCTCGGAGACCGATGAAGAATACATCAAGTGGCTCAGGTCCAACCCGGCCAATCGCTGCTTTGACGCAGTCGTACCGCGTGTCAATTCCCTGCAGGATGCTGCCCGCTTCCAGCCCCAGAACCGCTCTTACGGAGCCAAGTATCCTGGAGCAGTCGGTGGAGCGATTCGCGCTTTGAGCCTGGAGGTTCTGCATCGGATGGTCGAAGCTCCCGCCAAACTGCAGCCGCCCGAAGCTCACACGCACGCGGCAAACCGCGTGGCAAGCTGACCTGAAGCTGGAGTTAAACCAGTCCTCTCGATCGTCGAGCCAAGCTAAGTCTCAGATATCGATGAGGAAACTTGGAGCGGATGACGCGATTCGAACGCGCGACCCTCACCTTGGCAAGGTGATGCTCTACCCCTGAGCTACATCCGCTTGATCCGCGCCACGAGGTGGTGATTGACGCGTGAGGCACGTCTTATGACGCAAGTGCAGTGAGAATTCAAGCCCGGCAGAAGACAGCACCTGGGCGTTCGCAAACCTTCTGGTGGCCATTGGCCAGGTGCCGTTCTAGTGCTATCGGAAGGGTCCCCTCAGAACGCCGTAGATCCATTAAAAGCGACCCCAAGATCAATGACAGCCGCACCAAAACAGCGCGCACAGCTCTTCGCAAGGCTGCAACAGCTGCGGATCGAAACAACAACTTACGAGCACCCGGCGGTTTTCACTGTCGCCGAAAGCGAGGCTCTACACCGCGAGATACCTGGCGGTCACACCAAGAACCTGTTCCTGAAAGACGCCAAGGGTCGATTGTTTTTGGTCGTCGCCGAGAGCACGTCGCGGATCGACCTCAAGGCCCTGCCCAAGGTGCTCGAGTGCGCCCGCCTCAGTTTTGGAAAGCCCGATTTGCTGATGGAGGTACTCGGCGTGACACCCGGATCCGTCACTGCCTTCAGCCTCATCAGCGATCCCGATCAGCGCGTCAGCGTCGTGATCGACGCCGCTTTGATGGAACACCCGACAATTAACTGCCACCCGCTCGAAAATACCGCTACGACCAATATCGGCCGCGATGATCTCTTGGCTTTCATGCGCGCCTGCGGCCACGAACCGATGATCCTGCAACTGCCCACGCTCGTTGGCTGACAGGACGGGAATTCCGATCGCAAACTCAAAAAACGCCGGAAGCGTGCTAAGAACGCACTCAACAAAGATTTCAAACAGGTATGTGCGGCAAGCTTGACCATTCAAGAGGGAGCCGCACTGACACCAAGGAGAAGGCAGATATGCTGTTCGGTTCGGGCAAGAAGCAGGGCGCTGCCGATAGCACCGCGAACGCCACAGCTACGATCAAGGATGCAGACACGGCAAGCTTCACCGCTGATGTGATTGAAGCTTCCAAGGATGTGCCTGTAATCGTCGATTTCTGGGCACCGTGGTGCGGTCCCTGTAAGCAGCTGACGCCGATTCTGGAGAAGGTCGTCCAGAGCTTTGGCGGCAAGGTTCGTCTGGTGAAAGTGAACACCGACGAAAATCAGGAACTCGCGCAGCAATTACGCATCCAGTCGTTGCCAACTGTCTACGCATTCAGCGAGGGCCGTCCTCTCGATGGGTTCATGGGTGCCTTGCCGGAAAGCCAGTTGCGTGAGTTCGTCGAGCGCATCCTCAGCCAATCTGGCGGCGGCGGCACCGGAGATGTGCTTGAAACTGCCGAGAAAGCCTTCGAAGCCGGCGATCTTCAAGGCGCGGCAGAAATTTACGCGGCCATCTTGCAAGAAGACCAGCAAAACCCCGATGCCTTGGCCGGCCTCGCCCGTTGCTATCTCAAAAGCGGCGACAACGACCGTGCCGAGCAGACCATCGCCTTGGTCCCGCCGAACGCGCAGCAGACGGAATCCGTACAGTCCGTGCTTGCCGCACTGGCGCTTTCGCGCAAGGCTGGCGATACTGCGCCGACCGTGGAGTTGGAAGCAAACGTGGAGGCCAATCCGAAAGACCTTCAGGCCCGTTACGATCTAGCAGTGGCGCTGGCGGCCAATGGGGACAAGTCGGCGGCACTCGACCACCTCCTGCAAATTGTTAAGGCTGAGCGGGATTGGAATGACGAAGCAGCACGAAAGCAGCTTGTCGAGCTGTTCAACGCATGGGGTTTCAAAGATCCCGCCAGTATCGAAGGCCGCAAGCGGCTGGCCGCAATTTTATTCGCCTGAGGATCCATAGGATCTATTTTAGAGACACTGCGAGAGGACCAGGCCATTGCCAACGGCCGAACGTTACTTGAAGCCGTCAGATCTGCCGACCGAGATCCCCGTATTTCCTCTACGCGGGGCAATACTGCTGCCACGTGCATCGCTGCCGCTCAACATCTTCGAGCCGCGCTATCTGACGATGGTCGACTGGGCCCTGCGCCATGACAGGGTTATAGGGGTCATACAACCTACGGGTGGCGCTGAAGACGAAGAAAGCCCGCACGGCAAGGATTTCGATCTGCGCTCGGTTGGCTGTGTTGGCCGCTTGACTTCCTATCAGGAGCTAGATGACGGGCGTCAAGTTATCACCTTGACTGGCATCGTCCGGTTTCAGGTGCGCGAAGAACTTCACGCCGACACACCGTTCCGGCTCATGCACGTCGGCTATGACCGCTTCACCGGAGATTTTGAGCACGGTCTCGGTGAAGACGCGGTCGATCGTGAGAGACTTGTTTCGGTTTTGCGCAAGTATCTGGACGCCAACCGCCTCCAGGGCGACTGGAACTCCATTGTCCGCGCCTCCAGCGAAATGCTGATCAACGCATTGTGCGTTATGAGCCCCTATGGCCCCGAGGAGAAGCAGGCGCTACTTGAAGCCAGTGATTTGAAGTCGCGTGCCGATGTCCTGATCGCCTTGGCGGAGATGGAGATGGCGTCGGGTGGTGGCGAGCCGGGCGGGACGTTGCAGTAGCGTCGCTTCGGGTGATGTGGGCAAAGTTAATAGCAAGGCAAGTTCATGGCTGACAATCCCCCTAACAAACCTAACGAGCAACCCGATCCTCGCTTGCTTGAACTACTCGTTTGCCCTCTGACCAAGACGCGTTTGTCCTACGACCGCGTCAACGACGAATTGGTGAGCAAGGCCGCCGCTCTCGCATTTCCGATCCGCAATGGCGTCCCGCTGATGACACGCGAAGCGGCCCGCAATCTGGACGATGAGTAGAGCACATTCTCGCAAGCGGCTTCAATTGATGCGCCGCCTAGGCGAGTTCTCACAAGACTCTGAAAATTATTATATTGCAAGGCCTTAACCAAGCTTGCTGCTGTGTCGCGTAAATCGTGGCGTTTGCCAAATTCATTCAGGCATTCTTCACGATCCGCGTGCTTCGTATGGCCCTGTTACTAAGTGCGGAACGGCGCTCCACTCCGTGTCTTTATTTCCATCTGCGCAGTTTTTGCGCGCTCGGACCGGCCATGCAACGCCGCATCGCATCGATTTTAAGCGAGGCTTTTTTGCACGCGGTCGTCAACAGTATCGGACGCTTGAAGGAGTATGCAGCTGCGCGCCTGCCCGCCGCCTGTGCGTTGCTGGGTGGGCTGCTGCTGATAATGGCGCTTGCGTTGCTTCCCGACCCATTTGGAGCAGCGCACGCGCTCGCAATTCTCGGCACGGCTCTGACTGGATTGGCATGTTGGTTCTTCCACAGCATCGCTTCTCAACGCGATGCGGCAGCTTCGCCACCGGATCTGAACCGGCTCAAGGGGCTTGGCGACCGGCTTGAAGAGCGCATCGAGAAACAGCAGGATTTGCGCCGGGAAGTTTCTGATCGCGAAACCCGCTACGGCGAATTGCTCGATGCGCAATCCGATCTAATCTTACGCATAGACCGTCAGCGTCGCGTGACCTTCGCCAACCAGTCATTCTGCCAGATGTTCGATGTCGGGCGCGAGGATGTTTTGGGCTCACCATTATCCTCGGAGGTCCTTTCCACCGTCGGTCCGCTTCAAGAGACAGTGGGCGCCCTTGAGGATCAGCAGATCGTGACACCGCAGGGGACCCGCTGGGTTTCCTGGCAGGTCCATGTACTCCCTGCAGACCAGCATGGCCTACGCGAGTTCGAACTCGTTGGCAGGGACATCACCGAGCAACGAGCATACCAACGAAACCTTTCCGAGGCTCGAAAACTCTCCGAGGCCGCCAATCAAGCTAAGTCGCGTTTTCTCGCCGCGATGAGCCACGAGGTTCGCACGCCGATGAACGGGATCCTCGGCATGTCGGCTCTGTTGCGCGATACCAAACTGAGCGACGAACAGCGCAGCTTCGTCAGTGCGATCCATCAATCCGCAGACATCCTGTTGTCGCTAGTCGATGAGGTCCTTGATTTCTCCAAGATCGAAGCGGGCAAGCTGACTCTTCGCGAGGAGCGCTTCTCCATCGTTGGCACGGTGCAGGCGGCGGTGGAGTTATTGGCGCCTCGGGCATATGAGAAGGACCTTGAGCTGGCTTGGAGGGTATCGCCGGATGTCCCGCAAGAAGCCATCGGCGATGCAGCAAGAGTGCGTCAGGTGCTCCTCAATCTGCTTTCCAACGCTATCAAGTTCACCGACACCGGAGGTATAACCGTGTCGGTTGAGGTGGGCGGGTGTGAACCCGGCGCCGATGCCACAAACAAGCGTCAGCACTTCCTGTTTTCCGTGAAAGACACCGGTGTCGGTCTGGCCGCGGCAGATCGCGCCAAGCTGTTCGCGGAATTCGAGCAGACCGGATCTGGCTTGGATCAAAGACTCGGTGGGACCGGATTAGGACTCGCGATCTCGCGTAGCCTAGCCTTGGCGATGGACGGCGATATCAGCGTCGACAGCGCTCTTGCAGCCGGGTCGACATTTACCGCCGACCTTGTCTTGATCAGCGCGCGGCAGAGTGATCAAGAAGCCCACCTTCCCCAGCCGGCGCATCGCGTGCTTCTCGCATTCGATAGACTGATCGAGCGCGATGTTATGGCTAGAATACTCCTGGCCAATGGGTCGCAGGTTGTCGAGACGTCCTTCGCCGGCGCAGTGGACACCCTCCGCAGTTGCAAGTCGGGCACCGGCTTTGATTGCGTCGTGGTCGACACGACAGCCGATCCAGTTATAGCCGCACTGCTCATGCAAGAGGCCGCCCTCCGGGCGAAGGATCCCGTTGGTGTTGCCCTAACGGAAATCAACTCGCGTGCGAAACTCCTCCAATTCCATTCAGCGGGCTTCAAAAGATATGCAATCCGTCCCGTTCGCCCAGCGTCATTGATTGAGCAGATTGGTCGGTCTGATGAAGAGCTCAAACGTCAGCCGAAGCCCTTCGCCGAAGAAGCTAGACAAGGGTGGCCAAATGCTCTCGCACCGACGATCCCGCATCACCGGCGCGTAGTTCTCATCGCTGAGGATAATGCAATCAATGAGTTGCTTGCAGTGAAGGTCGTCGAGCGTGCCGGCCATGAGGCGCTCACGGTGCGCAATGGACTCGATGCGCTGGAATACATGCGCCGCGCTTTGCAAGGCGCAGCGCGCATGCCCGATGCTATCCTGATGGACATTTTCATGCCCGGTCTCGATGGCGTGGAAGCCTCGCAACGCATTAGAGCCTTGTTCGCTGACGACGAAACGGAACGGGCCTACCCGCCGATCATTGCTCTCACAGCTCATGCTTTTGCCGAGGATCGGCAACGTTACCTCGAGGCTGGTCTCGACGACTGCTTAACGAAGCCCTTCGTCCCCCCAGATCTGCATCGCGTCTTGGAAAATGCGTTTCGAAATTGCTCCTATCAGCGTGGCTCCGCTGCCTAATAGAAAAATAATTTAGATACTGACGGCTTCTCTATTTGACAGCTCCGGAAAACTCACTTTCAAATAATTTCAAAGTGTCGTGTGCTGCATATAAGTCGTGGTTGCAAATCAGCCAATAGCAAGAGGCCACATTTATAGCCTTTGACATTGCTACAAGTCGCGCCATGGAATCCAGGGGGTTGCCACCGCACATAAATAGACAAACATGACGAGCGCGTGCCGGTATTCTGTGGTGATCGCGTCCATATGGGGATCCAAGTCAATGACACGAGAGCGACTGGCAACGGACGGCTTTACGGGGGACTACGACGTATCGGCATTCGGCCGTCGCTTGGCTGGTCCTTACGCTGCTCAGCATCGTATGAGTGCGCTGCAGCCTCGCCGTCGCCCTCTACCCCCACGCTCGTTTGGCAGGGTTGGCTCCCTGGAAGTACGGCTCGCTCAAAGTCGAGATGAAGTCCGCGAGGCGCAGGCACTGCGCTTTAATGTCTTCTACGAAGAAATGTCAGCGGTACCGAGCATCACCGCTCGGATGCGCAAACGCGATGAAGACGCCTACGACGCGATCTGCGATCATCTTTTGGTCATCGACCACGCCGCCCCCACCACCGGCAGCGGATGGCGACAGCATCGGCGGCCTGCAGTAGTCGGGACTTATCGGGTTCTGCGGCAATTGAAGGCAGAACGCAGTCTCGGCTTCTACACGCAGGGCGAATATGACATCGCGCCACTGATAAAACTCCATCGCCGCAATTACGAGTTTATGGAACTGGGGCGTTCTTGCGTGCTGAAGCCTTACCGCAACAAACGTACCGTTGAACTCCTCTGGCACGGTCTTTGGGCTTACGTGCGTGAGCATAAGGTCGACGTCATGATTGGCTGCGCCAGCTTCCCTGGCACGGACCCTGATGAGCACTCAGTCTCGCTGAGCTTCCTACATCACAATGCCCTCGCGCCAAACAAGTGGCGTTGTCGCGCCCATGATCACCTTCACGTTCCAATGGATAGGACGGCGAAAGAGGATGTCGATGCGCGTGCCGCTCTCAAAGCCATGCCGCCGCTTATCAAGGGGTACCTGAGGTTGGGAGCCGTTGTCGGTGACGGTGCCGTTATCGATCGCCAATTTGGGACTACCGACGTGTTGATAGTCTTACCGGTCGAAAATATCGACCCGCGCTACTTCGGGCACTTCGGAGCTCCCGATGAAGTTGGGAGCCGGATTTCGTAGAGGTTTTTTTAAGGCCGGTTGGGAGGCTGAGACGAACCGCGTTGCTACGATGGAATTCAAGTGAGAAGCGCGTCGGACAATTACGAGGGCTAGACCGGGAGTGCTCGAATAAATTTCTGAGTATCGCGCTCATAATCAAGGACTAGCGCCAAGAAGAGGAGCCAGGCGACGTGACTCAGCCTACGAGCTACTTCGGCTAGAAAACTAGCTGTGTTTGGCGCTGTACGCGTCAACACGGGCTGTCACCAAGACCTATCGACACAAACTCACGCCGCTGGGTCTCACCTATCTGCAATTCTTGGAGCTCGTCGTCCTGTGGGAACACAACGGGTCTAAGATATCCGCGATCGGGGACAGGCTGATGCTCGATTCGGGCACGCTTACTCCGTTGGTCAAGCGGCTCGAGAGCATGAGGCACGTAGAGCGCCGCCTCGGTACGCGTGACGAACGACAAGTGCAGGGTCTATGCCAGTTGATCAAGGCATGATCATGCAGGCTCGCACGCTGGACGTCAGACGTTACGTGGCCAGACAGCTCGGGATGACCGAAGAGCAGATTAAGTCGCTTCGAGCTGACTTGATGAATTTGATTGCGCGCTTTCAGGAATTTGATGCGGCTTCGAGAAACGAACCCCGACGACCGGCGGATCATAACGCTCACTGATCTTTTAGGGATCAAATAGATCCATGGTATCGGTGTGTCATCGACGCGCCTGGAATAATGCGGCCTGATCGAAGGCGCTCACGAGCGGTGCCTGAATACACGTCGAAAGACGGTTGGCGAGCCTAACAAAGCGCAAGCCGAAACCGCAGCCATGCGGATGTGCCTCTCCACTAGCTCAATGGACGATCCGCGGCTCCGCCCGCGATCCTACTTGCGTCCCTTCTTGACTGGCTTCCTTGCAGCCACCTTCTTGTTTGTCTTCTTTTCCGGTTTGCCATCGGCTTTGTTGGTTGGCTGGTCCGCCTCTGCTGCTGCGGTACCCTTCCCCGTCGAGCCGAATCCACCGGTGCCGCGTTCCGTCTCCGCAAGCGC
This sequence comes from uncultured Alphaproteobacteria bacterium, assembly GCA_963753045.1. Lineage (GTDB taxonomy): Bacteria > Pseudomonadota > Alphaproteobacteria > Rhizobiales > Hyphomicrobiaceae > Filomicrobium. Next base: position 385,347 of record CAVWAT010000001.1, read on the forward strand.
CTCGACCTCAACGAGCTCCACCCTTGCAACTGGGGCAACGACAAGCTGCGCGATCCGTTCGCCGCGACGGATTTCAAATGGAGCGCCACCGAGGTTCGCCAGCAAAACGGCAACTTCCCCCCGGTAATCAGCGTCAATGGTCCCAGGCGAGTTGAGCACAGTGATTCCGCTCGACAGCGCAAGTCCGGAGCGGGGACGAACCTGTCCCTCATAACCTTCCGGCAGCGCTAGCTGGAGACCGGTTGGCACCAGCGTCCGTGAACCAGGCAACAGGGTTATAGGTGTATCCCAGCCAACCGCCGCGACCAGGTCGAGACCCGCTGAAAAAGCGCTCTGATAGGCAGGCAGCGGCAGGTCCGTACCATGCGAAAGTCGCGTGACTCTCAAGGTGACCGGGCCGGATTTTGGCTTGCTACTCTTCATCATGTCTTGCGCACTTTGGCTCTCATGGACTTGTTTCTTTGCGTTTTTTCTCCGGCGAGGGCGAACTCCCGCGCCATCTCTTTAACAAGCGCTACTGCAACCTCATCTTTCGACAATTCGGGCCAGCTCTCGTGTCCATCCTTACGGATCAGTTGCACACTATTGCGGTCCCCGCCCATGACGCCGGTCTCGGCTGAGACGTCGTTGGCGACGATCCAGTCACATCCCTTGCGCTTCAGCTTGGCGCTGGCATGCTCGAGAACCTTTTCGGTCTCGGCGGCAAATCCGATCACGAGTTCCGGACGACCCTTTTTTTGCTTTGCAATCGTTCTCAGAATGTCGGGATTGGGCACCAGCTCCAACGCAGGAGCAGGCTCACCCTTCTGCTTTTTGATTTTTTGTGTGCCTTTCTGGGCAACCCGCCAATCCGCAACTGCCGCACAGAAGACGGCGATATCTGCCGGCAAGGCTTGCTCTGCGGCGACGAGCATCTCGGCGGCGGTTTCAACTTTGATCGTCTCCACGCCGGCCGGGTCGGGTAGATTGACAGGCCCGCAGATCAACGTTACGCGTGCGCCCGCTGCTAAGGCGGCAGCTGCGATGGCATGGCCTTGTTTTCCAGACGACCGGTTGGCGATGTAGCGGACAGGATCAATAGGTTCGTGCGTCGGCCCGCTGGTTACCATAACGTGCCGGCCATCGAGCGCTCCCGCCGTGAAGGCGTTGATCGCCTCACGGTCGTAAGTTGGCAGCCCTTCTTCGATGGCTTTGATCAGCGCGGGGACTTCGGCGAGCCGCCCTGGGCCCGCTTCGCCTCGCTCTGCCATTTCACCCAACTCCGGTCCCACGAAACGGGCACCATCCGCTTCAAGTTGACGAACATTGCGCTGAGTTGCAGGGCTCAGCCACATTTGTGGGTTCATGGCCGGCGCAATTAGCGGCGGCTTGTCGGAGGCCAAAAGCACTGAGCTGGCCAGATCATCAGCAAGCCCATTGGCCGCCTTAGCGATGAGATTGGCCGTGGCAGGGGCGACCAGGATCAGGTCAGCCTCTCGGCTGAGGCGGATATGACCGATCTCGCGTTCGTCGTCGAGGTCGAAAAGTTCGGTGAAAACGCGCTCGTTGGTGAGCGCTGCAACCGACAACGGCGTAATGAACTGCTGCGCGGCCTGCGTCATCACCACTCTTACATGGCCGGCGCGCTCGCGCAGCCTCCGAATGAGTTCCAGGCACTTGTAGGCGGCAATACCGCCGCCAATTATAAGAAGGATACGCTTGTCTTTCACTCTTGTGATGCTTTCACAGTGTTCACGGTCGAAATTGCTGCCAATCTAGCATGTTGGTAGGTGTTGAAGGGTTAAGCTTCGCGTGCCCCAATTATGCTGCGTTAACCGGTTAATAATCGTGCAGCCCAGGCGTTCCGGTGCGGACACTTCCGGCCCTCGCTTAGGAGGTTTTCTTTGAGCATTATCAAAAGTCTGGGTTTGTGGCTCGGCGCCCTCTCTGCGGCGGCGTTAACTGCCCTATCGGGTCCCGTGACGGCCGATACCCAGCAAGATTGCTTCGGTCCAAACGGCAGCGGTCGCATAGAGGCCTGCTCGCGCCTTCTGGAATTGCCGCTTCCGCCACTGGAAAAAAGCTACGCATTCGCGATGCGTGCGCTCGCGTATTCATTGCAGGGTCGCTACGAGCTGGCAATTCCCGACTATGATCGCGCCATCGATATCTCGCCGGATTTTGCGGTTGCGCTCAATAACCGGGCTTGGGCCTATTACAAATCCGGTCTGTACGAAAAAGCCAAACCCGATGTGGCGCGCGCCCTTCAACTTTCACCGAACAGCCCTCATGCCCTCGACACACGCGCGCACGTCCGTCAAGCGCTCGGCGATGAGGTTGGTGCTCTTAAGGATTACACCTCGGCGATGCGTTACGGCGGAGCCCGCATGGTCAAGCTCTATCAATGTGGACTGCAAGCGCACGGTCTCTACAATGGAGTGCTGAGCGGTATCTTTTCAGAAAAACTCCGCGGCGCACTTGAGGCCTGTGTGAAAAACCCTGGTTGCGACCCGCTTCCGGCCGACGAGGAATGCCGCCGTCTGACGTCCTAGTGCATTCTCCACCTAGCGGCAAAGCGTTCGGTTTCAGGCGCGATCTGAGCTATTGTTTCAGGGAGAACGTGCGCATTTTTGATAAACGCGCGGCGGAGGCGTCGATCGCAAGCGACAACTCCCTAAACCGTCGTGGCGGGTAAAGCGCGCGACCAGCCAGTTAGCTTGATGACGGCTCCGACGAGTTCTATGCGGCTCGGCCTGGCCGCACCGCACGTTCTTCGATCAGCTTCAGGACCTCGTTGACTGCTTGCTCGACGGTCCGCCCCGTGGTGTCGACAACAGCGTCTGCCATCTCGTAGAGCGGCGCTCTTTCAGCCAGTGCTGCTTCAAGCTTGGGCTGCACTTCTGCCGCGTAGGCATCGTCACCGTCGAAGGCTTCCTCACCCCAGCCGCGATGGATCTCATCGAGCGACGCGCGCACCCAAACGACAAAGCATCCCGCCAGCAAGAGATCATAGGTGGTCTTCGACCGGACGATCCCACCTCCCGTCTTGATGACACCGCGCGGCAGGCTGTTCAGAATGTTGCTCAGGCATTCGTGCTGCAGCAGTTGGTAGACTTCCTCACCATGAACCGAGAACACTTCCGACACTTCGATGCCGCTAGCGCGCTCGACCTCGCGGTCCAAGTCGACGCAGGGCAACGATAGAGCCTGCGCCAGCGCCCCACCCAATGTTGTTTTGCCAGCGCCACGCATTCCGACAAGCGCAATACGCGCGACACGGGAAGGCGGCTTGCGTCCAAACCGGTCGACGAGCAGCTGGCGCGCCTCCGCGGCTTGCGCTGCGCCGAGTTTCTCCAAGTGATGGATGGCCAGTGTTTTGTCGATCGGTCGATCATCATCCTCGATGGTCAGGTCGTGCACGCGAGTTCCGAGAGCGTCGGCGATGCTTCTCAATACCAACAGCGAAGCGTTGCCCGAACCCCTCTCTAGTTCAGCAAGATACCTCTCCGATACGCCGGAAGCATGTGACAGCGCCTTGCGCGACATGCCCATCTGCAGACGCATCAATCGAACGCGCTCTCCAACGAGGCGCAAATAGGCTTCATCAGCCGGTTCGGAGCCCCGTCGTGCTTCGCTCGGGATGCCATTAGAGTGTTTTGCCATTCCCATTCCAATCGAAAGGTGTCCCACGCTTGGACAACGTGTTTGCGGCTGGGCGAGCCGGCCTCGTTTTGTATGAGCTATGCTTGGCCACAGGCCCGCAGTTATGCAAACGTCTTGAGGGGTTAGTTTACACCCATTCCTAACGACTTGCACTGCGACGCAACAATAAATTTTGCGGCGCACTTTCTGAAAACTTATCTGCATTGAGCAAAATAATAAGTTCAGAGCTTGAATTCGGAGGGCGATAATTGCGCCATGTCAGGAAAAGTGAGAAATAATTCCGATTGTGTACATGAGGACGATGCGCCCTGGAAAGGCCGTTCGCTAATGCGAAGCTTTCCTTCTTCAGGCATTCTTTGGACTGACTGTTCCGCGTTCAGAAGGAAAGATCAGGGTAAACCATGCGCAAAAACGTCTTTCGGAGTCACTTGGAGCAGGGGCCGCCTGTGATCAATGGTTGGTGTTCAATTCCGTGCTCTTATGCCGCAGAAATCATGGCCCATCAGAGTTACGACAGCCTGACGATTGATCTCCAGCACGGCGCCATGTCTTACGAGACCGCATTCGCGATGCTGCAAGCCATTTCCTCGACGCAGACAATCCCCTTGGCGCGGGTTCCCTGGCACGACCCCGGCTTGATGATGAAGCTCCTCGACGCCGGTGCCTACGGGTTGATCTGCCCGATGGTTGACTCTGCGGACACGGCAGAGGCCTTTGTCGCTGCCTGCCGTTATCCCCCACGAGGGACGCGATCATTCGGTCCCAACCGGGCCACTTTATACTCCGGTGCCGGATCAAGCGGAGACTACGCCGCAGCCGCCGACGCCGAGATAATATTGTTGGCCATGATCGAAACCCGTGAGGGTATGCAGAATTTGGACGCGATCCTGTCAGTCCCTGGGCTGGATGGGATCTATGTCGGCCCGGGCGACCTCTCGCTGGCTTTCGGGGCGCCTCCATCAATGGCCCCAAGTGATCCCACCGTTGTTGCAGCGATCGGCTCGGCGCTCTCGGCGGCGCAGCGACACAATCGCTTCGCGGCAATCCATACTGACGGTCCCGAAACGGCCAAGAAACGTTTTGCCGAGGGCTTCGGCATGTGCACTTTGCAAAATGACGTCAGATTGTTGTCCGACGCAGCCAAGGCGCAGGTGCGGGCAATCCGGGACGATCTCTTATAGGCGGCATTCCGTTAGCGCGGGACGCTGGCCGGCCACATTGTTCAACAATGCTACCAATGCAATTCCAACGTTTCATCGACATCCAGCAGCCGCAGCGGTAAATGACCCAGCAAGGCCGCCAGCAGCTGGCTGGAAACGTCTCCGGAGTGAGTGAGGATGACGCACGGCTCATCTGTCGAAAACAGCGCCGGGAGCGTGGTGGCCGCGACACAGCATCGGCCCATTCGGCCAAGGCCGTGGGCTGCGGCCTTCACGATTGTCTGTGCCGCTTTTCTCACCCTTGTGCTGCCGCTTGCAGCGCCTACTCTCAACGGGCTTGGCATTGGCGGTCTTCCGCTTGGCTATTACCTAGCCGCTCAAGGCGGTCTGCTTCTGGTCGCGCTACTCGGGCTCTGGCTCTCGGGTCCCTGGAACCGTACCGCTCAAGGGCAAAGATTAAGCGCGTTCCTTGCCTCACTCACGGCCTGCGGAAGCTGGCTGACAGCCGGGACCGTCTTGACCTTGACGGGCGCCTTGTTTGTCTACGGCCACGATGGGCTGCCGCTTTATCTTGGGCTCAGTGCCGGCCTTCTTGTCTCTCTGGTGTTCATCGCTCCAGCTCTCGACCGGGCCGGTGCTCTCCACGTCGATGATCTTCTTGGCCGGGTTACCGGCAGCGCCTTCACTGCGGCCGCGGCAGGTCTAGGAATGGCTGCTGGTCTCGTCATCTTGGTATCCATCGAAATGGAAGTCGCTGGTCTTGCCGTGGCGGCCGCCGCCAGTGAGCAAGGCTGGCAGACCCCGGCCGTCATCGGGGGCGTAGCCGCGCTGGCGGCGTTTCTATCGTTCACTCCGGGACGCCGGTTCTGGTACGCCCTGCTGGCTGTCGCGCTGGTAGCACTCGCATCGGTAATCTGGACCCTGGTGTGGGGGATCTCCGGCAAACTGCCTGTCGGTTTCGTTCCACAATTGGCTTACGGCCAGGCTCTCAGCGAGTTGACCGTGACGGAACGGGCGCTGCTTGTTGAGGGATTGGGCGATCCGCTAAGCATGCCGCCCTTTGCAAGGCCATTCGTTCAAGTTTCGCAACTCAACTTCGTCGTGCTCACATTGAGTATGCTTCTGGGAGCGGCGGTCCTTCCCCACATGCTGTGGCGGCGTAGAACCGCTGCCGCGGACCCGTCTAACGAGGCCACCTGGTCGCGCGATGCGTTTCCATCCCGACACAAGGCCGCTTTCGGGCTTGTCGTGGCGGCCGTAATACTGACAGCATTGCCTGCCGCCGCTGTCTTCACAAAGCTTGAGCTCTACCAGAAGGTCGCCGCCGGCCTTCAGGTTAAGGAGCAACCGACATGGCTGCAACAAGCTCAGCAAGCCGGATATATGAGGGTTTGTCGGACACAAGCGCCTAGCGACATAGCGCCCGACGCGGACAATGCAACGGCGGCATCCGAGGAGATGCCCGCAGCCTGCGGCGATACTACAGGCCGCTTGCGCATCGTCGATCTTGCGATTAATCCAGGCGCCGTCGTTCTCTTAATGCCCGCCTTTGCCGGCTTCAGTGAACCCAAGCCCTCGGCATTCGCGGCGCTGATCGGGCTGCTTGCCGTTCTTGCCTCGGCGGCCACTTTGCGTATGACGGTGGAAGTCTCGACCGGCTGGTTGCGAAAAACGAACGCCGATCAAGTCAAAGCCCCGCCTTCCATGGGGCTGCGTATTCCCCTGACGATCGTTTTCGCGGCGGCAGCTACCGTGATCGTCGTCCTGCTGGGCGAGTCCCCAGTCAATCGGCTCTATTGGGCCTTCGCGGTGTTAGGCGCATCATTGTTCCCGATGCTGCTGCTGGCAGCGTTGATGCCTCGGATCAACGGTGTCGCGCTGGCGCTGGGTGGACTCACCGGTCTTGCGGCCTGTCTCTATTACGTCGTCGGGACAACCGGCATATTCGCTCCGCAGTTCGCTCTGACTTGGGCGTCGGTCTCCGATGCGCCGCCATGGCTCCTGGATGAGTTGCGAGAGCTGCTTCAGACTTGCGCCTCTGAGACCGCCGAAAGTCCGCAGGCATGTCGAAACGCACTTGAACTTGGCCCCGAGCTGGCGAATTGGTTCGGGATCGACGGGCGCGCGGGCGCTGCAATTGGCGGCCCGCTCGGTATCGTCGTGGCGCTTGTGGCCACCGTTCTGTCACCTTCCACTTGGCGACGTCCGGTATAAAGCTGGCCATCACGCCTGTTTGCATCACTTGATACTCTGCGCCCGCACAAGTTGCGTGCGTGCGTAACGTGTCACACCCCCCCTGGCCCCAATCAGCCCGAATACTTGCAATCACTCGGAAATAATTTTCGGGGCTGAGTGCGGAATTCTTTGGCTGCGACAAATTCGTTTAAGTCACTACCCCTGCGTCGGACATTGGGGCATAAAAAAATCTTTGCCGTTAACCATGCTAAATATCGACAGTTTAATTCAATTTTTTCTTTGCACGTTCCAAAAAAAAATGCGGGAGGAATTCTATTTCGCGGCGTCCGAAATGCTGCGGCGGAATGCCAAGATTAATAAACTATCGCGCCGCGGCTTTTGAGGGAAAGTAAATGCGCACATTGCGACAGCCCAGCGGAACGCCCACTCGGCGTCCATCCATAAAGAAAGTTCTTGCGTTTCTGAGCATTATAACGGCGGCGATGCTGTTCGCTGGCGTTCCCTTCGGTGGAGATGCGGGGCAAGCGCAAGCTGGCTACACAGGAATGCAGTCGAAGCTGGCGGGCCGTTACGAAGGTTACCGGAAACGCCGCGTCGAGAAGCCACAGGCCTATAAAACGCAAAAAAAATACAGGCGATCGGCGAAAAAGACCTATCAAAAATTGCGTAAAAAGAAGTCGTACAAGAGATGCCGCAACGGAAAACGGCGTTGCTCCGGCAAAAAGCGCTACAGCGGAAAAACCGTAAAATACCGCAAGTCCAAGCGCTCCGAGTCGTCGAAGCGGTATGCCTACAAAAAGAAATACAAAAAGGTTGCGTCTCTATCGCCGTCATATCAGCCCAAAAGCCGCAAGAGCCTTTCCGGCGGCGGTGTCCGATGGGTTGCCTCGGCTGGCTGCCTGAATGGCACGTTGAAATCGATCGTCTATCGGGTTGCCTCCAAATTCGGGCCTGTGACCGTATCCTCGACCTGCCGCAGCAAGAAGCGGAATGCCAGAGCAGGTGGCGCAAAGCGTTCACAGCATCTGTCGGGCAGTGCGGTTGATTTTCGCGTGCACGCCAATCATCGCGCTGCCTACGCCTACCTGAAGAGCCACGGTTCGGTGGGCGGCTACAAGCACTACGGCGGCGGCTTGTTCCACATCGATGTTGGCCCGCGCCGGACGTGGTGACCAGGTGTCCGCTTAATCGCGATCCACGAAAAAAGACCGGGGAGCACGCCTCGCACTCCCCGGCCCTGTCGACGGATGATTGAATTACTCGGCTTTCGCTGGCGTCTCTTTTTGTGCGTCATCGACCTTCGCTGCTTCCAACCCGGAGAGCCACGCCGTGAAACGCGTCTCAACGTTTTCGCGGTTGTCCCGCCACCAGGTTTCGCCATGTTCAAGCGCGGTGGTGAGATTTTCTGGAGCCGTCGGTAGGAAGGCGTCGAGGTCGAGACCGGCCGTCACGTGTCGCTTGGTCAACTCCAATGCCGAGGTCCGCGTGGGGCCATACGGAAAGCGCTGTGCGATGGCCGCCATCTGCTGCGGCTCGATCGCGAACCGCAAGAATTCCCGAGCAAGATCCTGTCGCGTGCTTTTCGTAGGGATCGCCCAGTAGGTCATCGAATAGATTTGACCGTCCCAGATAATGTCGAGCGGCAAACCCCGCGCGACGGAAAAGAACGCGCGCCCGCTAAAGGTTTGCGCTATAGCCGCATCACCAGATCCGAGCGCTTTGATCGCAGCCTTGCTTAAATCAACCCAGATGATCTGTTTCTTGATCTGTTCGAGTTTTGCAAATGCGCGGTCCTGCCCACCGGCCGTCGCAAGAAGCCCGTAAACTTCACCAGGCAAAACCCCATCCGCCATCAGCGCGGTTTCAAGTAAAAAACGTGGATCTTTGATCAAGGCGCGTTTTCCGGGAAACCGTTTTGCGTCAAAGAGATCAACGAGCCTCTGAGGCTTCTGCTTCTTGAACGCCTTGCGGTTGATTGCGATCACATGCGACCAGGCGAACGTACCAATCCCGCAAGGTTTCAGGCTACCAGGCAGGAAATCCGCTCTGGCGCCATCGCTGCCGGTTACAGCATGCGCGTGTTCGCCCGAGGCGATTTTTACAAGCTGCCCGGCGCTGCATCCTGCCTCGATCTCGACAGCGGAAAACTCCCCGGCGTCGAACGAAACACCTGGCTTCCCTTCGCCAAGGTCGATCGGCGCCCCATTCGCCCGGACGGTGACATCGACGTCGATGTCCCGCTTCGCCTTGAAGCGATTGATCACCACCTCCCTTTGAGCGGCACCATAAGCGCCGGACCAGATCGCAACATTGAGCTTGTTCGGTTCCGGCTCGCTGGCGGCAGGCTCTTTCGCGGTTATTACTTCGGATGGCGAGGCCGTAGTGGATTCAGCAGTTCTATCTGGCTGGTGAGCCTGTTGCTCGGCGCCGTCCTGAGTGGGCGCGGCAGCGTCGACGTTTGGCTCTTCGTCGAGCTCCGCAGCACTCTTCTCTTGGGCGCCATCGGAAGTGACGTCGGTCGCTGTTGCAGGGCGTTCTGCGTCTGCATCGGGCCGCTGCTCCTCAGCAGCTTGCTTCGCGGGTTGGTCCGCCTCTCCTTCGGTGATTTCGGATTGTTGTGCCGGCGGGCTGGGCTGCGCGCGAAGTTCCTGAACCGGCATCACCAAGCAGAGCGCAATGGCGCAGATGCCGACCTTGAACCAAGCTGTATGACCAGCCCGCTCCCTCGAACAGAAGTCGGTGTTGTTAAGCATGTAGAGCGGCGGAGGCAAAAATTCGCTCATCGGATACCAAACCCTTTTGTGTCGCGACAGGGACGTAGGGGGGGAGAAACGTACTCCGTCTTGCAGGCAGCGCCGCGAGAGCTAGAGATTTCCCAAAGACCCCAATTCCCGATACTGCGCCGCTTATCCGCGAGTCGAAGCTTGACCCCGTGATTTCGGCGCCGCCGGCAACGGCGTTGCGTTAGGGTAGAGGGGATTTTCGGCTTTGTTAGGGAAGGGCCGCCGAAACAGCATTGGCTTGTCCCATTGACCGTTGATGAAGAGCACGCTTGGCTCTTCGCCGACATTCTGCTCGGCACGTGGAAACAAACTGAGGTCCAAACTTCGCCGGTGAAGGCTGAACGTCCCGGTTACGGCCACCTCGCTGCGTCCCCGCCGTGCACCATGAAGCCGATTGATCCGCGCCACGCCGTTTTTAAACACCACATGCGCGGACATGCTTCGCAGCCCCATCTGCCCTCTGGCCGCGTCTCCCCATCCGCTCGTGGGAGCCTCGCCGAGTCCTATGCTTTTGACGAGACCGGGTAGATTGGCGCCCAACGTTACCCCGTTTCGCATTTGCACCTCGACCGGACCTTCTAGACTGCGCATGAAGGTGTCGGGAGTGTGCCAGTCGCAGTTGAGGTCCATGGTGACATCAGCTGGCCCAGTAATGACCTGATGTGGAAAAATGAAATCCGTTAGGTGTTCGAAGCGAACGCTTTTGAGTTGACCGCGTACGCCGCATTGCGCGACGGGTCGGCTCGTATCGACGGTGAGCTGCAGGCTGCCCGAGCCACCGTTCGGCAGCTGCATTTCAGCAAAGTCCACAAGAATGCGGCCATCGTGCAGTGTCAGCGAAGCGGCCGTACGACCGAGTGCAAGTTCTCCGGCGACGGTGCTTTGCGCTGAAACCCGAAGATCGATGTCGAGCTGTCGCAGTATCGGCAGACTCGCTTCGCTGAGGAATTTGTGAAGGTGCGGCGGTAACCAGTCGACAGTTTGCTTCACAGTCGATGCAATAATGGATGAAGTGGCCTCGCTGTCGGTTCGGGCCTTAAGCCCGCTGAGTTCGAAGCGTTCGAACGCCAAGGTGCCATCGATCAGCGGCCGTTCGCCATTGCAGTTGATCATCAAGGAACCGGCCGCCGTGTTGGCGTCGAGTTTGAACCGTGCGCTTGGAAAATGGAGCGCCCGACCGGCCCATTCCATCCGGCCGTCTGATGTGAAAGTCTTGAGGCCGAATTCCGTCTGCCAAGCCAAGCCAAGCCAACGCGCAAAGATTGGAACATCGTTGACCTGCAGGTGCGAGGTATCCGCGTTGAGCCGGCCGCCATCCCCGAGGGCGAATTGACCATCAAACGAGGCTTGAAGCAGCGTCCCACCGTCAACAGTGCCGCGGATTGGGAGTTGTTGTGCAGCCCGGTCGGCAGCACTAAAACCAATCGTCGTGTCGAATTTTAAGGTCCGGCCGAGCAACTCGAAGCTGCCCGCTGCGGTCATTCTCTCTCCCGGAACCGGGCGCACTCTCAACTGCGCGTGGTGCAGTGTGGTCGGCCCCTTGTCGGCTACGAACCGCAGAGTTCCATCCTCGACGATGAGCGTGCTGAGGTGCATGTCGGCGAGCGCACGTGCAAGCGGCGCTTGCCTTGCTTGCGATGCCTTGCTGTCAGCCGCCTTCTTGCTACCGCCAATGACGATGTCGGCATCTTGCAGGATGAGAACGCCTTTACCACTGTCCAGAAGCTTCGCGACGGCGCGTGAACTGAGAGGCGTGGCGCCTTTGGGCTGTGCTAACGAGACCGTGCCGCGCCTCACCAGAATGCGCGGTTCGCTCAGGATTTGCAGGGGTTCGCTGAGTGTATAGGAGCCTTGGTCCGCCGCGTAGACCGTTGACGCTTTGAGAATTGTCTGAGCAGGATCTTCCGCCAGGAAAAACGGCAACATCAGACCAATAACAACTGCGAATGCAGCGAAAGCCAAAATACGACGAGTTTGTCGATGGTCTTCTCGCTTCATCGTCCTGCCATTAAAAGATTACGCAGTACATGCCGCAAGAAGAACCTGTCACAGTCTGTAAAGCCTCACAACCCCACCCCGAAGCGACGGAACCCAGTTCTATTGGGGAGACGACTGGCTGGCAAGTAGCTTAGACGTGGAAGAAAATGTGAATCGCACCATGAACTTGTTGCGACAATAGATCATCGCCAGCCGAAATCGAGGCCACCGGCACACGCAACTGTTGAGAACTCAAAGTTACGCGCTGGACACCAAATCAGCCCCACTTCCCGCACGTCGACGAACGCCAGAAAACGATCGAGCTTCACACGTTTCACTCGGGACGGGTGTGCAGGATTACTGCGCGCCAGTGTTATTCTTTGGGTCGCTACGGGGCATGATGAATATGAACAGTCCGATGGTCACAACGAACACGGTCACTAACCCGCCAAGTGCCGTCAGGGCCAACGGATCGGTGTTTAAGATGACATCGTACATATCTGCGTACATATGTGCCTGTTCCGGTTACGTTGAAGGTTTCGGCGTCCTTCTTGGGAGAGCCACGCGTATTTTCGTCCGTTTCGATCCCATTTGCATTGCGCAGCGTCAACTGAGCTTCTGACGAGGATCAGCTTCCAGGGCGTCCCCCCGCGACGGCCCTGTGCAGGAGGAGAACCGGAATAAGCCCCACGGCCACGATGGTCAGGGCGCCCAAGGCCGCTTCCTCGAACTGTTCCAATGCGGCCAGTCCGTAGATGTGAGTGGCCAGGGTATCGAAATTGAACGGTCGCAATAGCAAGGTAGCTGGCAGCTCTTTCATCGCATCGACAAACACCAGCAGCCCGGCGGAGCCGAGTGCCGGCAGCAACAACGGCAAATGCACCCGCACTAGCGTCGATAGCGCGGTCTCCCCAAGCGCCCGGGACGCCGCATCGAGATTGGGTGATATCCGCTCCAGTCCAGCCTCGATCGTTCCCAGCCCGACTGCCAGGAAACGGATCGAATAGGCGATGATCAAGGCAAAGATGGACCCTGAAAACAGCAGGCCCGTCGACACACCGAAAGTCGACCGCATCATCGCATCGATGCTGTTGTCTATGCCGGCAAGCGGTATCAATAGTCCGAGCGCCAGCACGGTGCCCGGCACGGCATATCCAAGCCCGGCAATACGGACAGCTGGTCGTGTGAATCCGTTCGCCGCCACCCGTTTGGCGTAGCCGAGCGTCAATGCCAGCCAAACAGCAACGCCCGCTGCGACAGCAGAAAGAAAGAAACTATTCGAAGCCGCTTCGAAAAAGCGGCTGCCGGCGGCATCCTCCGAAGCGGTCCACGCCAAACGGATCAGCACCAGCACCGGTACCAGGAAACCTGCGACGAACGGTGCCGCGCAAACTGCCGCTGCGGTGTAGCCCTTCCACCCTGTGAGATCGTGGAACGGGATCGACCGATAGCGCCCCGTTGTGTGGTGGATCTGCGCGGAACCGCGCGCCATACGTTCGGCGGCGAATAACACTACGATGAAGCCAAGCATCACGGTGGCGATCTGCGCGGCGCCACCCAAGTTCGAACGTTGCATCCAGGTGCTGTAAACGCTGGCGGTCAGCGTCTGTACCCCCAGGTATTCGACAGCGCCGATGTCGTTGAGGCACTCCATCAAAACAAGGGCCACACCAGCAACCAGGGCAGGTCGTGCGAGTGGAAGCGCAACGGCCCAAAAAACTCCCAGCGGCGATCGCCCCAGTGTTCGGGCAACTTCGAGCGCGCACACCGACTGCTGGACGAAACTCGCCCGTGCCGTGAGGTAGACATAGGGGTAGAGAACCGAGGCCATGATAAAGACAGCACCGCCGATCGAACGGATCTCCGGAAACCAGTAATCCCGCGACGAACGGAAGCCGAATAGGTCACGCACGAAGGTCTGCAAAGGACCGGCATAGTCGAGCAATTCCACGTATGCATAGGCGATGATGTAGGTCGGCATCGCAAGCGGGATGACCAGTAGCCGGTCGACAATGGCGCGGCCTGGGAACCGGTACATCGTGACGAGCCACGCGGCGACGGTGCCCGTGACGATCGTCAGAATGCCGGCGCCGCTCATCAGCAGGACGGTTTGGCCGATTGATCCGGGAAAAGATCCCAAAGCCAGCACCAGCGCGACAACCGAAAGGTAGCCAAGCGGCGTTGCCGCCAGTGCCGTTGGCCGCCACGCATAAAACGCCAAACCAACACAGCCGACCCCCGCCAAGAACATGGCGATCGCAGGGGGGGGGCCAAACAGCACGTTGGCGACGAGATGCGGCCAGATATTCTCTTCGGGTGTGAGAGCCAGCACGACGACCGTAACGATCGGCAACGCCATCACCAGCATGATTGCGGCAACCGCGACGGTCCACAGCGGCGATGAGCGGCGCTTGCCACGCCACCGGTTCACCCGCTGGCCAAGGCCGGCTAGCTTGCGCGTCGTCTCTCCCAACGAGGGGACTGTAAATCCCGATCGCCAGCTCATTTCTGCGGTAACGTTTTTACGTAGGCCAGCACCGCAGCCGCGTCTTCAATCGGAAAGACCCGCAGGTTGACCATTGCTGCTCCTGGCTGGGCGTTGCGGATTTTATGGAGCACTTCATCGGGCGCGGCATTGGCTTCGGTGCCGACGTAGGCCGGCTTCTCGCTCGTGCCCCAGTTCAACAATCGGCCTTTAAAGCCGTGGCAGGCTGCGCAGGTCGTTTGGAATATCGCCTCGCCGCGTTTCTTGTCGCCTTTGACAGCACCGGTCTTGGGGTCGACGAATCTTAGCGGTCTCATCCTGGCCCGTGCTGACAAAAGCAGCCACCCGCGCGAGTTCGTCATCTTTGATCATTTCCGCTGAATAGCTATGCGGTTTCTCGCGCAACAACTTCGCGATCCGGGCGGGATCGCTGCCCTTTGCTCCATCAATGCCCTTTATGCCGGTATAGTGGCTACCCTCACCATATCTCCCATCGCGACCACGATAATCCCAGCCATGGCACTCCTTACAGCGCCACGTCGCCGAGCCCGTCTTACGGCCGCTTTCGGGATAGGCTGGGTGTGTGTCCGTCGGCTCTTTGCGGTCAAGAGCGTCCCACCAATTGTCGTAGATGCGGCCTCCCGCAGCAAGCAGCCAAGCTTCTGATGGTTCGTCGGGAGTTCCAAAGACAAATTGCGCTTCCTCTGATCCTGCGGATGTGTCGGCCAATGCCAGTGCCGCCCAGCAGGCGCACAACACCGAGAGTAAAGTGGCGAAACCTTTTAGTGTTCTTATCAAATCGGATCTCCAACAGTTGTTCAGGTTCCGCGACTCTTGCATGCCGGGTCACCCGTTTAAAGCCGAGCACCGCTCGCCGGCGGCCACACGGCCAAAATCAAGCAGGCCAGTTGCAATTTAACAGGAACGAGCCAGGTCGTGGATGGGCCAAAGATCACACCAGGACGACCCGCTCTTTCGGAAAAATGATTAACGCTGTGGTTCCCTGCGGAGCTGTGCTCTTGAGCTCGAGCCTCCCCCCGTTGGCTTCCGCCAACGTCTTGACGAGCGGCAAGCCGACGCCAAGTCCGCCGCCGTCACGGAGTTGTCCCTCGGGCAAGCGGCCCTTGAGCGCCTGCGATATCTGCGCTTCCGTCATGCCCCGCCCTGTATCCCGGATCTCGAATGTCAGCGGGCCGTCCAGCTCATAGGACGCCGTCGCCACCACCTGCCCGCCTCTGGCAGTAAACTTCAGCGCGTTTGTAAGCAGATTGATCAGGATTTGCTTTAGCGTGGAGGCATCGGCGATCACCCTTGGGAGCGACTGCCCGGGCTGCACCAGTTTCAGCCGTATGCCGGAGGTCTCCGCAAGCGGCAACATCGCCGAAATCGTGGCGTGCAGCAGGTCGACGGGATCGACTTCGGTGAAATCCAACGACGGCTGACCTGGATCGCGCGACCGCTGCGCCAGCATGCGGTCAATGATCGCCAGCATCAGTTTGGCGCTGTCATGAATATCGGCAGCATAGCGCCGGTAGCGTTCGTCACCGATGGGTCCGAGCTGCTCGTCCCGCATGACCTCGGAGGCGGCCACAATCGCGGAAATCGGCGTCTTTAGTTCATGCGCCAGCTTGCGGATGTAGGAGTGCTTTTCCGGTGTGCGGGGCGCCGCAGAGCCGGCCTCCCCAAGCGCCTCGGGCTTGGCCTTTGGCTGCGCGCTGGGCTCCGTGTCGGGGTTCGCTTCGTCTTTGTCGTCTGCGCCAGAATCGGACATGATTTTTTACGTTGTGGCATCTGGGCAGGCGGAAGCCCTTCTGAGCCGCTCATATGAAGCCGGAATTCGAACCAACCATGCGCTCTTCGGCCTCCCACGCCAAGAGCGAATTCATGCTGCGGCCTTGGCGGCGCTGCCCCGATGCGCTATTTCCTCTTGACGAACGTCCCCGAGACGATGTTTCTAACCGGTCTTTCCGCGCGGGCTCATCCTGCGCGTCGTGCCGCCTTAGCTCAGTTGGTTAGAGCGCTAGATTGTGGATCTAGAGGTCGCCCGTTCAACCCGGGCAGGCGGTACCACCATAATCCAAAATCATGCAAGAATCCCAGAATTGACAAGGGTTTGCGACTTATCCGTCCGCCGTGGCGCAAGTTGGTAAGCAGCCGGCCTTTGTTAGCCGGTCCCAAATAGTTTGGGCCAGTCCAACGATTGCGGCGGTCGGACACCGAGACGACGCGCCCTTAGGCGGGGACTGGCATTGTGTATCGCCGTGGTGTTTTTCCAGCGGTCGAGCAAATTCCGAACGACATGCAACCCGGCGCCGTCCTGGAAGAGCCAACCCGCACATATTTACAGCAACCCATCGCAACAACCAGTTGCCGCGTCACTACCGCATGGGCGGTGCATACAATAAGCCGCCATCGTACCACAGAGCGTTGTTGCCTCGTGAAATCCCCAATGGGCTGGCCGAACCCAGATTTCTTTTGAAGATTTCTCCGTAGTGGCCAACGGTACCGACTACGTCCCGCGCCCAGTTCTCTCCCAAGCCAAGCGTGCTTCCGAGCGCCCCCGAACGCGATAAGAACAACTTTTGCAGCGCCGACATTTCTTCGTTCGGCCTGGCAATACTCGATCGCAGCAACTGCGCCTCCTCGGCTGTAACGAGCAGGCTGACCGTCCACCGGACAATATCCTGAAGGGACGGGTCATTATCCCTGACAACAGGTCCAAGAGGCTCTTTTGATATAATGTTGGATAGCACGACGTGCCCGGCTGGATCCTTGAGCTGTAACCGATCCCCAAAGAGCGCCGACCGGTCGGCCGAAACAACGTCGCATTCACCACGCTCATATCGCGACAGCATCTCGGGCCTGCTTAACGACACGACGGTCGAATATTCGAGATTTTCAAGTTCGAAATAGGCGCGGATGTTGGTTTCCGAGGATGTGCCCGATAAAATGCAAATCTTCGCGCCGGACAATTGCGCGATCGAGTTGATCACAAGGCTGGCTGGAAGCATAAACCCTTGCCCGTCAAAATAGGTGATCGCTGGAAACGCCAAGTCTAACTCTAGATCGCGCTTCATTGTCCAGGTCGTATTGCGGGAGAGCATGTCGACTTGTTTGTCGCGCAATGCGCTGAACCGCTGCTCCGCCGACAGGGGTACAAATTCAGATTTACCGTCCTTTCCCAATATAGCCACAGCCACCGCGCGGCAAATATCGACATCGAAGCCGTGCCAGTCACCGGCGCTATTGCGTGATGAGAACCCTTCTATCCCTTGGCTCACGCCGCAGTTGAGATGTCCGCGTTCGCGGATATCAGCAATAGTGTCCGCCTGCGCTGCGGAGTTCTGTGACAACGCCAGAACGAGCAGGCACAGATGAAAGAGTTTTCGCAATTTGAATCTCCAGCCATTGGTTTTGTTCTTGATGCAATGCGTGGCCGTACATTGGGAGTTGTTAGAGAGCCCGGTTCAGTTTGGCATCTTTGCCCAAGGGGTCGGGTCCGAAGACAAGCTCGCCACCAGCGTCGAGCCAAACTGTTGCATAGATGAAGACGACCGAAGGAAGGCGGGGCAGATTGACCTGGATCGGAGCATGGCTTGCCGTATCGTCTTTCCGGTACTGCGGGAAGTCGCCTCTCAGCCCAGGCAACAGGACTTTCAGGTTGTTCTCACTCTTGCGTAATGCAACGCAGGAAAGGCCTTGCCGAAACGGCAGCTTCTTCCTGGGCTGTCCGTGGATCGAGATGTTATCGATCTCACCAAGCGACAGCTTGAAGGCTCCCAGTGGATTGGCCGGTCCAGGCTCTATGGTCACGTCGAATGGAAAATCATTTTCGTTATAGTTTTTCCAGTCGATCCAGTCCGGTCGAAACACCTCTGGTACGGCTCGAAGTGCTTGCTGCGGTTCGACCTTGATGCTTTCGCCAAGCGAGCCAGCATTCTTCTTGAGAAGCGGCAAGACGTAGCGGGCGGCGGCGTCCCTGGAGACGCGGTACTCGGGATAAAACGTGAGGCCGTCAAGCGCCGTATCAAACGCCGCTGCATCCTGGCAGGCGTGTGTCGCAACGATCCGGACTTCACGAAACTCTGCCTGGTCTTGCTGCACGAATATGCGCTGGGCAGCGGTATTGATTATCCACCGCGGCCCGCCCTGCGGCAGAGCGAACCACCGCCACCGCTCCAAGTTGACCTGCAGCTGACGGATGCGTGTTTCAACAGGCACATTCATCGCCAGTTGTGTTCGCCGTCCAACAGTGCCGGTCGTCGCTAGTCCATGGCGTCTTTGAAAGAGCTTTACCGCGTTCTGCAGTGCCGCATCGTATTGGTCGCCAGCGGCCAGCGGCAAGGCCAATTCGCCGGAAGCCGCAAGCCTCCGCCTCAGGTCCTGCACATCGCGTCCACTGTCCCCAACCTTCAATCGCGGACCAACGCGCACCAGGGGCCATCCCCCCCTTCTGCGCAGCGCCACGTACTCGCCCAAACGGGATTTCATCGCCTGATAGTCGATGTCGCTAGGCTGCACGGCATCGAGGACTTCCGACAGTGAGAAGCCGTCCTGCAGCGCCTCAAGAGCGGGGTTTTCAATGACACGGCGGGCGAGCGTGCGCGGATGTAGCAGCTTCTTGTAGCGCTGAAACTTCCCAAGTCTGAGATCAGACACGATTTGCAGAAGCGCGGCGCTGAAAGTGAGTTCGGCAAGCGCCGCAAATCTAGCGTCCTGGGCGCGCAGTGATTGCTCCATGAAACGCAGTCTTTTTACCCAGCGGTCCGTTCGGGTTAAACCGCTGAGCTGCACCGCTTCGAGCGCTTCGATCAGCTGGTCGGTGCGCCCGGCTTCCGTCCAAAATGTGCCGGCGGTGGATGAATCATAATAGCGCTTCAGTGCGGTTGCCTGCGCTCGAACGTCGAGCGGGAGACCCTCGGGCTTTTCAAGGTGCGAACGGACTTCCTGCAGGACGCGGGCTTGGGGTATTGGCGCCCTGCTGGAAACCGGAAATGCACTGATGAGAAGTACAAGAATGCTCAGTAAGACTGACCGCTTATTCGCCAATCCATGCAACACTGATGGTCTTCCTTCGTATGGCAAAGAGAAAAGTGATGAACGTAATTCGATGCGGCGCACTTGTATCTTACGAGCGCATCGGAAGAAACCAGCGCGGAGTATTTGCTGCACCAGTAAGCTCGTTCTCATGTCACTGACGAAACCGGGTGATTGCCGGAGGTCGGTTTTCTTACCTGGCCGCGGATAGAACGAATTAGATGCGAACGTTTCAACTCAATTTTCATTTCGCTCACGCCGCTGAGATCTCGAATACCGGGCGATAGCGGTAACGATCATTGCGGCAAGGTTTGGCCGTATCGGGGCTGTCCCCAACATTGAAGCCTCGGTTTCTTGGTAACCCTTGGCGAGGCAGTGGCTAATTGTATACTGTAAAAGAAATCAACGCGCTGATGCCCGCGCGCCCTTGCGTGCCGACAAGGGCGCAAAAAAAAGAGGCCAACTTGTGCTGGCGCCTGATGGGTAGTCTTCGAGAGAAGGAGTTCTTCAGTTCTTAAAAGCTGCATTTGTATGCGTTCTTAGTCAACAATAGGTCGGGGCTCCAGTCACCTGCTTCGCAAAAGTCTGTGCTGCTCACAGCTCCTGTCCTTGCTAGCTCATCAAGCTAGTGGTTCAGGGGGGAAACGAATGAGGCGCGCAATGACTTTTGGGCGAGGAATTCCCGTTACCGGCATGCTTGTGCTTGGATTGATCCTTGGCAATTCGATTGCGGCAGCGCCCAGCACCGGAGCCGAGCAGGGAGTGGTATCGTTTCAGAACCTGCTTGGATGGTGGAGCGGGACGGGTCGGCTCGGATTCAAGGATGGCAAACGCGAGGCGGTAAAATGCCGCGCGACCTTACCGTTGGGACGATGCCGGCGGCAAACTCCTGCAGGCCGTCAGATGCGCCAGCGCCAGTGGAAAGGTGGACATCAAGAGTGAGATCCAAGAAGCCTGGTTTCAGCTCAAGGGTACTTGGCGCGAACGAACCTACGAGTTCGAAGGCGACCTCCTTGGCGAAACTATCGAAGGGGGATTCCGCGTCTCTGTTTCCGGCACCGATATCAAGGCCAACATGACGGTCTTCGTGAAAGGCAAGCGGCAGATCGTCGAGGTCCAGTTCCTCGACAATGAATTGATCGGGCTGTCCATCATCTTTGAGAAGGGATAATCCCAGATCAACGCCACGATGCTTCCAAGAAACGCGGCAAGCGATCGACGATGACTTCGCGGACCAGCCAGAGGCATGCGGCTTGTCAGGTGGGGTAACCACGCAGGCGCTTGGGTGTGCCGCGCCGCCGGGGCTCCGCCAATGTGCTCGTGCCTTTTTGGACTGAGCGCGGCTTCTTCGCGCCGGTAGCTGACCGCGCGGAGCGATCTGCCAGGTCTTGTAGTTGCTGGCGGTCAAGGACGGCGAGAAACGCTTCGAAGGCTTCATCGTAGAGGCCGTCGAGATCGACGACCTCTCTGGCGTCTTGGCTCAGCTCCGGGCGGGTGAGAAGAGCCCGGACAACTCCACCGACGGTCGCATCTTTGGTCGCTGCCGAAAGCCGGATGCCGCCATTTGGTCCCCTGACCGTATCGAGAAACTTGAGCTGCCGCAGAATGTTCGAAAGCTTAAGCGCCATCTGTTTCGTTAGGCCGAGTTCCTGCGCCACAACAGCTATCTTGATCAGTTCATCGCCAGAGGCGTGGCATCGCACGAGAATCCGTATGGCGTCTGAAATCTGCTTTGGCACTCTCATCGAGGGATTGTCCGCATACTGCCCTTATTGTCGCCCGTTGCGTGTCAGAGCCGGCGATAGCTCAAGTATACATCAGAACGAACAAATCCGCCTAGTGGGCTACATCGTTCAAGCCTGCCGTTAAAACTACCCCCATCAAGGATATGCGCTTGATGCATCAGGTCCAGGCTTGCCGATGGACGACTCGAATAGCGGATAATTTAATCGACCTCGCCAATTTGTTGATAATTTTAGTATACAAAACGCGGGTTGGATCACCCTGGCTTGGGATCTTCAGTCGAAGCGGTTCCGCATACTGCAATTGAGGTGAGCTGTGGCAGATACGAACATGCACGAAGGCGAATGCTCCGGTGCTGGCGCTAACGAGCTGGAGTTGCCCGATGGCAAGCGGCGTTGGGCGATCTGGGAGGTTCCCGACAACCTTCAATGTTCGATCATCGGCACCTGCTTGTCTCAGTCCGACATCTTGAAGCTTGCGCGGAGGCTTGATCTTCAGATCGATCCGGGCACAGCCGACTATGACATTCATGCCCACTTTGTCCGCGAGGCCTCGCAGTATGGCAAGACATCAAGGCTGGTTCAGAAGGAATTGGAACGCCGGTTTAGCGGCATGGTGCGTCGGGTCGGGCGATTGTCAGATGAAGCGGAGCTCGCTGCATTGTGGTAAGGAGCGTATGCGTCGGGGCAAATTCCAGGCGCCTATTGGGCGCTGATCACGCATACCCACATCTTAGCTGATCTGCGCAAGCGAGCCTTTGGCGAAGTTCATATGCTGAGCCACGTCTTGGGCCGCACCACGCACGCGGCGGCCCTGAAAGCTGCCGACTTAAGAGCTCGCTTGGACGAATATGAGGACAAGCTACTCCGACAAGCGGATCGGCACAAACGTGCGATCGAGCGGCGTGATCGACAGATAGCGGCCCTGACAGCGGATCTGCTTGCGGCGCGGGGGCAAAAGCAGACAACCCCAGAAAGGCCTTTCAACGTCGATCGCAGGACCAAACGCACCGCGCGTCTGTTGGTCTCCCGAGAACGCGCCCTGATCTCCGCCCGCCAACGCGCGCGCCACATGGAATCCCAAAACGCGAACCTTCACGCCCGCATCCGCCAGCTTGAACTCGCCGCACGTCGCGCCTTACGCGTCGCGGAGCCCGGTAGTTGTCCGGGAGCTAACGCGTGTGAACTATAGCTGCCGTCACGGCGGGTTCTCTATCTCGGCGGCCGTCCAAGCACGTTAGACCTTCTAAAATCGATCGCCGGGGAAACTAACGCTGAGATGTTTCATCACTATGGCGGCCTTGAGCAGACCGTCGACTTGATCGACGGGCTCGTCACACGCTGCGATGCGGTCTTTTGTCCGATCGACTGCGTCAGCCATGGCGCGTGCGAGCGCGCAAGGCGCTTTGCAGGAAATTCGAGAAATCCTTCGTGCCTTTGCGTTCCTCCGGCGCATCGGGTTTTAAGCGTGCGCTTCTTGATCTCGAGTACTAGCCGGTTCAGAGTTTGCGGCGGCATTATCTGTCTTCGGAGGGAGTGGCTGGGTAGGCCTACGCTTGGTGTTACTACGCTCGCACGTTCGCGCGCGAGGGGATCGACGCAACAAACGGCTCAATACGCCGGTCATGCCACGTTTCATTGGAATCAGCCGCGTGGAATCCGACATGCCCGCCACTGGGCACAAGGACAAGCTCAACATTTCTGGGCGGGCTTTCTGCAAGCCTTTGATAGGGCGCCGCTGGAATCCATGGATCGTTCAATGCGTGGATCATCAACAAAGGCACTTCGACTTGATGGGCATGAGCCGCTCCGGCCGTGCGCCGGTAGTAGTCCTCAACCCCGTCAAAGCCATTGCGGGGCGCGGTGAAGACGTCGTCGAATTCATAAACGGAGCTTGACCTCCGAACAGCAGCCGCCTCGTTCACATCGAGACCGGCATTGGGATCAAGTACGTCCCGCTTCATCCGACGCAGTAAGAATTGATGGTAGATGAAGTTACGGACATGCATCAGCCGATGTGCCGCCTGAAGCGGTTCAATGGGAGCGCACACCGTGGCGCCGCCGACCATGCCGTGGCGGTCGCCGAGCCGGGACAAGAAGTTGAGCAGGATGTTGCCGCCGAGCGAATAGCCGATGACGAAGATGCCTTCGGCCGGTACGACGGCAGTCAGACCTGCGATAGCATCGATGAGATCATCCGTGCAGCCGGCGTGGTAATAGCCTCGGCATGTTTGTCGCGACGATCCGGCGCCGCGCAGATTGAGCCTGAAGACGCGCCGCCCGCGCGCAAGATGAAAACGCGCGCTTTCACGGATGTAAGTGCTTCCCGAACAGCCGGTCAGGCCGTGGATCAGCATGATCAGCGGGCCTTGCGGAGCGCTCGGTGGTGTATCGATATAGGCGGTGAGACGATCACCGCTGCCGTCGCTGAGTGGAACTTGAACCTTGGTGGTGTCGCCGCCGAGCTGCGCCGGTCCCGGGATGAGTTGGTTGCGAAGCGTTTGCAGGTCGCCACCCCACCAAGGGAACCGATCTTGGAAGTCGGGCAGGGATGTACACGCATTGGTCGTCGTCGTCATACTCGCATCCGCTCTAATGGCACTAAAACGACAATGGCGGGCACGTTGGATTGCGTCACCGCGATGGCTTCGTCGATGCGTTCCAGTTGAGCGCAACCGATTGCCCGTCCGCGAAGCGGCGAACGCACAGAAGTTTACCCACATGTTTGAGATCAAGCCGCTAAGAAAACTGCACTCCGGTTGCCTCGCACGCCAACAACCACTCTGAGTCATAGCGCTGTTCCAACGCTCGCGACGGCGCTAAACTCGCATGTGCAGCATTTTCCTTTTGCGGCGCAATTCCTTGCGGTTCGAGTGTACGCCCCTTAGCGCTGGTCTTCTTCACCCGGTTCGCGGTAGACTAAATGCCACAATAGCCGGTACGATTCGACACCTCTGGAGCATGCAACTCAATGCAGGCGCGACCACAGATCTACGCCCAATGCGAGCCGCGCAGCGCCTCCGATCCCTCCGACCGTGTGGTAAACCGCAAACAAAACGGCGTCTGGATAGCCGTCGCCGATAAAAATCCGATCGTGCGAGCCGGGCTTTTCGACTACATCGCCCGCGATGAGCGCTTTGCCGTACGCGAAATTGTGGCGAGCGGTGCGGAGTTCATTTCCGCCTGTGAACGCCAGAAAATAGATGTCGGTGTCATCGGCTGGGGCCTGCCGGATATGACTGGCGGCGACGTCCTTCGCGCCATCAAAAGGCGCAATCTGCCGACTCGGGTTATAATCTACACCGGAGACTTCAGCCCCGCGGTCCTGCGTGAAGCCGTAAAGAGCGGCGCCTGGGGTGTCACCTCCAAGGCCGATGATCCCTCCGTGCTTATAGACGCCATCGCGTGCGTTCAGCAAGGACGCATGAGCATTCCCTTCGTTGACATCAGCTCCCTGATGAGCGATCCGCTGGAAAATCTGACTGTCAGGGAGAAAGAGCTTCTGCGCGCACTTGCCAACGGCTGGACCAACGAGCAGATAGCGACAAGGATCGGTATCTCGCGCAACACGGTGAAGTATCACCTGAAGAATCTCTACGAGAAAATCGGCGCTAACAACCGCGCAATGGCCGTCGCGATGTTCTTGTCCGCCGGCCCCGAACGCTTCTGACGGCGCCTATTCGCATCATGAAAGGTAGTAAACTGCCTACCCACCCGGCAGGCGCCCTACCCCTTCGGGTAGCTGAGCCCGATTAACCCATTGCAAATGATGAAATTTTTCTTGCCCTGACGCCTATCCGATCAGCTGGTAATTCCTATCCGCGCGGGTGTTGTGAGGCGTTCGACCAAAGTCCATAAAAACGAGGACGTCAGCCAAAACCGAAGTCTCGGCCATGGCCAAGACCAATCTTCGCAAGAACTAAAAAGATTTGGGAGGGACTTGCTTCATGCTCGTACAGCCGCACCTTTTCATCCCCGGTCCAACCAATATTCCAGAGCGGGTCCGCATGGCAATGAATTTGCCCATGGAGGACATGCGTAGCCCTGAATTCCCGAAGTTCACCCTGCCCCTGTTCGAAGACATCAAGAAGGTCTTCAAGATGAACGACGGGCGCGTGTTCATTTACCCGGCTTCTGGCACCGGCGCATGGGAAGCCGCGATCGAGAACACTCTCACCGTTGGCGACAAGGTGCTGATGAGCAGCTTCGGTCAGTTCTCGCACCTTTGGGTCGACATGGCGGAGCGGATGGGCCTTGAAGTCATCCTCTGCGACGAAGAGTGGGGCACCGGAGTGCCGCTCGAAAAGTATGCCGATATCCTGTCCAAAGACACCACCCACGAGATCAAAGCGGTCTTCGCCACCCAGAACGAAACGGCCACAGGCGTTAGCAGCGACATCGCCGGCGTACGTAAGGCGATGGACGCGGCAAATCACCCTGCACTTCTTATGGTCGATGGTGTGTCCTCCGTCGCTTCGATCGACATGCGGATGGGCGAATGGCGTGTTGATTGCTGTGTTTCAGGCTCGCAAAAAGGCTTCATGTTGCCGACCGGTCTTGGAATCCTCGCCGTCAGCGACAAGGCCCTGCAGGCCAACAAGTCACAGCAGCCGCGGATGAACCGTTGCTTCTTCTCGTTCGAGGACATGATCAAGACCAACGACCTCGGCTTCTTCCCCTACACTCCAGCAACCCAGCTTCTTCGCGGTCTGCGCACTTCTCTCGACATGATCGCGGAAGAGGGGCTGGAAAACATCTTCGCCCGTCACGGCCGCATGGCCACGGGTGTACGCAAGGCGGTTGACGCATGGGGCCTCAAGCTCTGCGCGAAAGAGCCGAAATGGCAATCGGACACGGTCAGCGCGATTTACGTGCCCGAAGGTATCGACAGCGCTAACGTCGTTAAGACAGCCTACTACCGCTACAATGTTTCGCTCGGTGTCGGCCTCACAAAGGTCGCCGGCAAGGTCTTCCGCATCGGTCATCTCGGCGCACTCGACGAGGTCATGATCGGCGGCGCCCTGTTCGGTGTCGAAATGGCGCTACGCGATAGTGGCATCAAAATCGAGCTCGGTTCTGGAACAGGCGCAGCGGCCCAATACTTCAGCGAGACGGCAACCAAATCGGCTTCTTCGCGCGAAGACGTCGGACTGAAGGCCGCCTAACGTCAAGCAAACACCGGCGAAACTACATCTGGTATGCCGATCAACGTCGCGGACTTCCGCGGCGTTACCAGGAGCCGTGCCCTGCCCCGAGAAGAGACTCACGCACATCGGCGTGCTTTTCAGATAGCAACGGGTTCGCCGAAACAAGCAAGACCAATCAAAAGCTAGAAAGGCCCTGCCACGACCACGATGGCAGACTGGACAAAGGAAAACGTCTATGAGTTATACGCTATACAACCTTCGCAAAGCACGCCTGCACCGCAGCGAACTTGCCGTGCCGGGTTCCAACCCCACCATGTTTGAAAAGGCTTTGAATAGCGAAGCCGACTACATTTTCCTCGATCTTGAAGATGCCGTTGCACCGCCCGAGAAGATCAAGGCCCGCGCCAACATCATCGCGGCGCTGAAGGAGATGGACTGGAGTGGCGCCGGTAAGACGGTATCAATCCGCATCAACGGCCTCGACACCCATTACATGTACCGCGACGTAGTCGAGCTAATCGAAGAAGTTGGCCAGCACATTGACACGATCCTTGTCCCCAAGGTCGGTGTCCCGGCGGACCTTTATATGGTCGATGCCATGCTCAGCCAGATCGAGCAGGCCAAGGGATTCGAGCCGGGCCGGATCGGACTTGAAGCCTTGATCGAAACCGCGATCGGCATGGCCAACGTCGAAGACGTCGCCAAATACCCTAACCGCATCGAAGCCCTTCACTTCGGCGTTGCCGACTACGCGGCAAGTTTGCGTTCGCGCACCGTTGTGATCGGTGGCCTCAATCCCGATTATCCCGGCGATCAGTGGCACGCCTCGCTGACCCGCATGCTGATCGCATGCCGCTCCTACGGCCTGCGCGCGATCGATGGTCCGTTCGGTGGCATCGATGATCCCGAAGGCTACATGCTCTCCGCCCGCCGCGCCGCCGCGCTCGGCTACGAAGGCAAATGGGCCATCCATCCCTCCCAAATCAAAATGGCCAACGAAGTGTTCTCGCCCACCGACAAGGAAGTCGAAAAGGCTGAGCGGATGGTTATCGCTCTGAAGGAAGCCGAGGCGCAAGGCAAGGGTGCGGCGTCGCTCGACGGCAAGATGATTGATGCCGCTTCCGAGCGTATGGCCCGCAACGTCATCGCAACCAGCGATGCCATCAAAGAAGCAGCGTCGGCTCGCAAGGGCTGATCAAAAAAGCGGACAGCAAAGGCTGCCGTGAAATCAATAAGGGAGGACGGAATGGATATCCACGAATATCAAGCCAAAGAACTTCTGTCGAAGTTCGGAGTGCCTATCCCCCGCGGCGGCCTTGCCTATTCCCCAGAACAGGCAACCTATCGCGCAAACGAGATCGGCGGTTCGGTCTGGGTCGTAAAGGCCCAGATCCACGCCGGTGCGCGTGGCAAGGCGGGCGGCGTGAAGATATGCCGCACCGACGATGAAATCTGGGAGGCCGCCGACACGCTCCTGGGTAAAAAGCTGGTCACCACGCAGACCGGGCCGCAAGGCAAACTGGTCTCGCGCCTCTACATCGAAGAAGGCACCAACATCGACAAGGAGATCTACCTCTCCTTGGTGATGGACCGGGCCAAGGAACGCATCGTCGTCTGCGCCTCCGCTGCCGGTGGCATGGACATCGAGGAGATCACAGAAAGCGATCCGGATTCGGTGCTCAATGTGGTCGTCGACCCTGCTGTCGGCATGCAGGGCTTCCAGGCCAGGGAAATCGCTTTCGGTCTCGGAATTGAGCCCGAGCTCGTCAACAAGTTCGAGCGCACTATCCTTGGTTGTTATCGTGCCTTCCGCGATCTTGACGCCACCATGGTTGAGGTCAATCCGCTGGTCATTACCCAGGAAGGCGCCGTCGTCGCCCTCGACGCAAAGATGTCGTTTGATGACAACGCACTGTTCCGCCGCCCGCAGATTTCCGAGCTGCGCGACAAGTCGCAGGAAGATCCGCGCGAGACCTACGCCTCTGACCGCGGTCTCTCCTATGTTGGCCTCGAAGGTGATATCGGCTGCATCGTCAACGGTGCTGGGCTCGCCATGGCGACGCTCGACATGATCAAGGTCGCCGGCGGTGAACCCGCCAACTTCCTCGACATCGGCGGCGGTGCCAGCCCGGAACGGGTTCAAAAGTCGTTCCGAGCAGTATTGCGCGACTCCAATGTCAAGGCGGTCCTGGTCAACGTCTTTGCTGGCATCAACCGTTGCGACTGGGTCGCCAAGGGCGTCGTGCTCGCGGTCCAGGAGCTTGACATCAAGGTACCCGTCGTTGTCCGACTCGCCGGTACCAACGTCGAAGAGGGCCGTAAGATTATCGCCGAAAGTGGTCTTACGCTGCGGGCTGCCGAAAGCCTCCGCGACGCCGCCGAGAAAGCGGTTGCTGCGGCCAAAGACTTAAACGCTGAAGCCGCTTAAGGGAGGCGACAAGACATGGCGATTTTCGTCAACGAAAACACCAAGATCCTGATCCAGGGCTTCACCGGCCGTATTGGCACGTTCCACGCTCAGGAAATGATTGATTACGGCACCAACGTCGTTGGCGGCGTAACTCCAGGCAAGGGCGGCACCGAACATCTCGGTCGTCCAGTCTTCAACACCGTCAAAGGCGCCGTTGCTGAGACCGGGGCTGAAGCATCAATCGTGTTCGTGCCGCCGCCATTCGCGGCCGACGCCATCATGGAAGCTGCCGACGCAGGGATCAAATACTGCACCTGCATCACCGACGGTATTCCGGCTCAGGACATGATCCGCGTCAAACGCTACATGCGTCGCTACAAGAAGGCGAACCGAATGCAGTTGGCTGGCCCCAACTGCGCCGGTACGATTTCCCCAGGACGCGCAATGCTTGGCATCATGCCAGGACACATCTACGAGCGCGGCCGCATCGGGATTATCGGACGGTCGGGCACGCTCGGCTACGAAGCTGCCGAGCAGCTGAAGGCTCTGGGCCTCGGCATCTCAACCAGCGTCGGCATCGGTGGCGACCCGATCAACGGCACTTCGTTCCGCGACATTCTTGAAGAGTTCGAGAAGGACGACGAGACAGATGCTGTTTTGATGATCGGCGAAATCGGCGGCCCTCAGGAAGCCGAAGGTGCGGAGTACGCCCGTGACCATATGTCGAAACCGGTCATCGCCTACATTGCTGGTCTATCCGCTCCAAAGGGCCGCCGCATGGGTCATGCGGGTGCCATCGTGACAAGCTTCGGCGAGTCCGCAGCGGAGAAAGTTGAGATCCTCAAAGCCGCCGGTGTGGCCGTCTCGCCAACCCCCTCGGACATGGGATCGACCGTCGCCGCGGTCGTCGCCAAGTTGGCGGCCTAACGGTAAAGGACCCCGCGACGACGGGCCAGGGCGCACCTGGTGTTGACGGAACAGTTTGAAAGAAGGCTCTAAAGCGGTGCTCAAAGATCAAACGTCTTCGACGGCGGGACAGCCGCTCGATGAGTTCAAGCTCCGCGATGAGTTGCGTGAGCTTCGCAGCAATCTGCCCGACGCGCCCTGGCTCAATCCGATCGTATCAGTCGCGTTCCAGCTTTCCCGCCGACTGGAAGCCGGTGAAATAACGCTACCCGACCTCAGGGACGTAGCCGCCCGGGTGATGGACCGCGCCCTCCTCAATCGCGCCCGCACCTTACGCGAGCGTGTCGGCCTTGGAGAGGGAACCGAGGATGGTAATGGTTTTGCGGCACTCGTCGCATCGACCATTTCAAAGCAAGGCAACACGCCCGACTTCGAAGCCTTCCAAGCAGCTTGGTCACGCGCCAAAGCCGGCATTGTGCTAACCGCTCATCCGACCTTCGGTGTTTCCGAAGCGCTCGCCGCGCAAATGGTCGAGATCGCAGCCAGCGGTCACGAGCTTGCTGCCGACCGTGCCCGCCCCGCACATCGTCCCGACGAACCAATCGATCTCGCCTACGAGCACCGCCGCGCACAGTCGTCTATAGCCAATCTCCGCAATGCGCTTGAGGGTTTGCTCAATCGCTTCTATCGCGTCGCCCACGATACCTTTGGCGATAAGGCCTTTCAAGCCAAACCAAAACTGGCGACGATCGCGTCCTGGGTCGGTTACGATCTCGATGGTCGCACCGACATCACCTGGATCGCTTCCCTCAAGCTTCGCCTGCAGGAAAAGCTGTCGGCCTTGAACGATATCCGCCAGCGCTTTCTTTTGCTGAAGCACCGCCTTGGCGAAGAGCCCGATGTCGAACGCATCAGCCGCCAGCTGACCGGCAAACTCGATCTTGCCATCGCGGCGGTCCAAGAGCATGTCCAAGCGCTTGAAAGCGTCGGCAGTGATTTCGCCGGCCTTGCCAAAGCCGCCAACGTCATTGCCGCGAGCGACAGCTACAACCTAACGTCCGTGGAACCTTTGGTGAAGTTGATCGATGTACTGATCGACGTCGTCGAATCGGCCCAGATGAGGCGGTCTCTGGCTGCCTTGCGTGGTCTGCTGGATGCCACCGGACTGGGCACTTCCCACATTCACGTCCGCATCAACGCGGCTCAGCTGGATAACTCTCTGCGCGCCTTGATCCGTGAGCCATGGACGCAGAACATTTCCGAGCGCCGGGCAGTCCAAAACCTCGCCAAGCACATTCGCGAAGCGCATGCCAATCCCGAAGCGGTGAACTTCGGTACTCTTGAATTGGAGACGGCAACCGCCATCCGCCAGTTCGCACTGATCGCGCAGATCAAGAAGCATGTCGATCGGGAAACCCCGATCCGCTTCCTGATCGCTGAGTGCGAATCTCCGGCCACGGTGATGATCGCGGTCTATCTGGCGCGCCTGTTCGACGTCGCTGATATCGTCGATATTTCCCCGCTCTTTGAAACGCCCGATGGTCTGGAGCGGGGCGCACGACTGATGGAGGATCTTCTGGAGGAAGAGACCTACCGTGACTATGTCCGAGGCCGCGGCAGGTTGGCGATCCAGACGGGCTTTTCTGACGCCGGTCGCTTCATCGGCCAGGTAGCCGCGACCCTGGAGATCGAGCGTCTCCACTTGGCCATGGTACAGGCGGTCCACGCCGCCGGCCTGAACGATGTCGAAACACTGATCTTTTCTACCCATGGCGAGTCGATGGGTCGTGGCGCACATCCCGGAAATCTGAGCAAACGTCTCTCCTACGTACTCCCACATGAGATCCGCAGACGCTTTGCTCGCTACGGCCAACCGCTGAAGCACGAGACGAGTTTCCAGGGTGGCGACGGCTTCATGTTCTTCGCTGACACAACTCTGACGACCGAGACTCTAGCGGCCGTCATCAAGGACAGCTTCCTGATCGACCAGCGTAACGATCCCTTCTACGCCGACGATAACCTGCTGCTCGATTTCTTCCTGCGGCTGAGGGATTATCAGCAGCAGCTCTTCACACACCCCGGCTATCGAGCAATGCTCGGCGCTTTCGGTCCCAACTTGTTGTTCAAAACCGGTTCACGCGCCGTCAAGCGGCAGTCCGACGTATCCCAGCCCGTAGACCGCGGCGATCCCTCGCGCATGCGCGCAATCCCAAACAACGCCATCCTTCAGCAGTTCGGCTATATCGCGAACGTTATAGCGGGTCTCGGCTACGCCACCGGCTATGACCGCGAACGCTTCGTTACGCTGGCCAAGCAATCACCGCGTCTGATCGACATTCTGGAGATGGTGGCCCGCGGTAAACAGCTTTCCAGCCTGAATGCCATGGGGGCGAACGCCTATATCTTCGATGCTGGCTTCTGGGCGTCGCGCGCCTCATGGGGCCGCGAGCCGAACCTAGAACCGGCATTTCGGCAATTGTCGCGAGCTTTGTTGAAGGATATGCGAGCAAGCGAGATCAACCGCCTCGCCCACCACATGCGCATTGATGCGATCGACCTACATGCGATCCTCGAGGGTCTGGGCCTTGAAGGTGGCAAAGTTCCCGACGATACGCGTCTGGAACTTGATCTGCTGCAGGCGATCCGCCTTTCGCTCATCATGCACATCTTCGTTCTCGCCGCCCGCTTACCCCGCTTCGCGCCGCGAAATGACATGTCCTACGAGCGGGTCCTCGATCTGGCGCTCAGTCTCGACATCCCTGAAGTCGTGGATTTCATGCGCCAGGCCTTCCCGTATCGTTCGGCGAGCACGATCAGCGGTGAGGACTACGAGGAAAAGGCAAGCTACCGCCCGCACGGCGTTGACGAGTATGGCCGCCTCGAGCATGAGCTGCTTGCTCCGATGCAGGAGTTGTATGAGACGATCCGTGAGATCGGGACCGGCATTTCGCACCACTTTGGGGCATTCGGCTAGGCTGGACGAAGAGGCTCTAGCGCCAGCTACGGACAACCGCTCGCGTCAGCGCCAAAATGCGCCTCAGCCTGCGCATGTCTTCAATACCAAGCCCGATGCAGCAGCAGCAAAAAAGCGGTCGCTGCGCAAGGTTGAGCTGCAGGCGATAGCTGCGCCGGTACCTTCGCCGGAAAGTCAGGTCCTCCGATGCGCTTAGTGCTGTGGAGGGGCCTTCCTGGGTAGCGCCTTCCGAGGTCTGAGGCCGCGCATCGGGGTTTTGCGTCAACGCGCCCTCCGAGGTTGCACGTCGTTCGGCAGTGTTTAGCGCCGAGGCGTCTTTTGCGGTTTCTGGCGCTCCAGGAGTTTCGTGCTGCGCCGCCTCATCAAGTTTGGCAGCTCGCGGGGAGCCGGTCCCAGTGATCGACGCATAGAGTTTTTTCAACCAAGATTGAATCACTGTTTCAGCGGAGTTGATGCAAAGAAGTAATCCGTGGAATATGCGATCCGGGCAGGCCGTTTAGCGTTATCACGGAAGCTGTTCCTTCGAAAGCGCAAACACCTCACCCTCGCTGAGTTGCGTATCGAGCCATTGGAACGCAACATCAGGATAACACGCTTTAAGCTCCTCCCTCCCCAGCCCGATCTCCACGACTAGGGTTCCGCCGTCACTAAGATGCGCCCCGGCCTCGTCGAGGATCCGGCGCACCAAGCTAAGACCGTCCGCTCCGCCGGCATGCGCAAGCTCGGGTTCGGCGGCATACTCCGGAGGGAATGCTGCGACGGCCGACGAAGTGACGTAAGGTGGGTTTGAAATGATCAGGTCGAAACGCTCTCCCTGAAGCGCCGAAAACAGATCTGAGCTCACCAATGCGACGCGATCCTCCAACTGGTGAGCGGCGACGTTGATTTCGGCCACCTCGAGGGCTCTCTCTGAGATGTCGGCGCCAATAATCCGGGCATCGGCGAAGCTATCCGCCAATAAGATCGCAAGGCAACCCGAACCGGTACAAAGATCGAGGATGCGCGCCACCGGCTGCGCGGTCTCAAACAGCCCATCAAAGCCACCGACGAGCAACTCCCCAATGAGAGAGCGAGGTACGATCACGCGTTCGTCGACGTGGAACCTATAGGGCCCAATCCACGCTTCGCCGGTCAGATAAGATGCTGGCCGGCGTGTCTCTATACGTCGCGCGATGATGTCCGCGACCTGTTTGCGTTCGGCCGATGTGAGCCGCGCGTCGAGCCACGGATCGATTGCATCGATCGGCAGCTTCAGCGTTGTCAGGATGAGATAGGCGGCCTCGTCGAGTCCGTTCGTGGTGCCATGCCCATAGACGAGCCCGGCCGCCGAAAAATTCGAGACCGCGAACCTTAGCCAGTCGCGAAGCGTGACGAGTTCGGTGGCTGCACTTCGAATGTCGGCCGCAGTATTCTGTGCGGTTTCATCGGTCATCGTATTAGCGTTTCGCCCACACCTGGACGAGTGCCGGCCCCCTGGTGTCAATCACCTTGTCGATGACGCGGGAGCGGTAGCGGGCGCGGATCTCGCGGACCTGAGCCGGTGCGCCGCGCAATGCGATCGGGCCATACGCGTCACCAGCATCAATCCGGCTGCGAACTGGGATGATGTCCTCTTCGCCATTGACGTAGATAACGCGCAACTGGTTGAGCGTGATCGCGCGACCGCGGACATTGACTCGTATCTTGGCGAAACCGTCGCCATGGTCGGCAAGCGGGATTACGTCATTGTCGAAGCCGATAAAGCCGGCCGTTTGCGCACCGAGAAGAATCCGATCCGTCGTTGAAGCTCTTGCCTTCTCCGTCGGAGGCTAGCCAGCCATCCGAGTGCGTTCCGTAGAGCTCGATCCGGGTCGGCGAGGTCAGGTTTGTCGGCTCGCGGAAGTTCAGGCTCACTTTTTCGATGAATTTTGACGGGTCAATTTCAAACCAAGGCGTACTGGAGTTTTGCAGCAGGGGCTCCTCGACGGTGAAGTCCTTCTTTGAACCGTCATCGAACCTCACTGTGAGAGTTTCAAGTTGAACGTCACCATCGCGGACGGCAAGCCGCAGACGCTTGAACTTCCCAAGTTTGTCGGCCACGTCCAAGGCCCCTCTTTTGACCTCGCGTTCGATTTCCTGGGCTGCGATCAATACCGTGTCGTTGGAGGACGGTTCTGCGACCGGCTGCACAACGCGCCCCGGCGGCGGTGGCACCGCCATCAGCTTCTCGGGCCGCTCGGCCCTGCGGCCCTGCCGGCTCTGCAGTCCCCAGATCTCAATTCGCGTATAGCGTCCACTTGGCCGGTCCTTTTGGTACCTGACCGTCAGCGATTCTGGGAATTGCTCGCCCTCTTCGCGGGCGATGATACGGGTTCGTTCTCCGGACCTGAGGCGGAACGGCTGTCCACCCTCGTGCTTTGTCTTGTCGTGGAAACTGAGCACGTAGCTGTCGACGGCGACGGCACCGCGTCGGGCGCGCAATCGGAATCCGATAAAGGACCCCCGTGCCTTTCGCAAGTCGATCAGCTCTTCTTGCGCTTGCGGGTCGATCTGGTGTTGAGTAATGCGGATCCAGCGTGCGGCTTCAGCGCTTGAAGCCCCCCCAGAAGCAACGGATGCGACGACTAGAAGAACGTGAACGAGCCGAAGGAACATAGGCGGAATCCATAATCTATTGAACAGCGAGCAAGATGTGGACGTCTTAATCTACAGCATACCTGCCGAGACAAGAAGCGCGAGCATTTGGGGCCATTCTTGGGCGATGAGAAAATGCTGGAGAGTGTTCGCCTGGTCCAGCGTGATTTCCGTATCATGATCGATCAGCAGTAAAGCCGGCTCTTCCGAAAACCGCCAGGACCTGGAATACACCGATGGCTTCCGATGCTTCAACGGCCGATACACCTTTATCCGAAGGGCTGTCGACAGCAATAGCGCTGTTAAAGCAACGTTTTGGTGAGCGTCTCGTTACGCACGACGGAGTCAGGTGTCAGCATGCCCACACCCTGACATGGATCGATGGCCAACCGCCGGACGCCGTTGCTTTCGCTGAAACAACTGAGGAGGTTGCTGAAATCGTCGGCGTTGCCGCGCGTTATCGTGTGCCGATCATTGCCTTTGGCGCGGGCACATCGCTCGAAGGGCACGTCAACGCGCCGCGCGGCGGCATATGCCTCGATTTGTCCCGCATGGACAACCTGTTACGCCTCAACTCCGAAGACCTCGATTGCACGGTGCAGGCCGGCATGCCGCGGGGGCGCCTCAACGCCTATTTGCGCGATACCGGTTTGTTTTTCCCCGTCGATCCGGGAACAGAGGAGGCGACCATCGGTGGCATGGCCTCAACGCGCGCCTCCGGCACGACCACTGTCCGCTACGGCACGATGCGCGACAACGTCCTTGCCCTTAAGGCGGTTCTCGCTGATGGCCGTAT
Source organism: uncultured Alphaproteobacteria bacterium (assembly GCA_963753045.1). GTDB lineage: Bacteria > Pseudomonadota > Alphaproteobacteria > Rhizobiales > Hyphomicrobiaceae > Filomicrobium. The sequence goes on from CAVWAT010000001.1 coordinate 421,215, forward strand.
CATCGAAACGGCGGGACGCGCCCGAAAATCCGCCGCGGGTTATGATCTTACGCATTTGCTTGTCGGCTCCGAAGGCACGCTGGGCATCATTACCGAGGCTACCTTGAGGCTTCACGGTGTGCCCGAATGCGTCGTTGCAGCCGTGGCCAGCTTTCCAACCCTCGCAAGTGCCTGCGATACGACGTTGGCGGCGATCGCGATGGGCCTCGGCCTGGCCCGCATTGAACTGCTCGATCCATTAATGATCGGTGCCGTCAATAAGCACGCGGGACTGACGCTCGCTCCACTCCCGACGCTCTTTCTGGAATTTCACGGTACGCCGGCGGCAGCCAAGGAACAGGTCGCCACGTTCGAAGAGTTGGCGCGCTCCGAAGGTGCGACCAGTTTTACTAGCGCCACCGATGAAGCCGAGCGTAAACGCTTGTGGAAGGCCCGCCACGAGGCGCTGTGGGCAGTTCGCGAGGATTGGCCTGGCCTTGCGATGCTGATCACCGATGTCTGTGTTCCCGTCTCCCGCTTGGCCGAATGCGTTGCCGAAACTGAGGCCGATATCACCGAGAACGGATTGACCGCTCCGATTGTCGGCCATGTCGGCGATGGCAATTTTCACGCCTTGGCGCTGCATACCCCCGGCGATACCGAACAGCTTGCCCAGATCCGTGGTTTTGCAGAGCGCTTGGCTGCCCGCGCCATTGCCATGGAAGGCACCTGCACCGGCGAACATGGAATCGGTCAAGGTAAAAGGGAACTTTTACGCCTCGAGCGCGGCGAAGCGGTCAACGTAATGGCGTCGATCAAGAATGCGCTTGATCCGTTAGGAATTCTAAACCCCGGCAAGATATTTGATTAGCACCCCTCCGAATTAGCGCGGCTTGGCGAGATGCTTCGGAAGCCAGGTTTCTCTTCGGCCGGCACGAATTCTCGATCGTAAACATCTTATTACGGAAACATCTGCAATTTCGCGCAATTCACAGAACGGTGTGAAATCTTCGGGTGTTATCGTCTTGTTCGTAGGCGTTATGTGGCGGATGACAAAGCAATGAACGAGATCCCTGGCCAGACGGGCGATGATGATATGATCAATGTTGCCTGCGGGACCACGAAATGAAATTCACCAAACAGGAAATAATCTTCAACGGCGCCTTCGCGTTCATGTTCGCCGGGCTTCTCGTATACATGGTGCGGGATTCATTCGTTATCGAAAAGGTCCAACGCTGCTCGCAGCGCTATCTTTCGTCGACCGAGTTCAGCCTCGATCACGGGTCTGGACCGCTGTCGTCTGCGCAACTCGTCGGCACCATCGGCGCCACCCAGCGCGGTGTCTATAACAACGCCAAGGTGGTGAGGGTGCGCGGCGTCGTCGGTGAACGCGCGCTGAAGGTCACCTTGCGGCGGGAGGACGGCGACAGCAACGGCATCCGTTTCCAATGGTCGCCGCGCAGTCTTGAAAAAACTAACTCGGCCTGCCTCAGCTACTCTATCTATCTGCCCAAGAAATTCGAATTCGCAGGTGGCGGCTTTTTGCCGAGCCTTTACACCGGCATGGTCTCACAGAATGGCGAGCCAACGGTCGAAGATGGGGCAATAACGAAACGCATGGTCTGGCGCAACGACGGCAGCGGCACTGTTATCGTGCAACAGCGGGATGATGAAACCAAAGGTAACTATTTGGACGCGAATTGTTTCAAATTGCCCACAGGTCGATGGGTCGCGATCGAGCACGAGATGATCCTAAACGCGCCGGGAGAGAGCGATGGCGTGGCGCGTGTCTGGATCGACGGCAAACAAGTTCTCTCGAAAGATCGCGTCAACTGGCGCAAATCTGACAAGCTCGTGGTCAAAGGCGTACAGGCCGATGTCGGTTACGACAATCCTCGCCGAGCCGTCAAACGGCCCACAAAGGACACCAGTGTATACATCTCGCCAATGTTGCTGCGCTGGCAATGAACCACTGATCGCTTCCAAAAGGCCGCAAATTGGTCTCCGTTTGCCGAGAAAAGAAAGGCAACGCGCATTGTTGAATGCGACGATTATCCACTGAGTTGGAAGCGGAGTTTTCCAAAATCTTGAAGCACATCGAAAGATGCTGTTTAATTCATAAGTCCGATCGTGGCGTTCTCCACTTACCCCCTACTAACGACGCCACGAGTCTTCACCCGCGGTTCTTCCTCCCCCTTGGGCCGCGGGTTTTTTCTTTTCTCATGTCGTATTGAATCGTTTCGCCCCATCATCTCGATAGGGGCGTATCGCGCTATGCCGTTAGCTCTCCAACGGTTTCCAGCCCTCAGCGAGAGCCTCATCCTCACTGCAAAACCAGCGGTCCCCTCGGCTTTGCGATACGCGATGGCTCTCGTAGCTTGATGACCACGGAAGGATGTAGACCTTGTCGCGGGCCCGCGTCCGGTCTTTGCCCTTAATCGGGCAACCGGCGGGGGAGCGCAGCTTGGCCGACTCCCAGCGTTCGGCTCTGTATTCCGAAGGAAGCTGTGCTTTACCCTGCCAGACGCCCCGGCCAGTACTCTTCGCTTCTTCTTCTTCGCCGCCGTAACCGCTGAAGAGCCCAGACAGAGCGAATACGTGTCCGTCGCGGACCAGTTCTTCCGCGATATTCTTTTCGCCAATCAGACAATCCGAGGTCTTGCGTCCTGCAGCATCTGTTCGCACCACCGTACACACCACGGTTTCGTATCCGGTAATGCGTCGAAGCGCATTCAGGGCGGAGCGTCCGCAGTCCCACCTGCGCCCACGCCTTGTGCGGCACGACTGACGCATCTCCGGTGCCTCGATGCCATTGAGTACAATCCGGCTGTCGCCAATCAACATGGTGTCTCCGGACAGCGCCTTTGCCTGCCCTTTGACCACCTCGCCCGCAGCGCTCACTGTCAGCGTAGCGGGAAGCTGACCAAGATACGGCAGAACAAACGAGCCAAGCCCGGCGATCAGCCCCACCACCAGCATCGCCGCCAGGGTCTTCGCGGCGATGCCGCCCATCGCTTCCTGATTGCTGGCTTCTAGAGGCGCGTCTGGATCAAATCGCTTGGTGTGAAACGGTGCGTCAAGGGAGGCACGCCCTGCTATCACCGGCAGTGCCGCCAACCCCAACAGCGCGATCGCAATCAGACTAGCGCTAAGGGCTATGCCGTCGAAGTTACCCTGAGCGAGTCGTGTGATGGCGCCGATTGCCGCAGCAAGGCCGGCAATGGTCAAGGGCAAGCCAACTCTGGGCGAAATCGCCCGGCCTAATCCGCCAAGCCTCTCCGCCAGACCCTCAAGCCCGTGGCCCGTAACCCTTACGATGTGCCCACCGGCTACACGGCTCAACGAAAAAAATCCCAAGCCGGCTCTCACGGCGCCGCGACGCAACGCTCCGCCGGCGACTTGGGCACCCTGTGCAACCTTTTCACCAAGCTTGGCGCCGGCCTCCTTGGCCTCTCGACCGGCCGCATCGAGGCCTCGTTTTGCCGCGTCCACGCCTGATCGCCCGGCCGCCTTGCCGGCGCGGCCAGCTTCCGCCAGCCCGTCCAACGCGGCCTGCTTAGCCTCATCGAGCTGCTCGCGACGCTTTTTGCGTTTCACCAGGATCGTCGTTCTCACGTAACGACGCCATTCGAAACCGTCGCGTTTCTTGCGCCAGCCGAACATCGTTCGCCGTCTCCGAAAATCTTCTTGTTGTGTCGGCCCTTAAGCACAAGCCCGGGCTCGGAAAGCATTTCTGCGAGAATCGTTATCTTCGCAAGAGAACGAGGCTTGTCGATGGGGCCAAAACATGGCGCTGGGTGCTTTCATGGGCTGGATTGACACCATAGGAATGGGTTACCGTCCTCTGATGATTGCGGATCAGCAGTGTGCGATCCACTAAAAAACACGGAGATCTGTTGAGATGTCACGACACAATGCCCCCGCGCTGTTTCCCGCACTGATCATTGCTGCATTGGCGATGGGCATCATTCCGGCTCTGGCGAAAGACCAGGGCCCGGTCAACGCAACCTGTGACCAGTTTGACAAATCGACCCAGGCCTGGAGCGATTGCGCGGTAGCGGCGCCGGCCTCGGCGGGACCAGCGGTAGTCGATGCGGAACTCTTTTATGCCGGCTACTGGCTGGCGAAAAACGGCCGCTATGCCGAGGCGCTGGATTACCTTGGTCGCACACACGTCAAGAACGCGCGGGTGCTGACTTACATCGGTTTTGCCACCCGCAAGCTCGGCCGGCTTGAAGAGGCAATGGGTTACTATGCCAAAGCCTTGGAAAAAGACCCGCAAAACAATGTCGCCCGCGCCTACCTCGGTGAGGCGCATCTTTCCCACGATGACCTCGCCGCCGCTTCGCAACTGCTGCGTCGGATTAAATCAAGCTGTGGACGCGGCTGCGAACCCTATGTTGAGCTCGCCGGCCGTATCGACAAATACCGCTCGCCGCACGGCAAAAGGCGCTGACAACTCTATCGGCCCCTGTCCGCGACGCAAAGCTCGCTTGACCTTCGTCAATGGCTTTCACCACGTTCCGCGCAACACTGCCTGCGCTGTTGAAGATTGATCAGCGAAAGGTAGAGCCATGAAAGCTGTGGATGCCGAAGAGCATGCGCGCAAACTCCGTGAAGTGCACGGGAACAAAGCGGTGGCCGAAGCGGCGCACAAGGCCGCCGAGCTTGAGAAGGCAGGGCGCACCGAAGAAGCGCACGACTGGCGGCAGATTGAAAAGGCGCTGCTGCAGATGCGCGGGCCCGGCGAGAGCTGATCTCCGACTACCTGGCTTGGTCGGTTGTCATTGGCTTTTCCGCCGATGCGATGTAGTTGACGTCGGTGTCCGAGCCGGCCGTCCAGCGATCGCGTAAGGGATCGAACACCAATCCCGAGAACCTTACGTGCTCTAGCGCCGCATCGGCAAAGGCCGCCTCAAGTTCCTGCGGCGTCACGAATCGGTCCCACTGGTGGGTGCCGCGCGGCACCCAACGGAGCAGATTTTCAGCCGCGATGATGGCTAAACCGTAGGCCTTCATCGTTCGGTTGATCGTTGAAACGACAAGCAGCCCGCCCGGTCTTACCGTTTCCGCGCAGCTGGCAATCAGTGCCGCTGGATCGGGAACGTGCTCGATGACCTCAAGGCAAACTGCAACATCGAAACGCTCGCCGCTCTCTGCAACCTGCTCGACGCGCGTGGATCGGTAGTCGATTGCCAGTCCCTGGCCTTCTGCATGGAGCCGAGCTGCTGCGATGTTTTCTTCAGCTGGATCAATCCCGGTAACAGTCCCGCCGAGGCGCGCCAACGGCTCCGAGATCAACCCTCCGCCGCAACCAATGTCGAGGATCCTGAGGTCGCTCAACGCCCGCACCTTTCGGCTGTCGACCATGAAATGACCGGTGACCGCCTCCCGAATGAACGACAGGCGCGCTGCACCGATCTGGTGCAAGGGTTTGAATTCACCGGTCTTGTCCCACCATTTGGAGGCCAGTGCTGCGAAGCGTTCGACTTCTCGCGGATCGACGTTGCTACCAACTTGCTCGCCACGAATGTCAGTTGCAGACATAGATTTCACACCCTAAAGTTTTAGTTCGCAGCATTTGAAGCCTTACGCAGTAAGCGATGGTTCAGTCGTGAGGTCCGGTCAAGTTGCCGCCGCGTGCTTCAACCGCTATGACATCGCCGCAGTTAAAGCGCGTTCGCCGAATGAATCAGCGATCGCCCATCCATTTCAGGATGCCAGAGCAAACGGGCCGTCCCCATAAAGCGTGCAGCAGATCCACTTAACCGGCTTCAGAGTCGGTGCAAGCGGGTCCCTGCAGCCCACGCGGTGACGAGCTTACAGGACGCCATGGCCGTAGTCGTTATGAAATTCGGCGGCACTTCCGTCGCCAACACAGAGCGGATAGTGAACGTAGCGCGCCACGTTAAGCGCGAGGTTGACGCTGGCAACCAGGTTGCTGTCATCGTTTCGGCGATGGCCGGCACGACCAATCAGCTCGTCGAATGGGTCCGCGAGATTTCGCCCATATACGATGCCCGCGAGTACGACGCAATTGTCGCGTCAGGCGAACAGATTACGGCTGGCTTGCTGGCGGTGGCACTACAAGCCAAGGGCGTTTCCGCTCGGTCCTGGCAAGGTTGGCAGATCCCGATTCATACCGATGGAACCCATGGCGCTGCCCGTATTTCCGAGATAGATGGCTCCGGTTTGCGCGAACACCTCGCTTCCGGGAACGTCGCAGTTGTCACGGGCTTCCAAGGGCTGGAGCCGCAGAATAAACGGATCGCCACTCTCGGCCGCGGCGGCTCGGACACCAGCGCAGTAGCTGTGGCGGTGGCGCTCGGCGCCGACGTTTGCGATATCTACACCGACGTTGACGGGGTCTACACAACCGACCCAAGGATTGTCCCCGAGGCACAGCGCATTCAGCGCATCTCCTATGAGGAAATGCTCGAGATGGCTTCGCTTGGCTCGAAGGTTCTCCAGACGCGCTCGGTTGAGTTGGCCATGGTTTACGGCCTGCGTTTACGCGTCTTGTCGAGCTTTGCCGACCCCGACAAGCTTCCGGCTGTCGACGTGGGGGCGCTGGAAAATACCGGAACGACCGTTTGCAGTGAGGATGAAATCGTGGAGACCCAGGTCGTTAGTGGCATCGCCTATGCCAAGGACGAGGCAAAAGTCACGATCCTGAAACTAGACGACAAGCCGGGTGTTGCCGCCCGCATCTTCGGACCATTGGCCGAGGCGGCGATCAACGTCGATATGATCGTCCAGAACGTCACGCCCGACGGCGCCCACACCGACCTGACTTTCACGGTTCAGACCTCCGAATTGCCGCGCGCCCTTGAGGTGATAGAGCAAGTCAAACGCGATCTTGGGCATTTCGAGGTCCGCAGCTCCGATGACGTCGTCAAAGTCTCGATAATAGGTATCGGCATGCGCTCGCACGCCGGCGTCGCCTCGCAGATGTTCAAGACGCTTTCCGGTAAGGGTATCAATATCCTCGCGATTTCGACTTCGGAGATCAAGGTAAGCGTACTAATTAACGCGGATTATGCCGAACTCGCGGTACGCGCCCTTCACGAAGTTTATGGGCTTGATGCACAATAGTTATCGGGCCACAACAGGGAAGACCTTGGCGGCGGTGGGCAATCCCTGGAATACTGGAAACTGGCGGTTCCGCGGAAGCGGTTGTCACGGTCGTAAAGTTCGTCTCGGCTGAGGCAACAGGCGCGCCGCGTAATGGCAGTGTCCGGCTATACACCGGAAGGCCTTGAGAGGGCGGGCCCTAATGAAGCACATAGTAGTGAGGAGCCGCCGGCATTGACGCAGGCCAGAAAGGTTCTGCGGTGCCGGCTGCGTTAGCGGCAGTCGAAATGCACAGTAGACGCGGAGAAGAGCCAGGATTCGTGGCGTCCGAGCCGGCGCTGCGTATAATCATGCGCCGACTCCGCGAAATCATGGCGGAACCAGGTGATGACCAAACCCGGCTCGATAAGATCGTCCGTCAGATCGCCGGCGTCATGGTTGCCGAGGTGTGCTCGATCTATCTGAAGCGACGCGATGGCTCATTGGAGCTCTATGCGTCCGAAGGGCTGAAGCGCGAAGCTGTCCATGCCACCCGCCTCAACCGCAATGAAGGCCTCGTCGGCCGTTGCGCCGAGCAAGCCGCCCCGATCAATGAACCTGACGCGCAGGCACACCCAGCCTTTTCATACCGGCCCGAAACCGGCGAGGAAGCCTATCACTCGATGCTGGCCGTCCCAGTGTCCCGTTCAGGCAATGTCGCCGGCGTCCTCGTAGTGCAGAATCACACCCGCCGCGAATACGCCGAAGAAGACATTGAAGTCCTACAGGCGACCGCCATGGTCGTCGCCGAGCTGCTATCCTCCGGCGGCGTTGCCGGTTCCGAAGCCGATATCGAGTTGTCGCGCGCGGCCTCGGCCGTGATTCAGGGACAAGGCATGGCCGAAGGCGTCGCCCTCGGTCACGCGGTGCTGCATGAACCGCGTATTGTCGTGTCGGTTCTGCTCGCCGAAGATCCCGCCGTCGAACTGTCGCGTCTCGAAGTCGCCTTGGAGCGGCTGCGCTCTAGTATTGATGAGATGCTGGCCCATGAGCGGCTATCGGCAGCCGGCGAGCACCGCGATGTCTTGGAAGCCTACCGTATGTTCGCCCACGACCGTGGCTGGCATCACCGTCTGCGAAGTGCCGTGCAGGATGGACTGACTGCTGAGGCCGCGGTCGAGCGGGTGCAAAACTCGACCCGGGCCAGAATGCTGCGTCAGATCGATCCCTTCTGGAGTGAGCGGCTGCGCGATCTAGATGATCTGTCCGACCGGCTTTTACGCATTCTGGTTGGCCGCGCCGACGAACACGGCCAAAGGAGCAACTTGCCGGATGATACGATCCTGATCGCCCGCACGATGGGTCCGGCCGAGCTTCTGGACTATGACCGAACTAAGTTGCGCGGGCTTATTGTCGAGGACGGAAGCGCGCAAAGCCACGTCGCGATCGTCGCCAAGGCGCTCGGCATCGCGGCGATCGGCCAGGCACACCGGATCGTGGAGCACGTCTCCGATGGCGAGGCCGTGATCGTCGATTCGGAGACGGGCGAGGTGCATTTGCGGCCGTCTAGCGATGTCATTGCCGCTTTTCAAGACAAGGTGCGGTTCCGCGCCAAGCGTCAGCAGCGATTCCGCAGCCTCCGCGAACTGCCCGCTGTCACCAGTGACGGCCACCGGATCGAATTATTCTTGAATGCCGGCATGCTCGTCGATCTGCCCCACCTTGAGGAGTTCAGGCGGTGAGGGCATTGGGCTGTTCCGGACAGAGCTGCAGTTTATGCTGTCCGATAGGCTGCCGCGGTTAACCCGTCAGACCGAGGTATACCGGTCAGTGCTCGAGCAGGCCAAAGGTCTCCCAGTTGTCTTCCGAACGCTTGATATCGGTGGAGACAAGGTGCTCCCCTACCTCGACCGATTGCCCGAAGAGAACCCTGCGATGGGCTGGCGGGCTTTACGTATGTCGCTTGATCGGCCAGCTCTTTTCCGGACGCAGGTGCGCGCGCTGTTGCACGCTCACGATGGCCGTCCGCTTTCGTTGATGGTGCCAATGCTGACGACGGCATCTGAGATGGACGCGGTTCGCGTTCTCATCGATAAGGAATTAGATCACGCCCGCCGCCATGGTCATGCGCTACCCGCGACGATGTCAGTCGGCGCCATGTTCGAAGTGCCGAGCCTCCTCTTCGAGCTAGACAGCATCATGGAGAAAACCGATTTCATCTCAATCGGTTCGAACGACCTAATGCAGTTCTTGTTCGCCGTTGACCGCACCAGTGCTCAGGTCTCGAGCCGTTATGATGACCTCTCGCTGGCGCCGCTCCGCGCCCTGCGCTCAATCATCAATTCGGCCGCTAAACACCAAGTGCCGGTAACCGTCTGTGGCGAAATGGCCGGTCGGCCGCTGGAGGCCATGGCTCTGATTGGGCTTGGCTGCAAGTCGCTATCGATGGCCGCCTCGAACATCGGACCGGTCAAAGCCATGGTGCGTTCGCTCCCGGCTGCGAAGTTGAGGCGTGAGCTAGCCAATTGGCTCGATGATGCCCATTGCGACGTGCATGCGGCGCTGTCAGCCTTTGCCGAGGAGCACGGCGTCGAGATATAGCTTCGAACTTCGGCTGCGTGTAGACGCTGCTGGTGCCGCCTTCGTCGCTCAGGCCCCGCAAGAATAACGTGGAGATCGGACCAAACGCGAATGCCAGCTCTGCCGCAGGAAAAACTGGACAAAGTCGTTGAGCGCTGGGAAGTCATCCAGACCGAGCTCAACGCCGGCCCCGACCCGCAGTCCTACGCACGCCTCAACAAGGAGTTCGCCGAACTCGATCCTCTTGTTGCGGGTATCCGGGAGTTGCGGGCTGCCGAGCAGGAACTTGCAGATCTCCAGGAACTCGCCAGGGACGCCACCGCAGACGCAGAAATGCGTTCGATGGCCAATGAGGAAATCGGCGACCTGCGCCAGAAACTCGTCAACCTGCAGCAAGGCCTGCAGGTTCTTCTGCTACCCAAGGACGCCGCCGACGAACGCAGTGCCATCGTTGAAATTCGCGCTGGTACGGGCGGTGATGAGGCCGCCCTTTTCGCTGCTGATCTGTTTCGCATGTATCAGCGCTATGCGGACCTGCACGGTTGGCAGACGGAGATTATATCGGTCTCGGAGAACGATCTGGGCGGATACAAGGAAATCGTCGCATCATTCACCGGCCGAGGCGTTTTTGCGCGCCTGAAATTTGAATCCGGCGTCCATCGTGTTCAGCGAGTGCCCGAGACCGAGGCTGGCGGCCGCATTCATACCTCCGCGGCAACCGTCGCCGTCCTTCCGGAAGCCGAGGACGTCGACGTTGAAATCCGTAGCGAGGACATCCGCATCGACACCATGCGCGCTAGCGGCGCCGGCGGTCAGCACGTCAACAGGACCGATAGTGCGGTTCGTATCGTCCACATCCCAACCGGCATTACGGTCGTCTCGGCAGAAAAATCCCAGCACCAGAACCGCAGACTAGCCATGAAAGTGCTGCGTTCGAGGATTTACGAGCAGGAGATGGAGCGCCGGTTCGATGCGCGGGCGCGGGCGCGTAAATCCCAAGTCGGCACTGGAGACCGCTCTCAGCGCATCCGCACCTACAATTTCCCACAAGGTCGGGTCAGCGATCATCGCATCAATTTGACGCTGCACAGGTTGCCGGAGATTATGGCTGGCGACGGGTTGGGCGAATTGATCGAGGCCCTAATCTCCCACCACCAGGCGGAGCAACTTGCGGCCCTTGAAAATGAAATCCGTACCTAACGTGACCGGGAAGCAGCCCGCATTGGACCTGCAGGATGGAATGACGTTGGCGCAGGCGGCCCGCAATACAACGCAGGCCCTGCAAGCGGCGGGGATCGATGGTGCCTCTCGGGACGCACGTGCCCTGGTCGCCGCCGCTAGTCGCCGCCCGGCGCTCGATCTCATCGCGTATCCTGATGCCGACTTGAACGACGCGGCAGCTGTCCGTTTGGAGGCGATGGTGCAGCGACGCATGCGGTGCGAACCGGTCTCCCGCATCATTGGCGAGCGGGAGTTCTATGGCCGTACCTTCCAGGTCAATCGTGCGACGCTCGATCCGCGACCGGATACCGAAACCCTTGTCGACGCAGCACTGGAGATTTCGGCGCAAGAGGGTTTCCGTGACCAACCCATCAGAATTCTGGATATCGGCACCGGCAGCGGCTGTGTGATCGTCACGCTCTTGGCTGAATTCCCGTCCGCGAGTGGTGTCGCCACGGATATCAGCCCGGCGGCGTTGGCCATAGCAGCGGTTAACGCTGACCGGCTTGGCGTCGCCGATCGGTTGGAGCTACGCCAGGCCGATGCTCTTGAAGGGATCGATGATCGATACAGCCTTATAGTCTGTAATCCACCCTACATACCGAGCGCCGATATCGCCAGTCTGGCGCGCGATGTCCGCGACTACGATCCGGTATCTGCGTTGGACGGTGGGTCGGACGGAATGCAGATCTTTCAAAGAATTGCACCTCGGCTCCAGTCGGTGATCGGCTCGGGCGAAACCCCGGGTTGGGCGATCTTGGAGGTTGGAGCGTATCAAGCATCCTCGGTCGCAGCTATCCTGGCGGCTAATGGCCTGCCGGTCTGCCGGACCTGGAAGGACTTAGGCGGGCACACTCGCTGTGTGGCCGTTCGGTCACTCGGTTAACGCCACAGAGAAAAAAGCTTGGCTTCGAAAGCTGATGAAGCTACTGTTCATGCAATCTTAAGCGAGATATATTGCGTGGTCGGCTATTGCCTGAGTGCAGGTATTCTCGTTCCGCGGGTCCGTCGAGCACGGCAGAAAGTCTACTGCGTGCGTGTTCGTGGGGTAGGATCGAAGCGCCAGACCTTAAGGGACAGCTCGTCTCCACAGCTCTTTAGAGGCCTGACTAAGTCTTGGCCCTTTTCTGAGACTGTGTCGTGTTTGAGGAGATAAGCTCGTCTGATCTGTTCGGCTTGCTTTGAAAGGCATGTTGGCCTGCGGATTAGGACTTCAATCGATCTGTTGAAGGTTAGTGATGCGCACGTCGGAACTCGTGCCGCGCGCTGGTGGAATTAAGAAAGTGCCTCACGCTCTGGGTTAGAGGCGTCGGCGCGGCTTTTGTTGCGCGGTGGGGAGGGTTGGATTTGGCTCCAGCTGAACTCAAACCTAACGGACGAGATCGACTGAACGTCTAGTTTCGCCCATAGGGCAGCACATATCGACGCGGCTGGTTCTCCTAGGAGGCTGGCTGGCACGATGCAGAGACTTGAGAGAGATACCGTGACTATGCGCGAAAGGTCGTACCTAAAAAAACTCCATGGACGGCAATTCGATCCGTTCCGGTAGTGCGACGCTCCGGCTCTAATGATGCGCCAAAGGCGTCAATGGACCTCCAAACTTTTTTAGAAGAACCAACTGAGAGAACGACAGCCCATGAGGCAGGGACAGCAACACCGCCGCGGACGTAATCGCAGCAACCGCAAGGGTCAAAACCCGTTGACACGGAACTTCGAGAGCAGCGGACCCGATATAAAGATCCGCGGCACTCCGGCCCACGTCGCCGAAAAATACATGTCGCTCGCACGCGATGCCCTGTCTTCAGGCGACCCTGTCCTGGCGGAAAACTATCTCCAGCACGCCGAGCACTACAACCGCATCATACTTGCTTACCGTGAACAGCAGGGTAATCAGCCCGGCGAACAGGCCGCCGGGCGCCAGCGCTCGGAAGGCTACTCAGGCGACGAGTTTGGTGACGAGGCCTTTGATGAAGACGGTAGCGAAGATACCGCCCGTCTGGTGCAGCCGGGTGACCCACAGCCCGCACTCGCGAGCGGCGAAGCGCCGCCACGGGCTGAACGTAGTACCGAACGGGGCGAAGGTCGCCGTCAGCCTCGCTCCCGCTCGAACGGGCAAACGCAAACGCGTGAGGGCCGCGGCCAGCGCGAGCCGCGCCGCCGCGAGCGTCAGCGTTTCGGTGAATCCGATCAGCAACCCGACTTTCTGCGCCGTTCGGTGAGACGCACCCGTAGCGAAGAAGAAGGTGCCGAAGGCGAAGAAGCGCGGTCGGCGCCCGAGACCGCCGAGATTGCAAGCGAACAGGACTGATTCGGATTGGGTTAGGCAACTGATCCCGGCCCAAAAATCCGCGCGAAGGCAATCGCATCTGCTTTCGCGGACGGCCACCTAGACCGTCTCGATACTGCTGGCAACGACATCGTCAGCCAAGGCCACATCTCCAGCCTTGCTGACACGTGCGTAGATCCCGAAATCCGAATGCCCTCGGCTCCGTTCTAGGATCGCTGGGACCGCCATGTCCCGCGCGGCGGTCTGTGGATCGACGGTGGTCGCAACACACCTTTGCGTCCTGTCGATCACCTCAAACTGTGCCCCGCCGATATCCAATGTCTTGTCCAGCCAGTCGAATTCGGCCCAAGGCGCCGCCCCGTCGATAATCACATTGGGCCGAAACCGCAGAGGGTTGATCGTCCGGCCCGCCGCTCTTTCCAGGTCTCTGACTGAGGACAAATTGATGATGTGCAGGCACTTCGCCGCGACATCCGAAAAACTGTGACCTGCAGCCGATACGATTTTCGGTGGCCCGCGCAGGCTTTCTTTCATGTACGCGCCGAGGAACTGCTCGATCATCTGGCAGCCAATGCGTGTCGACAGATTGCCGCGTGCGACCTGGCGCCCGTCTCGGCGTAAAGTCAGTGTCGTGGTCTCCTCGTCGAACTCCGCGGCAAGTGTCGCTAGACGCTCATCCCGCATTAGCATCAAGAAAGCGATCTTCGGTAAATGCCTCGGCGCCTCCGGATCGAAGCGTCCAGGCCCGTTTTCGATAGCCCAGGCCCGGTCATAGGGAATCGTCTCGCCGACCGTCAACGCCACGCGCTCAAGCGGCTGCGCCGTCAGGCCTTTGACAGGATAGCGGTAGATTGCCGTGACACTTGCGGGCCGTTCCTGCATATCTTTCCCTCTTTTCGCGGAAACTAACTTCACTATATCCCAATAAGGCGCAATGCTTGGATGCCTCCGGGGTCGAAGGCGGCGCGCATACAACACATCACATGGAACCTGGCGGTTACGCTGCGCCTTGATGGGCACGTTGGCCGCGCTGAGGAGAGCAACCATGAATATCGAACGTTATACCGACCGGGCTAAAGGATTTGTCCAGGCGGCTCAGAATTTCGCACTTCGCGAGGATCACCAGCAGTTTACACCCGAGCATATCCTAAAGGTTCTCCTCGACGATCCCGAAGGGCTCGCTGCGAATCTGATCGCCCGCGCCGGCGGACATGCCTCGCAAGCTTTACAGGCCGTCGAAGACACCTTGGCCCGCCGTCCAAAGGTCTCGGGGGGCTCGGGTCAGATTTATCTGGCCGCCGACACCGCGCGCGTTTTCGAACAAGCTGAGAGCATTGCAGAGAAAGCCGGCGACAAATTCGTCACCGCCGAACGCCTGCTGCTGGCGCTCGCAATGGAATCCTCGTCGGAAGCCTCCAAGATTCTGGCCAAGGCAGGTGTAACGCCGCAAGGTCTGAATGAGGCTATCAACGAAGTGCGCAAGGGTCGCACCGCCGACACAGCGTCTGCCGAGGAAGGCTATGACGCCTTGAAGCGCTACGCCCGTGACCTCACGGCGGATGCGGAGAGCGGCAAGCTCGATCCGGTCATCGGCCGTGACGAGGAGATCCGCCGCACCATCCAGGTTCTCTCCCGGCGGACCAAGAACAATCCCGTATTGATCGGAGAACCCGGCGTCGGCAAGACCGCCATCGCCGAAGGCTTGGCACTGCGTATCATCAAGGGCGACGTGCCCGATTCTGTGCGCGACAAGCGGCTCTTGGCGCTTGACATGGGTTCGTTGATCGCTGGTGCAAAGTACCGCGGTGAATTCGAAGAGCGCCTTAAATCCGTCCTGCAGGAAGTGACCGCTGAGGCGGGACGCATCATTTTGTTCATTGACGAGCTCCACACCATCGTTGGCGCGGGCAAGGCGGACGGTGCTATGGACGCCTCCAACTTGCTGAAGCCGGCGCTGGCGCGTGGCGAGCTTCACTGCGTCGGTGCTACCACGCTCGATGAGTACCGCAAGCACATCGAAAAGGACGCGGCTCTGGCCCGGCGCTTCCAGCCGGTCTTCATCTCGGAGCCGACCGTCGAGGACACCATCTCGATCCTGCGCGGTCTGAAGGAGCGTTATGAAGTGCACCATGGTGTGCGCATTACCGATTCCGCCCTGGTCTCGGCGGCGACGCTTTCCAATCGCTACATTACCGACCGCTTTCTGCCCGACAAGGCGATCGACCTTGTCGACGAGGCAGCTGCGCGCCTGAAGATGGAGATCGATTCCAAGCCCGAAGAGCTCGACCGAATCGATCGAGATCTCATGCAAATGAAGATCGAACGCGAAGCCCTGCGCAAGGAAACGGACGAAGCGTCCAAGGACCGCCTCGAGAAGCTGGAAAAGCAGATCGCCGATCTGGAAGAGGAAAGCCAGGTGATGACCCGCCGCTGGGAGGGAGAGCGTGAAAAGCTCGGGTCCGCGCAGAAGGTCAAGGAAGAACTCGATCAGCGCCGCAACGAACTCGAGCAGGCGCAGCGTCGCGGCGATTACAACCGCGCCGGTGAACTGCAATACGGTGTGATTCCGGAGCTTGAGCGTCAGCTTCAGGGCCTCGAAAGCGAGGCCGACTCAGACGCCAGCGGCGTCATGGTTGAAGAGGCCGTTTCGCCCGATCACATCGCCGGCGTCGTCTCGCGCTGGACCGGCATCCCGGTCGATAAGATGCTCGAAGGTGAAAAGGACAAGCTCCTTCGTATGGAGGATGAGCTGGCTAAACGCGTCGTCGGCCAGGGCGAAGCCGTTAAGGTGGTCTCGACCGCGGTACGCCGTGCCCGCGCCGGGCTGCAAGACCCGAACAGGCCGATCGGCTCGTTCATGTTCTTGGGCCCGACCGGCGTCGGCAAGACCGAGCTGACCAAGGCGCTGGCCGCATATCTGTTCGACGACGAACAGGCCATGGTGCGCATCGACATGTCCGAGTACATGGAAAAGCACTCCGTTGCCCGGCTCATCGGCGCACCTCCAGGCTATGTCGGTTACGAGGAGGGTGGTGCTTTGACCGAGGCGGTGCGGCGCCGACCCTACCAGGTGATCCTGTTCGACGAGATCGAGAAGGCGCACAGCGATGTCTTCAACGTTCTGCTGCAGGTGCTGGACGATGGTCGCCTCACCGATGGCCAGGGGCGCACGGTCGACTTCAAGAACACGCTGATCATCATGACTTCGAACATCGGCTCGGAGTATCTCGTCAACCTGGCCGATGGCGAAGATGTCAAGTCCGTTGAGGCGCAGGTGATGGAGGCGGTGCGCGCCCATTTTCGCCCAGAGTTCCTCAACCGCTTGGACGACATCATCCTCTTCCATCGTTTGCGCCGGGAGGATATGGGGGCGATTGTCGATATTCAGATGAAACGCCTGCAAGGTCTCCTGACCGACCGCAAAATCGTCGTTGAGCTACAACCCGATGCGCGCACTTGGCTCGCAAATCGCGGTTATGATCCAGCCTACGGGGCACGTCCCTTGAAGCGCATCATCCAGCGTAACGTCCAGGACCCGCTCGCCGAGCAGATTCTGGCCGGCACCATCCACGATGGCGACACCGTGACTGTCGGAGTCGAGGGCGGCAGGCTGGTCGTCAACGGCGAGCTTGTCCACAATGTCGATGCGGCCTGATCCGGCGGCATAAAGCGGGGCCGTCAAGTTTACCGAATGAACCGCCATGGTTCGACGTCATCCGGGAGGGGTACATTGCCTCCCGGATGTCCGTTTGGTGAGTAAGCGCAATTTAGAGGACGTCTTGATTAGGCCTCTTGTTTCGATGCGGTCCCGGCAGCCGTTGCCTCTCCGCCCGCGCTCGTTTTCGTCTGGTTGAGCACTTCGAGCAGCGGCGTTAGTCCTTCCGTATCGACCAATCAATAAATTCCCAGATCGTTGCGCGCCTGTTCGCTCCAGCCGGTGATCGTCAGGACCCGTTCAGCCTTGGAAAACAGCCCGTGATTGCGCACCGGCTCCGCTGTCCCCTTGGACACGATGATGGCGGCGGTCCGGGCGGTTAGATGACGCTTGAGGAGTACCGGTGCGGCGCAGCGGCTGGTGCTATTTACTGATCGTCATCACAGGTGCGCGCCGCATGAGTTCGTCGATGCGTGCTCGCTCTCGCTGATATTCAACAAGCTCCCGCCCTTTGAGCTGGCGCTCGCGCGGTACCTTGATGGTCATTGGGTTGACGTGGCGGTTATTGACTAGCACCTCGTAGTGAAGGTGCGGACCCGACGATAAACCCGTTGATCCGATATAGCCGATGACCTGACCTTGCCGCACCTTGGCGCCGGCCTTCACGCCGCGGGCGAACCGGCGCATGTGGGCGTACGAGGTTTTGTAACCATTGGCATGCCGGATGCGCACAAAGTTTCCGTACTGTCCCTTGCGTCCGGCGATCTCGATGACGCCCCGCCCCGCCGCCATGATTGGCGTGCCTGCCGGCCCCGCCCAGTCGACGCCGGCGTGCATGCGTCTCCGGTTGAGCAGTGGGTGGTAACGCATGCCATAACCCGACGACAATCGAACACTGGATCCGCGTACGGGTTTACGTGTCAGGAAGCGCTTCGAATTGTTGCCTTCCTCATCATAGAAGTCGATTTCGCTGTCCGCGGTCCTAAAACGATAAAAGCGGGCGGTCTCACCGCCGGACGTAATCTTTGTGTAAAGCAATTCCCCGGGAGGGCCCTCGGCGAAATTTTTATTGTTGAAACCAAAGAAGAGCTCAATCGTATCGCCAGCTCGGATGCGCCGTCCGAAATCAGTTTGATAGGCGTTGACCCTCAGTATTCTAAGGATCGTTTCCGACGGCACGTTTTGCAAAAGCGCCGAGTGATAGACGCTCGCATAAAGAGTTGATGCGCGCGGCCCGCTTACCTTTTCTTCAATTATCTTGCGCAATGCCGCATAATCCCGCACCGGTGTGCGCGACGCCGAATAATCGCCGGAACTACTGCGGGTCACGGTGACAATATGTTTGCCGTTTTCGGACATGATGCTAAACGACGTCGGTTCTCGCCGGTCCGGATTGGCTGCGGAGGGCTCCAATGTGAGCTGTAACTCCTGCCCGTGGCGCAATGAATTGGCGGGAAAAATCTGCCCCATTGAAGAGGCCATTGCATTGGATTCGGCGCGCCCAGCCCCGTGCCGCTGAAGCAAACCGCTCAGCGTATCGCCACGCGCGACGGTGACGGAGAGTTGTTCTGATTGAGCAAGGTTACCCGCTCGGGATTCGTCCTCCATTGCGTTCTTGGCAAGCACGGTAGTAAATGCAGATTCATCGCTTTCCTGCGCAAAAAGATCCGCCCCGATATTATTTGGTTCATTGTCCGTTTCGGCTGCTGCTAAGGCCTCTTCGACGAGGAATTGATGGATCACATCCGCCATTTCGCGATTGTCGAGATTCTGCCGGTCATCATCCGGTAGAATTCCCCCGATTAATTCGACGACGGTGATTTTGACATCTTCGCGGTCTTTTCCTTGCGCGCCCTTGCTCGAACCGACCGGGTCGTTCGAGGCGTATAGCTGAAGGGGATTGAATGGCGGCACGACATCCTGGTATGCCGCTGGGACGGGAGCGAGTCGGGCGACCATTCGCAGATACGGCTTTGCATGGATGTACGAACGCCCGTCGCGCCGTTGCCGT
>CAVWAT010000001.1:445000-923469 GCA_963753045.1 uncultured Alphaproteobacteria bacterium
TATGGCCTGACGCCTGCCCGGTGCCGGAAGGTTAAGAGGAGAAGTGCAAGCTTCGAAATCGAAGCCCCGGTAAACGGCGGCCGTAACTATAACGGTCCTAAGGTAGCGAAATTCCTTGTCGGGTAAGTTCCGACCTGCACGAATGGCGTAACGATCTCCCCACTGTCTCCAGCACACACTCAGTGAAATTGAATTCCCCGTTAAGATGCGGGGTTCCTGCGGTTAGACGGAAAGACCCCGTGAACCTTTACTGCAACTTTGCACTGGCAATCGTGTTTACATGTGTAGAATAGGTGGTAGGCTTTGAAGCTTGGGCGCCAGCTCGAGTGGAGCCGAAATGTGAAATACCACCCTTATGAACATGGTTGTCTAACCGCGGACCGTTATCCGGTTCCGGGACAGAGCATGGTGGGCAGTTTGACTGGGGCGGTCGCCTCCTAAAGCGTAACGGAGGCGTGCGAAGGTGGGCTCAGGTTGGTCGGACATCAACCGTCGAGTGCAATGGCATAAGCCCGCCTGACTGCGAGACTGACAAGTCGAGCAGAGTCGAAAGACGGCCATAGTGATCCGGTGATTCTGTGTGGAAGGGTCATCGCTCAACGGATAAAAGGTACTCCGGGGATAACAGGCTAATGACGCCCAAGAGTCCATATCGACGGCGTCGTTTGGCACCTCGATGTCGGCTCATCTCATCCTGGGGCTGGAGCAGGTCCCAAGGGTATGGCTGTTCGCCATTTAAAGAGGTACGTGAGCTGGGTTCAGAACGTCGCGAGACAGTTCGGTCCCTATCTGCCGTAGGTGTTGGAGAATTGAGAGGATCTGTCCCTAGTACGAGAGGACCGGGATGGACGCACCTCTGGTGGACCTGTTGTCGCGCCAGCGGCACAGCAGGGTAGCTATGTGCGGACGGGATAACCGCTGAAAGCATCTAAGCGGGAAACCCACCTCGAAACGAGTTCTCCCATGAGAGCCGTGGAAGACCACCACGTTGATAGGCCGGGTGTGGAAGCGCAGCAATGCGTGGAGCTTACCGGTACTAATAGCTCGATTGGCTTGATTACTCTCATTAAGCAATGCCCACTCGGATCTCGTTCCGAGTGGTCTGCTCAAAGCAGACCAGAAATTAGAAGTCATAAACACGGCTCCGCCGACCTGGTGGCTATGGCGGGGTGGCTGCACCCGATCCCATTCCGAACTCGGCCGTGAAACGCCCCAGCGCCGATGGTACTTCGTCTTAAGACGCGGGAGAGTAGGTCGTTGCCAGGTCTGCAGAGCCGTGTGGAAACTTCTCAGCGTGAATGCTTTCGTGAGCATGTGAAGGCGCACTTGTGCGCTGATGCTTAGTGGGCATCCGAACCGCAGCAAATAATGTTATTCATCCTCTTCACGGTCCTGATCTTTTTGAGCCACCCGAGGTTTCGCCTCGGGTGGCTTTTTCGTTTGGGCCTCCTACCCCCGGACAAGAACGATGATTTAAGTGACCGGCAGGATCTGGCGAATTCGTCAGCCTCGATCTGTGCAACAAACGACGCCTTCACCACTCAGGAAGGCATCGAGCGAACCCAGCACTTACTGCCGCCCAACACGGTGATCCACGCCATTGAAGGTGGCAATCATTCCCAGTTCGGCGATTACGGCTTCCAGTCTGGAGATGGTACGGCGACGATTACCCAGGACGAGCAGCTGCAGATCATCACCGAGAAAACACTGGAGCCGATGGTGAAATAAAAGGTCAAGCCCAAGAAGTCCAAGCAGAAAGTCAAAGAACCAAAATAGGCTCAAGGCCGTTCATCCTCTTCACTACACCCATTAACACCCGCCCGCGGCTCTCCAGCCCGGGCGTTTTTTTCGAGGCCGGTTTGCCCAGTGGACATACCCGAGCCCATTTCCCACAACATGCTTAGATATGGCGGTTTGGAAGATCGGAGAGGCCTCAAACGTGCGTAGTCTGGCAATCATTGCACTCGTCAGTCTTGCCGTATCTCTTGCGGTCGCGACCGCGCAGGCCAAGTCCGACCCCTGCAGTCAGGAAACCGTCGCCGGCAACGATTACATCATCTGCCGGATCGATATGACCAACACAGCCGTCTCGGTTCGGTGGCGCGCCGGTTCTGGCAAGCCGTTTGGTTCTCTTGTTGCGGTTCAGCGCGCGGCCGCCGCGGCAGGTGAGAAGCTTGTATTCGTCATGAACGGCGGCATGTACCACGAAGACCTGTCGCCGGTTGGCTACCACGTCGAAAACCGACAGAAATTCAAGAACGCCAACACACGCCCCGGGCCGGGCAATTTCCACCTGCTGCCAAACGGCATCTTCTATGTCGACGGAAAGAGCGCTGGTGTCATGGAAACCCGCGCGTTCCTGCGCCGTAACAAGCGGCCGCAGTTCGCCACGCAGTCCGGTCCGATGCTGGTCATCAACGGCAAGGTCCACCCGAAGTTTCGACACAACTCACAGTCGCGAAAAGTGCGCAACGGCGTCGGCGTGTCGCGCGACGGGCGTACCGCCTATTTTGTTCTGTCGGACGAGCCCGTGACCTTTTACGCCTTCGCTAAAGTCTTCCAGCGCCATCTCAAGACACCCAATGCGCTGTTCCTTGATGGCTCTGTTTCTCAGCTTGCCAGCCGCACGATCGGCCGCCATGGCTTCCGGCCGGTGGGTCCGGTGATCGTGGGCATCCAGCGCTAGGCTTACGGAGGACAACGAATGCCAATGCCGGCAGAATACAAGAACGCCTCGATGGACTTCGACGGGTTCCTGCTGAATGTGAGCGATACGTGCATGCTGCAAACCCATCATCAGGCCTACCATACGCTTCGCGCGGTGACGAAAACTTCAACACGTTCGCCAACCTGAGACTACACGATTTCAAGGCGCTGCTGGAAGCGCAGGAGCCGCGGCTTCAAACCACCTGAAATCCATCATCGATACTTCTATTGGGAAATTCGTTTGCGAGAACACTTGATGGCGTCGACTGTCCCTCTGGGTCGATTCCGTCTCTATCCGAGAAACCTTCGTTTGTTCGATACGTGCCAAAGCTGCTCGAGGCTCCTCGCGTCGCAAAGTGCACACCAAGCAGCCGCGACGAGACCAAGAGCGGAGGTTCGCGTGGCGCCGTGCCAAGTCAGCGTTCCACGTTGCCCGGCGCATGGATGTTCGTACCGATGAGCAGAGAATTAAAGGTACCAGGCCACGGCAACGTGCGTCGCATTATTCCCTCAAAACAGACCGGATCTGATCCTCGTACTGCTGCACCGCTTCGAGCGCGCGCGCCGACATCACCGGGTTCGCTGCGTTCTGTTCCGTGAAAGCCTCGATGGCCTCGCGCGCGTTCGTCATGATCTGCCCGGCAACCCCCTGCGGGTTGAGCTCTCGCGCACAGTTCTTCTGCAGCAGTTGCGTGAGAATGACGCCCGTGGCGAGCGCCAGCCCGGAGAGCTCGGCGATCTCGCGCTTGAGCTCTGCGATTGCTTCGTCCGTGTCCTTGGTATCAGTCATGGCGTTCGCCCCTCTTGCAGTACAGCCTGATGAAGTCGCTAATGCCATCCTCAAGAGAACGCAACCCCGTGCCGCCGCAAACCTGAAAGCTGGCCCAGTCAATCTCGGGCCTGGCAACAGCTTCTGATGCTGAGGGTGGCTCCTCCCGCCGACATCGAGGTGCCAAGATGGTTGCGGTCGAAGAAGCCATCGAAAGAGGATCCGACTATGAAAGAGATTGGAACGATTGGGCTGGACACTGCCAGGTCCTTGCCTTTTTCCTATCCCCATCACCAAAGATGGGAGTAGAGTACGTTCAACCACTGAGCAACGGCTCAAGTAAACGGGTACATCTTCAGTTTTGCTGTGTCCGAGTTCGCTCAGCCGATAAGCAGTTCCGCTTCCGCGCGCAGCCTCAACGCCTCCAATTCCTCATTAAGCGCGACGTCCGCCATCCTTACCATCTCGCCCTTTATCATGTTCCGCGTTAGCCGCACGCCGTGCGCCAGCCCGATCGGCAGGCACCCCTCCGCTAGGCTCTTCGCCGCCGGGATGGCCTTACCCCAAATGGTGTATCCCCCCTCGCCGTCGAGCACCTCACCGGCAGCGAGATCCCGCTTCGCGATTGTCACTGCATCACCGCGGAACACTCGCGCAGAGCCGGTCGGCTCGCCCCGCAGTGCCGCGTTCAGGACGGAAATGCCAAGCTCCAGCCCGATCAAATGAAACGGCTTGTACATTGCCGCGTATTGTCCGCTAGTGTCCGTCGTCAGCCCATACTGCCGAAAACACCGAGCTGCATAATCGTTTTGCGCTTTCAACACCACGTAGACGCCCCAGCGCAAATCCCGCTCCACCTCCGCGCCATCACGTTGAAGCGACGAGACGACTTCGACCATGCCATCTGCCTCCAAAGCGCCTCCCGTAGCAATAGGCCTCAGCACCTGTGCCAAATCATCGGCCCCACACGGTGGGAACGCCAGCCCGGCCGCCGGCACATTCAAATCGCACGCATTTGCAATGGCGCACATTTCGATGGCCGACTTGGTCCCGTCGAGAAACGAATTGAACATCTGCGGGTTCATCCCTGCGTCCGCAGCCTCTTCTGGCGTCAAACCGTAATGCTGCCAGACGTTGGTAGGCGTCACCTCGTGGAACGATGGCAGGTATTTGGTGCCCTTGCCCGCTGCGGCCACCTGAAATCCGCTGGCCCGTGCCCAGTCCACCATCTCTGAGACCAGTGCTGGCTGGTCTCCATAAGCCATCGAGTAGACTACGCCGGCCGAGCGTGATCGTTTCGCAAGCGCCGGACCGGCCAATACGTCCGCTTCGACATTGACCATTACGATATGCTTGCCATGCTCGATGGCGGCGAGAGCATGCCGAATTCCAACCGCTGGATTGCCTGTCGCCTCGATGACGACTTCAACGTCGTCTCGCTCGGCAAGCCCAACGCCGCTTTCTAAAAAATCCGTTTTCTCAATGGCTTCACAGGCCCATCCAACCGCGCGGCAGGAGCTTTCAGCGCGCTCCGGTGACAGGTCCGCGATCGCCGTGACCTCCAGTCCCGGGACGTGCGGAACCTGTGCTAGAAACATCGATCCGAATTTACCAGCGCCAATCACACCGGCTCGGACGGGTCGGTCGGCGTCAATGCGGGATTGCAGGAGGGGATACAGGTTCATCGAGCTGATATCGGGACGGTTACACGCGAAAGGGTTGAGCTTTTCAGGCGATATTTCGGCCGCTGCGGAGGCAAATTGTCCCCACCGCAGTTACGCTGCCTTGACAGCGCCATGCGCCGCTGGCGTATAGCGGCAGGGCAACGTGAGCACGAATCAATAAGTGGCAAATCAGCAAGCAATGCAACCATTCAGCAAGGCGTGGTGGTGCGGGCTCGCAATCGGCACGGTTGTGTTGACGGCGGTCGTCGCGCCACGCACCACTACCTTTCTCATGCTCCTGGTTTTGCTGCTTTCGCTCGCCGATCAGCTGCTCAGGCCGGCTCTGCCTCGCAGTCCGGCACGGTTTGAGGCGGTATTCGTTGCTTTGGCCGCGTTTGCGGGCTGGGGTTTGTTATCGGCGACCTGGTCGCTGGCGCCTTGGCACAGCCTGCTCAAGCCGGCGTTTTTAGTCTTGATGCTCACCGCGGTTTGGCTTGCGCTTCGTGGAATCTCGACCGCCACCCGCCCAGTTGTACACTACCTTGGCGAAGGCGCGCTTACAGCGATTACCATTGCCTATCTGTTGGTCGCCTTTGAAATCCTCACCGATCAGCTCATTACCCGCAGCCTGTTGACCGCGTTTCCGTCGCTTTACGCCAACATTACAAAGCACGTCACCGTCGCCGCGGATGGCTCCGTGCTCAAAATCACGGAAGCCAATCTCAATCGACGTATGACGATCCTGATCTGGCTCTTGTGGCCGGCGATCATGCTCGCGATCCATGACCCCAACAGGTACCGCCGGGTGGTCGCCTATGTATCGCTCGGCTTGGGTGCTGCAATAATCTTTTTCTACGGGTCACACCAGACCTCGCAGTTGGCACTGTTGGGAGGCTTGGTAGCGTATGGCTTCGCCACCTGGTTCAATCGCGCTGCTGTGCTGATGGCCGTAACCGGGATTTGGAGCGCTGCGGTCCTGCTTGCTGTGCCGATCGCGTTGCTGGTTTTTCACGCCAACCTTCATCAAGCCGATTGGCTGTTCCATTCGGCGCGGCATCGAGTCGTAATATGGGGCACCGCTGCAGAAGAGGTCATGCGCTCACCGGTGATCGGTATCGGCGCGGATGCCACGCGGGTGGCCATGCGCAAAGCGGTTTCCAACCCCGCGCAGGCCAAGCTGAAGCGAGACCTGGGCCGCTTCGAGTCCGGCTACGCCAACCATGCCCATAATGTCTATTTGCAAGTCTGGTACGAACTTGGCGCCATCGGCGCCCTGCTGTTCTTGTCGATCGGGCTGCTCACGCTGCAAGCCATTGCGAAGCTGCAGGCAAGCGCACAACCGGCGGCCATCTCCATGTTTGCGACAACGTCTCTGCTGATCGGCTTCAGCTACAGCATGTGGCAGACATGGTTTATATCCGCGCTCGGGCTGGCAATCGCATTGTTTGCCATTGCTCTGCGCAAGCGGTCCGATCAGTTGCAGGAAGCCAGGGATTCGAATTCGCTCACCGAGGGTGCGGCGGCATCACAGTCGGTGGGGCGGAAAACCTAAGCCAATTCCTCGATACCGAGCCGCTGCGATTCCGCATAGCGCTCGCCCCAAGGAAACTCATCCGGAAAAACGGCAGAGATCCGCTCGACTTCTTCACCGCTAAGACGCAATGAAGCGCCTTGCGCGCAAACCTCTAGGTGCCCGGGTGAACGCGTCCCCGGGATCACGACGACATTGCGGCCCTGCGCCAGAATCCATGCAATGGCGAGTGCCGCAGGGTCGTGGCCCATCTCCTCGGCGAGATGGTGATAGCGGCCGACGGCGGCCAGATTCCTGGGGAAGTTTTCCGCAGAAAAGCGTGGATTGCGCTTACGGAAATCACGGTTACTGAAGGCCTCCGGGTCGGGCGGCGAAGACGTCAGCATTCCCCTGGCGAGGGGACTGAAAGCGACGAACGCGACTCCGAGTTCTGATGTTGTCTTCAGCATTTCCCGCTCAGCAATGCGGGTCCATAACGAATACTCGCTCTGAACCGCCGCCACACGGTCAACTCTGTGCGCCCGGCGCAGTGTGTCGGGACTAATTTCACTGAGGCCGATTGCACCAATCTTGCCGGCACGTTTCAGGTCGGCCAGAGCCCCAATGACTTCTTCGATAGGACGTTTGACTTCGCGGCGATGAACGTAATAAAGATCGATCCTCTCCGCACCAAGCCGCCGCAGAGAATTGTCAATCGCCTCCTTGAGGTAGGCTGGGGAGTTGTCGGTGTAGCGCTGCCCAGTCGCACGCATGAAACGAACGCCACCCTTGCTGGCAATCGAAACCCTCGGGCGGCGTGTCCGAAAAAATTTTCCGATAATCTCCTCTGAGATCCCCATGCCGTAGATGTCGGCGGTATCCAAATGCGTAACGCCCAAGTCCACCGCCGTGTCGAGCAGTCTCAGCGCCTCGTCCTCAGATGTCGGCCCATAGGCCCCCGTCAGATTGAGGCATCCAAGGCTGACGCAGGAGACGCGTGGCCCCAAAGTGCCGAGCCATCGCTCTTCCATCGGCGTTTCTTCTCCGTCTCGGGTTCACGGTGGGAAGTCCTTGAATTCGAAACTCTCCGCAGTGTGTGTATGCACCGGCTATGCTGCGAGGCTTGCCAGCCGTTGGCAAGCTGTTTTGCAACAATTGCCACCTATGAACGGTCAATTTTGGAGGCATTTTGTGGTTCAGACGCGAGTACGCCAGCGTCATATTGCCATCTCTATTGGGAGCTAGCGGCAGTAGTTGCTGCGACGACGTGGCGCCATATCAAAGTGGAAGTGATCCCGGTGCGCCTCGTTTGCCTCAGGGCCAAGCACCGTACCGAAATACTGGCAGGCTTCCTTGTGAATACGCTTCAGGAATCGCGATTCCTTTGACGGCGGCGCCGCTTTTGCTACCTTCGCGGGCTTTGGTTTCCGCGCCGGGCTAGGCTGCGATTTCGGTTCCGTCTTGCGCCCGCTGCGCTCCGGCGCTTTGAGGACGTCTGACTTCTTGATCGGGATCGGCGTCGCTTGGGAATTTTTCTGCGCTCGGACAATCGGTCGTACCGCAACCCGCTTACCCGTGATCGCCACGAGCTTTGGTTTCGCCTTGTCCTCGGTCGGGGCCTCCCGGTCTCTTACCGTCGGCCCCCAGTCGCGGCGGACTGAAATCGTTTTGCCATTGGCAAGCTTGAAGACGCCGACGTCCAGTGCATTGGCCAGCGCGTGTTCGCTAAGCCGGCCCGTTTTAGCGCCATTACGGTGGCGGCAGGAATAGCTTGAAATGCCTTGGAAATTCTTTACCGGCGAGCCCAGCATCGAGATCGCGGCGGGTTGCAGGCTCTTCTCGATGAACCAGTACAGCGCAACCGCCATCCTGCAGCGCAAGGTTGCCGGCGGCGAAACTTTTAGCGGATGACGTGTACCAATAAGCCGCGCTTTGACAGCAGCGGGTGCTCCGCAGCGGCCTTTCTTGAACGGTTCAGCAATCTCGACACGGGCTTGAATGTGCGCGAGTTTTTGAACACAGCTCTTGAGGCTATCGGCAACGTCGCCTTGCGACCATACATCTGGCGGCGGTGCCGGCGGTACTGGTGCAGCGTCCTCCCCCGGTGCTTTAAGCTTCGCCTTTTTGGGCGTTTTCGCTGGTGGAGCGGAAGGCTTGTGCCAGGGGGCGAGCGCCGGGTGAGGGATGTTCCTCATGGTGCTTTTGCCAGCCGGTTCCGCTATCGCCGATGCGCTCAGGGCCGCGAAAAAAAAGGCGATCCCGCCAGCGAGCAATATCGGTTTCTGCAACGTTGCAGTGCTGTGACCGGCCAAATCACATCCCCCTAGATCATGCCGATACCATTTCAGGACGAAACTTGATATTTCAGTTGGTTCGACGCCACCGCTCAGTAATGCTATCTGAAACCGCCGAAAAAATGGACCAATAACGCATTCAAAGAAGTGCTTCAGGGAGATGTCATGGCCGAAAAGCCCACCTTGTGGATTACGCGCAAGCTTTCAGATGCAACGGAAGCTCGGGCCGCTCGCGACTATGATGTCCAGCTCAATCCAGAAGATCGGGTTTTCACTCCCGACGAGATCGTGGCGAAAAGCCATGAGGTCGACGCCATCCTCCCTTGCCACTCAGAACACTTCAACGCGGATGTCGTTGCGCGAATGTCGAATCGCGTGAAGATCATCGCCAACCATTCGGTCGGTGTCGACCATTGCGATCTACAGGCCTTGAAGGCCAAAGGTGTCGTCGTCACCAACACACCGGATGTTCTTTCCGATGCGACTGCGGAAATCGCGCTTTTATTGATGCTGGCCGCGGCGCGGCATGCTGGCGAGGGGGACCGGCTGGTTCGGGCGGGCAACTGGGACTCCTGGAGCCCGGCATTCATGGTCGGCACGCAGATGACCGGCAAGCGACTGGGCATCGTCGGCATGGGGCGGGTTGGACGCGCATTCGCCAAGCTCGTCCAGGGCTTCGGGATGGAAATCCACTACTACAACCGCAGGCCGTTGCCCCCGGAGCAGGAAGCCGGAGCCATCTATCACGCGACCATCGAAGATCTGCTGCCGCATTGTCAGTTCGTGTCACTGCATTGTCCGGCGACACCCGAAACCCTCAATCTTATGAACGCGGAGCGTTTCGCCCTGCTTCCCGAAGGTGCCATTCTCGTTAACACCGCGCGCGGCACGTTGATCGACGAGGCTGCCCTGATCGACGCACTAAGCTCGGGTCGGCTTGCCGGTGCGGGTCTCGATGTCTTTCAGTTGGAGCCTGGCGGCAATCCGCAGCTTGCCAAGCTCGACAACGTTTTCATGCTACCGCACATCGGCAGTGCCACGCGCGAAACTCGAGATGCCATGGGCTTTCGAGCGCTCGATAACCTCGACGCATTCTTTGCGGGCGAAAAGCCTGGCGATCAGCTCGTTTAGGGGCTCTGCGGTGGCTTGATTTTCACGGTGTTCTTCAAGCCGTCCGCGCCGATGAAAACGGCAAGCACTTTCACTGGTTCGGGTCCCATGTTTTCGCCGTCATGCGGCGCGCGGATCGCTTCCATGAAACTGTCACCCTTTTTGTAAACCCGCTGGCCCTGCGCTCCGTAATCGACCTTCAATGTGCCCTCGAGCATGTAGGCGAACAGCGGCACCTCATGGACATGCCAAGCTGTCTTTGCGCCAGGTGGCATCGTGATAATCGCCGCCGTCACTTTCGCGGGTGTCTGGGTTGGATAGCTGATCGGCTGGCCGATGATCGTCTGGCTGGTCGACAGCAACACATCGGCCGTCGCTGCCGGTTCCCGCGCACTGGACAAGCCGGCCCAAAAACAAAGTCCGCTCCAAACGGCAACGCCCAGTATCGGCAGGATGATCCGAGACGACGTCATGGTGGTGCTCCCTTGCTGCAAACGCCGGCTCACTGAGACAGCATCGAATAAGCCATCGTTACCAGAGCCAATGCGCCGACCCACAGCGCCAAACGGCTCCACCAGCCAGCTCGAGCTTGTTCCTTTGCCATATCGCGGATAACCGCCTTGTCGAGCCGGGCTCCGTTCTTCGCGATACTATCGATGGCATCGAGCGTTCCCTGCGCCCTTTGCACCAGCCTGGGCACGTCCGCGACGATCCGGCCGAGGTCGGCGGCCCCTTCGCCGGCGTGTCGCAGCTGTCCGGCGACGCCGAGGTTCTGTTCGACCCACTCCCTGGCAACCGGCTCGGCAGCCGTCCACATATTGAGATTTGGATCGAGTGAGCGCGCCACGCCTTCGACGATCACCATACTTTTTTGCAGCAGGATGAGCTCCGGCCGCGTCTCCATGTCGAACAGCTCGGTGTAGGCGAACAGCTGACCGAGCAAATCGGCCATCGAGATGTCCTCCGCCGTGCGGCCATGGATCGGCTCTCCGATGGCCCGCATCGCCTGCGCGAACGCCTCGATGGAGTGATGCGGCGGCACGTAGCCGGCTTCGAAATGGATCGCCGCGGCGCGTCGAAAATCCCGTGTGATCAGACCGTGCAGGATCTCCGCTAGGAACTTGCGTTCGATATGCGAAAGCCGCCCCATGATCCCGAAGTCCACCGCGATGATGGTGCCGTCATCATCGACGAATAGATTGCCCTGATGCATGTCGGCATGGAAGAATCCATCGCGCATGGCATGGCGTAGGAAAGTTCGCAGGATCGATAGCCCGAGGGCCTTTAGGTCGTGCCCGGCAGCCTTGAGCCGCTCCTTTTCAGCCACTGGAACGGCATCGATCCATTCCAAGGTGAGCACTCGCTTGGATGTGCGCCGCCAGTCGACTTGCGGAACCCGGAAGTCATTGTCGCCGACAGTATTATCCGCCATTTCCGAAATAGCGGCCGCTTCCAGCCGCAGATCCATTTCAAGATCTGTCGTGCGCTTCAGGTTGTCGACAACGGCGACCGGTTTCAGGCGACGTGAAGGAGGATGAAAGCGCTCG
The DNA here is from genome assembly GCA_963753045.1 of uncultured Alphaproteobacteria bacterium. GTDB lineage: Bacteria > Pseudomonadota > Alphaproteobacteria > Rhizobiales > Hyphomicrobiaceae > Filomicrobium. The sequence continues at coordinate 456,601 of CAVWAT010000001.1, forward strand.
ATTTGCTGGGCGGCGAAGTAATAACTATCGAGGTCGGCACGAAAGCGCCGCTCGATGTTGGGCCGCAGAATCTTGACGGCAACATTTTCGCGTGCGCCGCTCACTGGGTCTTCGATCTCAGCCTTGTGGACCTGTGCGATGGAAGCTGCCGCAACCGGCCGCCCGAATGAAACAAAATGATCTTCGAGCTTTCCGTGCAGTGCATCCTCAAGGGCACGCCGGGCCTCGGACATCGAGAACGGCGCCATCTTGTCCTGCAAGAACGACAGGTCGCGCGCTAGATCGGGGCCGATGACATCCGCGCGGGTCGCCAGAAACTGCCCCAGCTTGATGTAGGAAGGGCCAAGCGACGCTAGAGCGTCCGAGATTCGCCGCTCACGCGGTTTGCCCATGCGAAAGGGCCAGGTTACGACTGTGATAGGCAACGTCAGAACCCGCGCCAGATGCAGCAGGAACGGAACCCGCATGCCCTGAGGCCAGAACCGCACGCCGTGTTGGGCGAGGACAATTCCTGCCCGCATTAGCCGCAGGCTATGAAGGAGCGCACCGCCCATGGCGTGGATTTCAACTCCGCTATTCGGAAGAAAACAAACGAGCCTACGCACATGACCGCTCAGACACGGCTCGTCAAGCCTGCTTGGGAAACAGGCCTACCGGGTTCCCGCGTTAATGGAGCCCATATTAATGGAGGATGTCTTCCGGCAGATGGCTTGCAGAGTCCCGCTGGCGATGGCAGCCTTTCCAGCGACGGAACACCCAAGGAGCGCGTGCCTTGCCAAAGATGGTCGAAAACTTCGCCTGGGACGTCGCCCCCGCGGACATGCACGGCCGCCTAGATGCTCCGGCTTTTCACCGCAATAAAGATCCCCTAGTTGCCACACTGAAACCCCTGCTGGAGAGCCGCGAGGGAGACATTATCGAGATCGGTAGCGGCACCGGCCAGCACGCCGTGACCTTCGCCGCCGCGCTGGAGGGGCTTACGTTTTGGCCCAGCGATCCGCTTCCCGAGCATATCGCCAGCATCGAGGCATGGCGCGCGTTCTCGGATCTCCCGAACGTGAAGCCCGCCACCCGATTAGATTGCCTGCAGCCTGTTTGGCGAATTGACAGTCATGAACTGGCCTCCGAGAGCCTTGCCGGCGTGATCGCGATCAACGTGATTCATATCGCCCCATGGTCCGTCGCCGAAGCTATCTTCGCTGGCGCCGGCAAGTACCTCACCCCCGATGGACTGCTGATCTTCTATGGCCCCTTCAAGAAGGATGGCCAGCACAACTCCGGTGGGAATGTCGACTTTGATAGGGCGCTACGCACTCGAAATCCTGAATTCGGTATCCGCGATATATTTGATCTCACCGCCTGCGCGGCCAGCAACGGCCTGCGGCTCAGTGATGAGATCGGGATGCCGGCAAACAACCGAACCCTCGTGTTCCAGCGGTGCTGAACATCACCGGCGCGGTCCCCGGGGGTAGAATCTGACGTAGGTCAAGGATCGGGTGTTGCCTGATCGCTTCCCATGACGTTCAGTGTCCCGAGTTGCCGGGAAGATTTTATTGCAGGTTGGGAGAGGAACGCGTCATGGCTGGGAAACAAAAAGAGCAATGGCCAGAAGTCCGCGAGATAACAATCAATGATCTTGTCGATGTTCTCGGCGCCGGCTTCGCTGATTTCCGTGCGGCCCCGCAATACGGGCTGTTCTTTGCCGGTCTCTATGTCGCCGCGGGCTGGCTGCTGATTGCCCTGCTGTTTTACTTCGGCCTGCCCTACTTGGCCTACCCGCTGGCCATGGGCTTCGCGTTGATCGCCCCGTTTGCCGGCGTCGGCTTCTATGCGGTCAGCGAACATTTGGAAAAGGGCAAACCGCTATCCTGGGGCAGCATCTTCGCGTCCATCGGTGAAGCCGCCAAGCGTGACGTCCGCTGGATGGCGCTGGTCACCGGCTTCGCGCTGGTCATCTGGATGGACATCGCCGCATTCTTGTTCTTCGGCTTCATGGGCTTCAACGGCATTGGTGATGACTTCATAGAGCAGCTGCTAACGACGCCTTCGGGCTTAGTCTTCTTGCTCCTCGGCAACGTTTCCGGTGCGCTGATCGCCCTTTCTATATTTCTCCATCTCTGTAATTTCGTTTCCGATGCTGTATGACCGCGATGTCGATTTCGTCACCGCCATGGTGACCAGCGTGCGGCTGGTCACAAAGAACCCGGTTCCCATGATCACCTGGTGCGTCCTCATCGGCGTGTTAACCGGGCTCTCGCTGCTCTCTGTGTTCGTCGGCTTTTTGCTCGTGCTGCCGGTCATCGGTCACGCCAGTTGGCACCTCTATCGCCGCGGCGTCGAACCCGCCGCCGCCAGCAAACCACCCGAGGCCGTTACGGCAGCAGGCCAGTAACTCCGGTCGAGCGAAACGGGGCGCGTGACGCTGGGCAAGCAACGGCGGGCCTTTGGGCTTCCCGCGATGTGCGCGAGTCGGTTACCTTTCCGGCAACCAAACATCAGGAGGCGGCCATGGCCGATAAGACAACGCTGGTTCTACCGGGGAACCGTTTTTCTGTCCCGAAGGTCTTCAAGCGGGTCGTCCAGGTTGCCCTGGCGGTTGGCTTGACGTCGCTGGTTGCGCTCGGCGTCATCGCCGGCAACGCCATGCTCACCGACAAGAAAGGCCGGTTGTTCAAAGGCGTCGACCAATGGCTCGCCTTCATCAACCGCCCCGACATTATGGCGACCATGGTCCTCACCGCCCTCGTCACCGTGATGCTGGTCTACTGGCAACGCGACCAGGAACGGGGACGTTAAGGGAGGCTGTGCCCGCCCTCAAAAAGCCGCCCGTCCGCGTGCGCCGATGAACGCCAGGTTGTCCTTGTCGGGGTTGTTCGCCGGCTCGAATATGACCTGCAGGTTTGGCGTCAACGCGAACACATCGGTGACTTGCCAGCGATAAAACATCTCGGTTGAAACCTGCTCGCGCGGGTCGGGGCCGAACGGTTGGCCCCAGCCGACACCGATGCCAAACACATCGGTGTTTTCGAAACGAATACCGAGGCCGCCGGCAACGCTCTGGCGATACAGCGCGGCGCCGCCCTCCGAGTAACCGGCGCGCAAGAACGGCAGCCACCTGTCGCCAATGAACTGCGTCGCGCTAAACGCCAGACCCCAGCTCTCGGGCACACCCTGGCGTGTGCGCTCATCGGCATGCCAGTAGGTCAGATGGACGTTATCGAGATAGCGCCGCTCGAATGAGGACGTCAGGCCGACCTCCATCGACTTGAAATACTCCTGGCGTTCAAAAAACGTCTCGAAGCCGGCGTTGCGCGGAGCCCCGTTCGCATCATTGATCGCCGCGACGACATAGATATTGTCGGTCAGCGCCGCCCCGCCAGCGAAACCCAATCCTTGATCCGGTGCCGCAATCGCCGGGTTGGTCGAAAACGCCAGGTTCTGAAAACTCGTCCAGGGATTGATCAGTGCGTAAACATCGAGATAGTCGGTCGCGTCGATCTTGCCAGCGATGAAGTTAAATTTCCCCGACCGGAAGCTCTGCCGCCAGTAGAGGTTGGTCAATCCCCAATCGTAATCGCTGAATGGCACGCCTGTCGGTACCGCCGATCCGGCTTCAAACCCCAGTGTCAGCGGTGAAACTTCGGTGCCTAGCCGGTGCCGGTTCTCGAATTTGTAAATGAGCGCCCCGGAGCTGTTGCTCGCGATTGAGAAGCGTCCAGGTGCCAAACGCGCGCAAGATGCCGCCCGCCGCGTTCCTCTCCCCGAGACTGTTCGAGACATGCTGACCAAACGCCGTGTAATCGAATCCGGCCTGCAGCCCAGTGCGTTCCTTGACGTGGTCTTTGAAAGCGAACCACGGCGCGAACAGCGGGCTTTTGAATGGCGTGCCTGGCGCCTGGGGTGCCTGCTTGCGGATGGCGGCCTCTTCGCCAAGCTCTCCCTCGACGCTGCTCGGTCCCTGGAAACCCGAAGAGTCGGGAGCTGAGCTTTGCGCGAACGCCGGGGTAAAATGAGCGGTAGCGATCACCCATGCGGACGCAAACGCGCCGATGCGTAATCTCCAAATACCCGCCCATGGTCTCGCAATTCCCCCAAGTATGCCCCGGTATTCACGTTCAAAAAATTATTGTCGGTATGATTCGACCGAGTTTGCAACAAGCCGATAGCCAACCGAGACATCGGCCGCTCCGTCGACAAGCCGTAGATTCTGGCTCGCCAGCCCTGTCGACATCGCACCATCGACCCACACCGGTGCAAATAAGCCGCTCGTTTCGAATCCACCTTTAATGCTGACATGGACGATCTGGTTGGCCGGCGGCGGCGGTACGTGAATGCACGCGCCGACATATGGCACCAGCAGGAACTCAGTGACTTTATCGCCCTCAAACTCGATAGGCAGCACGTAACCGGCGATCCGCACATTTGCGCCTTCAAGCGATGGCACCACGGCTTGCGCCGCTTGTCGGCGCTTCTCGGTGATTTCGGAGCGCTGCGCCAATAGCCCATCGATGTCGACACCTTGTGCGGTGAGCTTCCTCTCATAATCCGCTAGTTCTTGCCGCTCATCCTCCGAGACCAGGCGCCCGTTTGCCAGCCTATGACGGACACGCGCCACGAAGGATAAATCGACCAACTGCGCGCCCGTCAGTTCTTCGAAAGGATCTTCAAAGGGCGCTTGCTTCGGCTTCAGGTCTTGCCAGGTGATGGTGCGCATCTCCGGCATGAGCCGGCCACGCAACGATTGCCGCTGCGACAATGAGAAGCACCGCTCGCAGCGACCTATTGTGATCCGTGCGCTCGAAAACGCGCATATCGAATGTCCTTTTTGGGTAGACCCAAACCCTTGAGCCGACGTAACTACGAGAGCATAAAATCCTGCGGCGCATGCCCGCTACTAGCGCCGCAGGAGCACAAGAACCGTTAGTTTATCGTGTTCTTGTAAACTTTGCCATCCTTCATGATGAGCCGGATGGTTTCGATCGGCTTTTACTCCGGATCGCATCGAACCACTTATCGGTGCCGCCAATAGCGGATAGATCTTAAGCGGGTTGCCATCGACGATCAGAAGGTCGGCGTAAGCGCCTTCTTCGATCACTCCCAGCTTGCCGTCCTTATAAGGGATTGCGCGGCCCCGACATCGCCAGCAATCTCGCCGCCTGCCGAGGTCAGTTGCTACAGCGCTTCGAATGTGCTGTCGAAGGACTGCGTCCGCCACCATAGTTCTCGTAACGGCGTGCCTGCTCCGCATGCGCTGATCAACGCCCACGTAATCCGACGCGTAACACGACCTTGGCGTTGTTCTTGAGGAGGTTGTCGGCCGAAGTCCTTGTAATGTTGACCGAGGCGATTTGACCTCTGGGATTTTCGCGGGCAGGCATCAGTGGGTCGCCGGAAGTCAAAGAGGTCCGGATCGAATGCCCCACATTCGCGGAACTACAAAGCCACCTTCATTGCGATCGCCTCCATCTCTCATCAGAAATGAAGAACCGTGCTCGAAGACTTTACGCCGCAATCCAGCGTCGGTTAACGGACCGGTCATTGAAGAATGGCGCCGACATAGCTGCCCCAATCCTTCGCCGCTTCCACGGCCGCGCTCATTCCGCTTTGGAGTACTGTTCCATCGACCGGGTCGAAGCGCGAGAAACCGCCACCGCCCGCTGCATGATTTTGATCTGGCTCGCGCCAAGCCGGAAATTGTGCGCGGACGGCACGAGGACCTCGGAACGCCATCGGCCACTTGCCAATGTTGAGGCGCGAATGTTGGTTAATCGCCAACCGTGGCGCGGTGTAACCGGCGTCCGCGCGGTCACGGAAATGGCCGGCCCCGATGTCTGTGAGACAAAGGCACCTGAAGGATAGAGCCTCGGGCCAAGAATACGGCCGGAGTTGATGGCGCGCTTGGTGCGAAAATTGGTCCCCCCACATCGCGCACGGATGTAAATCCATCCATCGAGAAGCGCTCCCGGTCGCGCGGACGCGAGTCGATGGCCAGATCCGGCAGTTCATGTCACTTTCAATGGAGCGAATGGTCGGCATAGATGGTACAACGTGCGCGTGCCCATCGATGAGCCCCGGCATGAGTGTCCGCCCACCGCCATCGATCACGGTGGCATTGTTGTTAGCCTTGAGGCCCTTGCCGATGGTCTTGATGAGGTTGCCCTCGACCAGAACGTCCTTGTCCATGGCCAGCGTGTCGTTCTTGCCATCAAAGATGTTGACGTTGGTGATCAGTGTGAGTTGCGGCTTCTCGGTCGCGTCGGCCAGTGCCGGAGTAACCAGCAACGCGGCAAGAGCCAGGTACGCAGCACGGCTCGACGCCGCTAAATCCATAAACCAAATCATTTAGTATTCTCCATAAAGAAATGAGCTCATTCTATACCGTCGACCGTTCGACGTGCGAGTGCATATTTTGCCTCGTAGTTTGGAGCGTTCAAATACGAAGCCTCAACGCTAGTGGTACGCCATGCTAAGCCACTGCCAACAAAACTGAAAACCTCACGCCTTCAGCTCCCGTTCATATTTCCTAACCGACACTTCTTGCCAGGGAGGCCGATCGTATCGATTGGAGGAAGACATATGACGATGCTCAAATGCTCCGTCGCTCTAGCCGCCCTGGTGTTGGCGGCGATGCCGGCTGAGGCCGGTGGCAGGGACCTCTATTATACCGCTTACAATGATTATCGAACCAACGCGCCCGGGATCGAGCGCCGCATCATCCGGCAGCGCAAACGCATCCGCCGTGGCTTTCGTAACGGGCACATCGGCCCTCACGCCAAAGACCGGTTGCGCGCGTATCTCCGTCGCATCAAGCAGGAGCTGCATTACGCTCGTGAGGACCATCGCGTAACGCGTCACGAGCGTCGCCATCTACATCGCTTGCTCAACGAAAACAGCAGACGCATCGCCAGCTTCCGCTTCCGCGATCACCATCGCTACGACCGCGGCGGCCGTTACAGCTACAAGGACGTCCCGCCCACCTACAAGAGCTACAAGGACGATTACCGGGAGCCCGAATACGGCAGCTACAAGGATGACGACCTGGGCGGTTACGACGACAAATATGAGGACGGCTATCGAGGTGATTACGGTGAAAGCTCTAAAGATGGTGTCCGCGACTATGGCTCCAAGGACCTGAGGTACTGATAGCGAGAGTGGGCCGGCTCTGAAAAAAAATAGGGCGGCCCCTCTCCTTAGATCTTCCAGCCCGAGTGCATCGCCGCGACACCGCCGGTCAGGTTGCGGTAGTCCACCCTGTCAAATCCAGCGTTGCGTATCATCCCGGCGAACCGTTGCTGGTTAGGGAATTTGCGGATCGACTCGACGAGGTACTGATAGCTCTCCTTGTCGCCAGCAACCGCTTCGCCGAGACGCGGGATCACCTCGAAGGAATGCAGATCATAAAGTTTGTCGAGCATCGGCACGTCGACTTCCGAAAACTCCAGACACATGAACCGCCCGCCGATTTTCAAAACCCGGTGAGCCTCCTCCAGCGCCTTGTCGATGTGCGTCACGTTGCGGATGCCGAAGGCGATCGTGTAGGCATCAAACGACCGGTCCGGGAACGGCAGCTCTTCCGCGTTGCCCTCGATGAGCTCGACACGGTCGCTTAAGCCTGCATCTGCAACCTTGCGCCGGCCGACATCCAGCATCTCCGGCGAGATATCGCAGATCACCGCCGTCGCCTCCGGTCCCGTATTGCGCGCGTACCTGAGCGCCACGTCGCCGGTGCCACCGGCCACATCGAGCAGCCGGAACGGACGGCCCGAACCTTCGCGCGGCGGCCCCAGCCAGGCCAGGAAGTCGCTCTTCCACAGCCGGTGCAGCCCACCCGACATCAGGTCGTTCATCAGGTCATAGCGGTCGGCAACGTTGGAAAAGACGCGGTTGACGAGCCCTTGCCGCTCCTCCTCCGAGACGTCTTTGAACCCGAAGCTGGTCTGGCCCTGGCCGGTCGCGCTGTCGCCAGCCGCGTTGCTTGTCTCGCTCATAACTCTGTGTCCATGATTGCCTTAGCTGCCAGCAGATATAGCCAATTATAGGCGCTGCTGCTACGCCACCGTCGAAAGCCAACGAGTGGCCTTATAGCAAAATAGCAAATCGCAAGACTGGGAAACGTCATGAAGCTCGAAACCGCACGCATCATTCTCCAAGCCGCGCAGGATAAGGCCCGCGCCGAAAACATGAAACCGCTGGCCATCGCCGTGCTCGACACCAGAGGCGCTGTGCGTGCTTTCATCGCCGAGGATGGCACCAGCCTGCACCGCGGAGATGTGGCGATTGGCAAGGCCTACGGGGCCATCTCGCTGGGCATCCCCTCGCGCTCGATCGGCGAGCGGGCCGAGAAGCAGGCCTACTTCGTCGCTGCCATTAGCCACATTACGGGCGGCAAGATGGTGCCGGTCGCCGGCGGCGTGCTGATCCGCGACGCATCGGGCGAACTCGTCGGCGCCATCGGCATCTCCGGCGACACCAGTTGCAACGACGAAATCGCCGCCTGCGCCGGTATCGCCGCGGCGGGACTCACGGCCGAGACGGGTGTGTGAAAAGGAGGCCTGAAAGTCGTCGCAACTTAACGGCGGTAGAAGTCGAGTTGGTTTCTGCGCTGCCATCCTTCGAAATTGACGGCGCAACTGCGTCTTTCGCCATTCGACACCGGCAATCCTTGTCGGCTTGGCGGAACAATAGGTTAATGACGAGACCTTCCGCATTGTGCATAATGATCAAGTTTTTTGCCCGATGGGCACTATTTCTTTTTTGGATGTATGGATGTATGGATGTTGCGATACTGGCTACGCCGTCTACGAATGATGGGTTCCCTCTCGCTGCGGGTATTGTGGTTGCCGGGCCTATTGATAACTGCCCTTCTGGGCGGTTGCGACAGCTCCGAGGCTCCTACGGCCGTCGAGGTCGTCAGGCCCGTCCGGGCAATTGAAGTCGCCGACCTCAGCAATTTTAACAAACGCTATTTTGTAGGCTCGGCACGGGCGGCGCGCGAGGTGTCACTGGCATTTAGTATTCCCGGCACTGTGGCGAGTATTGCCGTTGCGGTGGGCGACGAGGTGAAGGAGGGCGATGTCGTCGCCTCGCTGGATCCCGCCCCTTACCAAGCCGAGGTTGATCGGCTTACCGCCGATCTCGAAGGCGCTAGTGCCAAATACGAGAATGCGAAGGTTCAAACCGAGCGACAGCGAGTGCTGCTGGGAAAAGAAACGGTATCGCAGGCCCGGGTCGATAATTTCGAGGCGGCCGAGAAATCGTCGGCGGCTACCGTCCGGTCGATCAAAGGCGCTTTGGATAAGGCAACGCTTGACTTGGGCTACACACAGCTCCGTTCGCCGTTTAACGGCGTCGTTGTCGCCAAGTATGTCGAGGACTTCGAGGAGGTTCCAGCGCAGCGTCCGATCGTGCGGGTCGTGGATGGCGAGCGCATCGAGATGGTCATCAACATCCCCGAGCGGTTCATCTCGATTGCCCAGTATATCGAGAACGTTCGAGTGTCTTTTGATGCAATCGGCGACATTGAGATCCCGGCGACGATTAGCGAGATCGGCACCGAAGCCTCGGCGGCGACAAGGACGTATCCTGTAACGCTATTGATGTCCCAGCCTCAGGGTGTCCGCGTTCTGCCGGGGATGACGGGGCGTGCCCGTGGTACGCCCAAGAAAGGCTACGAACGGTTCAGCAGTATCGTCGTGCCGGTCGCCGCGGTCTTTGTTCCGGAGGGACAGAGCGAACCCAACGTCTGGATCGTGGACCGCGATTCAATGACGGTACAAACGCGGCTCGTCTCGCTGGGGCAGCCTCACTCACTCGGGCTCTCGATCCAGTCCGGTGTTGAGGTCGGCGACATCGTGGTTACGGCCGGCGCAAATTCGCTTCGTGAAGGGCAGAAGGTTTCACTGCTGGACGAGAATCGCTGATGGACAGCCTCCCTAGAGCGGCAATCGACAACGCAAAATTTGTCTGGTTCGCGGTTCTCGTTTTGATTGTCGGGGGCGTCGCCGCCTTCTTCAGCCTCGGACAGCTTGAAGATCCCGAATTCACCATCAAGACAGCGGTTATTGTGACCCCCTATCCGGGGGCGAGTCCGGCTGAAGTCGAGCAGGAGGTGACCGAGCGGATCGAGCTCAAGTTGCAGGAAATCAAGGAGATTGATTTTCTGGAAAGCCAAAGCCGCGCGGGGCTTTCATCGATCACTGTCGAGATACAGTCGAAGTACTGGGCCGACAGGCTGCCGCAGATTTGGGACAACTTGAGGCGCAAGATCCGCGATGTCGAGTCGACGTTGCCGCCCGGCGCCGGGCGCCCAATGATCAACGATGACTTCGGTGACGTTTTCGGACTTCTGCTCGCCGTGACGTCGGATGGCTTCTCCTACAAGGAGCTCAAAAACTACGCTGACTTCCTCAAACGTGAACTCTCCTTGACCGAAGGCGTCGGGCGCGTCGACCTATGGGGAGACAGGGATCGCGTCATCTACTTCGAAGCGCGCGAGGAGACGCTTGCAAACCTCGGAATCTCGGAGCAGACACTCCGGAACACAATCAAGAACCAGAATGCGGTAGTCGATGCCGGCAGAGTCAACTTGGGCGACTACCGGATGCGGATCGCGCCAACTGGAGCCTTCACCTCGCCGCAAGACATCGGCGATCTGGTTATCCGGCCGACAGCACTCGACTCCGCCCAGCAAGCAAAACGTCCCGGCAACGAACTGCTGCGTCTTCGCGAGATTGGCTTGATCCGCGAAGACTACGTCGATCCACCCGAAACCCTTATGCGCTTCAATGGCGAAACAGCGATCGGGCTGTCGTTCTCGTTTCAGTCGGGCGTCAACGTCGTCAAGGTCGGTGAAGCCGTCGATGCGCGCCTTGCCGAGCTGATCGCGTCGTTTCCGGTTGGTATCGAAATCAGCAAGGTGCACTGGCAATCTGATGACGTGGACAACGCGGTCAAGAGCTTCCTTGTGAGTCTCGCGCAAGCTGTCGGTATCGTCCTCATCGTCCTCACGGTCACGATGGGTCTGCGCATGGGGATTATCATCGGTAGCGGGTTGCTGCTGACCATTCTCGCAACGTTCATTCTGCTTGCCGTACTTGGAATTGATCTCCAGCGCATGTCGCTTGGTGCGCTGATTATTGCGCTCGGCATGATGGTCGACAATTCGATTGTTGTGGCGGACGGGGCGACGGTGCGGATGGCGCAGGGCATGGACCGGGTCAAGGCGGCGATAGAAGCTGCTGGCCGCCCAGCGTTGTCGCTCCTCGCAGCAACGTTCGTGGCTGTGATGGCCTTTTATCCGATATTTGCTTCCGTCGAGAGCGCCGGTGAGTACTGCCGCACACTTTTCTCGGTCGTGGCCATTGCATTGCTGATGAGTTGGGTGATCTCGATGACGGTCACGCCGCTGCAGTGTGTTGCTATGCTCAAGATTCCGAAGTCGGATGCCGGCAGCAGTTTTGACACGGGCATTTTTGCGGTCTATCGCAAATTCCTCCGCGCCGCCATTCGCGCCCGATACCTGACGATTGCTGTCGCGCTGGCGGCGCTGGTGGCCTCTGGAATTGCTTTTGGATCTGTCACGCAGCTCTTCTTTCCGACATCCGCCATGACCAAGTTCATGGTCGACTATTATGCGCCAGAGGGGACCCGGATCGAGGCTGTATCGGCAGCCGTCGAGAACATCGAAAAGCACCTGGAGACAGACAAACGCGTCACCGGCGTCGCAAGCTTCATCGGAGCTGGCCCACCTCGTTTTTATCTCCCCGTCGATCCCGAACCGGCCAATCCATCGTACGCCCAGATAATCGTTAACGTCGACGATTACCTCCAGATTCCCAACATCATGAAATCCTTGGCTGAATGGGTGGCCAAAAATCAGGCCGAAGCCATGATCTTCAGCCGCCAGTTTGGCGTCGGCCCAAGCAACACCTGGACCTTCGAAGCGCGGATCATTGGGCCGGCTGATGCCGATCCTTTGGAATTACGCCGCATTGGTGACCGCGCCCTCAGCATCCTCGATCAGCATCCGTGGACCAAAGTGGCGCGCACAGATTGGCGCGAGCGGGTCTGGACGACGGTTCCTGAATACGATCAAGACCGCGCCCGTTGGACAGGCATCACCGCTGCAGATGTCGGCAACACGACCAAGCGCGCCTATGACGGTCTGAACATTGGTGTCTACCGGGAAGCCGATGAGTTGATCCCCATCCTGCTCAGGCCGCTCAAGGAAAATGCCGAGGTATTGGATAACGTGGATCTGCTGCAAGTGCAGTCGCCATTGTCGACCAAACCGGTGCCGCTCGCGCAAGTCGTGCGCAATGTGAGGCCGGCGCCTGAAGATCCAACCATCAATAGGCGCGACAGAAGACGCACACTGACCGTACAGGGGAATGCCATGTATGGCGTAACCCTTCCAACCTACCGGGCCTCGGTTCTCTCCAAGTTTGAACAACTCGCGGCTGAGTTGCCCCCGAACTACAAGCTGGAATGGGGTGGTGAGCACGAAGACACAATGGCGGCCCAAGCCTCGTTGACGCCAGGCATGGTGCCCGCATTCGCCATAATCGCGCTTATCGTCGTCGGCCTGTTCAATGCCTATCGGCCAAGCTTGGTGATCTTCCTGACAATACCCTTCGTTCTCATCGGCATCGTCCCGAGCCTTCTATTAACCGGGACGCCTTTTGGTTTTGTCGCCTTGCTCGGCGCAATGAGCCTTGCTGGAATGATGATAAAAAACGCAATCATCCTGCTCGACGAGATCAACGACAACCTTGCCGCGGGCATCGATAAGCTGGACGCGATCATTGACGCCGGCGCATCCCGCTTACGTCCCGTGGCACTCGCCGCTGCCACTACCGTGCTCGGTGTCTTACCCCTGCTGCCCGACGTCTTCTGGATCGGCTTGGCGGTGACGCTGATCGGCGGATTGACCGTCGGCACGGTTTTGACGATGGTCATGGTGCCGGTCCTCTACGCCACCTTCCACGGCGTGAAGAGCTGAGCGCCGGCCGCACGCCTTTGGCGATACCGGCGGCAACGATGAAATCGCCGCCTGCGCCGGCATCGTCGCGGAGGAGCTCGCTTACCGGATCAAATTGGATCCGGTTTCAGGCTTGGGTCCGTCGATGACCATCGGTGTAAAGGGCGAGAATCTCGCCAACGATGAAGTGCTCAACCACGCTTCGTTGAAGCGCCGCGAGGACGTTTTACTTCTAGGTGCCAATGTCCGCGTTTTCGGTTCGATAAAGCTGAACTCAGCCGGCGACAGATGCAAAGCGGAGGCCGGGACTGGAGCGTTTCGGCCTTCTCAATCGACGCCGACGGTTGCAGAGCGTCGTTGCTCGCCCTTTTCACGGATCGGGAACGCGCTACAATTGGTGCATGACCGAACCGATGATTGTCGCCACGATCCTTTGCACCTTCTTGCTCGCCGGGGCGGTGAAGGGCGTTATTGGGTTGGGGCTTCCAACGGTCAGCCTCGGACTTCTGACGGCGGCCCTCGACCTACCGACAGCAATGGCGCTTCTGCTGGTTCCCTCCTTCGTTACCAACCTCTGGCAGGCGCTCGTCGGTGGTAACGCCATCGAAATCCTCCGTCGGATCTGGCCGTTCCTATTGATGGCATCGGCCACCGTTTGGATCGGGGCAAGCGCGTTGACCAGCGTTGATCTGGCCCTGCTTTCCGCATTGCTCGGTTTCCTACTGGTCGCCTATGCGGTCATGAGCCTTGGCGGCATCCGGTTGGCGATCAACCCACAGCAGGAAGTCTGGGTCGGCCCCTTGATTGGCACCGCGAACGGCGTGTTGACCGGAATGACGGGTTCTTTCGTCGTGCCAGGCGTGATGTTTCTCCAAGCCATCGGTCTTCCGCGTGACCGGTTGATACAAGCCATGGGCATGCTCTTTACGGCCTCGACAGTTGCACTGGCGTTGGCCCTGAAGGGCAACAGCCTGCTAACAGCCGAGCTTGGACTTCTGTCCACTATCGCCCTGGCACCGGCGCTGATCGGCATGGTGTTCGGTCAGAGCCTACGTCAAAGGCTTTCCGAGCCAGTCTTCCTCCGCGTTTTCTTTGTCGCGCTCTTGTTCCTGGGCACCTATATCATTGCCAACGCGGCATTCGACCTGCGCGAGCCTGCGGCGCGTCGATCAGGCTAGACTTTCCCGAAATGAGGAGACTATCGCCACTTGCCTGAGCTTCCCGAGGTTGAAACGGTCCGCCGCGGCCTCGCGCCGGTGCTGACTGGCAAGCGTATTGTTCGCCTTGAGCAGCGCCGCCCAGACCTGCGTTTCCCGCTGCCCGACAGGTTTGCCGAGCGCGTCGCCGGCCGCCGCATAGCCGCACTGACCCGCCGAGCCAAATATCTCGTTGCCGACTTCGATGGCGGGGAGACCCTGGTCATGCATCTGGGCATGTCCGGACGCTTCACCATCGCGCAGCCAGACGGTCACGATGGAGTGCCAGGCGATTTTACACACGACACCGGCGCCGATCCCAAACACGATCACGTCGTCTTTCACACCGGGGACGGTGCAACCGTCACCTATAACGATCCTCGCCGTTTCGGCTTCATGGTGATGCTTCCGACGGTGGATTTTGAAAGCCACCCGTTGATCCGTAGCCTTGGCCCCGAACCGCTCGGCAATTCCTTGAACGCGGCCTACCTGGCGACCCGCGCGCAAGGTCGAACAGCCGATCTAAAGGCATTTTTGATGGACCAACGCAACGTCGCAGGTCTCGGCAACATCTACGTTTGTGAAGCCCTTCACTGGGCCGGCTTATCGCCGAAACGAGCCGCGCGATGTCTGGCCAAGAAAACAGGCGCTCCAACCGAGCGCACTGAGCGATTGGTTGCCGCCATTCGCGAGGTTCTGAGTGCGGCAATAGACGCTGGCGGTTCTTCGCTCCGCGATTATCGTCAGGCCGATGGTGCGCTGGGCTACTTCCAGCACTCGTTTTCGGTTTACGGACGCGAAACTGAGCCTTGCACTAGGCCGGGCTGCCGGGGCACGGTGCGCCGGATTGTGCAGTCCGGGCGATCGACTTTTCTGTGCTCCGGTTGCCAGCGCTGAGTTCTCCTCCACCCAAATCCGAGGGCAATAAACGCATGACTTACAAAACCATCATCGTCGAGACCAAAGGCCGCGTCGGCGTCATCACGTTGAACCGTCCCGAAGCGCTCAATGCACTCAACAGCCAGCTCGTCAAGGAATTGAGCGAAGCTCTTACCGCATTCGAAGCAGACGAGGGCGTTGGCGCCATCGTGATAGCCGGGTCCGACAAGGCCTTCGCTGCCGGTGCGGACATCAAGGAGATGGCACCCAAGAGCTACATGGACGTCTACAAGGAGGACTTTGTTGCGACTTGGGATGCGGCCGCCCATTGCCGCAAGCCGGTGATCGCCGCAGTTGCCGGCTATTGCCTCGGCGGCGGTTGCGAACTCGCCATGCAGTGCGACATCATTATCGCTGCTGACACAGCCAAATTCGGCCAGCCGGAAATCACCCTTGGCATCATGCCCGGCATCGGCGGCACGCAGCGGTTAATTCGCGCGGTTGGAAAAGCTAAAGCCATGGATCTTTGCCTGACGGGGCGCATGATGGGCGCCGAAGAAGCCGAACGTTCCGGACTTGTCGCCAAGATCGTGCCGGTTTCGGAACTCGCCATGGAAGCCGAGAAAGTTGCCACCAAGATCGCATCCATGTCGCTTCCCGCCGCGATGATGACAAAGGAAACAATCAACCGTGCCTACGAGATGACATTGTCGGAAGGGATTCTATTCGAGCGCCGCGTGTTCCACGCCATGTTCGCCACCGAGGATCAGAAGGAAGGCATGGCCGCGTTTTCTGAAAAGCGCAAACCGGACTTCAGCCACCGCTGATCCGTAGCAGCAGTGGACTTCCCTCACGTCCCAACCGTTACGCGCCTCAACTTGAAATGCGTAATCGCCGAAATGACGGAGATCACGACGAGCGCCAACCCGCCTGCCACGAAAACATGATTGGCCGGCCAGTCCGCTTTCAGGCTCGCCAACTTGCCCGAGCTAACCAGCATTCCTAGCGCAATCGCCGCAGCCGCGGCTTGCGCCATGGCAAGCATGGCCGAGACGTCGAGCGCGGTCTGCGAGCGGAATTGGCTTTCGCGATCTCCCAGCATATGCACGAATCCCAGAAGCGCGCCCGCTATCAACGCCATTGCCGATCCGTATTGCCAACTGTGGAACCACCATAACTCGGTCAGGCCGTAGACCGCAAAAATAGCAAGCGCCCCCCAAGCATAGACCAAGGCCATCAGCCGCGCATTGCGCCTTGAAGCGTGTAGCGCTGCTTCAGGATCGGCCCGCATCGCGGCGGCCGGATCAATCCAGATTGGTCGGTTGATGGCGAAGGTTGCGTCGATAGCGATGATCGCGAAGCCAAGCGCAGCGCCAAGGCATGTATATTTTGCGTCGAAGCTGACAGCTCCGACCATGACCGCGATGGTCGCCACAATGACCAACACCAGCAATGGTATGCGTGATTGCAGAGACATATAACCCCGGACTAAAACCAAAAAAATGCGATCGGTGAGATCAACCAGTCGTGTATGAATTCAGCGCAAAATCGCAGCCGACACCCTCGAACGCTAAGCGTTCTGTGTGCCTGCCTTTTCACGCTGGTGTTTGGTGTAGAGCGCGTTGGCGGTGATCAACGCAACCGATAGCGCTCCAAAAAAGAATATATTGTTGGCCGCCCAATCCTGCCATCCCGGATTGCCCTCGGCAGTCACCGGGAATTTTCCGTCGATGATCAAACCCAGCATGACGATCACCATGCCGAAGAGCTGGCCGATCGATAAATACTTGGCAAGTTTTTGGAGCGTCTCATCGGTCCGGCCGGCAGCCTCGTCGCGGTCGAGTGTCGCGGCGAAAAACAAGCACAAAGCACCAATCACCGCGAAGGCGCCGGTGAACACGAGCCACTCTTTCCAGCTCAGAATGAAGTAATAAGTCGTAAACAAGCTCAACGCGCCCCACACCCAGACCAGACCCATGTAGCGCGCGGTCGATGCCGCCACCACGTTTTCGCTGGCGCCTGCTTTGCGTTGTTGCCGGTTTTCCGTGACCGCCATCGCGGCCATCGACAAACTGATGAGAGCGGCGGCGACGGTGTGGATGCTTACACCTCCGACCGCTCCACTGAGAACAATGATTGCAAGACCTATGGCCAGCGAAATCATCCAGATGGCGAGCGATGACACGAGAACTTCCCCCCCGTTGGTATTTCACTTGGCCGCGGTTTGGATCTCAGCACCGTTTGAATTGCTGGCGGCCGACCGTTTCGTCTCTAGCACGATTCACAATTCTGATTCGATATGCAATTCGCACCTTACAGAGCTTCCTCGCCTTGCTACCTCTCAAGCGCAGAACGGGATATAGATACAGGGATTGCGGCTGGTCTTTGCCAACCACCTGAAACACCAAGATGGCCATCAGAGACCATAAAGCCCAATAGTCAGCGCGATCCCTAGAGCCATCTCCGAATATGCCGAGAAGTCGAGAAACAGTAGGAACGTGAAAGTCAGCGCACGGGGCCGGGCGGTGCCAAAATCAATCGTCCCGGTGGCTCCCGCTTCAGATGCCTGGTCGGCGATCGGCCCTGGCGATCAGCCGCAGGAACAATGAAACGAATAGAGTAAACTTCCGCAGTGGGTACGCGCCTCGCTATGCCACCTCAGATCGGCCAGGTACGAGATGATCCCGAACGTGAAGAAGCAGATGCCGACGGGTAGTAGGATCGTCATTTGCGGCGCCGTTATTCCTGCCAGCGCAACAAGGTTCTCGGTCCCGAACCCGGCGTACTTTTAAAATCCCAGAATGCTCAGATTTTGCCGCGATACCAAACCAGATCAGTCAGCCGGCACGCAGCCCTGTTCGTATGTAGATGACCGCGCAGTAACGGCACGAGTCGCACATCCCACAAGTCGAAAAAAGCGATCGAGAGCCGGCAAAGTGCCCATTCGCGCGGAACTCTGGCTCCAAACCTCTCCAGTCCGTACCATACAGTAAGCACCGCCGGCGCGAACGCCATGATGAAAACCTGGCTTTGGAACAGCAACTTAGAGGGACCAGTTTGATGTAAACGCACCGCTCGGCTCGATCGCGGGTCAACGACTGCTTACTGTGCAGCCTCGATCTGATGCGGGGTGTTGAGGCGTTCTGGCGTTGACCGTTGGGCGGACAGCGACTATAAGGCGCAACACATTACCGCCCTGCTTTTTCAGTCGGGCGGTTATTCTGTTTGCCCGCCTCCTTGTTGCAGATCCGACGGATATGTGCGGAGCACAACAGGTCGCAACGCGACCGACACTCATAAGGGTAACCACCTAATGGCGAATACGAAATCGGCGAAGAAAGCCGTTCGCAAGATCGAAACCCGGACCGCGGCCAACAAATCGCATCGCACCCGCATGCGTAATGAGGTGCGCCGGCTCGAAGAAGCGATCGCATCCGGTGAGCAGGATAAGGCGTTCGCCGCCCTAAAGCTCGCGGAGCCTCTGATTGCCCGCAGCGCTCAAAAGGGCATCATCCATCGCAACAACGCGTCGCGGAAGGTTTCCCGCCTGAACAGCCGCGTCAAGGCGATGGCGCAGGGCTAGTCCAGCGCGTCAATTCGCCAACCGCAGACCGCCATCAAGAGAGACGAATTGTAAGGACTGCGCGTTCGCCACACGCGGTGTAGAGCGTTGCTGCGCTCTGCAACGCTTGAGTCTTCCGAAAGCAACAGAACACGTTCGGCCCGACGAAAGAGTTCGCGAGGCCCAACGTGTTCGACTTTTTCCAAATGGGAACGCACCGCCCGAGGACCGAAGCGATACAAGTTAAGCCGTTTTGAAAACGAGTTATTTCGCCTTCGTTTGAGAAGAGATAATCCGGGTGAGAAAAGACTTTTGCATCCCAGTACGCACCGTTGACGTTATTATTCCTTATGCCAAATAGAGTCCTGAAATACCCTCATGTGACCGCAGCGTGACATGTTCGCAACGGTCCAGAGCCAGCCGAAACCAAGTGCGCTCTTCTTTGAACAGCCCTAAAGCAATGGATTCCGGGGAGCTTGCTGTGAGTCGCTTGTTCTACCCATTTGACCAAGACTTAAACTCTAAAAAGGTCCAGCAAGTGAATTCGTTTAGAAAAACATCACCACCCCAGAACGTGTAATCGAACTTTGTTCACTATTGTTCAAAACACGCCAAAGCGCTGTGGATTCAATAACCTTGGCACCAAGTGGTGCATGCAGATTGTCGGGCTCCGGGCCCCTTTAAAATAAGCGCTCAGAGACGACTTAACCATACAACTCGACATCTGTTAGGGTTGCAGTAATCTTCGTTAACAGCTAAGAAGCTTTCCACGGTGGCAGTGGACAAACTGCTCCGGCCCCCCGCAGAGGGTCTAGCTTAATTGCAGCTAATCTGCGGGCTCTATGTAAGACGTGTTCCTAGTCCGGGTGTGTTTGGCGTTTCCCAGGACGGATTGTCAAAAACAGAGCAAGTTTGACTGGGAGGTTTCCACGGAACGCTATCCGTGGAGAAAAAGTCTTGTATTGCGCATTGAACGGGCTGATTCCTCATTCGGCTTAAAGATTAGGGCACAATGCGCAAGTGTTAGACGTTGGAGGGTTCAAGTGGGGTCTATAACGGCCAGTTTTACGGCCGCAGATGAAAAGGCTGGTGATGGCCACTGCGGTTCAACGAAATGGCAAAACAACAACAAACAAACACTGCGTTTATTTCGAATTGGTGAGATTTGGCTATCTGATTTGCCGCGTGTAGGCAAATACCAGATGCTTGTTCGAAATACGAAGCGTTTTGGATCAGCGAGCTGGTTGACCAGCTCCTCCTCTGTGCGCGCCTTATCGAGACGTGGTTTGAAGAGAACCATGCTTGCACGCCGCATTGATCCAAAGAGAGCATCGTATTCCGGGGCCGCATCGCCGTCGCGTGCGCGATGGCGAAGTCCCGGGGCGGTTATTCTTGATTAATCGCCACCAAGTCCGGCCGTAGGGCAGCCGGACGTCACTTGTAAGCGCAAAAGCGCGCGTTCCGAACAAAGAACAGACTGGCAGTGCAGCTGTCAACGCTCCCACATGGGGCGAACGGTGTCGCTCGGCCAAGTCTATGTAAAACGGGGTTAATCTAGTGCGGGGACTCACTATGCAATCAATTTCGCAAGCTGAATCCGGCGTTTCCCGGAGCAATCGTGTCGTTGTGGCCGACAAAGCAACTGTCGTTGAGAGGCCGCAAGCCACCAATGAGGCTGCGGTGACCGCCAGGCCACCTGCCAAGCTCGAGGGCCAAAAGGTTCGCACGATGCTTCGCAAGCGCCTCGGCGAGGACATCTATACAAGCTGGTTTAATGCCCTTGAATTCGAACTTTTCGAAGCCGGTGTTGTTGAAGTTTCCGTGCCCGTAAAGTTTCTGCGAAATTGGATCCAGACACACTACATCTCCGACCTTCTCGAGTGTTGTCAGGCTGAATTCGTCGGTGCCGAAAAAGTCGAAGTGAAGCTTCGCCAACCACGCCCGGCGGCAGTCCGTTCGTCAGCCAACGACGGTAGCTCCGTGGGCGTCAGCACCGCAAGGCCTGGAAACGCGCAGCCATCCAAAGATGCCCCCGGCGGTATGCAACGGCCGTCCATGGCGGTTCCGAACCTGCCTCAGCCAACCCGGACAACTCGCATTGGGGATTTCGAAGGCTCGCCACTCGATCCACGCTATACCTTCGATACCTTCGTTGTCGGCTCCTCGAACCGTGTGGCCCATGCAGCCGCCACCCGAGTTGCCGAATCCGTGGGCTTCGATAGCCCCGGTTTCAATCCGCTCTTCATCCACGCACCGGTCGGTCTAGGAAAGTCGCATCTGCTTCATGCGACCGCTTGGGAAGTCACCCGCCGTCGCCCGGATGCAAAAGTTCTTTACATGACCGCCGACGGTTTCCGTTACCGCTTCGTCGAAGCCCTTCGCGGAGACGATCCTCTGGCCTTCAAGGAGAAGTTCCGCAAGGTCGACATCCTCTTGATCGACGACCTAGAGTTCATGCACGGCGCGCAGACCGAGACTGAGTTCGACCACATCGTCAATGCACTGCTCGACGGTGGCCGTCAGCTCGTTGTCGCGTCTTCGCGGCCTCCAGCCCAAATCGAACGCCTCAATGAACGCATGCGTTCTCGTTTGACCCGTGGTCTCGTTACTGAATTGGCGTCGTTCGACTACGAACAGCGCGTCAATGTCATCGAGATGCGGATTGCCGAAAAGCGCGTAATGGATGCTTCGTTCACATTGTCACGCGACGTCGTCGAACTCCTGGCTGAGCGTCTTACCGATAACGGCCGTGAACTCGAAGGTGCCGTTATCCGCCTGTTTGCCAACTGGCAGTACGTGCGGGCGCCGATTACCGTTGAAGTCGCTGAGACGGTAATCCGTGATCTCGTGCAGGGGCTCGAGCCTCGCCGCATCAAGATCGAGGACATTCTGCGCATCATTTCGCGGCACTTTGGAGTGTCCAAGAGCGATCTACTCTCGCAACGCCGCCACCGTTCGGTGGTCTGGCCGCGTCAGATCGGCATGTACCTCTCTAAGCAGATGACCGCGCGCTCTTTGCCGGAAATCGGCCGCCGCTTTGGTAACCGGGATCACACCACGGTTCTCCACGCGATTCGCAAAATTGATGGCGAACTCAACGCAAATCCACGTCTCCGCGATGAGTTGGAAGAGCTGAAGAAACAGCTGAATCACTAGTCAACTTGATCGTGTGCGGAATTCGGACCGGCATTCCTTTGTCGGTCCGTTTCGGTCCCAAGGTGACTGAGGGCGCATGCACCTTGGGCTCGTGCGTGGGCAGGGGTGGCGTCTTTCAGAGGCGCCACCGGTTGCGTTTCGTCATGGATTCCTGCAATTCATCGTGGCCCAATAGCCGGCTTTTGCCCCGACTTTTCGGCTCCTACAGGGCTGATCTGCGACACCACTTGAAAATCACGGGCCGATCGGCTCAATTGACGCTCCGCTCGAATCGACCGCCTTGGCCCACTGTTCCGGACCGAAGCGAGCGTTTCCCGCCGCAAGCCGTATCGCCCAGATGTCATTGCGCGGGAACTTGGTCGACTTCGATATGAACAAACAACCGGGCAGGGCGAGGACCGACGATGCGGCTAGTCATTGAACGTGGGGAACTGCTGCGTGCCCTTGGCCACGTGACCAGCGTCGTCGAACGCCGCACGACAATACCCATCCTGTCGAATGTTCTGCTGAAGGCATCGGGGACCGTGCTCGCCTTCAAGGCCACCGACCTTGAGCGCGAAGTCATCGAAGAAGCGCCGGCCTCGGTGGAATCATCTGGTTCACTGACCGTGCCAGCCCACCTGCTGCACGACATCGTTCGTAAGTTACCCGATGGCGCTCAAGTCGAATTGAACCGGGAGGCCGATCAAGATCGCCTGTCTCTGTCCGCCGGTCAATCGCGGTTTGCGCTGCAGACGCTCCCGGCCGAGGACTATCCCGACATCGCCGTGGGAGATCTGCCGCATACCTTCGAGATCAGCGCCGGCGATCTGAAGCGGTTGATCGATAAAACGCGCTTCGCCATATCGACCGAGGAAACGCGTTACTATCTGAATGGCATCTACCTGCACACTTCTGCCGCCGATCCCGACAAGCCGGTCTTGCGCGCTGTTGCTACCGATGGTCACCGGCTGGCACAGGTTGACTTGCCCTTGCCCGACGGTGCCGATGGCATGCCCGGCGTAATCATTCCACGCAAGACTGTCCACGAAGTCCATCGCCTGCTTGAGGCTTCTGGCGGTTCCGTGACGGTTGGCGTCTCAGAAGCCAAAGTGCGCTTTGAGATCGGTACGGTCACACTGACTTCGAAACTGATCGACGGTACCTTCCCTGACTACGCCCGTGTCATCCCGCAAGCAAATGACAAGGAAATGAAGGTCTCCAACGCCGAGTTCATGAGCGCCGTTGACCGTGTCTCGACGATTGCTTCAGAGCGCGGGCGGGCGGTCAAACTAGCGGTCTCAAGCGACAAACTGGTGCTGTCGGTCAATAATCCCGAAGGCGGCAGCGCTACCGAAGAACTGGGTGTCAGCTACGGCGCCGACCAACTCGAGATCGGTTTCAACGCCCGTTATCTGCTCGACATCGCCGGTCAGCTTGAAGGCGAGGAAGCGCGCTTCCTGCTTTCCGATCCCGGTTCGCCCGCGATGGTCCGCGACACCAGCGGCGACGGTGCTTTGTACGTCGTCATGCCCATGCGCGTCTAACCGGCTGATTGGATTTGACAGGAACGGCAAACGCAGACCCGACAGCTTCCCCGGTTGACGATGGTCAAAACCGCCTCTTTGTCGAGCGGCTATCCCTCAACCAATTCCGTAACTACACCGCATCCGTGATCGCCCCTGGCGCTGCATCAATCGTGCTCGCCGGCCCCAATGGAGCCGGCAAAACCAATCTCTTGGAAGCCGTCTCCTTGCTCGTGCCCGGACAAGGACTGCGCCGAGCATCCTATGTCGATGTTGCCCGCATAGGCGGCAACGGCAGTTGGGCGGTGGCCGCGCGCGTTCATACACGGCATGGCCCTACTGACATCGGCACCGGCCAGCAGGCACCGCAGCCAGGGGTTCGCCCATCAACCGGCCGCATCGTCCGTATCGACGGCGAACCGCAAGGCGGCAGCGGCGTCCTTGCCGACTATCTTGAAGCCGTCTGGCTGACACCCTCAATGGACGGTCTTTTCACCGGCCCTGCCTCCGAGCGTCGCCGCTTCCTTGACCGCTTGGTGTTATGTTTCGACCCGGGATTTCGCACGCTCGCCAGCCGCTTCGAGCGCGCCACCCAATCCCGCAACCGCCTGCTCGCCGACGGTGTCCGTGACGCTTCTCAGCTGAGAAGCGTCGAACTTGTCATGGCCGAAGCAGGGACCGCTGTTGCCGCCGCGCGTTTTCTCTCGATCACCCGGCTCTGCGCCGTCATCGAAACCCGCCGCGCGCGTTCGGCTCAGTCGCCATTTCCGTGGAGCCAGGTTCGGATCGAAGGTACGCTGGAAAAGGAGCTCGCTGAGAAACCCGCCGTCGACGTCGAGGACGCCTACGCCAGCCGGCTCGCACAGTCCCGCGAACGCGACCGCGCCGCGGGTCGTACCCTCGAAGGCCCTCACCGCTCGGATCTTGTGGTACATCACGGCCCGAAACAGATGCCGGCGCGCTTAAGTTCGACGGGAGAGCAAAAAGCGCTGTTGATCGGCCTCGTCTTGGCCGAAGCTGAACTGATCGCCGAACGTCACGAGGGCGCCGGTCCGTTGATGCTTCTCGATGAGATCACCGCCCATCTCGACGAACACCGCCGCGCCGCGCTCTTTCAGGAGATACTCCGTCTCGGAGGCCAAGCCTGGATGACTGGAACGGACCTTGACGCGTTCTCGGCGCTGCGCGGTCATGCGGCCTTTTTTGAGGTCTCCGGAGCGCATTTGAACCGTCTCCCCTGAGCCCTATTGCCGCCCCCTCGCGTGGACCATCAAAAACCCGCTGCAATCTCCATGTAACATTCTGAAATAGTAGGTGTTTCTTCTGTTGTTTCGTAGCGCGTCAAAGCGCCTTTTTTCCCCCGATTTGGGGACAGATGTGCTACGTTCACGCAATTAAGACTGACCAATCACAAGGACCGCGCTTTTATGAGCGAAAGCCCCGCCGAAAAAGAGCCTGCTGCCGCCGAGTACGGCGAAGATTCCATTAAGATGCTCAAGGGCCTAGAGGCGGTGCGTAAGCGTCCGGGAATGTACATCGGCGACACCGACGATGGCTCCGGCCTGCACCACATGGTCTACGAGGTTGTCGACAACGCCGTCGATGAAGTGCTGGCCGGTCACGCCACGCGCTGCCAGGTCACCCTCAACCCTGACGGTTCCTGCACCGTTTCCGACGACGGCCGCGGCATTCCCGTCGGCGTCAAGGACGACGATGAGCACGATCCCAAGCGCTCGGCGGCTGAAATCGTCTTCACCGAATTGCACGCCGGCGGCAAGTTCGACCAGAACTCCTACAAGGTCTCCGGCGGCCTGCACGGCGTTGGTGTCTCCGTCGTCAACGCGCTGTCGACCTGGCTCAAGTGCCGCGTCTGGCGTCACGACAAGGAGCACATGGTCGAGTTCGAGGACGGCGTCACCGTGGCGCCCCTGAAAGTCATCGGCCCAGCCAACGGCCGCCGCGGCACCGAGGTGACCTTCCTGCCTTCGCCGCAGACGTTCACGCAGACCGAGTTTGACTTCAACACTCTGGAGCACCGTCTGCGCGAGCTCGCCTTCCTCAATTCCGGCGCCAAGATCCTGCTGGAAGACAAGCGCCACGCCGACGAAAAAACCGTTGAGCTCTGCTACGAGGGCGGCATCGCCGCCTTCGTCTGCTACCTTGACCGCAACAAGCAGGGACTGCTCGATCAGCCGATTTCCATTTTGACCGACCGCGACGGCATCACCGTCGAGGTCGCCTTGTGGTGGAACGAGAGCTACCACGAGAACGTTCTCTGCTTCACAAACAACATCCCCCAGCGCGATGGCGGCACCCATCTTGCTGGCTTCCGCGGCGCGCTCACCCGCGTCATCAACCGCTACGCCGAAGCAAGCGGCATCGCCAAGAGGGAGAAGGTCTCGCTGACCGGCGACGACGCCCGCGAGGGCCTCACCTGCGTCCTTTCCGTCAAGGTGCCCGATCCGAAATTCTCCAGCCAGACCAAGGACAAGCTCGTTTCATCCGAAGTCCGTCCCGTGGTCGAGAGCGCCGTCGCCGATACACTTTCGGCGTGGTTCGAGGAGCACCCCAAGGAAGCCAAGATTATTGTCGGCAAGATCGCCGAGGCCGCCGCCGCCCGCGAGGCGGCGCGCAAGGCGCGTGAGCTCACCCGCCGCAAGGGCGCCCTCGATATGGCCAACCTCCCCGGCAAGCTCGCTGAGTGCCAGGATCGCAACGCCGCCAACACCGAGATGTTCATCGTCGAGGGTGACTTGGCGGGCGGCTCCGCCAAGCAGGCCCGCAACCGCGAGTTCCAAGCTGTGCTTCCGATCCGAGGTAAAATCCTCAACGTCGAGCGCGCCCGCTTCGACCGGATGCTCTCCAGCCAGGAGATCGGCACGCTCATCACCGCGCTCGGCACCGGCATCGGCCGGGACGATTTCAATCTGGAAAAGCTGCGCTACCACAAGATCATCATCATGACCGACGCCGACGTCGACGGCGCCCACATCCGCACGCTGCTGTTGACCTTCTTTTACCGGCAGATGCCGCAGCTCATTGAAAACGGTCACCTCTACATCGCCCAGCCGCCGCTCTACAAAATCAACCGCGGCAAGTCGGAGACCTACCTGAAGGACGACCGGGGGCTTGAGGATTACCTGATCAACACCGGCTTGGAGGACACCACCCTGCTCGACGGCTCTGGCCAGGAGCGCGGCGGTGACGATCTGCGCAACATCGTCAAGGAGGCCCGCCGCACCGTCAAGCTGATCGACGACCTGCACACCCGCTACGCTCGCTTCATCGTCGAGCAGGCCGCCATCGCCGGCGCCTTCGACCGTGAGTTGTTGGACGACGACGCCCGCGCTATTGAGCTTGCCGGCCTGGTCGCCGAACGTCTCGACACGCTGGCCGAGGAAACTGAAAAGGGCTGGGAAGGCACCTATGGCGCCGACGGCTACTTGTTCAAGCGCGAGGTCCGCGGCGTCACCGAAGCGCACGCGCTCGATATGGGCCTGCTCGGCTCCATCGATGCCCGCCGCCTGCACGAGCGCCACGCGGAACTGTCGGAAGCCTACAAGGCCCCCGCCAAGCTGCGCCGCAAACAGGAGACGATCGATATCTACGGACCGCGCGATCTGCTCGACGCGGTGTTCGAGGGCGGCCGCAAAGGCATCTCCATGCAGCGCTACAAAGGCCTCGGCGAGATGAACGCCGACCAGCTCGCGGAGACCACCCTAGACCGCGACACCCGCACTCTGCTGCAGGTCAAGATCGGCGAGCTAGACGAAGCAGACGAGATCTTCTCCAAGCTCATGGGCGACGTCGTGGAACCCCGCCGCGAGTTCATCCAGGCGAATGCGTTGTCGGTGGAGAATTTGGACGTTTAAGGGGGCTTTGGATCCCAAAGCGGACGCAGCGGATCCCGCTATGGGTTTCGGCCTGTGACCCGGAGTTACCAAGGCGAGTCAGCGCTTATCGCCTCACAGCAACTTCCACTTCCGCGAAATTGAGACATACTGAGGTGAACCGTTCCGGCGCTTGCCGATTTCTTGCGCCGCGACGGCGCCCGTCATGTGGCTGGATCAGTTCGACACGCGTTGACGCACAAGGTTTGGAGGGTATTCCCATGGTTGAACGCAAGCCTGGAAGGTCGATCCGCACGACGTCGGGTCGTGGCCGGCTGTTTGATAGCGTACTGGATACGGTCGGCGACACACCGTGCATCCGCATTAACAACCTCGCTCCGAACCACGTAAGGCTTTACGTCAAGGCAGAGTTCTTCAACCCAGCAAGCTCGGTCAAAGATCGCCTCGCCCTAAACATCATTGAGGCCGCCGAGCGCGACGGGACGCTGAAGCCCGGCCAGACTGTGGTCGAAGCCACCAGCGGCAACACTGGTATCGGCCTCGCCATGGTATGCGCTGCTAAAGGCTATCCTCTGGTTGTGACGATGGCGGAAAGCTTCTCGATCGAACGGCGCAAGCTGATGCGCTTCCTCGGCGCCAAGGTTGTTCTCACGCCGCGTGCGGCCAAGGGCTTCGGCATGTACCAGAAGGCGGTTGAGCTCGCGCGTGCCAATGGCTGGTTCCTCGCCCACCAGTTCGAGACCGCCGCCAACGCCGACATACATGAGCACACCACGGCGAGCGAGATCCTGGCTGATTTCGCTGGCGACCGGCTCGACTACTGGGTGACGGGCTACGGAACAGGTGGCACGCTCGCCGGCGTGGCGCGGGTCCTGCGCAAGGAAAGGCCGGAAGCGAAGATCATCTTGAGCGAGCCTGCCAACGCCCAGCTCCTTGGCAGTGGCCAAGGCCAGCAGCGTGACGCCGACCATTCGCCGTCTGTCGGCCACTCGGCATTCGAACCGCATCCAATCCAGGGCTGGACACCAGACTTCATCCCTTATGTTTTGCAGGAGGCAGTCGACAAGGCTTTCTATGACGAACTTATTCCGATTGCCGGCACCGACGGCATCGCATGGTCGAGGAAGCTGGCCCAGAAGGAGGGCATTCTTACCGGCATATCGGGCGGCGCAACGTTCGCCGTTGCCCTGCAGATTGCCGAGCGGGCCGCACCCGGTTCGGTGATTTTGTGCATGCTTCCTGACACGGGCGAGCGTTATCTTTCCTCGCCGCTATTCGAGGGCGTTTCCGAGGATATGAGTGAGGAGGAGGTGGCGCTGTCGAATTCAACGCCTGGCTATCGCCTGACGTGAAGACGATTCCGAGCGATGCCAACTCGCCGAAACGATCCTGGGCCGCGACACCCGCATACCACCCTCGCGGCTCAACGGAGTCGCAGCCCCCCTTCATTCATTGACCGAAATCATTGCCGCCCGCCGCCGGTCAGCGAGACTTGAGGCACATCCAAATGGAGGCGTGCATGTCTTTGAAGAAATTCGCGATCCTTAGCCTCGGCGCCGCTTTGCTCAGCGTTCCGGCGCTCGCCGAGGACCAGACCCCGATCGTCAGCGGCGAGGACGAGTTCATGTGGAACTGCGCCGAGTGCCATGGCTTTGAAGGCCGCGGCGATGGCCCGCTTGCCGAAGTGCTGATCAAGACGCCAGCCGACCTGACGCAGATTGCCAAGAACAACGTCGGCGTGTATCCGGCCGATAAGGTCTTCGCCATGATCGCCGGGAGCGAGAACATCGTCGGCCACCAGTCGTTCCAGATGCCCAAGTACTGGGAGCGCTTCAAGCAGTCGGAAGGGCAGCGCGGCGTCGACACCGCCGACGTCAGGATCAAGGCGATCGTCGATTATCTGGCCACCATCCAGGCCCCCTGACCGCCGGCCGTCTGCCGTTACTCATCACCAGTCATCCCGCGCGCTTTGCAGGAGGCGCGCGGTCATGCCTGAGGCGCGCAATTAAAAGGAGACATCCCCCAAGCGGGTGTGGGCGGCAGCCGGGCACCGTTCCCGAATCGGCGCGCAGCCCCGCGCGCCCGCTGCCCCCCCTCGGCGATCAGTGTGAAAATTAAATTTAGCCACTCATGGCCGCAAACCCCAGCGCAGTGTCACGACCATGCCACCAACAGCATCAGACCCTTTTTCCCTGCAGCGCTTCGTCGAAGCGCAGGAGCGTGTTTACGACGCCGTTTGCAACGAACTTCGGAGCGGCCAGAAACAGAGCCATTGGATATGGTTCATCTTCCCGCAGGTCGCCGGTCTGGGGCGCAGCAATACCGCCCAACGCTTCGCCATCGTGTCGATCGATGAAGCCGCCGCCTACCTCGCGCACCCCATCCTCGGTCTACGTCTGCGCGAGTGCACGCGGTTGACCCTCAAGATTGAGGGGCGAACGGCGGAGGAAATTTTCGGCTGCCCCGATTGGATGAAGTTTCGCTCATCGATGACGCTATTCGCGCGAATAGCCGACGACAACTCGCTCTTCGTCGCCGCGCTGGAAACGTTTTTCGAGGGTGAAAACGACGATGCGACACTACGTTTGTTGGCTAGCCTGTAGGCGCTTCAAGCGCCGCGCCTACGCCGCCCGCCGCAAAGCGTCCGATGGGACAAAGGCTAGGATCAACAATAGTAGTAGTCCGGTTCCGCCGGCCGCCCCGATTTCAGTCGCCTGGGCGGCTGCCCCGGACAACGTCGCGATGATGATCGCAGTCAGCCAGCCGGGCAGGCCAATATCGCGTGCGCGTTTGGCGATGATGTTCAGTTTCGCGAACGCAAACAGCACGAAGAACAACACGATGCCGATCACCGCCGGGATCGACATCGCCCGCCTCAGCGTTTCCTGCGCTTCGGCAATGTCGCCGCCAACCAGCCGTTCGGCGATGCCGAGACTGGCGCCGAGCAGCAACGCGTACGCGATCAGAATTCCGATTAGTAGAAGCCACAGAGCAATAAACCTGCTCGTCTTCAGCCGTCCGCTTCCAATCTCGGCAAAGTAGTCTCCCAACATATTCAAATGCTCCTGAGCCCAATCTCCATTTTTAGCGTTGAACTGTAACGCGGGCGGGTGATTCCGCCTCGTGCTGCCTTTCTATGCCATTGCTTTGCGTTTCGCGCTAACCTCCCTCACACGCACCACCGCGAATTGCGGCTGGCCGAACGGAGGTTTGCGATGTCGCGCATCCGGCAAGTCCTACAGGATATCCCGTTCCTCATTCACCTCGCTGTCTATGCAGGCGTGAATCTGCTGCTCTTCATCATCGATATGCTAACGAGCCCAGGCACGATCTGGTTCGTCTGGCCACTGGTCGGCTGGGGCATCGGCCTCTTCGGCCACGGCCTGCTCGTCTACCTGAGCAAGAAACCCCCAACAGCCACCCCACCCTCGCGACGCTAGGTCGCCCCTGCGATGCTACATCACCGCGCCCGGCTAGACGCTGCGGCCGCTGTGCGATGCCCGGTCCACCATTAACCAATGGCCTGCGACATCATTGCGGTTGCCGTGCGCATGGTGAGCTTGGAAAGTTACTCGCCGCCTGTTTATGGCGAAAAGAATCTATTGGAGAAGCAAATGATTAGTTTGAAGTCCTACGGTTTAATGGCAGCTGTAATCGCATGTCTTTTTCTTCTAGTTCCAACGATCTCCGCGCAAGCAAAAGAGAACGCCGAGTACTGGCCGAAGACCAGGGTCGGCGGCAAGCTATGCTTCCGCAGCCATGAGCACTATGGCGAAAGCCCACCATGGCCATCCAAGGGCGGTGCCAAGGCCGCCGCCATCCGCAAGTGGGAAAACTTCACATCCTGGGAATACGGTAAACGCTGGGGGCGTTATGCCAACGCAACTGGCAGACGCCTCAGCTGCAGCCAGGCGAAAGGCCGCTGGGTTTGCAAAACATCTGCACGGCCGTGCCGTCGGGGATGAGCGGGTAAGCAACCGGCGCGGACGGATCGTCCTTCGATCCGTCCGACTTCCACTTCCTGACCGAGAACAGCATCTTGGCCGTTGCACTGTTCTGCCAACGGGCGCAGTCTGTCACGCGTCTGTAAAAAAAGAGCAGGAGGAAGACGGCATGGCTGAGAGTGTTTACAAGATCATCGAA
The DNA here is from genome assembly GCA_963753045.1 of uncultured Alphaproteobacteria bacterium. Classification (GTDB taxonomy): domain Bacteria; phylum Pseudomonadota; class Alphaproteobacteria; order Rhizobiales; family Hyphomicrobiaceae; genus Filomicrobium. The sequence continues at coordinate 487,872 of CAVWAT010000001.1, forward strand.
TTAGTCGGAACGAGCACCGAGTCTTGGGAAAAGGCTGCGACCTTGGCGGTCTCACGCGCCGCAGAAACCGTGCGCAATCTGCGCGTTGCTGAAGTCACCGAACAGGACCTGGTGATCGAGGACGGCAAGATAACTGCCTATCGCACCAAGGTCAGGGTGTCCTTCAAGTTTGAAGAGTGAATGGCACCGCAGGTTGTCCTCCGGCAACTTTCACCGATTTGAGACGTTCTAACATCTAACCGGCGCCGACTTGCCGGTCGCCGCGGACCGAACGGTCTCGTGCGCCGGCGGGCATAGCCCCGCCGGCTTTTTGCTGTTCCGCACGGGCTTTGCGAACCGCGATTTGAACCCAGACCATTTGACGCGCCGCAATAAAGAACAGTTGTGCGCCGCAGCAAACTTCGTCACGTTACTGCGAGCTTGACCGGAGTCACGTATGGCGCCCGGCGCCAATACGAAGACTCAAGCGGTGGCGGTGAACCTGCCGCGGCAGTACCGGGACGGAAGGAAGCATTGGCGATACCCAAGAAACTCCTATTGGTCGACGACCATCCGCTCATGATCGAAGCGCTAGGTACCGCGATCAGAAAGACCTTCCCCGATTCCGAGGTCTTCGAAGTCCATTCCATTTCAGCTGCCCGAGACGCCCTCAAACGAGAGCGCGACTTCGACCTTGTGCTTCTCGATCTGCGACGGCCCGATACGCAAGGCGTCAGCGGATTGCTCAGCCTCAAAGTGCGCTTCCCCGAGCTGAAGTTCTTGGTCGTTTCTGCCTACGCACATCCCGATACGATCGCGAACTGCTTTTTGGTGGGCGCCAGTGGCTTCCTTTCGAAGTCGCTGCGTCGCAAGGAGCTGGCGACCGCGATCCGCGAGGTGATTGCCGGCGGGCGTGTTCTCCCGAGCCAGTTAAAGGTGCACGAGGATGAAGCGGCAGCGGTCCCCCGCGACGGTCGCTGCAGCACACTGAAGCGCTTGACGTTTCAGCAAGCGCGCGTCCTTCATCACGTGTGCAATGGGCTATTGAACAAACAGATCGCCTACGAATTGGGAGTCGGGGAGACGACGGTAAAGGCGCATATGTGTGAAGTGTTCCGCAAGCTGAATGTGGTCTCAAGAACCCAGGCACTGGTGACAATAATGAGGTTGGAACCTGCTCACGTCGGCGGCGATTTTTCTGTCGAGCCGACTGCCAAAACGGTATCCGCCTAAAATCGACGGTCTCAATCGAAAGGCCGTGCGCAACGACCATTGACTCGGCCCATCGACATCGCCAAGCATTCGGTGCCATCGTCCCACCGAATGGAGATGCCGATTGATGTCGGACAACGACGCTGCGGCGGCACCGCTAAAGAAAACTGCGCTGTATGATCAGCACATCGCGCGCGGAGGTCGGATGGTCGGATTTGCCGGCTATGAGATGCCCGTACAGTTTCCGCTTGGCATCCTCAAGGAGCATCAACACACGCGGTCCGCCGCCGGATTGTTCGATGTTTCGCACATGGGCCAGATCGTCATCACCGCCAACAGCGGAGATAACGATGATGCCGCTCTGGCGTTGGAGGCGCTGCTCCCAACCGACCTCAAAGCACTGCGCGAAGGCCGTCAGCGCTACACTTTCTTCACGAACGAGGCGGGCGAACTCCTCGATGACCTGATGGTCGCCAAGCTTGACGGCCGGTTTGTTCTTGTCGTCAACGCCGCGACCAAGACCGCCGACGAGGAGCACCTGAAGGCAAATATTCCCGATACCGTTCGCATTGACCGCCTAGATCGCGCGCTTGTCGCGCTGCAGGGGCCGAAGGCCGCTGAAGTCTTTGGCACGCTCGCTCCTGAATGCACACAGATGCGTTTCATGGACGTCCGTCAATTTGAGATATGCGGCGCCTTATGCACGGTTTCGCGCTCTGGCTATACTGGCGAGGATGGGTTTGAAATCAGCCTCCCCCAAGATGCCGCCGAGACCATCGCCCAGGCGCTTCTCGACCGGGATGACGTCGAACCTATCGGTCTTGGCGCCCGTGACAGCCTGCGTCTTGAAGCCGGCCTTTGCCTTTACGGTAACGACATCGACATCAACACAACACCGGTCGAGGCAGGCTTGAGTTGGGCCATTCCGAAAAGCCGTCGCGATGGCGGTGAACGCGCCGCGGGATTTCCAGGTGATGAGGTTGTCTTAAGGCAACTGCGTGAAGGCAGCGGCCGCCGGCGTGTCGGCTTGCTGCCCGAAGGCCGTGCACCGGTCCGGGCTGGCGCTCAGCTCTTTCAAGATGAAACCGGAGGCACACCAGTTGGACACGTCACCTCGGGTGGCTTTGGTCCGTCGCTTGGCCGCCCCATTGCCATGGGTTATGTGCCGAGTGCTCTCGCCAGCCCAGAAGCACGTTTTTACGCGGACGTTCGCGGCAAGCGGTTGCCACTCGACGTCTCGAAGCTTCCCTTCAACACACCAGGTTACAAACGCACGTGAGTGCCGAATTGCGCGGAGATTGATGTGCTGAAATTCACCAAAGACCATGAATGGCTGAAGATCGAAGACGAAGCCGCGACGATAGGGATAACCGCTCACGCTGCCGAGCAGCTTGGCGATCTGGTCTTCGTTGAACTGCCCGAAGTCGGCGCCGACTTTGCCAAGGGCGATAACGCTGCGGTGGTTGAATCCGTAAAGGCGGCTTCCGATGTCTATGCTCCGGTCGCCGGCGAGATCATCGAAGTCAACCAAGCCATCGTCGATGACCCATCGATCGTCAATTCCGACCCGACCGGATCTGGCTGGTTTTTCAAACTCAAGTTGAAAGCCGCCGCCGATGCCGACGAATTGCTCGACGAAGACGCCTACAAGCAACTCATCGCTTAGTCCGCACGCGGCAAGCGTCCCATAGGATAGGCGGGCATGATCGAACCAGAAACCTACAAGCCCTACGACTTTGCCAATCGACGCCACATTGGTCCATCGCCGGAAGAAATCGCCGAAATGCTCAAGGTCGTTGGCTATGACAGCCTGGAAGACCTGATCAAAGCGACGCTGCCGGAGGGAATCAGGCAACAAAAGCCACTCGTGCTAGATCGTCCGGTCACGGAACTCGGTTCGCTCGACCGCATGCGTGAAGTTGCCAGCAAGAACCGGGCTCTGACGTCATTGATCGGTCAGGGCTACCACGGGACCATTCTGCCGGCCGCCATTCAGCGCAACATCCTTGAGAACCCCGCCTGGTACACCGCCTACACGCCCTACCAGCCGGAAATCAGCCAAGGCCGGCTTGAAGCGCTTTTGAATTTTCAGACTCTCGTGACGGACCTGACGGGGCTCGACATCTCCAACGCTTCGCTGCTCGATGAGGCAACCGCCGCGGCCGAAGCAATGGCCATGGCGCACCGCATCTCCAAGACCAAGAAGGACACCTTTTTCGTTGATGAGGAATGCCTACCGCAGACAATCGCGGTGCTCAAGACACGTGCGGAGCCGCTGGGCTGGCACATAGTCGTTGGCGATCCGCAACGCGATCTCAATGAACAGGATGTCTTCGGGGCGATTCTCCAATACCCCGGAGTTTGTGGCGCCTTCCGCGATTATTCCGATTTGATCGCCCGCTTGCACAGCGCTGGTGCACTTGCCGTGATGGCCGCCGACCCAATGGCGCTGACGCTTCTCAAACCACCCGGAGAAATGGGCGCCGACATCGCCGTTGGCTCCATGCAGCGCTTTGGCATGCCGGTCGGATACGGTGGGCCGCACGCCGGCTACATCGCCATCAAGGATGCCTACAAGCGCGCACTACCGGGCCGGCTTGTCGGTGTATCGGTCGACACCCGTGGCAACCGTGCCTACCGCCTCGCCCTGCAAACACGCGAGCAGCATATCCGCCGCGAGAAGGCAACGTCCAACATCTGCACCGCGCAGGTCTTGCCGGCCGTGATCGCCGCCATGTACGCGGTGTTCCACGGACCACGTGGTCTGCGGGCCATCGCCGAGCGCATTCACCGCAATACCGCGCGGCTTGCCGAAGGGTTGGCGTCGTTGGGATTTGAGATTGCCCCCGACGCTTTTTTTGACACCATCACCGTGAACGTAGGGCCCTATCAGGGGCTCATCATGAAGAATGCCGTCGACAATGGCGTGAACCTGCGAAAGGTCGGTCAAGATTGCATCGGTATTACGGTCGACGAGAGGACGTTGCCGGCGACGCTGGCAGCCGTCTGGCGTGCCTTCGGTGGTTACGACCTGAAGTTCCGCGACGCCATGCCGGCATACAGACTGCCCGCCGATCTGGTGCGAACCTCGGCTTATCTGCAGCACCCTGTCTTCCATATGAACCGCGCGGAAAGCGAGATGACGCGTTATATGCGGCGGCTCGCAGACCGCGATCTCGCACTCGACCGGGCGATGATCCCCCTCGGCTCGTGCACCATGAAGCTCAACGCTACCGCTGAAATGCTGCCGATCACATGGCCGGAGTTTGCCGAGATTCATCCCTTCGCACCCGCCGATCAGGTGGAGGGCTACGCCGAACTGATCAACGATTTGTCTGACAAGCTCTGCCGCATCACCGGTTACGATGCCATCTCAATGCAACCCAACTCGGGTGCGCAAGGAGAGTATGCCGGCCTCCTCACGATCCGCGCCTATCACAAGGCGCGCGGCGAAGCGCACCGGAATATTTGTCTGATCCCATCATCGGCACACGGAACCAACCCGGCCTCGGCTTCGATGTGCGGTATGGACGTCGTCGTCATCGGTACCGATGCGCACGGCAACATAGATCTCGACGATTTCCGCGCCAAGGCGGAAGCGAATGCCGGCGAACTGGCGGCCGTCATGATCACCTATCCATCAACGCACGGCGTGTTCGAGGAAACGGTTCGCGAGGTTTGCGCAATCACCCACGCCAATCGCGGCCAGGTCTATCTCGACGGCGCCAACTTGAACGCGCTTGTTGGGCTCGCCCGTCCAGGAGAAATTGGCGCCGACGTCAGTCACCTCAATCTGCACAAGACCTTCTGCATTCCACACGGCGGCGGGGGTCCTGGCATGGGCCCGATCGGCGTCAAAGCGCACCTGCAGCCGTTCCTGCCCGGCCACCCGGAAACCGGCGGCAGCGCAATGACGGTGTCGGCGGCGCCATATGGATCGCCCGCGATCCTGCCGATCTCCTGGAGCTATTGCTTGATGATGGGCGGCGAAGGTCTGACTCAGGCCTCGCGCATCGCCATCCTCAACGCCAACTACATCGCCAAACGCCTGTCGATTGCCTACGAAATCCTCTACACCGGCGCCAACGGCTGCGTTGCGCACGAATGCATCGTCGATACCCGCCCCTTCAAGGAATCCGCCGGCGTTACCGTCGACGATATTGCCAAGCGCATGATCGATTGCGGTTTCCATGCACCGACGATGAGCTGGCCCGTCGCCGGTACGCTGATGGTGGAGCCGACGGAGTCCGAGCCCAAGGCCGAACTCGACCGTTTTTGCGATGCTATGTTGGGTATCGCGGGGGAGATCCAAGCGATCGTTGATGGCACCGCCGATCCCGACAGTAACGCGCTGAAAAACGCACCTCACACGGTTGAGGATTTGGTCGGCGAATGGGGCAGGCCATACTCCCGCGAGAACGCCTGCTATCCGGCCGGTGCTTTCCGCGTCGACAAATACTGGCCGCCCATCAACCGCGTCGACAACGTCTATGGCGACCGGCACCTTGTGTGCTCATGCCCGCCGATGGAGACCTACGAAAAGGCGGACGCCTAAGCGTCCGCTGTCAAGGTTGGCAGGGCGTGTGGCAGTGGCTCGATCACATAGCGTTCGCAAGCGGTGCCAGGTCGGGCTTCTTTTTGGGCTGGTACTTTGTGAAATCGATCTCCATGTCATCACCCCAGGTATTAAGCTGGAAGCCAGCGCGTCCTGATCCGATGGTGTAGAACCGGTACTGCAGCGGATTCTTCTTGTAGTAGTCCTGATGATACTTCTCGGCCGGATAGAAGCTTTTGTAGGCTACGATCTCGATGTTGACCGGCTTGTCGTAAGGACCTGATTTCGACAACTCTTCCCGCGAATTGAGAGCAGCCTGCCGTTGCTCTTCGTTGTGGTAGAAAATCGCCGGCCGGTATTGGCTGCCGCGATCGGAAAACTGGCCGTCGGTATCCGTTGGATCGGCAGTGCGCCACAGCACCTGCAGCAATCCGTCATACGTGATCTGCGTCGGGTCGTAGTAGACTTGAACGGCCTCCGTGTGCTTCGTCAAGCCGTACGCAACCTGCTCGTAGGAAGGGTTCTCAATGTCGCCGCCCGAGAAGCCGGAAATGGCTTCCCGAACGCCGGGCGCGTCCTGGAAAGCGGCTTCCACGCACCAAAAGCATCCACCTGCGAAGGTCGCCACTGACAGGCCACTCAGATCCAGTCTGTCGGCCGTGTTCGTCCTTTGAATACTTACGGGAGGTGCAACGGCCGAGACCAAGAAATAGGCCGCCATTGCTCCAGTCAAGGTGAGCAACGTGATCACCAGCGTGCGTTTCATGCCTGCCTCACTTCTGAGCTGTTCAATGGCGGCGAGTCTAATCTGATTGGGGATGAGTAGGCTAAGAACGATCTGGTAACAGGGAATCACAGAGCTGTAACTTCATGACGTCAAGCGGGGCGATTGCCGGCCATGGCGTCGCTTGCCTTTTGTCATTGACACACAAGCCTGCCAGTCTTCAGACGTTTGAAGCAATTCCTTTTCAGTAAGTGTTTTTCGAGGTGTTTTGTAATGAAGTGGCTAGTGACGGCACTTGCCGCGACTGCGCCTGTGTTTCTTTCTTCGTGGGGCGTTGCAGCACAGCAAGCTGATGGTCCTCACATTGCGTTCAAGGAGCGCAACGTGCAAACTTGGGCTGATCAGGATAAGGCCATCAATGCCAAGCTCGCGGCCCTGGAGCAGAGATTCGGCAAGAAACCCAACATTATTTACATTCTGACCGACGACATAGGCTGGGGCGAATTGGGCTGGCAGGGCGGCGGCAAGCATCGCGGTGCACCAACACCTGCACTCGATAAAATGGCGATGGAAGGCCAGCGTTTCTGGTCGGCTTACGCGGAGCCGTCCTGCACACCAACACGCGTCGCCATCATGACCGGACGTCATCCCGTTAGAACCGGCCTCTTGTCAGTCCTCTGGCCGGGCCAGGACGACGGGCTTTCTCCCGACGAAGTAACCATCGCCGAAATCCTCTCCGAGGCTGGCTACGACACCGCCATGTGGGGCAAGTGGCATCTGGGAGAACTGCCAAAACACGCCCCTGAAAACCAGGGTTTCGATTACGCCTACTATGGTCTGTTCAACGGCGCCCCCGATTGGTGGCAGGCGAGTTTCGAGAACAACACCGGGACTTATCCGTTCGCCGACTTCCCAGGTAATGAAGAGTATCTCAAGCGAACCGGTATCGACTTGTCGGTTGCCGGATACGTCGGTGAAAAAGACAAGGGCCGCAAACCCATCAAGGGCGTCGCTGGAGTTCTTTCTCCTGAGCGCCAGGAAGCCTTCGAAAACGAATCCATCCAGCAAATGACCACCTGGATCAAGGAGCGTGCATCAGGCGACAAACCGTTCTTCATTTACTGGCCGTCTTATGCGGTGCAGGTCTCGGCGTCCAAGGAGTTTCTCAACGCTCCCGGCGTCGACCGGACGAACCGGCAGGCTTCCTTCATGGCCATGCACAATAAGCACGTTCAGCAGCTCATGGACACGCTCAAGGAAACCGGTGTTGCCGAGAATACCCTGGTTGTCTGGTATAGCGACAACGGGCCTATGTACGCGTTCTGGCCGACCGCTAGTTATACGCTTCTCCGAGGCGAGAAGGGCGATGTCTTGGAAGGCGGTGTGCGGGTGCCGGCAATGGCATGGTGGCCGGGTACAATCAAACCGGGGCAAGATCCCAACGACATCCTGCACGTCACCGATCTGTTTGCCACGGCCGCCAGGATAGCCGGCGCGACCGAAAAGATCCCTGACGACCGCATCACCGACGGTATCGATCAAACCTCACTGTTATTAAATGGTGAAGGCAATTCGCGCAGGAACTTCATCGCCCATTATAGCGGCGGCGTGCTGGGCGCGCTTCGTTATGATGATTTCAAGGTCCATATCAAGGCAGCCCATGGCGGTCTTCCGGGCATGGATTTTTACAACATCAAGCGCGATCCCGGCGAGAAATACGGTGCGCTCTACGCCGGCCTCTTCGCCGTCACGCCAATCCAGATGACGATGCGTCAGCACATGGGCCGCATCAAAGAGTTCCCGCACCGCAAGTCGGAAGTCGCGGAAGAAGCGCAACTGACGCCGCACGACTAGGCGGTTCGTTTCCCGGCGCGACCCATCTCAGCCGCGCCGGGCAAACAGCGGCTTGGCAAGTTTGACGATGGTTTGGGCAAGCGAAAGCAGCACGAACATCGCCAGCATCGCGCCCACGATACGAAACTCGGACAGTATCGTGGGCCCGGTGAATTGCGGCATGACTTGCCATATGATGTAGCACGCCCAAATGAGCGCGGCGGCGAACGCCAGCCCGAGAAGATGCAGTGGCGTCTTTGGCATCGGGTTTTCGTGTGCCATCCAGGTTTACCTTACCTACTTCACAGCGGTTTTGTTGTTGCGGGATCGATTCTGAAGATCAACAGATCGCCGCGCTGTTCGATCCAGCCTTCGATCTCGACGGGCTGAGCGACGTAGTCGTAAAGCTGATCGTCGGGAATTGGCCCACCGTCTTGATCCGCCATCAGTAGGAAGTCTTGACCTGCCACCTTGTCCGTCGAAACAAACACCGGCGGCACGCCCCCAAGTAGACAGAAGTTGGCGCAGGCTTTATGCGCGAGGCCGGTGCCCGGGCGCATGGCCCCGGCAAGGCATTTCCCGTCGCAGATTTCGCCAGACAATCGCCACCGGCCTAGATCCACGGCGGCCGGTTTTGTCTGCGCACCACCATCGGTAATCTTCGCCGCTTCAATCTTGCCGACTTGCAGCGCATCAAGCTCGCCACGCTTCAGTAAAATCCCACTGACATCGACAGCTTTGCCGTCGAATTCGGTAACCATGGCGTCAGAAGCGCCGCGTTTTCCTTGACCGTTGAGCATCAGCGTTCGGCCATTCGGAAAGCGTTCACTCGGCCGCACGTGAATGATCGGGTAGGGCTTGGCTTCGAGGACACCTGTGAGATCCTGCTGTCCCGCACCCCACAGAAACCTGCCCGATCCGGCGCTTTTTTGACCGGCAGCTGTCATGTAGCCGGTTGCCGCGAATAAAACGACAAGACCGATGCCAACAAGCGGCAGGAACCACTTCAATGAGCCGGGCGCGGCATTGATATAGCCGACGAAGAACGCATCATCGTCTCGTTGTGTCATGCCACCTCTCCCCGTCTCGCAAGCGGGCTCGAAACCGGTTCGACAAACGTGCCAGGCGGGTTGCTGGCCGGATCGAGATAGAGCCGGTCGCTGTCAAGTTTAAGCCGATAGGTCGCGACTTTTTCGGTGAATGGCGCCGGTGCGCATCCGTCCTCCGGTCGGTATTGGAAACCGTGCCAGGGGCAAGTCACACAGCCATCGACGATGCGTCCTTCACCTAGTGGACCGTTCTGGTGCGCACAAGCATTGGTCAACGCTGAAAGCTTATCCCCATGGCGGAAAACGGCGACTTTTTCACCGTTGTCCAGCATCACGATTTTGGCGCGGCCGTCGGCGATAGCTTCGGGATCGCCAATCTCCATCCAATTCACAGCCTTGCCGCTTTGAACCGCTTCGGACTGTTGCGCCTCTTCGCGAGCGTCCCGCCAAGCAGCCGCCACGTGCAGTAACGTGACGAGTGGGACGCTCACCAATGTCACGACAACGAAGGCGCCATTGTCTCCGCTCTGCAGATAGCCGAGCGCGACGTGTGCGACCACCGCCGCATAAGCGGCGTAGATCGACATATGAAGCGCCTTCCACGTCGATGGAGAAAGGAACTTCAGCCAGAAGTCGTGACTGGTCGCCGCAAGAATGATCAACACCAGCAGTGCGAAGATACCGAAAGCTTCAAACGGAAAACCGATCAGTTGACCATAGCTCGTGTTCGACACCAGCAGCCCGACATAAGGGCTGGTCGGAGAATAATTGAAGTACCAGTCGATGACGAACGCGGCATGCGTGAAGGCCACCGCGGCCGTGATCACACCAAGGTGGCGTCGGTTATACAGCACCGGCAAGAAGCGCCGATCGAAGCGCGCCAATGGTCCGATACACAACACCACTGTCATCAGTAGGAAGGCGCAGGTCCCGAATGCACGCATGCGCTGTATTGGATAATCTGTATTTTGCGCTTCGGGCGCCCACATCGGCGCGACTTTCAAGAACAGCAGAATATAGACCGTGACCATCGCCAGCACGACGATGTCGTAAAAGACCTTGGCCCGGTTCCACTGCACCGGCTCGTAGAGCACGCTCATGGCGTCGACGTCTCCTTGGGCGGCTCAATGCGGACCGCGGGACGCTTGTCCAAACGCGACTGCTGAAGCACGAAAGCTGCGATCAGTAGACCAGGAAGCAAAAGCGCGAGCACGCTCCAAATACGCCGGTGCGCCCGTCTGTGTGGCGTCTTCATGCACCCTCCTGTCTCTCTTGCAAGCCACTCATCGAACCGCTACCGGTCTCCTTCAAGCTCGACCCATCGGGCGACAACCACCGGCCACAATACGATCACTCCAGGGATCAACAACGGGCGGAACGCATAGGAGCCCCGGGCATCTTCGTCGATACGGTCGATCCCGATGAAAAGAAACAGCGCGGCAACCAGAGCACCGATGCCGCCATAAATAGTCACCAGCCAAAGAAGCAACTGAGCGGTTTGCATGCCCTCACCTCGTAGCTTCCAACGGCGACTGGCACCTATGTGTCATCAGGATCTCGGACCGACACCCGCGTATTCAACGCCGGCCAGGGATGCCATCTCGGGCTTGAACGTCACGAGGTCGGAAACTTCAAACTGGTTGAGGTGGCTGCGGCCACAAGCGCGCGCCATCACCTTCATCAGATCGACCGAAGCTTCGAAGAAGTTGGTCAGGCGCTGCGCCGATTTCTCCACCACCAGGCGAGACACCAGATGCGGCTTCTGAGTAGCGATTCCGACCGGACAGCTGTTTGTGTGACAAGCCCGCATGGCAATACAACCGATTGCCTGCATCGCTGAATTCGAGACGGCGATGGCATCGGCACCAAGCGCGATCGCCTTGATGAAGTCGGCTGGTTTACGCAGGCCGCCGGTGATGATCAGCGTAACGTCCTTGCGCCCAAGCTTGTCCAGATGCCGCCGTGCCCGCGCCAGTGCCGGGATGGTCGGCACCGAAATGTTGTCGCGGAACAGGATGGGCGCGGCGCCGGTGCCACCCCCGCGACCGTCGAGAATGATGTAGTCGACACCGACATCCAACGCCGCATCGATGTCCTTTTCAACATGCTGCGCGGACAGTTTGTAGCCAATCGGGATGCCGCCAGTGCGCGAGCGAACCTCATCTGCGAAAGTGCGAATTTCGCCCGTCGAAGTCCAGTCTGGAAAGCGGGAGGGCGAAATCGCATCTTCGCCGGGGTTAAGTGCGCGTACTTCGGCGATCCTGTCGGTCACTTTCTTCCCGGGCAGGTGTCCGCCGGTTCCAGTCTTCGCTCCCTGTCCGCCTTTGAAATGAAATGCCTGGACCGCTTGCAACTTCTCCCAATCAAAACCGAAGCGCCCGGAGGCAAGCTCATAGAAGTAGCGGCTATTGGCGTGCTGTTCCTCGGGCAGCATACCGCCTTCGCCCGAGCAGATCCCCGTACCGGCGAGTTCCGCCCCCCGCGCCATGGCCAGCTTGGCGGGTTCGGAAAGCGCACCAAAGCTCATATCCGAGACAAAGATCGGGATTTCCAGACGCAGCGGTTTTTGCGCATTGGGTCCGATGACGGTTTCGCTGCCGATCGGCTCTTCGTCGAGCAACGGCGGCCGGTGAAGCTGGGCAGTAAGGATTTGGATGTCGTCCCAGTCTGGCAGCTGGTCGCGCGGCACACCCATCGACTCGACGACGCCGTGATGACCGGTCTTCGAAAGGCCATCGCGCGCATACTTGTGAATGAGCTTCGTGTGCGGCTCTTCGTCGGTGCCGTGCATGTCGGCGTAGAGCCCGAGGTATTCATCGCGCTTGTAATGCTGCGGGTGGGCTTCGGCCCACTGTCCGATTTCGTCGGCGTCGACGCAAACCTGACCGTCCTCGATCCAAGCTGAGAACTTCTGCAAAACCTCTTTGTTCGAGTACTCTGATACGCCGGTCTCCAGGCGGTAGTCCCAATTGTGCAGCGGGCACATGAGATTGTCGCCATCGATATAGCCGTCCGCCAACAGGGCACCGCGGTGCAGGCATCGCCCATAGAGCACCGAAACCCGGTCATCGAAACGGGTGACGACCAGATCGACTTCGCCAACCAGCGCATAGGTCGGTTGGCGGTCGGCAAGTTCGTTGAAGGCCATCAGCGTCGTCGTGTTCATCTCAATCCTGGCCCTTCCGCCCAATGCTCCCGTCATCAAGGACGGGTTCAATAAATTCGTATCAGTACCGTTCGCCGGTTTCGCCGCCGGCGCGGTTATCGACTGCAAGTCGTCCGTGGCCTCGAGAAATGCCAGAGCTGGCATCTGTAAACGCATCCGCCGCTCAAGCCGTAATCCCATGACGCAACGCGCTCGACAAGACCGTCGAGATCACGATCACCATAGACTCAGATGCGGGCCGCGTTGCTACCTTGGTAAGCTCGCGGAATGAGAAAACCGCTGATGCCCACCCATGCGGTCAAATCCCGCAGGGTCGAGTCGATTACGCCGCCACAAGATCATTAGGCAGCCAATTAAAGGATGTCCCAATGCATCTTGAGGCAACACAAAAGAGAAACACGACAACTTCAACTCACCGCGAGCTGGCCCGAAGACCCTCGATCCTGCGGGATTCAAGACCTAAGCTCACGTCTTCGCATACCGCCCATATAAGCAAATACCGTTTGCAGCATCTAAGATATCGTACAAGGGGTCCCAAATGTCGTCGTCGACACCACTGGAATGGATCAAAGTCGCCAACGTTACCGATCTACCGTCGGGCCGCGTGATGACCGTGACGGCAAGGACAACATCGATCTGCTTATCCCATTTCGAAGGTCAGTGGTCGGCGATGGACAACCGTTGCCCGCACCAGGGCGGCCCACTTGGAGAAGGCTCGATTGAGACCGGCGTCGACGGTAAATGTTGGATTCGCTGTCCGTGGCATGGCTGGGATTTCGACCCGCTAACCGGGAAGCCGCCTGGCGAGCATGAGGATACCGGGCAAAAAACCTTCCCTCTGGAGATCCGCGGCGAGGAAGTCCTCGTCGGGCTTGAGCGCGAACCCGAAAGTCCCCGCACCGTATCCGATCGCATGGCCGAAACCTTGGTGAACTGGGGCATAAAGCATGTTTTTGGCATGGTTGGTCATTCGAACCTCGGGCTCGCTGAAGCGATCCGTCGCCGCGTAGTTGATGGCCAGATGAGTTACGTCGGCATCCGCCACGAAGGCGCAGCCTCATTCGCCTGCTCGGGCTACGCCAAACTGTCGGGCCGTCCCGCGGCCTGCCTGACTATCGCCGGTCCGGGCGCAACCAACCTGCTGACGGGGTTGTGGGACGCCAAGGTCGATCGCGCTCCGGTACTGGCTCTAACCGGCCAGGTGCAGACCCAGGTCTTCGGCCCAGGAGCATTTCAGGACATTGATCTGGCCTCGGCATTTGCCGCCGTCAGCCGCTTTTCCCAGACCACACTGCCAAGTTCCAACCACGCTGAACTTGTGTCGCTGGCCTGCAAGACGGCGTTGGTCGAACGCGACGTGTCCCACCTGATCTTCCCCGATGACGTGCAAACGCTACCGGCCGGTGACGCACCGGCAGGCAGTCCCACGGGCCGGATCGCTTCACCGGTGGTGCTTCCCAATCCGCAGGAGGTCAAGGCATCACTTGAGATGATCGACGAAGCGCGTCGGCCGATTATCGTGATGGGTTACGGTGCCATCGACGCCAGAGCCGAAGTGATCGCTTTGGCCGAGGCACTCAACGCGCCGGTGCTGACGACCTTCAAAGCAAAAGGCCTGATCCCGGATTCACACCCCAACGCTGGCGGTGTGTTGGGCCGTTCCGGGACACCAATCGCCAGCTGGTTCATGAACGAGACCGATCTCATCATTGCGCTCGGCTCTTCATTCGCAAACCACACTGGTATCGAACCTTCAAAGCCGATCATTCAGGTCGACTTCGAAAGGATGCAGCTGGGTAAATTCCACCCCGTTACGCTTCCCATCTGGGGCGAGATTGCCGCGACGGTATCGGCTTGGCTGGAGCAACTGCCGGAGCGGGCGAATGCAGTTGACCAAGGACCCGAACTCGCCGAACGGTGGCGTATCTGGCGCGACGAGAAGGCCAGTCGATTGGCCGCCGACCAGTCAAACGGCCTCGCCTCCGTCTTCGTATTCGACGCATTGGGCAGGAAGATACCACATGACGCCGTCATCGCCGTCGACGTCGGCAACAACACCTATTCGTTCGGCCGCTATTTCGAACCTACCGGGCAGCGCATTTTGATGTCCGGATATCTCGGCTCGATTGGCTTTGCCTTCCCAGCCGCGCTCGGCGCCTGGGCCGCAACGCAGGACCTTCCCGAATACGCCGGTCGCAAGGTCATATCGATCTCAGGCGATGGCGGTTTTGGACAGTATGCCATGGAGTTCAATACGGCCGTGAAATACGGCATCGATGTCACCCACATCCTGCTCAACAATTCGCAGCTCGGAAAGATTTCCAAGGAGCAGCGCGCTGGTGAATGGCCGGTCTGGCAAACCGATCTGCACAACCCGAGTTTTGGGGCCTACGCCCGGCTTTGCGGCGGCTATGGTGCGCGCGTTACGAAGCCCGAGCAGCTTGACGACGCAATTGCCGAGGCGTTGGCCTTCAAGGGCCCGGCCCTGGTGGAGATCATCACAAACCCCGAGCTGATATGAGGGCAAGGGCCGAGCCGCCGCGGCAGGATCCTCACGAAGTTGTCAGTCCGGCTGTTCTGGTTCCGCTCTAACCCACGCGTTACTGTCCCTTGAGAATTTGAATTTACGCAATTGCTGAATATTTCAATCACTTCCGAAGCGTCTGAAAGGACGGCCCATGAATTTCAATAAGAACCCATTTGCTGGTCTAACAGCTGTGCTGGCGATAACGGCTCTGCAAGTTGGCGGCGCGTTAGCGGCAACCCCGGCGAAGATGGTCGAGGTTAGGGGCGAGATCATCGATACGTGGTGTTATCTGTCCGGCGTGATGGGCGGCCCCGACGCGGTGGTTGGCACCGCCCACCACACCTGCGCGCTGTGGTGCGCAGCTGGCGGCATTCCCGTTGGTGTTCGCGCCGAAGATGGAACGGTCTACATGGTCTTGAAGATTAAGGGCGAGGAGCCGCTGGCCCAGACCGACACGATCATGGACATTCAGAGCAATACGATCCTTGCCAAAGGCGCCCATTATGTCCGCGATGGCGTCAACTACCTTGTCGTCGAAAAGGTCGTCTCGAACGAGGGCATCACCAACAAGAACCACGAAGACTACGGCCCAGTCCCGGGCTTTGCTGTCCCCGAGAAAGAGTAAGGCGGATCGATAATGGCAACTAACAATGCAATCTGCTGTCTGGCCGCCGCATGTTTTCTCATCGCTGGCGTAACCTTTGCCGGTGCTGAAGATTTTTCAAAAGGTAGTAACGCTAAGGAACTCGGCCTTTCCGGCGAAACCAAAGCGACGTTTTCGGGTAAAGTTGTCGATATATTATGCGAGCTATCCGGCAACTGCCCGGCCAAATGCGGCGACGGCAAACGCAACATGGGCATCGTGCGCGCGGCCGATAACAAGCTCATCGTGGTCGCCAAGAACAGCCAGTTCGAATTCAACGGGCCGGTCGACGACCTGCTTCCTTACTGCAATCAAACCGTCGACGTAGATGGACTGCTGTTGGCCGAAGACCCCGGTTTCACGGCCAAGGTGTTCATGGCTCAGTTCATTCGCCTTAGCGGCCAAAAGGAATGGAAAAAGGCGGATCTCTGGACCAAGGCCTGGCAACAGCGCAATCCCGGCGCTGAGGGCGAAGGCCCATGGTATCGCCGCGATCCGCGCGTAAAAAAACAAATCGAAAAGAGCGGATACTTTGGGCTTGGACATGAGGCTGACGAGCAATGGCGCGAAGAGAACGAGTAAGCAGTAAAATGAACCGCGCCCTCGGCATATCGGTGCTCGCCGCAGCAGCGCTGTTCGCAGCTGGTGGCTCCTGGGCCCATAATGGCGTTGTCCACGAAAATAAGGAAGAGGCTCGCAAGCACCGCGCACTCGACGAAAACACGCCCGGCTTCCCGAAGATAAAGGGCGGCGATTTCCGCTTGGTCGATCACAACGGGGCAACAAGAACATCAAAGGACCCCGAAGGGCGCTTTCAGCTCGTGTTCTTTGGCTACGCAACGTGCAAGGCGATTTGCTCGGTGGCATTGCCACGCATGGCCGAAGCCGTGGAGCATTTGGAAAACGGCGGCTTGGTCGTTACGCCCGTATTGATCACTGTCGATCCTGAACGCGACACCGTCAAAAACCTCGCAATCTCTGTACCCAAGGTCCATCCGCGAATGGTCGGCCTAACTGGCCGCCTTGAAGCTCTCGAGCAGGCCTATAAAGCCTTCCAGGTCGAGCGCAAGATCGTGTTTGAACACCCCGAATACGGCGCCGTTTACGCCCACGGCTCGTTTATCTTCTTGTTGGCACCAGACGGTTCCTTCAAGACGCTGCTGCCGCCCATTCTAGGTGCGGAGCGTATTGCCGAACTCGTGCAGGAATACGTGAACGAAAAGAATTAGCTTGGCGCCCTGTTGCTGCGGACGTCATCAACTCCGATTGGCTCATTTGTGATTTTGAAACCGGGAACGTGACTGTTTCACCGGAGTGCGGTCGCTCTAAAAGAAAGCTGTAACGAGCATCACGTTTGGCTTTCAAAAACCGATCGGACCATATCATGAGCACAACCGCACTGACGCACCCGGAGACCGCCGGTTTCCCAGCCCTGTCCGCTAGAACGCTCGCTCCAATCCCGCTCGCCACCCGCACCTGGCAGGCCCTCTTTGGCGACGCTTATGGACCGGAGGGCCATTTGCTTCACTACATCGCCGGTGTGATCGCCTATCCGATTGGCTGGATGTTCATCTGGCGGCCGGCAATGGAACGCATCGTCCCACAGCTCAATTGGTTCGTTTTAGCAACGCTGTACGGCGTTGGCCTCTGGGTATTCGCACTCTACATGATGGCGCATTTGGTTGCCGGCAATCCCGCCTTCCTCGGCTTCATCCAACTCACCTGGGTGGCGCTCGTCGGGCACATCCACTTTGCGTGGGTTATCGCGTTTGTTGTGCGCCTTCGCACCTGACACGTGGCTACGGCGAAGGCTGTGCGAGTTCCGATGGCGCAGCCTCGTCATTCTGCTTCTGTGGCTGCTGAGTGATCCCTGCGCCGGTAGCTCCCGGCGTTGATTTGTTGTTTTTGACCAGCCATGGCGCCGATTTGAAGTAGGCCGAGATCTGCGCGGCCCAAATCAACAGCGCAAACCCAAAGATATTGACAGAAGCTGTCAGCAGGAACGTGTGGCCGAACTGGTCCAGCACCATCCCGAATAACATGGCCAAGAACTGCCCCGACAAGAACACGCCGAGTGCTTGCTGCCCGACCTTACAGCAGGTCGCGACCAGCGGACCCTTGATCGCGCGCAGATTGTCACCGTTGGAGCCGGCGAGCGCGTAAGCAAGATATGCGAGGCAAAGGAAGTGGGCGAAGCGCAGGATTCCTAAATTGGTCTTGTCGATGAGCGGTTCGATTGTACTACGCGTCGCGCCGAAGGCCTCGAAATTCGTATAGAGCCACTCGTGCGCGAAGGGGACCGTAACAACGACGCCGACCGCTGCGGCGGTCATTACTCGGCGATCGATCGGCGGCGCCGGGATCCACCCGCGCATAAAGGCGAAACCGGTGAAGAAGACCAGTTGCCAAGCGAACGGATTGAAGAACCATTCGCGGTCGCTCCACGGTTCGGCAGGTAGATCGAGGAACCCCATTGTCGCCAAGAGCCAAAGGCTGAGCATAAATCCGAAGACATATACTCGTCCCAGCTGCGAAAGCGCCATCACGACCGGAATCATCGCCAGAATGACGAGGTACATCGGCAGGATGTCGAAGTAGTTGGGGACGTAGGTCAGCGTGAGCAGCCCAACGAGGTTGGTGCCCGTATCGCCGGACAGGAACGACACTAGATTAAGTCCGCGAGTGTAGGCACCGTTGGTTTGAAACCAGGCATCCCCGACCACTATGAGGCCAGAGACGAGAAAGAAGATGCAGATATGAGCCCAATAGACCTGCCAGCACCGATAAGCGATGCGCGAGGTGCCAAGCACAAATCCCTGCTCATTGAACAACCGCCCAAAGGCGATTGCCGACGCCATTCCCGAGCAAAATACAAAGATCTCGGTCGCATCGGAGAATCCGAAGCGCGCTGGGATGAAGGCGTTCCAGCTGTTGAAGGGCAGATGCGCCATGAAGATGATGAACATCCCAATGCCGCGAAAAAAGTCGAGCCGGATATCGCGTTGGCGGCCGGGCTTCCGGGATCTAGATACCATCGACATAATCTGATGCCTCGACCTGACAGACAATAACACTGAACGTGTCCCTGCGCATTGCATGGACGAGCTCGTCGGCGAATGCGTCTCGCTCGGTAACCCGCACCCCATGACCGCCAAAGGCTGCGGCGATCTCCTCGAAGTGCGTCTTACCTAATTCGACGCCGCGGCGGTCGTATTGCATGTTCTTCTGCTTCAATTCGATAAGAGCAAGGCTCTCGTCCTGTATCACGACCACCACGATGTGAAGCCCTTCATCCCTAAGTGTCGCAAGTTCGCCGATCCCCATTTCGAGCCCGCCGTCACCGGCAACCGCGACGGTTGTCCGTTCCGGCGCGGCGGCCTTGGCGCCAGCGGCAAGAGGCACGGCCACCCCCATGGTGCAGAATCCCGCCGATTGAAGCAGCCCGAGGGGGCGCCGCACTTTGAACTTCTGACTGAGCAGAATGCGGTGCGCTCCGCTATCGACGGTAACGATGGCATCCTCATCGAGCACATCCAGCAGCGTCTCGATGACAGCATGTGGGCCCCAGTGTGGTGGCCCTGCAAACGCGTCTTGAAGGCGCTGTCGGGTGAATTCCGGCTCGCCTTGGCTCCATTGCCCTTGGCAAGGCGCGATGGATGCGGCAAGCGCCCCGAGGCTTCCTGCGATCGGCCCGACAAGCCGATGATCGCATCGGTGCATCGCATGATCGTAAGGGTGACCGCAAACTTCGATAACCGTTTGTTGTGAGTCAGCTGGCTCAAGCCAACCCTGGCGCATTTCGATCGGATCGTAGCCGGCCAGCAAGACGGTGTCTGCGGCGCGCACAAGATCGAGCAGTGGTTGGTCCGCCAGCGGCGAAAGACCGGCACCGCCAAGGCACTCCCGCTGTGTCTCGTCGACCAAACCTTTGGCCTTATACGTCGTAATGAGCGGCGCCTGAAGCCTCTGACACAACTCGAGAACCGCCGAACCAGCGTCCTCTCGTGCAGCTTCGAATCCGGCGATCACGAGCGGACGCTGCGAACTGGCCAGGAGTTCTGCAAATTTGGCGACTGCCGTATCGCCAGGATGTGCTGTCAACCGGCATGTATCGGCGGGTCTGACGACACGGTCACCCGCCTTCGCGTAAAGACGGGCTGTGCCGGGTGCAAGGTCCAGATGAACGGGTCCGAATGGTACTGTCATGGCGAGCTCTATGGCACGGGCAACAGTCGCCCCTGCGCCCGCACCTTCAATCTCGAAACTACCCTTTACCAGCCCACGCAGTAACGCGGCTTGATCGAGCACCTGATGCGTGTAGCGGTGACGGATATCATGGTCGACGGCGCCAGAAAGAACGATCAGCGGGACACGCTCCTGCACGGCATCGGCGATCGCATTCACGGCATTGGCAAGCCCGGGACCCACTGTTGTCACGAGCAGCCCGGGGGCGCCGTTCACCGTGCTTGTGCCCGCGGCCATCGACGCAGCAGGCGTCTCATGACGGCAAAGGACGAAGCGGATTCCGGATCGGCCGAGAGCGTCAATCAACGTTAACACTTCTCCGCCGGGAATGCCGTAGGCGTGTCGGATACCGTGAGTATGGAAGGTGCCTGCCACAATATCGGCAATGCGGCTGGAGGAGGTTTGTGAGACCGGTGTCATACGCTCTTTTTGATCAGAGGATATCGAAAGGTCGGTTGAGAGCTTGTCGTTGCTCAGGCGTGACCGATCAAGGGCCCTCGTTCAATTCGCATCGGTGTCGTGCGGCGCTTCAACAGACACTCTTCGCTCGCCTTCACGAACCGGTCTTCGACTTTCAGCGCACCCCGCAGCCGGTTAACGGCGTCGAACGTTGCAGCTTCGCCAGATTGGGCGGCAAGCATCATCAGCGTCCGAACGAAAACGTCCCGCTGCGCGCGGCTGCCGCCGATCGCGGGCAATCGCAGTGCAACGTCGCAGATATCGTTGACGGGGCCGCCGTTCGCATGCAGCCGTACGATCAACTCGGCGAACGCGACGCCCACTTCGGCAGCCACTTGCGCCTGATCGTCGTTGGCTGGCGATTTGGCCCGCATCTTCAAATTTTCAACGAGTTCCCAAGCCGCCTGTTTGTCGCCCGCTCCGAGGAGGGCCAGTAGGTAATGCAGCGAGGCAAACACATAGGTGGTGTCGGTACGGCGTTTGTAGGCAATTTCGTAAACACCCTGCCACCGATGACCAACATTGACGCCATCTTGTTCGAGCCGCCACAACATCGAGACGGCGTTCGCCATGTCGCGGAAGTCATCCGTCTCGATTGGACGAATCTCTTGATCATATAGTTCGAGCACCGCGTCATATTCAGCGGCTTCCAACCGGAACAAAGCTAGATGCCAAGCGAGGTGGAATCCGAAGTTGTTGCACTGGGGCCAGATCTGCCGCGACGACTCAAGCCAGTCGGCGCCGTCGCCTGGCCTGCCCCGCATTTCCATGACGTGGCTCACTGCATGAATACCCCACGCGTCTGCATTCTCGATAGCTACGGCTTGCTTGCCGATAACTTCCGCCTCGGCGAACGATCCGGTCTCTTCGAGGCCGAAGGCATGAAGACCGAGGACAAACCCGTAACCCGCATCAGCCCGATCCCAATGCCCCAGCGTACTGGCTGTGATTTCTCGCATGCGTTTCGGCTCGCCCGTCATAAAGCGCAACGCGTTGGCGACTTTGAGGGAAAGAAACTCCCTCGGGTTGTCGACAAGGCGTGCTTCCAGGCGCGCGGCCGCGGTCTTAATAGATCCTTGCGTCACAAGCTCGAGGGCTTCCACGAGAGCGCGTTCGAAACCGGTGCCTCCATCGGCTCTTGCGAGAGCGTCGCGCGCCTTCTTAAGTGCGACACGGCCAGCCGCTATGTCTTCGGCCTTGCCCAACAAGACAACACCGAGCCCCTTCAGCGCCAGACCTGCGATAAGGTTCTTGTCAGCCTTCAGCGTGGCCGTGAGCGGTGTGGCTGCCGGCCGGTGCGCTGCGACGGCAAACACGGCCTTCTCGAACTCTGAGACAGCGGTCTCAGACGTTGTCGAATGTTGGCCCTGGTATCGATCGACGAGCATGACGTGCTCCATTTTTAATTTAGTTCGCGCAGTGCGCAAATAATGCGTTCCCTGCGTGAACCCAATAATCAATCTCTGTGGCAAGGTGATGGGTGAATTGATTTCCGCCTGCAATACAAAGCCATTCACAAGGTCGCGACACAAACCAACATAAAAGTTGAAGTTGATGCCGCACGTTTGAGCAAATGGTTATACGAGTACCTGATGGTTCACCGATCATCGTGAGTTTGGTCGACGGACGGATGGGCATGCAAATACCCATCCGCCGGCAACCTGCAACCCTCAGCCCGACGCGGATCTGGCCTCGTTAAGCGCGGGATTGTAATCGTCGTCTTCCCCGGGTTGTCGGCTCTTCTGCAGCACGCTGGCCAGAATCTCCGGCGCAACGTGATCCTCCGGGATATCGCAAAGGCCGTACCGCCGGCTCCAACTTCCAGCGGTTTTAGAGGCCGTCCAAACCGCGAACGGAATGCTTAATACAAATCCGGCGATCACCGGCATCGCCCACGGCAACACCACCGGAGAAAAGAAATGCAGGAGCGCGAAAACGCTGAGCCCGGAAAGGGTTTGTTGTCCAAATGTGACCGCCGCCTCGGCCCAGCTGACGCTACGGTCCGAGCGCTCCTGTGCACTCCAATCGATGCGCTTGCCAAATAATAGTCCCGCCGCGAACGCGGCGATGGCGAAGCTGACAACCGGGGCTACGAGAGTGGCAAAAACGATCTCGAAGCCACCTCCGACCAAAACCCGCAGGCGTCCGCCATAGCGCCGGCTTTGCTGGCCGTCCGCGAGGATTCCGGCCCCTCCTGGGTTTCGTTGGAACAAGAAAAAGCGTTCGCAAGCCGAGTGTCTTCCTCGGTGCGTATTTGCAGCATCGATCGTCTCCAGGTTTTTTCTTGTGAATGGCGCGCCGTTTTTTTGCGCCGAGAACCAACCTCCTTCGGGCCGCAGGTGTAGCTGTCGCGCGCAAGGCGCACGCTATGCTTGTCACGGGAACGTTTCCTCCGGACACGGCGTAGGGCGGGAAGTCATTGATTCGATAGCGGACACTCTGGCAACACACGACTGTAAGCCGGCGTGTTCAATGGGACGCAGAGGCCGAATTTTAGTGCATCGTGAAATGAGAATGCACGGATCCCGGAAGCGGTCTGTTGCCTTCCTTCCTCAGGATCATGCGTTGATACAAGTCGGACACAGGGCTCGAAAACTCGCATGAGTAATCACCCGCGCCTCAACGACCGGCACCTGCTCGGTTTCGTATTTACGCTCGTTTTTAATCTTTCGAAGGTGGCGCGGTGGAAGCTTTCAAGGAAGCAAGCTTACAATCGTTGATAACAGGTGTTGTTCCGGGCCAAGCCCACAACATTCATAGCTTCGACGTGCGATATGACTATCGCTGCCTGCTACACAGTCTCTGACTTACGCAGTGCTCGCAGGACGTCACGGCATCAAGATGCCGCAAACCCTTCTCAAGTGGAGAACAGAACATGGATCCTGTTGCTATCATCATCATGCTGGCTATCGGCGCCGTCGCCGGCTGGCTTGCAGGCCAGATCCTCTCCGGGTCCGGCTTTGGTTTGGTCGGCAATATTCTCGTTGGCATCGCAGGCGCGCTGGTCGCGGGCTTTCTCCTTCCTGGCTTCCTCCCGTTCGGCGGTATTGTAGGCCAGATCATCAGCGCCACGATCGGCGCCATTCTCCTGCTCTTCGTCATCGGTCTGGTGAAGAAAGCCACCTAGCCGGCAACGGACCGATGCAGTTTGTGAAAATAGAAGGCAGCCGGTCCTGACCGGCTGCACGGCTTCGCGCCCCCGACGTTCGCTTTTCGCATTTTAGATTGCGTGCGCCGATGGCTTCGAGAACCATTTTACAGGCGCTGACTACGGAAATTCAGGGTTTTTCCGTGGCCATCGCCGCCGGTGTTCCCGGCGAAACAGTCAGATGCCTCTCCCTTCCGGCATGGTGGCGCTCAGTTAATCGCGACAATTGAGCATTGTAAGAAGGGAATTCTCGCCATGTCGATTAAACACCGCGCTGCGCAGGGAGCCGTGCTTGGACTGACGCTCCTGTGGTCGGTCTCCGCCCAAGCCGCCGATCCGAAGGGCATCTGGCTCGACCACACCGGTCGTGGCGCTGTCCAGATCAAGAATTGTACCAAGGGCAAAGGGCTCTGTGGCTTTGTAGTGTATATCAAGCAAGCCAAGTACGCCGACCGCTGTGGTATGCAAATTCTTGGCAACGTCACGAACAGCGGCGGCGGCTGGATCTACAGCCCCACTCGAGGCAGCCGCTACACTGTCCGGATCAAGCGTCTCAGCGGTACCCGCCTGCGTGTTGTCGGTAATGCGTCATCGAGCTTCTTCAGCAAGACCTTCACCTGGAAGAAAGCCCCCAGCGACCTTAAGCTCTGCGGCAAGTACGGAGCCGCCCAGCGTCTGGCCGCGTCGAAGAATTCAGCCGGCACCGCCAAGACACGGAACGCGCGGATGGAACAGTCCACCGACCCGATCGTACCGCTGTCCAAAAAGCTGGACCGGAACTTCGAACGCTCAACCCGGGTTACTGGAACGGCAAAGTCGGCTGCAAATCCACCGCAGAGCGAAATCGACGAGTTGGAAGCAAGTTTCACCGCTAAGCGCCCGGCCCGATCAGCAAACGCAGCCCCGTCAGTGAACGACGAACAGGTAAACGATGTTGACGACGTCGATGAAGACGAGGCGGATCCGTCGGCGGTCAAACCGGCCGGCGACCCCATGGAAGGCAAGCTCAAGGCTGTCTTGAACGAGTTCCTAGGCAAGGGCGGAGGTTTCACTGGCGGAATGAAGGGCAGGTGCAAAATCCGCATCCCTTACGTCAACCACGTCATCAATATCCCTTGCGAGAAGTGAGAACGCCGGTCTGGTTCGGCGATCGTCATTCGCAAGTCCAAAACAAAGGTAACCAAGCGCGGCTCAATCGAGCTGCGCTCTTTTTTTCGCTGGTCGTTCGGCTTCTGAAATATGAGTTGTTTGCGCGTAGCAGGCGCGGACAATCAAGCTGTGATCCCAGCGTGGACCTTCAAGAAGTTCCGGCTAGGCGGAGAACAACAATCAGCCCGTCTTGACCAAGTAGGCTTTATGCTCGTCAAACAATTCGCGAGATTCGGTTTCGTGGGCAGCCAGAATGGGCGGAAGATGGTGCAATTCAAGGCGCAACGGTGGCTGTACTTTGCGAGCTTGGTGCTCGCCGCCGAGAGCATTTACATGCTCCCTTACCTCCGCAGGATTTTTCAGACGTCGATGGAGGAAGCCTTTGGCCTCGGTGCCGTGGAGATTGGTCTTCTAAACTCGATGTATGGGCTTGTGGCACTCGCCGCTTATTTCCCTGGCGGTTGGCTGGCCGATCGCATTTCGGCGCGCAAGCTTCTGGCCTTCTCGTTATTTTCGACGGGCCTGGGGGGGCTCTATATGGCCAGCATCCCCTCGCACACGGGCTTGATTGCTCTGTATGCATTTTGGGGAATTACGTCGATCCTAACTTTTTGGGCCGCTCTAATCAAAGCGGTTCGCAATTGGGGCGGCGCCGATCAGCAGGGCATGGGCTTCGGCTTCTTCGAGGCGGGCCGCGGCCTTGTTGCGGCTTTACTGGCATCTACGGCAACGATTGTTTTTGCCTACGGCGGCAGCGCGACCGACGGCCTCGTCAAGGTCATCACCTATTATTCGGCGGTCACCCTATTCGCTGCCGTCCTGGTGTGGCTTCTCGTTCCAGACGATCTCCACGAACAGCCCTCTGCCGACGTCCGAAGCCAGCAGGCAGGCGAAGGACAGCCGCCTCATTGGCGGGACATCTTGAAGAACGGCCGCAGCTGGTTACTCGCCGCTGTAATATTCTGCGCATATCTCCTGTACCTTGGCACCTACGACTTTCCCGCTTACGCGGAGCGCGGTTTCGAGCAAACCAAACTGTTCGGAGCACAACTTGCTACGTTCCGAGATTGGATGCGTCCACTGGCAGCCATCAGCGCGGGACTGATCGCCGACCGCCTAAAGCCATCCCGGGTTGTCCGAACTTCGTTCTTGCTGCTTTTGCTGATCTACGTGTCGTTTGCAGTGCTGCCGGCGGATTCTGATCAGTTGTGGCTTCTTTGGGGGCAAGTCGCCATTGCCGCGCTGGCAGGCTTCTCCTTGCGCGCCGTGTTTTATGCTCTGCTGCAGGAGACCGGAGTTCCTTTGTCACAGACCGGCATGACCGTCGGATTTGTTTCCGTGATTGGCTATTCGCCCGATCTATTCGTCCATACGCTCGCCGGCAGTTTCGTCGATTGGTTCGGTGTTGGCGTGGGGTATCGTTACTATTTTGGGTTTCTGAGCATGTTTGCCGGCCTGGGATTGTTGGCGACTTGGAAAATGGTTCGGCACCCGGCCTCCAGCCCTGTCGACGTGTGAGTTGACTATGCGGGTGCGGATGAGAAACCAAACAGCCTTGGTCCCAAAAGTTGCATTTCGGGCCACAGGGGCGTTCACATGCGCCCAGTAAAAAGGAAAACGCTGCCAATTAGGGGGCATTGGGAGCGTCAGGAACCTTAACGGCAACTGATTCCGCGTTTGGTGGCGTATCTGAAGCGGGGAGTAGTTACGATGCAAAACGCGAAAGCTCAAACAAGTCATCCCACCAGTCACACCAACCCAATTCCCCAAGCGCCATGCCGGTCTGGCAGTCGCAAGAGCGGCAGACTTGCCGTATTGATCGGAAAAACGTGATACCCCCCAACAGCTTTGAATAAAGCCGATTCGGAAATGGATAAAAATTAAAGTGTTCACAGAATCAAGGCGAGAAAAACTTTCAGGTGAGAAAATATACATGGCGTTATTCTATATATACAAACTTAGAGACAAAGCGGCTAAGTATTAGTCGGATTGGAGGAGATCCTCCCTGCGCGGCACATTGTTGCGCTGCAGCATGGCGGCATTGTCTGTCTTGCTGGGCCGGGAGCTTTAGGCTATTCAGATTAGAGTCGTTCTAAAGTGGAGGGAGCTGAATGATTCCAGGTTTGAACCTGGGCCGTCGCCAGTTTTCGGAGCTGTCCGAACAGGAGGTGCTGGCGCTGGCTATCTCCGCCGAGGAAGACGACGCCCGCATCTATCTGTCTTACGCGGAACGCCTGCGCGAAGAGTTCCCAGATAGCGCCAAGATCTTCGAGGGTATGGCGGCCGAAGAGGACAGGCACCGCAAACGGCTGATCGAACTGCACAAGGCACGCTTCGGCGACACCATTCCCCTAATCCGGCGCGAACACGTGGCAGGATTTTACGCCCGGCGGCCGGTTTGGCTGATGCGGAACCTAGGCCTCGATCGCATTCGCGACGAGGCGGCGGGCATGGAACGCGAGGCTCAGAACTTTTACCTGAAGGCGGCCCAATCGACCACTGACGCTAATACGCGCCAACTCCTCGGTGATCTTGCCGCCGCCGAAGCGGGACACCAGCGGACCGCGGAGCAGCTCGAGAAAAAGCACCTACCCACAGAGGTGCGCGAAAGTGAAGATCACGCCGCCCACCGCCAGTTCGTGTTGACCTGGGTGCAGCCAGGGCTGGCCGGTCTCATGGACGGTTCCGTGTCAACGCTCGCGCCCATCTTTGCGACCGCCTTCGCCACCCACGACACCTGGACAACTTTTCTCGTAGGGCTGGCCGCATCCGTTGGTGCCGGCATTTCCATGGGCTTCACCGAGGCCGCTTCCGATGACGGCACGATCTCCGGACGCGGCTCCCCGGTCAAACGCGGGATTGCATCCGGCGTGATGACGGCGATCGGCGGTCTTGGTCACGCGTTGCCGTACCTGATTCCGGATTTCTGGACAGCCACCACAATCGCCATCTTTATTGTCTTTGTGGAGCTTTGGGCTATCGCCTGGATCCAGAACAGATACATGGATACGCCGTTCTTCCGTGCCGCCTTCCAGGTCGTTCTTGGCGGGGCATTGGTGTTTGCTGCCGGTATCATAATTGGCAGCGCCTGACGCAAAAACCATCGGCCAAAGGCGCAGCCTTTAGACGGCAACACGCCGCGGCTGCTGCGTTGCAGGGGCCACGTCGCTCAGGTAGTAGCCGTCAAGAACACGGAGGAATGCGTCGGTTGCCTCACTCATGACCGGCATCAGTGCGCACCGCGGTTCAAAGACGCAACGAGGGCCAGCGGAGCCGAGACAGTCGACCACGGCAAACTCTCGTTCGATCGCGCGAACGACGTCGCCAATCCTGATCTCCGTTGCGGGCTGATGGAGTTTTACACCGCCGCCAGGTCCACGTTGCGTTGAAATGAAGTTTGCAGACGCGAGCCGTGCGACGATCTTCATAACGTGGCTCTTGGGGAGTGCGAGTCTCTCCGCGATCAGGTCGACGGAAACGACCTCTCCTTTTTTGCAGAGCAGGATGAGGATCCGCATGGCAAAGTCACTGGCGCGATTAAGGCGCAAAAGTAGGCACTCCTATAACATTCATCTTAGATGTTGATATGGGGCGTCGACACATGCTAGCAAAAGATACATAGAAAATGAATGAAATAAAGGGTGGTCAATGCCCAATGTTCAAGAACCCCAGTTTCTGGCGGTAGCACAGCTGGCCGGGCGTGAACCAGCGCATCCTTCGATCGACCATTACCAGATTTCCGCTCTCGTTGATCGGTTCTACGATCGTGTCTGGGCCGATCCGGCGTTGGGACCTATCTTCAAGTACCATATCGGGGAAGACCGCACCGCACATTTGGAGAAGATGAAGACCTTTTGGTCCTCAGTACTCTTGAAGACGGGCGCCTACAAAGGCCGGCCAGTCCCAGCCCATAAAAAGCTCACAGAAGTCAAGACGGAAGACTTCGTTGATTGGCTTGGCCATTTCCGAACTGTCGCCAGGGAGGTCTTCTCAGCGGAAGCCGCACCTATTGTCATCGATAAAGCAGAGCGGATTGCATCGAGCCTGGGGCAGGCGATGGGATTACATTTGGTGGATCAAGCCCCGTAGTGATCAGCTATAACGAAGTGAGTGAAGGAGGAAACGATGAAAAGAAATCTGATCGCATTCTGTCTACTTGCCGGCTTTTCGACACTCGTGGTTGCAGACGAGCCTCGCATCGCATTCCCGCAGGACTACAAGTCGTACAAGAACTACCTGAGCCTCGATCGCACCGGCAATAATACGAACCAGATCATCCGGCTCTTTGCCAATGAAACCGCCGCTGCTGGCCCTGGCAAAGACGGCGCCCTACCGAACGGTTCAATCCTCGTCGGTGAAATCTACAAAGAAAAGCTGAGTGACAAGGGAGAACCCGTGGAGAGTTCCCTGGGCCGGCGCGTTCGCGGCAAGCTCGCGGCCATTGCCGTGATGGAAAAACGCCAAGGTTGGGGTAGCAAGTTCTCAGCAGAGTTTCGCAATGGCGATTGGGACTTCGCCGTCTTCAGTCCCGACGGCAAACGGCTCAATAAGGACCTTAACTCCTGCCGCGGCTGTCATGCGCCGCTGACGCAGTCCGATCATCTTTTTTCATACGATCATCTGCAGCAGTAACATCGTTTCGGCCCGGCCACACGATCCGACCGCCATGTTAAGCGCGGTCGGATTGGTTCGCGGGGCCGAGGAATAGCGTGGAGCCGCCGGGGCCTAAAGCACACCAGCGGCGACGCGGGAATAAAGATGTCCGTCCGGTGCAGCGGCTGTTTGCGTTACTGCTACGGCGCTACTCGCTAACGCCGTAACGATGCAGGTCCATTCCATACACCTGCAACCAGTTCTTGGCTTCATCCATTTCCAGAACCATGCGGTCGACCAGCGCCCAAAAGCGCTGTCCATGGTTCATTTCCCGCAAATGCGCGGCTTCGTGCGCGGCGACGTAATCGAGCACGAACGGCGGCGCCATCACAAGCCGCCAGGAAAATGACAACGCCCCTGTCGACGAACACGATCCCCAGCGGCTCGTTTGATCCCGGATCACGAGTTTTTTGGGTCTGACACCGAGCTGCTTGGCATGCTCAAGCACCCGCGCATCGAGGTCCCTGCGGGCCTGTTTGAATAACCAATTGCGTAGCCGTTGCGGGCCATTGTCGCCAACTACGGCCACGCGGATTTCCGCATAGCCGCGCGCAGGCTTGTGAAGGTGGACAACACCCTTGCCGCGCTGTGGCTTAATGAAAACGATCCGGTGCGGAACACCTCTCAGCGGCATCACCTGCCGATGCGCGAAAGGCACCGGATCTGGCAAATTGCCCAGCCGCTCGCGAACCCAGTCGATGTGGCGGTGAACGAACGACCCGGCTTCGCCGAGATCACATTGGGTAGGCAGCGTTACGATGATGGCGCGTCGCGTGCGGCTAACCCGCAACGTCAGACGACGCGCTTTCGGGTGTCGGCGCACTTCGACGGGTGCTCCCAGATCATCCAATCTAGGGTCATCAAGCGAAACAGGTTTCTGGTCATCTGCGACCCGCGACATTCGGGGACCCTTGCATGAAGTACGCTCGTTGTATGGAGGCCCGGTTCTGAGGCGGGCTAGCAGAGATTTGAGCGCCCGAACGGCGTCATTTCTCTTGTTAACGATGCATCATCCGAACCGCGCGATTACCCAAGTCTAGAGCTTCGCTGCCCGCTGCGCCAGTAAGATCAATCAACAAGATTTCCAAGCATCCGGATTGTTGCCTGCTCGCCGCAGAAGCGCGCCTGAGCGGCGTTCAACGCCCAGTGATAAGTTGAAAAGTAAATAAATAAAGTTAGTTACGGAGATAATCGCCTTCTCCCCGGATGATGCAATACAGCAACACATGTGGCACAAGCGTCAAGCACAACTTGCAGTTGGCGCTTGACGTATGCCGAATCTCGTTAACGGAGTTTGTT
This sequence comes from uncultured Alphaproteobacteria bacterium, assembly GCA_963753045.1. Taxonomy (GTDB): domain Bacteria; phylum Pseudomonadota; class Alphaproteobacteria; order Rhizobiales; family Hyphomicrobiaceae; genus Filomicrobium. The sequence continues at coordinate 518,513 of CAVWAT010000001.1, forward strand.
GTATCAGAGCCCTGAATTACGGCTTGGGCCGAAGAACCCTTCCATCACCATCCGCGAAGCCAGCGCCCAGAACCGGAATGGTGTCAGAAAACCAAAACCCTGGTCATCGTCTTCAAATTCGCTCAAGCGAGAACCGACCGGCAATCCCCCTTTGAGAAGTTTGCTGGCCATCGGATCGGGTTGCGGGTCGTTCGCGGGTTCGAACGTGAATGCGACCGAAGAGATTTCGCAAGCGCTGCTATGCGCCGCCGGCTTCACCGTCGTTTCAGCGATCGCAGGCATCTGTGCGATTTGCCCGGCCCTGGGATCATGCGAGCGAATGAACTGCGTTATCCGAGGAGCGATATCGTTGCGGAAGCGCGAGCCATTGAAGACGCCGTAGTGTCCGACACCCTGGGCCTCGTAGTGCAACTTCAAGGAGTTGGACAAAGCCGGCGTCAGATCGTGCACTGCAGCACATTGACCAATTCCGGTGATATCGTCCTTTTCACCTTCGATGGTCATCAGAGGAACCCTACGGATCGCCTTGGGATCGACGCGCTTTCCACGGTGCATCATCTGACCCTTGGGTAGCGCGTGGCTGACGAATACGGTGTCGATGGTCTGCAGGAAGAACTCCGCCGTCAGGTCCATCACCGCCATGTATTCATCGTAGAACACGCGGTGTTTCTCAGCCGAGTCACAGTCGCCGTCGACGAGATGCATAAATAGGTCTTTGTGCGCGTGGAGATGGCGATCAAGGTTCATCGTCATGAACCCGGTCAGCTGCAAGAAACCCGGATAAACTTTTCGCCCGTAGCCCAGATTGGTCCAGGGAACCACTTGAATGACGTTGCTCGCGAACCAGTCGGAGCCTTTCTCTTCCGCAAGTTCATTGACGACCGTCGGACTGACCCGCGTATCGACCGGACCACCGGCGTAGATCATTGAAGAGGGAACGTTTGGATCGCCCTCGGCTTCCATTAACGAGATGGCCGCCATAACCGGAACCGCCGGTTGGCAAACTGCGAAGACGTGAACATCGCCTCCGAAGTGTTGCAGCATCTGGATGATGTAATCGATATAGGAATCAAGATCGAAACGGCCTGCCCCAAGCGGGATCGTTCGGGCATCCTGCCAATCGGTGATGTAAACTTCATGGTCTGGCAGGAACCGTTCGACGGTGCCGCGCAACAGCGTCGCGTAGTGACCCGACATCGGCGCCACGATCAGGATTTTTGGATCTAGTTCGGCACGCTCAGCCGGAATATCCCGCGCTAGGTGCAACAGTCGGCAAAACGGCCGGTGCCAAACCACTTGTTCGCGAACTGCCACCGTCGCACCGTCGACCAGCGTCGTTTCGATCCCGAATTCCGGTTTGTCGTAACGGCGGGTGGTGCGCTCAAAGACTTCGCATGCTGCCGCGGCATGTCGGCCAAGCGACGTGTGCGTCAACGGATTTAACGGATTTTTGAAAAAGGCCCCGTAGTTGCCTGCAGCAGCACGAGCTGGCCGAACGGCCGCATGGCTGAATTCATACCAATGGTAGAGCACGGCGTGCTTCCCCCTTGCACGTTAGTCCGAAATGGACGCTTCCCGTACTCGCGAAACTATCGCATGGTGACGCCGTGTCGCAGCCCCAACTTTTTGTGCGTTGACGCCGTTTCGCCCTATATCAGTACCTTGCCCTGATTCGGGTTGTTGAGGGAACCGTCTTGGCTGGCGGCGACTCGGTTTGGGCGGAGCGGGTGTGCGCAGCTCGCTGCAGGTCTCGTTCCGCACCTTTTTTAGAGTTTGATGAACTGCTCAGGACTTCCCGCTGCTTTTACTGGTGTGCATGCCAACAGGAGTAAGATTGCTTTACTGACGACTTGTCGTTGTCTTTAGAGTAAGAAGTCTAGTCTCCGTATCCTGCGCAGCTATTTTTCACAGCTCGATGTAACCCATAGTGGCTTCAGATAGAGTTCGGACAGAAAGACCATCCGAAGTAGGACCGTGCGAAAACTCGCTTCAGCCGATGTTCCCCTGCTCAGCAGCAATGGCGCCCAAAACGTACGATTGGCAACAATCGTACGATTGCGATGGATCGCGGTCGCGGGACAGCTACTGACGCTTGGCTTCGTCAAGCTCTGGTTGGGCTTTGAAGTTCCCCCGGCCCCTTGCCTGGCACTGATCGCGTTGTCGGCCTGGTTGAACGTCTTTCTTGTTGTCCAGTTTCCGCCCCGCCATCGTGTGACGGATCATGTCGCCGCGGCGCTTCTCACCTACGACATGCTGCAGCTCGCCGCGCTGCTCTATTTCACGGGCGGTATCGGTAATCCGTTCGTCATGCTGATCATCGCTCCGTGCATTGTTTCGGCGGCGACGCTTCCGGTTGGCTACACCTTCGCCATCAGCGCGTTGACGCTGCTTTGCGCTTACGTTCTCACGTTCGATTATTGGCCCCTGCCTTGGTTTCCCGGGATCCGCTTCGAACTCCCATTGATTTACAAGGTCGGCATCCTGACTTCGGTTGGGACCGGTCTGTTGTTCGTGGCTTTCTATGTGCGCCGGCTCGCCCACGAGGGACGCGAGATGTCGGCAGCGCTCGCGGCCACCGAGCTCATACTGGCCCGCGAACAGAAACTGCACGCCCTTGATGGTCTCGCAGCCGCCGCTGCCCACGAGCTCGGTACACCGCTATCGACCATTTATCTCGTCGCCAAGGAACTCGAACGCGATTTGGGCCCCTCACATTCACATGCTGAAGACTTGGCGCTGCTGCGAACTCAATCGGACCGGTGCCGTGAGATCTTGAGGAAACTGACCCGCAGGCCGGATGCGCAAGATCCAATGCATTCATCGGTATCGATCGCCGAGATCCTGAGCGATGCCGCAGCTCCTTATCGTGATTACGGTAAAGTTCTCATCTTTTCGGCGGCACCAATCGAGGGAACCACGGGCGAGGCTACAACCGAACCCGTTGGCTCGCGCCAGCCCGGCCTTTTTTACGGTCTTGGCAACATCATCGAGAACGCGGTTGACTTTGCGAAGTACAACGTCGAACTCACCGCCCGCTGGGACGCTAGCAAGGTCGTCATCGAAGTCGCCGATGACGGTCCAGGATTTCCGATCGATCTCATGGATTCCCTTGGCGATCCCTATGTCACCACCCGCGGCGCCACTTCGGGCAAAGCCGCCACGGAAGCCTCTGGCCTTGGGTTAGGATTCTTCATCGCCAAAACCCTTCTCGAGCGCTCCGGCGCCGTGATCGAACTGGAAAATCGTGTCGCCCCCGAGACGGGCGCCAGGGTCCGCATGACCTGGCCGCGCTCGGCATTCTCAGTCCCCGAAGGTTGGAGTCCGCATCAAATCGCACAATCCCCCGCCGCGGCGGCTGAGTGATCCCATAACCTTTATGCTCTTTTTGTTTATACTCATGAAGGACTTGGCCTGAACCGCCTGAAGACTATGCTGACAAGAGTTCAGGAGGAAGACGACCGTGGAAAATAACAACGAAGATCTCTCGTTTCGCCAGGACGAACTGCCCGAGGACGCATCGTTGCTCATCATCGACGACGACAAGGCGTTCCTGCAGCGGCTTGGCAGGGCGATGGAGCAGCGTGGTTTCAAGGTGCGTATAGCCGATACCGTCGCCGATGCGACCGAGCTGATCCGACAACAACCGCCCGCCTTCGCGGTTGTCGACATGCGCCTCGAAGACGGTAACGGCCTCGAGGTTATTGCCGAGCTGTCCAAGCTTCGTCCAAACGCGCGTGCCATAGTGTTGACCGGCTACGGCAATATCGCGACGGCCGTCACCGCTGTAAAACTTGGCGCCGTCGACTATCTCGCCAAGCCAGCAGATGCAGACGAAGTGACCGACGCTCTTCTCGCACCGGCGAACTCGAAAGCTGCTCCTCCCGAGAACCCGATGTCGGCCGACCGTGTTCGCTGGGAACATATCCAGCGCGTCTACGAGCTGTGCAATCGCAACGTCTCGGAGACAGCACGCCGCCTCAACATGCACCGGCGCACACTGCAGCGCATCCTGGCAAAACGCGCTCCCAAGTAAGCTCAAGCGCCGGCGTTAATCCCGCCGGCGTCCCGAATCGCGACATCCCTTGACCCGATAGCGAGCCAAACAGCAACCCCTCGATCTCTTCCGGGGGGGGGGGGGGCTTTGCCGTTTTCTTAAGCTCCCACCGACACGCTGCGCTCGATCGTGCCAGCACCAGCGATCGCGGGTTGGAGAAGTGAGGATGCCGCTCTTGTTCGGTTTCCGAGGATTGTTGAATTCGCAATACGCTTCGTCGGCGTCAGCGTGCCTATTGCGTTTCGCCGACAACCGGCGTGGTGTGATCACCGTGCTCTACGCGCTGTTGGCGATACCGATACTCGGGCTTCTCTTCGGCGGCATCGACTACAGCCGTGCCTTGTCCGTACAAAGTCAATTCCAGACAGCTGCGGAGGCCGCCGCGAGGACGGCGGCCAGCCGTCTTCACGAGGGCAGGTCACAGGCTGCGGTCGCCTTCCAAACTAACCTTCCCCCCGACCTCAAAGACTACCCCTACAACCTCGATATCGCCGGCGATGCCAAATCATTGAGCGTCGAATTTACCGCCAGCGTGCCGACCACACTCGTTGCGTTGCTCGGCTTCAGCAAGATCGATGTCGCTGCCGGTTTCTCTGCCAATCGGCCAGAGCCGACCCTCTTCGCGCGTCGCAAGGCGTACTCAAACTCACTTGACGCTGTACCCACCGACGGCGCCGGTGCCCGTACACGAGCCAAGTTCGAAGCGGCGATCCGCCGTAGCGGCAGGCAGGCCGCAAAGTTTCCTGATCCAGATGAGATCGAAAAAGCCCGCAGTCAGATGCGGAAGGTCTTGCGAGCGATGGGCCAAACAGGTCAGCTCCCGCGATCGCGCGACGTACCCGATGCAGCGAAGTTGGAGCGCATGCAGCGCCAGATCAATCTCGAATCAGGCCGTTTGCGCTTCTAACGCACCAGGAAAAGGGGACTCTCTCAGCGCTGCCGCCAGCGGCCGTAAGTCTCCGCTCGGAACCGTCAGTCCGCCATACTGCGCAATGACGAATCCCGCGCTGGTCCTGCGGATCGCCTCGGCGGTGCTCGCCGGTTCTCCATGGGCGGCCGGAGCGACTAGAATCTCGGCTGAATAGCCTTGCGACAACAGCAGCCTGGCCTGGCCTTCGAGCCAATGCAGTTGCTCGGGACTGTCCCCGACAAGCAAGGCGATGACGCCATCGCGGCGCGGTCCCGTACCCGCCAGGCGTTCAGCTGTGCGCATCATGCTCAACATGCGCTCTGGATCCTCGACCGCAACAACCACTGGGCCCGAGGTTCGCCGCGAGCGCGGCCCGACCGTGCAAAGCCCCGTGGCGTCGCGAACAGAACCGAGTATTTCTCCCAGCACCCGTCCGTCACGTGGGCCGAAAGCCTCGCCCATTACGATCACATTCCACGGCCCAGCTTCGGCACAGACGCGCGCCAGCGCGCTGATTGGGTCGTCTCTGACGCTTCTCGCCCACATCCGCGTCTCGGACCGCTTCGCCATTGCCTCCAAGCGTTGCCGGACCGCCCGGAATGCGAGGCGAAATTCTCGTTCGAGATCCTGGCTCGACAGCGTTCGTGAGACGCGGCCGTTCAGTGAAACCTCCTTGGCGAAAGGGTATGCCGTCAGGTCGATGAGCTGTCGGTCCTCAACGAATAGCCCTTCGATCTCCGAGTTCGAAGGCCTTGGCGATCCGAACCGCGGCCTCGAACGCCGCATCGGCGGCCGAGGCACCACAGCTGAGCCGCAACACAACACGTCCGCGAGCCTCTTCGGCTGATGCCACATGACCGATCATGACATCGCGTCTCCCGTCCCAGCCTGGCTGGCGCCTCCCCCCGAGGAACTGGCGCGTTCGGCGAAGAGCCTTAGCTTTTCTTCTATTCGGGCGAAGACGGTATCTTCTGGAAACGCACCATCCACCCCACGCTCGCCAGCCGGCATGCCAGTCAGGATCTCAATCCCCTCGGCAATTTTCGAGACCGCAAAAACGCTGAACTTGCCAGCCTTTACTGCATCAACGACATCCTCGCGCAGCATCAGGTGCTGCACGTTGGCTTTTGGTATGATTACGCCCTGCGCGCCCGTCAGACCGCGCGCCGAGCAGACGTCGAAGAAGCCCTCGACCTTTTCATTGACGCCGCCGATCGCTTGCACTTCTCCGAGCTGGTTGACAGAACCAGTCACCGCTATGCCTTGTCTGATTGGCGCATCGGCAAGCGCCGACAACAGCGCATAAAGCTCTGTCGAAGACGCGCTGTCACCCTCGACACCACCGTAGGATTGCTCGAACACTAGCGATACCGAGAGCGCCAGCAGCCGGTCCTGTGCGAACATTCCGGCCAGATATCCCCACAGGATCATCACGCCCTTGGAGTGTAGCGGGCCGCCAAGCTCAACTTCACGCTCGATATCCACCACCCGGCCTGGTCCAAAGCGCACGCGGGCGGTGATACGGGTGGGGCGGCCAAACGAGAATTCGCCAAGCTGCAACACGGATAGCCCGTTGATCTGGCCAATTGCTTCGCCATCGGTATCGACCAATACGATGCCGCGCTCGAAGGTCTCCTGGTCGCGGTCGCGCAGTCGGTCGGCACGCTGGACGTGTTCGTTGATCGCGCGGCGCACATCTTCCCGCGTTGTTACTTTACGCCCGGCGTCGGTCGCCCAATAATCCGCCTCCCGCACGATGTCGCCGATCCTCGAGACTTCTATGGAAAGCTTGTCGCGGTCTCCAGCCATGCGGCTGCCTTCGTCGATGATCCGGGCGATAGCGCTTTTGTCGAGTGGCTTCAGCGCATGTTCGCCGGCTATCGCGGCGACCAGCCGCGCGTAGGCCACGGTGTTGTCTTTAGTCCGTGCGATGGTGTCATCGAAGTCGGCTTGCACTTTGAAAAGCTGCTGGAACTCCGGGTCGCTCTGAGACAGCAGGTAATAGAGCTCCCGGTCGCCGAATAAGACAACCTTCACGTCGAGCGGGATCGGTTGCGGGTCGAGCGACTGCGTTGTCACAATCCCGAGACTCTCGGCAGGTTGCTCGATGCGGATCGAGCGCGTGCTCAAAGCCCTCTTCAAGGCCTCCCACGCAAATGGCGACAACAGCAACTTGCGCGCGTCGATCAGCAGGTAGCCGCCGTTCGCGCGATGCAACGCGCCAGGCTTTATGAGCAGAAAATCCGTAACCAGCGCCCCCATGTGCGCCAGATGCTCCGCCCGGCCAATCAAGTTGCCGTGGGTCGGATTTGTGGCTTCGACCACAGGCGCGCCGTGATTGCCCGTCTCCTGTGCGATGATCGTGTTGACCATGTATCGGCGGAAACGCGGATCACGCGAAGAGTCCAGCGGTTGCGGCACGAAATCACTCTGCTCGCCCGTCTCCTCGCTGATGAACAGATGGGCGTTGGCAATGAGATCGGTCTCCACCGCGCGCAGGAATTCCTGTACACCTTCATCTTTCCCGAAATCCGCCAGCACATCGGCTAAAGCTGCTTTGACCGCGTTCGCGGCGACTTCCTCGTTCAGCGCCCGCAGGTTTTGACGGCGCTCTTTGTCGGCGCGCGGGAAGCTTTGCAGGAGTTCCGTCAGTTCCTGTTGCAGCGCTTCGATATTCTCTTTTACTTTTGCCTGCATGCTGGGTGGCATGGCGGCGAACGCTTCCGGTTTCACAACCTTGCCTTCGAGCATCGGCGCGAACGTGAAGCCCAACGGCGTGCGCAGGAATGCGATACCCCGCTGCTCGGCTTTTTGGCCCAGGGCCTGCAGCTGTTCTTCCGGCTGCCCACCGTATTCCGCGTCGTTTGCACGCGCCCGGGCTTGGTAATCCTCGGACTCAAAGGCTGTCGGGAGCGTCGCTCGAAGCTCATCGATCACCGCAACCATGGCCTTTTCCAGCGGCCTCGCTTGGCCGGGCGGCAGGCGAAGAGCATTAGGCGCGTTGGAGTGTTGGAAATTATTGACGTAAACCCAGTCATCGGGGCTTGCGGTTTCGGCGGCAAGTGCCGTAAGGGTCGCGTGTACGGCTGCGCTCTTGCCGGAGGCATCCGGACCGAGGACGAAGATATTGTAGTCGTAAGATCGCATTCCGGCGCCGAAGTGCAGCGCCCGTAATGCGCGCTCTTGGCCGATCAGCCCGTGCATGGGTTCAAGGTCGTCTGTGGTCTTGAACTTCAGCGTGTCGGCATCGACCGTTCGACGCAGGTCGTCAGCTGCCAGTGCCGCTGTCGACTGTACCGGCAGATCATCTTCGGTACGCCTTTCTTGGTCGTCATCCGATGCGGTTTCCCCGGTTTCGGACTTACCGTCTTTTCTGCTCTTTTTTCCCAGCCCGAAAATCATGCTCCGCCCATTCAATACTGTACTCGCGCCTCAACGCGGCTTGACGGCTCGGAGCCTGTCAACCACGCTTTCAGCTGCAGTTCCTACCTGTGCTGCAGTCTACAAAGCTTATCAGGCTTCCGGCCACGATCGTCTGCTTACCTCTGTCTCACCCTATTTTGGGCGCTACCATGACACTTTCATCCAACAATCCACTCGCTCCGCCCGGACAGCCGCCAGAGGACGGGCGTCAATCCGAGAGGGCCAACGAGATCCGCCGTGGCGTCGGACGGCTGCTGCGCGCCCACGGATTGGTTGGCCTGCCGGAGGTGACGTTGCCCAATGGGCGTCGCGCGGACTTTATGGGGCTGTCGGATAAAGGCATCATTTGGATCATAGAAATCAAGTCAGGTCCGGCAGATTTTCGCGCCGATGCGAAGTGGCCAGACTATCAAGAGTTTTGCGACCATTTTTTCTTTGCGGTCGCATCTGATTTTCCAATCGACCTGTTGCCAAAAGATACAGGCCTTCTGCTTGCCGACCGCTTTGGCGGAGAGATTGAACGGCCTGCTCCTGCGAGCCCGGTTCCTCCGGCCCGCCGTCGTTCACTTATGCTCCGCTTCGCGCGATTGGCGGCCGATCGCCTTGCATTTCTCCAAGATCCCGACCTGTCTGCGCGAGCCGATGCCTTCAAGAGCCAGATTTAGGCTTCGTCTTCGGGGGGCGTGTAGAAGAATTCCGGCCCGGAGCCGATTACCTGGTCGTCCGCATCGCCGATGGCGTCTTCGTCCTTGCCGGCGTATTCGAATCCCTTGAGGACGTGACGGATAGCCTCCAGCCGCGCCCGCCGTTTGTCATTGGAGCGGACAACCGTCCACGGGCATTCGGTTGTGTGTGTGAATCGGAACAGGTCGTGTTTGGCCTCGGTATAAGCGTCCCACTTGTCGATGGCGGCCAGGTCCGTACCGGTTAGTTTCCAGCGCTTGAGCGGGTCGTGCTGGCGTTCGTGCAAGCGCTTCAGCTGCATCTCGCGGCCGATAGTCAAGAAGATTTTGAACAAGTGAATGCCATCCCGCGTCAGAAGCGCCTCGAACTGCGGTGCCTCTCTCAGGAAGTCCGCCAGCTGTTCATCATCGCAAAAGCCCATAACTCGTTCAACACCGGCCCTGTTGTACCAGGAGCGGTCGAACAGCACCATGTTGCCGCTGGTTGGCATGTGCGCTACGTAGCGCTGAAAATACCATTGGCCCCGTTCGGCTTCGGTCGGCTTTGACAGTGCGACGGCGCGCGCATGGCGAGGGTTGAGGTGTTGCATGAAGCGCTGGATGCATCCACCCTTTCCAGCGCTGTCGCGGCCCTCGAACAGGACGACGATACGCTGCTTTGACTCTCGAATGTGCGATTGCAATTTCAAGAGTTCGATTTGAAGCTGTCGCAGTTGCGTCTCGTAAGTGCTTCGTTTTAGGCGCTTGTCATACGGGTAGCCGCCCGACCGTAGTGCGTGATCCTCAATTCCGGCCGGCAGTTCCCGAACCGTCACGTCGAAATCAGAGAAATTGAAAGGCTTCGAACTTTCCTTTTCACTCCGGCCATGGCGAGATTTTTTGCCTCCTGACATTTACTTTTAGGTCCTTTTCCAGGTCAGCGGTCATTTGTCATATTCGGCTGCGACAGTCTCAACTCCGTCAACACTGGATGCAAGTGGTCTCACGCGAAAACCTCGAGTGCTGCCGATTATTGCCCCCCCCCCCCCCTGAAGAGTTAGTCTCTGCGCCTTCTTGCACGCCGGCCGGCCTCGTCCCGCGACGCGATTGAACGGGATTGGACGGTAGAAAAAACAGCGAGTAAAAAGGCTGCTTTCGGCAAAGGCCTCCTGGTCCGGATTCCAGGAAGCGATCGTCGAAGATAGGAGGGTATTCTTGATGGTCCTGCACAGGATAGCTTGAAGTTTTCCGATGCATAATTAAACAGTCTCCGATATTATTGGTGCTGGCGGTTTTAATGCTGATGATTACGCCGTGCTCACCTCAAGACAGCTTGGAGTTGTTGCTTGCCATGGCCTCATTGACGCCGGGCGCGCCGTATCCACCAATCACACCGGTAGCGGCGGACCACGAGGAGACAGAGACGTCTCACGTGACCGGATCCCGAGCCACTGACGAGAGCTGGCGCGCGATCATCAACGCGCTACCCGATGCGGCTCTGACCCTCGGCGTGGACGGCGTAATCTCCCATCAAAACAAACTCCTCACCGGCCTGTTCCCCGACATGAAGGTCGGCAATGCGATGGGGCAGCTGCTGAGAAATCCGGATTTGCAAACGGCCGTCGAGATGGCACGCACGTCATCGAAGCCGCTGGTCGTGCATCTCAACGAAAGGGTGCCCGTTGCGCGCAGTATCGAGGCGACAGTCATAAGGCTTGAGCTGGGTTCGGATACGGCCAGGCTATTGGTCACTTTTCGCGATCTTACCGAGCGCGAAAAACTAGAAAAGATGCGCGCTGATTTTGTCGCTAACGCCAGTCACGAATTGCGCACGCCGCTCGCGTCTCTCAAAGGTTACATTGAAACGCTGCAAGGCTCGGCCCGCGATGATGAGACGGCCCGCAATCGGTTTCTTGGCATCATGTGGACCCAGTCCCTTCGCATGTCCCGCCTTGTCGATGATTTGCTGTCCCTGAGCAGGGTTGAGATGCGCGCCCATTTGCTTCCGAAAGGTAAGGCGGATCTCAACGAGGTGGCTGCCTATGTCGTGCAGGCCCTCGAGCCATTGGCCACGTCGCAGAATACTCAGCTCGTTTTGAACGAGCTCGATGCGGCCGCCTACATCCGGGCCGATCGCGAAGAGATTGTTCAAGCGCTTCAAAACCTCGTCCATAACGCTTTGAAGTATGGCCGGGAGAATGGCCGCGTCGACATCACCGTATCCCGGCAACGAAGTGAAGATGGGACGCGAGAAACTCTCTCGGTGGCTGTCAAGGATGACGGGCTCGGCATTTCCTCCCATCATTTACCCCGTCTGGTCGAGCGGTTTTACCGCGTCAATCCAGCTTCCAGTCGGGAGAAAGGTGGCACCGGGTTGGGGCTCGCCATCGTCAAACACATCATGCTTCGGCATCGCGGGGACCTGGTGATCTCCTCCAAAGTCGGTGAAGGGTCATCGTTCAGTTTGGCGTTCGAAGAACTGCTTCCAAGTCCTGCCGAGTAATGCCTTTGTTTTTCAAGGCGTTAGATTGTCACAAAGGTGCACACAAACTGTCAAATACCGGTTAGACAAATAGTCTACATCTCAAGTTGCCGGCGCGGGGACCTCCGGCCGGATGTTGGTATTCCGCTGACATTTTGAATGCGCTCCTAGAGCAATCCAGGGAGATTACGCGTGAACAACCAGTTCATCGCCATCGTGGCAGCAGCTGCTGCTGCGGGCTCGTTTGCAGTTACGACTGCTGCTTCGGCTCGCGAAATCAAGATCGTCGGTTCTTCGACGGTGTTTCCTTACACACAGGCTGTTGCCGAGGAGTTCGCTCGCGCTGGCGGCAAGGCTCCAACTGTCGAATCGACCGGTACCGGCGGCGGCATGAAGATTTTCTGCTCTGGCATTGGCGAAGCCCACCCAGACATCACCGGTGCTTCGCGCGCCATGAAGCCCTCGGAAAAGAGACTTTGCGATAAGAACGGTGTCACCGACGTGACCGAAGTTCTGCTTGGCTATGACGGCCTGTCGGTCGCCAACTCGCGCAAGGGCAAGAAGTTCTCTGTCACCAAGCCGCAGATGTATCAGGCCTTGGCTGCGAAGGTTCCTGTTGACGGCAAGCTCGTCGACAACCCGTACAAGAAATGGTCGGACATCGATAAGTCGCTTCCCGACCAGGTGATCACGGCTTACGGCCCGCCGCCAACCTCCGGCACGCGCGACGCGTTTGTCGAGCTGGTTTTCCACCATGTCTGCAAGAGGGGTAAGCTTCCTTTCTGGGCCGACGCCGCCAAGAAAGCTGGTGACAAGAAAGCCTTCAAGAAGATGTTTAAGGCCGATTGCACCGCCATGCGGACTGACGGCCCGTTCATCGAAGCCGGCGAAAACGACAACCTGATCGTTCAGCGTCTCAACGCTGACCCGAAAGCTGTTGGCATCTTCGGTTACTCGTTCCTGTTCGAAAACCAGGACAAGCTGCAAGCCCTCCAGATCGGTGGCGTCGAGCCGTCGATGGAAAACATCGCTTCAGGCAAATACGGCATCTCTCGCCCGCTGTTCATCTACATTAAGAACGCTCACCGCAAGGTCATTGATGGCATGCCTGCCTTCATCGAGGAGTATGTGTCAGATACGGCAATGGGTGACGCTGGTTACCTGTCGGAGCGCGGCCTCGTTGTTCTTCCTGCCGAGGATTTGAAGGCAGTTCAGGAAGCTGCTCTTAAAGCCAAGAAACTTGTCACGAACTAATAATGGCAGTCTCAACGAACAAGGCTCGTATCGATCCAGAATCGTTTTATTGAGACTTCAACGATAACAAGTGGTGGCTTCTCTCTTCTGGGAAGCCGCCACCCTACTGATTGAAGAACATACGCGTCCTCGTCGTCCTGCAATTGCCGATCAAAAGGCTGACGAAATGCTGACTTATCTGCTGCTGGCCTTGCTCGCTGTTACCATCGCAGCGTATTTTGCTGGCGTCACCAAGGCACGGTCGTTCGCCACGGCGCCCGGTTACAGTTCGCAGCATTCATTGTCTGGCTACCATGGCGCGTTTGTCGCGGCCTGGGCTGGAATTCCATCGTTTCTTCTGGTTCTCCTGTGGTTGCTGTTCCAAGGGCCGGTCATCGACTCGCTCTTGGTCTCCAGCCTGCCCCCTGACCGTGTCGAAGGCCTAGACATCGGACAGCTCAACCTATTGGTGAGCGAGATCAAGTCGGTTGCGAAAGGTAACGTTTTTAGTGAGCCGGATGCTGTCGTCCTTGCCGGTGCCGAGCGTTACAATTCCTGGAGCACCATCGCCATCTGGGCCATGGTTGCATCCGCGCTAAGCTTGTCGGTCGCCGCGCTTTTCATTGCCCGCTCCAAGCTCGCACCGCGCTTTCGGGCACGCAATCAGGTTGAGTGGATCACGTCGGTATTGATGATCGTTTGCTCTCTCATTGCGATCCTGACGACCATCGGTATCGTTGCGTCTCTACTCTACGAGACGCTTCGCTTCTTCTCCATGGTATCTCCATTCCAGTTCTTCTTCGGACTGAACTGGGAACCGCAGATCGCCATGCGCGAGGATCAGGTGACGTCGGGTGGCGCATTCGGTGCAATCCCGGTCTACGTCGGTACAATGCTGATCGCCTTTATTGCCATGTTGGTGGCCACCCCGATCGGGCTCTTCTCAGCCGTTTATCTGACGGAGTACGCCTCAAGTGGCATGCGTGCGGTGGTGAAGCCGTTGTTGGAAATTCTCGCCGGCATCCCGACGGTCGTCTATGGCTTCTTCGCTGTGTTGACGGTTGCGCCCGCAATGCGCGAGTTCGGCGAGTTTTTGGGCTTCGCGATCGCACCAAACAGCGCCCTCGCCGCAGGTGCGGTCATGGGCATCATGCTGATCCCGTTCATCTCGTCTCTTTCCGATGACGCGCTGGCCGCGGTACCGCAGTCTCTGCGCGATGGCTCCTATGGGCTTGGCGCCACAAAGGGAGAGACCATTAGCAAGGTGCTGCTTCCAGCGGCGCTGCCAGGTATCATGGGCGGCATCCTGCTCGCCGTCAGCCGCGCCATCGGAGAAACCATGATCGTGGTGATGGCCGCCGGCATTATCGCCGCCCTGACTCTCAACCCGTTCGAGCCCGTAACAACAGTGACCGTGCAGATCGTCACTTTGTTGATCGGCGATTCGGAATTCGACAACCCCAAAACGCTCGCGGCATTCGCACTTGGTCTGGTGCTGTTCTTGGTCACGCTCTGCCTCAACGTGATCGCTCTGAGCATCGTTCGCAAGTATCGGGAACAATATGACTGATATCTCGCAAACACAGCCGACGGCCACGCACGATTGGACATCCGCCGCCGCCCACCGTCGCGTCAGGCGCCGCTACGCAGCTGATCGCCGCCTTCAGTTATATGGCATTGCCGCGATCGGCACGGCCATGACCCTGCTCGGGATTTTGTTCACAACGTTGATCTACGCCGGCTACGCTGCGTTCACGACAACCAAGATCGAACTCGGGGTCTTCCTCGATCCCGAAAAAATCGACAAGGACAACATTCGCTCCGCGAACTTCCGTAAGATTGTCCGCGATGCGTTCCAGTCGTATTTTCCGGACGTTCAGGGCCGTACGGACAAACGTAATCTGTCCAAGATTCTGAGCTCTGGCGCCGCCTATATTGTCCGCGATTATGCGGTCCGTAATCCCGACAAGATCGGCGAATTGGTCACAATCTCGGTTCCAGTCTCCGATCCATTCGACCAGCTCTACAAGGGTATCATTCCACGCGAGATTCAAGCCTTGTCGAGCGACCGCATTCTTCTCTATAGGCAGCTCGAGCATCGTGACGTTCTCAGCGTCCAGGGCGGCGTTGGCGTTGTGAAGACAACCCTGTTTGTCGATCCAGCCCAAGTGCCCGAGGAGGGCGGAGTTGAAGCTGCTGACTACCAACGCATGATCAATGAAGCCTTTCGCAGCTTCTTCCTAAGCGAGCCGAGCCTGTCCTATCGAGAAATTCTCTCGCCAAACGCGGCTGAGGCACTGAAGAAGAAGGTGGTCGCTAACCCGGAATTGGTCGGCAAGACTATCGAGGTCGATCTGCCGCTATCGGCGAACTACGACAATCTGCTTCAGAAGGGCGAAGCCAAGATTCGCAACCCGAGATTTAGGTCGGACAAGGAATTCGCCTGGTTCGAACTCTCTTATCCAGCGTGGACTGATCAGTACGCCATTCACTTGGGAGCTGTTCTTCAACGCCGATAGCCGTTTTCCGGAGCTGGCGGGTTTGGCTGGCGCTCTGTCTGGCTCTTTCCTGGCGTTGCTAGTGTGCTTCTTTCTGAGTTTCCCGATTGGCATCGCCACAGCAACCTATCTTGAAGAGTTCGCGCCAAAGAACCGCATAACGGATTTCATCGAGGTGAACATCAACAACCTCGCGGCGGTCCCTTCGGTGGTGTTCGGCCTTCTCGGCCTGGCGCTCTTCTTGAACACGTTCGGTATGCCGCGTTCGGCGCCCCTCGTCGGCGGCATGGTGCTTGCCTTGATGACGCTGCCGACGATCATCGTCGCGACGCGGGCGGCTCTGAAGTCGGTCCCACCGTCGATCCGGGAAGCCGCCCTGGGCGTCGGGGCATCCAAGCACCAGGTGATGCTGCACCATGTGCTTCCGCTGGCGATGCCCGGCATCTTGACCGGTACCATTATCGGCCTTGCCCAGGCTCTCGGAGAAACCGCGCCTCTGTTGCTCATCGGTATGAACGCGTTCATACCGAGTGTTGAGAACATTGGCCTTACTCAACCTGCGATGGCCCTGCCCACTCAGATTTTCTCGTGGGCTGACAGCCCTGAGCGCGGCTTCGTGAGTCGGACTTCGGCCGCCATAATCGTGTTGCTCGGCTTCCTCGTCTTGATGAATCTTCTCGCGGTGTACCTGCGCCGTCGCTTTGAGAAAAAATGGTAAAGGGATCGCTCACCATGGATCAGCAAGTAGTGTCACCAGAGACAACCACGATACGATCAGTGGTGGAAAACCCAAAGATCACATCGAAGGACGTCTGTGTTTTCTATGGCGACAAGCAGGCGCTCTTCGACGTCAACATCGACATCCCGCGCTTTGCGGTGACGTCGCTCATCGGCCCGTCGGGGTGCGGTAAGTCAACCTACCTGCGCTGTATCAACCGCATGAACGACACGATCCCGATCGCCCGTGTAACTGGCGAAATCAAGATCGACGATCAGGATATCCACGACCCTGATCTCGACGTTGTCGAACTGCGCGCACGTGTCGGTATGGTCTTCCAGAAGCCGAATCCATTTCCGAAATCGATCTTTGAGAACGTCGCCTACGGCCCTCGCATCCACGGTTTGGTCAAGGGCAAGACGGATCTTGAAGAACTGGTCGCTACCAGTCTCGAGCGCGCCGGCCTCTGGGGCGAGGTCAAGGACCGCATCCATGAACCGGGCACCGGCCTGTCGGGCGGTCAGCAGCAGCGGCTGTGCATTGCTCGCGCCATTGCCACCAAGCCTGACATTATTTTGATGGATGAGCCCTGCTCGGCCCTCGATCCGATCGCCACGGCCAAGGTCGAAGAGCTGATGATGGAGCTATGCGAGAACTATACCATTGTGATCGTGACCCACTCGATGGCCCAGGCTCAACGCGTTTCGCAAAAGACCGCTTTCTTCCATATCGGCTATATGGTCGAATACGGCGACACGAAACAGATCTTTGAAGATCCGCAGGACAAACGAACCCAAGACTATATCTTCGGTCGCTTCGGCTGATGGGTATCGGGCTCCTGCAGGGAGCAAATTCAGACCGAATGCAACATCGGACCTACAGCGAGGAACTTGCACTCCTCGATAATAACATCGCCCAAATGGGCGGCATGGCCGAACATGTACTGGGCTTGGCGTTCGATGCCTTGGAACAGCGCGATCCGCTGCTGGCCGGCCGCGTCGTGGAGCTCGACCGCCGCATCGACCGCCTGGAACGCGACATCGAAGTGCAGGTCGTGGCCATGATTTCCCAGCGTCAGCCGAAAGAAGAGGCGTTACGGCACGTCATTGCCGCGATGCGGATTGCCGCCGATCTGGAACGTATTGGCGACCTTGGCAAGAATATCGCCAAGCGCGCCCTGGCGATCGCCCACGAGCCGCACCCAAAACCGCTGATGACAGGTCTGCGCCACATCGTGGAGTTGGCTCTGAGACAGCTCAAGGATGTGCTAGATGCCTATGCCGCGCGTGACGCTACCCGCGCCATGTCTGTATGGCATGCGGACAGGCAACTCGACGATCTCTACAACTCCCTGTTTCGCGAGCTGCTCACCTACATGATGGAAGACCCGCGCAACATCGGATTGTCCACACATCTGCTTTTCGGCGCCAAAAACATCGAGCGCGTTGGCGACCACACCACCAACATCGCTGAGACGATCCACTATCTTGTGACGGGCAAGAATTTAACGGACGACCGTCCTAAAGGCGATCAGACCAGCACTACGCTGATCAAGAGTGACCTCGACCGGGAAGAGGACAGCTGAGCTAGGCGGAAGTGATGGGACAACAGTAGATGACGGCAAAACTCCTCATTGTGGAAGATGAGCAGGCGCTCAGTGAGTTGTTACGGTACAACTTTGAGGCTGAGGGATTCCGCGTCACCCATTGCGAGTCGGGTGAAGAGGCGGAGATCATTGTCGCCGAAGAAACCCCGGATATCATGGTTCTTGATTGGATGCTGCCCTCGGTCTCAGGCATCGAGCTGTGCCGGCGCATGCGCTCTAGACCGGAGACGCGCAACATCCCCATCATCATGCTGACAGCACGAGGCGAGGAATCCGATCGCATCCGCGGCTTGAACACAGGCGCCGACGACTATGTCGTGAAGCCGTTCTCGGTTCCCGAACTGATGGCGCGTGTTAAAGCGATCCTGCGTCGCTCGGCGCCTGATCGCGTGGCGGAGGTTTTGAACGTCTCCGATATCGAGCTTGATCGCTCCGCCCACAAGGTCACCCGCGGCCCGCGTGAAGTTCACCTCGGACCGACCGAGTTTCGTCTTTTGGAATACCTCATGGAAAGTCCGGGCCGGGTGCTATCGCGCTCACAGCTCCTCGACGGTGTCTGGGGGCGCGATGCCTTCGTCGATGAGCGCACGGTTGATGTGCACATTGGCCGCCTGCGAAAGGCCTTGATCCGCGGCAAGGAACGCGATCCCATCCGGACCGTGCGCGGAGCCGGTTATGTTTTTGGCGAGCGCGCGCCTAAATAACTCTTTGTAATTTATCACAATAAGCCGCGCTCCACGGCCGGAGTCGTCGCAATGAGGTCGTGCCCACGCCACATTGGGCGGTTAACCGCCCTGTTCTCATTACGTGTGGTGGCGAAGTACGGCGCATGATCGCAATTGCAAAAGGCTTGATGCGTCTAGTCGAGATGGTCGTCTCCATCCCGGTTCAGATTGCGCGGTTTTTCACCGAGTGGATTGCTTTCAATCCGCGTCTCGGTGCGCTGCGCTATGTCGTCCTGCTCGCCTTCGCGTATCTGGCATTCGCCGTTCTGCTCGTCTACGTCATCGCTCCAATTCGCGGGTTTACGGGGCAGCTCTATCTCTCCGACAAGCTCAAATATGATGCTGAACGGTGGCTTGGCACGGCAATCTATGACAAGCGCGGCGACTTCGTCGGCACATTCGACCCACGCCTTGATAGCCAGCAGGACGTCAACTGGACCGGCGAGTTGATCGACCTTGGGGATTACATCTCCAATCCAGACCACAAGTCGATCCCCGTCCGCAGTGTCCCCGAACACTATTGGCAGTGCCTGACCTATCACGAGGACCGCCATATAGGCACGATCTACAACCCGTTCGGCATCGACCTTTTTGGTGTTTTGAAGATCCCTTACTCCACAGTGAGCCGTTCAATAGCGCTTGGTCGCCCGGCGCTTGGAGTTGGCGGATCAACGCTTCCCATGCAGATCGCCAGGGTCATCTATAAAACTCCGCCACGCGCCGGCGAAAGTCCGATCGCCAAGCTCAGACGCAAGATCGGCGAATGGTGGCTGGCGCCCGTGATCTATTTCGAATTGACCCAGGATGGTGATCAAACCCGGCTCAAACAATGGGCGGCCAATCACCTGTGGTTGGCGCAGCGCACCGGAGGCACATCGCTGCACGGTGTAGAGTTGGCCAGCCGCATCGTCTTTGGCAAGGAGGTAAAGGATCTGACGGTGGCCGAGCAGTTCGTGCTGGCCTCCGCCGTAAACAAGCCGATCATCCTCCTGCGCGGCAGTGAGAGACTGAACCAAGTCCGGCTCGATCGTTGGCGCTACATCACCGAAGTGCGCGCTAGAAAGTGCGCGGAGAGGCTTGTCGAGGACGAACAAAAGCAAAAAGATGTGGTGTTCGAACTGATCGGCCTGGCCGGCGGTCCGCCCGATCCCCGCGTTCAACCCGGTCTCGATAATGCCCTGGAGAAGCTGTCGCCTCGCCTTGCCGCCCGTGCCCGCGCCAATCCGGTCATTCGCGCCAATGCGTTGATGCCGGCGGCGCGCTATGGACTGCGCGAAGAAATGAAGCAGGTCTACGGCTTTGATTGGCGTAGCCACGTCCGCGGAGTTTCAACTAGCCTTGATGCTGCAGAGAACTTGGTCTTTGCGCAACGAATGACAGGCGCTCTGAAGAAGCTCAACAGGAAGCTCGAAACCCGTATCGATCCCCGCTTCACTCTCGATCCCGCGCGCACCGGTCAGGGCGTGGAGTTACCACATGTGGCCGTCGTAGCAGCCGACGCGGATGGCCGCATTGTTCGCTATTTCGAGAACACCCAAACAGCGAGCTATTTTGGCTCACCAGTGGCCCGCGATACCAAAACGGGTTTTTACGAACGCCCACGCGAACCGCGCATGATCGCCTCGATCGGCAAGATGATTGCCGCCGTCGCAATCGCCAACGAAGGTAAAGATAACGCCAATTCGCTCTACCTCGACACAACAGCACCGCAGCGAGGGTTGGAAACCTGCCGTCGCAAGGGCAATCTCCGTCGCGGCCGCAAGGCGGTCGTTGCCTTTGCTTGTTCTCTCAACGTCCCGATCGCGGACCGAACGGCCCGTCTCGGACAGCAGCGAATAAAAACGTTAATAGATCGCTTCGGTTTCAACATGCCCCCGGCGGGCGCCGACGGTGAAGGCACGCCGCCCTCGACGGCCGCAGTCCTCGGGCTAATCTCGGGTTCGCCGCGCCGTGTGCATCAGATGTCTTCTGTCGTTCTCAACGCGCTGATCGGACGTGACCGTTTCAAGGTGCGCCCGCCGACTCTCATCAAATCCTATGACTTTACCCACCTGGAGGAGACGAAGGGCCAGTCCGTCGATCAGCTAGCGAGTTCGATAACTCCCAGACAGGTGATCCGCCCGCGCGGCCGCCCGCTCATCAAGAGCCTGCTGCAAGCACCGTTGTGCTACCGCTCCAATAAGACATCGTACGGCACATTGAAGAGCCTCGCCAAATGGTGCGCTGACCGCCGCTCCAACTTGCGCCTTCACTTCGCCAAGACCGGCACGCAAGTGACTCTCGATCCCGACGCCACCGTCGATACTTGGGCCTCTGGCGGAATTCAGTTTGCCAACGGCGCCGCCTATTCCTACGTCGTCGTCGTTGGAACCGGATCGGCATCAACGCCCTGGGCCCGCTCTGTCCATGCATCTCAGGCAGCCGCGCCGTTGCTGGCTGAACTGCTGCCGGAGCTTGCCGCCCACGCCAAGGCCAATCCGCGCTCCGACCTGCTGCCGCGTCGGCCGCGAAAAACCAGCTCGCCTCCGCAACGCCGCGGTAACAGATCATCGGGTTGGCGGCCCATGTCGCAAGAAGAGCGGGAACGCGCCTTGGGGTTGAATTAGCCCAACACAAGCTTGCGCGGTGTTAGGGAAAAAACTCCAACTCTCGCCAGCTCCGTGTTGGCCAATCAAGACCCACCTTAGACCTCTGTTTGGTGTCGTCCAAAACGGATGGCCGTTCATCTCCTGTTATGGAGATCGGCGTCATAGCGTCACAATCGCGCCGTGCTCAAGCCCAAAACAAACACTACTCAGATAATTGGAGTAGGCGGCTCGTGGCGGAATTTTGAGTAATGCGGGTATCCCGGCTCCGGACGCGAACGAGGCAACAACATCACGCACCGGGGTGAGGCTCAAAGGCTATCGTCCAACTGGGGAACTTCAGCACGCCGTGTTGATGTAAGAACTGGCGGTTCCACCCTTCGCAACACAAGCTCGCCGGCCGCGTGACGAGAATGGATGGTCGAGCCGATGTCTTTGAATGACGATACGTCGATGCGCGGGCCGAGTTTGACACTCGGAGGCACCGGCTCTGCGAAATTCGGCAGCGGCGATTGGATCGAGCCTGAAAAGGCCCCCCGCGACTGGAAAAAACTGTTCCTGGTGTTCGGGCTCGGCGCGTTGTCCTGGGTTGCCACTTACGTCGGCATGCTTGAGCTCATTGAATCGAACATGGGCGACTTGCCGATCGTCCAGAAAGTAATCATCGGCTTTGCCGTCGCGATGCTGATGACCATGATTATCTGGCTTCTCGATCAGATCTTCAGTCCTGCCCATTTCACCACAAAAGTCGTCTACGTCTTCGGTTACCTATTTTTGACGGTCATTTCGGTCGGCTTTGGGTTTGGCTTCTATTGGAAGGTTCTGGAAAGCCGCGGCGAGGCTACACGCTCCGCCGAGTTGGCGATCTCGCAGGTGCAAACGGCGCTGCACGCCGGTTCCACACGCCTGGAGCAGCTGTCCGAAACGCTTCAGCAACTCACCGCTGTTTCGACGGCCAAGGCCATCGAAGAGCGCGAGAGAGGAACCACCTGCCCGAATTCCAGCCCCGGTGATGGACCCCGCCGCAAGCTTCGCGACGCGGACGCGCAAAAGTTCGCCTTCTCCGGCGACTTCGTAAAAGGTCGGGTTGGAACTATTCGAGCGGAGATGGTCGGTCTTGATGCCGAACTTAAGAAGATCACCGATGCAAGCAACACGACCATCGATCCCAAGACCGGAACTCGTAACGAATTCATGCGTGGCCTGAACCGACGTCTCGATCTTACGGTCGCTGGCTTTAACGCGTTTCGCACCGACCCTCAGCTTGCACAGATCCGCGGCGATCTCGCCCTTCGCGCCGAAAAAGCCGTGTTTCCAAACGGCCGCGGCGGCACCTTCGCGTGCCCCGATCCACAGCTTCAAACGGCGCTGCGTGGTGTTGTTCGCGCGATTGATCAGTTGCCGGTGATGCAACGCCCAAATGTGGCTGTCGTTGAAGGTGCCGAAGCAACCATCGAAGCCTTCCGCCGGCTGGCCGCAACCATTCAGGGTGCGGCGGTATTTGAATTGCCGCCATCGGCAGACGAATTGCGCGCCCTGCAAAAGAAGGCGGTCCAATCCGTCTCGGGTGGTGCCTCCGGACAAGCAGCCTCGATCCTTGCACAGTCCGTGGGTCTTTCAAAGCGCGACTACATCCCGCTAGCAATTGCTGTCTTCGTCGACTTCTGCTTGCTGCTTGTGTCCATCGGCCGCCCCATCAACCGGCTCAATGGGCTTGTGCCATTGATGCGCGAAGCCGAGCGCGGGCCGATGATCGGAATACTCTCGCGCTTCAACGAGATTCACCGCGATCCCGAAATCCGACAGAATTTCGAAGTGTTCCGCCACGTCGTTTTCGACATGCATGGCGCTTACTATGTCGCCGTGCCGCTCGATGCTCCCTACCGGCCACACGCCCGCAACGCACAAGCTGGTTTTGGCTATGGCTCGCACGACGCCCAGGAGCTTCAGCATGAAGCGCATCTTCTGGCCAACCTGTTCTCGGGTTTTGAGCAGCAGAAGATTTTCACGCGCGTGTACAACCCGTTCCTGTCGACGAAAGCCATTCAAAAGAAGCTGTGGCGCCAAGGCAGCAAGTTCTCTGGCTGTCAGGCATTCCGCGTCTATCGGTTCCGTGACGGCGCCTGGTCCAACATGATCCTGCAGGCGGTGATGGGTGCTGCCAGGAGATCCGAGGAAGAGCGTCGCATTCGCATGAACGCGGAGGCCGAGGCTCGCGCATCCCAGTTGGCCGCGGCCCCCGTTTCAATGTCCCAGCGTAGAATGGACGACCACGCGCAAAACGATCCGCTGCGTGGGTTCGATACCGGTCTCAAGCTGGCTCCGGATGTCGAAAATTCTCGCCACGTCAACAGTGCCAGCCGGGTCCATCCTGGCGCGATGAAGACGGGCCGTGATTTCGATGCCCGGATCAGCGCCAACGGTGGTGGACTGAATGGCGAATCCGGTCATGGGATAGCAAGCGGCCGCACCCAATCGAGCAGGTCCGCGAAGTCAGCAAACGGCTACAAGGTCAACGGCGGCACTAATCGCCCCAGCCGCCGGCGCGCCGGCCGCCGGACGCAGCTACGCGAAAACGAAGATACCTCACGGCATGACGGTAACGGCTACAATAAAGAAACGCTGCGCTCTGCTTTTGGAGAGTATGCAACCCGCGCCGCGGCCGAGTTTTCCAATGGCTTTGACGATATCAACGAGCTGTCGGAAGGCGATGTCGAACCCATCGCGAAACCCGCCAATGTAAACACCTCTCCTTCGGCGCGCGTGGACAGGGCTCGCAAGTCCGAGGCGGTTGCATCCATAAAGGCAGCATCCCCCGCCAACGGTTCGGCGGCCGGCGACGATATCGTGATCTCGCTTCCCGACAGAAGCCACGACCTGGCAGCCGATTCCGAGGTTCACTTGCTCGCTTCGGATATTGACTCGCAGGTAGCGGCTGCCACGGAAAGGGCCGCCGAAACGGAAAGCTACGCCACCACCCTGTCGGCCAAGCTGGAGCCCATGGAGACCGCAGCAACAACGGAGTCCTGTCCGGAGACGACCGTGACAGTGACCCGAGAAACCGCGACCTTCACGGTTGATGCCGACGATGCACGCGTTTCCGCTGCGCTGTCGGCAGCACAACCGGTGGCGATCGCCAAGTCGCTGCCGGGGCCAGATCTTGAGCCCGAATCCGGATCACAGGTCTTTGCGTCGCCGCCGCCACCAGTTCACGAACAGAACGCGGCCATTGCAGGTGCACCGCGAGCCGAGATCGATGCCACCGCGGAACCGGTCCGGGACGAGCAGCACGCTGAAGACGAAAGGCGTTGGGAACTCACGCAAAATCCCTTCGAATTTGGCGCGGATGACGACGACGAAGACGACGAGATTATCACAATTGCTCAGCGTCTCCGCCCAGCCGCAAAGAACCAGTAGTCTGCTCACGAACAAACAGACTAAAGTTGATGGAAACGAGGCACACTCTGATACACGCCTCAACGGTTGCTTAAGGTCTTTGGCCCTTAATGGGTTCAACACGGCGACCGGCTTCAAACACGGTCACCTGGCCCCGGAAAACATGAAGGACAAACCAATGCAAAACAGCGATACCTCCGGTCTCCAGGTTATTAAGAAAGAAGAAAAGGAACCACGGGTAACCGCTTTTATTCAAAACCATCTTGATCGGCGCGCGCAGGCCCGCAACGTCGAGCCAGCCGAATACCTGCTGATCGCCCGCTCTCCCTGCAGCCCCGTTTGTCGTGCCCTGGCAAGTCTGGCGTCCAGCCTTGCAGCCCACAACATTACCGTCCGCGCTGTTTTCACCACCATCGAAGCAAGCGCATCCGCAGCTGAACCCGGTAATAGGGCAGGTCTTTTTCAGCCGGCAGCCGCGCGCGCCATCGATGACGTCCGTCTTTTCGAGGCGCATGAGCAACTCGTTCTCGATTCTGAAACTTGCTGGATTGGCGATTGCATGCGCCGCGAACCCATCAAGCGTGACGCCTATGAGTGGTATTCGAATGCTTCCGAGGAACGCGCCCTGACCGCGACCAGGGCTTTCGCGAACCTATGGCAGATTAGCTCCCCCGCAGGCCCCGTTTTGCAATTGACGCCGTCGCTTGCCATTCAAGATGGCAGCCCGGCGGATGTTCTGACCGGCGCCCTAACGGGCGAAGATAAAACCCCACCGACCGCTTCAACCCGACACTAAGGCAGAGCATACCCTTTTGCGATTGAAGCCGGCCGTGAGGTCGGCTTTTTTGCGTTTATGGCTCTGTCCCATGAGGAATGACCGGTAACGGCCCGCAATAATCGGTATTTTGCCGTTGCGGCCTGGGTTTGGCCATGCCTGGCTAATAGTCTTTCCTTAAAGACCGGCAAGTGTTGAAGTTGCCAAGACCGGTTTCTTGTCCGGGCAGGAATTCGCAAAAGGAAGATAGCCATGCGCGTCTCTCAACTGGGGTCCCCACCTCAACTCAGCATCCTTTGGATCTGCTGGATCTTACCGTTACTGGCTCTTCTCACTGCGCTGACCATTGTCCCTTCGGATGCCGCCCAGGCGTCCTCCTTCGCCCACAAACAAATTGAGGGCGAGGCTTCTAACTACCAGAAGTACCTTAAGCGCTTCAAACCGAAGTCGCGGACCGTGCGTTTGCCGGCCCTGCTCAAACGGGCGGACGGCCTGCTCGCCACCGATGCCCGCTCTGCCGCAAGTGTTTATGCGACGGCGGTCGCTTTGCAAACCGATAGCTCCGCGGCCTGGCTCGGGCTCGCCAAATCGCTTCTCGGCTTTGACCCCCAAACCTATTCCAGCTCTGAGCGCTACAACGTCCCAGTCAATGCCTCGGGTGCCGCCTATCGCGCCTACCAACATTCCCGCACCGACGCCGACAGAGCAGAAGCCCTCGATGTTCTGACGGACGCGCTGGTGCGGCGTTCTTTCTGGCGTCCGGCGATCGAATCCCTGAAGGCGAGCGTGGCGCTTGTCGATGTCCCGGCCCGCCGCCAGAAACTCGCCGGCCTCAAAGCCGAGCACGGCTTCCGTATGACCAATTACACCACCGAGTCCGATACCCCCGAGCCGCGCATCTGTCTTGAGTTCTCCGAAACGCTGCTGCGCACGGAACCCGACTTTTCTGACTTCGTTTCCATTGGTGGCAAGGATCCACAGTCCGTCTCCGTTGAAGGCAAGCGCCTGTGCATCGGTGGTTTGAGCCATGGCCAACGTTATGAGATGCAGTTGCGTGCGGGTCTCCCCTCGGATATCGGCGAGACGCTCCAAAAGACCGTCGACATCGCAGCCTATGTCCCCGACCGGAAAGCCACCGTCCGCTTCACTGGCCGCGCCTACGTTCTTCCCAGCCGCGGTCAGCAGGGAATTCCCGTCGTATCGATCAATGCTGACGATGTGAAAATTGAAGTCTACCGGATTGGCGACCGTGCGCTCGCCGGCACGCTGGAAGAAGGCGGGCTAACCCGCCAGCTGTCGTCCTGGGAACTCGATGCGATCAAACGGCGTCGCGGCGAGCAGGTTTACACCGGGACTTTGCAGGTTGCCTCAAAACTTAACGCGGAGGTGACGACCGCCTTCCCGGTGAGCGAAGCGATCGGCACTCTGAAGCCCGGCGTCTACGCGATGACCGCGAAGCCCGCCAAGCCTTCGTCGGACAATAGCTACCAGATCGCAACCCAGTGGTTCATCGTCTCCGACCTCGGCCTCACGGCGTTGACCGGTGTTGACGCTGTGCACGCGTTTGTCCGGTCACTGGAGACGGCGATGCCGGTCGCGGGAACCGAGGTGCGCCTTGTCGCGCGTAATAACGAAGTTCTAGCTACCGGCAAAACTGACGCTCAAGGCTACGCCCGGTTTGATGGGGCACTGACGCGCGGCGAAGGCGGCCTGCAACCCGCTATTCTCGTCGCCCAAAATGGCGCCACCGACTACGCGTTTCTCGATCTGACCACCGCCGCCTTCGATCTCACCGATCGCGGAGTCAAAGGCCGCAATCCATCAGGACCAATTGACGCATATGTCTATACCGAGCGCGGTGTCTACCGTCCCGGCGAAGACGTGAACCTAACAGCGCTTGTCCGGGACGCGGCAGGCAAGGCGTCGAGCCTCCCGGTGACGTTGATTGTCACCCGCCCCGACGGTGTCGAGCATCGGTCTTTGAGATTGACGGACCAGGGGCTCGGTGGGCGCACGACGCTTGTTTCGTTAAGCAGCGGCGCAATGACCGGCACCTGGCGCGCGCGCTTGCACGTCGATCCCAAACAGACCGCCATCAGCCAGACGGGGTTTCTCGTCGAAGACTTTATGCCAGAGCGCCTGGACATGGAGCTGACAGCCGCTTCCGACGTTCTCAAGCGGGGTGAGGTCACCGCGATCGAAGCAGAAGGCCGCTTTCTTTACGGACCGCCCGCCGCTGACCTTTCCCTGGAGGGTGAAATCATCGTCCAGCTGTCGAAATTCGGTGCGCCAGGCTTTGAGGGCTACCAGTTTGGCCAATTCGACGAACTGGTAACACCGGTCCGCGCACAGCTTGCTGAACTGCCGCGCACCGACGGTACGGGCCATGCCGTTGTTAAAGCCAGTCTGCCGAAAGTGCCAAAAACCCAAAAGCCTCTCGAAGCACGCGTGATCCTGCGCCTTGCCGAACCAGGCGGCCGGACCATCGAACGGGCAACGACGCTGCCCGTCGACCTCGGCATCGCGCGCATCGGCATTAAGCCGCTGTTCGACGGCAACCGCCTGGGTGAAGGTGAAGAAGCCCGCTTCGAAGTTATCAAACTCGGTTCGGACGCAACCCCGCAAGCAACCGCCGGACTGAACTGGACCTTGAAACGCCTCGATACCCGCTGGCAGTGGTATCGTCGTGATGGCAGCTGGGCGTATGAACCGGTGACCATTTCGCGTCTGGTTGCCAGTGGTGAAACTACTGGCTCCGGTGTCGACCCAGAAACGCTCTCAGCCCAGGTCGATTACGGACGCTATCTGTTGGAAGTCACTGGCGGAGATCCCGCAGGCCCCGCGTCTTCGGTCGCGTTCAACGCCGGTTGGTTCGCCTCCGCCGATAAACCCGATAGCCCAGAAGTCCTCGACGTCGCCCTCGACAAGGAAAGCTATGCCGCTGGCGACACCGCGAAACTGCGCATCGCCACCCGTCTTGGCGGCCGCGCCATGGTTGCGGTACTTGGCTCGAAACTGCACGTCATGAAGGAAGTCGACATCCCGAACGGTGGTGGGTCGGTCGACATTCCAGTTGGTGAGGATTGGGGTCCAGGCGCTTACGCTACCGCCATGCTTTACCGTCCAATGGACAAGACCGCACGTCGTATGCCGCAGCGCGCACTTGGCCTGTCGTGGCTAGGTCTCGACCAGTCCGGCCGCGAGCTCAACATCAAGCTCGGCGCTGCCGACAAGATCAAATCTGGTTCGACCCTCGAGGTCCCCGTTGAGGTCGAAGGGCTTGCCCCCGGCGAGCCTGCGCGCATCACGGTCGCTGCCGTCGATGTTGGCATTCTCAACCTTACCCGGTTCAGGTCTCCCGCTCCCGAACGGTGGTTCAATGCGCAAACCAAGCTCGGCACCGAGATCCGTGATTACTACGGCCGGCTGATCGACGGCATGCGGGCTGAGCGTGGCTCCCTTCGCTCTGGCGGTGATGCCGACCAAGGCATTGCCATGCAAGGTGCTCCGCCGGTCGAAGAGACTGTCTCGGTTTTCTCCGGCATCGTCGAAGTCGGCTCCGATGGTAAGGCGACGGTGAGTTTCGACCTGCCGGACTTCAACGGCAGCGTTCGATTGATGGCCGTGGCTTGGACATCGACCAAGGTCGGTCACGCGACGGGTAACGTCATCGTTCGCGATGCCGTCGCCCTGACACTCGCCACGCCGCGGTTCTTGACACTCGGAGATGAAGCACAACTTGGCTTCAGTCTTCATAACGTCGAGGGACCGAAAGGCACCTATCAGCTCAACGTGACAGGTGGCAGCGAAAACGCACCACTAGCAGATGTCGGCAGCCGCGATGTTCCACTAACGGCCGGACAGCGTGTCAGTGAAGCCGTCACACTGAAGCCCGAAACTCTCGGCTTGCACACTTACACAGTCGCAATTAGCGGCCCCGGCGGCATCTCTGTGAGCCGCGAGCTTAACCTCGATGTCAAAGCCCCCGCCGGCGATATCCGGCGCACGACGATAGCCAAGATCAAGCCCGGTGGCAGCCTGCAGCTATCAAGCGATCTCATCGCCGACCTGATCCCCGAACGCAGCGAAGTCAGCGTCTCGGTGGGCCCTGCCGCCAGGTTCGACGCGGCCGGAATGATCGCCAGTCTCGACCGCTATCCTTATGGCTGCGCCGAGCAGACGGTGAGCAAGG
The DNA here is from genome assembly GCA_963753045.1 of uncultured Alphaproteobacteria bacterium. Lineage (GTDB taxonomy): Bacteria > Pseudomonadota > Alphaproteobacteria > Rhizobiales > Hyphomicrobiaceae > Filomicrobium. Next base: position 547,772 of record CAVWAT010000001.1, read on the forward strand.
CTTTGCCTCTTGTTTACGCCAAGGCCGTCGCCGCGCGCACTGGCATCACCATGGCTCCCGAAGTTGCCGAGCGTGTTCAAAAAGCGATCGACCGAGTTTTCGAAATGCAGGACTTCTTCAGGAGCATTTGGTGCTTGGGGCCCATCGTCGACCAACATGTGGTTGACGGCCTATGTCACTGATTTCCTAACTCGTGCAAACGAAGCCGGTTACAGCATCGACCAGCGCGGCTTCAATGCGGCACTCGATCGTCTGGCAAACTTCATCGCCTACGCCCAGGACTTCAAGAAGGGCGGTGGTGACCGTGCCTACGCGCTTTATGTGCTGGCTCGCAACGGCCGCGCGCCGATGGGCGAACTGCGCTACTACGCCGACGCGCGTCTCGGTCACTTCGCGACGCCGATCGCCAAGGCGCAACTGGCTGCTGCCCTCGGACTCATGGGCGACCGCCAGCGGGCGTCCACCGCGATGTCTGCCGCCGCCAGCGATCTCATGCGCCAACCTTCACCGGCCTATCGCACCGACTATGGCTCATGGCTCCGCGACGGAGCTGCGCTTCTGGCGCTATCGGCCGAGACCGGTATCAAGCCAGCCGCCACCGACGGCCTTTCCGACAAAGTTGCGGAGGCCGCCGTCACCGACACATCCACCTCCACTCAGGAGCAGGCTTGGCTTCTGCTGGCAGTGAAGGCGCTTGGTGATAGCAGCGAGGCATCGGCGTTACGTATTGGCAGTGAGACATACCAAACGCCGCTGACGCGCATCCTGACCGCCCAGCAGATCAAAGCCGAGCCATTGACGATTGCCAACCAGGCGAATGAGGAAACCACTGCAGTCGTGTCGGTCATCGGTGCGGCAATGACACCGGAACCCGCCGTCGCCAAGGGCTTCCAGATCGAGCGCGCTTACTACACCCTTGATGGAGCCGCAGTGGATCTCGCAAGCGCCAACGGTGGCAAATCGGTCGTCAAACAAAACGAGCGCTTCGTCGTCGTTCTCAAGGTGACGTCCGAGAACGCCGGTGGCCGCATTCTGGTTGCCGACCGGTTGCCGGCGGGGCTTGAAGTCGAAAATCCGCGCCTTGTCACATCCGGGGACATTAAAAGCCTGAGCTGGCTGAAAAGCGACGTTGACGCCGAGCATACGGAGTTTCGCGACGACCGCATCGTCGCCGCGTTCAACCTGTACGGCAACAAAGCCAAGTCCGGCCAGACAGTCACCGTCGCCTATATGGTGCGCGCGGTCACACCGGGCGGGTTTGTCCATCCGGCCGCTACCGTCGAGGACATGTACATCCCAGAGCGCCACGCCCGCACCGCAAGCGGACGTTTGATGGTGCAGGCAAACTAGGGCCGCGGCAACATGCAACGCTTCTTCAAGCTAGCCTCACCGGATGGGAACAAACAAAACGGGTTGGCGCGGATACCGCGCCGCCTTGCCGCTTTCGTTGTTTTACTCGCCGCACTCTCGTTGACCGGCTGGGGTGCTTTCGAACTGGCGATGACCCGGCTGTCGCCGCTCCCACTCGCCGCCGCCGCCGAGGTTTCCGTCACCGTTCTTGACCGAAACGACCGCCTGCTGCGCGCCTTTACCACAAAGCAGGGCCGCTGGCGCCTCCCAGTCAGCCACATCGACGTCGACCCGCGTTATCTTGCGATGCTTCTAGCCTTCGAGGACCGCCGCTTTTGGCAGCATGGTGGTGTCGATGTGCTGGCGCTGGGTCGTGCCGCGCTTCAACTCATTAGCAACGGTCGCATCATCTCAGGTGCTTCGACGCTCACCATGCAGACAGCGCGTTTGCTCGACCAGCGTCACGACCGCACGCTGACCGGAAAGCTGGCGCAGATCCTCCGTGCCGTTCAGTTGGAACGGCAGCTGAGCAAGAAGCAAATTCTCGACCTCTACCTGCGCCTTGCTCCCTTTGGTGGCAACATCGAGGGCATCAGGGCCGCTTCGCTGGCCTACTTCGGCAAGGAGCCGGCGAGGTTGTCGGTCGCTCAGACCGCGCTGCTCGTCGCACTACCCCAGTCACCCGAGGCGCGGCGGCCCGACCGCCATGCACAGAATGCTCGCCACGCCCGCGATCGGGTTCTCGCTCGGGCCGTCAGCGCCGCCGTAATCAAGCCGGCGGAAGCTGAACGAGGCCGTGCCGAGGTGGTGCCGAACCGCCGTCAGCTGTTCCCGATGCTGGCCCCGCATTTGGCCGAAGCCGAAGTCGAGGCGCACCCAGATCGCACCACCCACCGACTGACCATCGAGCGGAGCAGACAGGCGGTGCTGCAGACCCTGCTGACTGAGCGTACGGATCTCATGGGTGAACGCCTCTCGGCGGCACTACTCGCCGTCGATCACACCACTGGTGAAATCATCGCCCACGTAGGTTCGCCTGGATACCTAAGCGGCGACCGCTTCGGCGCCATCGACATGACTGCCGCCGTCCGCTCGCCCGGTTCCACTTTGAAACCCGTTGTGTACGGCCTCAGCTTCGAGCGCGGCCTTGCCCATCCGGAAACCTTGATCGAGGACCGGCCGGCCCGCTTTGGCGCCTATCGACCGGAAAACTTCGACGACACTTATCGGGGCACCGTCACGATCCGCGAAGCCCTCGGCGCATCCCTCAACGTACCGGCGGTGCGAGTTCTTGATCAGCTCGGTCCGGATCTCTTCATTGGCCGTCTGCGCCGTGCGGGAGTGAAGCCTATGCTTCCCGTGGCTGCCAAGCCAAGCCTCGCAATAGCGCTTGGCGGCCTGGGTCTCACACTGCGCGACCTTGCGAGCCTTTACGCAAGTCTGGCTCAGGGCGGCCGTTACGTTTCACTGGTCCACCGAAAGGGAGCGGCTGCGCAAAAAGTCCGGAGCGGAGAGATCGCCCAAGATGCGGGCCGCAAGCTTCTGTCGCCGGTTGCCGCCTGGTACATCACCGACATCCTCAAGGATGCGCCTGCACCCGAAAATGCGCGCAAGGGCCGTATCGCCTACAAGACGGGAACCTCCTACGGGCACCGCGATGCTTTTGCCGTCGGCTATGATGGTCGCTATACCGTCGCCGTCTGGGTTGGGCGTCCCGACGGCGCCTCGACCCCTGGCTTGATCGGTAGAACTGCCGCAGCCCCCATTTTGTTCGACGCATTCGCTCGCTTGGCGGCAAAGCGCACACCGCTGTCAAATCCCCCGCCGGGCACGATGCGCGTCAGTGGGTCCGAACTTCCCCCTAACCTGAAACGCTTTGGTCGCATCACCAGCGCCAGTCAGCGGCCTGGCGGCTTTCAGAAGAGCCCATTGCTGATCGCTTTTCCCCCCGACCGGTCAGAACTAGAGCTGATCGAAGGTGCCGGTCACGACGTGTTGCCGCTCAAGGCCGAAGGCGGCGCACTTCCGCTCACTTGGCTCGTGGATGGCCGGCCGATCCCCTCGGAGCCGCATCGGCGCCAAACGCTTTGGCAGCCTGGCGGACCCGGCTTCACCCAGCTTTCCGTCGTTGACGCCGAGGGCCGCGTTGATCGGGTTACCGTGCGGTTGCGCCACTGATCACGACCCAACGAGGACGCTACAACTTAGCAATCGGTTCTGGTGCGCATCGTGATATCGACCTACAGTCCGCCCCTACGGGCAATCTTGGGGTCGGTGTCTCCACATGGCGTTTCCGATGAGACGAAATCCGTTCATCGCCGCGTGGCGGCGTTGGATGCTGTTTTTGTTTGCCTCTGGCATGGCGTTCTGGCTGATCTTTGCCGGCCCCTATTCGTGCGGGTTGGACGAGCCGCGCGATCAAGCTGAGTTGCCGGCCTTACCGGCCCTTTCCGCAACGCTTGCCGGCACCACCGTCTCCGGCCTTTCCTCCGGCGCTTACATGGCCGGCCAATTCCAGATCGCTCACGCCGATATCGTCAGCGGCGCTGCGATTATTGCCGGCGGGCCTTATGCCTGCGCTGAAAGCGCCTTCGCTGGAATTGTTCCCGACGCGGGGTTGAAGCTCCTGAGCGCCACCCGAGCGGCCAGCGGCTGCATGCTAGATACGCTGGCGCTATATGGTGTTCCTGATCCCAAGAAACTCGCAAACCGGGCCCGCGAACTCTCAAAGGAGGGACGCGTCGGCGCCATTGCCGACGTCATGTCGGACCGTGTCTATATTTTCTCCGGGCTCAACGACCAGGTCGTCAAACCGCGCATTGTCGGGACGAGCGTCCAGTTCTACCGCGAACTCGGCGTTCCCGAAGCCAACATCGCCTCGGTGATGGATATCCCAGCAGGACACGCCGTCATAACCCTCGACAAAGGGGCAAGCTGCTCGGCCAACGCCGCGCCCTACATCGTCGATTGCGATTACGACCAGGTCGGTGCGCTGTTCAGCCATTTGCTCAATCCAGCGAAAAAGCCGGTCGGACCGGCCCAAGGACGTTTTCTCGAATTCGATCAGCGCGCCTTCGCTAGCGATCTGAGTGGCCACGGCTTGACCAAGTCGGCTGTTGTCTATGTGCCGCCCGCTTGCGAGGACGGCGGTTGCCGCGTGCACGTGGCTTTTCACGGCTGCCAGCAAAACCGAAATGCCGTTGAGGCCGCATTTGTTCGCGACACCGGCTACGCACGTTGGGCGGATGCCAACAAAATCATCGTGTTATTCCCTGAAGTGGGCGAAACCGCACTTGATAATCCACTGGGCTGCTGGGATTGGTGGGGCTATACCGGTCGCAACTACCTGACCCGCGATGCCGACCAGATCAGGGCGATCCGCCGCATGTTGGACCGTTTGGCCGCACCTTCTGCAGGTAACTGAGCGTTGCCGGTCTCGCGGCGGGGTGCGCGTGGCAGGCTCTCGGCCACTGCGTCCACAGGCGCGGTTTTGCAGGCTGGCACAGACGGGATAATGTCCGTCCGAACGGCAAAATTGCTTCACGATTCGAATAATTGGGGGACACACAAATTGCTGACGCTGAAGCAAGCTGCGGAATTCGTATGGCCGCGCTGGGATGTAACCCGTCCCACGTTGAGCGGCGAACGCAACGTTGAACTCGTTATTTCAGCCGCCGCCGTGCTGGCCCTTGGCGTTTGGATGTCCGCAGGTGCTCAAGACCCGCTCGAAGCCGAGCGTGATGCGGCAACGCGCGCGCAGGAGACGGCCGCCCGTGCCGCTCCACCTACCAAGGAAATGATGGTCGCCTTCTACGGGGGTGCCCCTTACACCTATCCGAGCCGTGTCACCCTCAAAAAGGATGGAGTCCACGACTTCACTGTCGACGGTGTCGAGTGGCGTGGCGAACCTTTCATCGATCCGATCTATTACGGCGTCCGCGTCGTCAATTGGTTCGAAGGCGGCCGTACAGCGGCGATGCTTGACTTCACGCACTCAAAAACCATCGGGGAACTCGACAAGGAGGTGAACTTCGACGGCCTTTTGAATGGCGAACCGGCTCCGGCAAAGGCCAAGCTTGGCGAGGTTTTCCGCCGCCTGGAGGCTAGCCACGGACACAATATGCTGACCCTCAATGGTCTGTTGCGGCTCGTTGATCTCCATCCGCGCTTGTCGCTGTATGGCGGCCTTGGTGCTGGCGTCAACCTGCCGCATTCCGAAATCCAGCTCATGAAGGGCGGCGGTCGCACTTACGAGTACCTCTACACCGGTCCGGCCGGACAGTTCGTGATCGGATTGGAGTTCCGTGTGCCGCGGATGAGCTATTTCCTCGAGTACAAGTTCACCTTCGCCCAATATGACGTACCCCTGAGCGAACTCGACGGCACCAAGATCGGCCTTTTCGCCGATCTCTATCGCCAGGCCGTACGTTGGTGGTCGGGAGAACCGCCGCCAGGCGGCATTCTCTCCAAAAATCTTGTCAGCCACCAAGCGATCGGCGGTATCGGTGTCCGCTTCGGCGCCAAACCGGCTACCGCGCTGGGCAAGTAGGGTGTGATTGTCTGAGATGGAAGCGGCAGGCTTCCATCGAGAGCGTGAATCTCTTTCAAATCAAAAGCTGCGAGCGCGCCGTGTGAACGGACAGCGACTCCGCCTGCGTGGAACAAACGCTATTCCAGGATTTCGCCCTTGGCCACACCCCACAGCTTGGTCTGTGAAATGTAGCCTCTGAAATCGTTGACGGAGACATTGCACCAGGTCCCATCGCACGTATGCACATCGGCGATCACACCCGCTTCGACCAAAGCGACCGCGCGGCCCCCCTGGCCTGGCCACTCGTTCAGGGGTTCCTGCGCGCGCAGCTGACCCGGTTTGAGCGACCAAGGCAACACTTGTACCGTGCGCCGTTTGGAAATCAGCGTCCGCAGCACCCATCCGGTGGTACCCTCAGCATCGGTAATTTCGCGCCAGGCTTCAAATTCCCGAACGATTTTGACCGGCAGCCCGGCCCGCCGGAACACCCAGGCAATAGCGTACTCCAAGCCGGGCCCTTTGCGCAGGTTCACTTCACTGGCTTTTAGACTGGCAAAGCGCGGTTCCTTCTTGCCCTGAGTACCGCCATCTTGCGATACTGCCTGTACGGAAATAGCAAGGCTCCCCGCCCACAAAACCAGCGACCAGGCAATGATCCGTGCTTTCTTCAATTCAATGCCTCCCACGCGCCTGAGCGGCACTTCAGACCATTGCTTTGTCATGGGTGTGACCATCTGTTAGAGATCACCAGCCGCGGGCCCAAACGGCCATCCCAATACGAACCAACCGAGACCCTTCAGCAAACATGCCGAACAGCCAGAAGAAACCCGTTGTCATTGTCACGCGCAAACTGCCTGACGTTGTCGAGACCCGCATGCGCGAGCTGTTCGATGCGCACCTGAACGTCGACGATAGGCCGATGTCACCCGCCGAGCTGATCGAGGCGGTTAAGACAGCCGATGTGCTCGTACCCACCGTCACCGATCGGATCGACCGATCGCTGATTTCCCAGGCCGGTGAACAGCTTCGCCTGATCGCCAACTTCGGCACCGGGGTCGACAATATCGATCTCGATACCGCGAGCAACCGCGGTATCATTGTTACCAACACGCCAGGCGTCCTCACCGAGGATACCGCCGACATGACCATGGCGTTGGTCCTTGCCGTCCCCCGCCGTCTGGCTGAAGCGACGCTCTATATGAAGGACCCGAAGACCGAATGGGCCGGCTGGTCGCCGACCTGGATGCTCGGTCATCGCATCTTTGGTAAACGCCTTGGCATCATTGGCATGGGCCGCATCGGTCAGGCTGTCGCCCGCCGCGCGAATGCCTTCGGCCTGCAGATCCACTATCACAACCGCCGCCGCCTCTCCGAAGCGATTGAAGAGGAATTCGAGGCGACCTACTGGGAGAGCCTCGACCAGATGTTGGCGCGGATGGATATCGTCTCCGTCAACTGCCCGCATACACCAGCGACCTATCACCTGCTATCCGCCCGCCGATTGCGGCTTTTGAAGCCGGACGCCTATGTCGTGAACACTGCCCGCGGCGAGGTCATCGACGAGAACGAGCTGGCTCGCTTGATTGAGCAAGGTGCCATTGCCGGGGCCGGTCTGGACGTCTTCGAGCACGAACCGGCGATCAACCCGAGGCTCTTGCAATCCAATCGCGTCGTCGCGCTGCCCCACCTCGGCTCGGCGACGATCGAAGGCCGCGTCGACATGGGTGAGAAGGTCATCATCAACATCAAGACCTTCATCGATGGCCACAATCCCCCCGACCGCGTGCATCCGGGAATGTTCTAGGAGGCAGTAAATCACCCATCTCGGACAGTGAGACCGGTACCGTTGTTGACAGGATAACACCTGCCGACAAAAGTGCGAGTGCTATCCTAAATGAGCCCTTGATCTCAACGTGCCGCGCCCGACTATCGGGCGCGGCACGCGAACTTATCTGCAAGATATCACTGCTTGCCGACGTTGCTCGTGACCGCTTCCATGACCCGATCGAGATTGAAGCTGCCGGGTTTCTGGCGGGGTGGGAACTCCTTAAAGCTCTGCAGCCATTTGCCGACGTAGGCACCGGCCGGCGCGAAGGCCCACATGTGGTCAACGTAGAACCGTTGGTATCCCATCGCGTGTTCTTCCTTGGCGCGTTCGAAAGGATCCGAGCGCAGGTCCGTGAGGATCGGGGCGCGCAGGACGGAGAAGGGCTGGATCCATACGTCAAGCCCGTGGGCCTTCTGCTCAAGGAAGGTGACCTTGAATTTGTCATAACGCAGGGCGGCGACACTGCCGTCGTCGGTCCAGTAGATGAACTCCTTGCGGGGCCATTCGCCTTCGCCCCTGAAGGCTGGTCCGAGATCGTAGCCATCGAGATGAACCTTGTAGGTTCTGTCGCCGATGTTGCGGCCCTTTAGCAGTTCCTCCTTGGCAGTCTTGTCGCCGGCTGCGGCAACGAAGGTGGTCAGCATGTCCTCGTGGGCGCCGATGTCGTTGATGACGGTACCGGGCTTGATGACGCCAGGCCAGCTGATCAGTGTCGGGACCCGATAGCCGCCTTCCCAGTTGGTGTTCTTCTCGCCACGGAACATGGTGGTGCCGCCGTCGGGCCAGGTGAAGGTCTCGGCGCCGTTATCGGTCGAATACATGATGATGGTGTTGTCTTCCAAGCCGAGTTCTTCGAGCTTGGCGAGAACTTGTCCGACGTGTCCATCGTGCTCGACCATGCCATCAGCGTAGATGCCGAAGCCGGTCTTGCCGTCCGATTCAGGCTTGAGGTGGGTGTTGATGTGCATGCGGGTAGAGTTCCACCAGAGGAAGAACGGCTTTCCAGCCTTGGCGGCACGATCCATGAAATTGAGGGCCTTGTCGGTGACTTCCTCATCGACTGTCTCCATGCGCTTCTTGGTTAGCGGGCCGGTATCAGTCACGCGGCCGTCGGCGAAGCTATGGATGACGCCCCTGGGTCCGAACTTTTCCTGGAGCTCGGGGCTTTTCGGATAGTCGGGTTGCTCAGGCTCTTCCTCGGCGTTCAAGTGATAGAGGTTGCCGAAGAACTCATCGAAACCGTGGTTGGTCGGAAGCATCTCATCACGATCACCGAGGTGGTTCTTGCCGAACTGCCCGGTTATGTAGCCCTGCGCCTTGAGTAGCGTGGCGATAGTCGGGTCTTCTTTCTTCATGCCTTCAGGGGCGCCTGGTAGGCCAACCTTGGTGAGACCGGTTCGAATAGGTGATTGTCCAGTGATGAAGGCGGCCCGTCCGGCGGTGCAACTTTATTGTCCATACCAGTCGGCAAAAAGTGCGCCTTGAGCGGCGATACTGTCGATGTTTGGGGTGTTGTAGCCCATCATGCCACGGTTATAGGCGCTGATGTTGAACTGGCCGATGTCATCGCCCCAGATAACAAGGGTGTTTGGTTTTTTTTCTTGGGCCTGCCCCAGCAAAGGAAGGGCCGATACGAATATGCCCGAGGCAAACAAAATCGCCAGCGAGCGCATTACTCTCGACAACATTTTTACAAAACTCCTACTAGAAAAATTAGTAGCTTATCTTTTGCGCAGGGATTCTCCCAAGCGCGACCTACTCTGCAACTTATGACACTTCGAAAATGGACCTGTCACCAATTCACTTTGTCTTCAGATCGAAAGTCATTGCAGCCGCGACGGTGGGAATAGAATGCGAGCTCAACGAGATCAGAAGTCTATTTCAGCGTCATTTTTCTCGGCGCGCACTTCACCAAATGCTCTGCTGCCCCATCCAAACTTAACCCCCGCACACCGCGGCATCCTCCGCCCCCGCATGGATGGACAAATCTGTGATGGTTGGGTTTCCACCTGACAGAGCGTTGTCGGGGTCCCAGGCGATTTTAACGCTCTCGAAGCGTGAGCTGAGCGCATCGTAGATCAATAGCCGTCCGGCCAGGCTCTCCCCGGCGCCGGTGATTTCCTTGAGCACCTCAACAGCCTGCAACGTCCCAATCACGCCGACGATGGCGCCCAGCACACCAACTTCCGAACAGTTGGCGACCGTGCCAGGCGGCGGCGCCTCGGGGAACAGGCATCGGTAGGTTGGAAACGGCTTTCCACCCGGCCCGCGCTCATGCGGCTTAAACGTCGTTACGTAACCATCGAATGGCCCGACGGCGCCGAACACCAGTACCTTCCCCGCAAGATAACAGGCGTCCGAAACCAAATAGCGCGTCGCGAAATTGTCCGATCCATCACAAACCAGGTCATACTGCCCGATGATCTCCAGAGCGTTGGCGGCGCTGAGACGAACCGGATGCGCCTCGACGGCGACATGGGGGTTGAGCTTGGCGATCGCATCACGACCACTGTCGACCTTCTTCATGCCGACATGTGCCGTTTCGTGCAGGATTTGCCGCTGCAAATTGCTGAGTGAGACGACATCGTCGTCAACCAACCCGATGGTGCCAACCCCGGCCGCGGCCAGATAAACCGCCAGCGGCGACCCCAATCCGCCGGCGCCGACCAATAGTACGCGAGCGGCCTTCAGCTTCTGCTGTCCAGACCCGCCAACCTCGCGAAGAACCAGGTGGCGCTTGTAACGTTCGATTTCTTCTGCGGTGAGAGACATGCCCGGGCTCATTCCGTTGCGGTCGGTGATCGCAAGTCTGACCCGCGCACGAAAAACAGGCAAGTGTGGACCGTCTTTACGAAGAAACTGACAGCGATTTCACATTACGTTGGCACCGCGCAGTCGCTGGACGGCGGCAGCCGACTACCTTATGCTTGTTGCGGCAAATTGCAGCGCTCGAAAAGCTGCTGGCTTCAATCGATAAGGGACGGAGACATGATCAAAGGTCTGATTGCTTCGGCCGCCGCCGGGGCCCTTATTCTGACGTGCGGCATTCAGGGTGCTTCAGCTCAAGCTCGAGACTACATTCTCACGACGGCCAGCACCGGCGGCACGTATTATCCAGTCGGTGTCGCCATCGCGACGCTTATTAAAGTCAAGTTGCAGCCCAAGAAGAAGATCGGCTTGTCGGCGATCAACTCGGCGGGCTCCGGCGAAAACGTTAAGCTCCTCCGCGAAGGTGAAGCGCAGTTCGCCATTCTCCAGGGCCTGTTCGGTCACTATGCCTGGAATGGCACGGGGCCGGTCGCTAAGGATGGCCCACAAACAGAAATGCGCTCGGTCTCCATGCTATGGCAGAATGTCGAGCATTTTGTCGTGCTCGCCGACCTGGTGAAAACGGGCAGCATCGACGATATGGCCGGTCTCAAGGGCAAATCCGCCGCGATGGGCAAGAAGAACTCCGGCACCATCGGTTCAAACCGCGTCCTGATGAAGAACATCGGCGTTGATATCGACAAGGATTTCAGCCTCGTCCACGTTGGCTACGGTCCAAGCGCTGATGCTCTGCAAAACGGCCAGGTCGCGGCGATGTCGATCCCTGCGGGCGCCCCGACCGGTGCTGTTACAAAAGCCTTCGCGGCGATGGGCGATAAGATCAAGCTTCTGAACTTCTCCGAAGAGCAGGCCAAAAAGGCTGACGGCGGTCTCGGATTGTGGACGCCCTACAAGATCGCGGCTGGCACGTATCCAGGTCTGGAAGAAGACGTCATGACCATCGCCCAGCCGAACTTCCTCGCCGTCCGGGCTGACGTTCCCGAAGAGGACGTCTATCAGATCACCAAGACGATGTTCGAGAATCTCGGCTTCCTCAATGCTATCCACACCGCCACCAAGGCGATGGCGCTCGAAAAAGCGATCGCCGGATTACCGCTTCCGCTGCATCCCGGTGCCCGCCGCTACTTCGAGGAAGCCGGCTTGAAGATCCCAGAGAAGCTCGTCGCCCAGTGAGACTCCTCTTTCGTTCTGCCAGTGCGGGCGTATTGCCGCCGACCATGCTGGTCCAAAACAGTACCAAGAGGCGGTGTGGGCTGACGGCCCGCACCGCCTTGCTTAATTGCAGCATGGGGAGCCTAGAGCGATGACCACCGGAGAGACTTCAGCGGGCACCACGCCTCCGGATTGGACGCAGCGCTTCATTCTCGTGTTCGGCGTCGTGCTGGCGCTGATCCACGTTTATTTTAACATCTTCGGCGTGCTCTCAGGGCTTTGGCGCAACGCCATCCATTTTGCCGGTTTCTCTTTTCTTTGCGCGCTGGTCTATCCGGCTTTCCAAGGCGAGCTTGCCAAGTCCCGCAGTTTCAAAACCTTCGATATTCTCTTCGGTCTACTCGTTGCCGCCTCCGCTCTCTACCTGATCGCGGCCGAAGATTCGGTCTATGCACGCGGCGTTCATTTGGGCCCATCTGAATGGATTGCAGGCGGCATTTTGATCTTGGGGGCGCTGGAGTTCACGCGTCGGACGACAGGCCTTATCATTCCGATTTTAATTATCCTGGCGCTGACCTACGTCGGCTGGTGGGGGCAATACCTGAGTGGTGTATTCCGCTTTGCCGGGCTGAGCCCGGAGACGATCCTGTTCCGTTCGATCTATGGCGACGACGGCATCTTCGGCACCATTGCCAGTATCTCCTCATCGTTCGTTTTCATGTTCATTTTGTTTGGTGCGTTCTTGCTGCGCTCGGGCGGAGGGGAGTTTGTAATCGACTTGGCCCGCTCCGTCGCCGGGCGCCTTACCGGTGGTCCCGGTCTGGTCGCGGTGTTGGCCTCCGGGCTGACGGGAACCATCTCCGGGTCCGCTGTCGCTAACACGGCTTCGACCGGCGTCATTACTATCCCGCTGATGATGCGGGCGGGCTTCCCGCCGAAGTTCGCCGCCGCCATCGAGGCTTCCGCCTCCACCGGCGGTCAGCTGATGCCGCCGATCATGGGCGCCGGTGCCTTCGTCATGGCGAGCTACACGCAGATTCCCTACACCACTATCGTCGCCGTCAGCATCCTTCCAGCGCTGCTCTACTTCGCGTCGATCGGTTTTTACGTTCGCATCGAAGCTAGACGCCAGGGTGTCCAAGCCGTCGAGGAAGACACGCCGGGGTTCGTTGACTTGATGCTTGGTGGTGGTTTGCCGTTCTTGATCCCCATCGGCGTTTTGATAGCGCTATTGGTTTACGGCTACACGCCAACCTACGCAGCCGGCATCGCCATTCTGGCCGTCATTGCCGCCTCCTGGTTGACCCGCAAACCGATGGGCCCGATCGCCGTTGCAGAAGCCTTGGCACTCGGGTCGCGAAACATGATCATGACCGCGGTCTTGCTTTGCTCGATCGGTCTTATTGTCAATGTCATCGCCATGTCGGGTGTCGGCAACACGTTCTCTTTGATGATCACTCAGTGGGCTGGCGACAGTCTGCTGATCGCAATCGTTTTGATCGCTTTGGCCTCGCTGATCCTCGGCATGGGATTGCCAGTGACGGCCGCCTACATTGTGCTTGGTACGTTGTCCGCTCCGGCGCTGTTCGATCTGATCGCCAATCAGCAACTTGCCACTGCCATTGCCGGCGGCAACGTTGGCGACCAGGCCAAGACGATGCTGATGCTTGTGGCACCCGACGCCGCAGCCAAGCTTGGCGGGCCAATGTCCCTGGAGGCTGCCAAGGAACTCGTCGCCGCGATCCCCAGGGACCTGCTGACGCCAATCCGCGAGAGCGTCATCGATCAAACGACGCTGACCTTCGCTCTCCTGTCGGCTCATCTCATCATCTTCTGGCTGAGCCAGGATTCCAACGTGACCCCACCGGTTTGCCTGACAGCGTTCACCGCCGCCGCAATCGCTGGAACACCTGCCATGGCGACCGGGCTTACCTCATGGAAAATCGCGAAAGCGCTTTATATTATCCCACTGCTGTTCGCCTACACGTCTTTTATCGGCGGACCGCTTCCCGAAGTGTTCACCATCTTCGCCTTCGCCCTGGTGGGGCTTTACGCCTTCTCCGGTTTCATGCAAGGCCATCTTGAAAACCCACTAGCCTGGCCGATGCGGATTGCACTCCTTTTTTGCGGTGCGCTTTTGCTTTTGCCTCTCGCCACCTATGTCAAGCTCCTGGGACTTGCCGGCTTCGTCGCGATCCTTATTTTGAATATCCGCAGCAAGAATGCTGAGCGGCCAGTCGCCGCAAGCTCATAACCACACTGCCACAATTGCCGGCTAGAGCTTCTTGGCCTCATGAACCTAAAAGGACCGAGCTGATGCGAATCCGTCTTCTGTGCGCCGCCAGTGTGCTTGTCATCCCCCTCGCTGCCGCCAATGCCGAACAGCGTCGGGAATTGGACGCCCACGAGCATGGTCACGGTAGCCTCAACATTGCCGTCGAAGGAAAAACAGTGGGTTTTGAGCTGCGCGTGCCAGGCGCCGATATCGTCGGCTTCGAACACGCAGCCAAGTCCGACAAAGACAAAGCCGTCCTGAAGGCCGCGAAAGAAAAACTCTCTATGCCCCTCAGCCTGTTCCGTCTGCCCGACGCGGCAGGCTGCAAGCTAACAAGCTCCTTTGCCCACTACACAAAAGATGAGGATCACGCCAAGCATCATGCGGAGCACCACGGCAAGCATGCGGGGCATCATGACGACGGCGATGATCATCTCGAAAAGCACGTCAAATCCGAGCACGCTGAATTCCACGCCGGCTTCGAGCTGAGCTGCGCTGCGCCAGACAAGCTGACCACAGTCGACTTTGCCTACTTCGGCGCCTTCGAGAACGCGGAGGAGCTTGAAGTCAATGTCGTCACGGCCAAAGGCCAGGCGCAATATGAAGTAACCCGCGCCAAGCCCAAGCTCGATCTTGGCGGCGTCATCTAAGTTGCGTTTCAGAGCTAACCCGGGGGTGCGCCATTCAGCGTGAGAAGGCAACAACCAATCCCGATAGCGTCCTCGCTGACGCCGACGGTGGGACTGTCCCTGTCGTCACAATGAAAGGCGTTCACTTCACCTGGCCGGGCCGTCCGCGTTTTTCCTTGAGCGTCGATCGCTTCAGCGTCGGTGCTGGCGACAGACTGCTGCTGCTCGGCCCGTCCGGCGGCGGAAAGTCGACGCTACTGTCTCTGCTCGCCGGCATCGTGACGCCGCAAAGAGGCAACATCGACATTCTCGCTACCGACATCACAAAGCTGTCGGGGCCGGCCCGTGACCGCTTCCGTGCTGAGCACTTCGGCATCATTTTCCAGATGTTCAATCTGCTGCCGTACGGCACGGTCATCGACAATGTTCTGTTGCCGCTCAGCTTCTCCAAGCAACGCCGTAAAAACGTGGAGCGAACGAGCAGCCAGGCGCAGGAAGCGGCGCGACTTTTAACTCGTCTCGGGCTTCCCTCCGATGAGGTTGCTAACCACCGTGCGGCGAGCCTCAGCGTCGGCCAACAGCAACGGGTGGCTGCAGCAAGGGCTCTGATCGGCGGACCTGAAATCATCATAGCGGACGAACCGACCTCATCGCTCGATCGCGGTCGTCAAAAGGAATTCCTTAGGCTTTTGTTTGGCGATATCGCCACGGCGGGCGCGACGCTGATTATGGTCAGTCATGATGAGACACTCGCTGAGAACTTCACGCACGTGGTTCGCCTCGAGGACTTCGCCAAGATGGAGCGCGGTGCCTGATGATTGTCCTCCGCCTCGCGCTTCAGTCCCTACAGGCCCGCTGGTTAACGGCTTTGTTGTCGGTCTTGGCTATCGCGTTTTCGGTAATGCTGCTGCTCGGCGTCGAAAAGGTTCGCAATGGCGCTCGCCAGAGTTTCGCCGATACGATTTCGGGAACCGATCTCATCATCGGCGCCCGCTCAGGCGGTGTGCAGCTATTGCTCTACTCTGTCTTTCGTATCGGCAACGCCACCAACAACGTCACCTGGAAGAGCTATCAAGATATCGCAAGCCACCCCGATGTTGCTTGGACCGTCCCGCTTTCGCTGGGTGATAGCCATAAGGGTTTTCGTGTTCTAGGGACGGCGCCGGATTACTTCGAGCACTACCGGTATCGCGGCAAGCAGCAGCTGAAGTTCGCGCAAGGTGAAATCTTCGAGGATCTATTCGATGCTGTTGTCGGTGCCGATGTAGCAAGCGTGCTTGGCTACAACGTCGGCGACAAGATCGTCATCGGACACGGTCTCGGCTCCGTCTCCTTCCTCGACCATGCCGACAAGCCTTTTCGCGTTGCGGGAATTCTTGAAAAGACAGGCACTCCTGTTGACCGCACGGTTCACGTCGGCCTGGGGGCCATCGAGGCAATCCATATCGATTGGCAGCAGGGGGCACCCATACCCGGGCAGAGCATCTCCCCCGACCAGGTCCGCGCAATGGATCTTAAGCCCCAGGCGATCACCGCGGCGCTTGTCGGGTTGAAGTCCCGGCTCGCCGTATTCCGCGTCCAACGGGCCATCAACGAGTATCCGCAGGAGCCGCTGTCCGCGGTCCTGCCGGGCGCGGCTTTGCAGGAACTTTGGGGGCTTGTCGGAGTCGCCGAGACAGCCCTCGCCGTGGTCTCCGCAATGGTCGTGGCGACCGCGCTCTTCGGCATGGTCACCATGATTCTAACAACGCTCAATGAACGTCGCCGCGAGATGGCGATCCTGCGCTCCGTCGGTGCCCGACCGGCCACTGTTTTGGGGCTTTTGGCGACCGAAGCTGGCGTCCTGACATTTGCCGGCGTTATCCTTGGAACGGTCCTGCTCTACGCAGGTCTCTTCTTCGTCCGCCCTATTGTCGACCGGCTCTACGGTTTGAATCTAGATATTTCCGCCCCGACATCGTGGGAAATGACAACCCTGTTGGTCATCGTTTTGGCGGGATTGATCGCCGGTCTAGGGCCTGCGATTTTGGCTTACCGCCGATCGCTCGCCGATGGCATGACCGTACGTGTCTGAACCATGGCTAACGGATTGTTGCCAGAGATGTGATGGCCGGCGACATGGTTTCGCAACCGCGCCGTGGATAATGTTCCCGCTGGTCGAAACGTAAGAAGGTGCCGAAATATGAGCCGCTCCGCACGAGCCCTATTCGTTGGATTAGCTATTGCCACCACGGCGTTGCCGTCAGCAGCCGAGGCTCCCCGGGTGTTGAATTGGGCTGATCTTGTCCCGAAAACGCCGACGACCGAAAAGAAGCGCCTCAAAACCTTCTTCTCTCCGCGCGGCGCCAGTTCAAACAGCGGCTCCACCTATCTGGACAGTTACGATGTGAGATCGCGCCCGGAGGATATGGCTGGCGCGCCACCGCCACGGATACCCGAGGCCAAATGGATGTCCCGCCCGGCAGAACGGAAAACCAGCAAGCCGCCAGAGATCAAGACCGAACTCGACGGTGAGACCGTGAAGATTGGCGGTTACGTCGTGCCGCTCGATTTCAACGCCACCAAGATCACGGAGTTTCTACTGGTGCCCTTCGTCGGTGCTTGTATCCACGTACCGCCGCCGCCTGCCAATCAGATCATTTATGTCAAAGCGGAAAACGGCTTCAAGATCGGTGGCCTGTTCGACCCCGTCTACGTCACCGGCAAACTGGCCGCCAAGATCACGCCCACCGGCCTAGCAGAAACTGGCTACACCATCGACGCTAACGCCGTGGAAATGCGTAAATAGTGTTCGGCAGCTGAGAGGCTCAAGGCCTACTCTTCGTCCAAGCCCCGGAACTATGTCGAAAATTGTTCTTTCGCCATCAACGGTAAGGAGCTGGCAACGAAGCCGCGCCA
This sequence comes from uncultured Alphaproteobacteria bacterium, assembly GCA_963753045.1. Lineage (GTDB taxonomy): Bacteria > Pseudomonadota > Alphaproteobacteria > Rhizobiales > Hyphomicrobiaceae > Filomicrobium. The sequence goes on from CAVWAT010000001.1 coordinate 565,264, forward strand.
CTCACAACAACCAGATCGACGCCAATCCGAGGAATGCGAAGAACCCGATCACATCGGTGACGGTAGTCACGAAAACACCCGACGACGGTGCCGGATCGAGGTTGAACCAGTCGATCGCGATCGGAATTAGGATACCTGCCACGGCTGCCACCAACAGGTTCACGACCATCGCCATCGCAATGACGATGGCCAGCGGTCCGGAGCCGAACCAGAAGAATGTGACCGCCGCAGTGATCCCCGACAAGATCAGTCCGTTGGCGATGCCAACTAGGGTTTCACGCGTGATGACCTTTGGCGCGTTGACACGCGACAGTTTGTTCAACGCCAGCGCCCGCACTGTCACGGTCATGGTTTGCGTCGCCGCATTCCCGCCCATCGACGCGACGATCGGCATCAAGACGGCGAGAGACACCATCTGCGCGATCGTGGCATCGAACATCTGAATAACCAACGAGGCCAGGATGGCGGTTCCCAGGTTGACGATCAGCCACGGGGCTCGCGAGCGCACGGTCGAGTAGACGCTGTCAGCCAGCGTTTCGTCACCGACACCAGCCAACGCCAGCATGTCTTCTTCAGCTTCCTCATGGATAACGTCGACGACGTCGTCAACGGTTACTACACCGACCAGGCGATCGTTTTCATCGACAACAGGCGCCGTCACGAGGTCGTACTTGCGGAACTGCCGGGCAACTTCTTCCTGATCCTCGGTTGCGCGCACCGGATGCAGGTCCGGGTTCATGATTTCCACTACGCTGACGTGCCGCTTGGTGCGTAACAGCCGCGACAACTGCACCTCACCAAGCACTTTGAAGGCAGGATCGACGACAAAGATCTCTGAAAAAGTATCCGGCAGTTCGTCGCTCTCACGCATGAAATCGATCACGCGGCCCACGCTCCAGAACGGCGCGACGGCCACGTAGTCGGACTGCATGAGGCGTCCGGCAGTCTCGTCCCCATATTCAAAGTTACGCTCAAGAGCCGCCCGTTCCTCGTAGGGGATCTGCTCGAAGATCTCCTGCCGATCGCTCTCTTCGAGGTTCTCCAAAAGGTAGGCGGCATCATCTGAATTGAGTTCCGTGGCCGCCTTAGCCAGAAGTTCGTTCGGCAACTCTACCGACAGATCGTCACGGACCGTCTCGTCAAGCTCCGAGAATACGTCGAAGTCGAAGTCCTCGCCGAGGTTCTGGATGAGCTCAACCCGCTGCTCCTGCGGCAGCAGTTCGATCGCCTCTGCAAGATCGGGCGCGCGCACGTCAGCCGTCAGCTGCCGGATGCCCTCGGTATCGCCGGCCTCCAGGGTATCGGAGAGCGCGTGAACGAGGCCGCTGACCGCCTCGTGTCGCTCTTTTTCTCTGTCCACCGCCTCGTCAGTGCGAGATTCCATGCCTCACCAGTCCTTGCAACTCGAGTTGCGGGCAAGTTGACACAAGCCCGGTCCAACTATGACGCTTGTCAATGAAACGACTGCGTGGGTAGCACACTCTGAGGCGGAGACGCATCATATGGACGACAAAGCAACACTGTGTGGCCCGAAAAGCTGTGTTTCGTTCAGAGTTATTTCGTAATGTCCCGATAATAAGCGTATCAGGGATTTCCCAAGAGCAAGCGCCAGCTGGCGATGACAGGGTGAGGGACGACGGAATGATGCGGATTGCGACAGCCGTCTTGGCTGCGCTGGCAGCAGTGGCGGGGCTCAGTGCGGTCGCTGCCGAGCCGGTTCATGCGGCGAAGCGCTCGTGTTCCGAGCGCTCGGGCGTTTTAGGCGTTTCGCGGGTTCTGGAAGTCGACACGACGGGCGGACTACGCTTCGGCAATATGCAGTACAAGGATATTGACTTCCTCAAGCCCGGCGAAGTCGTGCTGACATTCGACGACGGCCCCCTGCGGCCGAAGACCACCGCCGTGCTCAACGCTCTTGAAGCCCACTGCACTAAAGCGACGTTTTTCATGGTCGGCCGCATGGCGCTGGTAGATCCAAAAATGGTTCGTGAAATAGACCGGCGTGGTCACACGATCGGAACCCACACGTGGTCGCACAAGATGCAGGGCCGCCTCGGATATTCCTCGGCGGAAAAGGAAATCGAACTTGGGGTGAGCGCGATTTCGATGGCCCTCGGCAAACCGGTGGCGCCGTTTTTCCGCTTTCCCTACCTGAGCGACCCGCGCCGCATGCAGGCGCACCTGAAAGAGCGCGGACAGGGCATCTTCTCAATCGATGTCAATTCTGTCGATTTCCGCACGCGCTCTGGCTCGGTCATGGTCCGGCGCACGCTGGCCGGTCTGAAGCGACTGGGCAAGGGCATCCTGCTGTTCCACGATATTCAGCGCTCCACCGCTAGCGGCGTGAAGATGCTGCTCGATGAGCTGGCCGCGCGCGGCTACAAGGTCGTGCACCTCGTATCGAAGAATCCTGCCACGACAATGGCCAAATACGATCAGATGGCGAAGCGTGAGGCGAACCGGCGTAAAAAAATCGCTTCAAGCCGTCCCCTGGCTTCACGCTCTATCGTTTGGCCTGTATCCAGCCCGGATGAGTTTCCCGTCGCCGTGCCATTGAAAATCACACCTCCGGGGCTCTTCAAAGGTCCGCTGCCAGAGCGTTCCGGGCTACCGCGTCCGCCCATTGAGGAGCTACACGAAGCGCGGGCCAGAGACAGTTCGAGTTCTGAGCAAATCGGCCGAGGAAAGCCAAGAAGGCCAACCCGCCTTCAGACACCAGCAATTCTGTCGCCCTAGAAGGCGCGTTTCAAGAAGACTGGCGTCGCGAATTGTTCAACAACTAATTTTTACCAGGTCATTTAGCTGGCAAAGACAGGCTGTCGAGTGGGGCGGGTGGCTTCTTCTGCGCTCACGTATGAATACAATTTTAAGCTCCAGCGGTCAGACTAACGCTTTGAAAACGCCATCAACCGGCCTTCTGATCGGCTAAACTTGCGTTTAGATGATTATTTGGACCGCGTCGCCTTTTCCCAGAGGCACCACAAGGGACCCTGTATGCGAGGCCTAATAGCCGCATCGATCTCAGCTGCCTGCGCGCTCATTGCCGCTCCGGCAATCGCCAGCGATTGTGCTGATCCAGAGCGTGCGATTGGGCTTGAACGCATCGTTGAAGTCGACACCAGCGGCGGCCCCATTTTTGGGGGGCTGACCAAGCAACAGCGCGAGCCCTCGTTCCTGCGTCCTAAGGAGGTCGTGCTGACCTTTGATGACGGCCCCAGCCCCTGGGTGACGCCCCGCATCCTGGATACGCTTGAACTCCATTGTACAAGCGCCACGTTTTTTTCCGTCGGCAAGATGGCGGTCGCTTATCCTGATATCGCCCGCGACATCATCACCCGTGGTCATACCCTTGGCGGCCACACCTGGGCGCACCCGCGCCAACTTCCAAAAATGCCGGCAAAGCGTGCCCAGGACGAAATCGAGCGCGGATTTGCGGCGCTGGATGCAGCGACGGGAGGCGGTATCGCCCCATTCTTTCGCTTTACCGGATTGAACGATTCCGCGGCGCTGCTCGGCTACCTGCAAAAACGCGGCGTTGCCACCTTCACAGTTGACGTTGTCTCTGATGACAGTTTCATCGCCAACCCCGACGAACTAATCCGTCTAACTCTGAAGCGCGTGGAAAACCGGGGTGGTGGCATTCTGCTCTTTCACGACATTAAGCCCGGGACGGCCAAGGCTCTGCCCGCCATCCTCGAAGGACTGAAAAATAGAGGCTTCAAGGTCGTGCATCTGCGCCATCGCACACCTTTGATAGCGCGCAGCGGACTCGTCGCTGAGTATCGTGACACGGTCGCGTCGAAGCTGGCCAACAGCCGTACGGTGCCGCGCCTGATGCCCTTCTATGGAGCGATATCCATGTTACGCGGGACGAACGCCGAACCGGCACCTGGTTCGGCGGCAGCCCTTCCGGTGACACTCATCGCGCCCGCGCCCCGCGATCGCAGCATCCCAAATCGAACGACGAGGAAGAAAACCTCAAACCCGCGCCCGAAGCCCGCAGTCGCCAAGCCTGCTGCAGTGGAGGAGGAGGTTTTGCCATGGAAGAAAACGACGGCTCGTTCAGATGGCGCGGAGACGCCGCGGTCCTACAGCCTGCCACCAGCTGCCAGCACAACGAGCTGGCATCACTCCGGCCCCGAGAACTCTAAGCCGGCAGCGCCGTATCTGCGATGACTGCGACCTACGAAAACGCAGCCCCGTACGAACGCGGCGCAGAGCATTTGGTCGAGGTCTGGGTTTTCCAAATCGATCAAGACGACACAGTCGTCGAGCAACTGCGATCGACCCTGTCGCAAGATGAGTTGGCCCGCGCCGTGCGTTTCCTTGATCCAGCACACCAGCATCGCTTTATCGTCGGCCGTGGCCGTCTGCGCCAGATCCTCGCTCACGACATCGGGGATCCGCCCGACGCGCTGAATTTCACCGCGACAACGGCCGGAAAACCCTTCCTCCGTGCTCCAATGCGGGGACCACACTTCAATCTTAGTCATTCTGGCGGAACGGCTGCGCTGGGTGTCTGCCGAACGAGTCCGCTAGGAATTGATATCGAGTCCGTCCGCATCGTCCATGACGGTCTTGCACAACGTTTCTTTGCCGCGAGTGAGGTCGCTGAACTCAACTCCCTACCCGAAACTCAGCAGCAGCAGGCCTTCTTCAGGTGCTGGACCCGCAAGGAGGCGTTCTTGAAGGCCACCGGCGAGGGCATCGCGCGCGGTCTAGACAGCTTCCAAGTGGCGCTCAATCCTGATGAACCGGCGCGCATTAAAGCGATCGACAACAATACTGAAGCCGCTCGCGCATGGACGCTCCTCGACTTTGATCCAGGGCCGGAAATGCTCGGGTCGATTGCGTTGCAAGTGCCGCACGCAAGGCTTCAGTTGCGGTCTTTTGAGGAGCTAATCCAATAGCCGAGATTCAACTCGTCGGGATATCAAGCTTGCGGGTTAAGTTTTCGAATTCCTTGCGCAACTCTTCATTCTTGAAGATCTGATCGAAGGTCGGCGCTTCGAGCTTTTGAATTGCTTCGAACGAGGCTGCCGAATCCCGCATCAATGAGCGCAGCTGGAAGCTGGCTTCCACCGTTTCGAAGGTATTGTCCGCAATGTTCAAATCGTGCGTCGCGCGTGACCGTGCCCGCGCCAGTTGCTCTCGCTGCTGTGCCAGGTAACGGCGGTATCCGCGTGCCGCTTCCTCAGCAATCTTCTGGCTTTTTAAGTTACCATTGAGCGCACGGATCTGATCGGGGCGGTTGCCGCCACCCTTCAGCAATCGACGAGTTTTAGAATTGGCCGATCGGATGTCTTTGAGAATGGCATCCAGCTTTGGAATGTAATTCTGGTCGATTTTGTCGATCATTGCCTGTTGCGCTTGCACAAGCATAGCGAACAGCGCCGCGTGCATCGCGAAATACTTACGTGCCGCTTTCATGTTGTCGCCGCTGGCGGACAGCCGGTCGGCGAGTTGCGAGTCAATGAGCTTGGCCGCATTGAATGCCGCGACAAGCCGAAGCAAGTCGCCTGAAAGTACACTGTCGAGCAAAAGGTCGATTTGGCCGTCGCCAAGTTCGATTCCTGACTCCACGAGGGCCGTGCGGATCTCCGTTTTGGCGGCGGCGATCTCGGCTCTGTTCTTGTCGATGCGCTCTTCGGCGTCCTTGATTTCAGTCGCCAGGCTGGCGACCGTATCGGTCAGCATCCCGGGCAGCATGCCATCCTCAGGAGCCGTCAGCTGCTTTTCCTTGAGATGGACAATGTTGTCTTCGAGGTCGCGGATATTGCGCCGCAGCCCTTCGACTTTCTTTTGCACCTCAACAACAGGAGCATCCGTGACGATGCCGAGGGCGCTGTCGAGCAGTGCCCGGATTCGGCTCTCACGATCTTCGCGGGTTTCAGTCCACAAGGGCGTAACGATGAACTCGTCCTTGCGTGGCAGTTTGCGCGCGTCGGAACGGTGCTTTGCGGTATCCTGCAGGATCGCGTCGATTGCCTGCATGAGGTCGCGGGCTTGGCGGTAGGACTTGTCGTTCTCTCGCGGATCGGGGGCCGGTTTCTTTTCATCGGCGGTCGCCGCACCATTCCCGGTGACCTGACCCATCAGCTCGCCAATCGTATCGCGATAGGTGGTTTGGGCCGTCGCCGGGATGCCAGCCGTCATCAGCAGTGCCATGGAGCACGCCGCCGGCAGCGCAAGACCGCGATTGTAAAGCCTCATAAAAGTGACCTCCGACCAAATGATCTTTAATCACGCGATGATGGCAATCACATGGTTGTTGACGTCGCGATTGGCAAACAAGTATCCACCGAAATGACACCTAATGATTGAAATAGCTTGGTTTTTTATTTCATCTGTAGACGAGGTATCTAGCCTCGAGCAGCCTGTCCACAAAAGCCTGATCAATTTGCCGCGCATCCGTCAAACGGATCATATGCGTCAAGCCCGCTGGCATTGCCGCACCCAGGTTTGCCAGGCGAGCTTTTTCACAAGGCGCCTCGTGCACTCCTGGCGGGCCGGCGAATGCAAGCTTAAGGTCCTTGGGTCCGATTGCCAAAAGCGCGAACGGGTCAGGCCCGGTGTGCATGGCAACGTGCAATCGCCCCGCCTCGAACCGGGTGTCTGGAATGGCTTCGCTGACTCTCCTGATCAAGAACCCGGCAAGCGGCGCGTAGGCTTTTGCCGAGGCGATTACCGCCTTGACTTCGGTTGTTAGCCCGCTGCTGCCAGGAATGCTCGCGGTTGGGCTTGTCGGCGCTGCTTGCGGTGCCGACTGTGGCGGTGGAGGCGTCTTCACAATGCGGAGTTTAACAGCCGGCGGCGCGGCTTCTGGCGGTGTCTCCTTGCGAATTTCTGGTGCCGACGGCACCGGTGGTTTTGGTGCCGCTTCATCATAATAAATTGGCTTACCGCCGTTATGGTGAATGCGCTCAAGCCAGGAGGCCCAGGAGAACAAAAAACCCTGCTGACGGAACCAGTCGATAATATCGTTGCGGTGGGCAAGATTCTGCGCGCCGATCGCGTTCATCCATTCACCGAGGTCGCGGCCGGTGTCGGCCTTGAGACTCTCAATGAATTCTCGCTCTTTTTCGGGGTAATCGCGGCTCATGGGTCCCTATTGCCAGTGTCAGATCCAACGGCGGGTCTTGGCCTTGTACGCGCGATATTCGTCGCCGAATTTCGCTTCCAGATGGCGTTCTTCCGGCAGGATCGCAAGCCAGGTGACAAGGCCGGCGAAGACCAGCCCGAGGACCACGAACCAGATGTTCTTCGTTACCTCCGCCACTCCCAGAAAAATGAGAACGTCACCGAGGTAAATCGGGTTGCGGACCCAGCTGAACGGCCCACTGGTGACCAGGTTGCTCGCACCCTTATTCGGCATTACTGCCGTTTTATGCCGGTTCAGCGTAGAGATCGCCCATAAGACCAGCGCCAGACCGGCAGCGCCGATTGTGATACCAACCACCCGAGCGGGCCAATCGTCGAGCCCAGGCCATGGCAGCGGGGCAAGATAACCAAGCAACACGGCGGCAAGCACCGCCACGGCGATCAGGATCGGTGGCCAGGGTGTCGCAGTCGGTCCATGTGCGGTCACATCTTGGCTATCATCCATCGGGTGTGGTTCTCCTTGACGGAATTCTATAACGAAACCGGACTTCGAAGTCTTCTGCGCGGTTTCTTACGCGGCTCGTTTGTCACAAGGCCGCCTTTTCGCTGGTGCTAACAACGCCTATTCGATCTGTTCACGCGGCGGTTCCCAATGTTCCCCTTCACTTCCAAGGTCTTCTGGCTCGTGGCACAGCCATCCTCATTGTTCGCGATCATACTGCTCTCTGGGCTTCTCATCTTGGCGCTAACCCGTTTTCGCAAACTCGGGCTCACTCTAGCGTTCAGCGGCCTGTTTTTGTTGTTGGCCGGTGGCTTCCTGCCGATCAGCAATTACCTCGTGCTGCCACTCGAGCAACGTTTTGCCGGCGAATCCCTTCCCGCCGCAACCGATCCTGTGGCCGGGATCATCATTCTGGGTGGATTTGAGGATGGCTGGGTTAGCGCCGGTCGGAACGGCTTGGCAATCAATGAAGCTGCCGAACGACTGACCGAGGGTGTCCGTCTGGCCCGGCGCTGGCCGCAGGCGAAGGTTGTGTTCACCGGAGGTGTCGGCGGGCTGCTGGCCTGGGGCAGCGATGCCGCCGGTCCGGTCGGCCAATTCTTGCAAGACGTTGGCATCCCTCCGCAACGCATTGTTCTGGAATCAAAGTCCCGTAACACCCATGAGAATGCAACATTGACCCGAGAGCTTCTGGCGCCGAAACCCGGCGAGCGTTGGCTGCTTGTCACCTCGGCCTACCACATGCCGCGGTCAATCGGGACCTTCCGTGCCGCGGGCTTCGATGTTACGGCCGCTCCCGTTGACTATCGCACTCGCGACGCCCGTGATCTTTTACGTATGTTCTCGTCAATTCCTTCGGGCCTTGAGCGCCTTGACCTTGGTGTCCGCGAATGGATCGGCCTTATCGGCTACTGGCTCACCGGACGCACAAACGACCTGTTCCCGAGCCCGAAAACCTGAGCCTACTGCGGCCGCGGCATGATGCTCATGTCGGTCTGCTGTAGCTCCGCCTGTAGATCATAGCTCTTGCAGCCCATTTCCTTCAGCTTGTTGTTGTAGCTTTCAAGCTGGGCGAGCTTACTTGCCACGGTGCCGTCAGGATCGGCTGCCGAACCCGCGGTCATCCCCACACCGGTCCCGAAGAACTGCAATCCCTGCGACAGCAACGACGTGCTCGTTCTCGAACTCTCGCTGCGCACGCTGAGGATCCACACCTTCATGCGTCCGGTAATGCGCCCGCAGCTGAGCTCTTCCTCGGTATTGTTGAGATTACCGGTGTTCAGCGTTGGAGCGTTTGTAGCGGCGCATCCGCTAAGCAACCCGATCCAACCGATGAGGAGGAGGCTTGGCGCAAATCGCCCGATTATCTTAATGGGAATGCTCTCCAGCGCTGTGAGTGATGCTGAATGTGTTCTGACAAATCAGACCCAACTAGGGCATTAAGGCGTGCCCTGTCGAAGCGGTCTGCCGCGGTTGCCTGCAAGCTGGCAATTCATACCTACGCCGGATCGGTTCAATGTGTACTTTGATTCCGAATCAACAGGCAAACCTCCGTTGCCGGATTTGCACAACGCCCTGGTGCGTTTGGTGATCCACGCTTCAATTGCCACTGTAACTTGCAACCGGCCTGGGCATCGGCTCTTAATCGATATTCGTAGCGAATTGGCACGGCAACCGAACGACGAAAAAGCGGCGCGATGACACTCAACCTTGTCAAGCTTTGCGTTGGAGCGCACTCGATCGAGGATTTGGCTCGCTGGCAGGCGGACCGGCTCGAAAGAGCACGGCGCCAGCGCCCGCCACAGCAGCTCGCTCATACAACCTATCAAGCCCCCAAGCGTACCGACGAACTGCTTGACGGTGGTTCGCTCTACTGGGTCATCAAGGGAGTGATACAGGTCCGCCAGCGCCTTGTCGGGTTCGAAGAAGGAACCAAGGAGGACGGTCGGCGCTGCTGTCTCTTGCTCCTTGATCCCGAGCTGACACCCGTCCGCCCAACGCCCCGCCGCGCGTTCCAGGGTTGGCGCTATCTAACAGCAGATGATGCTCCCCTCGATCTTGGCTCTGCAACCAATTCACAGGTGGCCAGCATGCCGGCTAAGATGCGTCGTGAGTTGGCGGAGCTGTGCTTGATATGACGCATGCATCATCGAGGTTTCTTACCGCGCACGCCGCGGATTTACCCGACACTATCCCGTTCGTCGGCCCAGAGGCATTGCAGCGCGTCCGTGGCAGCACTTTTCGCGCCCGCCTCGGAGCAAACGAAAGCGGCTTCGGTCCGGCGCCTTCAGCCAGCGCAGCCATGCGCGTGGCGGTGGACGGCAACTGGATGTACGCCGATCCGGAGAGCCACGAGCTGCGCGAAGCGATCGCCGTCTTCCTTGGAACTGGTGTCGGCAACGTCGTGGTCGGCGAAGGCATCGACGGGCTGCTGGGTCTCACCTGCGCCCTTGTCCTTGCACGCGGCGACACCGTTGTGACGTCGGACGGTGCCTATCCGACGTTCAACTATCATGTAACCGGACACGCCGGCCGCTTGGTCAAAGTGCCTTACCGCAAGGACAAGGAAGATCTTGCTGCTCTGCTTGATGTTGCCCGTGCCGAAAACGCGAAGGTCCTTTACGTCTCAAATCCTGATAATCCAATGGGCTCCTGGTGGTCGGCCAGCGAGATTGAAGCTCTCATTGCGGATCTACCCCCAACGACGCTTTTGCTTCTCGACGAGGCCTATTGCGATACCGCCCCGTCAGGCACCCTGTCCCCAATCGACTTGGCAAATCCGCAAGTACTGCGTTACCGCACCTTTTCCAAGGCCTACGGAATGGCCGGTGCAAGGATCGGATACTGCGTCGGCGAGGCGGGCCTTATCGCGGCCTTCGACAAGGTCCGTAACCACTACGGCATCAACCGCGTTGGTCAGATCGGTGCACTCGCAGCCTTACAGGACCAGGACTATCTCACCCATGCTGTTGGTCTCATCGCACGGGCCCGAACGCGTATCACCCGCGTCGCTGCCGATAACGCGCTTGCCGCCCTGCCATCCGCGACCAACTTCGTTGCCATTGATTGCGGACGTGACGCAGCATTCGCCCGTCGCATCCTCGAAGAAACCCTGGCTCGCGACGTATTCATTAGAATGCCCGGCACCGCACCCCTAAACCGCTGCATCCGAGTCACGGCAGGTATAGATACCGAAGTCGAACTATTCGCCGAAGTTCTACCCCGGGCGTTGCGCGCCGCGAATGGTTGAGCGCGCAGCGAAGCCGGGCGCTTGGGCACATCCTTGGGTCGAGTGTGTATTCGCTAAATCTATAAGGGTTTTTTATTGAGATCATTAAAAATCAAGAGCCCGTGGGGATCTTTCAACCCCCCGGGCTCCATCGTTGCAATGGGATTGGCGTTTTAATTTCAAGTGAGTTTCTTTGCGCGGCCGTCCAATTTTTGAATTCGCCCCATCTCTAAATGGGCGCCGAACTCCTTGGAACAATGCGCTGTCGTTTTCTCACCTATTATACGCCGGGCCCGATTACATCAGGTCATGTCAGGCTTCGGTCAATCCGTTCCGCTCATCTCGGAGCAGCGCGCATGGCAGAAATAAATCGCTGCTACGTGCTGTCGAGTATCCGCGTTTGCAGCATACGAAACTTACGGGTGAATCGACCTTGGCCCGCGCAATTTCAGAAATGTCTGTTTGGACTGCGACTGCAGCGAATAGCTCGCTGAGTTGTCAGTCCTCAAATTCGACCAGGTGGAAGCATTTTCTTAGACCTCCTTCTTGATCCTTTAGGAAGATGGTGCGCCGATGCCGTTTCGATGTCAATCCCAATTCGTTTTTGCGGCGCAAACGTCGCGCCCTGACCTTCGCTTGTCGACGTTTCAGTTGACCATTCTTAGATCAGCTCAATTGCCTTTAACAATCAATTGCGTGGCCTTTCCGAAAGCCACTCGAATTACTGGTGAATATAAACAAAGAAACGGCCCGGGCGTTCGCCCGGGCCGCTGTGGAGTATTCGACAGCCGCAGCTCCGTGAGCTGGAGTCGGCCGCAGTAATCGGTGCCGCTTAGACCGAGTAGTAGAGGTCGTACTCGACCGGATGCGGCGTCATCTCATAGCGCATGTTCTCTTCCATCTTGAGTTCGATGTAGGCATCGATCATGTCGTCGGAGAACACACCGCCGGCCTTGAGGAATTCGCGGTCCTGATCGAGGCTCTCGAGGGCTTCACGCAGCGAGCCAGCCACTGTCGGGATTTCCGCGAGTTCTGCTGGCGGTAGGTCGTAGAGGTTCTTGTCCATCGGGTCGCCGGGATGGATCTTGTTGTTTACCCCGTCAAGACCCGCCATCAGCATCGCTGCGAAGGCCAGGTACGGATTGGCTGTCGGATCCGGGAAGCGAACCTCGACGCGCTTTGCTTTCGGACTGGTGGTGTAGGGGATGCGGCAGGAGGCCGAACGGTTGCGGGCCGAATAGGCCAGCAGGACCGGAGCTTCATAGCCGGGCACCAGGCGCTTGTAGGAGTTCGTCGAAGCGTTGGCGAAGGCGTTGATAGCCTTTGCGTGCTTGAGGATGCCGCCGATATAGAACAGGCAGCTTTCCGACAAGTCGGCATATTTGTCGCCTGCGAACATCGGCTGACCGCCCTTCCAGATCGACTGGTGGACGTGCATGCCCGAACCGTTATCGCCAAACACCGGTTTCGGCATGAAGGTAGCGGTCTTGCCGTACGCCTGCGCCACGTTGTGGATCGCGTACTTGTAAATCTGCAAGTGGTCGGCGACGGTTTTGATTGGCGCGAACTTGATGCCCAGCTCGTGCTGAGCGGCCGCGACTTCGTGGTGGTGTTTTTCAACCGAAACACCCATCTCGGCCATCACTGCGAGCATCTCGGAACGGATGTCCTGACCGCTGTCGATCGGCGGCACGGGGAAGTAGCCGCCTTTGGTGCGCGGGCGGTGACCGAGATTGCCCATCTCGTATTCGGTGCCCATATTTGACGGCAGTTCCGTCGAGTCGACGCGGAAGCCGGTGTTGTAAGGCTCGGCGCTGAAGCGCACATCGTCGAACATGAAGAATTCGGCCTCGGGGCCGAAGTATACCGTGTCGCCGACACCGCTCGACTGCATATAGGCCTCGGCCTTCTTGGCGATCGAACGTGGATCGCGCTCATAGGCCTGACCGGTCGAAGGCTCACGGATATCGCAGAAGAGGGCCAACGTGGTCTGCGCGAAAAACGGATCGATATGAGCCGACTCCATATCGGCGATCAGCAGCATGTCGGAGGCTTCGATGCCCTTCCAACCGGCGATCGAGGAGCCGTCGAAGGCATAGCCCTCGCTCAGCAGTTCTTCGTCGATGCAGGAAGCGTCTGCGGTCACGTGCTGCATCTTGCCGCGCGTATCAGTGAACCGGAAATCTACGAATTTTACGTCTTTGTCCTTGATGAGCTGGACGACATCGCTTTCGGTTTTCATAAAGTCTCCCCGGGTTGGAGCAAGTTGGATCAATTTGCGGAGGTAATTCGCGAGCGTGGTGTTCGACGGCGGGAAGTGTAAGCGCTGGATCAGAGCCTAGTTTCAGATGGCCTCGGAACCAGTTTCTCCGGTCCTGATCCTGATCGCCTCTTCAACACTTGAGATGAAAATCTTGCCATCGCCGATCCTGCCGGTTTTTGCGGCTTTTTGGATCGCCTCGACGGCCTTGTCGATCATCTCGTCTCCAAGCACGACTTCAACTTTCACCTTGGGTAGAAAGTCAACGACATACTCGGCGCCGCGATAGAGCTCAGTGTGTCCCTTCTGACGGCCGAACCCCTTCGCTTCAAGGACGGTAATGCCCTGAAGGCCGATTTCCTGAAGTGCTTCCTTCACTTCGTCGAGCTTGAATGGTTTGATGATTGCTTCGATCTTTTTCATGGTTCCCTGGGACCTCCATTGGCCAGCCGGTTGACTTTATCAACCAGTCCGGTCATCGCGCGATGGTTAGCACGCCCTGTGCCAATTGGTGAATGGGAAATAAAACTAAGTGGTTGGAACGCCTTGTCGCGACTACGGCGGTCGCTGCACAATCTGGGCGCTACTAGCCCTGCCCAGAAAGCGGGCGGAATGATAGAAAAATAGACAGTGCTGTGCTGCGTGCTGAACGTTACATTGATCCGACTGCTTACAAAGGTTTGTACGAGGTTTCATCGCCGATGAAAGTGCCACCGCTTGAAGTCCTCACCAACGAGCAGATGGCCGAGGCCGACCGGCTGGCCGTCGAACTCGGTGTGCCCAGCCTCACCCTGATGGAGAATGCTGGCCGCGCGGTCGCCGACGAGGCTGAAAAGATGGTTGACGCGGGGGCGAGCATCGTCATCCTCTGCGGTCCCGGAAACAATGGCGGCGATGGCTTCGTCGCGGCACGTCATCTCAAGCAGCGCGGCTACGAACTCGCGGTCTATCTATATGGCGATATCGGCAAACTCAGGGGAGACGCTGCCGAGATGGCCCAGCGCTGGCTGGCAATGGGTGCGGTGGGGGCTTTCGACGGCGCCGGTACTGCTGTGACCAGCGCGGATCTGACTATTGACGCGGTCTTCGGGGCCGGCCTTGCGCGTCCCCTCGAGGGGGCGCCGGCTCAGCTTGTGAAGACAAAGCTTTCCCTGCGCCGTTGTGGTTTGCTTGCCGTCGATGTCCCCAGCGGTCTGAATGGAACCACCGGCGAACCTCTTGGCGATCACGTTTTTCGGGCGGATTGCACGGTAACCTTCTTCCGGCTGAAACCCGGTCACGTGATCTATCCCGGACGCGCCCTCTGCGGTGAAGTCATTCTCGCGGATATCGGCATCCCGGAAGAAGCGATCTGTCGGCTGAGAGGTGGTGAGCCGATCCCGCAACGCGGTGTTAAATCCGATATCGAGCTGAACGGCGTCTGGCGAGCTGCACATGCGATACGGGAACGGCACGCTCAAGCGCACAAATATGATTATGGCCACGCCTTAATCCTGTCCGGCCCGCCCGCCGCGACCGGCGCTGCGCGCCTCGCCGCCCGGGCCGCGCTCCGCATCGGGGCTGGTCTGGTCACTGTGGGAAGTCCATCCGAAGCCCTTCAGGTAAATGCCGCCCACCTCACGGCAATCATGCTAACCCCGTGTGATACCGCTGAGCACCTCGAGGATTTGCTGGGCGACAAGCGCCAAAACGCGGTTCTGATTGGTCCCGGCTTCGGTGTCGGCGAGAAGACCCGCGCCATGGTCTTCAAAGCCTTAGCGGCCCACAATGCTGGCCTCGTCCTCGATGCCGACGCGTTGACGTCGTTCGTAGACGCAAAGGACCGCCACGAGCTCTTCGCGGCCATCAAGCAACGTGAGGACGATATGCTTGGTCCCGGCACGTCTCAAGTCGTGCTGACACCCCACGAAGGCGAATTCTCAAGACTGTTTTCAGATATCGAGGGATCTAAGATCGAGCGCGCACGGGAGGCCGCGAAGTTGAGCAGTGCCGTCGTGGTGCTGAAAGGCGCTGACACGGTGATCGCGCTGCCAGCGCCTTCCGGCGAGTGGGTACCAGGCGTTGTTCAGATCAACACCAATGCTCCGCCCTGGCTAGCCACCGCAGGCTCCGGGGACGCCCTGGCAGGCTTCATCACCGGCCTGCTTGCCCAGGGTCAGAGCGCACACTCGGCCGCCTGCGCCGCCGTCTGGATCCATGGCGAATGCGCGAACCGCTTTGGACCCGGTCTGATCGCCGAAGACCTGTCCGAGATCGTCCCTGAAGTCCTGCGCCATCTTCATGCAAAACAACGTGAACAGCGTGAGGCCGAGCGCTAGTGCCAGAAAATCCCGGGCGCACGTTCACCTGAGGTCAACCCTGCCGCCCCCATGCAACACAAATCGGGCCGAATGCTGCTATAAAGACCGAACGAACATCTGCGCTGTCCAAGCGCGAAGCAGCCGCTGTGACGGAGAGCATCCCATGAGCAAGCCTGCGCATCTTGCCGCAGTGCTCGCATTATTGACCTCGGCGTTGGCCCTTGCCGCCGCGCCGTCGCCTCTTGCCGCCCGCGTCGGTGAGACGACGCAGCTCTATGTGCGCAACGGTGCTCTCGCACTGCAGCGCGGCAAGTCGACCGAAGCTGTTCAGCATTACTCCACCGCCTTGAGTGATCGCTCTCTCGCCGACGACCGCCGCGCCACGATTCTCAACGACCGCGGTGTAGCTTACGTCCGCATGGGCCGCACGCGCGAAGCCATCGAAGACTTCAACAAGGCCGTCGAACTCTTTCCCGAGTATGCCGCCACCTATAACAACCGCGGCAATCTACTCCTCGCCCTGGGGCTGCCCGGCGAAGCCTTGAAGGATTTTGACCGCGCCATCGTGCTCGCCCCAGGATACGCCGCAGCTTACAATAACCGTGCCGGCGCGATGATGCAGATCGGCAAGCCCGAGAAGGCGATCCGCGACTTCACTCAGGCCGTCACATTGTTGCCAACCGCCGCCGCACCTCTTGCCGGGCGTGGTCGAGCTCATCTCAAACTCGACCGGCCGCATGCCGCCATTCGTGATTTCTCCCGCGCCGTCGGTTCCGATACGCGCTTCGCATCGGGTTACCGCAGCCGCGCCAAGGCCAAACTCCGCGTCGGCCATTTCAACGATGCCATCGAAGACCTGTCCCGCGCCATCGCGTTCGATGTCTCGAATGCCGAAGCCTACATGCTTCGCGGCAATGCCTATATGTCGGCCGATCAGCTCGAAGCCGCCATCGCGGACTTCAGCCGTTTCATGGAATTGCGCCCGCAAGATGCCAGAGGTTTCGAAGCACGCGGTCTGGCGCACACCATGGCGGACGTGCATGAAGCTGCGTTCATTGATCTCAATCGGGCCATCGAGTTGAACCCGCGTTCGGCTGTCGCCTTCGCCTACCGAGGTTATGCTTACATCCGCTCCGGTCGGCTCGAAATCGCTAACAGCGATATTCAGACGGCCACAAAGCTCGATGCCGGCAATGCGGAAGTCTTGTGGGCGAAAGCTGTCGCCGACGAAGCTCGCGGAAACGCTAAGTCCGCCGTCAAGGCTTACAGCAAGGCCCTCGATACCAAGCCCGGTTTCAAGCGCGCACTCGATGCAATGGCCCGGCTTGGTGTCCCGGAAGCGGTCGAAGGCGATCGCATCGTTGAAGGTCTAGGCACCGCCGGCTGGTTTGTTGTCACCAATCGAGGTCGCTTTTTCGCCGTCAACCGCCAGCTCCCAAAGGTTCGTGTGCCGCTTGAAATGATGGGTGAAGGCAAGCCAAGGCTGCTTTCCTGGGAAGAAAAGCAGAGGCCGTTCCGCCAGATCGGTGTTCTCACCTACCACAGCGGCGTCATCGAAGGCCCTAAGGGCCCCGAAGAGATGGAACAGGCCGCGATCATTGATTTGCGTACTTCCAGCGTGGTCGCGATCGAACCGCACCGTATGGGCAAAAAGGTTGCGGGATGGACTTGGTCGCAAAATGGTTCAGTGACGATCGCAAGCGTCGATGGTGTCACCGACCAATTCCAGCTGCGTCAAGGCGTCTCCGACCCCGCATTGTCTGCACGTAGGGCGCGGCGGCGTCGCGGCAATCGCCGCCGCGCCTCCGGCCCGGCCTGGGCCCCTTGGGCCGACGACGGCGGCTTCGGCTTTGCACAGCCAAATAAAAGCCGCCGCAACCGCAAGTACCGCAAGCGGCGCCGTAAGCAAAAAACGATTTTCGACCTCCTGTTCAACTAGTGATACTTCGGCTTTATCCCGTTGCTGCCGCATGCCGTTGTGCAGTCTGGCAATGACGCACGCACGCAGGTTGCCGCCGCCGGTTCGTTGAACCGACTGCCGCTTCTGTACGTTTAGGGCATAGTTTTTATCGTCCGCTTCAAGTGATCCCTCAGCTGAACCAGGCCGAGCATGAGCAAACGACCAATCATTGTATGGTTCCGCCAGGATCTCCGCCTTGCCGATAACGTCGCTTTATCGAAAGCCGCACAATCCGGCGCGCCAATAATTGCGCTGTACGTGCTCGACAACGAATCGGCGGGCAGCTGGGCGCGGGGGGCGGCCTCCCGATGGTGGCTGCACCACAGTCTGACGGAACTCGCAAGCCGCCTCGCCGACCTTGGTATCAAGCTGGTCTTGCACCGCGGAGCGGCTGCCGCAGTCGTCCCGTCACTTGCCCGCGAAGTCGGCGCGGCAGGTGTCTACTTCTCCCGCCAATATGAACCTTGGGCGTCCTCGGTCGAGGCGGTCATTCACACCGAGCATACTGGTGGGGAGGGCGCGATAGACGTGCGGCGCTTCCCTGGCGCGTTGTTGCACGATCCAAGCGAGATTCGCACAAAGGACGGCAATCCCTTCAAGGTGTATTCCCCGTTTTGGCGTGCGCTCAATGCATATGGAGAGCCGCGCAAGCCGTTATCGGCACCAACCAACCTAAACTCGTTCCGAAGTGAAGTGAGCAGTGACAGACTTTGTGATTGGAACCTCCTCCCGACGCAACCCGACTGGGCCGAAGGCCTCCGTAACAACTGGACGCCGGGAGAATCTGGTGCGCACAGCCGCCTTGAGGTGTTTTTGGAAACGGCATTGACCGCTTACGCCAGCGGCCGGGATCGTCCCGACCAGGAGAACACCTCACGCCTTTCCCCACACCTCCATTTCGGCGAGGTGAGTCCTGCAGCGGTGTGGCACACGGCAAAATCCTGGGCGGCGAGCCAAGGCTATGAAGGTAACGGCCTCGAAGTATTCTTGAAGGAGCTCGTCTGGCGAGAGTTTTCCGCGCACCTCCTGTGCCACTTCCCCCAGTTGCCGAGCGAGCCATTAAGAACGCAATTCAACGCCTTCCCATGGTCTGACGATCCAGTGCGGCTGCAGGCCTGGCAACAGGGCCGGACGGGTTTTCCGATCGTCGATGCGGGTATGCGTCAGCTGTGGCACACCGGCTGGATGCACAACCGGGTGCGCATGATCACTGCGTCGTTTCTGATCAAGGATCTTCTCATTCACTGGCGCGAAGGCGAAGCGTGGTTCTGGGACACGCTTGTTGACGCGGACCTCGCCAGCAACGCGGCCAGCTGGCAGTGGGTTGCCGGTTGCGGGGCCGACGCCGCACCGTACTTCAGGATTTTCAATCCGATGACCCAGGGGGAAAAGTTCGATCCGGACGGTAACTACGTTCGCCAATGGGTGCCAGAGCTAGCCAAACTGCCGGCAAGGACTATTCACGCGCCTTGGCGCGCTTGCCAAGAGGAACTCGAAAAAGCCGGCGTCGTACTCGGCGATACCTACCCCCACCCCATCGTCGATCATGCCGAAGCCCGCAAACGCGCCCTCGCCGGTTATGAGAAGGTCAGGGCGTAATCCCGCCCCGCATCAAAGGCGCATATAAAACTCATGCTCTCGGTCTCGCTGTCGCGATTTCTTGAACCTTAACCGGTTGAGCTCTGTTGAGTTTTGATTAACAGTTTTAGTTAACCAATGCGGGATATTGTGCCCGCCGGTGATCACGTACAATCTGTGTGGCGAAAAATTTATTCGTAGTGGAGAGGCCGAGTATGCGTACCTTCTCAAGAATAACAGCAATCATTTCATTCGCGCTCACCGCGCTTTTTTTTGTTCCAGCAAACAGCGCCGACGCTGGCGTGGTTGTGAAAATCAGTCGTGGTTCGCAGGTCATGCGCGTCTATGTTGGCGGCCAGCTGCGTCATACCTGGCGGGTGTCGACAGGCCGCCGCGGCTACACCACGCCAGCCGGCTCCTACCGCCCACAACGGCTGGAGCGGATGTGGCATTCGCGCAAGTACCACTGGTCACCGATGCCATACTCGATCTTTTACAGCGGCGGCTACGCAATTCACGGGACGAACGAGACGAAGCGTCTCGGCCGGCGCGCCTCTCACGGTTGTGTGCGCCTCGCTCCCAGCAACGCGCGCCGTCTGTATTCTCTGGTGCGCCATTACGGTCGTGGCGGCACGCGGATCTACATTCGCTAAATCCAGGGACGTAGATTATGCGTGCACCACCAGAAAAAAATCGCGCACGACTCCAAATTTAACCATGGGAATTAATCATTCCGCAGCTGTCCCGGGTTAGCGTTAAGCCAGTTGTGTTGAGTTGGTAAGCGTTGGAGTTGTTTGGACGATGCGGGCACGCCTAATTTTGAGCGCGGCGACGGCAGCCATTGTGCTGGCCGGGCCGCTTGCTGCCGAGCCGGTGGCTGAGAACGTTACGGTCATCACGGCCAAGAAGGTTGAGGCCGCATCGGTCGTCGATCCGAAGAAGGAACCGGCAAAGAAGTCTACGGTCGGCGACAAGAAGGTCGCCGCCATCACGGTCTCCAAACCCAAGCCAAAGCCGGTTCCCACGAGCTTGAGGGCAACCATCAACTTGTCCGCACAGACGATGACGGTGACGGAGCACGGCGCTGTCAAACACGTCTGGAAGATTTCGTCCGGTCGTCGCGGTTACTACACGCCAAACGGCAATTATCGTCCGCAGTGGATGACGCGCATGCACTATTCGAGGAAGTACCATAATTCGCCGATGCCGCATTCGGTATTCTTCCACCGCGGATATGCCATTCACGCGACCTACTACACTGGCGCTCTCGGCCGTCCCGCTTCCCATGGCTGCATTCGCCTTTCACCGTCGAATGCTAAGAAGTTTTACCGGCTCGTCAGTCAGCATGGAAAGGCCAGTACACGCATTTCCATCCATGGTCAGACGCCATACGTCGTCGCCAAGAAGAAACCGAAGAAAAAGTACACCGCCTCTAACGGCATGGGTTTTGGATTTTGGGATTCACCGCAACCCACGAACACGTACAAAAAATCCCGCAAGTCGAGGAAGCGCAAATACAGCTACAATGCACCAGCCGCTTTCGCATGGCCGGGCGACTACTGAGACGACAAGTTACGGCTCGGAAAATGGAACGCAGCGCAATCTTCGGCGCTGCGTTTCAGTTCAACATCGCCATGCCGAATGTTGACCGGATATGGGCCCCAGAACCGCTCTAGAACGGATTCCCAGGTCGGCTCTGGCGTAAAGCGAACGTAACCGATGTTCGCGCCAAGCCGCAGGCCAAGCCCGGACCGGATCGGCGCCAAGACAACTGGCCCGCCTTTCAAAAGAGTTCACGCCGACCCCGCCGACGAGATAGGCTGAACCGTCAATCCCGGTAAAGCTCCTGTAAAGTCCGTCTGGTTCCTTCAAGGCGTAGATCAAAAACAACGTTCGCGAGCCCGACGCGCCGAAATCGTAGCCGAGCGATGGGCCGTGCCAATAGACCTTTCGGATCTTGCCACTGCGCATGAACAAGGTGCCGTTGCCGTAACGCACACCGGCGAGGAACGCACCGCCGCCTTCCTTGCCGAGCACATACGCGGTTGGTTGTCCCCACTGCCGGAAGGCGTGCTCGATAACCGTCGCAAGATTGGTCGATATCGTACCGAAAAAACCGCGTGTCGCATCGCGGATTTCTTCGACCGTGTAGCCCTCATCAGGTCCTGTGAAAGCGCCGGGCGGCGGGTGCAACACTCGGGCTTCGTTCTGGAAAGGTCCGTTCGCAACTCCGTCCGCCATGGACGATTCTGTGACGGTCTCCCAGCGGTTCGAATTTGGCTTCACTGAGGGTGCCATCGCGACGTCTTCGGGATTAGGTCCAAGCGTCTTGAGGCGCGGCTTCTCCATGACCATCTTTGGTTTTGGCTGTGGGTTCGGTTTCGCCGCTAACACCGCTGGAGCGCGCGCTTCGGTTTTTGCGGTTCGAGGCGTTTTTTTGCCACTACGTTCCGTTGCCGTCGTCGCGGCCCGTCCGGCGGCAATCTCTTTGTCGATCTTAGCCAGCGTATATTCCGACTTCCGCCTCATCACCTGGAGCAACTCGGCGCCGGTCGCCTTAAGTTCTTTCAGCTTGGCGCAATCAGCCCCGCCGAGTTCGCCGGTGCTGCCGAGTTCGTCGAGCCTATCGAGAAGCTGATTGGCCTTGCTGTCCAATTCGGAGGTTTGCGCATC
Source organism: uncultured Alphaproteobacteria bacterium (assembly GCA_963753045.1). GTDB lineage: Bacteria > Pseudomonadota > Alphaproteobacteria > Rhizobiales > Hyphomicrobiaceae > Filomicrobium. The sequence continues at coordinate 586,867 of CAVWAT010000001.1, forward strand.
GACGAGGTAGTCTTGTGCGAGGGTTTGGAATTCGGAGTCCTTCCAGCCCTTCGCGGATTTCAAGTCGTCGATCCGGCTTTGCAGTTCGGGCGCCATTTTGGAGTTGAAGCCGCGCAAGGCTGCTCCGGCCAAATCAACCTCACGAGAGAATTCCTCGGCTGCGCACATCTCTGCGGATGCCCGTTCAACACCGAGCAAGCCCAAACCACAACAAACAGCGCCACCAAGCACGGCGGCCCTCAGGCTGGCGGTCAATCGAACGCGGTTCAACATCCAAAGTCCTCGCAAAAACCAACGCTTTCGTTGGTCGTTGACCGCCGGACCTCAGGACGTCGGCCAAAGCGTCCTATCGGCCTGTCACGGTTTTAACGACGCTCGAAAGCGGTTTTGCGTTGGCCATCGGCCCTGCAAACTCTTTCTTGATGGCGTCGTCATACGCTGCAATCGAAACGGCTGGGCTTTTTGCCGTCAAGTGCACGACCTTATAGCCCTTCGCTTTCAATACTTTCAGCAATTTTGGCATCGCCTTTGCCGTCGACTTCTGGAAGTCGTGCATCAAGATGATGCCCTTACCCTTGCGCTTGAGCTTTGACATTACCGACTTGATCACCCGGTCGGGATTGCGGTGCTTGAAGTCAAAAGAATCCAAATCCATCGAGAAGATGGCGAGGTTTCGGCTGCCCAGGTAACTGACCATTTCCTTTGGGTCTTGCAGGAATGGGAAACGGAAGAACGGTGCTGGTGGTGCGCCGAGTGCAAACTTCACAGCGCTAACGCCCTTTTCGATCTCGGCTCGCCCAGCGGCGTCCTTCATTTTCCTCTTTGAGAGATTCGCATGAGAGAACGTATGTGTGCCGATCGTGTGGCCATCACCCGCGATCTGTTTCAAGATATGCGGATGCCAAACCGCGTGCTTACCAATCGTGAAGAATGTTGCCTTCGTACAGTGCTCCTTGAGCGCCTTTAGCACTGCTGGCGTATTTCTCGGCCATGGTCCGTCGTCGAACGTTAAAACAACTTCTCCCGGCTGCAGGAAATCATAGAGTTTGTACTGGGCCAAGCCGAATCCAGGCCCCCCAGAGGTATCGATCTCCACGGTCCTCGAAACACCGAGTGCATCTGGATTATCAGGGCAGCTTTCAGCGACCGCCGGTATAACGAACAATGCGCTCGCCGCGACCGCACCCAGGACAACAGAGCGGATCGACATCATGCGTCTCCCTAATCTCAAATGTTAAGCGCGGGTTTCCGCTCCCAGCGCAATATACCCCTCAGAAGGCATGATAATGCGACTTGGTCTGGGCCGAATACAAGTATCCGCTCAACAGCCCGGCGTTTTTAACAACCAATGTCACTTGCAGAGCGCAGTATTCACAATCCAAGTCGCTAGTTGGTCGGATTTGCAATCATTTAACGGACACTGGATATCGTAGGAATGCTGCGGCGACTTAAGACAAGAGGCCGGTCGCGCGGCCCAAGGCCTCATCCACCCAAACCTTGACGATACCGAAACCGATGCACTCTACCACCTTATTTAAATTCATCAGCCACGGACTGAACTTCAGAGCGCTGGGGCGGATTGATTGTAGCAGTTGGTTAAGCTGGTCTTGCTATCTGCTGGGCTTCATGCTCGCGTTATCCCCAAGCGGTGCCGCTGAGCTGCGTTCTGGTGGCACCGGTGCCTGGGTGCTAGGTGGCTCTGTGCTCGTCTTTTTTCTGATTGCGATCATGATTCAGCGGCACATGAAACTCTCACTGCGCGCAAGTTCATTCGGGGATCCGACCCGTCTCGTCACCGACGGCGTCTTCCGCTACTCCCGCAATCCCATATACGTTGCCTTTCTGGTGCCGCTACTTGCTTTGGGCTACTTCTCCATCGCCGCCGCGGTATTGTCGTCCTTGGCCTACCTTATCTCGATGACGTTTCTCGTCATCCGGCGCGAGGAGCGCGTGCTGCAAACACAGTTCGGCCAAGAGTATAGCGACTATGGTGCCAGCGTGCCGCGCTGGTTTGCATTCATTTAATCAAAAGTCGCGAAATCTGACATCTCGGATCGAGCCGGATCTATTGCGCTGCCCTCTTGTTGAGCCGGTCACGCCGTCGTTGTTGCGCGGCAAGCTTTCGTTTGCGCAGCGCTAGCCAGCGTCTGCAGCTCGGGCGCGAAAGATTGCAGTTGACTTTAATGCGAGGCCCCTTCGATTTCTTCTTTCTTTCGAGCCGCACGGCCAGCTGCTTTGACCGATCCATGGAGATGTCACGGTTGGCGCGCTGAATGATCTGGTCTGCCGTCATTGCCGCAAGAAACGGATTAGCGACCACCGCCGCCCGTGAAATCAGACGCCGTACCGGCGTCGTCAGTTTGGCCTTCAGAACCCGGGTGGCCCCACTCGGTCCAAGTAGGTAGGCAAGCCGTAGGTTTCCGTAAGTCGTGACGATCCCGTTGCGCGCGAGATGCGCGGCAAGCTCGCGGGTGTATTGCGCGACGACCTGTCTTGAGAACGTGCGGTCCGTGCGCAGCGCCAGGATCTGTGTCCTGTTGAGTCCGGCGATCCGCTCCGTGAAATGCCGCCGGGTTACATAAAGAAACGTCCCCTTGATGAATTGGTAGGGACCAAGTGCGCTCGAGCGCGAATTTTTCAGAGTGTCGCGCCCGCTGGATTCGGCCATCATCAGACGGTCGAGGAAAAGCTCGAAATCAGCGTTCTGGCTTGCTAGATCAGCGCGCCGTTTCGCAATCGAAGCGTTCGCCTCGGGAGCTTTCGCGTCTTGCGCTTTCTGCGCCTCCTCTGCCGCGGCGAATGCCAACGATGGAATAGCGACGACGGCCAGAACGGCGAACGTCGAGCTACGCAAAATTTGCCTCGAATCCGCTCTAGTTCGCCGATCACGAGACCAGTGAATTGCTTTGCAGCGGGGCGTGGTCCTAAACTGAGGTAATACTAATCTCAGAATTTGTTGCCAACACAACCGATTATTGTTCCCCATGGAACAGCCCCCCTTACGCACTCGAGTTATGTTGAAGGCATGGAAACAGACGGGGCCTGTTGGCCAATACCGTCCAAGGGAAACACGCCGTGAAACTCACCATGATCAACACCGCAATCTTCATCGGCGCTGCCTCCGCCGTCACTCTCGTTGCTCTCGCCGCAAGCGATGCTCAAGCTGGAAACAGCAAGGAGATCTACCAGCGTTCATACTACTCTAAGAAATCGATGCGTGGCTACGAAGGCCATGTCGGACTTGATTATTACTGCACTTACAAACGGTTCCCAATCCGTAAGTGCAAGTGGAACGGCCGCCGCGAGGTCTGCAAGATCGTCAAGTGGGAACTCGAACAGACCTGCTACTGATTCAATTGCATTACGTCGAAGCTCTTCCTCCTACCCCTCGAGCCTGCCTTGCCCCGGAGTTCAAATCCGGGGCATTTTTTTTGCAATCGACTATAACCCGAGCTGTTTGCCTGTCGGTTAAGAAACGCCACCAAAGCCATCGCCAACTTCGACCGCCGGTGCGTGACATTCAGCCTTGTCACGGCGTAAGCTGTTGCGATGAGTGCAGATCTGAATCTTGCAAGTTTCCGCCAGCGCCTGGAAGCACGCCGCGAGGAGCTGAAAGCGCTGCAAGCGATCAGTGCTGGCAGCCGTGATGCGGTCGAACTGGATCAGACGAGTGTCGGCCGCGTTTCGCGCATCGATGCCATCCAGCAGCAGCAGATGGCGCTTGCTTCCGAACGCCAGCGCAAAGAGGAGCTCGTGCGGATCGAGGCCGCACTTCAGCGGATCGTCGACGGCAGCTACGGAGAGTGCCTGATGTGCGAGGAGCCGATCGCCGAAAAGCGTCTCGACTTCGATCCAGCCCTCGCCACCTGCGTGAATTGTGCCGCACGTAGCGGTCGCTGACCGGTCGATCAGCCTCGGTGATGCGCCGCCAGCTCGCCGAGCAGCGCGTTATAGATCCCGCCACAGAACGCCGCCGCAGCATCGTCTTCGGATTTCCACGACGACGTCCACTCAGCGAATGTCGTGCGTGATCGGCCGCAGTTTCAGATGACCGATATACTCCTTCACGTCCCCCGCCGATACCGGATTGGGGCCATCGTCGATCGAGTAGCTTATCGTGTGTGTGCTGTCGTTGTGTTCGATCAGCGTTTCCGCGAAAGCACCGTTAAGCAGGCGCTGCGCCCCGACAACATCGCCCGGCTTGCCGCCAATCGCATCGCAGCTGGTGATGGTCGTCGACCAGGAGAAATCGTGGAAGTCGCGCACGGTCCGCCAGACCTGCTCGGCTAGCGTGGCAACGCGGATCGATTAGTATGTTCTGAAAACCTGCACGGTGTCCTCCGCGGATATCCCCAGCACCGTGAAACGATGCCCGAGCCTCGCGGCCAACTACGCCAGCCTCAAGACAAGTCATTTCAGTTGTCCGAGAGTTGCGTCAGTCCATGGTGCTGAGCAGGGCCGCCTTGATCGCAGAGCCGAGCAGCTCCGGAAAATCATCGCGAAGCGACCACATCTGGGAGTTGACCTCATCCAGTCGCAAGGAGATGTGACCCATGGTTTCCTCGACCTTGTCGAAACGCTCGGTCGAAGCACTGCTGAGGGTAAGGATTTCCGGATGCACGCCGCCAAGCTTTCCGGCAATCAGGTTGACTGCCCCTTCCAGGTCACCAACTCGTCGTTTGAGGTCCTTTATCTCCGACTCGACGTCCATCGGCCGCGGTCTCCAGATTCTTAAGTAAGTTATAGTTCGAACAATAATGTGCCCTGAAAAAAAGATGCAACGCTCACATCGTTGTTTTTGCGCATCAACGAGCAGGTAACCGTTGTTCAGCCTGATTTCCCACGCCGCAGCATAACGCCACCTAAGCGGATCATCAGTCCTCGTCCCCCGTGCATTGCCCCTTGTGCGCAAGGCCAATTTTCGCTGCGCGCCGTTCGCAGTCGTTTCCATAGGTCCGCCCATCGCAGCCGCACATCGGGCGGTACTCGCGTGTGCAGATCGGCGACGGCCGCACACAGCTGCCGTCGGGGTTCGCTTCACCGCATTGGCCGGGCTTCGGATCGCACCATAATTGCGTGTCGCAAGTAGCAGCTGCGACGGGCCCACAAGCTTGGCCCTCCTTCGCCAGGGGCTCTTGGGCGGCCCGTGCCGAGAATCCCACAGCGGTGAGCCCGGCGACAATGAAAAGAGCGAAGATGACTTCAATAGCGCGCATGACAACCTCGTAAACCAAAATCGGGAAGATTTGGAACTCGCCGCCACTTAAAGCGCCGCTGCGATGAAGCTGGCGTGAATGAGGCTGTGGAAGAAAGCTTGGTGAAGCCGGGGAAGCTAGGAAGCCAACACGCTCCCGCCGTTCACTTCACCAGATCGGGCCAGCGCGGGCCGGCATAGTCGATGCCCACCTTGCCCGCCAGCGCACAACCATTGGAGTAGGTCCGCCCGTCACAGCCACACACGGGACTACGATTGCGCGGGCATTTGGTGATCACTCGCACGCAGGTACCAATTGGGTTCGTCTCCCCGCACCTGCCTGGTTTCGGATTGCACCACAGCCCCTCTTCGCACGTCACCCGCGCCGCCGTCCCGCACGTATCCCCAAGCTTCGCCCCAACCGCTTCCGGCGCGGCAACAACGTTGGCAACTGAAAAAGCAACCGCCAAACAAGCGGTGATCAAGGAAAGCGCGCGCAACGAAAACCTCTTTAGGAAAAGCGGAAGGACCGCCACCAGTCTACGCGATCCGCTGGCGTGGTGAAGGGCTGTGTTGGGTGGCAGGTCGAGTTTCGGGCTATGCGTGACCGCGAAAACTTGAAACACCCAGCACCGCTGCTCAATTCGGGTCCAGGGGCTTGCCCCTGGTTTGGGAGCGCGAGGGTCGAACAGGCCCTCGCTTCGGCGCAGCCGAAACCGCCCCCCTACTCCGCCGCTTCGGCCTTCCCGGCCCGCCGCCCGCGTGGGGCTTTCTTCGCAGCCACCGCCTTTGTCGCCGCCTTGCGCTTACTCGCCGGCGCCGGCTTCTTCGCCGCCCCACCTCCGCGCCGCTTCAAAAGCTTCTTCAGATAATACCCGGTGTAGCTATCTTCGCAGGCGGCGACATCCTCAGGCGTGCCGGACGCCACGACGTGCCCACCACCGTCGCCGCCCTCGGGACCCAAGTCGATGATCCAGTCGGCCGTCTTGATGACTTCCAGGTTGTGCTCGATGACGACCACCGTGTTGCCGGCCTCGACCAGCTGATGCAGCACCTCCAAAAGCTTCGCCACGTCGTGGAAATGAAGACCGGTCGTCGGCTCATCGAGGATATAGAGCGTCCGCCCGGTGGCCCGCTTGGATAGCTCCTTGGCAAGCTTCACCCGCTGCGCTTCACCGCCCGAGAGCGTCGTCGCCTGCTGTCCGACCTTAATGTAGGTCAGCCCGACCCGCTTCAGCGTCTCCAGCTTGTCGCGGATCGACGGCACCGCCTTGAAGAACTCCGCGCCCTCTTCGACCGTCATGTCGAGCACGTCGGCGATCGACTTTTCACGGTAGCGCACGTCCAGCGTTTCGCGGTTGTAGCGCTTGCCCTTGCACTGGTCGCAGGTGACGTAGACGTCGGGCAGGAAGTGCATCTCGATCTTGATGACACCGTCGCCGTGACAGGCTTCGCAGCGCCCGCCCTTGACGTTGAAGGAGAACCGGCCCGGCGCATAGCCGCGCGCCTGGGCTTCCGGTAGCCCCGCGAACCACTCGCGGATCGGCGTGAAGGCGCCAGTGTAGGTGGCCGGGTTGGAGCGCGGCGTGCGCCCGATCGGCGACTGATCGATGTCGATCACCTTGTCGAGGTGTTCCAGGCCGACAATGCGGTCGTGCTCGCCGGGATGCGCGCGGGCGCCGTTGAGACGCCTGGCAACCGCCCGGTAAATGGTGTCGATCAGCAACGTCGACTTGCCGCCGCCCGAGACGCCGGTAACGCAGGTCAACAACCCAAGCGGGATCTCGGCCGTCACGTTCTGCAGGTTGTTTGAGCGCGCGCCGATCACCTTCAGTATCTTTTTCGGATTGGCCGACCGCCGCTCGGCCGGCACCGCCACGGCAAGGTCGCCGGACAGATACTTGCCCGTCAGGCTGGTTTTCGATGATTTGATCGCTTCCGGCGGCCCCTGCGCGACGATCTTGCCGCCATGCACACCGGCACCGGGACCGATGTCGACGACATGATCAGCGGTCAGGATCGCATCCTCGTCGTGCTCGACCACCAGAACCGTGTTCCCCAGATCGCGCAGATGTTTCAGCGTCACCAGCAGCCGGTCGTTATCGCGCTGATGCAACCCGATGGAGGGTTCATCGAGCACGTAGAGCACGCCCGTTAGCCCCGAGCCGATCTGCGAGGCCAGCCGGATGCGCTGTGATTCACCGCCAGACAACGTGCCCGATGCGCGCGACAAGGTAAGATATTCGAGCCCGACGTCGTTGAGGAATTTCAGCCGCTCGTTGATCTCCTTCAAGATGCGCGTCGCGATCTCCAGCTGTTTCGCGCTCAGGTGATCAGGGAGCTCCAGGAACCACGGTCCCGCGTTGCGGATCGACATGTCGCAGATTTCGCCGATGTGCAGACCGTTGATCTTCACCGCCAGCGCCTGCGGTTTCAGGCGATTCCCGCCGCAATCTTCGCACGGGTGAGCGAGCTGATAACGAGACAGCTCTTCGCGCACCCAGTCGGAATCGGTCTCCCGCCAGCGCCGCTCGATGTTCCCGATGACCCCCTCGAACGGCTTGGCGTTGCGATAGCGCCGAATCCCGTCCTCGTAGACGAACTCGATCTCTTCACCGCCGGAGCCGAACAAAATGGCGAGCTGCACGTGCTTGGGAAGCCGCTCCCAGGGCATTTTCATGGAGACGCCGTAGTGGCGCGCCAACGCCACCAGCGTCTGCTCGTAGTATGGCGATGTCGCCCCCGTCTTGGCCCACGGATAAATCGCGCCGTCGGCCATCGACAGCGTGCCGTCCGGCACCACCAGATCCGGTTCGAACTGAAGCTGCGTTCCCAGCCCATCACACGTCGGGCATGCACCGGCCGGTGCGTTGAACGAAAACAGCCGAGGCTCGATTTCGTCGATTGTGAAGCCGGACACCGGGCACGCAAACCGCGCCGAGAAAACGATCCGTTCGTGCGTCTCGTTCTTAGATTTGTTCGCTCCCGACATGGCCGCTTTGCCAAGCGGCTTATCGGCGAACTCGACGACCGCGATGCCGTCGGCAAGCTCCAGCGCCATCTCAAAGCTGTCCGCCAGGCGTGCAGCCGAATCCGGGCGCACGACGATGCGATCGACGACAACGTCGATGTCGTGTTTGTACTTCTTGTCGAGGGCAGGGGCGTCGGGGATTTCATAAAGCGTGCCGTCAATCTTGACGCGCTGGAAACCCTTCTTCTGCAGCTCCGCCAATTCTTTTTTGTATTCGCCCTTCCGCCCGCGCACGACGGGCGCCATCAGATAGAGCCGCGTACCTTCCTTTAGCGCCAGAACACGGTCGACCATCTGCGTCACCGTCTGGCTTTCGATCGGCAGACCCGTCGCCGGTGAATGTGGCACCCCAACGCGGGCGAATAACAAGCGCAGATAGTCGTAGATTTCGGTAACCGTGCCGACGGTCGAACGTGGGTTTTTCGAGGTTGTCTTTTGCTCGATGGCGATCGCCGGCGACAGCCCGTCGATATGATCGACATCGGGCTTTTGCATCATCTGCAGAAACTGGCGCGCGTAGGCCGACAGGCTTTCGACGTATCGTCGCTGCCCTTCCGCATAGATGGTGTCGAACGCCAGCGACGACTTGCCCGAGCCGGACAGCCCCGTAAACACGACCAGAGCATCGCGTGGGATCTCTAGGTCGACGTTCTTGAGATTGTGCTCGCGCGCCCCGCGCACGTGGATGATACCGGGCTTCGGCTGATCGACCGCGAGCTGTTTACGCTTCACAAACTTTGCCATGGCTTCTCGTTACTCGAACGGACTGCCGACGGCAACGAGGTCGATCAGGTTGTCATAGCGAAACTGTCCAGTGCCGAACGGACAGATCCGACGTCCTACCTCTGGAAATCAAAGCGGTAGCTGAGGCCAACAATCGCGGAGAACTGATCCTTGGTCTCGATGACGGGGCTGTCCGCTGCATCCTTCAGTAGGCGCGCATACTTGCCGCCGGCCCGCAATTTCCAGCGGTCCGTCAGATCGATTACGGTGGCGAGCCCGAAGTGGACGTCTTTGATGCCGGAGCCGGCGTCATACACCGGCAATCCGGCGACAGAATTGCTCGCCTGCACTGCGTTCACACCGAAATAGGAGTCCATGTAGTTGTCATCGGCGAACGTCGTGCCAACCCGTGCCACGCCCTTCACACCCGGTGCGATGTAGCTTTCCACTTCCGCGCCCGCACGGATCTGGTACCCGTCATCGTTGCCGGTGACGATTTGGTGGTAGGAAACGTCAAACATGACGATGCCGAGCCGGTATCCGGCGTAGGCACCTAGAACCAGGCCGTCGTCGACTTTACCAAGTCCGAGAAGCTTGTCTCCATCGTCTTCGTCGCGGCCAAAAACGTAACCGGCCAGCGGACCGATTTCAAAGCCACCGGCATCAAAAGCCCGGATGCGGACATCATCGATGCCGCGGAACTTCACACGGCCCGCAAACGCGCTGGCGTCACCCCCGAGCTTCGGCAGAATGAGCGGGAAGCCATAGGCCTCAAACTCTTTAGAGCCTTCGTACTTCGGCCGGATGCCGACGCTGCCGCCGATCCCGACGCTGTACGTCGTCATGCCAACGCCATCTTGGGCGTTAGCCGCCGGTGATGCGAATACAAGCGCTGCGAATGGAAGTAGAGCAAATTCCGCGCGCCAGTTGCGGAGCCAGCAAATCATGTGACCTCACTAAAATCTTTCAAGCCTATTTAATAACAGCGAACGTCAGCCCTGAGTTAACAGATTGCCGCGATGGCCACTCATGACGGCAATATCCAGCCGGGGTGTTGCCGATTTGCGTTCAATTGATGAAGAATTGTGCAGGTTCTCTGGAATTGACTGTTGATGGCTTGGGGATAGCGGGAACCGTCCTTGATTCGCTCCCTCAGTGCACCCCCGGGAAAACGATCTGCCCGGTCGGCAAGCCGGCTGGTCCCTCAAGCGGATGCGCGGCGGCTTAGAGCACGCGCTGAAAGTTGGCCAGCCCGTTTTCACAGGCCGATCCCGCCGCGTATCTTCGGCCGCCCTGAGCTGCCTCAGGAGCTCACTTTGACATACGATCCTGGTGCATCCTCAAGGGTTCCAAGAACCTTGCCCGGGTCCCGCGGTGGGATGTTGTCGCCGGACTGGTTAGACAACCACTCGATCCAATAGGGCCACCAAGACCCCGGCGTTTCGCGCGCCATCCCGATCCAGTCTTCAAGCGTCTCCGCCGCCGCCTTCGAAGCCGTCCAGTATTGATATTTTACCTTCGATGGAGGGTTTACGACACCAGCGATGTGGCCCGACGCGGCAAGCACCAATTCGACAGGGCCGCCGAACAGCTGCGCGCCGATGAACACCGATTTCGCGGGCGCGATGTGGTCTTCCTTTGTGGCCAGGTCGAAGACCGGAATCTTGATGTCGCTGAGGCAGACCTTCTCCCCGCTGATCTCCAGCTCACCCTTGGCGAGTTTGTTCTCCTGGTAGAACTCGCGCAGGTAGTAGCGGTGATTGGCCGCCGGCATGCGCGTGGAATCCTGGTTCCAATACAGCAGGTCGAATGGGAACGGTTTTTTGCCGAGCAGGTAATTGTTGACGATGTAGGGCCAAACCAGATCCTTCGGCCGCATCATGTTGAACACGTTGGCCATGCGCGAACCATCAAGATAGCCGCGCTCAGTCATCATTTCTTCGAGGTTATTCAGCTGAGCATCGTCGATGAATAGCAAGAGGTCACCGGCCTTGGTGAAGTCCACCTGTGTCGTCAGGAACGTCGCCGAGCGGAACATGTTCTCGCGGCGCTTCGATGCGTAAGCCAATGTCGTCGCCAACAGTGTCCCGCCAACGCAATAACCGAGCCCATTGATGCGCTCCTCGCCCGTTTCCTTCTGCACCGCTTCGGCTGCCGTAAGAACGCCTTTTTGCATGTAGTCGTCGAATTTCATGTTGGCGAGCGCGCCGTCCGGGTTGACCCAAGAAATGACAAAGACCGTGAAACCTTGGTCGACAACGTATTTGATGAAGCTCTTCGCCGGCGTCAGATCGAGAACGTAGAACTTGTTGATCCACGGCGGCACGATCAGCAGCGGCGTCTGATGCACCGTATCGGTGGTCGGCGAATACTGAATGAGCTGCATGAGCTCGTTTTGGAAGACGACCTTGCCCGGCGTCGTGGCGAGGTTGCGGCCGACTTCGAATGCTTCAAGATCCGTTTGGCTGATCTTCAGCAGATCGCCCGACTTGCGCATGTCTTCGGACAGGTTGACCACGCCCTTTACAAGGTTCTCGCCGTCGGTTGCGAATGTCTCGCGCACCACTTCAGGGTTTGTCATTGGGAAGTTCGATGGCGACAGGGCGCTCGTCAGATGACGGAAATGGTATTCTGCCCGTTGCCGGTCGCGTTCGGTGAGCCCATCAGTTGATTCTAGCATGTCGTCAGCCCAGCGGCTGGTGACAAGGTAGCTCTGCTTCCAAAAGTCGAAATAAGGATTGCTGCTCCATTCCGGATCTTTGAATTTGTTGTCTCCGGCCTCCGGCTGCACGACGGGTGTGGCGTCCTCTCCCATCATCTTTATAATCGTGCCGTTCCAGATCTCGGCATAAGAGCGCAACAGCTGACCTTGGGCGTCGGCCAGCTTTGCCGGGTCCTTCATCATCCAGTGGGTAAACAGGTCGTTGAGCGTCTTAGATGCGTCCTGGATCTCGCTGGCCGACGAATAGGGCGTGGCCTTATTGTCAGCGCGGTCGAGAAAATCTGACATCACCTGCCCAGCGCCTTCGAAGAACCGCAGGATGTTTTGGGCGAACAGGTCCGGATTGGTGATCTGATATTGCGTCAGATCGGGTTGGCTTGGCTTCTTCTCTTCAGTCATTGTCACTGTTCGCCTTGAAATTTACACAGGCCAATAATCGGCCCGCGCAGCAATGTTAGCTGCCGTCCGTGTGATCTTGCGATGCTTCCACGAATAATCTACTGCTTCTGAGCATCCCACGGCAACGTAACAATAGTGCGGAGTAGTAGTGGAAAACCTGGGGACCATTTAACAGCGCCAACGAAGAGCTGATCCTTGGATATCCGACTCTCACGCTTGCTTGTTGCAAAAGCTCTTGCCATCGCCGGTACCGCGATGCTGGTCACCGCCTGTGGCCTAGCCGCGCCCGGCATCCGATTGCCCGAGCTGGATCGTCAGAGCGAACTCGGCCTGCTGGACAAACAACAAAGAGCCGCAGCAATTAAGAGTATGGAGGCTCTCGCCGAAGAGCAAAAAAGGCGCGCCGCAGCGATCCCAAAAAAGCCATTGCCCGGTGAAAAGCTTGAGACTCCGGTTCGCACCGTCCGCTGAAAGCGCCGTTTAAGTTGCAATATCGGCAGTTAAAGCTCTCTGGATCGGGCAGCGAAGCTGGACGAAGGTGCGCGTAAGAGCTTATCTAGGGATAGATCAGCTGCACCTATCTGAGCCGGACCAGCGCCTCGGTTCAATCAACGCGTCCTGTTTTGGACCTGCACGTGCCCGGCGACGCGGTTCTTGCCCCGTGAGTCGCGGCTTTCCCAACGAGAGAATGACCCCGTGATCGAGGAATTTCACAGTATCAGGCGTCTGCCCCCTTATGTATTCGCGGAAGTGAACCGGCTGAAGGCCAACGCGCGGGCGCGCGGGGCGGATATCATTGATCTCGGCATGGGCAACCCAGATCTGCCAACACCGCAGCATATCGTCGACAAGCTGGTTGAGACCGTGGCGAAGCCTCGGACTCACCGCTACTCCGCATCGAAGGGGATCCCGGGACTGCGCCGGGCGCAGGCGGCCTATTATGATCGACGATTCGGCGTCAAACTCGATCCCGAAACTCAGATCATCGCGACGCTGGGTTCGAAGGAAGGCTTCGCCAACATGGCGCAGGCTATCACGGCACCGGGTGATGTCATCCTGGTCCCGAACCCGACCTATCCCATCCACGAATTCGGCTTCATCATCTCAGGCGCCGCCATCCGGCACCTGCCTGCTGGCAATGGCGAGGACGTGTTGCGTGCATTGGAGCGGGCCTGGAGCCATTCCGTGCCGAAGCCGCTTGCGGTCGTACTGAACTATCCGTCGAATCCGACGGCGATGGTCGCAAGCCTGGATCTCTACAAGGAGATGGTGGCGCTCGCCAAGAAGCTTGAGCTGATTATCCTATCTGACATCGCCTATGCCGAGGTCTACTTCGAGGACAATCCACCTCCGTCGATCTTGCAGGTGCCCGGCGCGATGGATGTCGCCGTCGAATTCACCTCACTATCCAAGACCTACAATATGCCTGGCTGGCGCATGGGTTTCGCCGTCGGCAACGAACGCTTGATCAGCGCGCTGGCCCGGGTGAAATCGTATCTCGACTATGGTGCCTTTACTCCCATTCAAGTTGCCGCGGCCGCCGCTCTGAACGGTCCTCAAGACTGCGTTGAGGAGATCCGCAACGTCTACCGGTCGCGTCGCGACTGCTTGGTTGAGAGTTTTGCTCGGGCCGGCTGGGACGTGCCGCCGCCGCCGGCGACGATGTTCTGCTGGGCACCCGTCCCCGAACCGTTCCAACGCCTTGGCTCCGTGGAGTTCGCCAAACTGCTGATCGAAAAGGCCGACGTTGCGGTGTCGCCGGGCCTCGGCTTTGGCGAGTATGGCGAAGGTTACGTACGCATTGCCCTCGTCGAAAACGAGCAACGTATTCGTCAGGCCGGGCGCAATCTGAAAAAATTCTTCGCTCAGGCTGAGAACACGCTGCATAACGTGATCCCCATGGCGCAGAAGGCTGGCGGCTAGGCACGAAGCCTTTGTGAACTGCTGCCGTGCGCGGTTCGCCGGAGCGGCAACTATACACAGGGCCTCATATCTCGATTAGGCGAATAGAATTCCAAGATGACCAAACCTCTCAAACTCGGCGTTGCCGGGCTCGGCACCGTCGGCGCCGGCCTGTTGGAACTCATTGATACCCATGGCGAGCGTCTCGCTGGCGTCTTGCCGCGTCCGCTCAAGGTCGATGCGATATCGGCTCGGACGCGCGGCAAGGATCGCGGCGTTTGCCTCGATCAGATGCGCTGGTTTGATGATCCGGTTGCCCTCGCCGGCGACGATGGAATTGACGTGTTCGTCGAGTTGATCGGCGGCGAAGATGGTCCCGCCAAAGCCGCTGTCGAGACGGCGCTCAGTGCCGGAAAACATGTCGTCACTGCCAACAAGGCGTTGCTCGCTAAGCACGGCGTTGCCTTGGCGCGGCTCGCCGAAGAGCACAATGTTGCGCTAAATTTCGAGGCGGCTGTCGCGGGCGGCATTCCGGCCATCAAAACCATGCGCGAAGCCTTCATTCCCAACAAGGTCGCACGCGTTTACGGCATTTTAAATGGCACCTGCAACTATATCCTGACCGTGATGGAGGATGCTGGACGCTCGTTCGCCGACGTCCTCAAGGAGGCCCAGGAAAAAGGCTATGCCGAAGTCGATCCGACGTTCGACATCGGTGGCTTTGATGCCGGCCACAAGCTGGCACTAATGACCAGCCTTGCCTTCGGCACCGAGGTCGCCGCAGATGAGATCCACGTCGAAGGCATCGAGACCATCACCCAAGCCGATATAGAGGCCGCCAGTGATCTTGGGTACCGCATCAAGCTGCTGGGCGTCGCCATAGAAACCCCGAGCGGCATCGAAGCTCGCGTCAATCCGGCTATGGTGCCGAAGCACTCAGCTATCGCCGAGGTCTCTGGTGTGACCAACTGCGTAGCCCTCGAAGGCGATTTCACGGGGCCGCTGCTCCTCGTCGGCGCCGGCGCCGGTGGTGGGCCGACAGCGGCCGCGGTCGCCAGCGATATCGTCGACGTGGCCCGCGGCATCGTTCTCCCGCCCTTTATAACGCCGACTCAGAATCTAAAGTCCCATCGCCGTGCGAGAATCGATGAGCATTGTGGGGCCTACTACCTGCGCCTGTCCCTGCGTGATGAGCCGGGTGCCATGGCAGGTATCGCAAAGTGCATGGGCGATCAGGGCGTGTCGCTGGAAAGTGTCGTTCAGCGGCGTGAGCTGAAGGCGCTTCCCGGCAGCGGTAAACCGACCCGGACCGGGGCCTCGGCGACGGTGATTATGGTCACCCACGAGACCACCGAGGATGCCATTCGCCGGGCTGTTGCGAGCATCGACAGCATCGAAAAGGTCGCCGAGCGGCCGCAGGTCATCCGCATCGAGAAGCTCTAGACCCTGAGCCAAAGCTCACAACCTATCATCCTCCTCGCGTTCCATGCTCGAATTGGAGTACACGCAACATGAAGGGGGATCTGCATGGACGCGGCACGAAAATTGGCGGACACAGAAGCAGGCAAGCAACCGTTCCTAGGCGTCACGAAGTCCGTGCGCGGCTTTGAATGGCGTGAACGCCTAGGCGGCCACGGGCGCGCCATCGCCTCGGCTATCTCCCAACGCCATGCACTGCCCGAGTTACTCGGTCGTGTGCTGGCCGGACGCAACGTCGGCATCGATGACGTCGAAGTTTTCCTCGAACCCTCTCTAAAGGCGCTGATGCCCGACCCGAGCGAACTTCGGGACACGGATCGGGCCGCCGCACGGCTGGCCGATGCGATTGGCTCCGGAGAAAAGGTTGCGGTGTTTGGCGATTATGACGTCGATGGCGCCTGCTCGTCGGCGCTGATGGCTCGCTTTTTACAGCATCACGGCCTGCAGCCGCACGTTTACATTCCCGACCGGCTGTTTGAAGGCTACGGGCCCAACGCCAAGGCCATCGAGCAACTTATCAAAGATGGTGCCAGTCTGATCGTCACTGTTGATTGTGGCACCACCAGCTACGAACCACTCGCGCATGCCAAAAAGTTTGGAGCTGAAGTGATCGTCATCGATCACCACCAGGCCGACGAAATCCTTCCTGACGTCCATTCTGTTATCAATCCCAACCGCCAGGACGATGTTTCCGGTCAGGGGCACTTGTGTGCTGCCGGCGTCGTATTCCTTACGCTGGTCGCGGTCGCTCGCGAGTTGCGCCGTCGCGGTCACTATGTCGATGGGCGCACCGAGCACTCGCTGATTGGCGACCTCGATCTTGTCGCCCTTGCCACCGTCTGCGACGTGGTTCCGCTCGAGGGTCTCAACCGCGCCTACGTCACCAAGGGGCTGCAGGTCATGCGTCAGCGGCACAATATCGGATTGCGTGCGCTTTTCGATGCCGCCGGCCTCGACCAGGCGCCGACGCCCTATCATCTCGGCTTCATCCTCGGGCCGCGCATCAACGCCGGCGGGCGTATCGGAGATTCCGGCCTTGGCGCACGCCTGTTGAGCCAGGCCAATCCGCACGAAGCGCACAAGATCGCGGAAACGCTGGATCGATTGAACCGCGAGCGCAAGGCCATCGAAACCGAAACCCTGGAACAGGCTATGGCCGAAGCCGCGCTGCGCGTAGACGCCGAGCCGGACCTGCCGATCATCGTTCTTGGTGCCGAGGATTGGCACAAGGGCATTGTCGGCCTTGTCGCCAGCCGCTTGACCGACCGCTTTCAACGCCCATCCTGCGTCCTTTCCTTGACCAAGGACGGTGCCACCGGCGCTGTCTCCGGAACCGGTTCGTTGCGCTCCGTCGCGGGTGTCGATATCGGCGGCGCCGTTCGTGCCGCAGTCGCGCAAGGACTGCTGCTCAAGGGCGGTGGCCATGCCATGGCGGCCGGCCTGACGGTCGAGCAAGAAAAGCTTGAAGACTTGAAAGCCTTTTTGGCGGCCGAGCTGAGCGCATCAACCCGAGATGCCCGTGCCGCTGCCGCCCTTCAAGTCGACGGCGCATTGACCCCGTCCGCCGCCAATCAGGAGCTGATTACGCTGCTGGACCGTGCCGGGCCCTACGGACAGGGCAATCCGCAGCCGCAGTTCGTGTTCCCTGCCCACCGCGTGCGCTTCGCGAAAGTCGTCGGTGACGCCCATATCCGCGCCACTATCGAGGCCGGCGATGGCTCCCGCGTCGACGCCATTGCCTTCCGCGCCGCCGGGCAACCCCTTGGCGACCTTCTTTTGGAAGCCAACGGCGGCCTGCCGTTACATGTTTGCGGTACTTTGCGCCGCGACACCTGGGGCGGACGCAACCGCATTGAGCTGACCATCCAGGACGCTGCCGATCCCCGCAAGCAGAGCTGAGTCCGACTTCAGAGCGTGTTTTGCTGCCGCGTTAATCAAGGCCGGCAACGCATCTGTCACGCCCCGGATCGCGCCATCCGTAAAGGGTTGAAATGCCCAGCAAACCCCAATATAAAGCGGGGCTCTGCGCTCCCTTCGTCTATCGGTTAGGACGCCAGATTTTCAATCTGGAAAGAGGGGTTCGATTCCCCTAGGGAGCGCCATGTTGCCTACTGTCGGAGATCCTACAGCGCAGCCACTTGTCCCCAAATTTCTCGCGCTAATCCACACCGCCATCGTTCCCAGGCGCAACGGTTCAAGTAGCCCGACAATATAATCTGACAAATGATGTTGCATATGCTTGGCCATTTGCGATGATAGACCAAGGTTGAGGGCGATTTGTAGATTCGCTCGTGCGGATGACCTCCGCGAGAACAAGTTGATTCTGACAATATTGTTATTGGGAACGCCGACTGATGGGGGGGGGCGTAGGGGAAGGTGTGCCCGCAGTGTTTAGATTCAATTGCTTAAAGGCTTATCCATAGCCTGGTGTGCTGGCGTTGGCGCCGCCACATCCGCGCTTAGTTTGCACCCTATATACTGAAAGGGATCAAAAGCGAGTTGAACCACGTATCGGTCACTCATTGAGGAACAATGGAGTTCGCTATGACCTTGCCGACTGAAGAGCCGATCTTCGACGAGTTCGCGCAGTCATTCGAAAAGCACCGCCCAGTCGAGATGACGTTGAAGGAATACCTCGAGGGCTGCCGAACCGACCCGACCTTCTACTCCAGCGCTGCAGAACGCATGATGAGCGCCATCGGCGATGCTGAGCTCGTCGACACCTCCCGCGACTCGAGACTGGGTCGCATCTTCATGAACCGCACGATCAAAGTTTATCCAGCCTTCAAGGACTTTTACGGCCTGGAAGAAACCATTGAACGCATTGTTGGTTTCTTCCGTTCCGCCGCTCAAGGCCTCGAAGAGCGCAAGCAGATCCTCTATCTCCTGGGTCCCGTCGGCGGCGGCAAGTCATCGCTGGCCGAACGACTGAAGGAGTTGATGGAACATCGCCCGATCTACGTCCTAAAGGCCGGCGATGAAGTAAGCCCGATCTACGAAAGCCCGCTCGCTCTTTTCAATCCGAGCCAGATGGGGCCGCTGCTTCTGGAAAAGTACAATATTCCAACCCGTCGCCTGACCGGTGTAATGAGCCCTTGGGCAATGAAGCGCCTCGATGAATTCGGCGGCGATTTGAGCAAGTTCACGGTCGTAAAGATTTGCCCATCTCGATTGCGCCAAATCGGCATCGCCAAGACAGAACCAGGCGATGAAAACAACCAGGATATCGCTTCCCTCGTTGGCCGCGTTGACATTCGCAAATTGGAGTTCTTCGGCCAGAACGATCCTGACGCCTACTCTTACTCGGGCGGTCTCAACCGCACGACCCAGGGCGTGATGGAATTCGTCGAGATGTTCAAGGCGCCGATCAAGATGCTGCATCCGCTGCTGACGGCGACCCAGGACGGCAGCTACGTCGGAACCGAAAACGTCGGTGCAATACCCTACTCCGGCATCATTCTCGCCCACTCGAACGAGAGCGAGTGGCAAAGCTTCCGCAACAACAAGAACAACGAAGCCTTCCTCGACCGCATCTACGTGGTCACCGTGCCCTATTCGTTGCGGGCTACCGACGAAAAGAAAATCTACGAGAAGCTGTTAGCGGGGAGCGAGTTGTCTGATGCGCCGTGCGCACCTGGCACCCTCGATATGTTGGCGCAGTTCTCGGTCCTGTCGCGTCTGCGCGAGCATGACAACTCCATGCTGTACTCTAAGATGCGGGTCTACGACGGTGAAAGCCTGAAAGAGACCGATCCACACGCTCGCAGCGTTCAAGAGTACCGTGATACCGCCGGTGTTACCGAAGGCATGGATGGCGTCTCGACACGCTTCGCTTACAAGATCCTGTCGGAGACCTTCAACCACGACACGCAGGAGGTTGCTGCCGATCCAGTGCACCTCATGTACGTTTTGGAACAGGCTATTCGCCGTGAACAATTGCCCGGCGAAGTCGAGGAGCGATATCTGGAATTCATCAAGGAAGAACTCGGTCAGCGTTATGCTGAGTTCATCGGCAACGAGGTCCAGAAGGCCTACCTCGAATCCTATAACGAGTTCGGTCAAAACCTGTTTGATCGTTACGTCGCCTATGCCGATGCCTGGATCGAGGATCACGACTTCAAGGATTCCGATACCGGACAGTTGATGAGCCGCGAATTGCTCGATCAGGAACTCTCCAAGATCGAGAAACCCGCAGGCATCGCCAACCCGAAGGACTTCCGCTACGAGGTCGTTAAATTCTCGCTTCGCGCACGCGCTAAGAACGGCGGCAAGAACCCGAGCTGGACAAGTTATGAGAAGATCCGCGACGTTATAGAACGCCGCATGTTCAGCCAGGTCGAGGACTTGCTCCCCGTGATCAGCTTCGGCGCTAAGAAGGACGGCGATACCGAGAAGAAGCACGAGGATTTCGTGCAGCGTATGATCGACCGCGGTTACACCGCTCGACAGGTCCGCAGACTGGTGGAATGGTATATGCGCGTGAAGAAATCCAGCTGAGCGAGTGGCCGGTGTGCGCACCGGCCTCCGCAAAAAGGATGTTGCTGACCGATGCAGATCGTCGACCGGAGGCTCAATCCAAAGGCAAAGTCACTCGGCAATCGCCAACGCTTCATCCGTCGTGCCAAGGCCGAAATCAAGGAGGCCGTCCGCGAGGCGGTCAGAAGCCGCAAGGTTTCGGATATTGGCGCGGGGGAAGACGTACGAATTTCCTCTAAGAGCCTGCGTGAGCCTGTTTTCTCACTCGACTCCAAATCCGGCTCTCGCGATTTCGTGCTTCCCGGCAATAGCGATCTGGTCGTTGGTGACGCCATTCCAAAGCCACCGCCGGCAGGCGGACGCGGCTCCAAGGGCAGCAAGGAAGGCTCCGGTGAGGACGAGTTCGTTTTCTCGCTGTCGCGTGAGGAGTTCCTCGATCTCTTCTTTGAGGATTTGCGGCTGCCGAACCTCGTCAAGGCGAAGCTGAAGTCGGTCAAATCCACCGAGCTTAGCCGGGCGGGTTTCAGTTCCGATGGTTCACCATCGAAGCTCAATCACGTGCGCACCATGCGCAATTCACTGGCCCGCCGCATCGCGCTGCATCGCCCGAGCCTGGCGACGCTTGAGCAACTCGAAGAGGAAATCGCCAAGGCCGAGGCTGAATTGCCGCCCGACGAAAACTTACTGGAAGAACTTCGCGCCAGGCATGCCCGCGTTGTTTATCTACGTAAGACCGTCGCCTACCTCGACCCGTTGGATCTGAAATTCAACCGTTTTGAGCGTGTGCCGAAGCCGTCCACCCAGGCCGTCATGTTCTGCCTGATGGACGTTTCCGCTTCGATGACCGAGCGTCTGAAAGACCTCGCCAAGCAGTTTTACATGCTCCTCAATATCTTCCTGCGGCGCCATTACCGCGAGGTCCATGTGGTCTTCATCCGCCACACCAATGTCGCCCAGGAAGTCGATGAGGAAACCTTCTTCTCTGACCGCGAAACCGGTGGCACCGTGGTCTCGACCGCATTTGTCGAAATGCAGCGGGTTATCAACGAGCGCTATCCGCTGTCCGATTGGAATATCTACGCGGCGCAAGCTTCCGACGGCCACAACTTCAGCGACGATATGGAAGAGTGCATCAGTATTCTCCAAAGCAGTCTTCTCTCGCAGTGCCAGTACTTCGCTTACATTGAAGTTGGCGCTCCCGACGACGGGCGCTATCCATCCAGTGAGGTCTGGGAGGGCTATGAAGACCTAATCGGTCAGCACGACAACTTTGCCATGCGCCGCGTCACCGAAGCCGGCGAGATATACCCGGTGTTTCGCAATCTCTTTTCCGACGAAAAGAGTTCCAAAGGTTAGTCAAGAACAGGGCACATGCAGATCAACCCGACCAAGGCGACCTCGAAACTATTGTTTGATGGCGCGGACTGGACATTCGATCTGGTCAACAAGGCTTACGACTCGGTGCAAGAAATCGGCGTCGGCGAATTGGGGCTCGACATCTACCCAAACGTCATCGAGGTCATCACCTCCGAGCAAATGCTTGATGCCTATGCCTCGATCGGACTGCCGCAGATGTACCGACACTGGTCGTACGGCAAGCACTTCGTCCGCGACGAAATGAACTATCGCAGGGGCTCCCAGGCGCTGGCCTACGAGCTCGTAATCAATTCCGACCCGTGCATCAATTACATCATGGAGGAGAACTCCATGACGATGCACACGCTGGTGCTGGCTCACGCCGCGATGGGCCACAATCACTTTTTCAAAAACAACTACCTGTTCCAGGAGTGGACGCGCGCCGACGCCATTCTCGATTATCTCGACTTCGCCAAGAGCTACGTCAGCCGTTGCGAGGAACTGCATGGCATGAATGCTGTCGAGCAGGTCCTCGACGCCGCACATGCACTGATGCAGCAAGGCATCAGCCGCTATCCGGGCTCCAACAAGCAGATGTCGCTTGCACGAGAACGCGAGCGTGCATTGGCCCGCCACCTTTATGAAGAGCGTTCCTTCAACGATCTGTGGCGCACAGTGCCAAAACAGCGGGCCGAGGAAAAGCCTGAAGGCGAGGAAGCACCAGCCTCCGGCAGCTCATCGCAGGTCCGCCTGCCAGAGGAGAACCTGCTCTACTTCCTCGAGAAGACCGCCCCGAAGCTGGAAGATTGGGAACGCGAACTATTGCGTATCGTCCGCAATCTGGCGACCTACTTCTACCCGCAGCGGCAGACCAAAGTGATGAATGAGGGCTGCGCGACGTGGACCCATTTCCACATCATGAACCGCCTCTACGATACGGGCCAGCTATCCGAAGGCTCGATGCTTGAATTCCTGCATAGCCACTCGTCGGTGACGATGCAGCCAGGCTGGAACGATCGTCGGTTTTCCGGCATGAATCCTTATGCGCTGGGGTTTGCCATCATGCGCGACATCGAGCGCATAGCTACCGAACCGACCAGCGAAGACAAGGACTGGTTCCCCGATATCGCCGGCAGCGGCGATCCCGTCGGCGAACTCAAACGGATTTGGGCTGAATTCCGTGATGACAGTTTCATCTTGCAGTACCTTTCGCCCAAAGTGATCCGTGACTTCCGTTTGTTTGGCATTCACGACGAGGCCCAATACCCGCACGTATTCGTTTCCTCGATCCACGATGAGCGCGGTTATCGGCGCGTCCGCCAGAACTTGGCGCAGCAGTACTGCGTGTCCTCGCTTGATCCTGATCTGCAGATCATCGATGCCGATTTGCAGGGCTCGCGCCGCCTCGTTGTCTCGCACCGGGTGCGCAACGGCGTCATGCTCGAGCGGGCCAATTGCGAGCGCACGCTCTACCACCTGGCGCGGCTGTGGGGGTATCGCGTGAAGCTGGTCGAGGTCGACGCGGAGTCCGGCAAAGTTCTCAAGGAACACGAAAACCTGCGGATGCCTTGAGCGAGCGCGTCAGCGTCTGCCGGTTGCTCTCGCTGAGGCGATCTTAGGCGGACAGTGCGCCGCCGCACTGCTATCTACGCGGCACAGGCGCGTCGGCGCTGTTACCACCCCGGTGCATGGTTCCTGCGCGGCTGCGGCTCGGTTTGGGTCCGATATCGACGCAAGGCGGCGCCTTCGCGCTGTGCGCCCGCGATATTTCCGACACCCCGTTGAGCCCGATCGAAGTGAGCCCGTCGGATTGTTTTGGGGAACCGTAGCCAGGCGCTGGACCTTTAAACCAATCCGATAGGAAGTCGATCAGCGCCCGCAAACGCGGTAGCATATGGCGGGTTTTTGGAAAGATCGCCCAAATGGCACTGTCGCCGGATGTGTCGTAGTCCGTTAGCACTGGTACAAGGTATCCAGCTTTGGTGTCTTCCCCGATATGCGCCGCCGAGATCCGGACCAGTCCGTGACCGTCGCGCGCCAGGCGGCGCAGAAATTCCACATCGTTGGATCTAACCCGTCTGGCTACTCGGACGGAACGGTCGTTCGAGCTCTTCTTGAACGGCCAATGAGACGTATCGCCATGCACTAGGCACGAGTGGTGTTCAAGATCCTGCGGTGTTCTGGGTGTGCCGATGGCCTTGAGATAACTGGGCGCGGCGACAATCATCAAAGGATCATCGGCGAGCCGCTTGGCGATCAGTGAGCTGTCCGCCAACACGCCGGTGCGGATCGTAATATCGAACCCATCGTCGGTTGGTCCGCTCCACCGGTCACAAATCTCGGCGTGCACGTCGATTTCCGGAAAGGCCGTGGCGAATGCGCTGAGGCCCAAAGCCAAGTCGTGCGCCCCGAGCCATGCTGGGGCACACAGCTTGATATACCCGCGCGGCCGGCTCATGTTGCCGTCGACGCTGGCCTTTGCCGCATCGAACTCCAACAGCATCCGCTGCACGTGCTCCAGGAAGATCCTGCCTTCTTCGGTGATCCTGATCGAACGGGTCGAGCGAACGAATAGGCGCACGCCAAGTTCGCCCTCGAGAGATTGCAGCCGTTTGGAGATTGTGCCGGGCGTTAGTGCAAATTCGTGACCGACGGATGATAGATTTTGAACCGCAGCCACACGTATAAAGATACGAAGATCCTGGATGTCCATTTACGCGACCTGAACGGCCTCCGCTTTTGCAAAACTCGGACTCGGGCGGCACCCCTTGGCCAGGCATGACAGTGCGGAAGTCGCCTCCCCCAAAAGCGTCCATGACGCTCTTACGCCTCAAGTGATGAGCATGATCTGGCATGTGTCTTCTTGGATCAGCGCCGACGCGTTCAACCTATGAGACACACATCTGCACGAGGGCAGAAACCACTCGCTGTAACCACCCGAGCCTTGCGAGACACGAGAGCTCACCCTGCTCGTGAACTCGATCCTCAGCCGCATTCGCGTTGTTGATTGCTATCCCTGCCAGCTGGCATCGAGAAGTGCCGTCCCCCGACGGCTCTCGCGCCCTTACCCGGCCCTCGGCGAAGGTCAATTCCATGGATTGTCCAGGCCGCAATTCAGTAACGGCTGTGGCCGAAACAGCTACACGGCTAAGAAAAGACCTTCAATGCCATTTTGATGCGAATGGTGACCGAACAGCTCTCCAATCGGCGTCTTTCGGTCAAAAGAAGCGTAGCAGTCGCTCGATATACTCCAGTTCATTGGTAGGCCGTTGAGCTTCGCCCAACCGCTTGCGCAGCTCGTTGAGCAGTTCACGAGCCCGCTGCACATCGATCTCATCCGGCACCTTGACCGAAGTTCCCTGGTCGGGACCGCGCGAGCGTTGCGGCCGGCCAAGTGGATCACGCGGCGTTTCACCGTTCTGCCCATAACGCTGCGGCATGTTCTGCAGCATTTGCTGGGCCATTTGCTGCGCACCCTTCCGCAGTTGATCGAGGGCTCGCGACTGTTCCTGCGTCGCCCCGTCGAGGTCGCCTTCCTCCAACGCGCGTTCGGCGTTGCGCATGGCCTGTTGGGCTTCGGAAATCTCGTCCGACTGCCCCATTCCAGCGCCCTGCATGTCGCGCTGCAACTCGCCGAGGCGGTTTCTAAGGCCGCGCTGCCGTTCGCCGAGTTGGCCACGGCCCGTACGCCCGTTCTGTCCTTGGCCCTGCTGCTGCCCTTGACCTTGTTCACCTGATTGCGGACCACGGCGGCGTTGGCCCTGACCTTGGCTGCGCTGACGGGGCCTTGTTGGCGCTGCTGGGAAAACGTTTCGTCCATCAGGCTTTGCTGTTGTCCGACAATATCGCCCAGCTCGCTCATCATTTGCATCATCTGCTGGCTTTGTTGGGACTGCGCGTTCTGCGACTCGGCCGATTGCATGCGGTCCAGCAAATCCCGCAGTTCGCTCAACATCTGCTGGGCGGAATCGCGGGCTCCACTTTTCGCCATTTCCTCGATCTGCTTCATCATGCGCTCGAGGTCTTGCTGGCTCAGCATCTGCTGTTCGCTGTTCTGCCCGTTGGGCATCGTCGGATTCTTTTGCGCTTCCCGCGCCATCTGCTGCAGATACTCGTTGAGCGCCGTGCGCAGCTCCTTCATGGCCTCTTGGATCTCTTGATCGGAGGCGCCCTCTTGCAGAAGCTTTGAGAGCTTTTCTTGGGCATCGCGAAGCCGGCGCTCCGCGTCGCTCAGATCACCGTCCTCGATGCGCAGCGCCACGTTCCAAAGCTGTTCGATGACGCTATCGAGTCCGGGACGCGTCTTGTCCCGTTGCAAGCGGTACAGTGCTGTCCGCAACCCGAGATAGACCTGAACGTCATCGATAAAGCCATCCGGCGCCAGCGTCAGTGCATCAAGGGCAAGCACGACCTTGTCGCGATATCGGGAGTCCACGACGAGCTTACGCCGTTGTTCGACAATAGCCCGCGCCAACGGTTTGCGGAAAACCCGTTGCGGTAGCTTCATTTCAAGCGGTTCGGACTCCCCAACCTGACCAGCTCCGTCCGTCGCCTCCAAGCTCAGCACGACGTCCAGCCCCGCCCATGGATGAGAGCCTAGTTCAAGGTGCGTGACCGACTCGCCGGAACGCGCGTTTGCCTTCGGTAGACGCAGGGTGAGTTCCGGTGGGCGTGACAACGGCAGACGCGGCCCTTCCAGCGTATCTTTGCGAGCCCAGGCCGTATTTGGATCGTGTTTTTCGTCCTCGACCTGGACCACTTTAACCCGAGCAGTGACCACGCCGTAATCGTCGGCCACCATGTACTCAAGCTTCATCGAACCGCGTCCGCTCGGCTTGGGAGTTTTGGTCAGTTCTATGGAAGGAATCTGATCGGGCGTAACCGCGAAGGTCCAGGAATTGACCTTGGTCTCGCCGTGCATCAAGCGCACTTCGGCGGAGGCATCGAGCGTGGCGCGCAACTCGGCCACGTCCTTGACTACCCCGCCTGGCGTTTTGGCGGCATCCGCGGCGATGGATTTTGCTGACTCGCCTGCATCCAGGATGTCCAGACGCATGTCGCCAACAGCTTCGCCACTGGCACGCACGATGATCTGGCTGCCCGCCGGGATTTCGATTAATCCGTTTGTGTTTTGGGCCAGGTCGGCCTTCGGCGCATTTCCGGTACGCCCCCCATCCGCCAGCATCACAGGCGCCTTGCTGGTATAGGCAGGCGGCGTCACCCAAGCGTCTATGCGCAACCGCGAGATAGCGTAAGCTGGATCGGCAATGTTGAAAGCCTGCGCAAGTCGGTCAGACCAGCGCTCGCCAGCCAAGGCCGTCAGCGCGACGACACCGATTAGCAGTGCTGCGCGCAATGCCCATGGGTCATGCCGTGGCGTGTCCGGCTGCGGACCGACCACGCGCAGTTTGCCCAGTAGGGCCGCAAGACGCTGCCGGTGGGCCTTCCAGATCGCCATGGTGGAAGGATCGTCGTTGCCGGCTGAAAGCGTATCGTCATAGGAGGACGCTGGCCGGTGCGGCAGACCCGACAACCGTTCAAGACGCCGGATTGCTTTTTCCCGCGTCGGCCAAGGCGTCCGCGCGGCCCACAGCAGCGACGCTACAAAGGCGAACCCAAACACCCCGAGCAGGAACTTGTGGGTCAATGGTTCCATCACAGACCACGCGCCGATCATGGAAAAGCCGACGAAAGCCCCGACAACTGCCAGCACGAGCCATAATCTCGGCCAGATGCGCTCAAGGAACATCATCCAGACGCTTCGCTCGATCTTTCGTTCAAGCGCTTGATCATTGTGCGCACGCGACGAACCCGCGGCGCGCTCCAGGTCGGGGGAACGGCTCTCATCTCTCATGTCCGTCAGATTAGCACGGACGCGACGGCCCTAACCTCAATTTTCTGAAGGCTTTTGTACACGATTTGTTTTCGTGTGTGATGCATTTGGTCGGCACGATCCTCATACCGGCCAGTCCGGCAGCCGGTCAAGGCCGATCAGTTCATCATAGGACTGCCGTGGCCGCACAACGGCGAAATCTTCGCCCTTAACCAGAACCTCCGGGACGAGCGGGCGGCTATTGTAGGTCGAGGACATGACGGCCCCATAGGCCCCAGCCGCCATTACGGCCACCAGGTCACTCTCCGAAAACGGCGGCAGCGACCGCTCCAAAGCAATGTAGTCGCCGGTCTCGCAGACCGGTCCAACGATATCCTGGACAACCGGAGGCATGGACTTGAGGTCTTCGCGGACCGGCCAAATGTCATGATGCGCTTCGTAGAGCGTCGGGCGCAGCAGATCGTTCATCGCCGCATCAACGATCAAGAAGGTCCTGTCGGCTCCCTCTTTAACATGGATAACCCGCGTTAGAAGCACACCGCTGTTCGCGGCGATCATCCGGCCAGGTTCCAAAACCAGCTCCAAGCCGAGATCACCAAGGCACTCTACGATGATCGCTGCGTAGTCGCGCGGGTGCGGAGGCGGCGGATCATTCGCGTCATAAGAGATGCCGAGACCACCTCCCAGATCCAAATGCCGCAGCTGATACCCCGCCGCGAGCAGTTCCTTGGCCAGCTGCCGCATCAAGGTAAAGGCCGCCCGCATCGGCGCCAGATCGGTTATTTGGCTACCGATGTGCATGTGGATGCCGACGATATCGAGAGCGGGCAACTCAGCCGCCAGATCGTACAGCGCCCTGGCTTCCGCGAAGGGCACGCCGAATTTGTTTTCCGACTTGCCGGTCGAGATCTTGGCGTGCGTCTTGGCATCGACGTCCGGATTGACTCGTATCGCGATCGGCGCCTTTCGCCCGAGTTCCCCGGCGACTTCGTTCAGCGCCCGCAGTTCCGGTTCGCTCTCGACATTGAAACCGAGGATGCCCTGTTTCAGCGCGTAAGCCATTTCGGAGCGGGTCTTGCCAACACCAGCGAAGATGATCTTCTCCGGAGCAACGCCCGCCGCCATGGCGCGCCGCAGTTCGCCCTCCGAGACCACATCCATACCTGCGCCCAGTTGCGCTAGCGTCGCCAGCACGGCTTGGTTGGAGTTGGCCTTGACGGCGAAGCATATGAGCGCGTTTTGTCCCTCAAATGCCTCCGCCAATACCCTGTAATGGCGCTGCAGTGTCGCGGTGGAATAGCAGTAGACCGGCGTGCCGACACATTTCGCTACATTGGAAAGGTCGACGTCCTCGGCATGGAGTACGCCGGCCTTGTATGAGAAATGATGCATGAGCGGCGGTATCTGCGGCAGCGGTTGAGAACCGGGCGCACCCTGATTGCTGTTTGCCAGGGAGAATGCCGCAGGTTAGCGCAGGAGGCCATCGAGAATTGAGGGGCGGTGCGCCTTTTTTGGACCTTCAGAGCCTTCGGCGGTGCCTTGCGCGTCCGGCGACGCCACCGCGCCCTCGGCCTTGGCCGCAGCGGGCGCATCAAGAGAGCCCTTGATTCCGCAACCCGCCAGCGTAAACGCCAGCAAGAACACGACAGTTGTACACTTTCCGAAGCTCGACATGCGGCCTTCGCCCATCTCATATTGCTGGCCCAGCGAGACCCGCGTCCGCGCCACCTGGCTACAACTGGACCGCTGATCAACGTAATCAGCGACCCAGCCACACTTAGACGTTCTTGAGCTCGATTTCCAACTCGCCCACCCATTTGGCAGCCATTTTATGTACGTTGTGTGGCGCCGTTCCCCCATAGCTCGTGCGGCTGGAGACAGAATTCTCAACGCTGAGCACTGAGAAAACGCCTTCTGTAATGCGGGCTTCCACGGCCTGCATGGCCTGTAGCGGCAATTCGTTGAGGTCTGTGCCGTGCTTTTCTGCCAGCGCGACAATCGAGCCTGTGACGTGATGCGCCTCCCGAAACGGCATCTTCAGCTCCCGTACCAGCCAATCGGCGAGATCGGTCGCCGTTGAATAGCCGTAACCCGCCGCCCGTCGCATGGCCTCGGGGACAGGCTGCATGTCTTCAACCATGCCCGTCGCAGCGGACACCGCCAGCCGCAGGCTATCGAGGGCATCGAAGGCTACCTCCTTGTCCTCCTGCATATCCTTGGAGTAGGCCAGAGGCAGCCCCTTCATGACCAGCACAAGGCTCTGCAGCGCCCCTGAAATGCGTCCAACCTTGGCCCGGCACAGCTCGGCGGCGTCTGGATTACGTTTCTGCGGCATGATCGAAGAGCCGGTTGTGAACCGGTCGCTCAGCGTCAAGAAGCCGAATTGCGGCGTCACCCAAAATACGATCTCCTCGGACAGCCGTGATAGGTGCACCGCGCAGATCGTGGCCGCGGCCAGCGTTTCCAGCACGAAATCCCGGTCGGATACTGAATTCAAGCGAATTCGCCGTCGGCCGGTCAAAACCCAATTCCCGAGCCGTTTGCTCCCGGTCGATCGGAAAAGAGGTTCCCGCCAGCGCCGCCGAACCCAGCGGGCATTCATTGAGCCGCCGGCGGGCATCCTGAAGCCGCCCCCGGTCTCGGCCGAACATCTCGACATAGGCAAGCAGGTGGTGGCCGAATGTAACCGGTTGCGCCGGCTGCAGGTGCGTGAACCCAGGCATCACGGTCGCAGCATGGGTTTCGGCTTTCCGGGCGAGTGCGAGCTGCAACCCGGCAACCGCCCGGTCGAAAAGATCAAGTTGCCCGCGAATGTAGAGACGAAAGTCCGTCGCGACCTGGTCGTTGCGTGATCGGGCGGTGTGCAGCCGTCCGGCCGGTTCCCCGATCAATTCCTTGAGCCGGGCTTCGATGTTCATGTGAACATCTTCCAAGGCCCGCGAGTACGCGAAGCTCCCGGCTTCGATCTCGCCGAGGATCTGGTCGAGGCCCTTGTCTATGGCCTCCCTGTCCCCATCTGTGATAATCCCAGTGGCAGCAAGCATCGCGGCGTGCACTTTCGAACCTGCGATATCCTCACGCGCCAAGCGCTTGTCGAAGTCGATGGACGTATTGATCTGTTCCATGATTTCGGCAGGTGACATCTGAAAGCGGCCGCCCCACATTTGGTTTGCGTTACCGTCGGTCACGAATGTTTGCTCCGTTTTGCGTGGCTGTTTGAGTCCGGGTTAGGATAAAACCCACTGTCAAAGCGTCTTGGATCAACGACCCGGGTAAGCTTCACGATGAATTCGAGTGAGCAGGAACGGCCGCGACGGATCTCACCGTCGATGATCGCGTGGATTGCATCCATGTTCGCCCTGATCGGTCTGGCAGCGGTATACTTTACCAGCAGCCGTCCTGACAACGCCGTCACCAGAATCTGGAGCGGAAACAGCTGAGCGGACAGTTGGTCCCGCTGCCGATAACTCCAAATCCGGCCTGCTGGCCTTCGTTCGCAAGCCCCAGCCTACCGCGATGCCGGAGTTTCGTTTCACCGATGCCGACGGCAAGGAGATGACCCTAGCCGACTTCAAGGGCAAGACAGTCCTTCTTAACCTATGGGCGACCTGGTGCGGACCGTGCCGCGAGGAGATGCCGGGCTTGGACCGGCTTCAGGCCGAACTCGGCGGTGATAACTTCGAAGTCGTCGCCCTCAGTCTCGATCGCGGCGGCATCGAAGCTTCGCAGCGTTTTCTCGATCAGATCAAGGTTAAGTCGCTGGCGACCTATGTTGATGCAACAGGCAAGGCGAGCAAACCGCTGCGCGTCATCGGCATGCCGACAACGCTGCTGATCGATGCCGACGGGCTCGAAGTGGGCCGCCTCATCGGCCCCGCCGAATGGGATAGCACGGCAGCCAAGAAGCTGATCGAAGCAACGCTGCGGTGAAGATTAACCGGTAACCGCGCGCAATAGCCGTCCCACGATCCACAGCAAAAGCCGGATTAGCGCGCCAACCACAAGGCCGATCAACAACAGCAGCATCGACTTCGGCGCCAGCTCACCGATCAGCGTTGCGTTCGCGGCATTCGTGAACGCCGGGAACCACAGTTCGATCTGACCGATGCAGAAGTTCAGCACTTCCCGGGAGTACCCAATCAGCGTCCCGAACCATTCGCGTTCGAACATCGCCAGATAAAAGTACGTGAACAGCGCTGCCATCAGCTCGACGAAGACGAGTATGACGGACGTCACAAGTGCCATCACGAGAGCGCCAAGCGCTCCGATGAACGAATAACTGAGTGACCGGTCTTCCGACATGAATTCTTCTCCTCGAACTTGTGCTCACCGGCTGCCTAACAACGCAACTTGGCAGAAATAATGCTGGGCTTCTCCCTAGCCGGCCCGCCCGCCGGCTGATTGACAAGGGTGCGCTGCGCGGGTCTAAAACGCCACAGCGGACGCAACCAATAAAAACGGACAGCAAGAATGAGTAACGCCGACCTGATCAAGACCATCGAAGACGCCTTCGACGCGCGAGACACGATCTCCACCGCCACCAAGGGCCCGGTGCGCGACGCCGTCGAAACGGCGCTGAACCTTTTGGACACGGGCCAGGTTCGCGTTGCCGAAAAAAGCGACAGCGGCGACTGGGTGGTCAATCAGTGGGCGAAAAAGGCGGTTCTGCTGTCATTCCGCCTGAATGACAACGAGATCATCCCGTTCCAGAAAAGCGGCACCTACGCCAGCCGTGTGCACGGTTGGGACAAGGTGCCTTTGAAGTTCGACGACTGGCTGCCCAAGCAGTTCAAGGAGGCCGGCTTCCGCGCCGTGCCTGGCGCCATCGTCCGCCACTCGGCCTATATCGCGCCCGGCGTCGTCTTGATGCCGGCCTTCGTCAACCTCGGCGCCTATGTCGACAGCGGCACTATGGTCGACACCTGGGCCACCGTCGGCTCCTGCGCGCAGATCGGCAAGAACGTCCACATTTCCGGAGGCGCCGGTATCGGCGGCGTGCTTGAGCCGCTACAGGCCGGTCCGGTGATCATCGAGGACAACTGCTTCATCGGCGCCCGCGCGGAGGTCGCCGAAGGCGTCGTCGTCGGCGAGGGCTCGGTGCTCTCCATGGGCGTCTACATCGGCGCTTCGACCAAGATCGTCGACCGCGCAACGGGCGAGATCCACATGGGCCGCGTGCCGCCCTATTCGGTCGTCGTCTCCGGCACGATGCCCGGCAAACCGCTCCCCGACGGCTCCCCCGGCCCCGGCCTCTACTGCGCCGTCATCGTCAAAACCGTCGACGAAAAAACCCGCTCCAAAACCGGCATCAACGAGCTGCTCAGGGATTAGCGGGCGGCCCGCCAACAAACCCCCGGCCTGCCAGGCAAGAATTGGGTCGTGCTGTGGCGCGGGCCGTGCTTCAATCTCCTCCCGGCAAGGATGATCGTCTGGAGGCCCTTCGTGCTGGAGTGTTGCAAGTTCAGCCGCGCGGCGTTGCCGCTTGCTCTGGTGACGGCGATTGCTCCGGCGCTCGCCGAGGCTGGCGAGGCGTTGCTTGAGCTGGGGAGCTACCGCGTCGAGGTCCGCCTTGAGCTGCCGCACCTGTCCGATACGGACGCCACCAAGGAAGTCGTCATCTGCGTTGATGCCGGCAAGGACCCAACGGCGGCCCTGCGCGCTCTCTCCACAAACAACCCGCTCGCCGATTGCCCGGTCCATGGCCACCGTATCTCGGATGATACCATCCACTTCGAAGTCGCCTGCAAGGGAACGAACGCGGCCAAGGGTTCAGCTGTGTTCCAACTCGACCACGACAGCTATGGCGGCCGCATCGTCATGAAGATGGGCGGCAAGAACATGACCATGACCCAACATCAGGTGGGCCGCAGGATCGTCACCCGCGCGCCGGGCTGCAGCGGCATCTTGAGGCTAGCCTTTTCACCGGCGACATAGATGTTGATGTGGCGGCGGATAGCCGGTCACGCATTCCAGGCCAGCGCGCGTTGAGCTGATCGATCACCTCGCGCACCGTCGAGGCCTTTAGTTCCACTGCGTTGGCGGACCCCGGAAACAGGCGCACCAGCGCCGTCGGTAAAGTCACGGTGATGCAATTCACCACGCCGGCTACTCCTGAACCAGCGTCTCGACCGAGGTGATCGTCGGTAGGTCCCGTGCCACCACCGCAAAGCCCTCGCCTTCGTCGGCGCTGACGTAAACCGAGCCCGAGCTGGTGCCGAAATAGATTCCCGCCGGATCCAGGGAATCCACCGTCATCGCCTGCCGCAGCACGCCGAAAAACGCGTTTTCCTGCGGCAGCCCTTCGCGCAGATCTTGCCAGGTCTGGCCGCTATCGCGTGTGCGCCAGACGGCGGCCTTACCCTCCGGCACGAACCGCCCGAGTACGTCGCCGTTGAGCGGCAGCAGATACAGTGTGTCCGGGTCACGCGGATGTGCCGCGCTCGGGAATCCGAACGTGGAAGGAAGCCCCACCTCGATGCTGGTCCAATTCAGGCCGCCATCGTCGCTGCGGTACATGCCGCAATGGTTCTGCTGATAAAGCCGGTCCGGCTGCCCGGCCGCCATCACCATGGAATGCACGCACTGCCCGAACTCGGGATACTTTTGCCCATCCGGCGCATAGTCGTTGCGTGTGCCTTGGTTGCGTGGTGTCCACGTCTTGCCGCCATCGGAGGTGTGAAACACGCCCACCGCAGACATGCCGACCCAGAGTTGTTCAGGGTCGGTTGGGTGCCGCACGATCGTATGCAGATTGAGCCCGCCCGCACCCGGCATCCACTGTGGCCGCGAAGGATGATCGCGCAGGCCGTGGATATGGCTCCAGGTGATGCCGCCGTCGTCCCTGCGGAACAGTCCGGCCGGCTCGACACCGGCATAGAGGCAATCACGCCCCGGCGACAGGCTCCAACCCGCCTTGATCGGGTCCTCGCCCTCGGCGTAATTCAGCCCCTCGCTGGAATGCGTCCAGCTTTGTCCGAGATCATCCGATTTCCACACCGCCGGGCCAAACCACTCGCTGCCGCCGGTGGCGTAAATCGTGCCCGTCGCCGCATCGCCGATCACGCGGTTGAGCGGCCACGCTTCGCAGTAAGGCCCGCGCATGTGTCAGTCTTTTCGATCGCTATCGCCTTCAAGGATAAAGGCGCCCTTCTTGGTCCCAATGAGGATCAGCATGCGTGTGGTCATGGTACCTCCTGCAGGTCAGCGAGCTGCCGCCTCCACCGTCGGTCTTGGTCCTCTTGCTTCGCGGCTTGTCGTAGTGTCCGAGTGGCGAGATTTCGGGCTTGAAAAACTCATGTGTCTCAAATCAGCGGCCCCTAAACACGGGTCCTGAAACATGCAATCCTAGCCGACGCAGATTTGACTGGCATCTCATCGATGCGCGGGCAATGTGTCACTAACACGTGCATCATTCCGGTGCCCGGATTCCGCCCAATCAGTCTTCTAGCCCCCCTCAAATGCCCTATCGCACCCTCAGTTCCGATCACCTGATCAAGACCGTCGAAACACTGGAACGTCGTATCCACGAACGTTTTCCAGGTTGTGGTCTGTCGAAAGTCTGTGCCGAGCTGTCCCAGATCGCCCGGGAAAGCTCCGAGAAAGTGGTCCTAGCTTCAAGCCCCAACATGCCCCTTCGGATTGGCATTGGCATCGTCTTGGTGACGGGCATCATGCTGCTCTACTACGTCGGCACTATTATCGAAGTGAAGGTTGGGACCGAGAACCTGTTTGGTGTGCTCGAAGGCATCGACGCGGCGGTCAGCACACTAATTGTAACCGCCGCCGGCATGTACTTCCTAACCACTCTGGAAGGGCGCTGGCACCGGGAGCGGGCGCTGAAGGATCTGCATGAGCTGCGTTCGATCATCCACGTCATCGATATGCACCAGCTCACCAAGGACCCGAGCCGAACTTCAACCGTCGGAACGCAGACGCCGTCTTCGCCGCAGCGCCCGATGACACCCTTTGAGCTGGCCCGTTATCTGGACTACTGCTCCGAAATGCTATCGCTCGCCGCCAAGATCGCGGCGCTTTACGCACAGGGCACGCGCGACTCCCTGATCATCGAGACCGCCAGCGACTTGGGCCAGATCACCTCCAACATTTCCGGTAAGATCTGGCAGAAGATCACGTTGGTGCAGCGCCATATCGAGGTGCAGCCGCCGTCCAGCTATGAGGTTGACGGGCTTTCGCATGCCGCTGCGCAAAAAGTCCCCTCAGCTTCCCCAGCCCAGCTTGAAATAAAATCTGTAGACAGATAAGCGTTTCGACGGAGCAACAGGATTGGACCCAACAATTCTTGGCCTGACAACTCGTATTGACTAACCCCGCCCGAAAAACTATGGAGCACAAGGAGTAAATGGCGGGGTGTAGAAATGAATGTGAAGTGGACGAAACGCTTTTGGGCGTTCGCGGGTGCGGCCTTCGTGTTTTTCTCGGCAAGCGCGGCGGAAACTCAATCACCAGCACCAATATGGACCGGATTATACATCGGCGCTCATGGCGGTGGCGGTTGGGGCGAGACGGGCGACGAAGGCATCGAACTCGGCGGTGGTCTAGGTGGCCTGCACGGCGGCTACCAATGGCAATCAGGTGCTTTCGTGCTTTCGTATTGGGCGCGGAAGGTGATGTCTCCTTCGGCGGCATCTCGGGCAACCGTTCGGAAGTTGAACGCGAGTAATTCTGGGGAGATGTAATCACCAGCCGATTGTCGATGGATGCTGAAGTCAACACACTGGCTAGCCTCAGGGCCAAGTTAGGTTATGCGGCCGGTCCGGTGGTTTTGTACGCAACTGGTGGTTTCGCCTGGGCATGGCTTGATATCGACGCCTCTGCCGTGACGAATTGGGGCGGCATGAGGTTTACCGAGTCTGCAAGCGGTTCTGACGTCCTGACCGGTTGGACCATCGGCGGCGGTGTCGAGTACAAGTTTTGGAAGTATGCCAGTGCACGCCTCGACGTCTCTCATTACAAGTTTGAGGACGACTTTGAGCTTAAGTTCCAAGACGGAGATATTAGCGAATTGGAGGCTTCCGTTGATACGACCGTTGTGCGCGGTGGTGTAACCTTCCACCTCAATTAGACCACGACAACATCGCCTCTAATTGACCGGGCTCCACAGCGAACAAGACGGCGTCATGCTCAACCCTTTCCGGTTGTTTTTCGGATTCAATGGTCGGATCGGCCGCTTGGCCTATTGGTTCGGGCTCATCGTGCTTGTTGCGGCGAGTCCGTTTTCATGGGGTGCGGTATTCTCCAACGATCCGTTTCATGAGGCTGTCCGGCTGACCCGGGAGACGGGGGTCGCCGGCCTCGCTTGGTCGCTGGCGCTTCTTGTTCCGCTGGCCGCCCTCAACACCAAGCGCTTACACGATCTCGGCCAGTCGGGACTGTTGGGCTTTTTGTTTTACGCCCCGGCGGCCATCACGGCGGCGACCTTCTTTACCGACTGGCGGCCCGAATTCAACGATGCCTTGTGGTACACACAGCTGGCTGCCTGGTGGTTCGGCGCTGCTGGTCTGTGGTTCCTGATCCGCCTTGGCTTCTATCGCGGCACTCGCGGCGATAACAAATACGGGTCTGCCCGGCGCTGACAAGCGCGTGGGCACCACCACACCCCGACAAGGGGCTGGCGAACAGGCAATCGTCTGCTATTCAGGCCCCCATGAGTGATTCTTCAAGCAATACGCCAACACCTCTCGCCACCGATGCCGTTGCTCTGGCTCAGGCATTAATCCGCTGCCCAAGCGTCACGCCCGCTGAGGGCGGCGCGCTGGATCTTCTGCAGCAGGTGTTTGGATCGATGGGGCTTGCCTGCCACCGGCTGCCATTCAGGGAGCCGGGGACGCCGGATATCGATAATCTCTACGCCCGTATCGGGACGGCGGCCCCGCACCTCTGCTTTGCCGGCCATACCGATGTTGTCCCGCCCGGCAAGGAGTCCCGCCTGGGCTGTGCCCCCGTTTGCGGCGCAGATCCACGACGGTGTCCTCTACGGACGTGGCGCGGTCGATATGAAAGGCGAAATCGCCTGCTTCGTTGCCGCCCTTGCCGAACTCCTGGATCAGCACCAAGGCAAGCTCCCCGGCTCGGTCTCGTTTTTGATCACCGGCGATGAGGAAGGCCCGGCCGTCAACGGCACGGTTAAGATGCTCGATTGGCTGAAGAAACACGGCGAAACGTTCGATGCATGCCTTGTCGGCGAACCCTCCAACCCGCATGCGCTCGGCGATGAAATCAAGATCGGCCGTCGCGGCTCGCTGAACGGCGAGCTGGTCGTCCATGGCCACCAGGGCCATTCGGCTTATCCCGCTAAGGCCGACAATCCCGTTCCCAAACTGGCGCGTATCATCGATCTGTTGTCGTCCACCCACCTCGATGACGGTAGCGAGCGTTTCGAGGCCTCCCACTTGGCGGTCACGGTGATCAGTGTCCCCAATACCGCCACCAACGTCATTCCCGGTGAGGCCCAGGCGGTCTTCAACATCCGCTATAACGATCGCTGGACGAGGCCACGTCTGGAGGCTTGGGCGCGCGGCTTGTGCGAGCAAGCCGGGGCTGAAATCGGCGCCGACTTCGATCTCACCTTCGCGGGAACCGGTGACGTCTTCTGCACCGAAAAAGGCCCACTGGTCGAAACCCTCTCACAGGCTGTGAGCGAAGTAACGGGTCGCACGCCAAAGCTGTCCACCGGCGGTGGGACTTCGGATGCTCGCTTCATTAAAGACGTCTGCCCCGTCGTCGAATTCGGCCTCGTCAACGAGTTTATCCACAAAGTCGACGAGCACGTTCCCATTGCCGACCTGGCTCTCCTCACCCGGATCTACCGGCGCTTCATCGAGCACTATTTCGAGCTTGTGTGAGTAGCGCGAACGCTGCCATGCGCCCAATGATCTGCGCGGTTCGTGGGCCTCTTCTCACCGATGGTCGGAGAGCTCTCGGAACGGTGTGTTCGGCAATGGGCCTGCCGCGTTACATACATGCTGCGTGATGGAGTCAGGACGCTACCGTAGCAGTCGACAATTCAACGGGTCGGCTTAAAGCGGCTCACTGCTCTGTTGTCGCGTCCTTGGCCAGTTGCCAGTCAAAGGGATCGACTTCTCCCCATTCGTCGCCGGGATTGAATTCTTCCATCGTTGCCACGATTGCTTCGGTCTCATCACCAAGGTCGGCTTCGTAGATGACCCCGTCGTGGTTAACTTGAAGCGTCATGATCCCCGAGACCCCGTATTTGACGGGATGAGCTATTACAGCAAATCCGCCAATCTGGCTACCAGCGGCCACATAGTCGAAAGCGCCGCCGGAGGCATTGTTACCCTGACGTTGGACCAACTTGAAGCGATAGCCATGGTACGCCCCCGACCCGTCATCGTCGGTTTCTACATCTTTCTCGCCACGATACCCTTCAGCTGAAGCTTCCGCCACGAGTTCGCCTAGCGGGCTCGCCGGTTCGCCATCTTCGGTCGGCCAGTACAAGCCGTCTCGTTTTCCCTCGGAGCTACGGAACTTGGTGGCGTACTCTCGCAGGCCGTCGCCGTCCCGGTCTTCCTGAGCGTAGTCAAACTGAGCGTCCGCGATCGCCAAAAGAGCTTGGATCGTGTTGAGTTCATTGCGGCCGATCCTTCTGTTCAACAACTCCTCTTTTCCTGCCTCCGCATCGAAAACCCAACCTTCGGAGGTTTTCACAATGGGGATCGCAAACGGAAAGTCGTCGTCGCCTACAACCAGTGTCGCACTGTCATCTCCATCAAACTCAAGCCCATTTTTCTTTTCGAAGGCAGCGACGAATTCATTTCGGCCTTGCTCGTCCTGCACCTCATCGCCGGAGCGTACCCACTCTTCAGCCCCTTCTCCGAAAAGAGTGACAATGCTCGACACGTCATCTGTTCTGGCGGCTTCGATCAGGGCGTTGACGGCCATTTGCGGCGAAGTAAATGATTTGATTGTTTGTTCTTGCGCGAACGCGAGGCTACCCGCGCCGACAACGAACACGGCGGAAAAGAGCATCTTGATCAAGGGGCGTACTAACGAAAACCGTTCTTGTTTCATGAAGTAGCTCCGAGAACCAACTGAATAAATCGCTGCAGTAAAGGGCCTCATCGACGCCGTCCTCCGCCACCGCGGCGTCCGCCACCGCCTCGGCGCGCACCACCGCCGCGCCCTCGATTGGCCGAACGGCTGCGTGCCCCGCGGGAGCTGTGCCGGCGAGTTTGCTTGCCTTTGCTCGCACCACGATAGGCCGAAGGCCTACTGCCTGAACGTTTCCGAGACTGGCTTTTTCGCGATGACTTGGGTCTTGCCTTGGACTTGGGTCTTGATGCTGATTTGCTCTTGGGCCTTGCGGCGACCTTATTCTTTGTAGCGGGCCTTTTCGCCGCCGGTTTTTGCGCAGGACGCTTGTTGCCCCCGGCACCTGGCTTGCCGCCTTGACCTGGTCGGTTTCCGGCGCCCGGCTTCTGTCCGGGCCGATTGCCGGCACCTGGCTTGCCGCCTTGACCTGGTCGGTTTCCGGCGCCCGGCTTCTGTCCGGGCCGATTGCCGGCACCTGGCTTGCCGCCTTGACCTGGTCGGTTTCCGGCGCCCGGCTTCTGTCCGGGCCGATTGCCGGCACCTGGCTTGCCGCCTTGACCTGGTCGGTTTCCGGCGCCCGGCTTCTGTCCGGGCCGATTGCCGGCACCTGGCTTGCCGCCTTGACCTGGTCGGTTTCCGGCGCCCGGCTTCCGTCCGGGTCGGTTGCCGGCACCTGGTCGATTAGCTTTGAGTTGTTGCTGTCCTTGACGCGCGCGGCCGCGGAAATTCTCGCGCGCCTTCGCATTCTGGACGTGATTGCGGCCGTGTTTCCTTGCCGTATTACAATTCTTGTAAGGCACGCCACGGCGATGTTTCGCATTATGGTTCCAGTTCGACCGGTTGATGTTCGCGCGATTGTAACGGTTGTAACGGTTTACGTTGATGTTGACTGATCCCCTGTACCAGTCGCAACCGCCCCACAACGCCCGTCCGGCGACAACCCCTGCGCCGAACCAGAGGGCATTGCTTGCGACGTAGCCGGGCGGATACCAGGAATAGGGCGGATAAGACGGGTACGACCATGTGCCGTAGACGACAGTCGGATTATAGGCCGGAACGTAGACTACCTCTGGATTGGCCGGCTCGATGACGATGACTTGGCTCGAACTTCCGCTGCTCGTTACAACGCCGCCTCCGCTGCTGCCTGTCGAGGTGCTGCTGGCGGCGACTTTTTCGACTTTGATTTCCTTTGACGACTTGAGATTGCCGGCTTCTTCCGCGCGCAGACGCAGCCTTTGCACCGCGTCCAAGACGTCTTGCTGTTGAGCAAGGAATGCGTCACCGAGTTTCTGTGTCCAGCTCAGATCCTGGTTAAGCATCTCCAGCGCGTCCGGAATCGCCGCTAGTGATTTAATGCTTGCGTCCCAGTCTTTGCCTTCCATCGCCTCATCGATGGCATCGTCCTTAACGTCTGGATTTTCTTTGACCCACCGCGCCGCCTCCACAACTTCGAGTGGATAGGTGGAGGCCATCAGTACTTGCGAGAGCAACGCATCAGGATAAAGGGCGATTGGCGCCACGAGCTGTTCAATTTGCCCTTCCGACAGCGTGTCCTGAGGGCCTTCTTCTTGTGCGTCCTGTTGTTCCGGAACGTCCAACTGCTCCTGGGCGAAGGCGCCGGGAGCTCCGAAGGTCAGGACCACCAGGCCAAGAAGCAAAGAAAGGATTCGAAGAGGGTGGGAGGGCGTCGTGCTCATAACTCTAAACTCTAATCTACTAATCAAACAGAACGCAGATGAAGTATGCGGCCCGCATCTGAACTCGAGCCGCGACAAAGAATTACCCTCTCGAACCGATTATGTCTCCCCCAGCTCTCAAGCAAAGTGCTTTGATAGTTTAAGCCCCTGAGCCTGATAGTTGGAGCCTAGGTCCTGGCCGTAGACGAGGCGGGGGAGCTCCAGCAGGTTTTCGTAGATCAGCCTCCCGATGATCTGCCCGTCTTCGAGAATGAACGGCACCTTGTGGCTGCGTACTTCCAAGACCACACGCGAGCCTTCACCGCCAGCGGCTGCGTGACCGAAGCCCGGGTCCATGAAACCCGCGTAGTGCACCCGGAATTCACCGACCAACGGATTGAACGGCACCATCTCGGCGGCATAGGCCGGCGGTACGTGCACGGCTTCCTTGGAGGCCAGGATGTAGAACTGGTCAGGGTCGAGGATCAGCCGCGCACTGCCACGCAGATGAATGGGCTCCCAGTAGTCGAGAACCGCACACGCCCCCGGCTTGTCGACGTCGACAACGCCGGAGTGACGCTTAGCTCGGTAGCCGATCGGTCCCTCGCTGCCTGCGTTGAGATCCACCGATAGCGCCAGCCCGCCATCGATATCGGCGGCCTCGCTGCTGACCAGCCGTTGCTGTCTGTGCAACTCGAGCAGCGCGCGATCATCGAGCTGAGGCTGACCACGTCGAAAACGGATTTGCGATAGCCGCGTGCCAGAACGCACCACAATCGGGAATGTCTGTGGACAGATCTCCGCATATAGCGGACCCGCATAGCCGTCCGGGATCAGATCGAACGCCGTCACCCCATCGGCGATAATGCGCGTGAAGACATCGAGCCGGCCAGTCGAGCTCTTCGGATTGGCCGAGGCGGATACGCCCGCCGGTAGCGCTAGAGCCTCCTGCAGTGGCACGACATAGACGCAGCCGGTCTCAAGTACGGCGCTGTCACGGATATCAATCGCATGCAGGCGGACGTCTGCCAGCCGCTCGGCGACACTGATCCCAGGTCCGGGTAGAAAGCTCGCCCGTACCCTGTATGCGAAGTCGCCAAGTCTCAGATCGAGGCTTGCCGGCTGCAGCTGATGATCCAACAAGGGCTGGTCGAGCAGGATCGCGCCGGCCCCGATGAGTGCCTCGATCTCCTGCACGGGATATACGCCGCCCCGGTTGTTGTCTTCTTGGTGCGCTTCGTCCTGCAAATCAGCGCCCTTTTCTTGTTTACTCACTCGATTCCCATGATGGCCCTAGACCAACCACACCTTGACGCCAAGACCGAATTGCTTGTAGTCCCCTTATTGCTAAACCGTGGTGATTTGGCTGGCCGGCTTGCAGCCACGCAAAACAACTCGCTAAAAGGCCGTGCGCTCCACTCCTCGACTATGTTCGTGGGGCCCGGCTTCCCTTCTGCCGGCCCTCTGACCGCGCCTGCGCGGCCAGCAGACGACGAAAGGACGGCGCATGACCGCGAAACCTGAGTGTTCAGATGATCCCGTCGCCGACTGGGCGCCGGCAACACGACTTGTCCATGGCGGCACGTTGCGTTCGCAATTTGGTGAGACTTCGGAAGCGATCTTCCTGACCCAGGGCTACATTTACGAAAGTGCTGAGCAGGCCGAGGCTCGCTTCAAGAATGAGGATCCGGGCTACCAGTATTCGCGTTTCGCAAACCCGAGCCTATCGATGTTCGAAGAGCGTTTGCGCTTACTCGAAGGTGCTGAAGCCTGCCGCGCCACCGCCACGGGTATGGCCGCGGTTACGGCGGCGCTGATGTCTTATCTGAGTGCCGGTGACCATGTCGTAGCCGCCCGCGCGTTGTTCGGCTCTTGCCGGTACGTCGTCGAAGATCTCGCCCCCCGCTTCGGTGTCGCCTCGACCCTGATCGATGGCACCGACATCGAGGCCTGGAAGGCCGCCGTCCAGCCCAACACAAAGGCGTTCTTCTTCGAAACCCCCGCCAACCCAACCCTTGATCTGGTCGATATTGCAGCCGTCAGCGAAATCGCCAAGCAAGCCGGCGCGCTGGTCTTCGTGGACAATGTCTTCGCCACGCCGATGCTGCAGCGGCCGCTCGAGCTCGGCGCCGACGTTGTAATCTATTCGGCCACCAAGCACATTGATGGCCAAGGGCGCTGTCTCGGCGGCGCCGTGCTGTGCCCCCAGAAATTCGTCGACGACTACCTGTCCGTATTTCTGCGCCAGACCGGCCCGACGATGAGTCCGTTCAACGCCTGGGTTTTGCTAAAGGGGCTGGAAACTTTGCCCATCCGCGTTAGGGCCCAATGCGACAACGCCCGACAGATCGCCGACCATTTGGGCCGCCACGCCGGTGTCGATCGCGTGCTGTTCCCAAGCCGCGATGATCACCCACAAGCGGAGCTGGCCAGCCGTCAGATGAGCGGTTGCGGTCAGATCGTGACATTCTCAGTGAAAGGCGCCAAGGAGAACGCTTTCCGGTTCCTCAATGCCCTTAGAATTGTCCGGATTTCCAACAATCTCGGAGACGCCAAGAGCCTCATCACCCATCCAGCGACAACAACTCACCAGCGGTTGAAGCCCGAAGCGCGAGCCGAACTTGGCATCACCGACGCAATGGTGCGCCTTTCCGTCGGCTTGGAAGATGCCAACGATCTGGTCCACGATCTGGATCGGGCAATTTCGGCGGCTATCTGAAAGGCTATATTCTCGGCCGCTTCCCTCGAAAACGATCACACTCTAGTGTAGATAGCGGCCTGAGCATCAATGAACCGCATGCCCTGTGACGTGATAACTTTACCAACGACCAGTCAGCCAAACCGTTATGATGTATGAATCCGTCACCAAAGGCATACGCGTTCGCGTCGAGCCCGAATACCTGGAGGACCAGTCTTCCCCTGATGAGGGGTACTTTTTCTGGTCCTACACGGTTGAGATATCCAACGATACCGAGATCGCCGTCGAGCTGAGATCGCGGTTGTGGCAGATCACCGACGCGCAGGGTTATCGCGAGGAGGTGCGCGGCCCAGGTGTCGTCGGGCAAACCCCGCGCATCGAACCGGGAGAAACGTTTACCTATACATCAGGTTGTCCGCTACGGACGCCCTCGGGTATCATGGTCGGCAGCTATCAGATGGTCGATTCCGAAGGCCAGATGTTCGACGTCTCGATCCCTGCGTTTTCGCTCGACAGCCCGTTTTCAGTCCCAACTGTGAATTAGGTTTGCCAACAAGGGCCGGACCAATTGTGAGCCAGGATCCCTCGAACTGTTCACCAATCGAATTGCTCGATCATCTTGTCGCTTTCGATACGACGAGCCACAAGACGAACGTTTCACTAATTGAATTTGTTGCCGACTATCTTGCGAGTTTCGGCGTTGAAGTCCGCATGATTCCCAACCAAGCCGGCGACAAGATCAACCTGTGCGCAACGATTGGCCCGAAGGACGCCCAAG
This sequence comes from uncultured Alphaproteobacteria bacterium, assembly GCA_963753045.1. Classification (GTDB taxonomy): domain Bacteria; phylum Pseudomonadota; class Alphaproteobacteria; order Rhizobiales; family Hyphomicrobiaceae; genus Filomicrobium. The sequence goes on from CAVWAT010000001.1 coordinate 631,203, forward strand.
GCGGCATCGGCCTTTCCGGGCATACCGATGTCGTGCCGGTCGATGGCCAGGAGTGGCAGACCGATCCGTTTCGGCTGACCGCGCGCGATGGTCGCCTGTACGGGCGCGGTGCCGCCGACATGAAGGGCTATCTGGCCTGCGTATTGGCATCTGTCCCGATGTTCGTTTCCCGCCAGCTGTCCCGCCCCATCCACCTCTTCTTCTCCTATGACGAAGAGATCGGCTGCGTCGGAGTCCGCCCGATGATTGAACAGCTCGGCAAGGCGCTGCCGATGCCGGAGGTCGTCTTCGTTGGCGAGCCGACCGCCATGGGCGTCGTCGACGCGCACAAGGGACCGGCCCGCTGGGCGGTGAGCGTGACGGGACGTGCCGTGCACTCAAGTATGGCCCACCTGGGCGTCAATGCGGTCAATGCCGCCAGCGAGCTGATCGGCGAACTTCGACGCATGGAAGAAGAGCTTCGTCAAACAAGCCGCGATGCCCGCTTTGACCCTCCCTATTCCACGCTTCAGGTGACCACCATTGAAGGCGGCGCGGCCAACAATATCATACCGCGGTCCTGTTGCTTCGGTTTTGAAGTTCGCGCACTACCCAGCCTCGACGTCACGGCGATCTCTCGACGCCTGCAGGGCTACGCTGACGCCAACTGCCTGCCGCCAATGCGTGCCATAGCCGAAGAAGCGGCGATCGCCATCGAACTTGTCAACTGGGTGCCACCGTTCGCAGCCACGACAGGATCCGCAGCGGTCGCTCTCGCGTTGCGTCTGGCCGGCGACAACCACACCGAGGCCGTCTCCTACACCACCGAGGCTGGCCTGTTTCAGTCCGCAGGCGCCGCCGCGGTTGTCTGCGGTCCCGGCCATATTGCCCAGGCCCATACCGCCAACGAGTGGATCGCCGAAGAGGAACTGCACCGCTGCATGGCTTTCCTCGAACGCTTGGCCGACTGGTCCAAGTAAATCTTTTCGAACATTGCGCTGGGTCAATGGCACTGGAGTGGTAACCGCCCCAGACTTTGGTGAAACGACGCGATCCAATGCTAGTAAACTAGCTCTGGTATGTGGTATGCCAGGCGCGTGACATCCGGTGCTGTAAGCCGACACGGATGACAGTTTCGACGAAACAGTTCGAAGTGCAGGCCGCCAGCGACCGAGGATCCGGCGGACATAATGGAGGAAACAACAAGATGGCAATCAAAGATCTTCTCGTCGCCTACGACGGCAACGAGGCTTCCGAAAAAGCTTTGGAGTTTGCCCTGAAGATGGCCGGCAAGTACTGCGCCATGGTCACCGGCATCAAGGTCAACTCGCCACCGAAATTCGACAGCCACGTACGCCGTTGGATGTCTGAAGATATCCTGCAGGGGCTGAGGGAGGCCCAACAAGAAGCCTCGGCGGCTATCAAGGAGAAATTCGATGCGCACATCAAGACATCGGGTTTCACGGGCGAGACTGGCTGGCTTGTTGAGGACGGTCAGCCCGACATCATGCTGGCACGTTCGGCCCGCTTCTTTGATTTGCTACTGATTGGTCAGTTCGAGACCATATTCAAGGCCGACAGGCAGCGCACCGTGGATCCCAAGGAACTACTGTTGCGCGCTGGCAAACCGGTCATCATCGTGCCCAAGAATTACAATTGCCGAGACTTCAAGGAAAACGCCGCCGTGGCTTGGGACGGCAGCCGCTTCGCTGCCCGGGCTCTCACGGATGCCATGCAGATCCTCGAAACCAAGAAGACGCTCGAATTGCTCGTTACCGAGGAACACCAGACCGATGATGGCCATGTAGTCTCGCGCATGCCCGGTTTGAACCTCGTCGAGCATCTGCAACGCCACGGCATAACGGCCACCGAAACCAAACTCGATCTCGTCGGCAAGACGATGGGCGAGGCGATCCTCGCGCATTGCGCCAACACCGATCCGGACGTGCTCGTAATGGGCGCTTACGGACGAGGATCCTTCTCGGCCGCGTTATTTGGTTCCACGACGCGCACCATCCTGGAACATCAAAATGTGCCGGTGCTGCTCTCACACTGACGGGACAGACGAATTAGCGTCTCCGGCGGAACTCGGATAGCCGGAGATGCATAACCTACCGGCTCAGAATGCCGAATTCCGAAAAGGGAATGAAGGCAACCGGATCGCCGCGCCGGATAGCGGGAACGTTCTCATCAATCTCGATTAACCCGTCGGCGGCGCGCAGGCCTGAAATGAGCCCAGATCCATCACGTGCGAACTTCTCCACGCGTGCACCATCCGGCCCGTCAATGAGGCTCGCCCGCCAAAACTCGCGCCGCCCAAGTTTTCGGTTCGGAAACCCAAACGCTGCAGGCATCATGATCGGTCGTGGAGTTGGCCAAGCCGCTCCGGCAAGGCGCCGTAAAAGCGGATAAACGTACATCAAGAAGCAAACGAACACGGCCACCGGATTGCCTGGCAGTCCAATCATCATCGCTTGATCGATCTGACCAAACATCATCGGCCGGCCGGGTTTGACAGCAATGCGCCAGAAATGGCGCGAACCCAGCGACGCAAGGGCGGCTGACATGTAGTCTTCTTCGCCCTGGCTGGCGCCTCCGCTTGTGAGGATGACGTCCAGGTCGTGCGCCGCCTCGGCCAGCCGCCTGGTAACCTGATCGAGCTCATCGGGCCAGACGCCGAGGTCGATTACCTCCGCTCCTGTCAGTCCAACCAAAGCCCCCAGCATTGGTGCATTGGCGTCATAGACTTCGCCGATATCCAGTTCACGTGCGCCCGCCCGGACGATTTCATCGCCAGAAGAGACAATGCCGACGCGCAGTCGCCGGAAGCATTTGACCGTGCCGTGGCCGATTGAAGCAAGGGCGGCAAGGTCCTGCGGGCGCAGAATGTGTCCGGGCGCAAAAATCTCCTGCCCTTGCTGTAGATCTTCACCGGCTTTGCGAACATTGGCACCAGCCTTGAGCCCGCGCGGCAAACGCACCATCGCACGCTCCCCGTCCTGAAGACTCTCGGTGTCCTCCTGCATGGCGACGGAATCGAGTTCATCCGGCATCACAGCGCCGGTGAGGATGCGCACCGCCGCGCCGGATAAACGGGTTCCTGGGGCCAACGGATGCCCTGCCGACGCGCGGCCTGCCGTCGGCAGTGTCGTCCCGGCATCGGCGTCGTAATCGGTGGAGGAAAAAGCGTAACCATCAACGGCCGCATTGGTGTGCCGGGGAACGGGATAGGGACTGCACACGGCTTCCGCAAGCACGCGTGAGCCGGCTGCCACGAGTGGGACGGCCTCGGTTTTCGCGGTGGGCATTATAGCTAATTTGAGCTGTTCGACTGCGTCGGCATGGCGCATCAGCTCCGCGCTGGCGGCGAAACAGTCGTTGGAAGCCGTTTTTCGCATGGATTTTCTGGGGTTGAAGGCTGCTTGCCAGATTGCTCTAGCACGGCTGTCACTTCAAGAGCTCAAGCGGCCCAGCGTCGAATAGTAAAAAACGCAACGCTGCAATTCAGGCAAATGAGATGCGAGCCACCCTGGCGACAGCCGCAGCAATCTCGTCTGCGCGAACCCTTCAGCAGCCCCATGCAACTTCGCCGGCTTGATGAAGCGAGAAACGTTGCACCCGGTTCAACCAGCAACCCTAAAATCGCCTATAAGTTGTTGAATAAAACGAACAACCCAATACCGATCGCCGGTCCTGCCAAGGTGGCCAATACCACCATAACAAATGATCTAGCAGCCATCACACTAACCCCGCACTACTATAAGCAGACTGCAAACCCGCACAAGAAATTCACACAGCCCTTCGTTCACATCCCTCTAGCCAGAAGGATAATGCTGCGCGCTGGATTTTAAACCCTCTTTTTTGCGAAACTGTAATTAGTAACGTCGGCCAGCCCAGGCAATCTGCGCAAACACAGTTTGGTTTGGCTCTGCGCGGACACGAATAAGCCAACGAAATCTGTAACTTGCTCGCAAGCCATTAGCTGAGTTTGATCGCAGCCGCCAGAAAACATTCTCCGGTGGAAAACTCATTACCCTGTTTGAACAGAAACATAGCCAAGAGCGGCGTATCGCATTGCAGCACTATAGCAGTAAGTCACTATAATGACAGAGTGTTTCAACGCCGTTCAAACAGTGGCAGTTGTTTCTCATCCAATCCCCGTGTCTCGCGTGAAAGCTGTTCGATCCGATCGAAAGGCACCTGCTCCGCAGTGATCAGCGAACGCTGCGCCTTGAGCGGGCGTACCAGTCCCTCTTGCACCAAGTGGAACTCACCAACCGTCTGTCCCGGCAAAACGGCAGTCGGATCAAGCCCGCTTTCGCTCTGGAAGGCCGCCTTGAGCTTACGCAGCGCGGTATCCTCGCGAACGCGGCCGATGAACCAGCTAGTGATCTGATCGCGGCTCTTATAATCGAGATCGCCTGGCGATTGCGTGGCGAGCATCAGCCCGAGACCGGCCGAGCGGGCCCGTTTCAAAAAACTCTGTAACGGTTCGGCGGTGGCCGGCTTGGCATTCGCCGGAATGTAAAGGTCGGCTTCATCGAACATGACGATCGATTGCAGCTCATCATTCGGGTTGCGCTGGCAGAACCGCAGTGCTTCCGACAGGAACTGTGACACCCAGAACAGGATATTCTCGTTGTCGCCGAGAAAGCCCGTGTAGATGATCGACAACCGCGTCCGCCCAGGCCGTGCGAAGGGACCGAGGCCAAGGAAGAACTCCATGCTCATCGGTTCACCGCCGCCATCGAACAGCGCCGAGTTGCGGTGCCGCAGGCTGTCCAGCTGCGCGACCAGATCGCGGCGGAGTTTCCCTGACGGGTCCATACGCTGGGTCTGATCGGTGAGTTCCGGATCCTCATCCTCCAGAAGCATGATGAGGTCGGCCAGCGTCACCTCAGCGGTTGACCGGCTGCCCAAGATCTTGAGAGCCACCGACAAAGAGCCGGATTGCTTTTGGTGTGTCGCCGAGTTCTTTAAGTGCAGCATCTCCCCAAGTGCCGCCGACGAAAGGTTAGCCAGCAGCTGCTGCTCATGTTCGGGCAGTTCGGCGATGCCGTTCGGGAGCAGCGTGATGGAGATCGGCCGGCCGGAAGCCCGCCCGGGTGTGTAGACGGCCACATCGATGGCATCCGCGAGCTTCTCTCTCATCGAGTGTCGCTCGTCGATCTCGTCACCATGGGTACGCCAGACATCCGGATTAGCATACGAACAAAGATCACCCTTACGGTCGATCAGGATTGCAGGAATACCCTCCAGCAGCAGTTGCTCGATAAGGCACAGCGCCAGCGTCGTCTTACCGGAGCCCGATCCGCCAAGCACCGCCGAATGACGTTTCATAATGTTGAGCTTCAGTGCAATCTCGCGCCCTTGACCGCTGAGTTCACGCCCAACACCAATACCGCCTGGCGAATCGACTTCGTCGAACGGCGCTTCGAGATCCTCAAGGCTGGCCTGTTCGTCCGCTGCGGCTTGCGCATCTTCAGAAGTCCCCCAAGGCGCTTGCTGACCAAGGTCGAGCCTTCCGCCAGCCACAGGCAGCTTGCCCGGCTCAGCCAGTGCAGCTGGTTCCGCGGCCCCATTGGCTCCCGCGTGAGTACCACCCGTCACGCTTCTCAGCAGCGGCTTGCTGCGCGGACGCAAGCCGTCCGACGATGCTGGCAACGGCCGGCCGAGAAGGTCAAGGCGCAGCAGTTGAATGATGGCAATGACGTTGGAAAGAAGCTTGGCGCCGGCAAACCACCGGTCGAACCCTGGATCATTGCAGTGATGCTCGTGGAACTCGCGCACCATGATCATCCGTTCCCATTCCGGGATCGGCACCAACAGCGAGCGTCCACCAGCATCGCGATATTTGCGGAAGGCTTGCGCCGTCTGGTTCTTCTTATTTGGAGGGAAGTCAGAGGCACGTAGGATGAAGCTCTGCTTCGAGCCGACCATTCCTCCCAGCACTTTTTCCAGTTGCCGCTTGAGGCCACCACCTTGCGTGGGCCGGTTGCAAAGGAAGATGCGCGATTGCTGATCAAGACCCGATGTGTGCCTCAGCGATAGATCGAATGTCGGCAGGTCATCGGCGATTTCACAGCGCTCGATGCCAAGCGAGATCGCCCCGTCCCACTCTGCCGCCGCTAAAGGCAACGCCGCGATTAGGGCATCCATCAACTCGTTGTCGTCGGTAGGCATTTCCGCTTCCGACTGATTCTGGAACCGCTCCCAGATATCCCGATAGTTGATGGTCGGCGCCATTGACGTGACGGTTTCTGGCTCCATCGACCAGCCGCCGAGCGCCTTTGCCAACTCGGAAATGAAACCACTGGCGCCCTCTGGCTCCTCATCAACGGCCGGTCCAGCAAGCGTATGCAGCCGGCTCTGCGCGTGTTCAAGCAAACGCCGCGTCGACAGACCGGCGAACTCCTCGAAAAACGACGGGCCGAAAAAGGCGCTGGGATCTCCAACGGAAAGTTCGCTTTCCGAGGTCTCCGCAAAGTTTTCCAGTCTTTTAGCGATGATCTGGCGGGCTTCGTCGGCGGTCCGGCTTTCGTATAACGGCACCGGGCCGGATTTCTCGATCCGGTCGCGGAAAGACTGCGCCAACGGTTCACGCACGCGGCTATAGAAATCGTCGAGGCAAGAGATGACGATGACGGCGCTCGGGAGCCGGTTGGTGATCTGCATCAGATCGCCGACAGCCTTCTGAAAGCGCACTTCCGGATCGGAGAAGTTGACGAGGTCTTCGACCTGGTCGATGCAGAACGCAAGCGCAGCGCCATCGACCACCCACATCAGTTGCCCTAGTGCGGCGATTATCTCGAACGCGCGACCTTCGCCGTCGTTGGGATCAAGGGCCGCAACCGCCTCGTGCGCCAACGCCGTCAGCTGGCGGCCATATAGGTACTGGCGCACACGCTGATCGATGCGCGGATCGTGCCGCTGGAGATAAAGCAGCGCGCGCACGATGTTGATGTCAGGTTTGTGCCCAACGAAGCTCGGTTCGGCGATGATCTCATCGGCCAGTTTCAAAACGTGCCGCGCCAGTTCGGCGCCGCTCATCGAAGCCTCTTTCAAGGCCTCAAGGTCGGCCGGCGAAACACCCTTGCAGTTGGCGACCAATCTGTCGGTCAACCTCTGCAAACCGCTGATGCCGCCGGTGTCGGGATCGTACGGTTTCTCCAGCGAGTGAATAAGACGGCGCAGAAAGTAGTCGGCGTAATTGGAAACGTCCGGCGTCATCTGCGCGTAGCCGAAATAGGCATTGCAGCTCCGGTGGGATTGCGTCCTGAGCGCCCGGATCAGATGCGTTTTGCCCGCTCCCGACTGTCCGTGGAAAAGCAGAATCCGCGCCTGCGCGGAGCCTTCTTCGCGCACGGACGTGACAAGATCGAGGAACTTCTTTCGAGCTTTGGCGTGCACGCCATCAACATCGACAGGATCGGCCTGCCAGATGTCGTCCTCCCAGGTGATGGAGTGCTCGAAGGCTTCCGACAATCCCTCAGGAGCGATCGCCTCTTTTGCCCACGGTTGCATGAATCTGCTGGTCCTTACGCTTTTGGATGTCTTTTTCGATAGTTTGCAACGGTGTCCTCAGTCCGCATCGACGATGCGGATCAGGTGCCATTGCGTGTTCTTGTAGGTGATCGCCGAAGCCTCGATTTCGGCAGCGGTGGATTTGTCCTTGAGGTCTGCCGTCGCCAGCAGCAAGTGCCCAGTCCTATGCGCTTCCGCGAGCATGCTTTTGAATTCGGCCTCTCTCAAACCCCACTCCGGGTGGGCCTCTGCGATTTGCTTCCAGACTCGGGCGATCGGCGCCTTGAGGTTACCAGCCCAACCATCCGCACAAGTCCGCGCGATGGCCAGCACGACTCTGGCGAAACCGGCAGGATCAGGTCGGCGAGTTGGCGGCATCGCTGCGCCCGGCAAGCCGGCATCGTTAGCCGCGACAGGCTTTCCAACAGAGCTGGCCACAACCCTGCCGGGCCGTTCTTCTTCCTTTAGTGCCTGTTCAGCCAGGCGTCGCAGGATGGCGATGCGCAAAGCTTCAGCATCGGTCTGGCGCGCATCTACGGCTTCCGCGGCAAGAGCTGCGACAAGCCGCCCATCCGACCCCAGATCTCGTGGCCGCGACGACAATTGACCTGCCAACAACCGCCCGGCCTTCGCCGAGAATCCCGAGCCAGCGCCGAGGCCGGTCTTGATCTTGTTGCCGAAGGCGCGCTCTAGCGCGATCACGGCCAGTTGCGCACGAAGCTTTGCCGGCGTGTGACCACCGCTGAACTGCAAACCGTATGTCTTGTGCAGGATGAAAGCGCGCAGCCCTTCTGGACTGAGCAGCGTTTTCAACTTCCGCGGGCTGACGGGCTCAATGCCCAACCCCTTGGCGACAAGCCGCCCGTCACGGGTTTCGGGCCAAGTCCCCCCGCTCGCACCCTTGCGGCGGAGAAATGCGTCAACCACGGCATTGCCTTGTTCGTTCGCCATCAAGCGACCGCGGACCTCGCTGACGAGGCCGGCGCTCAACAGTTCGTCGATGTCCTGCAGCGCCAAGCGGCGCCATTCTGCGGGTGACAGTTTGTGTGAGAGGAATTGCGAAAAGTCGCGCACGACTTGTGCCCGCGTCGCTCCGTTTGCACAGGCAATACGGGTCAAAACTAGCGAGCGCCGAAGTGGCAAAGCCTCGACCACGCCATCAGGCGCGGCAACAGTGGCCTGTTGAGCCGGCATTTTCCGCTGTCCCCCAACGTTTCATCGCTTGGCGGCGCGACATTGATGCTGAGCAACAGCCGCGCACACAGGCGTGAAGATGGCCCGGACGCGCAAATCACCGGACTTCAAGTGACATAGTGGGCCAAGAACCGTTTCGATCCAAGCCCCGCCGGAATAAGGCTGCGGATTACTTCAAAAACAAAGGCCGGTCCTCGTTGGACCGGCCAGCGTGTGCAGGAGTGAATTCAGGCGTCTGCGGCCTCACTGAGGTGCCATTCCGCCAAAGCCGATGTCGCGGCGTGCAACGCGGATACCGATTGTATAGCCTGCGACCACGTCGATCAGGGTCGAGACGATAATCAGGAAGAAGACGCTGGTGAAGGCTGCGTCCACCAACAGGAACTCGATCAGGCAAGCGATGAAGACCAGCATCGACAATCCATGATCAAGCAGCGAGGCCGTCGACGTGTAGGTCGCCTTGAGGATCTCCACAAACAGCAACAGCAACGTAACAAGCAGGATCAGATCGCCCCAATTGAAGCTCCAGCTGACCAGAATTCTCACCGCCACGGAATGAGGGAAGCGAGAAGATCTCTGTGCGCAAGATCCCTTCCGCTGTGCCGCTGTCGCCCGCCAACCCGAGTAAAACGACGGCATTGTAGAAAATGAAGGCGAAGATCATGAGCGGCAAGGACCTGATTGACATGCGTTACTCCCCTACTGGTCGAATGCGTGAGTGCCAATAGCGCGCCTTTGTGGCGGTTTGAATTCAACGGCTGCAACAGCCTCGGCAGGAAGAATTGCCCATCCAGCAATGCTGCGCCCCGGCTTGGGCACGATCATTCGCGGCAGGTCACCTATATCAGACGTCGGATTTTGGTTCCAGGATCTGGCGACCGCGGTACTTACCCGACTTCAGATCGATGTGGTGAGGGCGGCGGCGCTCCCCAGACTCTTTATCCTCGACATAAGTCGGCGCCGAAAGCGTGTCATGAGAACGACGGGACCCGCGCTTTTGGCGCGAGACTTTCTTCATTGGAACGGCCATGGGTCTTCTCCAGGTGTTTCAGTCTTCGCAGCGCGCCTTGAAGCGCAATGATCAGCAGTCCGTCCGCAAAGGACGTGCAGGCCGACCCGCGCAAGGGCTCTGCGCCAAATTTAATCGAGCGCCCGCGACAGCGCGGTTCTTCGAACGCGGGTTTATAGGCGCAAAAAGCCGTCAACACCAGTCCTCCGGCACAAGGTTTTTTGGCCGCGACCACCATCGCGCCTTTCTTGACCGATGTGGGGTCCTTCTATATCGCGCATGGTTCGGTTCAATTGACACAGGATACGGGCGCGGACATGCAGTTTGAAGACCAGCTTGCTGAGACTGCGCGGCGCGTTGAAGTGGAGCTTCAAAGGCTTCTATCAGGCGAAAAGGTCGATGCGGCGCCCGCACAACTCGTGCAGGCGATGCGGCACGCTGTTCTCGGCGGCGGCAAGCGGCTGCGGCCTTTCCTCGTGCTCGAGGGCGCCGCGCTGTTTGATGTCTCAGCTGATCAGGCGCTTCCCGCGGCTTTGGCAGTGGAGCTCATTCACGGCTACAGCCTTGTTCACGACGATCTTCCCGCCATGGACAACGATACACTGCGGCGCGGGCAACCGACGGTCTGGACCCAGTTCAATGAATGGACCGCAATCCTCGCTGGCGACGCCCTCCAATCCTTGGCATTTGAAATCATTGCAGATTCCGAGTCTCGGCTCGATGCTGCCGTAAGCGGAGAATTGGTAACGCAACTGTCCCGGGCCGCCGGCGTCCGTGGCATGGTGGGCGGTCAAGCACTGGATCTGGAGGCAGATAAACTCGGACAGCCACCAACTCCCGATGTCCGCCACATAAGCCGCCTCCAGGCCATGAAAACCGGCGCACTGATCCGTTTTTCCTGCGAGGCGGGCGCGATTCTGGCAGTGGCGCCCGCGCCGGCTCGCGCTGCGCTGATCGATTACGGACGCCATCTGGGCTACGCCTTCCAGATTGCCGATGACCTTCTGGATGCCGAGGGAGACGAGCAACTCGTCGGCAAGGCGCTTGCCAAGGATGCTGCGGCCGGCAAGGCAACCCTAGTTTCTCTGTTGGGTCTAGACGCCGCCAAATCGGAGTTACGCAATACGGTTGAGCATGCCAAAGCCACGCTGGCGACGTTCGGCGAGCGGGCTGAAACGCTGATAGCCGCCGCGGAATTCGTCGCTCATCGCGACAGATGACCGTTGCTCGCCGACCCCGGCAGAGGACACCGAAATTAACCATACCAGCTAACCATAGGCGCATCATGCTCGTGAGTTTTTGTCGCTAACACAGCATGTTGTAATTACCAGTGCGCATCGCGCATTAATGTCCATTATCTGGAGAGTCCGTATGTTGAAATTCGTCGCCGCCGCTTTGGCCGCCGCTGTGGTGGTCACCGGCATGCCAATTCAATCGGAAGCCGGCCATGCCCGCAGCGCTCGCGGAGATGATTGCAGGCTCTGTAAAATGTTTACTCACACGCGTGTTCGCGCCACAACCGCCGTCCGCGCCGCGCCGCGCAGCGCTCGTCGCATGTTCACTTGGCCGAAGTTCCAACGTGTACGTTCTGAATCGCTGTTCAGATTGGCCCCACGCCAGCCACGCCCTGCCGTGCGTGCCTATAAGCGCACCGAGCGCCGTGCGTTCACATGGCCGAAGTTCAGGCGTGTGCGTTCCGAATCGCTGTTCAAGCTGGCCCCGCGCGAGCCTCGTCCTGTAGTCACACGCACGCGCCGCGAATGGAAACCCTTGTTTGCAACGCGCCGCGCTCCTGCCCATGCGGCGACGCGTGCACGCTCCCGCTAAGACGTAGGATAGACGGATATTTGAATAAGGGCGTGTCGAGCAATCGACACGCCCTTTTCATTTTACCGATTGCCCTCGGAGAGATATTCAGCCGTAGCGCTGCTCAATATATTCTTCGACAACCCGCTTAAAGTCCGCGGCGATCGTCGGTCCGCGTAGCGTCATCGCTTTCTTGCCATCGATAAACACAGGTGCCGCTGGCGTCTCACCGGTCCCCGGCAGGGAAATGCCGACGTCGGCGTGCTTTGATTCACCAGGCCCGTTCACAATGCAGCCCATGACAGCAAGGTTGAGCGTCTCTACACCGGGATAGCGAGCCTTCCACTCCGGCATACGTTCCTGGATCATGTCCTGGACGTCACGGGCTAGTTCCTGAAAGACTGTTGATGTCGTGCGTCCACAGCCGGGGCACGCGGCGACAATCGGAACGAATGAGCGCAGCCCCATGGTCTGCAGGAGTTCCTGCGCCGTCCGCACTTCCACAGTTCGGTCTCCGCCGGGTTCCGGCGTCAATGAAAAACGGATCGTGTCGCCGATGCCGTGCTGCAGCAGGATTCCCATCGCCGCCGACGACGCAACAATACCCTTCGATCCCATGCCGGCCTCGGTGAGGCCGAGGTGCAGGGCATAATCGCAGCGCTGAGCCAGTGAGACATAGACGGCGACCAGGTCCTGGATCGAAGACACCTTCGCCGAAATAATGATCTTGTCCGCGCCAAGACCCAGTTCTTCCGCCCGGTGTGCCGAGTGCAGGCCCGACTGCACCATCGCTTCGTGCATCACGGCGCGGGCATCCTTGGGTTCCGGGTCGCGTGCGTTTTCATCCATCAGCCGGGTCAGCAGCTCTTGGTCGAGCGATCCCCAGTTGACGCCGATGCGCACGGGCTTGGAGTGCTTCAGTGCGAGCTCGATGATCTCCGAGAACTGGCGATCCTTCTTGTCCTTGAAGCCGACGTTGCCGGGATTTATGCGGTACTTGGCGAGCGCCTCCGCACAGGCTGGATTTTCCGCTAGCAGTGTGTGGCCGATGTAATGGAAGTCGCCGACCAAGGGGACATAGCAACCCATGGCGTCAAGCTTCTCGCGGATGTGCGGCACCGCCTTGGCGGCTTCATCCCGGTCGACCGTGATGCGCACCAGCTCCGAGCCGGTCCGCGCCAGTGCCGCCACCTGCGCGACAGTGCCGGCGATGTCGGCCGTGTCAGTGTTGGTCATCGATTGCACGACAACAGGAGCGCTGCCGCCGACGGTGACGCCGCCGACATCGACAGGGACTGAAGCGCGACGGGGAGCGATTGGATCAGTTGTCATTTCTGGACCTTCACCTCGCGCCCGTCTGCCAACTCACACCTCCAGTCCATGTGTTTCACGCTTTCGCTGGCTCCAACAGTCGCCGCGCGATGACCTGCGCCTGAATCTCGGCGGCACCCTCAAAGATGTTGAGGACGCGCGCGTCACACAAGACGCGGGACACCGGATATTCGAGCGCGAAGCCGTTGCCACCGTGGATCTGCAATGCGTTGTCGGCCGCCGCCCAGGCGACACGGGCCCCAAGCAGCTTGGCCATGCCGGCCTCAAGATCGCAGCGATGACCTAGATCCTTCTCGCGCGCCGCAAAGTAGGTGAGCTGCCGCGCGATCATGGTCTCAACAGCCATCATAACGACCTTGTTGGCGACACGCGGGAATTCGTAAATCGGCTTACCAAACTGGTTCCGCTCCAACGCGTAGCGCAGACCCAGGTCCATGGCGCATTGAGCAACGCCGACCGCTCGCGCTGCTGTCTGGATGCGGGCTCCTTCGAACGTATTCATCAGCTGCTTGAAGCCTTGGCCTTCGACACCACCCAGCAGCTGGCTTTCCGGCACCGTGAAACCGTCGAAGGAAATTTCGTATTCCTTCATGCCACGATAACCGAGCACCTCGATCTCGCCGCCGGTCATGCCATCTGCGGGGAACGGATTTTCGTCACTGCCGCGCCGCTTATCGACGAGCAGCATCGACAGACCCCGATATCCCTTTTCGTCAGGGTTGGTGCGCACCAGCAGCGTCATCAAGTCGGCCCGCACGGGATGCGTGATCCAGGTCTTTTGGCCGGTGACCATGTAGACGTCGCCCTCTTTAACGCCGCGCGTCTTGAGAGAGGCAAGGTCAGAGCCTGTGTTCGGTTCGGTGAACACGGCCGTTGGCAGGATTTCACCCGTGGATATCTTTGGCAAATACTTCTGCTTTTGCTCTTCCGTGCCGTTGTGCAGGATCAGTTCGCCGGCGATCTCCGAGCGCGTACCCAATGAACCGACGCCGATGTAGCCGCGCGATAACTCCTCGGAAACAACGCACATGGCTTCCTTGCCGAGTCCCAGTCCGCCCAGTTCCTCAGGAATCGTAAGGCCGAAAACACCGAGTTCGGCGACCTTTTCGATGATTTCCATCGGGATGTAGTCGTTGGCAAGATGCCATTCATGCGCGAGCGGCACGACCTCGGCTTCCGAGAACTTACGCATCTGCTCGTGGATCTCGGTGTGCATCTCATCAAGGCCGGAATCGCCATAGGTGGTGGCGCCTTGAGCGTCCGCGATCTGTTTGGCAAGGCGTGCCTTGACGTCGGCCGTGCCGCCCGTTGCAACGAGATCGGCTGTTGCGTCCTCGAAGCTGCGGATCTCCTCGCGCTCAATTCCAAGGGCCGTTGGACGGATGATTTCCCCCTGGCTCATCGGGATGCCGCCGGCGATCTGGCTCAGATATTCCGCGAAGGCGACACGGGTGATCAGTTCCTCCATCTCGCCGAAGCGGCCTTCCGACTTCAAGGACGCCGACCAGGCATGCATCTGCCGGAGGCCCTCCACGGTCGTCGCCAGCCAGGCCAGACCGTGTGCTTCGTGTTGGAGCGCGTCGTGATTGCCGTCGGCTGCGTCGATCTTGCTACGCACACCGTCCTTCGCCAGCTGCACGATACGTTCGGCAGCTTCGACCGCCGCGACTGCTCTTGTCAATAGTTGGTCGGCGTTAGTCTGGCCAGGGATGTCTGCGGTCGCTTCTGCGGTGCTCATATGCTCGTCTTTCCTTGTTCCAGTCGGTGCGCAAAGCTCACCAGGCAGCCAAGCGGCTCGGCGTCGTATTCAATCAGGTGGCGCAAGATAACGGTTCAAAACAACGTGGCAAATGGGTCTTTTCGCCGGGCATCCACAGGTCGTCAAGCTTGGTGTCAGCGTCCACGCAGCGCTTTCAGAAAGCGGCCGACGGATGGACGTGCTCCGGAACCCAGGAGCGGGTCAGAGGTGTCGTTTTCATCAATCCTGTCAATGGCTTGATGGTCAACAATTTCAACCGAGGCCTCCTCGATATCACGGTGGTAGGCAGCGTAATCCTCGGCGGTCAGGTCCTGCTGGTCAGTCGCTTTAACAAGCTTCGACTTCAACGTTCCTGGAATGGAAACCGCCGCGTCGCGTCCCATTAAGCCAAACTCCTCTTCCGCCCTCGGATAGCCTATCTCTTCCAGGTCCGCTCGCGATCTCGGCTTGATCGTGACTTCAGCTTCCTCTGCTACGTATCCGTCTGGAAATGGATCTTCACGGGTATAGTCAACATCCGCTTCCTGGACGGCTCCTGTCTTCGCTGGATCAGCCGTCCATGTCGTCGTGGCATCCCCGATGTTCTCGTCAACGTCAAGGGTACGGATCATTGGATCGTCGGGAACTGGCCCGACGTCAACCGAGCTTACAAGATCAAACACCGGAGCAGCCACTGCCGGCGGAGACGCCGCAGCTTGTGGCGGGCTTAACTGAATGGGCTTATCGGCGGGCGCGGAAGGCATTACCTCGACAGGTGGGGCCGGGGGCGCGAGGTTATCCAACAGCTGTCTGTCGCGCCTGAGCGGTTGAGCCGGGTAGGGGACCAGGCAAGTGCTTTCTCCGCGTCGCTCCCGGCAGGCCGCTTTCGTCATCCGGCCGGACGCCAATGCGGCGGCTTGTTCAAGCCAGCCCTCCCGAGTTACCCGGTTGCCAAGGTCGCAGTCGATACTGAGGGCCGCCACATCGTCAGCGTCGAAGGCAGCGATTTCAGAAAAACGCGTAATGCCGAGATCGTTGAGCCGATCCGCAACGAACCGGGGCATGCCGGCGATCAATGTCAGCTCATCGGCCGGTTTCACCCCCTGCGGAAGGGGCTCGGTCGCGGCATCCGCGATCGGCCCTTCAGCTGCGGTCTGGACGGCAGCGACGACTTCCCCGACCCTGCTTTGTGGTGGGGATGATTGTTGCCGCGAAAAACCGACCACCGGGATAATCGCGCCCTCTGCGATACTTGACAGCGCAGTCGACACGCGCTGGCGCAGCTCCAAGTCGCCAATGCGCTCGGCCACAAGCGGCTCGCGGAACGGACGGTCCGTATCACGCACCGCCTGCGGAGGCGGTGTGACCGCCGCCGATTGTAGGTGCTGCAGATCCCGGTTGCGTATTGCCGTTGACGCCACGGACACGAGCGCGCGGATATCTGGCTCAGGCTCAGGCGGGCTAACCACGGCAAGTGTTTCAGCCGCTGCAGCGGCCGCTACCGGGGCTGATGGCGTGACCGGCGCCGCCGCCTCTCTCGCACCGGCCGGCAGCTGCGTTCGCTCTCCTGCAGTTGGCGCCTCTGATGCCGTCGGCGTAGCTCGGCGCCGGGCCAATTGCTCGGCCTGCTCAATCCAGTTTTGCTGATAAACCGTTCTGCCCAGTCCCAGTGCCGCACTGAGGCTGCGGACATCGGTCGCCGTCCAGCCGGCGACCTGCTCATAGTGCGTAATGCCGATCCGGCGCAGTTTTTCAGCGAGTTGCCGGTCGATTCGCCTGATCTTGGTGAGATCATCGGGCATGTTCGGATCCAGGGTTGGCAAGTTGCGATGGGAGCCGGGCGGCGTTTCGTGGATCTTGACTTTCGGTTGTGTGGGAAGTGCAGCAGGCAAGTCAGAGAGAGCATCAGCAGGCGCTCGCGCGTTGCCTCGCCCCCCTCCCGAGCCAACGTCCCTAGGTCCACCAGCAGTCATTCATTATTGCTCCCACACAGCGCCGGCTCCGTGTCAGCCGGCCCACCAAAGCTTACGGCCTCAAACAATTACCTAATTTTGGTGCGATCAAGCAATCACACATGCAAAGCCAAGTGCTTGGCCTGCATTGTTCGAGTTGCCGCGGTTTGCTAACGCTTGAAGCCCTCCAGGCGCGGTCACATTTCTTCAAAGCACCATTTGAGGTTGTAACGCTCCAAACCGAACGGAATTGCCAGAATGTCGCAAGAAAAAAGCGAAATACTCGCAGCGATTTATAGGCTCTATGAGCACTCGGGCTTTTCCCTGGCGGGCGCAGTGGCGTTCTCGTTCGTCATTTCGCTGTTCCCCTTTTGCATATTCTTGGCCGGCTTGGCAGGTCTCATCGGAACGCCGGAGCTGGCCCAACAGGCGGTAACCCATCTGTTCGATGTGCTGCCGACCGACGTAGCCAGCGTGCTGGCGCCGCAGGTTGTCTCGATTATGAGCAACACGCGCATCGACCTGCTCACCTTCGGTGGCGGCATTGCCCTTTTCTTTGCGACCAGCGCCATTGAGACGCTGCGTGCCGCCCTCAACGGCGCTTACCGCGAGTACGAGACGCTGATGTATCCGCTTGTCCTCTTGCGCAGCATGATGTTCGTTCTAATCAGCGCGCTGTCCATGCTGGTCTTGACCTGGGCAGTGATCGTCGGCCCGGGCATCGCGGCGAAATTCGAGCCGTCTTGGCTGAAATCCGTATTGGATTCGACCTGGCTGGCGTTTTGGTTCCGCTATTTGATAGCTGGTGTGGTCATCGCGATACAACTCGTTGCGCTCCACCTGTGGTTGGCGGCGGGACGGCGCAGTTTAAGCGACGTACTGCCCGGCGTGGCTCTCTCGACGTTCCTCTGGGTAGCTGTCGCGGTCCTGTACTCGTACTATCTTGAGTTCAGTGATTATTCGCGCTTCTACGCCGGTTTATCACAGATGATGGTTGCCTTGATATTCTTCCAGGTCACCGCCGTCATCATCATCCTGGGCGCGGAACTCAATCGCGGATTGATCGAGTTGAAGAAGTTCCGGAACGCTTCCCGGCGCCAGCAGGTGAAAGACGCGATGATGCCGCGTCATTCGGTCTGAGTTACCGATGCGACGCCTGGATTCACGTGCGGCCGGCCATTGGGCGAATAACGAAAACCGCGGCCATCACCAGGGTGATCCCTGCGATCTGGAGATAAGAGAGCTGTTCGCCGAACATCGCAGCAGCCATCACTGCTGTCGTTGCCGGGACCAGGTAAAATAGGCTCGTCACACGCGATACGGCGCTGGCTCTGATCATCACCATCAAAAGTAAAATGGCTCCGATCGATAACACGACGACGAGCCACGCCGTCGCCAGCAGGAATTCCGCTGTCCACGAGACACTCATTGTTTCGGTTGCGAAGGCGGATATGGCGGCGGTGAGGAACGCGGCGATGTAATGGCAGATCGTCACCGCCAACAGGTCGCCACTCATTCCGTGTCGCTTCTGGTTAAGCGTGCCCAGCGTCATGCCGAGAAGTGCGGCAAACACACTGACCAGCGCGACCGCGCCAAACGTGCCTGTTGCAGTTTGCAATGACACCTTGGGGCCTAATACCAAGAGCACGCCGCACAGACCCAAACCCAGTCCCAGCCAATGTCGCCGGCTCGGCCATTCGCCGAGCAACGGACCGGCGAGCACTGCTGTCAGGATCGGCTGTGTTGAAACAATGATTGCAACGATCCCAGCAGGCATGCCGGCTCGTAGAGCCCACAAAACACCGGCAAGGTAGACCGTGTGGATCAGGAAGCCAGTAATCGCGGCCTGCCATGCGGCGGATGTCGTTGGCCACTCGATGCCGGTCACGACCGCCCACGGGATCAGCAACGCCAGGACAAGGGCGAAACGCACGGTCAGGAAGGTGAACGGTTCAGCGTACTCGGCGCCAATTTTCGACGCTATAAATCCGGTCGACCAGAGCAGGACGAACAAAAAAGGCGCAACGCGCAGAAGCATAACGGGTGTGTTCAATGAAACGAGGCCAAGACAAGTCCCACCCGCGGTGACTCGGGTGGGCCGTGACGACTTTCGCTATACTGACACTTTCCGTTTGGGCGAGTCTAGGCGGTCCTGTTCAGCTAAACCGTGCGCGGCTAGCTTCCTCTGTATCCTCGAGCGTCCTGAGGCCGGTTGTTGGAGCCGATACGAGCACCGCCATGTTACCGGGCCTGTGCTCGTTCTTCCACATCCGCATATGCGCTTTCGGGATCTGCAGCCACGGGAACACCTCGGACATGCACGGATCAACGCGCCGCTCGATAACCAACTTGTTGGCCTGCGAGGCCTGCAGCAGGTTGGCAAAGTGCGAGCCTTGCACGCGCTTCTGGTGCATCCACAGATAGCGGGCATCCATTGTTAAATTATATCCCGTAGTGCCGGCGCAGATAACCACCATACCGCCGCGCTTGACGATGAACGTCGACAGCGGGAACGTCGCTTCACCAGGGTGCTCGAAGACGAAGTCAACGTTGTTACCCTTACCCGTAACGCTCCAGATCCCCTTGCCGAACTTGCGTGCCGCCTTCATCCAGTCGTTGAATTCGGGAGTGTTGACGGTGGGCAGTTGGCCCCAGCAACCGTCGTAGTCCTTGCGGTTGAGCACACCCTTGGCGCCGAGCTGCATAACAAAGTCGCGCTTGTCATCTTCGGACACGACGCCGATCGCATGAGCGCCCGCCGTGGCGCATAACTGAACGGCCATTGAACCGAGGCCGCCCGAGGCTCCCCAGATCAGCACATTGTGGCCCGGACGAAGGATGTGCGGCCGGTGGCCGAACAGCATCCGGTAGGCGGTTGCCAGCACCAGCGTGTAGCAGGCGCTTTCTTCCCAGGTGAGGTGCTTGGGTCGGGGCAAAAGCTGGCGGTCCTGAACACGGCAGAACTGCGAAAACGAACCGTCCGGCGTCTCATAGCCCCAGATCCGCTGCGAAGGAGAAAACATCGGGTCGCCGCCGTTGCACTCCTCGTCATCGCCGTCGTCTTGGTTGCAGTGAATGACGACCTCGTCGCCCACTTTCCAACGCTTGACCTTCGAGCCGACGGCCCAGACGATCCCGGAAGCATCCGAGCCCGCGACGTGAATCGGATTCTTGTGAACGTCGAACATCGACACCGGCGTGCCGAGACTGGCCCAAATGCCATTGTAGTTAACGCCGGCGGCCATTACGAGAACCAGCACTTCGTGGCTGTCGAGCTCCCATGTCGGCACCACTTCGACCTGCATGGCCGTCTCAGGCGGGCCTTCCCGATCCTGGCGGATGGCCCAGGCATACATATTCTTAGGAACATGCCCGAGCGGTGGAATCTCACCGACTTCGTATAGATCCTTGTTTGCGGAAATCACCGCGGGCGCTCCGGTTTCGTTTGCGATCTTGGTCTCTGCTGGGGCGCCTTGACTCGACATTGGCTGGTGTTCTCCGATTTCTTTTTCAGTGCGTATTGCATTGCGGCAAATAGAGCGCGGCTGCGATCACATGGCAAGTCCGGACTTTCGGCGCTCGTCCAGCTTCGCACCAATTAACGAGGGCTTCATTATTGGCGGCTAGCATGAAAGCCGCCCTCGGTCTTATTTTAGACCAGCATCAGAGTTTTCAGTACCGGAGTCCTGACCATGGGTACGAGCTTCGTGAACACCGTTTATCAGATCGTCCTTGTCGATCAAACGACAATGACGCTCATCGTCATCCTATCAATGTTGGCAGCGTTCGCATTCCGTGAAGCTCTCGATGGCGCTTCTTTGACGGCCATTTTCTTCTTCCCGTTTTTCATTTTGGGCGGTCTTCTTTCCGTTTACGGGTTCTCCAGGATGCAGGTCTTTGTGTCCTCCGACGCACCTGTAAACACGGTCACGTCGGGTATCTGCGGCATCGGCATCACCTTGATTGTCCTATTGATCTTCAAGCGCGCGATCATCTACGTTGTCGACACCCTTGAACGCCCTTCCTGACGTATCACAAACTTTGCCCATACGTTCGGTTTGCGCAACGCAGCATCGGCGCTATAGAATTTGCGCTTGATCAGCAAGCAAACAGCCGAGAGCGGACGTAATGATCGACAATAACGAAAAATCGACGTTGGCGACGGGATCTGCCGGCCAACAATCCGCCAGAGAGCGTGCCAAACCCTGGATCTTCCGCACTTACGCGGGCCACTCTACGGCGTCAAAATCCAACGAACTTTACCGTAAGAACCTCTCGAAAGGGCAGACCGGGCTATCCATCGCATTCGACCTGCCAACTCAGACCGGGTACGATAGCGATAACGAACTGGCCCGCGGCGAGGTCGGCAAGGTTGGCGTTCCAGTCAGCCACTTGGGCGACATGCGCTCGCTCCTGGACGGAATTCCACTCGATCAGATGAACACGTCGATGACGATTAACGCCACGGCGGCGTGGTTGTGGTCGCTTTACATCGCCTTCGCCGACGAGCAGGGCATATCGCGCGATGCGCTGACCGGCACCATCCAGAACGATATCATCAAAGAGTATCTCTCACGCGGCACCTACGTTTTCCCACCCGAGCCGTCGTTGCGGTTGATTAAGGACACCATCGTTTTCGGCTACAAAGAGGTTCCCAAGTGGAACCCGACCAACGTGTGCTCCTATCACTTGCAGGAGGCTGGTGCGACGCCCGTTCAGGAACTCGCATTCGCGCTTGCAACGGGCATTGCCGTGCTCGACACGGTAAAGGCATCCGGGGCGGTCGCAGAGCAAGACATCGGGCGGGTCGTTGGGCGGCTTTCCTTTTTTGTTAATGCCGGGCTCCAGTTCGTCACCGAAGTCTGCAAAATGCGCGCCTTCACCGAGCTCTGGGATGAGATCACCGCAGAGCGCTATGGTGTCACCGAGGAGAAGTTCCGTCGCTTCCGCTATGGTGTGCAGGTGAACTCCCTTGGGCTCACAGAGCAGCAGCCCGAAAATAACGTCTACCGCATCCTCATTTCGATGCTAGCCGTGACGTTGTCCAAGAACGCTCGCGCCCGCGCCGTCCAACTTCCCGCCTGGAACGAAGCGCTTGGACTGCCGCGTCCCTGGGACCAGCAGTGGTCGCTTCGCATGCAGCAGATCCTGGCCTATGAGACCGACCTGTTAGGTTACGGCGACCTTTTCGACGGCTCCAAGGAGATCGAAGCCAAGGTCGAGTCGTTAAAGGCGGAGGCCCGCGCGGAACTCGCAACCATCGACAAGATGGGCGGCGCCGTTTCAGCCATCGACTATATGAAACGCAAGCTCGTTGAGAGCAATTCCGAACGCCTCAGCGCCATTGAGTCGGGCGAGCACGTGGTCGTCGGTGTTAACAGGTGGACCGAAACCGAAAACTCGCCGTTGTCGGGGGGGGAAGGTTCGATTCAGGTCGTTGATCCGGCGGTCGAAGCCGAGCAGGTTGCACGATTGAATGCCTGGCGCGAGGCGCGCGACGCAAAGGCGGCCGGGAAGGCGCTTGATGAGCTGGAGGCGGCAGCCAGAGAAGGCCGCAACATCATGGAGCCATCGATTGCGTGCGCCAAGGCTAACGTCACCACCGGTGAGTGGGGCGGGCTTCTACGCCGTATCTTTGGTGACTACCGGGCACCGACCGGCGTTGCACAATCAGGCCGGGTCACCGACGGCGGCCGCATCGAAGAGGTGCGGGCCGCGGTGGAGGAGGTGTCCGAAGGGCTTGGCCGGCGCCTCAAGTTCCTGGTCGGCAAACCTGGTCTTGACGGGCACTCCAACGGTGCTGAGCAGATTGCTGTTCGCGCCCGTGACTGCGGCATGGAGGTGGTCTACGAGGGTATCCGGCTAACCCCGTCACAGATTGTGCGGGCCGCTGTCGACGAAAGTGTCCACGTAGTTGGTCTCTCGATCCTTTCGGGAAGCCACGTCCCGCTAGTCAGGGAAGTGATCGAAGCCATGCGCGCGGAGGGCCTCGAGGACATTCCGCTCATCGTTGGCGGCATTATCCCGCCAGAGGATGAGACCCAGCTCAAGGCGATGGGCGTCGCCGCCGTCTACACACCAAAGGACTTCCAGCTCAACGACATCATGGCCGATATCGTCCGTTTGGTGCAGGGCCGGATCGAACAGGCCGCCTGAGCGGCAGGCCGTCCGGAGCCGGTGTGGGGAACGCCGGCGGACAGAAAGCAAACCGACGGGCGTCAACGCCCGCCGAGGAATCCATCAAGGAGTTTCTTGGCGTCGATGCTCTTGCCATCCTTGTTGTCGCCGCCAAGCAGTTTGTCCAAAACCTTGCCGGTCTTTTCGCCCCCGTACTGGCGTCCGAGCCGGCGTACAGTTTCGGCGGCTTTGCCAGGATCACTCAGCAAGCCCTGCAGGTCAGGTGTGTAGTTCAGGTCCTGGAATGGGCCGTGAATCCGGACCGGAACTTCGATTCCAGACGCGCTCTGGTCCCCCCCTTGGCCCGAAAGACTCGCCACCACTTTCGGCTTGACGGTGTAATCAACACGCTGCGAAGGCAACATCACCTTGCCCTCTCCGGTAACCCGCATAAGCGGGCTCAGCATCAGCAAGTCTTGGTTGATGGCAACGCCATTCTCGATCGTGAAGGTGGCCGTCAGCTTGGAGAAGTCGGTTTGCTCGTTTGGTGCACCGCTGATGTCGGACAATCGGCCCTGCTGGACGGCCCGCACTGTCTTGGGCACATTGACGCCGACAACCGCGCCATCCTCGAAGGCAAGGTCTGCGGTGCCATTCAGCCCCCTGACGATTTGCCGTTGGTTGCGACCCGAACTCTTGAGGGCTAGCAGCAGACGGCCTTTGCCTGCCAGCCAGTTGATCTCGGCGGCATCGTTCAACAACGGCTGAGCGGAAACTCCGCGCAAGTTGAAATTGGCGCCCAGTTCCGGAGTCGGTTTGCCCGCGTTGACGGTCAACACACCTCGTCCGGTGCCTTCGTAGAGCTCCATCTCGTCGAGCTTGGCCGTCAGTGCGCTGTTGGCGAGCGCGACGTTCATGCGCGAGCGCCCGACCTTGATCTTCTCGTAGAGCAATTTGCCGAGCGCAAGGTTCAAGTTTGCATCGACGATACCAAGGGCCGACAGATCGATCGGTTCTTTGCTCCATCCGGTGTCCTTTGTGTAGCCTTTTACACGCGGGCCCGGCCGATTGATGAGGTCCTCGATGGATGTCGGCTTGGCCTGCCCGGCCTGAGCTTTGCCTGGCTCCTTGCCAGTGCCGTTCGCACTGCCCGTGGGCGACATGTACTTATTCAAATCCAGTACGGACAAGCTCAGATCACCGCTGACTTTCGGGCGGGCACCATCAGTTCTGACAGTCAGATTGCCGTCACCCGTGGCGCCATCCAGAGCCAGCTTCGCATTGGCCAGATTGTAGACTGGCCCGTTGGCCTTCAGGCGCCCTTGAAGTGAGAAGGGCCCGAAACCTGTTGCGGGCGGCAACTCGGTTCCAAGCCACCGCGCCAACCCCCGCACAGATGAACTCTGGGCCGTGACGCTTCCGTCCAAGCGCAGCTCCTTGGAAACATCGATCATGCCCTTGTAGGTGCCTGTAACGAGAGCGGATTGCACGGTTGCGCTCAGATCTGCAGGCTGTTGTCGGAGAATGGCTTTCACCGACCGCAGGATGCTGTTGAACGCGATTTCTTCGCCCTTGTAGTTGAGATCGCCTTTAACCGTGAAAGGACTGGAAATTGATTTCAGCGTGAGCGTTGCGTTGATTTTTTCAGCCCGCTCGCGGGTGCCGCTGCTCTCATCCGTGTATCCAATCGTCCCGTCGACAATGCGTACATCGCCGAGTTCCAGCTGCTCCAAGGCGGCGATATCCATGCCACCACCGGAAGCTCCCGCCGGCCCACCAAGTTTCGATGCGCCAAACGAGGCCGGGCCGTCGTTCATGGAGCCCTGCCCGCCACCGGCCTGCGCCACACGAACACGAGCCGGCGAAACCTGATGCGCGGCGATGTCCCAGCTCTTTCGCCCTTGCTTGTCGATGCGCAAATTGAAGACCGGCTTCTGCAGAATAAAGCGGTCGATGACCACCTTGCGCGACAGCAGCGGCAGGAGCTTCACCTGCACCGTCATCTGCTTCATGCTCGCCAAGGCAGCTCCGCCCATGGCAGCAGGTGCCGACAGGCTGACGTCCCCCATCGAAAAGCCGAGCGCCGGATAGAAAGTCAGACCGGCATCCCCTTTGATGGTGAGGTCGCGTCCGGTGTTGGCCTTAACCTGGGCCACCAGCTGATCGCGGATGAAGTCGGTCGGTGGCGCCACGAGCAGGAATGCGATGGCCGCCCCCGCCAACGCCACCACACCAACGCCGAGAACTAGCAAGATGGTACCGAAACTGCTGGAACGCTTGCGTATCGCCTTTTTGGGTCCGCCTGATCGGCGTCGCGGTGGTCCTGGCGGTGGCTGCGCCTGGTGCGCGCCTGGCGGTTCTGCTTGCTGGGCTCCAGGCCGGAAGTCTTGAAAATCCGGGGGAGGTCTTTGGTTGGTCATGGGGCATCCCAAACTTGTCAGCCATGGCTGGCGGCCCTGGCCTTTGATCCGCTCTGATCGCTCACTGCTAAGCTGGAATTATGTCAGGTCCGTGCAAAGTCAGCGCGAGCGGGAACTGTTCACACGAATAAATCAGCCCAAGTCGATCGGCCAGCAGGGCGTCGCATTCGCGATCGGTGCGCTTGCCGGATGCCATCCCAGGTTGCTTGACGGCAAGCGGTCGAGTTTAGTGATCCGCCGTCCTGTCAAGCGAGTATAAAACTTAGGAAAGTCATAAAACGGACATCCGTTTTCAGACTGAATGTGCCGTGTGCAACCTATGAGAATGTTCGATTAGAGGCGGCTGGCCGGACCGCGGGCGGTTTTTGCGCTCGCCTTTGGCTTTATTGCTGCTCAAATGGTTCCCATGACCAGTGTTGCGGCCGGTCCCGAACAGGGTTGGCCGGACGCGCGGCGGGCCGCTGTTTCGGGCATCTCCCGGGTCGTTGAAGGAGATTCCCTCGATGTCGGCGGACGGCGTGTCCGGCTCGCAGGCATTCGCGGTGGATTGGTGGACAATCAGGATGCGTTAACTACCTTATTTGCCACTCTGCACGATGATAATGCTGGCGAGCTTGTTGCCGAGGAAAAATGTATGCAAAATACTACCCACCAATTTGGGCTGATAAAGGTCACGGGCGGATTAATGGGCTACAGAGCACTGGGATTGATGGTCGTAAGCGCGGTGGCGCTTGGGGCTTCGGCGGCGTCAGCATTTGCAGGCGCAAGTTGGGACAGCCTCAAGCCGGACATCTTCGGCGACCGTGCGATGCACGACGGCCGCGGCATCATTCAGTTCTCGGCGCCGGCTCGCCCAACGGATCAAAGCAACGTTCCAGTCTCCATGAAGGCTCGTTTCAGCGACGGACGCACGCTGAAATCGGTCACCTTCATTGTCGATGAAAACCCCTCGCCGGTTGCTGCCGCTTTCCAACTTGGCGAAGGCCGCACGGAAATCTTTCTGGCGACCAAGTTGCGCTTCAATTCCGCGACCGATGTGCGTGTCGTGGTGGAAGCCAGCGACGGCCAGCTCTACATGGTCTCGAAACACACTAAGTTTGCCGGCGGACAAGCAGCTTGTTCAGCCCCGCCGCAGGGAGACCCAGCCGTCATAGCCGCCAATACGGGTCGCATGAGCTTGGCTCACACGGACAACTCGAAAACCATGACCCAGCTGCGCCCGAAAGCCAGCTTGACCCTGTCGCACCCCAATCAGACCGGCATGGTGCTCGATCAGCTTACGCTGCTCTACATTCCGCTGAACATGGTCAGCAACATCGAGGTTCGGCAGGGTGACGACCTGGTTTTCGCCATGACCGGCTCTATCACGCTGTCGCAGGATCCAGGGATCGACTTCGATTACCGGGTCAATGGCGCAACCAGCCTGAACGTGTCCTCCCGCGACACCGACGGTGGCGAGTGGACGAAGTCCTTCCCCATAGGACACGGCAGCTGATCAAGCTAAGTCACTACGCAGGAAGGAAAGGTTTTTGCGTCGTTTGATGCACCTTTCCAAGAGCCGCGCTGCTCGTGAGGTTGATAACGCCGCATGGCGGGACATGGCCGGATCGCAAAGCAATTCCGTTCACGCGCTACATGCGTTGGGCGCCGGCATCTCACCCCGAAAATACTCCGCCCGGACACTCAGAGCTGCCGAATTGTATACTTGCACCACTTATGTAAATTCTGCATATTAACTGCCAAACAAGAAAGAAATGGTGCAGTTTGCAGGATTTTGCAGGGGCGTTCCGTTTGGCCTTCGGGCTCGTCCTCGAGGGCAATCGTGATCTCGTTGAGATCATTGCTCTATCGTTGCGGGTCAGCCTATCGGCGTTGCTGATCTCTTGTATCTTCGGATTTGCGCTCGGGACCTTGGTCGCCGTGACCAGATTCCCAGGGCGTGGCTTGGCCATTGTCAGCTTCAATACGCTGATGGGTTTGCCGCCGGTCGTTGTCGGCCTGCTTGTCTATTTGTCGTTGTCACGAGCTGGCCCGCTCGGGACGCTCGGGTTGCTCTACACGCCAACGGCAATGATCATCGCCCAGGCAATACTTATTACGCCGATCATCGCGGCGTTGTCTCGCCAGATCATCGAAGACCTGTTTTTGGAGTACGATGAGCTGTTTCGCTCGCTCGGCCTGTCGGTGCCAGCGATGATGAGCGCCCTGCTCTGGGACGCCCGTTACAGCCTCATCACTGTGGCTCTGGCCGGCTTCGGGCGCGCCATCGCCGAAGTTGGCGCCGTGATGATCGTGGGCGGCAACATCGATCATCTAACCCGGGTTATGACAACCGCCATCGCGCTCGAGACTTCAAAGGGTGATCTTGCCCTTGCGCTCGCGCTTGGCATTGTCCTGCTGACCATCTCCATGTTGGTCAACGCGCTGGCATTGTCGTTCCGTGCGACGGCGGCAAGGCAGGCCTATGCCTGATTTCACTTTGCAGATGCCGCGCGGCATCGTGTCCCGCGCCGATGCCGGAACAGGTCCGAAATCGATCCCATTGTTTCCGCTCGAGGTCACCGGGCTCTCCTTCGAAGTCGGAAACAGGCGGCCGATCGACAAGCTTGATTTTAAGCTATCCGCCAATGGTATCACCATAGTGATGGGGCCGAACGGAGCCGGCAAATCGCTTCTCTTGCGGCTCCTACACGGGCTCATCTCGCCATCGGAAGGCACCATCTCCTGGGCCGGTCAGCAGCCGCACCGCGACGTTCAAAGGCGGCAGGCCCTGGTTTTCCAGAAGCCTGTTCTGTTGCGGCGTTCGGTGGCCGAGAATATCGATTTTGTTTTGCGCCTGCATGGTTTTGCTGATGAGGCTGAGCGCAGTCAGCTACTCGTCCGTGTGGGGCTAAATGCACTGTCCCGTCAGCCGGCGCGTCGCCTGTCAGGAGGCGAACAGCAACGCCTCGCACTGGCGAGGGCGCTTGCCGTGCGGCCCGAGGTGTTGCTGCTCGATGAGCCAACCTCCAGCCTTGATCCCGCATCCGTTCAAATGATCGAGCAGATCGTCAGCGAGGCTGCACGAAGTGGCGTCAAAATCATTTTTGTAACGCACGACATTGGTCAGGCGCGGCGCCTCGCCAGCGACGTCGTGTTCTTGCACCGCGGCAGTGTGGCCGAGCACGCGCCGGCGACTGATTTCTTCGCAAACCCGACGAGTGAAGCGGCACGCGACTTTCTCGCCGGGAACATCGTTCTATGAGGTGAGTAAAGTGAAACTAGGAGGGTTTGAAATGCGCAAGATGCTTTTTGCTGCCACCGCGATCGCTGTCGCCGGCTTGGCCAGCACATCGGCGCAGTCGGAGGATGAATCCATCATCGTCCAGTCGACGACGTCGACGTCGAACTCGGGCCTCTATGACTATCTGCTGCCGAAGTTTAAAGAGGTAAGCGGGATTACCGTGCGCGTCGTCGCGGTCGGGACCGGTCAGGCCATCAAGAACGCGAAGAACTGTGATGGCGACGTTCTGCTCGTCCATGCAAAGCCCGCGGAGCAAAAGTTCATAGACGAGGGTTACGGCGCGAAGCGCTTTGACCTGATGTACAACGACTTCATTTTTGTTGGGCCGCCATCCGATCCGGCCGGCATCGCCGGCACCAAGGATGTTGCGTCCGCGCTCAAGAAGATCGCCGAGAAGCGCGCGGTGTTCGCCTCTCGCGGAGATGATTCCGGTACGCACAAGAAGGAAAAAGCGCTCTGGAAATCCGCGGGTGTTGATCCTCAAGCGGGTTCCGGCATGTGGTACCGCGAAACCGGGTCTGGGATGGGCGCGACTCTGAATGCCGGCGTCGGCATGGGCGCCTACGTGATGACAGATCGGGCGACCTGGATCAGCTTCAAGAACAAGGGCGACTTCAAGATTGCCGTGCAGGGCGATAAGGCGCTGTTCAACCAGTACGGCGTCATCGTCGTCAACAAGGACAAGTGCGACAACGTCAAGAGCCGTCTTGGCCAGTCATTCGTCAATTGGCTGCTGTCGCCTGAAGGCCAGAACACGATCTCGACTTACAAGCGTGACGGACAACAGCTGTTCTTCCCCAACGTGCAGCCACTCGGTTGAACAAGTCCACGATAAGTTCGTTTCAATGGCCCGTCAGTTGCCGTTGAAACGAACCGTGCCGAGCCCGCTCACATCGTAACCGGCGAGCTCGGCGGCCTTGTCTTTAAAGGCCTTTGTTTGCGTGAATGAAAACAGCGCCTGTAGGGGCGGTTCGAAATAGTTGCGCCGGTCGATCAGAAGGTCGAAGCGCTCGTCTGTAACCGGCAAGAATGCCAGCCGATACTGAGCGGCAAGCGCGCCAAGCCCGAACGCCGCATCGGCTTTCCCTTCCTGGACGGCCAGAGCCGCATCGGCTTCGGAAAGAGCGGCGGCGGTGAACACGACATCATCCAAAAACCCATGTGCGGTTAAATGCTGCTCCAACAGAAGTTGGCTGCCGGCCGAAGGCTGACGGGGGACGATGCGGTGGCCCTGGAGGTCCGACAGAGTATGTATCTTAAGAGGGTTGCCCGCACCAACGATAAGGCCGCGTTGGCGCCAGGCCCACTCAACCAAAACCACCGGCTCCTGTGTTAGGATTTCCTCCACGCAGGGCACGTTCCATTTGCCGGATTGGGCGTCAAATAAATGCAGTCCTGTGGCCAAGCCCTGGCGGCCGGCGAAGCGTGTCAGGCCATCCCGGCTGCTGTCGAAATAAGTGGCGAGACCGGAGCCCGATTCTCTCAAGGCCCATTCGAGCAGCGGATCGTGACTGCCGAGCACGACGCCAGGACGCTCAGTGACCAACGCGATACCGCCCCGGACGGTATTCTGTTCGAGCCAGGCTGAGACGGCTTCTAATGGGAACAACAACTTGCCCGTCGCCCGTGTGCACGGCACCTCACCTGCGGCCGCCAAGTCGTAAACCTTGCGCTCCTTGAGACGCAAAAGATCGGCCAGCTCTTTGGTCGTGAGGTACTTTTCCATGCAGAGTGTTTCGGCTCTTCCCTTGTATACAGCATATGGCGGAATCTTGCTGAATTTTGCAAGGCGGACGCTAGCGGATAGATAATGCGTTCCGCGCATAGGACAACAGCAAAACGGGAGCGGGTAACGGTCAACTGCAGTTTATCTCAGTCGGATCGATGCCCGGCGGGGCTTATGCAACCGTGGGTCCCAAAACGCCAAGCTAGCCAGGCTGTTCATTGGAGCGACGCCAAAACACCACTCGCCTTCGAGCGGTGCCCTATTCGTCAAGCGTGCCCAGCCCAGGCAGCCAGTACGCCCAATGCGATCTGACGCCGCCGCGGATCAGCTTCGGGCGTCAACGCGCCGACCAAGGCGTGCTCCGATGTGTGTTGATCTAGTTTTCGAAGCAATCCGAAGGCATGGAGAGCACCCTCCCCATCTCTGTCGAAGGCATAATCGCGCAGTGCCTTCGCTTCCCGTTCTCCGCCGGACTTCGCCAGTGCGTCGGCTGCCGCTTTGCGAACAATTGAAGACGAAGACCCCAACAGCTTTTCCTTGTCCGGAATCGAAAGTCTCGTAGCGAGTGCGGCGACGGCTTCTGCTTGGATTGCAGGTTCCGCATCTTCAAGCGCTGATTCAAGATGAGCGCTCGCACGGTCCCCGATGTGTCCTAGGCTGCGGACCAGGTTGAGACGGACGAGCAGCAACTGGTCGCCCAAGTGGGCTGCGAGTTCATCGATTGCATCGTCGAATAGCTCGCAATTGCAGCGGCTGATTGCCGCTAGTGACGCGGCCACCGATACTCGTATTTCGGGATTTGTTGATTTTAGTCCGTCAATCAAGGCCTCGACAACATCGCGGCGCGCGACCTTCGCCAGCAGCTTAGAGCTCAGCAGCGTGGCGTCCGCATGGATCGGGATTTTTGGATCGGGCGTCGTGGTCTTCCTGCCCAGTTTCCCCTGTGCGAGTTCGAGGAAACTAATGTCTTCGGCCGTCAACTCAACGTCCTCGAGCATTTCAGGCTGCACGCTGTCGCCGCCGCCGTTAATGCCCTGAATGGCATCGAGCGTTGAACGCGCGAAACGAGGCTGAGAGGAGAGTTCCTCGCCATCGGGTTCGATTGCCGCCTCCTTCGCCTCGGGCAAGTCAACGATGTTACCCTCGCGATCGATCTTGATCGGATTCTGGCGGCCGGCATCATCATCGCCCGCTGCGTCCGTGCCATGCCGTCTAAGGCCTTGCCCCGGGCCCGGTTCGTCAGTCGTGAGCGGGCTGCGTGTGGATTCGACGGGCGGCGCGATCAGTTCCCCTCGGAAAGCCGCTAGGATCGTATTGGCGGCGGCATCCGCCAATGTGTCTTTCCCGGCTTTTCGGTTGGCGATGGTCGACAGCGCATCAAGGGCACTCAAGCGGATTGAGCGAATTGGATCGCCAACAAGCGAAGTCAATACATTGAGACCCGTTGCTTCGGGATTGTCTGACAGTTTGCCGATCGCGGTACGTCGCGCCTTGAGTGGCGCCGCCCGCTTCGCCGCCAGAGTGCGAGCTAGTTCACCCGCGCAGGCCGGTGCCAGCACGTCGGCAACTTCAAGGACCGCACACGAGATCTCCGCGCCGTCTTTCTCCAGTAGCGACCTCAGTAGACGCTCGGCAGTTTCCGCCTCGGGTTTGTGCTGCAATTGAGCGAGACATCGCAGTGCCGCCGCTTGCACGCGTGGGGCGGGATCGCCAAGAGACTTGGAGATGCGTTTCGGGTTGCCAGCGCAGAATTTCCAAAGGACTGTTTCGCGAACAGTTGCGTCAGCGTCCGACATGAGTTCGCTGATCAATTTCTCATCTGGCTTCTCGATCGCCGAGACCGCGATGCGTCTCACCTCGACCGACGGGTCACGTGTCAATTCCACGAGCTGCTCGCCGGTCAACAGCCAAGGCTGTTTCGCTAAACGCTCGGTGGCCAGGCGCCGAACGCATTCCTTCTTTGAGGACAACTGCGAGATCACGACATCAATGCCGGCCTTCCCCAATCCCATCAGAGCATCGAGGCTTTCCGGCCAGAGGTCCTGGGCGAATTCATCGTGCGTCGCCGTAACGATCGGCTCAATCGCTTTCGGATCGCCGATCGAGCCAAGGGCCTTTATCGACAGCCGCTGCAGTTCGAGCCAAGGATCGGTGTGCCCCCGGGCGAATTCCTCTCCATCCCAAGCCATATTGGCACTTGGTTCAAGCGTAAGTTGACAAAGCGTATCTACGGCGGCACCCGCGCGAAGCTTACCCAATCCGTCGATCGCGGCGGCTTTGACATCGAGACTGGGATCTTCAAGAAGGGAGTCGAGTAAGTCGGTTGCCGCACTGGCGTCGGCGAGTTCCGCCATCACGGTGACGGCGTCGAAGCGAACGTCCTCGTCCGGGTCCGTGCGCGATTTTCTTAGTGCGGGCAACGCTTCCGACAATGGCTCCAGGGCGAGTGCACGTATCGCGAGGCAGCGCTCGACATCCATGCCGTTGACCGCAAGTCGTGTGAGTTCTTGGGTGAGGGTGGCTTCGGAAAGGTCTTGGCCGCTCTTCATCTATGCGTCCTCGCAAGGTTCCGCGCGAAGCCGCGTTGCCACTTCGGGCTTCTCGGAACGGCTTCGCCAAACGCGATCTACTGAGACGAGTTCCGGCGCGGTCTCGAGTAGACCGCGCCGCGCTCATCCTTGAGGTATTTTCGTCCCGGCCCTAGGCGATATCTCGTCGGGCGAAGCTCATTGAGCGGTATTGCCGCTTATAGGGGCTTTCACCAATGCGCTTCACACGTCCAATGCCCATCTTGTAATTGTAGTTTCCGCTGATCCAGTCGACGACCCGACCCGATAGCGCGTTGGCAGGCTGAGAAGTGTGCAAGAAGTCCATGAACGTCACACCCTTCTTGATCGCCGGCGTAACGATTGCAACAGCTGTTATGGCTGCACGCGTCAGTTCAATGTGGCCGTTACGAAGCAGCGACGAGAACTGGAAATCGTCTCCCTCGACGCCGACAATCGTATTGACCTGAACAGGAATACGGTCTGAGTAGACCATCACGTAGTCGCCCGACTCAATGTTACGAGCGGCGGCGTCTTCGGGGTGAATCTCAACCCAGTTTTCCGGCCAACGCTGCACGATGTAGGGCCGCCGGCGATCGTCGTAGCCCGATTGCCAACGCTCGTTGATCCGGCCCGACGTGCACCAGAGTTCGTCGTCGCGCGGCTTCAACCATTCCCAGTAGTCCGAGAACAGCCCCCAGTCGGCTTTTTCAATGTTGCACTTGCCCGTCTGACTATTGAAGTGCGTCAGCTTCTTGTTGAACGTGTTGAGGCCGGCCGGCCCATCAACCGGCAGCTCGCGCGTCGTATCGTGCAGACGCTTGGTGCCTTCCAAGGAGCCGTCGTCGTTCATGATGACGGGGCCCTGGATGCCGTCGGTTCCGAACTCCGCCAGCTTCTGGTGTAGCGTTTTGCCTTCACGCTGAGCTGCAACCTTGACCATGAAGAAGTCTTTGCGGCTGCCTCGTGAAAAGCGTGCACCCTCCTCGATGACCTCGTTAGAATTCTTCCAATCGAAACCGTCGAAGCCCATGCGCTTTGCAAGCTGGGCAATGATCCACCAGTCTGGCTTGGCTTCGCCCGGCGGATCATAGAACTTCGGATAGACGCGCAGACGCCGCTCGCCGTTGGCACGGGTAAAGGTATCTTCACCCCATCCTGCGGCTGGGAAGATGATATCCGCGTACCGCACGCCAATTGGATCAACCAGATAAATGTCCTGGTTGAAGACCACCATGCCGCCAGAGTCGGCGCGGTCTTTCAACGTCTGGATGATGTCCGCCTTATCGAAGGACATGATCTGGTGAGGGTTCTGCACGGTCAGTTCGTCGAACTTCGCCGCCAGTCCCTGGCTGCCACACATCGACTGGATCCAGGTGTTTCCGATGACATGCGCCAGCCGCGTGTGACCAGAGACGAGATAGCGGTCGGTGTCCATTGCGCGGCGACGCCGGCCGGGCACTTTTTCCGGCGACTTGTTGCGCGGGTATTTACCGCCACGCAGACCGCCGCGTTGGTGGCCGCCGGCCCGTCCGATCACCTGACCCGGACGCCCACCGGCGCCGCAGATGATGCCGAGCGCTGAAATGCCGACCGTGTTTCCGGTATTGTTCGACCAGTAGAAGCCCTTCTCGATCATGATCGAGGTCTTTGGCCGTGTGCCATTTGCACGCGGCTTGGCCAACCACTCGGCGGCTGTGTAGATCTTCTTCACATCGATCTGGGCGATTTCGGCGGCTTTCTCCGGCTTGCTGACTTCTTGGGAGAGCAACCACTTCTTCCAGTCCTCGAAACCTTTGGTCTGGAATTTGCCCCAGGTCGTGCGCCACTGCCAAGGTGTGTTGCGGGTGCCCTGGCCGAAGCCGGATGAGGATTCCCACTTATTGTTGACCCACTTCTTGATCCACTCGGAGTCTTCCCAACCATTTTCAACGATAACGCGGGAGATGGCGAGCACTACAGGAAGGTCGGTGCCAGGCTGGATGTCGATCAGCATGCCACCGTTCTTTTCGGCGTAAGCAACGCCTGCTGTTCGACGTGGCAGGAGGAAGATCGTCTTCTGGCCGTTCTGGATGCCGGGCATGATCCAGTCGGTGAATAGGATGGTCTTTGATTCGTAAGGGTCCGTACCACAAATCAGCAGCGTTTCAGCATCCCGCCAGTCCTCATAAGCGGGACCGAAGTTATCGAATCCGGCATCACGGAAGCCCGGCGTCGAGGACACATCCGATGGTGTGTCGTGGAACGTGAAATTCGCCGTGTTGACGTGGCGCAGTGCATACTTCGTGATCGCGTATGTGTTCTCCATGTAGCCGTAGGAAAACGTTTTCACGCCGTAAGCGTTAGTGCCGTGTTTTTCGAGAACGTGGCGTCCGACTTCGGCGGCGATGTCGAGCGCGAAGTCCCACGGCACCGGCATCAGCACGCCGAACATGCGCAGCATCGGCGATTTCAAGCGGTCGCGGGTCGGGGTCTGCGGGTTGTAGACCTTTTGAGCGATCGCTCCACCGCGGATCGATGAGTTGCCGTTGACGTTGACGTGCTTGGCATCCTTGTCCGGGATGATGATGACGTGGTGCGGCTCATTGTTGTGCAGCACCACGTTATACTGGTTGGGCGCGACCCATGGGCCGAGCGGCTCGACTGGGAAATCGACCTTGAACGCGTTCTGATCGGCTTTCGGACCGCCGACCTTTCCGCCGCGCACTGGCCAACGATAGACCTTGTAACCGCACGCAACGATGCAGTAATCACAGGCCGTTGAGATAATCTCCGCGTCCGGTGGCGGCAGCGGGATATTGGATTCAGGAATGTAATACGGTGTGGTCATGAGGTCCGCCCTTTATCCCTGGAGATTGTCGTAGCGGCCGTAGATCAGGCCGAACATGCCCACGGCGTAGACATCATCACCGTCCAACTCGAGTAGGACTTGCGGCAGGCTTTGATAGGCCTGACCGGAAATGAAGATCCCGTGGCGTGTGAGGTCATACGTGGTCAGATGCAGTGGACATGGACCAAGCGCCTTGTCGGCAGCTTGATAAGTCCCCTGCATTGGACCGCCCTGGTGGGTACAGATGTAGTTGAAGGCGACAACGTCACTATCTGGGCCGATCCCGCCGCCGGCCGGTGTGCCGAGCTTGACCAGGAGCGAATCCGAATAAGATTCATCATCGGGATAGTTGAAGTCGACGGGCTCGTCTTGCTTGAGTTCCGACAGCTTTGCGATCTTCTTGCGCGGGTACGTTGCGACGACGGCTGGGATGCGGGCCATCGCTGGACCGGCCTTTACTGCGACCATCACCGTGAACGTTGCGATCCCTGAACTCAGGAGGAAATCGCGCCGGTTGAGAAGACATTTCGGTCCCTGCGGCTTCTGCGCTGGAGGTTCCGGTTGCAATATCCGAGGACTTTCGGCCATGGGTGATACTCCTCGATCAGTTGACCGGCGGTGGTAACGGTGCGGTTTCGGGAAGCTCGGGCTCGGCGATCGTGATTTCTTCGCCCGAGAGGGATTCAAGGAACGCGACCAGATCGGCCTGCTCTTCTTTCGTCAGCTTGAGCGGCTTGATCAGCTTGGTCTTGTTCTTGGAGAACTCGTTCGTGCCACCGCCTTTGTTGTAGAAGGCCACGACATCTTCGAGCGTTTCGAGCATGCCGTTGTGCATGTAAGGCCCGGTGTACTTCGTGTAGCGCAATGACGGCACGCGGAACTTACCCATGTCGCTTTCCTCTTTTGTGCGGAAATACAGACCAGGGTCGTCCTTCAGCTTTTTGTACTTCTCTTGCGTCACGCCCTTGGCATAGAGCTCGAAGCGGAACGTGATCTGTGCCAACGCATCGTCTTCCCAACCTGAGTAGGGCGGGACGCCGAGGTTGTAGTACTTCTCGTTCGAGAGCAGCGCTCCGTTGTGGCACTGGGCGCAGTTGGCCTTGCCGACAAACAGCTTCAAGCCGCGCTTCTGCTGTTCATTTAGAGCCCCGTCATCACCAAGCATGTAGAGGTCGAACGGAGTATCCTTCTGCACTAGCGTGCGTTCAAATGCGGCAATCGCCCGATAGGCGTTGCGCACCAGAGGATAGTTGTCGCCAAACACTTCGCGGAAGCGCTTGCGGTACTCGGGAATGAACGCCAGGCGTGCTTCCATTACGTCGTCTTCGCCATTACCCGCGACTCCGCCACGCGCGGCCGAGCGTGCTTGACCTTCCAGTGACTTTGACGCACCAGCCCAGAACAGCTTGCCGTAATAAGCCGAGTTGACCACCGTCTGGCTGTTGCGCCAGTGCGTTGTTCCCGGGTAGCCGAACGAGATCTGAGAACTCAGGCCCCAGCCCTGATCAGGCAGGTGGCAGGCCGAGCACGGCATCGCGGCATTTCCCGAAAGCCTGGGGTCGAAGAAGAGCATCTTACCCAGTTCGACCTTCGCTTCGGTCGTCGGGTTATCCGCAGGGTTCGGCGGATCGCCCAATGGCGCCAGCATCTTCGGGCGCTCTTCCGACAGTGCCAACGTCGGGGCGAGCCCGCCGGTGGCCAGTGCTGTCACCAGCGCCCCGTACACGAATAGCTTCGTTTTTTGCTTGAAGCCTTGCATCGCGTCAGCCCTCCCTAATTCGGCGTTTTGCGCCATTTGGCTATGACGGGATAATCGGTGTCGATCTCGTCTTTCAGCGTGTATTCGTCCCGGGCGAATGACTTCTCCGGACAATGCCTTTAAGAATTCCAGGAGATCTTGCTTTTCACTCGGCACCAAGTTGAGCGGCTTCATGCCACTATCCTTGTTCGGATCGTCGCCGCCGCCGCGATTGTAAAACTCGATCACGTCCTCGAGGCTTGCGAACGTTCCGTTGTGCATGTACGGCGCGGTGTAAGTGAGTTCCCGAAGCGTCGGTGTCAGGAAGCTGCGGCGGTGCTCGTCGCGATGGGTGCGAAGGAAGGCGCCGAGGTCTTCGCGCAGATTCATGTAATTTGGTATTCCGAAGAACTTCGCGTACGTGACGAACGCGGTATGACGTTCGGGATCCGACCAGATCTCAGGGTTTCCAGGTACGCCGATGTTGTGCGGCTTGTCGTCGGTGAAGCGGTTGCCCGAATGGCATGAGGTGCAGCCCGCTTTGCCTTTGAACAGTTCGAACCCCCGCTTCGCGCCCGACGACATCGTTCCCTGATCGAACGGGCTCCCCTTCGACGTAATTGTCTTCAGGAAGTTCTGGATCGCCTTTCGGGCGCCGCCGTTCGACGGCTCACCGAGACCCGCGGCCTTGAACATATCGACGTAGACGGGATCCTGCTTGAGGCGCTCCTGCATGATCCTCATGTCCATGTTCATGAGGTAGGTCTCAGTGATCATCTCTCGCGTGACGTCGTTGAGGTTTGTCCCCAGACGGCCATCGTGGAGCCAGGCCGAGCGATGACCGACGTTGGCGAGCGTGGGTGTGTTGCGGAAGTGCTTGAGGCCCGAGTAGGCATCCGAAAGTGCCTGTCCGTCGGTAAACGCCTTCTCCGGCTGATGGCATGAAGAGCAAGATGCGGTGGTGTCGCCCGAAATCCTGGGATCGTAGAACAGGCGTTTACCCAAGTCGGCCAAGGCAGGTTTGACGTCCTTGGCCTGGACTGGGCCAAACTCCTCGGCGGAAGCAGTTCCGCTGAGCAAACCAAGAGTGGACGTCAGTGTCACCGCCGACAGACAAAGCACGACAATGCGCCGGCGAAGGCGTTTCGTGGACATGCGCTCTCCCCTTGTCAAATGCGAGACGGAAAGCCGGTAAGCTGTTCGTCTTCATGCGACTATTCTTGGTTCTTGCCGTCGACACGCAGGTTCGCGCGGTGTCGGCGCCGGGTTAATCAAAGACTAGGGCGCAGATGTAACGACGCGATATCCTCGTAGGTCTGAAATTATGAACAAATGCAACTTATTGTTAAGGCGTGTTCAATGGCGACCTTTCTTCAGTCCTCGACGCTTTCTCTTCAGCCTTGGAAACCTCCAACAGCTGGTTCAGCGCGGCTTTCAGGATGCTGGGATCAACCGGTTTTTCGATCACCTTGATGGGTGCGAGCAGTTCCGCATCGAGCGTCCCCGGTCGAAACGCGCTGAATAAGAGAATGGGACAATCGGCGCGTTGAGTGCGCACGGCGCGGCACACCTCTTCTCCATTGATGTCGGGCATGACAAGGTCTGTCATGACGAGAGCGAAGTTTTCTGGCGCGCTCTCAAACGCCTCGACGGCCAAGATGGGATCTGTGTAGCTCTCAACCTTAAAACCCAACGTTCCGAGGATCTTAGCGCAAGCCCGCACGACGTCCGGCTCGTCGTCGATCAAGAGGATCGTGGGGGCGTCTGCAGAAACCACCGGGTCGCGTCGCGGCGCGTCGGGCTCTTCAGTAGGCGGCGTCTCAGGCAACAGGATTTCAAAGCAGGTCCCGCTGCCACTGCTGGCAAAAGACATCTGCCCCTTCATCTCACCGACGAGGTTGGAGACCACGGCCAGCCCGAGCCCCGTTCCCTTGCCCGGCGGTTTGGTCGTGAAGAAGGGTTCGAAAATCTTGTCCCTGCACTCTTGAGGAATACCCGGACCGGTATCGCTCACTCGGATGCGTACCGATCCATAGCGCTGGGTGCCATTTGCATCGAGCCTCGTCTCTCCAAGCTGCGAGGCGCCCGGCGCGGCCTTGCGGTCGACCGCGATCTTGATTTCACCAGCTTCAGTACCGAGCGCCTCTGCTGAATTCGCGCACAGGTTCATGAGAACTTGATGCAAGCGTGTTGGGTCGGCACGCACAGAGAGCGTTTCATCCTCGGACGCGCAGGACAGCACAATGTTCTTTGGAAGCGACGCTCGCATCAGCTGGCAAACTTCTTTGATCACCGTACCGACGCGCAGATTAAAGGCGAGGCCGGGCTGGCGCCGGGCAAATGTTAGGATCTCGCGGACCATGTTACGGGCTCGCTTGGCGGCGATATCGATTTGTTCAAGCTCGTCAATAACCGGTTCGTTATTCTCGGCGCCCAGCTGCGCGAGATGAACATTGCCGAGGATCGTCGTCAGCACGTTATTGAAGTCGTGGGCGACGCCGCTGGCCAGCATTCCCACGGCCTCCATCTTCTGAGCTCTTTGGATCTGCTCCCGGGCAAGCGCCTTTTCTGTAACGTCCTCCCCGATACCGATGAAATGGGAGACGCTGCCTTCACGGTCGCGAAGCGGCAAGATTGCCGTCTCGGCAACGTAGGTCTGGCCCGACTTCTTGCGGTTGCGAAAGACGCCGCGCCACTCTTCGCCACGGGTTATGCGGCGGCGCAAATCGAGATAGGCGCTTTCCGTTGCTTCTCCCGATTGCAGAAAACGCGGCGTGCGCCCCATGACCTCGTCGGCCTGGTAGCCTGTGATCTCGCAGAACTTTTGGTTGACGTATTCGATCTTGCCGTCGGTACCGGTGATGATAATCGTCGCCGGACTTTGTTCAACGGCGTGCAGAAATTTGTTGGCTGAGTGTTCGGCGGCGCGGCGTTCACGAAGCTCTATCATCAGCTTGCTCACTGTGCCTCGCAGTTCGCGTAGGAGCAGGAAGAACAACCCAAACAACACCAGCGCGACAATCGCCAGCCCGATCAGAAACCGAAAACCGATATCGATCAGCTTGCGGCCTTCTTCGACGGAACGATAAATTGCTTCGGAACTGCGATGACGCCATTCCCGCCAATCGGTTGCGAGGACCACCATCGCGTCAAGCGCGGCGCTGTCGTCGACTTTGACGAGTTTATCGGTCTTGCTCGGTAGCCAAGATTCCGAAGCGGCTCGGATGGCGATGGGCACCTTGGATTCGTAATCTGAGATTGTCCGCTCGATCATCGTCAACGCTTCACGTTCGCGTTGCGTTGGGCTGGAGGTCTGCAACTCTCCGACAGCGGCTTTGAAATCTCTGAATTGTGCCAGTAGCCGCGTCAGGTATTGGGGGTCCTGGCGCAACACGTAATTCTTGAAATTATGTATGATACCGCCATAGCCAAGATGCCCTCGAAGCCGACTTAGGAGTGCACCGCGACGGTCAGCCTGCCTCTGATAGTCGCGCCAGCTTGCTTCGATCCGCTCGAACCGGTCTCGCGTTTCAAA
Organism: uncultured Alphaproteobacteria bacterium; assembly: GCA_963753045.1. Classification (GTDB taxonomy): domain Bacteria; phylum Pseudomonadota; class Alphaproteobacteria; order Rhizobiales; family Hyphomicrobiaceae; genus Filomicrobium. The sequence continues at coordinate 671,932 of CAVWAT010000001.1, forward strand.
TCCGAGGTATAGGCCGGTTAGAACCGTGGCCATCAAGAGCACAGAGGCTCCTGCGCCGACCAGTATTGGCTTCAATGGCATTGCTCTTCCGCCTGAAAACTGGCTCATTGTGAACGGCAGGTTCCGCGACAACAAGGAGGATGACGTTATAGCTACATCCCGATCACGATCCGGGTCGTTGTTTGGACGCCAAAATCAAGCTGGCTTCCGTAAGCCCTTGCGTTCACGTCATACTTTCCCTCCCGCCGGGGCACGTAACCAAACACAATGAACGAGCATATTCTGATCGTCGACGACGACACTCAAATTACATCATTCCTGGAGCGCTATCTGCAACAGCAGCAGTTTCGCGTGTCGAGTTGCGGATCGGCAAAAGAGATGCGCCGCACATTGGCAAACGAGGCCATTGACCTGTGTGTTCTCGACATCAATTTGCCGGACGCGGATGGCTTTGAGCTGACCAGGGAGATCCGACGCGGGTCCAACCTTCCAATCATTGTCTTGAGCGTGCGCGATGAAACCTTCGACCGGATTTTCGGTTTGGAGTTCGGTGCTGACGATTACGTGACGAAACCGTTTGAACCGCGCGAACTGGTTGCACGCATCAGAACGGTACTGAGACGCTCACGCATTGAGCACCTGGCAAGCTTCGAAGCCGAGGCAGGCAATGTATTGCTGCAGGTCGGTGCGTGGATCATCAACACAACGGCACGAACGATAACGCACAAGGAGACGGGTGAAGAGGCCGATCTCACGGCGATGGAGTTCGACTTTCTCAAGGCCTTGGCGGAGCATCCGCGAACCGTCATGAGCCGTGACCAGCTTCTCGATTTCGCTAGAGGCGCCGACGCGATCGTTGGAGATCGAACTGTTGACGTTCACATCATGCGCCTTCGAAAGAAAATCGAGCCGGACCGCAACAAGCCATCACTGATCAAGACAATTCATGGCATCGGGTACTGCCTGGCCGCGGACGTCACGCGGCTCAAGGTGGCAAGGTAGCACTCACGTCGAAACGATGAGGGCTTTGCAGACTTGCTTCTGGACCTCGAAGGCCAGGCTTCGAGCGGGCCAGTGACGCACGCGCCATCGGGCGAACAGCCCGCTCCATCAGAGCCCTGAGCGCTGCGAATTGTCGTGAGATGAAAAACTGGCGCACCCGGTAGGAGTTGAACCTACGACCTTCGGAATCGGAAGACGAATAACGGTTCTGAACTGAAGTAGAATCTAATCGTTTATGTGGGCGCTCGTTGCAACTCTTGCCCCTCCGATCAGAACAGTGCCGCACTGTCTCCCGCAAATCTAACGAATTGGTCAGCAGCCAGTTCGACCGCTCCACCGTGATGACCGGACATCGCCCAGCGCTGGGCTGAGGTCCAAGTCGGGCCATTTTGAGAAATGCTCTGGAAATTGAATTCGCTGCCGACAATATCGGCACGATCCCAAAGCGGACATGCTCGTGCGAGGACGGCCACAACAATGCACTGGATTGTCAGACAAACGAGAATAATTCCACTTACTTTCGACTTTTCATTGGTCGGGTTTCCCACGTTAGGCACTCACCGGGAGTTGCTCCAGTAGCACCCGACTGGTTGTTTGCCGACTACTTGACGAGTTCCACGTCGGGCAGCTTGAAGGTCTTGTCGTAGAATGCGTCCTTCGGGCCGTAGAAGCGGAACATGGCGTAGGGGGCTTGCCCGACGTCGGGATCCAGTTGGTCTCATAGCCTTTCGGCGCCTTCGGCCTGAAATAGATCGTGACACTGCCGTCTTTGTTAAGCATCATCGTGTCCCGGTTCCGACTGGAGAGACCGGGCCGTTCCTGTGGCGAATAGATGAACGAATACGTTTCGCGGTCGTAAATTGTCAGTGACCAGAACTGGGTCACCGGTACTTCCTTCGGCACAGTGAGGCTATAGGTCTTGCCGGCTTCCATCAGCTTGCCATCACCGTCATGCATCGTCGCGATGTACATGGTGGCCGGTTTTTTGGCGACCTTGTTGGGGAAGTAAATTGCCGAGAACCATGGACGAACAGCGCGCATGTCATAATCGACAAGGCTGTCGGTTTCCCACGTGAAACCCATGTTTGCATCGTGGAAGAAGATGTTGCGCCACTTGCGGTCTTTCCACCAAGCTTCACCTGACAGTTCGCGTTCAAATGTTGCCTGCATGTAATGATAGGCATCAACGATGGCTTTGCGGAAGATTGCCTTGGTTTTGTTATCCGGCTTGTACGGTTTACCTTTCTCGATCCCGATCGTCTTGAGCAGCCCCATCATTGTCTTGTCGCGCGGCAGCACATTCTCGACGTTGATGATATCGTGCAAATCCTCGAACCACCTCTCGTCATAGCGGGCGAGGGTCGGCCAGCGCTTATTCAGCGGATCAATGAATTTCGTTGGGGCCGGCTTGGGTAATGCCGACAAATTGTATACTGCAACCTTGCTGGCCAGAGCATCAAGATCGGCCTGCTTGCCCGTCGGCGAGGGGACGTTTCGGAAAGCAAAGTCAATCCGGAAGCTGGGGCTTTTGACCTCAGTGAAACCAGCAGGGATCTCGCCAGACCATCCCGGCGGCGTTAGAACCAACTTGGCGCCCTTGCCCTTATCGATACCGATCGGACCAATATCCACGAATGTCTGGTACCAGTGATCGGCAATCTGGCCGAACAGTCCCGCCTTGTCGTTCGCCGGTGGCACCTCGACCACGACCGGGCCCTTGCTTAGATCCATTGTCGCGTTCACATAAGGTGAGACGTTATTGGGGGTCAGCGCTTCGAAATAGGGCTTTACGCCAGCCGACCACGCGAGAACCACGTTGTCGCCGCCGCCGATTGCAAGCGTGCCACGCCGCAGGCCCAATTTGTTGACCATCGGCACCGACCAAAGGACCGCCTCGAAAGCACGTTGATAAAGAACCTGATCCTTGAAGGTGTCGAAGTCCTTGAAAGAGGCGCTGGTCCCCGCAGGCGGTTTGCCGCCCAAAGGTTCGGTCGGCACATCAGCAGCAACGGATAGGCGAAGCGGCCGCCATGAAAGCGGTGACCGCAAGGGCGATAAGTGAGTTGGGTTTCATGGTGGTTTCCGTTCGTGTCGAAGCTTGACCGTGTAAGGCGAAAACGCCTCACACGGCTTCTGATGTCGCTTGAAGCCGTCAGTTTTAGTTGACCTTTTTGATCGGTGTCATCGGGAAGGTCTGGTCGAAATAGGCCTGTTCGGGGCCATAAAGCCTCAGATAGACGAAGAAAGATTTGCCTTCGTTGGTCTGGATCCAGTTGTTTTCCTTTCCCTGCGGCGCGTTAGGGCCGAAATACACATCAACAGAACCATCCGAATTAGTAACGAGGCCTTTCGTTCGGGAAGAACGATCGGATCGCTTGGTGTCGTTTCGGATAATCAGACGGTTCTTGATGTCGTAGACCGTGATGGACCAGAAGTTGGCGGCTGGCGGCTTTGGCCCAACGTTGAGCACATAGTTGTTGCCGCCCATCAAGGCATTGCCATCGGCATCGTAATAGCCTCCCAAATAGGCCGAGCCCTTTCCAGGCGTGCGGGACACCATGCCGGCCGAGGTCGTCGTCGCTTCGAAACCGTAGGAGGCCCGCTCGTTGAACATCGAGTAGGTCGGCAGATCGATCTTCGGGTCCATGCCGGCCATGGCGTCTTCGAAACCGGAATCTTTGCCGTAGAGCGACGTCGGGAACATGTTTCGTGTCTTGTTGAAAGAGATCGCCTGCGACATGGCCATGCCGACGTCGAGTGCTTGTTGCAGGATCTCTTTTTGATAGGCGGTGGGCTTAAAGGGCTTGCCTTTTTGGATGCCCAGGTCTTTCAGCCAGGCATAGAAAAACCGATCGCGATCGGCCATCGGTTCACGCTGGACGTAAGCGTTCACCAACTCCCAAAAACGCATGTCGCGGGGTTGAGTGTTAAGCGCGATCTTGTCGCCGGGCTTGGGCGTGTACCTGATGAATTGGGTCTTCGGCGGATTGGCGGCGTCCGACAGCTTATAGGCTTTTACGGCTGTTCTAAGTTTCTTGGCCTCGTCTCCGGTTCCGAGCGCGCGGTAGAAGTAGAGCACTCGGAAGGTGTCGGACTGAATGATTTTTCCATCGAAGTTCTTGGGGTAATTCTGTCCCGGCCCAACCAGCAACAGCTTTCCCGGTTTACCTTCGATCTCGTGAATGGGCTGCATCCAGGCGTTGTCTATCACGCCGTAGATAGCTCCAGGCGGCAGGTCCACCACCACCGGTCCGGTCTTCGACAGATCCGACATCGCAAGGGTATAGGGCGTCGTGACGTTGGCGGTCATGAAGGGATAGACGCCGTCATAACCGTCATAGAGGCCAAAGAAGATATCGTCGTCAGACAGGTCCAACCCATTGGAGGTCTTCAAATTGCTGAGCAGGGCCGGATACAGCGTTTCGAAATTCATCATCGGCATCGCCCAGGTCACCAACTGGGTAGCGCGTTGTTGAAGTACTCGGCGATGCAAAAATTTTGCAGTTTTCTTGGTAATTGACTGGCCTTGAAACTCAATTTCGCCAGCGTAGGTTTCTTGAACTGTCGGCTTGTTTTCCTTTGCGCTGACGATCGGGGTGAAGGCGAGCCCCGCCATCAACCCGACCGACGCGATGGCAATCTGCGATCGTTTTCTCATACGCGTAACTCCAATGCTATCCTGTATTCAGCAGGGCGTTTATTGTCCGCCCTTCTCTCAAAAACAAATCCAGCTCACTTGACCAATTCGATTTCACCCGGCCGCCAGCTCTTGTCGAGCCAGGGCTCCAATGGTCCGTACATCCGCAGGATGATGAACCAGCTTTTGCCGGGGACGGTCTGCAGCCAATTGCCTTCGTAGCCTTCCGGCGGTTTCGGGGCAAAGTAGATGTCATAGGACCCATCTTCGTTCTTCTTCAGATCCTTTTTGTAACTGTCCAGCGCCGGGAACTGCTGATCTGTCTGCAACTGAGAACGGGTTTGCGGGTCGTAGACGACGACCGACCAGAAATCTTTGACCGGTACATTCGGCGGCAGGTGCAGTTTATAGGTCTTCGAACCATCGAGCGTCTGCCCGCCTTTACCCAGTCCGGCGATGCCGTAGTCCGACCCCTTGCCCGGTCTGGTGACCGCCATGGCGGGCGTCACCACAACGGCGTTGTAGTGCATCCATAGTCGCGCATCGTAGCGGCGCGCTCCGTCCTTGAGGAAGGTCGTGTCCTTGTCGGCAAAACCCATCACCCATTCGCTTTCCGGACCATAGATACGGGCCCCAGGGTCGCGTGGAAAAACGGTGTTGGCGCGGGCATAGCCATTGCCTATTGCGACCGCATCCGTCAGGATCTTCTTCATCCGTGTATCGGGAGCGAAGGGCTTGCCCTTGACGATTTCAAGTGCCGCCAGCAGGCCGCGGGTTTCAGGATCGTGCGCGCCGACTGGCTCTTCTTGCACAAGCTGGTTCAGCATTTCCCAGAAGCTATAGTCGTTCGGCGGAACAGCATTATAGCCCTTGCGGCCCGACATGCTGATGAATTCCATCTTCGGCGGATTATCGGCCATCGACAGCGGATAAATCCGGAGATGGTCTTTCACGCCTTGCGCCGCTTTCTCGACGCCGTCGCTGATGTAGGCGCGCATGAAGATCCAGTTGCCAAACGTCTCTGGCTTGACCACGAAATAGCCGTCCGGCACATCGCCCTTGTAGCCTGGCGGAAGGATCAGATATTTGCCACCCTTGCCTTTGTCTGGGCCGGCAACGCCCAGGTCGGACACATAGCGAAACCACATGTCGTTTATCGCACCCAACATGCCAGCGGGCAGTTCGATCACAGTTGGCCCATCTTTGACGAGGTCTGTGTAAGTCCATGTGTAGATCGTCGAGGTATTGCCGGTCAGAAAGAAGTTCGCTGAATCTGCCAGCTTGTCCCAGATCAGAATTTGGTTGACCTTGGTGGCTCCGATATCCCGCTGCCCCTGCCGCATCGCGTATTGCGACACGCCGGGCACGGTGGAGACATAGGCCTGAACGGCCCGAGCGCGATCCATGTAGTCGTAAAGCGTGCCGACTGTCTGCTTGTCCGGCACACCATCGAAAAACCTAAGCGTCCCGATTGACGTCTCGACCTTGTCCGGCGTGGTAATGCTTTCCGGAACCGGCGTGGTCATTTTGAACTTCGGGGACTTGGCCCAAATCGTGCTGGCCGCGCCGGTAAAAAACAGTGTGGCCACGGCAGCAGTGGTCAACAGTTTCATCTTCATGTTGGTTTCCATTTATCTCTGATCACTGCGGGAAGCAGAATGGATCGCCACCTGCCTCGTGCGGTGCGCCTGCTTTCGTTTACTCGACCAATTCGATCTCGCCGGGACGCCAGGACTGATCGATCCAGGGCTTCAGCGGGCCGTAGATGCGCAGGGCAAGCCACCAGCTCTTGCCGGGGACGGTTTGCAACCAGTTGCCTTCTTTGGCTTTGGGCGGCTTTGGCGCGAAGTAGATGTCGTAAGACCCGTCGGCGTTTGTCTTGATGCCCTTGGGTCTGGCTTCCGAGGGTCGGGAACTGCTGATCGGTCTGGAGTTGGGAGCGGGTTTGGGTGTCGTACATCGTCAACGCCCAGAAATCCTTGGCGGGCACATCTTTGGGCATGGACAGCTTGTAGGTATTTGACCCATCCAGTGCCTGCTTCTTGGAGTCCAGTGCGATCAAAGCGTAATCCGAACCCTTGCCGGCCACCGTGACCGCCATGGCAGGAGAGACGACGATGTAGCCGAAGTGGAATAGGGCACGGGCCTCAAGGTTAAACGCGCCATCTTTCAGGAATGCCGTGTCCTTGTTCGCATAGGCCATGATCCATGAACTGTCTTTGCCATACAGCATGTTGCCTGGATCGCGCGGGAAATAACTGATGGCGCGCGCGGCGGTGTTACCGATTGCGGCCGCGTCGGTGAGGACCTTCTTCATCCGCTCATCGGGTTTGAAAGGCTTGCCCTTTTCAATGCCGATCGCTGCCATCATGCCCTTGGCTTCCGGGCCGAGATAGTCGTTAGGCTCTCCCTGAATGAGATCATGCAGCTTTACAAAAAAGCTGTAGTCGTTGGGCACGACCGTGTTCATGACCTTGCCCGACACATTGATGAACTCTGTCGCGGGCGGATTGTCTTTGGACTTAAGCGGATAGACCTTCAGGTGGTCGCGGATATTCCTTGATGCCGCCGGGATGGCCTTTTCCAGCGGCAGTTTTTTGTCCAGATACCCACGGGTAAACACCCACACGCCGTTGGTCTTGGAGGGCACAACAAAATAGCCGTCCGGCACGTCACCTTTGTAGTTCGGCGGCAGCACCAGGAACTTGCCGCCCTTGCCCTTGTCTGGACCGGCCACCCCTAAGTCTGTCATGTAACGGAAGGCCATGTCGTCGAGCACACCAAGCATGCCCGGCGGCAAATCAATCACCGTTGGACCGTCCTTCGCCAAGTCTAAGAACCCCACCGCGTACATGGTTGATGTATTGCCCGTCAGTAGGATCGTTTTGGAATCCATCAGGGTGTCCCAGATGGCAATCTTGTTGCTGGCATCGGCCCCCATGCTCGCCTGGCCTTCACGCAGCATGTAGGCGGACATCATCGGGATGGAATTGATGAAGACATTGACAGCGCGCGACCGGTCGAGAAAGTCGTAGCTTACCGCGACACTTGCTGCGTCGGGCACGCCATCGAAAAATTTCATTGTGCCGATTGATGTCTCAACGCTGTCAGGCGCGATGATCGAAGACGGAATGTCTGTCGTCATTTTCATTTTTGGAGATTTGGCGTGAACTGGAACAAGCATGCTGGTCGCCATCAATCCGGCGACAGCTAGAAAAAGGCGCGACTTCGTTTTCATAACGATCCCCACTTAATAACGATGTTCGACGGCGGCGGGCATAGACCCGCCCCGTCGGTCATTGATTTCGGGCGAATTACTTGACCAGCACGACTTCGCCGGGCTGCCAGGTCTTATCGAACCAAGGCTGGGTCGGGCTATAGATCCGCCATAGGATGTTCCATCCCTTGCCGGGAATAGTCTGCAACCAGTTGGATTTGCCTTTGGGTTTTTCCGGGCTGAAGATGATGTCGAAAGACCCATCTGCGTTCTTGACGATGCCCTCATCGATGCTTGAGACACCAGGGTACTCCTGATCGGTCTGCATCAGCGAGCGGGTCTGGTTGTCATAGAGCGTCACGTCCCAGAAGTTTGCTGCCGGCACATTCGGAGCCACATGCATCGTGTACGTCTTGCTGCCATCAAACGGCTTGCCGTCGGAATCCCTTGCACCAATGAGATATTGCGAGCCGCGGCCAACACCAGGATTGACCATCGCCGGCGTGATCCCCGTTGCATAGAAATGGAACCGGGCGCGGTTGTTGATCAGGCTGACGTCCTCGTCCATGAATTTATAACTGCCACCAGCAAACCCCACCTCCCAGGTTTTGCTGTTAGGGTACATCTGAACCGTTTTGTCGCGATTGTTGAAAACGATGGAGCGCAAGGCGGCCGTGCCAACAGCAGACGCCTCGGTCAAGATCTTTTGCATGCGTGCGTCAGGCTTGAACGGCTTGCCTTTCTGGATCCCGATCGCGGCCAACAAGCCAAGACTTTCCGCATTATGCGAGAACCGCGGTTCTTCCTGTACGATCTCATTCACTTCGTTGAAGAAGCTGGCATCCTGCGCATGCAGTGTATTGAATTCCTTGCCGGAGACGTTGGCCCAGTTGACCTCTTTGGGTTTGGATCCCAACGGATAGAGACGGAAATGCTTCTTCATGTTGGCGACCACGGGCTTATGGTCGAAGTTTTTCATGAAGCCACGCATTGCCAGCCAGTGGCCATAGGTTTTAGATTTTTTGACAAAATAACCGTCTGGGATGTCACCTTTGTAGCCTGGCGGAACGAGAAGGTACTTACCGCCCTTCCCTTTATCGTCGCCGGCGTTACCGAAGTCAGTGACATATTCGAACCACGCGTTATCGATGATCCCTAGAACGTTCGGTGGCGTTTCCATCACCATTGGACCGTTCTTCAAGTCAATCCACATGAAGCTGTAGACGACGGTCGTGTTTCCCGTCAGCAGGAGACCGCGCGGGTCGAGACGGCCTTCGAAAATGATCATCGTCTCGTTGTCGGGACCAAATTCACGAATTCCCTTGCGGAAACCGGCCAACGACGCAGCCGGCACATTCATAATCATCGCCTCAACGGCCCGGCTGAAGTCCAGGTGATCCCAAACTTTCTGTGCCGTCTTGTTGGTGGGAATGCCGTCAAAGAATTCGAGTGTTCCCAGGCGCGATTCCAACTTGTCCGGCGTCAGAACATTAGCGGGAATATCGGTTGTCATTTTGTATTTTGGTGACTCTGCATTGGCAGGATTCGCCGTTAACGCGGCTGACGCCAAGATCAATGGCAATATGCGCTTATTGAGGTTACGCACGGTTACTCTCCTTTGTTTTGAGAAACAGATTTCTTTTTGATTTTGCGTTTCTGGGGCGACGCAACTGGTTGCTGCAGCACCTGCGCGCCGTACAGCGTTGAGATCCAAATCCGTACGAGCGACTCGAGGACTTTGTCCTGATTTCCACGCGGACGTCGGCCGAACGCTTCAATCATCAAAGATGCATCGAGACGGTTCAGGGCGACGGCGACCGACCGCGCTGCGAATGGCGGAATCAAACCGGCTGCCTGTTGTTCCTCGATACGTTCAGTTACTGCGTCGTCGAACCGCTGCAAGAACTTAGCCCAGTTCTTCTCGAGCGTTTCATCCGAGGCCGTGGCGTCGGCCACAGCACGCAGAATGGGGCCGCGTTGGTAACAAATCTTCACAAGCCCTGACAGGCTTTCTCTCAACAGGGAAGCTGGGTCACCATTGCCTTCAAACCAAGGTGTCGCAGCTACGAGGATGTCGTTCCCCATTTCACTCAAGAGCACGTCCATCAGGTCGTGAAGGTCCGCAAAGTACTGGTAGAACGTTGCGCGGCTTGTTTCTGTGCGCGACGCCAATTCAGCAACCGTGAGATCCCTGAATGGATGGGTCCAAAGGAAGTCCAACGCAGCATCCAAGATCGCCCGTCGGGTTCGTTCCGACTTCCTGGGCGATGACGCACGCTTGCGAACTAACTGCCTGATTGAACCATCTTCTGACATGCTGTCACTTAATTCCTTCATCCCGCGCTTTGTCATTCAAGTGGGTCACTTGTAGTGGCTTGATAGTGTGGGCCATCTGACAATTGCTTGCTTGTGATTAGCAGCGCTGAGCAGTTCTATCTGCTCCTTGCTCTGCCGACCGTAGCCCAGCGGCCGGCAAGCCGAGCGAAATGGAGCGCATCGCCTCCGCATCATTGATCGTGATGAGGTGTTCATCTGGCAACCCGATCAAGCCCTGCCAGCGGAGCAGTCTCAGCAAACGGTCAAGGCTGGCGACAGGAACGCCCATGTCGGCTGCAAGCCAGCATCGCGTCATCAGTGCGCCCTCGAGGCGATCGACACCGCGAATTCGCACGAATGCCGCGACAAACTTGATGAACATCCATTTCCGATGACGCGGCGGAGTCGTCGATGAGGGGTGGGCGGATGGCGCTAGCTGTTGCAGCGGTACTCATAACTAGTTTCCTCAGATGCCCTTTAGTCAGCATCGCCCGCCGAGCTGGGTCCGAACTGCTAGCGGATGATGCAAGGTCGCGGCAGAATTGGCGAACTCATAAATTTTCTGTCTCCTTGTCGCATTTTACTGACACAGTGTCAGAAATATTTTATTGATCTGGATCAATCGGCCGTACGCAGTCCATTTTTGGGCCTTGGCCGTTCGTGGGCTAGACCGCGAAACCTGAAGTCGGGCGGCTGACGGCAACTAACGAGATAGCTGCTCTCGAGAGCTGCGTCCGGTAACGCGCGTCGGTCAGTCGCTAGGGCGGGTTCTGGTGATTGATCTTTGCTACCGCTTGGCCGGCCAGCGGTGGGAGTGTCAAAGTTTGTTGCAGCTTGGCTCTTCCCACCGAAGTAGATGTCGGCATTTTCCAGCTGCGGACATGCGATGGATGGGGTCGGATGGGTCCGCGGAGTCCGTAGTGGGTCATTTGGGAAAAGCTATGTTGGAGCATTACGCGTCGGCTGTCCCTTCAACAGCCGACATTCGATAGCGTTTCGATGGGACAGAAAAGCTTCCCTTTACTCCGCACCAGCGTCAGAACGCACCGCTTCAGCCATACCTTCCCAGCTTCGCCATCATCCCCGTCCCCCATTGGCGCAGCAACGCCTCGTCCTGTCTCTGAAGGCGCTCATAGGTCTTCCGGTGCATGCCCTTCGGCTTGTCTGGAAACGGTTCGTCGATGCCGCCTTTGTCACCTAGGCGATCGCGTATCTTGAGGGCCGCGGTGGCGGCCCTAGCGAAACCGGGTTCATATTGCGTCTCGTATTTCAACCCATAACAGTTGCGACACCGGAAATAGCTGCCGCCATAGATGATCCGGCAACGCTTCTCACAGGTCGGGCATTGAAACCATTTCCGTTCACCGCCAAAACGTGTGGCTGTTGAAACAAGGGGTACGAAGTCGTCGACATCCTTCCAGTTTTCTCTAGAGCCCCGTGTCCGATAGACCAGCCTTATACCGTCATCCAGAACCAAGATTTGAACTGAGCCGGTGACATTCCCGTTGCGTGACCAAGTGATTGTCGACTGGCGGCCTGCCTCAAAGAGCTTCTCGCGGCGCAACCAAGCAAGATCGATGGAGTGGTAGTCGTTGGTCGTGCTGGCGAGAAATCCGAAGCTTGGTTGCCGCCCTGAGCCCTTGCCGCCCAACTTTTTTCCCCAGATTATCCCGAAATCATATGGAAACTTGCTGAAAGGACGACGCTAACGTTCCCTGCACCCTTTTGCGAAACGAAGCCAACTCACTCGGCGTTCCCGGCGCTATCTGGTTCGACGGACGATGCCTCCAGCGTCTTCAGTCGCCAATCCTGCGCTTCCCTCAGGGCGCGCAGTGCCTTGTAAAGCTGGTTGTCCAGCATCGTTTGATAGCGGGTCAGGAGTTCAAGCTGGTTCGGTTCCAGTACCATGCGCTGCTTCGTGACGAGGTCAGCCAAATTCATCAACTGCGGACGACGTTCCGCGTCACGGAGCTGCTGGCGGCACCAGAAAGCGAGCTCGCTAAGGTATGCAAAAAGGCCGCCTTTGTAATCAGCCAGATAGCTTGGGACATCCTCGCCCACAGCGTCGTCTTCCAACTGCGCATATGTTAGAGGTGCCTGTGCCTTCAGTAGCTCGACGTCGTCGCTTTCAATGTTTTCGATTTCGGCGAGAGCTGTCTTGCACCAATCGACCTGGACTGTATCTGGTGGCTCCAAGTCTTCCGGTTTCAGCCGGGAGCCGTAGTTAAGATCAAGTTCCTCGGAGACGGCTCGAGAAACCCGATTTTTCTGACGCGACAAAGCGATCGCTGCACTCTCAGAGCCGACCAGTCGTCGTTGCCGCCAGAGCGTTACGGCTATGCGATCTACCAATGCGTTTTCGATCGCATCCGCTGGACGCAGAGCCAGCCGCAAATCTTCGTGCATGGAATGGAATTCAGCCGCATCCTCATCGGGCAGCAACAGGCGCGAAGAAAAAAGCCCGTGCCGGATCGCATTTTGGCTGGATGCGTCTTTGCCGGAAGAAGTCGTCGGTCCAGTGCTCAGGCGCGAGTTAGAACGATTGGCCGCGAGCCGCCTGTTTGACACCCGATCCCCCCTGAAGCCACTGATTTGATGTGGAGATTACAATTGTTCGGTGCGTTGGTCAGCTGTGCGGGGGTGGGCAGGTCCCATCGACCGTTCTAATCTCGCTTCGTATTTATCAACCACCTCGCTCCAGCAGTTGAGTAAAACGCGATGGGTCATGTCCGCCTCGGAGTTTTGCCAAAGTCGCGGCAATGGACCAAGGTCGTCGAGCTTCTCGCCAACGGTGCCGACGTCGCGGAGCTGGCTGCTGCGGTGGCCGTCGCAGCCGAAAAAGAACTGATCTCGGCGCGCGGCGATCCGGTCGTCGGCAACACCGTCTGGCTCTTGACTTAGCTGCCGCTTGCAGCGCGATCTGACAGGTTTGCAGCAAAACTCACAGCGCTGGGCTTCGAAGCCGGCAGCGAGCAGTCCCTGCTCAGTATCGTAACCAGCTTCTCAGGGGCCGTTGAAAGCCAGATCAACAACACAGATCGCCGAACCGATCTGGGTGAGCTGGCGAGACAGGCTGCGTCCGAAAGCCTGACCAGTGTGGTCGGCGCCCAGTTGCCGGGCCTCTTCGGCACGACTCCCGACGACCTTCGCATCGAACTCAGCAAGTTTGCTACGAAAGACCGTTTTGCCTCTCTAACGCGGGACTTCTTTGCCCGGCTGACCCTTAAAACGCTCGACTATTACCTCAGCCGAGTGCTCGAAGATCATGTCGGACCCGAGAGAGCAATCGCCACCCTCGACGAGCGGGTGAAATTCCGCAGCGCGCTGGACACACATTGCCGTGAAGCCTCAGTCATCGTCGAGCAGTTCGCCGGCGGCTGGTTTTCGAAAGCCCATTACGAACGACGATTGACGCGAGAGTTGGCTCAGAAGTTTTCCGACTACGCCCTCAAGAAAATGCGCGACGAGTTGCGCGCACGGAGGGCGGACAATGCGTGAGCATGTCTTCCTCTGTGGCTTGACCAAGGAACAGCGCTCAGAGTTTCCCGACGGAACCGCTCTCAGTCTTGAGAAGAAAGTCGGTAATCTCACGCTCAAGCTCGATCAGTTGCGCAAGCGTCTGGTCGGCAGCGAACCGGCGCGGCTGACCGACCTCCTTGAGATCTCTAGTTACGTGTTTGCAGCGGATCGAACGACAAAGCGTGGCAGTCTGTCCGATCCAGGCTTCGGAGCTGAGTGGAGGCGCTGTTTCGTGCTTGTGATCGCTGTGCGCGATCTCGACTTCTGGCAACGGTCGGACGTGAAACAAACGCTGTGTGAAGCGTTGCGGTTTCTGAGCGAGGATTGGTGGCGGTTCGAGTTCGTTGGAAATTTGCATCCCATACAACTTCAGGAATACCTGGGTATTAAGGATAAGCCAATCGACGTGGCAGGCGGCACTTCCGTTTTGTTGTTCTCAGGCGGGCTCGACTCCCTTGCAGGTGCGGTCGAAGAGCTGAAGCGCACGAACCGGCATGTTGTACTGGTCAGCCATCGCAATGTGCCGGTGATCGGCAAACGACAACAAGAACTCGCCGAACAGCTGGCGGAAGCGTTTCCGAGGCGCATCTCGCACGTTTGGATCGACAACAGTCTGACGCGGAAGTTGCAGGACCGCGAAGAAACGCAGCGAACCCGCAGCTTCTTTTTCACCGCCATGGCCGCGGTGGCCGCACATATCGAAACATCGGACTGCATCCGGTTCTACGAAAATGGCGTCATGAGCGTGAACCTTCCTTTTGCGACGCAAGTGGTTGGCGCACGCGCGAGCCGTTCAACTCATCCGCGCTCGTTGCAGCTCCTCGGCCGCGTTGTGGAGAAGGTATCGAGCCATGCTATCGAGATCAGCAATCCGTTCATCTGGAGCACAAAAGCTGAAATCGTCGGAGAATTAGCCTCGACCGACCAGGCCCAGCTGATCACACGATCGATCAGCTGCACTAGGTCGCGAACGCTGACCAAGAAGTTCCAGAACCATTGCGGGACTTGCGTCCAATGCCTTCAGCGACGGATGTCCACCCTTGCTGGGGGCGCTGCCGAATTTGATGAGGGCGAAGGTTACGAAACGGACTTCATTGAGGGGCCGCGCGAGGACGGTGAAGATCGCGCGATGGCCGTCGGTTCGGTCACGCTGGCGCTTGAGTGCGCTGACATCAGTGAACGAGACTTCTTGGGCCGGTTTGCAGAGCAAGTATCTTGGGTGATGCAGGCCTTCCCGGTGGGCGAAAGAGAAGACATCGGGAAGAAGCTGTTCGCTCTTTACCGTCAGCATGGCTTGGCCGTACGCTCAATTTTCGCCGACGCCATCAGCAACCGCGCGCAAGGTGTCCTGGACCGGACGCTCGCGCCAAGTTCGTTGCTCGCATTGGTAATGGCAAGCCGCTTTCCTCTCAGTGGACATACCGCAAACGAGGCGGTCATTGAGAGGCTTTCAGAACCAGCTCCGCAACACCCCGTATCTACAATTTCTCAAGACGAAATCTTCATTGCAGTGGATGGCGAGCGTCACAGCATTCGAATTTCAGACCGACTTGAGGTGCATGGTCATGCAATTTTTCCAATCATGAAACTGCTAATCCAAACCTCCATCGAGGACCGAGCAGCAGGCCTGATCTCGAAAAACCATCGGTGTCTGAAAGCGACGGCAATCGCCGATAAGCTAGGCGACCGGGACGATGCTGCCGTTAGGGCTGCAATCAAGCGCGCACGCATCCAAATCAACGAGGCCAGTATGGCCCTAGTTGGGATCGAGGCCGACCCGAATGAGATTATCGAAAGGGACCCCAGGAAGGGCTATCGGCTTAATCCGAAGGTCAAGCCTGTAACAATCGACGAATTCAGAAATTTATAGGTAACCCGTCACGTGACGCAAGCGATCGCGTCACGTTCAAAAGCGTCTGCCATTGAATTATCTAGAGAAATTGAAGCTTGCGCGTCACGCTGCTCGTCGTTCGACACTATGGAGAAACGCGGGGCTTCGCCCGACACTGCTCGCTATCGCGCAACCAACCTGCGCGGCAGTGAGGAGTAGAGACAGTGAGTGATGATATCGACGATCCGCCCGATGATGACGGCGAGGACAAGAAGCTAAACCCATTTGATCCGAAGCGGCTGCGCATCTCTCAATCGGCAACCGAGGGGCCAACGGTCAGGAAAATTCTCGCCTCTGTACAGGTCCGAAAGCCAAGCCGGCAGGAGTATTTCAGGGTTCATCCTGACCCTGAAATGCGCATCGATACCCTGCTCCTGGAGCTGCGGGACGACAAGCAGACGTATCTCGTCTCGCCGGACATAGCACCTGCAATTCCAGGCGAAGCGGTTGCTAAAACGCTTTACACGACCGTGACGCGGCAAGGCGGCGTTCTTCTATGGCCGGTTCGCCTGCCAGACGAACAAGGTCGTCTCGATGAGTGGAATCAAGTGGCCCATGAAGCCGCGCTTCGTGCTGAAACAAACTGGATTCGGCTCGCAGCGAACATGGGCGCGGGCACATACGACGTCTATGAAGCTCTTGACCAAATCGCAGAGCCTGAGTGGCCGGATCTGCCGTTCCATCGACTTTTGGAAATGGGGTTCAAGGACCGTTATGTCGACAGCCTCGATCACCGAGTTGTGCGACGGCTTATGGGGGATTTCTGATGCTCCACCGTTCAATACCATTCGACTGCATTTGGTTCGTCGTGTCGGCCGTGACCCGCAGTCCTGGAGAAGCGCCATGTCCTGGCGTCGTCGGCGCACTTGATCGGCGCGACGGGCGGGTCCTGCAAGTTGGAATGCCAAAGCTGGGTGGCAAGCGGCGGCCGCCTTATCCGACAGGGCCTCAAGCGCTCATCGTCACGGTCGATGCGCAAGACTTGGCAGGTTTGCACATCGCGCTGGGCTGGCGGATGCCAGAGCGGATCATCGACCTCATGGTTGAGTTTCGAAACATTGCCAACGGCCAGCGTTCGACGGTCGGTCTAGGCCTTGTTGGTGCGATGGTTTGGTTCGGCCTGCCGTCATCGGTCGTCCTGAGCAGCGGAAACGCACCTGAAGGTATAAGGCGACGTTTGCATGCCCTGGAAGCGCTATTCGATCGCATGGCGGCAGCCATTGATTGGGGTCGTGCATTGCTGCGCGGGCGCTACCTTCTGGCGGTCGCACGAATGGAGGCCACCGGCGTTCCAATCGACCGCCCAGCACTGAACTTGCTTGACGCCCAATGGATGGACCTGATTCCACAGCTCATTCGTCTTATCGACGCGGATTTCTGCGTCTACCGCGGCGGCCGATTTGACAGAGCGGCATTTGCAGCTCTGCTCGCGCAGCGCAACATCGATTGGCCACGCACACAGGACAACATTCTTGATCTGTCCGATGATGTCTTCAGTGAGCGCGCACGAGCCCACCCTGAGCTACGCCCTCTCAAAGAGCTGCGTTCGACGCTGACAGCATTCCGCCCGGATGATGTTGCTGTCGGGCGAGATGGGCGCAATCGCACGCAACTGAGACCATTTGCTTCTCGAACGGGGCGTAATCAGCCACGCAACAAGTCGTGGATTCTGGGCGGGCCTGCGTGGGTTCGCAATCTCATTCAGCCAAAGCCGGGCCACGGGGTCGCAGTCATCGACTGGTCTCAGCAGGAGTTTGGAATTGCCGCGGCTCTTTCCGGCGACACTCGCATGCAGGCGGCCTACCGCTCCAGAGATCCCTATCTTGCCTTTGCGGCATCGGCTGGTGCGGTGACCGGTGCTGAGTGCTCTACTGTTCTCAGCGACTTGAGGGACCGATACAAATCCTGCGCAATCGGGGTCCTCTATGGCATGGGCGCTGGCACACTGGCCCGTAGGTCGGGCTTGCCTCAATCAGCTGCAGAGAAGCTACTCACCGAACACAAGGCAGCTTTTCCAACCTTCTGGCGATGGACGCATCAGATCCAGGATAGCGGTCTACTGACCGGAGGGCTTCAGTCTGTCCTCGGTTGGCGCGTCACCGTAGATGCCACTGCCAATCCGCGCTTCCTCCGAAACTATGCAATGCAAGCCAATGGTGCCGAAATGCTGCGCTTGGCCTGCTGCCTGACCACCGAGGCAGGAATCCGAGTGTGCGCGCCCCTGCATGATGCCCTGCTGATCGAGGCACCGATTTCGGAATTGGGAGATGCAGTCGGCATGACCCGTGAGTACATGGCGGAAGCCAGTTCGATCGTACTGGACGATTTTGCATTACGAACCGATGTTCGAACCGTGACCCATCCTCAGAGGCTTGGCGATCGTCGAGGGGCGGCAGTCTGGAAGGCCATCGAGATACTTCTGGGTGATGCGGTCTCGCCCGAGGCGCATCACCCCTTTTCAAAGCCAGCTGTTCACCAGCGCAACACAACCTGTACCGCCACGAACACCCGTCCAATCTTATATTCTAATACTACTAGGAATGGTGCAGATCATGACAATTGATCCGTCTCGTGTTCGCATCAAGGCAAGACCACAAGGTCGGACTTCCGGCCGCCTTCCCCGACATCGGGCAGGCGAACGCTTCCTTAAAGGTCCGATACCGCTCAACTGGTTGTCGACGGCTGCGAAGCTTCCTGGCAAATCGCTTCATGTCGGAATTGCGATCTGGTTCACAGCAAGCATCGCCAAGTCGGCAACGGTCCAGTTGAGCAATCTGGGAAGCCTGCCTTTCGGTCTCGACCGCAACAGCAAATACCGCGCGCTCCAATGGTTGGAAGATGCGGGCCTGATCGCAGTCGAACGAAAGCTGGGTCGGTCACCGGTCGTGACAATTCTTGAGATCGGAAACGACGATGACAATAAGATCTAAGATCTCAACCCATCCGCTTCCTCGGATCCTCAGATTTCGCGATGCTCCCGCCTACCTTGGCATGGATCGCAACCGCTTCAATGCGGAGGTCCGCCCCTATCTCACAGAGGTGCCCATCGGCGCACAGGGAATTGGCTTTGATCGCCTTGAACTCGATGCCTGGGTGGACGACTATATCGCCCGCAACGGGCGTCCCGCACGGAAAGGAGAAAGCACATGGGACGCAAACGAATACCCGGCCTCGTTATGCGCGGCGGGGTCTGGCACATCGACAAGCGCATCCGCGGGCGGCGAATTTGCCAGAGCACTGGAACAGCTGAAATCCACGAAGCGGAGCAAACCCTCGCAAGAGTGATGGAAGAAACCCGGCAGGCACAGATCTACGGTGTAAGGCCTTCTCGACCCTTCGAACAGGCCGCAGCGAAGTACGTTCTGGAAAACCAGCACAAGCGGAGCATCACCGATGACGTGAGCCGACTGAAAGGGCTGATGCCTTGGATTGGAAAATTGCAGATTGACCGGATCCACCGCGGAAGCCTGCAGCCCTGGATCGCCGACCGCCGCAAGAGAGGCACAGCAACAGGGACCATCAATCACGGCCTCCAAGTCGTTCGCCGCATTTTGAACCTCGCCGCCGGTGAGTGGGTGGACGAGCAAGGGCTGACATGGCTGCATGCCGCACCGAAGATCAAGCTGTTGCCAGTGACAGACAAGCGCCAGCCTTATCCCCTGAGCTGGGAGGAGCAGTCACGGCTGTTCCGATTACTCCCACCACATTTGGAGCAGATGGCGCTGTTTGCCGTGAACACCGGCTGTCGGGATGCGGAGATCTGCAAACTGCGTTGGGACTGGGAGGTCGCAGTGCCCGAGCTTGGGACATCGGTCTTCATCGTGCCAGGAGATTTCGTCAAGAACGGCGAACCTCGCTTGGTCGTATTAAATCAGATGGCCAGAACAATTGTCGAGGCTCACAGGGGAAGTCACAAGACCTATGTGTTTTCCAACGACGGTCGACCTCTCAAGAAGATTCTGACAACCGCATGGAAAACCGCACGATCGAAAGCCGGGCTTCCACTCGTGCGCGTACATGATCTGAAGCACACATTCGGCCGCCGTCTGAGAGCCGCGGGCGTCAGTTTCGAAGATCGGCAGGACCTTCTTGGCCATCGGTCCGGGCGAATCACAACGCACTACTCGGCAGCGGAACTTGGCCGTCTCATCGAGGCGGCGGAAACGGTTGCCGAGCAGAACAGAGGAAGACCGGAGTTAGTGGTCTTGCGGGGTACTGTTCCCGCAACATCACGCAAAACTCCCGCGAAAATCGCGGTTTGTTCTCACGCGGGAGTAGCCAACTCATTGATTTGATTGGCGCACCCGGCAGGAGTCGAACCTGCGACCTTCGGAATCGGAATCCGACACTCTATCCAGCTGAGCTACGGGTGCCTGAGGAGAACTGCTTCTAGCGCATTCCCAGGCTGCGCGCAAACCTCTATCCGGGGGCCGATTGCGGTTTTTCCGGAAGCTGAAATCATTGAGTTTTTACCAGGTCATACACAGGGTTATCCAATGTGGCCTGCGCGCATCTTTGTGTCTTGAGGGAATCAGGTGATCGTGACCGTCGTTTGACCGAACTGTGACCGTAAGCGGGGTTGCCGATGACGATGCACCATTCAGCCGATCTCAAAGACCTGGGAGATTTCCTTCAGTCACAGCGCAAACGTGAGACACGCCTGCGCCATGCCTTGCAGCGGATTCTCAGCGCCGCCGAGGGAAACCCGCGCTACCAGCCCATGAACTGGTCGGATGTTGCCGAAGTCGCACGCGACGCACTCAGTGAATTTGAGCGCCCTTAAAAAGTGTCTGCTAACGGCGGGTGACCGGCGCGAAAGTTTGGCTCTATAGTCCGGGCCCATGACCAACGCTGATGACACCCCACACCGCGAAGAGATCTGTAGCGTCCCGGATGGCGAGACGGCACCCATTGAGAAGGGTTCGCACGTCTATCTGGTTGACGGCTCAGGTTACATTTTCCGCGCTTTTCACGCCCTGCCGCCGCTGACCCGACCATCCGATGGGTTGCCCGTTGGCGCCGTCCACGGCTTCTGTCAGATGCTCTGGAAGTTGTTGGCCGACACCAAGGCATCCGAAGCACCGACTCACATCGCCGTCGTTTTTGACTACTCGGCAAAGACATTCCGCAACGACATCTACGACGACTACAAGGCCAACAGGCCGCCACCACCGGAAGAGCTGGTTCCGCAATTTCCCTTGATCCGCGATGCCGTGAAGGCCTTCAACGTCGCCTGCGTCGAGCAGAAAGGTTTTGAGGCGGACGACCTCATCGCTACCTATACCCGGCAGGTTATTGAGGCCGGCGGCGATGTTACCATTGTCTCCTCCGACAAGGATCTTATGCAACTCGTGCAGCCGGGCGTCGTCATGCTGGATGGCATGAAGAACAAGAGGATCGGTCCGGACGAGGTCCTGGAGAAGTTCGGCGTTCCACCGGACAAGGTGATTGATGTCCAGGCGCTCGCCGGCAACTCGGTCGACAACGTACCAGGCGTCCCCGGCATTGGCGTCAAAACAGCAGCGCAGCTGATCACGGAGTACGGCGACCTCGACGAATTGCTGGCGCGAGCCGGTGAGATTAAGCAGCCCAAGCGGCGCGAAAAGCTTATCGAGTTCGCCGACCTGGCACGCGTCTCCCGCGATCTGGTCACACTGGCGCAGGACGCCCCGCTCTCGGTCTCGCCTGAATGCCTCGCGGTGCAGGAGCCGGCTCCAGAAAACCTGCTCGGATTTCTCCGCGATATGGAATTCAACACCCTCACCAGGCGGATTGCCGAGGCGTTGGGAGCTGAGCCGCCTGCGGCACCAGCCGTATCTGTTGGCGCGACCGTAGCCACGGGTCGCAAGGCGGACGCTGCGGCGACTGGTGAGGATACTGGGAAGGCCGCGGAAGCGGGAACGCCACAAGCAGCCGTCGCACATGGTCGTGCGCTTGCTTTATCCGTTTCGTTCGACCGCTCGGCCTACCAGACGGTGACGAAACGCGAACAGCTTGAGGGCTGGGTAGCGGAGGCTTTGGATGCGGGTCGGGTCGCCTTTGACACCGAGACTGGCGATCTCGATTCCGCAAAGGCGGAGCTTGTCGGCGTTTCGCTGGCGACCGCGCCGGGGCGCGCTTGTTACGTCCCCGTTGGTCACCGTAGCGGCGATGGTGCGCTTGATTTCGGCGACGGTGACGGATTGGAGCAGATGCCGATCCGTGAGGCAATTGATTGCTTGAAGCCGCTTTTGGAAGACCCCAGCATCCTGAAGATTGGACAAAACCTCAAATACGACATCACGGTTATGGGGCGTTACGGCATCGAGATCGACGGCATCGATGACACGATGCTGATGTCGTATACGCTCGACGGCGGCCGCGGCAATCACGGCCTCGATGACTTGGCTGAGCGCCACCTGCGCCACACGGCGATCTCTTTCAAACAAGTCATCGCCCATGCACCCGGGAAGAAGGTCTCCGATAAGTCCTTTGCCGAGGTGCCGATCGACAAGGCAACCGAGTATGCCGCCGAAGATGCCGACGTTACGCTCCGGCTTTGGCAGATCCTAAAACCCCGTCTGGTTGCCGAGCAGATGATGAGCGTCTACGAGACGCTGGAGCGGCCACTGGTGCGGGTGATCGCCGACATGGAGCGGGCCGGTGTCAAGGTTGACCGCAACATCCTGGCGCGGTTGTCAGGCACATTCCAACAGCGGATTGGTGCGCTGGAAGCCGAAGTCTATGAACTCGTCGGCAGCAAGTTCAATCTCGCCTCGCCAAAACAACTCGGCGAATTGCTGTTCGACCAGCTCAAGCTGCCCGGCGGCAAGAAGACCAAGACCGGACAGTGGGAAACGCGTGCCGGTTTGCTCGACGACCTTGCCGGCAACGAGGAATTACCTGATGACGCCCGCAAGCTCGTCTTGACGATGCTGGAATGGCGGCAGCTGTCAAAGCTGAAATCGACTTACACCGATGCGCTGCCAGGCTACATCGTGCCCGATACCGGCCGCATCCATACCTCATATTCGCTGGCCTCGACGACAACCGGACGGCTCGCTTCGTCCGAACCCAATCTGCAAAACATACCCGTGCGCACGGAAGAAGGCCGTGAAATCCGCACCGCCTTCATTGCCGAGAAGGGCTGCAAGCTTGTTTCGGCGGACTATTCGCAGATCGAATTGCGGGTGCTGGCGCACATCGCCGATATCCCTCAACTTAAACAAGCCTTTGAGGATGGCCTCGATATTCACGCCATGACCGCATCCGAAATGTTTGGCGTGCCGATTGAGGGAATGCCGAGTGAAGTGCGCCGGCGGGCGAAAGCCATCAACTTCGGCATCATCTACGGGATCTCGGCTTTTGGTCTTGCCAATCAGCTCAGCATCCCGCGCCAGGAAGCCGCCGATTACATCAAGACCTATTTCAAGCGTTTTCCCGGAATCCGTTCCTACATGGAGCGGACCAAGGAATTCGCCCGCGAATTCGGTTACGTGGAAACCGTTTTTGGACGCAAGGTTCATTATCCGGAAATCGACACGCGCAATCCGTCCATGCGCGGCTTCCTGGAGCGGGCCGCCATCAACGCGCCGATCCAAGGCTCCGCCGCCGACATCATCCGCCGTGCCATGGTGCGCATGCCGAAGGCGCTTGAAACAGCCGGACTGAAGTCAGCGCGAATGCTGCTGCAGGTGCACGATGAACTGATTTTCGAGTCGACCGAGACGGAAACCGAACAGGTCATCGCTGTCGCACGCGACGTGATGGAAAACGCCGGCCTGCCCGCGGTGCAGCTTGCCGTGCCGATCAAGGTCGACGCCAAAGCCGCCGACAACTGGGAAGCCGCGCATTAGCGGAGCTCAAAAGGAGATCATCCCGTCGACAAGCAACGGGATGACTCTCGGGTGAGTGGTTCGGCTGCAGCAATTGCCCGCGCCGGACACCATAGGAGCCCGGCGCGATGCTTGTTGCATCACTTCACTTGTTGATCGCGGTAGTCGGGGAAGGCGTCGCCAACAAACAATGGCGGTGCGACTTGCGAATAGGCCGCTGCGATCCGGAAGGCCGTCAGATCATCATAACCATTGGCAATGATCTGCATGCCGGTTGGCACATTGTTGCGTGCCCGTCCGGTCGGAGCAGCGACGACTGGGTAGCGGTTCAAAAGGTTGAATTCCGGCGTCATCAACGGCCCCATAAGCGGGTCGACTTCTTGGCCTTCGGTAACTGGCTTATGCACCAACTTATCGTAATCGGCGCGCAATCCAATGGTCGCCCAGGTCGGTGCGATAACAGCGTCCTGCAGACGCCGGTTCAGCTCGGAAATGAGCATGTCATCGTTCGCCACATCAGCCGGTCCGGACTTCTCAGCAAGCTCGACGATGGACAACGCATAATTGGTTCGCGATCGGATAAATATGTAATTAGCGGCTCGGGTGTACCGGTGGGGCAATCGAAACGCAACGGAAATCGTCACGCGTTTTTTTGATGTGAGTGCGGAGTTATCTTTCAACAGTGGCCTCTGAGATTTGAGTACGTTGGCCAATTCATTTCAGACGCTGTTGTTGGGAAGTTGTCGGCTTGGTGCAACGGACGAGGAACGAGTAGTGCGCGCCAGCCATGATCAGCGCTTGCCCGTTTCTTGAGCGCCTTCCTTCTCGCTCGTCGCGAAATTTGGTGCTCCCTGAATACGCCCTCGAACAAAATCCCGAGAGAGCCTCGCCTCGTTTGAGCGCGGTGCCCGCATTGCTCCGAAAGCCACCGTTAGAGCCAGTGCACAAATTACGCATTGTATCCAAATCAGATGCGGTGCGGGCAAAAACAGGCGGATTGAACGTTTATTTGAATCGGCATATCTACAGCCTCGAGCGATCGGAACGGACCCGATCCCAATTCATGGAGGCAACAATAGCACTCACAGTCAGACGTGCCGAGGAGCGAGGAAAAGCCAACTTCGGTTGGTTGGATTCCAAACACACATTCTCCTTCGGCCATTACTTCGATCCGAGCCACTTGGGCTTCGGTCCTCTGCGTGTGATCAATGAGGATCGGGTTGCGCCGGGAGGTGGTTTCCCTACCCATCCGCACAGCGACATGGAGATCATCTCCTACGTCCTGGAAGGTGCGCTCGAACACAAAGACAGTATCGGCACCGGATCAGTGATTCATCCCGGCGATGTTCAACGCATGACTGCGGGAACGGGCGTGCGCCATAGCGAGTTCAACGCGTCGAAAACGGACCCGGTCCACTTTCTGCAGATCTGGATTACTCCGGAGAGCAATGGACTTGAGCCAAGTTACGAGCAGAAGGCATTCACCGAAGAAGACAAGCGCGGCAAGCTGCGCCTGATCGGGTCCCGTGATGGACGCGACGGTTCGTTGACGATCCGCCGCGATGTCGATCTCTTCGCAACGCTTCTGGGGCCGGGGCAGGGCGTCACTCACCAATTGCGAGACGGTCGCGCCGCCTGGGTCCAGGTCGTGCAAGGCAGCATCAAACTCAACGCTCAACAGCTCCAAGCCGGCGATGGCGCCTCCGTCTCCCAAGCCGGGGCGTTGGCGGTCGCCGCTGAAGACGACGCCGAATTTCTGCTGTTCGACATGGCGGACTAGCCGACCACTGTTCGCATCAACTCATTCAAAAAAGGAACTCGATCATGAGCACCATTAGTGCTGACAACACCGTAGGCAATGACGCCGCCAATGCTGCATCGGCGATCTCAACCGACGCGCTTTCCTGGACGATAGTTCGCGTCGCCACGGGTCTTATCCTGGTCCCGCACGGAGCACAAAAGCTGTTCGGTTGGTTCGGCGGCGGAGGACTGACCGGCACAGCACAGTTCTTTGAGCAGAACCTCGGGCTATATCCAGGCTTGCTGTTTGCTGGAGCCGCTGGACTAACAGAATTCTTCGGCGGGTTGTTCTTGGCAATCGGACTTCTCACACGCCTGTCGGCGGCGGCGGTGGTGGCGGTAATGGCCTATGCCGCCTTCGTCGTGCACCTTGGCAACGGCTTCTTTTGGAGCAACGGCGGCTATGAGTTCCCGCTGCTCTGGGGCGTGGTCGCATTGGCGATTGTCATCCGCGGCGGCGGGCCTGGTTCGGTGGATCGCGTCGCTGGATGGAAGTGGTAAGTACGAAAAAGAAGCTGCCGCCCAGGCCCCACCTGGGCGGCAGCAGACGAAACGACGATCTACGTCTCACACTACTCACCCGGTGTCCGCTTCTCGGTAAGTAGTGTTGACGGCAGGCGGTCACGTCGCCTCTGCAAGGGCCAAGAGGTCAGCTCATGACCCGCGGACTCGCAGCCACTCCCAACAACCCTCGTCCAATCGGCTAGGACTTGGGAAGGTTGGGGAGCTGCGAAAGGAGCTCGCCAATGGGGAGGTCGATGCCCGACTGTTCGGCAAGCTGTTCGATGTCAGTTACATCCAGCTGAGACAGGTCAATGCCATGCTCGCTGAGCTGGTTGAGGAGTTCGGCCGGTCCAAGACCGTCGAGCTGTGCGGGGGCGATGCCGTACTCGCTGAGCTGCTGCATCAGCCCTTCGGACCCGGCATCAACCGCACCTTGCCCAAGAACTCCTCCGACCGTTTCAGTAAGACGCGCGATATCAAACATTTCGTATCTCTCCATCAAACCGGGGAAGCAAGTCTCTCGCGCTGCAAAGAACGGTTTTGTGCAGCGGCTCGAATTATCGTCGCTTGTGCGTAGCCATTGACCGCGGCGATTGCCGGCGATGACTCTCGAAGTAACCGACGCTCCAGGTCGACGGTTTGATAGCGGCCGGTTCCATTTGTGATTTCCTTCATCGCGTTGGTTATCATCGCCTCGATCTGCTGCGACCGTCAGCCGGCCACCACAATGCAAATGGGCGCGACTTGCTCGCGGCGCTAATCGTAAGCGGGCGCGCCCCTGATCGGTTTCCCCGATCAGGGATGGTGGACTGGATCGGCTGGTTCTAAGCTCCGCCCGACCCAAAACGGATTTGTGATGCCCAACCTTAGACAACTCGAATATCTCGTCGCGCTCTCCGAAACGCGACATTTCAGGCGCGCAGCAGAGCGTTCCAATACAACCCAGCCGACTGTCAGCGAGCAGTTGAAAGTCCTTGAGACCCGGCTTGGCGCTCAGCTGGTCGAACGCTCAAAGAGTAAGGTGCTGCTGACCCCACTGGGAGAGCAGGTCGTTGAGATCGCCCGGCGGATGCTGTCCGATGCCAACGAGATACGGGCGCTTGCGGCGAGCGGTGGAAGCGAGCTGTCTGGTGTCCTGCGGCTCGGCTTGCCATCAACGATCGGTCCCTATTTGCTGCCCATCGTTATCCCCGAGCTGCAGCGGACCTACCCCGGACTGAAACTCTACGTGCGCGAAGAGCTGCCAAGCTCATTGCCTGGATCGCTCCAGGACGGCCACTTCGATCTGGTCATATCGTTGCTTCCGGTCAAAGGTGCCGAACTTGTTGACGAGCCGATCTTCCGGGAGCCGCTGTCGCTTGCTGTCTCGCGCGACCACCCACTTGCTGCAACTGGTCACGTCAAGCGGGAGTCGCTTGCGAACATTGACGTTCTGGCGCTGGGGAAGGGGCATCAACTTCACGATGTCGTTCTCGCGCTGTGTCAGGATCTCGGCGCGCGTCTGCGGTTCGAGTACGAAGGAACCAGTCTCGACACGCTGCGCGAGATGGTTGCCATGGGCCTCGGTGTCACGTTCCTTCCGGGCCTCTACGTCAAGTCCGTGGTCGCGCGCGACAAGAGTGTTCGTATCGTCGAACTTGAGGGACGAACGATTTACCGCACAGTTGGCCTAGTCTGGCGGCAAACCAGTGCCCGTCATGAAAGCTACCGCGCACTAGCCCAACTACTGCGGGTCCAGATCCAAAAACACTTCCCTGAATTCGCGGTACTCAGCAAATAGGCGCAATCGTTAAATCCGATCAATGTCGCAAGAAACATCTATTGGAACGATGGGGTAGCTTTCACCATCTCCGTGTCATCGCCAGCGGTGAGCAGGTCGTCAACCGGCATCAACGGGCTAGTCAAGCTCGCCCGGAACGCCTCGTCCGCAGTGTCTTGGAACGCGACTTACGGAGGAATAATGATGACATACAAGCAGTCGGTTTTAGTGGTCGCAATGTTGTTTGGTGCGAGTGCTGCAGCGCTTCCTGTTCACGCAGCGACCAGCACCGAGGTCCCGGCCACGCCGCCTTCGGTGCTGGCATTTGACCAGCCTCTGAAAGAAAACAGCATCACACTCGACTACGTGCAACTGCCCGCGCAGGGCTATGTCGCCGTCTACAAGGTGGGAGAAGATGGCAAACCCGCCGGCGAAGCGATCGGTTACACCAATCTCAAATCGGGCGATCACCGAAACCTGAAGGTGAAGCTGACGAAGGCGCCAATCTCTGGCGATCAATTGTGGATCTCGCTGTACAAGGACAAAGGTCAGAAACCTTCATTTGATCCGGGCGCCGGCGACAAGCCGTTATGGCAAAAAACCGAATTGCCCCCGGAATCGATGATCACGGTTCGGTAGGCTTCTCAGCCCTTTTCTTAAGTAGAACAGGAAACGCCGATCTGAGCTTGGCAGCCTTCCCGACAAGGGAAGAGCCGCTGAGCTCGCAGCTTTCTAATCGTCGGTGCTCACAAAGTGGCCGGCGTCTTTCGGGGGACAAGCCGGGTAAATCTTGAAAGCTGGTGGCAGGCCGCTCTTGAGATCGTTCGCGAGAACGAGACTTTCATTGAGGTCGCACTTTTCGTATTCGCCTTTGCGGAGTCAATTCTTTTTGCCTCCGTATTCGTTCCCTCAACCCCCATCTTCATCGGCGTCGGCGCACTGGAAGGCGCAGCCGAAGGGCCTCTCGTTCCTCTGATAATCGCCGGAAGCTTGGGCGCTCTTGCCGGCGACGTCGTCTCATATGCAATTGGCTACCGCTTCCGGGGCAGCCTCCCCAAGATGTGGCTTCTGCGCGACCATCCCAACCAGCTGGAGCGCGCCCGCCGGTTTGTCGAAAAGTGGGGTACCGCCGCTGTCGTCGCCTCTAAGCTATCTGGACCGCTGCGCCCCATCGTCCCGATGCTGGTGGGCGCTTCGAGCATGTCGAGCGCAAAGTTCATTCTGGCCAGCGCTGCCTCATCGGTGATCTGGGCGGTTCTCGTCCTCGCACCGGCCTATTACGGCTTCAAGGCGATAACCCATTGATTGTGCGTTCACCCGAACGCCGTTGACGATTGTGGTCCGATGAATGCGTTGCTGGATATGCAACTCCGTAGCCCGACAAGCGGCGGTGAGACACAAAGAGGCATTCGATGCACGTCTAGGCTCGCAAGCGACGAAGTCGGGCAACAGTGGTATCGACATCATCACGACCGCTTCGGTGTTAAATACGATGCTGGAAGGCAGGGTTTTATGGCAGGAGGCTCTGGAAACCAACCTCGTCGTTCTGCGAGGCGAACCGGGTAGGCAGGCCAGTATCACAGACCGAATGGGACGCACTTTTTCGCGATTAAAAAACTCCGCCGGCAGCCGCCGGCGGAGTCTGTCATCGTTGCAGAGCTTGCTTAGCTCACTTGCTCGTCGGCACAAGCCGTAGATAAGGCTTCAGCGTCTTCCAGCCGTTCGGGAACAACGCCTTGGCGTCTTCATCGGAAACCGCCGGCACGATAATGGCGTCATCGCCAGGGTTCCAGTTGGCCGGCGTCGCAAGCTTCTTCTCCGCCGTCATCTGCAGCGAATCGAGGACACGCAGGATCTCATCGAAATTGCGCCCCGTCGACATCGGGTAGGTTAGGATCAGCTTGATGCGCTTATCGGGGCCGACAACGAATACGGTGCGCACAGTGGCGTTGGTCATCGCGGTGCGTCCCTCGGAAGTGCCCGGCTCATCCGCCGGCAGCATTCCGTAGAGCTTAGCGACGGCGAGGTCGGTATCGCCGATCATCGGATAGTTCGGCGCAGTGCCGGTGACTTCGGCGATGTCCTTGGACCATTCGTTATGATTGTGCACCGGATCGACGCTGAGGCCGATGATTTTGCAGTTGCGGCGGTCGAACTCCGGCTTGAGCTTGGCCATGGTGCCGAGCTCGGTCGTGCAGACCGGCGTGAAATCCTTGGGGTGGGAGAACAGGACCGCCCATCCGTCGCCGATGTAGTCATGGAAGTTTATGCGGCCTTCCGTCGTCTCGGCTGCGAAATCGGGGGCGACATCGTTGATCGAGAGTGACATGGCTTTGCCTCTTACTTGCGGGGGGTCAAAACGCACGGCAATGCGCTTCGTCGTGAAATGCACCAGCGGATGCGGAAACGCAAATCAATTCACTGTGATGGCTAGCGATTACCGCTGTCCGGAGCTGCGGTGCGGGCCAACACCTAGAGCGCCAGTGAAGTCGCAACATGTTCCCTAAGGAACACCGCGGTGCAAACGAAACCGTTGGTCGCGAAGCGCCGATCCGCGCAGCGCCCGAATCCGGGCTGGGTTCTTCAGCGGCAGTGCGACTCCAATCAGCAAAACGGGCCGGCCCGAGGGCCAGCCCGCAAGGGTAGTGTCAGCACCAACCCTTAGACCATGTACTGGCCGCCATTGGCCGAAATGGTCGAGCCGGTGATGAAGCCAGCATCATCCGACGCCAGGAAAGCGACGATCTTGGCGATCTCTTCCGGTTCACCCAAGCGGCCGACTGGGATTTGCGGCAGGATCTTTGCCTTCAGCACTTCCGGATCGATGGCGCGGACCATCTCGGTGCCGATGTAGCCAGGGCAAACCGCGTTGACGGTGATGCCCTTGAAGGCACCTTCCTGGGCGAGTGCCTTGGTGAAGCCTAGGTCTCCCGACTTGGCGGCCGAGTAGTTGACCTGGCCCATCTGACCCTTTTGGCCGTTGATCGACGAGATGTTGACGATGCGCCCGAATTTGCGGTCGCGCATGCCGGGCCAAACCTGGTGGGTCATGTTGAACAGACCGTTGAGGTTGGTATTGATGACGTCCTGCCATTGCTGCGGGGTCATCTTGTGGAACATGCCGTCCCGGGTGATGCCGGCGTTGTTGATCAGAACGTCGACCGGACCGAGTTCCGCCTCGACCTTCTTGACGCCTTCAGCGCAAGAATCGTAGTCGGCGACCGACCATTTAAAGACCGGAATACCGGTCTCTTCCTTAAACTTGTTGGCGGCATCATCGTTGCCGGCGTAGTTGGCCGCGACAGAACAGCCAGCAGCCTTGAGTGCGATGGAAATGGCGTGGCCGATACCACGGGTGCCGCCGGTGACAATGGCAACTCGAGCCATGGGGGTGTCTCCCTAGTTCGTTTCTCTAAAGGGTTGTCCGATCAAGGGCGCTGGAAGTGGTGCCATCGATCTCGC
The DNA here is from genome assembly GCA_963753045.1 of uncultured Alphaproteobacteria bacterium. GTDB lineage: Bacteria > Pseudomonadota > Alphaproteobacteria > Rhizobiales > Hyphomicrobiaceae > Filomicrobium. Next base: position 702,853 of record CAVWAT010000001.1, read on the forward strand.
GCGAGGTGGGAACCGGCGGCCCCGCAGTGCCGCCGGCCAGTTCAATTGCAAGGCAACGTTCAGTCGCGGGCGATGCAGAGCGCGACACCCATGCCGCCGCCGATGCACAGCGTAGCGAGGCCCTTTTTGGCGTCGCGGCGCTTCATTTCGAATAGCAGCGTGTTGAGCACCCGGGCTCCGGAGGCGCCGATTGGGTGACCGATGGCAATGGCGCCGCCATTGACGTTGACCTTGGAAGTGTCCCAGCCAAGGTCCTTGTTAACGGCGCAGGCTTGGGCGGCAAAGGCCTCGTTGGCTTCGACCAAATCAAGGTCGTCTGTCGTCCAGCCCGCCAGCTCAAGCGCTTTGCGAGACGACGGGATCGGCCCAGTACCCATGATCGCCGGATCGACACCGGCGGTGGCCGCCGACACGATGCGGGCCAACGGCTCGATGCCGCGGCGCTTTGCTTCGGCGGCCGTCATCAGCAAGACAACGGCGGCGCCGTCGTTGATGCCAGAGGCATTGGCAGCCGTCACGGTGCCTTCTTTACGGTCGAAAGCCGGGCGGACTTTGGCGAGACCATCTAAGGTGACGCCGTCCTTGATGTACTCGTCGGTGTCGACAATGATGTCGCCCTTGCGATGCTTGACGGTGACCGGAGTGATCTCGTCCTTGAATTTACCAGCCTTGCGTGCGGCTTCGGCCTTGTTTTGAGAGGCAACCGCAAAGGCGTCTTGCTCCTCACGGGTGATCTGCCATTGGCGGGCGACGTTCTCGGCGGTGGTGCCCATGTGATAATCTTGGAAGGCGTCCATCAACCCGTCGCGCAGCATGCTATCCAGGAACTTGATGTCGCCCATTTTCGTGCCGTTGCGCAGCTGCGCCAGGTGCGGAGCCTGGCTCATGCTCTCCTGGCCGCCGGCGATAACGATCGTAGCCGAGCCGTCGCGGATTTGCTGAGCGCCAAGCGCCACCGCCCGAAGGCCTGAGCCGCACAGTTGGTTCATGCCCCATGCAGGGCTCTCAAATGGAATGCCGGCATTAACGGCCGCCTGGCGGGCCGGGTTCTGTCCGGCGCCGGCCGAAAGAACTTGCCCGAGGATCACTTCAGAGACATCCGCTGGCGCAACCCCTGCACGCTCCATCGCAGCCTCGACGGCGATCTTGCCGAGTTCATGCGCCGGCAGCGACGAAAGCGCACCGTTAAAAGACCCAACGGGCGTACGCGCCGCACTGGCGATGACGATGGTTTCGTTATCCTTGACTCATTTGGGGGGCTCTCCTGGGTTTTTCGCGGATCTCAGCTGCGTCTGGTCCGCTTGAGGTCTCTTTATGGGCGGGGTCCAGCACCAATGCCAGCAAAGCTTTGCTAAGCTAGATCGTGCTGAAGCGGTCATATCAGTTCCAGGTTCGCGGCCGCAATCGCGACATCAGACGAACGCGTGGCACAGTGAATAGTCATAAGTTGGCTCACTTTGCTCGAAATTCCAGCATAAACGACTTAAACTCAATTGGCGCTTGTGATACCTTGGTGCAACGCAACAGCGCTGTGCAGCCGATGCGAACGTTTAACAGTCGGAAGTGAGCTGAGTTTGAGATGCTGAACAAGCCGGATGCGCGTAACGAAAAACGCGAAGCAGTTGTCATCAAGAAATACGCAAATCGGCGTCTCTACAATACGGAGAGCAGCACGTACGTCACACTCGACGATCTGGCTGAAATGGTTCGCTCGGACCGCGATTTCGTCGTCTATGACGCCAAGAGCGGCGACGACCTGACGCATTCGGTGCTGACGCAGATCATCGTTGACCAGGAGAGCAAAGGCCAAACCCTGCTCCCGGTGCCGTTTCTGCGGCAGCTGATCCGCTTCTACGGCGACAGCATCTCACGTATGGTTCCAACCTACTTGCAGTTCAGCATGGAGACGCTGGCTCGCGAACAAGAACGTTTTCGCGACCAGATTTCGACGGCCTTCGGTTCCCACTCGACGCCGTTTGAGGCCTACCAGGAACATGCACGTCGTAACATGGCGATCTTCGAGCAGGCCATGTCGATGTGGAGCCCCTTCCCGAACTCACCCACGGAGGGCGCTGCAAACGAAGCTGGGACCGCCGCTGATGCCAAAGGCGGGGAAGCAGAAAAACCCGCGCGCAATGAGATCGATGAGCTGAAATCGCAACTGGCGGCGATGCAGCAGAAGATCGAGCGGCTGGCGCACGACCAGGACTGATAGTCAGTCTCATCAGTCAGGCCAACTGGTCCCGGGGCCAGACAGAGCCGGCTTTAACCATAAAAGCTAAAAGCTCGCACGCAAAACATCAGAGCAAGTCGGAATGGTTCTGCAAGTCTTCGACCGCAAGCGGCCGGCCGAAATGGAAGCCCTGCAGATAGGTGATACCCGCCTCGGCGAGAAGCTGGGCACTCTCTTCGTCGCCAACCCACTCGGCAACGGTCTCCATTCCAAAGGTCTCGGCGAGTTGGACCATCGTTTTGATGAAGACCAAGTCTGTAGGATCAGCGGCTAGGTTCTTTACGAACGATCCATCGATTTTCACAAGATCGACCGGCAGGTGTTTCAGGTTCTTGAACGACGTGTAACCGGCGCCGAAGTCGTCGATCGCAACGCGGCACCCCATTCCACGCAACGTGTCGACAAAAGCTATGGCCTGATCCAGGTCGTCGATAACGTTGGTTTCCGTAATCTCCAGCACCAGCCTCTCAGTGACGGCGCGTTCGCAGCCGGTCAGCGCTTGTAGCGTCGCCAGCCAGTCCTGATCGTTTGCGGTTATGCTCGACACATTCACCGAGAGCGATAGCTGTTCGTGCTTGCGGAGAAGCGCGACAGCCAGTTTGAGGGTCCGCCGGTCGAGGTGGGGTTGCAACCCGAATTGCTCGGCAAAAGGAATGAACTCGCCTGCCGGAACCAGTCTGCCGTCAGGCTTCTGCATGCGCAGCAGACATTCAAACAGTTCGGCGCGCCGCGACTTCGAACTGATTATCGGCTGCAAGACAAGACATATGCGGTCGGCCTCGAGCGCCGACATTATGTCATTGGCGATGGTGATGCGGCGCTGCCGGACCGTCTCTTGCGCGGTGTCAGGATTAAAGCAAACGAAGCTCGCGATGCGGCGCGCCTTGGCAGCCGCCAGCGCCAGCAGCGAGCGGCTAAAAACATGACGGACCGTCGCCGCCTGGTCAGGCAGCGTGACGCCTCCGATGGAGATGGTCGCGGCCAACTGGCAAACGGACGTGCGGATCGGGGTATCGTGCACAGCCGCTATGAACCGCTTAGCAGCGGCACGCATGGCCTCGGCGCCGCAGTCGTTGAGGATGATACCGAATTTGTTCGAGGAGTAGCGTCCCAGAATGTCGCCGCTTCTCAGCTTGCCTTTGATGATGTTCGCTGTCGCCGTTATGAGTTCATCGCCAATTTCGAAACCGAACAATTCATTGATCGCGGAGAGGTTGTTGACAGAGATCATCAAGAACGCGCTCGATGAGAAGCGGCGTTCGGCGCGCCTAAGGGAAGCAGCAGGTGCTTGCGGCAGGCGCGTGCGGTCTAAGTGCGTTGTCAGCTCATTACGATCGACAGCGCATAGCGCGGCCTGTTCAGCTACGAAGCTCTCGTTGACGATGCGGACTGCCCCCCGCGCGCGGGCAGGGCGCCCATCTGCGCCAGGCCACCAGTGGCCGTGGTCCTCCAACCAGATCGAGGCGCTGCTACCAAAGGCTCCGGGCCAGAAGCGGTACTGAACTCTATAGGGGACGCTGCGGTCGAATGGACAGACGGAGCCGGCGGAAATCGCGGCCGTCCGGCGTGGCCTATGTTCAGGGACAATTCGCAATTCGTAGGCTTCGCCGCTGGCGATTTCTTTAAGGTCGTTAACACCAAGAACTGTGGCGGCGTTTGGCTCCCACTCCACCGTATCGCTCAGCAGATCCCAAACGTAGGCGCTTTCATCGGGTGTCGACAAGGCGCCGACCAAGTCAATTCCGACAGCCTCGAACAATCCATCAGCGGCCACCGTGTTTGTCGGCAGATATGCAGCATCGTCCGCCAACAAATCCGAGAGGACCTCGCTGCCGCCGTCGTTTCGACCTTCAACGGCCATAATCCGGTTGGATGAAGAGCTCACAGAAAGCATCCCTAGGGTACGGCGTCTACGCGCAGACCGCGACGCGTGGCCGTTCCGGGAGAGGTTAGTGGGAAACCCCTAACAACAATTGAAGCGCTACAGTTGTAAACGCCCACCGCCATCGATGGCGAGTTTTGACCCAGCAGAGGGATGACGGATCGCAGGGATTTGGCCCCCGCGATCCGCACTAGCGGCACAATCAATTCGGTCGACGGTCTCATTGAGGAACAGCCGTTCATGTTCCTCATACAGAAGTGACTGTGCTTCATGGATGTGCGCTGCAGCATCCTCAAGCTTGTCGTCTTCTTGCAGCCGGTTGTGAATGCGGCCCAGTGGGGCGACCATGACTGGGACGGAGATATTGCGGGTCGCTCGTTCAAATTTTTTTTTACTTCGCGTGGCACGGGGAGCCCCTCCACTAATTTCATGCGGATAGTGTCGACCCGTTGCTCTCAGTCGCGGAGACTATTTACAAACCTTGGTACCTATTACCGGAAGTACGACATGACGGGATCAATCCTCATCAGATTTTCGCCAAACGCTATCAGTTTTTCTTTTTAGCTGTGTGTTTAATCAGGCTTCCATCGACCGGGGCTAAAGTCCTTTGTCAATTCCGACAACAACGCGTTTGCGGTCACCGCCCGCGTTTTGCCCAGCCGCCGCCCAACTGGTGTCACGATTTTCTCGCGAAATGCAGGGAACAGAGAGAGATCTCAATGACGTGCGTCGCGACTATGGGAGGATGTGGGGAACAAGTCTTGGGATGTCGGGGAAAATTCCCAATCATTTCAGGCGTTTTTCTCTATGGAATACCGAGTCCGAAACACGGGTATTGGGACATAAATCCCATCGCCGTTTCAAAGCGTTTGCGTTGTGAATCCGAGTCTTAAAAAAGGATCTGCTCTGAGTTATCGTTAACGCCGCGTTAAAAGGTTGCTGTAATGGTTCTGGCGGAAATCGCGCGTATTGTTCTAGGAGTATTGCGTATGTGCCGCATCGCGTTGGTGACAGCCATGGCGGGTTGCCTCGTTGCTGCTTGCAGCACAGGGCCGAGTGCCCTTTCGACAGGCTTTGCTGATGGCGGATCGGACACCCCGTCGATCACCCAGCTGACCCCGTCGGCCAGCCTCGGCTATTCAGCGAACCGCAACAGCACAGCGGGCACGAGGGTTGCCAGTCTCAACGACGAAATCCCGGCCGGGACTTTCGAGACCGCGCCGAAGGGCGCCCTCTCCGATCGAAATTATTCAAGCACGCGTCTTGATCCCGAACGTGCCATCGCGGTCATCAACGGGTATCGCGCACAAAACGGCCTGAAGCCGCTCAAGCTCAATGCGAAGCTCTCTACGGCGGCCAAAGCGCACTCACGTGATTTGTCGAAGTGGGATCGAATTTCGCATTATGGCTCGGACGGCTCCAACCCGTGGGATAGGGTCAAGCGCACAGGTTACAAACCTCGCCTCGCAGCTGAAAACGTCGGCACCGGTCAGATTACCTTCGATGAAGTGATGCGCGGTTGGAAAGAAAGCGAAGGCCACAACAAGAACCTGTTGCTCGCCGATGCGCGCGAAGCAGGACTTGCTCTGGTCCAAGACCCTCGCACCGAATTCAAGTCCTTTTGGACCTTGGTGCTTGGCACCAAGATGTAGTCTTGCGGCAACTAGTGAAGGCCGCCATATTTAGCTGGCCCGACAAGCACTCCAGATCGCCACATCCAGCTCGTGCCTCCGGCGCGCGACAGCGTGCTGCAGCAGAGCAGTGAGAAGCAACGACATTGAGGCTGCGCTCGCGGCGCCAATCAGACCCAGCCACCGGCAGGGACCGCGCGTGCTACGCCGATCGCATCATCAGCGAGACGTTGCAGTGCAGCCGTCGTGCATTCAGCCTGTTGTGTGACAACAGAATCTGCAGCGAATTTGGGTGCGTCGTCCATTTGCACCCCGTGGGGCTCCTAGCTTTCGCACTGATCTGCATAACGCAAGCTTCTTCAAAGCAGCGGAAACTCCGCGCGCTCGCGTTCGCGCTCGCGTACGACTTCCGCAACCCCGGCCCAGGCCCAGGACCTTCCCGCATCGCCTTGATAGCCATGGTATGCCGAAAAGAAATCAGCGACCTGGGCCGCCAGTAGGCCATGCTGGGCCTCTAGTGTTTCCGCCATGAATTCAACTTCGTGCGGATTCGGTGTCACGTCTTTTTCTGGGTGCCAAACGCCCATCTGCTCTCAGCCCTTGTTGCAAGTTTCGGGTATCCCAAAGCAAATTCAACGCCAGTCCACAGGTTTCATTTTGGGACAGGTGGAAAGCTTTCTGAACGCTGGCAACCTCTTTCCCGCTTGCGGGCGGCGCTGCGCCATGGGGGTCTCCTGACCAACTTCCCGTGCCTCGATGTTTCAGAGGGGATTGGCGGCGCCGATCTCCGCTGCGGCCTTGGATTGACAAAGTTGCCAGATTGACTAGGAGCGGCGTTGCCCGGTCCGGTCGGTACCACCGGCGAATTCGTTAAGCATCACACTGGGAACCGCATCTGACGGCGGAAGAATTGGAGACGATAGAAATGTTCCGATCCGACCTGCCATCCACGAATACTCCGGGACGTCAACGCAGTTGGTTGGTTCTGGGGCAACTGTGTTTGCTCGCCCTGACACTATCGGCCGTTCATCCAAGTTCCGCTCAGACCGAAGAGGGATCCTTTCCTTCGGCGGGAAGCACACCGCAGCCCGAGGCGCCGAATTCCAATTCAGCTGCACCCAAGGCCGATCCACCGGCCAATGGCGCCAAGCGCGAGTTGGCCCCGCCCCCGGATCGGCCACGTGGCTGCCCGTTTCGCGACCGGTCTCTTAATCTGATTGTCTGACGAATATCGGTAGTAGGATCACGATGGCCGCCAGTGCCCCAATTTGGATAGGGCGGCACGCGCTCAGATCAGTTCCCCGAGGAGCCGCGGATCGATGTTTTCGGCCGCGCGGCCCTCTCTTTCAGCTTCTTGACCAGCCGTTTGGAGTTCTTGAGCTTCACTCGGAGCTTGGCCGCTCTCAGGCGGCGCGCGGACTTCCGGTTCCCACAGGCCCATGACGTAACCGTATGGCGAATGCTGCGGGCGTTACGGGCGCTGCTGTCAACGGGTAGATTATCGATCGTATCGGTATTGAAAAGCTGCTTCCATCCCCATTGCCGAAAGCCATGCTCCAACAGGCTCGCCGCGCGCAGCGTTCGGTCCGAACTGGAAGGTTCCCCGAGCACGACTGCCATCAGCTTGCGACCATCCCGCGTTGCGCTGGCGACAACGTTGAAACCCAAGTCGCAGATGAAGCCGGTCTTCAACCCATTGGCGCCTTCGAACGTTTTAAGCAAGCCGTTATGACTTCCCAGTCGCCGTTTGCCGAGGCGGAAGGCCGGCATCGACCAGTAGTGTGCATACTCAGGAAATTCCTTGGTGACCGCGCGGGCCAGCTTAGCCAGATCCCGGGCCGTGGTGACTTGCTGCTTGTCGGGTAGCCCATTGGGGTTGGCAAAGTAGGTGCGCGTCATTCCGAGGCGTTTCGCGGTCGCATTCATCCTGGCGATGAAACGATCATGGGTGGGCCCAAGCGCTTCGGCGATCATTACCGCGACATCGTTGGCCGACTTGATGATCAGCGCCTTAAGGGCCGTATCCATTTTGAGCTTGGCCCCGACGGGAAGGCCGACCTTACTCGGTGGCTCTTTATGCGCGAGGGGCGTGCAAAGGATCTTGGTGTCCAGCTTGATCTTGCCGTCGCGCAAGTCTTGGAACGCGATGTAAGCGGTCATCACTTTGGTTAGTGAAGCTGGATGCCACTGGTCGTCGATACTCTCCGAGTAGAGAACTTTACCCGTATCGGCCTCGAACAGTAGCGTCGGCCCGGCAGTCGCGGTACCGCAGGTGACAGCTGAGATAAGGAGGCAAACAATCGGTAGAAAAAAGCGCATTTCAGGCGGATCCCTGGTTCACCGCGTCGACGTCAAGCGGCGACTTATTAATGCATCGCATGTAACACACTCACCGTTCGTGGGACAATCAACCGACCCCAGAACCGTGACGCAGGTGTGGTTAAGCTCCCACACGTCGCAGCATCATTCACTGTGTACCAACAGCTGGCCTAGCGTCTGATGCGTTGACCGGGATGCGCCGATAGCTATATTGCAGCGCTCTGCTGGCGGCATCGAATGCTCGCCAAGCCCCTGTGGCGGAATTGGTAGACGCGACAGACTCAAAATCTGTTGTCCGCAAGGACGTGCCCGTTCGAGTTGGGCCAGGGGCACCAAAAGTCACGCCGCCAATAGTCTTACATACGTAAACCCGAGCATTTGCGGGCAGCCGTCCGGCGTGCACGAGCGTGACGGTACGCGAGCTGCCGCTGACAAAGCATTGTGACAACCCAAGCCGCTGTCTTCATTAGGTGCTTTGGCGCGCCTGAAAAACCGCATAATGGTCCTGAGCGAAGCCATTGTTAAATCAAGGTGAAACGCTGAAAAAATTTTTCGCGGCGTCGTTTCAGTTTTTCCTTGCATGCAAGGGGCAATCGCATCATACAACCCGCCTCCGTTCGTCCACCTGCCCCTAAGGTCAAGGAGAGCCCTCAAGGTTCAAGAAAAGCCCCAAAGGTAAGGAGCGGACGGGTCACATCTATCTGCTGGTTGGGGAGGGTCCGATGGCCTATGACGACGCCCTCTTCCAATTGGGGATGGACTTGAACTCGTTCAAGCACCGCCCAAGAGGAAGATCTGTTTGCGAACTCACGCGACGACGTGTGTGACGATAGAAAAGACTTCTTTGTTGAGCGTGACGGCGTTCGCTTTGCTGGAACTCATCTAATTATAGATCTGTTCGGCGCGCGTCGGCTCGATGACCTTAAATGGGTCGAAGAAACCTTGAAGCGCTGTGTGGAAGTGGCGGGGGCAACCCTTCTTCATATCCACCTGCATCACTTCACGCCAAATGGCGGAGTGAGTGGTGTAGCTGTGCTTTCCGAAAGCCACATCTCGATACACAGCTGGCCTGAGGCCGACTATGCAGCCTTTGACGTCTTTATGTGCGGCGAAGCAAATCCGCATCTGGCGATCGAGGTCCTGCGTGAAGCTTTCGAAGCCGACGATGTGGTTGTCAAAGAGCACATGCGCGGCGAGGAACTGGAGGAGTTGAAGTGGCGATCTGCTGCTTCGCGCGATGCTCCAGTTCGCAACGTGGTCGTTACTGCTCAAAAGAAAGCTGCCTAAGGCACCATCATAAGCGATGGCTCATAGTATGCCCGGGGGGATCAATTCCCCCCGGCATTTCCGCTTACTTTGATTGACCCATTTAGGAGTGCAGTCCGTCATGAGCGACCGCTGGATTGAAGAGACATTTCACGCCGACTGGCGCGTTGCCTTGCGTGCCTCGAAGGTGCTGCACGAGGTCAAGACCGATCATCAGCATCTGGTGATTTTCGAGAATCCATCCTGGGGCACCGTTCTCATGCTTGACGGTGTTGTCCAGCTCACCACCAAAGACGAGCACGTTTATCATGAGATGATGGCCCACGTGCCGTTGATGGCGTTGGATCGGCCAAGCAAGGTCCTGATCGTTGGCGGTGGAGACGGCGGCGTGCTGCGCGAAGTCCTCAAGCACACTTGCGTTGAAAAGGCGGTTCTCGTCGAGATCGATCGTGAGGTGATCGACACATCGCTTCAGTACTTCCCTCAGATCCCTCAGCAGGCCCTTGAATCAGCCCGCTCCGAAGTCGTCATCGCGGATGGGCTGAAGTACGTCGCCGAAACCGATGAGCTGTTCGACTGCATCATCGTCGATTCCTCCGAGCCGATCGGGCCATCCGCTGTGCTCCACTCCAAGGAGTTCTTCGCGAGCTGCCGCCGCGCTCTTACACCGGGCGGAGCACTCGTCACCCAAAACGGTCTCGCCCAGCTTTTTCCTGATCATTTGGCCGGCACAACCCGCATTTTTGCCTCTCTGTTCAAACGCGCTGCACCCTATATCTGTCACCAGCCCTGTTACTTCGGCGGGCTTTTTGCGCTCAATCTAGCAACAGACGATAAATCCATTCTGGGTATCGGCCCCAAAAAGCTCGCCAAGCGGGCCCGCAAGCGGGGTGTGTGCCAGAGCTGAAGTACTGGACTCCCGCCGTCCATCTTGGTGCCTTCGCACTACCCGCGGAACTGCAGCGGACCCTCGAACACTCGCTCGCCGCCGGTAAGGCCGGCGATGACAGCGGCTATGTCATGGCCCCGGCGCCGAAAGCTCCAGCGAAGAAAACAGCTCCCAAGAAGCAGGCACCGAAATCTCCAGAGAAGAAAGCAGCAACTAAAAAGACGGCGGCGATACCGAGTAAGCCCGCAGCGAAATCTCAACCGAAGTCAAAGACCAGTCGGTAATTTGCCAACCGCGACGGCATCAACCATGATCAGACAACAGGTTCAGCCGTCCTCGTCGCAGAAGCATATGGTTCATCGCCGGTTGGCGCTGACAAATCGCGCATCGATGGCGATAGGTCGACGATAAAGATACAAGGATCCCCGTATTGCATTTGTGACGAGGTGGTCGGGGTGATCCCGGTGCGGATGAATGGCCGAGGGGATCTACGGGCTTGATCAGAGCCTTTCTCGCGTTACTTTTGGCCGTCGTGGTCCTTTGCGAGGTGCCAAGCCCAGCTACCTTCGCTCAATCAAGGAAGCCCAAATGCCGTTGCTTAGATTTGATCTCTACCCAGGCCGAACCGATGCGGAACTCAAGGGGCTTCTCGATGCTGTCCACCGTGCCATGCTCGCAGCTTTCAAAGTGCCCGAGCGCGACCGCTACCAGATTGTCAACGAGCACAGTCCCACACGCATGATCATGGAGGACACCGGTCTCGACATCCCTCGGACCGACAAGTTTGTTTTTATACAGGTCACCACGCGGCCGCGCACTGTTGAGGAAAAACAAACCTTTTACCAGCTGACGATTGAGGAGTTGGAGCGCAATTGTGCGATTGCTCCAAGCGACGTGATGATCAATTTCGTCACCTGCCAGGATGAGGACTGGTCCTTCGGTTATGGCCGGGCACAATTCCTGACGGGCGAACTCTAATTGCCGCGATTGCGTCCGATAGCGAGCTTGAAAAAAAGCGAAGCAGCCGTCGATACGACGGTAGGTGCATTTTGGGAGATGCCTACGCGAAGCCGTCTCTCACCTCTATCGCACGCCGGTAAGCCGGCCTTGAGCGAACTCGGTCGAAGTAAGCAAGCACGGACCCGTCAGCGATCTCCCAGCTTGCGCCGATCTGAGCCCAGTTGGCGCAGTGTCCCAGCAACAGTATGTCGGCAGCGTGAACTCGTTGCCCATGACATAGGTATTGCTCCAAGCCGTCGCCGAGCACACCAATAGCTCTGTCGAAATCGTCCCGGCAGGCTTTTTGGGCCGTTTCGCTGCGCAGTTCCTCGGGCAGGATGAACGTGTTTTTGGAGTTGAACCACAACGGCGACTCGATGTCGTCCATGGCGAACTGCGTGAAACTGTCCTGCTTTGCCCGCGCAATGCTGCCGGCGGGATAAGTTAGCTTGCCATGTTTGTCGCCGAGGAACTGGCAGATTGCCACCGAGTCGATGATGTTATCCTCTCCGACCTGAAGCACCGGAACCTTGCCCGAAGGATTAATCGCTTTGCATTCCTCGCTGCGTGGCATGACCGGATCAATCTCGTACTCCGCCCCGATCTCTTCAAGCATCCATAAAGCCCGGAACGCACGCGTCTTCGGATAACCGATCAATTTGTACATGGCCGACCTATCAACCTACCGACGATTTGAGAAATTCGGTGTGTTTCGAGGGTGTGACCAGATCGAAGGGAAGTTATTCGCCAGGCCTGATGTGCGATGCTGGAGGTTCAAAACATCGCGAGCTCGAGTGCAGCCCAACCCTGTCAGCGCAGCTGGTTCGCCATTACCGAGATCGTCCGCGCGTAAACTTCGGCCCGGTTCCACTCCTTGATGGCGCGGTAATTGGCTGTGCCGCGGTCCCAGCTGCGGCCCCGCTTCCATCCATGCGCGCGCAGGTAGTTGGCGGTCGAAGCGAGAATGTCGGGTACGCTACTGCGCAGATCGCGGCGGCCGTTACCATCATAGTCAACGGCGTACTTGTCGTAGGATGCCGGCAGGAACTGCACTTGCCCGATTTCGCCGGCCCATCCGCCGCGCATCTGTCTAGGGCTCATGTCGCCCCTTTGCACGATCCTGAGCGCCGCATGCAGGTGGCGTTTGAAGAAGCTGGACCGCCGGCAGTCATAGGATAGCGTCGCGATCGACTGGATGATGTAGTACTTGCCCGACCCATCGCGGCCGAAATTCGTTTCAAGCCCCCAGATAGCCATGAGGATTTCGCGCGGTACCCCGAAGCGCTTTTCGATGCGGTTGAGGAGCCGCTGATGGCGCTTCAGCCTCGACCTTGCTCGTTTCATCAGGTAAGAGCCGACGCGGCGCTTGTAAAAGGTATTAAAGCTCAGCTTGAAAGAGCGCTGTGAACGATCCCGCCGAATGACGCGCCGATCATAGCCGACGCCCTTGAAGGACCGGTTGATCGTCTTGCGCGAAATGCCGCGCCGTTGCGCTTCAATCTTGAAATCCGCCAACCAAGCTGAGAAGCCATTACCGGTGCTGCCGCATTTTGCAGCCATAGCTGGTGTGATGCTTCCCGCGGTGAGCGTTAGCAGCACGATAGTGAACGCGGTGATCCGGCTGGTCAAACGCGCGTTAGAAATCATGGCAGATCCTCTGGCCTTTAAGTGACGGGCCACACTGTTAGCGGACTTCGCAGGGCCAATCTATGACGGGATGACAAAGGTCGGGATCTTGAGCGCGATTGAATGGACACCGGCAAGCCCGGTAGACGCGACGATATCAAGGGTACGGGAGCTCTACGCTCATCTGCTGGACCATGACACGGCCACCGAGGCGCTCATGTCCTGGTGCGCCGCGTACGGTCTCGGCGATGGTCCGATCAGTGCCGAGGTGTATGACATGCATGGCGTCCGCTGCCGCGATGGCGCGATTTGGTCTCGGCGGGTCAAGCTTTCACGCGGAGCGGTTCTCCTTAGTTGCGCTGAAATCTGCTATCGCACCGACGCACTGACCTCGCTCATGTTGCAGCGCCTCGCGCAAGGAAGCGTACCGTTCGGGACGATCGTCAAACCGCTGCGGCCTTGGCGCACGGTGACATTCGCCAGTGCGTCGGCTGGTGACACCATTCTCGAGCTGCATGCAACGGTACGCGCAGGAACGGGGCTCCCTATCGCCCGCGTCCGCGAGGCCTATCGGCGCGTGTTGATCGTGGGCGGGGTTTAGGGGGGGCGGCCTGGTTCGGGCACCAGTGCCTCCGGTTATCTCAGTAGCGATGGCGCTGATTTGCGTCGAATACAGACTGCGCACGCTGAATGTCGTGTTGGATACCCTCAAGCCTCACCCTCACACATCGCTGCGCAAACGGCTCGAAGAGCTAAAGGCGATCCTTCCCGCCGCACGCTGCGATGGGCTGACTGAGAAGGCCCACGCGGAGCGGTCTCTCGTCCGGCACGTGTTCGAGCGAGGCGGCAAACTATAGCGCGCAGGCCGCCCACTAGTTTGGACTGACCCGCCGTGTCCGTCGCCCTGCTAACCCCGGTCCAGCCCCTGCGCTTCCAACTCGGCAAGATACGCCGCCCAGCGCTGCTCCTTTTCGCTGCCGAGAAGATCAAGATAGCTCCACGCATAAAGCCCGGTGTTGTGGCCGTCGTCGAAGTGGATCTTGACCGCGTAATTGCCGACTGGCTGCAGTTGGGTGATGCCGACATTCCTCTTTTTCGGCACCGTCACCCGCTGGCTTTCCGAATGTCCTTGCACTTCCGCCGACGGGCTCATCACGCGCAACATCTCGGCTGACAGCGAATATGCGTTGCCATCCTCGAACGTGATGTCGAGCGACTTGCCGTCCTCGGCAAGATCGAGCTTCGGTGGTTTGATGCCGTGCCCGGTCGCGTTTTCGACTTCAGACCACACGCGCGCGGCGATCTCCCGGTAGTTCTGCGCAAGCAGTCCGTCGGGCGCGGTCGCGGTGATCGGCTGCCCATTATCCGACTTTTCGCGAATGTCCATGTGCAACGGGACCCCGCCAAGGAACGGAACCGATAGTTTCTGCGCCTCGATGCGCGCGCCGCCGTGGCCGAATATGTGGCTTTCTTCTCCGCACTTGGGGCACACGAACGTGCTCATGTTCTCGACAATACCGAGCACCGGTACGTTGACCTGCTCGAACATCGCAAGCCCCTTGCGCGCGTCGATCAGTGCCAGGTCCTGCGGCGTCGAAACGATAACCGCTCCCGATAGCGGAACCTGCTGAGCCATGGTGAGCTGCACGTCGCCGGTGCCTGGCGGCATGTCGATAAGGACCACATCAAGCTCGCCCCACGCCACCTGGAACAGCATCTGATGCAGCGCCTGCACAACCATCGGCCCGCGCCACACGATCGGCTGTCCCTCATCGACCAGGAAGCCCATCGACATGACTTTCAGACCGTAGCCCGACAACGGATTGACGATCTTCCCGTCGGCGGCGGTCGGTCGGCCGGTGATGCCCAGCAAACGTGGCTGAGACGGTCCGAAGATATCCGCATCGAGAATGCCGACTTTAAGCCCGATCGCTTGCAGACCTAGCGCCAGGTTCACGGTCGTCGTCGATTTGCCGACCCCGCCTTTGCCGGAGGCAACAGCAATCAGGTGCTTGACGTTCGGCATGCCGTCGGCCTTAGCGCCGGCGCCAGCCTGCGGTCCGGGTTTCTGCGCTGCGGCGGCGGCCCCATTCGCCTGATCAGGCCCATTCGTCTGACCAGGCATGCGCGCCCGCGCCTCCGCGACCCGCTGATTTTCTTGCACGCGGCCGCCGGCCACGGGACTGCCTTGCGATGCGCCCTCGGTGCCAGGTTGCGCCTCTGCGGTCAGCACGGCGGTTGCCCCGGCAACCCCTTCGATTTCTGCTACGACCTTTTGCGCGGCCTGTCGCAACGGCTCGAGTTCTTCCGCATTTTCCGGCGGTACCGTGATCGAGAAGTAAACCCGGTCGTCTTTTTGCAGGATCTCCGACACCAGGCCGAGATCAACAATATTGCCCTCCAGTGCAGGGCCCTTCACACGGCGGAGTTCGGACAGGATCTGGTCCTTCGAAACGGACATATTTGCTTCTTCTCCCGGGGAGTTGTGTGTCGCAATAGCTCGAAAGCGGGGCGCTGTGCGAGCCCTCGGCTGGCGATTGCGAGGCGTGTCTGGATAGAATAGCCATTCTGGCAGACACAGCCTGCGAAGTCACCAGGCCGAATTTTATTTCCTACCTACCTGATAAGGTATACTGCGGGCGATGCCAAGGGGCTTGCACGTCCAAATGCCCCTAAAAACCGAACGGATTGTGCTACCAATGGCCAACGCGAAAACCACTGTTTGAAGTACGAGGACTGCATTTGAGCCGACCATTGAAACAATTCCAGGTTCGCCCCACCCCGGACGATCCCGCGCTCTCGGTCGCCGTCACCGGCATCGACCATGAGCGCCGGGAGATTGAGACAGTCGTCGTCACCGAGCGGGCCTTGACGCTGTTCCTCAATGCCCGCGAGATCGTGACGATGATGACCATCGGCGACCACCCAGACCTTCTTGCCGTAGGATTCCTGCTCAACCAGGGTATGTTGCAGCCCGACGATGAGATCACCGGCATCGACTACGAAGAAGATATTGCCACGATAGTCGTGCGCACCGCCCGCGAGACGGATTACGAAGAAAAGCTGAAGAAGAAAGTGCAAACCTCGGGTTGTGCTCAGGGTACGGTTTTCGGCGATCTCCTGGAGAATCTCGAGGGCATCGAGCTCAGCCGCAAAGCGCGCCTCAAAACCTCATGGCTCTATGCCCTGACAAAGAAGATAAACACTGAGCCAAGCCTCTATCTGAAAGCCGGCGCCATTCATGGCTGTGTGCTATGCGACAAGGATCGCCCGCTGGTTTACATGGAGGACGTCGGGCGACACAACGCCATCGACAAGATTGCCGGCTTCATGTTCATGAACGCCGTTGTTCCGGATGACAAGATCTTCTACACCACCGGCCGGCTCACCTCCGAAATGGTCATAAAGTGCGTGAAAATGCGGATCCCGATCCTAGTTTCCCGTTCTGGCTTCACCGCCTGGGGTGTCGAGCTTGCCCGCCAAGCCGGTCTGACGCTGATAGGACGGGCCCGCGGCAAACGCTTCGTCTGCCTGTCCGGGGTTGAAAGAGTTGATTTCGACGCCGATGCCGATGCCTTCGAGGAAGAAGACCGCAAACACGCCCGCAAGGGCAGCAAGCCGGAGACGGGCGAAACGCCGTGACCATTACCAAAAAACAGATCACCGGCGTGCTGCTCGCCGGCGGCCAGTCGCGGCGTATGGGGGGCGGCGACAAGGGTCTGCGCGACATCAACGGTCGCCCGATGCTGGCCCACGTTCTTGAACGCTTCGCCCCGCAGGTAAATAGTATCGTTCTCAGCGCCAATGGTGATCCCCAACGCTTCGCCGCCTTCGGTCTTCCCGTCGTTGCCGATCCCATAGCCGGCAACGTCGGTCCTCTGGCGGGCGTACTGGCCGGCATGCGCTGGTCGGCGCAAAATGCTCCGGCGGCGACCCACATCGCCACCGCCTCCACCGACGCGCCGCTCATTCCCCAAGACCTGGTTGAACGCTTCGTCGGCTCGCTGGAAGGCCGAGCGGAAAGGGTCGTGCTGGCCGCATCCGGAGGCAATAAGCACCCCGTTATCGGTCTGTGGCCGGTGCGACTTGCCGACGATCTGGAAGCGGCCCTCAACGAAGGTGTACGCAAGGTGCTGCACTGGACCGACCGGCATGGTATTTTAGCCGTAGAGTTTCCGTTTGTCGGCGGTGGAGGTCGGGAGATCGACCCGTTCTTTAACGCCAACACGCCGGCAGAGTTCGAAGAGGTGGCGGCACTCATGTCCCAGTTGTCCGCGGGGTCATGAGTGAGAAGTTCACCCGTTGGTAGGATGCACCCATCATGATGCGTACGCCTCTTGGCACCCCGATCATCGGTATCGCCGGTTGGAAGAAATCCGGTAAAACGACGCTCTCCATCCGGCTCATTGAGGAATTCACCGGACGCGGATTGAAGGTCGCCTCTCTCAAGCACGCCCATCATGCCTTTCAGATCGACGATCAGGAAACGGACTCCGCCCGCCACCGTCGCGCCGGCGCCAGCCAGGTCGCAGCGGTTTCCGCCAAGCGCTGGGCCCTCATCACAGAGCTCCACGGAGCGCCCGAACCCAATTTCGATGAAGTCATTGCAGCATTGGACCCCTGCGACCTCGTCATTGTCGAGGGCTACAAGTCGGCGCCGATCTATAAGATCGAAGCCCGTCGCCGCGCTTCCATCACGCAATCACCGCTAGCCAACGATGATCCCCTAGTGATCGCCATCGCAGCCGACCATGCTGTTGAAGACACGAGTTTGCCGGTCTTTACGTTGGACGATATCGAGGGGCTTGCTGATTTTCTCGACGCCCGCCTCGGTCCACTGCGCCCTGGAGTTGGCGCCCTCAACACTGTTCGCGATGAGGAGCACCTGTAATGCAACCGGCGTTGCCACGCGCTGTTGCAGCAGTCCTGCTGATGGCTTGCGCCGCGCCGGCCCTCGCCGATGATCCGCCGGTTCCAGCAGGGCTCGATCCTGGCGGTGAGGCCATTGCGCTCATCACCGATGGAGTTGATTACACGGATACTGAAATCGCCGGCAGGCTCGCCAGGGATGGCGAAGGTGAACCCATTACCCTCGACCTTGTCGACGGCGACGTTCGGCCCTATGCGGCACCAGGCGACGGACGCGGGACGCGTCTTGCAAAGATTGCACTTGCAGCATACCCATCGAGCCGCCTGATCATCGTACGTGCGGCGCCAACCGATCCGGCTTCCCTCGCGCGAGCCGTGATGTTTGCCTCGCGAACGCCTGCCCGGGTTGTTGCCCTGAGCTTCTGGGGACGAGACCCGGAGACTTGGAAGCCGTTCGCCGAAGCCGCGCGCATGGCAAGCCAGGTCGCGTTTGTCCTGCCTGGTGGAACACCTGCGGCTCGGAGACAGGGCGACGTTTTTCCTGCCGCCTTCAACTTGCCAAACGCCGTTGTTGCGGCCGACCTCAAGGTGAGTGACTTGCAGATAGGTTCGAAACTCGCTGTCGACGCCTGGTTGGGCACCAAGGTCGATCAGGATTACTTGGCCCCCCTCGACGCGGCCGTTCCCGATAGCAAGGTCCGCAGCGCGGGGCCGGACATCGAGGATGCGGTTGACAGCGTTGCATTTGTCGCGGCGGTTGCTGCTTGTTTCACAACGCCGAGCCTGATCGGAGCAGGTATCAAAGAGAAACTGCTTGAGCGCGCCCCGTTCAGCGGACAAGGCGGGCAGTTTTTCGACCTATCTTTCACCTGCAACCTGTCACGCCGCCCGCATGAGAAGATGTAACGGGTCGACCGAATTCAGACCGATAACAAGAGCCCCCCATGACCGAAGATCCCGACAAGCTCAACCGCAAAGCCCGCCGGGCGGTCGCCAAGACCGAAGGCGCGCTCGATACGACGGGTTTCCTTAAAGTGGCCGACAAATTTATCGATGTCGCTAACCGCCAGAACGCGCAGGTCCGCGCCACCGACCTCCAGATGGCATTCCTATATGCCGCCGCCCGCTATAATGCTTTCGTTGCCAAAACAGTGCTCGATGTCGACAACCACGAAGTCTTCGTCAAGGAAATGGCCGAGCAGTACAAGGAAATGCTGCGCCAGCATCTGGGCGATCCCAGCCTGGGTGAAGACGAAACCAGCGCTGAATGAGACGAGGCGCCTCGCGACCTCTAAGCCTCGGATTCCTTCTCGGAATGCTCCGTCTCGAATTCTGCGAGCATTTCTTCGTCAGCCTGTTTGACGCGGACGGCGCAGCCAACACCGGGGCCGGCTGCGCGGTCCAAAGGTGCGGCCTCCGACGCCGCCTCAGCGACCGCCACGGTTTCGGCTGGCTCAGGTTCACCTTCGGACGGCTCGACGGTTTTTGATTCCGCCCCAAGTGCCTCCCATTCGGCCACTTCGTCGTCGTTCAGAAAACCACGGCCGTACTGGTAAGCCGTCTTCATCATACCCTTAGGCAGACAGACCGCCGCGTCGGTGTAGTCCTCGCAGTAGTCGTCGAGCCCGTCCATATTGGCCAGCACTGGGTTCGATACCCAAAGCTTGCGCAATGCTTTGTGACGGTCGTTGCTGGAAACGTTCTTGTCCATGAATTGCGTGTAATCGGACTCGTAGTCGAGCTTTTCGAAATCGAAGTCTGAGAAATCCTTCGGCGTTTCGGCAGTTTCGCCGTCCGTTCCAGCCCCCGCCTCGCCTGGCTCAGCAGGTCCTGCTTGCGGTGTTGCCCCGCCGTTGGCCTCTTCGGCCAGCGGTTCCGGCAGGCCGTCATCCAAGCCACGCTTTCGGCGCGACCATCTCTCAAGGAAGGAAGGGGTTTCGAGCTTCTCGTTCATTTACGCTCGCTGCGGCGACGATTGTCGTCGCCTCCATCGTC
This sequence comes from uncultured Alphaproteobacteria bacterium, assembly GCA_963753045.1. Classification (GTDB taxonomy): domain Bacteria; phylum Pseudomonadota; class Alphaproteobacteria; order Rhizobiales; family Hyphomicrobiaceae; genus Filomicrobium. The sequence goes on from CAVWAT010000001.1 coordinate 722,562, forward strand.
GGTCTTCGCTAATGGCGGTTCTATACGTTCGCCCATTCTCTCGCGGAGCCTGATGATCGGCTCCTGACCGAACTTATGCTCATCGTTCATTTTGTGCGGTTGGCGCTTGCGCTTGTAGAAGGTCTCTTCTCGATGGTGTGTTTCAATGAAGGTGCGCACCATTTCGACAAGCCGCTCCGGCATCGCCACGCCTTCTACGTTGTCGAGGCCGACATCGCCGTGGGACTGCGCCTCGAAGGGCGATGCGGTTACCAGATGGACTTCCACCGGCCAGTCACCGCCAGCATCCGGGTCCTCGCGCAGAACAACGTAAACGGACGGCTCGCCGTTGGCCAGATTGACCCGGTATGCGGTGGTTTCCTTGCGATGCAACTCCAGATTTAAAGTGGCGGCATGATATAGAACGGAGCGGCCGTCACGGCGCAATTCACGCCAATCGCTTATTTCGGGTGCGTCGAGGAAGACACCGACCGGCTTCCAACGATAGGTTTGCCACGGGTGTGAAATCCTTTCGCGAGCGACGACAATGCCGACCGGGATGAAGAGGCCGCTGCCCATGCCGCTATTCACTCCTGCTACCAACTGTCGTAGACCATAGTCGAAGTTATCTCATGACACTACGTGTTTTTTTGGTGTCATCAAAGTACTTCTGCAATCCTTTGGAGATTTTCCGCGCTGGCGGTTAGCATAATCTACTATTCACCATAGGAGAGGAACACCTTGGCTAAGAATCCGTCGCCGTCGCACCGCCTGCTGGTTTGCAACTGCCAGCGCACTATGGAATTGGACGGCGACAGGCTCGCCACGGCGCTTGGTCTTGAGAGGCCGTTAACAGTTCATCGCGAGCTCTGCCGTACCGGCATTGATGCGTTCCGCAAAGCTACTTCGGCAGGCGATCCGCTACATGTTGCGTGCACGCAGGAATCTGCTCTGTTCACTGAGCTTGCAGAAGATGCCGGTAAATCGGCGGCGCCGCTGAGTTTCACTAACATCCGTGAGACAGCGGGATGGTCGGAGCGCGGAGGTAAGGCGTTACCGAAGATTGCAGCACTGATTGCGGAGGCAGCCCACAAGCCTGAGATGGCTGCCGCCATAGCAATGAAATCCGACGGGGTTTGCTTAATTTATGGTGCGGGCCAAATCGTATTGGACACCGCCGCGAGCTTGGCTGGCCGGCTATCTCCCATTGTCGTGATGAGCGATGCGGTTGATGCTCTGCCGCCGAGCCGCACAGCCTATCCGATTTTTAACGGCCGGGTCGGTGGCGCGCAGGGCGCGCTCGGGCAGTTTTCGGTGAAGGTTGAGGGTTGCGCCAGTGCGCGTCCGTCATCACGAGGCGAGTTTGTATTCGATCCACCTCAACCCTCTGCCGACTTTGAGTGTGACCTCATTCTCGACTTTTCCGGCGAAACGCCACTATTCACGGGCCACGGCCGGCGCGATGGCTACATCTGCGTCGATCCCTCCGATCCCGTCGCGTTGGCCCGCGCTATGTTCGAGATCTCCGATCTCGTTGGGGAATTTGAAAAACCAAAATACATCGCATTCGACGCCAGCATTTGTGCCCATTCCAGATCGGGATTGGTCGGCTGCACAAATTGTCTCGATGTCTGCCCGCTGGGTGCCATCTCACCCGCAGGAGATTCCGTTCAAATTAATCCAGCCATCTGCGGCGGTTGCGGAAACTGCGCATCGGTCTGTCCCACGGGTGCCGCTGGCTATGTGCTTCCCTACCGCAGCGATCTCCTCGCGCGCATGTCGATCTTGCTGGACACCTACCGCAACGCCGGCGGTGAACGTCCAATCCTGCTGGCCCATGATGAGAAACACGGCGCTGAGATGATCGCGGCGATGGCCCGCTATGGTCGTGGATTGCCCGCCAACCTCATCCCGATATCGCTAAACAGCGTGCTGATGCTCGGACACGACACCATGGCCGCCGCCCTGGCGCTTGGCGCTGAGAGCCTGATTCTACTGGCTCCGCCACAGCACCCCGACGAGCTTGCATCGCTGGAACAGCAGACGGCTCTAGCAAACGATATGCTGGCCGCATTGGGATACGGCGGCGCGCGCGTCCGCATGGTCGTGGAGCGCGATCCGGACGCGGTGGAGGATGCGCTTTACCAGGCTGAACCGCTGGCCACTATGCCGCCTCACAAATTTGTAGCGGTCGGCTCGAAGCGCGAGGTCGCTCGGTCGGTTTTTGCCTTGCTCCACGATGCTGCACCCGTAAAGCCCGACGTCATCGAATTGCCGGCCGGCGCGCCGTACGGCCGTTTGGACATCAATGTCGAGGGCTGCACGCTGTGCCTGTCTTGCGTGAGTGCCTGCCCGGTCAACGCATTGCGCGACAATCCGGATAAGCCGCAGCTCTCGTTTGTCGAGCAGGCCTGCGTTCAGTGCGGCGTTTGCGTTGCCACTTGTCCCGAGAGCGTTATCGAGTTGGAGCCGCGATACAACTTTACCTCAAGCGCAATGGCTCCCGTCGAGATCAAGACCGAGGAACCATTTCACTGTGTCAGTTGCGGCAAGGCATTCGGCGCTAAGTCTTCAATCGAACGCGTCGTGGCGCGCCTGCGCGGGCACTCCATGTTCCAAGACGAAAAACAGCTTGAGCTGATCCAGATGTGCGATAACTGCAGGGTCGTCGCGCTTGCGAACTCTGGAAACGATCCATTTGCCATGGGGGAACGACCCCGTATGCGCACGACCGACGACTATCTCGCCGAGGCGCCGTCTCCTGGGCCCAACGGTAAGAAGTCCGATGACTTTCTCAGCTAAACCAGCGGCGGCGTGATCGCCGCTCGCTTTAAGGCGCAATCTAGAGCCGGACGTTACTGTTCACGGTGTAGGCGTCTTGCGACGATGTCGAGATTGCGTTGAGGCCGAAGGCGGCGGCCGCGGAGATCAGCACGAGCACTACGATGCTCGACATGAAAGCTCTCATTCGTCTGCTCCCTTTTTTTGTGCTGACGGAGCGCCATCGCTCTGCGTGGCTTCTGTCGTCCTAAGATAAGCGATAAGGGCGTCGCGTTGCGCTTTGTCGGTCATCTTCTGTAGCGGCATTTTCGAACCTGGTGTGAAGTTCTCCGGCCCAAGTTCGAACAGCTTCGAAACGGTTTCTTCTGTCCAGACAATATCCATTTTTTTCAGCGCGTTCGAAAAAGGATATCCAGGCAAGCTAGCAATTTTGCGCCCAAACAATCCATGCAGTGTCGGTCCGGCGCGGTTCTTACCGTCCTGTTTCAGGGTATGGCAGATACTGCATTTACGGGCGAAGTGCATTCTTCCTTGGGCCACGGGATCGTTGCTGTTTTCCGAGATCTGGAACCGCCTTGGATACGGGCTGTCGATTTGCTCGAACAAATCGCGTGGTGTGATGTTCCAGCGGGCGACGAAATCGTCGAGCCCCGCGATATATAGCGCCGCACCCCCAGGCGCGAAGGCCAACCCCCAAGCTGGACCGTAGGGGTTCTGGTATTCTTCGATGCGCTCGAAGTCGCCGAGCCGGAAGACGTGCACACGGCCATCGGCAGCGCCAATCGCCAGAAGACCAGGTTGTCTTGTCACCGCAAGAGCCAATATTGGACGCTCCGATGCTCCAAGTTCGGTAACCTTTTCACCGCTGTCGACATCGACGACGGCGGCTGTTCCGTTCAACGCGCCGAACACGAGCTGCGAGCTCTTGGGGATCCGTTTGAGCACGTTGATGCCCCAGCCATGGCGAAACACCGGCCTGATGAGGTCCCCGGTATCCGCCTTAAACATTCTGATGGCACCATCATAGCTTGCCGTGAAAACCTGCTTGCCATCCTCCGACAGCGCCACCGCATTAACGGGGCCCTTATGACCATCGAGGACGGGCCCTGCTGTATGTGTCTTCAGATTCCAAAGCCGCGCCGTTCGATCCCAGCTAGCGGTGATAGCCCAAACCCCGTCGTCCGACACGGCGATATCGACGACCTTGGCGGTGTGACCGTTAAAGCGGTGCAGCAGTTTCGCATTGTCGAGATCCCATAACGACAGCGCCCCATCATCGCCAGCTGAAACAGCTAAACGGCTGTTCGGCACGAAGGCTACCGCATTGACGGCTCCTTCATTGTTGTCGAAGCGCTGCGTTTCTCTTGGTCGATCAGCAGATAAATCCCACGCCATCATGGCGTAGTCGAAGCTCCCCGTGAGTCCGAGGCGCCGCGCGGTGTCGATCGCGATTGTCTTCACCGGCCCACCATGGCCGACCAGGTTTCCCCTTGCCGAGCCATCATCCGGTTTTGTGGAAGCCTTGGACGAGCCCGTTGGCTCGGGCGCAGCCGCCCCGCCCGCCCAGCTCCAGGCCGGCATCGATATCAGACAGCCCAACACCAGGAGCGTCCGGCCTAACCAACTCACTGCTCCACGAACGGGCCAATACATTTCAGCCGCCGTCCGGCTATTCGGCCGGTGTCGGCCGTGCCGCCGCACCGCCGCTTGGCGAAGCCTTCTGCGCGAGTTCCTCTTCAGCCCAGATGCTGTGGTGTTCCTTCGCCCAGTTCACATCGACTTCGCCCGAACCCATCGCATCGAAGGCCCCTTCCATGCCAACCGATCCTATGTAGATGTGCGCGATGATGACGACCATGAGAACCAGGCCGACGATCGTATGCCAGGAGATGGCCAATTGTTGTTCCTGGTTGGCCGTCAGCTCAGTCGGCAAATTCAATCCGAAGCCGTTCAGGAAGGCGAACGTCTTGGCGAAGAACGGGAACTCATAAGGCAGTAGCAGCTGCAGCCCGGATAGGATCAGCGATAGTCCGCCAAGCATGACAAGCCAAAACAGAACCTTCTGACCGCCGTTGAACTTTTTGGCTGGCGGGTGCGCGCCACCGACCACTCCGCCGCCCTTAAGGAACCAGATGAGATCGCGCGGATGCGGAATATTGTACCAGACCCAGGTCAGGAAGGTCATCACAAGCCCGACCGCGAAGGCGAGAGAAACGTAATTGTGAAGCGATTTGGCGATGTCCGATAACACATGAAAGGGTTCCTTGCCCATGACCGGCAAGAGAACGTATCGTCCGTAAAGAATATTGAGCCCGGTCAGCGCCAGAATTATGAACGAGGTTGCCAGCAGCCAATGCCCGATGCGCTCGAATTCCGTGAAGCGTTGGATCGTAACGCCGGCCGGACCGTGTGAAATAGGAATGCGCCCGCGAACAAGATAAAACAACACCAGCAGTCCCAATATGCCGCCAAGCGCGTAGCCACCATATGTAGACAGAGGCCCGTTGCGCAGCGCGCGCCAGGTTTCGCCGGACGAGTTGACGAGTATGCCGGCTTTCTTATCTGGGATGGAAACCGTGCCTTGAGCGCCCTTTCTCAGGTCACCCCACATCTCGATATTGTAGTTCCCACCTTTGTCTGGAACCGTTTGCGGCGGGCCTCCGGAGGTCGCCGCGTTGTCCGGCGGACGAACGTTTTGCGCCGCGGCCGTACTAAAAGCACCACTGAGCGCCATCATCATCGCCAGCGCTACAATAAGACAGCTCAGAAACCCGGCTGTCGCTGTCGACCCTCGATAAGACCTCGTCATTTTGGACTCCATGTCGGCAAACGGCGTTCTTGATTTACAACCCGGCCCAACACCCTAGTCGAACTGTCGCCGAGTCCGCTGGCGCAGCGCCTCCCGTTGCTGTTCGTCCAGCTTGGTATCCGGCTTGCCTTTGTAGACCCCCGGCTCATGCACCAGCGGCCGGTTCTGTTCGGCTTCCCGACAAGCAGCAAGACCTGTGGCCAGCGCCAATGCCAGGAACAACTTGAAGGCGGCATCATGCGTCATGCTTGTTCGATCTCCAGCCTCAAAATCACCGGCGACACGAGGGTAGTTACGATCCGAAAAGCCCCGACGAAGCAGGGCGGCGAATGCCGCCCTCCTCCCGAGTGTTTTTGTGTCTCGCAAGCGGATGGCGGATCAGCCGGCTTGGCCGGGATAGGCCTTGCCCCAACCCCATGCACCGGCACCGAAGCCACGGGCAACCACACGTTCTCGGTAGATGTCGGAGACCATGTCCCCGTCACCAGCCAGCAGCGCTTTGGTCGAACACATCTCTGCACAAAGCGGAAGTTTGCCCTCGGCCAGACGGTTGCGTCCGTACTTGGAGAACTCGGCGCGAGTGTCGTTCTCTTCCGGGCCACCGGCGCAGAAGGTGCACTTGTCCATCTTGCCGCGTGAACCAAAGTTGGATTGCTGCGGATACTGTGGCGCGCCGAACGGGCAGGCATAGAAGCAGTAGCCGCAACCGATGCACAGGTCCTTATTGTGCAGCACGACACCGTCGTCGGTCTGGTAGAAGCAGTCGACCGGACAGACGGCCATGCACGGCGCATCCGAGCAGTGCATGCACGCCACCGAGATTGAGCGTTCGCCCGGTTTACCGTCGTTGATGGTCACGACGCGCCGGCGGTTTACGCCCCACGGCACCTCGTTCTCGTTCTTACAGGCAGTTACGCAGGCGTTGCACTCGATGCAGCGCTCGGCGTCACAGAGAAACTTCATGCGTGCCATGGATCAGGCCCTCCAGATCTTGCAGAGCGTTGTTTTCGATTCCTGCATTTGGGTAACGGCGTCGTAGCCATAGGTTTGCGCCGTATTGGACGCCTCACCCAAGACATACGGGTCGGCCCCTTTCGGATACTTCGAACGCAGGTCCTTGCCTTGGAACATGCCGCCGAAGTGGAACGGCATGAATGCCACGCCGTGACCGACGCGCTCCGTCAGCATGGCCATGACTTTGACCTTGCCCTTTTCAGGACCTTCGAGCCACACCGTCTCGCCATCCTTGATGCCGAGGTTGTTGGCATCCCGCGGATTGATCTCCACGAACATGTTCTGCTGGAGTTCAGCCAGCCACGGGTTGGAGCGGGTTTCGTCGCCACCGCCTTCGTACTCCACGAGCCGTCCGGAGGTGAGAATGATCGGATAGCTTTCCGAGACCTTTTCCTCGATCCCCTTCTTCTGGATCGTCTCATAGAGCACCGGCAGGCGGTGCAGTTTCCGGTCGGAGAAGGTCGGGTACTTGCCCGCCAGCTCCGGCTCCGGCGTGTAGAGCGGTTCACGGTGGAGTGGTACTGGATCCGGGAACGTCCACACCACGGCGCGTGCCTTGGCGTTACCGAACGGCGCTAGGCCGTGCTTGATGGCAACGCGCTGTAGACCACCCGACAGGTCGACCTTCCAGTTGACCTTGCCCATCTTTGCGGGATCGTTGCTGCCGGCGACTTTCTCGATGGCAGCTTGTTCCTCGGCCGTCAGTTCACCAGCCCAGCCGAGCTTGTCGAGCATGGCGTAGGTGATTTCTGGATAGCCGTCCTTGATCTCCGATCCGACGGGATAGGACTCGACGGCCAGCAGGTTGTCGGCGTCCGCATCTCCTTTGGCGTACTTCTCTGGGGCTTGAACACCAAAACGGGCGCGGAAGCAAAGACCGCCGTCGGAAACCGGTTTCGATGTGTCGTAGAGGTTCGGCGTACCGGGGTGACCCATTTCTGCGGTGCCCCAGGACGGCCAGGGAAGACCGTAATAGTCACCATCGCAGGGTCCGCCGTTCGCCTTCAACGTGACCCTGTCAAAGGTGGCCTGGTTTTCCATGTGCTTCTTCAAGCGCTCAGGTGACTGGCCAGTGTACCCGATCGTCCACATGCCGCTGTTGAATTCTCGCGTGATGTCTTCGATGACCGGTTCGGTACCCTTCACTTCGACGTTCTTGAAGAACTCGTCCGCGAAGCCGAACTTCTTCGCCAGGAGATACATGATCTCGTGATCGACTTTGGATTCGAACAGTGGTTCAAACACCTTCTCGCGCCACTGCAATGAGCGGTTGGAGGCTGTCACCGACCCGCTGGTTTCGAACTGCGTTGTCGTCGGCAGCAAGTAAACGCCATCGGTGCGGTCGTGCATCACGGCTGTGACTGTCGGGAACGGATCGATGACGACGAGGAGGTCGAGTTTCTCCATGGCCTTCTTCTGGTCCGGGCCGCGGGTTTGCGAGTTGGGTGCGTGTCCCCAGAAGACCATGGCGCGGACATTGTCAGGCTGATCAATGTTGTCCTTGGCTTCCAGGACGCCATCAAACCAGCGGGACACTGGGATGCCCTTCTTGTTCATCATGTCCTGCGACTTGAAACGGGACAGCATGTAGTCGTCGCTCACGTTCCAAACTCGCGCCCAGTGCTTCCAGGCACCCTTTGACAGGCCATAGTAGCCTGGCAGCGTGTCCATCAGAACGCCGAGGTCGGTGGCGCCTTGGACGTTGTCGTGACCGCGGAAGATGTTTGTGCCACCGCCGGCGACGCCCATGTTACCGAGCGCCAACTGTAGGACGCAGTAGGAGCGGGTGTTGTCGTTGCCGTTGGTGTGCTGGGTGCCGCCCATGCACCAGATAACGGTACCCGGCTTATAGGAGGCCAACGTCTTGGCGACACGCTTCAGCTGCGTACCGGGGACACCCGTAACCCGTTCGGTTTCCTCCGGTGTCCACTGCTTCACTTCCTCTTTAATCAGGTCCATTCCCCAAACGCGTTTGCGAATGAACTCTTTGTCTTCCCAGCCATTATCGAAGATATGGTAGAGAATGCCCCAAATAAGCGCCACGTCGGTGCCGGGGCGGAAGCGCACATATTCGCTGGCGTGTGCGGCCGTGCGAGTGAAGCGTGGGTCGCAGACGATCAGTGGTGCGTTGTTTTGTTCCTTACATTTAAGGATGTGCTGCAGCGATACAGGGTGAGCTTCAGCGGGGTTGCCGCCGATCAGGAAGATCGCCTTTGACTTGAGGATGTCGTTGTACGAGTTCGTCATGGCGCCGTAGCCCCAAGTGTTCGCAACACCTGCGACCGTGGTCGAGTGACAGATACGGGCCTGGTGGTCGACGTTGTTCGTACCCCAGAAGGCCGCGAACTTGCGGCCGAGGTAAGCCTGTTCGTTGTTCCACTTTGCCGATCCGAGCCAGTAGACCGAGTCGGGTCCTGACTCTTCGCGGATCTGCAGCATCTTGTCGCCGACTTCGTTGATCGCCTCGTCCCAGGAGATCTTTTTCCACTTGCCGCCGACCAGCTTCATTGGGTGCTTCAGACGCCGTGCGCCGTGCGCATGCTCACGCACCGCCGCACCCTTGGCGCAGTGAGCACCGAGGTTGAAGGGGCTGTCCCAGCCAGGCTCCTGCCCGACCCATACACCGTTCGAGACTTCGGCAAGAACTGTGCAGCCGACCGAGCAGTGTGTGCAGACTGATTTCTTGATTTCAACTTTGCCACCAGCCTTACCGGCGGCCGCTTCTGCTTTCTGTACTCGTCCCGACGCCAACGCCGTCGCAGCGGCGATACCACCAGCCGCCAGGCCGGAGTTGCGTAGGAACTGACGACGGTCCACCACACCGGCTGGTGAGCGATCCGAAAGCGCCGTCGCTAATTGTCCGCGAAGCGCTATACCGTTGGACTTCTTCTTGAGCATCCGATTTCCTCCTGGGCGTTGGCATGGGGCCTTGGTTCAACCGGTTATTCCGGCCTCAGGACCCGCCAAACATCCAATCCGTTACATGAACTTCGCCAGCTCATAGTAGCGGCGCACATGTTCGCTCTCCCGGTAACCATCACCGGTGTCTGCGTCAGCGGTTTCTGCCGCCGCCGGCGCCACGCTTGCTGCCGCGACCGCGCCACTCCCGACGATGCCAGCCCCGGCTAATTTGAGAAAACTGCGTCGATCCGTTTTTCCGTTTCCATTGTCTTTCTTCATTCGCCTTTCCTCCTAATTCCAAGGCCGCGAAGGGCGGCCAGAGGGCCGCATCGGCGACCGCGATTTAATCTAAGCGTACTCAAAACCTTTTGCTTCGATCTCAATGAAAACCATTCCGAGCGTTCCGACGGCCGCGTAAAAAGCCGAGGGGGTTGTTTTCGAAAGGTCTTCAAAAAAATGTGGGGCCCACGAACCAACGTGAGCCTTAAAGAATAATTCCTGCTCAGGCAGCGTCGCAGGTGCTCCAAATCTCCCCTCGACGAGTCCCGCCATCATCTCCAAAACAGAGGCGATGTGGTCCTCGGGTTCCTTCACATCCGGGTCCTGCTCAACCCCGAGCGCCGCCATATCCTGACGCAGCTTCGCAAGTGGCTTTTCGTGCAAAAATCCCGTCAGGTAGTACGACCCGAACGGCACGAGAATACCAGTGCCCATACCAATGAATAGCTCATGAAAAGCGTCGTCTTCCGCCTCTGGACGCGCGGCCCGCGCAGCCTCGGCGCAAGCACTGAGCGCCTGACCAAGTCGGCTGTCGTCTCCAGATATCTCAGCGAATGCTGTCAAGACATCAGGACTCGGCGGGGCTGAGAGCGCAAGCGCAACCAGTTGGTATAGCTGAGCGCGCAGGATGTCCTCTGGCGCCAAGTCGATAGCATTGCCCGCATCCGAGACAGCGTCATCAAGACCCGAACGCACCAGTTACTCTCCTCCGGATGCCGTGTCTCTTTGTAAATTTACACGACGTTATTGATTTAGATCAGAGGTTGGCGAAATTTCGGGCGCAGCACAAGTCCCGATCGGTCTTCGCAAAGCTAAAATCTCGACATAAGTTTTTTTTATCTCGCGATGCGCAAAAATGATCATGCTCAGAACGCAGGTGAAACCGCAAAAACAGACCGATCCAGGAAAGAAAGCATTGGATGACAGGTAAATGCAGTTGGCTCGTTGTGCAGCGCGGAAGCGCAAGCCGCTTTCCATGCTTGTGGTGGTCGGTCTCAATAGGGACATAACGCAGGCTTGCCGCAACTGAGGCGCAATGCACCGTGGACAATGCGGGGCGCCGTGGACCATATTGCCTCCAGCTAGACAAAGAGTATCTGAGGCCGGCCAATGTGAGCACGGCCTGAAACAAACGATGCTGTCGAACGACGCTAGGGAAAAAGAATGACGTCAGCGTACCCGTCACCTCAACGAGTTGACCCGATGATCGATCCCTTCGGTCGCCATGTCAGCTATCTTCGCGTGTCAGTGACCGACCGCTGCGATTTCCGCTGCGTCTATTGCATGTCCGAGCACATGACGTTCCTCCCGAAAAAGGACCTGCTGACCCTGGAGGAACTCGACCGCCTCTGCTCCGCATTTGTCCGCAAGGGAGTACGCAAGCTGCGCATTACCGGTGGGGAGCCTCTCGTCCGCAAGAATGTCATGTGGTTGTTCAAGGCGCTTGGACGGCACTTGGAGGACGGCACGCTCGACGAATTGACCCTCACCACTAACGGCAGCCTGCTCCATAGGCTGTCCGGCGATCTCTATGCCTGCGGTGTTCGCCGCATCAACGTCTCGCTCGATACCCTAAGCCCGACGAAATTTAAGGCGATTACCCGCTGGGGCGATCTCGATACGGTCATTAACGGCATCACCGCCGCCGAGCGCGCCGGCCTCAAGGTTAAAATCAATGCCGTCGCCTTGAAGGGGGTCAATGACGATGAGATCGATGATCTCATTCGCTTCGCCCATGGTCGTGGCGCCGATCTGACGCTGATCGAAACGATGCCGATGGGCGATATCGAAGGCGATCGGACCGACCAGTATGTGCCGCTATCCCAGGTCCGCGCGGATCTCCTCGAACGCTGGACCTTGAAGGATATCCCTTATTCCACGGGTGGTCCCGCGCGCTATGTCGAGATCGCGGAGACCGGTGGCCGGCTTGGTTTTATTACGCCCATGACGCACAACTTCTGCGAAAGTTGTAACCGGGTGCGGCTAACCTGCACGGGCACGTTGTTTATGTGCCTTGGTCAAGACGATGCCGCTGATCTCAGGGCCCCACTTCGCGCCTCCGCCGATGACCAACAGCTCGAAAGCGCCATTGACGAAGCCATCGGTCGCAAGCCGAAGGGGCATGATTTCATTATCGATCGTGGCAGCCAGTCGCCTGCCGTCGCCCGGCATATGAGCGTTACCGGCGGCTGAGCCCGGGGCGGCCTTGTTGGCCAGTAACAACCGTATCGGCTAACCGCCGCGGGCCTTCACGATCGCGGACCGGATTTCTTCCAGCGTGAACGGCTTGGCGCGGGTTTCAACCTTGCTGCCCGGGATTCCCGCCGCCCGCTCCCATTCCGATTCATGCGCTGAGATCAATACGACGGCGATCGCGGTCTGAGCTTCCCTGGCCTTTTTCGCAACAGAAATGCCATCAAGCCCGGGCATGTCCACATCGGCGATCAGGAGATCGAAGCGACCTCCGTCAGTGGCGATGATTTCCGCCGCCTCGGCGCCGTCCCGGGCCACACTCACGTTGTGGCCGTCGCTTTCAAGGGCCCGTTTGAGCAAATCTCGGGTTCCGGCATCGTCGTCGGCGAGAAGGATTTCCATATGCTCACGCCCCTATTTGGCTTGTGATGCAACAATCCGCTACCGCGCAACCTACCCGCGCCGCCGGGTTGCTTCTCAGGTGCTGACCACCCGTCCGACAAACGGCAGTTCGCGGAACCGGTGGCTCATATCCATCCCGTATCCGACAACGAAGACGTTAGGGCCTTTGAAAGCCTTGAAATCCGCCTTGATGTCGACGGCTCGGCCGACATCCTTTTCAATAAGGACACAGGTCCGTATGCTTTCCGCGCCGCGCGCCGATAGCAGATCCTTGGCGTAGGCAAGTGTACGTCCCGAATCCAACACGTCGTCGACAAGCAAGATATTGCGTCCAGTGACGTCGATGCTCACGTCGCGCAGAATATCGACGGTTCCGGAAGAAACCGTGCTTTTGCCGTAGCTCGACAACGTAATAAAGTCGACTTCCGGCTCCATGCCGACATTGTGCAGTGCACGGATCAGATCGGCAGCAAAAATGAAACTCCCCTTGAGGATCGCCACGATCGCCAGCTTGTCTAGCTTGAGCTGAGCAATCTCTTCGGCGAGTTCGCCAAGTCGTTCGGAGATCTGTTCTGCGCTGAATATGACGTCGATATCTGATCGAGGATGACCCATAGTCGCTGATTTCTCTTTTCGTGTTCTAACCTTGGTGCTGCACATAGCCTCTCGCGGCGGCGCCTGCTGGTCACCAGCGCCAAGCGGTCGGAAGCAGGAGCAAGATCCTACCCATGAAATGCGGCGTCCGTGCAATGCTTAGGAAACGTACCTTCACTACCCTGTGTAAAGCTTCAACCTCCAACTCAACGGGTTACCCATTGCGATGCCACATTAGTACTCGATTGATCATATGACGGGCATCCCGCATATAGAGCCGGGAACACTGTCAGATTGCAACGCCTAATGACGATCTTTCGCGACGCCGTTACAGGATGGGTCCGTGATCAGCCTGACCAATGTCGCCCTGCGTTATGACCGGGGCCCGGAAATACTCTCTGACGTGAACTTCCAGCTGCGGCCGGGGTCATTTCACTTTCTGACGGGTCCATCAGGGGCCGGAAAGACCTCGCTGCTGCGGCTCCTGTTCATGACGATACACCCGACGCACGGTGAAATTCACCTGTTCAATCACGATGTCAGCGACATCACGACGGCCAAACGCGCCCAGTTGCGCCGCCGAATTCGGCATCGTTTTCCAGGATTTCCGGTTGCTTGACCACTTGACGACATGGGAAAATGTGGCACTTCCATTGCGCGTTGTCGGGAAGCAGATCGCCGATTATCGGGAAGACGTGACCGACCTTTTGCAATGGGTCGGGCTGGGCGATCGTATGCACGCTTACCCTTCGATCCTCTCAGGCGGCGAACAGCAACGCGCCGCCATCGCCCGCGCCGTGATCGGTAAACCAGAATTGCTTCTGGCCGACGAGCCGACCGGCAACGTCGACCCGCAGATGGCGCGCCGTTTGTTGCGCTTGTTCGTCGAGCTCAATCGTCTGGGCACGTCTGTCGTTATCGCTACCCACGACCACCAGCTTATGCGTCAGTACAAGGCGCCGCGTTTGGAGTTGCACGAAGGCGACGTGCGCATCGTCTGAGCACGGAGTTCGCTAGCTGAATTTTATTCGGGAGCCGAAATTGTCAACGCCACTTGGCAACCAATCCTACGACGATCTCGACGAGCCTCGCACCGGCCAGCCCACCGGTCATGCGAGTGACTTGTTCGCCCCGACCCGCGAAGAACGCAAAGAGAAGGGCGGTTCGCACGGGCCAATTGTGCCGGCCGGATCGGTAACTGGGCGGTCGCTCACCTTGGTGATTTCGATCATGTGTTTTTTGGCCTGCCTGACCGCCGGCGCCGTTTACATGATCAATCAGTCCGCTGATGCCTGGCTGCGCGATGTTGCCAGCGAAGTCACCGTACAAGTTTTGCCGCAGGACGGCGCGGACACAGATAGGACGTTGCAGGAAGTCGCTGCCTTTTTGACCCAGCGCTCCGGCGTTGATTCGACCCGCACGCTCAGCGCTCAGACCTCCACCGACTTGCTTGAGCCTTGGCTGGGCAAATCCGACGCGCTCGAATCCTTACCGGTTCCGCGTCTCATCGCGGTACAGGTGAACCGCGATACCCCGCCGGATTTCGATGCTCTATCACGCGACCTCGCCACCAGGTTCCAAGGCGTGACACTGGACGATCACCGCCATTGGCAGCAGCAGATCAAGACCGTGACCCGCTCGCTCGCCGTCGGCGGCATAGCAATTCTTCTATTGGTCGCCGCCGCCACCACCGCCATCATTGTTTCGGCGACACGTAGCGCCATGGCCTCCAACCGCGAGATCGTCGAGGTTCTCCATTTTGTCGGTGCCACCGACGGCTTCATCGCCCGCGAGTTCGAAAAGCACTTTTTGACACTCGGCGTCCGGGCCGGGGTGCTTGGCGCCGGATGCGCGATGGCTGTGTTCTTCCTGATGCCGTTGATTACGTGGTTTTTGGGGGGCGGCTCGATGACCGAGATTGAGTTCCATCGGCTAATCGGATCGGGAACGTTGGATCTAGCCGGTTACGTTCTATTGGGGATGGTTATCGTCGTCATTGCGGCCTTGTGCATGCTAACCTCACGCTTCGGGGTTTACCGGATACTGAATTCCACCTCCGACTAGTGCGACGCCAGTGTATAGCTAGGGGACGCCGCGCCGATGACATGCTAAAGCGCAGCATCTGAGGTTGGGATTGACGCTGACCGAATGAGTGCGGACAAAGCCGTGCTCCTTCTAGCCGACAAGGGCGGTGGTGCAGATGGGTCGAGAGCGGTGAACTGGTGCCTGGGGTCAGTGTGAGACGGACTGCGGCAGCCCGCAATTTTTAGCTGCGGAAGTCAATCGATCAAGATACCCTGTCGAAAACGATGAGCCGAGAGCATGAGTCACGATCAGATGGTTGAGCTGTGCCGATTCCACCTTGGCGATCATGCGCTGGAAGCATCAAGCAACTAGCGGCCACCATGAAACGACTCGCAACATGGCTGGTGGGCACCGTCGGTGTCGTGGTCTGGATTTTCGCCTTCGGCTTCATTCTGTTTGCCGTCAACGTCATGCGTGCGCCGCAACGAACCGCCGAACAAGCCGACGGTATCATTGTCTTGACCGGTGGCCAGCTTCGAGTAAAGGCAGGTTTGAAGCTTCTCGAAGAGGGCCGTGGACGTCGTCTGTTGATCACCGGGGTCAACCCGCGCACCCGTAAAGCCGACATCGCCCGCACGTCGGGGCTCACGGAGACGGAATTGAAGTGCTGCGTTGACCTCGGTTACGAGGCGCTAAATACCCGCGGCAACGCTAACGAAGCCCGCGCTTGGGCACGCAAATATGGCTTCAAATCGCTAATTGTCGTGACCTCCAGCTATCACATGACGCGCAGCCTCATCGAATTAACAAGCAAGATGCCTGACGTGGTTTTGGTCCCCTATTCGGTTGTGCCCCAGCGCTTCCGTGATCGCGAATGGTGGCTCGACTTTCACACCTCCCGGGTGCTGCTGTCCGAATACATCAAGCTGTTCCCAGCGGCAGCAAGGCGCGTTGCGGTTCGAACCTTCAGCGTCGACAACGACGTTGCCGGCAGTCGCGCAGCACGCTCCACCGGCCCCCTCTAGCCGCCTGCCCGCTGAACCAACGCCACTTATGCGAGGAGCCGCGATGGTCCGGTCAATCATCTTCATCACTGTATTTTATCTCAACACCGCCGTGTTTTTGCTGTTCGGCTCGCCGTTACTGCTGGCTCCGCGCAGTTGGGCGATGGCCGGTTTGAGAGCCCACGCGCGTGCTTCGTTATGCTGGATGCGGATTATCGTTGGCACTAAGATGGAGGTGCGCGGACGTCAACACCTTCCCGATGGCGCCGCCCTGATTGCCGCCAAGCACCAATCGGCCTGGGATACGTTTGCTCTCGTTCCGCTATTTCGCGATCCAGCCATGATCATGAAGGCCGAACTTGGTGGCATCCCGTTCTACGGCTGGTTCTCGCGCAAATTCGAGCACATCCTCGTTAAACGCGACAAGGCGGCGAGCGCCCTGCGCCAGATGATCCGCGAGGCGCGCGACAGGGCCGCTCAGGACCGCGATATCGTCATATTCCCCGAAGGTACGAGGCGCCCTCCAGGTGCGCCACCAGACTACAAGTCAGGGGTGGTAGCCCTTTACGAAGGCCTTGATCGGCCGTGCGTGCCTGTCGCTCTGAATTCCGGAATGTTTTGGCCACGCGGATCGCTACGCAAACGCTCCGGCACGATCGTTGTCGAGTTGCTCGAAGTAATCCCGCCAGGCTTGCCGCGGACTGAGTTTCGTCGCCTGTTGATCGAGAGGGTTGAGGCAGCCACCGAGCGGCTTCGCATTGAGGCCGAGCATGAGCTTGGTCTGCCAGCAACCACCAACCGGCTGGAAGTTCCCGCAGCGCAAGAACAAAAATAAAACAATACAAGAACATTGGTTGACACATTGCCATGCAGGCCGCATATTGAGGGAGTTGATCGAAGCTCGCACAGGCTGAGCGAAGCCGCGGGATGCGGAGCCCCTTTCTGACGGAATAGCAATATTGTCCATCGCTGAAGAGATTTGGAATCTGAAGTATCGATTGCGCGATGAGGACGGATCCGCGATCGACAATTCAGTTGCCGACACGTTCTCCCGGGCAGCCACGGCGGCGGCTTCCGCTGAATCCGGCGGCAAGTGCGTGCGCCAGCGGTGGGCAAAAAAGTTCCATGAAGCGATGTCGGACTTCGGCTTCCTGCCGGGTGGTCGGATTCTGGCGGGTGCGGGCAGCGGGCGGCGGGTGACGCTGTTCAATTGCTTCGTCATGGCAGAGGTTCCCGACGATCTCGGCGGCATCTTTGACGGAGTCCGCGATGCGGCCCTGACTATGCAAATGGGCGGCGGCATAGGCGTCGATTTCTCCACTTTGCGTCCGCGTGGAGCGATGGTTCACGGCGTTGGTGCTGAAGCTTCGGGGCCGGTGAGCTTCATGGAGGTTTGGGATTCGATGTGCCGAACGATCATGTCGGCAGGCATGCGTCGCGGCGCCATGATGGCAACCCTGCGTGCGGATCATCCAGATATCGAGGAGTTCATCGACGCCAAGGGCACGGCAGGCCGCTTGACGAATTTCAATCTGTCCGTCCTTGTGCCCGATGCTCTGATTCACGCAGTCGCCGCCGACGGTAACTGGGATCTCGCCTTCGCTGATAAGGTTCACCGCACCGTGCGTGCCCGCGAACTGTGGGAACGCATCATGTCGGCAACCTACGAGTTCCTCCGAGCCGGGTGTCATCTTCATTGATCGCGTCAACGCCCTCAACAACCTTGCTTATTGCGAGACTATCCATGCGACGAACCCTTGCGGTGAGCAGCCCCTGCCGCCCAATGGTGCCTGTCTGCTAGGCTCGCTCAACCTGACCGCATTCGTCCGCGATCCCCTTACCGCCAAGGCTGAACTCGATCTCGCCAAACTCGCCGACCGGGCCGCTCTCGCGGTCCGCTTTCTCGACGACATTATAGACGTATCGAATTATCCATTGGCCGAGCAAAAACGGGAAGCGTTGGCCAAGCGCCGCATGGGTCTCGGCGTCACCGGTCTTGCAGATGCCCTGATCATGTGTGGCGCGGTCTACGGCAGCGAGCCGGCGATGAACCTCGCTGAAACTTGGATGCGGACCATCCAGGAGGCGGCTTACAGGACCAGCAGCGACCTGGCCGCGGAAAAAGGCCCATATCCGTTGTTTGATGCGGAAAAATTTCTGACTTCCCCGATGATCGAAAAGCTCAGCCCCGAGGTGGTCGAAGCCATCCGCGAAAAGGGTTTGCGCAATGGCTGTCTGACGACCATTGCACCGACCGGCACGGTTTCGCTGCTCGCCGGCAATGTTTCGAGCGGCATCGAGCCGGTGTTCGATTTCGTCTACTCGCGCAAGGTCCTTACAGCCGAAGGCAATTCGCATACCGAAACGGTCGAGGACTATGCCTACGCTAAATTCAAATCGGCCTCACCGGAGGGCACGGCGCTGCCAGACCATTTCGTACGTGCCGGTGATCTCAAGCCTCTGGACCACCTGAGAATGCAGTCGGCAGTACAGCGCTATTGCGACAGCTCGATCTCAAAAACCATAAATGTCCCCGAGGATCTTGCTTTCGACGACTTCAAAGACGTCTATCGCCAGGCCTACGAACTTGGTCTCAAGGGCTGTACCACCTATCGGCCTTCTCCGCTGCGTGGTGCCGTCCTCTTGCCAGCGGCAACGGACTCCGATAGCCAGTCCGCTTCCGCTTCCGCTTCCGCTTCCGCCACCGCAACTGCGCCAGTGCCGCCGTCAGCGGCCTCGCCCACGACGCTGTCCGAAGCGGCGGCGGCCGGCTCTACTGGCGGCGAGCAAGCCGGTGAGGTGATCTACTTATCCAAGCCGCTTGAGCGTACGTCGGCCCTCCACGGCATGACATACAAGCTAAAATGGCCTGGTAGCGACCACGCCCTCTACGTCACCATCAATGACATGGAGCGCGACGGCCGCCACCGCAGCCCGTTCGAGATCTTCATCAACACCAAGAGCCTCGAGCACTACGCCTGGACCGTGGCCCTGACACGCATGATCTCCGCGGTCTTCCGCCGTGGCGGTGACGTTTCTTTCGTCGCCGAGGAGCTTCAGGCGATCTTCGATCCGCAAGGTGGAGGCTGGGTCTCCGGCCGCTATGTGCCAAGCCTACAGGCTGCTATCGGGCAGATTATAGAAGGTCACATGCAGCGCATCGGGTTTGTTGAGGAGGCCGCAGATCAATCCGCGCCCGAGTTGATCGCCGAGACGGAGGTACCAAACCGCGGTATTGGCATGGCCGGAGGCATCCCAAGTCCATCGGCACCCGCTGACAAGTTGGTGTCGGGCGACAGCGATCGACAACGCCAGTGTCCGCGTTGCGGATTGTCGGGCTACGTCCGCCGTGAAGGCTGTTGGACATGTGAACGCTGCGGTTTTTCCCAGTGTGACTAATTGGTCTCAGCGTCTCTCGTGTCGATCGAGGATTTGCGGTCCTTAAACACTCGTTAACTGTTTATCGATTGAGTAAGAGGCGTCGAACACGTTGGAGTACAGACACTTCCGGCGCTCAGTTCACAGGCATAAAAAATAGCGTGATCATGTCGCATTGTTGCTGGTCGTGCCCAACTAATCCGATCTATGCTCGATCATGGGTAGAGTAGGTCGGAGTTCCCAGATTCCGATTAAGTGAGACGTCGTTTATGTGCGCACAAGTACTAAAGTTCCGGCAGGCGAAAGAGCGGGCTCCAGCACCTGCCACGGGTACCATCTTGCAGTCGACCGCAGACTCAAACGGTCGCGGTGACCAAGCCGACACGGCAACTCTCCAATTTTGGATCGGCGCCTCGGGAAAGCGTTACATTCACACCGTGCACTCACTCATCGATTGCCCCGAAGTGCCGCATGTGAACTATCTGCTCGTCCGCAAGGAAGATTGCGGCTTCCAAACCGTGCTTGCGGCAGGACATACAACAAATCGTGCAACGTCCCTGAATCTCGCGGAGATCCGCAGGCTCGGCGCGACATTGGGCGCCAACGAGGTGCACGTTCACATGCTCGCTGGAGACGACAAGCAGGCCAAGGTCATCGAACATGACCTGCGCGCCTCGCAGCTCCAAAGCAGCATCCCCCAGAGCTCGCCGTCGCACCACTGATCAGTGCCGTTGCCCTCACAATCTAAAAGCGACCGCCGGCTTAAATTTGCTCAGTTGTCGTCCATCTTCAGTGCGGCAATAAAGGCTTCCTGTGGAATCTCCACCTTCCCGAACTGGCGCATTTTCTTTTTACCGGCCTTCTGCTTGTCCAAAAGCTTCCGCTTCCGCGAGATGTCCCCGCCGTAGCACTTCGCTAGAACATCCTTCCGCAACGCCCGGATCGTCTCGCGTGCAATGATCCGCCCGCCGATAGCTGCCTGAACCGGTATCTGGAACATGTGCTGCGGGATTAGATCCTTGAGCTTTTCACACATAACCCTGCCGCGGTTTTCGGCGCGGCTCCGGTGGACGATCATCGACAGGGCGTCAACCGGCTCCGCGTTGACTAGGATCGACATTTTGACAAGGTCGCTCGGCTCGTATCCGACCAATTGATAGTCGAACGAAGCGTACCCCTTCGAGATCGATTTCAAACGGTCATAGAAGTCGAACACGACCTCGTTGAGCGGCAATTCGTAGACCACCATGGCACGGCTGCCAGCGTAGGTAAGATCCTTTTGACGGCCCCGCCGTTCCTGGCACAGTTTCAAGACCGGCCCGAGATACTCGTCAGGGACCATGATTGTCGCTTGGATCCAAGGCTCCTCCATGCGGTCGATTTTCACAACGTCGGGCATGTCGGCCGGGTTGTGCATCTCCGTCAAGGTCCCGTCGGACATATGGATGTGATAGACCACCGATGGTGCCGTGGTGATGAGATCGAGGTTGAACTCGCGCTCCAGCCGCTCGATGATGATCTCCAGGTGCAGCAGCCCGAGGAAACCGCAGCGAAAGCCGAAGCCAAGCGCTGCCGAGCTTTCCGTTTCGAATGAGAAGCTGGCATCGTTGAGCCGCAACCGCGCCATCGCCTCGCGCAGATCCTCGAAATCCGCGGCGTCAAGCGGGAACAGCCCACAAAAGACGACAGGCTGGGCGGGCCGAAAACCCGGCAGCGGTGTCGCGCACGGCTTCCTTTCATCCGTGATGGTGTCACCGACACGCGTATCGGCGACCTCCTTGATGGCGGCGGTGAAAAACCCGATTTCACCCGGGCCGAGCTGCTGCAGCATCTCCTGCTTGGGCCTGAAAATGCCAACCCGCTCGACGGGATGCACGGCCCCTGTCGACATAAGCTTGACCTTTTGCCCCTTTTTCAAGACGCCATCGATCACACGGACCAATACGATCACACCGAGGTAGGCGTCATACCAGCTGTCGACGAGCATCGCTTGCAGCGGTTTGGTCGCATCGCCCTTGGGCGGCGGCAGCCTCTCGACGATGGCCTCCAACACAGCCTCGACGTTCTTCCCAGTCTTTGCGGAGATCGGTATGGCATCCGAAGCGTCAAGACCGATGACATCTTCGACCTGCTCCTTAACACGGTCGACGTCGGCGGCCGGGAGATCGACTTTATTCAAGACCGGCAGGATCTCTAGATCGTTGTCGAGTGCCGTGTATACATTCGCAAGTGTCTGCGCTTCCACCCCTTGCGACGCGTCAACGACCAGGATTGCTCCTTCACAGGCGGCCAAAGAGCGTGACACCTCGTAGGCGAAATCGACGTGCCCCGGCGTGTCCATAAGGTTGAGCTGATAGGTCGCTCCATCAGTGTGCCTATAATCAAGCCGCACCGTTTGTGCCTTGATCGTGATCCCACGTTCGCGCTCGATATCCATCGAGTTCGAGGATCTGCTCCTTCATCTCGCGTTGTGTCAGTCCGCCGGTGAGCTGGATGAGCCGATCCGACAAAGTCGACTTGCCGTGATCAATGTGTGCGATGATTGAGAAGTTGCGGATGTGTGATGTGTCGGTCATCGCGCTCGTTTACACCACCGGCAAGAAGGGCGCAAAGACCACTTCGACGCGACCTCCATGCCGTGACGGCAGCCAGTGCTGGTTTCTACGCCCGTTTGGCCGAAAGGAGCATTTGATGGTCGAGTAATTGAGAAAGAACCCGCCCAGACCACCGGAATCTCTTGCAGGAACGTCAAGTTCCTTGCAGCATGATCCGCCCCGAGTTGATTTGCGACGACAGTCTGATTTTGCAAAACTTCCGGTATGCGTTAGGCAAGCCTCAGCTGCCGGTGTTCTTTAGACCGACCCGTGATGTTGGAAACGGTGCGGACCGGTGGACAGAACTGTAGCGAGTAATTAATCCAGCGCGAGGAGCAACAGCGATGGCGAAGTCCGAAATTTCAGGAGCCCAGGGGCTCTCCGACGATGCGCGGAAGGCCGCAGGAGCAGCCTTTGATGCGCTGGCTCAGTGGCGTGACGAGATGGCTCGCGCAAATGAGAACTACTCGAGCAAGGTCTTCGATCAGATGGCGCAAGCTAGCCGCGCCATGGGCTGGCCCGACGCAATGATCAACTCGGCTCGCGGTCAGATGCAGGAAGCCTCCCGCATGCAGCTGCAGATGATGGACCAGTTGATGGATGCCTGGTCGCTGCAAATTAAGGCGCCCGACATGGGTATGGCCTCGCCTGCGGACTTCATGGAACAGTTCAAGAAGCTCCAATCGATGGGCATGGGTGGTCCTGGTGCGGGCTCGATGCCTGGCATGCCCAATATGCCTGGTATGCCTGGTATGCCTGGTATGCCCGGCATGGCCGGCATGGCGATGGCACCGTTCCAAATGTGGATGCAGGCTGCCGAGATGTGGCAGCGCAACATGGCCTCCGCCATGTCGATGTGGTCGAACAACTTGAATGACAAGAAGTAGCGTCACCGGGTTGGTGACTTTACTTTATTGGAGGCGTGCGGGTTTACCTGCGCGCTGTTTCGGTGAGTCCACAGATCGGGATCCGCCGCATCGTCATTTTGATACTACAAACCCCGCATCATTCTTTGCGTGGACAGCCGACTTGACGGTGGCTGCCGTTGAAGTTCAGTTGCCGGCATGGAAAATTGTGGGCCTGTGCTGCCCGAGCAAGACTGAGGATGATCCATGGCGAGACTGGCCTACGGTCCAATAATGATCGCGACGCTGTTGGTTGCCTTCGCCTCCGTCGCTTCGTTTCCAGAACATGCTGCGGCCGAGTGTACCAACTCCGGCAGATTCTCTACTTGGTTGAACAACTTTAAGCGTCAAGCGCGGGCGGAAGGCATTTCCCAGCGCACAATTTCCCGCGCCCTCGATGGTGTGACTCTTGACAGAAAAATCATTAGTCGCGATCGGCGGCAGGGCTTCTTTGCGCAAAGCTTTGCCACATTCTCCAAGAGGCTGGCCACTGATAACCGCATCAAAACCGGTCGCCGCAAGATCGAAAAGCGCCGTGAAATCTTTGAGCGGGCCGAGCGCGATTACGGTGTCCCTCCGGAGGTAATCACCGCCTTTTGGGCTCTTGAGAGTGATTTCGGCGTTGGCATGGGCAAGTACTCGATTCTGCGGGCACTGGCTACGCTCGCCTATGATTGTCGCCGCAAGGAGCTGTTCACCGGCGAATTGATGTATGCGCTAAAAATCCTCGACAAAGGCTGGGTTAAGCCCAGAGATATGATTGGCTCATGGGCCGGAGAAATGGGCCAAACCCAGTTTCTGCCCAAGCATTATCTCGAGCACGCAGTCGATTACGACGGCAACGGTACCCGCAACCTGTTCAAAAGCGATGCCGATATCATCGGCACGACCGCCGCCTTCATCAAGCACCTGGGCTGGCGGCGCGGTGAACCCTGGCTGCAGGAAGTCCGCATGCCCTCCAATCTGCCCTGGGAGAAAGCCGACCTCTCAATCAAGCTGCCGCGCTCACAATGGGCCGAATGGGGTGTCACCGACGCCAAGGGCCGTCCACTCAAACCCGATGATATGCCAACCTCGCTTGTGCTTCCGATGGGCCGTAAAGGGCCAGCCTTCCTGGCCTATTCCAACTTCGACGTTTACACGCAGTGGAATCACTCCCTTAGCTACTGCATCACGGCGGCGTACCTGGCGACCCGCATTGGTCGCACCGGCGGGCCCATGCAGGGGCGCGACCGCGACATCCCGGCGCTATCGCTGAGAGAGGCGAAGGAGTTACAGCGGATTTTGGCCCGACGTGGCTTCGATGTCGGCAAGATCGACGGTATCATCGGCTCGAAGACGCGCGCCGCCGTCAAGAAGATGCAGATCAAGTACGGCCTTCCCGCTGACAGTTACCCGACGCCGCGATTGCTTCGGCGTATGCGCGGCTGATGCCGGCGCGTAATCCAACGGCCCGGACACTTTCAGCGCTTCGGAAAGACCGGATTGTCGGCGCTAGCCAATGCTTTGAACTCATGAGCCTATCGATCACATTCGCGGTCGTTTTATCGATCGCCATGGTCGTTGTCGCTGTTCTGACGTGGTTCTACCACGACATGAAACACCGAGATCTCGACAGCTGGATTCAGTACGGCTTCAGCGTTGAGACCTTGCGCCATGCGGTTTTGTACTACCGGTTCATGGGCATCTCGATGCTCGTGTTCTATGTGCTGTTCACGGTCAGTTGTCTGATGCTGCAGTCGGCGGGCTATCCGTTATTCATCTACCGCAGCGGAGAGCCAGTTGCAGCCGGCCCCATCGGCGCCGCCATGTTTACCCTCGACCTCGTTCTGCGCGGCGGCTTCTTCGACATCATGGAGCACTTCGAGCTGTCGATGTCTCCGATCCTGATGAACCGGTCGAATAGCTGGTTCGTCGTCTATTGCTTCGTGTTCAGGATCTACTATGCCTTGACGCTGATGCGCATTTTGGTGTCGTTCGTCTGGATCTGGGTTCGCATCGCGCGTGCGCGCCGCTCTTACGGATTGGAGGCGAGTAACGAGGGTTTGCGTCGCCGCGGATTGCGCCTGCGCCTTAGGCCAGCACGCCGCGATCAGTCTACCCCCTCCTGATGTTCCCACGGGCAAACGGCCCTGCACTCCGACTATGATGATTGAAGGTTAGACCGAATGAAATTCACGTTGTCCTGGCTGAAGGACCACCTTGAGACGGCGGCAACGCTGGATCAGATCACGACCAAGCTGTCGGCAATCGGCCTGGAAGTCGACGGTGTCGAGAACCCCGGCGAGAAGCTCGCGAGTTTCCGTATTGCGCGTGTTCTTGAGGCCAGAAAACACCCAAACGCCGACAAACTTCAGGTGCTGCAGGTTGAGGTGGCCCCAGGGGAGAAGCCCGTCGAGGTCGTCTGCGGCGCACCCAACGCGCGTGCCGGCATGTTGGGCGTCTTCGCACCGATAGGGACTTACGTGCCCGGCCTCGATGTCACCCTCGTCGAGCGCCCGGTCCGCGGCGTCGTTTCCAACGGTATGATGTGCTCGGCCGCCGAATTGGAGCTGTCGGACGATAGCGAGGGCATCATCGACGTCGACGAATCCCATGCTGGGTCCATCGGTGAACCCTACGCCAAAGCCGCCGGTCTTGATGATCCCGTGATCGACGTTGGCCTCACACCCAACCGTCCTGATTGTACCGGCGTGCGCGGGATCGCGCGGGATCTGGCCGCCGCCGGCCTAGGTAAGTTGAAATCCGAACCGGAGCTGGCGCAAGTTGAGGGCGATTACGATTGTCCCGTTGCGATCGAGCTCGAATTCGCCAAGGGAACCGAAGATGCCTGCCCGGTGTTCGCTGGCTGCTACGTCAAGGGCGTCAGAAACGGTCCCTCGCCGGCTTGGCTGCAAGACCGCCTCGAGGCGATCGGCCTGCGGCCCATTAATGCCCTCGTTGACGTCACCAACTATATCTCCTTCGACCGTGGCCGTCCCCTGCACGTCTACGACGCCGACAAGTTGAACGGTGCCGTTCGCGCGCGCCTGGGTAAGTCTGGCGAGTCGTTCCTAGGCCTCGACGGCAAGACCCACGAGGTCGACGACGCGATGTGCGTTATCGCTGACGACAGTGGCCTCTTGGGCCTTGGCGGCGTCATCGGCGGCGAGGCCACCGGCTGCACTGAAGAAACCACCAACGTGCTGATTGAAAGCGCTTGGTTCGATCCGGTCCGGACCGCCGCCACCGGCCGTAAGGCCGGCCTCGTGACAGACGCCCGCTACCGCTTTGAACGTGGTGTCGACCCAGCTTCTGTGCGGCCCGGCCTCGACCTCGCCACCGAAATGATCCTCAAGTTGACCGGCGGCAAACCTTCCCGTGCCGAAGTTGCCGGTGCGCCGCCGAAAGCCGACCTCAAGATCGAGTTCGACACCGGCCAGGTCGAGCGTCTAACCGGATTGCAGCTGGCCACCAGCGAAATCAAGAATACGCTGCAAGCGCTTGGTTGCACGGTCACGGGTAAGGGAACAACGCTGAAGGTTGCCGTGCCGAGCTGGCGGCCTGACATCCACGGCCCCGCCGACCTCGTTGAGGAAGTCACCCGCATCGCCGGTATCGATAACGTTCCTTCGACGCCAATGCCGCGCGTAACGGGCGTGGCCCGTCCGGTGCTGACCAGCAGCCAGCGGCGCGCCAGCCGTGCCCGTCGCACGCTTGCCGCACGCGGCCTCGTCGAAGCGGTCACCTGGTCCTTCGTTCCCGATACCGAAGCAGCGGCGTTCGGCGGAGGACAAGCCGAACTGGTTCTCGACAATCCGATTTCCAGAGAACTCAGTAATATGCGGCCAAGTCTCCTGCCGGGCCTGTTGACCGCCGTACAGCGCAACCGGAATCGTGGCTTCGCCGACGTTGGTTTGTTTGAACTTGGACAGGCCTACCGCGGCGCGGCGGCTGATGACCAGTTGCAGTGCGCGTCCGGCGTGCGCGCCGGCACCGCCATCCTAACCGGCGGTGGCCGGCATTGGCAGGGGGCGGCCAGCGACGCCGGGCTCTTCGATGCAAAGGCCGATGTCGCTGCCGTTCTGGCAGCACTCGGCCTCGATCCCGCCAAGCTGATGATTACCCCCGATGCACCGAGCTGGTTCCATCCCGGACGTTCTGGCGTTATCCGGCTGGGCCCCAAGGTCGCGCTGGCCCATTTCGGTGAATTCCACCCGCGCATCCTTGCGGCCCTCGATGTCGAGGGGCCGGTGGTCGGCTTCGAGATCTTCCTCAATGCGCTGCCGCCAGAAAAGAAAAAGAGCCGCAAAAGGGCCCGGCTGGACAACATGGATCTATTGCCTGTGCGGCGCGATTTCGCCTTTGTGCTGGATACCGGCGTCGCCGCTGGCGATGTCGTGCGCGCCGCCCAGAATGCCGATAAGAAGCTCATCACGTCGGTCAGCGTGTTCGACCTCTTCGAAGGTGGCAAACTCGCCGAAGATGGCAAGAAGTCCCTTGCCATTGAAGTGACGCTGCGACCCGTCGGCTCGACCTTGACCGACAAGGAGATCGATGCCGTCTCAGACAACGTGATTGCCGCTGTCGGCAAGGCAACCGGGGGCGAGATTCGAGGTTGAAATCACAGCTCCCGCCCGACGCGGCCGCCATCGCTCTGATTATAAAGATGCGCAAGATTAAGTCCTTCGTTTCCGACGGTTATGCGCATCTTGTATTCCTGCTAATGCAACAGTGCCGAATTGGCTTTCGGCGATACACCGGCAAGAACAGGGGAAAGAACAATGGAACAGCTCATTTCGCTGGCGGCGGGCGCTGGCGGCGGGCGCTGGCGGCGGCCTGATCGGCGGTAATCTTTTTGGCTCGATGTTTCGCGGTTCCGGCCGCGGCTCGGATTCGATCGTCGGCATGATCGCCGTCATCATTTGCACCTACTTGTTCGGAGACACTCTGGGTCCGATCGTTGCCGGCCTCGTCGGCACCGGAGTTTTGGAGCAGATTATCAGTGGCCTTCTGACCGGCGTTGGCGGCGGCGGTGGCGGTTCGATCCTGTGGGGCATCCTGCGCTCACTGATGCGCTGAGGCGGTCGCACTCCTCGAAGCATAAGACGAAGACGGCGGCTGGGATCAAGGGTTCCAGCCGCCGATTTAGTATGCGTTCAACGATATTATTTCTTGGCCTTGAGTTTGCGTTCCAAGGCTGCGATGCGCCGGTCCTGCTTAATCGCGTGCAGGGTCAGCTCTTCGACCTTTTCCAAAAGCTGCATAGCCAATTGGCTCATGCCGACTCCTTCCGCGCGCATGGTTGCAGCCGGAGCAACGCCTGGTAGATGGCGATTTGCGGAAATGAACTCTTCAACCTGAGCCAGCGGCACCAGGTCATAATCGGCCGCGAAAACGTGGTCGGCACCCTGGACGTTGTCGCCTTTGACCTTGATCTCGCCTGAGCCGCCAATGATCTCGACGGTCGTCTCGCCCTGCGCATTATTGGCGCGGATGTTGCCATCGTGAGCTTCAAGTTCGATGCGACAAACCCCTGACGACGTCGTCATTATGATGTCGCCGTCGTGCCCGTTGCCGCCGAGCGTGACGTTGCCTTCCCCACCGTCGATGTGAACGGTTTGCTGGCCGCGTTCATCGACCAGCGCCAGATCGCCCTCCGCTCCATTACCACCGAGAATGATGTTGCCGTCTCCGCCATCGAGGTGGATGGTCTGCTGCCCCTTACGGTGCATCAATGTGATGTCGCCGACGCTACCGTTGCCGCCGAGCCAGATGTTACCGTCACCGCCGTCGAGGTGGATGGTTTGCCGCCCGCGTCCATTGACCAGCGTGATATCGCCTTCGCTGCCATTGCCGCCAAGGACGGCGTTGCCTTCTCCACCGTCCAGTGTGATCGTCTGTTTTCCGCGATGGTCAAGCAGCGTGATGTCACCCTGGCTGCCGTTGCCGCCAAGGGTGATGTTGCCTTCGCCGCCGTCGATATGGACGGTCTGCCTGCCGCGCTCGTTGACCAAGCCGATGTCACCCTCGGCGCCATTGCCTCCAAGGATGATGTTGCCGTCGCCACCGTCGACGTGGACGGTCTGCCGGCCCATACCGTTGAGCAGCGCGATATCGCCTTGCGCTCCATCTCCGCCGAGAATGATGTTGGCCTCGCCGCCGTCGATGTGCAGCGTTTGCTCTCCGCTCGAGTTCAGCAGTGCGATATCGCCTTCGCTGCCGTTCCCGCCAGCGATGATGTTGGAATCGCCGCCGTCGATGAGAACGCACATCTGTCCGTCGGCGTTGAAGAGGCGGATGTCGGCGTTAGCGCCTCCGCCGCCGAAGTGGGCGTTGCCCCCCGCGCCATCGAGTTCGATGGTTACGTTCCCGTTCTTATCGCCCAGCTTTAACGACCGATCGAGTTTTGCCATATGCACGTCCTCCCGCGCGAGCCACTGCCCGCGGACCGCAATAATGTGCGGTGACGCGGGTTCCTGATTTCGGGGCGAACACTACCGGAGATGGCGGACGGGCGCTGTCCCGGGCGGGGATGTGGTTAACGTCTGCGGATGATTGGGGTCCAGCGAAACGCGGGTTCGCTCAGCCCGACAGCCCGCCTGAAATCGACGGCTGGTCGAGCACGGAGAAGCCGTAATGCTTCAGCCAGCGCAGATCGGCAGCGAAAAAGGCGCGCAAATCCGGGATGCCGTATTTCAGCATCGCCATGCGGTCGATGCCCATGCCGAAGGCAAAGCCCTGGTAGACATCTGGATCAAGTCCGCAGTTTCTCAGCACGTTCGGGTGGACCATCCCGCAACCGCCGATTTCCAGCCACGAACCGGGCTTGCCGATTGCGTCGGCGTCGATGTCGATCTCCGCGGACGGCTCCGTGAATGGGAAGTACGAGGCACGGAAACGCATTTTGACTTCGTTGACCTCGAAGAACGCCTTGCACATCTCTTCGAGAACCCATTTCAGGTGCCCCATGTGCGTCTCTTTATCGATCACCAGTGCTTCTATCTGGTGGAACATCGGTGTGTGCGTCTGGTCGGAATCGCAACGGTAGACTCGCCCTGGCGCGATAATGCGGATCGGCGGCTTGGTATTGAGCATTGTTCGGATCTGCACCGGCGACGTGTGCGTGCGCAAAACCAGCCGCGATCCGTCCTCGTCCGGCTTGAAATAGAACGTGTCGTGGTCCTGACGCGAGGGATGCTCCTCGGGGATATTCAGCTTGGTGAAGTTGTAGTCGTCGGTTTCGATGTCCGGACCTTCGGCAACCGAGAAACCAAGGTCGGCGAAGATCTCGGCGAGTTCGTCCATCACTTGCGAAACTGGATGCACACGCCCCTCGGCCAGCGGACCAAGCCTTACAGGCAGCGTGATGTCTGCCGTTTCCGTAGCCAGCCTCTCCTCAAGCGCGGCTTCCTCGAGGGTCGCTTTGCGCGCCTCCAAGGCTTCCGAAACGCGGGCCTTTACCACGTTGACCGATTGCCCGAAGGCCTTGCGTTCCTCCGGCGCCAGTTTGCCGAGGCGCTGCATCTGCTGGGAGACGGTGCCTTTTTTTCCCAGCGCGGCGATGCGCACTTCTTCCAGGGCCATCAGATCCGCCGCAGCGTCGATCGCCTTCAGGAGGTCGGATTCGAGGATTCCGAGGTCGCTCGTATCGGTCATGATCTTTGTGGCGCGTAAAGCAAGTTGAGGCGGAAAGCGGGCCAGCACCAGGTGCCATCCGCAAAGGATCTGTACCGCGACTGCGCGCGGCGGACGGCGCTTCGCCAATCCGCCCGAACGGCTGCCTTAAGCAGCGGCCGTCTGCGCCTTGGCAACGGCGAATTGCGCTTGGCTGACGAGCGCCTTGAAGGCGTCCGCATCGTGCACGGCGATATCCGCCAGCACCTTGCGGTCGACTTCGATCCCGGCCTTGCTGAGGCCGTCGATAAAACGACCGTAGGTCATTTCGTTTTCGCTGGCCTCACGCACGGCGGCGTTAATACGCTGGATCCAAAGCGCCCGGAAAGTGCGCTTGCGGCGCTTGCGGTCGCGATACTGATACTGCAGTGCCCGCTCGACGGCCTGTTTGGCAACTCGAATGGTGTTCTTGCGACGTCCGCGATAACCCTTTGCGGCGTCGAGGACTTTTTTATGCTTGGCGTGGGCGGTCACGCCGCGTTTTACGCGTGCCATGGTTCTTGCTCACTTGCTTTGGCTTAATTGACGGAAGTGTTGTGGAAGGCCGGAGGATGACGGCCGGATTAGCGGTTGTAGGGCATGTATTTCTTGACGATTTTCTCGTCAAACTCGCACAGCACCGCTGTTCCCCGCGCATTGCGGATGAATTTCGCGTGCCGCTTGATCATGCCGTGCCGCTTGCCGGCCTGCGCGACCTTCACCTTCCCCGTCGCCGTGAACTTGAACCGTTTCTTGGCGCTGGCTTTGGTTTTCTGCTTGGGCATTTTGCTATTCTCCTTATGCGGCTCGCGTTGCACCTTGCCGCTGCAGTGGCAGCTGGCGTGCCGCTGCGCAGACTGAAAGGTCTGCTCATCGAGCCATTGTTCTGAAGCGCAAAAGTCGCCACGGCATGCCCCGCCGGGCGACTTGCAAGCGCGCTTTATACAGCGCAAAAAACGCCTTGGCAACTGGCAAGCACAGCCACTGGCTGCGCAATCTTCGTCCACCAGCCAGCTGCACGAAGAGGCCCGCTCGTGATTGTTTTCAGTATTGTGCGAGCTGTGCTAACGACCTGCACCAGTGGGGTAAAGGCGGACCAAAAGCATAAATTGCATCCAGCGGAGAGGAAACAATGGATTTCATGGACTTCGTTCAACTCAACGTGGCCGTCCTAGCGGCGGCGTTCATCGGCACGTTCCTCATAGACTACTTCGCCAACGTGCTGTCATTTGAAAACCGCTTCATCAGTGCGCTGGTTACCGCGCTCCTGCTGATGGTCGTAATTGCGGGCACGTTGCTTCTGACTGGTGACGAGGTTTCCGCGCCACCGCTTCTGATGGCTGGTGCGCTAATGTTCGTTGTTGCGTTTGCGGGAAATGTTCTGAGCTTTGGCAGTCGCTTTATGAACGCCTTGGTCACGGCAATCATTTTCATGATCCCGTTCACCCTTGGTCTTTACCTTATCCTTGGCCCTTCGGCGGGATAGGTCAGTTTCTGAGCCAGCTCAAGCAGCCGCTTTCAGTTCACCCATGAGCTGCTTTGTCATGCTCAATCCGACCAGGGAATGTCCACCCGGCAGGTCGACGGCGACCGGCAGTCCACCACGCCACCCGCGCCGCCGATAAAACGGGATCCCGCTCAGCGTCGCGTACAGCGAGGCCGTATTGAAGCCGGCTGCGCGGATTTCCGCCTCGACCCGCATCATCAACGCGCTGGCGACGCCCCGTCGGGCGGCATCGGGGTGGACGAATAGGCCCCGGACCACGGCCGAGGGCATGCCGGTGTCAGTGTCCAACTGATCGAAGGATGCGTGGTATCCCGGTACATTTGGAGACCAACCCCCGGATCCGAGAATGTGCCCGTTGGCCTCGGCGACGAAGTAGCGGTCGCCGTCCAACATCACCAGATCCATCGGGCCTTGAGTAATGAATGCTTCCAGCACTTCAGGCTCGTAGAAGCCACTAGCAAGCCGCCGCAGCGACAGCGCTTGCATGGCAAAGAGCGCGCTGGCGTCGGCGCGGCTCGCAGTTCTGATCTTGATGGACACTGTCATTTTCGCCTCGCCAAAAGCTACGCATGAACGGCGTCCCGCAACGCAGGACACTTCGCTGCTTTAGCTTTTGGCAAAGGGATTGGGGTGCGGCTGTTCCAAGGGTGACAGTTGCGTTCTAAGCCCCCGACGCCGTCAGGGCATTAGAGCCCTGACACAGCCTGTCGTTGGATTGACGAGCCCTTGCCCTTGGAGACACGCACGTCCCTGGATTAGCGAGGCGCCAGCACCATCACCATCTGGCGACCTTCCATCCGGGGTTCGCTTTCAACTTTAGCGATTCCTTCGACCTCGGCTTTGACCCGCTCGAGCACCTGCCGGCCTAGTTCCTGGTGGGCCATCTCTCGGCCACGGAAGCGCAACGTCACTTTGACCTTATCGCCCCCCTCGAAGAACCGCCTAATGGCGCGAACCTTCACATCGTAGTCGTGGTCGTCGATAGCCGGACGCATCTTGATCTCTTTGATCTCGACGGTCTTTTGTTTCTTACGCGCCTCGGCGGCTTTCTTCTGCTGCTCGAACTTGAACTTGCCGTAGTCCATGATCTTGCAGACCGGCGGTTCCGCGTCAGGAGAAATCTCGACGAGATCAAGATTGGCGTTAACGGCGCGCTCAAGCGCAGCGTTCGTATCTACAACGCCGACATTTTCTCCTTCTTCGTCGATGAGGCGCACTTCGCGCGCCCGAATGGCGTCATTAGTTCTAGGTCCGGCTGGCTCACGCGGCAGCGCGGAACGGTGTGGGCGGCGGATGGCATTTCTCCTTTAATAGCCACTGGGTCATTTGACGTCTGATGAACATTGGGCGCCGCACAAGCAGCAGCTGCAACTCGATCAACAGATTGAGTAAGTGCGAAAGAGATTCTGTAAGAAGCTCCAGCAAGTCAATAGCAGAGAAGGTGATGCGCTCAATTATGAACGGCTTGAACGCAGAAAGCTCTTCCTCAGTTCGGTTTGGAGCAGTTCGTCATAAACGGCAAGTGTCTTCGTTTTCATGGAGTTAAGCGAGAATTGCTCAGACACGCGGCTGCGTGATCTTTCTGCCATCGCCGAAACCTCTTCGGCGGGCAACTCAAGCAACCGCGCTAGCGCCTGCGACAGGGCTTCCGCGTCACCGGGTGGAACGAGCCAACCGGTTGCTTCGTTTTTTGTCACCGCGGGCTCCGATAGAACCGTTTCAGGTGGAGCACCGATGTTGGTTGCGATCACCGGACACCCCATCGCCTGCGCCTCGGTTGCCGTGCGCCCGAACGCTTCAGGTTCCACCGAAGCGACAATTGCCGCCGCACTGGCCGCGAATGCTGCGGGCATATCCGCGACATGGCCGACTAGACGGACGTTGCCCTCAAGTCCTCCTTGCGCGATCTGCGCCTTCAGCGATTCCGCGTAGGCTTCCCGCCCTTGCGCATCTCCCGCCAGGATGACGACCACGCCGTTGAGGCGCCCGCTTGCCATCAGTTTTTGCGTGGCGCCGATCACTGCCGCCTGCCCCTTCCAGCTCGTCAGCCGCGCGGGATGCAGCACGGCCCGCTCGCCGTCGCGCAGCCCCCAGGCATTTCGCAGCGCCACCACCCGCTCTGCGGAGATCGCCGCCGGATCGAAGCGCTCCATGTCCACTCCGCGATGGATCACCCGGAGGCGGTTCTCAGGTGTGCCGTAACGGTCCTGCACTAGCCCCGCCGTGTAGTGCGAATTGGCGATCACAAGATCGGCCCGCGCCATCACCGAATTATAGAGGCGTTTGACCGGCCCCGTTTCGTTATAGGCACCATGGTAAGTCGTCACGAATGGCACACCGACCCGCCTTGCGGCGATCAACGCACTCCATGCCGGCGCCCGGCTACGGGCATGAATCAGCGTCGCCCCGAACTGCTTGGCGAGCCGGCCGATCTCGAAAGCGTTGGCCAGTATCCGCATGGGATTCTTGGTCGCCGCTGGAAACCTGTAGAGTTCACCCCCGGCAACTTCGAGATCGGCTTCAAGCCGCCCGCCGCGCGACAGCACGATCGCCCGCCCACCGGCCACGGTGACGGCTCCAGCGATCTCAATTGCCGAGAGTTCCGCTCCACCGGTATCGAGATCGGGGATGATCTGCATTATGGTCGGCCGGTCTGTCGTCACGATGTGAACCTAGCGTTGCAGGAGGACGGGAAACGATAGTCGGCCGGAATTGGCAGACGCACCGATGGGCAACAGGAGACTTTCTCTAAAATGAGCGTAGAAGAACCGCAATTCCTCGAGGTGGGGACGCCCGAGCCCCGCCGCATCGCCTTTCTACATCAGCCGCCACCGACAAGCGACGGCACCGGGCTGATATGGCTCATCGGTCTCAAGTCGGACATGGGCTCCACCAAAGCAACAGCGCTTGCCGAATGGGCGCCCCAAAACGGCTACGGCCTGACGCGCTTTGATTACTCTGGTCACGGCGCCTCCGGTGGCGATTTCCTCAAGGCGACCCTGGGCGACTGGTTGGACGAAACGCGCGCCATCTTCAACAAGGTGACGCATGGCCCGCAAGTCTTGATCGGCTCATCGACCGGTGGTCATCTGGCACTTCTGCTGCTGCGCGATTTGCTGCGCAACGACCCGGCCGAAGCAGAACGCGTCAAGGCGCTGGTTCTGATCGCCCCCGCCTGGGATTTAACAGAAGAGCTGATATGGAAAGAGATGCCGCCCGAGGCGCAAGCCGAAGTTATGAAAAAGGGCGTCACCTACCGGCCTTCCGAATACGGCGACCCACTGCCGATCACCAAGTCCTTTATAGAGGAAGGCCGCAACCACCTTTTCTCAGGCGAAGTGTTTGATCCCGGCCGCCCCATCGTCATCCTTCAAGGTTTGCTGGATAAGGACGTCCCCGCCGACCACACCCGCCGCATACGCGAAGTCATCAATCCCGATTGCATCGAGTTGATCGAAGTCGCCGACGGCGAACACCGCATGTCCCGCCCCGAGGACCTGGAGCTGTTGTACAAAGCGGTCAAGAAGGTAGGGTGAGGGGGGAGTTGGCTGGCCGCCAGAGGAGTGTGGGTGATTGCCTGAACAGGGACGATGTCCCCTTTACGGGCGGCTATTCGAGATGTGTGGCCTCAGTGGCAGGGGGCTGCGATTGACCCTGGCTGTTTCAAAACGCGAACGCTGTTAGGATTCTGCGAGGAGTCACTCCGCGGGGGATCTGATGAAGCGTTTTGTCGAGGGGGCGGATCGGGAGCAGGCGACCTTGTTTCCGGAAAGCCTTGAGGACTGGGTGGGCGAGGACAAGCCGGTTCGCGTAATCGACGTCTATGTCGACGAACTGGATCTTGCAGAGTTGGGCTTCGCGGGTGTGGACCCGAAAACGACGGGCCGGCCGTCCTATCATCCTTCGGTTCTCTTGAAGCTCTACATCTATGGCTACCTCAACGCGGTGCACTCGAGCCGGCGCTTGGAGCGCGAGGCTGGCCGCAACGTCGAGGTGATGTGGCTGACGCGACGGCTTGCTCCCGACCACAAAACGATTGCCGACTTCCGCAAGGACAATGGCCCTGCGATCCGCAAGGTCTGCGCGCGGTTCGTTGAGCTGTGTCGTAGGCTCGGGCTGTTCGCGGAGGCGAGCGTCGCGATCGACGGCTCCAAGTTCAAGGCCGTCAACAACCGCGATCGGAACTTCACCGAAGCCAAGATGAAGCGGCGTATGGCGCAGATCGAGGAGAGCGTCGCACGCTACCTCCACCAGCTCGAAAGTGCGGATCGCCAGGAGCGCTCGAAGGCGCGCGCGATGAAGATCGACCGCCTAAGCGAGAAGATCGCCAAGCTGCAAGAAGAGATGCAGCGCCTTGAAGCGCTCGACAAGCAGCGTCTGGCTCAACCAGACAACCAGATCTCGCTGACCGATACGGACGCCCGCTCGATGGCAACCAGTGGCCGTGGCTCTGGCGTTGTTGGCTACAACGTGCAAGCCGCCGTCGATACCACTCACCATCTCATCGTGGCGCACGAGGTCACGACGAGTGGATCGGACCGTTCTCAACTCGCTCCGATGTCGAAGATGACCAAGGCGGTACTCGGCGTTGGCAAGCTCGATGTCGTTGCCGATCGCGGCTACTTCACCAGCGAGCAAATTCTGGAATGCGTGGAGGCTGACGTTACAGTGACGTTGCCCAAGCCGCAGACGTCCAACAACAAGCTCAGAGGCCGGTTCGTGAAGTCTGACTTCCGCTACGTGGCAAGCAAAGATGTCTACATCTGTCCGGCGGGCGAAACTCTGAAGTTCTATTACACGAACGAGGAAAAGGGGCTGAGGCTGCGACGCTATTGGACGAACGCGTGCGCGTCTTGCGCGATCAAGTCAAAATGCACGACGGGCGCGCAACGGCGCATCACGCGTTGGGAGCACGAGCATGTGCTCGAAGACGTCCAACGCCGTTTGCATGAGAACCCGCAAGCCATGCGCGTCCGCAGAGAAACGGTCGAACATCCGTTCGGGACGCTCAAAGCACGCATGGGCGCGACGCACTTCTTGATGAAGCGGTTGAAGAACGTGAAGACCGAGATGGCGCTCGCCGTGCTTGCCTACAATCTGACCAGGGTCATGAACATCATCGGCATCGGGCCACTGATGAGGGCCATGCGGGATTGAGGCGGCGTATCGGTGGCGAAATCTGCCCCCTCAGCGCTCAAAGTGCCGAATGGGTCTTCACATAGACCGCCATGGGCCCAAATAATGATGACCTGGCGCTTCACGACGCCAGCCGAACTACGCACCTCTCGTCTGGAGCCTTTTCACACGGCCAAGACCCAAAGCGGACATCGATTAAATCGGCAACCCAAAGCGGACATGCGGCCGTCAAATTCAGCGGCTTGTTGAACGGCGCGCGCCAACTGCGGCGACACCGGACCACGCTGAAGAGCCATACTCCGGGACTGCGGTACAAATCTTAAGCTCGCTGCTCCCGCAGCGGCAGGACGGTCGATGCTATTCTCGTTTCTCCGCCGCGCTTGAAGCGGAAGTCGCACCGAGGGCCACCTTCGGCGAGTGTGGTACTGCGCACGAGCCCCCATCCAAAGGTGTCGCTGTACAATTGATCCAGGGCACCCTGGGACTTGAGGAAAGTCCAGATGGCGCATTCAACGTAATCGACGCCAAAGTCGAACCGCTGCCCATCTCCCTCAACGTACTCGTACACGAAATCCCCCCGTTGACGGCCCTTTTGCGACAGTTGAGCCCGGAAACGCAATAGCTTTTGAAACAATTTCGAAAACCAAAGCCACCGGATGATTGGTGCAGCGCCCCGGGGAAGCGACGCGATGTACTGTGCCGTCAAGGCATACGCAAACTCTCCTGCCTCCTGCACAGGCCTTCCATTCTTCGCCAGGGCCCGATGGAACGCGAGAAACCAGCCGGTCGCAGTGATGAACTTGGCATGTGGCTTGCTGCCATGAAGGTCAGGAAGCTCGGGTATAACGCGAGCGTACTCCTGGCGCGCTTCTGTGATCAATTTGCGTGCCAGCGCCGAACCGTACCGAGAGTTGAGCAAACCCTATGTGGGCGTGACAGCGCGGTCGAAGCCGCGCAAGAGCCTCTGTGTGCGTCGCCGATTGTCTGCCGCTCTCATCGCGCTGCCTTCTCGATCTCCGTGCTTAAGCCCACCCGAGATTTCCTGCGGGAGGCGGGATAAGTCCGCCCGTTATACAGAAGCGTTCATCCGCCGGCTCGGGACCTGCCTAGCATTGATGTCTGCCACTGGTAAAAGCAGACACGGGCAGATCGAGCGATAACGACGCGATAGGTCAGCAGCGGACATTGCTATGTGGGCTGATTTGAGATCCGCTTGTCCCATCTCTGGCGGGGCATGTCGAACAAAGGAGGACGGAATGGCACTAGAGCGTTGCGTTACAGAAATGGGCATGGGGGTGGACGTGCATGGACGGGACTACACGCTTGCGGCGCGCAGAGCCGTCAGCGATGCCATCCGGCATTCCAGCCTCAGCCTATTCCGCATTCTGGGAAAAACGCGTGACGACATGCGTATCCGGGTGGTGGTCGGTGTGCCCGAACCGGATAAAGTCGACCACAATGCGGTCGCTAGCGAATTGCCCTACGGGTCAGTGACGGTATCCACTCAGGAAGGCGGACTGGAAGTGCCCAACGTGGACGGCAGCGACGCCATTGTCATCGCCAATGCGGCGATCTTGGTGCATTTCGATATGCCGTGACGGAGCTGCCCGCAGTTGCGGACATGAAAAACGCCATTGGGCGGTGTTGGTCTCTACGTAACAGTTTGAAGGTTGCCTCATGACTTTATCATTCCGTTGTGCCGCTCTCCCCTTTATGGCTTCGCTTGTTATGATCGTCAGCAATGTCGCGGCAGCCTCACGCGACACATACATGCTCCAAGACAAGGCGACGATCGAAGCGTGTATTGAAAAAGCGCAGCGCAATTCACAGCACGCCAGAGTTTGCATCGGTGAAGCAACACGCGTGTGCGAAACTCTGCGCGAAATGGCGAACCAAGCAGGTGTCAAGGACTGTATGAAGCGCGAAGCGGCCTACTGGGACGAGATATTGAATGACCGCTATCAGCAATTGGTGGCAAACTTTTCAAAGAGGAACGCCAAGAAGCTGAAGGCGATGCAGCGCAGTTGGATCGCTTGGCGGAAAGAAAAGTGCGAACTCCCTTACATGCTCTACGAAGGTGGGACGATGGCGGGCGTCATGGCAGTCAGTTGCTTTATGGAAACAACGGGCATCAGGGCACTGGAGCTTGATGAGGCCGCTATCGCGCCTTGAGGCTCCGCCGCTCTTCCGACGGCAGTGACGGGCAAATTGGCCTTATCAGCTCCGTCACGGGTCAAAAGGGAGCGTCGCTGATTTTGGGCAACTGTCGGCTCTTGGTCAAAGCAGACATTGTGGAGCTTAGACTGAGTGGCCCTCTCTAACGCTCTCTTCCTCTCCCTTGCTGCAATGGGCTGCATCGAGTTAGCGTCAGCCGAATACGGCCGCTCCTGTCCCAATACAATCATTCGTAGCCAAGCCCTTGGGAGGTTCACCTTCGCGATGTCCGCTGGTACCATTCACGGAGCGACAGCCCCTAAACGACTGCCGCGACCGCCAACCTAGAACTCACTCAAATCCAACCAGAGATCTCACAAAATGAAGCCATTCGTTATCCTGCAACTGCGACCTGAAACGGCCGCGGCGGACAACGAGTTCGATGCCATCCTGGAGAAATCCGGGCTCGCCCGGTCTCAGGCCGTGCGTATCCGGCTCGACCGCGAGCCAATTCCCGCAGGCTTTGAACTGCACGACTACGCCGGGGTTATTGTTGGCGGTGGCCCGGGATGCGTGAGTGACCCCGTCGATCAAAAAACTAAAGCCGAACGACGCATCGAGGACGCGATCCTGAAACTCATGCCGGCCATTGCAGCCGCTGATTTCCCCTTTCTGGGATGCTGCTACGGCATCGGTATTCTGGCCCATCACCTCGGCGCGAAGGTTGGCAAGGAGCGCTATGGCGAGGATGTGGGGACGGTGGAGTGCATCCTGACAACCGACGGGAAAAGCGATCCGTTGGTCAAGGATCTGCCGAACAAATTTATGGCCTTCGTCGGCCACAAGGAGGCGGTCCAGGAACTTCCCGAGGGCTGCTCACTTCTTCTCACCTCCGAGCCGTGCCCCTACCAAATGATCCGGTACAGGAACAACATCTATGCGACCCAGTTTCATCCGGAAGCTGACAGCCGCGTCTTCGAGCTCCGGATAGATATCTACAAGGACAAGGGCTACTTCCCGCCGGAAGAAGCCGAAAAGCTCATCGAGACATGCAACAGGCAGCATGTTCACGTCCCAGTAGACATCCTGAGTAACTTTGTAGGTAAGTACAGGCGGTGCAGTGAATAGCAAACAGCCCCGTGCTCAGAATGCAGCCTTCCGAATGCGGTGCCCCACTGCCGATCACCAAGTCCTTCATAGAGGAAGGCCGCGACCACCTTTTCTCAGGCGAAGTCTTTGATCCTGGCTGCCCCATCATTGTCCTCCAAGGCTTGCTGGATAGGGGCGTCCCTGCCGGCCACACCCGCCGTACACGCGACGTCGTGAAATCCGATTGCCTCGAGTTGATCGTAGCAACATGGCGAACACGGCATGTCTCGCCCCGAGGACCTGGAGCTGTTGTCCAAAGTGGTGAAAAAGGTAATTTGACATGCCCCAAAGACCGGTGATGCAATTGCCCGAACCGCATGCTAAGTATGCCGCCAGGAATTCGTGCGTATAAAAATGATGCTTGCTCAGAGTTTGAGTATGTTCCGCCTTTAATCGGAGTAACAGATGCTTAGTATAGGTATCCGAATAGTCTTCTCACTGATTTTGATATTAGTGTTTTTCGGAAACGCGAATGCGCAAGACAAAGCAAAAATCGTTCACGATGCCGAATATTACGTCCTTGCGGCCCAGAATGGAGCAAAGTGGGCCAAGGAGGATGAGGGACTAAAAAAAAGAATTGCTGAGCTTCGTGAAAAGCACGGCAGACCTCCCAACCTCATTCACATCATGTGGGATGACACGGCCTTCGGCGACGTTGGCATCCCGGCGATACAAAAGGTGCGAGGGCTAACGACCCCTGCCATCAACGCGATGGCGGACGAGGGCATTCTGTTCACACGCATGTATACCGAGGTCGGCTGCACACCCAGTCGCGCTGCGTCGGCGACGGGACGATTGGCTGTACGTAGCGGCATGTACAACATTGGCATGCTGTTGGAGAAGCACGGTATGCGCGGCGAAGAGGTGACCATCGCCGAAGTGCTATCTGAAGCCGGCTACGCCACGGCATTCCATGGCAAGTGGCATCTTGGGGATATCGAAGAAAGCTACCCCCACAACCAAGGATTCGATGAAGCCTTCTTCACCGGTTACAACCAGATCCTCTCGCTGAATAACAAGCTGGCAGAGGGCGCCAACGCGACCATGGGGTTGTTCGAGGACATGTTGCCTCCCGATCCCTACAGGCTGGATGATACCTTCATCACTAAGGGTTGGGTGCAGGTTGCTGAAGGTACAAAGGGTGGCGAGACGCGGCAGTGGGGTGACAATACCCATGAAAACTATATGCAAATCGACCCCGAAGCCCAACGCAGGACGCTAGAGTTTATCGAGCGCAACGCTAAAGCAGGCAAACCGTTTTACGTTGCCAATTGGCCAAATCTCACCAGCTTTATTCCAAATCCAAAAAAGTGTTCGTTGGCGCGAAGCATATTGCAGGACGGTCTGCAATGTAACATCGACGTTTTCATCGGCAAGCTAACGGCAAAACTGAGAGAACTGGGTATTGCCGAAAATACCCTGATCGTTGCCATGGCCGACAATGGGCCGATGACCCACAATCCACCGCCAGGTCTTGGCATGGCAGAGACGATTTATCGTGGTGGAAAAGGCGACTTTTTGGAAGGTGGCGTTCGGGTGCCAGCCTTTGCTTGGTGGCCAGGTGTGATCAAGCCAGGTCAATTGGTCGGCGATATCATCCATGAAACGGATCTGTTTACGACATTCGCCTCGCTTGCCGGCGCTACGCAATACATCCCCACGGACAGAATTATCGATGGCCTGGATCAGACGGCCTTGCTCTTGAACGGCGACACTCATGGCCGGCGAGACCACGTATTCATTTATGCAGGGCCAAGGCTGGGTGCGACCGTCAAGGGCAACTACAAACGTCACTGGATCTCACCAGATCCGGTTGGTGAGGCGAGTGGCATCCCTGCCGCTTTCTACTTCCTGCCCGCTGATCCTCGTGAAAAGACGCCGATGCTGATCAACCTCATCCATCTCAAAAGCCCGTTTAATCGGATGAAGTTACGTCATGATCTATGGAAAAAGAAATATCCGGACAGTCATGAAAAGTACGGCATTCCGTGGACCGGCGTTGCGAACGCAACTCCTGAGGTCAAGGCACTCGCAAAGCCGGCGTTGGATCTGAAGAAACTGCCGTTTGATCCACTTGAGTACATCGAGCATCTCGATGAACTGCCATTCGATCCCAATATGGATCCGGATGTCGGCAGGTAACGACCGTTGCGGCGATCCCAATTAAATCGTCGGCTAGACTAAAAATCGATTGCCTAGGTAATCGGCGCCGGGTGTCGTCCCCCCGCTTCAAACGGGAGACGACACCCGGTTTGCTTTATGCTCACTTTCATCGATTTCGGAACTCCGAGAAGCATTCCACGGCGGCAGCAATGTGCACCGCCGCGGGAACGGTCTGAGACACGGTAGCGCTTCAGCGTGCCTTACTTGAAGACATTGCCCTTGCACCAGGATGCCAGCGAATTGATATCGATCTCGGCGCAGCTAGGTCGCACGCTTCATGTCACCTGAAGCGGTGAAGATTTCTCTTGCGTGTACTTTGGTCCGGTTATCGAGCCATGAAACACGACCGGCGCGCCAGTTTCCCCCGGTAGCACTTTGGCTTGACGCAGGCCGTTCACAACATTGCCCCCGTAGGCAAACTCCGTGAAGTCCAACGCCTTCGGGTCGTTGACAATAACAAACGCCTGGGCTTCGACCCGAAGCGCGGGATTGGCACACTGCTCTAACAGACAGGAGCCAAGCCCCTCGCCTGGCGAGGTCTGCCAGGGTGTCTGCAAATGTTCTGAGAACAGGTTGGACGGCGGGCGTAACTCCACGACCGCCCGCTGGATTTAGCCATTTTCGAGAGTTCCAGATCTGGACGAAGTCCGTTTTCCTAACGGCTGACGGCCTACTCTAGGCCCGTCTCCATAGCCGCTTCCAATCCCAGCGACCCGGCCCGCTTGGCGACGCTTTCCGGAACGATCCACGCTTTCCAGCTCTTGCCTTCGACAGCATTGCGGCATGTCAGTTTGCCATCGATGATGGCGCAGGTCGTATCGGCGCGAACGGCTTTAGCCTCGCGACGGTCGTGGCGCATAAACCGCAGGTCGATTGGTTGCAGCTTGGCTTCCGCCGTTTCCAGATCGATATCCCGGAAAATGCAGGCCGGTTTCGAACGGCACGCCTGCCCACGCTTTGTCAGCGCCACGGTCGGCCCGAACGCCTTGCTGCGCGAGAGCTTCTCGGCGGCCTCACCGGAGCCGCGGCTCAAGTAGCAGTACTCGTGGATGCACAGCATGGGATCGGCCGTCTTGCTCCAGCGCCGAACGCCTTTCTTTCCGACACCCATGACGAGTAGGACGGTCACATGCTTTTCGACCAGCGGTGAGATGTAGCCGGCGGCCTTCTTGGCCTGCTGCGACAGAGCTGGCGGTATCACGCCTTCACCATCTGGCTTCTCAGTTTGGCCGAGCGCACGTTTGCGGCGCACTTCGCGGAGTTTTTCAGTCAGTTCCCTAGCCTCGGCCTCACGGTCGGTGTCAGGCTCGCGCTGGATCACGTCTTCGGTGCCCTCAGGTTGTCCTTCAGGTTCAACTCCATCATTCGCAAATCGCTCAGCGATCCCGTCCGCGCTTCCATCGGCGACCGCCGGCCCGATCCAAAAACCCGCAACCGCGACCAAAGCGAATGCTGCCGCAACTACGCATGCTGAGTAAATTGATAATTGTCGCATGCTC
The DNA here is from genome assembly GCA_963753045.1 of uncultured Alphaproteobacteria bacterium. Taxonomy (GTDB): domain Bacteria; phylum Pseudomonadota; class Alphaproteobacteria; order Rhizobiales; family Hyphomicrobiaceae; genus Filomicrobium. The sequence goes on from CAVWAT010000001.1 coordinate 766,663, forward strand.
ATCTGTTTGCTCCCGCAGCCATATCTGCGCAACTTGAACACCATGATTCTGGCATAATCGCGCTGTTTTGAACCGCGCCTGATTAACCCGGATTATTAGTTGGCCCGTGTAGCTGCAAGCACCGAAGTGAGGCCCTCCCGGTAGGTTGGGTATTGGAGCCGGACACCAAGGTCTTGCTTGATCCGCTCGTTGCGCACGCGCTTTAGCTCGGAATAGAAGCTTTGCGCCATCGGCGACAAACCGACATCCTCGATTGGGACCTCCGGCGGGGCCGGCACACCGAGTAGCTGGGCGGCATATCCGATTACGTCCTGCGGTGGTGCGGGTTCGTCGTCTGTAACGTTATAGACGCTATGTGTTCCACCCGTCACGATCGCCGCGGCCAATGTCGCTGCGATGTCGTCGACATGGATCCGGTTGAACACCTGCCCCGGCTTGACGATGCGCCGCGCATGTCCGGCGCGGACCTGGTCGATGGCACTTCGCCCAGGCCCATAGATGCCAGCTAGCCGAAATACTTGGACCGTCGGTCCAGCATCCGGATTTGCCAGCGACAGCCACGATTGCTCCGCCGCGAACCGCCGCTTCGAGCGTTGCGAAAGCGGCGTTTCCGGCGTTGTCTCATCGACCCACGCTCCGCCGTAATCTCCGTAAACGCCAATCGTCGAGAGATAGCCGATCCACTTTAAACCGGGCGCATCAACGATATTGGATTGGTGCTGACGAAGGACGGGGTCGCCGTCATCGCCGGGCGGCGCGGAGATCACGAGATGCGAGGCTGTCTGCAGCGCGGCTCGGACTTCAGCGCTTGGCGCGGTGCCATCGAAGCAGGCCGCTTCAAAGCCCAAGGCGCGGATACGTTCTGCCCCTTCCGCCGACCGGGAAGTCCCAGTGATCCGCCACCCCTGCGCCGCAAGTTGCTCGGCAAGCGCGCGCGCACAGAACCCGAATCCGAAACAAATGAGATGGTTCAATCCATGACTCCAGTTGATTGGTCCTTCCGCCGCCATTCCGCGATGGTCGTAGCATCCGTTTCGCTCGGCCCATAACGCTTCAGCATCTCAGTGAATTCGGAACCGGTGGCAAGTTCCCCAAGTGCCCAGACGGCCATCGAGCGTATTAGCGGCTGCGGATCGTCAAGTAACCTGCTGACGGCAGGCAGCAGCGAACCGTCGCCAGAGTTGCCCGTCGCGATCAGGCAATTGCGTAAAAACCTCTTTCGACCGGTGCGCTTTACAGGGGTTCCTGCAAAGCGTGCTCGGAAGGCGGCATCGTCAAGGGCGAGCAATTCCAACAGCGGGGGATTGTCGGTCTCCACCCTTGCGGCCAGTTTTGCTTCTCGTGCGAGCCCCGCGAATTTGTTCCAAGGGCACACCGCGAGACAATCATCACAGCCGAACACGCGGTTGCCGATAGGTTTGCGGAATTCCAGAGGAATATGACCGTTGTGCTCGACCGTCAGGTAGGTGATGCAGCGCCGGGCATCAAGTTGGTAAGGCGCTGGGAAAGCGTCTGTCGGGCAGATGTCGAGGCAGTTCCTGCAGCTTCCGCAATGGTCCCCTTCCGGGCTGTTCATCGGCAATGGCGCGTCGGTCAGAATGGCACCGAGAAATAGCCACGAGCCATGCTGCCGCGAGACAAGATTCGTATGCTTGCCCTGCCAACCGAGTCCTGCGATCGCCGCCAGCGGTTTTTCCATCAGCGGCGCGGTGTCCACGAACACCTTCACATCCGCGTTCGCCCGCCGCGCGAGCAGTCCGGCAAGCTCCTTGAGGCGGCCCTTGAGAACCTCATGATAGTCGCGGCTCTTGGCGTAAACGGAAATCGCAGCATTCAAACGTCGACCGAGAGCTTCAAGCGGATCCTGATCGGGCGCGTAGCTCATGCCGACCATTATGACTCTGCGCGCCGATGGCATCAGCTGACGTGGATCGGATCGCCGTTTGACGGTCTCCACCATCCACTCCATGTCGCCATACCGCTTCAGTTCGATGAACTCCAGCAAGCGAGCACCGGCTGAACCTAGGCTGTCCGTAGACGCTACCCCGAAAGCGTCGAACTTTAGAGCCTCGGCCCGCTGCCGCAGCTCCTCAAGCAGATCGTGCAAGGGTTCCGCTGGAGCCGTCACTGACAACTCCCATAAAGATCAGAAATCCAAGTTCGTGTAGTGCCGGGGAGGCGGTGTCCCAGGAACGCGATCGGCCAACAGCGGCCGAAAAGATGGACGGGACTTGATGCGCGCATACCAATCCTTCGCCTGCGGGTAGGCTTCCCACGGCACTTCGTCGAAATAGTCGATCGTCGACAACTGCGCGGCTGCGGCCAAGTCCGCAAACGACATGTCCTCTCCCGCCAGCCATCGGCGCCCATGCGCCAGATAGCCAATGTAGCTGAGATGATAACGCAGGTTGGCACGGATCGCCCGTAAGATATCGGAGTCCGGCGATAGCCCGCTCGTCCCCGGCTGCAACCGCGCATAGACCTTTTCATAAAGCAGCTCGCGGGTGACTTCCCTGTGCATTTTTCCGTGGAACCAGTCGACTAGACGCCGCACCTCGGCTCGCTCCTCGCGGCTGCCGGGAAATAGCGGCACGCTGAGCCCATCGACGGGATGCCGTTTAAGCTCTTCTGCGACGTATTCAGAGATAGAATAGGTCCCGCACAGAACCGGGCCGGCGTCGATCTCAAGGACCGGCAGTTCACCCGCTGGATTGAGCTGCAGGAAGGGCGTGCTGAGATCCCATGGCTGCTCTTCGAAGGAATTGAACTGCAGGCCGAGTTCCGCCAGAACAACGCGCACTGAGCGCGACAATGGGCAAAGCCGGAAGTGAGTGAGCCTATGCATGTTTCCCGCTATTTTGCGCGTTCTTTGACGCGGCGACCTCATGGAGCCGTGGTTCAGTCAGCGTTGATCATGCTTTCGCTGGGTTTTTGACCGGGCCGATTATACACGGATTCGTTTTAGGGCATCCGCGTGTTGGTGTGTCGCGGTGCTGTCGTCATAAAGGCCGCTCGCACACCCATGTGGCCCGGATGCGGCAGCTGCGCGTCGTTTGTCCGCTGGCCATTTGTGGCGCCTTGCCGGACAACAGCGGACATGTTTGTTGCTCGGATCAGATCGTTCATTCGGAGATTCGCCATACATGCCAACTTGGCAAGTCATCCTGCTCGGCCTGCTTGAAGGCTTGACCGAATTCATCCCCGTTTCATCGACTGGTCACATCTTGCTAGCGGGGCACTTCCTGGGCTTCTGTTCACCGGGCAAGACCTTCGAGGTTCTCATCCAGCTTGGTGCCATATTGGCGATCCTGTCGGTCTATTCCGCCAAGTTGCTGCGCATGGTGGTCGATCTACCTTCCGATCCGCGAACGCAACGCTTTGTCTTTGCAATCCTAATCGCATTCCTTCCAGCCGCCTTTGTCGGAGCGCTCGGCCACTCGTTCATCAAGAACGTCCTGTTTGAGAGCCCGATGCTGATCTGCATAACGCTGATCCTCGGCGGTATTGTGCTACTCGTTGTGGATCGGTTGCCGCTTCAACCAAAGTACGTTGAAGTGATGGATTACCCGCCAAGTCTCGCTTTTAAGATCGGCTTGTGCCAGTGCGTTGCGATGGTTCCAGGCGTGTCCCGTTCGGGAGCGACCATCGTCGGGGCCCTGTTGTTGGGCACCGATAAGCGCTCGGCAGCGGAATTCTCATTCTTCCTGGCGATGCCGACGATGGGTGGCGCCTTTGCCTACGATCTCTACAAAAACTGGGCGGTGATCGACGTTTCAAATGCGACAAGCATCGCCATCGGCTTTGTGATGGCCTTCATATCTGCGGTGATCGTGGTGCGCTATCTACTCGATTACGTCAGCCGCCATGGCTACGAATTCTTTGGTTGGTGGCGCATTGTGGTCGGGGGTCTCGGGCTCGGCGCCTTGCTAATCCTGGGCGACGCGAGCCCCTGCGGCGCCTGAAGGCGCATGCGGAATATTATTTTTACGCGGCCTCAGGCCGCGTTGGACGTGACCGGATTGGACAGCACATCATGCAGCGTGTTGGCGTCCTTGGCTGCGCGAAGCTGATCCAGCGTTGCAGGTTCGCGAACCAGTCGCGAGATGCGTGCGAGCGCTTTGAGGTGATCGCCGCTGGCATGTTCTGGTGCCAGCAACAGGAAGATCAGATCCACCGGCGCGTCATCATGGCTATCAAACTCGATCGGCTCCTGCAATCTGGCAAACAGGCAGAAAATCCGATCCAGATCCTTGAATTTGACATGAGGGATGGCAATCCCGCGTCCCAAACCGGTCGAACCGAGCCGCTCGCGCTGTAGCAGCGTATCGAAAACGTCGCGAGGGTCGAGACTTGCCATCTCGCCAGCCTTGCTGGCCAGTTCCTGCAAGGCTTGTTTTTTGCTCTTCGCCTTCAGCGAGGGCAAAATTCCCTCAGGTACTAGAAGGTCACTCAGATCCATTGCTTTTTGTCCCACCGTTTGCTGCCTTCCCATGACGCTCAAACCATTTTTGCGCCTCGAGACCCCGCAAACTCCATGAGCGGCTGTTACCCGAAAGCCGGACAAGAAAAATGCTCCGTCATGCGGCCTGCCCTGTCTTGTCCGGATCGACCCATCCGACATTCCCGTCGGCCCGCCGATACACAACATTAATGACGCCGTTTCCGGCATTCCTGAAGATCAAAAACGGGCTTTCCCCAAGGTCGAGATGCATCACCGCTTCCCCGACTGTCAACTCACGAATCGCCAGTTCGGTCTCCGCGATGATCACCGGGTGTTGATCGGGCTTGTTATCGTCTTCCCGTTCATCATCCGTCAGTTGCAGCACATAGTCGCGTGCTGGAAGTTCTGCTGGAAGTGCGGCACCATTCTGACGGCCGTGATGATGATCCTTCAAACGCCGTTTGTAACGGCGCACACGTTTTTCGAGATGCTCAATCGCGGCATCCGCACTGGCATAAGCATCGCCGCCCGATCCGTGCGCTTCTACCAGCAGGCCGGTGCGCAACCGAACGGAGCAGTTTGTGCGGAAGGTTGAGCGTTCTTTCTCCAATCTCACGTGCCCAGAGATCTCCGGGCCGATATACTTCTCCAGGATGGTGGCAACTTTATCCAGAATGTAGGTCTGGTAAGCACCTCCCGCGTCGACATTCTTTCCGGTGACTTGGAGTGTCATAGTCCCGCCTTGTGTTTTGCTCTTCGTTCAGTTGGTCTTTCCACTGGTGGGTTTCAAGAAGCTAGGCTTAAGGTCTAAACTACGAATTCGAGCCCAATATGAACATCGATAATTTCCAATACGCGTTGCAAGGTCTCGATGCTAGTGCGCGTATGTTTGGCTCCGTTCGGCCACTCTCCCAAGACAACAATCGATGTTCGATCGGGTTGGTGTCAAGACAGCCCGGTGAACAACGTGAAAGCACCGCCATCTTGGTCAGCCTACGTTAAAAATTGGGCCAAAACCCAAAACCCAAGCTAGGCGCGGGCGACCCGCTCATCGGCCCGTTTCCGCCGACGTCGCTGTACCGAAGAAGGAATTCGCAGCGCATCCCGATACTTAGCGACCGTCCGCCGGGCGATGTCGATGCCGTCTCGCCGCAGCATTGCGACGATCTGGTCGTCCGACAGAACAGCTTCGACCTTTTCGGCGTCAATTAACTGTTTGATGCGGTAGCGAACCGATTCTGAAGAATGTGCCTCCCCGTTTTCAGCCGACGCGATCGCTGACGTGAAGAAATACTTCAGTTCAAAGATACCTCGGCTGGTCGCCATGTATTTATTCGATGTGACCCGCGACACCGTCGACTCGTGCATTGAGATAGCCTCTGCCACGGTCTTCAGGTTGAGTGGTCTAAGGTGTTGAATGCCGTAGGTAAAAAACCCGTCTTGTTGACGGACGATCTCGCGCGCCACCTTGAGGATAGTGCGAGCCCTTTGATCGAGGCTCTTAACCAGCCAATTCGCCGTCTGCAAGCACTCCGACAAGTACTCCTTGTCCGTATCCGAATTCGCCGTTCTGGAAACTCGTGCGAAATAACTACGGTCGACCAGAACGCGCGGTAGCGTCTCGCTGTTCAACTCAACAAGCCAGCTGCCATCGGAGGCCGGCCGAATGATGACGTCTGGAACCACTGGCTGCACTTGGATAGAGCCGAAAGCGAGGCCGGGTTTTGGATTTAAGCCCTTGATCTCGCTGATCATATCGGACAGCTCTTCCATGTCGACGCCAACAACTTTGCGCAATTTTGCAACGTCGTGCCGGGCCAACAGGTCGAGGTTTTCTAGAAACAAGGCGATCTGCGGGTCATACCGGTTGCCTTCCTTCAACTGCAAAGCCAGGCATTCCCCGAGTGATCGGGCGAAAACGCCAGGCGGGTCGAAGGTCTGCAGAACGGACAGAACCCGCTCAATGAGCTCCTGCTCGGCGCCGAGCTTGCCTGCAAAGTCAATCAGATCCGCATTCAGGTATCCAGCCTCATCGACAAGGTCGATGAGATGCCGGCCAACCAAACGTTCTGCCGGATCAATGAGGGCCAGCGGCAGCTGTGCTTCCAGGTGGTCTTTCAGGGACAGTTTGCTGCTGACGTAGGCTTCAAGATTGGAATCTTCGCCGTTACCGCTGCCCCCGCGGTGCTTGATGGAAGCCCAGTCCGATCCCGCAAGCCGCGTACTATCGAGCTGACCTAGGTCGCTGGCGGAGGTGTCTGGGTAGATGTTGTCGTAATCAGTATCAAGAGCACTCGCCGCTTCCGAAGTTCCGCGGCCGTTGTCGACCCATTCGTCCGAGGCGCTCGGATCCCCATCGCCGCGAGACTTGCTCACCTCGAGATCCTGCGCTTCAACTGGTTCCTCACCTGTATCTTCACGCTCCAGAAGTGGATTGCGTTCCAATTCTGTGGCGACAAATTCATTAAGTTCGAGATTCGACAGCTGCAAAAGCTTAATCGCCTGCTGCAGCTGTGGTGTCATCACCAGCTGCTGGCTCTGTCGAAGCTCAAGTTTAGCGTTAATCGCCATTACCCCACCCTACGCTTGGTCATTGCGAAACAATTGGGGCTCAACATAATCTATGCTTCGTTAGCGAACATATTCCCCAGATACACTCTGCGCACGTCTTCGTTCGCTATGATTTCCTGAGGGTTACCTTTTGTCAGAACGCGACCCTCGTAGATGACGTAGGCGCGCTCGACAATGCTGAGTGTTTCGCGGACGTTGTGATCCGTGATCAGTACACCGATGCCTCGCTGCGTCAGGTGACGTACCAACTCCTGAATATCATGAACCGCTCTCGGATCAACACCAGCAAACGGCTCATCGAGCAGCATGAAGGCGGGTCTTGTCGCCAACGCTCGCGCGATCTCACAGCGCCGCCTTTCACCGCCCGACAGTGCGATCGATGGCGATTTGCGCCGGCTTGTGATCGTGAATTCTTCCAGCAGTTGATCGAGCTGCTCGTTGCGCTTCTTTCGGTCAGGTTCGACCAATTCCAGAACCGCCATGATGTTTTCTTCAACAGTGAGCCCTCGAAAGATCGAGGCTTCCTGCGGCAGATAGCCAATTCCAAGTCGCGCGCGCTGATACATTGGCAGCGCCGTCACATCGTGGCCGTCGATAGTGATTTGCCCTTCGTCGGCCGGAACGAGCCCGGTGATCATGTAGAACACGGTGGTCTTACCGGCACCGTTGGGTCCCAGTAGCCCAACCAATTCACCTCGTCGGACATCGAGGCTGACGCCCCTGACGACCATCCGCTTCTTGTAGCTCTTTCGGACCTGCGTGACGGTCAACCATCCCTCGGCCGCTTGATGGGGCAAGGCAAGTGTGGTGTCTTCATCGAAGCCCATATCTTGCGACACCACTGCCAGCTGCGGTTGTTGGCGCGCTGAAGGTTGGGAAAGTTTGCGCTTTGCGCGCCCGATCGGCAGGAATCTCACCACGGTTGATCCTTTCTGCTCCCATCTATCTGCTGCAAAAAGTTGGTCTCGGCAATGGCGCAATTATTGCATGGCTGGAACTTGATTGCCATCCGGCCACTACCGGTCGTGTGAGGCGGCTTACTGCTCGAAAACCTCACGGCTTGTTCCCCAGCTAGTAGCCTTTGCCGGACGCGGCGCCTGCTTCGGCGTAACCTTGCGCGCTTTTGGGGTCTTTTTCGGCTTGGCCTTCGCTGAGCCAGGTTTACTCAGCTGGGTGGGGTAGAATACGGCGCTCGGCCTGCCGTTTTGCGCCGGCCGCAGGGGAACCGTCTTTGTTCCTTTTTCTCCCTTTTTCGACAGTGATGAAACCCAGCTCGTTGTGCCCGATTGGTCGGGCGTCCTTTCGATCACCGCGTTTCCCGTCTCCATATCGATCTTCAGTGAGGTCGCCTTGATGATGTTCTTCCCCTGATTGAGAACGACGTTACCGCCCAGCCTAACGATGTTTTTCTTCACATCGAAATCAGCCCAGTCACCGGAAGCTGTTTGGCCATCGGTGCGCGAGTTGATGAATACTTTGCCCCGCGCCAGGATCCGCGTCACTTGGCTGCCTGCCCCCGGTTTTTTGGAGGCCGCTGGCTCGACTGGAGTGAGCAGGCTTAAATCGCCAGAATAGTGAGCCGTCAGCTCATTGGAGCGCATCGATATCTGCCCCTGTTCGACTTTGACCTTTCCCCGAAAGACCGCCTGCTTGAGTTTATCGTTCACGTCGAGCACGTCGGCTTCGACTTGCGTCGGCGAGCCCGAGTCACTCTTGAATCCCGTCATCGACATAATGGCGCCAGGCTTTGCCTTTGCCGCTTTTGCGAGTCTCGCTGCTTCGCCCTTACCAGCGGCTTTACCCGTTGCGGTACCTGCCGCGGTCTCTCTTTGCAGCTTTGCAGTGATGCGTCCGCGTTTGCCGTTGTTGCCCTGCGGCGTCGACATCTGGCTTGTGCCGAGCGCACGGTTCACAAACAACCGCTGGCCGCGAAGCTCGTTCTGGCCCTGACTGACGACAACATTACCTTCCAGCATTATAGTGTCAGCTTTCGAGTCGATCTCCGCGACGTCGGCCACGGCCCTGCGTTCGGGGCCAGCCGACATGACAACACTGCCCGAGATCTTTGCTTTGTTATTCTTGATGTCGAAGTGCGCGGACTGGCCGGTGAGCTGCTCGTTCCCACCGCGCCGCATCATCACGGGTTTGGGAGCGATGATTGCCTTGATGCTCGATCCATTACCGCCGAGCTGGGCGGCGGCCTCCGCCTTGTCGGCCGCATCTGCGTCTTCGTATTCAACGATGAGCTCGGCAGTCTGCAGCGATTGATCGCCCTGAACGGCTTTTACCTGTCCCTGGAATACTGCATCTCCTTTGGCGCGGTCGATCCTGAGCACAGCGGAGTCGATATTGACCGGTTCATTGGAGGCGCCCAAAAGTGCTGGGCTCGTCGCCGCTTTCTTCGAACCTTGCGCCGACTTCGCAGCCTTCTCATTCGCCGCCGGCGTCAATTTAGTTTGCACGTTCTCACTGAAAACAATGAGCTTCTTCTTTTGCCAGATTGAGACCTTGTCGGACTTCACCAGGCCGCCTGGCACGCGCACCTCGACGGGATCATTGGAGGAGATGTGTCCAGCCTTGGTCTTTACCGTGGCCGTCTTCAACTTGGCCTGCATGCCGTCTTCAGATGCGATTGTGATGCCGCCGTTGAGCTCCAGCACATTCTGGCGTGTGTCGAACATCCCCTTCGCGGCGGTCAGATCCGTCTTGACCTTCTTGGCGTCCGTCAACACGCCGGAAATCGATTCCAGATTGATGATATGCGGTTTGTCGAAGTCCTGCCGGGCATTGCTCGCGCGCACCTGATAGGCGCCACCGTCATCCGTATACCCCTCGTAGTGGGGGTTCTGCATGGTCAGGTTTTCAGGCAGGATTTGCGGCAATATCGGAACCAGGCTTCCACTCAAATCGATAGTACCGATAGCCGAAACGGCGTAGAGCCCAGCTGATGTTATCGCGAACGTCGGCAGCAGTAGGCGCATCGCGCGCACCCACAGGGTATGACGACTGGCCCGGCGAAACTGTTTCGACCGGTCAACGCCGACGACGACAAGGCGGTCGCTGCGTTGCTCCGGTTGCGAAACCGTATCGAACGACGTGGCGTGTGCCATTAGTGCGTGACCCCGTGGCGGGCAAGCAGTTTCAAATATCGGCGAACGGGCTGTGTCCAGTGGTTTGATAAACGATAACGACCGTAAGTCAGACCGCGTATCTTAACGCATGCGAAGAGAATCGCACCAACCCCAACCCTTACTGCCAATTTGGGTGAATTTGGGACCGGCAATCGCCGTAGACAATAGGCGAAACAATTGCCTACGGCATCTCAATCAGTGCGAGAAAATGTCGATATCCCCGAAACCCTTGAGATCCAGCTCGGCCCGTGTCGCCAGGAAATCGAATGCCCGTTGGGCAAGCTGCGTTCGCCCCTCGCGTTCAAGCATCTGATCGAGGCGGCGTTTGACCGTATGCAAATACAAGACATCACTGGCTGCATAGGCAAGTTGTTGCTCTGAAAGCTCCATCGCGGCCCAGTCTGAGCTTTGCTGTTGTTTGGACAATTCCACCCCGGCGAGCTCCGACACGACGTCTTTAAGGCCATGTCGGTCCGTATAGGTACGTACCAGCTTGGAGGCGATTTTTGTGCAGTAGATGGGGGTTGCTAAGACGCCAAGGTATTTGTGCATAACGGCGACATCGAAGCGCGCGAAATGGAAGATCTTCAGAACGCCTGCGTCTTCCAGAACGGCCTTTAGCCTTGGCGCGTCGTAGTTTGAGCCGTCGAACTGAACCAGATGGGCCGTTCCATCCCCAGCCGACAACTGCACCAAGCACAGCCGGTCGCGGTGCGGATTAAGACCCAGCGTCTCCGAATCGATGGCGACGCTGTCGCCGAACGTCACGCCTTCTGCGAGATCGCCTTTATGCAGTGTAATCTTATTGTTGGACATGGGGGACTTGCACCGATCTCGACATCGTCGGTTGAGCTGAGGCGCACACGCAAATGATCATGTTACGGGCGTACGGACCAGTATGGTGCCCAGGAAAGGACTCGAACCTTCACGGCCTTGCGGCCACTGGCACCTGAAGCCAGCGCGTCTACCAATTCCGCCACCTGGGCATGGGCTGGGCGATCGGGAGCCCCGGAGTTAGTTGGCACATCGCCGTTTGTCAATCTTATCCGGGTGGTGAGTGAGGTGGACGTGACCTTTGGCTTCTTTTCATGGGCAGGCCGGCTGATTATACCTACCAAACAACATGAACAAGACGGCACAGGCGAACAAGGCAGGACAGCACCGATGGGCGGGCTTGTAACGATTTTTGGGGGGCCGGGTTTCGTCGGCCGCTACGCGACGCGTGAATTGGCTTCGCGCGGGTGGCGCGTGCGCGCTGCGTCCCGACGGCCCGATCTCGCTGGGCACCTACAACCAATGGGAGCGGTGGGTCAGGTCCATGGCGTGCAGGCCAATCTGCGTTACCCCGAGTCGGTGGCGCGCGCCGTTGAGGGGGCCGATGCCGTGGTCAACGCGGTCGGTGTACTGGCGCCTTCCGGACGGCAGAGCTTTGAAGCACTTCATATCGACGGGCCTCGTGCGGTGGCAAAGGCTGCACGTGAAGCTGGCGTCGGCCGTCTTGTCCACGTTTCCGCCATCGGCGCCGATGCCAAATCGTCAGCCAACTACGCCCGCACCAAGGCCAAGGGCGAGGAGGTGGTGCTGGAGGAGTTTCCATCCGCCATCATCTTGCGCCCGTCCATTGTCTTCGGGCCCGAGGACGAGTTCTTCAACCGTTTTGCCGGCATGGCACAAGTTTCCCCGCTACTGCCGCTGATCGGCGGCGGCAGGACCCGCTTCCAGCCGGTCTATGTCGGCGACGTCGCGCTGGCGATTGCAAATGTCGTCGAGGGGGCCGGAGAGTCAGGCCAGATCTACGAACTGGGCGGTCCGGCATCGTTGAGCTTTAAGCAGCTGCTCGACCGCACCAAGGAATGGTCCGGCCGCAAGCCGGGTTATATCGGTTTACCGTTCTGGCTGGCGAAACTGCAAGCGCTGCTGACCTGGCCGTTGCCAAACTCCATTCGCCCGTTGACCGTGGATCAGGTGCGCATGCTGCAGCAAGATAACGTCGTCAGCGACCAGGCAAAAAGCGAGGGGCGCACGTTCGAAGCACTCGGCGTCACCGCACCGCATACTATCGCCAGCATCGTTCCCGCCTATTTGGAGCGCTTCAAGCCACGCGGCCAGTTTGCCCACTATCGAGGCTGATGTAGAATTGGTCGGTTTCAGCCAAGACAGAAAGAAACCCCGCTGGCAGCCGCCATGCGGGGCTTCTTGTTACCTCGGCGTTACTGAAGCTTTCGGCGCGGCCCGATCAATATCAGGGCTCGCGCTTCGTTCCGCAACCTTACGCCTTAGTGCACGCTGGTAACTTGGAGCTCATCGTCAAGTGCCTGGCCAAGGGCGGCCTGCATGGAATCCGTCAGGGCGATTGGTGTCCCGTCGGCGGCATGCAGAGCATAAATGCTGATCCCTTCGGGCAGTGAGTCGTCAAGAGGATAGATCTCGTTGGCCTCTTCTGACGACAGCGTCTTGATGTACGCAACTTCGCCACCGCCAAGCTGTTCCAGCTCGTCGGTACTGATGCCTTTTCTAACTTCCATCTTCTGTTCCATCACGCTCACTTCCTCCATCCACCGCGCTGCCCTTAAACAGCAAGCAACAGCGCCCCATCCCAAGTTTGCATCATAAATCTGGTCAAATCGGCACGCTTTTCCGGCAAGATCTTAACGAACACGTAAAGCCATGTTCGAACGATTCGATCCATGTCGCCATGGTCCGATGCGCGATCTGCCGACTGGTGTGGCTAGCGCACACTCCCGCCCCTAGTGTCGCCGATCTCGATTTGCCTCACCATCCGCTCTGGCTCCAGCTTGACGAGGTCAATCTCCAGCAGGCCGTTGTTTAGTTCGGCGCTGCGAACCTCAATTCCGTCGGCGAGAACAAACGTGCGTTGGAACTGCCGTGCCGCGATTCCGCGATGCAGGAACTCCCGTGATTTGTCGTCGTCCTGTCGACCGCGAATGGTCAGTTGGTTGTCTTCCAGGGTGACTTCCAGTTGATCGCGTGTAAAACCCGCTACGGCAAGTGTAATGCGTAAGAGCTCGGGTCGGTCTTCCGCGGATGCCGCGAAGCGCTCGATATTGTAGGGAGGGTAACCGCCATCGGTTCCCTTGCCGGCCCGATCAATCAGCCGCTCGATTTCTTCAAATCCCAACAGCAGCGGGTGGGACAGACTTCTCATTCGGGTCATTGCACTAAGCCCTTCTGTAAAGCGACTTTTCTGCTCTAACGAAACAAATCAGCAAGGCCCTTCATCGGCTCCCTGCTCACAGCCCCGAAACCCCGGCGGCTGGATCATTTCATTAAAATGTGAGTTAACATGTGGGCGCGATACGGATGGCATTCAAGCCGCCAGCAATCGTGACAAAGGCCCACGGGACGCTGCGCGTGCAGCCGGTTCGCAGCCGGTTCACTGCGGCGTAATGTTCGGAAACACTTGATTTCTTCACGGCGTTCTCTACATGTTCTCGCATGAAGAGTTTGCGAGAAAAGTTGGATTACGTACCTGAGCCCGCAAAGTCCGCCGACGAGCGTATGCGGATCTGCCTGGTGTGCGACAAGGAGTTCCTGAGCACCTGGTCCGGAAACCGCGTTTGCAAGCGCTGCCGTGCCAGTGCAACCTGGAAACAGGGCTAGCTCCAGCGGCCAGTCCGGCGCGGGGAAGGTCCGTGAACATCAGCCACGCAGGACAACTTCCGCCAGCATTAATGTTAGCGGCAGTGTCAAAAATGTGACTACTGTTTCGATTGTCACGATAGCCGCCATGGCTGGTGCATCGCCGCCCATTGCGCGCGCAAGTGAAAACGAAGCGGCCGCCGTTGGAACGCCTCCGAAAATCACCGCAACCAGCGCCTGCGTGGTATCCATACCGATGGCAAACGCGGTACCCACGATCACCAGTGGAAAAACGACCAGCTTGCCCAGGGTCGCAAGCCCGATCGACCGCGCCGAGACCGCCATCGCCCAGACTCTGATGTTCGCACCGACACACAAAAGCACGATGGGAAGTGCCGCGGCTCCGAGGATTTCCGCCAACTCGTTCAGAACTGGAACCGGACCGAGGCCGGTGAAATTGACGGTGAGACCGGCAGCGATCGAGAGCAAGAAAGGATTCCGCGTGAGATCCCGCGCAATCGCGCCGGTGAGCCTACCAGCCTCTTTACCTCGCAATAACGTCACCATCGATGTCACGATCGCAATATTGGTAACCGGCACCAGCAACGCCACGATCAATGTGGCGTAGGCCAGTCCTTCCGCCCCATAGACGCGTTCTGCGACCGCTAATGCAATGTACGTGTTGTGCCTGGCGCTGCCCTGAAGAAGTGATGTCAGTCGTGGATTGTCAAAACCCGCAAGCCGCCCCGCGAACAAAGCGAAAATGAAAGCCGCGATAAGACCTGCATAGATAACGACAGCGAATTCACCGATCAGGCCGCTTGAAAATTCGAGCCTTGCCGTCACATCGAACAGCAGGGCTGGGAATAGAACCCAGTAAACGAGCTTGTCGTTCAGGTTCCAGAATTCGACACTCGGAATACCCCCCCCGGTGCAACCCGTGTCCAAGGACAATCAAAAGGAAGATCGGCGCGACGATCAGTGCAAGCTCGAAGTTCATATGCTGGTTCTCTCACAGCTTGTGTGCGGAACATAGCAAGCAATTGGCATCCGCCCTCGCGACCCTGCCCGCCTATTCGTCTGATGTTCGATCTATTGACGCTTCGGCCCGACATCTTTAATCGGCCATAGCAGTCGCCACCGTGAAAGTTTCGCGAGAGTGTCGGTCGCTGCCGGCAAAGTTCGGCCCATAGACAATCCGGAGACCTTCCCGCTGCGCCAACAGCTCAACAAAATCCTGCTTCTCATCACCGAGGACTGGTTTGCGCTTTCGCATTTCCAGCCGCTGATCGCCACCTTGACGGAGATTGCCGATGAGGTCGTGGTGGCAACACGTTCCTCCGGTCGGATCGGTGAGATCGAGGCTCTGGGGGTACGTGTCGAGGAATTCGACTTTCGCCGCTCCTCTCTCAATCCTCTGCACCAGGTCGGCACCATTAGGCGGATCGCAGGGCTTATCCGCCAGGAGGCCCCCGATGTAGTCCACGTCGTAGCCATGCAGCCGATGGTTCTCACCGCAATGGCGGCAAGGCTAGCGCCGAGGACACGCTTCGTCATGCATCTCACTGGGCTGGGTTTCCTAGGCATTTCGCAGGGCCGGGCAATTCGCGCAATCCGGCCCGCCGCGATGGCCGCGCTGGGCGGAGTCTTCGAGAAGGCCCGATGCCTGGCTTCTAGCGGAGAATCCGGAAGACCATGGGTTTCTTGTCGAAAACGGTGTCGAAATCTGCGATCGAGTGACGATCCTGCCCGGTGCCGGAATCGATGAAGAGAAGTTCCCAGCACTGCCGCCGCGCTCAGCGACAACCGTCAAGGCCGCTTTCGTCGGTCGCATGATCCGCTCCAAGGGCGTCGAAGTTCTGGCGCAAGCCAGCCGCTTGTTGCGCGACCGGGGTGTTGTCGTCGACATCTCCCTCTTCGGTCATGCCGATTCCGATAACCCCGAGGCGATCAGCGAAGCGCAGTTGTCGGCCTGGCAGAACGAAGCCCTGCTGACGTGGCATGGCCGCGTTGCGGATGTCGGCGGCATTTGGCGCGCCTCGGATATCTGTGTTCTACCCTCGACGTCCCGGGAAGGCATGCCACGGGCGGTTCTTGAAGCCGCTTCCTCACAGCGTCCGCTAATCGTTACGGACGTGCCCGGCAGCCGCCACTTCGTGCGCGATGGCATCGAAGGACTGATTGTTCCCCCGGCGGACCCCGCAGCCCTCGCTGAAGCGTTGGTCCGCCTTGCAGGCGATGCGGAGCTGCGCGCCCACATGGGACAAGCTGCCCGCACCCAAATCCTCGACGGCTTCACAATAGATCATGTAAAAAGCGGCATCCGCGACGCCTATACCGGGCTCGCTCGCCAGCAGGCATTATAATGGCCGCTCCACTCCTGACATTGAAAGACATCCGCCTGACCTTCGGCGGCACACCTCTCTTAACCGGCGCCGATCTGATTGTGACGCCGGGTGAGCGGCTATGCCTCGTTGGCCGAAATGGGTCGGGGAAATCGACTTTGTTGAAGATCGCCTCCGGGTTGGTCGAACCCGATCACGGGGAACGCTTCGTGCACCCCAACGCGGTCATCCGCTATCTGCCGCAGGAAGCCGGGTTTGCAGGCTACGCCACGACCCGCGAATTCGTCGAGGCGGGACTAAAGCCGACCGATGAACCCCACGACGCACTGCTCGCGCTCTATGCCTTGGGGCTAACCGGCGAGGAGAACACAGCGACCCTTTCCGGTGGCGAGGCGCGGCGAGCGGCGATCGCGCAGGCCATGGCGGCGCGACCAGACGTCTTGCTGCTTGATGAGCCAACTAACCATCTCGATCTGCCAACCATCGAGTGGATCGAAAACGAACTCGGCTCCGTCAAGGCGGCACTCGTATTGATCTCTCATGATCGGCGTTTCCTGGAGCGCTTGTCCAAGGTTACGGTTTGGCTGGACCGTGGCCGGACACGGCGGCTGGAAAGTGGTTTTGCTGCATTCGAAGCGTGGCGCGACAAGCTGATCGAGGGGGAGGAGGCCGAACTGCACAAGCTCGACCGCAAAATCTCTCGCGAGCAACAGTGGATGCATGGCGGCGTTACGGGTCGGCGCAAGCGCAATGTGCGTCGTGTCGCCGAGCTTCGGGCTATGCGCCAGCAGCGTCGGGACCATCGCCGGGTGCAAGGCGACGTCAACCTGGAAGTTTCCGACGGGCTCTTGTCCGGCAGGCTTGTCCTTGAGGCGCGGGGCATTTCGAAATCGTATGGCGGTAACAGCATCATCAGCGATCTCTCGCTCAGAGTTCTGCGCGGTGACCGGCTTGGCATCGTCGGTCCCAACGGCGCTGGCAAGACGACGCTTCTTAGAATGCTGACCGGGGATCTTGCCCCTGAAACGGGCAGCGTACGGCTTGGATCGAATCTGGAGATCGTCACCCTCGATCAAAAGCGCGAGGATCTCAAACCCAATGCCACGCTCGCCGATTCACTCACTGGCGGGCGCGGTGATCAGGTCATCGTCAACGGCAAGGCGCGCCACGTCGCCGGCTACATGAAGGACTTTCTGTTCCTTCCCGAGCAGATGCGTTCGCCAGTCTCCGTTTTGTCGGGTGGCGAACGCGGCCGCTTGATGCTCGCCCGCGCGCTTGCTCAAACCTCAAATGTTTTGATCCTCGACGAGCCCACCAACGATCTCGATCTTGAGACGCTCGACCTGCTACAGGAGCTCCTTGGCGATTACGCCGGAACCGTGATCCTCGTCAGCCATGACCGCGACTTCCTTGACCGGGTGGTGACGAGCGTTTTGGCGCCGGAAGGGAATGGGCTCTGGGTGGAGTATGCGGGTGGCTATTCCGACATGATCGCTCAACGCGGCACCGGCCAAGAGATCGATGACGCGGGCGCCAAACGCAAGATCCGTGCAACACCGACGTCTCAAGGACGACCAAAGAGGTCTGTCGCCGCCTCGCCGGTTGGCGCTTCGGGCAAGCAGAAACTCTCCTATAAGGACAAGTATGCGCTTGAGACGATTCCCCAAAGGATCGACGAACTCAGTGCGAGCATTTCCAAATACGAAGAGCGGCTCGCCGCCGCCGATTTCTTCCAACGCGATCCCGATGGCTTCTCCAAAGTCACCGCGGCGCTCGCTTCAGCCCAAGCCACCCTTGCCAAACTCGAGGACGAGTGGCTCCAACTAGAAATGAAGCGCGAGGAAGTAGAAGGGCGGTTGAGGTAATGTTGGGTGCCTTGCGGCGATAAAAGCACTGCTTCCGTCTGGCGTGAGCGATGCGGTGCCGCCACGGCCTCGTCGGCGATCACAAAAAAGCGGCGATCGACGGTTGTTGATGCGACCGCGCAAATAAGTCGTTGGCAAAATAGAAGGTGGGCATCGGCCCTTTGCTGCAGCCAAAAGGTCTCCTGCTTGTCCAATCGCTGATCTTCATCGATCGCGACACACGCGCAAAACCTCCGTGGCGGCGTTCGCAAGGGCGGGTTAATGGTCTTCGGAAAAGGCGTCCACAGAATGAGACTACGCTTAATTGCAGACCACTGCCAATCTCAGCGTCCTGCTGTCTCTCGTATAGCGGCACGGTACCCATGATCTCGGCGTACCACGTCGCCCTCAACTCGATGAGGATGTTGCCGAACGCAGGAACACAAAATCATCTTACAGACCTCTCAAGACGACGGAAACCGCTTCAAACCCGCCAGCTCGGCCCAGGCTCCCGAGGTATCCAACATGGCGACGATTGGTGCCTCCAGAATTGGGGGCAAATGAATGGAGGCGCCGCGTTCCTCGACAGCTACTACTTTGGATCGCGGCTTTCGCCTTCGGGCAGACTTGGAAGATCTGGGTCGATGTAGTGCCAACTGGGTGCCGACTTCGTCCAGAAATGCGCAGCGGGCTTATAGATAGAGGGATCATCGAGGCTGCCGGCTTTGATCGAGAGGACATCAGGATAAGAGCTGTTTTCAGCAAAAAGCGGCGTGCCGCACGCTTTGCAGAAATGGCGTATGCGTATTGCTCCGCTGTCAGAGGTGTTGCGGAACGATGCTGTCTCGCCCTTAGTGATTTCGAGAGACTGGGCGGTAACTAGAAACACATAGGAGGGAGCGCCTCCGCAAACGTATTGGCAGTCTCGACAGTGGCAGACCGCAGCGCCCAGGATTTTACCGTCAATTTTGTAACGGATTGCGCCGCAGAGACATCCACCTTCTGCATTGACCTGGCCCATGTCCCTCTCCGTCTATTCATATTCTGCGAATTCTACCGCGCAAATGTGCGGGTGGCTGCATGGGGCGCTCAACTTGCGACGCCATTAGCTAAATTTATCATAGCGAATACGGTTCGGTGGAAGCTTACCTTGGCCTAATAGAACGCGGATGGCAGCGTCGACCATAGGCGGGGGGCCAGCGACAAAACCGACGGCGTTTTCGCCGAGGCCGACTGAGTTTTCGCTGAGGACGCGTGCAGCAACTTCGTGCACAAAACCTTCCTCTAGGCGGATGAGCTCTGAGGCTGGGTGGGTGCTGGAAGGCGCGGCTTCGTGCGATAAGGCGAGAGTAACCTTCAGCCCACCACTGGACATCTCGGTCAAAGCGGCAAGTTTGTCGACATAGAACGTGTCCGCCAGTGTGCGGGCCCCGAAATATAGTTGACCACTAAAACCGGGGAAGTGCTTAGCCTGTGTAGCATGTTCAAGGATCGACATTATGCCTGCGATGCCCGAGCCGCCTGTGATGCAGATCAAATCCCCGTCGGTCTCTGGTTGGAAGGTTGCCTTCCCGAGGGGCCCGAAAAGTGAAATTTCGGCGTCCTTGCCCGCGCTTTTGAAGAGCCAGTCGGAAAAGCCACCGCCCGGCTTGCGCTTGATCAAGAACGTCAGACGGCCAGTCTGCTGCTCGTAGTTTACCATCGAGTAGGCACGGCCACCGGACACGCCCGGCGCGTTCATGACCATGAACTGCCCCGCTGAAAAGGTGGCTTTCTCATTCAGCACCACATCGAATTGTATGACGTCAGAGGTCAGCTTGCTCAGTTCATCAATTCGACCAATAAACCGCCTCGGCGCACCTTCTTCTGCCTGTTTCACAAGAGCGGGGACGCGGATGACGCAATTGCCGCGCGCTCGGGTCTGACACATCAGAATGTCACCCCTGTCTCGCTTTAGCCGCTGAGCTCCTGGCGCATCGGGCCAGACGTCGAAAACGTCGCCGCTCATCACGCGTGCGCGGCATGTGCCGCACGTGCCGGTGGCGCATTCGTAGGGGAGCGTTAGGCCGGAACCAAGACCGGCGAAGAGCACCGGTTCGCTGTCGTTTTGCGCATCAATCGGTAACTCGCCGGACTTCGTTTGAAAGATTATGGACATGGACTACGTGTTTAGCGCTCCCAATTAGGACTTGAAGAAGTCATCGTCGTCCATATCGTCTTCGTCCTCGAATTCGTAGAGGAGTTCTTGTTCAACGAATGCCATAAGATCGTCGCCATCGACCTTAACCTCGTATGACTTAAGCGGCCTTTCGGTTTCGCCCTGCATTTCGAGCGTCGCAAGGTCCCAGGCCCACAAGTGCTTAGTGCATGTGAGTACGCATCCCGCGATCACGCCTGATTCTTCTAACGGCTCCTCCATATGCGGACATACAGGCGGCATTGCTCGGTACCCACCGTTGTAATGAGCGACGAGGACCGGGATACCGCCGGACACCCAGATCTTCTTGAGCGAGTTTTCCGGCACGTCCGTCGTCTTGCAGACTTTTATCCAGCTCATTTTTACGTCGTGTCTTTCCAGATTAGCTAATCAAGAACAATCATTCGGGTCGGCTAAGCGTCAGGTCGGCAAACGCGCATTCAATTGAATCAGGCAGTCGACATCAGAGCGGCCAGTGTGAGCCCTTGTCGAGACGGCGGTTGTCGAGACGAACTTCGCGCTTCACGAACGTCGCAATTCCATCTTCGACCTTAAATGTGTCGATGTATCTGCCGACTAGAAATAGCCGGCTCTCGCCAGAGTCGATGTGCGAGTTGGTGCCGTCGAGCATGTTCTGAAAAAATACAACTGAACTTAGGGCCTCAGCGGAACGACCATCGTCTGCTACGTCCACCGTATAGACCGACGTGTGCCGGTGCAGCGGTGAGTGGTCCGTGTTGTGCTTGGGCAGCATCCTGACAATATTCTCCATGTCCTTGTAGTCGCCCTGAAGGTAGATCATGTCCTTATTTATTTCGGGGCTAAACGACGTGATGGCGTAGTGGAAGTCAGGTGAACACAGCGCAAGCCAGTCCTCCCAGCGCTGATCGTCGAGCGCCAATGTCGCCCGGTAGATCGTCTCCCGCACCGCCGAAACCGTCTCCAGACTGTAGCTGGGCATAAAAGTAGTCCTCCTGGATGCGGTTCTAGCTGGCCGTTGGTCGGCCTTCGTTACACCGCGCACTGGCTATCATTAGAGCCCGCGCGACTAGAGCAATTCTGAAACGTCGGACCTGTCCGACGTTTCGTTGGTCGAGGATTATTCGGCGGCAACGGCCTGCGACGGAGAATAGGCCTTGTCCGGCTCGCGCGGTGAACGGTTCATCCACCGGCCCCACTCGTCGTAGTAGTGGCGCATGCCGTTTTCATCGTGGATCGTTTGGTTCTCCTGACGACCGTGCAAGATGTTACGCGGTTCCGTGCCCGGACGCATTGTTGTGCCCTGGCCCGCCACACCGATGAGGTCCTCGTGCAGGTTGCGGCCGAAAGGGCCCCAAATCGAGTTGTGGTGATTGATGCGTGTCATGCGCTCCTCAGGCGTGTCACTCTTCAGGCCGAGGCCACGGAACTCAATCATTACCTCATCTGGTCCGAGTGGCGTCACCACGTCGACGCGAAGCGCTGAACCACGAAGGTTAAAATTGAAGCCTGGGAATAGGTCAATCATGTACCATTGGTTCGGAGGCAAGTGCGGGAAAGACAGCTCCGCGCGACTTTCAAAGCCTTCGTAGTTTGCGTAGTTAACCTCAAACGTGCCAACTACGACATGGCCGTGATCGAACGCCTCATTCTTGCGCGCGAAATAAGCGTCGTTGAAGCCAGTTACGCGGTTATGATAGTGCATGAAGTCATGATAAAATTCACTATTAGTATCGTGCCATAGCTTGTAGTTCGTGCCGATCACAGCTTTGTGGTAGTGGAAAACTTCAAGCGGCTCTTCTTCCAGCGTTTGGCGAAGGCACTGGAAAGGCTCGCCGGCCCAATCTTCAAGAGAGACCGAGGGGTTGTCATCGAGGTTCACCCAGACGAAGCCACCAAATTTTACTTCGCAGCGCAAACGGCGCAGCCCCATGCTCTCCTTGCAGAGCCGATCCTGGTACCCCTCTTTCTCGCGCGCGACATAGACGCAGTTCCCCTTCAAATCGAACTGCCAAGCGTGGAACATGCATGTGATCCGCTTGGGATTGCCCGACGGCTGACCTTCAAGAAAGCTTCCCGATGGGCGACGTTCAATCAACATGCCGCGATGTGGGCACACATTTAGGAAAGCGCGTATTTGATTGTCGGGCCCCCGACAAATGATGATGGGCTCGCGACCGATGCTCGTGGTGCGGAAATCATAAGGCTTCGGCAACTCGGATTCGTGGCAGACAGGCACCCACACACGTTTGAAGATCTTTTCGTTCTCCTCCTCAAAGATCTCCCGATCAGAGTAGATACGGCTGTCAATCCACTCGCCTTCTTGAAGCGGCGGTGTAGCGCGCCACTGGCTTTGGTTGCGTGCGGGCATTCTTGTCTTCCTCCTCGTTCGACGTCTTCTGCCGCCAAAAGGCCGGATGCGATGACGTTCTTCCCGACATTTATGCCGTCGTCGACGGATTTCTAAGAAAAAACGTGCGCTATCTTTTGCGATACGCCGGGACATTCCGGACCCCTCCTAAAGGAGCCTGGACACAATCAGTACTTAAACCAGTATGCACGGTTCGAGCAGCCGAGGCACAATCAAAACTCCCTATTACTTGATCGAAGCCGCAAATAAACTGAATGTTGCACTGCAAAAAGCTCAGGCTCTACAAAGTAGAAAAAGCATTGACTGCTGGAAAATCCTGATAATTTTGATAGGATTTTCATAGGCGACAGAAATCAGATGATCAATACGAACGATTTTACATGGCAAGCATCTATGTCGTGCCATGTTGTCGCGGACCGCCGGCTCTTACAGCCGAGGTCTCTAATCCATCTGTCGGCACGGAAAAAATGGAGGAGCTGATAGAAACTCAGAGGTTGGACGGTTTTGAAGATACCATCGTTTAGATGACACGCCGCGGCGACGGTTCGCCGCCGAGTTCTCCGGAGGAGACCCACGCAGACGCTTCACGGTCAAGCAGGCAAGAAGCCTGCGCGAAAATCACGATAACCAAAAATGAGCAAGCCATGCGGTTGTCGCCATGGCTAACCCAAATAGCGCTCAGGGAGGAACCGAATGCTATCGCAATTCAAGGCCCTTGGATCGGTCGTGCTTCTTACTGCCGTCCCATTGCTCTCGCCGTCAGCTGCTTCGGCAGTCGACTTCGGCAAGCCGGGCGAGAAAGTCGATCTCGTAATCGGCTACCAGCCCTACTACACCGAGTCCTGGTCGGGCGTCGTGAACAACGGCAAACAATTCTGGAAGAAGCACCTTCCGAAAGGCTCAACCGCCGAGTTTCAAGTTGGCCTCCAAGGCTCAGTCATTGTAAACGCCATGACTGGTGAGAAACAGCACATCGGCTACATGGGTGATATGCCAGCCATTGCCTCAACGTTTCGCAACCTACCCGACCGAGGCGGCACCGACATTCGTATCGTAGCAGCGCTCGGCACTTCTAAGCAGCAGTGCAACATCTTCCTGGTGCGGAACGACGCGCCGCAGTTCAAGGATGGCAAGGAAGCCGTTAAGTGGATGGACGGCAAAACGACGTCGGCGCCGCACGGTGCATGTACTGACCGCTTTGCTCGTCTCGCCTTTGATAAGGCCGGAATCAAACCGCGCCGTTACCTCAATCAGAACATTGAGGTCATCACCACGAACTTTCGCGCCGGAAAGCTTGACGCCGCGGCCATTTGGGAGCCGACGGCAACTAAGATTGCGAAGGCTGGCCTCGCTCGTCGAGCAGCCTCAGGTGAGGACTTCGACGCCTATGATGGCGCCTTCATGGTCATGCTGAATGATCTCATTCAGCAACGTCCGGACGTCGTAAAGGGCTGGCTCAACGCTGAACTCGATGCTCAGCTATTCCTGGCGGACCTCAACAACGCCGATGCAGTTGCGGCGATGGCTGAGGCGCAGACGGAGCAAATCGACAAAAAAGTTCTCTGGGCCGCACTCTATGCCGGTCCTGCGGGCACGACAAAACTAACGCTTGATTTCGCGATAACCGAGCGTGCACAGAATTTGATCAAAGCTGCCACCGCGTTTCTCTATAGCTTGCCTAGGAAGCCGGCTGCGGCAGAGACAGTCCGCGAAGATGGTATTATGCCGGAGTTCGCGAACGAGGTGCTCAAAGAGCGGGGCTTAACCGCACCCGTCGGCGAGATCAAGGCACAGTAAGCCTAACCGATGTCGGGCTCCGATCACCCCTGCAGGCCGGAGCCTGACTGGCCTACTCCGTATTATTGGAGCGCTACTGGTAATTTTCTGACCGGCATTGTCATACATTTGGCGAAGATCCGCAGCTCAAGAGCGCAAACTGCGACTTGCTCGTCAACTCTGCGATCGAAACCTCAGCCCCGGAGAGCTCATGAGCCAGGCAACAACTGCAGCCCCACAGCGGACAACAGCGCCGACCGGCTTCTCCTTGTTCATCTATCGTCTCAAGAAGTCGCTGCTGACGCCGGACCCTTACCTCACAGTCTTTGGGGTGGCGCTCTGGCTGTTTACTTGGTGGCTACTCTGCGAAGGGCTTCGCGTTGATCGCTTCGACAAAATTCCGGGACCCGTTGCCGTATTCAGTGAACTGTTCTCTCGGACGCCCTTCCAGGGCATCTCGATTTTTAAGTCTGAGTATTATGAACATATCCTTGTTAGCTGCCAGCGGATCTTAATTGCTTTTGGCATCGCCACCGGCGTCGGAGTTCCGCTCGGTCTCTTTATGGGCTGGTCGAAGCGCATCCGCGACTACGCTTTCCCGATCCTGGAGATGTTGCGTCCAATCCCAATTTTGGCCTGGGTTCCGCTCGCAATCCTTATGTTCCCAGGCTTTGAAGCACCAGTGATTTTCCTGGCGACGCTGGCGTCGCTCTTTGTGACGACGCTCAATACAATGCTCGGCGTCAACTCGATTGATGAGGCTTACTTCCGGGCTGCGGGCTGCCTCGGTTCAAGCAACTGGGACATCTTCAAGAACGTCGTCGTTCCCGGCGCGTTGCCCTTTGTCTTCACCGGCCTACAGATTTCGATCGGCGTTGCCTGGTTCTCATTGGTTGCTGCCGAAATGGTATCGGGCGACCTCGGCCTCGGCTATTTAATCGTCAATTCATACATGAACAATGTCACAGTGCCGATGGTGATCGGCATGATCACGCTCGGATTCGTCGGCTGGATCACATCTGTCATGGTTCGGATGCTCGGCAATTGGCTCATGCAGTGGCACGTCAAAGCGCTAGCACTGCAGGGGCGCTGATGTCCTGCAATCTGAAATCAACAAGACATTGGCTATGATGAACAGTCCCACAACCTTTCCCAAAGCAGGCGTACAATCGATGCCGAACCTGAATACGCGTGGCGCCCTTAGCATTCGCAACGTCACGAAGATTTACGATCCTGAGGGCGTAAACGTGATGGCGGTTAAGGACTGCTCCATGGAGATTGCAGCTGGTGAGGTCTGCATGATCGTCGGACCATCGGGGTGCGGCAAGACCACCCTTCTCAACGCGATCGCCGGCTTCCACTCCATTACGTCCGGCGAGATTTTACTCGACGGAGAGTTGCTTTGTGGCCCCGGTAAGCCGAAGGCGGACCAGGGCGCGGAGCGCATGGTCGTGTTCCAGAATGGTGCTCTTTTTCCTTGGAAGACGCTTGCCCAGAATGTTGCCTACGGCCCAAGGATCCAGGGCCGCTCATCAAAAGCAGAAGCAATGGAAAAGGCTCGCGACATGCTGGCCGAGGCCGGGCTGGGGAACGTTACCGAAAAGTATCCCGGAGAAGTCTCCTCAGGCATGTCGCGCCGCGCCGAGATTGTGCGGGCGCTTATCAATGACCCTAAGGTGCTGCTTCTCGATGAGCCCTATCGCGCGATGGATGCTCTCACAAAATCCATTATGCACGAGTCGCTCCTGGAGACTTACGATCGCACCAAGGTAACAATTTTCTTCATTACCCACGACCTTGAAGAAGCAATCTTCCTCGGCGACAAGGTGCACATCGTCACGACGCGGCCCTGCCAGCTGAAGAAGACTGTGGAGGTCAATATTCCCCGACCGCGATCCTACCAGACGCAGTCCTCCGAGGAATTTCGTCATCTGATGGAGGAGGTGAATGAAGCCGTTCACGAGGAGGCGATTAAAGCCTTCCAGGCCGGCGAACGCGAATTGGCCTGAGGAAAAAGGAGCCGAAGCGAACTTATGACCGACATCGCGCAACCCAGCCACACAGGCGCCTCTGCAATGCCGAAGAAACGATCCCGTTTACAGAATCTTGCGGCAAACCAGTCGCTTTGGCGTGGTATCACGGCAATTGCCGTCTTCCTCGTCATCTGGGAGATTGGTGCGCGCTGGGACGAATGGTTTGGTAAGGAATGGATGATTCCTGGCATCGGGCTTATACCGCCGCCAAGCGATGTCTTTGAGGCCTGGCTCAAGGTGTTGCCAAAACCCGGTTATTGGAACAGCTGGTACCAAAGCCTCACGCGCGTACTGTCGGGTTTCCTTTCAGCTATGATTATTGGTATCCCTTTTGGACTAGCGCTCGCTGTCAATAAGTACTTCCGAGACATCTTTTTTCCGCCGTTTGAGATACTTCGCCCGATCCCACCGCTTGCATGGGTTCCGGCCTCGCTGATCTTCTGGCCGACCAACGAGATGTCGATCGCGTTCGTTACCTTTCTAGGCGCCTTCTTCACGATCGTTATTAACGTTGTCGGAGGTGCCAGAACGATCGACGTGCGATATCTCCGGGCAGCCCAGTCCATGGGGGCCTCCCAGTGGGATCTTTTCTCAAAAATTATACTTCCCGGGACGCTGCCCTCGATCTTTACTGGCGCAGCCGTCGGCATGGGTATTACCTGGGAGGTGGTGTTGGCCGCAGAGATGATTTCTGGCGGCGGCACTCAGGGCGGCGGCGGTCTAGGCTTCTTCATCTGGAACTCGTACATGGGCGGGTCGCTGGAGCAAATCGTCGTCGGAATGATCTCGATCGGTATCGCCGGCTATCTATGCTCAAGCGCCATACGGATGCTCGGCGACTGGTTTATGCCCTGGCGGCGGCTCTTTTGATTGGTGTTGCCGGATCGCTTAGAGAAACAAATCGAGGTCGAAAATGGCGCAAGACACCTTAAGTCACGTCAAAGAAACAACTGCTTCAAGGGCCGGACAGAGCAAGGTGGAATTCCGCCACGTTTCGAAGGCCTACGGCGAAGAGTGGGATCTCGAGCCCGTTATTGAAAATCTTTCCGTCGACGTGTTGCCGGGCGAATTAACTGTCATTGTCGGTCCTTCCGGATGCGGGAAGTCAACTCTCGTCAATCTCATTGCCGGTTTTGAGAAACCCGATAGCGGCAAGATCCTGCTCGATGATACTTTGGTAACAGGCCCCGCGCGCGACCGCATGGTGGTCTTTCAAGAAAGTGCTCTGATCCCCTGGCAGACGACCTACGAGAATATCGTCTTCGGTCCAAAGTTGCGCGGCGATCTCAAAGGAAAAGCCCTGCGCGCGGAGGCCGAACACCTGCTGGTCAAGGTTGGGCTTAGCGAGTTTAAGAACAAATACCCTTTGCAACTGTCCGGTGGCATGCAGCGGCGCGCCGAACTCGCGCGGGCACTGATCAACAATCCCCGTATCATGATCATGGACGAGCCATTCCGCGGCCTCGACGCGATGTCGCGCGGGTTGATGCAAGAGTTTTTCTTACGCCTCTTTGAGGAAAACCGCCGCACAAACTTGTTCGTGACATCCGAAATCGACGAAGCCATTTTTCTCGCTGACCGGATCGTCGTGCTTTCAAACCGCCCCGCTAAGGTAAGAGAGGTTATCGAGGTAAACCTTCCACGTCCTCGCGATTACAAGATGCTCAATTCGCCGGAGGCCTACGAAATCAAGCGCGAGGCCATGGGCATCCTGCACGAAGAAGCCATGAAGAGCTTCAAGTCCGGGTCGGGTGCTGATTTTGCCGAAACCTACGGCAAGGCTGGTAACTGAGGCCCCCGGGAGTGATCGCGCCATGATTGACGTATTGATCCTCATCTCGCAGCGTCACATCGTGATCGCGCTGGCAATCGTCGGCGCCCTCTTGGTGACGGCCGGTTCCCTGGTCTCCAAGCCGCGCAGCCGAAACGCACCGGAGCCCGACCGACGCGACGACGAACAAAGCGTGTTGGCCCGGCGCTTGACCACCATTGGCTACATCGTCACGATGGCGTCCATTGCGCTCTTCATCGTTGCAGGGTTCGTTTCAGACCTGCGGCCCTGATGGGCGCCGGTGCCCGCCGCACGGCAGCACCCCCTTCTATCAGGACGCCTCCCCGATGACGCTGATCGAAACGCGAGACCTGTCGAAATCTTTCGGCACACATAAGGCGGTGAGCGCCGTCAGCTTTTCGGTAGCCCCTTCCACGATTGTCGGTCTGCTTGGCTCCAACGGCGCGGGCAAATCAACTACGATGCGCATGTTGGCCGGATCGCTCGGCCCCGATGTTGGTTCCGCATCCATCGCTGGCTACGACATCGTCACGGACCGCCTGCAGGCGCAACGCGCGCTCGGTTATCTGCCTGAAGCTGCCAACGGATTTCCAAATCTGACCGTCGGCGAGTTCCTGAGCTTTGCTGCGGAAGCTCGGGGGCTGCGCGGAACGTCTGGCCGTCGCGCTGTCGGCAGCGTTACCGAAATGCTCGCCTTTGGCGCAGTATCTGACCAGCAACTCGGTACGCTTTCCAAAGGCTGGCGCCAGCGCGCATGGCTGGCGCAGGCACTGATCCACGACCCGCCCGTCCTGCTTCTAGATGAGCCGACCGACGGGCTCGATCCGAAGCAGAAAGTAGACCTGCGCCGCTTACTCAAACGCCTTGCGAAAGACCGCGCGATTCTAATGTCGACCCACATCGTCGAGGAGGCCGAAGAGCTCTGCGACCGGCTCATCGTGATGAACGCCGGCCGTGTTGTCGCGGACGCCACCAAGGACGAACTCTGCGATGCGGACGGCCGGCTCGCGCCAGCGCTCATTCGCCTGACGAGCGACCACTCCCAAGCGGAATCCGCCGCCGCATGACCGCTCCTTTGCAAGACGG
Organism: uncultured Alphaproteobacteria bacterium; assembly: GCA_963753045.1. Classification (GTDB taxonomy): domain Bacteria; phylum Pseudomonadota; class Alphaproteobacteria; order Rhizobiales; family Hyphomicrobiaceae; genus Filomicrobium. Next base: position 795,829 of record CAVWAT010000001.1, read on the forward strand.
CGCTGATCCCAATCACCGGCCGGGCGCTGCGCTCGGCCAATGGCTCGCCGACACCCTCACCATCGCCCGCCACGAAGCCCGCCAGCTGTTCTATTCGCCGCTGACCCTGATCTTTCAAGTCTGGTTTCTCCTGGCGCTCGCGATCTGCATCTTCCTGGTCGCCGATTTCTTTACAACCGATTTTGCCACCTTCGATCTCCAGTGGACCTTCCTTCCCTGGGTTGCTCTCGTCATGGCCCCTGCCCTTGCCATGCGCGCCCTTGCCGAAAGCCCGGGCGATCGTGGCCTGGAGCTGACGATGTCGCTGCCCGTCCCCTCGAGCGCTATCATTGCTGGAAAATGGCTGGCAGGAACCCTGGTGCTGCTCCTTACACTGGCGATGACAGCACCCTTTGTCTTCACTGTCGGCTATCTCGGAAATCCGGATTGGGGCATCGCGGCCTCGGGATATCTGGGCGCAGCCCTGCTTGTTGCTGTGTTCTATGCCGTGGCGATACAAGCTGCTGCTTTCACAAAGGATTACGTCGCAGCCTACGTTGCGGGTCTTGCTGCGCTGACGGTGCTCTTGCTGATCGGTTGGGACACTGCAGCAAAGGTTTTGGGCACCGGCGCCACCGCTGAATTCGTCTCTTCGCTTATCACGATCTCTCCGAAATACTGGCTCGACCGCATGGCGCAAGGCCGCATCGAATTGGCTGCCGTTGCCACGATGCTGCTGCTCATCGCGGCAGCTCTGGCCGGTGCGACATGGATGATCGAGCGCCGCCGTATGGCGCAGCCAACAGATCTCCACACGTGGGCGCTGGGTCTTCTCGCAGTCCTTGGGGCGGTCTTACTCCTCTCCGGCACCGCGCGGCTTCCCCTTTCTCTCGATCTTACCGCTGCGCAGGAGTTCACCCTGCATAAAGAAACGCGCGCCGTCGCGGCCGCAGCGCCTGAAGGCATCGAGATCGATTTCTACTACAGTGAGGATGAAACGAAGATCCCTGCGCGCATCCGCCAGCATGCTAGGCGTGTCCGCAACCTTCTCCACGAAATCGCTGGACACGCCGGCGGCCATATAAAGGTCGACGAGCACCGCACCAGCGAAGACACCGAGGCCGAGGAAAACGCCAGCGCTGCAGGCCTGCGCCGCATCCCCATGACCTCGGGCGATAGTTTCATCCTGGGCGCCGTCTTCCGTCACGCCGATCGCGAGGGCGTGATCCCCTACTTTGATGAGGAACGCGCCGAGCTGCTTGAATACGATCTGGCACTGGCCATCAACGCGCTTGGCCGCAAGACAACTCCCCGCATCGGGCTGCTTTCGCCGTTGCTGCGGTCCTCCAACGCGCAAACCCCGCGTGAGGGTCTTGCCATGCTGGAGGACCTCAAGCGCAATTATGACGTTGCCATCATTCCCCATTTCTCCGACGAACTTCCTGACGGACTCGATGCCCTCATCGTCATCGATGCGCGGATCCTAAAGCGCAGCATGCTCTATTCCATCGACCAGCATCTGATGGCCGGTCGCGGGCTGATCGTCATGCTCGACCCCTATCCGCGGTTCAATCGCGCAGGATTGGCAGTGAAGCCTGATCCCGGCGGCGAGATCAACGACATCACCGACCTTCTCGCAAAGTACGGAGCACGTTACCGCGGCGACGAAGTTGTCGGCGATGGCGCACTTGCTGCCCTCGTAACAAGCAGCGATGGGCGCCAGCTCAATTATCCGTTCTGGCTTCGCGCCAAGCGCTCAGCGCTGTCCTCGCGCCATCCCGTAACCGCGAGCCTCAACGAACTCCTATTCTCCGAAGCCGGAGCCATCGACATCCACGCGGGCAACAAATCTGCCGTCGCCCTGGTCGAGACGACGGCAGACCGCTCAGGCGTGCTGCCGCGCGATGAATTCAAGGAAGCAAATACCGACAAGCTCGCAGCCGACTTCAAGCCCTCTGGCGGTAAAGCCCGCGTCATTGCCGCAGCCATCGCCGGTCCATACGAGAGCGCGTTCAATGGACCGCCGGCGGAAGACAGCCCGTCGGAGCCGAGCGAGGATGAGAAATCTGCAGCAAGCTCTGGACCCGGACCAACGCAAGCCACCGAAAAGCCAACACCCCCGAATGAAACCGAACCGCCCACGAAACCAAAGGCCCACATTCCCGACACCAAGGCAGCCGGTCTCTTCGTCGTTGCCGACGCCGACTGGCTGTTCGACCCGATGGCCCTGCAGGCCGTCTCCGTCGGGGAGCACAGCATGACGCGGCCGCTTAACGACAACGCCGCTTTCCTGATCAACTTGGCCGAATATGCCACAGGAAATCCGCGCCTGATCGGCATTCGCTCGCGCAGCGCGCTGCGCCGCCCGTTTACGCGGGTCGCCGACATGCTGAAGGAAGCCCAGGCCCGCTACCGCTCGCAGGAAGCCGATTACGTCGAACGCATCGCCGGCGTTGAAGGCGCCATTGCCAAGGTTCTCGATACGACGGGGGCAAAATCCGCCGAACAGCTGCCTGATGCCTTGCTGAGGGAGACCCGCGACTTGCGCACGAAGCTGCTGCCGTTCCGCCGGGAGTTGCGCCGCATCCGCCGCTCCATGCGCGAAGATGTCGAGGCCTTGGGTTTGCGGCTGACGCTGCTGAACCTGTTCGGCGGGCCGCTGCTCGCACTCTTGTTCGCAGCGTTCATGTGGAAACTGCGGCGCAGGAGGTGCCTGGCCGCAGTTTCACCGAAGTAAGGAAGAGAAAAGGAAAAGGAATGCGCCGCTGAGCCAGCACTTGGGCCGGCTCAGCCGGTTCGTTTAACGATAGTTGAAGATGTCCGGCCGCGGATCGGGGATGAAACCGTCCTTGTTCGGCATCTCCACCTTGCTCATCGTCTCGGCGTTCATCGTCGCGTTGGCGTCAACAATATTGGCCTTGTGCAAGATGTATGCGGAGACAGCATAGACCTCGTCGTTGGACAGCGATCCCGGCTCGTTAAACGGCATGGCACGCTTGGTGTAGTCGAACAGCGTCGAGGCATAAGGCCAATAGCTCTCCACCGTCTTCTTGGTCTTTGGCGTGCCGATGGACCCGCGCCCGCCGATCAGGGCAGCACCGCCGGCTTCTTTAACGCCCTCCATATTTTCACCGTGGCAGGCCGCGCACTTCGAGGCGTAGACCTCCTTGCCCTGGGCGACAGTTCCCGACCCCTTCGGGTAACCGCGACCGTCAGACATCACGTCGATGTCGATAGCTGCGATTTCCTGTTCGGTCGGCGTCGTACCGAAGCCGAATGTCTCGGCGCCAGCAACCGCCGCGAAAGACAAGGTGACCACAAATGCGCCAGCGGCGACCGTCGCGCCACGAGAGGGCACAGTAAGTTTCTTGATCATGTTCGTTCTCCCTGACCGCGCTGTGCTCCTTTGCGAGAAGCGGCGCGGCCATTGCATCTAAATCGCTATTTTCCTCACACCTTGTGGGCGGCATTGACTACCGAACCGTCAGCACCGATGGCCCAGGCCATGATCCCGTTGAGGTGATAGATGGAGGCGAACTTCGGATGACCGTTGACGCCGCGAACTTCGTTGATCGAGGCGATGGTCGGCTGCATGTAGCCGGTTTCGTCGATACAACGGCTGGCAATCAACGCAGGATTGCCATCCCACATCCACGGGAAGCGGAAGCGCGTATGGGAAATCGGCAGAATAGGACCTTGCAACGAGGCTAAATGCCAAGTCTTGCCGCCGTCGGTCGAGACCTCAACGTCCTTGACACGCCCGCGACCCGACCATGCCAGACCTGTGATCTCATAGAATCCGGGACCCGGTAGCTTCATCTCACCCGACGGGAAGGTGATCACCGACTTGGCTTCCATGGTGAAGGAGAACTGACGCGCTTTGCCATCCTTCACGACATCGGTGTATTTCGACGTCTCTTCCCTGGTCTGGAACGGCTTGTCGCTAATTTCCAGGCGGCGCAGCCACTTAATGTGAGTATTGCCTTCGTAGCCGGGAAGCACCAGGCGGATGGGATAGCCCTGCTCAGGCCTGAGCGCTTCGCCGTTTTGCCCGTAGGCAATCATCGCATCCGACCACGCCTTGTCTATCGGCACGCTTCGCGTCATGACCGCGGCGTCCGCGCCTTCCGCGAGGATCCACGCTGCACCCGGTTTCACGCCGACTTCGTCGAGGATCGTCGACAGCGGTACGCCGGTCCACTCCGAATTGCTGGTCAGGCCATGTGTGCCTTGCACCGTCTTCAGGTAGGGGGCCTTGAACTCGGTAAGGCCGTTCCCTGAGCATTCGATGAAGTTGATGCGTGAATCGGATGGGAAGCGTTTCAGGTCGGCGACCGAGTACTTTTTCGGCTTATCGCACATGCCGTGTACGATGAGCGAGTGGCTGGCCGGGTTGATCGTCGGGATGCCGCCATGATGGCGCTCGAAGTGAAGACCCGACGGCGTGATCATGCCCACACCTGCCGCAAGCGGCGTCATGGTCCAGGAAGACTCCTTGGTCTTCGTCGGGAAACGCCAGCGCACTTCGTCTTCAAACTGTGACCGCGAGCCGTAGCCGCCGTCGTCGTTGGTAAGGCGGCCCTGTTCCTTGGTCGGATCGGGCGGAACCTCGAATTCCTTGGCCCCTGGAGGCGCGGCGGCCCGAGCCACCATCGGAAGCGACCCAGCCGCCGCCGCAGCAGCAGCAGCGCCCGCAAAGAACGAGCGACGGCTGGCGACAGGGTTGGGGAACATCCCTTCGCGGCATTCGCATTCTTCGAGTTCTGCTTTTCGCGCCATCAGCGCACGTTTTTCTGCGTCCTTCATCCCTTCTATCAGCGCGAGCTTATCCTTGGGAATATCGAGCTCGGACAGGTCCGGGTAGGTGAGGTCGGGATTCTCGGCTTTCGTCATGCGATTCTCTCCCCTTTAAGAAAAAACCGGCTCAGCGCGCGAGACGACCCGCCGCTGGGAAGACTTCTTTATTCTTTATGTTCGCCATTCGCGGCCATTTTGATCCAGCTCCCCTGCATGGGCGAAAGTCCGGAGCAGAACCGACTTTATTCAGACGCTGATCCACGTGGCTCATCATCAGAACCCACTGAACCTTGCGACTGATTGAAGCAGGTTGCCCCGCACGAAACGCGTTTTCCAATAAATGCTGCCTATCGGAATGCGTACTTCGTCTATCCAACGCAGATGCAAAAAAGACCTGGGCCAAGCTAACTTATAGGTGAGATCTATAACTATTTTAATTTCCAAATTGAGCTCAATCAACGCGCCTCAGGAGCACAGCACCATATTGGTTGCACGAGACAACCAACCAGCGGCGCAGGTTCATCAAGAGCCCCGCCGGTATCTGAGAGCGAAGGAAGCACGGCGATGCAGACAGGAAATGAAATCGCCTATCGGCCGGCCTGCCAGGGCAGAACGCCAGCGGACTGTGCAAACTGCACCATCTCCTACGACTGTGTACGCGCGCGCTCCGGCCGCACGCTTGCCTGGCCGCTTGTCGCTCTCATGGTCGCTGCTGGCTTAGCTGTGCTATCGCAATTTGTTTTCGGATGATGACCGGCCTTTAGCCTTAGCTCCGAGATCGCCAGATTTCGTTTCTGGTTTGGATTTCTCAGCTTTTCGCAAAAGCGAAAACAGTAGAAATATATCTCTCGGTGAGATAAAAACCGAGAAGTTCGCTGTCGAACGCCACGCCATCCGAGGCGAACTTCTCGGAGACTCCTACACTATCCAGCTTTGATTTCCTCGAGCTTGCGCTCCCACTTCATGTCTCGGGCGAAAGCCTCGAGTTCATCAGGCTGCATGTTGACCGTTTCTTTCGGACCTGGGTAATCCCGATCGACGACATCTTTCATATATCGAGTGATGACATCTTCCATGATCGGGATGAGGTCAGTGTAAATGCGCGAGTGTTTGGGCACGTGCTCTTCCCATAGGTGGAAGAGGTCCGAGGAAATAATGTGCACCCCATCCGCCCTGCAACCGGCGCCGAGACTTATCACTGGCACAGGCAGAATCTCGGCAAGATATTCGGCCACTTCCGACGTCGTCACCTCGCACAGGATCGAGAAGCAGCCTGCGTCGACCATAGCCTTTGCATCATCGATGAGTTCCTTCGCGCGGCGGGCGGTTTTGCCTTGTGCGATGAAACCGCCGAGCTGGGGCATCCGCATTGGCGTGATGCCGATGTGTCCCTGCACGGGAATTCCGGCTTGCACGATCGCTTCAATGTTGGGAGCGTGGTGCCGATTGCCCTCGCACTTCATGACTTCGGCATTCGCTTCGTGGACGAATCGGCCTGCGTTCTCAATCGCCTGTTCTTTGGAGACATGGAAGCTCCAATATGGCATGTCGACCATGCGCATGCCGTACTTCGATCCGCGGTCGATGGCCTTGCTCATCATCATGACCTCTTCGAAGCTCACCGAAACGGTGCTCTGATGTCCGAAAAGGATCATGCCTCCAGTATCGGAAACGCACAAAATATCCATGCCGAGCCGGTCTGACACAACTGCAGTGCGATAATCGTAAGCGGCAAGCTGCGTTATCGGCTCGCCTTTTCTCTTTTTGGCCATCAGGGTATTGATGGTGACTTTCTTGCGCTTTGCGGCCTCAGCCATGGCGCTCCTCCAGGGAAATTATCTATCGTTATTGGGGCTTCATGCAAAACGACGTTCTATCCCGAAACCTGAGAGGTCCCGGGCGCAGCCTTGCACTTCCAAGTGGGCGCTTTGCTACATCGAATAGTCAAATCCGCAACGCCTATCAGTGGTTTGTCTGCGGCTATGACGCCAACCGGCCCCGGTGTGAGATCGTCTCAACCGGCCAGGGCGACGTAGGCGATCTTCGCTAAAATCAGTGCTCCAACGGCGATCATCAGGATCGATACGAAGGCTCTTAGGGTCGCCTTCGGAAGCGCATGCGCAATTAAAGAGCCGCACCATGTTCCTAGCGAGATCCCGGCGGCCAGCAGGCAGCCGAGGACGATATCGAGGCTTCCCGAGTAGCTATAACCCGCAGTCGCCAAGGCAGCGATTGGAAGCTGGATGGCCTGCGACAACCCAATCGCGGTCAGGACCTGTATCTCAAGCCACATCAGTATAGGGATCAGTATCAATGGCCCCCCTGTTCCGGTGAGCGCTGAGGCGAACCCCGTTACAGCCCCGATAATCGCCAGAGCCGGTTTCGTAAGGTCGGCGCCCACTTTTAGTTCTGCGTCAGATCCCGCCACGAGTGAATTAAGCCCGGAGGCGGCGGCGAGGAGCCCGATACACAACTCGAGGATCCAGGCGGACGCTGTACTCGCGGCGAGCGCCCCAGCGAAGGCCGCCGGCATAGCCCCCAACCACATCCATACCGTCAGATCCCAGCGGATCGATTTCTTCCGAGCATATGCGAATGTGCCGATGGCTCCGGAAACAAGATAGGCAAACATTGCCGCAGCGATAGCCGTGTGGATCTCAACGCCACTCACGTAAGTTAGCAGAGGAACGAGAATTACGCCGCCTATGCCGACACAACCAATCAAAAGACCGGCGGCGAATGCAAAAAAGATGAAGAGGACAGGATCGGCAGTCAGCATACGGCTTCCTAAATAGCGTCGCCGAATTCGATTGATCCAATTTATCAATGTAGAAGTTTAATGTAGCATAGGCTATAATAGATCTTCTTGTCAGCTGCTGTCGATCGCTAGGTACAGAGCAATAATAATCAGCAAACGGGCCGCCACTTTAGATAACGCCTGGTAGGCGAGAGGAAACCATTTGTTTCTCAGGCAATTCAAATATCTTGTTGCAGTCGTGGAAGAGGAGCACTTTGGTCGGGCGGCGGCGTACTGTAACGTCACTCAACCAAGTCTTTCAAGCGGGATCAAGCAGCTCGAAATCGAGCTTGGCGTTCCCATCTTTTTGCGTGGACGCGGTCAACAATTCCATGGCCTAACAGCCGAAGGAGAGCACGTAGCCAAGTGGGCGAGGCTGATACTGTCCCATTGCGACGCTATGCGCGACGAAATCAAGGCGATGCAGAAAGACCTGCACGGATCGCTGCGCATGGGCGCTATGCCATCGATGTCGCCAATACTGCCGCTGATGCTACAGAAGGTCCGCGAGATCCATCCGGGCGTCCGAGTAGATGTGCATTTCATCGGCAACGAGGCCATGAAGCTGGGGCTCGATAATTTCACACTTGACTGCGCCATGACGTACCTTGAGAAGGCCGATCTTGGGCACCGCAATTTTATGCCAATCTATACGGAACGTCTGAGCCTTCTTGTCCCCGACACACAAGAATACGATCACATGACCGAGATCTCTTGGAAGGAGGCAGCGGGCCTTCCACTTGCGATGCTTCGTCCGTCGATGCACGAACGCCGGTTCGTGGACGCCGCCTTCAAGAAGGCAGGGTGCGAGGTGGTGCCGAAAATCGAGTCCAAATCCATTTTGCACCTAATGTTTCAGACGCAATTCACTGAACTCTGCACCGTGATCCCGTCGCACTTTACGAATTTGCCAGGGCTTCATCCTGGAACAAAGGCACTGCCACTAGTCAAGCCGGAGGTGAGCCAGGAGGTAGGGCTTTTCTGGGCGGAAGGTGAGACTGTAATGCCCATGGCAAGCATTATGGTGGCGATCGCTAAGGATTTTAATAAATCCGGTGATTTGCGCAAACTGCTCGGTGAGGAAGCGGGTAAACGCACTCGAAGGGCGGCCAAAGATAAGACTAAAACCAGCAGCCGCGGTCCGCACTAAATGTGTCTCGGCATGAAGGGTAGCGCCTAACTAGCGAGCTGTTTACGATGCGAGGCGGCCCGCTCGCGGAGGAACGTGCTGACGGCGGCCGCGTCCAAATCCTCGGTCATGATGCGTTGCACTGAAAGTACGCTCGACGGATCGAAATCACTCGAGAGCGCTTGAGCCTTTGTTCCGGCAAAGAAGAATGGCTCCGGTCGCAGTGCATCGCCCGCTGAGAGCCCGATGCGCAGTGCATCAACGGCGGTTCCCACGGGCATGGGGATCTCGATGCCAATCTGGAAGGTTTGCGGCCAGCACACAATGGGCTGGGCAGACAAGTCGGTGCCCGTTTCTCGGCCGATATCCTGGCGAGCAACTGCTAGCACCGCCGCAGCGTTGCGCACCCAGCCGTCAAGAGCCGATAGTTCCTCCTTGTAGGTCTCTGCTTCGTGCTCTTCATGATCTCCGAGCATAAGGTCCGTGGCGGGATAGGGAAGCTCCTTGGAGAAGCGGTCGCGGTCGACGCCACGGTGGAGCAGTTCGACGAGAATCCAGGCTTCGACATGCGCCGGCGTGCGCTCCTCGAGGGCGAGAATGTGCGGCGCCGGCTGTCCGCTTTCACAAAATTGCACCTCCAGTTCGGCGAGCCGCAACTCAACCGCGAGATGTGGGCCGAACGTTCTTGTACGCAACGCGCAGGCAGCGTCGTCCCATAAAAGTTCGAATTGGCGGTTGTCGTCGCCGGCTTCGAGATAGCTGTTCGCAAGCCGGGCGAGCCAGTGGACGGCATTGTGTGCCTGACGCCGGGCGTCCTTCAGTCGCTGCGCAGGGACCGGCTCTATTCGTTGCCATGTGATCTCGGTCATCGTTAAACCTCCAAAGGAGAGCGGATACTTTCTCAGGCAGCTTCTTGGCCGTAATACAGCATCACAACATGTTTGGCCTCTGCGAAGAAAAGCCAACGCTCCATGACGACACCGACGCCCATCGAAACGACCGCCACAAGTGCAAAGAACGGCGTCGTGATCGGGCTCACGAAGGTCAGGAGTAACAGGCATACTACAGGAAGAAAGAACATCAGGTACAGTGCGAGCTGTCGTAGCTTTTCGGCATGCTTTCTGGCGACGGAGAAGCCCATTTCGCGCATCACATAGTTGGCTTGTGTGTGGGGCGGATCGAGTTGCCGCACGCGGCCGAGATGACCGAGGCCCGTCGCGTCTTCGGCTGTTATTGACTGTGGTTCATCGTCGATTGTTTGCCAGTAGGATCGCTTCACGAAGAACGCCGCGATCAGTGTCAGCAAGGGCAGCACGATCGCCCATGTCGGTAGTGTGCGGAACAGTGAAAGAACGAAAATGAATATCAGCCCGCCGCTGGCGACAGCAAGCGTCAAGTATACGGGAACGGTCAGCGGCTGGTGCCAGGCACGAATGGTCGGCAAGGATGCGTAGATCATCGCGGTCGAATAGACCGTTGTGAGCGCTAGTATCGCTGCCAGAATAGAGGCGAACATGACGGCGCCTTGAGTTTGCTCGTAAAAGACCCAGGCGATGCCGAGGATGCCAGCAGGGACGTAGGTTGCAACGGCCAGAACACCTTCGCGGGATAGCCAAGACGAGCGCCACTGTGAGAAAGCGCGCCAAGCCCGTTTCGGTCTTCCAAGGTGCGCCGTCGAGGACAACAAGCCGCCGGTGATCAACAGCAATGCCAGGCCGAGACCGACCAAGCCGAAGGCCCAGTTGGTGGGCGCGCCACGAAGGGCCGATGCCAGGGCCATCCAAGTGAGGAGGCCATAGCCGGCGCCGGAAGCGGTTGTGAAGACGATGACGGAGTAGGCGGGGTGCATGTTGTCTCGCGGTTGTCGAGCGGGAGCGGTTATCGCGTGAGCATTTTGTCGGCTGAGCCCTTACCACACAGAATACCCTTGTTCACCGGGTGGTCACGGTTGCCTTCGATGTAGCGGATTTTGCCGTCCTTTAAATACACTTTGATGCCGCAGCGGCAGGCACACATGTAGCACGTCGTGCACTTGATCGCGTCGGCTGGACTGATGGATAGCTCTACGCTCGGCTCAGCGGCGGTTGCGCCGCCTATCCCGCTTCTCATCCTTCCCGCATTCATGATCGCGCAATTGTCGGTGCTTCTCAAAATCCGCGAGGCACGCCGGATCGAAAGCGAACACGTGAGCACCGCTCTGCATACCGCTGAGCTCTTAGAGGCAGGCATCAGGTTTCGCCCCCGTTGCCTGCCCGCTCTCAATTCATGGAAAGTCAGGAGACAACCAAATGCCCAGAAGACAATGAGAGGGCCCATCAATTGCGTCATTTGTCAGAAAGAACATCCTGCTTCGCGCTTCCTTTATTGCCCTGGCTCTGGGAAGCGTTCTGACTATCGCCAACCAGTCCGGCGCCATTTTTGGCGATGACACGATACAAGTTCTGCCTCTTGTCCTGGTCTATCTCACGCCTTTTGTCGTGATCACCGTTTCGCAAGTTCTGGGACGTCGCTGCGCGACGTTGGATGCCCGATCTCCGCGTTCATTTGAGCGTCATGATGCTGCATTTTTTGCGACGGCAATGTCGCACGGCATCCCTCGCAGAGCGCTGAGCGTGGCTCTGGTCATCGGAACCACATGGCGTAATCTGGTGCGGATTTAGCCGCCTGTTACGCTGCGTCGTCGCTAAAGAGAAGGAAGGACGATGACGCACTACGCTGGGCTGGATGTTTCTTTGAAGGAGACCGCGATCTGCGTGGTCGACAAGGCAGGCTCTGTGGTCTGGGAAGGCAAGGTGGGTACGACGATCGAGACGATCGCATCGGCTGTCACCCGCCATGCCCCCAAACTTGAACGGGTAGGCATGGAGACAGGCCCAATCGCGGTATGGCTCTCTCACGGCCTGCGCGATGCGGGGATGCCTGTCGACTGCATTCATGCTCGACGTGCAGCTGCCGCGTTAAAACTGCAGGCAAACAAGACTGATCGCAACGATGCCCGTGGGCTCGCACAACTTGTTCGATCGGGCTGGTATGAGGCTGTGCCCATGAAGTCGATCGCAACCCACCGGATACGGGCTATCCTAGTTGCAAGGGATCAACTCGTGCGGATGTGCACGGCACTGATCAACAAGATTCGAGGTCTTGGCAAGACTTTCGGCGTGATCATCGGCGCCGGCAAAGGAGCCTCATTCGACCGGGCAGTCCGGAATGCATTGCCGCACGATCCGATTGTTCGTGACTTGTTGGAGAGCCTACTCGAAACACTGACGCTGCTGCGCGAGAGGAAGCGTCGATTTGATCGCCAGCTGCATCGGATCGCACGTGAAAATGCAACCTGCCGGCAACTGATGGGGGCACCCGGGGTCGGGCCACTCACAGCAGTTGCCTTCGCTTCGGCGATCGAGGATCCATCCCGCTTCCGGCGCGCCAGCGACGTGGGCGCCTATCTTGGGCTCACGCCGACGCGCTACCAGTCTGGCGAGGTCAACATAGGCGGTCGAATCTCGAAGTGTGGCGATCGACTTACACGCCGTCTGCTTTTCGAGGCTGCCACTGTTATCCTTTACCGTACTGGTGGTGCGCTCGGACTGCGCACTTGGGCGGAAAGACTGGTGGCTCGTTCGGGCAGCTGGAAGGCGCGGGTCGCGCTTGCGAGAAAGCTCGCGACGATCCTGTTCAGGATGATGCGTGATGGCACAGCATTTGAGAACCGCCCGTATCCAGCATGAGGTAACTGTACGAAGGAGATGATTTAAACGGACACCACGCCCTCCTGGGCATGGCCACGGCGATCTCGCGACTTTCTTTGCGACCCTCAACCGCAACGGTAGAGCGGATCGCGGGAATCACATCGAGACGCCGCATGATCGAGCGCCACTCATGCGGCTGCACCTTACGCTGACCGCGAAGACGACAACGATCCGCTGACAAAGATCGATCAAGGTCCCGGGAGAATGGCTTGCGCAATTAGACGACAAACACATCCATCGTCGCATCGAGTGCACTGATGGCGACCGGGTCTCTATCCAATCTTCCGACCGCATTGATAGCGCAGGCGTACGCGCTTCCCATGCTGTTAGGTCTGCTTTCCCAAACGATTTCTTATCGCCGCGCGATGTCAGCGATTGGTCAACGACTTCAATCGGCGCCGCAGACACTGTCCACCTAATCCCCTCAAGAAAGGTACCCCAATGTCTACAACCACGACCCAAAGTGACATGACCAACAACCCTTTTTGGCGGAAGTCACTGAACTGGATACGAACTTTCGAAGACGCGATGGATATCGACCCAACCCAGGCGTCGATCGATCACCTCAAGCGCCAAATGACGGAGCTACAAGGGACCGTCGACAAGCTTCAATCGCGACTTAGTGCCCAAGACGTTGATCGGCGCTGAATAGCGGCAATCATCAACTGCAACACGCAAATCAAGGAAACATCACAATGACTGAGTTCACGAACCACACAGTTGAGAGCGCTCCGCCAGCCAGCAAGGCGTTGCTTGAAAGTGTAAAGCCCCCTTCGACTGGGCCACTTAATTGGTGGTTCTCTGGATTGTTTCTGGCACCGGTGCGCGCATGCTGAGGGCCTCATGCGGTCGCACGTCATCGGGAATGCGGTTCCACGATGGGCGTTTCGGCCCGGCCCTGCGGTCTTCGAGACCAGGTTCGCCGAACCGTTGGTAAAGATCGTACCATCTGTAAAATGTCGGCCGCGACACACCACCTGCGCCAGCGTGCGTTTGACGGGGAGAGGGGATCCATCAATAAGACGGATGATCTCCAACTTTTCAGATGCGGGGTACCTCATTCGTGGTCGCCCCCATCCGCGATCATGCTTTTCTGAGTAGGCGGTTCTCAAGCAGTGTCTCGGCAAGCGCCTCCTTGAGATCACTCGCCTCCTGGCGCAGCTCCTTCACCTCGCTGGACGTTGCCTGGCGCGCGGTGTCGCCGGAGAGGCGCTTCTTGCCAGCCTCCAGAAAATCCTTCGACCACTTGTAATACAGGCTCTCCGCGATCCCTTCGCGACGACACAGCTCGGCAATTGAATATTCGCCGCGCAAGCCTTCGAGCACGATGCGGATCTTCTCCTCCGCACTGTACTGCTTGCGTGTCGCGCGTCGGATCTCGCGAACATGTACTTCGGCCGTCCCATGCGGCCCGGATTTATGATTTATCTTCGCTCGTTGAGCGGCTACGATGATCCAGAAATCCTCCGTTCGCAAAAACTCTCAATCTGTCTCATGATCGCTGACGGTATACAGACAGCTGATTCCCAAACCTCGCTGAAGCTTGGGAAACTTCTATGAAAATTCCATGTATTTTCAGTGTGTTGCGGTGGGGTGGTGGAGCCGAGGGGAATCGAACCCCTGACCTCTACAATGCCATTGTAGCGCTCTCCCAACTGAGCTACGGCCCCTTGCATTTGGGATCAATCAAGCAGCCCCGAGGCGCGGCTGCTTGAGACCGCGTTGATTAAGGTCTTGGAACTGAAACTGCAAGCCAAAACTGCGCCGCTCGCGCTTCCAACGCCGCAAGCGCCCCGCCATAGAGCCGCAAGTCTCAGGTTTCCTCGCCCTTGCCCTCCGCGATGCCAGGGATAATGTCTGTGACATTACCTTCCTCTTCCTCCTCGGCCTCGAGGAAGACATCTGACTCATCGTCGTCGTCCGGAATCGTCTCATCAGTTTCGATGTCGGCGAGTTCGCCTTCTTCCGCGGCGGCTTTTTCTTCCGTATCAGCCTCTTCCACCGGCGGCCTTTCTACAACCTTCGGCTTCGGTTCTTCGGGGATGACGGCGCGGGCCGGCGCGTGCGCGATCGCGTAGGTCGCATCGCAGATCGGGCAGGTGATCGGGTCGCGGTTCAGATCATAAAAGCGGGCGCCGCAGTCATTGTTCTGGCAGCTCCGTTTTGTACCGCGGGCGTCGACTGTTCCCATCGTTTGGCTGAGCCTTTTGTGTCTTATTGAAAATCTATTCGCTGCCGTCTGCCACACGACCGGGCTGCTGTCAAAACCAACCTGAGCGAACTTGGCAATAGCGGCATCTTTCAACGGTGTATTCCGCCTCGGCCGCCGGTTCGGTAGTTTGACGCCATTGACAGCGCCCTTTGCGCATTGCTGTAACCTTGGCGCGCATCTCTAAAACGCAAGGTCGCACCGATAAGGGCTGGCGACGTTCGCCCACGTCGTCGCAAGAGTTCAGCGGTACACTCCTTTATTGAAACGGAAGTCCCTTGTCGAACGCCATTCCAAAATCGCAGTCCTCGTGCGCCACTGGCCCCTTGTCAGGACGGCTGACCGTCCCCGGCGACAAGTCGATCTCGCATCGCGCCCTGCTACTCGGAGCTTTGAGCCTGGGGACCACAAGAATCCATGGACTTCTCGAAGCCGAGGATGTGATCAACACGGCCAAATCAGTGACGGCAATGGGCGCCCCTGCCACCAAGAAGGGCGACGTTTGGCAGGTGCAGGGACGTGGTGTCGGCGGCCTCCAGAGGCCTGGTTCACCACTCGATTTCGGCAATTCGGGGACCGGAGCGCGGTTGATGATGGGCGTGCTGGCCGGCCATGATTTCACTGTCGAGCTGGTCGGCGATGCGTCGTTGTCCCGCAGGCCGATGGCTCGCGTGCTCGATCCACTGCGACAAATGGGGCTCGAAGTGCTCGTCGGTAGCGACGACCGCTTGCCGTTAACCGTTCGTGGCAACTCCAGTCCCGTCCCCATGGAGTACCCGCTGCCTGTCCCGTCGGCGCAGGTGAAATCCGCTGTCCTGCTTGCCGGCCTGCATGCCGACGGTGAAACCACCGTGATCGAACGGGAGCCGACACGCGATCACACCGAGCGAATGCTGCGCTTTTTCGGTGCAAACGTCACGGTGCTCGCTGACGGCGAAGGCCAAACGCGCATCACGGTCACGGGAAATCCGATCCTGCAGGGCGATGACGTGAACGTACCCGCGGACCCTTCCTCCGCTGCCTTCTTGGTCGCGGCGGCGGTGATCGTCCCAGGTTCCGACGTGACCGTCGAAGGTGTGCTCATCAATCCTACGCGGATTGGTTTTTATAGACTTTCCAGGAAATGGGCGCCGACGTCGCCTTTGAAAACCAGCGCCAAGCTGGCGGCGAACCTGTCGCCGATATCCGTGCCAAGGCGTCATCCCTGAAAGGGGTGCAAGTTCCGCCGGAACGCGCCCCGTCGATGATTGACGAATACCCGGTACTGGCCTGCCTAGCCGGCTTTGCGGCGGGTGATACGGTGATGCGCGGTCTGGCTGAGCTGCGCGTCAAGGAAAGCGACCGGCTGGCGGCGACGGCGGCCGGCCTGGCAGCGAACGGTGTCGCAACGCACGTCGAAGCCGACACCCTGACCGTGCGCGGGACGGGCGGCGCGGTTCCCGGCGGCGGTACTGTCGAAACGCACCTCGACCACCGCATTGCAATGGCTTTCTTGACCATGGGCCTAGCCACCGAAAAGCCGGTCGCCGTTGACGACACGACAATGATCGCAACGAGCTTCCCGGAGTTCATCGGGTTGATGCAAAGTTTGGGCGCGCGTTTCGAAGCCCCCGCCGGAGCTGACACCCCCGGAGTTGGTACACCATGATCATCGCCATCGACGGTCCGGCCGCTTCGGGAAAAGGCACGCTGGCCCGTAAAATCGCCGAACACTTGGGCTTTTTTTATCTCGACACCGGCTCGCTCTACCGCGCGGTTGCCCGCGACGTCCTAGCTCGCGGCTTTCGCCTCGATGATACCTGGGCCGCCGTCGCGATGGCCAGATCGCTCGACCCTGCCACCCTCGACGAC
The DNA here is from genome assembly GCA_963753045.1 of uncultured Alphaproteobacteria bacterium. Classification (GTDB taxonomy): domain Bacteria; phylum Pseudomonadota; class Alphaproteobacteria; order Rhizobiales; family Hyphomicrobiaceae; genus Filomicrobium. Next base: position 812,340 of record CAVWAT010000001.1, read on the forward strand.
CAGGGCCTCCGCGAACCAGGTGTTGGCGAAGCAGCCTCCCGTATCGCGGGGATTCCCGAAGTACGTGCCGCCTTGCTTGAATACCAACGCTTCTTCGCCAAAAGTTCTCCGGGCGCTGTCCTCGATGGCCGTGACATTGGCACTGTGGTCTGCCCTGATGCTTGTGCAAAGATATTTGTAACGGCAACTCCGGAGGAGCGCGCCCGCCGCCGTTTTCTCGAACGCCAGGCCCTAAACGGGGATGTAACCTACGAGGAAACCTTGGTGATGATCCGCAATCGCGACGCCCGCGATGCCGGCCGCGAGAGCGCGCCAATGCGGCGGGCCGACGACGCCGACTTGCTCGACACCACAGAAATGGATATAGAAACAGCATTCGACGCTGCGGTCGGATTGATCAAGAGGAAGATCAGCCAATAGGGTGCGCGAGATTTCGCGGGCCCGAAATTCCATTGGCGGCAAGCCCATCGCCGCAGCCAACGATCTCAAATCACGAACACAAGTGCCATATCCGGCGCTGAGAGCTGGCCTGCGTCGGTTCCGCGTCGGATTTCGCATATCGGCACCAAATCGATATTCCGCGCTGCTTATCGGCCGCGGAACTACCCGAAAAACACGCTCGAGGAGCATAAGTTAAGCATGTCGCAGTCTGAAATGTCGAAAGAGCTCAACCCAACTCAGGATGAGTTCGCGGCCCTGCTCGCCGAAAGCCTGGCCAAGGAGGACGTCTACGAGGGTAGTGTCGTCACCGGAAAGATCGTCGGGATTGAAAAGGATCTGGCGATTATCGACGTCGGACTGAAGATGGAAGGCCGCGTTCCGATCCGCGAGTTCTCGACCCCCGAAAGCGAAGCCGATCTAAGCGTCGGCGACGAGGTGGAAGTCTACCTGGAACGTATCGAGAATGCCCGCGGCGAAGCCGTCCTCAGCCGCGAAAAGGCCCGTCGTGAGGAGAGCTGGAACCGGCTTGAGAAACAGCACGAAGCCGGTGAGAAAGTTACAGGCGTGATCTTCAACCGGGTCAAGGGTGGCTTCACTGTTGATCTCGACGGCGCTGTTGCCTTCCTTCCCGGGTCCCAGGTGGATATCCGCCCAGTCCGCGACATCGGCCCGCTGATGCATCAGCCGCAACCGTTCCAGATCCTCAAGATGGACCGCCGCCGTGGCAACATCGTCGTTTCCCGCCGCTCGGTGCTCGAAGAGACACGGGCAGAGCAGCGTGCCGACATTGTCGCGCGTCTCGGCGAAGGCCAGGTCATCGAAGGCATGGTCAAGAACATCACTGACTACGGCGCCTTCATCGACCTCGGCGGCATCGACGGTCTTCTCCATGTCACCGACATGGCTTGGCGGCGCGTCAACCACCCATCCGAGATCCTCAACGTCGGCGATACGGTGAAGGTGCAGATCATCCGCATCAATCCCGATACGCAGCGTATTTCTCTGGGCATGAAGCAGCTGCAGTCGGATCCGTGGGAAGGCATCGAGGCCAAATACCCAGTTGGTGGCCGCTTCAGCGGAACCGTCACCAACATCGCCGACTACGGTGCGTTCGTTGAGTTGGAGCCCGGCGTCGAAGGCCTCATCCACGTCTCCGAGATGAGCTGGACCAAGAAAAACGTGCATCCCGGCAAGATTGTATCGACCAGCCAGGTAGTCGAAGTCCAGATCCTCGAGGTCGATCCAAACAAGCGTCGCATCTCGCTTGGCCTCAAGCAAACCCAGGACAACCCTTGGGAAGCCTTCCTGGCTGAGCACCCGCGCGGCTCCATCGTCGAAGGGCCGATCCGCAACATCACCGAGTTCGGTCTGTTCATCGGCCTCGATGGCGGCGTCGACGGTATGGTCCACCTCTCCGACCTCGACTGGAATCGTCCCGGTGACGAAGCCATCAAGGACTACAAGAAAGGTGACGCTGTTCAGGCGGCCGTTCTCGATGTGGACAGCCAGAAAGAGCGGATTTCGCTCGGCATCAAGCAGGTCTCCGGCGACCCGGCTGAAACCATCGGTGGCTTCAGAAAGGGTGAGACCGTCACCTGCGAGGTCGTCGCGGTTCAAGACAACGGTATCGAGGTCAAGATCGCCGACACCGACATCACCACGTTCGTCAAACGCTCCGACCTCTCCCGCGAGCGCTCCGAGCAACGCCCGGACCGCTTCAACGTCGGCGACAAGGTGGATGCTGCGGTACTCAGCCTCGACAAGGCCGCACGCCGCATCAATGTTTCCGTAAAAGCGCTTGAGATCGCCGAGGAAAAACAGGCAGTGAAGCAGTACGGTTCGTCCGACTCGGGCGCTTCTCTCGGCGACATCCTGGGTGCAGCGATGAAGCAGCGCGATGTAACCGACGGTGACGAGGACGCTGTTGAAGCCGACGCCGAGGCATCTGGCGATGCGGAGCCCGCAGTCGAGGCAGCTGGTAGCGCGGAGGCTCAGGCGGACGAAACCGACAGCACGGTATCTGAGCCTGATGCCGAGGCGGCCCCGGCGACCGACGCAGCCGAAGCTGAAGCCGAGGAAAAGAGCGACAGCTAGGACGTTTGCGTTTCAGCACAATAATGAGCGCGCCGGCAACGGCGCGCTTTTTGTTATTGGGAATGCGGTCTCACTCCCATTCACGTTAAATAAGCGCTCGAATACCTGCGCTCGATTGAAAACGAACCAATCGGATCGTTGATACCGGCCCGATACTTGCCTAGCTTAGGTGGTAATTAACAGTTCGCTAACCCTGCAAAAAAGGGCCGTCCGGCTCGACGGGATGGGTTCCCCTGTAGACTTCGCAAACCCACTGCCCGACTAAACGCGCCGTTGTCCGCGCCCCGATTTGCAGCACAGAGGCGGGATTGAGAGTAACAAATGATCCTTGACGTCGACACCCTTCTGGACCGCCGCCGGCTGCGCCGGAAACTAACGATTTGGCGCACACTCGCGGTTGTTGCCGCTGTATTGGCGTTGGGCTTTCTCCTGTCGCTCGGTGACGGTCGCATGGGCCTCTGGAGCGAGGATCAAATCGCACGCGTCTCGATTACGGGCACGATCATGGAGGACCGCGAGCAGCTTAAAATGCTGCAGAACATAGCCAACGCGGATCACGTGCAGGCGCTGATTGTGTACGTCAACAGTCCTGGTGGCACCACGACCGGCGGGGAAGCGCTCTATGAGGGGCTGCGCCGGATTGCCAAGAAGAAGCCGGTGGTGGCGCAATTTGGCACGGTCGCCGCCTCAGCTGGCTACATTGTCGGGCTCGCAACCGACCATATTGTCTCACGTGGCAACTCGATCACCGGTTCTGTTGGCGTCATTGTCCAGTGGCCCGAGGTGACGGAGCTCCTAGAAAAACTCGGCGTACAAATGAATACGGTTAAGAGCGGCAAGCTGAAGGCTGTGCCCAATCCCCTCACCAAGGCGACCCCTGACGCTCTTGCCGTCACCACCGAGATGGTCGCGGATGGGTTTGCCTGGTTCAACGGATTGGTCGAAGCCCGCCGCGGTATCACGATTGACGATGTTCCAGGTCTCAGGGAAGGCCGCATATTCTCAGGCCGCCAGGCCAAGCAGTACAAGCTGGTTGACGCCATCGGCGGTGAGCCTGAAGTGCTCGAATGGCTCACAACTGAGCGCGGTGTGAGCAAGGAACTGAAGGTGGTGGACTGGAAACCTAGCCAGGCGAATACGTGGGGTTTGATGTCGTTTGCCTCCGAAATCGCCCGTAATATGGCCCTTGGTAGCGCCAAAGGGCTAACAGAAGCGCTGACTTCCGACAGCACCTTGTCGCTGCTTTCGCTTGACGGTTTGGTCTCGGTTTGGCACCCTCGCGAAAACTAAGGAATAACAACGACTTTGTCTTCCGGAGGCGGCGGTGATCAAGTCGGAATTGATTCAGCGAATTGCGGCAGCAAATCCGCATCTTTATCATCGTGATGTCGAGCGCATCGTGAACGTCATCTTCGATGAGATTGTTGAGGCATTGGCACGCGGCGACCGGGTCGAGCTGCGTGGCTTCGGCGCGTTTACAGTCAAACACCGACCGGCGCGTGAGGGGCGAAACCCGCGCACCGGTGCTCCCGTTCCAGTTGAAGAAAAGTTCGTGCCTTTCTTCAAAACGGGTAAAGAATTGCGCGAGCGCCTGAACTCACAAGGTAAGTAGCCTCGCGCGGACTGGTATGATGAGCTAACCCGGTCTCAGTGGCCCGCCGGGTATCAAACGCTCCCGGCCGCACAAGAACACGGCTTCTCGAGTGAAACGCAGGTAGTAAGACAGTGTTGAAACGTATCTTTTCGGTCCTGATCGCATTCCCGATAGCGATCTTCCTCGTGGCCCTTGCCGTCATCAATCGTCACGAAGTCCGCATGGTGTTGGATCCCTTCAAGCCGCAGGCTCCGTCACTGGCGGTCGAGTTGCCACTCTACATTTATCTGTTCGGTGCGCTTCTGCTTGGTGTCGTGATCGGCGGTATGGCGGTTTGGATGGGGCAAGGTCGATGGCGCAAGACGGCGCGCGTCCGCGCCCAGGAAGTTCGTCGTTGGCAGTCGGAGGCCAATCGTCTTGCGCGCGAGCGCGACGCGGATGTCTCCCGCTCTGGTGGCAGGGACCTCGTCCTCGCCGGTCGCTAATGCCGCCATGGCAAAAGTAAAAATCTGCGGGATTACATCCCTCGCGGCCCTGGACGCGGCACTGCTCTGTGGCGCCGACTACATCGGTCTGGTTTTCTTTGCCAAAAGCCCACGCCACATTGATTTCGACATCTCCAAGCAGTTCGCGGCCCGGGCGCGCGGTCATGCGCAGATCGTCGCCTTGGTGGTTGATCCCGATCCGGACCTGTTAGGCACCCTCTACCAGGACGTGCGTCCGGATATTGTTCAGCTGCATGGGACCGAAACCCCAGAATTCGTAACCAATGTACGCCATTTGATCCCCGGTGCCGGCATTTGGAAAGCGCTCCCGGTTGCGGAAACCTCCGATGTTGTCGCCGCCGCGAAGTACATGCGGCCCGGTGAATTGGCCGACCTAATCCTATTCGATGCCAAACCGGCACCCGGTGCCCAGCTGCCAGGTGGGAACGGATTGTCGTTTGACTGGACCATTCTCGAAGGGCTGGCTGACCGCTTTCCGTTCGTGTTGGCAGGTGGTCTCAATCCCGATAACGTCGCCGCGGCGATCAAACTGACGAAAGCGGCCATTGTCGATGTTTCATCCGGAGTTGAGGCGCGTCCCGGCAAAAAAGATCCCGTCCTGATCGAGCGATTCATTGCCGCTGCAAAACCGGTAGGCCAAAGTGCCGCCTAATAACGTACAACCCCGGTAAGCCTCGACAGCGCCGCATCCCGCTGCGAACGAGATGAACCCTTCAACGACGAGCCCACAATGCCCATCGATCCGGCCCCCGAAACGAGCCTCCCCGAAACCCGGCCCAACAGCTATCGCGCCGGCCCCGACGAACGCGGGCACTTCGGCCTGTTCGGCGGTCGTTTCGTGGCGGAAACACTGATGCCGCTGATCCTCGATCTGGAACAGGCCTTCGAGGATGCCAAGGCGGATCCGTCGTTCGGTGAAGAATTGGCAGACCTACTGGCGCATTACGGTGGTCGCCCCAGTCCGCTCTACTACGCCGAGCGGCTGACGGAGCATCTGCGCGAGGTCTCCGCCAAGACCGGCGGTGCCGGTGGCGCCAAGATCTACTTCAAGCGCGATGAGCTGAACCACACCGGTTCGCACAAGATCAACAACTGCCTGGGCCAGATTCTGCTTGCCCGCCGCATGGGCAAGACGCGCATCATCGCCGAGACGGGTGCCGGTCAGCACGGCGTTGCCGTCGCCACGGTCTGTGCGCGCTTCGGGCTGCCCTGCGAAATCTATATGGGTGCCACCGACGTCGAGCGGCAAAAACCGAACGTTGTTCGCATGCATATGCTCGAGGCCAAGGTCAATCCCGTAACTTCCGGCGCCGGCACGCTCAAGGACGCTATGAACGAAGCCCTGCGCGATTGGGTGACCAACGTCCACGACACCTATTACATCATTGGTACCGCCGCCGGACCGCACCCCTATCCGGAGATGGTCCGCGACTTCCAGTCGGTCATCGGCGTCGAGGCGCGCGAACAGATGATGGAGCGGGAGGGTCGCTTGCCGGACACATTGGTGGCCTGCATCGGTGGCGGTTCGAACGCCATCGGCCTGTTTCATCCCTTCCTCGATGACGACGCGGTCACCATTTACGGGGTCGAGGCGGGCGGTCACGGGATCGACGTCGCTAACGGCCATGCCGCGTCCATGAGTGGTGGAGCGCCCGGTGTGCTGCACGGCAATCGCACCTACCTGCTGCAGGATGGCGACGGTCAAATCCTCGAGGGTCACTCCATATCGGCGGGTCTCGACTATCCGGGCGTTGGGCCCGAGCACTCCTGGCTGAAGCAGACCGGCAGGGTCAACTACGTTCCGATTACCGACAAGGAAGCCCTCGAAGCTTTTCAGCTCTGCGCGAAACTCGAAGGCATCATCCCGGCCCTGGAGCCGGCCCATGCTCTGGCCCATGTCCTGAAGCTCGCCCCAACCCTGCCCGAGGACAATCTGCTGGTGATGAACATGTGCGGACGCGGCGACAAGGACGTCTTCGCCGTCGCCAAGCACCTCGGCATGGATGTTTGATGGGCTAGTTTTCTCGGACAGAAGATAGGCCCAGTTCCCCGACTTGTCGTGGCCATCCCAGTATCTATTGCCGGGATCCATGTCTCCGCGAATTCCTAATGTCTGCGGTTCGAGCGATCGGCGTGCGACGGTCACCATAGCTTCGCTTCCGCTGTTAGCCCGATCCAGTTGTCGAACACCGCAATAAATTCGCGCCGTGCTGTAGTGCCTGAGGCCGATTCGTATATTGCAGACCGTAACTAAGCCTGCTGTTCTCATACCTCTGGCTGACCCATCTTCGGCAACCTCATGCTAACCTCCAGGCAAAAGCTCGCCGGGAGGAATGAAGTGAGCGTTCAAAACGAGCCTGCAGCAAGCGAGCCGAATGAGTTCACCAGCGCTGAGATTGGTGCGCTGGCCCACCTCTATCGCGGTGAGGTTTACCGCAGTACGCTTTGGCGAACCCGGCTTGATACAACGACCAACTGGTCCGTCGTGACGCTCGGTATCGCTATCTCGGTGTCATTCTCGTCGCGCGATGCTTCCCCTGTGCCACTCATCCTCGTCGGGTTCTTGGTCTTGTTCTTCCTGTTGCTGGAAGCACGCCGCTATCGCTATTTCAACGTCTGGCGGGCGCGCGCGAGATGGATGGAAACGCATTTCTACGCGCCCATGCTGGAGCGCGCCGACTTTCAAACCGAGAACTCCTGGCAGAGCACGCTCGCCAATGATTATCGCCACCCCCACTATCACATCACCTATCTGCGCGCCGTTGGCCGGCGATTGCGCCGCAACTTCATTTGGATTCTCATGATCCAGACCATTGCATACATCGGCAAGATCCTCGTCCATCCAACCCCCGGCGGTAGCGTCGCAGAATTCATCGATCGTGCCTCGGTGGGTCCCGTGCCCGGAGAATTTGTGCTGCTGGGGGGTGTCCTCTACAACGGCACGCTGATCGCCATCGCCGTCGGCACTTATTACCTCGACCGTGTCAAACACCATGGCCGCCGCGCTGGCTCGATGGGTTGAGGGCGCTGTCGGGAATGGTGGTTGAACGCAAGCGGCCCGGAGGGTGAACCGACCGGCGACAAGCAAACAAAGGGTCTATCGGCTCAGCTGCTCCCTGTCATCCTTGCGATGATCTTGCAACCCGATCCTCGTGTTCAGGATTTGAATTCATGGTGTTTCACGGGGGAGTAACTTGTGCCCCGAATAGCGAATTCAGTCTCAATAAGAGGCCTGAATAGGCCCACTCGATTGCGTTGCCCAAAACGAGCTCCCAGGGAATGCTGTGGCTTGAAACATTGATTACCCTGCATCGCTGATACACCCTGATGCAGGGCCTGCCTGCGAAAGGGTCTGACATGGACACCGTCTGGGCACATTCGAAATCCATCTAGGGGGGCTGGAGCCCGCGTTACGAGTGGTGTAACTGGCGAGCTTCGGGGCGTACGCCGTTGGTTTGGTTGAAATAAATCGGTCTAGGTGAGGGACGTAATGACCAAGATCTCAGCGATCACAGTCTGTGGTCTTGTTGGAATGTCTATACTGCTCTGGCCGCCATCTCTGGCGGTCGCTGGGCGAGGCTTGGAGACGATGCGTTCTCCGTCCGGCAATAGCGAGTTGGCGGGTAGATTTCAGATAGCCCAGAAGGCGCCTCAGTCTGAAGCTCAGAAGCGCAAGAAGCAACAGCAGCAGCAAAAAGCCGCGCAGGCTCGCAAGAAACAGCAGCAGCAAAAAGCCGCGCAGGCTCGCAAGAAACAGCAGCAGCAAAAAGCCGCGCAGGCTCGCAAGAAACAGCAGCAGCAAAAAGCCGCGCAGGCTCGCAAGAAACAGCAGCAGCAAAAAGCCGCGCAGGCTCGCAAGAAACAGCAGCAGCAAAAAGCCGCGCAGGCTCGCAAGAAACAGCAGCAGCAAAAAGCCGCGCAGGCTCGCAAGAAACAGCAGCAGCAAAAAGCCGCGCAGGCTCGCAAGAAACAGCAGCAGCAAAAAGCCACGCAGGCTCGCAAGAAACAGCAGCAGCAGAAAGCCGCGCAGGCTCGCAAGAAGCAGCAGCAGCAAAAAGCCACGCAGGCTCGCAAGAAGCAACAGCAGCAGAAAGCTACGCAAACCCGAAAGCGCCAGCAGCAGCAGCGACTTCAGCGCAATGCGAAAACGCGAACCGTTCAGCGCCGGCGCGTTCAACAGCGTCGTCAGGTCAAACGCAACCAGCAGCAGTTTCGGAAGCTGCAGCGGCGACGCACGACGCTGAAGAAGCAGATCAATCGCAATCGCAATCACACCACGCGCCTCAAGCGCCAGAACAGCCGCCTCAAGCGTCAGCGGGAATGGTTGCGTGCTCAAAATAGGGTGCACCCGCGCCGAGTGCGCCGGGATTTCGCCTTCCGCAAGCGCGCCCGTGTTCTCGAGCGTCGTAGGGATCGCACAGTCTTCGCCGCACTCGGGGGCGCCGCAGTTGGTGCCGCGATTATCGGTAGCTACTATGTGCATCACAACGACGACAACCGGATCGACTGGCGGGCCAAAGACGTTTACGTCGATGATCTCGACAACGGCTGGACCAGGAATGTCGTTATTCGTCCGGACGGGGTGCGGGTGGTCACGATCCGCGATGGCGGTGGTTTTATTGTGCGCCGATACCGGGTCTACCCGGGCAATCGCCTGGTCATGATCTACGACAACCAGCCTCGCTGGTGGAACGACGGTGATCTTGCCGTCGATGTTCGACCCGTCCGCTACTCAGGTCCGCGCGAACGCTATATCGTCGAGCCTTCTTCGGCGAATGTCGATACCGTCTATGACGCCATAGTTGCCGATCCAGTCGAGGATATTGACCGGACCTATACGCTGAATCAGGTCCTGATGAATGCGAACCTGCGCGGTTACATGCCCCGCATCGATCTCGATACGATCACGTTCGAGACGGGTTCCTCAGAAATACCCGAGTACCAGCTCGACCGCCTTGAGCAGGTCGGTGCAGCCATGGAGGAGGCGATCAAGGAGAATCCGGAAGAGGTCTTTTTGATTGAAGGACACACCGATGCGACAGGTGCGGATATCGATAACCTGACACTGTCCGACGAGCGGGCTGCCGCAGTCGCCAATGCACTGACGGAATACTATGAGATCCCGCCAGAAAACCTTGTGACCCAGGGTTACGGAGAGGAGTTCCTAAAGGTCAATACGCGAGGACCTAGTGCCCGCAACCGTCGCGCCGCCATCCGAAGGATCACGCCTCTACTTGCCAACGATAGCGAAGATATTGCGCTGGATTCCGATGGCAACGAAGTATTCGAACAGAACTAGCTATGTCACGCTGAACGCGAAGGCCAGGATATGTGACGATCGCCGAGCTCGGTTGGATCCGGTTCACACCTCGTCATGATAACCGTTCATTGCTAGCACGATGCATCAACGTGGCTCTTTGATCAATCTCACCGCGCACGCATTCGGATAGGCATTTTTAATCAAGCCCGGTGTTGGCCAATCACCGGCGCATGGACATGCACCAAGCATTATCCGCATTGCGAGATCGAGCCTACCGCCCTAGAACCCGCCGCCAGTTTCAAATCGGCCACCGCTGTTGCCGCGGCCCCAGCCTCCGCCAAACGGCGGAAAACCGGCCTGGCGTCTGTAGGGGTCTGCCGGTCGTCCCTTCCAGCTATGGCGCCGTTGCGAACGCGCCCAGTAGTCGGCCGCGGTGATGCCGCCGCGGATCAGCTCGCGCAGAATCGTGCCAGCGATGTCGTTGGGTTCGAACTCGGAAGCCGGGTCGTCGTAGTACTCGCGGCGGAATTTCGCACTGACGTCGAGTAACTCCTTGCGCTTGTGACTCACCCGATCAAGATCCCGACGGCGTTGCTCGCTGTTGCGTTGAAGATCGTCGGTCTTGCGATCGATTTCCCCAATCCGCGCGACGATCCTGTCGTCGGTTGGTTCGCTCGTTTTGCGCGCCAGCACAATGAGCCGCTGGTAGTCCTCGTGCTCCAGAAACTGCGCCGAGAGTTCCACGGCCTCTTCGAAGGAATCGTCAAGCCCTTCCGCATAGCGGTTGAGCTGCAGCGAGATTTCCGAGATCTCCGCTTCGGTTGTCTCCAGGGCTTTGTTGTTCTCGGCCTGGCGATTGCGCGCATCGCTCAAGGCGCCCTTCAAGTCGATACCGGCGAGTTCGTTGATGCGCCGCGCTTCGGCCTCTTCGACGTGTGCTTCGGCTTCGGTCAACTGCTCGGAAAGCAGCTTGGCGTGCTCGTGCAAACGTTCCGGGATTTCGTTGAGGATCGCATAGTTGGTCCGCGCATCATGATAGCCGATAAGGCGCGCCACCCAGTCGTCGCCGGTACGGATGAGCCAGTGCTGCTTGTAAGCTCCCGTTCCGTAATGACGCTCCCAAAGATACATGAAGAGCCGATCGCCCTCATAAGCTTCCCCCTTCCGTTGGCGGTCCGTCTCGGCCTGTTTCGTTTTCTTCTCGGCCTGCTCATGGATCTGCTCTGCGGCATCCCGCTTCGCCGTGAGTGCTGCGAAGTCGGCTTCCAGGGCAAGCTGCTGCCGGGCATCGGCTGCGACGATGTCCAGGCGTTTCTCCAAAGCCTCGATTTCCCCGCGCAGCGTTTCGGCGGTTTGGCTGAAGCTGGCGCGCTTCGTGTGGGCGTCCCCGTCCCGAAACTTTAGACTGTCGATTGTCGTTTGGCGTGCCTGAAGCAGGCTGGCGACGCGATGCTGCAGCGCGTCCGCCTGATTGATGACGCCGTCGGCGACGGCGTTTCGCGCCCGAACTTCGGCGAGTTCCCGGAAAGCAGCAGTGCGCTGATCAAGCAGTCGGGCATGGTGTGCGTTGATCTGCTCCATATCGCTAAGGAGTTGTTGCTCCTGTTGCCGTAGGTCTTGGATGGAGCCCTCGATCTCGGAAAGCGTTTGGCGGCCACTGATCATTTCCACCTCGTGATGGCGCCGTCTTGGACCTCGATGGACCATTGGGGGGCAAGCTCGCCGCGCAACTTCCGCCCGGCAATGTTGTTTTGGATGATCCCGTCGTCGTCTTTGTCTGCTTTGACGGTGACAAGCACCGGCCTGTCAACGCGAACGGCCCAGGTCTCCACCCGTTCACGCTTGCCGGTTTCTTCGTTGGTAATTAGTTGCGGCACTCGCTTGCCGTTAGCGTCAATCGCCTCCACGACCAGATAGAAATTGTAGGTATCGGGGTTTGCCTTCGGAATTCGCCACAAGCCGGTAACGTCACCCTCCCGGTTGACGATCCGAATCTCGTAGGCTGCGCGCAATTGCTCGAGCGTGTCTTTCAGCTGCTGCTCGGATTTGCGAGCCGCTGCAAGATCACCGGAACTCGCGGCATTCAAGCCGGTTTTCGCGATCGCTTCCGCACGGGTCGCCACGAGGCCATCGGACGCCTCGGAGCGGATGTCGTCGACCAGCTTCTGCACGCGTGCGGGAATGAGCTCGGTGAGTTCATGCTGCTCGGCTTCCGCTTTCAATTGCTGCGGCCGCTCGACCACCAGGTAATTGACGAGAAAGAACGCGGCGAGTTCGGCGGCCAGGCCAACGACGTATCGTCCCCAGCTCCCGCGCGTCACATAGAGCTTCGCCAGTCGTGTCGACAGCGTGTTAGGGTCCGGCGGCTTGTAGGTGAAGCGGTTTTCCTCCAGCGCCCGCACACCCTCTTCAAGTATGCGGTCGGGCACCTCGATCCCCTGGCCGCTGTAGATTTTCCGCAACCGGTCGATCAGGTCCTTGCGGCGGGCTTCATCATTGAGCTCGCGCTCGACCAGACTGCGGTCGTGGCGCAGCGTGTCGACAACGTCCATGGCGATCATGACGTCGTCGAGCGGCGTTTTGCTTGGCGCCGCGTCGCTGGCTTCAACGCCGCTGTTCGCGCTAGCGGTTTGAGGCTTGGATCCGCTGTCCATGTGATGCGGCGAGCCTAGTTGAGCAACTGTTCGCCATCGGCGGCGAGTTGCGCCATACGCTTCTTGCCATCTTCGACGGCTTCGCGGATTTCTTCCGAGTTACGCGTAGCAAGCACCCGCATCTCATTAATGATCTCGCGTGTCCGCATCTGGAAGTTGACCACCGAGTTGACCAGCATTTTCACCGATTCCGCTTTAACTGTTGGGCCGTAGCCTGCCCTGATGGCAGCCTCCTGCACCTGATCACCGATCTCCGAGAGTGTTTCAAGGCTCTTATCGATGCCTTCCTTCATGCTCTCCAGTGTCCGTGTCGATTCATGCAGCCCGAAGAGCCCGGTGAAGGACGCCTTAAGCGCCGTGAGAACGGCTTCGTTGGTCGAAAAGAAGCTGACCGCCTGCTGGTAGACACGTTCCTTGGCGTTGGTTGTCTGCACCAACCGTGACATGACAACTTCGGAGGTATTGTAGCCAATGGTCAGGTTGTCGGCGAGGTCCTTGGCAATCTGATAACGCTTGTCCTGATCCTGCAACGCACGGATCTTGGCGTCGCGGTCCATTTCCAGTTCGGCCCGCTCGGTGATGTCGTCGCCTTTGTAGTTCGCGACTTTCTTGGAAGCCTTTTCAAGCGCCACTTTGGCTGCCTTGAGCTGCTTTTCCGCCTTTTGGAGTACCTTCAGCGAGAGCACCTGCGCCTGTTTGTAGGCGCCACGGAAATCGTTGTAGGCATCAAGAATTCGGCCTTCCCGGATAATCTGATCCTTGGCGTCCTTGGCGACCTCGAGATAGGTGTGCCGGATTTCATCAAAGCGTTCCGAGATGTCGCCGCGGCGAACCTTCATCCAGACATTGGCGACCCGTTCGAAGGTATTGATCTTGCCGTCTTCGATCTGGTCGACGAGGCGCTTTGCGTCATCTCTGACGGAGTTGAATGCAAAAATGATGTCTTCGTAACGCGAACCGATATGCATGGCCGAGATTTCGTTACGAACGATTTCGTTGAACAGCGACACCTGCGACAGCGTCTTGGCGATGACCGCGACGTTGTCACGATCGAGGTCGTAGATTTTTTCCAGGAGCCCGCCGATCGGAGTGACTTCCTGCGACTTCGTGTCGAGACCTAACTCGCGGACTTGTTTGAGGGCCTTGTCGAGTTGCTTGAGTGCTGTGCCCTTGGCCATGGTGACGCTTCCCCATTGCTACAATGCTTCGTGAAAAACCTGATTTTCCAGTAGCAATACGATGTTGCACGAGGCAAATGCAATCAACCTTGAGCAATACAGTAAGCGCCGGGCGGACGTACTAAGCATCGCAAAGCGATCCCCACTTGACCGCCGCCGCGTCACGCAGCAAGAACTGAGACCATGACGCACATTTCACGCATTGATCGACGGTTTTCCGTCCTAAAGGAGCATGGCCGCGCCGCCTTGCTGACTTTCATCACCGCTGGTGATCCGGACCTCGACACATCGCGCGCCATCTTATTGGGCCTACCGGAGGCTGGCGCCGATATCATCGAACTCGGAATGCCCTTCTCCGATCCGATGGCTGACGGGCCAGCCATCCAAGCCTCCTCGCAGCGTGCGCTCAAAGCTGGCCAGACCATGCGAAGGACGCTTGATCTCGTCGCCGACTTCCGCAAGAGCGATCCCGATACCCCGATCGTCTTGATGGGCTACTACAACCCAATTTATGTCTACCCTGTCGAGAACTTCCTCGATGAGGCCGTGCAGGCCGGTGTTGATGGACTGATTGTCGTCGACGTCCCCCCGGAAGCCGACGAGGAAGTCTGCCTACCGGCCGTCGAGCGCGGGCTGAACTTCATCCGACTTGCGACGCCGACCACCGACGACAAGCGGCTTCCGGCGGTCCTCGCCAACACATCGGGCTTTGTCTACTACGTGTCGATCACCGGTATCACGGGCGCCGCCACGCCCGACGTTGCCAATGTCCACGCTCAGGTGAAGCGGATTAAGGGTGCTACCGATCTGCCTGTAGCGGTTGGCTTTGGTGTGCGCACCGGTGAGCAGGCCAAAGCCATCGCCGAGGGCGCTGACGGCGTTGTTGTCGGCTCCGCATTGGTAACCGCGATTTCCGAAACCCTGGGGCCTGATGGCCAGGCCACTGGCAAAACGGTGCCTGCCATCCTAAATCTTGTGAAGGGTCTAGCGAGCGCCCTGAGGGCTTGAATTTCGAGCCCGGCGGTAGTCTAGTGGCGTCGATTGGCCGAGATCAGCGCAACGGCAGACCACTGATTGTCTGGAAAAACGTAGGCAATTCAGTGCAAAAGCCGGTACAGCTGGCCTGCGATGCTTTGTCCTTCCGTCGATAGTAACCCGTTGCAGTGCGAAACGGACGCGACTTGTGCTAAGATAATCTCCAATGTCAACAACGCAGGCTCCTCCAGCTAGGAGCGTTTCAAAGTGAACTGGATCAACAACTTCGTTCGCCCAAAGATTTGCGGTTTCCTCACAACCAAACGCGAGGTGCCCGATAATCTGTGGCGGACCTGCCCAATCAGTGGTCAGATGGTCTTCCACAAGGACCTGGAAGCCAATCAGTTTGTTTTTCCCGGCTCGGATTATCACGAGCGCGTGGGCGCACACGATCGCTTGAAATCTCTGTTCGACGATGCTGCCTTCGAGGAGATCCAAGTTCCAGGCGCCGCGGTTGATCCACTCAAGTTCCGCGATGGGCGTCGTTACACTGACCGATTGAGGGATGCGAAGTCAACGACCGCACTTGACGATGCCGTGCTCGTTGGCGAAGGCGCTCTTGATGGCCAGGCATGTGTCGCGGCGGTCCAGGATTTTCGCTTTATGGCCGGCTCGCTTGGCATGGCCGCTGGCGAAGCGGTGATCGCCGGCATGCTGCGGGCGGTAGAGCGCCAGACACCGTTCATCTTTTTTGCCGCTTCGGGCGGCGCCCGCATGCAAGAGGGTATCCTCTCACTCATGCAGATGCCGCGTACGACGATTGCCGTACAACGGCTGCGCGAGGCTCGTCTACCCTACATCGTCGTTCTTACGCACCCGACAAGCGGTGGCGTGACCGCATCCTACGCCATGTTGGGCGACGTCCACATCGCCGAGCCTGGAGCCCTCATCTGCTTCGCCGGCCCGCGTGTGATTCAGCAAACAATCCGCGAGCAACTGCCAGAAGGCTTCCAGCGTTCCGAATATCTCGTCGAGCACGGCATGGTCGACATGGTCGTCCACCGCCACAAGCTGCGTGAGACATTGTCGCGAACCTGCCGTCTGTTGATGGGAGGGCATAAGCACGCCGAGGCCTCTGTTCAAGAATCCGATGCTTTCGTGAAGCCCGCTGCACGAACGCGCGCATTGATTGAACGGCTGCCGGTCGCGGTCAATGGAAGTGAGTATCCCAGCGAGAAGGCACCCGAAGCGCTCAAGACCGCCAACCGGGAAACAACGGCCAAGGCGCCGAAACCCGCTAAGGATAATGGCGCTAGGAAGGAGCGCCGGACGCTCGAGGTCAAGCCGGTCAAGAAGCCGGATTCCCCCAAGTTGAGTGAGGCGCCCAAAAAGACAGCGGATACGGTTGCGCCGAAGCGGCCTGGCCAGCCTCCGTCCGCGACAAAGACCTAAGCCGGCGCCGTCCCTGCAGGGGGGCAAGGACAACCGAAACGATCTCCCCGTCAGTTCTCAACGACGCTGTCGCAGAAGTGGGTGACAGATCGGCTTGCTTCCCCCAGTATGTGGGCTTTGGCCCAAGCAACCTGGACCTTCAATGCGGAATACGGCAACGAGCAGTGAGCTCCTCGCGGAGCTGAAACTGCTGCACCCAAAGCTGATCGACTTGTCGCTTGGTCGCATTGAGCGGTTGCTCGCCAAGCTTGGTGATCCGCACAAGCGGTTGCCTCCTGTGGTGCACATCGCCGGAACCAACGGCAAGGGCTCAACAACGGCGCTGCTGCGCGCAATGCTCGAAGCTGCCGGCGTCCGCGTTCATGCTTATACCTCCCCGCACCTGGTGCAGTTCCACGAGCGGATTGTGCTCGCTAACCAGGCAGGCCGCTCCGGTCCGATCCAGGAACAAGCCCTCGTCGATGTTCTCAGCCGTACCCAGGCCTGCAATGACGGTGACGACATCACACAGTTCGAGATCACGACTGCTGCTGCCATGCTGGCGTTTGCCGAAACCCCGGCCGATGTGCTGCTGCTCGAGGTCGGCCTCGGTGGACGCTTGGATGCCACCAACGTCGTGGCGCGACCCGAATTGACCGTCATCACACCGATCTCGATTGATCATACCGACAAGCTCGGTACGACGCTGGCCGAGATCGCAGCCGAAAAGGCCGGCATCTTGAAGCCCGGCATCAGGGCGATTGTCTCCAAACAACAAACTGAAGCCGCCGACGTCATCGAGGACACCGCACATGAACTTGCTGCCCCGCTTGAGCTTTGGGGGCGGGACTTCGACGCTTACGAACAAAATGGCAGGCTGGTGGTCCAGTGCGAAGACCAATTGCTTGATCTCCCATTGCCCGCACTCGTCGGCCCCCATCAGATTTGCAACGCCGGCACGGCGGTTGTTGCCGCACTCAGGCTGAAGTCCGTTCAAGTCGATGAGAGTGCGATCGCAAAGGGTTTGAGCCTGGTGCAGTGGCCTGCACGCATGCAGCGTTTTTCAGAGGGGCCGCTGTTCGATCTCCTGTCCCATGGCAGCGAGCTATGGCTTGACGGAGGTCACAATCCAGCGGCCGCCGATATGCTCGCCCAAACCGCGGCCGATCTTGAGGAACGCAGCCCACGACCGTTGTTTCTCGTGGTCGGCATGATGGGCTTAAAGGACGTGTCCGGCTTCTTGGCACGCTTCGAAGGACTTGCTCGGTCGGTCTTCGCGGTTCCGGTACCTGGCGCCCATGAGCAGCCCCTGAAGCCCGCCGCGATCGTCGCAGCAGCCGAAAAGCTTGGCATCAGCGCCAGCGAGACCGCCTCTGTCGAAGCCGCACTCCACGCCATCGACCGCCAGCATATGGGCCCAAAGCGGGTTTTGGTCTGCGGTTCGCTCTACCTAGCCGGCCACGTTCTGGCGCAGCAATCCGGCGTTGAACCACAGGCCAATTGAGTTTGCCTGCAGCTAAGCGGGTATGTCGAGAAAAGGCCGCCCTCCAAGTAAGGAGCGCGGCCTTAAATATTCGGTCGAATTATGCCGTGTCCCGCCTTAGGCAATCGACGAGGTCAGCCACTTTTCAAGCGAAGCGCGCTGCGTCATTGCACCAACGTGCTGGGCGGCAACCTCACCGCCGCTGAAAAGCAATAGAGTAGGCATGGCGCGTACATTATATTTTTGAGCGATTCCAGGACTTTGGTCGACATCAACCTTGACGACCTTGACGCTGTCCTTGAGTGCCGCGGCGACTTCATCAAGCGCCGGCGCCATCGCTTTGCATGGACCGCACCATTCGGCAAAAAAGTCGACAAGAACCGGCTTGTTCGACTTGAGGACGACCGCCTCGAAATCGGCATCAGAAACCGTATCCGCCATGATCAAATCTCCTTTTTTCTGTGGCCGGTACGAAAGCGGTGTTCCAACCGCTTCCAAAAAAACCGGTCACGCTCTGGTGGCCTGCTCGCATGCAATCAGACAACTTGCCCGTAAGTAAGGTCAGGGCCGTCGTGCGTCAAGGCGATGTCTCCGCTGTTGGCCATCGTTCACCGGCTTCCCCCATCACAATATGATCAATCGGCTGACAGCTCCCATAAACGGGCTTCCGCCCGATCGAGGCTTGTGTCGGCAACTTTAAGTAGCCGAGGCAACCGTGTCCATAACAGCGCCGCCTGGATGACGCGCCCGGGGTAGACCTCTTTTAAGGCGAGGCGATAGGCGGCCAGCTGAAGCAGATACGCTTCGGCAGTCTCGTCGGCATTGTCGGGTACATCCCGGTTGGTCTTGTAGTCGACGATCAGTATCGTCCCATCGATCTCGGCCAGCCTGTCGATGCTTCCGGCTAAGCGGAGTTTGGGTTCCCGCCCATCCGGACGTGGCAATTCAGCTGCGATCGCCACTTCTGCCTGGCTGTGCGGTCCAAATAACGGCGCCCAATCGGCATTGTTCAAAACAGCCAACACTTCCTGAGCGATGCCGTCTTGCACGTGCGGCGTCAGGGCCTGACCGCGTTCGCGCAGAAACGCCTTGGCCGCGGCCTCCCGCCGCTCCGGTGCGATGTCCGGCAAATGCTCAAAAAGGGTGTGCGTTAGCGTTCCGCGTATGAACCGACCGTCTTCCGCGTCGACCGCGACCGCGGGATTTGCCGCCGCCGGCTCTTCCGGCGCTGAACGGCTCAGCGGCAGCGCCGGTCCGGGCATCGGTTCGCCCTCTTGATCGGCTTCGTAGGGCACCAACTGCGACGGAGCCAACGGCAGCGTGACGATCGGCACCCGTGGTGCGTTGCGGGCTGCCCAAAGCGGCGGCTGGATCGCCTGGCTCGACTCGGGCCGATGAACGCCTTTGTCAGCCGGTGCCAGGACCTGCGGGGTCTCATAACGCAACACCTCGCGTCCATTTGCGGTAGGCAGGGTTTGCATCAATTCACCGAGTCCCTCCTGCACGAGGTCATACCAGCAGCCCTTGGCGCGGCCATTCGCTCCTTCGAAACCGCCCACATAGAGGCGGTCCTCGGCACGAGTCATCGCGACATAGAGCAAACGCTGGAGCTCTTCGGCTTCGCGGTTGCCTTTTGCGGTTCTGGCTTCCGAGATCGCCGCGATCTTGCTGGCCCCCTTGATCGACCAAATTCGCGGCGGCTCGTCTCCTGGCAGATGCGGTGCGCGATCAAGCTTTGCCAAAGGAGCACGAGCCCCGCCAGCGCCAGCAGTTGAACAGGTATCCGGTAGAAACACGATTGGCGATTCAAGCCCTTTCGAGGCATGCACGGTCATAACGCGCACCTCGTTGGCGCCTTGCTCCATATCCCGCTTGATCTCGCGGTTGCCATCACGGAGCCAAGCCAGGAATCCCGTCAGCGACGGCGCCTGCTGTTCGTCGTATGCAATCGCCAGGGCGAGGAATTCATCGATCGGATCGGCGGCCTCGTGGCCCAGGCGGAACAGCAGCTGTTTGCGCAAGCCATCCTCGTCCAGCAACTTGGCATAGAACTCGAAGGGCGGCTGGAAGTCGGCCCGCTTGCGCAGTTTTACCAGCCGGGCGAAAGCGGCCTGCGTGCGAGTGTTGGTGTTGTGTTTGTCGATCAGTGCCTTCCACAGAGACGATTTGCGCTGATAGGCCAGCTCGAATAGGTCATCTTCGGTAAGACCGATGAGCGGGCTCTTCAACAGCGCAGCTAGCGTCAGGTCATCTTCCGGCAGCGTCGTAAAATCGCCAAGAGCGATCAAATCCTGTACGGCCAACTGCTGCTCCAAAACCAGCCGGTCGGCCCCCGCGACAGGAATCTTCCGCGCCTTCAGCGCCGCCACCATTGGCGCCGCAAAAGGCCGTCGCTTGCGGCAAAGGATCAGGATATCGCCGGGTCGAATGGGCCGGTCCTTTGCGACCAGTTTTTCACCATGTTCAATCCAGCTGGCGATGGTATTGGCGATGCGCCCGGCGAGACGTTCGACCGGAGCCGCGCTGAGGCGTTCATCGAGGGGTTCGAAAGCAACGGCCGTCTGCGCGTCCTCAATCTTCTCGGTCGGCCAGATTTCAACAAGCCCGGCTTCGCCGATGCGCTTGACGGCGTGATGGATCCGTTTGCCGTCTGCGCTGAGACCTGCTGTACGTTCTGTATCTGCGAACACCTTGTCGACGGCCTGTAGAACAGGTGTGACGGTGCGAAACGAGAGTTCGAGCGGAACGTGTCGGAACGCGCCCCCTCCAGCGGTACAAAGCTCTTCAAAGTAGGTACCCTTTTTGGCGAACATCTCGGGTGCCGCGCCTTGGAAGCTATAGATCGACTGCTTCTCATCGCCGACTGCGAAAAGCGTCCGCACGGCTTCCTGCGCCCCTTCCCCGGCGAAGAACTCACGTGCCAACGCTTCGACGATGGTCCACTGCTGCGGGGCAGTGTCTTGCGACTCGTCAACCAGAATATGGTCGAGGCCGCCATCCAGCTTGTAAAGCACCCAGTCCGTCGCCTCGGATGAGCCGAGCAGACTGACCGCCTTCTCGATGAGGTCGTCGAAGTCGAGTGCCGCCCGACGCGCTTTTGCATCCGTGTAGTGCTGCAGCACATGCCCCGCCAGAGTAATGAGTGCAAGGCTCGCCTCAAGACATCCAAGCGCCGTCTCCTCGCGGGCAAGTTCGACCATGTCGTCACGCGCGCGCTCCAATGCCGCATGCAGGCCGGGCTCCTGCTCTTGCAGGCCTTTTGTAAAAATGCGTTTGCGTGGTTTCCCGTCCTTGGTCAGGAGGGCGGACTTGAGCGCATTAATACGTTCCTTCGGCGTTGTCGCATTGCGCGCGGATGTGAACGATTGGGCAAGCCCTTGATCGGACTTCCCTCCCCCCATCAGAACCTCAATGGCGCGCACTATCTGTCCCTCGGACAACAGCGCATCCATCTCAGCTTCCAGGTCTCCTGGATCGATGCCGTGGCGCACGCCGAGAATATCGCGCAGCACCTTCGCATGCGTATCCAGATGGGTCTGCTGGTCGCCGGCCGTTTCGGCAAAATGCTCGATGCCCCGTAGCCAGCGCCGGTCGGCGATCGCAGCCGACAACACCTCCTCGAAGCGCTGCTCCGCCGCGCGGGCGACGGCGATCGACAGCGCCTGGCTGAGCGGTGTTCCTTCGCCGGCGAGGGCTTCACCAATGGTACGGTCGATTGCTTCTCGCTTCAGCACTCTGCCGAGGTCGTCATCGACTGTGCTGAAACCTGGCGGCACGCCCGCTTCAAGCGGAAAGCGTTGTAGTAAACGTTCGCAGAAAGCATGGATTGTCTGGACCTTCAGCCCACCCGGTGTCTCGATCGCGCGTGTGAACAACCTGCGTGCAGTCATGCATTCTTCGCTGCTAGGACTGCGTCCCAAAAGGTCGGCGAGATCGGATTCCAACTCCACAGTGTTCAGCGTAACCCAGCGGGCCAAACGGCTGAACACCCGCGTCGACATTTCCGCCGCTGCGGCCTTTGTGTAGGTTAGGCACAAAATCCGTTCCGGGGCCGTATCCGCCAACAACAAGCGCAGCGTCCGCATTGTCAGTACGTGCGTTTTACCGGTGCCGGCATTGGCGCTGACCCAGGTGGAGGCCTGCGGATCGGAAGCATCCAGCTGCAGCGCCGTCGTTTTTTCCAGAGCTAAGCGGACCTCTTCGGCATAACCGGCATCATTGCTCATGCCGCACCACCTTCCGTGCCGTCGTTATCAGGCATCGCTTGAGACCACTCTAGGACGCGGGCCAAATGCGCGTAATCGTCGTAGTCGTATGAGAAACCGGCGCGGCGCGTGGCGGCGTACGGTGTCTCTGGATTGTCGAACAGCGCTACCAGATGTTTGACCCCGTCGAGGACCTCTTCGGCAAGTTGGGCAACGTCTTCGACGCGGATCTCCTCCAACGAGCCAGGCGGTTCCCCTCCCGAAGCTTGAATGTAGCGCAGCTCTAGAACTGGCAGTGCCGCCAGCCCGTGGAAGCCGCCGGCGAGCGCGATCGCCGCCTCTAGCGGCAGCTGCGGGTTTTGTCCGCTTGTGACCTTTTTTGATTTGGGAGGCTGGCCGGTTTTGTAATCGGTAATGATGAGTCCCCGCTGCGATATGTCGAGACGGTCTGCCCGGGCAACCAGCGTGAATTCGCCAGCAGGAGCAGCAAACGTCATCGCCCCCGCTACCTCGGCCAATGTCTTCTCAAGGCCTTCCCGGCGTTCGGGTTCGGTTGCAGCGAACCACTCCGCAAAGCGCGCGAACCTTGGCATCCAAAACGCAGCGATGCGAGCATGGCTGGAGAAGGTGTCGAGGATCTCGTCAGAAATTTTGGTCAGTTCGTCCTTTGCATTCGGAGCAAGCTCATGCGGGTGCCTTTGAGCGAATCGTGACATCGCCTCGTGCAGGATTTTCCCCTTGAGCGCAGCATCCGGCTCGCCGCCAAGTTTCGGAAGGACCTTCAGCTTGAGGATCTCACTGGCATAGATCGCGTAGGGGTTGGCGATCCAGCGTTCGACCCCGGAAACGCTGATGCGTCTTGGCCGCGCGGCAACCGGCGGGCATGGTTCGGGTCGCGTTGCCGCCGGCCCTTCTTCCGCATCATCCCGTGAACGGGCCCACTCGAGCCAAGGTTCCACTGGCTGAAGCGCTGCTTCTAGTTCAAGGCCGCTCAACAAGGCCGACATCCGCATCAACCAGCGTGACGGTACGCTCGGCACACCATCGACTTTTTTCGCCCGTGTCAGATAAACGGTTTCCGCGCCGAGCAGTGAAACGAACCCGCGTGCATCGCGGCCGATATCCTCCTCCGGCGCCGGCAGCCCCAACTCCGCCCGCATCGGCCGGTTCAGCCAGGGGCCAGGGTCGGTGGTGTCCGGCCAAGTCGTCTCGTTGAGCGACCCTAAGATGATGGCATCAGCGCTCAACAACTGCAATTCCATCGGCCCCCAGATGCTGAGCCTTGGGTGCTTGGGAACCCGTGGGATGACTGGTGGTAGTGTCATAATAAGACTGCGGTAGAGATCCGGATAGTCGATGGCCGAAATCTCAGGCGACGTGTCTGCGCAGGCAAGGAGTTCAGTGAAGAATCCGGCGGCAGTCTGGCCGGCTTCTCCTGAATAAAGGGGGGCTTCGGCCCCTGCCTCGATTTCTTCTTCGGTAAGGCAGCTTGCAGCCTCGGCCACGGCGGCATGACGCTGCGCCATTTCCTTGAGCGGTAATGGGCTGCGGTCGGCAAACACCTCAACGAGCGGCGCTGTGGATTCAACCAAGCGCCGCAAGAGATCGCCTGCCCGCTCCCAGTCCTCGTCCCACAAGCGTTTTGCTGCCGGGTCCCGGCGTTCGCCGCTGTCAGCTTCACGCTTCGCCCGCTCCAGGCCTGCAAAAAGATCCTGCAGACCGCGGCCTATGTAGGTAGTTCGAAACACCGCGAGTTCCAAGGCCCTCGAAGCAAACCGGACTTCTCGCGCCGACAGCCCGAACCGCGCTAGCGGATGCTTCAGCAGCGCCATCGTTGCGACCGGTGCGAAGTCCTTCGAGATGGCGTCGATGACGAGTTCGAGATACGCTCCTGGAACTGTCTTCGCGAACGGCCGCCCGGCGCTGTCGTCGACCCGGATGCCCCATGCCTCGAGGCGAATAGCAACCCGCCGCGCCAAGAGTTTGTCGGGAGTTACAAGTGCGGCGGTCTTTCCCTCGTGCTCGGCCACCTCGCGCATGATTAGCGCGATCGCCTCCGCTTCCTCCTGCGGATTGGCGGCTTCGATCAAGCTGACATCCGCGAATCCACCGGCGATTGCATTCTTGTTGGTCGCCAATACCCAATCGTGCCAATTCGCGGTTGTCTCGGTTGGCCGCATCGCTTCGCTGATGAAGCCGGACCGGGCCGATAGCGTCGGCGACGGTTCGCTGCCTGCGACCAGGCGAATATCACTGCGCGAAACCCCGAGCGATTGAAGCAGTTTCTTGAGCCCGAAATCAGGGTGTTCTGGATGACCTGGCGCGATGGCTGTCCAGCTGTCTTCGTCAAGGCCGAGGTCAAGCCCCGGCAGAACGATAGCGCCGTTCTCCAGCGCGGCCACGGCTTGCATCAGCTCGACCGTCGCCGGGATCGATCCGGTCACACCCGCGACAATGACGGGTCCTGCCGGAGGAGCCCGGCGAAGCCGTTGCGCTTCGGCGATAAGCAGCTGATTTCGCCGGTCCCAAGGTGACAGATACCCCTGCTCAGCTAAAACGCCCGGCCAGAATTGGGTGATGATTTGCAGGAATTCAAGCGTGTCTTGCCAGTGCTTGGAGAAGCTCGCGGGAACAATGTCGCCAATGCCATCGAGGGTGCGTCCTTCCCGCTCGACAAGGTCCATAAGCCCAGCGAGTTCAAGGGCCATGTTGGCGGCCTGAGCCGGGGTTCGTGCACCCGCCGATGGGACCGGCCCAAGTCCGAGCTCGCCCGTTGGGTCGCCGCCACCGTCGCGCTGGGTGTTCGACCACTGTATAACCATCCGGGTGAGTAACAGCAGCCGTTCGGTTTTCCCGATGGCCGGCGCAAGCGCCAAGGCGGCGGACCCCGTTCCGATTTCTGAGGCGACGGCGGCAGCCCCGATCAGAAGGTTGTCTTCATCTGGCCCGGCGATGGCACGGATACGTGGCAACAGCATTGCCGAACGTCCCGATGCCGATAGGAACATGTCCGCGAGCGCACGTTCGGCACGTCGCGTTGGCAACATGATGGTAATCCCGCTCAGATCGATCGGATCTGGCTGCGCGCCATCAGGCCGAGGCAGATCACCATTCAGTAAGGCCGAGACCAGCGCCGGTAAAAACGCGGTGCCGGTCGGAATTGTGAAGACCTTGTCCCGCATGTCCGCAGATCCTTATTCGATGGGCGCGTTCAGCTCAGCGATAAAGCGTTCAGCATCGACGAGTGCTGGCGGTGTGCCCACGTGCATCCACCAGCCATCGAGCACCAAGCCGTGCAGCCGGCCCGAAGCGATGGCCCGATCCCACACGATATTGAGCGAGAACCTGCCCCGCGGTGCATCGTCAAACATCCTGGGATGGGCAATCGACACACCGGTGAAAACGTAAGGTGCAGTCTCGCCGGCGCCACGCCGCGTCAGACACCCGTCGGCCCCAAGGCGAAAATCGCCGTCGCCCGAGTAGCCGAGGCTGCAGTCCTTTTCCGCCAATAACATGAGGCTGTCCATCCGTGCCTCATCCCAGCCCGCGATCAAGCGCTCAAGGTTGCGCACTCCGGTCTCCACCCAGGTGGTATCCGAATTACAGATGAGAAACGGCCGTCCACCAATAAGAGGTAAGGCTTTAACGACACCGCCTCCGGTCTCGAGCAGCAGCCCGCGCTCGTCGGAAATGCTTATCTCCGGTCCGCGGTTGGCTGATTGACGAGCCGCGAGGTGGGCTTCCAAAACCTCCGCTTTGTAGTGCACGTTGACGACGGTGCGTTTGATACCGCTGTCAGCCAGCCGATCCAGCGTGTGGTCGACCAGTGGACGTCCGGCAAGCGGCACCATCGGCTTCGGCATGGTGTCTGTGAGCGGACGCATGCGTTTGCCAAGGCCGGCGGCCAGAACCATCGCAGTATCGATTTCTACGCTCATCCGTCGGGCCTATTCGCTTGTTGGAATCATTGGTTGTCGGCGTGCGACCCATGGACTTTTCCGGCCAAGTTGCTCATGAACGATGTCAGACGGAGATAGCATGTGCACGCACGCTTGCAGGAAATGCGTCTTCATACCACTTCGCTAATGCACCAAGTTCGGGGTGGGAGAGATTTCGTTCCAGATATCCCCAGATGCGGGGTAGATGAGCCAGATAGCGGTGTTTGCCGTCGCGTCGCGCCAAGCGCGCGAAGATGCCCAGGATCTTGCTGTTCCGCTGGGCCCCTAGTGCTGCATAGATGAAGCGGAAGCGAGCCTCGTCAAACGATGTATCCATCTCTGCTGCCTTGGCGCAGTAGTAAGCCAGAAGCTTGCTTTCGAGTTCAGCGGCAACATCGAGCCGGGCATCTTGAAGCAATGAAACAAGGTCATAGGCGGCCGGCCCCTGCAAGGCATCTTGGAAATCGATAATACCGGCGCGGCGTGCACCTTCCCGCTCAGCCAGCAAAAGCAGATTGGGCGAATGGTAATCTCGCAGCATCCAACCAGTTGGCTCTGCGAGGATCTCGGCGAAGATTGGCGTCCAGATCGATTGGAAGCGATGCCGCTCGGCCTCTGGCGGTTGACTTCCGTGCACCGCCTCCCACAACCAGTCGGACACAAGCTCGGTCTCGATTTCGAGGATGGTGCGATGCAGACGGGGCAACAGATGCGTTTCGCCATTGCCGACCGGCAGCGGCTGATCGGCTGCAACCGACCGCAACGCCAGCAGCACGTCAACGGCATCGCGCCAGAGGTCCTCTTGCTTGACGCCGGCCGCCAACGCTTCGGCGTAGCCAAGTTCACCCAAGTCTTCCAGTATAATGAAGCCGTGTTCGATATCTGCTGCCAGGATCTTGGGCGCGCTGAGATCGTTTTCCAGAAGCGCCCGCGCGACGGCCAGAAACGGCCGCACATCTTCAGCGAGTTTGGCGATCTGGCTGTACGGCAATCCATCGCGCACGGGGGGGCCGTCGGCTTGTCGGGGCCAATCCATGAGGAGGGCGGTCCGCGGCGTGCATGTGCTTCGAGCGAGTCGCCCGTAGCGGCGCGTCGAAGCATCGCCCGCCAGCGCCGACAGCTGCACCTTGTCGCCATCATATCCGGCATCCCGGATCGATTGGTGCATCGCTTGTAGCCGCTGCGAACGGCCCGCCCACTCGCCGTGTCCTTCAACCCGCATATTGCGCGTCACCACATCGCCGTCGCCAGGTTCCTCCAAGCTAACCTCGAGCCGTTCAGCTGGTAGCCGGTCGAAAGCACGCTGCGGCCATTCAACAAGCACCGCGCCCCGCGCAAGCAAGTGCTCAAAACCGAGTTCATCGAGTTCTTCCGGTGCCGACAATCGATAAAGATCGAAATGAGACAGGGCGACGCGTCCGGCCTCATAAGTCTGCACGAGTGTGAACGTCGGGCTCGGAACCTCGTGTTCGGGATCGTTGGCCAGTGCGCGAATAAGGGCGCGAGCAAACGTTGTTTTTCCCGCGCCAAGATCACCCTGCAGCAAAACCAGGTCGCCAGGGCGCACTACGAAAGCCAGCTCTTGCGCGAACCTATCAAGTTGCGCTTGGCTAATCCGTTCAAGTTGAAACCTGTGCGTCGCTATTACGTTCATATCGCCATTCGCCCGGATTTGGCTGCGATTGCCACAGCTGTCTCTATCTCCCTGCTTCAGTTAGCATTTTGGAGATTACAGGGCGAACCCGCTGAACGCTGTGTGCAAACCGGCCGGAGAAGCCGTCCAGTCACGCTACAGTCCTTTGAACAGCCAGCTGAACGGATTCCAACAGATCGTCGACGGATTGCGGCTCTTCAGGCTGAACCTTTTTGGGACCGCCTTCGGGCAAACGAACGGTTACCCGGGTGCCGACGCCCGGCGCCGATTTAAGCTGCATTATGCCGCCGTGCAGCTCAACCACGCTCTTGACGATCGACAGCCCTAGTCCGGCACCGCGGTGCTTTTGCCCCCTGCTGTCGCTTTCGAACCTCTCAAAAACCCGTTGCTGCGCTTCCTGTGGGATCCCGACACCGCGGTCTTCGACCTGCAAAATGACTTCGTGTGTTTCGCGCCAGCAGGTGACGAGCACCGTTTCTCCCTCGTTGGAAAAACCGACTGCATTGGAGAGGAGATTGTAGAGCACCTGCCTGATCCGCGCCTTGTCCGCGACGAACGTCTTGACGTCGTCGGCAATCGCCAAATCGAGGGTGAGATGCGCTCGGGCTGCGCGCTCTTGCACGCCGCGTATCGCAGAATCGATGACTTCCCGCACATCGATGTACTCGACCTCAAGCTCAAGCGCGCCCGCATCGATCGTTGCCAAATCGAGGATCCCGTCGATGATCGACAGGAGCGTGTTCGAGGAGGACGAGATGTCCTGCAGGTATTCGCGTTGCTTGTCGCTGAGCTCGCCAAGGTGTGAGCTGCCGAGCAGATCGGTAAAACCTATGATGTTGGTCAAAGGCGTGCGTAATTCATACGAGACATGCCCGATGAACTGGTTTTTCATCCGCGCAGCCGTTTCGAGAGCTTCATTGCGTTCCACCAACGCGCGCTCGTAACGCCGCGAGGCCGTCACATCTGCGAAGGTGATCAGTGTCGCTCCGTCCGGCAATGGCATGACCGAGAAATCGACGACGCTGGAATCGCGCCGCAGCATCTGTCCGTCGAACGGCACACGTTCGTCCGGAAGCGCTGTCGCCGATTCCTTGAGCCGCGCCCAGACATCTGCGTCTTCGTGAAGAGACGCCGAGCGTTCAACGATGTCATCAATGTGGGGACCTGACTCCAGCAAGTCCGTATCGATTTGCCAGATCGTCGCGAAGGCGCTGTTCCACAGCTTCAAGCGGCCATCGGTGGCGAACACAGCCACGCCCTCCTTCAGGCCGTCGATGGTTTCGCTCTGCACGCGCAGTGTCGCTTTTAGTTCACTCTCCAGAGCTAGCCGCTCGGTTTCGTCAATGTAAAGATGCGTCACCCCACCGTCAGGGCGCTGCTCGGAGATGAGTTGAACGATGCGTTCGCCGGGCAAGTGCCACCAGCGGTCAGCTTCGCTAATGGTCTCGTTGCCGTCGAGGATCGTGTTGCGCCATTCGCGGTAATTGACGACCTCCGGCAGGCGCCCCAGTTCACGCAGTCTATCGAACAGCTCGGTATCGCGAGGTTGGGCGCGAAGCCATTGCGGATCCAAGCCCCACAGATTGACATAGGCCTCGTTGGCGAAGACTAGACGTCGTTCGGCGTTGAAGATCGCGATCGCTGTCGCGACGTGATTAAGCGTACGGTCGAAGGCTTCCGATTGCTGATTGAGTTCGCTTTGCGCCAGTTCCAGTTCGGTGACGTCTATCGCAGCGATGGCGACCGTGTTTTTTAGTCGGACCGCCATCAGATCGTGGACGCGCCGTTCATTGCCAAACAGCAGATTGATCCTGCGCCGGAAACGTGGGGTCGTATTGAGCGCTTTGAGAAGCCCTTCGCGCTGGCGCTGTTCGAGAAGCTCGATCTGCTTTTCAACAACCTCATCGCTGCTCGCCTCGACCGTCGCGGCGTATGCCTCGTTGGTCCAGGTCAGCCGGCCTTCATGGTCGCAAAACCATACGGGCATCGGCAAGGCATTGAGTATCGCGCGGCTTGAGCGGATATCGCGGGCCAAACCCTCGTGCCCATCAATGATGCGGGAGATATCACGCTTGTAGCCAGCGATATCTCGGATGCGCAGCACGGCACGTCCGGAAGAAGCGCGGCCATCTGTCTCCACATGAATCCCGGCCACCGTCCTGAGGATCATGTTGAAAGGACGCCCAATCCGCAGGAGTCCGTCCAGTGCCTCTTTGAACCGCGATGCACTGGCCTGATCGAGCCAGCTGGAAAACGAAACGATGTGCGCGTCTTCGGCTGGCAGACCTACAACCCCGCGCAGCGTGTTGCAGACAACCCGAGGCTGCAACCCGGTGTCCCACAAGATGAGGATCTGTGGTTCTCCGCCGATGACCGCTTCCGCCACAGCCAGCTGACGCTTCAATGAAGCCGCCTCGTTCTGGGCCGAGCGGACTTGACTGCGCATGGTTCCTGCTGCGCGCAACACGAAGATCGCAGCCGCCAGTCCGCCAACCGCGGTCAGGCCAATCACGACGAGTTGCGCAATACCGAGGCCGTTAACCGTGCTTCCTGCCCCTTGCACCACCCCCGCCGTCAGCACCAGGGCGCAGGCGAGGCTTGCCAACAGCAGCATGAGGAGCTCGCGGCTCGTCGAAGTGATCGAGGAGTTGCCGGGTCTGGAAGACATCGCGTTTCCTTAGACTTCGATATGCCGTCTTGGGGCGGGCCGGAACGCGATGCTGCAGGCAGGGCTCAAGGCATACGAGTTGAGTTTCGAAATCGCTCGAATTATGCGGTGCCCAGCCATTGCTGGCCAGGGCGGTGCGAACACATCCACCTGCAATAAATCAATGACGGCGCCGGATTATCCCGGCGCCGTCGCAACTTTTCAGTGTGATTGACCTTGACGGACTGGCGAATCACACGCTGCCACGCCGTTGAAAGGCTTAGTACCGGTAGTGGTCGGGCTTGAATGGTCCTTGCTGCGGCACACCGATGTAACTGGCCTGCTCCTCTGACATCTTTGTGAGATTGACGCCGATCTTCTGCAAATGCAGACGGGCGACCTTTTCATCGAGATGCTTGGGCAGCGTATACACCTGATTCTCATAGAGACCAGCGTCGCGCTTGGTCCAAAGCTCGATCTGCGCCAGCGTCTGGTTCGTGAACGACGCAGACATGACGAACGATGGGTGCCCCATTGCGTTGCCGAGGTTAACAAGGCGTCCTTCCGACAACAGGATGATCTTCCTGCCATTGGGGAATTCGATCTGGTCGACCTGCGGCTTGATGTTGTCCCACTTGTGGTTCTTGAGGCCTGCAACGTCGATCTCGTTGTCGAAGTGGCCGATGTTGCAGACGATCGCACCGTCTTTCATCTCCCGCATATGGTCGATGGTGATGACGTCTTTGTTGCCGGTCGCGGTGCAAAAGATGTCAGCCATCGGGGCGGCCTGTTCCATCGTCACCACTTCATAGCCTTCCATCGCAGCCTGCAGCGCGCAGATCGGATCGATTTCAGAAACCATCACCCGGCAACCTGCGTTGCGCAGAGAGGCGGCCGAGCCTTTGCCAACGTCGCCAAAGCCCGCGATCATCGCGACCTTGCCCGACATCATCACGTCTGTACCGCGGCGAATGCCGTCGACGAGGGATTCGCGGCAGCCGTAAAGGTTGTCAAACTTCGACTTGGTGACGCTGTCGTTGACGTTGATTGCCGGGAACAACAGCTTGCCCTGTTTGGCGAGCTGGTAGAGGCGGTTGACGCCGGTTGTGGTTTCTTCGGAAACGCCGTGTATGTTCTTGGCGAGTTCCGCAAACCAGCCGGGCTTCTCACTCACCGTGCGCTTGATAAGCGCAAACAGGATCTCTTCCTCTTCCGAGCCCGGGCTCTGGAGGAACCCGGTGTCGCCGTTTTCGGCGCGCAGGCCCAGGTGGACGAGCATGGTCGCGTCGCCGCCATCGTCGAGGATCAAATTCGGTGTGCCGCCGTCGCTCCATTCGAGGATCTTGCGCGTGTACTCCCAGTAGTCTTCAAGCAACTCGCCCTTGACCGCGAACACTGGCACGCCCGAGGCGGCAATCGCTGCGGCGGCATGGTCCTGCGTTGAGTAGATGTTACAGGAAGCCCAGCGAACATCGGCGCCGAGCGCGGTCAGCGTTTCGATCAGCACAGCCGTCTGGATCGTCATATGTAGCGATCCAGCGATGCGTGCGCCCTTCAGCGGCAGCGCTGAACCAAATTCTTCCCGTGTGGCCATTAGGCCCGGCATTTCACCTTCTGCCAGGTTGATTTCCTTGCGGCCGAAGTCAGCCAGCGAAATATCCGCGATCACGTAGTCTTTTGCAGCCATGTGCTGATGGTCCTTTTTTGATGCAATCTATGCTCGCCATTCCCGCCTTGGTTCAGGCGGTTTGTCTCAGATCGGACCGCCAGGGTCCCGGATCGTGACAACAGAGGGCTCCTCGGCGCCCGGTGCGGTACACCGCGATCGTCAAACCTTGGAAATTTGCTGGCGAATTCGCGCAAGCCCAACTTGCCGTCAACGTATAGAGGCAAGTCGAGACAACCGCAATGACATATAAACAAGTCCTTATGTCATCACCGCAATCGGCCTGCCACTCCCAGTTTCTCTGGGGCAAGCCTTCTATTTAAGTAGTGTGTAAGTACAGATGCGTAAAAATTAATTCAAATTTTAAATATTAAGTTGTGTCAATGTTATCGTAAATATTTTTATTAGTCAGGCCTTAGCATAATGTAAGTTTCCTGCGGCATAGTCTTGTTAAGGCAACGAGATGATTAGCAGGTTTGGTGCCATGATTTCTTCAGTTATCAATAAATTTCCAGTATTCGCTGGAGTTAAGAGGTTTCGGCATTCCGGATCCGGTAGCGTCGGTATCCTATTCGGCCTCTTCAGCATGATAATGTTCTTGACCATTGGGGGGGCCGTCGACTTGGGTCGCTGGCTGCATGCCCGCAACGCGACCGTCGGAGCCGTCGACGCCGCCGTTCTCGCCGGTGCCCGCCACTTGCAGGTCCACGGCGATGAAGCGCAGGCCATGGACCAGGCGCAGAAGTATTACGAAGCCAACGTCAAGACCCGGCCGAAGCTGCTCGTCGACACCATTGAGTTCAATGTTGTCGACAAAGGCACAGCCTTGATCGCCGAGGGTAACGCGGTGATTGAGACAACATTCCTAAAGCTTGCCGGTATTGATGCGCTCCAACTCCTGTCACTGTCGGGAGCCGAGTCGTCAAAGGCGGCTCTAGCCGTGGGCGGTAACTCCGAATTCAACCTTGAAGTCTCCATGATGCTTGACGTGACGGGTTCGATGTCTGGCAACAAGCTGGTTGCCATGAAGGAGGCTGCAAAAGACCTGGTCGATATCGTCGTGTGGGAAGATGGCGGCGCCTACACCTCTCGTGTTGCTCTGATCCCGTTCTCTAAGGCCGTCAATATCGGCTCGCTCAGCAGCTCAATTCTCAAAGGTAGCGCCACTTATAAGCAAAAGAAAAACGCCAATGGAGATTACGTCTGGTGGGAGCGCGCACCGACGTGCGCGGCGGAACGCACTGGTGCCAATGCTTTCACTGACGTCACCCCATCCGGCAGCGACAGGCTAACCACTGTCTACAATACCAACGGGAATTGCAGTCCAAACAACCCAGTAGTGCCATTGACGAACAACAAAACGCTGCTGAAGTCGACCATCGACAGTTTCCAAGCGACAGGCACCACAGCAGGCCATCTTGGAACTGCCTGGGCTTGGTACACTCTGTCGCCGAATTGGGGGAGCGTATTCCCGGTTTCAAGTCGACCCGAATCCTACTCTGTATTGAGCGAGGTCAATAGCAAGGGCAAGCCCGTTCTTGAGAAGATAGCGGTCCTCATGACGGACGGGGAATACAACACCCAGTACTGCAATAGCGGAATTCTCGATAAGAACTCCCTCGGCAGTTCGTCCACTAAGGGCAACTGCAACGCCTCGGGTGGCAACTCCGCCACGCAAGCCCGCGCGCTATGTGCTGCAATGAAGAACGAGGGCATTACCGTCTACTCGGTAGGCTTTCAGCTTGCCAGCGGCGGCACCGCGGAAGAAACGCTTTCCCAGTGCGCTACTTCGGAAGATCACGTCTACAATGCGCAGAATGCGGAGGAACTCAAGCAATCCTTCCGCAACATCGCTCTGAAGATCTCCGCACTCTATCTTTCCAAATAATATCAAGGCCCCGCCACGACCGGCGGGGCCTTTTCTCACCCGATCGCCGAGATGGCCGGACTTAGACTTCTTCGCAAAAATCCTCTCCAAATCCGCCTTCAACCAGTTCCACGAGCGCCTCGATGGCTTCGGGTCCCTCTGGCCCTTTGGCGAGGATGTGCAGCGTTGCACCGGGGCCGGCGGCCAGCATCATCAGTCCCAGGATTGAAGTGCCGACAACGGTCTGCCCCTCGCGCGTGACCTGGATATCAGCTCGG
Organism: uncultured Alphaproteobacteria bacterium; assembly: GCA_963753045.1. Taxonomy (GTDB): domain Bacteria; phylum Pseudomonadota; class Alphaproteobacteria; order Rhizobiales; family Hyphomicrobiaceae; genus Filomicrobium. The sequence goes on from CAVWAT010000001.1 coordinate 846,211, forward strand.
AACGTTTCCGCGCATTTCACGAACTGCGCGGAAGCCCTGGCGTGCAGGCCTTTGCGGTTGCGGATCGTGACGATGGCTTCGGGATGTTGGCTAACGAGTTGTGGCATTGCTCTTGTGAGGCGGCGGGAAACGGGCGGACGAAGCAGCAGTTTAGCGCAGTTCAGGGATCGCTGGAAAGCTCCTGGCTTGCAACTTTGATATATTTGCGCCCAGCGTCGGATGCCGCCGCCACCGCCTCCTTCAAAGGCAACTCCGTCCGAATACTGGCGAGTTTGACCAGGATCGGTAGATTGATACCGGCCAGCACTTCGACATTCGCCTCGTCGATTACCGAGATAGCAAGGTTCGATGGCGTGCCGCCAAACATGTCGGTCAGCAAAATTGCTCCCTGACCTTTGTCAGTTTCCTGAATGGCCTGAAGAATCCGCTGCCTGCGATCGACCATATCGTCGTCGGGCGTGATTGAGACCGTCGCCATCTGGCGCTGCGGACCCACGATTTGCTCAAGGGCTGCCCGAAACTCATCGGCGAGACCGCCGTGGGCGACAATGACAAGTCCGATCATAACCACGCGATCCTGTTCCTGATGCGTATCCCATCGAAAACCAACGCGAGGTGATTTGGCAAGTGCTGCGCTCCCCCTTGAAAGAAAAACCCACGACATGCGTCACTGGTACGCCGGTTGTGTGTCGAACGAGTTCAATCCCAAAATTTTTAATTCGCAACCGGAAGCCTTCCATTCCGGCGGATGTAATCTAACGCTAGCAGCAATTTAGCCGGGGCCGAAGACTTCGCTAGGACAAAGGCGTAACACCGGGAATCTCACATCTTCGGCGAGCAAGACTTGTGGCGCAGGATCGGGAAACCGGCTTATCTCCGACGCGGATACAAGATCTACGATCAACACAACTTCCGCCTCACCCACGGAATCAACATCCATGATGCCGAGGCCGCGCACCTCCAACAGATTTGCAATCTGCTCCGGAGCCCTCGCAAACAGGGTTCCATTGCGGTCGAAAATCTCAGTGTAATCGTCCGCAACCAATCGCGCCGGCTCAGCGATCATGCCGTTCGGCGTCATCATGAGACAGCGTAGGGCCAAGTCGGATTTACCCGCACCCGACGCGCCGCGAATGATTGCCGCGCAGTCAGCGATGGCAATCGCTGTGGCGTGAACGCGCACTGGCAATTCTACGGGCATCGTTTATCCTGTGGATTCGAGGTGTAGCTCAGAGAAAGGCGATAGCGCGTGAATTGTGCCGCGAATTCTCTTGAAACTTGCGGTCGTCAAGCATGCCGGCTCCGCGCCCGCGCATCAACCGGGCCCATAAGTGGAAGACGCACTGCGAATCGCGATCCTATAGGATCATTGTTCTCTTCACCGTCGCCACCGGCGGCATAACGGTTTTCCGCCCAGATGCGTCCGTTGTGGGCCTGGATGATTTCTTGCGAGATACTCAATCCAAGCCCCGAATTGTTACCGCGGCTGGAAAACTCACTTGGCCGGTACGTATAGAAACGCTTGAATATCGTTTCGAGCTTATCTTCTTGGATGCCAGGGCCCTCATCATCAACGGTTACGACGACCGCGTCGCCATCGAGTTTGGCGACGACAGTGACTTTTCCATCTTCCGGAGAGAACGAGATCGCGTTGTCGATGAGGTTAGTGAACACCTGACCAAGACGGCCGTCTGTTCCCGCCACAACGAAAGCTTCATGCGGGCCGACAGTCTTGAACTCAAGCTCGGTGCCGAAATCTCCGATTTTTTCGTCGAAGATCGACACGACGTCTCGCAACACAATCTCAAGGTCAACAGGTTTGCGCGTTTCACGCTGCAGTTGGGCATTCAGCATCGACGCGTGCGAAACATCGCTGATTAAACGGTTGAGCCGTTTCAGCTCATGCTGGATTTGCTGCACGACGTGCTCGCGTTCTTCTTCGGTGCGGGCATACTCCAACGACTGGGCCATCGAACTGGCAGCCGTCAGCGGGTTCTTCAATTCGTGGGCGACGTCGGCCGCGAATTTTTCGCTCTCCTCGATGCGCTCGTAAAGCGAGTTGGTCATCGCAGAAAACGCTTGCGCCATCTGCCCAACCTCGTCTTTGCGGTCGGCATAGTCGGGCAGCGCGGTTCTTGCCGAGATATCCCTACTGACGTGCTCGGCCTTGGCCGAAAGCCGTTGCATCGGACCTGCCACGGTTCTGGCCAGGAATAGAGCCGTTGCGACACTGGCGAGCAAGGCGATCAGGGCGAGCGGCCACAGATCGCTTCTTGATTTCGCCAAAACCTTGTCGATGTCACCGGGCCGTGTCGACAAGAGCAACACGCCCATCACTTTCTTGAAGCGCGTGATCGGAACGGCCACAGACACGATCTGCTCGCTCTTTTCATTGAGCAGCAGCATCGCCGTATCCTCACCCTTCAGCGCTTTACGAACTTCGGGATAGAGTTGGCCGTTGGCGTTACCGATCTCTTTGTAGACTTGAACTTCCTTGTCGATCAGCCAGTGCTGCAATCGGGTCCAGAAGGTCTTCGTCGTGGGGCGCTCGGTGTTGATTTTTTGTTTGCCGGTCGCAGCGGTCCCTTGATTGCTGTTTGCGCGGGCTCTTCTGCCAATATCACCCTTTTTCAAGAGGGTGCTGGAATCGACAACCAGATCGCCCCTTCGGTCATAGATCCGGGCACGGGTCCTCGTCGGCTTGATCAAGCGGCGAAAAATCGGTGCAATCCTCTCGGGCCGAATCGAAAGCTGAAGAGCTGCAAAACCATCGTCTCGAAAAGGAATGAGTGCATTCGTGGTTGCCGGGAGGCGGTCGGCGTCAACCAGAATCTGTCCCTTCTTGACCATGGCGCTGCCGGCAATGGCCGCCGCCATAATCTGCCCCTGGGTTCGCAATGCCTCGCGTTTGGCATTGATAATCCAGCTCGAATCCAAGCTCAGATACGAGAATCCCTAAAAACAGGATCAAGAATCCGATGAGGTTGGAGGCAAGGATCCGCCACAGCAGGCTCGCGGAGATGAATTTTACAATCGGGTTCCGGTTGAACCGCGCAACGATGGCTTCGCGCCAAAGGCCCTTCTTACCGAACTTGGCAGCCACACGCGCTACTGGTTCTGGCGCCGAGATCTCATTGAGACCGAGCCGATCGGAAACAGCTTTCGCGGAGGTGTGGCAGCGGTCGGCCGCCGTTGAAAGAAGACGCCCGGCGCTGTCGCGAATTCCGAGAAGTTTCGACCCCGCTGTCGTGAAGCGTTCGCTGTCGAGCGCCATGTCGTCTCCGCGTTGGATCGTCCATCGCCATCCTTCGGTTGATGCCGATGGAGCCGCCGGACTATAGCGTCAACTTGCCGCCAACGCTTGTTGCTGCGGCAATAAATCCACCGGTCTTACGCTTCCTTGAAGCGGTAGCCGACGCCGTAGAGGGTTTCTATGACGTCAAAGTTGTCGTCAACTTGCTTGAATTTCTTGCGCAGCCTCTTGATGTGGCTGTCGATTGTCCGGTCATCAACATAAACCTGATCATCGTAAGCTGCATCCATCAGGGCATCGCGTGTCTTGACGACACCAGGCCGCGCGGCGAGAGCCTGAAGAATCAGAAACTCTGTCACCGTGAGAGTGACCGGCTTGTTGTCCCAATGGCAGGTATGACGCTCCGGATCCAACTTCAGCATGCCCCGCTCAAGCACCTTTGCGGCTTCGGTTCCGCCAGCCCCCGCTTCCTTGGCACCGACGTGTCGCCGCAGAACGGCCTTCACCCGCTCGACCACGAGGCGCTGTGAGAAGGGCTTCGCGATATAGTCATCCGCGCCCATCTTGAGCCCGAAAAGCTCGTCGATTTCCTCGTCCTTCGACGTGAGGAAGATCACTGGCATATCGGACTGCTGTCGCACGCGCCGCAAAAGCTCCATGCCATCCATGCGGGGCATTTTGATATCGAAGACGCCAAGATCGACGGGATCCTCGTTCAGTGCCTCCAGCGCGGCGGCGCCGTCGCTGTACGTGCGGACTTTGAACCCTTCCGCTTCCAGCGCCATCCGAAGTGAATTCAAAATGTTACGCTCATCGTCAACCAGCGCGATGGTGCTCTTTTCTTTCATGACCGTTCGACCCTTGGGTTCCTATTGGCCGCGCCAACGGCGCTCTATGGCGGTTAAATGCAGAAAATGTGGCGGAATAGACACTGCGGGCCTACTGTTGAACACAAGCTGAATACGGCCTTCGCGGCCGTTGCGCAGTATAGTTGCCAAAACCTCGACACAGCAGACATTTTTCTGTTTTCCAACAGACTCTTAACTTTCCGACCTACGTAGACCTTGAAGAGGACGTTACCCTTATTTAAGGGTAATTGCACCGACGGCAGTTCGCCCGGCGGAACTGCTGTGTACCTGTCAGCGTCAGCCAGTACGCGCCGAGCCGTTAAAGTCGCCGGGGGGCGAAGGGGGCGATACAGCTGGAGCAGCGTCAAGTACGATTTTATCTTGGCGAAGGTCGCCACTGTACTGTGGTGTTCCATTCTGCCGCTCAGATTTGTGACGCGCAACGGGTCTGCGTATTAGCCGGGAACGCCACCCTTGGACAAGCTGAACTCACCAGATCGAACTTCGAAAGCCAGCCATGACTCGAAAGCCAGCCATGACTTTAATGACTTTTCCGCTGACAGCGGCTCGATCAATCACCTCCAACAAGTCGGAGCCCGAACTCGTCGAAATCGCGCTCCTGCGAAGTGAAGGTCGCTTGAGCAGCAGCGGCGCGTTCGTGGCGGTAACTGGCCAGCACACCGGCCGTTCCCCGAACGATAAATTTATCGTCGCCGACAGCGAGACCGAACGCTCGATCTGGTGGGACAACGCCAAAAAGATGTCGCGAGAGCAGTTCGATCAGCTCTTCCAGGATTTTTGCGCCTTCGCCGCCGACAAGGACCTTTTCGTCCAGGATCTTTACGCCGGCGCAGACGAAGATTACCGCCTGCCGACGCGGATCGTCACCGAATACGCCTGGCACGCCCTCTTCATCCGCCATATGCTGCGTCGTCCACAGCCTTCTGAACTAAGCGGCTTCAAACCGCAGTTCACCGTGGTCAACCTGCCCAGCTTCCGCGCTGCGCCAAATTATCACGGCACCCGCAGCGAGACTGTGATCGCATGTGATTTTTCACGCCGCATCGTGCTCATCGGCGGAACCTCTTACGCTGGCGAGACGAAGAAGAGTGTTTTCTCCTTCCTCAACTATCTTTTGCCCGAACAGCGCGTCATGCCGATGCACTGTTCTGCAAATGTCGGCGACGCTGGCGACAGCGCCGTGTTCTTCGGCCTTTCAGGCACCGGCAAGACAACTCTTTCCGCCGATCCCTCACGTACGCTCCTAGGCGATGATGAGCATGGCTGGTCACCCAGCGGCATCTTCAACTTTGAGGGCGGCTGCTATGCCAAAACAATCCGACTATCCCAGGAAGCCGAACCTGAAATCTATGCGGCCTCGAACCGCTTCGCCACGGTGCTGGAAAATGTCGTACTGCGCGATGACCGCACACCGGATTTCGATGACGGTACGCTGACCGAGAATGCGCGTTCGGCATACCCGTTGGAAGCCATCACCAACGCCAGCTCAACAGGTACCGCGGGCCACCCAAAGAGCATCGTAATGCTCACCGCCGACGCCTTCGGCGTCATGCCACCGATCGCCAAACTTACCCCGGCGCAGGCCATGTATCACTTCCTGTCCGGCTACACCGCCAAGGTCGCCGGCACCGAAAAGGGCATGGGCAATGAGCCTCAGGCAACCTTCTCGACCTGCTTCGGCGCACCTTTCATGCCGCGTCACCCAAGCGTCTACGGAAATCTGCTGCGCGAGCTCATCGCCAAGCACGGCGTCGACTGCTGGTTGGTCAACACAGGCTGGACCGGCGGCAAGTATGGAGTTGGTCACCGCATGCCAATCAAGGCGACGCGTGCGCTGCTGAATGCCGCTCTTTCAGGATCTCTTGCCAACGCCGAAATGCGCTTCGATGAGCTTTTCGGCTTCCAGGTGCCCAGGGCGCTCGACGGTGTCGATCCTAAGATCCTTACGCCTCGACAGACTTGGGCCGACCCAGCCGAGTATGACCGCACGGCGCAAAAATTGGCGCAGATGTTTATCGCCAACTTCGAGAAGTTCGCCGAGCACGTTGACGATGAAGTCATGACCGCCGGCCCGTCGAACGGATCTCGAGCCGCAGCTGAATAAACTCAGCCAGCGGCTTCAACTAACAACCCAAAAAAGCAACACGCGCAGCTGACCGGCTGCGCGTGTTTTTTGTTGGCGCGCCCTGGTACAGCGCACAGCGCGGGTCCGCCTTACCCCGCAGCTCGGCATAGAGTGTAAGCGGTCAGGGTTTTACAACGAGCCGGTATGCTGTGAAGAACCCGTTGCCTTGCCAACGGTATCGAGCGATTGCATCGAAATCACCTTGAAGACGAGACCGCAAAGTCAATTGCGCCACTGACGTTGGCCACAAACAAGCTGAACGCCAATTGATCCTACATACATTCAATGTCGGACATAAAAAAACCAGCACCAAATCTGGCGCTGGTTCAATCGATGTTCAAATAACGGCGGCGGTGTGGCAAAGTACCCGCCCGCCCCCCCCTCAGCTATGCACGGCTGCGTGCGCGCACTACCCGAGGGAAGTCATCGGAGGACTCCGAGTAGCGGCCGAAATCCGATTGTTCGGTTCCAGCCTGTGCCGGTTGCCGCTGTAACTCATTCGCGAACCAGTCCTGTTGGTTTGGATTGGGTGCGGCAGCTGCAGGTGATGCCTGCTGCGACTGCGGAGCAGACTGAGCCTGCGGTACCGTCTGTGCCGGTGCCGGTATTTGCGCACTCCGCGGTTCTGGCACCGGTTCCTTGAGCGCCGCAACGCGGGGTGATGCTCCGGTGAACCAAGCTTCAATGAGATCAAGTTCCGTGGCCGAAAGCTGCAGTCCCTGGCCCTTGCAACGAGCAACAACGAAGTTGCGGAAACGGCTTGCAAAGAGATTGGACGACGCGCCCTGCTCGAACCAGGGATCGGCCTCGCTAACGACTTCCAGAATAAACCTGGCGTCGTCCTTGCGCACATCGACGCCCAACGCCTTTGCGCGCTCACAGATGTTGACCAGCGTTTGCGTGCCAGTAAGGCCGTTGGTGTTGATCTCCTCGGCCATGACATCAAACAGAACGCGATACTCCGGCGGCGAGATTGGCGGCGCCTGACAGGCCTCGTGGATACGCGCAATCGATTTCTGAATAGCGCTGGCATGATCGGATGGCTGTGGCGCACGTTGCTGTGTCGCGGCCGGCCGTGGCGTCGGTTGCTGCGCTGGCATCGGCTCAGCGCTCTGTGGCGGTCCAACTTCGCGTGCCTGTGACGGCTGGGATTGCGTGGGCTGGGGTTGCGGCGCGGCAACCGAGTGTTCTGGTGCGATCGCGGTTGGTGCCGGTTGTGCATTGCGGGTTTCCAGCTGCGGCGCAGGCGCAGCTGGACGATGTACGGGCTCAGCCGCCCGGGGCGCGGGTTGTGGCTGGGCGGTGGCGGCTGGGCTTGGAGCTGGGGCGTTCGGTGCAGGAGCTGGTTCCAGCGCTGCCGCCGCGGCAGGCGTCTCCTGTGGTGCCGGTTGATCATGGCGTGCGGTGGTGGGCCCAAATGGTCCAGGCGCATTGAGGGCCGAAAGTCCAGCCTCGGTGCGACGCTCCGGTAAGGACGGCTGCGGTTCCATCGGAGTATCGCCGGTGTAGTGATGCTGACGCTGCACTGGTGCTGCCGGTCCGGCTTCGCCCATGGGGGCACGCTCAGCAGGGACCAACGGCTCGGGACGAACTTCACCGAAGCTTGTCGCGAGGTGCTCGACTTGAGCGCGCGAAGGTCGTGCCTCACGCTTTTCAGTTTTTAGGTCCAACGGAGTGGCTTGCCGGGTGGTGTCCAAAACATAATGCGGCGCGTGTTCGGTCACGTCGACGCCGTCGGGAAGCTCCTTGACCAGAAGGTCTCTAAAGCTGCCGGCGCCGCCCCAGGCTGTCCCGACGGTGCGCTCGTGGCCAAGAGTGCGAACCGCACGGTCGGCGAGAACTTCGAGCAGTAGAGGCTGGCTCCCGGCGCGGACATGGCTAACAACGTCGGCAATAACCGCCCTGCGGGCTTCGGCCAGTGCCGCCGGGTTCGGCAGGCCCTTGCGTGCCGACTGCTCATCAGTAAGAGCGCCTGTACCACGGCCGTCGATCAAGGCGGCGATCAGGTCGTCCTCGCGAACCTCACCATCGCTGATCGCAGTGTAGGGGGCCGCTGTGTAATCGTTGGAATAGATCACAGTGCGGCGTGCGTGCTGGCGTAGGCGGTGCAGCACCGGCGTGAAGTCGGCGTCACCGGACAAGATAATGAATTCATCGAAGTAGGTGTCGTGCAGCAGGTAGTCGCGAACGTCCATCACCATTCGGATGTCGGCCGAGTTCTTCAATTGCGCGGTTAGTGGCGGGCAGTCGATTACTTCAAAACCGGCGCGTAGGTAGTGGTGACGTACGAACGGGAATGAGTTCATGTCGGTGGAGTTGTCGTGCGTGTTGCGGCGTGGGACTGGGTTGCCATAGCACCGGTTCATGACGATCCGGCGGGGCATCGTGATCGCAGGTCCGTTGGTGGGCGTGATGAGCCGGCCGGAGGCGATCTCCGTCAGCCAAGATCCCGCATCCTTGGCGAAGCGCTTTGCGGCCTCTTCGTTCTTCCGTTTGAGCGACAAGTAGATGTTGTCGTAGTCGACGAACACCGTACTCAGCAAAGATCCTTCGGACACCCGGCTCATAAGTGATACCCCCCGCTCGTGCTGCACGTGTAAAATCCATCCCACCAGCCCTCAACTGCGTAAATGCGGAAAATGCCGGCCCGCTTAAGACGCGGACAGAGAATCGCACCCGAGAGCAAGAATCTTGACGAGGAAGTGTTGATCGAGTCGGTCAGTAGCCACAAGAAGCACTGAGCAACGCCTCGCAGGCGATTGGCGGCTTCAAAAAATACGCCTATTATTCAGTAGCTTGACGGCCAAGGCGGAAGGCAGAAACCGGTGGAAAAGTTGCCAGGTCGGTATGCGTTGCCTATGCGCGCCCTGGCTCGAACTCCGGCGGTGCCAATTCGAAGGCTTCAAATACAAAGCCGGGTGCCACCGAGCAGCCGACCAGCGTGTAACTGCCCAGACTTCGGGCCTGTTGCCAGTGGTGAGCCGGTACGACTGCCTGAGGGCGCTCTCCGGCGGCAAGATCATTGCCAAGTTTGATTCGTTTCAAGCCTCCCTCCGTCGCGGTAATGCCAAGTTCCAGCGGTGCCCCGCTGTACCAGTGCCAGACCTCGGCCGCGTCGACCTTGTGCCAGCGCGAGATTTGGCCGCCCTTGAGAAGGAAGTATATCGCCGTCGAAGCAGCACGCCCGCCGTCGGTCACGGCGGAAGAGTTGCGGAAGGTCTCGCGAAAGAAGCCGCCTTCAGGATGTGGTGCGAGCTTCAAGAGCTCGATGATCTCATCGCCGGAGAGCTGGTTCGTCATAATAACCCCTTGGCCTCCCGCCACTTCGATTATGCGTTGTCTTTACGCGTGCGGATTTCCGAAAAGACCTGCCAATCGGCGGCGTCGGCCATGCCGAGTGCCGCCTTTACGTCGCGCTCGCCAGCGCGCATGAACGGATTCGTCGCAAGTTCCTTGGCCAACGTTGTCGGCAGCGTTGGTTTGCCCTGCCCGCGTAGCGCCTCGACTTCAGCCGTGCGCGCCTTGAGCGCGGCGTTGTCCGGCTCGATCGTCAGTGCGAACCGGGCATTCGCCACCGTGTATTCGTGTCCGGCATAGATTGTCGTATCCGCAGGTAGCGCTCGCAGCTTCGACAGCGAGTTCCACATCATCTCGTGGCTACCTTCGAAAACGCGTCCGCATCCCATTGCAAACATCGTATCTCCAACGAACGCAACCTTCGCTTCGGGAATGAAATACGAGATGTGACCCAATGTGTGGCCCGGTGTTTCGAGGACCTGGACTTCGACATTGCCAAATCGGAATGTGTCGCCGTCACCGATTTGCCGGTCGAGGGTCGGGATTTTCGCTGCGTCTCCGCGCGGACCAATGATTTCGCAGCCGGTCTCGGATTTAAGGGCGGCATTGCCCTCGGTGTGGTCATGGTGGTGATGCGTGGTGAATATGTGGGTGAGCCGCCAGCCCTTTTCGACAAGAGCGGCCTTAACTGCTTCCGCTTCGGGAGCGTCGATCGATGCTGTCATTCCGGATTCGGAATCGTGGATCAAGACGCCGTAGTTGTCGCTGCGGGCGGGGAACTGATGGATTTCGAGCGTCATGACGTACTCCGGATGCTGTTAAGCTGCACCTGGTGATCGCTAGCCGGGGAGGCCGGGTGGCGTCAAGCCGAACACCAGGGCGTGCAAAAACCTACCGCTTGCACATTGTGGCACGCGCCGCGAAGATCACCTCCAGTAATATGTCTGAAACCTGCCCGAAGAGATCCCGCGCACGCCACGATTATGCACATTGATGTCGCAGACCTCCAAGAATTCTACGCGACCCCGCTAGGCGCCGTCGTTCGCCGTCTGTTGATGGGCCGCCTGCAGTCTCGTTGGCGTAAGCCCACTAGCGGGGTTATGATCGGTCTTGGTTATGCCGTCCCCTATTTGGGCGCCTTTCGCAATGATGCCATGCGCTGTGGCGCCTTCATGCCCTCCCGGCAGGGGGCGCTGGTGTGGCCGCGCGAGGGGCTTAAGCAGTCAGTCCTGATCGATGAGGAGCAATTGCCGCTTCCCGATAATTCCGTCGACCGAATGCTGGTCGTGCATGGACTTGAAACAGCCGAACGCGTGCAGCCCGTGTTGCGGGAGATATGGCGCACGCTGACGCCCGAGGGGCGGTTGATGATGGTTGTGCCGAACCGCCGCGGCATCTGGGCGAGAACCGAGCGCACACCGTTCGGGTTTGGCCGGCCATATAGCCGCGTGCAGCTCGAAGGCATGCTGAAAGACGCCATGTTCGCACCGATCGAGTGGTCTGAGGCGCTTTATGTTCCACCGTTCAGCCGCGACATGCTGCTGCGTTCTGCCGTGGCCTGGGAGCGTATCGGAGCGCGTCTGATGTCTGGCTTCGCCGGCGTTATCATCGTCGAGGCGGCCAAAGAACTGGTCGCGCCGATTTCAAAGCCCAATAAGGGCGTCGTCCTGCCAGAGATAATAACCGTTCCAAACCCCGCTGTCCGCCCTGCCACCAGGCAACGGCGTGACCTCAACGGCGCGGCGGGCCGCCTTCCTAGATGTCCCGCGTCGGGGCCCGGTGGCGGAGTTTAAACACGGCCTTTTCGCCAAACAGGTTCTGCAGGCTCAGTGACCGCTCTATGGGAAGCCGCCGACCGGAGCTGTTGAACGCCACCGCTTCTTCGACGACCGTGTCCAGGAGTTCGCACAGCTCCACAAAGTCGCGGATCGTGCACAGATGCGAATCCGGACTCGCGTACCAGGGTTCAGGAAGATTGGGCGTGCTTGGCATGCGGCCCCATAAAAGCAAGTCGGTCCGGATTCGCCAGTGGCCGAAGTTTGGGAATGAAACGATTGCCCGCCGGCCGATTCGCAACAGGTTTTCCAGCACCTCGCGTGGCCGCAACGTTGCCTGGATGGTCAACGACAGAATCGCGTAATCGAAGGCTTGGTCGGGGTAGTCGCCGAGGTCTTGGTCGGCGTCACCTTGGATGACGGAGAGGCCCCTTGCGACGCAGGCGTTGACGCGCTCACGCGACAGCTCGACACCACGTGCGTCAACTGCCTTGGTGTCGGCCAGCAACTGCAAAAGCTCGCCATCGCCACAACCGACGTCGAGAACACGGCTGCCCGGAGCAACCATTTCGGCAATCAGCAGATGGTCGACGCGGGCGGCGTGGGGTGTCTTGGGCTTATCCAACATCAATCCTCCTGATCGAGCGTCGGTAGACCGCGTTTGGCCGCGCAAGACTCGATAAAGCCGCGGATGGTCGCGAAGAACTCCGGTTCATCGAGAAGAAACGCGTCGTGCCCGGCGTTGCTTTCGATTTCCACGAAAGAAACATTGGCGGCGACGGCGTTGAGCGCCTGTACGATCTCGCGGCTTTCCCGTGTCGGATAGAGCCAATCGGAAGTGAACGAGACGACGCAAAACCGTGTGCGGGTTCCGCGGAAAGCATTGGCAAGAACGTCTCCGTTTTCCGCGGCAAGGTCGAAGTAGTCCATCGCACGCGTGATGTAGAGGTAGCTGTTCGGATCGAAACGGTCGACAAACGTCGAGCCTTGATGCCGCAGATAGCTTTCGACCTGGAAGTCCGCGTCGAATGTGAACGTTAGGTCGCTGCGGTTCTGCAAATTGCGGCCAAATTTTTCATGCAGCGCATCCTCCGACAGATAGGTGATGTGGGCCGCCATCCGCGCCACGGCAAGCCCGTTTCGCGGCACCACGCCGTGAGCGTGATAATCTCCGCGCTGCCAGTCGGGATCCGCCATCACGGCCTGCCGGCCAACTTCGTGAAAGGCGATGTTCTGGGAGGAGTGCCAGGCCGCCGTGGCGATCGGCAGCGCGGCGAACACTCGGTCCTTATAGCGCGAGGCCCATTCAAGGACTTGCATCCCGCCCATCGAACCGCCCAGGACGGCAAACAGTTGGTCAATCCCGAGATGGTCGATCAGCCGGTGCTGTGCGGCCACCATGTCGCCGATGGTAATCACCGGGAACTTCAAACCATACGGCGCGCCGGTCTCCGGATTGATCGAAGCCGGACCGGTCGAGCCCAAGCAGCCACCCAGGATGTTTGGGCAAATCACGAAGTAACGGTCCGTATCAATCGGCTTGCCGGGGCCGACGAGTTCCGACCACCAGCCGGCTTTTTCCGTGAGCGGGTGGCGGTTCGCAACGTGCTGGTCACCCGTCAAGGCGTGGCAGATGAGGATTGCGTTCGTTTTAGCCGCGTTGAGTGAACCGTAGGTGTTGTAGGCAATCGTGATTGGCCCGAAAGTCTTGCCGCTGTCCAGGTCGAGCGGTTCGTCGGCTGGGAACGCAACGGTTGCCTGGTTTAGGCCAACGCCAATATCGGCGAGGTCATCGTGGTGAGCGGAAGAATTGATTGCCATCATCTAAAAAAGCACGACCTTTAACTTTAGGCCGGCTGATGCCCTGAGGGGCGGCACGGCCTCTTTAGCGAGTTGTTTAACGTGGCTGCAAGCCGGCCGGCCAAATCACCACGGAACCAGACATGTGATAGGATTAGTGCGGGTTAGCGTCAAGTATTGAACGGCCTGCGACAACAAGGGCCATAAGGACGAACACGCCCTCAGCTTGTCCAATGTGGCAACTTTTCTTTGCGTTAACAGGTAACGCGCCGTATTTCTCCGGACATAAACCTTGGTTCCTTACAAAAAGCACGGACATGGCCACACCCCGTCCAATTCCTGGCATTCTTGATATCGCACCCTACGTCCCTGGAGAAAGCGGTGCCGGTGAGACACGCAAGCTGATCAAGCTCTCATCCAATGAGACACCACTCGGTCCAAGCCCCGCCGCCGTCGCTGCCTTCAACGACGTTGCCGGCACTCTGGCACGTTATCCCGATGGATCGGCGACCGACCTGCGCCAGGCCATCGCCGAAGTGCATGGCCTGGATGCGCACCGGATCGTCTGCGGTGCAGGCTCGGATGAACTGTTGAGCTTACTGGCGCAGGCTTACATCGGCGCGGCCGACGAAGGTGTGCTGACCGAGCACGGTTTTCTCGTTTACCCGATCGCGATTCTCACCAACGGCGGCACACCCGTGGTGGCACCGGAGCGCGCATTGCACGCCGATGTTGACGCTATTCTGGAGCGGATCACCAGCAAGACGCGCATCGTCTTTCTGGCCAATCCGAACAATCCGACCGGCACCTATATTCCAGACAGCGAGGTCCGCCGGCTCCGCCGCGAATTGCGCGAAGATGTGCTTTTGGTCCTCGATGGCGCCTATGCCGAGTACGTCCATGAAGCAGACTACGATGTAGGTGCAGATCTTGTCGCGTCGACCGACAACACGGTCATGACCCGGACTTTCTCCAAGATCTACGGGCTGGCCGGTTTGCGCCTTGGATGGGCCTACTGCCCGGATAACGTCGCCGACGTGCTGAACCGCATCCGCGGGCCGTTCAATGTCTCGGCATCGGCGATTGCCGCTGGTGCAGCAGCCGTCCGAGATGTCGCGCATACCAGGCGAGCAATAGAGCACAACGACCGCTGGCTGCCCTGGTTGAGCGATGAGCTGCAAAAGCTTGGGCTCACCGTGACGCCGAGCGTCGCCAACTTCCTGCTGGTCCATTTTCCCGATGCCGGCGCGCTGACAGCCGCCGACGTCAACGACGCTCTCAAGCAACGCGGGATTTACCTACGACGGGTCGAATCCTATGGCTTGCCAAACGCGTTGCGCATCACGATCGGGACAGGCGATGAGAACCAAGCAGTGATTGCGGCCATGAAAAAAATCCTGTCTGCTTCCGATCAGGGAGCGGCGGCCGAATGAGCGATGGCCGATTTGAAAAAATCGCGCTGATCGGCGTGGGTCTTATTGGCTCGTCGATTGCGCATGCCGCCTGCCGAGCTGGGATCGCCGACCGCATCGTCGGCTCGGCGCGAACTGAAACAACGGTTCAGAAGGCCCTGCAACTCGGTATCATCGACGAAGGGTTCGCCAGCCCCGCGGAAGCCGCGTACGGCGCCGATCTGGTCGTGCTCTGTGCCCCCGTTGGCATCTGTGGCGCGATTGCCGCCCAAATCAACGCCGCCGGCGCTTTTCGCGATGGCGCCATCCTGACCGACGTCGGTTCGGTCAAGGCAGCGATCGTCGCCGATGTCGCTCCGCACGTGCCCGCCGGTGTGCATTTCGTGCCGGGGCATCCGATCGCCGGAACCGAACAGTCAGGCCCCGAATCCGGCTTCGCGGAACTCTTTGACAACCGCTGGTGCATCCTCACACCGCCCACGGATTGTGATCCCGCCGCCGTGAGCCAACTCAAAGTTTTTTGGGAGAAGCTTGGCAGTTTCGTGCAAACGATGAGTCCCGAGCACCACGACCTGGTGCTCGCCATCACAAGTCATGTGCCACATCTCATCGCCTTCAACATCGTCAATACCGCGGCCCATCTAGAACGCGTCACCGACCAAGAAGTGATCAAATTCTCCGCCGGAGGTTTTCGCGACTTCACCCGCATCGCCGCCTCCGACCCGACCATGTGGCGTGACGTATTCCTCAACAACAAGGAAGCCGTCCTTGAGATGTTGGGGCGCTTTTCCGAGGACTTGACCGCTTTACAGCGGGCCATCCGCTTTGGTGACGGCGACACACTGTATCGGCTATTCTCCGACGCCAGAACGTTGCGACGGGGTATTGTGGAAGCCGGCCAGGACACCGATGCTCCCGACTTCGGACGCCGTGTAACTGGAGCTAGTGAGCCCAACACGGACGAATAGCCACCCACCGCGTCGTCGCGGACAACCAACTACGGAAATCATGGCTCGGCAAAGCACACACGATCTTTGGGTCTTTGGCTACGGGTCGCTGATGTGGCGCCCGGGGTTCCCCCATGAGGAGGTTGTTAGGGCGCGTGTAGACGGCTACTCGCGGTCGTTTTGCGTCTATTCCGTCCACCATCGTGGCGTCGAGGGACGCCCCGGCCTGGTTCTGGGACTCGATCGTGGCGGCTCCTGTGCCGGCATGGCCTATCGTGTGGCTGCGGCGAACGCGGGCTCAACGCTGAAGTACCTGCGAGAACGCGAGCAGGTTAATGGCGTTTATCGCGAAACCCATCTCAATATAGCCCTCCTCGAGGGCGAACGGCGCCAGGTCTTTGGGCTGACCTACGTAGTGGAGCGGGCCCACCCAAGCTACGTTTCGCATCTCCCAATCAGCGCACAGGCCAGGCTGATCAGCACCGCCAGCGGATTATCGGGGCAGAATGTCGCCTACCTTGTCAATACCTGGGCGCACCTTGAGGCCCTAGGCATCCGCGAACGGGCCTTCGAGCGCCTCGGCGTCTTGATCGGGCCGTTTATCACCGGCCGCCGGCCGGTCGCCGAACCCTGCCCTCGGGCGTCCGCTTTGTCGCGATCGCTTTTAGGCCGCCGCCCGGCTTGCAAGACGCTCAAACCGGGTGACAGACGCCGGTTTACGTATCGCAACGGTCTGCAGGGTTGATTTGAGCTGGGCGCGGTCGTTTTACCCGTATTTGGCTCCGCGAATTCCAGCGTCGGCCCAGCTATGTCGGGTGCCCCTTCCAGATGGTATCGCCCGTTGCGGCGTTTCGTGTATGCACGGCGGAATTCGGTTCCCGCAGTTGTAACGAATAAGCGGCGGCCGTTGGCGCAAACAGCATCGATCGATGCTGGCCGTGTTTTGCCACCACTGCGTACGGTGACGCTCATGCCGGCAGCAGGTATTGGCGGCCCGGCGGATTTAGCGAGGACTACAAGTAGCCGTGGCGTCAGGTCAGATCCGGTGCGGGCGGGTTGAGCGGATGTTGGGGCCATACTGGCTGTCGGCGCGTCAACTCCGCCATTCACGTGTAGTGGCGGTGCTGTTTCTACCTGGGGTGCGGGCTCCGGCTGGGGGATCACTTGCATTGGCTTGCTCTCGGCCGCTTTCTTCTTCTTGCCAATAAGCCAGCTGAACATATCTCGCCTCGTCATTGCGGTTCCCTCGAATTCAACTGTGTTTGGCAAACCCCGTGCCAAAGGCTAAGTGTCTGAATTCCTCACCACCTAATGGGCTAATGCGACCGCTTTGCTGAGAAATAAGACGTTACTGTCAGGCAGCTGCACAGTCCTTGCTCAGTTTGGCGATAAAGCGGACGCGGCTCGTCTCTGCCATTTGACGATAGGAGGCTTGAAAGTGCAGGCGAGGGGGGCTTGCTGAATGCCTATCACAATCGGTCGCCAGGAAGCGGCAAAGCTTGCCTTTCCGGCATCATCAGGCCATATAAGTGACGTCGAATACGCTTTGGTACACGCTAAACTTCCGGTCGAGAGTTCCCGGCGATAGCCGTCTCCAACGCGCAATTTGATCCGTGTTGGTCACCCTCCGGGGAGGCTGGTAATAAGACCTGACTGTTGGAGACTACCGAATGGCTACCGGGACCGTTAAATGGTTCAATACCCAAAAGGGCTACGGCTTCATTCAGCCTGACGATGGCGACAAAGATGTCTTTGTGCATGTCTCGGCTGTCGAGCGCGCCGGTATGATGTCGCTCAACGAGGGCCAAAAGGTTAGCTACGAGCTCGAAAAAGGCCGGAATGGCAAGTATGCCGCCGTAAATTTACAGGCCGAGTAGAACGTAGTTCTTGATCGCGGATTTGCACGGGGAGGGCAGAGCCTGCTCTCCCCACATCATATTTGGGCAGCGCAACGCGGATGAGTTGCGCGCGAAGTAATCGTCAAGGAGTTTGGATGGCGAAAGAAGAGGTGCTGGAATTCGAAGGTGTTGTCGAGGAAGTACTCCCCGATGCTCGCTGTCGGGTGAAACTCGACAATGGGCATGAAGTTGTCGCCTATACGTCCGGCCGAATGAAGAAGAACCGTATCCGCATTCTAGCGGGTGACCGCGTTACGATCGAGATGACGCCCTACGACTTGACCAAGGGACGCATCAACTTCCGGCACAAGGATCAGCGTTCTGGACCTCCGGGGGGCGGACAAGGCGGACCACAAGGCGGTGGTCGCCGTCGCTAAATCGCGGCCATTGGAAAAGGTTGGCAACTGCTGCGCACGCTGAGCCCTGCCGATCGGGCTGGCGTGGTGCGGTTAATCCTCAGCATTCACGGGTCCGTTTCGACGGCCGTCACGCGGTGTCTTCTCCCGAAGAAACGGCGCGAATGCCGGCTGCCATAGCGCCCAGTAGCCGGCAATGGATATCATCATCCAGTACAGCGTCACCAGGACCGCATACTTAGGAAGCACCTCAGGCAGAGACGCCTCGTCCATGGTCGACGATGGCGTGGGTTTGCTACCACACTTCCTTGAGGAACAAGACAAGCGCCGCGCACCGCAAGATCGTGAGACACAAGAACGGCACACCGATCAGGGCGATAAACATCGGCAGGACCGAGACCGGACTGAGCCCCGCGCCAACAATGCACACAACCGACAGCATGGCCCCGGAGCGAAACAGCGGCGCCAAGTGCAACGACTTTGCGGACATCTGAGGGAATTCGCTGCGTTCTCCAGTCAGCCCATCGTGTTCTGCCGGCTGGAGCCGGGTATCAGGCGGTTTAGACGCGCGCCCGGCAATCTGCTGCGAGATCGCTTGCCACCGCCGGTTCATGCCTGTCGAATGTTTGAATAGCAACTTGTTTCGCGAACCCACCTGAGTGACATGAACCAACATGGTTAGAGAAGAGGGGCCCGAAGTAGCACAGATTTGCGCAAATCAGACCCAGGATATATCGTATAATGATCGACCGGGTTGAGCCCAAAACACAACCAGCTTCGAGGTTTGAACGGCCAAAAAGTCATCCTCCACTTGAGCGGCACAATTCCACCACGCCGCTATCGATATTGGGGTTAAGGGTGCCGTTGCGCTTTATGAAGGGCTACCGGCGGCTTAGGAGTTAGTCTAGCGGGCAGCCGAATGCGCCAGTTTTCGCGCGTGCCGGCCGATCGAACGCGAGGACCTGGGAACATTGAAAATGCCAAGCTGCCATTCGAGACTTGTCGCTGGACTTGTCGCCATTGTGTTAGGGCTCGTTTCTGCGGACATAGCGGTGAGAGCACAGGCCACCGGTTTGCAGGCGGGCGCTCAAAACAATGAAGGCTTGGCTGTACGCCGCGTCGTCTTACGGTTCCTGACGACAGGTGATTTCCCACCGTTCAATTTTTATGACGAGGATGGCGTCCTGACCGGCTTCAACGTCGACCTGGCCCGCGCCATCTGTCTGCAGCTGCAAGTTACCTGTGAGGTCTCGGAGCGGCCCTGGGCTCAGCTCTTGCCATCGTTGCAAAAATCAGAGGTCGATGCGGTCATCGCCGGGCACGCTGTCACCGCGCAGGCCTTGCAAAAGGTTGCCTTTTCCGACCGGTATTTCCATACGCCCGGGCGGTTTGCGCGGCACCAGAAGAACACAGGCCTCACGGCCACGCCGGAAGGCTTGGAAGGTAAACGCATCGCGGTTGCTTCGGGTACGGCCCATGAAGCTTATTTACGCCAGTTCTTTCGCGGCAGTCGGATCCTCGTGTTCGACAATCCCGACATTGCCCGCGAGGCCCTCAAAGCGGGCGAAGTCGACGTAGTGTTCGGCGACGCAGTCAGCCTCTCGTTCTGGATCAACGGCACAGCATCGGAACAATGCTGCACGTTCAGCGGCGGTGCCTTTCTCGAACCCAAGTTTTTCGGCGACGGCATGGCCATCGCCCTCCCCAAGGACGATCCGCAGTTGAAGGCCGACGTCAACAACGCTCTAGCGGAGGTGCGCACCAGTGGCCGCTTCATCGAACTCGTGACACGTTACTTCCCGTTTCGTCTGTACTAGGAGGTTAGTCGGAGGGGGTCTCGCTGAATTGCGAAGAGCAGCGGCAGGTGCCCGTAAAGACTGGCTTTGGAAGCGTTGCACGCCCCCGATTCTTGGTCTCGACATTGAAAATGTGATACCAAAGCGGATTAGAACTCTGTGGTATAAGTGTTTGTGGATGAACAGTGTGCTCATAGTGGTGTCACACCCCTGCAAACTGAATCTTCAACACTTACCCATTGGAAACCGAACTTAGAGGTTGCTGATCAGGCGATTTCGACCTGTAGGGGGAGCCAGAGCCATGCCAAAGTACCGATCGCTTTTCATCTCCGACGTGCATCTTGGCACGCGCGCTTGCCAGGCGGAGTTATTGCTCGGTTTCCTCAAGGAGAATGAGGCCGACACCATCTACCTCGTCGGCGATATCGTCGACTTCTGGCGCATCCGCCGGGGAGCGGTCTGGCCGCAGTCCCATAACGATGTACTGCAAAAGCTGCTGCGCAAAGTGCGCAAGGGAACCCGGGTGATTTTTATTCCCGGCAACCATGACGATGGCTTGCGTCAATACTGCGGGCAGAAGTTCGGTGGCATCGACATACTGATGCAGACCATCCACGAAACGCCCGACGGCAATCGATATGTCGTCATGCACGGCGATGAGTTCGACGTCGTGGTTCGTTATGCCAAATGGCTCGCCTTCCTTGGTGATCGGGGATATCAGCTGGCGCTTTGGACTAACGCACCCGTCAACTTAATCCGCCGCCGGCTTGGTCTCGGCTATTGGTCGCTTTCAGGTTACCTTAAGCTGCGGGTCAAATCGGCGGTCAACTTCATCGGCGAATTCGAGCGCAAGCTGTCGAAGGAAGCCAAACGCAGGAACGCCAACGGCGTTATCTGCGGGCACATCCACCACGCCGCCTCACGCCAGAGTTCTGACATCCATTACCTAAACTGCGGGGATTGGGTGGAAAGTTGTACCGCGATCGGCGAAACTTATGACGGAGAGTTCAAACTGATCCGCTGGCTTGACGTCGTCCGCGCAAGGGAACCGGCCCCGGACACTGTCGGTAAAACGAAGCTTGAGGCTGTCTGAATGAAGATACTTGTCGCCACCGATGCTTGGCGACCGCAGGTCAATGGTGTCGTGCGGACCTATGAACGGCTGCGCGAAGAAGCAGCACCGCTGGACGCAGAGATCATCTTCCTGACGCCGGGGGAATTCACCACGATTCCCTGCCCGACTTACCCTGAAATTCGCCTTTCCCTGCCGGGCTATGGCTACATCGGTCGGCGCATGCGCGAAATCAAACCCGATGCCGTGCACATTGCGACCGAAGGACCGCTTGGCTGGATGACCCGTTCGCATTGCCTGCGCAAAGGCATCCCGTTCACGACGAGTTTTCACACGCGCTTTCCCGATTACATATCGGGCCGCTTCAATCTGCCCGAAAGCTGGGTCTGGTCCGTTCTGCGTCCCTTCCACAACGCGGGAGCCGGTACCATGGTGGCAACGCCCAGCTTGGCGCGCGAATTGGAGGAGCGTGGTTTCCACCGGATAATGTCTTGGACCCGTGGTGTTGACACCGAACTTTTCAGCCCGCGTCCCGTCAGGCGATTTGGCGACGATGAGCCGGTCTTCCTCTACGTCGGCCGTGTGGCGATCGAGAAAAACATCGATGCGTTTTTAAACGCCGACCTACCGGGCAAGAAGGTGGTCGTCGGTGACGGCCCACAATTGCAGGAGCTCAAGCTTCGTTTCCCGGAGGCTACATTCACCGGCAAGAGAGTTGGCGAAGACCTTGCCGAGTGCTATGCGTCCGCCGATGTCTTCGTCATGCCGAGCCGCACCGAAACCTTCGGTATCGTCATTTTGGAAGCCATGGCTTCGGGCCTGCCGGTTGCAGCCTATCCAGTCACCGGCCCCATCGATCTCATCACTCCAGGCAAGACCGGCGTCATGTCCGAAGACCTGGCACAAGCCGCCCGCGACGCCTTGCAACTGAGCCGCGATGGCGTGCGAGAGAAAGCACTTGAATACAGCTGGGAGGCCGCCGCGCGGTTGTTCGTCTCCAACATCGAGAGTGCGCTGTTTGCCAAGCAGGGCCGCAAGGTGCCCAAGCGGCGCATGCGACTGGCCCGGCGTCGGCCGTCTCGGGCTTAGCAGCTCCCTTATAGCCGGCAAGTCATGCCGCATCCGAGCCATTGCCGCGCGCCGGAACAATCATGCGTAAATTCCCGCCGCCGAGTTCCACCGTGACTGGCGTTTCTCCGTCTTCATCGCCATCGATCTGAACAGCATGGCCGGGCTCCGAGACGCTCACAACGCGACATGAGAGTACCTTCACACCCGGCAGCCGGTGGTGCAGTCCGAGCCCCAGTGCGATCATCTCCAGCAGTCGGCCGAACCGCGATGTTGCCTGGAACAGAACGGCGAAGAGCTCCGCCCTGCGCACCGAAGCATCTGGGGTGATCAAGAAACTCCCGGCATAACGACTCGCCTTGGCAACCACCACCCAGCTGGCGGTGTGAACCTCACCATCGACATTAACCTCAAACGTGCGAGGTTTTCGAAACGTGGCCTTCAGGATCGGCCAAACGTAGGCCGCCCTGCCTATGCGCCGCTTTAACTCGAGGTCGAGTGCGGCAATGACCTCACCGTCGAAGCCAACACCCGTCATTAGAAAGAAAGGTTCGTTTCCCGCCATCGCCCCAGGGATCTCCGCCTCCGGACCATCGAGCAACATTTCGGCAACTGCGACCGGCGTCGATGGCAACGGAAGCTCGCGTGCGAGCACGTTACCTGTACCGGCCGGAATAACACCGATCGGCACACTGGCATCGGCGCCAACCGCCTTCGCCAACGCCCGTACAGTCCCATCACCGCCGACCGCTACGACGGCGTCATATCCGTCGAAGTGGACAATCCGCGCCAGCGCGTCCCGCGATAGGTTGCCGCCAAGGTTCCAAAGCCGCAGCATCACGACCTCGGCGCCGCGCCGCTTCAACTCGTGCACGACGCGCCGAACCAGCCGATGGCGCCGCATACCTGCGACCGGATTGTGCAAAAGCAAGAATCTTTGGCGCATGGGAGTTTTATGCTCGTGCTAGATGCATTTAATGCATGCGTGACCAACGCGAACCGGTAATTTCACTTGTATACCGAGGAGTTACAAGAAACGTGACACAGTTGATCAGTGCCGCGGGCACGTTCAGCGAACAGCTTAGCGCTTGGCTGGTTGTAGCGCTGCCCAATCTCATCGCAGCCATCATCATTCTGATTGTAGGCTGGTGGCTGGCGGGGCGTGTTGAGCAGGGAGTTTTGAACCTGCTTGGCAACCGGTTGGAAGTCGACACAACCCTACGCACTGTGCTCTCAAAGTCGGCCGTTACATCGTGCTCATCCTCGTTCTGGTTGCCGCTCTCAGCCAGCTTGGCATCCAAACCACCACCCTCATCGCGGCGGTGGGCGCCATCGGCCTGGCCATCGGTCTTGCGCTCCAGAGCACATTATCCAACATCGCCGCCGGCATCATGCTGTTGTGGTTGCGACCCTTCAGCATGGGCGCGTTTATCGAATCGGGCGACAATTCCGGCACGGTGGACGACGTTGGTCTATTCGCCACCACACTGATGCGCGTGGATGGCGTCTATGTTTTCGTCCCGAATTCGCAACTCTGGAATAACAAGATCACCAACTATTCAAAGAAAGCCAAGCGGATGTTGCGCGAGGTTTTCACCATCTCCTACGACGACGATATTCAGAAAGCGCGACAGATTTGCTCGATCTCGTCAAGTCGGATGAACGCATCGATGCGACCCCAGAGCCGATCGTCAAGGTCAAGGAACTCGGCGACAGTGCAGTTGCGCTGGAACTGAGAGCCTGGGCCAACACCTCCGATTTCTGGCCGGCACGATGGGACCTCGTCGAGCGCGGTAAAATGGTGCTGGAGGCTGGCGGTCTGTCGATCCCGTATCCGCAGCAGGACGTCCATATCCGCACCTACGAGCAATCAGGTGAAGGTATCGGCAACCTGGTCCCCGTTGGATCGCCGTCCGGTAGTGCGTGAGATCGCGGCGGTTCAGTTAGGCCCAAGCGAGTGAGCGAAGCCAGGGAGAGCCGCCATTAACGAACGGCCCAGCACCAACGACGTGATCTTGAACATCATCGCCTTTCAGTTGGCGTGGCTGGCCCTTGTCATAGGGGCAGCCAATGGATTGCCTTACATCGGGCTGCCCGTGGTGGTCGCAACGATCATGCTGCACCTGGTGCGGTCTCCGCAGGCATTGCCGGAGGTGAAACTCCTTCTGGCTGCCACGGCTGTCGGGTTCGTGGCTGAAAGCGCGATCCTCGCGGCCGGATTGGTGCGCTATGTCGAGCTCACCTCGATCTCGTGGTTGCCACCGGCCTGGCTCATGATGCTTTGGCCGGCGTTCGCGACGCTACTTAACGTGACCTTCCGACCATTCCGTGAATGGGTCGTCGCGGCGGTGGTCTTTGGTTTCGCCTTTGCGCCGCTGGCTTACTACGCCGGGGCCAAGCTAGGTGCCATGACGATGCCCGATCCGGTTCTTCGCAGCCTGTCCCTCATCGGGGTCGCATGGGCTGTAGCCTTGCCGTTGTTGCTGACTTTGGCCCGCCGGTGGGATGGCTGGAAGGACGCATAATCACGCTCGCAAACCAGACGTTGCCAATAGTTTCTGCTCCGCTCGCAATCCCAGATACGTGCTGTAACACATCAATAAGAGTACCAGCGTGAACGGGAACCCGGTTGCGATGGCCGCGGCCTGTAGCGAAGCCAAACCGCCGCCGAGCATCAATGTGATGGCGACAAGCCCCTCGAAGACCGCCCAGAAGATCCGTTGCCCAACCGGCGGTTCCATCTTTCCGCCGGCGGTAATCGTATCGATCACAAGCGACCCCGAGTCCGACGATGTCACGAAGAAGATAACGACCAGAACGATCCCGACAAACGACAGCACGTTTGCCATCGGTAATTGTTCGAGCATCTTGAACAACGCCAGCTCCGGCTGCCAGTTCGTCACCGTCTCAGCCACACCCGTATAGCCGCCCTCGATGAGCTGCACGAGCGCCGTGCCGCCGAACGTCGTCATCCACAACACCGATACCAGGGTCGGCACGATCAAAACGCAAACCATGAACTCCCGCACCGTTCGCCCGCGCGAAACGCGCGCAATGAACATGCCGACAAAGGGAGACCAGGAAATCCACCAGGCCCAGTAGAATGTTGTCCATCCATGCAGGAATGCCTCATCGCGTCCAAGCGGGCTCGACAGCGGCACGATGTTCCAGATGTAGCTTGCCAGGTTTGAGAAGAAACCGGTGGCGATGGCAACCGTCGGTCCGGCGATTATGACAAACAACAGCAGCGCGAACGCCAGCACCATATTGATCTCAGACAGCCGCCTCACGCCAGAGTCGAGTCCGGCCACCACCGACAATGTCGCCATCCCCGTGATCACCGCGATGAGGATCACCTTGTTGATGTCGGTCGCCGGAATGCCGAACAGATAGTTCATCCCCGCCAGCGCCTGCTCGGCTCCAAATCCCAGCGAGGTGGCCAGCCCAAAGAGCGTCGCGAATACCGCCAGGATGTCGATGATGTGGCCAAGCAAGCCCCACACCGCATCACCGAAAATGGGATAGAACACCGAGCGGATGGTCAGCGGTAGACCGCGGTTGTACGAAAAGAAGGCCAACGACAGTCCAACCACGGCGTAGATCGCCCACGGGTGCAGGCCCCAGTGAAAGATGGTCGCCGCCATCGCCACATCGCGGGCCTGTTCGACATTCGCCGGCGAAACGAATAGCGGCGGCTTCTGGAAATGCGCCACCGGCTCCAGCACGCCAAAGAACATCAGCCCGATTCCCATGCCGGCCGCGAATAGCATGGCAAGCCAACCCGTGAACGAAAACTCCGGTTTGGCATCCTGTCCGCCGAGCCGGATGTTGCCGAACGGCGAGACGATGAGATAGAGCGCGAACAACACGAACACGTTGCCGGCCAGGATGAACAACCAATCCAGGCTGGACGTCAGGCCTTTGCGCAGGCCTTCGAAGAAGACTTTGGTTTCGCCAGGCAGCGCCAGCGAGACGGCAACAAAGGCGACAATGATGATGCCGGAGATGAAGAAGACCGGGTTGTGAATATCGAAGCCCCAGAACTCCACATTGTCCTGGCCGACCACATAATCGGTTTCATAGCCGTTCGGCAGAGTTTCGCCGCCGGACTGTGTTTCATCGCTCATGTCGCTGCTGGCCTCCAAGGGCTCCTCGCTTGTATCCGCGCACCGTCGGCTATCCACGCCTACAGCGCAAGGGCGGACGCTGTCGGAAACAGTTGATGCGGATTTCGAGAGCGGTTGAGGGGAGGCGGGGCCTTCACGTGCGCGTACGCACCACCGGCGACCAGGCCTCTCCGGTTCGCAATGGTGCCGCGCGACGGCAGATTATGTGACGTAAATCAGTGCCTGTTGGACGATCGCAGCGATATCCAGTCCGGTTTTCCCGATCAGCAGCGCCATCCCGCTGGCGATAGCGACCCCGACTGAAACACCGATGCCGGCACCGATCGCGACGGCGTAGAGTGCCCGTCCCGAGGAGCGGACCGAAGCGCGTGCTTCGGTATCAAACCGCTGAGATTCACTCGCTTCGGTCTCCGCATCGTCGCCGGGCGCCGAGGCCACTGTGGAATAATCAGACAATGCGTGCCGTTTCCGGCAAGCGCTGCGAGTTCGTTGTGGGAGATAAACATCGTGCCGGGCCGATCCTGCAAGCACCGGAGGTCCGCCAGCGAATAACCAACTGATCGGTCGACGGCCAGATTATGGTCCGACATGCGTTCTACTTCAGCGAAGACGGGCATCGTACGCGCACCAACTTATATCGGCATACGTTACAAAGGCGAGAAAATGCGACAAAGCAATGACATCGTCACATATGAATTGAACTTTTCGCAATAATACCATGTAGGACGAAAGAAAATCAGCACTCAAGGCTTGCGCCCCGGGCTGAACGCATCTCGTTTTCAGTGCGGGGCAGGTACAACATCAGCTGTTCAGCGAATGGCCGAGCCGGCGGCATTTGAAGGGCGCTTCGCGTTAGCAGCCCGAGACCGGCGGTGATGCGGACAAAACAAAAGGCCGGGCAGTCACCCGGCCTTCTGAATGGCTAACGCCTCAGTCCTCACCCGAAGATGTCGGCAGTAATGCCGTCGTACCAGCCAAACAATTCTTCGTAGGTCTCCTTGCGCACCTCGGCGCTCTCGCCGGTCTGCGAGATGAACTTCTCAGTCGGCGCGATCTTGCCGTCGCCGGGCTTGTAGCGGGCGCCGACCTTGACGCCATCACCGGGCGCGATGGTGCTCCAGCACGTGTTGGCGAAACGGGCCGGGAACACCTTGGAGCCGGTCAGTGTCCCGCGCACGGCCTTGGCGCAGACTTTTGCCTGGCTGTTGGCTGAGAAGCCCGATTTCGGCATCGCCGCCGCGATCGAGGCATCACCCAGCACATAGACATTATCGTCCATTGCTGACTGCATAGTTTCGGGCATGATCGGACACCAGCCGGTGTCGTTGGTGAGCCCGGCCGCAGCGGCAATGGCTCCGGCCTTCTGTGCAGGCACCACGCTCGCTGCATCCGCTTTGAAGGTGTCGAGATCTGCCTCGATTTCCATGCTTTCAACGTTGACGTTTTTAACGCCGCCGGAAATCGACGTTGGAATCCATTCCACCATGCCCGGATAGTGGTTTTCCCAGCCCTCCATGAAAAGCGCCTGCTTGGAGAACTTCTCCTTCGGGTCGAGCACGATGATCTTCGCCGTGGGATTTTTCTGCTTCAGGATGTGCGCGATCATCGAAATGCGCTCGTAAGGTCCAGGCGGGCAGCGGAATGGGTTGGGCGGGGCCACCATTACGAATGTGCCACCCTCGCGCATGGCCTCGACCTGCGCCTTCAGTAACTGCACCTGCGTGCCGCTCTTCCAGGCGTGAGGCATCTTTCCGGAAGCCGCCGCGGAGTATCCAGGTACCGAGTCGTATTTGAAATCGATACCAGGAGCGACGATCAGTTTATCGTAAGGCACCCGTGCGCCGGACCCGAGAATGACTTCACGTTTGTCCCGGTCGACGCCGCTGGCCCATTCATGGATGACATTGACGCCGTAGTTGGAAGCCAGCTTGTTATAGCCGTGGCCGATCGAGGCGTAGTCGCGCAGGCCACCGAGATAGAGGTTGGAGAAAAAGCAGGTGTAGTACTGCTTTGAGGGCTCGATTAGCGTCACGTCGATCGCACCCTTCGATCCTTTGGCGATATAGCGGGCCGAGGTCGCACCACCGGAGCCACCGCCGATCACGACGACACGCGGTGCGGCTGCGCGCGCGATGTTGGGCAAGCCGAGCGTGACGGTCGCCGTGCTGGCGCCCAGTAGGACGTTGAATTGCCGCCTTGAGACTGTCATTGCTGAATTCTCCCCATATGCGTTTGCTTGTCGTTATGGACTTGCCGTTACTTCGCTCGGGCTCGTTTGATGCTTGCGAAGTAGGCGGCGAGCGCTTCCATGTCTTCGTCCGACAGACCGCTCGTGATCGTCTGCATGACTTTGTTCTGGCGTTCTCTGGTTTTATAGGCGCGAAGGACGGCGATGAAGCTCTTGGTGTCCCAACCGGTGATGTCTGGGATCTTGGTCACCGTTCCGTCGGTCCGGTGGCAGGTGACGCACTCGCTCGATAGATACTCGCCGTATTCAACGTCAGCGGCGCGGGCAGGATCGCCGGTAGCGGCCGTAAGAATGGCCACCCCGAATATTGAAACTGCACAGCGGTTCGAGACATTCATACAGAAACTATCAGTCCCAAGTGCGCAGCTTTTTCAAGGCGTAATTCGTATGATGTCGGATTTCTATTAGCCGACCGAGTATCGCCTGCGTACTTGTTCCGGTTTTTGCTGCGCGCGCGAAAAGATCAACACCTATCTTACCTCTGCGAGACAGCCGGCAACAACAACTCCGCAGTCTCCGGCTCCAGACACAACCGATCGGAGCATGCTTGCAAACTGAGTGTCAGTCGCTGCGCCGCATTGGGGCGCGCGCTGTTTTGCGAAACTGGAAAGAGCAACAGCACTTTACCCTCGTAAAGCTGCAACGGTGCGTCGTGAAAACCCAACTTGCGCTCCTTCGCCGCCGGATAGGTGAGGCCGTCGGGGACCTGTTCACCAATCTTGAGAACCGTTGGAATCAAGAAGTCCTCGGTCGGTGTGTTCGAGTTGACGTGCCAGCCCGGAGCCAACTCTAAAACGACCTCGGCGGTCTTGCCATCGGCGTTACGCCTTGAGGTCACCCGTACGGCACCCTTGCCCATGAACTGCTGAGGACCAACATCTCCACGCTGATGCCGGTCGATCGCAACTAGGCTTGCGGCCATCGCCACCGGTGTGCGTTGGGCAAGTCCCGACAATGTATCGGCAAGGCCATCGGCGGCATGACGCCAGCGCGGATCCTGGTCACGGCGTGCCAGCTCTGAAAAGAGCTCCAGCGCGGCAGCGTTGCCGGCGGGCAGATCTGCATCGTCATATTGTTTGGTGCGTACGAAACCCGTCGCCGCGGTCGTCAGGTAATAATCGCCGCCTTCCGCATCGGCGAAGGTATCGATGAGGATTCCGGCGGAACGCTTAGCAAGGTCTCGCCATTTTTCATTGTTTGTGACATCGAACAGTTCAACCGCGGCCAAGCCCACCAAGGCATGGTCCAACTGGCTCGCCGCCAGGCCCGTACGCTGTTCGAAGTACGCACGCTGCATATCGGCTCTACCAGCACCGAGTTTATCCACCAGCAGGTTCATGGCTCGCTCGGCCGCCTCCAGGTAACGGGGTTCGTCGAGTGCGACGGTTGCTTCCGCCAGCGTTCGAAATCATCGCTGCGTTCCAATCGGCGATGACTTTGTCGTCACGGCGCAGTACCGGCCGCTTCGCGCGTGCTTCGCCAAGCTTGGTCAGAACCCTCTGCAACTTTTCTTCGAACGCGGCAATCGTGAGTTCCGCGGTCGCGGCGAGCTCGGCAACTTGCGCGCTCAAGCGAAGCGTGTTGAGCCCTTCGTGATTACCCTCTTCGGTAATTCCAAAGACTTGGATGACAAAGTCTACATCCGTGCCCGCCGCAGCTTCAATGTCCGCCTTGGACCACAGATAAAACAGACCTTCTTTTCCATTCGTTTCGGCATCGAACGCGGATGCGAAGCCTCCCTCGGCGGTAGTCATGTCGCGCAAAACAAAATCGAACGTCTTGCGTGCCGCATCGGCGTAGCTCTGGCGTCCGATCAGGAGGTAGCTGTGAATGAGGACCTGGCCCAGTTGCGCCTGATTGTAGAGCATCTTTTCGAAGTGCGGCACGGCCCACGCGTTATCCGTTGCATAGCGGTGAAAGCCACCGGCGACGTGGTCGTGAATACCGCCGCGGATAATGTTGTCGAGTGTGAGCTCTAGGGCCTCGAGAGCGACTTCATCTTTGTCTCGCGTGGCGCGATGATACTGAAACGCGAGGACCTGTTCGCGCGGAAATTTCGGGGCCGTTCCGATCCCGCCGTTGAATGCGTCAAACCCGGAAAGGACCGCAAGGCTGGCACGCCTCAACACCTTCGGTGTGATGGCGACAGCCTTGCGCTTTCTTTTCGTGACCTGCTCGATAAGTCCGGCAACCCGCTCCGCGTCGGCCCGCAACGGCTGTTCCTCGTTTTTCCAGGTCATGGCGACTTGATTGATCAGCTGTTTGAATTCGGCCGGCGGCGCGTAGGTGAGCGCAAAGAAGGGCTTCAGGTCTGGCGTCAGAAAGACCGAGTTCGGCCAGCCGCCACGTTGCGAGATCAGCTCTGTCGCGATCATATAGGTGGCGTCAACGTCGGGGCGGCGTTCACGGTCGACCTTGATCGAGATGAAGTGCTCGTTCAGCAGCTTAGCGATGTCGGGATTGCTGAAACTCTCCCGCTCCATAACGTGACACCAGTAGCAGGTGGAATAGCCGACCGACAGGAAGACCGGCTTATTCTCTTTGCGCGCACGCTCGAAGGCTTCTTTTCGCCAAGGGTACCATTCAACAGGATTGTCGGCGTGTTGACGCAGATATGGTGAGGCCTCCTCGGCCAGCCGGTGTCCCTTGGCGAACGGGCCTTGCGAACTTCCTTGACGAGGCGTCTCTTCCGCCAGAGCGGGCGTGGCGAATGCAAAGATAACCGCAACAGTTAAAGTGGAGAGCCGCATGCTTCGCTCCGATTTAAGGGTTCCAGCGTCGAGGCACCGTAGACGGCTTCGTGCAGCAAGCCCGGCGAAATCGACCTGGGCTCAACGCAATTTGAAAAGGCGTGATCGAGCGCTGTGGATAGGCGTTCGGTCGATCGCCATGCGACCGTTTAGAATTCGACTTCAACGCTCCATTTCAGCGTTTCGTCAGGCGTGTTCTGATTGAGACCGAAGAGCATGCCGACGCCGAGCGTGACCTCGATTTCGTCGGCTTCGTTTCCCTCCGCTCCATCATCGGCATCCGTTTCGCCAACCTCCGCGAGGGCCGAGCGTTGGCGCGGCGAAAACGAATAATAGGCCACTGGCCCGGCGCGGTGCTGGTCTTGATCGCCGAAGGCAAGCCGTTCTTCTCCTGGTGTGCCGCTATCGCCGAGCCGGTCAAACGTGCCGTAGGCCTCAAGCGTGTAGGTCCAATTTTCCGAGACCTTGTAAGAAAGCTGCGCGGCGTAGCCAAGATCCCACTTCTGGTCTCGATCTGGCTCTGGGCCACCGCGTTCCCCGTTGCCGAAGTAATGGATAAAGGTCAGATTGCCGATCGCGCCCCAAGGTCCGTTTTTCGCTTCGACGATAGGCCCAAACACGATCGTATTCAGATCGCCGCTACCTATGGGATGTTCGAATTCCGCCAGCGCGCCGAAACCAACGCCCCCAGACTTTGGGACCGGCTTGAAGATTGTCACGACTTCCACGGCGATCTCGTCGAATTCGAGCTCCCCGAAAGCGTTCGCCAATCCCACGTTATCGGGGCTCTCGAACCGCTCGCGCTCGTATTCAACACCAAGACGCATACGTAGGAAATGCGTTAGCGTTCCTTCCATCTCCAGGGCATGCCGCTGTTGGACGATCGAGTTGTCGTCGTACAGAACATCGTCGTCGCCCGGCCCCTCCCGCACAATTTTGCGGTCCGGCTGCCCCCAAGAGTGGGCGTTCTGGCTCTGGAATTCCATTCTACCAGGCTCGGCGTCGAGATCCTTGACTTCGAATTGCCCGATGGCCGGTCCCGCGGCGGCTTTCTTGCCAGGAACAAAAAACGTCGCGCTCAAAACAGCCATCGCCGCGATCGCCGCTCTATTCAGCGCAAGCTCCATGGTCCCTCTCACCATACCGGTTTCGCGGACATCTCTAAGTCGCTCCGGCGGTTCGGTTTTCCTTGTCGCCGAAGTATGCACGGAAGGGGAGTCGCGCAAATGCTGACATCCCTTTCCAGGAATTATTCTCAGGCAGGCGATGATTGGACGACACACTTCACCGAAACCCGGCCGCGGAGAAATCGGGCGGAAGAAAGGCCGCAAATAGGCCGAAGGAAGGCGCGCAAGGACCTGTAAAAATTCAGATTAGCGGCGGTTCGCAAAGTCGTGACAAGTGTCTTTTTCACGTGTAGGAAAAAGGCAGGGGAGGGGTTGTTTAGGAAAGGGGACCCCATGTTTTCACGTCAATCACCACACGCGAAGTCAGGACCGCAGCCGCCGCCTGCGGACTCGAGGCTCGATACGCCTCCGCCACCGATCCCGGAAAACGCGCCGGTCGATGGCGAAGCGCCGATCGAAACGACGCCTCATTCGGTCATTGGTCAGGATTTGAAGATCCTTGGCGGTGGCTTACGTCTCATCTCGGAAGGCAACCTCACCGTTGACGGTATCGTCGAGGGTGATGTGCTTGGTGCCAACGTGGTCATCGGCCGGCACGGCCATGTCAACGGCCTAGTTCACGGCGAGACAGTCTCCATCCAAGGGCATGTCTCCGGTACCGTTCGCGCCGTCGACGTAACGCTGAAAAACGGTGCAAGCGTCGAGGCCGAGGTTCACCACAATACTTTGAGCCTGGAAATGGGCGCTAATTTCGAGGGGCGCTCGCGACGCTACACGGAGCGAGGCGAACTGATGCCGGACTTAGTGCGCGCGGCTCAGGAAGCTTCTACCGAGGGATCATTGAACCAACCTGCTGGACCGACTCCGCTTACGTCATAAATCGTGCTACGAAGTCATCCGTGCGGAGCGCAACTGACGAAACCGGTTCGTTGGAACGGATAAAGTCACGATCGCTCACGTGCTCGAGTATCGCGTAATGAACGAGTGGCTGCGATGAATGGGAACATACTGCTTGAGGGCTCGATACCACTACCGGGTCCGACCATGACTGTTTTCGGACCGCATGTCGAAATCGATGGCGATGTCATAATCGATGGAGATGTCATGCTGACGGGCCGGATCAGCGGCTCGCTGCGGTGCCGGCGATTTGTGCTCGACAGAACCGGTGAGCTGGAAGGGGTGCTGGTGGCCGAGTCGGCGGCTATCTGGGGCAACGTCAGCGCGGATCTGTATTGTTCCGTCATCAAGTTGCATGCCGGTTGCGCAGTTGAGGGGGCGGCCTATCACGAGAAATTCGTTCTCGATAAGGAAGCCTATTTCGAGGGCAAGTCGCGCCGTTGCGCCAACCCGCAGGCGATGGCGCCAGCGTGACGACAAGAGGCAAGCTCGGGCGCGGGGGCAGTGATCCTGGCGTCGGGCCCCTCCGGTTTCAACGCGAGTGAGGTTGGCTAACCTTTTGCCGACCGTGCCACCTTCCACATTTCCTCCTCGACGCGGATCGACGCAAGGATGCGGTCGATCAACAAGCAGGTTCGGTGGAACAGGTCTGAACCACGGCGGTAATCGGCCGGCGCGAAAAAGTCGATGCGCCCGGAGTTGAACAAATCAACGCACTTCTTGCGCGGGCGGCCCGGTGGATAGACCGCAATCGCGTGGCCACCGTTCTTGCGGGTTACGGCCATGGACGGAACGTCGGTATCACCATCGCCGTAGTAGATCATGTTGGAAAACGGAATCGGCCGTGCATCCTCCTCCATGTGCTCATTGATCGTCTCGCCAAGGTCCTCGATGCCCTTGTTGATCCGGAACAGGTACTGCGTCTTGCCAGTATCCGTGATGACCCGCTTCGGGTAAGGAAGATCGTAGGCGTCGAACCAGTACTCGGAAGCGAAGACATTGTAGAACCGGTCGAAGATCGGCGTCCCTTCGACGATTTCTGTCAGTCCCGACGAGACGAGGTAATGGCGCAACGAGATGCCATGGCTCTCGGCGCGGATTTTGACGTAGTCCTCGATCGCATCAAACCATTCCAGGACGCCTTCGAACAAAACAACATCGCGGCCCTGCGCTACTAGGTCCTCGCGGTCGATGCGAACGTTGGCCTCTTTCGCCTTTTTGTAAAGCAAGTGCATGTAGGTGATCAGAGGATCAGCCTTTTGCTCCTTTGCCACGCGGTTGGATTCTTCCCAGAACGCCGTCGCGTCGATGCCGATCTGGGGCAGAAAAGCGTATTCCTGCATCGGTCGCGGCGAAAGCGTTCCGTCAAAGTCATAGATCAGAGCAATCGTTTTCTTTGCGAACTGCGAGTTGCGCGAGGATTTCTTAGCCGGCGACTTTCTAAGCCGTTTTGCGCCCGAACTGGGTTCGCCTTGGCCACGGTTTGCGCGTTCCGCCATGTTTGCTGCTCTCGGGTTACACCGGTTAAATCTCTCATCAAGATCATTGACTGATTCGCCGGCGCTGAATATGGCGGCACGGCGTGGGGTTGACAGGATCTGTTGAAGCGGCGAAACGCGAGCCTCAGAGTCGCTCAATCGATCCGAAGGATCAGCCATGTCCCCTTTGCCGCCTTTCCCCAGCCAAGATCAAGCCCGCGACGAACTGATCGGGATCATTTCCGCGCTCTCCTACCTGACCGGACCGGAGATGAAACTCGCCTCCGGTAAGACCTCCACAATCTACTTCAATATGAAGCCGACAATGATGGACGCACGCGGTGCATTTCTCATCGGGCTTTTGATTCTTGACCGCATCGAGCCCCTGCAGGTCAGCATGGTTGGTGGTCTCGAAATGGGTGCGGTACCGCTTGCCTCGGCAGTAGCGGCGGTCAGTGCCGCAAAGGGTGCGCCGGTGTCGGCATTCTTCGTCCGCAAACAAGCCAAGGATCACGGCACCAAGAGCCTGATTGAGGGTCTTGCCAAGGATGAGACGTTGGCTGGGCGTCGGGTTGTAATTCTGGAAGACGTAACGACCACCGGCGGCTCCGCGCTGAAAGCCGCCGAAACGGTCCGTGCCGACGGCGGCGAAGTCGCGGCCGTAATTACCGTGCTTGATCGCCAGGAGGGCGCGGATGCAACTTTTGCAAAGGCCGGTGTGCCCTTCCAGTCGCTTCTGACCAAGGCCGATATCGTCAGTGGAAGTTAGATGCGTTGCGCGTTAAGAACAGCTGCCGCCACCTAAGACGCAAAACTTCGAGCAGTGCGGGTGGCACAGCTTTACCGCCCCGCGCTCGAACATGCCGCTGTCCGCATTTGCTGCTTCGTGCAGCGTCGTAGCCATCTCGAAGGCCTCATCGTACGGCAACACGGTGCAAGGCAGGACCACAGGCGCTGCGGCCCCCTTGCGTTTGACCACCATACGCGATGACGCACACATCATGTCACTCGGTTTGACTTTAAGGATGTCCCAGCAAGCACCGGTGATCTCGGGGGTATCGTCGGCACCATCCATCTCCGGGAACAAGACCAGCTGTATGTTGTCGTCGGCATCGATCGGCCAGTCATTCTCACCAATCAGGCCCCGGTAGGATTCGCGGCCCTCGGCTTCGCTCTCGTACAGGCTAACCCGCCCGGCGATGGCCAGATTGAACCCATGCTCAGCTAACCAGGAAATCCCCTCGAGTGCTTTGTCGAATGAACCCGCGCCGCGCTCTTCATCGTGCAGATCACGCGAGTGATGATCGAGGCTGACGCGCAAGGTCAGTTTTTCGCCCAGCCGCGTCTTGAGGTCGATCATTCGCTGCTTGATGGGCGGCCGCTGCATCGGCTGCATGGCATTCGTCAGCACCAAGACTTCGAAGCCACGCTGAAGCGCATCCTCGAGCATGTCGGGAAAGTCGGGATTGAGAAACGGTTCGCCACCGGTAAACCCGATCTCGCGCGTCTCGAAGGTCTCCGCCTCAATAAGGAAGCGCGCCGTTTCCGAGCCTGAGATGTAGACCAGCGCATCATTCGTCGGGCTCGACAGGATGTAACAGTTCTTGCACTCGATGTTGCACAGCGTGCCGGTGTTGATCCACAGCGTGTCAAGTTTTTTGAGCCAGACGCGCGCGCGCCGCTCACCCTTCGCCGTCCAGTCCGGATCGGTAAATTTCTGAACTACGGAAGGCCTCAGCGCGGACACGCTAATTCGGCTCAATGTGGTCATCCTCTAATTGTTTGGTAACGGCCATCGCGCATCACGCAATGTCTCGGTACACCACCAATTACATCAATCGGCGCGAACAGCTAGCATGCCCGCCGCAATCAGAGGATTCACAATAGCTTCACGAGCCGGTGAGCGCGCCGCTTAACCCGGCTTTGATTGGCATCGGCACCATGCTACATGTAAACTCAAAAGCGGGTGTAGTTCAGTGGTAGAACGCGACCTTCCCAAGGTCGATGTCATCGGTTCGATCCCGGTCACCCGCTCCAATTATTCTGTGCGCTAATGGTAGCCACCAAACCGTCACCGGACGCCGTTCAGCGATGCAATGCCGTCTAATGCTCAGCTAAAAAAGGTGCTTTTCATGCGAGTATTGAGCTATGCCCCAACAGGCAGAGTTAAGCGCAAACTCAAAACTCAATGAACGACCCAAAGACCACGGTCTGAAAATCTTCAAGCCCCTCTGCTGGCCGACTGGCGCCGGTCCCATCGACGAGGTTAAAATTTACATTGTGGTGCCGGTAGCCTGCATAGATTTGAATTTGGGCGTCCTTGATTGTTTGGACGACACCAAATCCCCAGACGTCCGCTTCGTTGCCGGTGACACGGCAGATGCCGGCTGTTGCGCAAACCCCATGGGCGGCTAGCGAAGCAACATCATCCCCGTCGAGGCCAGCCGTCGCGAAGTCTTCGAAAGCGCCGTACTCGCCATAAAACGCCGTCGGGCCGTGACTGCTCCACTTCGCGATCCAACCGAGCTTTGTGTAGAAATACTTTGCGTCGGCAGGCGTGCGCAACGCACCATCTGCATCCTTGATGCGCTCATCGAAGGACTTCTGGCCGCTGGCGACAAGTGCGTTCAACCCGGTCGGCTCGTGCAGTATCGCGATGGAGCCGACAATCACTGAGTTGTCGATGTCCAGTCCAAAGCCGTCGGTTCCGTTTTCGTCGGTGGACTGGCTGTAAGCAATGGTTCCTGCAAACTGGAAGCCGCGCCCCTCGCTTTCATACTTTGCGCCGACGTCCCAGATGTCATCCTCTCCATAGTTGGCCGAAAGGACGAAGCCCGCCAAGATAGGTGCATCGTAGCGGACAACGTTGGCGGTATTGCCGTTAAGGTGATTGAAGACATCACCCCATACCAGATCGGACAACAGTCCGTCATTGCGGCGAAGGAAAAAGCTACCCAACAAGTCCTGCACACCCGCGTAGCTGGCGATAGCTGTTTTTGAAAGATCGTTTTCCGGTGCCGTATCCGTAACTCGGGAGGCTTGACCAACGGTTAGTCTGCCGACCCTCTTGCTTTCCAGCTGCCAGTTGGCTTTCCAGAGAATGAAGCCAAACTCCGAGTCATCGTCGAACTGGTTCACCTCATTAGAAAGCGCGTCGCGGAGGCGCAGTGTCAAATTGAATCCAGCGGTTAGATCGGGGGATATGACCGCTTGGCCAGAAAAGGTGAAGTGGCTTTGGTCGAGATTGTGGCCCACGACGTAAACGTTGTCTTCAAAGCCGTCATCCCAGAACAGGATCGACTGGCTGACATCTCCCGACAAGGTCAGTGAAACCTTACGGTTCCCCGTACGGGCGGTTGTAGCTTCGAGGTCGGCCACGCGTTCCTCAAGATCCGCGCAGCAATCATCCGCGAAGTCGGCGGCGATGCTCTGCGAAGTACCAAAACCCCATAGAATTGAGGCAAGTAGCGCTGTTATTGGAAATCGAGGAATTGCTGAGATCATCCTTCTGCGTACTATTTTCGAATCACGGCCAATCTTGGCCAAGCCTTTGGCGGCAGGCAATTAATGCTAAGGCGTCCGCTCGATCAAATGGTGGGTGTTGTCCGCTGATCACGGCTTGAGAGTTGCACGCTGCCTCTGGCCGTAGGCGCTATGGCCATTGTTGCGGGTGGGCGCGACACTGCGAGAGCATCTACTATGCTGTTTCCTCAGCGATGCGTGGAATTTTCGAACCAGAATTGTGGGGCGGGCAGAGCGGCGGCAACGTCCCCGCCGTGGTATGATTCGGCGGATGTTCATCGAGAGGAGAACGTACCAAGCGGGCTTCAGCGCAACGCATGTTTCTCGGCACGGTTTTGGTCTTGGCCTTCGCGAGTGAGGCTTGGGCCCATGAAATTCCATGGCCACGCGGGATGTCTCGGCAAATTACGGGTGGGTCATGTGCGAACGGACCATGCATGCGGCGCATGTCCCACAGTCCAAGCGTCCCGCACAAGCACATTGCGAACGGCAAATGCCTCGGGATGGGCGCGGCAGGTTATACGGCACGCCGCACGTTCAATTGTCCGGACCGATAGGTTTCGGCGCCCGCAGGCGACAGCAAGGCAATACGAAACAGTATCCGCAACTTGATGCCGGCAGTGACGGCTGCCCTGCTTGGCAGAGACGGTTCGAGTTCCGGCGCCTGCAATATTAAGCCGGCCCTCAAAACAATACCTGCCCGCGGTAGCGCGAGCCGGCTTCGGGTATGCATCGACCAAGCCCGTGTCGTCATCAACCAGTGGC
Organism: uncultured Alphaproteobacteria bacterium; assembly: GCA_963753045.1. Taxonomy (GTDB): domain Bacteria; phylum Pseudomonadota; class Alphaproteobacteria; order Rhizobiales; family Hyphomicrobiaceae; genus Filomicrobium. The sequence continues at coordinate 884,793 of CAVWAT010000001.1, forward strand.
TCCGCCAGTACAATCACACCCGACCGCATCAGGCGCTCAGCATGCGTCCGCCCGTTCCGGAAACTCTACGTCGAAGTGGCCCATAACGAGGGGGCTGGACAGGCTAAGTTGCTCAATCCCTAACCGAGACGTTGACGTGCTTTACCTTCCCAGACGTTGCACCTTCGGCATCTGAAACGACCGTGTCGAACCCCGCGGTCGGTGCGTTTGCCCCGTCATGCACAAACAAAATGCGGCCGCTTTCCAGGTCAGCCTGGGTGAACGTGCTGATCAATGCCGAACGGGCTGAAGCCAATGCGACGAAGCCATTGCTCGGATTCGTGACCGTATAGGTTAGATCCTCAGCTGCATCGTCAGGATCGAATGCCGTTAGGTCCTCGGTTGTAATCCGCACCGAACCACAGCGGTCAACGATCAGTTGGAGATCGCCAGCTAGATGTGGGGGCACATTACGAAGAGTTGCACTGAGCGTACCGCCTTGGTCCATTGCGATTCTGCCATATTCGACCGTTCCATTGACCGAACCGGTCTCGCCAATTCGAATTAGTCCGAGAACCGAAACATTGCCTTGAATAGCGCCATGCACTTCGGCGCTCTGCGCCCGCAGCGAGCCGTAGATTCCACCGGACTGACTGATCTCAACCGACTGCGCTGACAGATTCCCTTGCACTCGTCCGTTGACGGTAATCTGCCCCTTGGCAATTACGTCACCCTCTATCACCGTGTCGGCCATAATAACGCTTTTCATGGTTGACTCGCTCAATGGGTTGCTCCTCACAGATACTTGCGTCGGCTAGTCCCGAACCATCTGCATGATAGCCAGTGTTTCGAGGATAGCGACTAGCCAGCGGTAGCTCTCACCGGCAATGCGGCCAATGACATCAGTTGGCCTTGCGAACTGACGCCGCTGAGCTTGGCTTGTCACTACAGACTTGCTGTGTCTGCAACGGGCCCCCAGCGGACGTCAACTCGATGCTTCCGATAGGTCCACTTATTGATCAAAGCGGACAAGTCGGCAGCCTGATAAGTAAGGCTTCTGCGGCGCCCGCTTTTTCCTCGGCACCAGACGTCGCTAAGCGTTGACAGCAGTTCTTTGAGCCGCAACACATCAACCATCAGAGCATCTTATTGTTACAATCATTAAAATACAGTTTTTCTGATGGCGCGCATTTGGTAGCCGACTTGTAAAGAAGCAGGGACGCCCGTGTCAAAACCGCCTCTCTATAGGAGGTTGTCGGCGGCCCCATTTTGCTAGAAGACAATCAACTTCGAGAGAAATTCGCAGCAATCAAAACATTCCGGGTGACAAGGAACAGGCTGCAGGAAACGCAGAATATGATTGGAGACAACATGGCCGGACCAACTGTCGAGATCGAAAGCAAGTGCCCAGGAATGAGCGGCGCTTCCAAACACGCAGCCGGTGAAGGCACGTCGAACCGAGACTGGTGGCCGAACCAGTTGAATCTGGACATTCTCCACCAACACTCTTCCCTTTCCAATCCCATGAGCAAGACGTTCAACTACGCACAAGAGTTCAAGACGCTCGATCTCGACGCCGCGAAGCAGGACATCTACGCGCTGATGAAGACGTCGCAGGACTGGTGGCCGGCGGACTACGGCCACTATGGCCCGCTGTTCATCCGCATGGCTTGGCACAGCGCCGGCACCTATCGCACCGCCGACGGTCGCGGCGGTGCGTCGACCGGCACGCAGCGCTTCGCCCCGCTCAATAGCTGGCCCGACAACGCCAACCTCGACAAGGCGCGGATGCTGCTTTGGCCGATCAAGCAAAAGTACGGCCGGAAGCTATCTTGGGCCGACCTGCTCGTCCTCGCCGGCAACTGCGCACTGGAAGATATGGGCCTGAAAACATTCGGCTTCGCCGGTGGGCGCGAAGACGTATGGGAGCCCGAAAAAGACATCTACTGGGGCGCCGAGGCCGAGTGGCTCGGCGACAAACGCTACAGCGGCGACCGTGAACTCGAGCGCCCGCTCGCGGCCGTGCAGATGGGGCTGATATACGTGAACCCGGAAGGCCCGAACGGTAAGCCGGACCCGATCGCCTCCGGCCGCGATATCCGCGAAACCTTCGCCCGCATGGCAATGAACGACGAAGAGACCGTCGCACTCACCGCGGGCGGTCACACGTTCGGCAAAGCTCACGGCGCCGCCCCGGACTCGCACTGCGGCCGTGAGCCCGAGGGCGCAGGCATCGAACAGCAAGGCCTCGGCTGGATCAGCAACTATAAAAGCGGCAAGGGCGTTGACGCCATCACCAGCGGCATCGAAGGCCCCTGGACCCCGACCCCGACCAAGTGGGACATGAGCTATTTCGATGTTCTGTTCGGCTATGACTGGGAGGTGGTGAAGGGCCCAGGCGGGGCCTGGCAGTGGGCGCCAAAGGACTTGGCCGAAAAAGATCACGCACCGCAGGTGGACGAACTCGGGCAAGGTCTCCCTCTTGATGACCACAGCCGACATGGCCATGCGGATGGATCCAATTTACGAGAAGATTTCGCGCCGCTACCACCAGAACCCGGACGAGTTCGCCGACGCGTTCGCCCGTGCGTGGTTCAAGCTTACCCACCGCGACATGGGGCCCCCGTCGCGCTTCCTCGGCAAGGAAGTTCCTGCCGAAGAGCTAACCTGGATGGACCCCCTCCCAGAGGTCGACCATGAGCTGATCAACGGGCAGGACATCGCCAGCCTCAAGGAGAAGGTTCTCGCATCGGGTCTGTCTGTCTCCCAGCTAGTGTCGACCGCTTGGGCCTCGGCCTCGACCTTCCGCGGGTCCGACAAGCGCGGCGGGGCAAACGGCGCACGCATCCGCCTCGCGCCGCAGAAGGACTGGGAGGTGAACGAGCCGGCTGAGCTCGCGACCGTGCTTGCAGCCCTTGAGAGTATCCAGAAGGAATTCAACGACGCGCAGTCGGGCGGCAAGCAGGTCTCGCTCGCCGACCTCATCGTTCTCGGCGGCTGCGCTGCGATTGAAAAAGCGGCGAAAGACGCCGGGCACGATGTGACTGTCCCGTTCGCGCCGGGGCGCACCGACGCCTCACAGGAGCAGACGGACGTCGAGTCCTTCGATGTGATGGAGCCTGAGGCCGATGGCTTCCGCAACTATCTCAAGGGCAAGTATACTGTCTCGGCTGAGGAGATGCTGATCGATCGGGCGCAATTGCTGACGCTGACCGCACCTGAAATGACGGTTCTCATCGGCGGCATGCGCGTCTTGAATGCAAACTCCGGACACTCCCAACACGGCGTCTTCACCAAGCGGCAAGAGATTCTCACCAACGACTTCTTCGTGAATTTGCTCGACATGAGCACGACGTGGAAGGAGGCCTCGAAATCCGACGACGTGTTCGAGGGTCGCGACCGCGCGACGGGCGAACTGAAGTGGAGCGGTACCCGTGTCGACCTCATCTTCGGTTCGAACTCCCAGCTTCGAGCGCTCGCAGAAGTCTACGGATGTTCAGATTCGCAGCAGGCATTTGTAGCTGACTTTGTGGCGGCTTGGGACAAGGTGATGAACCTTGACCGCTTTGACCTTGCCTGATCTCGGCGAATAGGCCTTCGAAGGCTTCTAGGGCGTAGCCGTGACCGGTCATCGGCAGACCAGGTTCAGAGCGCAGTTACGCAACTCCGACGTGAGCCTGTAGAAGCCCGACACGATGTTGCAACGTTCGCTCCAGCGCAAAGCTGGAGCTCAATATTGCGAGATCGATTTAAGCGGTCTTCATCCGAAGAAGGCTTGCGGGCCCGTAGCCGTTCAATGGCGTGGGCGGATTCCGGCGGATCTCGTTCGGAAAACAGGATCGTGAACTGATGTGCCGACCCAGGTGACGGCGACCAGAGATCCCGCATCGCTTTCGGAAAGCGCATGTTGGTTTGGGGATGGCGCTTGTGAGTGTGAATGAGTTCGGCGAACTTGTTTCAGTAGATCATGAACGCAACCTGCGCAGGATCTGATTGTTAGGCAGTGGCGTTACCACTGTTGACAGGTTTCGCTTTTTCGACGTCGGACATTTCCAAATCGTTGCTCTTGAATTTATCTGGATCTGCGTTCCGGGGGCTCTCGCGGCGGAGGTGACGCGAGACGTGTCATACCGCAGTTTTCTCACACGGTGCCGCGGTTCCAAAAACGTGAACATGCCTACGCTAGACAGAGTTATCGATAAGATATAATTGTCCACACAAAAGGATACGATCAGGTGGACTGATGATAAACATCACCTTGAAACAGCTGCGTTACTTCGATGCTTTGGCTCGAGAGCTGCACTTCGGACGTGCCGCGGAAGCCTGCTCGGTGACCCAGCCGGCACTGTCGATGCAGATCCAGGAGTTCGAGCAAAACCTCCAACTGAACCTCATCGAAAGAACGCGCTCAGGAGTACAACTTACCCCACAAGGCCATGAAGTTGCCCGCCGCGCAGCTCAAATCCTGAGCGAAACGCGTGATCTCATAGATCTCGCTCGCGCCGGCGACTCGCTATTGACGGGGGCCCTCCGCTTCGGGGTCATTCCATCGGTGGCCCCATACGTACTCCCTCCTCTTTTGCCGTTGTTGCGCCTGCAGCATCCCGAGCTGGAACTGTCCTTGCGGGAAACTCAAACGCATGCGCTAATCCAGGAGCTGGCCGACGGCAAACTGGATGTGCTGCTGCTCGCATTGCCGATCAAGAATACGGACGTCGAAGTTGAACCGCTTTTCGAGGACCGCTTCGTTCTTGCCCTTTCCGGCGAACGCGTCATCGCCGAAGACGTTCGCGCGACCCAGGATTTCGTCGAGCATGAACGCTTGTTGTTGCTGGAGGAAGGCCATTGCCTGCGTGATCAGGCGCTTTCCTATTGCGATCTGCAGCAGGTCAAGAACTTCAACACTTACGGAGCATCCAGCCTCGCCACGATCGTGGAATTGGTTGCCGCTGGGCACGGCGTCACGCTGTTGCCCGAGATCTCGCTAGGCGTCGAGGCGCGAGGACGTGCGCTGAAGCTGATGCGTTTTGCTGATCCCCAACCACAGCGCACACTCGGTCTCGTATGGCGCGGTACATCACCAAGAAAGTCTGATTTTCTGGAGTTGGCCCGGCTCGTCCGTGAGGCTGCTGAGCCGCTCGTTTTGGCCGCCCGGGAAAGTGTGCCAGCAAACAGTGACGAATGCGGTCGCAAGCAGGCTAAACGCAAAAAGTTGGTATAGAGTGCGCCCCGCTGCAAGATCCGCAAGTAGGATTATCGCATCGATGTCCTGACGCTACGGCGGGCTAGACCGCTGTCATCATTCGGAGCAACGCCCGACAGCGCTTCGGGATTGATAGCCCGCCCGGTGAACTGATGCGTCCACATCAGCTCAGCAATCTGGTGCGTCGCGGTTAACCGCATCGGTAGCGTGACGTCTTCCTCGTCGAGCAGATCAAGCGTCTTGGCAACGTCGGGATGCTGCATACGGGCAAGGACCGGATCGTCCGCCGAAGCCGACGTCGTCAACAACGGTGCCAGCGCGAACGGCCGGTAGTGAAGCTCTTCCGGGTGCTCCTCATCAAACGCCGGGGCGGCAATGAAGCCGTTGGACCAACCTGACGACTCGTCATTCCCGAAAGGATTGGCCAGTCGTGGCTGACGACCTGCTATTCCGAGGCGCTTTGCAGTCGAACTCGATCCACGTGCCGGAGACTTGGTTTGCAGACTGGTATTCTGGAGAGCTGAAGAAGACCCGGTGCCCGGCGCCGCAGCAGGCTTTCGGGTGGACAACCAACTTCCGCCGAGAGAGGCCAGAGCAAAGAGGCTTGCCAGCTGCCTTCTGTCGTCGCTCGTCGGTCCGCGCGCTTGCGGCGCAGCCCGAGTAATGGGCCGTGGAGCTGGCGGAACAAGTGCTCCGAGCGAAGCGACTCTAAACTCACCTTGCGATGGTTTCGGCTGGACCGGAGCAGGATTGGGAGCGCGCGACAAGCTCCGCTCTATCCGTGCCCCCCATCCGCTCGCCAAAAGCGTAGGTCTTGGCACCCGTGGAGCTTTCCTGAATTCGTGGAACGATGCGATCTGGACAGCGAGTTCCGTGTATTTGGCGCGCGCCTTGCGCACGTCGGTTCTGCTGATGCGGCGTCCATCGGAGGGCATATGCTTCGTTTTGCCATTTGGAAACAGTAGCGCCAGTTCGTAGCGCGGCATGCGCGGCCAATGGCGGGTGCGTCCGGTGTCGATGTGCACGAAAGGAATGGCCGAGGTCGGATAGTAGCCAACGCCGCCACGCTCACGGATCAGCGCCGAGTAGCGCAGTCTCTTCACCGGCACATCCGGAAAGTGGATGTCCATGGCTTTGCCGAGAATGTGCCGGCTCTTCCTCGCCTGGCCGCCGCGTGTCTTGCGCAGCATGTTGTTCGTCTTGGAGGAGCGGTAGCCGGAAATGATATGGGTTGGTTCGCGCGTCCCAAGTTCCTGACGAATCTCCCAGAGTAAATCGACCAGTTTCGGGTCCATCTTCGTGGGCTCGTTCTGGCGCCAGTCGCGCAAGATCCAGTTGATCTTTTTCATCGCCTCCGACAAGCGCTTGCCGTTGCGCATATAGACGATGTCGAGCGTCTCTTTGGTGTGAATGTTGTAAAGCGCAATACGCCGCTCGCCGTCACCAGCGGCGACCGCGCGGCTGCTGCCGAATCCAAGCGATACGAGCAACCCAAGCATAACAAGGCTCACGTAGCTGGTGGCTTTAGTATAGAAACCGTTGCGCAATTATCCGCCCCGTTCCGATCAATGCAGACAGTCCACCATTCCAGTCCCACCTGGCGCAGCGCTGTCACCCCGTCCACCGGGCCCTATAGTAGAAAAAAAGCCTTAACGACCGGTGAGAATCGCAGTGTGCGCGCGCTATTGGGCGCAAGCATGGCAGCACAGTGCGTTAAGCTGCCGCGCTACCCTTGGGCGATAGCGCGGCACGGCTCAAACGGAGCGGTAATCGGAAAGCCAGTCTAGAATCCGAAGGCTTGCTTAAACAGATCCGATATTGGATCGTTGTACTGTTGCCGAACGATCCGAGGGCGCTTGACGGGGGCCAGATGGTCCCGGCCTTTGCGGATCTCGTTCCAGCGGCCGGCAAGCGCCAGACGGATGCGCTTTTCGTGGCCATAGATGTCCCGGAAGGCCTGCACATTTCCATCCTCATCGACAACCGCCGTGAAGTATGTAACGTGCACCGGCACCTTGTTATTGAGCGTGATGTTATTGTTCTCTGGGCCCCTGTCTACGGTGCTGTTGACTTTGTCCATGGTCCAGCCCCGGTCGTGATGGAGTACGGCTTTTGCAAGCCTCAGCGGATTACGCACGCGCATGCAGCCGTGTGAGAACGTGCGTTCCTTGTTCTTAAACAAGTGCTTCTCTGGCGTGTCGTGCATATAGACTTGATGCCGGTTCGGGAACAGAAACTTCACCTCACCCAGCACGTTGGTGCCGCCGGGCGGCTGGTAGACATGGAAATTCCGAATGTCCGTCCGGCTCCAGTCGATGCTTTGCGGATTAACAGGGCGACCGCGGTACTGAAGCCGCAGGTTATGCCGCTCCAAGACTCGTCCGCCACGCGCCAGGCTGGGCAGGATCTCGTTGACCTTGATTGAATTCGGCACACCCCAGAAAGGATGGAAGACGACGGTTTCAATTGTGTCGGAGAAGACTGGCGTCTGCTTGTCGGTTTTGCCGACGATTATGCGCTCGTCGTGAACCACCTGTTCGTTCTTGACGACGCGCACATGGAACTCCGGGATGTTTGCCGTGACGTAGAAATCACCCAGGTCGCGTGGCATCCAACGCCACTGCTCCATATTGGCGAGCAGCATTGCCTCCGAAACCGAGGCTGGACCAGCGCCGCTGAAATGCGACCGGGTGTTACGTCCGACAATGCCATCGACATAAAGACCGGCTTGGCGCTGGAAATCCTTCACCGCTTCATCGACGGTAGCGTCGAAGACTTCAGGGTCCCCTGAGGCGCCTTCGCGGTTTGGTTCGGCGGGCGCATCGAGGATGTGTCTCAGGATGGCGACGTCGGGATGCCTTTTGCCAAGGCTGAGCTGCGGCCCCGACAACGGCATGCGCACCTGCCGGATGCCGTCTTCTACATTCACGCCGCGCTGTTTCAAAAGCGCCTTTCGCAACGCCAGGAATTGAGGGTGTTGCGGATTGAGATCCCTCAGGTAGGCCCCAGGGTCGTCCGCCTCTGCAATCTCGCTGAGAACCACCGATGGCGATAACAGTTGCGGCTCGCGGTCGATGTAGGTGGTCAGTTGCTTGGACGGTTCGATGATGCGGCCGCCCCGGGCGTCGTCGGCGTACTTCAAAACCGCCAAAGAGAGCGAGATTTCGGCGGCTGCGAGCTCTTGGGTCGAGGCGCTGCTCGTAACATTGGTCCGGCGCAGCTGGAACGCCGAAGCCTTGAGGCCCCAATCATCCGCCCGTCTGATTTCGCCGATCGTGGCCTTGGCGCCAAGGCTCAAAACGCCTCGTGCAATCCAGATCGGGCGGCTCTCGCGGTCCGCGTAAAAACTTGTCAGGGCGGCCAGGCGCTGTTTATCCGCATCCGCCGCAGGTCCTCTGCGTTCTTCGACAAGGCGGCGCGCCTGAATACCAATGGCTTCATCAGCCGAGATCAGCTTTTCCGGCGCATCAGGCTCGATCGCCAAAGCTTCACCGAACGGCAACAACACGGCAAAGCCGAGAAGAAAACAAATTCCGCGCATGGCCACCTCCAAGAATCGCGAAATTAAAACTAGTGAACCAGGCCATTTTTTGCCAGCTACGGACCCACATCAGGGTCGTTCACGCTCTTTGTTCTCCAAGGGTGTGGCGAAAATGCAAGCCGGCCTTGGAGTAACCAATTCGAGAAAAGAAGAGTGTGCTGAGTTATTTGCGATAAAAACAAAAGAACCCGGCGCAAGCACACCGGGTTCTTCTGGCTTACCGAAAGAGAAGGGCGTCCTTCGGCAGGGACTGATGCTGCTTAATGCGGACGCGGTTCGAGACCGTACTCCTGCATTTTGCGGTAGAGAGTTCGAGCGTCCAATCTTCAGCCGGCGCGCCACTTCGGTCATGTGTCCGCGGTAGCGGCCCAGCGCCAGACGGATCATGTCGGCTTCGATTTCGTCGAGCGGGCGTACATCGCCCTCCCCGTCGATGGCTGAAATTCCGAGCGCTCCCGATTTTACTTCGACCGTCCTCGGAACCGTTGCCTCAGCGCCAAGCAGGGCGGGCCCGGTGTAGGCTGGCTTCTTTTGCACGTTCGCGGGGGCGGACGGAAGCTCGGCCTCGAAGCCCTCGACATGAGCTGCGATTTGCGGGAACTCGTTGACCGTCAGTTCTGACCCATCGGTAAGAACAACAGCACGGAAAACAGCGTTTTCTAGCTGGCGCACGTTGCCGGGCCAGGAGTAGGCCATCAACAATCTCATCGCGTCTGACGACAAACTCAAAACACGCTTGCCTTCTTCGGCGGCGAAACGGGCGAGGAAATGTGTTGCCAAGTCAGGCACGTCTTCGACGCGATCGCGCAGCGGCGGCACCCAGACCGGGAACACGTTGAGGCGATAATATAGGTCCTCGCGGAACTTGCCTTCTTTAACGAGCTGGATCATGTCGCGGTTGGTGGCTGAGATCAGGCGGAAGTCGACCTTGGTCGGCTTTTTCGAACCGACCGGGTCGACTTCGCCCTCCTGCAGTGCCCGCAGAAGTTTAACTTGTACGTCGAGGGGAAGTTCACCAATTTCGTCGAGGAACAAGGTACCGCCGTCGGCCTCCTGAAACTTGCCGATGCGTTTGTCGGTTGCGCCTGTAAACGAGCCTTTTTCGTGACCAAACAGGATCGACTCGACGAGGTTTTCGGGGATAGCACCGCAGTTGACGGTCACGAACGGGCGGCCGGCCCGCTCGGATTCACCTTGAATGGCGCGTGCGATCAGCTCCTTGCCGACCCCCGATTCACCTTCGATGAGTACCGGAATGTTGGATGTCGCGCTGCGCCGGCCAAGCTGCACGACGCGCTCCATGGCGCTGCCGCGCAATATCAGGTCGTCAAAGGTCAGTTTGCCTTCGACCTTCTTCTTGATGCGCTTGATTTCACCGGAGAGCTCTTCAATGCGAAGCGCACTTTTAATGGTGACCTCCAGCCGTTCCGGGCTGACTGGCTTAATTACGAAGTCGGTTGCTCCTTCGCGCATGGCGCTGATGGCCGAGTCAACCGAGCCATGTGCGGTCTGCACGATGATGGGCGGGGCATCAGGCTTGTCATGCAACGTGGACAGGACCTCCATGCCGTCGATACCGGGCATGACGAGGTCGAGCAGGACAAGGGAGATTGACGGATCGTCGCCTTGCAGAATGCTCAGCGCCTGCTCTCCTGAGCCCGCTGATTTGGTTTCATAACCGAACCGCTTGATCACCTCTTCGAGGATGCGGCGTTGGGCAGGATCATCGTCAACGATAAGAACGCGCTGGGCCATTTGGGCACTCGTACTCAAACTCAAAACGAACACATGCAGCTAAACGGAACGCGTAATGCTTAACGAAGCATCTCTTCCCGGCCGATGACCGGACATCCGTTGCGCAGCAACTCAACTTGGGACAAAGAGTGCCCGACAAGGGTAAACAACTCGTTCCCAAAAGACCCAACGTGAGGACACGAGCTTTGCCGCGGGACTTGATGTCGGACAATTTCATCTTCACATAGGGGTGAGCGCCAAAAATTCGGCCTCTTGATCCCACCGCCAACGGAGCTTCCCATGACGCATTCGCCGCGCGCGTTTTCCCGCTTTTGGGCTTCGAATTTGCAGGCGCCCGCGGATGCGGCCACAGCCTCATCGAAAGAACTCGGCGACTTGCCCGAGTGGAACTTGAGCGACCTTTATCCGGCTCCCGATTCAGCGCAGGTGGCCCGTGATCTGGAGGAAGGCGCCGCCGAAGCCAAGCGTCTGAAGGACGCCTATCAAGGCAAGCTGGCTCAAACCGCCGAAGATGGCGCCGCGTTGGCCAAGGTTATCAAGGCCTACGAAGCCCTCGCCGACAGGCTCGGCCGGCTGGGCTCTTACGCCGGTCTCCTTTACGCCGCCAATCAGGCCGACCCGGAGCGTGCCAAGTTCTACGGTGACGTAAATGAAAAACTCACCGCCATGTGGACCGACCTGCTGTTCCTCGAACTGGAGCTGAACCAGATCGACGAGGCTGTCCTGGGTGCAGCGCTTCAGCACCCTGAGCTCAGCCATTACCGGCCGTGGTTTGAGGATCTGCGCAAGGAAAAGCCCTACCAGCTTTCCGAAGAGATCGAGCGTCTCTTCACCGAGAAATCCCAGACAGGCGCCGGCGCCCTGAACCGGCTGTTCAACGAAACCATGTCGTCACTGAAGTTCGACGTCGCCGGTCACGACGAACCGCTCGGCCTGGAAGCCACCCTCAATTTGATGTCCGAACAGTCGGGCGCAAAGCGACAGGCCGGCTCCGAAGCGCTGGCCAAGGTGTTCAAGGACAACTTGCGTCTGTTCACGCTCATCACCAACACGCTCGCGAAAGACAAAGAGATTTCCGATCGCTGGCGCGGTTTCAAGGACGTCGCCGACAGCCGTCACCTGGCGAACCGCGTCGAGGCCCCGGTCGTCGACGCGCTCGTTCAATCGGTGCGTGCCTCTTACCCGCGCCTCTCGCATCGCTACTACAAGTTGAAGGCGAAGTGGCTCGGTATGGACAAGCTCGCCCACTGGGACCGCAATGCCCCCTTGCCCGAAAAGCCAGAACGCGTCATCGACTGGCCTGAAGCCCGCCAAATGGTGCTTTCAGCATATGGCGGCTTTTCTCCCGAAATGGCGGGTATCGCCGAGAAATTCTTCGACAACCGCTGGATTGACGCCGCGATCCGGCCAGGCAAATCCCCCGGTGCATTCTCGGCGGCCACGGTCCCTTCCGCGCACCCCTATGTGCTGATGAACTATCTCGGCAAGCCGCGCGATGTGATGACGCTGGCCCACGAGCTCGGCCACGGTGTCCACCAGTGGCTCGCCCGCGAGCAGGGGGCGCTACTGGCTCCAACACCACTCACGCTGGCCGAAACTGCCAGCGTCTTTGGCGAGATGCTGACGTTCCGCAAGTTGCTGGCCGAGACCACCGATCCCAAGGAGAAGAAGGCGCTGCTCGCCGGCAAGACCGAGGACATGCTCAACACCGTGGTTCGCCAAATCGCCTTCTACACCTTTGAGCGCAAAGTCCATGAAGCCCGCCGTCAGGGCGAGCTGACATCAGATCAGCTTAATGAGATTTGGATGGAGGTTCAGGCCGAAAGCCTTGGTTCGGCAATTGAGTTCCACGACGGCTATGAAGTCTTCTGGGCTTATATACCGCACTTCATCCATTCGCCGTTCTACGTCTACGCGTATGCCTTCGGCGATTGCCTGGTGAACTCGCTGTACGGTCTCTACCAGGAGGCCCATCCCAGCTTTGTCGAGAAGTATTTCGACATGCTGAAGGCCGGCGGTTCCAAGCACCATTCCGAGATGCTAGCGCCCTTCGGCTTGGATGCACGCGATCCTGAGTTCTGGAACAAAGGCCTCAAGGTCGTCGAAGGAATGATCGACGAACTGGAAGGGATGGAGCAGGTGGGTTAGGGCCGTCGGCCGGAAACTGTCCCCATCCTCCTCGCCATGTGAATGGCGCCCCAAACCGGTGCGCGATCCCTCAAAGGCTCGCGCCTACTCCGCCGCCTCGGCGAATGTCCCGCCTGCATCGTCATCCAACAGCTCGTTGAGCATGCCGAGCGCGTGCATGTAGACTTCCAGCACGCCCTCTTCTTCTTGGCGCTCGACGGCCGACTTTTTGCGCAGCTGAACGATCTTGCGCATTGCCTTGACGTCGAATCCGAGAGCCTTCGCTTCGGCGAACTTGTCCCGAATGTCCGAGGCAATCGCCTTCTTTTCTTCCTCGAGGCGCTCGATTTGCTCGATGAATTGACGCAGTTGCGCCTGCGTCGAAGCCTGCAGAGTGCTCATGGCCAGCTCCGCTCCACTTATGATTTCAACGATGTACGGGAACGCAAGACAACTGATGTAGCCGGACCGCTCGGTATGGACGGCCCGGCCGACACGCCGGAAAAAAATTTGCCCTCTCCCCAGCGCATAGTGGCGGGAAGCTAGCTGCTACAATCCAGAGCTTCAAGCGGCCGTCGAAGTTCTTCCAGACCTTTATTTTTGCGCAGCACGCAGTTCATTGTTGCGCTGTGTTCAATAGTTATGGCAGGCCGCTGACCGCAGCTCTGGTTTAGTGATCCTTGGGCCGGTTTTGTTCGAAACTGGTTAGCTGGTCGGCGTTGGCTTCGGTTTGGTACTTGTCGCGCCATTCCGCATAAGGCTCGCCGTAAATGATTTCTCGCGACTGGTCCTTGCTCAGGGTGAGCCCCTTCTCGGTGGCCGCGTCGCGGTACCAGTTGGACAGGCAATTGCGGCAAAACCCGGATAGGTTCATCAGGTCGATGTTCTGCACATCGGTGCGGTTGCGCAGATGCTGTAGAAGGCGGCGGAAGGCGGCCGCTTCCAGTTCCGTGCGCGTGGCGGCGTCGATCTGGGGTAACGAATTGTCGTTCATGCAGAGCCTCCAGGCAGGGCTTTGTTGGGTACGTCGGATGGCCAGCAGGTTCTCTGCGGGCGCTGCTCTTTACGTGTATTACATAAGTGCACAGAAGTAGCGCGGCCAGCCCCACGACCGGGCGGGTATCTACAACGGCTTGACGTGCCACGCTATTCGAAGCAGATCAGTGTTGGAACAAATCCGACCAAAGTACGAGGCGTGAATGACTACGGCATTCGGAGATGCACAAACTAGGCTCCTTGAGTTTTTCAACGCAGCTGTCGCGGCCGCCCACCCTTCAACGTGCGTTCCTCCGAATTTACCCGAGGTTCCTGCTGGCGGGCGCATCATCATCGTCGGCGCCGGTAAAGCCGCCGCGGCTATGGCGCAGGCAACCGAGAAGTACTACACCGCGCGCGGCGAAGGCGGCAGCATTTCGGGCTTCGTCACCACGCGGCATGGCTTTGGACTGCCCACCGAGCTGATCGAGGTAATCGAGGCTGGCCACCCTGTCCCTGATGAAAACTCGATTTCCAGCGCCCAGCGTGCCCTCGAACTGGCGGCATCCGCTGGCGCCGATGATCTTGTCTTGTGCCTATTGTCCGGCGGCGCCTCCGCTCTTTGGGCCGCACCCGTGGACGGCGTAACTTTCGACATGAAGCAGGCGCTGACCCGCGACCTATTGAGATCCGGAGCGCGGATTTCCGAAATCAACTGCGTCCGTAAACATCTTTCCCGGATCAAGGGCGGCAGGTTGGCGGCAGCCGCCAACGGCAAGGAATTGCTGACGCTGGCGATCTCGGATGTCCCGCATGATTCACCCGACGCCATCGGCTCCGGTCCGACGGTCGCCGATCCGACGACTCTCGCCGACGCACGCGCCATACTCGTGCTGTACCGGATTACACCGCCAGCGGAGATTGCTGCGGCCTTGCAAGATCCAGCAAATGAAACACCGCTGCCAGGGAGCGATGCCCTGAGCCGTTCGCGCTACCAGCTTGCCGCCCGTCCGATGGCGTCCCTCGAGGCCGCCGCCAAACTTGCTGCCGCGGCCGGCTATCGCGTCGATATTCTTGGAGATTCCCTGGAAGGTGAAGCCCGCGATGTTGCCGCTTTCCATGCGGCGATGGCCCACAACGCCAAGCAGCGTGGCGACCGCGTTGCACTCATGTCAGGGGGCGAACTGACCGTAACCGTTCGCGGCAACGGTTCTGGCGGTCCCAACCAGGAGTATGCCCTCGGCCTCGCCGTTGCGCTCGACGGCGCTGACGGCATCTATGGCATTGCCTGCGATACCGACGGCACCGATGGCGGCATCGGCAAACCCGACGATCCCGCCGGCGCGTTGATATTGCCCGATACTGTGAAGCGAGCTGGTGACCTTGGCATCGACGCCGTCACTTTTTTGAAGAACAATGATTCTACAGGTTTCTTTCGTGGGATCGGGGACCTGGTGATGCCCGGCCCCACCCAGACGAACGTCAACGATTTTCGCGTGATTCTCGTCGATCCGTAAACGCATCAAACCTGCGGCGATGGCAATTCGAGTACTTTCATAAATTATCTTGTCGAACGTTGGCAGATCACAGGACATGACCATTGGCCGGCTCCAATAATCGCAAGGCCTGGGACGGGTGGCTTCGGCTGTCTGCACCGGCCCAACGTGCCACCATCGTTGCCGCGCTGGTGGGCTTGATGGCGCTATCTGCGTCGCGGCCTGCTTTCGCTGATCTCAAACTTTGCAATGACACCGCCAGTCGTATCGGTGTCGCTATTGGCTATATCGATAAAACCGGCGAACCCTCGTCAGAGGGCTGGTGGACGATTGCGTCTCAAACCTGTGAAGTGCTACTGCGCGGTGGTATACCAAGCCGGCTCGTTTACGTCCGGGCGATTGACTATGACCAGGGCGGCGGTTGGAGCGGCACGACCAAGCTGTGCACGCAGAAGAGAGCCTTCGCGATTACGGGCATCCGTGATTGTGGGACACACGGTTACCAGAGCGAAGGCTTCATGGAAGTTGATACCGGCGGATCGAAGCAATGGACGATCCGTCTTTCAGATCCCGAAAAACAAGGGGACGGAGGATCATGAGACGCAATCGTAGGGTCAAACTCGTGGCGACCATTGGTCCGGCGTCGCAATCGCGGGAAATGCTCGACAAGCTGTACGAAGCGGGCGTGGACGTGTTCCGCATCAATATGAGTCACGCGAGACATGATCTGGCCGCCGAGCTGCATCATCGCGTTCGCCAAATCTCCGAGCGTCGCGGCCGCCCGATTGGCATTCTGGGTGACCTTCAAGGGCCCAAATTCCGTCTCGGCAACTTTGAAGGGGAGCGGGCCGAACTTCCCGCCGGCTCCGAGTTCGTATTCGACAACGATGCAAGTGTGGGCGATTCCAAACGCGTCTTCCTCCCGCACCAGCAGATTTTCGAAGCCGTCGAGCTTGGGCATACGCTGCTGTTGGACGACGGCAAGCTCAGAATGCGCGTCAAGAACGCCAGTGCTGAACGGATTATTGCGGAGGTCGAGGTCGGTGGCCCGTTGGCCAGCCGCAAGGGCATCTCTCTGCCCGATACGCTTTTGCCCATCAGCCCGCTGACCGAGAAGGACCACAAGGACCTGCAGTTCCTGTTGGACCTTGAAGTCGATTGGATCGCATTGTCATTTGTTCAGCGCGGTCAGGACGTACTGGAAGCGCGGGAGATCATCGGCGACCGCGCCGCCATCATGGTCAAAGTCGAAAAGCCCCAGGCGATTGACGATCTCAACGCCATCATCGCGGCCGCCGATGGATTCATGGTGGCCCGCGGCGATCTCGGCGTCGAAATGCCGATCGAACAAGTCCCGGGCCTGCAAAAGAAGATCACGCGCAAGGCGCGGGCGGCCGGCAAGCCCGTTGTTATCGCCACCCAAATGCTGGAAAGCATGATTGAAAGCCCGGTCCCAACCCGCGCGGAGGTCTCCGACGTGGCGACTGCCGTCTTCGAAGGTGCCGACGCCGTAATGCTGTCGGCTGAATCGGCGGTCGGTAAGTATCCTGTCGAGGCCATCGAGATGATGGACCGCATTGCTATCGAGGTTGAAAACGACAAGGGCTACGAGGCTATTCTGTATGCCTGGCAGACCGAACCCCTGCCAACCCCGGCCGATGCCATCGCCGCGGCCGCACACGCCATCGCAGATACCGTCCAGCTCGCCGCGATCGTTTGCTATACGGCGACCGGTTCGACGGCGCTGCGCGTGGCTCGTGAGCGTCCGGGACTGCCGGTGATGGGCTTAACCCCGATCGCTGCAACGGCGCATCGCTTGGCCGTCGTGTGGGGCCTGCATTCCGTTGTCCTCGAAAAGGACCCTGGTTCTGTCACCGACATGGTCTGCAAGGCCTGCCGCGTCGCCTTTGATGAGGGCTTCGTGAAGGCCGGAGAAGGCATCCTGGTCACCGGTGGTGTACCCCTCGGCCAATCGGGGACCACCAACATGATCCGCATCGCCTTCGTTAACGATAACGGTGAGCCAGTCGGCATGGGCTGAACGCTGTCAGCTCATTGTGATCCTGATTTGGTGGCTGTGCGACTTGTCGTGCGCCGCTGAAGCCCTAATATATCGCGTCAGCACGCGCGCGGCGGTCTTTCACCGTTCGCTTCTAACGGTTGTTCACCGATACATGTCGAACGTCTGACGACTGCAGCGATCCGCAAACAAGGCATCGGCGTAACGAACATCAACGACAACGGCGAAAGCGCCAACAGCCTCGGGTCTATTAGTGAGCAACACCACCAAGAACGTCACCAAAGCCAGGTCCGCGCCTTCATCCGCCGTAAAGAGGCCAAGCCGCGCCGACGCCGAGCAGGCAATCGAGACGCTCATCCGCTGGGCGGGTGATGACTCTGCCCGTGACGGATTGCATGAAACACCCGCGCGCGTCGCCCGTGCGTTCGAGGAGTGGTTTCGCGGATATGCCGAAGACCCCGCGGCCGTTTTGCAGAAAA
The DNA here is from genome assembly GCA_963753045.1 of uncultured Alphaproteobacteria bacterium. Lineage (GTDB taxonomy): Bacteria > Pseudomonadota > Alphaproteobacteria > Rhizobiales > Hyphomicrobiaceae > Filomicrobium. Next base: position 902,368 of record CAVWAT010000001.1, read on the forward strand.
CCTTCGAGGAGATCGAAGGCTACGATGAAATGATCACGTTGCAGGGTATTCGCTTCGAAAGCCATTGCGAGCACCATATGGCGCCGATCGTTGGTCGCGCGTGGGTGGGCTACATCCCGAATGGTCGCGTCGTCGGCATCTCGAAGCTTGCGCGCGTCGTCGATGTTTTCGCCAAGCGCCTGCAAATCCAAGAGAAAATGACCGCACAGATCGCCAATGTCATCAGCGAGGTGTTGCAACCTCAAGGCGTTGCCGTCGTCATCAAGGCCGAACACCACTGCATGACGACCCGCGGAGTTCACAAACCTGGCACCGAGTTGATGACCAGCCGCATGCTCGGCATCTTCCGTGACAGTGCCATCACCCGGCAGGAGTTCCTGTCCATGGTGGATTGAGGCAGTTTTCTCTCACCACCCTAGTAGTCGCTTGGGTAATCCACCTTCGTCAAATATAGACCGCAGGCCGGCGCAACCGGTCCGCAGGCTCTTCGGTCATGCGCCTCGAGCGCCTTGCGTAGGTCGTCACCGCTCCACTTACCTTCGCCGACAAGCTTCAGCGAACCGACCATCGATCGCACCTGATTGTGTAGGAACGAGCGCGCCGAAGCGACCACATGGATTTCCGCACCGGCCCGGGATACATCCAACCTGTCGAGTGTCTTCTGCGGAGAATTTGCTTGGCAACCGGCCGCCCGAAACGTCGTGAAATCGTGATGGCCCTTCAGCTCCTGAGCGGCATGATGCATCGCCTCCGCATCCAGATCGATCGGAACCCACCAGACGCGGTTTCGTTCGATCGCCGGAGGAGCGCGCCGGCTCAGTATCCTGTAGAGATAATGCCGCGCAGTCGCGCTGAACCGCGAGTCGAAGTCCGTTGATACGGACGCGGCTTCGACAACGACGATCGGCGCCGGCTTCAAATAAAAATTGAGCGCCTCGCGCAGCCGGAAGGCCTCCCAGGATTTCTCCAAGTCGAAATGGCTGACCTGCGCCAGAGCATGTACGCCCAAATCCGTACGCCCAGCGCCGCGAACCCGGACACTCGCGCCGGAAGTCTTCAGTATAGCGTGCTGGAGGTGGTCTTGCACAGCGCCGCCGTCGGCTTGCGACTGCCAGCCAACAAACGGCGTTCCATCGTATTCGATCGTTATTCGATATCGCGGCATGTGGGGATCTTGAGAAGTGTTCAGCTTGTTCTGCCTATGCCTATCCTGTCCCCATCGCCATCACAACGCCAACGCGTTTAGCGGCGGCCGACGCCGACCCGAGGTCTGAAGATGCCAGGCCTTCCGAAGTAATAGCCGCCGCCGTATCCGCCGCCGCCGCCACCCGAGTACTCATGGTCGTGCTGGTGGTAATTATAGCTTCTCTCGTAGACGTTGGTTTCATTGAATCCTAGCGCCAGAGGTGTCGCGCCGTTGGGATTAACGATGACACGGTTGGTCGGCGGCATTGGGCGGAACACCCGCACCCCGGCTTCGATCGACACGCTGGCACCATAGAACGGGCGCGGTTCTATACGTGTCGTGCCACCGTCTTGGGCATAGTATTGGGCGGCGACAGCGGTTGGCATGAGGAGCGCTGCAAGAGCACCAACAGCGCCGGTCAAAAGCTTAGACATCGGGTAAGTTCTCCAGTGCAAGGATCTGTTGAGAAAGGAGAATAGCCCAGACATGGAACAGCCGTTGTTAGCTCTTCAACCATGCTTAATACCGGCCGTCGTCAAATGTCGGTTAATCGCGTTCCAGCGGTGATTTTGCAGCCTCTGAGGAATTCGGCAGCCCCGCAGGCTTTTTTGCCCGCGCGCTGTACTCTGCTGAGTTCGACCGCCCCCTCACCACAGGCGATTTGCAACGTCTCATCGGCGGTAAGGATTTCTCCGGGCGCCCCGGAGCCGTTGACAAGCCGCGATTTCAGCGCCTTGACCCGCTCACGCTTACTGCCAAGTTCGATCTCGAACCATGCCCCAGGAAATGGCGACAGGCCCCGGATTTTGTTGTGCACCTCACTGGCGGGGCGAGTGAAATCTATCCGGGCTTCCGCTTTTTCGATCTTGCCGGCGTAGGTGATGCCCTCTTCGCGTTGCGGAGCCGCCACCAGCGAGCCGCGCTCCAGTGCGGCGAGTGCGCGCACCATCAATTCTGCTCCAATTCCCGCCATGACGTCATGCAGCTCCCCCGCCGTCATCTCCGGTCCGATTTCAATCCGCTCTGCAAGGCACACGGGTCCTGTGTCGAGCCCTTCGTCCATGCGCATCACCGTCACCGCGGTATGGGCGTCGCCTGCCATGATCGCCCGTTGGAGCGGTGCGGCCCCACGCCAGCGCGGGAGTTCCGAGCCATGCACGTTGAAACAGCCTTCGCATGGAGCTTCCAGGACCGCCCTTGGTAACAGCAATCCGTACGCGACGACGACGGCGACGTCGGCGTTGAGGGCGCGGAACCCGGCAAGTTCGTCATCGCTCTTGAGGCTCGTTGGGTGGCGCACCTCGAGTTCGTGCTGCTCGGCAAACGCATGCACGGGGGAAGGCCGCTCAGCCATGCCTCGGCCGGCCGGACGGGGCGGCTGCGAATAGACGGCCGCGATCTCATGCCCGGCGCCGACAAGCTCCGCCAGCGTTGTCTTCGCGAATTCCGGCGTTCCCATGAAAACGATGCGCACGGATCTCTAGTTCCCTCTTCGCGCGGCCCGTCGGTGCGGGTCTATACCGACGCCGGGCGCTGCTGCTTTTTGAATTTGCGGATGATAATGTCGCGTTTGAGCCGCGATAGAAAATCGATAATCAGTTTGCCGTCGAGATGGTCGATCTCGTGCTGCACGGCGGTTGCGAGCAAGTCATCCGCGACAAGTTCCTGCTCGGCGCCATCCCGGTCGACGTATTGCACTGTGACATCTGCTGGTCGCTCGATTTCGACATGAACGCTCGGGATCGATAGACAGCCCTCTTCGTGCATCCGCATGGCTTCGCCAAGCCGGACAATCTTCGGATTGGCCATGAATAGTGGCTGCGGCTTGTCCTCATCTCCGGCGACGTCGAGAACGATGACGCGTTTTGGAATGCCAACCTGAATAGCGGCGAGGCCTACCCCCGGCGCGTCATACATCGTCTCCAGCATGTCATCCATCAGCCGGCGCACATTCTCGTCCACGGTTTCGACAGGCGCTGAAGCCTCGCGGAGGATGGGATCAGGGATCTTAATGATTTCGAGTTTGCTCATGCGATTGAAATAAGCATTCGAGCGTGACCGGTCAATCGGCGCGGGCAGAACGGGCAGAGCTCCCTGACAGCGCGTGCCAACCGATCACGGAGAGGATCTTTGTGCCCGCCTTCAGTGTGCCCGAGATTGTTCCAGATACCTTCGAAACTCCGATCCGTTTCCGGTACCGCACCGGCACTTCAACACACTTAAATCCAGCCTTAGCAGCCTTGACCTGCATTTCAACCGTCCAACCGAAGTTGCGGTCCTCCATTTCCAAGGCCGCAAGTGCATCCTCGCGGATCGCGCGAAAAGGCCCTAGGTCCGTAAAGTGCGTACCCCAGACGAAGCCCATAAGACGCGTCGCTAGCCAATTGCCGAACACTTGCTGTGGCGTCAGTGAGCCACGTTCCGCGCCGCCGAGAATGCGCGAACCAATAACCATGTCGGCGCCCACGTGAAGGATCGGATCGACAAGATACTCCATCTCCTCTGGGTAGTCGGAATAGTCGCCATCCAGGAAAACGATGATGTCGCTCGACGGCAGCGCCAGCAGTCCGGCAAGGCAAGCGGCGCCATACCCCCTTTCCTTTTCGCTGACCACCTGCGCGCCGGCTTGGCGGGCGACCTCGCTGGTTCGGTCCCTGGAGCCATTGTCGGCAACGACGACGCAGTCGACCCAATCCGGCACCGCGGCGATCACCTTACGGATCGCACCTTCCTCATTAAGTGCCGGGATAATCACTCCGATCCTCTTACCGTTCCGCAAGAGTATCCTCCGCCACAGCGGCAAGCTCGCCCGCGAGCCCTTTGGCAATCAGTGCCCGGGTGTTTTCAATACCGTACAGCTCGATGAACGAACCGAACCGCGGTCCTTGGCTGGAGCCTAAGAGCACTTCGTAGATCGCCTTGAACCATTCCCGCAGGTTTTCCTTCGTGTAGCCGTTGGACTTGCCGGCTTCAAAAACAATGTTCTGCAATTCGGCTGCGCCCACGCCATCAGGCACGATGCCGAGCGCCTGGTAGAGCGCCTCCAGCGCCTGCCGCTCCTGATCGACCGGCAGCCGGAAGCGCTTCCCGGGCGCAACGAAATCCTCGTAATAGCGGATCGCGTAACCAACGTGTTCATCAAGTTTGGGGTGTGTTTCAGGCGTTGCATCGGGTGCCAGACGCTTGATGAAACCCCACAGGATTGCGCGCTCGTGGGCATTCGATGCCGAGACGAGATTGAGCAGCAATGCGAAGGTAATGGGTAGATCGGCTTGCGGTGGCGCGCCGCCATGAACATGCCAGACCGGGTTGTCGAGCTTCTGTTTCGGCTCATTGCGCGAATACGCGCCAAGATGCTGAAAATAGTCATCGACCGTCCGCGGAATCACATCGAAGTAGAGCCGCTTTGCCGTCTTCGGCTTCTGGAACATGTAAAGCCCCAGGCTCTCTGGGCTGGCATAATTGAGCCACTCCTCGATGGTCAGCCCGTTACCCTTGGATTTCGAAATTTTCTCCCCGTTTTCGTCCAGGAACAGCTCGTAGTTGAAGCCCTCGGGCGGAGTGCCGCCAAGGGCCCGGCAGATTTTCGAGGATAGATTGACCGACTCTATCAAGTCCTTGCCGGCCATCTCGTAATCGACACCCAGCGCCGCCCAGCGCATCGCCCAGTCGGCTTTCCACTGGCACTTGACCGCGCCGCTCGTCACCTTCGTCTCAATGCGCTCTCCGGTCTCGGGGTCTTCATAAACGATGGTGCCCTTGTTTGGATGACGCTCGACCATCGGTACTTGCAGGACTTTGCCTGTGCGCTTGCAAACGGGAAGAAAGGGCGAATAGGTCGCCCGCCGCTCCGGTCCCAGCGTCGGCAGGATGATGTCCATCACCTGATCGTAGACCGCTAGCATCTTGAGCAGGGTTTCGTCCATCATCCCCGAGGCGTAGCACTCAGTCGCCGAGAAAAACTCATACTCGAAGCCAAACCGGTCGAGGAACGTCCGAAGCCGTGCGTTGTTATGCGCTGCGAAGCTTGGATGCTCATCGCCGAAGGGATCTGGAACACGCGACAAGGGTTGATCGAGGTACGCGGCGAGCATCTCCTGGTTGGGGACGTTGGTGGGGACCTTGCGCAACCCGTCCATGTCATCGGAAAAGCAGATCAGCCGTGTTGTGCGCTTGCCTTCAGTGAGGACTTCAAAAGCGTGCCGCACCATCGACGTGCGCGCCACTTCGCCGAAGGTGCCGATGTGCGGCAGCCCCGACGGTCCATAGCCAGTCTCGAAGATAACCGTCTTTTCAGCGCCATCCTTAAGCCGGTCCAGGCGCTTAATAAGCCGCCGAGCCTCTTCAAAAGGCCAAGCTTTGGAATTGCCGGTGGCTGCGAGGAGTTCTGAATCGAGTTCGAGGGGCATGGCGGCCTGTTTGGAAATGATTATTCAGTTGCGTGCACCGCACGATCGAAGTGCGGGCCTGTCGCCGCGAACCTAGTGGCCACGCCGCATGCGCGTCAACGCGCGCGTTGAGACACGCTCCTTGATTTGTGGAAATACAACCAGACTCGGGCCTTGATCGCCGCTCTGCGCTCGTTAGATAACAAGCATGTTTCAACACTGGAGCTTTTAATGACGCGCACGCTTACGCCGCAGGAAGCGCTGATCTACGCGATGATCACAACGTCGGCTGCCGACAACCAGATGTCAGACCGCGAACTCCGACGCATCGGGACGATCGTCAAGGAGTTGCCGGCGTTTGCCGACTTTGATGAAACCACACTGGTCGAGCATGCTCAGGCGTGTGGTCTGCTGATGTCGGGCACCAACGGTCTCGATAACGTCCTTGAGTTGATTGCGGTCTCGTTGCCCGACCATATGCGCGAAACGGCCTATGTCCTGGCCTGTGAGGTCGCCGCTTCCGATGAAACGGTTCATGCCGAGGAAGCTCGGTTCCTGCAGCTCCTCGCGCAGCACCTCAAACTCGACCGGCTCACCACATCCGCCCTTGAGCGAGCTGCTGTCGCCCGCCACCAGCGTCCATGATGTAAAAGGCGGCACTTCAAGCGTGCTCGGCCGTCCAGAGTTTATAACTGCCGAAGCTCAAGACATGCCCTTGTGGGGCACGGCGTTAGTGGAGTCGGCCACCGAAATCGTGGTCTGCTGGTTCCATAACAATCTCGGCACCAGTGTGGTGCGGGTTTGGTGCCGGGGGGTCGTTGCTATCGGCCTCCAGTAAGATCAGTGCGTCGCCGAAAATGAGCTGGGCATACTCGATTTTCCCGTTTTCGCGGGCGTGACCGCATGCTGCTCGAAGCCCGGCGCTCGCACAAACCAATCTATTGCCACGACGGCGTCGCGGTAGCGTAGGCCTGATATGATGCTGGCTCCTTGGGAGCGGCCTGGGGTATACATGACGCTCCTCCTTTAAGCCGGATTGCGACTGTATTTGTTAGCGCCAGGCAACATCAGATGGAAGGCTTCGCGTGACGAAAGCCAAGCTGCATTTTCTGCTGCTCAACTTGGGGCACTTTCTCGACCACCTGGTGATGCTGGTCTTCGCCACCGTGGCCGCCCTCGTGTTGCGTTTTGATTGGGGAGTACCCTATAGCGAGCTGATCGCCTACGCGACGCCAGGTTTCATTGCATTCGGGATCTTCTCGTTACCCGCCGGTTGGCTTGCCGATCGTTGGAGCCGGGAGGGCATGATGGCGATCTTTTTCCTCGGCATCGGCGTCTCTTCCGTCGCATGCGCGTTCGCCAGGACGCCCACCGAGATGGCCATTGGTTTGTTCTTTGTTGGCATGTTCGCCGCGATCTATCACCCTGTCGGTCTGACCTTGGTCGTCGAGGGCGCCAAGCGAACCGGCATGGCGCTGGCGCTAAATGGCATTTGGGGCAATCTTGGCGTCGGCGGTGCAGCGCTACTGACCGGCCTGATGATCGACTCAGCCGGCTGGCGTTCGGCGTTTTTCTGGCCGGGCATAATCTCGCTCGTATTGGGCGCTGCCTACATCGTGCTGATGTGGCCCGAGATCGTTCATCTTCCAAAGCAGAAACGGGCCGCGGCGCGCGCGGCTCCAACCACGCCAAAAAGGAAGACCTACCTGCCGCAGACCGACCGTGAGATCTATCTGCGCATCACATTGATCGTCCTATTCACCGCCGGCATATCGGCTTTCGTGTTCCAGTCGGTGACATTCGCACTGCCTAAGATCTTCGAAGAGCGCCTGACGGGCATTGCCGAGACCGCGACGATGATCGGCTGGGCGACGTTCATCGTCGCTGGAGTTGCCTCGTTGGCGCAGCTGGCGGTCGGTCATTTGCTCGACACCGCCGGTCCCCGCACGATGTTTCTCTTCGTGTCCGCCCTACAGTGCGTCTGTTTTATCCTGATGCCGGGATTGACGGGTTGGTGGGCTCTGATCGTGGCGTTGTTCTTCGTCACGGGCTCATTCGGCCAGTTGCCAATCAACGATTACATCATCGGCAAGACCGCGACGCCGGAGCTGCGTGCGTCGATCTACGGCGCCCGGTTCGTCCTCACCTTCACGGTGTTGGCGATTTCGCTGCCATTTATAGGATGGGTCCACGCCAACTGGGGATTTGATACGCTTTTCCGGATTCTGGCACTCATTTCCGCCAGCGTCTTCATCGCTGCGAGTCTATTGCCAAAACGCGTTCCAGAGCCCGCTGCCGCACCCGCCGAATAGAGAGGCAACAGTCTGCGCCTGCTGCTTCAGTTTTTCTTAAAGAGCCGCGGCGAAGTCAGCCAGCGCAGCCGCCGCGCCTTCGATATTGCCCTTGCGTGTAAATCCGCTTTTGCCGCGCGGGCCGAAATCGTGATCGCCGTCGTCAACCCAGTGAAAACTGATCGCCGACGACAGCTCATAGCCCGCAACCTCGTCGCGTGTACCGAAGGGGTCCCGCACGCCTTGCGCAAACAGCGCAGGCGTCTTCAGGTCTGCAAGGTGGGCGGTCCGCAGGTTTTCGGGTTTCTTGGGCGGATGGAACGGGTAACCGAGGCAGACGAGCCCCTTGATCTTTTGGGCGTCAAACAGCTCGTCGGCGAGCATGCTGGCGATACGTCCGCCCATTGATTTACCCCCGATCAGCAGCTTCTGCCCCGGATCGATTTGTTCGCGCAGTTGATCAACCGCGGCGAGGAATTCCGGCAATAGCTTCTCGATCCTTGGCGGCGGACGTCGTTTTCCGTTCTCCCGGTTGTCGACCATGTAGGCGAGTTCGAAACGCGATACCGCTACTCCGCTCCGCAACAAATCAGGCACCAAGGTTTCGAAAAACCGGCTGTTCATGGGCTGGCTGGCGCCGTGCGTCAGCAAAACGTGCGCGCGCGGCGCTCCGTTTTCCGGCATTTCCGTCGGCAACGCGACCATCGCCACCATCCGCCTCCACCAGTCCGCCGCGCAATGTCGCACGCGATCTCGCTTTGTTGTGAACGCTTGATTGCCCCGCGTGCGTATAGTTCAGGCAACTCCAATCACCGGCTGGGATCACAGATGGAAGTTCTACCTGGACTAAGCGAGCCCGTACTGCGTTTTTCCGTTTTTGCGGGAATTCTGCTGGTGATGGCGCTAATCGAGCTTGCCATTCCCAGGCGCAAACTGGGGGCTCCCAAGGCCCGGCGCTGGCTCACCAACTTCTCAATCGTCGCCATTGATACACTAATCGTCAGACTGATGGGCATGCTGGCGGTGCCGCTGATCGCCGTCGCCACCGCCGTGTACGCTGAGCAGCAGGGGTGGGGATTGTTCAACGCCCTCAGTTGGCCCCTTTGGCTGGAATTCATCCTTGCATTGCTGATCCTCGACCTGGCGATCTGGTTTCAGCACTTCGTCTCCCACAAGGTGCCGCTGTTTTGGCAACTGCATCAGGTCCATCACGCCGATGTCGATATCGATGTGTCGACCGCGATCCGCTTCCATCCTATTGAGATCGCTCTATCGATGCTGTGGAAAATCGCGTTGGTGTTAGTGTTCGGCCCAGCAGCCATCGCCGTTGTCGTCTTCGAAGTAATCCTCAACGGCTGCGCTCTCTTCAACCACGCCAATATCGCTCTGCCGTCGAGGTTGGACCGGCTGTTACGAGTGGTGATCGTAACCCCGGACATGCACCGCGTGCATCACTCGGTCATCAGGTGCGAGCATGATTCGAACTACGGTTTCAATTTATCGGTTTGGGACCGACTTTTCGGCACCTATATCCCCCAACCCAAAAAAGGTCACGAGGGCATGACGATCGGCCTGGACGACTACCAAACCTCTGGTCCGACAAGGCTTTTTTGGTCCCTTGCCCTACCATTCAGCTCCGAGTCGAGGCGCAACTAAAAAGCCCGTCGTCATATTTTGGCCCCACAACGAATCCAGCCGTTTTAGATTACGTCGGCGACGGCGGAGGGACCGATATGCGGTGGACTGCTCTTTTAGGTAGGTTTTTTTCTTTATTCTGCGTAACGCTGCTCGGCGCGCACGCGGCAACGGTACATGTTGCTGCGGCCCCACCCGCTTCCAAGCAGGAAGCGCCCGCAGCCAAGAGCAATGTCAAAAAGAAACCTGCCGTCCCAGCGAAAAAACTGTTCGGTGCCGAGAGCCGCGCCGCTGCGCTGGCGCCCCGCGCCATTGGCTTTTATTCGCGCGGATGTCTTTCGGGTGGCCAATGGCTTCCGGTCGATGGGCCGGCCTGGCAAGCCATGCGCTTGTCCCGCAACCGTAACTGGGGCCACCCCGTTCTCGTTGATCTGATCAAGAAGCTCGCGACGGATTCGAAAAAGGCCGGCGAGTGGCCGGGCCTTCTGGTTGGAGATCTGACGCAACCGCGCGGTGGGCCGATGACCTCCGGCCATGCCAGTCATCAAGTCGGTTTGGATGCGGACATCTGGCTGACACCCATGCCTGACCGCCGTTTCACCTGGTCAGAGCGCGAGAGCATTTCTGCGGTGTCGATGCTGAAGAATACGCTATCCGTCAACAAAGCGGTCTTCACACCGAAGGTTGTTGCCCTCATCAAGCGAGCCGCTTCCTACAAAGAGGTCGAACGCATCGGTGTTAATCCAGCCATCAAGCTCGCCTTGTGCCGCGCTGCTGGCGGTGACAAGCCGTGGCTTGCAAAGATCCAGGGCTGGCGCGGCCACCACTATCACATGCATATCCGCATAAAGTGCCCGCCGGGCAGCACGGGGTGCCGTAGTCAAGGCAAACCGCGCGGGACGAGCTGCGCGGTTGCCGAGAAATGGTACGCCGACACCAAGGCGTGGATGGAAAAGCCCAAGAAAGCGCGACCCAAGAAAAAGAAGGCGAAGAAGCGTAAGCCCAAGCCGCCGGTGACGCTGGCTGACTTGCCTCGGGCCTGTCGTTCGGTGCTGGCCGCTGCTCCGAAAGGTGGCCCGAGCCCGATCGCCGACATTGCGCTTCCTGACGCCAATCCTGGGCGTTTGGCCGGGGCGAAGCCGACCGTCGCCACCGTTCCCGAGCCCGCCGCGGCAAGCCAAGCGAAACCCGTGGCAACACCTGCGCTTCAGCCCGAAGCCATTGCAGCGGCTGGAGAACCGGCCGACAAAGAAAAACAGTCTGAAACGCCTGCAGCTGCCACGCCGTCCGAAACTGCTGCGGCAAAAACAGCCGCAGCCAAGACAGCTGCAACCGGGCCAACGCCAACCCCGGAAAAAGAGGTCAGCAAGGCGCGGGGATGGTTCGGCATGATCTGGAACGGTCGCGCAGCGGTGCAGTGAGCTGAAGCCCGCTCCGGCAGAGAGACTTGCCGCTGATCGCCTGCGAAACGCTAACCGCCGGCCCCAACCGGGCAGCTGACGCCGGTTCCACCGAGCCCGCAATAACCACTCGGCACTTTCGCCAGATACTGTTGATGGTAATCTTCGGCGAAATAGAACGGCCCTGCTGCCTCGATCTCGGTGGTAATGGCGCTATGACCTCGCGCATTCAGTGCATCCTGGTAGCCGTGAAGAGACGCTTTCGCAGCTTCCCTTTGGGCATCGCTGTACGTGTAGATACCCGAGCGGTACTGGGTGCCCGCGTCGTTGCCCTGTCGCATGCCCTGTGTTGGATTGTGGCTCTCCCAGAACGTCTTCAACAAGGTCTCGTAGGATATCTTCGTCGGGTCGAACACGACCAGCACGACTTCGTTGTGGTTAGTGAGGCCGGTACAAACTTCGTCATAGGTCGGATTTGGCGTGTCTCCGCCAGAGTAGCCGACTGCCGTTGCAATGATGCCTCTTCCCAATCCCCAGAACTTCCGCTCTGCGCCCCAAAAACAGCCAAGCCCGAACATGGCCTTCTGGTGCCGCCCCGGGTACGGGCCCTTCAGCGGTACAGGGAGCAAATAGTGGTTTATCGCCGTCGCTAATTCTTCGGGCCGGCCAGGCAGGGCATCTGTCGACGCCACCTTTGCAGCGGATTTCTTGAATAAGAACATGCTTGAAACCTTCTTCGAGAGCCGAATTCGCTCTGATATAGTACTTTTAGCCAGGGGCGCTAAGAGCGGGTATTGCACGGACCGATCACAAGCTGGCGAGCTTGACCGCCGTTGCTTGATGACGAAAAAACGCATGAGGGAGCAAGATGAGCGACGCGACAACAACCAATCCGGGGGAGGCGACGGGTCCCAAGGTTGCTACCCGCCGCCGCGTCTACGCCTCCGGTACGCTGCGTAAGGTGGTATTTTCGCTTGTTTTTTTGATCCTGATGCCATTTTTCGTGAGCCTTGGGCCCATGCTTTATGCACGGCTGTCCCAAGGGCAGTGGGTGGGAACCACGGGTCTGATTGTGCTGTCAGCCGGCTTTTTATTCATCATGTCGCTCTTGTTGATCGAACTTGTTTCCTCGATCCGGGGCCGAGTGGTGCTTGGCGAAAAGGCGGTCCGCATTCGATTGCCGCAATCGCGCGGTGTTTTGAGTCTGTTCAGCTACCGGACCACGGACATTCCCTACGAGGATATCGAAGCCGTCGAGGTGCGCCGCGAGATATACGGCGGCTCGCTTGCCCCCGTCATCATGAAGGGCGCCCGGGTCTGTCTGAAGGACGGTAGCCACATCAAGCTTGGTTACATTAATGAGCGCAACGTCGACCCGGCCTTCCCATTCGTCGAGATTGGCGAACGCATCGCAGCCCGTGCCAACGTTCCCATCATCGATGTCGGTGACGTGCGCCGCTCCGCCTTTAAGAAAACATTCGGCGTTCGCGCCAGTCTGGACGAACAGGACGTGTTGACGGCAACGGATGTCGCGGCGGTCAATCGCCGCCACAATCAGGTGATCATGCTGTTGGTGGGCGTTCTCGTCGTCCTGGTCAGTCTCGGAGTTTTCAGCAGCCACAACAGCGATATCGGCCACGCCAGCCTGTTTTCCTCAGGCGGATCTGGCACCGTTGGTCGTTGATAGCTCAACCGGCCAGGGCTTCCTTTCAAGCGCTTGAGTTGGCATCCAGCTCGGCAGTGCACCTAGTTGACAAAAACATCGAGCCTTTCGCGGCGTTGCCCGGCAAAAGCCGCGAGCAACCCAAGAACGCCGAAAATAAAGAACGTCGGCAGATTGATGATGCTTGCAACGCCGAGGTCCCAGACAAGGGGATGCGTCGACTCCGACAACGCGCTCTGCGCGGCACTGACGCTCTTTGGTGCAAGGCCGCGCCAGTGCTCGACAAACAGCGTTGGCTCGAAGGGTCCGAACCCGTCGAGCGCTGGTGTGGCGTCCGAAACCAAGGCGATGGTGCCAATCAACAGGAACACAAAGGCCAAGAACCGTAGCGCCGGCAACGCCACGCCGACAACCAGGTTCAGGACCCATTTCACGAACCACACAGTGGCCTGGATAGCCCACATCACCGTCCAATAGGCAAGCTTGAACGGCCAAAGGAGTAGGGCGAAAAGATCGTGTAAGAGCGCCATGCGAACCGAATCGTTTGTTGTTACATTTGGCTACCCCGGAACCGCGGCCCGTTCAAGGCTTGAGCACTGATCCCCGACGGCATGGCTACTTCCGAGGCTGTGCTTACTGGGACGGCTGCTGCAGCGGCACTGAGAACCCTTGCTCCGCGGCGGCTTCTGAGTATATTGCGCGCTTCGCTTGAAAGAGCTGACTTTGGAGGGGTGGCCGAGTGGTTGAAGGCGCACGCCTGGAACGCGTGTAGGCGGGTAACCGTCTCGAGGGTTCGAATCCCTCTCCCTCCGCCAGAAAATTCAATTAATCCATTGTTTATAGAGGATAAATTGAAGTCTACCACCTATTGGTACCACCTTTGGTCCCACCAATGACCAGCTCAAGCCAGTGTCTGGGCCAGGGCCAGGGCCAAGACAAGAAGTGGTGTCGTTGGCGTTTTGGGCTCAACTTCTGGACCGATACAACTTGAATTAAAGAGGTTTGCGAGGAGTGGCGACAGTCTGCGTGCGGCAGGTGCAATTGGCAACGTCCCATAAGTTGTTCGTTAGTTGCCAATACTGCAAATCTCAATGTCTGCTTTTGGAGGCCGAGCAGATATCCTCGGCGCGCTGGGCGCTATCCTTGCTCGGAGTCAGTTGATGCCTTATGCTATCAACGTCCGATGAGCAGTTCTTCCTATCGTCGCCATCGCTTCCCGGCCGCTGTGATCCAGCAAGCGGTCTGGCTGTACTTTCGCTTTCCTCTGAGCCTGCGCGATGTCGAGGATATGTTGTCCCAACGCGGCATCGATGTCTCGTATGAAACGGTCCGCCGCTGGTCGTTTAAGTTTGGCTTGGCCTATGCCAGAGAGCTCAGACGCTCGCAGCCGCGTGCTGATACGCGTTGGCATCTCGATGAAGTCTTCGTCTCGATCAACAGCAAGAACGTATACCTGTGGCGCGCCGTTGATTGCGAGGGAGAGGTCCTGGACGTGCTGGTGCAATCGCGCCGAAACAAGCGAGCAGCCTTGAAGCTGATGCGGAAACTGCTCAAGTCACAAGGCTTCTCGCCAGACGCCGTCGTGACAGACAAACTGCCATCATATGGCGCGGCATTGAGCGAACTTGGGATGAGAGCTCGCCACATAACCGGCGGTCGGATCAACAATCGGGCCGAGAATTCTCATCTCCCGATACGGCAAAGAGAACGACGGATGCAGCGATTCAAATCAGCTGGTGCCGCGCAACGATTTCTCTCAACCCACGCCGCTATCTACAACACTTTCAACGTCCAGCGTCATCTGATCTCACGCAGAACAATGCGACGGTTCCGAGCGGCAGCTATGGACAGGTGGGATGCCATGACTGCTGCAGCGTGAAACATGGCGACGCCGTGCATTTTCGCGCAGCATACGAGTAAACGTGACAATGCCCTTGAACTCACCTTCATCAATTGTTCGATACATTTCCCAGTGGCCGTTGGCCATGGCTAACGGCAGCAAGTCGGGGTTGTCAGCGTCTACAATGCCAAAGAGAGAACCAGCGCGGACGTTATCCCCGTTGCTGATCCATGTCTTTAGAGTTAGGCGCATCGACATCTCCGTTCTTCGACTAGGAGGTCTCAGCCCTTCCTTTTAGAAGGGCCCGTTCACATGAGTGACCGAGTCGATATCGCCCGCCGAGCCAAGCCCCGCCTCTTAGGCAGTTGTGAGCGTTCCGCTCTGCCTTGGCAGAGCGCGGATAGGCTAATGATCGTCCTGCAATCGCCCCAAGGTACTCTCAAGCGATCTCTTCAGCTTGTTGGCCGCGCCCCTGACCGCCTGGTCCATCGTTTCAGCCGCGTGCGTGACCGCTGTGGGCTGGCGTTGCTGGAGTCGAGCCTCGATCATGCAGCGTTTATCATCTTGCCCGGTCTTGCCAGCGTCTTCATCAGTAAGGTGGACTTCCACCCTCGTGATCTGATCGCCGAAATGGATGAGCGCGTTCTGCACCAACTCTTTGATATGGGTGGTGAGACCATCACTCCCGCTTATGTTCCTGTCCGTGCTGATCTCGATGTGCATATTCAGTCCTTTCGAAAGAGTCCCTTGCACGTTTTGGGGGCGAGGTTGCGCGTCAAAATATAATTCTGGCACGATGCACAATATGCTGATTTGCTCTAAATCAACTCAGGAGCGGTCAGTTGGTTGGGGTGCGTGCGCCGCAGTTGGGAGCGGATTGTGGTCGTCACCGACGTCGCCTGGATCAAGAACACGTTCCAGTTATTCACTTTTCTTATGCCGGCCCCAATGAAGGTATTCCCGAACGCCAAAGCCGGGGAGGCTCGCCGCTGGATCTTGGCACATTGAGTAGGATTCTCGGATGGGCTGACGTCGCCATCGGGGCATCTTGGCCCGACGCTGAAGTTAGTCTGGCCGAGCAGCGGTGTTGTCACGGTAACGCGCCTGCTCAGTTGATGCCGTATGCTATCAACGTCCGATGAGCAGTTCTTCGTATCGTCGCCATCGCTTCCCGGCCGCTGTGATCCAGCAAGCGGTCTGGCTGTACTTTCGATTTCCACTCAGCTTTCGAGATGTCGAGGATATGTTGTCCCAACGCGGCATCGATGTCTCGTATGAAACGGTCCGTCGCTGGTCGTTTAAGTTTGGCTTGGCCTATGCCAGAAAGCTCAGACGCTCGCACCCGCGTGCTGATACGCGTTGGCATCTCGATGAAGTCTTCGTCTCGATCAACGGCAAGAACGTATACCTGTGGCGCGCCGTTGATTGCGAGGGAGAGGTTCTGGACGTGCTGGTGCAATCGCGCCGAAACAAGCGAGCAGCCTTGAAGCTGATGCGGAAACTGCTCAAGTCACAAGGCTTCTCGCCAGACGCCGTCATGACAGACAAACTGCTATCATATGGCGCGGCATTGAGCGAACTTGGGATGAGAGCTCGCCACATAACCGGCGGTCGGATCAACAATCGGGCCGAGAATTCTCATCTCCCGATACGGCAAAGAGAACGACGGATGCAGCGCTTCAAGTCCGCCGGTTCGGCGCAACGATTTCTCTCAACCCACGCCGCTATCTACAACACTTTCAACGTCCAGCGTCATCTGATCTCACGCAGAACAATGCGACAGTTCCGAGCGGCAGCTATGGACAGGTGGGATGCCATGACTGCTGCGGCGTGAAACATGGCGACGCCGTGCATTTTCGCGCAGCACACGAGTAAACGTGACAATGCCCTTCGGGCAATGGCTCTAAATCTAAAGCATGCGCAATGTCACTAAATAGCACGTCCCGACCAGTGATCTTCGGGCCGATCTCGGACCCGACGGGACCGACCTCAACCTGCCCGGCGCAATTAAGATTGTCAGGCGCTTCTGATCCAAAATCGAGCAACGCTCGCCGTAGAATTCCTGGTCAACTGCTGAGCAGTGGTTCGACCGCCAGCTATCCCATTCAACGCTTCCAGGAACTGCTCTCGGGTAAAGGGTGCGTCGCTCATTGTAGCTCCCGCGTGGTGATTTAGTCGAGGCAATCGAAGAAGCAGGTCTATATCAAAGGATCATAGGACCACTGCAGAAGCGCTTGTCGCTGACGTCGGCGGCAGAAGATGTCGCCGGGATCACAATTCGCACGGATCTGACCGGCGTGTCGCGCAAACGCTCTCCAACGCTTGATCTGAATGTCGTCGATTTCGGGGAGCCGCCTTCCCAGGAAATATCGGCAGTACCATTGGAACCAGCCTCTGGGATCGGGGCCATAAATCCAACCATTTTGTCTCCAGACCGACAGCGGTTGGCGGCTCTTAATTCCGAAATAATTCAAAGAGGCATCGGGGGTGTCGCTGAGCTTGGCTGATTGAAACCATTCATCAGGAAATTCATCAGTGCAATCGTTGCAGTATTTCCCCTCGAAAACACCCATCGCAAGCATTTCTTTTGGTGTATAAAATGGCTTAAATCGATCTGAGAAGTCCTTGCCAATTGGCGCGACAAGCTCATACGAATAATTGGATTGCATCTTGTCGTTGACTTCAATGATGTCACCAACATGCATTCCGGAACCTCCACCTTCGATTGCCTATGTCGTACGGTGCGCTTTGGGGTCAATGTTGGCCATGTGCCTGCATCGTTCAACGACGACAAGACCCAGATCATGTCGAACGAAATCGCTTAGGCCTCGGAATTGACCAACCGGCGTTGACATTGACGCGCCTCGGCTTGGTATCCGTTCGTCCATGGCAGGGTTACAACCGATGTGCGGATCTACGGATCGGACGGCCGGATCGACCAAAGGGAACGATCGTCCCGAACTGGTTCCGAACTCGGCATGCTACGTCCCGGCAAGCTCGAGCATAATCTCGTTTCTGCGAAAGAACGGCAGAGTCCATGGCGGGTTGTAGAAGGCGAGCAAAGGCTCCCCGACCGTTACAAGCTTCTCCTCCAACACGTATTTGCGAAGCTCGGCGGTCTTTGCGGCGATTAGGCTTTCAGTCGCGCGCCATGTGAAACGGATAGCGACCATCCGCTTGGCCGGCACTCGGACCAGCCTGACACGCGTGTCGTTGGGTGCCGGCAATGTCTCCATGGTCCAGTTTTTGGGTATTATGAACCGCACCTTCCATGTGCCGCCATCGCCTTGCTGGGTGACCGGTGCCGTCATAGCGATCGTCTGATCACGCTGCTGCTGGACCGGGGCGGTCATCTCAATCTTGGCGTTCGGCTTGTTGGCGCCGAATATATAGGCTGCGATAATGCGGAACCCTTCCGCGATTGCCGGTTGTCGCTCGCCGATGACCTCGGCTTCTGCCGCGATCATCGGGCCGTAGTCCCGGACCTCGATCGCTCCTTTGGAAGTCGCAAAATTGTATTCAGGTTGCTCAACCATGCTCATGATCGGTCCGGCAGCAATGGCCGCTATGCCTAGGATGAGGACAATTCCTGCGATTGCCCATAATATCTTCGCTCGTTTGACTAGCATGGGTTGACCTTTACGTTCAACAGTGGCGCAGCTGCTCTCCATATAGGGGCTTTGTTGAAAGTGCGAAGATATTGCGATTGACCAGGCTTGCTATTCTTTGCCCGCGGCCTCGGCCGGGACATGATCCGTCGAGGCAGATATGATCGCCATCTGCGGATCAGTCGTATTAAAAAGAATTCCGTCAGCCAGGATGAAGGACATTCAGTGGCACGCATACTCGTCATCGGAGGAAGCCGGGGCATCGGTCGGGCTGTCTGCCAGGCCGCCGTGGCCAAGGGACATATGGTTCGAGCTATGTCGCGCAGCGGCAAGATGCCGGATAACGTCGGCGACAATTGCGAGGCCATGAAAGGAGATGCGCTGAATGCGGCAGACGTCGCACGCGCGCTCGACGGGATCGACGTGGTCGTCCAAGCCTTAGGCGTGCCGCCCTCATTGGATCTTGTCCTAAAGCCCGTGACCCTCTTTTCCGAGGCGACGCGTGTACTGCTTCCAGAAATGAAAAAAGCTGGCGTGCAAAAGCTCGTAAGCGTCACCGGATTTGGCGCCGGAGACAGCAATAAAAGCATCAATATCTTGCAGCGGCTCCCCTTCAACATGCTGTTAAAGCGCGCCTACGATGACAAGTCTGTTCAAGAACAGCTGATTGAGGAAAGCGACATGGACTGGCTGATTGTTCGGCCCGGCGTGCTCACCAGCGGCCCCGCGAGCGGGAAATATCGCGTTCTCACAAAGCCGGCTGAATGGCGCAACGGGATTATTTCCAGGGCTGACGTTGCGGACTTTATCGTTCAACGTATTGAAGCCGGAGCATTGAACCGTGAAAAGCCCGTGCTCATCCGTTTTCCACTTTGACGCCGTGATATGGAGCAAATGACGTCCAAGTCTGAACGCATGAGCATCATGGCCGGTGGCGTCTGTGAATTCAAAGAGCGCGCGCCCTGGTGGGGTGGCGATCTGCAAACCCTTCGCAATCACGTTCTGTCAGCGCGACTGCCCTTGCCAGGCCGGTCCTTAGTTCTCATATTTTCAACATCGGATGGCAGTGGTGATAAACTTTCGGGTACGCTTGAACAACAGAAAGAGCATGAAAAAAGTCCTCTGATCTTGCTTATCCACGGGCTCACGGGGTGCGAAGATAGTACCTACGTGCGGGAGTCAGCGCGCTTCCATTTGGTGCGACGCCGTTCGGTGCTCCGGCTCAATTTGCGCGGCGTCGGCAGCTCAGGGCAATTGGCCCGCGGTTACTACCATGCAGGTTGCGCTTCAGACCTTCAGGACGTGCTCGACGGATTGACTCCTGAGGAAACCGAAAACGGCGTTTTCGCGATCGGCTTTTCTCTCGGTGGCAACATCCTTCTGAACCTGCTGGGTCGTTCAAACGTGATGCATGGCCTAATCGGCGCTGCTACAGTTTCGGCGCCGATGAACCGCTCGAAGCCTGCCGGCGGATAATGGCACCACGGAATGCGGTCTATCAGAGATTTCTTCTCCGACGCATGAAGAGTGACGTGCTATCGTCCGCCAAGCTGTCGCATCAGGAACGCCAGCATGTCGAGCGTGCGACGAGCGTTTATGAATTCGATGACCGGTTCGTAGCACCTCGCAACGGCTTCTTTGATGCACGCGACTACTACGAGAAGACCGCCGGCGCCCGCCACGTGCGTGCTATCGAGGTGCCCACCCTTATGCTGCACGGGTGCAACGACCCGTGGATCCCCGTTTCGTCGTACCGAAAATTGCGGCCTCAATCCCTAGGCAGTGTTAAGCTCATTATCTCCCGAAGTGGTGGCTATGTCGGATTCCACGAAAGGGGATATGGCGAAACGTGGCATGATCGGAAGATCGACAGGTTTCTTAAGAGGCTGCTCACTACCTAGTACGCCCGTGAACGGAGTGTCCTTGTTGGGATAAGTTTTGCGCGGCAGCCCGTGCATCCTATTCAATAGAAATAGGCAAACATCGCAGGCCGCGATTCCTCAAACGTCAGACTTAGGATTAGAAGAATGCCGCACAATCGCCGCGTGATTATTGACGATTTCAGTGCCCCTTTAGTCGCTTCCAGCGGCGCCCGTTGGGAACTCTTCACAGATCAAGTGATGGGCGGGGTTTCGCGGGGAACGATCGTGCACGAGAAGGTGGGCGGCCGCTCGGCACTGCGTATGCGCGGCAGTGTTCAGCTCGATAACAATGGCGGCTTCGTGCAGGCTTCTCTCGATCTTTCAGCGGATGGCAGTTCGATCGACGCCAGAGCCTATGCAGGAATCGAATGCACGCTACTGGGAAATGACGAGTGGTATAATTTTCATTTGAGGACAACGGACACATTACGTTCTTGGCAGTCTTATCGACAATCCTTTCGGGCTCAGTAAGATTGGCAGCTGGTCCGATTGCTGTTCCGTGATGTCAAGCCCCACCGTATTGATACTCCGCTCGATCTCTCGTGCTTGAGACGCATCAGCTTCGTCGCCATCGGGCGCGAATTCGACGCGGATCTCTGCGTTTCACGCCTGGCCTTCTTTCAAGCGGATTCCAGCAATCCCTAAATCCAACGGGGTCTCAGACGAGCCATTTCGGGTTGAAAGCCGACGCACCGGTCGAGACGGTGGCAGAGATGCAAACGGTTCTTCCCACCTATCTCACCGCCTACAATGAGAAGCGACAGCATCAGGGCCGCGGCATGAACTGGCTTACGCTGGCGATTGCCCTTCGCGCAGAACCGGTTCTAGTGTCTCACTCGTACTCGCGGTCATCTGGGCTGTGGCGCTACCAGGCGAGATATACGCACGAACGCGCTTGTCACAGCGGGAGAAAATAGTGATGTCGACTAGAAACCTAGTATGCGTTCTGGGCGACCAGCTGACGCCTTCGATTTCGTCGCTGTCGCGATCCGACCGGAATAAGGATCGGGTCCTGATGGTCGAGGTGTTGGAAGAGGCGACCTATGTCAGGCACCACGGAAGAAGCTTGCGTTCATCTTCTCCGCCATGCGCCACTTTGCCAACTCGCTGTGTGAAGCGGGCTGGGCGATCGACTATTCGAAGCTCGATGCGCCGGACAACACCGGTTC
>CAVWAT010000002.1:0-9864 GCA_963753045.1 uncultured Alphaproteobacteria bacterium
ACCAGACTACAAATCTGGGGGTCAGGGGTTCAAATCCTCTCCGGTGCGCCAATAAAATCAATAAGTTAGCGCGATGTCTCCACGATCTTCATGAATTTAGGTATAGCATAGGTAGCATTATTCATTTCCACTCGAGCCGCTTACTCGTACCCTCGCATGGGCAGTTCTGTCTGCCATCTCCGATAGTTTTCACGCGTTAGCTGCACCAGCCAGCGCGACAGTAGCCTCGCTTTTGCTGCGGGTAGTGCGCAGCCGTAGGCCTTCCTCGAAAGCACACCGAAACTTGCCCGACATAAAACTCAACTGCACCCGATCAACCACAACAAATCAGACTGCTCAAGTCAGGGCGGTATACGGTGGGATGGCTCGGTGTTCGTCTACGTAGGCGCTGGGCGCTTTTCACCTCACATAGGCGCACGGGCGACTAACGGCTATTGAAACACCAGGGGTGAGGGGTGGTGCGGTCCCGCCAGGGTGTTGTCCGGTAACGCGGCTGCTCAGTTGATGCCGTATGCTATCAACGTCCGATCGTAGTTCTTCCTAACGTCGCCATCGCTTCCCGGCCGCTGTGATCCAGCAAGCGGTCTGGCTGTACTTTCGCTTTCCTCTGAGCCTGCGCGATGTCGAGGATATGTTCTGCCAACGCGGCATCGATGCCTCGTATGAAACTGTCCGCCGCTGGTCGTCTAAGTTTGGCTTGGCCTATGCCAGAAAACTCAAACGCTCGCACCCGCGTGCTGGCGACGCCATTTTGTCGCGGCCCCTATCTGGCCGCCGCTTGTTGATATCAAATTACGATTGATCGGCATCAATCCAACCCGCTTCACGTGGCATTAGAATTGACATCGCGCACACGAGATTGCCCCCCGTTACTCGATGCCAGCGCGGGTTAGCCGGTTAGCACGCCCCTGTAACCGGCATATATTGGCCGCCATTTTGCCCCGCAAGCTGGCGGCGCACCTGTTTGCGCATTGCCGCTCCCTCATTACGTTCCAACCCATGACCAAGCCCAGAAAGATGCCAGCGCCATGGAAGGTGGAAGAGATCCCAGGCGGCTATCGGTCGATGATGCTGAAGGGAAGGCTGTTGCGCATTGCTATTACCTGGACTCTGGGAATTACCCGCTGCAGGCGATTTCAGGCTGACGAGAGATGAGGCCAGACGTGTCGCTTCGAATATCGCGAAGCTGCCTGGCCTGCTGAAGTTGGACGCTAATTGATATGCCGCTGGTACCAGATCGTGACCAGTTCCAACCTGAACCGAGCCGGATGCACGGCGGTAAACAGGATCGTACCCGACACCTCTAGGTGTGGTCCGTGAAAGGTCATGCTCCCGATATATACTTCGTCCGGGCGCCACGTCATTCGCCCATGCGCAGGAAGCACCATGTTGCCGGACTACAGGATAATAGCGATAATTGCTGGTTTGTTCCGGCACGAGCTGCCAAGTCACCACTGGCCGAGTATTACGCCGGAGGTGACATTACTTGATGTCTCATAGCTCCACTCCAAGTCGTTTAAGGCCAGCAATCAATTCATTCTGGTTCCGATTGCGCTTGAGCGCGGAGCGGAAATCGGAGATGGCAAGTTCCTTCTCGCCGAGGCCTTCGAGCAAGTGAGCCCGCGTATCCCAATAGGATGCTTCGTCCAGGTTGGCTTTCACGGCTCGTTCCGCGTAGGCCAACCCCTCTTTGTATTCGCCCGTCTTGTAATAGAGCCACGCGAGGTTGTTCAAAGCCACTGCCGCGTTGGCATCAGCTCCAATGCGGCGAGGCAGTCTTCTCGGCGCGATCAAATTTCTCGACGTTGATGCGACGCGCACCGGTAGCCGTAGGCATAGATCGCCCCAGGGTTGATTTCGATAGCTCTAGTATAGTCGTCAATTGCGCCCTGGTTATTGCCTTGATTGAAGCGTACTTGCCCACGCAAGCGCCAAGCCGCGGCATCCTGACTTTCGATTTGCAGATACGCATGAAGTTTGCCTCCGCGGCGACGTATCTCTGTTCATCGAAATTGATGAGGCCAAGATTAAATTGCGCATTCTTATTGTCTGGCGTGATCTCTAACGCCGCTTTGCAGTCAGCCCTTGCCATTTCGAGTTTGCCTAGATCGCGGGCAACACCGCATCTCACACCAACGCATCAGGAATCCGTTGGATTGAGCTCGAGTGCTTTGGTGAGGTCCTTGAGCCCCTTCGTATTTTCACCCAAAAGCGAACGCACCCAGCCCCTTTGGCTCCAACCGTCGGGGTCCTCCGGTGCTCGCTCAGTGTAGGCGCCGAAGTTCTTTTCAGCGGCAGCCCTTTTGCCCGTCTTGAGGTGGAGAAGACCAAGATCGTAGTAGGCGAATTTTACATTGGGATCGAGAGCGAGCGCCCACTGAAGATCATTGCGGGCGCGCTCGTATTGCGCCAGCTCCAAATGGGCTGCGCCGCGAATGCCGTAATGATCAGCAACCTAAGGTTCGAGAGCGATCACCATGTTATAATTTGTAATCATCCCCTGCCAGTCCTTGCTCTTGCGCGCTGCTTCGGCAAGGTCGCGCCAGTATTGCACCGA
Source organism: uncultured Alphaproteobacteria bacterium (assembly GCA_963753045.1). Lineage (GTDB taxonomy): Bacteria > Pseudomonadota > Alphaproteobacteria > Rhizobiales > Hyphomicrobiaceae > Filomicrobium. Next base: position 2,558 of record CAVWAT010000002.1, read on the forward strand.
GCGAGCGTTTTTGGCGCTGTCAGCGCCTCTAATTGGAGCAGGATTGCTGAGGTTGCTGTCAGCTGCGGGAGCCGGCATAACAGAATGCTGCTGCGTGCCCGCAACGCCACTTTCGCTAGCGCGTTCGCGCTTTGGAGCTTCGACTGCGGCTCTTTCATCTGTCGCGGCGGCCAGCTCGAACGCGCAGGCACGCGCAGAAACACTGCAGCTTCCGTCAATGCACGTTGTCATGGTCAAAAGCTTGATGCCCGATTGCGCGAACCGGCGACCATGGACGCGCTCAACTTTCTCAGACCAACGCGCGTTTGCCTCCTCCGCCGTAGAACCGCTGGCAGAAACCGACGCTTTGCACTCGAAGCCTGCGCTGCGAAACATGCCCGTCGCTGCTAGGAGCACGCCGGCCAACACGACCAGCTCTAGCCGCGAACCGCCCCCTCTTGGTGGCGGACCATACGCGTTAACCCCCTGTTCGCCAGCCGAGAAGCTCATCGCCCACATCCAACGAAAGCCTTCCCATGGCGACCAGAACACGCGCATTGGCTGACCAAGATCATGCAGCCGCTGCGCCGTGAGTACATTGGTTCGGAATATTAAAAACAGGCCACCGGGAATGATCGCGGCGATATTCCACGGCTCTGCAACGGGCAGGATAATCACAAGAGCAAGGGTGGCGAACACAAGCGCGTTAATTGAGAGAATCCCGCGCCAGAATGTGCCTCGCGAGATGCGCCCCTCGAATGACCAATAGCGAGCTTTCATTTAATTAATCCCTCTTTGCAGTCGGATTTGGCTGTGCGTCGTTAGGTGCAAATTGATCGGCCGAGCTGCCACTCGGCCGTGCCTATCGATGAGTTTCTTCATGCTGCGGGAAGGTGTCTGTTTCTCACGAAACAGCTCAGATAAAGAACCTGAGGCCTGGGAGCGGTGCGAACGGAGCTTCGTCGCTACGTCGCGCATAGCCTAAGAGGCGCCGCTGCCTTGTTCGCGCGCCGGTAGAAATTTAGCCTGATCGGAAGCTCGCAGGTGCCCGCGTGAACGCAGGGCTTAAACTGATCTTTACCGCGTTTCATCAACGACGCAGCCTCACGACGCCGCCCCTGATGCTGCGGCATCTTTCGCTACCTATGTCGTTGAACGATAAATTCCCTGACGTAAGAGCCCGTCCTCTAGCGGGAGACATTGCTGAACTTGCGCTCTTGGTTCGTTGTACGCAATTGCTTACGCCAGGCATCAACCCTGGCATCCAAAATGGCGCGTGTGGAGACGTCCTTCCGGAAGCTCTCGATCGCGGTGCGGCCTTCAGCCGTCAGCTGACCGCGGCAGTCCTCCGCGTTAAAAGAAAGTCTGTTCGTTGCCTTCGTTAAAACGAAGCTCGCCAAGGCTCTCTTCACAGCGCAGGCCATCCAGCACGATGCAAATCTTCTCGTCGGCTAAGAAGTGCGGTGGGTCACTCTGCGGCTGACCCTGGCGGGCCATTCTACTCACCGTGGCGCCGGCATGTCCCCGCGTCTCATCGCGTCCCTCCTGAACTCACGACGAGCCCAAACCTCTCGGTTTGGAAGTCGTTTTAGTCTGTGCGTCGTACCCGGACACGGGACAGTAAGATGCATCTGAAAGGGTCTTCATCAGGTGAGTTCTGTTTCCGACGAAACAGACGCTCGCTAGGTCTCCACACATAGTAGTCCGCGTCCATAAATCCGACTTAGGAGACCTCATATGAAGATAACTGCTTCGAGCTTAGCTCTTGCAGCGGTACTGTCCGCTTGGGCAATGACCGCTGCCAGTGCCACTCGGCCTCGCCCATCGCCTCTCAACAAACGGCAATTCAAATGCGCATGGCTGCGTTCACCTGTGCTCAAGCAGCGGCCCAGCTAAACAAGTCGGGATATACGTCGGTGACGCCCACAGATTGCGAAGGGCTACAGTATTCGTTTGATGTGGAACGCGGTGACGGCCGCTTCGTCGTTGTGCTCAACGCAGAAAGCGGTGGAAGCGTTGCTATTCCGCGGTAGGAGATACGTCGAACTTTAGGCCGGCTGGAACACGGAAGGATGTGACCAGTCGGCCCGTACTCTGCGTTCGCACTGTCGATAAATGCAATCGCTTGCGGCCGACAGGTGTTGTCACGGTAACGCGCCTGCTCAGTTGATGCCGTATGCTATCGACGTCCGATGAGTAGTTCTTCCTGTCATCGCCATCGCTTCCCTACCGCTGTGATCCAGCAAGCGGTCTGGCTGTACTTTCGCTTTCCTCTGAGCCTGCGCGATATCGAGGATATATTGTCCCAACGCGGCATCGATGTCTCGTATGAAACGGTCCGCCGCTGGTCGTCTAAGTTTGGCTTGGCCTATGCCAGAAAGCTCAGACGTTCGCACCCGCGTGCTGATACGCGTTGGCATCTCGATGAAGTCTTCGTCTCGATCAACGGCAAGAACGTATGCCTGTGGCGCGCCGTTGATTGCGAGGGAGAGGTGCTGGACGTGCTGGTGCAATCGCGCCGAAACAAGCGGGCAGCCTTGAAGCTGATGCGGAAACTGCTCAAGTCACAAGGCTTCTCGCCAGACGCCGTCATGACAGACAAACTGCCATCATATGGCGCGGCATTGAGCGAACTTGGGATAAGAGCTCGCCACATAACCGGCGGTCGGATCAACAATCGGGCCGAGAATTCTCATCACCCGATACGGCGGCGAGAACGACGGATGCAGCGCTTCAAGTCCGCCGGTTCGGCGCAACAATTCCTCTCCACACATGCAGCGATCTATAACGCCTTCAACGTTCAACGCCATCTGATCTCGCGCACAACATTGCGCCAGTTCCGAACTGAAGCGATGAATAGGTGGAATGCCGTGACTGCTGCAGTGTGAAACACGGAGACGTCGTCCATTTTCGCGCAGCACACGAGTAAACGTGACAATGCCACCGTCAGCATGTAGCCAACCTGAAAAGTCTTTGAGATGATCTCGTGGCCACTGGCCTCGTCGGTCCGGCGTGAACTTGTAGAACGCGGCTGGATGATGATCGCCAGCCCAATCCCGTTCGTCTCTCAGATAGACCCACAGCCTGCCGGTCTTGGTTTTGCCGGATCCCGGCGCCAGCACCTTGACCGGCGTATCATCGGCGTGGATGGCAGCACCCGCCATGACGTGACGACCAATGGCTTCTGCGAGAGGTGCGAGAAGTGCTGCCGATTGTCTGACCCAGTCGGCAAGTGTTGACCGTTCAAGCGGCATGCCTTCACGCCCATAAATTTGAGACTGCCGATACAGCGGCAGGTGATCCGCGTATTTGCTGACCAGCACATGCGCCAACAGGCCTGGACCTGGCCGCCCCCGTTCGATCGGCATCGATGGAGCTGGAACCTGATGAATAGCCTCACAGCAACGGCATGACATCTTGAGCCGTACCGTTCGGATCACCTTGAAGCGTCCGGGCACATACTCCAGCGTCTCGGATACGTCCTCGCCGAGATGACGTAGTGCCCCGCCGCACTGCTCGCATGTCTCACCGGGAGACAGCACGACTTCTTCGCGCGGAAGGTGTTCGGGCAACGGTTTGCGCATTGGTTGCTGTTTGGCTTCCGTCTCAGAGCGCGGTGGTTCACAGTCATGCCGTTTGGCCGCTGCTTCTGCTTCGACAAGTGCCAGATCAAGCTGACCGATGATCTTGTCCAACGCTTCGGACCTCGTGCCGAACCGTTGCCGCCGGAGATTGGCGAGTTGCAGCTTGAGTTTTTCAATAAGAAGATCACGCGCCAGAAGTTCTGCTGATTGTCTGGCGATCTCAGCATCACGTTGAGCCAGGAGCTGGCGAAGCTCGTCATTGTCCTCAGAGGTATGGGCTGCATTCGTCGTCATGGGCAAACAGATACGTTATTCGGCAAGTCCGATAAATCCACGATGTCAAAGAGCATGCAGGGCTGTTGCTATCCTGCCTTCAACGGACGCCATGTTCGCACCGGCGCCCGCCAGTCGATCCCTTCCAACAACATCGATAACTGCGCCGAGGTGATCGCCACCTTGCCGTTGATCGGTGACGGCCACACAAATCGCCCGCGCTCTAACCTTTTGGAAAACAGGCAGGCGCCCTGCCCATCCCACCAAATAATCTTCACCAGATCACCGCGACGGCCTCGAAAGACAAACAGATGGCCTGAGAATGGATCTTGTTGCAAGGCGGCCTGGGCCAGCATGCTGAGGCCGTTGAAGCCCTTCCGCATGTCCGTCACGCCAGACGCAAGCCAAACCTTCGTGCTTGCCGGAACCGGGATCATCGCTTCGATCTGAATGCCGCAATCACACTCCTGACTAGCTCAATGTCTGTCTCCGAGCCGCACCGCAGTCTCGTGCCGCAAGGCAGATCTATCTCGATGCATAGCGGCGTCAGCAACCCGTTGCCGTCGGACGTTACCTCGACCGGGACCAGTGCGTCGCCGGCACCCAGCTTCTTCATCCAGTTCGACACGCGCCGCGCATCAAGATCGTAACGCCGCGCTACCTGCGCCACCGTCACGCCTGGCTCGCAGGCTTCGGTTGCGACGCGCTTTTTGAACGTCTCGCTCCATCGTCGGCGTGGTGTCTTGGATCTTGGCGCCATCAGCTAACTGCCCACTCAATCGCAGGCGGATATTATGACTGGGAAGGCGACGCTGCGTAAGGCGGTCTGCGGCGGACGTGTGTGGACGCCCTGGTAAATGCAAGCAAATTCTTTTCTTCGGTGAGCATGTGGTCAGGTGCTGACGTGTGTCCGGCCTCGATGTGCGGCTCTTCACGCGCCGCGGGCCTGTATGGAGATGCGAGGGTTGGGTCCAATACGCTTACGCGCGCGCGATAGGCGCTGTCCGCCTGGCCTGGTTTTCCCAATCCCGTCTCAATGACCGTTTGCCCATACCTCCGATCGACCTGCTCACATCTTCGACAGCCTCGCAGCGTTCGTGCAGCTTAAGCGGCACGTGCTGGAGTTCGGTATATTCCTCCGTGAGCCATAAGTGCCCAGGCGATCCGCGCCATCTTGTTGGCCAATGCCACGACAACCAACATAGGTGGTTTGCGCATAAGCATGCGGGCGAGCCAAGAGCCTTCTGGGGCACCTCGTTTCTTGGCCCAACATACAACAGCCGATGCGCCGATAATCAGGAGACGACGAAGATCTCGCTGACCCATTTTTGATATTTTGCCAAGTCTCGGCTTGCCGCCAGTTGACCATTGTCGGGGTGTTAATCCCATCCAGGCAGCGAAGTCACGACCACGCCTGAAGGTCTCGGCAGGTGGAGCCAACGCCTCTAATGCCGTCGCGATGACGGGACCGACGCCAGGGATCGTCATCAAACGTTTGGCAACCGCATCGGTGCGGGAGCGGGCCCTAATCTCAGCATCGAGTGCGCGGATTTGCTCGATTAGAGTTCGCACAAGATCGATGAGCATCAGGCAAACGGCGCAGACCGGTTTCGGCAGACCAGTATCAGGGGCCTCGACATGGCTCATAAGTCGGCCCAAATGAGCCGTCCCTTTGGGACCAACAATGCCGAACTCGGCAAGGTGGCCTCGCAGAGCATTGATCGTCTGGGTTTTCTGGCGAACCAGGAGATCGCGGGCCTTGAAGATCATTGCGGACGACTGTTTGTCTTCGCTCTTCACAGCGACGAACCGCATGGTCGGACGCTGTGCCGCCTCACAAATCGCTTCAGCATCCGCTGCATCATTCTTTTGTCGTTTAACGAAAGGCTTCACATAGATCGGTGCGATCAGACGAACATCATGACCTAATTCGCCGAGCGCTCGTCCCCAATGATGGGCGCTGGCACAAGCCTCCATCGCAATAATGCATCTGGGGTGCGCGGCCAGAAATTTGAGCACCTGGCTCCGGCTTAACTTCTTGCGGAAGACAACGGCGCCGTCTGCACTCGCCCCGTGGAGCTGAAACGAATTCTTCGCAAGATCTAAACCAATTATGCTAACTTCTTCCACGGACGCCTCCTTTGTACGCGGTTCTCAACACCGCAATCCTGGCACTTAAATGCCGTCGAGGGGCGTCCACCCCATCGCTTACCTATAAGTTCAATTCGGCCCTTAATCAGAATCGTCTTGGGCGCAGCCACCGGACGGAGCCACGCGGCTCAAGAAGTGGTGGGGCGAGTTGCACCCGCAGGCATAAACTACCGGGGATCACGCTAGGCGCTGAGAAGAGACCCGCGCTCAGGCCTTACGACCGAGCGCGGGCAAGGTCGACGGCTAGCGAGGAGGAGGCGCCAGTACCGTCGCGTTGATGGGTTTGGCCTGATCGGAAAGCACCTTCAGCAATTGGAGAACGCGCTGCGGTCGAGCGCAGCGCAAGGCGAGTTGCGCCAGCAGGTATCAGTTGCCAAGGATCACGCTGCGTGTTGAGTCGTGCCGTTTTCCATTGTCTGGCTGGACCCATCAACGAGCGTGACTTCATACCAGTGAAGCATGGCCAAAACAGTGAGAACGTAGAGGCTAAAAAGGCAAACTCCACTAAGGACGCCACTGACTAACTGAAGCCAGTCGTTCGCTACACCTGGTTCTGAGTGGAGTACTGAAAATAATTGTATGACGATTGCGGAGACGACGCACATAGCTGCGATGGCGAGGGTCGTCTTTGCGTATTTAGGGTCGATGGCCGTGAACATGTCCCTGTCTCCTTCAGGTGATGCGTTTGACGGTCTGGTCTTTCCCGTCGATGCAGCCACCATAGGCAGGGTCCCGCAACGCTGCTGTTCCCGGAGAAACAAGCCGAAAAAACTTTGAAAGACCGGGTCAGGAAGCGGGCTTAGCGAGTGCGTCCGGAGGCTTGGACGCTTGCCATGCATCCCGTTACCTGCGTCACAGACACGCTTCGAAGTCTGCACCAAATTAACCCTCATCGGGTAATGACGGCTCCTTAGAGGATGAAAAGAAATGCAGACCAACATCACCATCACCCTCATTGCACTATCACTGGCTGTGTTTGTGCAATTGTTCGCAGTAGCAATGGCTATCCGTTTCCGGCGAAAGGGCGGCATTAGCTGGCCGATCACAATCTGGTGCATCGCCTGGGAGGCTATCGCAACAATCTTGGTTGCTTTGATGTTCACGGTCGCTGCGGGAAACATCATCACGGAATCGAACTTACAAGAAGAGACCAAGATGGCTCTCCTAATGGCCGGTCTGCCGATTACCTCTGCGCTGACATGGGTCTACTTCCTGCGGCGCATCGGCAAAGACCCTCACGCACAGAGCAATGTGCTCAAATGACAGGCGTAGCACTCAGAAACCATTGGGAGGTTTGACATGGACATGAGCTTGCAGGGT
>CAVWAT010000003.1:0-75753 GCA_963753045.1 uncultured Alphaproteobacteria bacterium
ACCTTCTGGCTGAGCGAGGCATTGATGTTTCGTATGAGACCGTCTGCCGCTGGTCGATCAAGTTCGGCTCGGACTATGCTAGAAGGCTCAGAAGATCACATCCACCTGCCGATGTGCGTTGGCATCTCGATGAGATGTTCGTCTCGATCAACGGCAAGACGATGTATTTGTGGCGTGCCGTGGATTGCGAAGGGGAAGTGCTGGACGTGCTGGTGCAATCGCGCCGAAACAAGCGAGCAGCCTTGAAGCTGATGCGGAAACTGCTCAAGTCACAAGGCTTCTCGCCAGACGCCGTCATGACAGACAAACTGCCATCATATGGCGCGGCATTGAGCGAACTTGGGATGAGAGCTCGCCACATAACCGGCGGTCGGATCAACAATCGGGCCGAGAATTCGCATCTCCCGATACGGCAAAGAGAACGACGGATGCAGCGATTCAAATCAGCTGGTGCCGCGCAACGATTTCTCTCAACCCACGCCGCTATCTACAACACTTTCAACGTCCAGCGTCATCTGATCTCACGCAGAACAATGCGACAGTTCCGAGCGGCAGCTATGGACAGGTGGGATGCCATGACTGCTGCGGCGTGAAACATGGCGACGCCGTGCATTTTCGCGCAGCACACGAGTAAACGTGACAATGCCCCTGGGCTGCTAATGTGCGATTTCTCTTATATGATTTCGGGCACCGGTCTTCCCGATGACCTTAAGCTCGGCGATCGCTCAACCCAGCGCGGAGAGATGGTTGGTGCCCGTCGCGAAAAAAAGGTAGCCCGCCCACGAACGAAATGGTCCGTAGTATAACGAGCGCTCTTGTCGCAGCCAAAAGCTATAAACTTCAAAACTCAGTATAATTGGGACCCGCGTCCAACGTGCGGCATCGAAAGGCAAATTTTAGAGGGGCAGATGGGTGAGCTTGATGGTCTGATCTGCGCGTATCGAATCAAATCGGATAGGACAGCTGAGCGGCTCGCCTCAACGCAGCTCAACGACGGGCCACGCAGCGACGAGTGGATTTGGCTGCATTTTGACGTGGCCGGGTCGCACACACACGAATTAATTAGTCGACAACTTGGTCAGCACCCCCACGCTGTAGAGGCTCTTCTTGCGAATGAAACGAGGCCTCGTGCCACGATGACGCCCCTGGGCTCGCTCATTATTCTCCGAGGGGTCAACCTACAACCCCACTCCGATCCTACCGATATGATTTCAATTCGTCTTTGGGTCGAACCTAATCGCATAATTAGCGCACGCATGCGACCCCTGCTTAGCATCTCGGCAATCAGGGAGCGTTGTGACAATAACGATGGCCCACGTAGCGTTGGCGAGTTTATTGTCGATCTGCATAGCGGTCTCGTAGATCGCATGGCAGGCGTCATTCAATCATTGGATGAAGAAATTGACGAATTAGAGGAGTTGGCAAGCAAAGAAGCGCCGTCCTCTGTTCGGCCGCTGCTCGTGTCGACCCGCCAGAAGATAATTCCACTTAGACGCTTTTTGTCCCCACAACGCGACGCTATCACTCAGCTGCTTACTGCTCGTGTTGACTGGCTAGAAGACTGGCACCGCGGGCAACTTCGCGAGAGTGGCGATAGACTGACCCGATACGTAGAGGAGTTGGATGCCATGCGAGAGAAAGCGGCTGTAGTTCAGGATACGGTCGCCAACTTGCTTGCCGAACAAATGAATAGGACGATGCTCGTCCTATCTATCGTCGCAGCGATCTTCCTTCCGCTCGGCTTGCTTGCCGGCTTGTTAGGTATCAATGTCGGTGGGATGCCGGGATCAAAATCTGCCTACGGCTTTTGGGTCGTCGTTCTATTGATGCTTGTCCTCGCAGGTGCGGAAATTTGGCTCTTCCGAAAGCTCGGCCTGCTCGGCGAAAGGAGGTCCAAATAAAATGGCCGTCACCGTTGGTTGAAGCTCGTCATTTGAATCCGTCATTTAAGCGTCGTTTTATATTTGATACTAAGATAATAGGCATGCGGCTGGTCGGCACAAAATAGCACTCAAAGATCATGAGTAGCATCTAAAATTTTTTGTGCCGCCTGAATAGCTGCTGGTGTAAAAACACCAGTTTGGCGCATCAGCCGTGATGTCACCAATTCAACCAGCCTCCTATTTGACCGTCTTTAGGTGGGCGATTAGGTCGGCTCGCTCCTGCGGCTTTTTGAGGCCAGCGAATACCATTTTTGTGCCGTTGATAAAGTCCTTGGGGTTTTCAAGATAGGCCGTCAAGTTTTGTTCCGACCAAACGAGCCCCTCTTGCTTCTTCGCTAGGAATGCTTGTGAATATTCAAAATCTGCCACCGAGGCGGCTGCGGCTCCAACAATACCGTTGAGCATGGGGCCTACGCGGTTCTTGCTCCCCTCGCCAACAGCGTGACACGCCTTACATTTTTTGAAAATCTTCTCGCCTTTCGCAACATCACCATCAGCACGAACAGGTTGTGTTGATCCCACAGCCAACAGTATGGCTGTGAGTACGACAAGTGATCTCATAATTCGTTTCTTTCTTTGGATGTTAAGTCGAATGAGTTGGTCTGAGAATTTGTTGCCGACTTCATCGGGCTGCGAAGGCACTTGGAGCAGATTCTGTTATCCAGGTTGTTGCGATTTCCATATACTGACAGCGAAAAAGCCGGCGCTGCTTCTGGGATGGCCTTTCCATAAAGCAGCACCGATAATAAATGCGACATGATTTGGACGCTAACGCTCTACTATTGCGTACCGCCTTCATCAGGCGCAGGAGCAGGAGTAGGCTCCGGATCATCTTCCGTTTCTTCTTTCTGGTCTGCACCAGCGGCCGCGTCTTCTTCCGGCCGGTAGAACAATTGTCCTTCTTCGATCATGATGCGGTCATACGCGGCAATTTGGTAAGGTTCTGGATCGCCATCGATCACAAGCAAGCACTCGGAAGCGCAGATGTTTGCAAGTTCCTGCTTCGGCCCAAGGCTTAACTCACGCTTGGCGTTGGCCTCTTCGACGGTGATCTTATAGGCCTTCTGGTCGAGATTAAGTATCCGAGCTGACGTCTCGGCCCGTGCCGCTATGATGTAGGCGAGTAAGAAACTAACCGACGCGATCAACGCGATTGCATAACCAATTGCTGGACGCTTTACGCTCAACATCACAATATCCTCCGATACCTAATTGACCGAGTTTTGGGTTTTTCTTGTCATCTTTACCGGCTTGTCGGTTTTCCTTGGAGCCACATTCGGTGTGGCTTTGTTTTTTTGCTTCATGTTGCTGCGGCTTAATGGACGGTTCGTTTGAACCTGCGTGGAATATGCTTGCGAAGAATCAATTTGACAAACGAATATTATTGTTATTTGACGTCATATATTTTGAAGTAGGGCGGGACACTTAGAGATGGACGTGACCCTTGCAAAGACGTTTACAGCGATCGCTGAGACCGGAAGCTTCAAAGATGCCGCCGACCGCCTAAACGTGACACAGTCTACGGTCAGTATGCGCGTTAAAGCCCTAGAAGATGTGCTGGGGCGACGTTTGTTTGAACGTTCAAAGTTGGGCGCCCGTCTGACACCTGCCGGAGAACAGTTCCAGCGTCACGCGATGGCCCTCCTCAGGGTCTGGCATCACGCACAGCTTGAGGTTTCGCTCTCTGAGCATCACACCGATCATCTGACTGTCGGCGCCCAAATAAGTCTTTGGGAAGGCTTCCTTTTGGATTGGGTTGCGTGGCTCCGCCAATACCGTCCAGATCTCGCAATAACCGCGACCTTCAGCCCGTCTCAAGTGCTCATGGACCGGTTATCTGAGGGAACGATTGACGTTGCCGTTGTCTACAGGGCGCAAGCCCGACCTGGCATCCAAGTCGAACATCTCATGGATGACGAGTTGGTGCTTGTCAGCAGTGAAGAGCACCTCTCAATCAAGCAGGTGGGATCGTATGTGTTTGTGAACTGGGGTCCTGAATTTGCTGCAGATCACGCAGATACCTATCCAGAACTCTCGAACACTGGATTACACCTGGATCTTGGCGCCATCGGCATCAGCTATCTTCTAAACACCAAATCCGCCGGCTACTTCCCGTTACGCATAGCTCAGCCGTTTATCACGGAGCAGCGTCTCCGTGTCGTCACGCGCGCGCGACGATTTGTTTACCCGGTGTATGCCTCTTATCCCGAGGAGCGAGACAATGAGGCCTATGCGCCAATTCTTGAAGGACTCCGTGAAATGGCCGCTTCAATAACGGGAAAATAAGGAGCAGGGACTTTCCGATAAATCTCCACGAACCTAATTGACCCGCTCTTTGAGAATTGAGGCTGCGTGATGGATCTAAGGAACGGTGGCGATAGTTCATCGGGGGAAAGGTTGCGCATCAACGCGGTTTTCGCGACTTCCCGTTGCTACCGGGATCCTCTGTGGCGCCTGAAAAATCCGGCCCAGCGGACGGACCTTGTTGCTCCAGTGCCCGTTCTAAGGCGGCCTTTAGCCCGTCGAGATCACGCAGATGTAAGTCCTGCTGAGGGAAAGGAATCTCGATGCCCGATTGACGGAATTTTGACAGGATCATTTTGCACAACTCGGTCTGTGTAGCCAAGGATGAACTGACGTCCGATACATAGACACGCAGTGAGAAATCAAGAGAGCTATCCCCAAAACCTTCAAATACGACAAAAGGTGCTGGATGGCGGGACACCGAACTGGATTCCTCTGTCGCCTCAAGCAGTAGCCTCTGGACGAGATCCGGGTCACTGGCATAACTAACCCCGATCGGAATGGTGATCCGACCCAGCGCGTTGCGCAACGTCAAGTTGGTCACGGTACCGCTGATCAATTCGGAATTCGGAATGATCACGCTGGCCCGCTCGAAGGTCTCTATTTCGGTAGAACGCACCGAAATCTTGCGGACGTGCCCCTGAGTACCCGCAATCCTGATCCAGTCTCCAACATTGATCGGACGCTCCACAAGCAGGATCAATCCCGAAACGAAGTTATTGACAATGGACTGTAGGCCGAAACCGATACCTACCGAGAGGGCGCCGGCGACGAGGGCGAGGTTCGTAATATCAAGACCCGCATAAGAAAGCCCGGCAAGCGCCGCGACCCCAAACCCAAGATACCCAATTCCTGTGCGGATCGAATTGCCAAGACCCTGCTCTGTCCGACTCGGGTGCAGGACGGTCTCGCCCAGCCACCGCTGCAGCATTCGCGTCAGCAGTAAGATGACGGCAAACAAACCAAGTGCGAAACCGATGTTCAGCAGTGAGACTTCAACTCCGCCGACCTCGAAGCCGAAAAGAGCCCGGTTCGCCAGCGTTGAAATTTCATTCGGCGCAATCCCGAAGGATAACATCAACACCGGGATCGCGATCACAAAGAGGACCATGTCAAGTAGGACCGAGAGGCCGCGCGCCACCCGGCGCCGGATCCCGATTGGCAAGGTTTGCTCACGACTCGCCGCGTCGTTTTCAACGAGGTCGGGCTCCGCCGCGATAGCCCTGTTTGCCAGATAGAAAGTAACGAGCAGGAAAACTGCCGTGCCAACAATCAGTAGCCGCGTCGCGATGTAGTGGCTTAGAGCAACGTACCCGGTGAGTAATGTGAGTAAGATCGCGATCGTGGCAATTGCCAGCAGGCCTTTGATGAGTGGACCAGTGATAAAGGTTATGGGCCTGTCCGAAGTCTCCGGCTTCGCCAGCTGGGTACGGGCACCTCGTAGAAATGTGATCGCATATGCAAAGCAAACCAGGGATGTCCACAATATGTTTACTGACAATGGTAGTGCCAGTTCACTGATAACGGCCCTTACGAACACGTCCAGCGCGAAAAGATAAATGGTGAACCGAACAATCTTTCGCACTCTCCACGCTGCCGCGTCGCCAAAATCAATGATACGCCAGTCGGGGCGTGCTGGCTGCAAATAGGTTGTGGCGAAGGCAGTGCTGGCGGCACTTATTACAACGGCCTTGAGGGTCGCATCGGCGAGACCGCCCAGCTGTAGATAGAGCAAGCTTAATCCTTGAAGCCCTATGTAAACGATCGCGGCCGAGGCGATTTTGGGCAGCATTCTGAGCGGTGCATCCAATCCGGCAATCAGGACGCGTTTAGCGAAGGGAGGGTTTTCCGCGATCGGGAGTTTGCGCATCCGTCTGCGAACCCGACGGGCGCCGATGTGCAAAGCGATCCCGACACCCAAGGCGGCGCCGAGGACGAAAACGACTAATCTGAAACGACCGCGCACCCTCGACACCCAGTCGCTGAAGATGGCGACGATTTCTGCTCCCGCCGGATTCAACGTCTCTATTGCATCTGACCATAAAGACGGTGAGATGAGCGTTGGCGAACGGCTCAGAAGACCGCGACGAAAAATCTGCAAACGCAGTTCCTGAATACGGGAGAGCAGCTGCCGGCCTCGTACGACCGTGAGTTCGGCAGACTTGATCGCGCCGTCGACCTCAGCGTAGATCGCGTTGAGGTGTTGTCGCTCCTTCGCGATACTTTCTGCCTCGTTGTCTCCCTCTTTGGGAGCAGAACCGAGCCTGTCGATCTGCGACTTGATATCGGCACGATCGGGCCTGAGCAGGCTAGCCGCAGCGACTGCATCCGCGATTATTTTATCGATGGTCGGCAGCCGCTGGTTTAGTTCATCGTCCCGGTCGCGGACACGATTGACAGCCTTCTCCACAAACTCCAAGCGGTTGGAGAGCGATCGGGCTATTTCTATTTCTCGTGCAAGGCTTTCCGCTAGCTGCACGGGTTCCGCCAACTGCCCAGTTTTTTTTGGTCGAATTGCGGGCTCTTGTGCGGCACCCTCCACACGTTTGGGGCTGGCGCCAGCTTCTGGGGTGGATGCTTCGTCGGTCGGGCGGGACACTTCCGGCACTGCCTGGGGCAGTTCTCGCTTCGTATCGGAGCCAGCAGCGTTGCTCTTAGCGCGTGCGGCTCCATCTTTAGCTTTCGAGAGTTTTTCGCTCCGAAGAGGTTTCGTGACCTCCGTTGGCCAGGCCGAGGGCCAGCTTAACTCCGGTTTTTTATCAGAGGTTCCGTCGGAATTCCGCGCATCCTCAGCAGTCGCTACCGTGCCGCAGAGCAGAGATAGCAAAATCATCAGCAGTGCCGACCAGCGGGCACAAGCAATGCAGTGAACGAACCTCGGCATCCTGCCCCACCTATTTGAAAAACAGAAGCGATCGAGACGATTGCGGAATTCGAGAACCCGTTAGTGCTTGCCTTTGTGCCGTGCAGATACGCCCACCGGATGCTGGTTCCAAATGCTGCGAGGTCCATAAGAGTGCACGATGAAACATCACGAGTAATCGCGGGGCACCTTGTGGTGTAAGAGTGGCGTGGATCGTCGGTAGTCCTGATCCGTGCACCCCAACTCTAGGCTTATCCTTGTTCAACTCATTGTCTCCAATGCCGGGCTCCGATTGTGCGCACGGCGCACCGAAAGAGGCAGGCAACATTGCCAATCTCCGCAGAGTGAAACGATAGTACGAAACAATAACGTCGAACCTGGCCTCCCGCGCTTTATCAAACCGTCCGCAAGGCTTCAGGTCAGAAGCGGCAACATCACCGAAGCAAGACTTAGGACGAGAAAAAAGCCGCACATGTCAGTGATGGTGGTGAGCATAGGCCCAGAAGCAACCGCTGGATCGACATTGAAGCGCTTAAGTATGAGCGGTACTGTTCCGCCAATCGACACAGCAATCACTGTGTTCAGCGCCAAGGCAACACCTACAACCAAACCGATGTAAGCATTTCCTTTCCACAACCACGCCGCCAACGCGATCAGTACGCCAAGTGCAATGCCATTAATGAGCCCTACTCCGACCTCTTTCAGCCAAACACGACCCAAGTCGGCAGGCCGGGTGACCCCCAAAGAAAGTTCGCGTAGGCTAACAGCGACGGCTTGGTTGCCCGAGCAGCCACTCATGTCGGATACGATTGGAAGGAAGACCGCAAGTGCGATCACAGCGGCGAGCGTGTCTTCATACAGCGCAATGACGCTAGCTGCCAAAATGTTTAGTCCAATATTGACCGTCAACCAAGACAGCCTTCGGCGTGCCCTAAGCCAAGTGGGCATAGACCGCAGCTCTTCGTTTACTATGCCTTGGAGCTTCTGAACGTCAGCCTCGGCACGTTCGAGCTCCGCCTCCGTAAGGGCGTCACGAGACACGACCCCCAGCAGCATCCCTTCTTGATCGACAACGGGAAGTCCAAGAAACGCGTTTTCGTCGAAAATATCGCGCAACAAAGAAATAGGCGTTTCGGGGCGAACGGAGGTAGCTGGTGACATGACGTTTTGGAGCAATGAAGTGCGCGATGACGTCAATAACCTCCTTAACGAGACAACACCTCGCAGATGTTCCTTGTCAGAGACAACGTAGGGGTGTTGGCCGCGATAGCGCTCAAAGTCCTCACCCTGATGGATCAAGCGCCTTAAGACATCGGCGACTGTCTCACTCTCACGAAATTTGAAGACCTCAAGCATCATGATCCCGCCCGCTGTGTCGTCTGGAAACGACATGAGACGGCGAACAGCACGAGAGTCCGATCTTCCCATACCGTCGAGAATTGCCTCAGCATCCTCGTCGTCCATTTCACCGAGAATATCAGCCTGGTCATCGCTATCGAGTTCGTCGAAAATTTCGACAGCGTCATCGGGATCGAGTCCCTCGATTAGCGCGGCAGCGGAACCATCGGGCATTTGTTCGACGACCCTGGCAGCCACTTCCGGATCGATCAATTCGATCGCTTTGACCTGTTCTGCTTGGTCGAGATGCAACAGGGTCCGTGCACCATCGCTTACTGATAGCCCCTCGATCGCTGCTTCCGCCGCCGTTGCATTCTCATCGCGAATGGCTGAGCGTAAGGCCTCCAGGGCGCGCAGGGCTTTACTAGTGTCACTGCCGTCCACGGCCCACCTCCGGAGCAAATTTATCTTGCCAGGTAGAAGAAAAATATGTACCTAGCAATAAATAAATTATTATTTGTGGGGCGCGATGCACAAGCAGGTGGCCTGGGAACTAGCGGCTTTGTACGACGTGTCTTTTGGGGGAAAGCAGCTAGGACGCTTCCGGATCTCGTTGAAACTCATGCGCGAACTCTCGGGGCGACGGCGGCTCTATGAAGACGACGTCGATCAGATTCTGGAGGGAATTATTCGAGCTAGGTTACGTGCTGATTGACATGCAGAATTACTTCGCCGTGTTAAGCCAGCGGACGTTGTCAAGTTATCGCCGCGTCAATGAGGATCAGATCACCCCGCGTTCAGCACCTATGCCGGAATTTAGGGATACCGAGGACGATGGGGCTTACGAAGAATGAGCTTAGTGCATATGCCGGGCCGGCCAAATCGTTCATCGCATCATCGAAATCAAAGCGCGCGAGCAGGTGATTTGCCAATGATCGGTTGGCGAGAATGGGTAAGTTTGCCCGAACTTGGCAACGTCATCCTAAAAGCCAAAATCGACACTGGCGCTAGGACGTCGAGCCTTCATGCATGGAACCTTGCGCTCCTTAATGAGAATGGCGAGGAGTACGTCACCTTCGAGCTTCATCCGATACAGCGAGACAATCGCAAGGCTGCAAAATGTAAGGCGCCACTGATTGATCGCCGCATCATTAAGAGTTCAACCGGTCATCGCCAGCAGCGCTTCGTTATCTCAACATTGGCCCAGGTTGGGCAACATCGATGGCCCATTGAGCTTTCATTAACGCGCCGCGATGAGATGGGTTTTCGGATGCTTCTTGGCCGTGCTGCCATTCGCGAGCATTTCTTGATCAATCCTGGAAAGTCTTTCCTTGCCGGAATGCCTCGCTGAATCGGCATTGGATTATCGCTTAATTTCAGTCAGTACGAACAAAGGTCATTGATATGAAGATCGCAATGCTGGCGCAGAACCATACGCTCTATTCGCATAAGCGTTTGCAGGAAGCGGCTGAGGCGCGCGGCCACACGCTAGACATGATCAAGACACTACGCTGCACGATCGATATCGCTTCTCATAAGCCGTTCGTTCATTATGAGGGCAAGCGTCTCGAAGGCTACGACGCTGTCATTCCTCGCATCGGCGCTTCGGTGACTTTCTATGGCCTCGCTGTATTACGGCAATTCGAAATGATGGGCGTATTTCCATTGAACGAGTTTGTCGCCATCGGGCGTTCTCGCGATAAACTACGCTCTATGCAGCTCCTTGCCAGACGTGGGATTGGCCTACCGGTAACAGCATTTGCACATGACCCCAAACAAGCTGGTGAAGTTATCGATATGGTCGGGGGGGCACCCGTTGTGATCAAGCTTTTGGAGGGCACACAAGGCATCGGCGTTGTCTTAGCAGAGACAAGGAACTCGGCGAAGTCAGTGATCGAAGCGTTCCGTGGGGCCAACGTCAATATTCTGGTGCAGGAATTTATAAAAGAGGCCGGCGGGTCCGACATTCGCTGCTTTGTGATGGGCGACCGCGTTATCGCATCAATGCTGCGCAAAGGTGCCGAAGGAGATTTCAGATCTAATCTACACCGAGGCGGCTCAGCCAGCACGGTCAAGATCACGTCTCAAGAGAGGGCAGCAGCTGTGAGCGCCGCAAAGGCCATGGGGCTAAATGTCTGCGGCGTTGACATGCTCCGGGCCAATCACGGGCCCGTGATCATGGAAATCAACTCATCACCAGGAATCGAAGGTCTTGAAAATGCAACTGGCATTGATGTGGCTGGCATGATCATTCAGTTCATTGAAAAGAATGCTAAGCAAGGAAAAACCCGCACCAAAGGGACAGGGTGATTTTGAAGAATGCGCGAGGCATTCAAAATTGGAGACTTTAGTGTGGCGGCGGGTCAACGCTGTCTCGTCGACCTTCCGGTTGCAAAGCTCTCCAACCACACCCCGGTGACCTTACCCGTCCACGTCCTCCATGGTCGCCGACCGGGTCCTACGCTTTTTGTGTCAGCTGCAATCCATGGCGATGAAGTGCTGGGTATCGAGGTTATTCGTCGCTTGTTACGTGTAAAAGCGCTTAAGTCGATCAAGGGTACTTTACTTTGCATCCCAATTGTCAACACCTTCGGCTACCTCTCGCACAGTCGCTATCTGCCAGATCGGCGTGACTTAAACCGCTGCTTTCCGGGTAGCGAAATTGGCTCTCTCGCAAGTCAGATTGCAAATATGTTCATGCGGGAAATTGTAGATCGATCGCAGGTGGGTATCGATCTACATACCGGGGCAATCAATCGTCCGAATTTACCGCAAGTGCGTCTGGACGCAAACGAACCTAAGCTCTTAGCACTCGCCCGTTCGTTCGGTGCGCCTGTGATCTTAGATGCGCCCCTCCGACCTGGATCCCTTCGGCATTGCGCCAAGGAGAACGGAACCGATGTCATCGTGTTTGAGGCCGGTGAGGCTTTGCGCCTTGATGAGTTTGGAATTCGAGTTGGCACAAGGGGGATACTTCACGTCATGCGCGAGCTCGGGATGATAAGTCCAGGAAGTTTGCGTGCGAATAAAACAAGCCTGGCGCTCTCGCGAGAAAGCCGTTGGGACCGCGCTCCCGACGGAGGGTTATTTCGTGCATTCAAAACTACCGGAGATAGCGTCACCGAGGGGGAGCTCCTTGGCGTCATTGCCAACCCTTATGAAGATGTCGAGGAAAAAGTCAGTGCGAGTATTTCGGGACTTATAATTGGTCGGCTTAACCTGCCGGTTGTCAATCAAGGCGATGCGCTGTTCCACATCGCACGCGTGGGCCAGGTGGGGGAGGCGGAGGAGCGCATTGGTGTGATCGCCCAAGAACTCGGTGATGATCCACTATTCGATGAAGATGAGATTATTTAGCTGTGCGCAGATTGGTTCGTTTATGTGCTGCCACGGTGCTGTCCGCAGTGCCGCATACGGCGCCCATGGATATTTCGCTCGCGGATCAGAAACCTATTGCTGGATACGCCGAGCATATTTGGCTGCCCGGCATTTCCACCTCATTCCCGGCGAAGCTTGATACGGGAGCACATACGTCGTCAATTCATGCCATCAATATCCATGAATTCCAGAGAAATGAAGAGGCTTGGGCACGGTTCACCATTTCAAAGCCGCCTCTGATTTCCAGACCTATTGAAGCTAGGGTCGTGCGCACAGCACGGGTCAAACGAGCGGGCGTCGCGGCACAACAGCGGACGGTGGTTAACATGAAAATCTGCATTGCGGGCATCACGGCAGTAACTGAGTTTACGCTGACAGATCGCAGCGGTATGGACTATCCAATTCTCATTGGCCGATCATTCCTCAAAGGCCGGCTCCTCGTCGATGCCGGGGCTACAGATATAGCAAATAGGGGATGTGGCGCCGAGAAATGGTAGATGCTGTTCCTCGTCAGCAGTCGCGGCACAGATTGAGCTGATTGCGTAAGAGAGACTTTCCGGTTCATCGTAGCCCCGAGGAGGGTGACGATAACTGACAGGAATGAGCGCCGTCCGGGCAGCGCAGACAAGACCGTCCGGGACATTCGTAGAGCGACGCGCCGGAAGTTTTCTGCAAAAGAGAACCTCACACTCAACTAACCTTCTCCAAAGCTCTGCAGGTTCTTGGCCATCTCGCGGGATAGAGGCAGGTGTCGCGCATAAAAGCGTTCAATCTGATTGACACTGGTTCCAGCATTCTTGGCCAAGTTGAAGATGTTCACTTGGCCATGGCTCAGAATAATTCTCATGCAAATCGCTGTGTGCCGTAGGCTGTAAGCGCTACGACGAATTAGATGCATGGCACCGCCGCTCACTGCGAGGAAAGCGCAAAGGGTGGTGGGAGACATGTCGCAGAAAAGAGAGATAAACGATGACTACTCAGGTTGCGCAGACAGAAACCCTCATCAAGGGAAAATTAATCCGGGCTCTTGTCGGAGGCTTCCTCGGCACCGTCGTGTTTACGATGATGGCGGCTGTTCGTTGAGCCTCATGTGATCGGGCAGCCAATGGACGTGGCGGCTCTGATGGCCCCGATGCTTGGCGGTTCGCATACAGCCGGGGTGATAGCCCATTTCGTAACGGGCACCGTGGTATTTCCGATCGCCTACCTCATCCTAGGGATCCGCCATCTGCCGGGGCCTGCCTGGTTGCGGGGCGCCATCTTTATGATCCCTCTCTACCTCGTCGCGATGGCGGTGGTCATGCCGCTTCTCGGGCAGGGCTTTTTCTTTGGCAGCCCACCCAAGGCCATGGTGGCCCTAATGGGCCATGTCGTGTTCGGTTTGGTCATGGGGGCAATCATCGGCAAACCTGCAAACCAATAACATTGCCCTTTGCAACCCCATTGCGTGTAGTTGCGTTCCCGCCTTGTGTTCGCCTTCAGCACTCACAGGACAGATTGAGCTGATTGCGTAAGAGATGCCATCCTACTTGAAAACTATTACCTGCCCGGTGATCTGAAGCGCGCGGTCGCGGCCTTCGTCGACCACTATAACCACCACCGCTATCACGAAAGCCTGGACAACCTGACGCCCGCAGATGTGTACTTCGGAAGAGGCCAAAACATCCTGGAAATGCGAAGGAGATCAAACGCCGTACCATCGAACAACGCCGCAGCAACCACTTCAAAGCTGCGGCATGAAGAGCAATCCGATGGGCCGGATACTCTCTTAGTTCATACGCTCAACTGTCCTGAAAACTCTGACGATGGACACGCCTTAGATGGCGAACGGGAGCCAGATCGTAGCCATGCATAGTCGTCCCCAGTCACGACGATAGGCGAGAAGAACTTTTGGTTGAAAGATCTAATGCTTCGGCTTGAGTTGAGCCGACATTGGCCGGATTTGATGGGCGCAGCGGTGACTGTCATCGTCGGGCGAGACACGACCCCGACAAAGTCAACACGATTTTTTTTTTTGGTTGATTCAATTTTTTTGATGTGATGATGCAAGTTTATTCGCTTGTTGGTAGGTGCTTTTGCGATCAACGTCCGTCTCGACCAATTAGAGTGCGTCAATCTTAGTCCTTGGTATGCAGGCCAAGGAACCGGGGCGCAGATGATCATGGCTTTCAGCGGAAACAAATAACCAGAACTACGAAGCCAGCCCTTCGGTCGCAGAAGAAAGTTGGAAAAGATGTCTGAGTATAATCGCATGCCGATTATTAGTGACGTTTGCGCAGAGCTAAAGGACGTCGATGGAGAAAGCTTTGCAAACCTCTTCGTTGGGCGTGTAGAGAACGGAGACCTTGCAACTGCCGAGGAGATCGCCGGAGTTTTTGTCGAAGTCCTGAAGCTACGACGTGACCGTGGTCGAGATATGATTGTGCCGCTTGCCCAGTGGCAATCGCAGCTCGCACTTTTGCAGCTGATCCTTGCGGATGAACATCGCAAGGCTATTGGCTTCGAGAAAAGGGAAGATTGTTCGAATTTATCTGACGTAGCCTTCGGTCCTGACAATCGCCAGACAAAGATGTTAGCTCCCGACCATCCTTACCACGAGCAGCTTCAAAATGTTTAGTGTGTTTGGCTTAGATTTAACAGACGCATGACGAAGGTGGCTGGCTCCCCGCCCCCCATCCAGCCGCCCGGCCACCGGCTCCAACCCTGCCCTCAAAATGAGCCGGTGGCCACTTCTTTTACGTCAACGATTTGCTTCAGGAGGCGCCGTGTGCGGCTTGGGCCGAGGCTAACACTCGACCATGCCGCGTTCCGTTAGCGAATGTCTGCAATCTACGGCACGCGGCACGAACTGATCATTTTCCGGTAATTGCAGGGGCCAAGTCGCGCAGGCCGTCAAGAAACGGCGCGTAGGCCTCAGCATCTCGTTCCTCGGGGTTGTCCAGCCCCCTCGTTATGGGCCACTTCGATGTAGAGTTTCCGGAACGGGCGGACGCATGCTGAGTGCCTGATGCGGTCGGGTGTGATTGTACTGGCGGAGCCACTGGTTGACGACGACACGGGCTTGGTCGATGCTTGTAAGCCACTCAACATTCAGCACCTCGCGGCGCAGCATTCCATTGAACCGTTCGTTATATCCATTCTCCCATGGTGAGCCCGGATAGATCTGGATCGGCTTGATGCCAATCCGCTGGAGCCAAGTCTGCAAAGCCTCGGTGATAAATTCGGAGCCATTATCGGACCGCAGGTATTCTGGTTTGCCCCGTTTAAGCAAAAGCGGATACAGCGCCTCCAGCACATCTGCCGAGCCCATCTTCGGGGCAACAGCGACACACAGGGCTTCGCGTGTAAAAGCCGGAGCAATACTCCCTCAATGAAGCGGCCGATTTGTTTGGCTGTTGCGCCGGAGTAAAAGTGCGCCAGATAGAGCCATTGTGCCTGCGTTGGCAGCGGGATGAAGAGAGTGGAGCTTTACGCGAGGGTTCGGCACGCGGTTCAGCTCAAGGGGATCAGTAGGCGTGCGGAGGCGGAACGGTTTGGGATCGATCCGCGAACCGTTTCCAAGATGCTGAAGTTCTCGGTGCCGCCAGGGTATGTCCGCACGAAGCAGTCATGCTTTCCGGGCCGCGCCGGCCTCCCCTCTGATCTCTTGGAGCGTCTGATCAAACAAAAAACGGCCGCCACTTTTGGTGACGGCCGTTTTAAGCTAACACATTCGGATCGATCGTCAGATAATGTCGATCTCGGCAGGCAGATATGACGTGACCTCGAGGCCAACTTCCTGCTCACGAACTGCAGGTTTTCTCCAGACCCTCATAGCCTTCTCCATACAATTTAAAATTTCGTTTGGTCCGCTCATCGCGCCTTGATGACAACCACTTATGTACAAGACTTGGCCCCGGCGCTCGATAATTACAAGTCGCAAAGTTGCGACATCTATATCAGATTTTCTGAGCCAAGGCGCCGACCCGAGTGATCGCTCTCAGTCGGGAGAGCCATGCGCTTCCACGCTAGCGTCAGGCAAAGCCTGAGGTTAGAGTTTCGAGGTCCGCTCACCGGCATTGGCGTGAGCTCCAACTCCCTCAACTGCTGACCAAATGATGGCCCAGTTTTAGGGGGCAGGGACAATCTAGCTAGCGCTCACACGCAACA
The DNA here is from genome assembly GCA_963753045.1 of uncultured Alphaproteobacteria bacterium. Classification (GTDB taxonomy): domain Bacteria; phylum Pseudomonadota; class Alphaproteobacteria; order Rhizobiales; family Hyphomicrobiaceae; genus Filomicrobium. Next base: position 15,976 of record CAVWAT010000003.1, read on the forward strand.
GCGGTTGTGGTGATCCATAGATCATTGAGCGCCACAGCCACTCTAAGGGCCCCACGCGGAACCGCCGAAGCCATACACGGCTGGCTATGATTTGGAATACCACTACTGCTAAGAACACCCAGATCAACTGGTAGCGTTCGAAATAGCCGAAAAAGCCGAGCCCAACACCGTAGAAGAAGAATACGGAGAACAAAGTTTGTCCGACGTAGTTCGTCAAAGCTAGGCGGCCCACCGGACTGAGGTAACTTGCCGCTCCGGTCATCCATCCTACCTTCATTAAGGCTCCAATGAGCCCGACATGTCCTAGGGTCATCGCGATCCGCCCGATATTATAGGGCATGAAGAGGGACGGATTTCGAGTTTCCGAGACAAAATCGGCAAGCCAGAGTTCATATGTCTCAATACCGCGCAGCGAACCGCCGAGTCCGTATCCGGCCAGAGCGAGCCCCGTGTAGAAACGTATTGAGCGCTTTCCAGTGAGAATGCCCAGCTTCATAAGCGCCATTCCAAGGAGCATCATGCCGCCGATACCAAAGAAATGGTCAGCATACACACTGCTGGACTGTTGCTCTGCGACGGCAGCCGCTTGCGCGCGGAAAATATCGGAATAGCCGGAGAGATAGGTCACTAACTCCAGTTCCATTTCCCCGACATCGCCCTGGTGGCTCTCATCCCGGTATTCGGCAATCTGCTGCGAAGTCTTGCCTCGTAGCTCCTCATACCCTTTCAACGCTTCCTGAGTCTCCGACCACGTGTTGAAATCGGATATGATGAATAGAAGTAGGCCTAGAACGATAAGAGTGCGGGCACTCAGGTTGCGCAATGGAAAAAGGAACATGCCGAGAAGGCCGTAGGCGTACAAAAGGTCCCACTTGGCAAGCAGGACATATGCATGCAGGAGGCCAAACATCATCAACGTGAGACAGCGTCGATAGTAGCGGTCCACGACGCGTAAGCCGTCGCGAAATTCAAGTTTTGCTTCATCGAGAAAGATTAACGTGCTGGCTCCGAAAAGGAGTGAGAACAGCCCGCGCATAGTGCCCTCAACGAACACGTCGCTAAATGCCCAGACCGTGACATTGGCCGTCTTTGCGTCTCCAATAAGAATAGGAAGGGAGTAAGCTCCATGCGGAAATGCAAAGATGACGACGTTGATCCAATAGATTCCGATAAGCGCTATCCCGCGCAAAACATCGATTTCTACAATACGGAAATCGGGAGCCGCTCCAACCTTCGGCCGCGGACTACTCAATGGGGGCACACCAACTGGCGATGAACCAAGAACAGATTCTAATTGTTTTGATTGAGAGGATGTGGCCACCGACTAGATCCTGGGCAGGCTTGGAGTCGGTGGCCGAACGACTGGATGCGGGGGAAAGGGGCAAGGGCCAGCCGCCCTTATTCTGCAATTAATTGAAAGGAGGCTCAATTTATCGCGTTTCAATTTCCTCACGCGAGAAAAGAGGCTCTTGGTCTTCTAATGGCTCAACGTCTTGGGTGCCTACGTCAGAGTTGGCTTGTTCTTGCAAGAACAGCTGCCCCTCTTCAATTGTAATCAGGTCCGCAGCCATGATCGCGTGAGTTTCTGTTTCACCCTCGAGTTGAATCCAGCAATCTGATGAGCAGACACCAGTGAGCTCCTGATTAGGTTGCAAAAGAAACTCACGCTTAGTGTTATTTTCTTCCACGCTGACTTTGTGGGTTTTTTGGTCGAGGTTTACAATTATCGCTGTGGCTTCAGCCTTGGCTAACAAAATGTAGAGTAGCATAAAGGCTGTGCAAGCAATCAGCAAGGTTGCTAACTTTATGGCCGGGTGTCTGCTGCTTAACATCATTTCCCCCGACCGCTTTGATTTACAGACTTCTTATTACTATTGCTTGCTACGTTCCGAGACTTCACAACTTTCGTTTTGGCAGGCTTTTTCAACGTTGTTGCCGAAGCCGGTTGTGTTTTCTTCTGTTTCATCTGAATTATCCCCCAGTATCGGACTCAGCAGGTCCATCGTGCAAAGATGACCGTCATCCTGAGAGTTGACAAACGAATAATATTGACGTCTCACCTCAACTTTTTTGAACTTAATAGGTGTAGCAGGGCCGTGGGTTGTCCTGCTCCGATGAATTGGGATCATTCTGAGCGAGCGAGCCTGGCGAGTTGCAACATCAGTTGAGGAGACGATCGAATGGTATCGAGGGGGTGCGCAACAGAACACATTATCGGGAGTGCGGTTCTTACAAATGAAGCCGGACCAACTACTGTTCCCCAAAGCTCTGAAGGTTCATGGCCATCTCGCGGGATAGAGGCAGGTGACGTGCATAGAAGCGTTCAATCTGATTGACACTGGTGCCAGCATTCTTGGCCAAGTTGAAGATGTTGACCTGGCCGTGGCTCAGAATAATTCTCATGCATATGGCGGTGTGCCGCAAGACTGTAGACACTGCGATCGGTGTTGGTCATGGGATCGTGCTTCAGACCAGTGCGATCCAGCAGCAGATTAAATTACCGCTGAAAGATGCGAGCTGCTGTTGCGCGATTGGTGTAGTCGGGCAGAAAGATGTAGTCGTCTCCACCAGCCTTCGGATATCGCTTCTTGAAGTCGATGATAAGCGATAACAGCTCCGAACATGGTGTTGGCGATCCTAAAGCCTGTCTTGCCACTTCTGATGGTCACCAACAGCCGTTTGGGCTCTGTCTCAATGACAATGTCATCATGCTTCAGTGCGTAAAGTTCTGTCGTTGTTGGGCGCACAAACGCATGAACGCAAAAGACGATGAGATCATACAACTCCTCGGTGACTTCTACCCCTCTGACAACAACGTCTTCCTTGGCCATCTGCTCGCTCCCCAAGCAGCTTTTTGTACTCGTCCTTGCTGGCGGGAACGAGAGGTGCAAACCGAAAGAACGATCTGGGGTTGTCCTTCTGACGGACTCTGGGCGTGGCTGGAACCACATCAATCAGTCCATCATCTCTGGCGACTTTCAGAACGTTTCTGAAGGTGGCCATCAGCATGTTGCGTGTTGAGGTGGAGAGGTCTGAGCGCTTGCGGTTCAACCGCTCAATGAAGAGCTGCCAGTCTCTGGTGGTGACCTCTCTGACGTCTCTGGTTCCAAAATGGCGGACTAACCCCCAGTCATCATTGTCCAGGAACAGCTTGGCGGCATTGTCACGCTTACTCGTGTGCTGCGCGAAAATGCACGGCGTCGCCATGTTTCACGCCACAGCAGTCATGGCATCCCACCTGTCCATAGCTGCCGCTCGGGACTGTCGCATTGTTCTGCGTGAGATCAGATGACGCTGGACGTTGAAAGTGTTGTAGATAGCGGCGTGGGTTGAGAGAAATCGTTGCGCGGCACCAGCTGATTTAAATCGCTGCATCCGTCGTTCTCGCTGCCGTACCGGGAGATGCGAATTCTCGGCCCGATTGTTGATCCGACCGCCGGTTATGTGGCGAGCTCTCATCCCAAGTTCGCTCAATGCCGCGCCATATGATGGCAGTTTGTCTGTCACGACGGCGTCTGGCGAGAAGCCTTGTGACTTGAGCAGTTTCCGCATCAGCTTCAAGGCTGCTCGCTTGTTTCGGCGCGATTGCACCAGCACGTCCAGCACCTCCCCTCGCAATCAACGGCACGCCACAGATACATCGTTCTTGCCGTTGATCGAGACGAAGATTCATCGAGATGCCAACGCGTATCGGCAGGTGGGTGCGAGCGTCTGAGCTTTCTGGCATAGTCCAAGCCGAACTTAGACGACCAGCGGCGGACCGTTTCATACGAGACATCGATGCCGCGTTGGGACAACATATCCTCGACATCGCGCAGGCTCAGAGGAAAGCGAAAGTACAGCCAGACCGCTTGCTGGATCACAGCGGCCGGGAAGCGATGGCGACGATAGGAAGAACTGCTCATCGGACGTTGATAGCATACGGCATCAACTGAGCAGGCGCGTTACCGTGACAACACCGACCCGAAGCTGCCGTCGCATATTCATGGTCGCAAAAGGTGGATCGTTTTGCTTGCTTCATGAAATGGACTTGGGCGAAGTCCGAGTGGATCTGTGCTTTATCGCGGGCGTAAGTGATGCCGCACCGCAAGTGATAAGTTCTAGCTGGCGGGACGGGTTCAAGGAATACGCCCTGTATCATCGGCCGGTTTGCCGAGTGCATATTCCGTTTCTACAGCGAGCAGCCACAGGGTGGCGTCATGGTATTGGCACTGCAGCCCGAAAACTTTATTGTTCGAACGCGGAGCAATGCCCATGCTGTCAAGATGGAATAATCGCAACCGTCAGGAATAGGGAAACAAGAAATGCTCTACAAGCAGCTTGGCCGCACCGGCCTGAAAGTATCGCAACTATGCTTTGGTACGATGTCTTTTGGCGGAGACGCGAATGAGCAACAATCCGCGCGCATGTTCAACGCCTGTCTCGATGCCGGGATCAACTTCTTCGACTGTGCTGATGTGTATTCGAAAGGCGTGGCGGAAACGATATTGGGCAAGCTGATGCGGGAGACGCGCGATGAGCTTGTCATCACCTCGAAATGTTTTGTGCCAATGGGCAGCGATGTCAATGCAGGTGGTGGCAATCGGCGGCACATCCTGCGCGCAGTGGAGGCGAGCTTGAAGCGGCTGGGTACCGACCGGCTGGACGTATTCTTCATGCACCGTTGGGACCCGGTGGTACCGTTGGAAGAAACGCTTCGCGCGCTTGAAAAGCTCGTTGCCGATGGAAAAGTTCTGTATTTGGGCGCAAGCAACTTCTCAGCTTGGCAGATCGCGACTGGGCTTGGTATCTCACAGCGCATGGGATGGCCGCGTTTCGATGTCATCCAGCCGATGTATTCGCTGGTAAAGCGGCAGGTGGAATTGGAAATCCTGCCTCTTGCCGTTGCTGAGAATTTGGGTGTCACAACTTATTCACCTGTCGGCGGTGGTCTGCTGAGTGGCAAATACGGCCGCAACAAACGTCCCGATGTGGGGCGCATTGTAACGAATAAAGAATATGCTGGTCGCTACAGCGAAGACTGGGTCTATGAAGCTGCCGAAGCCTTTAGTGCTCTAGCGCAGGCCAAGAGCGTCCATCCGGTATCGCTTGCAATTGCCTGGGTTGCCAATCATGAAGCCGTCACTTGCCCGATAATCGGTGCGCGCAACCTGGAGCAGCTTCAACCTTCTTTGAAAGCAGCTGATGTCGAGATGAGTGATGCTCTTTACGCTGAGATCAGCGCACTGTCGCGGACGCCGCCGCCTGCAACGGACCGACTTGAGGAGCAGTACCGTTAGTCGGGATGCAATCGGCCGGAGCTGTCACGTTAACTCTGGGCGCTGACCTCGTGTGGTATCAGTGAGCGATGCGCAATCTCTGCTATCACCGCCACCGCTTTCCAGTCGAAATCATCCAGCACGCCGCTTGGCTGTATTTTCGATTTCCTCCCAGCTTTCGAGACGTCGAGGACCTTCTGGCTGAGCGAGTCATTGATGTTTCGTATGAGACCGTCTGCCGCTGGTCGATCAAGTTCGGCTCGGACTATGCCAGAAGGCTCAGAAGATCACATCCACCTTGTCCCTGCCCCCTAAAACTGGGCCATTATGATGCTGCCAATGAGAGGAGCATGCGATGGCCCGGAAGCGTTATTCTGACGAAGACTGAGCGGCATGACAGGCTGAAGAAGTACAAGCGGCGCCATAGGAAGTACATCTATGCGATCGCCCTCTTCGCAATCATCGGCTTGCTTTTCGCAACCGGCGTCATCTGGGCGGAAGTGCCAAAATGAGCGTAACCGCATGGGGCGTGCGCTTGGCCGAGTGATGCTGACGTAACGTTGGGTCCGCTGGGCTATGGATCGGTCAGAAAAATAGGTGGAAGTAGGATACCAAGCGCTACAATAACGAGACAAATCCTCATCCAAAGTTGGTACTTCCGTTTTTGCTTTTGTGCCTCTTCGTCATGCTCGCGGTTTTAAAAATGACTAACCCGATATGTAAAAAATATCGCGAAACAAACCGCAACGATCGGGATCCATTGGATGATGGACTTCATAAGCTCTGGCGACATGGGCGCTCCGTTTCAAGTCTACGCGGCTTCCAATAACCGATGGCCGCCCTACGCGCTAGGAGCTGCTCAAATCCAGGCGGACATCATGACCGGCAAGGTGATGTCGCGTGACGGCGTGCGCTTGGCCGAGTGACGCGGCATCAACGCTCGTTGCGCTTGTAAAGACGCCCGCGCTCAGGCAATGCGACTGACCGAGCGCGGGCGAGGTTGACGGCTGGCGAGGAGGAGGCGCCAATACCGTCGCGTTGATGGGTTTGGCCGTAGCGGCTTAGCGGCACTCCTGGCGCAACGTCCAACCGCGAACCTTGCAGTACGAACCCCGGCAAACTCGCTTCGGGATGCGAACGTACGAGCAAAAGTAGCCACCGCTGGCGTGGCCCTCATAGCCGTGCATCGCCTTCTTGAACTGGTAGTCTTGGGTTTGTACCTGGCGGCCGCCTTTAGCCGATGCCGGAGCCGATGCGATTGCGATACCAACCACGACCGTGGCTGCGATGGCGAGGGTGGTCTGCGCGAATTTCGTATTGATGGCCGTGAACATTGTCCCTGTCTCCTCCAGTTGATGCGATTGACGGTCAGTACTTTCCCGTCGATGCATCCACCATAGGCAGGATCCCGCCCCGCTGCTGTTCCCGACGAAACAGGCCGAAAGATCACGCTGCGTAGGGCCTCCGGTCCACAGGAGCCGCGGGCCTTCTCTTTAGTGGGCGACTAGAATCGTTAGTCTTAGTTGGGGAAGCGGGCCGGCGTCAGTCCATCTCACTATCAACGACGGCGGTTGTCTTCAGCAGCTTTTCTTGAAGCTCGAGAATCCTGGCCCGACGTTCAACCGCAGGGCAGTCCTGGACAGTGACGTCGACTTGGGCGGTAGAGGGGTTGTCTTGATATAGCCAAGCCAGGCCTTTTGCTTGGCCAGGAACCTAGCCTGGGCCGGATTGTCGACGGCCTGTTTCCATAGAAGCATGCGCAACTGCGCGCGGCCAATTTCTTTGCCCTCACCCCAGGCTTCCCTGGCCTCCGGGTTCGCTCGGAAGAACTTTTGCAGCGTATCGACGTGCTCCTGGAGAATGGTCGCCGCTTCCTTTTGGGTGCACATGCGGCTTGCAAGTGAGCGAAGGGTTCCGAAGGTTTGCTCGGTCGGCTGGAGCTTCGGCTGGCGTGGTTGTTTGTATCGGAATGTCGGTTGAGGCCTGGCGGCGCGCCTTGTCACGCGATGCCCCGGATCGCCTAGAACATCATTTCCAGTTTTCTTTGCCATCACAACCTCTTAGGGCGGTGCCACACCTTCATGCGCAGATGACTGAATGTAACCGATTCGATGTCCAGACGGAGCTGCTGGATCAGGCTGGGTGAGCATCGCGCTAAATGCCGACGATGGAAGTCGCCGTAGCTGTTGTAACTCTCCATCTTAGCGTAACTAGCCCTGCCCTGGCTTCAGGTGCGGGGTTTCTTTTTTAGGCTGCCTGTTTTCTCAGGTTCTCTTTGGCTAGCGCGACCTTCTCCTCCTCTGAGAGGGCCTGGTAGGCGGCCTCCTCAGCTTCCGAGGCCTTTATCTTTTACCACTTCTCGATCTGCTCGCTGGTTGGCTTCCAAATCTTGATCTTGGCTTTCTTCTCGGCCTCTCTTATGTCGACTTCCAGGCGGGCTTTTTCATTGGCCGGCTGGTAGTTTTCGAACCAGATTTTGGTGTGGTCCCAGCAGGCATATTCACCAAGCTCTACGATCCTGGACTGGCCGTCCCAGTCACGAAGGTTTGGCACTTTGACCGACTTCCTGGAGCCGTCTTCCTGCTTCACTTTGGTGACCTTGGTCCGGACGCAGCAAATCTTTTCGCCGGTGGCCATCTCGTTAATACGCTCGACCTCACGGCGCCAGTATCCGTTGTTGTGAGAAGTCTTTGGGAAAGAAGCCCAGCTCGAAGATGTGCTGGTGGATCATCTCATGGAGCAGGGTGCCTGGACCCGAGACGTTCCGAGGTTTCTCACTATCAGGCATCGCCAGCGTGATCTGGCGGGTGCCACGGCAGAGGCCAATCCAGCGGCCGTGCGGGGCGACCGCGGTGATGGTGATCGCGATCGGCTTCAGCCGGCCGTCGAAGTAGGTATTGTTGTACTCGACCCAGAGGTCGAATATTTCCTGGCCGAGGTTGGCATAGGTGCAGACCAGGAAGTGCTCCATGTCTGCGAGGGTGAATGTGCGTTTCATTTCGGGTGCCCAATGTTGCTGTCTACATGCAGCAATAAGTAGACTATATTGTAATTCGAATTGGGCATGCAACGCTTCCGCCAAACAATAATGAAAAAAAGAGGCCCATAAGGCCAGGCTTTCAGAATAGAGTTTTTCGATAAGCTGAGATTATGAATAGGTAAGGACAAACTTCGGCGGCTGCTCACCTAGTCGCAGAACGTATTCCTGGACCATATCGTCATAGGCCTGGCGGACCTTCTTGTCCGCGGCGGCGAGCTGGGAGTGCATCGACCATCTGGGATAGCTTGTTCTGACCCCGTAGACGGCGCACTGGGCGAACCACTCGCCCCATCGGTCAAACCACTCCTGGATGTCTGGATCGGCGCGTGAAAGATCCTGGAGCTGTTCCACCAGGTCTTCGTAGAGCCGGCGTCTGGTCTCTGCTTTGTTCATCTCATATGATCCAGTCTTCGCTGAGGATCGTCGGCCGGTACTTTGCCCATAGGTCTCCGATCAGGTGGTGGAGGTACCAGCAGCGTTTCAGGAAGTCGTCGTAGCTGTCGTACCGATCCTCCTCGGCGAAACTCAGCCCGGTCTGGTGCATGTGGCGCGTATTCATCCTGACGATGTCTGGGAACAGCGGTTTGAGCGCCGCGTGCTTGTGCCGCTGCGCAGGGCGTGCCGCAGGCGGCAGAGGTGATCATAGTTCTCGTAATCGAGCGGATGGGCCATCAATCCATCCTTACCTGGTCCAGCTTCTTCATCCGCGCGAGAACCAAATCAAAGTAGATGTCTCGCTCTTCGGGGACGATCGCGCGGCTGAGAAACTCCACCACCCACTCCGCCCGCTCGACCTCGCGCATCAACGGGTTTTCGGCGATCGCTTTACAGATCAGCGCATCGGTCATGAGGTAGAGCGTCGGTTCCATCCGGGCACTCTACAGTAGCCCTGGACCAGGTCGAATCCGAAAACGGCCGATTTTTTTTTTGAGGTTAGATTTGGGTGGTTTTCCGCGGCGCCGGCGGTCGAGTGTCTGTAGAGACTAGCTCTATACTCTCTTACTACCTCATCAAGCTTTCCTAGATCAGAACCCGGTTGGAAGGTGCAAGGATACTCTACCCAGTGATCCGAAGATCAGAAGGTTGGTCCCGCACCTAGCCCTGGTGTATCAAGCATTCCTTAAGTCGTCACCCGGCTTTCTCGGTGGTCCCGTGCCAGCATCGGCCGCGGACTTTCCTGGTCGCTCTCTAGGAGCTTTCACAGATGCCTGTGTCGATCATGGGTCCCAGAATTTCGGACGACCCTAGCGGCTTTGATCGAATCCCCTCTACCGCAGTCTCCAGATCCACCCGAGCGTCTAGGTTCTACCTTACCGCCAATGGACCGAACGCATGAATACTAATGACTAATTGCTGTGCGAGGATTCTAATAAGTATTACAAATTTATTATTTTGATAAATCGGTTGATTGGCATCAGAATAACTGATATCGCACAAATCAGATCATTGGTAATTCTTTTAGAAAAACTGGAATTACTACGCGGGAGCCGCCGCGCTCGTCACGAATGCCCGCCAAACGCCGGTCGACGGCGCATAAAGAGGCCCAGCGCTGGGGTGGCGATTTGCCCGCGCCGGGCCACAATATCGATCACGGGATCGGACCGGCGTCAAAACTCGGAAATGTCCTCTAGGAATTACTGGCACACCCAAAGGGTGTGCGGATGGATTTACCAGCGTCCAAGAGGAGCATTGATTTCGTTTGCGCTTTTTCGGGTCAATTCAGGGGGATAGTTTGGTAAAGGGCGTTGAATCTCCAGGGAACCCTGGCGCCCCTTAATCAGCCGGTCCACGGTTCGAGTCCGTGCACACCCACCATTTATCTAATTATTTCAACGACTTATTTAATTTTTGGGCATCCGGTGTTCACAGCCTAAAAACTATAAACACCTATAAAGTCATCAAACCAGGTCCACCACCTTCCTCTGGGCTTCAACATCAGCCTCAATGTAACGCTGAGTGGTGGTGAGGGCTCTATGTCCAGCCAGCATCTGAACGTCTCTGAGAGAACCTCCTACAGTAGAGATCTTCCTAGCAGCATTGGTGATGAAGGTTCGTCTACCAGAGTGACTGGAACAGCCTTTGAGTTCCTGCTGCTCTGTACCAACCAGCAAACAGGTTCACTATGGCTGCTGGTGAAGTCTTCTCAGAGCGCTCTGTGGTGATGACATAAGGAGAAGAGCCTTGGTGCTTCTTCAGGGCTTGGAGGACTCCTCTAAGCTCTCTGTTGAGGGGAATGATCCTTCCTGACCTTCCTTTGCTGGCTACGTCTCTGAGATGGATTGAAGCGCTCAGTCGGCCATCAGCCTCTGTCACCATCTCCCAGGTCAGCCCAGCAATCTCCTTGGCTCTGAGTCCTGCTCTCACTGACAGCAGAAAGATGGCCTGGTTTCTGACTGGGTAGCGTGTCTGCTGGATCTGGCCTTGCTACCTCTGAGACGGTGCCAAATCTTGGTGACGGGCCTGTGGGTTCAGGCGGCGGTTTGGGGCTGAGGATCGGCAGTCGAGACCACCTCCAGCCCATCTGTGAACTTTACACCGAGAACGACCTTCGGCAACTGGTTCGGGCCGTCAAGCCGGCGCCAGCTTTTGTTCGCGGCCTCGACGAGCTTGAACACCATTGCGAGCGCCGTCTTATTCGACATGCAGCCCTTCGATCGGATCGTGCGATGGCGCACGGTGGCAAACGTACTTTCGATCGGATTGGTCGTTCTCAAGTGCTTCCAGTGCTCGGCAGGGAAGTCATAGAACGCCAGCAGCGCCTCGCGGTCCTTCGCCAAGCACTCGGCCGCCTTTTCGTATTTCAGTTCGTAAGTTTCGATGAAGGCGTCGAAGGCGGCCTCAGCTTCGCCTCGCGTCTCGGCCATCCAGATGTCGTGCAGTGATCGCTTGGCTTTGGATTGCTGGCTCTTTGGCAGCTTGTTCAAGACGTTGGCGGTCTTGTGAACCCAGCAGCGTTGCTCATGAGTTGTCGGCCAGACCTCGCCGAGCGCCTTCCAGAAACCGAGGGCGCCATCGGCGGCGGCGAGCTTGGGTGCGTGTGATAGCCCCCGGCGCTTCAAGTCGAGCAGCAGCTCGCGCCAGTCCTGTGCGCTTTCCCGTGCGCCGTCGGTGAGGCCGATCAGCTCCTTCTTACCTTCCGGCGTCGCGCCGATCATCACGAGGATGCACTGCCTCTCCTCTTCGAGGCGGGCCTGCAGATGGATCCCATCGGCCCAAACGTAGACGTAGTGGCGCGTGGAAAGATCGCGCTTTCGCCAACGGTCGTGCTCGTCGGCCCAAACTTCTTTGAGACGTGCGATCGTCGATGCCGATAACCCTGGGGCATCTTTGCCGAGCAAGGCTGACAGCGCTTCCTCGAAGTCGCCGGTGGATATGCCCTTCAGGTAGAGGACTGGCAACAGGACTTCGAGGCTCTTCGAGCGGCGTGCGTAGGGCGGCAGGATCGCAGGGCTAAAGCGGATGCGCCCATCATCATGTGCAGCCGCGCCCCTGTCGCGTATGCGCGGCTGCCTGACGGCAACGGGGCCGATGCCAGTCATCACTTGGCGCTCGGGGAGATGGCCATGGCGGACGACACGCCTCCGCCCATTGTCGGTCTTCAGGTCACCATGATGGCTGAGAAACGCAGTCACCTCGGCCTCGACAGCCTGGGCAAGCAGCGTGCGGGCGCCGTTGCGCAGGACTTCTGTGAGTGGGTCGTCGAAGGCTCCTGGCTAAATCAGTTTGGTCACGTTATCGTTCGACACGGCATATCGCTCCTTCGCTGGAGAAGTGAGGTCGTCAAGCAACCTCACGATATGCCGCCTTCACCGATTCAGGCCGTCACCAACTTTAGCGTCTTGGCTTGCTTTGAAAGGCCCATGAGCACACTCATTGTGAAATAATGTGTATGCAACATTATATAATCAGTGCGGTGATAAATAAAGTATTGAGTGTGAAGAAAATGTGGTCGTCATAGTGGGTTGAGCAGACGCGTTGTGAAATTAGTGAAAGGCAATGAATTTGGTTAGGTGTGGGCTAACGATTTTCACCGGTGAAATTTGGGAGTGGTGGTGCGCTTTCGGTAATGAGCTGTTCTGGGTGTGCTTGGGTGCTCTGAAAACGATGTAGTGAAGAGGTTTCGCCTTGGCTCAAGCTGAGTGAGGTCCACTTGCATTGGAGGATCACCAGAACTGCGCTTGCACGGTAAAACGCTGCACTGCACATTGACGCTCGTCATGGCAGAGGCTGGGGAGGTGTGGTTGCTTTTTAGCTATGAAGCGATCGTGTTTCCTTGCTTTTTAGCGTCGCATGTGCCGGCTACTTAATAGTTTGCACAGCGTTTGCCGAGGATCGTCAGCCCAGCGCTGGCGTGGACAAGTCCGTAGCGGTGCCGTGCCGCAAAGTGCCAGTAGATGTTTCGGGAGCGTCGCAGGAAGAGCGTCAGCTTATTTGTGAAGCGGCTGTGCGTGCGACCGAACTGTTTGGCCAATGCGAGTTTGAAACACATCAACGTATTCGAGTGCATGTCACGAACAGACCACCTACTGTATGCGGTGTCGATGCGTTTGGAAGTCTTGATGTTAAGGACCAGAGAATACGGTTGGTTGATGCTCAGACTTGTAGGAAGATGGCAAACGCTAATGCTGCATATGCGTCTTTGCCATATCGCGAATTCTATAAAAGCCTCGTGGTGCACGAAGTCGCACATCATATCTTCCGCAGTAATCTAGATGAGCGGGCTGTTTCGCATGCGACACACGAATACGTTGCCTACGCCATCCAAATAGCATCTATGCCCTCCTACGTCCGCGATAGATTCCTCAATTCATTTCGACGCAAGCCGCCGACTGACTTAAGCCCGTTCGTCGATATGGTGTACCTGATGGCGCCCGCGTACTTCGGCGCTCTGGCATACGATCACTTTTCCGCGCCAGGAAATGGATGCCGGATTTTAAGAGAAATAGTGGAAGGCCAGATTGAATTTCCTACTCTTGAGGCGTTGGAATAGTCGTTGATTCCAATGCCAAATATTTGGAGCTGGGATGCGTGGAAAATGGACTTGGCGAATATCTCATGTTTAGCGATGGGATCCGCTGCGCAGTCGGCAGACAAGATCTTGATCGAAAGTCTTGATAAAAATCATGGTCGTCAGCTTTCAGGGAGTCGATGCTCGCGTGTGGCTTCGACCCACGTCCGGCCAATCTGTGCACGGAAAATTCGCTAACGAGCCCACCGAGGCGCAACAGGCGAGAACTGGCAGTATGCAAGGCGATAGTCTCAGCAAATACGGACGTGTGGATTAGCAAAAACTTTTAGCAACAATATTACAACGCCACCGTCGATACGATGCTGGCAATACTTTCTAGGAGAGGAAGATGAGGCGGAAACAGCTCACAGCACTACTTTCAGCGGTCATGTTTCTTACGCCGCAGTTGGCGCTAGCAGATATGTCGTCCTTGGGAAAGCGCGAATATGATTCAAATTGCGCGTCGTGCCATGGCCAGTCTGGAAAGGGCGACGGTCCTCTGTCAGGCTATCTGGAAAAGAAGCCTACAGATCTGACGCAGACGATGAAGAATAACAATGGGGTTTTCCCTTTTAGTCTCATGACTAAGATAATTGACGGAAGACAAGTGATTGCACTGCATGGAACTCGAGACATGCCGGCTTGGGGTCACGAGTACAACGATAAGGCGGTTCAGCATTATCAAGACTATTTTAAAAGTTATGATTTTGAGTCTTTTGTAAAAGCTAGGATTTTGGCGCTAACCGAATATGTTTACACGCTGCAAGACGAGTAATTATCCGGATTATTTTTGCGCGATGAGCTGCCCGCAAGTGGTAGGCATCTTCCGTTTTACTCACGGGAGAGAATGAGCTGATTGTGGAAGGGAGGCTTCATAATTCATCGTGCCCAATAGGTTCACTATGGCTGCTGGTGAAGTCTTTCCAGAGCGCTCAGTGGTGATGACAAAGGGTGAGAGGTTCTGATCCTCCTTCAGGGCTTGGAGGACTCCTCTCAGCTCTTTGTTGAGGGGAATGACCCTTCCAGACCTACCCTTGCTAGCGACGTCTCTGAGATGGATTGAAGCGCTCACTTGACCATTAGCATCTGTCACCATTGCCCAGGTCAGCCCAGCCACCTCCTTAGCTCTCAGTCCTGCTCTCACAGACAGCATAAAAATGGCCTGGTTCCTCACTGGGTAACGTGTCTGCTGGATCAATTCTGTGGTGAGTTTGATCTGAAGTTTGGTCAGCGTCTTTGCTTGCTTAGAAAAGATCATGAGCACACTCATTGTAAAATCATGCATATGCAATATTATATAATCAGTAGAGTGACAAGCAAAGCATTGAGTATTAAGAATATATAGTAAGAACAGTGAGTTGATCAGACTCGTTGTGACCCGTTGAAAAGGTAATGAGTCTGGTGAGGTGGGGACTGACTTTGATGAGCGCTTAGGTTGTGGAAGCCCTCTGGAGTGGCTCAAGGAGCACTACTTGTGATGGCTCAATCACCATAGCTTTGTCACGTGCTCATAATCGCGACAGTATATCTGGCGCGAAGGGCTACTGGGGGTGCAAAAGAAACGGTGGTGACCCCGCAGCACCACCGTTTCTTTTCTTTTGTGCCCAACTCCACCATGCAGGCAATCTTAAGCCAATTTCTCCGGAGGATGAGGCACAGGCCGTAACGCGAGTGAAGTCTGAGCAGGCCTCAAAAGCGACAATGCGGATGCCGACCCTCCGGCCATTTGGGGAAGGAAGCACGAGCGGGGATGAAATCGACATGCGCACCTGTTCGATCCGCCGGGGTAGTGGGCACGGCACGCCGGAAAGGTGGTTCGGGTAATCGGGGGAGATCCGTTTGGGATGAGGATAGCGGCTTCAACATCGACTTTGGACGGCGGTCCCAGCGGAAGTCGGACAGGGTCGTACAAGCGTTGATGCCGGGTAATGCCGGTGGAGCAAAGGGCCCTGACTTCTGGTGTGCTTTTGAAGAAGCCGCGGATCGGTAGCTGGCGTCGTGCCTATCAGCACCATTGATCAGGTTCGCTTAAACACTTTTCGACCGTCCATCTGCGCGCCGAAGCCTTAGCAGGAATCGGTTTTCTTGAGTCAGTCGGTCAGCTCTGCCAAACTCTCCGTATGAAGGTTTACGTCGATGCCGATGCGTGCCCAGTGAAAGAGGAAGTCGTTCGCGTCGCTGAGCGCCACGACCTCGCAATGGTGTTCGTTTCGAACCAGCTCGGGCGCTTGCCGCGAAGTCATCTGATTGAACGTGTCCTCGTGTCAGACGGCGCAGACGTTGCCGACGACTGGATCGTCGAGCGGATCGGCGCTGACGACATTTGCGTCACCCAGGATATCCAACTCGCCAAGCGCTGCCTTGATGCGGGTGCTCACGTTATTGGGACGACAGGTAAGCCTTTCGACGAAGCGAACATCGGCATGGCTTTGGCGATGCGCGAATTTCGCCAACATTTGCGCGAAACCGGCCAGGGCGGTAGCTACAATGCACCACTCCGGCGCGAAGACCGATCCCGCTTTCTTGAGGCCCTCGAGAACGTTGTGCAAGGAATCCTGAGATACAACCGTCAGTAGGCGGCTAATGGTCAGATGGGCTAACAGCAGCAACCGCGGATTTTGCGTCACCGGTGGGATTGACACACAATGGCCGTTCTACTGTTGTGCGGCGCCAGCGTTGTAGGGATCGCGATGACAACTACGGACCTGGACTTCCACTTGGCGCTGTTCTGCGACTTCGAGAACGTCGCGCTCGGCGTGCGCGATGCAAAAATTCCGAAGTTCGACATGAAGCTGGTGCTAGAGCGGTTGCTGCTCAAGGGGAGCATTGTCGTCAAAAAGGCCTATTGTGACTGGGATCGATACAAGGAGTTCAAGCCGACCATGCACGAGGCCGCCTTTGAACTCATCGATATCCCCCACACGCGGCAGTCCGGCAAGAACTCCGCCGACATCCGCATGGTCGTCGACGCGCTCGACCTTTGCTACACGAAAGAGCACATCGATACCTTTGTGGTCATCAGCGGCAATTCGGACTTTTCGCCACTCGTTAGCAAGCTGCGCGAGAACGCCAAGACGGTGATCGGGGTCGGCGTGAAGAACAGCACCTCGGATCTGCTCATGAACAACTGTGACGAATTCATCTTCTACGACGACCTCGTCCGCGCCAGCGCTTCGACCAAGTCGCGCCATCAACGCCCGGCAAAGAAAAAGGCCGCAGCGGAGAAGACGCCTGCAAAGACGGCGGCGCCGGCGGGCAAGGCCGCGGCTCGAGAAGAGGCCGGCAAGGAAGCGGACCGGCGCGACGAGGCCATCGATCTCGTGCTGGAGACAGCAGATGCGCTCTTCGCCGAAGGCGTCGGCCGGGTATGGGGTTCGATGGTCAAACAAACCCTGAAGCGCCGGCGCCCGGGCTTTAACGAGACTTTCTATGGCTTCCGTTCGTTCAGCGATTTGTTGGAGGAGGCAGAAGACCGCGGCGTCTTGGACCTTGAGTCGGACGAGCGCTCCGGAGGCTACGTGATCCGTGGGGTGCGGCGCGAAGAATGATCTAAAGCAACGTGCCTTTCGCTTAAGTAGTGCGGATGTGCATGGCGACGCGCCCTTGGCATGCAATACATCGACGGAAGGATGAACCGTTGACGCTGACGTAGGCTCACGACAGGCTGGTCATCCGCCCACACAATGCACGGGTAGGCCAATGATCGAGCCCTTCGGACCAAGGAAGCGACAGCTGATATAGGGCATTGTCACGTTTACTCGTGTACTGCGCGAAAATGCACGGCGTCGCCATGTTTCACGCCGCAGCAGTCACGGCATCCCACCTGTCCATAGCTGCCGCTCGGAACTGTCGCATTGTTCTGCGTGAGATCAGATGACGCTGGACGTTGAAAGTGTTGTAGATAGCGGCGTGGGTTGAGAGAAATCGTTGCGCGGCACCAGCTGATTTAAATCGCTGCATCCGTCGTTCTCTTTGCCGTATCGGGAGATGAGAATTCTCGGCCCGATTGTTGATCCGACCGCCGGTTATGTGGCGAGCTCTCATCCCAAGTTCGCTCAATGCCGCGCCATATGATGGCAGTTTGTCTGTCATGACGGCGTCTGGCGAGAAGCCTTGTGACTTGAGCAGTTTCCGCATCAGCTTCAAGGCTGCTCGCTTGTTTCGGCGCGATTGCACCAGCACGTCCAGGACCTCTCCCTCGCAATCAACGGCGCGCCACAGGTATACGTTCTTGCCGTTGATCGAGACGAAGACTTCATCGAGATGCCAACGCGTATCAGCACGCGGGTGCGAGCGTCTGAGCTTTCTGGCATAGGCCAAGCAAAACTTAAACGACCAGCGGCGGACCGTTTCATACGAGACATCGATGCCGCGTTGGGACAACATATCCTCGACATCGCGCAGGCTCAAAGGAAAGCGAAAGTACAGCCAGACCGCTTGCTGGATCACACCGGCCGGGAAGCGATGGCGACGATAGGAAGAACTGCTCATGGGACGTTGATAGCATACGGCATCAACTGAGCAGGCGCGTTACCGTGACAACACCGTGAGAGCGCTTAGGTTGTGGAAGCCCTCTTGAGTGGCTCAGGAGCACTAGTGATGAGGGGTCAATCTTCATAGCTTTGTCATGAGCTCAAAATCGCGACGGGAGAACTGGCGCGAAGGGCTATTGGGGGTGCATGAGAAACGGTGGTGCTGCGGGGGCGCCACCGTTTTCTTTTATGGTAGCTGACGCTAGTGGTTGAGAGCCATGGACGCTCATAAGTTTTACAGCTCGGATCTGCCGTCTCGCGAAAAGAGGATACTGTGCAGATCAAACTAGTTTCAAATCTTCGGCTGTGCGCTGACCATCGTTGCTGAAGAAGCCCCAGGCTTCGCCATTCGAACCAGCTGAAGGTTCATGCTGCTGCTCTTTGTACGCGTCAGAGCGCGCAACATAATCCAAGGTTGCAGCCTCGGGTTTTGGAGCAGGTAGGCGCCCAAGGTTCCTAGCAAGGTCGACTAGCGATGAGGCGAGGCATTCTCTGCGCTGCATATGAGAGCTGAAGACTTTATCGATTTCATTTTGAAGCTGATTG
This sequence comes from uncultured Alphaproteobacteria bacterium, assembly GCA_963753045.1. Classification (GTDB taxonomy): domain Bacteria; phylum Pseudomonadota; class Alphaproteobacteria; order Rhizobiales; family Hyphomicrobiaceae; genus Filomicrobium. Next base: position 34,360 of record CAVWAT010000003.1, read on the forward strand.
TCTGCGTTGATCAGAGCCTGCTCAAGCTCTTTAATTAGCTTCATTTCGTCTGTCGTGAGCTCGTCCAAGCGTCCTTTAAGCTCGCCTAGTTGTTTTTCGATCGATGACATTAAATTTCCTAATCGCTGCAGGTTGATTTAAGGTCTTATCCGACCAATGTTTTGAATTATCTCAGAACTAAAAATACAAAGATTCGCGGTTGCTGCGTTAGTTCTCGCGATAGTTATCCACATGGATTGCTCTCCGAGGGTTATGGCACTTTTCGGACGTTTGCGTGATACTGTGACAGCCCCGCTGTAAGGCTTCAGTCGCCCTCGGCCACGCCTTTGGCGCGCGCCGCTGCCCGCCGCCGTCGATACGCGGGCAGCACAATCAAGAGGGTGCCGACCACCAGCATTGCCAATGTCATTGGTCGTTCCCACATGAAACTGACTCCATCGCTGATGTTTACCGCGCGGGCGAAATTGTCCTCCATGAGGCCGCCGAGAATGAACCCGATCAGCAACGGCGCAACTGGATAGTCGGCAAAACGCAGAATGGTTGCGCCAGCTCCCAGGCCGACCAGCAACAGCAGTTCCGTGGCGTTGTTCTGGCCGATGTAGGCCCCCATAAGCGTGAAGAACAAGATGAACGGGATCAGGTAGTTCTTTGGGACCGCCAGCAGCTTGGCGATATATGGTATGAGCGGCAGGTTCAGGATTAAGAGAACGACGTTGCCGAGATACATAGATACGATCACCGACCAGAAGATTTCGGGCCGGTCGACCATCAGGCGCGGTCCGGGAGCAACGTTGAGCGCGAGCAGTGCACCAAGCAGGATTGCAGTTGTACCCGAGCCAGGGATGCCGAGGGTCAGGAGAGGCACGAACGACCCGGTGCACGCGGCGTTGTTGGCCGTTTCCGGAGCCGCCAGCCCCTTGATCGATCCCTTGCCGAATTCGTCCTGCTCTTCGCCTTTGGCTATGTTGCGCTCAACCGCATAGCCCAGGAACGACGCGATCGTGGCGCCCGCGCCCGGCAGCACGCCGATCAGGAACCCCAGGACCGATTGCCGGGCTATCACCGGTGCGATCGCACGCGCTTCTACGCCTGTGATACGCAAATCCTTGATCTCGCCAAGACCGTCATCGCCCGAGCCGGTTTTCGAGCGGGATGGATCGAGCACGAGGAGCAGCGCTTCGGGCAAGGCGAACAACGCCATCGCCAACGTAATGAATCCGATCCCGCTTTGCAGATCCAGCAGTCCCAACGTGTAGCGCGGGGCATTAAACAGCGCGCTTTCGCCGACGGTTGCCAGCATCAGGCCAAGGATAGTCATTATCAGCGCCTTGGCGACCTGGCCCGTCCCAGCAAACGCCGCAATGGCCGAAAGGCCGACAACCATCAGCGCAAAGTATTCCGCCGAATGGAATAGGAGCGCGAACGAAGCAAGTGCCGGCGCAAAAAACATCAGGAGGATCGCGCCGACCGTGCCGCCGGCAAATGATGCAATGGCCGCGATGGTGAGCGCCTTGCCGGCCTTGCCCTGGCGTGCCATCGGATAGCCGTCGAACGATGATGCGACCGTGCCGGCGACGCCTGGCGCGTTGATCAGGATCGAGGAGGTCGAGCCGCCGAAAATAGCGCCGTAGTAGACACCGGCCAGTAGAATGAGCGCAGCAGAGGGGTCGCCGATCTTGATCGCGATCGGAATCATGATGGCGATGATTGACATCGGGCCAAGCCCTGGCAGCATCCCAATGAATGTGCCGAGCAGGCAACCGGCGACGACCATGATCAGGTTCTGTAGGGACAGCGCAGTCGACAGGCCAATGTAAATTCCCTCAAGCATTGCTGTATCCTCACTGCGCCATCAAAAACCAAGGCCAGGGCCTGAGGACGATGTCGAGCAACTGCTCGACCAGGTACCAAACCGCAAAGGCCGCAAAGACCGAGATTGCGACTAGGCGGATAAGCCTGCGCTCACCGAGCAGCACGGAGCAGCCGATAAGGAACAGCGAAGTCGCTGCGATGAAGCCCACCGGGCGGAGCAGAAGTGCGTATGCGACCATCGCGAGCATTAACGTGACGGCCTGAGCGACATTCCCCCTCTTGAGCCCGCCAGGGACGAGCGTCTTCGGGGCGTCACCAGGGGCTCGGCCGCCGAAGATCACGAATAGCGAAACGATCGCACCAATAACAGACAACACTTTCGGCAGCGTGTTCGGCAGAAACGCCATGTTGAGCTCAAACGGCAGAAGCTCGTTCTGCATTGTCACGAACGCCGTGTAACCATAGGCGGCACAGAACGCCAAAAACAGAACTGCAATTCCACGCTCGAGCGTCATCTCGTTCCTCACCCATGTTATCCGGCGTTGAACCCGTTTAGCTCATAGAACAGGCGGTTGGCGCGTCTAGGATCCCAAGACGCACCGGCCTTCCCCTAGGCGACTATTTTCTTATGAATCCAAGTTCGATCATCAGCGACTTGATCGTGCTTTCCTGGTCTTCGAGGAACTTCGTGAAGTCATCGCCGGAATTGTGGATGTTCACCCAGCCATTGCGATTGCGAACCTCATCCCACTCCTTGGTCTCGTACATTGCGGCAATGACGTCGCGGTAGGTCTTGGCCGTGTCGGCTGGAAGGCCGGGTGCCGCGAAGAAGCCGCGCCAGTTGACGAACTCTGCGTCGCAACCCTGCTCTTTGGCCGTCGGAGCTTCGGGCAGTGCCTCAAGCCGCTCAGGTGCCGTGACGGCGATCACCCGCATCTCGCCGGCCTTGGTGAGACCAACCGCTTCGGAAAATCCGGTCGAGCCGACCGTCACTTCGCCAGCCAGAATTGCAGCGTTGAGCTTTCCGCCCGTGTCGTAGGGGATATACTTGACCTTGTTCGCGTCGGCGCCAGCAGCCTTGAAGATCATCGCTGCCACCAGGTGGTCCATGCCGCCTGGAACCGAACCGCCACCAACTTTGATCGACCTTGGATCGGCATTGAACCGAGCGATTAGGTCTTTAAGATCCTTGATTGGGCTGTCCTTCTTCACGATCAGCGCTGCGTAGTCGCCGATCGTTCCCGCGATCATGGTGAGGTCGCGGAAGTTGTGCGGAAAGCGGCCGACGAGCGAGCGGATAATGATCGGGGTCGAGTTCACCATCAGCGTGCCTTTGCTCGAAGCAGCGTTTTCGATCAGGTAGTTGATCGCCTTGCCGCTACCGCCGCCGGACATGTTTTCAAAGGATGCCGAACCGACCAGGCCGGATTTTGTTAACGCTTCACCTGTTCCGCGTGCAGTACCATCCCAACCGCCGCCGGCGCCGCCGGGGATCAGAAAGTGGATGCTGTCGACCATCTTGTCGGCGGCGTGGGCCGATGCGGCAAATAGCATTGCGCCGGCTGATGCGATAGCAATGGCGCGAATGCCGCTTGCGAAGTGTTTCATGGTGCGCATGTGTGGCGTCTCCGTTTTCTGCATGAACCATCGGCACGGTTGTCGCCCCCGCGGCCGCACGAGGCGCAGGTGTTCTTAGAGGATCAACGCGCACCCGCAATGTTGATCATCAAACAATAGAAAGCCGGAGGTTGTCCGTCATCATAATCTTTGAGACTAACCAAGCATCGATCTAACGGAGGATCGTGGATCACCTGTTGGGTTTTTCTAAGCGGCTAGCGACCATCTCCCAAGTCAGCCCAGCTCTTACAGACAGCAGAAAGATGGCAAGGTTCCTCACTGGGTTACGTGTCTGGTTGATCAAGCCAGTGATGAGTTTGATCTGAGGCTTGGTCAGTGTCTTGGCTTGCGTGGTCAGGCTCATGAGCATACTCCTTGCGAAGGTATGTGCATGCAACGCTGCATAATCAGCACGATGACAAGTAAAGTTCGTTGTTTTGAAATTGTCATTCTATGACAGTGTTTTGCTTGGACTCGGCGTGATGCACTGAAAGCTAATGAGTCTGGTTAGGTGGGTGAGTAGTGAGAGCGCTTAGGTTGTGGAAGCCCTCTAGAGTGGCTCAGGAGCACTAGTGATGAGGACTCAATCTTCATAGCTTTGTCACGAGCTGAAAATCGCGACGGGAGACTTGGCGCGAAGGGCTGCTGGGGGTGCAAGAGAAGCGGTGGTGCTGCGGGGGCGCCACCGTTTCTTTTTTTTGCCCAACTTAACCTGATGGTCGGAAGGCAGGGACGTAGCTTTTCGTTCGTACAAAGGTACCAATCGTTTGCGATTCAAATCTCCGCTTCCGGACCCAATGCGGACCTTCTGGCGGCGTGTGTTGCGGCAATCGGTTGGATCGGCACCACTTCTCGGACATTCGGCCAGGCAGCTCGATATCGGCCAGCCGCCGAGCATTTGATGTCCGCTGATGAGGGGCAAGCCGTCGTGGTGTGTTCATGGTGAGATTTTCCGCCTATGACCCTGGCTGTTTCAAAACGCGAACGCTGTTACGGATTCTGCGAGGAGTCACTCCGCGGGGGATCTGATGAAGCGTTTTGTCGAGGGGGCGGATCGGGAGCAGGCGACCTTGTTTCCGGAAAGCCTTGAGGACTGGGTGGGCGAGGACAAGCCGGTTCGCGTAATCGACGTCTATGTCGACGAACTGGATCTTGCAGAGTTGGGCTTCGCGGGTGTGGACCCGAAAACGACGGGCCGGCCGTCCTATCATCCTTCGGTTCTCTTGAAGCTCTACATCTATGGCTACCTCAACGCGGTGCACTCGAGCCGGCGCTTGGAGCGCGAGGCTGGCCGCAACGTCGAGGTGATGTGGCTGACGCGACGGCTTGCTCCCGACCACAAAACGATTGCCGACTTCCGCAAGGACAATGGCCCTGCGATCCGCAAGGTCTGCGCGCGGTTCGTTGAGCTGTGTCGTAGGCTCGGGCTGTTCGCGGAGGCGAGCGTCGCGATCGACGGCTCCAAGTTCAAGGCCGTCAACAACCGCGATCGGAACTTCACCGAAGCCAAGATGAAGCGGCGTATGGCGCAGATCGAGGAGAGCGTCGCACGCTACCTCCACCAGCTCGAAAGTGCGGATCGCCAGGAGCGCTCGAAGGCGCGCGCGATGAAGATCGACCGCCTGAGCGAGAAGATCGCCAAGCTGCAAGAAGAGATGCAGCGCCTTGAAGCGCTCGACAAGCAGCGTCTGGCTCAACCAGACAACCAGATCTCGCTGACCGATATGGACGCCCGCTCGATGGCAACCAGTGGCCGTGGCTCTGGCGTTGTTGGCTACAACGTGCAAGCCGCCGTCGATACCACTCACCATCTCATCGTGGCGCACGAGGTCACGACGAGTGGATCGGACCGTTCTCAACTCGCTCCGATGTCGAAGATGACCAAGGCGGTACTCGGCGTTGGCAAGCTCGATGTCGTTGCCGATCGCGGCTACTTCACCAGCGAGCAAATTCTGGAATGCGTGGAGGCTGACGTTACAGTGACGTTGCCCAAGCCGCAGACGTCCAACAACAAGCTCAGAGGCCGGTTCGTGAAGTCTGACTTCCGCTACGTGGCAAGCAAAGATGTCTACATCTGTCCGGCGGGCGAAACTCTGAAGTTCTATTACACGAACGAGGAAAAGGGGCTGAGGCTGCGACGCTATTGGACGAACGCGTGCGCGTCTTGCGCGATCAAGTCAAAATGCACGACGGGCGCGCAACGGCGCATCGCGCGTTGGGAGCACGAGCATGTGCTCGAAGACGTCCAACGCCGTTTGGATGAGAACCCGCAAGCCATGCGCGTCCGCAGAGAAACGGTCGAACATCCGTTCGGGACGCTCAAAGCACGCATGGGCGCGACGCACTTCTTGATGAAGCGGTTGAAGAACGTGAAGACCGAGATGGCGTTCGCCGTGCTCGCCTACAATCTGACCAGGGTCATGAACATCATCGGCATCGGGCCACTGATGAGGGCCATGCGGGCTTGAGGCGGCGTATCGCTGGCGAAATCTGCCCCCTCAGCGCTCAGAGTGCCGAATGGGTCTTCACATAGACCGCCATGGGCCCAAATAATGATGACCTGGCGCTTCACGACGCCAGCCGAACTACGCACCTCTCGTCTGGAGCCTTTTCACACGGCCAAGACCCTGAGCTGCCTTGAGAAGGTGCGGCATCATCCTTGGCACCGGCGACCGCTTGGATCAGCAAGCGGGCGTCGAAGATCCATCTAGTATACGTCCGAGAAGGACCGTGCAGCAGCCCGCGTTGACATCCGAACTACACATCGACAGCGTAAGAAAGATCTATTGCTTAATACCCAGCGGAGATGATCACCGTGCAGTCAGTCATATTCCTGTTCTCTCTCATTTCAGTCACGATAGCTATCGTCGGTAGTGCTGCCGCTCAGGACGTCCAGAAACAGACCCTCTTTACGAACTGCAATATCTTTGACGGCAAGTCCGACAAGCTCGTCATGAATAAGAGCGTGCTGGTCGAAGGCAACCTGATCAAGCGGATCAGTGGCGACGACCTGAAGGCAGCCAACGGCGCGACAGTGATCAACTGTGGCAAGCGCACACTGATGCCGGGGCTCTCGGACACCCATGTCCACATCACCTTCGCCTCAATTCCCCAGCCGCAAATGTTGAACGGCTTGGCCGCCTACGCCTTTATCCGATCTACAGTTGATGCCGAAGGCATGCTTATGCGTGGCATCACGTCAGTGCGTGATATGGGCGGCAATACGTTCGGACTGAAGCAGGCGATCGACGAGGGGCTGGTGAAAGGCCCCCGGATCTATCCCTCGGGCGCTGCCATAACTCAGACGGCCGGGCACTTCGACTTTCGATATCCCAATCAGGATCACATCCGCTTCGGCGGTCAGCGCAGCAAGGCCGAAGAGTACAACCATGCCCGCGTTGTCGATGGCGTTCCCGAGATGTTGGCAGCAGTGCGCGAGAACCTCCGCCACGGCGCATCTCAAATCAAACTGGCGGCGGGAGGGGGCTATGCTTCTCCGGCGGATCCCCTGCTGGGAAATCAGTTCACCCAAGAAGAGATCAAGGCCGCCGTCGACGCTGCAGGTGATTGGGGAACTTACGTCACCATTCACTCTTACCACCCGAGCGCCATAAATCGCGCAATTAACGCCGGCATCAAGGATGTTGGGCACGGGCAGCTTCTAGATGGGGCAACGCTCCGGCTCATGGCGGATAAAGGCGTGTTCCTGAGCACTCAGCCTTTCACGGTTTGCAACGAGCCTCAGCTCGACGCCTTCTCGAATTCCAAGTTAAACCAGGTCTGCAAGGGTACCGAGTTTGTTTATCAGGCCGCGAAAAAGATCCCCAATCTCAAAATCACATACGGCACCGACATCTTTTTTAACCCCCATGATCTAGGAGATCAGGTCAAGATGATGGAGCGCCTGCTTTCGTGGTACGAACCCATCGAGATCTTGCGCATGGCGACAAGCACGGCTGGAGAGCTCTTCAAGCTCAGCGGCAAAATGCGCGACCCTTATCCGGAGGGAGATCTGGGCGTCGTGGCTGAAGGTGCTTACGCTGATCTTCTGCTGGTCGATGGAGATCCGCTCAAGGACCTGTCGGTGGTTGCGGATGCCAACATGATCAAAGTCATCATGAAGGACGGCAAGATCTACAAAAACACGCTGAACTAGACTGCGTCCGACCGCTAGACCGCTTCAGGCGGAGCTGCGACATCGGCTTCGCACTGGTCTATATCCGCTACTAGGGGCGAAGCTGACTGTGACGATGCGTAGATCGATCTCGCGTTGCCACTCAAATGGAATGTCCGAATCTTGATCAATGCCGACAAGGTTGACGTCTGACTTATTCAGGTCAAGCCTGTTCCGCTTTGAAGTCAGTACCGGACGACAGTCCCGAGGCGTACCCGTGGAGCTCACCCCGTTTCTGGTCCGGTCGTCATGCGATCTTTCGGGCTGCTTCAAGTTGGGCAGCGAAGTCGCTCGGCGTCAAGTTCCCAAGCGACGAATGCGGCCGGTTTCTATTGTAGTCGTCCCTCCATGCGGTGATGCGCTGGCGCGCATCCGCCATCGACAGGAACCAGGAAGCGTTGAGGCACTCCTGTCTGAGCCGGCTGTTGAACGCCTCGATGAATGCGTTGTCCGTGGGCTTTCCTGGTCGTGAGAGGTCGAGTTCGACCTTGTTCAGAAAAGCCCATTGATCGAGTCGTCGGCTGGCAAACTCAGGCCCGTTGTCCACGCGAATGCTCCGTGGCTTGCCGCGCGCTCGGGCCAGACGGTCGAGCTCGTCGATAACCTGATATGCGCGAAAGTTGGTCCTCGCTGCACTCGCGAGAGCCTCTCTCGTATGGCAGTCGACAATCGTCAGAATTCGGAATGGCCGGCCGTCGAAAAGCCTGTCCGACAGGAAGTCCATGGCCCAGACATCGTTGGCACCATTCGCTTGCGTGCGCCCTGCCCGATAGCGTGATGAGCGTCGCCGCTTCGGACTGCGCGTCCGGATCGACAGGCCCTCTTCGCAGTAAAGCCGATAAAGTCTTTTGTGGTTCACGTGCCAGCCCTCGCGTTGAAGTAGGATGTGAAGCCGCCGATAGCCGTACCGAACGCGGGCTTCGGCAAGTTCTTTCAGCCGCATGCGAAGCTCAACTTCGCGATTACGTCGCGACCGATACCGGTGGGAAGCCCGCCCGAAGCCCATGGCCTGGCACGCGCGGCGTTCCGAAAGCGCAAAGACGTCCTGATAATGCCGGACGACTTCACGGCGACGGACGGGCTTCACCACTTTTTCCGCAGAGCATCCTGAAGCATGGTTTTGTCGAGCGTCAGGTCGGCAACCAGCCGCTTCAACTTCGAGTTCTCGTCTTCCAATTGCTTGAGCCGCCGGATCTCGGAAACGCCCATCCCCGCGTAGACCTTCTTCCAGCGATAGAACGTCGCCTCCGCGACACCCATCTTTCGGCAGATCTCGCCAACCGTCGCACCAGCTTCCGCCGGCCTCAAGGCAAACGCTATCTGCTCATCTGAAAACCGCTTCTTCGGCATCGGTACACTCCTCTCACGTCGGAAATGTACCCAAAATTTCACAATCAATTCGGACCAGTTTTAAGGGTCAAGACCACCCGCAGCGCCAACAACGGTCCGTTCTCACTGCGTCGTCGTAAGTGTTTTCGTGTCTTACAATGGAGAGAGGCTGTAGATGTTGCGAGACCGTGCGGCACGAAGCGTTCGGCGAAGTACTCAGCGGTCCTGGGCCAAAATATGTCGAGGTGGTCTCGTTATTGCGCTGGTGACGTCGGGATTAGCGAGCGGTGCGTTGGCCTTATCAAACAGCTTTGCGGTGGAGCTGCCTCGCTATCTTGGCGATTGGTACGAGTATGCGCGCACGCCAAACGAGTTCGAAGACAACACCTTATCAAGGGGCGGAAAGAATTACGGGCCGTGCTTTGCAGCAAGGACGACTTATCGGGCTGATGGCAATGATGCCATCAAATTGAAGAACTCTTGCGAGCGGCGCGCGCCTGATGGTTCGACGATTGCCGAGAGCATTACAGGCAAGGCTGTGCTGCGAGCGGGTACTCAAGGGCGCAAGCTGCAAATTGCTTTCGGCTCGGGGATTGCCCAGTTTTTCCAGCGGGCGATCTCCGGCGGTGGTTTCCCTTACTGGGTCTACTGCATCGGTCCGGTGAATGGGAATGGCCTCTACGACTGGGCCGTGGTGAGTGGACCAAAAAAGGATTACATTTTTGTTCTGACACGTGCACGCAAGATCGAGGATGCCATGCGCTCTGACATTCTGAGATGTAGCTCCGAACAGGGTCTGCCTGTAAACAAGCTCATCTACCGGCAACGCGACCCGCAATCATAGGATGGTGTGGGAAGCCCACCCCGCTGAATTCGGATTCAGATGAAAAATTATCGCTGCATGAAGCCACGAAGTCTTATGGCAAACCACAGGAGACGCCGTAACTAGCTTGGGGCGCAGCACATTGCCGTCTTTCAAGCATGGCGCCCATTCTGACGCTGACAGAAACACACAGATGGTACGAATGATATTCGGCTGCAGGGGTTAATGCTCTTGCACGAATATGCGCTTCCAATGAGTCCGTTTAGGGAACCGCTTCGATCGTCAAAAAAGCTCCGAAGATCACGAGATGAAGGCCGCCCTGCAAAACAGTCGTACGGCCCGTCGCAAGCGTCAAGGTGCCTGCAAATAAAGTGAGGACAAGCAAAACGATATGTTCGGCTTCGAGGCCAAGTGCCACCGGGGTGCCGAGCAGAAGCGACAAAGCCGAGACAGCAGGAATCGTGAGTCCGATACTTGCGAGAGCTGAGCCAAGCGCCAGGTTCAGGCTAGTTTGGAGTCTGTTGTCACGCGCCGCTCGAAAAGCCGACAGTCCTTCGGGCATAAGAACCAGTGTCGCGATCACGACACCAATAAAGGTCGGCGGCAGCCCCGCTGCAGCCACCCCAACTTTTACTGCGGATGACAGCAGCTCCGCCAACAAGATAACGCAGGCAAGTGTCGCCACAAGTAGAAACGCACTTAGAATGGTCACGTAATTCCCGGGCACCGTAAACTCTTGGTCCGCTTCGCTTCCCTCTGCGCTATCGAGAAAATATTCTCGATGCCGAATGCTCTGGACAAACAGGTACAGGCCATACAGTGCGAGTGACACGGTTGTTACGAAAACAAGTTGTGCCGGTGCGTAGAGTGGACCGGGAGCAGCGTGTGTGTAGTTGGGAAGAATGAGTGCTAGCGTCGCGAGCGTCCCTATGACACCAAACGCGCCACTGGCACCCCTAACTTGGAAATCCTGTTCATGGTAGCGGAGCCCTCCAGCCAGCAGGCAGAGCCCGACAACACCATTAAGGACGATCATCATCGATGCAAAGACAGTGTCGCGGGCAACCCCCGAGCCATACTCAGCGATTGAAAGCATAATTGAGACAATCAGAGCCACTTCGATGACTGTTACGGCTATCGCTAGAAGTATTGAGCCGAAAGGTTGGCCGACGCGGAGCGCTATGACTTCCGCGTGATGGACGGCCGCGAATACAGTTCCGACCAAAAGGATCGCAGCTATCCCGAGCAGCTATGGCGCGTTTCCGTCAACGACGTGACTGAACGCGACGAGGAGTAGGAGTGCAGCCGCGGTAGGAAGCGACCATGACCAATTGCGTGTTACTTTAGCGTGTGACGTTCTATTTAATATCCGCAATCCGAGCCGTTTTTCGCAAGGCGGCCAATAATCTGTGATCCGAGAGATGGCCCCGGTAGGTGGCAGGCACAAGGCACACCTGCTAACAGTAGCTTGTGTCTTCTGCAACACCACTTCGATGCCGCCACCCCAACGCGTTGGTGATCTGAGCCAAGGGAGGGGGACGACCGAGGCCGCAAATCTAACTTTCGGAATTGACCTCCGGGTGGATGTTCGAAACGTGCCGGACAATGTCCGCTTTTAGGGTGAAAGCGGAGCCTACCTGAGCTACGCCCGTCAGAATAACGCTTCCGGGCCATCTCATGCTCCTCTCATTGGCAGCATCATAATGGCCCAGTTTTACGGGGCAGGGACACTCACGCCAATTTACCCTGACAATGCCGTTGAAACCCATGCACCCTGTCAGCAACCAATTGGCTGAGAACTAGCGGGTTATGAGTGGATTTCGAAATGAGCGAAAATCAAAATCTTAATATTCGCGTTCTAAAACCCGCACGGCAAGGTTGACTGCTATGGGGCCGTTCGACACAGAGAAGTGCAAAGACAAAATCGTCCTTGGTGCCACATCGGCGACGTTGGCCTTCGCCAGTCTCGCCGTGATGAGTGTGCTCGTTAAGGAAGCCTCGTCAGGTGCGTCAACCGAGGTCATCGTCTTCTTCCAGAACCTTGTCTGTCTGGTCGCCGTCGCACCGGTCGTGCTGTACCATGGCTGGGGAGAGATCAAGACGGCGAGGATTGGTATCCATGTATTGCGCGCGGTGACCGGCACCGGCGCCTGGCTCGGGCTTTTCTTCTCCATTACCCTGATGCCGCTGACCAACGCGGTGCTGATTACCTATTCGGCCCCGATCTGGATCCCGTTGATCGCCTGGATGCTGCACGGCCGCAAGGTGGGGAGGGCGGTCTGGGCTGGCGTCGTAGTGGGCTTCATGGGCATCGTCATGGTGCTGCATCCGTCCAACGCGCGCTCACCTGGGGCGCGCCCTTGGCGCTGGGCGCGGCCTTTCTGCTCGCCCTGGCGCTGTTGTCGGTGCGCTGGCTGTGCGAGACCGAGCCCAATCTCCGTATCCTTTTTTATTATTTCTTGCTGTCGACAGTACTGATTCTGCCCTTTGCGCTCGTTGTTTGGCAAACGCCAGAGCCTTGGACCTGGATCTATCTCGCCGGCATCGGGCTTTGCCTGCTCGCCTCGCAGGTCCTCCTTATCGTTGCATACAGATATGCCTCGGCGGTGACGCTGGCGCCGATCATCTATTCAGTTATCGTCTTTACCGCGCTGATCAACTGGGCGGTCGGGCGCCGAGTGCCATCGTTGATGGAAATCGGCGGCATGTCGCTTGTCATCCTAGGCGGTGTGATCGCCATGAAGGTCGGTGCCAAGTCCGAGGAAGGCGAGGTCGATTGACGCGTTTCAGACCTTGACGCCGCACATGCTGCGGTTCGGGTGCGAGCGTGCAAACGATAGCGCGCGCGAAGTGTCCGAACGCTACGTTACCGCCAGAATTCTAAGCTCAATAGTCAGAGTGGTGCAATGAACCAGCCCCTGAACGAAGGGATGTAGTGGCCGCTCCAGCATGCTAAACGCGCTTGCAGATGAGTTGGGATTGGAAACTTTCGATTTAGTGTCTTCGGCGCGTGGTCGTTTATTCGATCACTCCGCACCGTCGCAATTCTACTTCTGCTTTTGACGCACATGCCAACTCTTGGTTCCCTTCAGTAGAGGTATCACAGCAAGGTTGGCTCTTGTTCCGCTTCCTCTGCTTGGCGGCTGTGTCATCGATCTCGCGGATATGTGCTTCGGCCCGCCTATGCGGCCCGGATTTATGGTTCATCTTCGCTCCTTGAACGGCTACGATGATCCAGAAATCCTCCGTTCGTGAAACACCTCAATCTGTCTCATGGTCGCTGACGGTTGACACTCAGACGGCATCAGCCCGCCGTGCTTCTTGCGCCAATTGTAGAATGTCGCCTCAGAGATCCCAGCCTTCCGGCACACCTCCTCGACCTTTGTGCCTTCCTCAGCCTGACGCAGCACGAACGCAATCTGCAATTCTGTGAACTTCGACCGCTTCATCAATCTTCCTCCTCATGAGCCCTGGGATCATAAGTGGAAAATTCCAGCCTAAAACGGTCCAATTTTCGGGTGACGGGTCAATACCATCCTCTACGACTGGGGTCCGTCCAGAACTAGTCTGCCGCTCGTCGATACTTGGATTGCATCCGCGGTGCAGCCGCCCCTGTCCAAAACCCATTTGTCGCAACACTGCACGATAACAAGCGCCGAGCTGTCGATCGTTTGGGGGCCTCACGACTTGACGCCAGCCGTAGTGGTTGCCCAACTGGTGCCGACGACAAGGACACTACGGTCCGCGCGTTCGAGTTTGCATGGGAAATCCGCCAATGAAATCGCGGATATCCATGTCGCATAGGGCCGTGATTTGGCGTAAACCAATGCCACTGCCGTGCTTGGATGGCTCGACCCGCTTTCCAAATTCGTGACGCGCTCACATGCGTCGCTTAGCCAAGAAGGGCCAACTGTGCGCGACGAGACCACCAGATCCAGTGCCATCGGAAAGTCGGTGCTAATCCTCGAAGCTCTTGCCGACGCAGGGCATGCGACGAGTGCCGTCGACCTCGCACTGATCACCGGCTTCAACCGCCAGACGGTGCACAGGTTGCTGTCCCAGCTTGAAGAGCTGCAGCTCGTGCAGCGCGACCTCAGCAAGGAGCGATATCGTCTCGGCACGCGCTTCGGGCGTCTCGCCGTCAATGGGCTGGCGACGATGGCCAGCAACAAGAGGGTTCACGAGATCCTGGAAGGGCTTGTGGCGGAGATGCGTGCGACCTGCAACATCGGCGTCCTCGATGGCAACGAGGTGGTCTACATCGATCGCGTCGAATGCGACTGGCCGCTGCGGGTCCAGTTGCAGGCAGGCAGCCGGGTGCCCGCCTATTGCACGGCGATCGGCAAGCTGCTGCTGGCGCATCGAACGCCCGGCCAACTGGAGCAGCACCTGAAGTCGGTCCGCCTCATGCCCTTGAACGGCAACACCATTACGGAAGCCGACACACTCCGCACCGCGCTTGAAGCCATTCGCAAACAACGCTTTTCCATCAATAATCAGGAAGACTCGATCGGCCTGCTGGCCGTCGCCGTCCCAATTCTTGGGGCCGACAAATCGGTCATTGCTGGACTCGCCTTGCATGGGCCCGAAGCTCGTCTGTCCGAATCCAGGGCGACGTCTCTTGTTGCCAGACTGCGCTTTGCCGCTCGTGACAACAGCTACGTCATGTTTGCCGAACCAGCACCATGCGAGACGGCTGGCTGACACGCTTCGCTCAAAGATTGGGCGGCAGATGCAAAAAATTGATACGTGACGTGCTGATTTTTAATTGTTAGGTTTTGTGCTCTAGACGAAGGTCGTAGATACTGACGCCCGACCAGATCCGCCAAAAGCCGAGCCAAGCAAATGGAGTTCGACATGCATAGGTTGGCACTAGGAATTACGGGCGCTTTGGCGTTCGCGTTGATTGGCACAAGTGCTCATGCCACCGAGACAATCAATTTCGGCGTCCAGCCCGCGACCATGCCGATCTATATTGCGCGCGCTGCCGGGCTTCTCGACCCGATAGAAATGAAGCACGATGTGAAGATCGTGTTTCGGAAGTTCTCTTACGGGGCTCCGGAAAACCAGGCGCTGGCGGCAGGCGAACTGCAAATCGCCTCGGCCGGAATGGGGCCGGCCATCGTGGCCGCCGCACGACTGCCGGCCAAGCTCCTTGCTATCACCATCCTCGAACAGACCGCGATCATCGTTCCGAAGGATTCGACCGTGGCGAGCGTCGCCGACTTGAAAGGCAAGCGTATCGCATTTCCTGGGAAGGGCTCGCAGCAGTATCCGCTTCTTGTCAAAGCCCTCGCGGATGCCGGGCTGACCCTCAATGACGTGCAACTGTTCAAGACGAAGGGGTCGGACGTACCAACCCTGCTGGCAAACAAGTCGGTCGATGCCGGCATCACGTGGGACCCGCACGTATCGAACGCTCTGGCTGCAGGCCATTCCAAGGTGCTGATCAAGGCTGAGAAGATCTTGCCGATCAAGCAGGGCAACTACATCGGCAATGGCGTCTATGCACGTGAGGATTTCATTGCCGCGCGGCCCGAGCTGATCGAAGACATCATGGTGGCCATTGTCAAATCCATCGACCTCATCCTCAGCGACCAGGAAAAGGCGATCGATATGTGGTCAGAGCAGATCGGCTTCAGCAAGGACGTCATCCGGTTTGCGCTGACCGAAAGGATCTCGGTTTACAATCGGGACATCGTGCCTGAAGCATCGACGCTTGAGGCCTACACGAAATTCCTGAAGGACGCCGAAATCCTGAAGCCGGAGGACAATGCGAAGTTCGACGACAGCTTCGCCAAGAAAGCCGTGGCAGCGCAGTGACGCTGGAGGCCGCATTGGGGAAGGACGTTCGCCTGTCGAGGCGCCTTCCCGCACCGGTCTAACGGCGCTGAGATAAAAGGTTTAACCCATCACGACGGCGGGACGCGTATTTCAGGTGGGGCGATGCATTTCTTGAGGCATTCGGTGCCGTATGCGTTGGCGCTCCTTGCAATCGGAACCGTCTGGCAGATCGCCGTGTGGGTCAGTCAGGCGCACGTTGCAATCCTCCCGCCGCCGCTGCTCACTCTTGCCACGCTTTGGGAGTTGATTGCCAACGGCGAGCTTGCCAAGCACACCCTGGCCAGCCTCAGCCGCGTTATGAGCGCATGGGGCATTTCGGTGCTTGTTGCGGTGCCTCTTGGCCTCGTTATGGCGCGTTCCAGGACGGTCGAACGCCTGCTGGATCCAGTCATCGAGTTGTTCCGGCCGATCTCACCGCTGGCATGGATACCGTTGGCGATCCTGTGGTTTGGCATTGGCGAGACCGGCAAGATCTTCATCATCTTCGTGGCGACGTTCTTCCCCATCCTGCTGAACACTGTCTCAGGCGTGAAGGGTGTTGATCCGGTGCTGATCCGTGCCGGCCGGGTGCTTGGGTGTAATAACGAAGCGACCCTATTCTGGCGGGTGATCCTGCCTGCCGCGATGCCCACCATCATCGTCGGGCTACGCATTGCATTTGGAACCGGATGGGCGGCGATCATCGCCGCGGAACTGGTCGCTGCGCAGTCGGGGCTTGGTTATCTGATCGCCGACGGGATGGAGATCCTGCGGTCCGATCTCGTGCTGGCCGGCATGATCGCGATTGGCGTGCTGGGTGTCCTCATCGACAGCATCTTCCGGTTCATCGGCAATCAATACGATTGGGAACCGGCATGATGCGCGAGGACTCGCACAGCAAGTCGATTGAAGTCAGCAACCTCAGCATGACCTTCAGAAGCGACGATGGCACAAGCGTTAATGCGCTTGCTCCCACGAACCTTGAAATCGAACCTGGCCAATTCGTCGCCGTCGTAGGCCCATCGGGCTGCGGCAAGTCTACGCTTTTGAACATCCTTGCGGGCTTCCTGATACCGAGCGAAGGTCAGGCAAGCATCGGCAATGAAGCGATCTCCGGGCCCAGTATCGACCACGGCGTCGTGTTTCAGGACTATGCGCTGTTCCACTGGTTGACGGTGCTAGAGAACGTTACTTTCGGCTTGAAAAGCCAGGGCCTTGGCCGCTCGAAGCGCAACGAAATCGCGATGCATTTTCTGGACGTCGTCAGTCTCAGGGACTTCGCCGGCAAGCGGCCGCGCGAACTCTCCGGCGGAATGAAGCAACGCGTTGCGATTGCCAGGACGTTCGCAACCAACCCTTCCGTTATCCTCATGGATGAACCGTTCGGCGCACTCGATGCGTTGACGCGCCAATTCCTGCAACAACAGCTCCTGAAGATCTGGAGCGAGAGCCGCAAAACGGTGCTCTTCATTACGCACTCCGTGCAGGAAGCGGTGTTCCTTGCTGATCGCATCATTGTCATGACTGCCCGTCCGGGGCGTGTCAAATCCGATTTTTTGGTCGAGATGGATCATCCCCGCGACTTCTCTTCAGACGCGTTTCGCAAAATCGAGAAGGTGGTCTTCGACAGCCTCGATGAGGAACTCGCGAAGACGTTCGGACTGGTAGCTAACCAGTTGCAGGCCGATTGAACCCACTCAATCGGCACCGCTGAACATTGAGCTTGCCGCAGTAAGAGGATGGCGCCGATGAAAGCTCGCACGAACGATGAAGCATCCTGCGCCTCGCGTATCGCCCGAATTCTCGACACCATCCGAGAGCGGGACGGCGTCGTTGGAGCCTATTGCGAGGTGCTGGCTGACCAGGCGCGCGCGGATGCTGCAAAGATGGACGTGATGCCGCTCGATCAACGCGGCCCGCTCTGCGGCGTCGGCGTCGGCATCAAGGAAGTGTTCGATGTCGCCGGTGGACTTTGCGGCTGGGGGAGCGACATTCACGCCGGAAGGCGCCCCAAGCATGATGCCGTCATTGTTCGGGCATTGCGGGACGCCGGCGGCGTCATCCTCGGGACGACCACGTCGACCGAATACGCCATGGCCCGAATGGCTCCGACGACCAATCCTTTCGATCCTGCCAGAACGCCGGGGGCATCATCGAGCGGTTCGGCAGCCGCCGTCGCGGCCGAAATGGCTGATGTCGCGATCGGCTCGCAGACCATCGGTTCGGGTATCCGGCCGGCCGCCTATTGCGGGGTGTTTGGATACAAGCCCACCCAAGGTGCGTTTTCCCTTTCAGGCGCCATGCCATTGGCCGACATCCTCGATCATCCCGTAATTTTTGCGAACGAGATGGCGTTGGTCGTGAAAACGTTCACCGCACTCCTTGACAGCAACGCGGCCTTCACCGCTGGCCGGATCTCAAAGGACAACAGGAGGCCGGCCGGTGCCCTCGCACACGCCGCGCTCGTCGCCCCGTGGTTCAAAGACGCCTTCAGCGCGGACGTGTGGGAGATGGTGCGTTCCTTTGCCCGGCAGATCCCGGACATCGACTGCACGCTTCTGTCTTTGCCCGATCAGATTGGAGCGCGCGAGGAAGGCTGTCTGACGACCATATCTGAGCGAGGACATGTGGCGTCATCAAGGGGCCGACTACCGCGAACACCCCGACAAGATGAGCAGGGGGCTACGAACATGGCTCGAACGGGGGCGCGATATCAAAGCGGAAGACTATCGGGCTGCTCTCGACTTGCGAGCGCAGCTCATCGCGGACGTCTGGGAGGCGCTTCGGGATTACGATTACGTGGTCACGCTGGCGACCACTGACATACCACCGCTTCGCAGCGAGGGGACGGGTTCGCGGGCGCCGCAGCGGCTGTGGAACCTCATCGGATGTCCGGCGATTTCTGGACCTATCGGAAAAATCGGCAGACTGCCGGTCGGTCTCCAGATTGTCAGTCGACCGGGGGTGGATGCCGCGCTGCTTGATTTTGCGGGACATGTCTTTCGTGGCACCGAGGACGCGAGTCCAACCGCGGCAGCTTGAAAATGGCACGCATTGCAATCGCTTGCGGTCAACAGTTGTTAACGTGACAATGCCGTGATGGTTGATGGCGCGAGTGTGGTGAAGGCAGATATCGCAACATCCAATGGCGTTATTCACCTGATCGACAAGGTGATGCTCCCGAAGTATTGAAGCCGTTGTATCGTAGGATTTTTGTGGTGGGGCCATTAGCGGGCCCGGCTACGTTCTCTTTGGGGAGATTGCTATGTCGCGCACACGGCTGACGCATGCCCAATCATGCATATCGTCTTTTCCCGACAACGCCTCGGTTTTGGTGGTTGGTGCGCATGGTGGTATTGGACGCGCTCTCATCGATCGGTTGAGCGTCGACCCAAGGATCGCTCATTTGCACGCTTGGTCTCGTAAACCCGGTGGTTCGAGTGATGATCGCATCATCGAGTTCGTTCGTCGATATCACCGACGAAGCCACAATTGTAAACGCAGCGGCAACACTGGAAAGGGTGGACCTTGTGATCGTCGCGACCGGCTTTCTGCACGCTGACGACGGATCAAAACCTGAAAAATCGTGGAAGGATTTTAGCTCTGAAAAATTCACAGAGAATTTTCTGATCAACACGATCGGGCCGGCGTTGGTCGCAAAACACGTGCTGCCAATTTTCCCGCGCAAGGAAAGGGCTGTTTTTGCAGCGCTGTCCGCACGTGTGGGGAGCATTTCGGACAATCGTCTCGGCGGTTGGTATAGCTATCGTGGGGCAAAGGCAGCTCTTAACCAAATCATCAAAACGCTCAGCATTGAGCTGGCGCGTTCGCGGCCACAAGTTGTTTGCGTTGGTTTGCATCCAGGTACGGTGGACACCGGCCTATCGCGACCATTCCAAGGCAACGTTGCACCTGAGAAACTGTTCACGCCAACTGTTGCAGCCGATCATCTGCTAGGAGTGATCAATGGACTGACACCGGCTGATACGGGCGGCGTTTTCGCGTGGGACGGCCAGAGAATTCCCTATTAGCGGTTGCAAGTCCCTACCGGCGGTGCTGTCACAGTAATTCTTGGCATTGAGGTCGTGTGGTATCCATGGCCGATGCACAATCTTTGCTATCGCCGTCACCGTTTTCCAGTCGAGATCATCCAGCATGCCGTCTGGCTGTATTTTCGATTTCCACCCAGCTTTCGAGATGTCCAGGATCTGCTGGCTAAGCGCGGCATCGATGTCTCGTATGAGACTGTCCGGCGCTGGTCGGTAAAGTTTGGCCTCGCCTATGCCAGAAGGCTGAAAAGGTCTTATCTATCTGCGGACACGCGCTGGCATCTCGATGAGATATTTATCTCAATCAATGGCAAGACCATGTATTTATGGCTTGCCGTGGATTGCGAAGGCGAGGTTCTGGATGCCCTGGTCCAATCACGACGCACAAGAAAGCTGCGCTGAAACTGATGCGCAAGTTACTCAAAGCACAAGGCTTCGCTCCAACTTCGGTCGTGACGGATGAGCTGCAGTCAATAGCGCCGCGCTCGGTGCTCTCGGGATGAAAGGCAAACATACAACTGGCGGGCGAAGTAACGACCGAGCCGAGAATTCACACCCGCCGATCCGACAGAGAGAACGACGGATGCAACGTTTCAAATCAGCCGGTTCAGCTCAGAGATTTCTTTCAACACACGCCACCATCTACAATTCCTTCAACGTCCAGCGTCATCTAATCTCACGTCGGACACTTCGGCAGTTTCGGACCGAGGCAATGAAGGCGTGGCAAGCCGTGACCGCGGCAGCTTGAGAATGGCACGCATTGCAATCGCTTGCGGGCAACAGTTGTTAACGTGACAATGCCCTTTGCTGAGTGCTTAGGTTGTGGAAGCCCTCTGGAGTGACCCTGAAGCACTAGTTGTGAGGACCCAATCCCCATAGCTTTGTCACGTGCTCATTATCGCGACGGAAGCATTGGCGCGAAGGGCTATAGGGGGTGCACGAGAAACGGTGGTGCTGCGGGGCGCCGCCGTTTCCTTTTTGGATCAGCTTATGCTGCGAACCAGTATCGAGAGCGTATGCGCTTACTAGCTGGTTTCGCTCCAAAATCGCGCTGAGGTTGCCTAGCCTTTGGACATGGCAGAGCGTATTAGGCCGATGATTGCCATCAGAACGCCTCCGCCAACTCCGCCACCGGCAACCTGTGACAAGATGGAGCCAATGTCGACACCCCCACCTGCGGCAACGCTGCCAGCGTCGACACCCAAAAGAGCTTGGAGAATTTGTCCGCCAAGGCCGCCACCAACAACACCGGCAACCGAATTCCAAAGTGTGCCAAGGCTGATGTTCTTAAACAGAGCGCCTGCAACGTTGCCGCCAACGGCGCCACTGATCAATTGAATGATCAAGGGAATGATATTTTCCATGATTACTTTCATACTCAACAAAAATACAAAAAAGTGGAGTCGGGTGAGCCATCATATTAGTGCTGTGGACGTGTGATGGGTAGGGATTATCGCAATTTTTTTTACGTATCGATGACGCCGGTGAGATCGTCACAGCTTTAAGTCTTAGACTTTGAGCATGCGGGAAATCTCGTCGACAGCAAACTGTTCGGCAGGAATCACGCGCTCCCCCCGGGACTGAAATCAGATTTCCCTGCCATCGCCGTTTCCTCTGAATTTATGTTTTTTGAATCAATCTCGCCGCGCAGAAAAGGGGCGCGGGAGTTGCTTGAGCCAGCATTCAAGGCCAGCCCAAGCATGTCGAGCTAGTTACTTCCATTACCGCCCTGCCGCGCCGACGTATCAGCCGTGTAAATCACTACGCCGCGGCATTGACCGACGCGGCCAGCAGTTTTCAAACCGCTTTGCTGCGACCTATTGTTTGTCTTTCTGATCTTTATCTTTGCCCTTCTTAACGCCGCCAGCAACGGCACCTACGGCCGCTCCCGTTTTTGCGCTAACCCCAGATAAGATGGCGCCGGCTGCGGCAACCTTAGCGGCGCCCTTTACGACACCGCCTTCCTTCTTTTCGTCCTCGGCGCTCGCCGACGTCGCTGTGATTACTCCGAACGGGAGAATTACGCCTAAGACCAATACGCGAGCTGCTGTGCCAATCTTCATTGAATATACTCCGACTACTTATGATCATGTATGAAGTGCTTGCACACAAAGCCCATGTCAGGATGGGGGCACTCGAAATGGCCGCATCGCACCCGACACGGACCGCCAACATGCGCGCAAGCAAATTTTATTAAATTACCAAAGATACGCGTCGTTAAGAAATGACAAAACTCAAAGTGTGCTTGTCGCCCTTTTGGGGACGTCCTGTCGATTGCTCTGTCACGTCCGCTTATTGATGATGATGTTGCAAAAGTCGGGCTCGCGGAAAGTCCTCCATTCGGCAACAACTTGAGGGTTGGCTTTCGCAAAAAGTTTTTCCGGCCGGTCCTTGTTCCTCATCCTTGGATGGGGCGGAAGGTCAGCTTCGCCCAGTCCAGGAAAATTGATGGACCCTGTTCGGGCCAAAAAAGACCGTCACGCTATCGGACGCCGGGGTGCAGGACAAGAAGGCAATCGCCAAGGCCAGGGGGCTGAACCACCTCAACGACTCAGATGTCGAACACCTCGTCGAGCGCTCCTACCAGTAAGGGGTGCACAAGCATGAATGTCGGCGTCGTCTACAACTCTTGGCAGTCCGATGGCACGAAATTGACGACCGAGCTTCTCCCCAAAGACTGCGGGGGTTATAGAAAGGGTGCCAAACGGTAGTTCAGGAGCGCCGCCCTAGCATAGGCCTGCCGCGCATTGTCGAGTTCAGCATACGAGCGGGCAAAGGCCTCCTGCTTTTTTATCGGCGGAGGCTCAAAACCTATCCAGTTGCCGCCTACTAGCCCTGTGTCCACTTGACCAGCGTATCCGCGAGCAAGTTCAGCTCGGTCTTTGCGACCTGCGTCGGCTCCATCGTGATGTGGTTGATCTTGGTGACTTGCGGATGGCTTGAATGTTGTCGCCATAAACTGCAGGGTTTACAGATGGAGCCACACTTGAACACGGATGAGCCGGTATCCACTTGCTCTGATTAACACAGATGACAAAAACGCAGAGCTGGGACACAATTCCGCTTAGCCCCCGCCCCTATCGTATGGAGGAAGCCGTCATGAAGGAGCTCGTCAAAGCGGTGCGTCACGACACATTGGGCGCGATTGATAACGGCGAGAAGCTGATCCGGGCACTCGGCAATGAACCAGGCAAAGGCACCGAGACCCTGCGCAAGAGCACGGAGCGCTTGGTTCGGCACCTCAAAGAGGAGTTGACCCGCTGGGAGTCCGAATATCACAAAGCGCGCGCGAGCTCGTGAGTTCTGCGCATCAACTGTTCTGCGCGTAGACGTGTTTTGCTTGGCTTTCAAAGCGGACATCGCCCAGCGTCTGACCGAATGTCTGCTGTGCACCAGATTGCGTGCCTGCACTCAAGAGCCTTAGCGCACGTGGCCAATGTCGGCTTGTGACCCGTTGATGCCGAAGTGATGCGCTGACGCTGAAGGCCTCCCCACTTCCGTTTATGGAGGGCGCGACCGTTGATCGAACGGTGGCAACGGGCCCTTAAGGCGCATTCGCCGTATGTGAGATGGTGTTATTCGTCGTGAGCCCAGAGATAATTTGATGCACTAAAATTATGTGTTCTAAGAGCTCTCGCTCAAAAATATAATCATCGTCTCGAGGGAACAATCTATCATGACCGACGAACCTTTCTGGCTGACGGCTGACAGCCGTTGTACCCTGTTCATGGGCTTTCCATACGTTCTTGAACGCATCGCACGTATGGGGGGACTTGTAGCCGCGAACTACTCTGAGGATGGAACAGCAGGCTTCGACCAGCCCTCCGAGACGCCGTCAAAGTGGGCTGCGCGCGCCTACTGAGTCCACCGAAACGCTATCGAGAGCCTCGCGATTGTCGGGATACTCGTTCTGACCGCTCATGCCGCCGGGGTGAAAGACCCGAACGTGCTGCTGGGTGTCCAGATCTACTTTTTTGCCAGGTTGGCCCACTACGCAGTCTATGTACTGGGCGTGCCTATCATCCGGCCGCTTGTCTACTTTGTAGTATGGGGCGGGATGGCGCTAATCGCCTATGCTCTCCTGACGCCGACGCTTGCATAGGCCGCGATCCAGGCACCATGTAGCGCAACATGGCGCCTTCAAATCCATACTGATATCGCCATACTAAAAAGTTGGGTTCGGACCGAACTCAACCGCCCCAATGCCCTTCCAAATTTCCGCTTTGAGATTATCGAAGCGGTCGTCAAGCATCCTGAGGCCGAACAGGATTGCCGTGTCGCCTCCGGCCCCTCTCGGACGTTCACGTGATGCTTCTTGTCCGCCGTCAGCACTCACAGGACAGATTGAGCTGATTGCGTAAGAGAGACTTTCCGGTTCATTGTAATCCCGAGGAGGGAGACGATGACTGACAGGAATGAGCGCCGCCCGGGCAGCGCAGATAAGACTGTCCGGGACATTCGTGGAGCGACGCGCCGGAAGTTCTTTGCCTTCATCCCAAGCTTCCCTGGCCTCCGGGTTTGCTCGAAAGAACTTCTGCAGGGTATCGACGTGCATCTGCAGGATGGCCGCCGCTTCCTTCAGCGTGCACATTTAGCTTGCCAGTGCCCGAAGGGTTCCGAAGGTTTGCTCGGTCTGCAGGAGCTTCGGCCGCCGTGGTTGTTTGGTAAGCGCCAAGCTGCGTTATAGGGGCGTTGTCACATTAAGCAAAATTCGCCTGGGACGGTCGATCGACTGGCAGGCTAAGGCTTTGAATTCCCAAGTTTCAGAACCGGCTGTTGTCTGCAAATTCCAGCCAATCCAAGTTAATGTGACAACGCCAACTGGCGGGCGAAGTAACAACCGAGCCGAGAATTCACACCTGCCGATCCGACAGAGAGAACGACGGATGCAACGTTTCAAATCAGCCGGTTCAGCTCAGAGATTTCTTTCAACACGCGCCACTATCTACAATACCTTCACTGTCTAGCGTCACCTAATCTCACGTCGGACACTTCGGCAGTTTCGGACCGAGGCAATGAAGGCGTGGCAAGCTGTGACCGCGGCAGTTTGAGAATGGCACGCATTGCAATCGCTTGCGGCCAACAGTTGTTAACGTGACAATGCCGTTGCGGGAGGTCGACCTGCCTCTGGCGTCGCGCTGCGAAGTTCTGGCCGCACGTCAACCCTGGAGTTCATAATGACTTTAACGCTCTACACTGCGCAAGGCACCTGCGCACTTGCCTCTCACATTGCCCTGGAGGAGGCTGGCGCAGAGTACGAATTGCAGCGATTAGACTTCTCGAAGACCGAACAACTTTCGCCTGAGTATTTGTCGATCAACCCAAAGGCACGGGTTCCAACGTTGATAACGCCACGCGGTATCCTAACGGAAACGCCAGCGATACTAGCATTCATCGCGCAGGCATTCCCCAGTGCCGACCTGGCGGCGCAGAATGACCCGTTTGCGTTTGCCGAAGTGCAGGACTTCAATAGCTATTTGTGTTCTACGGTGCATGTCGCGCACGCGCACCGAAGGCGTGGGCACCGATGGGCCGATAATTCAGCGGCAATCGAGGCGATGAAAAAGAAAGTCCGGAGTCAGTCGGCGCGTGTTTCGATCTCATCGAGCGCGAGATGCTCCAGGGACCATGGGTCATGGGCGACAGTTACACCGTTGCCGACCCCTATCTATTCACGGTGGCTCAGTGGCTGGAAGGCGATGGCGTCGACTTGGACCGCATTCCGCACGTGTTGGATCACCGTAATCGCATGAGCAAGAGACCAGCAGTCCAGAAGGCCCTTAATGCACAGCGCAAACCGGCGGTAGCATAGCAATCGAGATCAGAAGGGCATGCTGTCAGTGCACGGCAAGCACACACGTGAAGCACTTTGCGTGTCTGTTACGACGGAGTTGAAGCTCAGCAAATGTGCTGGAGGCGCTGCATCTGCTTTTGCTTGAACGGGGCAAACCAGAATACCTGCGGTTCGATAATGGCTCCGAATTTTTCGCCGAGGCTTTGCAGACTTGGCTCCAGCGGATTGGCGTCAAGCCGATCCAGATCTATCCGGGCTCACCATGGGAGTATGAATATAACGAGCGGCTCAATGGAACGCTGCGCCGCGAGGTGCTGAATGCTGAGTGGTTTACAAGCATCGACTAAGCCCGTGTCGTCATCAACCAGTGGCTCCGCCAGTACAATCACACCCGGGCGCATCAGGCGCGCAACATGCGTCCGCCTGTTCCGGAAACCCTACATCGAAGTGGCCCATAACGAGGGAGCTGGACAATGACGCCGCCTATACTCCATAGGATGCATCCTGCCCGCCAGGTCAGCATCAAGAATAGGGGCACTCGGAAACTTTGACTAACAACCATCAGGATCGTTTCACGAACTATGCGGAGTGTGGCGCCGTCCGCGGCCTTACGTATGGCGGACCGGGGTATTCGAACCGCCACACGGTCAGTGGTTATGATGAATGTTCAGCAATTGCACGAGCCTCGACAGATCGGCGTCCGGCTCTGGCGTTGCCTCTCAAGGCGCGGTGACGGCTGCGTAATTGTTGTTGGACTCGATACTTGCCCGTCGCGCAGCGCCTGCGCGCTTGACGGGAAGGACGCGTCCTTCCTGGATGGTGCCCCAGATGGCGATGTCCTTGATCTTCATCGGATCGACCGTGACGGGGTTCTCCTCAAGGATCGTAAAGTTCGCGAGCTTGCCTGGCACGATGCTGCCGACATCCTTCTCCATCTGCAGCGAGTAGGCCGCGTTTAGCGTGACAGCCTTCAGCGCGCCGAGACGGCTGACCCGCTGCTCGGGACCACGTACGTTGCCTTCATTCGTGACGCGGCTTACACCGGACCACATCAGGAACAGCGGCTGGCCGGGAGCCATCGGCATGTCGGAGTGGAAGGAAAACGAGATCCCAGCTCTCTCCACATCCCCCATTCTGACCATAGGATCGGCGCGCTCGGGATCGAGGCCGTTAGTACGGTAGTTGTCGGAGAGGGCAACGGGATAGTACGGGTTCCCGCTCACGATGGCGCCCAGCCGTCTGATCCGCGCCACCTGGGCCGGGACGGAAACCGCAAAATGGATAATCACGGTGCGGTGGTCGGGGCGTGGGCGGCGGCGCATGTTGAGCTCGAGCTGGTCAAGCACCATGTCGAGCCCGGCGTCACCGTTGACGTGGACGTGCAATTGGTAGCCGAGATCCCAATAGACGCGAAATGTTCGGGCGAAGAACTCGGGATCCATCATCCATTCGCCCTTGTGCCCATCCGAGTAGCCGCCCTTCACCTGCATCGCCTGAGAGAAGATTGCTCCGTCAGCGAAAAGCTTCACTTGCTTCGGTAGGTAGGCGGTCATGCCGTCGCCCCAGGTGAGGAGCTTCTCGCTCTCTTCGGCTACCTTATCGTCCGGGTAAGCGGCGGTGATCGACTTGCCGTCGACGATGAAATAGAAGCGAAAAGGCGACGAGGAATTGCTCAGCACCGCGTTCTGCGCATCCTGCATTTTCTTGGACGCGAGGCCGCCTGGCTCGCAGCCTAGCGTTACGCCATTGGCGTGGTAGTAGGACTTTACGAACTCAAGACCTGACCTGACCTGCTCGGGAGAGGCGATTGCCGAGGCAATCAGGGGCATGACGGCGAAGGCACCCTGCTCCCAGTAGTGTGCGTTGGCGAAATCCGCCTGCTTCTTCGCGCTTTCGGGCAGCTTGTCGAACCATTCCTTTGTCACGCCGTACTTCTTCTCGGCGACGGAGTTCAGAAAGAATTCATGGGCGGAACGGTGCCAGACGATGATCGGCCGTTTGGTGCTGATGGCGTCGAGATCGGCTTTCTTGAGTTCGCCGTGGAAGTATTGGTGATAGCCCCATGTGACGAGGACATCGTTCGGGTCCTTACGCTTCGCGTCAGCGTCGGCGAGACGCTTCAGGTACTCGGTCCGGTTCTTGGCTGCCTTCGACGTCCCATCGGGGAGTACCCAGTCCTCGATTGCGATGATCTCGCTTGTCATCGTGAGGGCCGCCAGCATCGGGTGGTCATGCTGGGCGATGAAGCCGGGCACGATGACCTGATTGGCAAATGTTGTCTTAACAGTATAGGGCTGCTTGCCGGCCGCGGCCTTGAGTTCATCAAGGGACCCGACCGCAAGGATCCGGTCGCCCACCACCGCCACGGCCTCGGCCGTCGGTTTCGCCGGGTCCAGCGTGACGATTTCCTTGGCCTGATAGATGACGATTTGCGGCAGTGCCTGCGTCGCCTTGGCGATGTCCTGCAGCGACGCTTCCTGAGCCGCGGCGGCAGCAGCGACGAGCAATGAACTGGCGATGCTAAAGCAGCGCGAAAACTTTTGGCGCTCTCAAGCGCCATGGCGCCTGGGCGTACACGGGCTTCCTATTCTTTTTGCCGTCCTCATAGAATTCTGCCCTTCTCAAGGAAACATCGTCAAGCTCCCTGCGTGCCCTGTACTGTCTCGGCGCGATGGACGTCAGCTTGCCGCCCGATAAGCTGACGAAATGTCATCCGGTTCGGCAGTACTTCTGATAACTGCTCCGGGTCATTTGCCGTAAGTCACAGTTTGAGCACAGCGCGTCCGCTCATCCCCCGATCGCTACCGTAAGCCAATGACACGGCGCGATGCCGATGGGTTAATTTTCGGTCGTTAGCGTGGGTCAACTTTCGAGCGCTGTTGACATCTACGATTGTCGGCGCCAATTTTTGAGGCCCGCGATAACGCTTGCAACGAGCACGATCACGCACCCGACGCCAACATCGTAGAGACGCGTCAGGACTAGTGCGCCCGGCGCAATGGAGCTTCCTCGTGCGAACTCGACGATGAGAACCACGAACACGGTAAACGCTAAGTAGCCCAGGCCTGCATTAAGCGCTAAGCCGAGCCGCACAAGGGCGGCGGCGGTAGCAGCGAGCGCGATCTGCACGAGCGGGTAGCCGTTTGAGAGCTGCGCTAGAAGGGCTGCAGTCGGCACGCCGGCGATCGTGCCGGATAAGCAAAAGATTACGAGATTCAGGCTCGCCACGCCTTCCCGCCGCATCAAGACGATCACGGTGAACGTTGCCCAATAGGGATTATCCAACCCAAGTTGCTTGGCGGCGAGAAGCGAGAGCGCGCAGGCGCCCGCATAGCAAAAAGCAAACCAAAGCCCCGCATCCGCGCCCGCAATCGCCCGGCGGACACCAGCCCTCCAATCCATAAAATTCTCGTCCGGACGTACGTCATCCATCAACCACATTGCATAGGCGACGCCGATGGCCCCTGCCCCGCCGCAGAGCAATGCCACACCTGCCACTGGATCAGTCACCTTCATACCGACGCCTCCCGCGGTCACTAGTGCTGTAAAACGCGCGACTGCGGAGATTCCTGGATGCGACTTACTCACCCAGCCGGCAACAAACGCCGAGACGATAATGATGGCTTCATCTGCGTACGTCTCTGTTCCGAATTTGGCTCCGATAAAGCCACCTAACAACATGGCCAGTGTCGCAATAGCCATCGTTCGAACACGCTCGCTGCGCGTCTGGCCGATATCACAAAATGATACGAATAAGGCCGTCGCACCCCCTGCAACAGCTGCGACGCGATGGTCCACGAGCCAGAAAACGAGAAGCGGCGCTCCGACCGCGATTGCCACGCGCACGAACAGCAGTGCCGAGATCTGCGAAGAGTCGATGCGAATGAGATCCCGATACCACTTTTCGACAGTCATGCGTACTTCGCCTCGGATCGTAAGTCTTGTTATCCGCGCGCTCAGGAGGCAGTTCAGGTTAGCGCAACTTCTGGCGCGACGGGCACCCGAAAAGGCATCCCCAACTAAAAACATGCGGACGCTTGCAACGGCGATCTCAGCATTGGAGTGACGGAAACTCGTCAGGGGACGTTGTCACACTAACGCGTCTGGCCAGCCGATGCCGTGTGCTACCAACGTCCGATGAGCAATCTTTCCTATCGTCGTCATGGCTTCCCGGTCGATGTGATCCAGTAAGCCGTCTGGCTGTATTTCCGAATTCATCTTAGCTTTCTAGATGTTGAAAACCTGCTGGCTGAGCGAGGCATTTAAGTCGCGTATGAGACCGGGCCCACTACCCCTCACCAAAGCTCTGTAGGTTCTTGGCCATCTCACGTGAGAGCGGCAGGTGACACGCATAGGAGCGTTCAATCTGATTAACGCTGGTGCCGGCGTTCTTGGCCAGGTTGAAGATGTTCACTTGACCGTGGCTCAGAATAATTCTCATGCAAATCGCAGTATGCCGAAGGCTGTAGACACTGCGATCGATGTTGGTCATGGGATCGTGTTTCAGACTTGTGCGATCCAGCAGCAGATTTAATTGCCGTTTAAAGATGCGCGCTGCCGGTGACCACGGACTACCTTAACTTTGCGACGCCCAGAGGTACACTGAACTTGCGGCACCAGATGTAGACCTCGTTGTACTTCGAGGCTTTCACTTTGTCAGGAACAACATATGCCTGGAGCCCATTGACTTGCTTTAGTTTGCCTAGATCTGACGAAGGGTCATATTTCCCGTCAATACCAAAACCAACTCCCGGGTCAGGTGCACCGTCTAGGCTGAAGTCGGTATCGAGGATTACGACCGTTCCGCTCTTGGGGGTAGTGAAAACGGTAACCCCACCAGTCGTCACATGGTCGCTCGCTCCCGTGAAAGTACCTGCTCCGACCGAATTGCCGGACTCCGCGATACTCGTACCCACAAACAGGACCGACAGGGATATCAACGCGGCAGCGGTTTGCGTAAATTTACGCATTCAGGATTTTCTCCAATATAGAACGTTTGACAAAGAAAACTCCCCAGCGAGATCCCGTGATCCTTTGATAGAGTCTAACCTTGGTAAGGGAAAAAACAACCAGTCGCTATGACTTCGGCAGAGACGCCGTATTTCAAATTTCTGGGGTTCTTAAAAACTTGAAAGCTATAGCGTTTGATCTGTGCGCAACGCAAAAATGAACAACGGAAATTCCTACCCTTCTCCAAAGCTCTGAAGGTTCTTGGCCATCTCGCGCGATAGCGGCAGGTTGCGTGCATAGAAGCGCTCAATCTGTCCCGTGAGTGCTGACGGGGAACAACTCGCGAATGGCAAGGGTCGCCGAGTAAACACAAGCCTCTTCTGGGATTGGGCGGGGCCCTCCTGGGCACCCGCCCTACTAGTTGATACAGGTCTTAGCCCGTCATGCGGTGCGCCGTCGTGTACCAACTGCCCCTGGCTTCAACAAGTTTGCAGCCAGCAGGCGGGCAGCCCGGCGCGTAGCACAGGGACATTTGTGCCCTAGGGCCAACGTCTCCATTCACTTATAATTGTAGTGAATAGAAACTGTGCATGAGGGTGTGCAGGCAGTTTACTGCAGGTCGTGGCTGCGGCTTAATCGGCTCGCCTGTGGCTAAAAATTACCCAATCCTGCCCCTGGGATCACCGTCCTGGGGGCTTTTTTGTTCTAGCGACCGCTGAAGCGCCTGCTGTCGTGAACGCCCCTCTCCCAGGGATTGGGCATACGCAGGCCACGGGTTGTAGAGCGACAACAGCGATACAAGCTTGTCACTCCGACGGCTATCGATCGTGCACCGTGAGTGCTAAGGATAGAGGACGCCGGGGAGCGGGGATCTCCGGCGAACGAGGTGGCTCCAAACATGCGCGGGGAGCGAGGTTTGAGGCGTCCTTGGGACTAACTATTATGTGGCGATCAGCGGGCAGCACCTTCGGGTGGTGCCCGCTTTTCATTGTGGGACCCGGTTATCGGCGCCCCTCATGCCCCCAAGCCCTAGCGTGGAAAGCGCTGGAGGCCACAGTCAAACTGATGGGCTATTGTGACGATTAGTGGGCGATCTCGTTTTTTACGGGCTCGTTGTCCAGAGCGACGCGAGAAGTTCCACTCCACAAAAGCTGCCTCAGGATGCCGCTGCGGCGCATTTCAATCCAGAGAATTAACATCAACGAACCAACTGCTGTGCACGATGGTAGTCAAATGCTCACGGCCGGAAAAAGCCCAATACTACGCCCCACCCTTGGCACAAAGGCGAGACAGATATGGCCCGCGCCGGCAAGACACTACCCCCTACTCCATACGCCGGACGTAAGAGGGCCGCTCAACCCCCAGTGAGCGGCCCTTTTTCCTTGCCCCGCTGCTCAACCAGTAACGGTGTAGCGCTGTGTCGTTTTTTGCTGGACGCCGGTGCTTTTCCGAGACCGCCAGTCGCTGTTGACCTTCCGTTGGTCGACAAGCTGGAACGGCCTCAGAATGTCCGAACCGGCAGCTGAGCTTTGGTCTCTGCACACGGGTTGTGCCTCTGCATCAGTGGTGCCGATAAGCACAAACCGTAGCTAGCTTTCGCAGCGCTTAATTGCCAATACTTCCCCGTGCCTGAGCTGGGAAGGGCGGACCTACAACAGGGTCGGCAGTCAGACGCCTCAGGTGGTCGCGTCGTAGTGGAGGGATTATCATCATGAGTGGATTAGGTGAAAACGGTTATGCGTTGCTCGAGCTGTCGGCGATGAAGCCGATCAACTACCTCCCTCCCTTTCATTTATCGGTCGCTAAGCAGCTTCTGGAAAGAGGCTTGCTCAGACGCGAAGGGCAGCAGTGGCACCCAACATCGTTTGGTCTCCGCCTCCTGGGGCGAACGCTGCACTAAGGACGCTAGCCAGAAGCCGCGCCACCAACGTGGCTGTCTCACGACAGCCTTCGCGTTTCACTCGGCGTCTTTCCGGTCCAGCGCTTAAAGGCTCCTGAAAAGCTAGCGTGACTTGAGAAGCCCAACAAGAATGCAAGCTCCTGTAACTTGATGTGTCCTTCATCGAGATACCGCATGGCCAGATCTTTGCGGATCTCATCGATCAGCTCATCGAAGGTCGTACCATGTTCGGCTAAGCGACGGCTAATGGTGCGCTGGCTAATGCCGAGGTCGGTGGCAATCTTCTTTGCCGTAACCCGGCCGGTCGACAACTGGTCAACGATGCGTTCGGTGACCAAGTCCAAGAATGCATCACCATTCACTGTGCGCTCCTCAAGAAGTTGATCTGCGTTCTTGGTGAGAACGTGAAGGAGCTCAGTGTCGGCCGTAGGGATCGGCAAAGACATGTCGTCGCGATCGAAGATTGCCTCGTATTCGTGCTGCTCGTAACGAACCGGACAACCTAAGACGCGCTCAACCTCTTCGCGGTTATTCTCGCGCGCATGAACAAAACGGACCTCAACGAGCTTGATTTCTGCCTGCGTCAGCCACCGTGCAGCATGAAGAATAAGACTGGCGTCCATCTCCTCGCACTGTTTGTAGTGGTGCAACTGAGGTTCGAGGAATTTGTTCCTCAGGCGAATGCGCGGGCCATCTTCTATAAGTTCACCGCTCATTGCGAGGTTGTGTACGTGTTGATAGTGGATCAAGTTGCGGATGGCGTCATCGAGGGTCTTAGCCGCCAGACCGATATAGGCAATAAGCCCCGCGGTGCGCAGATCAATCTTCGGTGGCAGGTGGAGGCCGAAGCAATCATCGCCAGACAACTCGGCGGCAGCTTCAAAGAGCCTCACCTCTTTGTCGAAAGAGATCCAACGCTCCCTATCCACGACGGACAGCTGTGTTAGGCCGGCACGCTTGAGGGCAGGCTCCGGGTTTAGCTTCCGCCGCCTCAGTTCCTGATACGCGGCATGGGCCCATGTGGCTCGGATTTTATTGGTCATTCTCTTCGTGCTCGTTTTCTCCGATTACCAGTTCATTTTTGGCGCCACCGCGTGGCGTCATATCACTTATTAATTGGCGCAATATCGATAGTGACGGAGTTGGTTCCCGGGTGCAACATGTCCTCGTTCTTGTTCGCCACGGACGGGGTGGCACGGCGAGCACTCGGATCGCGCATAGGCGGTGCAGGGGGCGATCTGAGTGTTCGCTATTTTAAGTTTGCGACAGTCAGCAGTTTGTTCCGGAGCATGATTTTGGGGCATTAGGCTTCGGTTCGAACCCCCCGAGGACGGTTCCCGGGGGGGGGGCAGGATGGTCGGTTGAGGGACTGGCCCAGTTGTCCATCCTACTTTGTGGCGCTGGGATACCGCACAACAGGCCATTCTTTAGAAGTTAATCCAGCACGCCACGGAGCGATGCGAAATTCCTGAGGTCAGGTACATCAAAATCAGCATCATGGATTAGGTGGCGAAGTCGGTCGCAAAAATAAGCTGGCCTGCAGGTCTCTGTGTTGGAACTAAAGGGCTATCACCCCCCCTTATTACGCTCAGATAGGCTTCATTCGGTCTGCTGAGACGTCGATCAAACCGGCATGAAGAAGCAAATAAGCAGCTTCTCACACTACCGATGCGGATGGAGGTGTGTGGCAAAATAGAAGTGTTGCTCTGAACCATTCGGAAGACCAGTCGAGGAGCGCTCCTATCGGTTGAATGGAAATGGGGTGAGAGCCGCACGCGTCGGCAACTAGTGAAGCCCCCGAAAAGGCAGGCGTAGCCGGTCGCCTCGACAGGTGACCCCTAAGGCACTTGCGCCACTTGAAGACCTCGGATGGTAAGAGGTCGTTACGGCTACCGTGGGACTTGTTGTTCATCTAGCAGTTGGCGTTTCGCGCCAATGCTCGCACCTAAAACAATCGCGACAAAGCGATGCAGCAGCTCACATTAGATCCACAGAGGTCCGGGCAGTAACCTCTTGAGAAACCGTGCGCGAACCGTATGGATCGGAGAACTTCCGATCCATCCCACGGCGCGCTTAGCAATAATGAGAAATCGAGCATCAACAATGTTTTTGCGTTGCGTGCTACCAATCCGCAACACTTTATTGTATACGAATGTCAGCTGTGTACCCCCCTACGCGCGCTGGAGGTAGATCCCTAGCGCAACAGCAGGGCGAGGTCGAAATCATCATCCCCCGATGTCCCTCTTTCGACCTCGCCCCTTCGTCCCCCGAGGCGAGTTTGGTACTAGCTAAGTTTGGTCGCGCACGGAAGTGCACAAACCTTTAACTAGTGCACAAACCTTCAACTCATGTGACGCTTTCTTGCCATCCACAGTGGGGCGCCCAAATACGTGGCAGTTTCCCCCTGGCAGCGCGACGCGGCACGCATTCAGCATCGTAGATGCAGAGCCTTCATAGGTGGTCATGTGTTCAATGACCGAGGCGTACAGCAGGACGCGATTCATTTAGTCGTAGGCTCAGCGAAAGACGGGTTCTGTGCCTCCCCTTTTCCTCATTCTGTTGCTAAGAAAAGGGTCGCCGGTGTGGACTATTCCGGCGACCCTGGTGCCTCCAGGCCCGAGCGGGGTTTGGGTCGGAGGCACCAACCCTTCTGAGTGTCGATTGTGACATTTGGCGGGCGTCGTGTGCTTATTCCCCCCTGGTGCCATGAGCAGTGGCTCCTTCCCATACATAGAAGAACCGGTGCGAAGCAGCGCCTGTAAGCGAGCCAAGTTGATTGTTCGCTGGGGTTTGCGGCCTCCCTAGCCGCGGTGGGGTAAGAGGGCACTTTGAACCGCATAAAGAAATTGGGCCGCCCCAAAAGAGCGGCCCGTTATCATGCTGAAAAGGTGGTCTGCGAGGTCCCACACATAACCTCCGACCTGGAGATTTTAGCACTGGAAGGTAACCCGTTTGTGAGGCCGAACGCACAGATCGGGCTGGTCTAATTCTTGTTATGGTAACCATATTTCATGGCGACCACAGGACTAGCCGAGGTCTTTCCGGTTACTGCCGGCCTGAACAATTTCCATGAGGTCCGCCGAATAGCTCCTAACGAGCTCAAAGGCCTTGTCCGGCGTACCATTGAGCCAGACATCACTCGCCTCGGGGGATGCCAGTATTACTGGCATGCGCGAGGGATGAACGGTTGCAACGAGTTTGTTGGGCCGTACGGTCATAAATGCGAAAACATCGATAGCGACCGCTTCACCTTCCTTCGTGATTGGACCGCTCAAGAAACGCCCGATGCCAGCAAAGGCGAAGAGTGGTCGTGGCTCGTCGCCCTTTAAAGCAAACCAATGCCACGTCGCTGGAGACCGCGCCTTCGGTTCCGAAAAGCTTGTAATAGGGACAAGACAGCGCCGCTCGTTAAACGATCCCCTCCAGAAGGACGACAAGCGCACTTTGTCGCCGCGAACGCTGGTGACCCGCTTTTGCGCCAGACCCTTCTGGGGCAACACGAAGCCCCAGGACAGCTCGTCAACTCCCGCTCGCCGTCGTCTACCGGGCGCACCACAGGTGCATCATTGCTGGGAAAGATTGCAGACTTTGGTTCGATGGACGCCATGCGATTGCCGGACACGCGGAAGAGCTTGCCAATGGCCCCACGCGTTGACGTCATCGAATACAGGTTACACATCGGTCAATCTGTAAGATCGCTGGTTCACCAGCGAACGCTCTTCCGCGTCCCACTAAGAGGTCCACGACTTGTGTTTTGTAGACTCCGGTCCGGACGAACATCTCCTCGATTGCTAACGAGGGTTCCGCCGACACGCTATGCTTCGAACTGGGATTGCTCACCTGACGCTAACCTGCTTTTCGCTGCTGCGTTTCGGCCGTCGATCTCGGGGCTGACATCTTTTCCATCCAATAGCAAAGCGCCTTCAGGATGCGTCGGTCCTCGTAAAAGTGGTTGTGGCGCCAGCCTCTGGCTTCGGAGCGCGCCGTAAATGGTACGACCTCCGTAAAGTTGGAACGCGCTTCTGGAATTTCAGGTGTGGTGCGCGCGCCGATCTCGGCCCAGTTATGGAGGAACGGGCTCTCCCAACCAAACCCTTTAGGGTGACCCCGGAGAAGGCTCAGCAAAGATCGTACGCCGGCAACAGAAACCCAGAGCATCCCGAACACAATAGCTACCCAATAGGCTAAGTCGTATGTGAAGCCGGCGGCTTGCGTGACGTACGAAGCGATGGCGGGCTCAAGGAATTCACCCAGCACACCTGTGACTTCATCAGCGAATTGGGCGTAATCCGCGATCACAAAAAGCGGGACGAAGAGCACCAGTCCAACCGTTAGGATCCCCCTCATCAACCAAGTCGGCACCTTGGTCGTCAGTTCCAATGTATCGAGCAAAAGACCCGCCTCGTCGCGCGGGTAGGCGAAGCTAAGAACGTGCGTTCGAGGGATCTTTGGAAACTTTATCGCGTTGGCGAGACGCAGGGCCGTGCGCTTGCTGCTATAACGATGCAATATCAGCGTGAGACGTGGGAAAAGTACGAATTTCACCAACGGGTAAGTGATCCCGAATGTGAGGAAAGTGGCTGCGGTGGCCATGAGCCACCCCCACAGGCCGACACTGCCGAGCTTTAATTCATTTTGAACCAACAGGAATGCTAGTGCTGCGAACGTAAACGCGATCACGCTAGACGCTATATCGTAAGCGTACGCCCGAGACCGCCTTACAATCACATCCGAACATGCTGACAATGTCCTCCTGGATATGAGGGGGCAGGAACGTCATGGCATCAGGATCGAGAACTTTACGCAGGCGATGGAGCGAGACGTTCAAAAAGCGTGTCGTCGCCGAAGCCAGCCAACCCGGCGTGACCGTCACACAGATTGCACGGCGCTACGACCTAGATGCGCGACGGGTTTCGAACTGGATGAAGAAGTTCAGCTCTGGTGTTGCGCTGGTACCGGTGGAGGTTACATCGGACGATAACGGTTCACTGACATCGCCCGCCATTGAAGTTGACCTGCCTTGCGGCACGAGAGTGCGGTGTAATGCGGACGCAAACACCGAGCTGGTCGCTGACATCATTGCCGCTGTGCGATCGAAGCGATGATCCCGGTTCCGGCAAGCACAAAGGTTTGGATCGCTTCCGGCGTGACGGACATGCGGAAGGGCTTCAACGGCCTCAGCATGCTGGCCCAGGACGCCTTGGAGCAAGATCCATTCTCAGGCCATCTGTTTGTATTCCGTGGCCGACGCGGTGATCTAGTAAAGATCATCTGGTTTGACGGTCAGGGCGCATGCCTGTTCTCGAAGAGGTTGGAGAGCGGGCGGTTTGTGTGGCCGTCGCCGATCAAGGGCAAGGTGGCGATCACCTCGGCGCAGTTGGCGATGTTGTTGGAGGGCATTGATTGGCGAGCACCAGTCCGAACATGGCGTCCATTGAAGGCAGGATAGCAACAGTCCTGTTTGCTCTTTGACATCGTAGATTCATTCAGGCCAGTGAATAGCGTATGGCTTTTGCCATGAGGAACACCGATGGCCATACGCACCGGAACAAAGCGGACCTGCGACGGCTGCTGGATCAGCGCGATGCCGAGATTGCGAGGCAATCAGCAGAGCTTCTGGCGCGTGATCTTCTGATTGAAAAACTCAAGCTGCAACTCGCACATCTGCGGCGGCAACGGTTCGGTACGAAGTCCGAGGCGTTGGACAAGATCATCGACCAACTTGAGCTGGCACTTGTCGAAGCGGAAGCAGCGGCGGAGCAACATTATTGCGAGCCGTTGTCCGCTGACACAGAAGCCAAGCAACAACCGACGCGCAAACCGTTGCCCGATCATCTTCCGCGCGAAGATGTCGTGCTGTCTCCTGGTGAGACGTGTCAGCAGTGCGGCGGCGCATTGCGTGGACTTGGCGAAGATGTCTCGGAGACGCTGGAGTATGTGCCCGGACGGTTCAAAGTCATCAGGACAGTCCGCCCTAAACTGTCATGCCGCTGCTGTGAGACCATTCATCAGGTTCCAGCGCCATCCATGCCGATCGAACGGGGACGGCCAGGACCAGGCCTGTTGGCGCATGTGTTGGTGAGCAAATATGCTGATCACCTGCCGCTGTATCGCCAATCTCAAATTTATGGGCGTGAAGGCATGCAGCTTGAACGCTCAACACTTGCCGACTGGATCAGGCAATCGGCAGCACTTCTCGAACCTCTCGCAGATGCTATTGGTCGTCATGTCATGGCGGGGGCTGCCGTCCATGCCGATGATACGCCGGTCAAGGTACTGGCGCCGGGAACCGGCAAAACCAAGACCGGAAGGCTGTGGGTCTATCTCAGAGAGGAACGGGATTGGGGTGGCGATCCACATCCCGCAGCGTTCTACAAGTTCACGCCGGACCGACGAGGCCAATGGCCACGAGATCATCTCAAAGACTTTTCGGGATGGCTACATGCTGACGGCTATGCTGGTTTTGAAGAGCTTTATCGGCGCGGCGTTATCAAGGAAGTTGCCTGTCTCGCTCATATCCGGCGCAAGTTCTTTGACATCCATGTTGCCCAGGGTTCCGGCATCGCCAAAGAAGCATTGGAACGCATCGCGGCACTGTACCAAATCGAAGCTTCCATTCGGGGCAAACCTCCCGATGAACGCAAATCCGTCAGGCAAGATCTGGCAGCATCGCTCATCGACGATCTTGAAGCATGGCTTCACGCCCAGCTGACACAGATCTCTGGCAAGTCTGCGCTGGCCGGCGCCATCCGCTATGGCTTGACCCGCCTCAAGCGACTGCGGCCTTATCTCGACGATGGCCGTCTCAGCATCGACAACAATGCTGCCGAGCGCGGCAT
This sequence comes from uncultured Alphaproteobacteria bacterium, assembly GCA_963753045.1. Classification (GTDB taxonomy): domain Bacteria; phylum Pseudomonadota; class Alphaproteobacteria; order Rhizobiales; family Hyphomicrobiaceae; genus Filomicrobium. The sequence goes on from CAVWAT010000003.1 coordinate 73,470, forward strand.
GAGAAGCATAGCCCTCGGGCGGAAAAATTGGCTCTTTGCCGGGTCGGAGCGCGGAGGAAAATCGGCGGCCATTGCCTACACGTTGATCGAAACGGCCAAGCTCAATGGCGTCGATCCACAGGCATGGTTGACGGATGTCCTCAGCCGCATCGCCGACCACAAGATCAACAGGATCGACGAGCTGCTGCCCTGGCGGTATGCTCAGTAGAGCCGAGCCAAAACACACGACGGACGCTCACCTTCCGAAGCTGGTCGAACGTGGTGATAGTGTCCGCCTACTCAAATCCAGGCGGACATCTTGAAGGCGAAAGGGGCTTCGCGTAAGGCGGTCCTCGCCGGACGCATACTATGCTTGAGCCGTTTCTAACGCAGAAGACGGTAGGCCCTCTACGCGGAACCTTAGTTGGTATGATATTGTCTTTTTGGCCGGCACTTCTTTACAGCAACATCGGAGGGAAATTTTATGAGGACGGTCGGTAGCTGTTTGGAGCTTGGTCTTGGTTTCGCGACGCTTGCGTTCATCTCTTTGGGTGCGCTTGGTGCGGTTTCAGCCCTGGGATCTGCGAAGGCCGCCGAGGTCGAAGAGAAGCCGAAGAAAATTATTGCCGACCAGATACGCAGGCAAGGGTATCCATGTGGGACCCCGTTAAGCGCCGAGCGCGATCTGGAGCGTTCCAAACCGGATGAAGCAGCCTGGGTTCTCAAATGTGATAACGCCACCTACCGCGTGCGTCTCATTCCCGACATGGCTGCGAAAGTAGAGCGGCTCGACTAGCTTCGTAGTTTCTTTACCTCCTGTTATCTCTCGGCCGCCCAATCCCGACCACCGAACGTCTCGCTCCAACCTGTTCCCCGTCAGCACTCACAGGACAGATTGAGCTGATTGCGTAAGAGAGACGGCACGAACCCTACAGTTTGACAAGCAAAAGGATGCGGGCGACCGCGGAAAAAGAGGGGGTGGGTTCACAGTGGCTCCTTCTTCAACGGCAATAACGGGCAACCCTCTCAGGTCGCCCGCTCCGGTTCATTCCACGCGACCTCGCTCAGCTACTTGCCCGCGTGGCTGATGTGCCTCGCCGCCTTCATCGCCTCGATGACCTGATCCAGGTTGTAGCTGGCCGGGGTCTGCAGCGATGGGAAGTCCTTGTACGTCGAGAGTTCCTTCAGCCAAAGCAGCTGCCCGATTGGCAGGAGGTTCCAGTCATAGATATACGCCGTGCTTGGCGCGGCCAGTGCACCACCGTAGCCCAGGAGGGTACCATCAGCCGTCGCGACCGACCTCTCGAAGGGATCACGCTTGAGGTTGTTGACCTGGGTCCAGTGATAGGTGACTGGGGGGCCGAACGCCTCCTGCGCATTGGAAGAAACCATCGTGTAGTAGAACTTCCAGTTCTTGTGCCGCACCGCAGAAGGATGTGCACCGGTGTAGTAGAAGAACGTGTCGGGGCCGAATCCGACTTGCCTTCGAGATAGTCCCGCTGGTCGAAGCCGTCGAGCGTGGTCTTGACGATGCCGGGGTAGTTGCCGGCCTCGATCTGTTTCTTCAGTCCATCGCCCTTGGGTCCGCCGGCGATGTTGACGAAAGTAGGCACCCAGTCCAGCGAAGAGAAAATCTGGTCTGGGTTCGTGCCGGCTTTTACGTGCCCGGGCCAGCGGATGACCATCGGAGCGCGATCTGGCCTTCCCAGGTGGTGAGCTTTCCGCCTCTGAATGGCGTGATGCCACCATCCGGATAGGTGTATTTGTCCCAGCGCCGTTGTCGGTGGTAAAGACGACGATGGTGTTGTCGAGCTCGCCCATGTCTTCCAGCTTCTTCAGCACGTAGCCGATGTTGTCATCCATCTGCTTCATGCCGACTTCGTTTATGCCCCAGTCCTTGCCACCCTTTATACCGAGCATGTCCAGATACTTCTGATTTAGCATGGTGGTGACGTGCATGCGCGCCGGGTTGTACCAGACGAAGAATGGCTTGCCGGTTTTCTCGGGGTCGTTGCGGTCGAGGTAGTCGATGACCTGGGCGGAGATTTCCTCGTCCACGGTCTTGGAACGTTCCAGCGTCAGCGGCCCTTCGTCCTTGCAGCTCTGGTTCTTCTCGGTGCCGTCCTTGGACGTGCAATGAATAACCGGCCGTGGCGGGGTCATACAGAGCGTGGTCTCCGTATCGACGGCACCGGCGACCTCTTGCAGACCCTTGACCGGGGTATTCTCTTACAGGGCGGTACAACGCCCTGCTCGGTCGGCGATTTATTGATGTCGGGGAAGCTCACCCCCTGCATGGCATCGA
>CAVWAT010000004.1:0-563699 GCA_963753045.1 uncultured Alphaproteobacteria bacterium
TGCACACCCTCATGCACAGCTTAAGATCACTACGACCATAGGTGTAATGGCAACACGCAGGCAGAAACGATAAAAATCCCGGTGCTGCGCGCCGATTGGCTGCAAACTTGTTGAAGCCAGGGGCAGTTGGTACACGACGGCGCACCGCATGACGGGTTAAGGCCTGTATCAACTAGTAGGGCGGGTGCCCAGGAGGGGCCCGCCCCATCCCAGAAGAGGCTTGTGTTTACTCGGCGACCCTTGCCATTCGCGAGTAACCGCCTAGGAGCGCACGAAGCGGACCTTGCGTCATCGCTCTTCGATAGTCGCGAACATCCTCCTTATCCATTGCATAGGTTCTTGGTTGGCCGGCTTCGGCCTTGACCATCACATCCTTGCCGAGCGTCAGCGTGGTTCCGAGGCCAGCATAAAGATATCGATCGCCGAAGTTTTTCTTCAAAATCGCAAAGGCCGGCTCACCGGTGCAGTGGACAGGTGCAATGTAGTCGACCTTGAAATCGTCGCGCAGCCTGGCGGCAATCCGTTCGATGTCAGCAGGTTTCGCCGGAAGCAAATGTGTACCGCCGAAAACCAGGTGGATCGGTTTGCCAGTGACTGACTTGGCAGTCTCGACAATCTTTTCGAGCGTCGGGTGGCTGCAACCGACAATGAGGACGACACCGTCCGGAGTATCGATAGCCAGGGACAGCTCCTTGACGTCCAAATCGACGCCCCACGGTCCCTTCAGGAGGATCAAGTGGAAGCCAGGAGCGATCTCCTTCGTTTCGGTTACCCACTCGAAGTTACCCTCCGGCCAGGCGCTGCCGAAGCGCAACGTCTTAGGTGGATTGCCGTCAAAGTATGCCATCTCAGGAGGTAGAGACTTGTCCCGCTTGTAGAAGCTTCCAGGTAAGGCGGCACCGAACACGCCAAAGTTCTCCTTCGGAGTGTAGATCGGCACTTTTGGATTGACGTTCATGAGGTGGTTGAGGCCACTGGTGTGGTCGCCGTGTCGGTGAGACACGATAACGAAGTCGAGCTTCGTGAGATCGATCCCCTTGGCCTTGACGTTGTGGGCAAAGATGTCAGCGTTGTTGCCGGTATCGAACAGTATTCTCTTCCCAGCGTATTCTATGTATGCCGAGAAGCCCCAGTCCTTCTTCATTGTCGAGGTCTTGCCGAACGCATCGTAAAGGACGGTTAGTTGAGCCTTGTCCTGTTCGGCTCCGAGGACGAGCCCGGGGGCAAAGGCCATGAGTAATCCCGAGAGAAGTGCTGTCTTGCCAATCCGTGTTGGCGGCGCTCGTGGCGCGATGGGGTTCGATTTCATAGGTTTCTCCTGTATCGAGCGGCTTTAAACATATCTTCATGCGCCTCGACCGCTCTCGCATTTGCGCATCGATCTTGCGAGGAAATGAAGCAGATCACATCGCCCGTTTCTGATCGACTGAGTAGACATGCATAGACCGGCCTGTGCGGTCTGTGCGCTACCGCACTTAAGTTTCGAGCTTGTGCGAGGCGCGCCTCTCTCTCGATGAAGCGAGGCGCGTGGCGTCGAACATCGCCAAGTTGCCGGAGTTGCTGAAGGGCTAGGGCTACTACAGTCCCCTGCTCCAACCTGAACATTCCGGCTTGTGACCCCCCTCGAATTTTCCAGTATGTCTACACACCCGCACACGACCTAATTTATGGTCCATCTCCCACACACGCCCATTGCCATCACCCTCGTGCGGGATGGCCGATATACTACTTGAGGGGGCGATGGGTGCGGCTTTATCTTTGGCATCTTCAGCGAACGAAGGCTCAATCGGGAGCGCCCGCCCGAACAGCAATCCCAAGAGCACACCGCTGTCCATCGTCAGAGTTTTCGCGACAGTTGAGCGTTTGAACTAACAGAGTGTCCGGCCCATTGGATTGCTCTTCATGCCGCAGCTTTGAAGTGGTTGCGGCGGCGTTGTTCGATGGTACGGCGTTTGATCTCCTTTCGCATTTCCAGGATGTTTTGGCCTCTCCCGAAGTACACATCTGCGGGCGTCAGGTTGTCCAGGCTTTCGTGATAGCGGCGGTGATTATAGTGGTCGGCCAAGGCGGCGACCGCGCGCTTCAGATCACCGGGCAGGTAATAGTTTTCAAGCAGGATGCGGCTGTTCCCCGTCAGCACTCAAAGGACAGATTGAGCTGATTGCGTAAGAGAGACTTGCTGGTTCATCGTAGCCCCGAGGAGGGTGACGATGACTGACAGGAATGAGCGCCGTCCGCGCAGCGCTGACAAGACCGTCCGGGACATCCATAGAGCGACACGTCGAAAGTTCTTTGCCAACGATCAGCAGGGTTGCGACCCACTGACCATACGCTGGTAATCCTCGATTAGGATGTCCTTGGCGAACGTGACGCAACCTTGATAAACGAAAGCCAGAAGAACACTCTCATTGCCGATGCAGTGGAACACCATCAGCTGATCTGGGGGGCATTCAGAGCCACGTTTTTTGCATCGATAGGCCCAAAGGATTTCATCGCGCCCATCGCCACGAAGCTCGAAATAATCGGTTTCGGGATTACTAGCTAGGACGTGGTCACGCCATTTTTCCCAAACCAGATCTGACCTGATGCAGGTGTGGCTTACTGCCGGCGCCGGTGTCATTAGCGCGACTAAATCGACAAGAAACACCATTCCGAGGGGATCTTTGAGGTGTGCAAATATCATCTCTGAGTGTTCCCTATCAGGAACCATGACAGGACTTAACCTGTCATCCCGTTCACCGCCTTGTAGCAAGTTCACCTGGATTCAACGAGCGACTGGGCATTCGCCAAACATCCAAATGACTGAGCGCGACCTCCGCCCGTCCAGTTGATTGAAAGTGCACATGGCAGCGCACGCCACTCGTCGCGCGGACACACAGCTTCGGCGCTTGGCGTTTGAGTGTGGCCAACACTGCGGAATGTACAATTGGTTCGTCACTTCTGTTCGACGTTTGCCAACGCGCTGGACTTTGAGCGCAAAGCCCAGATGTCTAACGCGGCAGCAAGCACCAGAATGATAATTCCGCGGTTTCTATCGGTCTTACAAATTCAACCAAGTAGGAATAATAGATCGCGCCAGCACCGACCAACGCCAGAAGTATGGGGAGCGCTTTTTCGTGCTTCCGTAGATTTATGACGAAACCCACAAGCGCCAGGGTGACCAAAACGAGAATAAGGTTGGCCCAAATCGTCCCATCAAGCGTCATGGAAACACCTAATGCGGACATCACACTGAAGAACACGAGAAGACCCTTGCAAGCGATTAACGCGCCGAGGCTTCCGATAGTCGAGATCCACCGCAATATGGTCGTATCTCCATTTGCACTGCAACGCCCCAAATCCCAAGGCCTTCACCGGGAGCGTACAACTCCGGGCGACAACTGGATCCGCGGCTTACGGGCCTCATCGAAGTTACAGAAGCTGGCCGCTCCTTGACCGTGATCCGGGTCCGGCGTCTAACTGCATGTCAGTGGATCGATCGACCACAACTCCAAATATTGCCCGAAGATTGATCGTTCAAACGCCGCGACCCCGCTGTAACCCTGGCAAGACCCGAGCGCGAATTGCGCTAGGTCGTTCACTGCCACGACGGCAAACAGGCCAACGGCCAAGCTCGCGATCCAAAATTCGAGCCTAGTGCCAATGGACGCCTGCAATCGCTCCATCTCGCGTCGAGGCACTCCGGAGCCGCTCTTCAATAAAAGAGGTCGTTTGGGCATTGGTCACGCGGCACCTCTTGCCGCAACGAAGTGTGATTCGTACAGGTGCCCTTGAGTGACATCGCGGTTCTCCTACACAAGAACGTGTGAGCTGACAGATCGGCTGATGCAGAAATGAATGCAATTTGGACGATAAATAATGAGGACGAAGGCCGTCCCCGTTGAGTGTCTTTGAGATCTTAAAACGTTCAGAAAAACTGTTTTGTATTGACCGGGGCATTTTTCGGCAGGGCCTGCACGGTTAGAGACCGAGCGCCTGTCTGACAGTTAAATTGAACGGCTGCACCCTCATGTGAGGTGTGGCGTGTCGCTTCATCAGCCGGAATCATGGTCTCGAAGCGTGTTGCCACCAGGCTGGGCATGTCATCCCAGTTAATGGGCTCAGCATACGAGAGCACTACTTTGCAATCTTCGTCGACTTTTTGGTAGTAGCCGACGGCATACTTTGTGCCGAAATCAAAACTGAAGCCTTGGAGAGATCTGGCCTCTATCATCGGTGGGCGAGATGCAGCTTGAGCTATTAAGGGCATGCTCTCCGACTTCAGGCATGGCTTTGGAAACGTTATTGAGGTTCATGCCTGCGATCGCACTGGACGTCAAAGCTACTAGGGTGATGCCAACAAAAAACTGCACTCTAAAAGAAACATAATGACGGAACATTTCTACTCTCCTGTCATTGAACCATGGAACGCCGCTTCCAAAAGCCTCTCCAGGAGAACTTCATCGCCCAGCGCTTGTTGTTTAAAAGTCATGACATTGATAGGATGCCAATAAGACTTAGGTCTGTCGGTACGCCACCGCACACAAAACGTAATATTCTTTGCGTTGATTGCGGACGCTCCTAATGCCGACTAAATTGACTTCAGGAGTTAGCATTTCGATCCGCCAGCAGGCGATCGTAGTCACTTTTGATCACGCCGTAGCGGTGTTGTCACGGTAACGCGCCTGCTCAGTTGATGCCGTATGCTATCAACGTCCGATGAGCAGTTCTTCCTATCGTCGCCATCGCTTCCCTGCCGCTGTGATCCAGCAAGCGGTCTGGCTGTACTTTCGCTTTCCTCTGAGCCTGCGCGATGTCGAGGATATGTTGTCCCAACGCGGCATCGATGTCTCGTATGAAACGGTCCGCCGCTGGTCGTTTAAGTTTGGCTTGGCCTATGCCAGAAAACTCAGACGCTCGCACCCGCGTGCTGATACGCGTTGGCATCTCGATGAAGTCTTTGTCTCGATCAACGGCAAGAACGTATACCTGTGGCGCGCCGTTGATTGCGAGGGAGAGGTCCTGGACGTGCTGGTGCAATCGCGCCGAAACAAGCGAGCAGCCTTGAAGCTGATGCGGAAACTGCTCAAGTCACAAGGCTTCTCGCCAGACGCCGTCATGACAGACAACTGCCATCATATGGCGCGGCATTGAGCGAACTTGGGATGAGAGCTCGCCACATAACCGGCGGTCGGATCAACAATCGGGCCGAGAATTCTCATCTGCCGATACGGCAAAGAGAACGACGGATGCAGCGATTCAAATCAGCTGGTGCCGCGCAACGATTTCTCTCAACCCACGCCGCTATCTACAACACTTTCAACGTCCAGCATCATCTGATCTCACGCAGAACAATGCGACAGTTCCGAGCGGCAGCTATGGACAGGTGGGATGCCATGACTGCTGCGGCGTGAAACATGGCGGCGCCGTGCATTTTCGCGCAGTATACGAGTAAACGTGACAATGCCCTGCCGATGCCGATCGCTACCTGATCAGGGATGCACAGCGCATTATAGAGTCAATTGAGTCCCTCGTACGAATCCATAACGCGCAGGAAGAAGATATTTACGAGCATGCTACAGATGCTTGAAGATGCCCTCAGTCGAGCCGAAAAAAGCCGCCGGCGACCTTTGAAAATGGAGCAGCTATGAGAGCGATGCGCCTTGCAGCTGCTGGGCAGCCCCTCCAACTCATTGAGCAAGAGACACCAGCGCCGGGGCCTGGTCAGGTTTTGGTGCAGGTTTCAGCCTGTGCCGTTTGCCGCACCGATCTTCACGTGGTCGATGGCGAGCTTTCGGAACCGAAACTCCCGATCATTCCAGGTCACGAAATCGTCGGGCACGTTATTGCCCTCGGCTCAAACGTCACTCGCTTCAAGGAGGGTGACCGCGTAGGTGTTCCCTGGCTCGGTGAAACATGTGGAACGTGCTCGTTCTGCAAAACCGGGCGCGAAAACCTCTGCGATAAGGCCAAGTTTACGGGCTACCAGATCGATGGAGGTTTTGCGACACATTGCACCGCCGATGCCAGCTACTGTTTCACCATCCCGCACAGCTACGACGATGTGCACGCTGCCCCGCTGCTTTGCGCGGGCCTTATCGGATATCGCTCGCTCAAGGCTTGTGGTAACGCGCAGCGGCTCGGCATCTACGGGTTTGGCGCAGCTGCCCATATCGTGGCACAAGTCGCGCAACATCAAAAACGGGTAGTATACGCCTTTACGCGGCGCGACGACGTAACGGCTCAGAGCTTCGCACTGTCTCTCGGCTGCGCGTGGGCCGGTAGTTCAGACGAGCGCCCACCACAACCGCTCGACGCTGCAATTATATTTGCACCGGTCGGCAGTCTAGTCCCGACTGCATTACGAGCCGTAGCGAAAGGCGGTACGGTCGTCCTGGGCGGCATCCACATGAGCGACATTCCGTCGATGCCCTACGACATCTTGTGGGGTGAACGGGTCGTGCGCTCGATTGCCAATCTGACCCGCCAGGATGCTACAGAGTTCTTAGAGTTGGCCGAACACTGCAAAGTCGAGACAACCGTCGAGCCGATGCCTCTCGAGCGAGCAAATGAGGCGCTCCAGCGCTTGCGCGAGGGAAAGCTGACCGGGGCAGCCGTCCTGGTTCCATGACTTAGCGGCCAATCACTCAGACGGTGTTGTCACATTAATTCAGATTGAGCGAAATTCGCCGACAAGCCCCAATGCTGAGGCATGGGATTTCAACGACTTAGCCTGTTGATCGATCGCCAAAATTAGGCTGATTTCACTTAATGTGACAACGCCACGTCATCGGTCTTGGCGGCTCGTCGCCGCGAACTCCTGGGTTCACCGTTTACCGACCCGATCACTGGATGCTTGAGGATTCCGATCTCTACTACGGTGATGCATTTGCCGCCGACTACGTTCGTTTCGAGTGCGACGGACTTCCCTAGGCATTGTCACGTTAGCACGTATGCCGCGCGAAAATGGACGACGTCGCCATGTTTCACGCGGCAGCAGTCATGGCATCCCACCTATCCATAGCTTCCGCTCGGAACTGTCGCATTGTTCTGCGTGAGATCAGATGACGCTGAACGTTGAAAGTGTTGTAGATAGCTGCGTGGGTTGAGGGAAATCGTTGCGCCGAACCGGCGGACTTGAAGCGCTGCATCCGTCGTTCTCGCTGCCGTACCGGGAGATGCGAATTCTCGGCCCGGTTGTTGATCCGACCGCCGGTTATGTGGCGAGCTCTCATCCCAAGTTCGCTCAATGCCGCGCCATATGATGGCAGTTCGTCTGTCATGACGGCGTCTGGCGAGAAGCCTTGTGACTTGAGCAGTTTCCGCATCAGCTTCAAGGCTGCTCGCTTGTTTCGGCGCGATTGCACCAGCTCGTCCAGGACCTCTCCCTCGCAATCAACGGCGCGCCACAGGTATACGTTCTTGCCGTTGATCGAGACAAAGACTTCATCGAGATGCCAACGCGTATCAGCACGCGGGTGCGAGCGTCTGAGCTTTCTGGCATAGGCCAAGCCAAACTTAAACGACCAGCGGCGGACCGTTTCATACGAGACATCGATGCCGCGTTGGGACAACATATCCTCGACATCGCGCAGGCTCAGAGGAAAGCGAAAGTACAGCCAGACCGCTTGCTGGATCACACCGGCCGGGAAGCGATGGCGACGATACGAAGAACTGCTCATCGGACGTTGATAGCATATGGCATAAACTGAGCAGGCGCGTTACCGTGACAACACCTCCCAAAGCACGTGCGATTGCTCAAGTGCGTCAAACCGTGGACTTTCATGTAACGGCAGATCTCGACCGTCGGCAGCGGGGTTAGACCTGCGCCTGGCAGCTACTAGCAGGGAACAAACGGTCTCATGCTTAAATTTGTCATATCACTCCGCTACCTCATGCTGATTGCGTCCCTCGGCGCCAGCCTTGGGGCGCTTCTTATGTTCGGGCAGGGAGCGGCACGAATAATTAACGCGGGACTTGCCAGTGCGCAGGGAGACTGGAAGATGGCCATCGGCTCGGTCATGAGCGGCACCGATACGTTCCTCTTTGGGATCGTGCTCCTTATCTTCGCTTACGCGATTGCCTTTGGCTTTGTCTTCGAACTTTCGCCGGAGGATCGCGCAAGATTGCCCGCGTGGATGCGTGTTAACGGGTTGAATGAGTTGAAAAGCACCCTGGTCAGCGTGATAATTGTGTATCTTATCGTAGACTTCACCACTGACATGCCCGACATCCCTGGCGACATACCTTGGTCGACGCTCATAAAGCCCATCTCGATCCTTCTAATAGCAGGCGCGTTCTACCTGCTCTCGGCGGCACATCAGCTTCCGGCGACGGATGGGCATGAGAGACGCTAACGGGGTCGGGCAGCGGTGGATCCTTCAGCGCCCAGGAAGCGTCCTTAAACTTCCCGCCATGATCCGCCTAGTTCCAGGCTTTCGCCCATTCCGGGTAGTCATCATAGTAGTAGGTGCTAGTGACGAACTTGCCAGACCCGCTGCCGGCGCTACTCACGTCGAAATAAGCTAGGGGTTTCAATGGTACGTATATCGACAAGCTAAGCTTATGTTTGGATATTCCACTTACTGGAGACCTGTGCCGGCCTGGACGCCCATCGATCACCGAAGAGATGATGGATGCGCCAGCACCGTTGCAGGAAGCGTCGTAGGTCTTGTATTAGCCCATCGAGCAATACTACTCGCCGTCTAAGTGCAGGCGCCAGGTGTTCATCCTGACGATGTCCTGGAAGATCGATTTGAGCGGCGCGTGTTTGCCGGCACGAAGGGCTCGCTGGGGCGTTGTCACATTGAGCGAAATTGGCCCAATATGGACGATCGACCGGCAGGCTAAGTCTCTGAAATCCCACGCGTCAAAATCAGCGGTTGTCGGCAAATTCCAGTCAATCAGACTTAATGTGACAACACCGTCCTAACCACCGCAAGCTACATAGATCGAACCTGGCGTTTTCGGGACGGAGGGAGGTCATTCGATGGATGCACTTCAGGCCTATGTAAGCGCGTGGAGCCGACGCGGCTTTGTCGTTCCCATCTATTTAGGCGCTCGGCTTTTGAGCTTCGCTCTCATTGCGCCCATAACAGGAGCTCTTGCCTCTGCTGCTGTGTCCCTCTCCGGGCAGTCGGCCTTGACAGACCTGGATATCGCGCAGTTTCTCCTCACGCCCATCGGATTTTTGGTGGCAATCGGCATCGCCGCCATCCTCCTAATTGGCTCATTTGTTGGCTTCACGGCCATGGCGGTGGATTTGCACTACCGAACTATCCAGGGGCTCGGCGCGCTCTACACCGCGCTGCACATCATGGCCAGCCGCCTAGTTGCATTATTGAGTTATGCCGCGCTTCTCGCGCTACGAATACTTGCGATCGTTCTTCCCTTTGCGTTGGCTGAATTCCTTGTAGCATACCAGCTCTTAGGGACCCACGATATAAACTACTATCTCTCTGCGCGACCACCTGAATTCTATTGGGCAGCCACTATCATTGGCGTCCTGTCTTTTGTGGCGGCCATAATACTAGTGAGGTTCCTTCTGAGTTGGGCTTTGTCACTCCATATGGTGCTCTTCGCGGGGATAAGGCCGAATGCAGCCTTCTCTGAAAGTCGTGAGCAGATGACCGGGAAGCGACGGCGTCTCTTACGTACGCTGCTGAGCGGACTGGCCATTCACCTTGGTCTCGTAATCGGTTTAGCGGTCATATTTGGTTGGTTCTTGCAAGTCGTGCCGGGGATCTTCGAAGGACTGCGCACCTCGCTTACGATTGTACTGGTGATCGCCGGAGCGTGGGCCCTCGCCGGGATGGTGGTGACTGCCGTTTCGCTTGGCGCGTTGGCCTCGGTCTTAGACGCGCTGTATCGCGAGTCGAACTCGACCGAACCTGTATCTGCGACCACTGAGATAAGGAGATTTTCTTTTCCAATAGTGCTTGTAGCCTGCCTGATCTTAGCCGTCTTCGGCTTCGTTGCCGGAGGCATCATGCTGGAGAGAATTCAGACGGAAGATGACGTCGAAATTATTGCTCATCGGGGCGCCGCTGGCGCGCGCCCCGAGAACACACTTGCGTCCGTTCGCAAGGCCATTGAAGACAAAGCAGATTGGATTGAAATCGACGTACAGGAGACGGCCGACGGTGAAGTGGTCGTGATCCATGATAGCGACTTCATGAAGCTTGCGGGACGTGAATTGAAGATCTGGGATGCAACGGTGCAGGATCTAGCGCAGATCGACGTCGGTAGTTGGTTTGATCCTGCCTACGCATCAGAGCGTACACCGACGCTGGCCCAAGTGTTGGATATCGCACGGAACCGCGCCAAAATCTTAGTTGAGTTGAAGTATTATGGCCATGACGTCGATCTTGAGGCTCGAACGGTCACCGTCATTGAAAGGGCCGACATGGCCGACCAGGTGGCGCTCATGTCGCTCAAGTATCCAGCTATACAGAAGGTGCGTGCCATCCGGCCCAGTTGGCGAACTGGCGTCCTCGCCGCTACCGCTATTGGCGATCTCACCGGTTTAGAAGGCGATTTCGTTGCCGTAGGCGCGGGCACAGTTGGCCCGAGGCTGGTGTCGAACGCCAAGGCGGCCGGGAAAGATCTTTACGTATGGACCGTTAATGAGCCGCTTGAGATGTCTTCAATGATCTCGATGGGCGTTGATGGAATAATTACGGATGAACCGGCGATCGCTAAGCAGGTTCTCGCGGAGCGCGCGTCGATGAGTTCGGCGCAGCGCTTGCTTTTGCTGTTGGCGGAGAGGCTGGGCTTGTCGTTACCGACTGGTGAGTACCGTGATACGTCTCCTTAACGGTCTCGTGTTCCTCGCGCTGTCGGCAACGCCTGTTGCGACAGCAGAACCAATCGATGTTTCAATACAACGACAAATCGAGCTTCCCGCTCACAGAGCACTCGCGCGAGATCGGGGCGATAGTGACAGCGTCCTCGTCCCTTTCATAACCGACGGCTGCAGCGGCGGTCTGTCTTCTGCCTGGACCATTGTCGCGGACCAATTACCTGCATTCGCCGAAGCCCACGGAAAAGAACCGCCCTGGGAAAAATGCTGCGTCATTCACGATATGGCCTACCACTCAGCGGGAGCGAGCTTCGACCCCGAAAAGAGCTTCGCTAATCGAGCGATTGCCGACGGGGCTCTAAGGGAGTGCGTAATCGAGACAGGGAGAAAACGTCTGTCGGAAATCGCCGATTTCTACGAGGTGGAAGAGGATGCGGTTGACAAGGCGTATCGTGCCATAGCGAGCGCCATGTATGTGGCGGTACGACTGGGCGGGGCGCCATGTTCGGGAATGCCTTGGCGGTGGGGTTACGGGTATCCCCACTGCTTTGTTAGTCCTAATGACCTCGTTGAATAGCCTTGGTCTGGCTTCGATATATCGTCTCATGTGACACGCGTCGGTGCTCGTCGTCGGGATGCTTTCGCTTCAGCCATCCAGAAATCTGCTGAGGCGACCAATTGCGCTGAAGCTTGCCGGATATTGTCCGGCTGTCCTGGCCCCTTAAAACTGTGCCATCATTTTAGTTGATGTCTAAGGTGTAAAGCCCCCTTCGTCTGGGCCACTTAATTTGTGGTTCTCTGGATGGTGTTGTCACGGTAACGCGCCTGCTCAGTTGATGCCGTATGCTATCAACGTCCGATGAGCAGTTCTTCCTATCGTCGCCATCGCTTCCCGGCCGCTGTGATCCAGCAAGCGGTCTGGCTGTACTTTCGATTTCCTCTGAGCCTGCGCGATGTCGAGGATATGTTGTCCCAACGCGGCATCGATGTCTCGTATGAAACGGTCCGCCGCTGGTCGTTTAAGTTTGGCTTGGCCTATGCCAGAAAACTCAGACGCTCGCACCCGCGTGCTGATACGCGTTGGCATCTCGATGAAGTCTTCGTCTCGATCAAAGGCAAGAACGTATACCCGTGGCGCGCCGTTGATTGCGAGGGAGAGGTCCTGGACGTGATGGTGCAATCGCGCCGAAACAAGCGAGCAGCCTTGAAGCTGATGCGGAAACTGCTCAAGTCACAAGGCTTCTCGCCAGACGCCGTCATGACAGACAAACTGCCACCATATGGCGCGGCATTGAGCGAACTTGGCATGAAGGCTCGCCACATAACCGGCGGTCGGATCAACAACCGGTCCGAGAATTCGCATCTCCCGGTACGGCAGCGAGAACGACGGATGCAGCGCTTCAAGTCCGCCGGTTCGGCGCAACGATTCCTCTCCACACATGCAGCGATCTATAACGCCTTCAACGTTCAACGCCATCTGATCTCGCGCAGAACATTGCGCCAGTTCCGAACTGAAGCGATGAATAGGTGGAATGCCGTGACTGCTGCAGCGTGAAACACGGAGACGTCGACCATTTTCGCGCGGCATACGTGCTAACGTGACAATGCCAACGTGACAATGCCCCACGGCGAGCATTCTAACGCGCGCACTGAACGAACGCGGGATCAGAGCCGCTATGGTGAGCACCGGCCAAACGGGTTTGATTTCAAGGTGGGCGTTACGGCGTTGCGCTGCCCATCTGGTCCCTTGATCGGTATCAAGGATTGAAACCAGGGACTACTATGAGTTGGATGTGTTCAAGTCCAAGCCACCACTCTTTCATGCGACGATGGCCAATACAAAAACCAGATCGTTACTCGTGCTTGCGCCCATTGTGATTGGCTTCGTCGCCTTTCAGCTGCCGGCACCGGACGGGCTTTCACCTCAAGGCTGGCGGGCAGCCGTCTTGGGGATGGTAATGGCATGTTTCTGGATGACGGAAGCACTTCCACTGGCGGCCACTGCTTTCATCCCAATCGTTGCTTTCCCGCTTTCCGGTGTTGCGAAAATTGATGAGGTCACGCAAGCCTATGCCCATCCTCTGATTTTCCTGTTTCTCGGGGGCTTCATGTTGGCAGCGGCCATGAAGCGCTGGGAGCTCCACAGTCGAATAGCATTGTTCGCCCTTCGCCTAGCCGGTCCAAAACCGGATCACCAGGTTTTCGCACTGATGGCAGCTACCGCGTTCCTAAGTCTTTGGATAAGTAATACGGCGACTGCGATGGTCATGATGCCGATCGGACTATCAATAATTTCGGCTGCCCAAAAGAACGGTCGAGACGCAGAGGGGGGCGTCCAACATGCGCCAACCGCGGGCGCGGAGACCCGCCCTGACAACGCATTCGGTAGCGCAATGATGCTCGGCATTGCGTATGCGGCCACAATCGGTGGCATGGGCAGCCTCATCGGAACACCGCCGAATGCTCTCTTGGCGGGCTTCGTTGCGGAGACTTATGGTGAATCGATCGGGTTCGGGCAGTGGATGCTTCTGGGGGTGCCGATCGTCCTCGTCCTCCTGCCGATTACCTGGCTATTGCTGACGCGCGTATTCTTCTCACTTCCCCAACCGGTTCCAGGCGCAACGCAGGAACGCGCGCGCTTGACGCCGCTTTCCCGCAGCCAGCGAATTGTTGCCGCCGTGCTTCTTCTGACCGCCTGTCTTTGGATCCTGCGGCCGCTGCTTTCGGAGAGGCTTGGTGTTATCGGACTGAGCGATGCGGGTATCGCGATCGGTGCTTCCGTGATCCTGTTCATGCTTCCCGCGCGTTTCTCGGATGGCCACGCACTGTTGACATGGGAAGATCTTGGGGCACTTAGATGGGACGTGCTTATTCTCTTCGGCGGCGGGCTCGCTTTGGCCGACGCAATACGAACAAGCGGCCTAGCCGACTGGATCGGTAGCGGCACCAGCCAGCTTAGCGATCTGCCTTTTGCCGTGCTGGTTCTGACAATGATGGTCGTCGTCGTCTACCTCGGAGAGCTTGCCAGCAATACCGCGATGGCCGCCGTATTCCTTCCGGTCGCAGCAGCCGCCGCGGCGGGCCTTGGCGCTCCGCCGCTTGAATTGATCCTGCCGGTTGCGCTTGCGGCATCGCTCGGCTTCATGTTGCCGGTTGCTACGCCGCCGAACGCTATAGTCTATGGTTCCGGTGCTGTTACAGCTCGGCAAATGTTGCGGGCGGGTGCTGTCCTGGACGTGATCTCCATCGCCTTGGTGTTCATTTTTGCACTTACGCTCGGGCCAATCGTTTTCCGGTTTTGAAGGAGGTTCCTTCGTGGGCAGCGCGAAAGATTACGAAGAGGAAGGTATTCGTTTCCTGCAAGATGCCTGTCGTCGGCTCGACGTTGAACCGGAACTGACGGGCATTCTCGTCTCGCCGAGCCGGGAAATCCGCGTTGAACTTCCGATCCGGCGCGACGACGGTTCAGTAGCGCACTTCTCCGGCTACAGGGTGCAGCATTACAACGCGCTCGGGCCGTACAAGGGCGGACTTCGATATCATCCAAACGTGACGATGGGAGAATTGAGGTGGCTCGCCTGCCTGATGTCCCTCAAGACCGCCTTGGTGCAGTTGCCTCTGGGCGGCGCGAAGGGCGGGATCGATTGCGATCCGTGCCTTCTGAGCTCGTCCGAGCTGCAACAGCTGACTAGGTACTTCGTGAGAAAGATGCACCGAGATTTCGGCCCGAACATCGATATTCCAGCCCCGGATGTGGGCACCGATGCAAGTGTCATGGCTTGGATTCATGATGAGTACTCGGTGATCTACGGATACTCGCCGGCGGCCGTGACAGGCAAGCCCGTTCTGATCGGTGGCTCCGAAGGGCGGGAGAGTGCGACTGGTCAGGGTGTGGGTATCGTTATGCACGAATATGCCAAGCATCGTGCAGAGCAGCTAGAAGGCAACACTGCGGTCATTCAGGGATTTGGCAACGTCGGTGTGCATGTCGCCGCGGATCTGGCATCGCGTGGCATGCTCGTGATCGCGGTAAGCGACAGCCAAGGCGCTGTCTACGAACGTAACGGACTCAATATCGAGAAGCTGAGGCGTCATAAGCAGGAGACCGGAAGTGTCGCCGAGTTCTCCGATGCAAAGGCAATTTCCCACGCCGCTCTATTCAGGCTGGAATGTGATTATTTCGTTCCGGCCGCGGTCGGCGGTGATATCTGCGAGGCGGTTGCCCAGGAGATGTCTGCCAAGGTCATTGTCGAGGCCGCGAA
Organism: uncultured Alphaproteobacteria bacterium; assembly: GCA_963753045.1. GTDB lineage: Bacteria > Pseudomonadota > Alphaproteobacteria > Rhizobiales > Hyphomicrobiaceae > Filomicrobium. The sequence continues at coordinate 15,043 of CAVWAT010000004.1, forward strand.
TAATGCCGTCTCCTACGAGGCATCGCACGTTCTCCAGGCGAAGGGGATAACCGTTCTCCCAGACATTCTCGTCAACTCTGGTGGCGTGATCGTCAGTTACTTCGAAAGGGTGCAGAACCTGCAGCAAATGCCATGGACGGTTGAGCGCGTTTCGACGGAACTACTCGCCACGCTGCAGAACGCATGCACGCGCGTCTTCGCCGTTGAAACCGGCAAGAAATGCGGTTTTCGGGCAGCGGCTTTCGATATCGCAGTGTCTCGCCTTCGCGACGGCATCTGTACAACCATGTTCTAGCGGGCCGTGCAGCCAACTGTTGGCGTCGGATAATGCGTTGTTGATTTCCAGTTCAGGCGAACAACCAGGGTCAACCGCCGAGAGAGGAACGAAAGTGTACGGGGATATTGAGGGAATTTCCGCCATTTCTTACGCAGGCACACCGTGTTCCCCGTCAGCACTCAAGGGACAGATTGAGCTGATTGCGTAAGAGAGACTTTCCGGTTCATCGTAACCCCGAGGAGGGAGACGATGACTGACAGGAATGAGCGCCGTCCGGGCAGCGCGGACAAGACCGTCCGGGATATCCGTAGAGCGACGCGGCATCAACGCTCGTTGCGCTTGTAAAGACGCCCGCGCTCAGGCAATGCGACTGACCGAGCGCGGGCGAGGTTGACGGCTGGCGAGGAGGGGGCGCCAGTACCGTCGCGTTGATGGGTTTGGCCGTAGCGGCTTAGCGGCACTCCTGGCGCAACGTCCAACCGCGAACCTTGCAGTACGAACCCCGGCAAACTCGCTTCGGGATGCGAACGTACGAGCAAAAGTAGCCACCGCTGGCGTGGCCCTCATAGCCGTGCATCGCCTTCTTGAACTGGTAGTCTTGGGTTTGTACCTGGCGGCCGCCTTTAGCCGATGCCGGAGCCGATGCGATTGCGATACCAACCACGACCGTGGCTGCGATGGCGAGGGTGGTCTGCGCGAATTTCGTATTGATGGCCGTGAACATTGTCCCTGTCTCCTCCAGTTGATGCGATTGACGGTCAGTACTTTCCCGTCGATGCATCCACCATAGGCAGGATCCCGCCCCGCTGCTGTTCCCGACGAAACAGGCCGAAAGATCACGCTGCGTAGGGCCTCCGGTCCACAGGAGCCGCGGGCCTTCTCTTTAGTGGGCGACTAGAATCGTTAGTCTTAGTTGGGGAAGCGGGCCGGCGTCAGTCCATCTCACTATCAACGACGGCGGTTGTCTTCAGCAGCTTTTCTTGAAGCTCCAGGATCCTGGCAAGACGCTCAGCTTCAGGGCGGTCCTGGACGGTGTTGTCAACTTTGGCGGAGGTGGGTTTGTCTTCATATCCGAGCCAGGTCTTCTGCTTAGCCAGAAACCTAGCCTGGGCGGGATTGTCGATGGCCTGTTGCCACAGAAGCATGCGCAACTGCGCGCGGCCGATTTCTTTGCCCGCTCCCCAGGCTTCCCTGGCTTCCGGGTAGGCTCGGAAGAACTTTTGCAGCGTATCGACGTGCACCTGAAGAATGGCCGCCGCTTCCTTCTGCGTGCGGTGTTGTCACGGTAACGCGGCTGCTCAGTTGATGCCGTATGCTATCAACGTCCGATGAGCAGTTCTTCCTATCGTCGCCATGGCTTCCCGGCCGCTGTGATCCAGCAAGCGGTCTGGCTGTACTTTCGCTTTCCTCTGAGCCTGCGCGATGTCGAGGATATGTTGTCCCAACGCGGCATCGATGTCTCGTATGAAACGGTCCGCCGCTGGTCGTTTAAGTTTGGCTTGGCCTATGCCAGAAAACTCAGACGCTCGCACCCGCGTGCTGATACGCGTTGGCATCTCGATGAAGTCTTCGTCTCGATCAACGGCAAGAACGTATACCTGTGGCGCGCCGTTGATTGCGAGGGAGAGGTCCTGGACGTGCTGGTGCAATCGCGCCGAAACAAGCGAGCAGCCTTGAAGCTGATGCGGAAACTGCTCAAGTCACAAGGCTTCTCGCCAGACGCCGTCGTGACAGACAAACTGCCATCATATGGCGCGGCATTGAGCGAACTTGGGATGAGAGCTCGCCACATAACCGGCGGTCGGATCAACAATCGGGCCGAGAATTCTCATCTCCCGATACGGCAAAGAGAACGACGGATGCAGCGATTCAAATCAGCTGGTGCCGCGCAACGATTTCTCTCAACCCACGCCGCTATCTACAACACTTTCAACGTCCAGCGTCATCTGATCTCGCGCAGAACAATGCGACAGTTCCGAGCGGCAGCTATGGACAGGTGGGATGCCATGACTGCTGCGGCGTGAAACATGGCGACGCCGTGCATTTTCGCGCAGCACACGAGTAAACGTGACAATGCCCAGCCAACTGCGAGCGTCCCATGCTGCCGAACTTCTTGCGCCACGAATAGTATGTCGCATCGCTGATCCCCATAGCCCGGCAAGCCGAGCGAACATCTGAACCAGACGCCAGCTGTACCTCTATCCCGCGTAACAGCTTCAAGCAGTCTTCGTCAGAATAACGCTTCCGGGCCATCGCATACTCCTCTCATTGGCAGCATCATAATGGCCCAGTTTTAGGGGGCAGGGACACTTAACTGATGACGGCCCTCCAGATCTTAAGACAAGCTCCGCGTCTCGCTCGGCGTCTTCCCCGTCCATCGCTTGAAGGCGGATGTAAAACTGGCATGCGTTGAGAAGCCCAGCAAGAACGCCAGCTCCTGCAACTTGACTTTGCCATCATCGAGATACCGCATGGCAAGGTCCTTTCGGATGTCATCGATCAGCTGATCGAAGCTAACTCCGTGATCCGCCAGGCGGCGGCTCAGGGTGCGTTCGCTTGTGCCCAAGTCGGCGGCTATTGCCTACACACTAATCGAGACTGCCAAGCTCAACGGCATTGATCCACTGGGATGGTTGACTGATGTTCTCAGTCGCATTGCCGATCACAAGATCAATAGAATCGACGAGCTGCTGCTTTGGCAATGCGGTCAGACAGACTGATCAGAGCGACGGCTCGGACGCTCACAATGCGCCAACAAATGTGTCGCCAGCTCGCGGGGGCAAACTGGCGACAATTATTTGCCGGTCGCGATGGGGGGATGCGGACCGGCCAACCGCGCTGGCATCGAGTAACGGGGGTCTCTCGTGCGCGAATGTGTAACTTTACCGCTCTGGTAAGCTGGCTGGATTGATGATGATCAATCGTATTTTTGTATCAACAACCGGCGGCCAGATAGGGGCCGCGACAAAATGATGCCGCCAGACTGGGGGCAATCTGGCGGCGAGGGCACCAGCTTTTATACAGAGCTAATTGCCCGCGCAGCATCGAGAACGGGGGGCCAGTCTCGATGCGCGAATTGAAACCCTAGCGACATTCGAAGCCAGCTGGATTAATGCCAGTGAATACAGTTAAGGGGCGGCCTGAGAGGAACTGCCCCAGCTTCGAGAAGGGCCCACGCGAGACGTAGACCCCACACTTCCGCTCAGTTCCTGAAAGCGGACATCGCGGCACGGCGGTTTATTTCAGCGTGTTCTTGTAAATCTTGCCGTCTTTCATAATGAGCTTGATCCCCTCAACGCCTTTTCTAGGCGGCGCGTCATACCAGAGCTTGTTGGCACCCAAGATGCTAAGGTCTTCAAGAGTGTTGCCGTCAACGACAAGCAAGTCTGCGTATGCGCCCTGCTCAATAATCCCGATTGGCCCTAGAGGATAAGGATTAAGATCGCCGGTCTTGGCTAGAAGCTCGCCCGCCGTCGATGTTGCCGCTTTCAAAAATTCTAAATTTCCAAAATGATGCCCGAAGAGCCAAATCTCATGGGCTCTCTGCTGGTCAGCCTGAGCATGCGTCGTAAGCACCGCGTCGATCGCGAAAACTTGCTTCGGTTTGTACTTCTTCACTAGCGGGAAGTAGTTCTTCATGTCTTCTCGGGCGATACCGAGCTTCCGGCGGTTCTCGGACGTCAGGGAAGGCAGCTTGAATAACTCTTCCGAAGTGCCAGTTAGCTGGGTCGATAAGTATGCGCCTTTGTCAACCAGCATTTGGATGGTTTCTTCATCAATTGCGAAGCCATGCTCGATGCTAATAACACCAGCTTCCAACGCGCGCTGAATAGACACCGGCTGATTGAGATGTGACATCACGTAAGTGCCGTAGTCTTTTGCCGCTTCCACCGCAGCCCTCGTTTCGTCGATAGTATAGCCCGTGGAGTGCCAGGGGTCATACTCCGTAGCAACACCACCGCCGCCCATAATCTTGATCTGGCTTGCACCCTGTTTCAGATTGCGCCTCACAGCAGCCAGAATGGAATCGCGCCCATCGACAGCGTGCGCGATATCGAGCCGCTCGATGTTACTGTCCATCACCCCACTGAGTAACGGGTTTCGGGCGCTGAGTGTCCGCGTATCGGCATGACCACTAGTCTGCGAGAGAATCGCGCCACTCGGATAGATCCTTGGTCCGGGTAGGTCTCCGCGATCAACCAGCTTCTTGACGCCCTTTCCGCTCATGCCACCCGCGTCGCGCACCGTGGTGAAGCCATCCATCAGCCAGCGTTCTGCTGCAATGACAGTGTTTGCGGCTATCTCCTCCCAAAGCGCGTTTTCGACAGCGGCTATCCCAGGCATCTGAAGCCCGAGGTGGGAATGCATGTCGATTAGCCCCGGCAACAGCGTTCGGCCACCGCACTCGACAACTGTTGTACCATCGTTCGCCTTGAGCGTTTTGTCGCCGATCGTCTTGATCAGGTTGTCCTCGACCAAAACGTTCTTGCCGTTGTCGAGCTTATCGGCCTTGCCATCGAAGATGTTGCAGTTGGTGAATAAAACCTGCTGGGGTTTCTTTTCGTCCTGCGCCAGAGTGGCAGTCGAAAACAATGCCAATGCTGCTACCGTCCCAATACAGAATTTCTTCGACACGATGTATTGCTCACTTTAGTCAAATGTAAAGTTAGCTTGCCCGCTGCATCACGCCGCCTCTTCAAAGGCACTGCGTCTTGGATCACTACCATGGCTGACCCGGCTCTTGTCTACGGCCAAAAAATCGTGCGCAGCAACGGCATTAGAGGCGAGAGTTGCGTATCAGTTATGTCCGCTCATTGATCAAAGCGGACAAGGGGGCAGGCAGAAGAAGCCAGCTTAGGCATGTTCCGCTTCGCCCCCGAAAGCGGACATCGCCCAGCGCGTCACCGATGTCTGCTTCTGAACCAACTGCGGACATCCCAACGGTGGTCTAGGTGCACATTGCTGATGTCTGCAAAGTCCACTTAGCGGATATTCTGGGAAGAAGAGTTGGGTCGCGGTTTGAAGACCCAAGTCGTGAGGAAGGTTTGCTGTTCTGCTCAGCGTGCAGGTCGGCGCAGCTCTGTTGCCATCGACTATTCTATTAATTAGTTGCACGGCGCCGGGTTATGGTATCCCCTCGCGACGGACGGGTCACACTTCGCGGGCGCCGTAAGCGGTTCTGAGTAACGCCCGCGCGAGTGCTGTAAGTGAGTGCTTCTAAATTGATTGCGAAGAAACCGGCGGAATTGCCGTCTTCCACAACTTTGAGCGTTGAAGTTGCTGTCGAGCTGATCCGCAAAGTTGCGGAAACGCAAGATCAGGCAGCCTTTTCGACGTTGTTCGAAAGTTTCGCTCCTCGGATTAAGGGGTACATGATCCGTCAGGGCGTCAACCCTGATTTAGCTGAGGAGCTGGCTCAGGAGGCTCTCACCACCGTTTGGCGAAAGGCAACTCTCTATTCTCCTGACAAAGGACAACCGACAACCTGGATTTTCACGATCGCGCGCAATCTAAGGATCGACCGAATTCGTCGGGAGCGGGCGTGGCAACCCCTGCCGGAAAGTCATGCTGAGCAGGCTTGCGACAGCCCTGCACCAGATGAAGTGGTCTCAGAGCAGGAACGAAGCGAGCGGGTTAGAGAGGCATTAAAGACCCTTCCAGCTGAACAAATCGAGATTGTCACGCTGTCTTTTTTAGAGGGGCTGTCGCATAGCGAAATTGGTGAGCGCCTTTCGGTCCCTCTTGGCACGGTTAAATCTCGGATGCGACTGGCCTATCAGAAGCTCCGTCCGCTCATAGCTGATCTGCAGTAGCGCTGCAGACGAATGCAAGCAAGCCTCTGCTGCGAGTTTGGGGTGCCTATTACGCAAAGCTTCCGGCAAAGGGGTAACGCGGCTCGCCGAATTTCAGCTCAGTTTCGCTGGCCATCAACAGAATGCAGCCGTGCACCACATGCGCTGAGATAAGTTGATCAGCGACATCGTTACTTTCCGCGAAGTCTCCCGGACCGAAAGCCTTCGACTCATCCTTGCAACCACCACGCAACACAAGCGCGAGCTCATCACCTTTATGAGCAAGCTTTGGGAGTGCTCGCCCAGGAGACAGCTTGATCAGACGAAGATCACCCTTCGCCGCCTTCGAGAGTGGAATCGGAAAATGCCAGGCGCCAGCGCCCAAGAGACACCACGCAATGTCATCAAGCCAGGGGCCGATCACCTCGGAAAGAGGCGCAGGAACGTCGCCTTGTGGCCCGTGATTGCCGCATCGTTGCGCAGCCTCTTCCTTCTTGTTAGGCTTAACTCCACCGACGGGAGCGTGCTGTGCAAGTGGCTCCGGGATCAAATCGTGAAACAAGACGACACCGATTTTCTCCAACCGGCTCAATTCGCGCATGCAAGAAGGACAGACGGAGAGATGAGATGCAATAACCGCGCATAACGCCTCCGGCTGACTACCGGCGGCGCAAGTTATCAGCGTTGAGACGTCTGGATGGTGCGCGATTGTCATAAACCTTTTTCCATCTGCCAGGCCTATTTCCGCAGTACACCTGCCTGTGAGTTTCTTGTTGCTGGCTCTAACACGTGCACAGCGATACCGCTCCATTACGATGCGATAAGCGGGTTGGACCGCTGCCGAGCCGGATCTGGCGCCCTGCAACCCGACACTAGCGAAACCTCGTCTAGTTCTGTTACGTCCGCATATTGATCAAAGCGGACAAGGGGGCAGGCAGAAGAAGCCAGCTTAGGCATGTTCCGCTCTGCACCCGAAAGCGGACTTTGCCTAGCGCATTCTTGATGTCTGCTTCTCAACCAACTGCGGACATCGCCCAGCGCGCCATCGCGGGATCCCCCGCAAGCTTCGGGGATCAACCCTGTCCTGGATCAATTTCAATGAGCCGGGACGGGGCTAATGTTACCCGTAATCCGTGGTTCACTGGCACGCGGAAAGTAACGGAGTTATCTGACGTTATGGCCTGGCAAGGCAAACTGTTGCGCGTCGACCTGTCAACGGGCGTCTGCCAAGGCGAGCGGTTGAATATGGACCGGGTGGATAAATATCTCGGTCTGCGCGGCCTCGGCACGAGCTATCTGGCCGCGGAGGTGGATCCCCGGGTCGATCCATTGTCGCCCGATAACAAGCTGATTTTTGCAACGGGCCCGCTGACCGGAACATCGGTTCCCACCGGCGGACGATTTGGGGTCATCACTAAGGGGGCCTTGACGGGCGCAGTGGCGTGCTCCAACTCAGGCGGCCATTTCGGCGCGGAGCTCAAATTCGCCGGTTGGGACATGGTGATCCTTGAAGGGCGCGCGCCGGAGCCGGTCTACCTCTGGATCGAAAATGACTTTGCCGAGCTGCTGCCTGCCGCCGACTTCATTTGGGGCGAGTCGTTCTGGCGCGCAGAAGAGCGCCTGCGTTCTCGCCATGGCGATAGCATCAAGGTTGCAGGAATTGGCCGCGCTGGCGAGGAGTCAGTCTTGTTCGCCTGTGTGATGAACGATCGTGATCGCGCGGCTGGACGGTCCGGCGTCGGTGCGGTTATGGGATCCAAGAACACAAAAGCGATTGCCGTGCGGGGGACACGCGGTGTCAAATTGGCCGATCACATCGCCTATGTCGCAGCAGTTAATGCGGCTACGGAAAAGATTGCCAATTCGGGGCATAGCCACGGCTTGGCCAGTTTCGGCACCAACACCATGATGAATGTCACGAATCACTTCGGGAGCTTGCCGACGCGCAATTGCCGGGAGGTGCAATTCGCAGGCGCGGACAGCATCAGTGCCGAGGCGATGCGGCGCACACCTGGGCCCGGTCGGCGGGCCAACCTGCTAACCAACAAGGCCTGCTTTGCATGCACCATTGGTTGCGGGCGCGTTTCGCGCATTCAGCCAGATCACTTCACACTTAGGAATGGCGAGCGCTACCGGCAGCCAAATGGCGGCCTCGAGTATGAATCCGCCTACAGCCTAGGGGCCATGGTCGGCGTAGACGACCTGGATGCAGCCACCTTCGCCAACTTCGTGTGCAACGAGCAAGGCATGGACACGATTTCCTTCGGAGTAACGCTCTCGGCAGCCATGGAGCTTTACGAAACCGGAGTTATTTCGTGCGACCAGACAGACGGTGTCCCGCTCGAATTCGGTTCGGCCGATGCGCTCACGACAATGGTTCAACTCACCGCAACCGGCACAGGCTTTGGAAAGGATTTGGGGCTGGGTGCTAGACGTCTGTGCGAAAAATACGGCCGGCCTGACTTGGCAATGACAGTCAAGGGGCAGGAATTCCCTGGCTATGATCCGCGTGCAATGCAAGGCATGGGCCTTGCCTACGCAACATCGAACCGTGGTGCCTGCCACCTCCGGGCTAACCCCTTCAGCAGCGATTTCCAGACCCCTGAGATCCGCGAAAAGGCGAAGATCGTCAAGGAGACCCAAGACGACAATTCCGTCATCGATTGCATAGGGATTTGCAGCTTCAGCACATCCGAGTTGAGCATTGAAGACATTGCAAGTCTGCTCGATGCGGTGTGTGAAAGTGTCTGGACCGCTGACAAACTGAGAGCCATCGGTGAGCGGGTCTGGAACCTCGAACGGGTCTTTAATCTAAACGCTGGCTTTACCGCTGCCGACGATACCTTGCCAAAACGTATGTTCGCCGAAGCCACAAAAGGCGGCGCAAATACAGGAGCCGTCTCGCAGCTGAAAGCCATGCTACCGGAATACTATGAGCGGCGCGGGTGGAGCGAGGACGGCGTGCCGACCGCCGAAACCCTGGGCCTTATATCGATGTAATAATGCCTATCCCCCAAGTGTGATCGTAGCTGCCACCGATGTCGCCTCCTTAGCGCTAACGGCTTAGGCGACCTAGACGAGCGCAAAACAACACAACCGCAGAAACATCGTGGCAGTCCAGACCATGAGGCTCCGCTAGGCGCCTATGGCCGACAATGCCAGCTGCCAAAACAACCTCAAGATGGCGCGCCTCTTGGGGCCATGGATCAGTTATGTCCGCTTATTGATCAAAGCGGAACAAGGGGGCAGACAGAAGAAGCCAGCTTAGGCATGTTCCGGTTGGTGTTGTCACGGTAACGCGCCTGCTCAGTTGATGCCGTATGCTATCAACGTCCGATGAGCAGTTCTTCCTATCGTCGCCATCGCTTCCCGGCCGCTGTGATCCAGCAAGCGGTCTGGCTGTACTTTCGCTTTCCTCTGAGCCTGCGCGATGTCGAGGATATGTTGTCCCAACGCGGCATCGATGTCTCGTATGAAACGGTCCGCCGCTGGTCGTTTAAGTTTGGCTTGGCCTATGCCAGAAAACTAAGACGCTCGCACCCGCGTGCTGATACGCGTTGGCATCTCGATGAAGTCTTCGTCTCGATCAACGGCAAGAACGTATACCTGTGGCGCGCCGTTGATTGCGAGGGAGAGGTCCTGGACGTGCTGGTTCAATCGCGCCGAAACAAGCGAGCAGCCTTGAAGCTGATGCGGAAACTGCTCAAGTCACAAGGCTTCTCGCCAGACACCGTCGTGACAGACGAACTGCCATCATATGGCGCGGCATTGAGCGAACTTGGGATGAGAGCTCGCCACATAACCGGCGGTCGGATCAACAATCGGGCCGAGAATTCTCATCTCCCGGTACGGCAGCGAGAACGACGGATGCAGCGATTCAAATCAGCTGGTGCCGCGCAACGATTTCTCTCAACCCACGCCGCTATCTACAACACTTTCAACGTCCAGCGTCATCTGATCTCACGCAGAACAATGCGACAGTTCCGAACTGGAGCGATGAATAGGTGGAATGCCGTGACTGCTGCAGCGTGAAACATGGCGACGTCGTCCATTTTCGCGCAGCACACGAGTAAACGTGACAATGCCGTCGGCGGTTTAGAATTTTGCAGCGCCAACTTTGGTGAGTTCGCGTTCGATGGCCGCTTTCAGTTCGAGCGCATTGGGCGTGACGCGGGTCGAAAAGCTCTGCACACTTTTTCCATCTGTACCGATCAGGAACTTATGAAAGTTCCATCCTGGCTCGCCTTTTCCATCGAGCGCGGCATTGATCCACTTGTAGACCGGATGGGCGCCGCTGCCCTTGACGCTGACTTTCTTGGTCAGGGGGAACGTGACACCGAACGCGCCCTGGCAGAATTTTGCGATTTTTTCTTCGCCGTCCGTCTCCTGGTTGAAATCGTTCGACGGAACCCCGACGACTACTAGCCCCTTCTCTTCGTAACGTTCCCACAGTGTCTGCAAACCCTCATACTGGCGTGTGAAGCCACAAAACGAAGCGGTATTGACCAGGAGCACCACCTTGCCGGCAAAGGTCGACATCGGCATCGCAGACCCATCGATCGCCGTGAAATAACGGTCCGAGAGCTTACCTTGTTTGGCAGCGCCTGCCGAACCGACACCCGGCGCAAAAATCATCGTTGCAGCGGTAAGGGCCAGCGTAATCTTCTTCAGCATGGGCGCTTCTCCTTTCAAAGCTAAGTTTTAAACGCCTCGTCTGCACCCTCGGATTGCCCGGCCCCAATCAGCCGCAACTTCCACCTGAATAGTGTTAGACACTGTCGCTTGCCCAGCTCATCCATCGGCAACGTGGCTTACACCATTCTCAATGAGTTTAGGTATGTCGCGAAAGCAACCCATTGAGCATGCTGGGCACGAAGTCGACGTTTCCGCAGAGGCCCATCCTGAGAAAGTCGCCCGCCAAACATAAGGCGGCAGCAATGCTCTCATCAGCCGATCTTTACGGACGTCCCGTCAGCTTCACCCTGGATAGCGTACGTGTCGGTCTGGTAGGTGCGACGAGGCCTTCGGTCCAAATACCGACGATCTCCCGAGATGCCCAACGGCAGTATCGGAAGGAGGCGGCGATTGTTATTTGGGTAGGGCACACCAGTGGCCGGCCACACGCCGAACATCATCATAGGGATAGGGCGCGGCGGACCGAACCTGCTTTGGCGTCGGAGTATTGGCCATCGGCGCGGGCAACAACAGCACCATCCTCTCCAACGACCAGAACGTAGACTTGATCATCGCTGGGAAGATTGAGCTTTGAACGAAATTCGTCACGGCTGCCATAAACCGTAAAGACCCGTGCCCGGGCCTCAGTAGTTACAATTCCCGAACGCATGCCGTTGTCGACAAATGCGCGCCAAATGCTTCCGTAGTTTGGCACGACGGGCATTTCGATCCACGCTGGGGCATCCTTCTTGTTCAAACCTAACTTATCGATCCAGACGTCAAGCTCTTGTTGCTGCCTCCGGTGAAATGCAATGAGCACAACCGTTCGTTCCCCGGGCATTTGCTCCGGGAAGGTCGCGGAACGACCATTTAAGTCTTGCGCTGTAATCGTGGGAAAGACAGACCCAGCCGTTTCGGCCATCGCCAAAGTTGATGCTGCGACAAACCCCAGGGTTAACAGGGAAACGAACAAGCGGTTCATAACACAAACTCTCAGTAGGTAACTTCACAATCAAATTCGTGGAGCTGGCGGATGCGGTCCAAGGGAGCGCACCCGCAAATCTGTTAGCTGGACGGCAGCATCACTTTGTCGATGACATGGATAACGCCGTTATCAGCAGCGATATCCGCATCGACGACCTGAGCTCCATCTACGGTCACGCCTCCACGGGACTTCGTAATAGTCAGGAGCCGGTCCCCGCCAGCCTTGATAGTTCTTACGTGTATTGCTTTGTGCGGCAGCATGTTGGAGGTCAATTTTCGCGGCAAGACGTGGTAGCTCAGGATGGCCGCCAGCTGATCTTTGTTTTCGGGCTTAAGTAAGGACTCAACGGTGCCCGCCGGCAATTTTCTGAAGGCTTCATCTGTCGGCGCGAATACGGTGAGAGGGCCGCTTTCAGCCAGTGGAGTTGCAAGGCCAGCAGCCGTAGCGGCGGTCAGCAGCATATTGAACACACCGGCACCCTTTGCTGTTTCCACAATGTTGGCTGCATTTGCGGTTGGTGAAACCAGAACGAGAGCCGCGAACGCGCCTATAAGCAGTTTCTTCATATCTATGTCTCCTGTTTAAATTCTTGATATCCTACGTACGAGCGTCACTAGTTTCGGATGGTCCGTAAGTTCAATTTTAAAGTTCACATTTTCTTTTGTGATCCAGCGCCTTTCTGCCGCCATCGATTGACGCCGACTGCAATCAAGAACGGTCCGTACCGCTCAACAATCGGGAGGACGACACGCAGCGATCATCCGATCGCCTACGTCAGCTAGCGCGATATGGTGGTGCGCTGCGTCGATGACGGCGGGAAAGTGTAATGGGTTCAAACGCTCTACTGTCCCGAAAATTTTGACGATGGACAGTGTTCCCAGTCAGCACTCACGGGACAGATTGAGCTGATTGCGTAAGAGAGGCTTTCCGGTTCATCGTAACCTCGAGGAGGGAGACGATGACTGACAGGAATGAGCGTCGTCCGGGCAGCGCAGACAAGACCGTCCGGGACATTTATAGGGCGACGCGCCGGAAGTTTTCAGCAGAAGAGAAGATCCGCATCGTCCTTGAAGGCCTGCGGGGCCCAGTGCCCGAAACGGTATTAGAGAAGTGCTGAATTACTGGCCCAGACATTGGGGGCTGGACAGAAAACGACGCAGGCCTTCGTGATTGAAATCATTTTGGGATTGGTTGGCAGTCCTTCCGCCAGCCCCAATCCCACTTTTAGGTTTTCACTTGGTGCACAAAGAGGATGAAGCCCAAGGCAAAAACACGACGATTACACATGAGCGCGCGCATCAAAACGGAACCTGCGTGCCGTCCCAAGCAAAGAGATTTCCCGAATCTGAGAGCGTGAGGCCATTGAGCACATTCAACAACTGGCGGGCAGCCCGTTCGCGAGAAAACAGATTGCGCTCGGGCACGTTAGCTTGGAACGGCTCAGATAAGGCCGTGTCGACGGTTCCGGGATGCAGGCCTGCGCAGACAGCCCGCGGGCGGCTCCGTGCCAATTCGATACTCAATGTCTTGATCAGCTGGTTGAGCGCTGCCTTGGAGGCCCGACAACCATACCAGCCTCCTAAACGGTTATCGCCGATGCTGCCGACGCGCGCGGAGATAGCAGAAAAAATGGCCCGCTCATTGCGTGGCATAAGAGGCAGGAGATGTTTGGCAACGAGCGCTGGGCCGATCGCGTTGATGGCAAAGCTGCGTGTTAGATTTCCAAGGTCGAGGTCGCGCCAGGTCTTCTCCGGCTCGAACCCGTCCGGGGCATGCAGAAGACCGGTTGCGACAATGATGAGGCGGGCGCTTTTCACCGCACCGGCTGCTTTTGCGATTGATGCCTCATCGGTGATGTCGACGGCAGCGGGCACGATCTTGGGATTTGTAGACCGAACCTGCTGCCGCGACCAAGCGTGTATCAAACCTATTCGAGAATCTTCGGCAAGAAGCGCGAGTAGCGCTTCCCCGATACCACCGGTCGCGCCGACGATGACGGCTTCTGCGCCTTTGGGCAGCGAGTCGACGAGAGTAATGGCTGTTGCGTCCCGCGGTGAATGGCTGGCTTTAGGCAGCGATCGCTCCCGCGCCAAGGCAAATGATAACGGCTGCGGTCAGCTGCTTACGCAAATTGGAATACCATCTCGGCGCGAGCCGCGTCTTGACGGTCCACAAATCAAAACCAAGAAGGGCCAAGAAGGCCACTGCAAGGACCATCAGGGACGGCCCAAGGGGAAGAAGCGCTGCCACCCAGCCGGCGAGAGCTGGGATCACGCTGATACCCAGCACGCTCCAAAGGTGCAATCCACTTTCACTGTCGAGCTTGCTTGAAGCGATACCCCATTGCGCACCACCCATAAATGACAGGATGACTGCGCCATAAATCACAAGTGCTTTCGCCGCCAGCGCGGCGTTGGTCCCGTCGAGGACGAAGAGCGCCGCGCTCAGCGCCGCAAATGGCAGCACGCCGCTCCAGCCCAGCCAAAACGCAGCTGGCGGTATGACTTCGTGACGAACTTCTGAAGTGGCGCTTTGGCTTGTTGCGTTTTTCGTCATGAACCTTCGCCCTCCGGTCGACCGCGTCTCGTTAACCAGCCGAATACACGCGAGAGCCGTGATCGCATCGGCGGGAATAGTCGGTAACCGAATTCCAGGAGACCGAACATCAGTGGAAACTGACTGATGCGCCACGCCCACCTCCAGCGTGGCAGTTGCTCCCAAATTCTGGCAAACGCTTCCGCGCCAGAAAGAAGTGTTCCGTCCTTAGTTCGTACATGGAAGCGCGCCATTGCGGAACCTCGGTCCAAGTCGGGACCAAGATCATTTGAGGGACTTGAGACGTCGACGAAGTCGATTTCCTCTGCACCACGCTGGCGGCGGTAATGAGCGATCTCTGCCTGGCATAAAGGGCATGAGCCATCGTAGTAGACGGATAGATCGTGTTCAGTCGTTTGCATCAAGATTTTCCTGCATTAATGATCTTCTCCGCCATTGCGACACCGCTCTCGAAAGCGCTCTCAACACGGGGGCCCAGGCACCAATCTCCACAGGCGCCAAGACGCACGTCGTCTCGCCAAACGCAGGACTGGCCGAGGGCCTCTTCGACGAGGGCATACCTCCATCGATGCCCCATAAGTGCAGTGGGCTTCTGCCTTTCCCCTGTTAGCTCGTAAAAGGCCTCCAAGAGCAAATCGCCACTCTCTTCACGGGTATGATTTAGGTGTCGTCGCGACCATTCGGGTGTGGCATGTACGACGAATGTTTCCGGAGCCGTCATGCGACCGGGCTTGCTACTATTTCGGCCAACCCAGGCGATTACAGGATCATCGGGTAACAGCCTGTCGGGAATGCTTGGAACTGCTTGCTCGAAAGCCAGCATCATGGCGAGACATGGTGCATAGACGGGACGCTCCAGTTCAGGGAGGTCGATACCTGCTGTTTTCGCCAGGGCCAGCGCTTGCGGCGCCGGGATTGCCAGCACGACTGCGCCGTACTTGGCTTTGCCATATCGTGCGTCAGAATCGTCTTCCGTCTCAAGGCTCCAACCGGTTTCGTCGTGATGGAGCTGACTGATCTGCTGACCGAATACCACTTCGCTTTTTCGGGCCAGGTCTTGCGCTAGTGCCGTCATGCCGGGCACCCCTACCAGCTTGTCGTCGAACCAGATGTCGGCGAAGCCCTCCTCCTGCCATCTTCGCACCTCGTCTATAAAACTTGGCGTACGCGCCGTTAGGTATTGCGCGCCGTGGTCAAAGGAAAGGCTATCTCGGCGGCGCGTGGCCATGCGCCCGCCCACCCCCTGGCTCTTCTCGAAAATGGTAACTTTCACGCCCTTGCTACGCAGGCACTCGGCTGCGGCAAGTCCTGCCACTCCCGCCCCAATGATAGCGATGGCGTTGTTCATGCTGCTTTCCTCGTCAGCTCAGCTGTAGAGGGGAACGAATATCGTGGCGGTCTGGATTGGCGCTGCAGTGTTGGCGCGGTGTTGTCACGGTAACGCGGCTGCTCAGTTGATGCCGTATGCTATCAACGTCCGATGAGCAGTTCTTCCTATCGTCGCCATCGCTTCCCGGCCGCTGTGATCCAGCAAGCGGTCTGGCTGTACTTTCGCTTTCCTCTGAGCCTGCGCGATGTCGAGGATATGTTGTCCCAACGCGGCATCGATGTCTCGTATGAAACGGTCCGCCGCTGGTCGTTTAAGTTTGGCTTGGCCTATGCCAGAAAACTCAGACGCTCGCACCCGCGTGCTGATACGCGTTGGCATCTCGATGAAGTCTTCGTCTCGATCAACGGCAAGAACGTATACCTGTGGCGCGCCGTTGATTGCGAGGGAGAGGTCCTGGACGTGCTGGTGCAATCGCGCCGAAACAAGCGAGCAGCCTTGAAGCTGATGCGGAAACTGCTCAAGTCACAAGGCTTCTCGCCAGACGCCGTCATGACAGATGAACTGCTATCATATGGCGCGGCATTGAGCGAACTTGGGATGAGAGCTCGCCACATAACCGGCGGTCGGATCAACAATCGGGCCGAGAATTCGCATCTCCCGATACGGCAGAGAGAACGACGGATGCAGCGCTTCAAGTCCGCCGGTTCCGCGCAACGATTTCTCTCAACCCACGCCGCTATCTATAACACTTTCAACGTCCAGCGCCATCTGATCTCACGCAGAACAATGCGACAGTTCCGAGCGGCAGCTATGGACAGGTGGGATGCCATGACTGCTGCCGCGTGAAACATGGCGACGCCGTGCATTTTCGCGCAGCACACGAGTAAACGTGACAATGCCGTTCGATGTTACTCAAGCTGCCACGCCGGCCTTATTCTCTTCCGTTTTCAGAAGCGCGATTCCCTTGTAGAGGGCCGTCACGATTTCCGCCTCGGTGATGCAAAACCTTGCCGACGGTGAGATGTCCACCGTGCCGTCCGAGCCGATTGGCGTGTGTTCGCCTCCGGCGCCCCGCACGGATAGCCCCAGCGGCTTGGCAATCGCCTTTACCTTGGCGTCGGTGCCGTCCATCGTGAGATTTGGCAGTGCGATATGGAGCGACGCGCGCATGCCTGTGCCGAGGTTGGTCGGGCAGGACGTGACGACGCCATAATCTGCCGAGTAAGCAAATTCCAACCCGCCTATGCCCTCGACCAAATCAAGGGCCGATTTTAATCGGTCGAAAACCTCATTCAGCACCGTGCCGCGCTGCATGCACATGATGCGCAGGTGATCCTCCTCGCCTACCCAGATGATGAATCCCTTGTCGGCGGAGACATAACAGCCGCGGCCATTAGGCCAGTCGGCCGCTATCCCGGCTGCGGCCAGATAGCGGTCACTGGCCATGTTCTTGAACATTATGTGGGCGTCCACGAGATTTTGATATGCTGCATCGTCGATTAGACAGGAATTGCCGGGCGTTAGAGAATGGTAACGCCCGCCATAGTCCGGCTTTGCGATCAGTTTCTCGAATGCAGCCATCATCTTTTGTTCCAGGCGGATGCGGTCCTCCTTGGTCATACTACCTGGCAGCGGGAAGTCTTTGAGGTTGCGCCCTGCGCGGACGCGCATCGATAGCGCGTGTAGTCCCAGCCTGGCGATGTCGAGCACTCCGTCCTCAGGCAGGCCGTCCACGCCCTTGAGGCTCCAGTCATTCACGTGCCGCGCATCTTCGGGCACCTTGTGGTAGCGCGAGAGCACCTTGGAGAAGAACGGCTTAAGGTCATCGTAGTCCGACGGCTGGCAGGCATAACACCCCATCTCGCTATCCGGGTTTTCGATACCGGAGTTCATGCATTTCAGCAGGCGGGCCTTGAGGTTTTCCGACAGCGTCGCGAAATAAACCGGGTCGAAGCACTGCAGCGCTATATTGTCGGGCCAGCCGGCCTTCAGAGCCTCGATCTTCTCTACGGAATCTACAGTCATCGCATAGTGTCCTCCACAGCTCTATGTTTAATCAGTTCGATCCGCCGCCGATATCATATGGAACCAGGGCAACTGAAGGAAATGCCCGATAAGTTCGGCTCCAGCAACACTAAGCGGCAAGAACATCGAATTCTCGGCCTGCTATCCAGCAGTCCGTAACTGGGCGTAGACCGCAGGCGCTGGTCAGGTGATTGGACTACAACCAATTCCCTGCGTTTCAGTCACCCCGCACGTTGCCCTTCAGTACGGTTTCGCGAGGCCAACAGATTCCGCTCCTGGCCCGAAGCTGACGAGCGTCGAGTGTCCGCTTCCGCGCAGACTGCGCCTAACTGAATGCGGACTGAGGCGGGTGTTGTTACGGTAACGCGGCTGCTCAGTTGATGCCGTATGCTATCAACGTCCGATGAGCAGTTCTTCCTATCGTCGCCATCGCTTCCCGGCCGCTGTGATCCAGTAAGCGGTCTGGCTGTACTTTCGCTTTCCTCTGAGCCTGCGCGATGTCGAGGATATGTTGTCCCAACGCGGCATCGATGTCTCGTATGAAACGGTCCGCCGCTGGTCGTTTAAGTTTGGCTTGGCCTATGCCAGAAAGCTCAGACGCTCGCACCCGCGTGCTGATACGCGTTGGCATCTCGATGAAGTCTTCGTCTCGATCAACGGCAAGAACGTATACCTGTGGCGCGCCGTTGATTGCGAGGGAGAGGTCCTGGACGTGCTGGTGCAATCGCGCCGAAACAAGCGAGCAGCCTTGAAGCTGATGCGGAAACTGCTCAAGTCACAAGGCTTCTCGCCAGACGCCGTCATGACAGACGAACTGCCATCATATGGCGCGGCATTGAGCGAACTTGGGATGAGAGCTCGCCACATAACCGGCGGTCGGATCAACAATCGGGTCGAGAATTCGCATCTCCCGGTACGGCAGCGAGAACGACGGATGCAGCGCTTTAAGTCCGCCGGTTCGGCGCAACGATTGCTCTCCACACATGCAGCGATCTATCACGCCTTCAACGTTCAACGCCATCTGATCTCGCGCAGAACAATGCGACAGTTCCGAACTGAAGCGATGAATAGGTGGAATGCCGTGACTGCTGCCGCGTGAAACATGGCGACGCCGTGCATTTTCGCGCAGCACACGAGTAAACGTGACAATGCCGCTGCTTAAGCTTCTTCCATAACAGTTATAGACGCGAGGGGTGAGACGGGGCCCCTCAAGAATACGGTACTGACAACTCCACCCTTTCGGTTCCCCTTGCGCGTAGCCGTATTGCGAAGACAGGCAAAGGCATAGAGCAAATGATGAGGCGAGGAGGCAAAAACTCCTAGGCATCGGAACAACTCCCTGCTCAACGCGCCCACGTCCAGACGCTACGATGCTATCCCTCTCAATGTGCTCCAGGCAATTTAGCCATCAGGCTTTAGAACGGCTCCTCCTGACCAACGCCAGAAGCAATCTCAGGAGTTGTCACAAGAGCTTCATGGGATAGGTGTAATTCCCTGCTGGACTAGATCATCATCCCTCTATAGCCTCGTATACTCCTCGCCAGCCCTCTACTCCTGAGTGACGGCGGTGGAGCGAGAAGCTGGGGTTAGGAAAATGCCCCCCCTGAACGCCAGCCTAGCCCTGGTCTTTCTCATCTTTCCTCTGAACCTAAAAGGTCAGGAAGCTTCGCAAAATTAGAAGCAATCCTCCTGGCCTCATCTTTGGTGAGCAACTCCCCCAGTGTTTCCCGTCAGCCTTTGAGAGACATTAAGTGGTCAAAGGAGTTCCTGGAAGCTGGCAAGAAGCGATTATCGGGTGACACCGAGCGGGCCAGGCCACGTCCAGTGAAGTCAAGGACCTGCGCCGGGAGATAAGCGACCTCAAAGAGGCGCTTGCCGACGTCTTGCTGGAGAAACTATTACCTGCCCGGTGATCTGAAGCGCGCGGTCGCCGCCTTCGTCGACCACTATAACCACTGCCGCTATCACGAGCGCCTGGACAACTTGGCGCCCGCAGATGTCTACTTCGGGAGAGGCCAAAACAGCCTGGAAATGCGAAAGGAGATCAAACGCCGTACCATCGAACAACGCCGCCGCAACCACTTCAAAGCTGGGGCATGAAGAGCAATCCAATGGGCCGGATACTCTCTTAGTTCAAACGCTCAACTGTCCCGAAAACTCTGAGGATGGGCAACTCTGGCACGGAGAACGCCATGCCTAGTACCCTTGCGTGCGACAATTTCCTACTCGAATTAATTTCAAAGAACGCGTTGGCATGCGACTGCTCTTCCATACAGGAGGTCAGCTTAGTGCGTGGCCAGACCCTCTTTGAAAAAGAGGAGCGTCTGAGACATGTCTACTTCCCCACAACCGCCATCGTATCACGGATATATCGCGCAGAGTGCGGCCACACTGCCGAGATGGGGATGGTCGGCCGCGAGGGTGTCGTCGGGATCTCGTTGTTCTTGTGGGACGACCAGGCGAACAACGAAGCCATTGTTCATGCCGATGGAAGGGCCGTGCTCATGGAAGCAAGTGCGGCGCTCGAAGCGTTTAGGCAGTGCGGCCCGTTTCAGGTCGCGGTTCTGCGCTACGCGCGATCGGTGATTAGCCAACTCCGTCAAATAGCAGTCTGCAACAGTTTACACTCCACTGAGCAGCGGCTGTGCCGCTGGCTGCTTATGACCCTCGATCGGACATCAACAGACGAGATAGGCCTGTCTCACGATTTCATCGGCCAGTTACTGTCGGTGCGTCGCGAGAGCATTACCTGTGCCCTGTCACACCTCCAGAGCGAGGGCCTCGTGCAAACTAGCAATCGTCGGATCAAGGTGCTCAACCGGGCTGGGATAGAGGCGACAGCCTGCGAGTGCTACGGCGTGATCAACAGTGACTACGATCGCCTGGTGGCGGATCGAAATGCTAACTCCTGAAGTCAATTTAGTCGGCATTAGGAGCGTCCGCAATCAACGCAAAGAATATTACGTTTTGTGTGCGGCAGCGTACAGCCACACCCAGTCTTATTGGTCTCCTCTCAAGTTAATGATTTTTGAACAACAAGCGCTGAGCGATGAAGTTCTCATGAAGGGGCTTTTGGAAGCGGCGCTCTATGGTTCAATGACAGGAGAGCATAAATGTTCCGTCATTATTTTTCTTTTGGAGTACCGCTTTTTGTTGGCATTACCCTAGCAGCTTTAACGGCTAGTGCGATCGCAGGCATGAACCTCAATAACGGTTCCAAAGCCATATCAGAGTCGGAGAGCTTGCCCTTAACAGCTCAAGCCGTGTGGCGCCCATCGAGAATAGAGGCCGTACCTCTTCAGGGGTTCAACATTGATTTTGGCACGAAGTACGCCATCGGTTATTACAAGCAAGCCGATGAGGGATGCAAAGTCGTCTTAACCTACGCCGAGCCAATGAACTGGGATGCGCATCCAATACATGTGACAACAAGACTGGAAACGACCTTAGCAGCGGAAGAATGGACAAGTTATATGTCCGATGAAGGTGCATCGCTTCAGCTTAACTGCGGGTCCGGCGCACGCACGCTGAGGATAAAAGCGTTGCCTCGGCAGTACGGTGGTTGAAACCTATGAGCCAAGCGGCCAGCCGCAGGGCTTCACGTTATGGTGGGACAGGGCACAAGTAACTAAACGGATGCCAGAACTCTAGTAGGACCAGATCAATGAAGATGTTTTCGCAATCCGGGACATGGATTTGTGAAGCGCAACGGAGGGGGCTGCTGCGAGCAACTTTTCTTTCCTCCTGGACTCACGACGAGCCCAAACCTCTCGGCTTGGAAGTCGTCTAAGTCTGTGCGTCGTACCCGGACACGGGACAGTAAGATGCATCTGAAAGGGTCTTCATCAGGTGAGTTTTGTTTCCGACGAAACAGATGCTCGCTAGGTCTCCACACATAGTAGTCCGCGTCCACAAATCCGACTTAGGCGAACTCATATGAAGATATCTGCTTCGCGCTTGGCTCTTGCAGCGGTACTGTCCGCTTGGGCAATGACCGCTGCCAGTGCCAACTCGGCCTCGCCCATCGCCTCTCAGCAAACGGCAATTCAAATGCCCATGGCTGGGTTCACCTGTGCTCAAGCAGCGGCCCAGCTCAACAAGGCAGGATATACGTCGGTGATGCCCACAGAATGCGAAAGGCTACAGTATTCGTTTGATGTGGAACGCGGTGATGGCCGCTTCGTCGTTGTGTTCAACGCAGAAAGCGGTGGAAGCGTTGCTATTCGGCGGTAAGCGATGCGTTCCACGCCATGGAGTTGGAAGACGTTCTTTGCGATATCAAGGCCGAGGGCGGTAATCTCGTGCATGGTGGATGGCTCCTCTTTGGGGTCGAAAATAACCCAGTTAGGCACATCTGATGCCGCCGGAGGGCGTCATCCACCACATCACACTAACGGGGCGAGAGTGTTCAGGTGCTATTGTGTCCTCAAACGGCGCGTCCCCGGTTCCCTTAGCGCACAGATCTAGTACCATGACAGTGCGGCAAAGAAACGGGTTCGCCACTATCGTTTGAAAATTGAATGCTCACAGCAACCCCTTTGATCAGGTTTCATGCCTTTTGGCAATTCTGCCATCTCGACTGGCAGAAGCCCTCTGACGTCCAGCAGAACCAGCTCATGGCGCTGCTCCGCAAAGCAGCATCAACACGCTTTGGCCGAGAGCACGGCTTTGCCAGCATCAACAGCGTCCTGGAGTTCCAGAAGCGTGTGCCCCTGCGTACATACGAAGATTTCTGGATCGACTATTGGAAGTCGGATTTTCCACGACTTGTGGACTGCACGTGGCCCGGCAAAATCCCGTATTTTGCGTTGACGTCTGGAACGACCAAAGGCGTCACGAAGTATATTCCGGTTTCACGGGAAATGCTGTGGGCAAATATAAAAGCGGCATGGGATATCTTATTTCACCATCTGCTTAACCGTCCCGATAGTCTTATCCTCGGAGGCAAAAGCTTGCTGCTTGGCGGCAGCACAAAACTTCATGAGGAAGCACCGGGGATCTGGTCGGGCGACTTGAGCGGTATTGAAGCCAATGAATTGCCCTGGTGGCTAGTGCCATATGTCCTGCCACCCCGGGAACTGGCGCTGCTTGGCAACTGGGAAGAGAAGATTGAAAAGATCGCGCGCCTCTGCATGAGCGAGGATGTCCGCGCGATTACCGGCACACCGAATTGGATGCTCTTGTTCTTCGATAAGTTTAGCGAACTCAGTCCGGCCGCTCAGCGCCACCTTTCCGTTCACTTCCCCAATCTAGAGTTGATCGTCCATGGCGGCATTAATTTTCATCCCTACGCTTCGCGGTTTGCCGACTTGCTGACTGGTAGCCGGGCCGAGCTGCGGGAGGTCTATCCAGCAAGCGAGGCATTCGTGGCAATTGCAGACCGCGGCCCGGGTGAGGGTATGAGGCTAATCATCGATAATGGTGTCTTCTATGAATTCGTACCGAGAGAGGAACTCCGCAAACCCAACCCTACGCGGCACTGGATCGGGAATGCCGAGGTTGGCGTCGACTATGCTCTCATCCTAAGTACCTGCGCTGGGGCATGGGGCTACATCCTGGGTGATACAATTCGATTTATCGAGCTCGAACCGCCACGCATTGTGATCACAGGCCGGACATCGTATCTGCTTTCTTCCTTTGGGGAGCATCTCATCGACGAGGAGATCGAACAGGCAGTGGCCGCTGCTGCATTATCGATAGGTGCGACGGTCGCCGACTACGCCGTGGCGCCAATTTTTAGTGAACGCGCGGGCCCGTCGGGGTGGCATCACTACATCGTCGAGTTTGCCAATGAAATTCCGAGCGACGAGCGGCTTGCCGTATTTAGTGATGCATTAGAGCAGAAACTGTCGACCCTCAATGCTGACTACAGAGCGCATCGCGTTGGCGGCTATGATCTGGCGCCCCCGCGTGTTCAAGCTGCGCCACCGGGTACTTACAGGGCGTGGATGAGAAGCAGGGGACAGCTGGGCGGGCAGCACAAAGTGCCCAGGATCATCAATGATGCTGATCTGTTCGCGAAGCTCCGAGCTTTTGTGTCGAACGTATGTGCCAAGCCAAGTTGACTAACGACGACTGGCAGCGCCGCCTCTCCCCCGCCCGCTATGGCTCACCAGCAATCCTGATCGACTGCGTACTATCTTTTTTCCCCACGACTGTCCTCCACACGAGAACGGAGCGAAACAGGGCTAAGGCCAGGTTCAATCCAATTCGCGCTTCTGGCGATCATCGCGCGGCGTTTGATCTTCTTTCTCATTTCCAGGGTATGCTGGCCGCGTCCGAAGTGCGCATCACACCGCGAAGGTGGACGGTGAGGTGGGCGTCCTCAAGCAACTCGCGTCCACCATGGTGGAATTCGACCCACGCTTTGAAATCATGCCGGGCACGAAGGCAAGGGCCGGGACAATCGCGCATGCTGATCCCTACCAGGCGGTGCCGGAAAAAATCATCGCGGAAGGAATAGGGACGCGATGCGAAACACCGTGAGTCCCAAAACCTTGCGCTTAAGTCGGTTGCAGTTGTGAGGAAGTGTTGAATGCATACACGTTCGAAAGTAGCGAAAGCGCTCCCCGTGTGTTAGCCGGGCTTGCAGTTGGAGGCGCGCTGGCCGCGGATGTGGCCTATTCCTGTTCCCAGTCAGCACTTATGTGACAGATTGAGCTGACGGGGAACAGTGCCGACGAGCGTCAACTCAGCAAAATATGGCAATGCACGTTGATGAATGGCCGATAGCAAATCATCGGCGTTCCCTACCGATTGGCGATCGCGATGTCTCGCATGACATTTGCTTCCATCTGAAGCTCTTCCACCCGGAACTTTACGACGTCGCCGATACTGACGAGACCAATTAGTTCGTCGTTTTCGAAGACGGGGACGTGGCGGATTCGCTTTTCGGTCATCAGTTTCATCAGTTCCGACACGGTGTCATCGCGAGTGCAGGTGAATACTGCCTTTGTCATTAAGTCGTCGACCTTCTTATCAAGCAGGGCGTTGCCATGGACGTCCAGTCCATGGGCAATGTCGCGCTCGGAAATGATGCCATTGATTGTCTTGCCGTCGTAGCTGACGACTACAGCGCCAATCCGCTCGCGGCGGAGGCGTTGAGATAGCGATCGAATCGATTCCTCAGGCACGATCGTGACAACGTGTTGACCTTTCGATTTCAGTATGTCTGCGATCCTCATGACGTTCCTCCCATTGTTATGATGTTAGGTTTTTCCTGTATGGCAAAACGGCGGAAAACTAAGCCGGTACGGGCTGACCGGGCTGAGGTTAAGCGAGGCCGGGTAACGGGCCACGTGACCTGCCCCCAATCGCGGTACCAGTTTCTAAGTTAGAACCCGGCCGCTATTGGCCAGCGTCGGGCTTGGCCGGAGCGTATTGTAGTCCAAGTCAGATGTTGGCGACAAGATCGCGTCCGGTGCTGGAGCAGGATCTAACGGTACAGCGTGAGGCGCTCATCAGCGCGGGGGCCTCCTAGGGCACAGACTTGCCAATCTGTCGCCGGCCTGTTGAGCTGCTTAGAGCGCCCATCAGGATCGCAGGGCAGGCACCTTCCTGGTGAGCAGGAACCCGCCGCGCTGACTAGGATGCCAGCACGATCCTGCTCAGGATCACAAGCAGGAATAGGCTCTGCAGGATCCTGACGAGACAAGGACTGAAGCCTCTGAGAGGCTTGGATGAAATAGCTAGGACTTCATCTCCGAGAGCTGCGAGCGTCCCATGCCACCAAACTTCTTGCGCGAATTATAATACGTCGCGCCGCTCACACCTGCCTTCCGGCAGGCCGTCGAAACGTCACTGCCCGATGCCAGATGCAGCTCGATCTCACGCAAGAGCCTTGTCCAGCGCCCTCGTTATGGGCCACTTCGATGTAGAGTTTCCGGAACGGTCGAATGCATGCTGAGCGCCTGATGCGGTCGGGTGTGCCGGACCGTTGCGGCAGGCTATGCCTTCGCTGATTACAGAGGGCGAGAACAAGTGGCATCCCTCTAAATGGGCGCCGTTTGTGGTCGTGGGCGAGGGGGGAAAGTGACCACCCGATAAGTATAAATCGGCACTTGTTCAGAATCGTCTCAGGCCCAGCCACCACTCCTGTCGTATCGCCAAGGCCAAGGCTGCGGGCAAATACACCGGCGGAAAAACTCGCATCAGCGCCGACAGGATTCGGGCTCTAAGCTAGGCGGGTAAAGGCCTATCGGAGATTGCTAAAGAGCTAGGACGCTCGCGCCAGATGCTCTATCGGGCCCTGGCGTAAGTTCACGTGGGAAGGGGAGGGCTGATCGAGCCGTTCAGCTTAGGTGCGATTCTCTTGGCCGTAGTGGGCATTGGTACGCTGCTGTTCGTCGGTGAGTGGTGGGATGACTATCGGGAACACGCGAGGACGGCCACCGCGGAGACCTGGGACCATTATAACAGGTTGAAGAAGTACAAGCGGCGCCATAGGAAGTACATCTATGCGATCGCCCTCGTCGCAATCATCGGCTTGCTTTTCGTAACCGGCGTCATCTGGGTGGAAGTGCCAAAATGAGCGTAGCCGCATGGGGCGTGCGCTTGGCCGAGTGACGCGGCATCAACGCTCGTTGCGCTTGTAAAGACGCCCGCGCTCAGGCAATGCGACTGACCGAGCGCGGGCGAGGTTGACTTCGGTTCATGACCCAGGACGGAAGTCAATCTCTTTGAAACCATCCTATGCTTGCCGAACGTCAATCTTTCTGGCGGAAGGTTCGGACGACATTTTCTTGGCGACCTTCAGGTTCAACACACCACCTTTAAATTCAGCATCAATCTTGTCGGTTGCAGCATCTGGTGGCAATCGAAACGTACGTTGGAAGGCGCCGTACTCACGCTCCGAAAAGAAGAAATCCCGACCAGTTTCCTCGCGCTCTAACTGCTTCTCGCCACGAACCGTCAGGCTGTTATCGTGAACTGAGACCTCAATGTCTTCGGCCGTGACGCCCGGGAGTTCGACCTTGATTTCGTAGTAATCTGCTACGGCCGATGCCTCTGAACGAGGAGCAAACCAATCGGCCACTTTCTGACCCAAGCCGCGTAGCGGTTCATAGAGCTCCGGCCATGAACCTGCAGTATGCGATTTCTCGACCATCACTACCTCCATTTGAGCTGGATAATCCGTCGGGAAGTTGGGACCTTTGCAGAAGTTTAACGTTGATTTTGATCAATCCACGCTTCCTCAAGTTGCGGCGCGCTTCCCAGTAACTGGTCTGGTTAGGGCCCACATGTCTTAGCCCCGTAAACCTGTGCCAATCTTAGGTTAGCAGTTGGGGAGTTTGTGATGGCCCCGAAGCGGCGTTGTCACATTAAGTCTGATTGACTGGAATTTACCGACAACCGCTGATTGTGACGCGTGGGGTTTCAAAGGCTTAGCCTGCCGGTCGATCGTCCATATTGGGCCAATTTCGCTTAATGTGACAATGCCCAGCGCGGCATCGATGTCTCGTATGAAACGGTCCGCCGCTGGTCGTTTAAGTTTGGCTTGGCCTATGCCAGAAAGCTCAGACGCGCGCACCCGCGTGCTGATACGCGTTGGCATCTCGATGAAGTCTTCGTCTCGATCAACGGCAAGAACGTATACCTGTGGCGCGCCGTTGATTGCGAGGGAGAGGTCCTGGACGTGCTGGTGCAATCGCGCCGAAACAAGCGGGCAGCCTTGAAGCTGATGCGGAAACTGCTCAAGTCACAAGGCTTCTCGCCAGACGCCGTCGTGACAGACAAACTGCCATCATATGGCGCAGCATTGAGCGAACTTGGGATGAGAGCTCGCCACATAACCGGCGGTCGGATCAACAGTCGGGCCGAGAATTCTCATCTCCCGATACGGCAAAGAGAACGACGGATGCAGCGATTCAAATCAGCTGGTTCCGCGCAACGATTTCTCTCAACCCACGCCGCTATCTACAACACTTTCAACGTCCAGCGTCATCTGATCTCACGCAGAACAATGCGACAGTTCCGAGCGGCAGCTATGGACAGGTGGGATGCCATGACTGCTGCGGCGTGAAACATGGCGACGCCGTGCATTTTCGCGCAGTACACGAGTAAACGTGACAATGCCCAACTGGCGAATACCGGGTCATGTCATGTTCGCGAGTCGGCGCTTCGCAAAGGCAATACTTCATGGAACTTGCCGCTCGCGGTGAATTCGGGCGGTGCCTGGCTTTCTCGCACCGCGACGTCCTCCAGGCCGTTATCGCGAAACACTCGTTTCACCGACTGGATGACTTCTTGAAAGACAACCCCTGCCGCCGCCTCATCGGCCGGTTCTATTCGCACCTCGAAATCTCTCTCGCTGGTCTGGACCAGCTGGATGCGTCGGGCGTGCTCGTGATCGAGATCGAAGATGAGCGGCGACAACGTCAACTCACCCACACGAACGAGCGTCGCCTCGCGCCCTTCCACCTGAAAACTGCGGAACGGCGACCCACAGGGGCAGGGGTCCGTGTAGAAACGAAGGCAGTCGCCGAGGTCATATCGGATGATAGGTTGAACGTCGTTGGCGAGCACCGTCAGCAGCACGGTCGCCGACAGCGTGCCATCGGGAACGGGCCGCATCGCTTCGTCGACCGCTTCGAGGATGACCCAATCTTCGTGCACATGCTTCCGCCCGTGGCTGCACACGAACGACATCACCAGGCACTCGGTGCAGCCGTAGTTGTCCAGAATGCCATATTTCAGCGAGGGGAAGGCCCGGCGAACCTGCTCGCGCAGATCATCCGTGAGGGTTTCGCCCCCCGTGTTGAAGACCACCGGCTCGACCTGCAGTCGACCGGCCTCCTTTTCCTTGGTGAGGATCGTCAGCATGCTTGGGTAGGTCACGATGCAGGAGACCTTCGGGATCGCGTTGAGTTGTTCAACGAGCCGGCCGATCGGCTGATCGGCCTCGATGAAGGTCAAACCCCTCGCCAGCCGCGGATGCAGACGGTTCATCAATCTGTTGAACCCGACGCCGGCGAAGTGACCGTTGCCGCCGGTGACCGTCACCCTCTTGCCGAGCTTTCGGATCTCCCGGACGAGCTTCCAGTGGTATCGTTCGAAGCGGGCCATCGAGATTCCGTAGGAATACTCCAGGAAGGTTGAGGTCAAGACGATGACCGCCGGTTCGCCGGACGTCCCGGAGGTCCGGAAGATGGCGACATCGTCGATGGGCACGCCAATCTTTCGAATGTCCCCGAGATGATCGCGGGCCCTGTCGAGGGGAAGAGTACGGATCGTCAGCCAGTCGTCGAACTCACTCATGAGATCGGCTTTGCGGGTCACCGGCAGATCGCGGAGTTCGATTTCGCTTGATGGTCCCAGATCCGCGTAAAGCCTGCGAAACAAGGGGGAGTCGCGCCGCGCCTTTTCCACGAGACGCCGCAGGTTGCGGAGCTGCCTGGCTTCAATTCGCTTCCGTCCACCCCAGGCTGTCCAGAGCCCGCCAGCGAAGTAACCCAATGTTCTAAGAAGGCTGAAACGCATAGCTGCTGGCGATGCCCGTTGAAAGGGGCCGCCATCAACTGCGTTAGCGTGACCCATCATGCGCGGGAACCCAAATCTATCGGTGACGACCTATTTTGCATTTAAAGCATTATATCTCGGCGCTCAACTCAAACGCACGAAATCATCATTGGCACCTCCAGCCTCGCAGCGCGGTACGTCATACGGGTTAAGAGGTTAACACCTGCGAGCGACTTCCTTTTCCGCGATGTCCGGGCGGGGATCCCCGGTCAAACGCGGTCTGGCCTCCGGTATCATGACAACCATCGGCGGGCTGGGGCACGCACCACCCTATTTGATACGCTCATTCTGGACGGCAACCGCCATCGCGTTTGTGGTTGTTTTCATAGAGCTGTGGGCCATCGTCTATATCCAGAACCGCTTTATGGACACGCCGTTTTTCGCGCAGCGTTTCAGGTCGTGCTGGGCGGCAGCCTGGTCCTGGCCGCCGGTACCTTGATCGGCGAGTTGTGAGGTCCGCACAGCGGGCCGCAAGGAAATTACAGATAAGGAAATACCGATGGAGCAGACCATTCGCGAGCTTGCCGAGCGCATGCTTCAGACTGGATTGGACGACCTCACCGACCGCGAGCGTCGGGTCATCAGCCGGATCGCAAAACGCCTGCACGTCAGCCGCAACGTGAACCAGACCTATGACCAGGAAATGAGCTTTGGCGATCGCCTTGCCGATCGGGTGGCCTCGTTTGGCGGGTCTTGGACTTTCATCATGCTGTTCGGGTTCGTCCTGGCTGTGTGGGTGCTGATCAACACGGAGCTTCTGCCGGTTCGAGATCTGTTCGATCCCTTCCCCTTCGTGTTTCTCAACCTCATCCTCTCCATGCTTGCCGCCATACAAGCTCCAATCATCCTGATGTCCCAGAACCGACAATCAAAAAAAGACCGGATCGCTGCCGGCAATGACTATGAGGTCAACCTCAAGGCCGAGCTTGAAATCATGGCCCTCCACGACAAGCTCGATCAACTGCGGAGTAAACACCTGGAAGAAATCCTCGAAAAGCAGCGCCAGCAGATCGAGATGATTGGCGAACTTGCAAAACAGCGCGGCGTCAGCTGAGCGACCGCCTTCATGGCGCGACTATCCTGGATTTAGGGCGCCGCAGGACGGCTGGCGCTGTCAGCGGACCTGGCGAGCACACTGGACTCGGCCCATGCCCATTGCCGCTTGAAGGCCGAAAACAGACATGGCCCAACATGTTGCTGACGTCCGCTTTTAGACCAATTCCGGAGCTGCCACCTGGCCAAATTCGGCTGGTAACTGGGAGGACCGCAGCGGGCAAGGCGTTCTTCGACATGCTTGGCGTATTCGCTGATTTTGAAACCAACCTCCGCCGCGAACGCCAGGCTGAAGGTATCGCCAAGGCAAAGCGCGAAGGTGTCTACACTGGCGGAAAGCGGCGCATTGATCGCGAGGAAGTCCAAGCTCTCATATCCGAGGGGCTATAAGCCTGTCCGAGGTTGCACGTCAGCTTGGGGTGTCCCGACGGCAGATCTATCGCATTCGGGATGAGCTGCTTGAGGAAGCGTAAGCGGTAATAAGCAGCCTGCCGTGCAAGCAGCCGTTTTCCATAAGCTGACTTGGGCCCACCCTGCAATATCAACTCCCAGGCTCAAACCCATGAGACTTGAACTTCAGCGCCGTGCCGTTCTCTCTAACGATCTGCTGGACATCATCAGGAACGCCATCCGGTAGGTTTGCCGCGATCTCAACTGTCACTGAGACCGAGCCACCTTGTAAAGCCCCCTAGGTTTGGGCCACTTAATTGGTGGTTCTCTGGATGGTCTCTGGTACCGGTGCTCGCATGCTGAGAGCCTCATGCGGCCGCACGTGATTGTATTGGCGGAGCCACTGATGGCATTGTCATCTATGGACGCCCCGTTGATTGCAAGTGTTTTTCGATCTGATGGGCAGTTGGGTTTGCAGTCATCTATCCGGCCTCGTTGAGCAGCCTCCTATTGGCCGCGGGCCCTGATGGAATCCGAGGATCGACGCCCATTCACGTTATCGAGCTACGCGCTCGGACAAAGCCGCGGGTTTAGCCGATCCCGGTTACCCTGTTTCGCCATCACATCAATGTCACCCTCGCAATAGTGTCCGGCCTACTTCGCGCTATGTCGTCACGTGAGCTTTGGCACAGAAGACTTCACGCCGGCTGAGCAATGCCCACACGATACGGGCGGTCTTGTTGGCCATTGCCACCAGAACAACATTTGTAGGCCGGCGCGCCAGCAGGGCTTCCTGCCATCGCGATCGTTCCTCCTTTTTGCGCCTGGACCACAGAAGAACGGTTCGCGCGCCATGAACGAGGAGCTTTCTCAGATAGCCATCTCCCCGCTTCGATATGCGCCCCAGCCGGTCCTTCCCGGCGCTGGAATGCTGTTTGGGAACAAGCCCAAGCCAGGCCGCCAACTGACGCCCGGAGCGGAACTGCGAGGCATCGCCGATCGTCGCGACAAGAGCCGTGGCCGTGATCACTCCAACACCCGGGATCGTCGCAAGTCGTCGGCTTGCCTCAGTCGCGCGATGCCAGCTCGTCAGTTGTCTCTCAAGGCCAAGGATCTGTTCCTGAACCATCTCATACTGGCGAATAAGAGAACCAAGCGCCTGGCGTACCAATGCAGGAAGACGATCGTCTTGGTGGTCCTCTATTATTCCGATCAGTGCCGTGACCTTGGACGCACCTTGCGCAACAACAATACCGAACTCAGCACAATGACCCCGGATAGCATTGATGAGCATGGTTCTCTGGCGCACCAGAAGTTCGCGTGCTCGGTGTAGTGTCAGAACCGATTGCTGCTCGGCGCTCTTCACGGCTGCGTAGCGCATCGTCGGACGGCTCAGCGCTTCGCAGATCGCTTCGGCATCAGACGCATCGTTCTTATTCGTCTTCACAAACGGCTTCACATATTGCGGAGGGATCAACCGCACCGAATGACCGAGTTCCTGAAGCTCTCGCGCCCAATAATGCGCACTTGCACAAGCCTCTATCCCAATCACACAAGGGGGAAGCTTGGCAAAGAACCCAAGGACCTGTGAACGACGCAGCTTCCTGCGCAAAACCGGCCTGCCATCCCGATCCGCAACGTGCACCTGAAATACTGACTTCGCCAGATCCAACCCAATTGTCGTAATATTCGTCATGGACGCCTCCTCTTTCCGGAACGATCTAAACGCTCCATCATCATTCTTTGGGAAGTCAGGAGGGGCGTCCATGCCATCACATTAAGTGAAATTGGCCCGATATGGACGACCGACCGGCAGGCTAAGCCGCTGAAATCCCACGCGTCAAAATCAGCGGTCGTCGGCAAATTCCAGAAAATCAAACTTAATGTGACAACACCGCTGAAAGGGCTAAGTTATTGAAAAAAACTTGGTTGCGGGGGCGCGATGCCACTTATACCGAACTTCGTTCAGGATCTAAATGAGCTGCTTTTAAAATCTCGCTGCCCACTTTGCAGCAGAGCGCGTCACCGGCATTGCCGACTTTGCGTCGGACCTCCTTCAAACCGGTTTAAATGGCCAATTACCAGGGATTGATCGATAAAGAAGCGCGGCTGCGATGATCCAGACATCCTCCATTCGTAAAATAGCTCAATCTGTCTCATGGTTGCTGACGGCGGACAGGGCAACTTCGCTGGCTTGGGACAGACAATGGCTGCAGTTGATCAAGTGTCCAATGGTGGAGCCGTCACCCTATTTTTGTGTGGTGATGTGATGCTGGGGCGCGGCGTCGATCAAATACTCCCGCATCCCTGTACTCCTGTCCTCTATGAGCAGCATGTTGGATCCGCGATCGAATATGTTCGGCTGGCAGAAGCGCGGAATGGACCTGTTCCGAAGCCAGTAACGTTCGACTATGTTTGGGGCGACGCGCTGGCTGTTTTGGACCGGCGCCAGCCGCACTGCCGCATTATCAACCTCGAAACGGCGATCACGACATCAAGTGCTGCTGAGCGCAAGGGCATAAACTACCGCATGAACCCAGCTAATATAGGGGTTCTGACGGAGGCCAACATTGATGCTTGCATGCTTGCGAATAATCACGTTTTGGACTGGGGGCGTAGGGGACTCGTGGAAACGTTGGTCTCGCTCGAGGAGGCGGGTATTGCGAGCGTCGGCGCTGGTCGAAATCTGGCCGACGCGACTGCGTCTACAGTGTTACCCGTCGCCGGAAACAGCCGCGTAATCATCTCAGCATTTGGGTCAACGACAAGCGGAATACCGGCAAGGTGGAGCGCAGAGGACAACGTGCCCGGCGTGAATCTCCTGCCAGAATGCTGCGAGACGGCGATTTACAAAATTCGCGAAAGCGTCCGTGCTTTGAAGCAGCAAGGTGACATTGCGGTCGCCTCAGTCCACTGGGGTGGCAACTGGGGCTACGACATTTCCGAGACGCAGCGCACTATCGCCCATCGGCTGATCGATCGCGCCGCAGTGGACGTCATTCACGGTCACTCGTCGCACCATCCGAAGGCAATTGAGGTTTATCGCGGCAAACTCATACTCTACGGCTGCGGCGACTTCATAAATGACTATGAGGGGATCAGAGGTTACGAGGAATTCAGAAGTGATTTGACGCTTGCCTACTTTGCCCGAATTGATGCATGCACCGGAGAATTGTTGGAGTTAGAAATGATACCCTTTCGCATTCGAAGGCTGCGCCTCGAGCGGGCGGATCATGAGGATACGCGTTTGCTCGCCAAATCACTAGACCGCACGTCCTGTCCGTTTGGCGCGCGGGTAGAGGCACATCCTGATGATTATCTACGCTTGTTGTGGGGCTGAAATTCTGCAACTTTCTCAAAGCGGTTTCCGGAGGAATGCCTCGTGCACGGCCTGTCTTTGCACTTAGGAGGCCATCGAAATTCGCCAAGACGCGGGGTTCAGGCTGGCGCGCTGATGCCTTGGGGAAATCCGATTCAGTAGAATATCTACCGTGTCAGGTTCCTCCGCCAGCCGAGGGGAACTTGACGCGGGCTGCCTTCCGGACCTCCTCGAATTCATTCGA
The DNA here is from genome assembly GCA_963753045.1 of uncultured Alphaproteobacteria bacterium. Lineage (GTDB taxonomy): Bacteria > Pseudomonadota > Alphaproteobacteria > Rhizobiales > Hyphomicrobiaceae > Filomicrobium. The sequence goes on from CAVWAT010000004.1 coordinate 49,205, forward strand.
TAGCGATACCCGCACCAGACCGGCCAAGAGGCGAACAAATTCAGTCTTTTCAAGCAAGCTGGCGATTTCATTGGCATCGCGACCAAGTTCCAGCTGTTCTGCTGCTTTCAGCGCTTTTTGGTCAACAAGGGGGTAGAGTTCGTCCCAGACCAGCTGGACTTCTCGAAAGAATATGTCGACGCCGACATTGCCTAGACCCTTAAATTCCAGCAGCAATCTCCGCTCTTCCTGGGGACTACGACCGGCAAGCTCTCGAAGCCGCCGCAGGTCGCCGCCGTATCGATCCAATAACATTGAGACGCTATCGCCGAGCATGCGCGCGGTGCTTTCGTCGTATCGCGCATAGCCTGCCCCATTGAGCACGCGGACTCTTTCCTCCCATGTACTCTTTCCAAGTTTCTGAGCGGTCACCCAGCCCCGGTCAAAGAGCGCTCGTGATGCCTTTATCGCAATGGCCGCTCTGATCCTGGCACTTACAAGTATCGAAGCGCACCAAAGTCGGAACAGCGCGGCCGGGGTGTTTGTCAGGGGATCAACACCGATCTCCGAAGCGAAAGTCTTACCGTACCGGTTGAGCAGAACTGTAATCACGACATTTTTTTCATTCTGTTTCATCGTAGTCCATAGCCGCTCTCTTCGCTAGGTCCCCGACGACCCCGCTCACCAACCTTGCCATTGCTGATCTCTATAACAGTCGACATAGAGCGTAGTGGGCTTTGACAACTGTCAACGTATTGCAAGCGCCACGGAACAAAACTGTATCCAGCAAGCTTAGAGCTGACCCGGTTTTTATGTGTTCGTGTTCGGCCGAGCAGTGCCTCGGAGAGCACAAATGGAGGATCAAGCATGTCCTTTGAAATTGCGTCTGCGGCATTTGTATCCGGCGAGGAAATTCCGAAAAGATATACGTGCGACGGAGATGACGTATCCCCGCCGCTGTCCTGGACAAACATACCCGATGGCACCAAAAGTCTCGTCCTCATTATTGACGATCCAGATGCCCCCGATCCAAAGGCTCCGCGCGTGACCTGGGTCCATTGGGTGCTTTACAACATCCCGTCAAACACTTTCTCACTGCCGGAGGCTGTGAAGCCTGAAGAGTATCCATCCGGCACGAGAGAGGGGCAGAACGACTGGGGACAAACCGGCTATCGGGGGCCATGCCCACCGGTCGGGCGGCACCGCTATTTTCACAAGCTGTACGCTCTCGGTGAAGTCCTGCCAGAGTTAGATGCGCCCAGGAAATCGGCTCTTGAAAAGGCCATGGAGGGCCATGTGCTCGCCAAGGCCGAGGTTGTTGGAACCTACAAGAAGAAATGAGCACCTGAGCTGCTTCGCGGGGCGGGGCCTTTTGTTGTCGCGCCGTTTCGGAGTGAAAGATTCCACTTACTGCTGGGCGGGCACGGGCCATTATCAAGACCGCCGCAGATGCGAATGGGCGCAACCGCAATAATCAATAACCGCGGTCGCAAGTGCATACGCAATTGGAGTCATCGCTAATATAACGTGCGGAGAATCCTATTTTGAAAAGCGGAGGGCTTTCGATGCAGCTTGGTTCTTGCGCCCGCGCCGCATGGAGCGCGAGGCATCCATAAGAATCTGCCTGTGGTCGAACGCTAAGCTTGCTTTGGCCCAGTCGCAGACCCATTAGCCATAGAACCGAGAGGGCGGCTGATATCATGATCGTGCATTCGTCGACGCTTCCGCACCGCAAGCCCGATTGGTCGGTTCCGGATGCATATTGATCAAATCGAGATATTCATCCTTCTACAGTTGAGATGCAAGAGGCGGGGACTGCCTTATGCGCCTCGTCGATATCTCCTGGCGTGCGGTCGGCACAAGCCCGAAACCAGTGCATTGAGATCCTTTTGGCAAGAAAAGCTTGCTTTGCAGAGTAAGACATCGACAGAACCGCTAGCGCTAGCAGACTGAACGCGTGGCATCCGGGGGAGCCAGGAACCGCAAAGTGGCAGATCAGCCCTTAATACAAATCATGGGCGTCAGCCGTGCGACCCGACGGGCGAGACCGGCGTCCTCCGCCACTCGCACGATCCGGCCGACATCCTTATACGCCCCGGGCGCTTCCTCCGCGAGACCTCGCTTCGAAGGACTTTTTACGATAATGCCGCGCTCAGCGAGTTCTTGCTTAACCGACCCGCCGGTCCAGGTTTTGGCTGCCTGATGCCGGCTCATAGCACGCCCGGCGCCGTGGCACGCCGAACTCAGGGCGGCTTGTTCGGAACGTTTGTCGCCAACGAGGACATAGGACTCCGTCCCCATGCTGCCGCCGATAAGCACGGGCTGCCCCACGTCGGCTAAGTCTACCGGCAGGTCACTACTTCCTGGTCCGAATGACCTCGTCGCTCCTTTTCGATGTACGAATAGTCGTCTCAAACACCCATCGGTCTCATGCATCTCTTCTTTGCAGGTATTGTGGGAAACGTCGTAGAGCAGGTCGATGTCCGTGTTCGGGAAGAAGCGCTCAAAGACTCCTCGCGCCAGGTGCGTAAGGATCTGCCTGTTTGCGAATGCGCAATTAATGCCAGCGCGCATGACACCGAGATAACGTTTGCCAAGCTCTGATTCTATTGGTGCGCATGCCAACTCGCGATCGGGTAGGCTTATGCCATGCTCTTCCGCCGCAAGCGCCATCTCACGCAAATACTCGGTGCCAATCTGGTGTCCCAGGCCACGCGAACCACAATGGATCATCAAAACCACCTGATCCATTGACAGGTCGAATGCCCGACCAACATCTGCATCGAAGATATGGGCGACCCTCTGCACTTCGAGGTAGTGATTTCCGGAACCCAGCGTACCCATTTCGTGGAGCTGACGTTTGCGCGCCTTTTCGGAAACGTCGCCAGGCATCGCGCCTGACATCGTCCCGCGCTCTTCAATTCGATCGAGGTCCTCGCTTCGACCGTAGCCCTGTTCTACGGCCCAGCGCGCACCACCCATCAACATCTGGGTCATCTCATCGTCATTCAAGGATATGTGCCCCCGGCTACCAATTCCGGCAGGGATGGAGCGCGAGAGCTCGTGAGCCAGGGGCTCTTTGACCGCCTCGATATCCGATCCAGTCAAAGTTGTTGTCAGTAGCCGTACGCCGCAGGATATGTCGAAACCAACGCCGCCCGCCGACACGACACCGCCATCTTTGGGATCGAAAGCTGCCACGCCGCCGATCGGAAAGCCATAACCCCAATGCGCATCTGGCATTGCAAAAGCCGCCCTAGCGATTCCCGGAAGACGCGCAACGTTGCTCAATTGCTGCCTGACCTTCTCATCCATTTCGTCGATCAGCTCGTCGTCGGCGAAAATCACTGCCGGAACACGCATAGAGTCGCTTTGCGGTATACTCCAGGAAAACGGGCCCACTTTTTGAAGTAGCGATCGATCCATATTGGCGGCATCCCTTGGTTGTCACACGTCAACGACGCATTGAGCGATCCAGCGGCCATCCTTGCCACGGCCAACTTTTAATTCAGTCATGGTTGCTCCCTTCAATTCTACGGCGGGTTCGTGATGCCCAACGTCAACCCGCTCGCCATGCACCTCTGCGCGAAGAACATCTCCATTGATATCGACGTGGAAATCGCGAAAAAGCATCTGCCGCGTGGCCATTTCGTAGATGAGGGCATTCAACCAGTCGACGAACAAGATTTCCAAATTTGGGGCTTGGCATCTAATGCGCGTCGTCTCTTTAGCGGAGAGCAAACCTATCGGCGTGACAACAGATGTCATCGCACGCGCGGCATTCTCAAACGCTTCGCCGGCGCTTGCACCGTAGCCTCGGATACCCACATCGGCCTGATGGGAAAATTGTGTCCATGGGTGAGAATTCGTAGCTTCATCGAACACGGCTACTTTTCTCCTTCGTCGGCATCGTGCCAACTGATCGCACCTACAACGTGGGAAGGCATTGACCATGATCAACGCGAGGCGGACAAGGGCTCGGGTGCGGAGAGATAGACAACCGACATGCTAAGATTAGGCTGTTGCGGCCGATACCCTAACTCGATATCCCAGACAAATGGCGAAGTACTTCGACCCTCAACGGCATTGTCATCTATGGACGCCCCGTTGATTGCAAGTGTTTTTCGATCTGATGGGCAGTTGGGTTTGCAGTCATCTATCCGGCCTCGTTGAGCAGCCTCCTATTGGCCGCGGGCCCTGATGGAATCCGAGGATCGACGCCCATTCACGTTATCGAGCTACGCGCTCGGACAAAGCCGCGGGTTTAGCCGATCCCGGTTACCCTGTTTCGCCATCACATCAATGTCACCCTCGCAATAGTGTCCGGCCTACTTCGCGCTATGTCGTCACGTGAGCTTTGGCACAGAAGACTTCACGCCGGCTGAGCAATGCCCACACGATACGGGCGGTCTTGTTGGCCATTGCCACCAGAACAACATTTGTAGGCCGGCGCGCCAGCAGGGCTTCCTGCCATCGCGATCGTTCCTCCTTTTTGCGCCTGGACCACAGAAGAACGGTTCGCGCGCCATGAACGAGGAGCTTTCTCAGATAGCCATCTCCCCGCTTCGATATGCGCCCCAGCCGGTCCTTCCCGGCGCTGGAATGCTGTTTGGGAACAAGCCCAAGCCAGGCCGCCAACTGACGCCCGGAGCGGAACTGCGAGGCATCGCCGATCGTCGCGACAAGAGCCGTGGCCGTGATCACTCCAACACCCGGGATCGTCGCAAGTCGTCGGCTTGCCTCAGTCGCGCGATGCCAGCTCGTCAGTTGTCTCTCAAGGCCAAGGATCTGTTCCTGAACCATCTCATACTGGCGAATAAGAGAACCAAGCGCCTGGCGTACCAATGCAGGAAGACGATCGTCTTGGTGGTCCTCTATTATTCCGATCAGTGCCGTGACCTTGGACGCACCTTGCGCAACAACAATACCGAACTCAGCACAATGACCCCGGATAGCATTGATGAGCATGGTTCTCTGGCGCACCAGAAGTTCGCGTGCTCGGTGTAGTGTCAGAACCGATTGCTGCTCGGCGCTCTTCACGGCTGCGTAGCGCATCGTCGGACGGCTCAGCGCTTCGCAGATCGCTTCGGCATCAGACGCATCGTTCTTATTCGTCTTCACAAACGGCTTCACATATTGCGGAGGGATCAACCGCACCGAATGACCGAGTTCCTGAAGCTCTCGCGCCCAATAATGCGCACTTGCACAAGCCTCTATCCCAATCACACAAGGGGGAAGCTTGGCAAAGAACCCAAGGACCTGTGAACGACGCAGCTTCCTGCGCAAAACCGGCCTGCCATCCCGATCCGCAACGTGCACCTGAAATACTGACTTCGCCAGATCCAACCCAATTGTCGTAATATTCGTCATGGACGCCTCCTCTTTCCGGAACGATCTAAACGCTCCATCATCATTCTTTGGGAAGTCAGGAGGGGCGTCCATGCCATCACGTTAGCACATATGCTGCGCGAAAATGCACGACGTCGCCATGTTTCACGCCGCAGCAGTCACGGCATCCCACCTGTCCATAGCTGCCGCTCGGAACTGTCGCATTGTTCTGCGTGAGATCAGATGACGCTGGACGTTGAAAGTGTTGTAGATAGCGGCGTGGGTTGAGAGAAATCGTTGCGCGGCACCAGCTGATTTGAATCGCTGCATCCGTCGTTCTCTTTGCCGTATCGGGAGATGCGAATTCTCGGCCCGATTGTTGATCCGACCGCCGGTTATGTGGCGAGCTCTCATCCCAAGTTCGCTCAATGCCGCGCCATATGATGGCAGTTTGTCTGTCATGACGGCGTCTGGCGAGAAGCCTTGTGACTTGAGCAGTTTCCGCATCAGCTTCAAGGCTGCTCGCTTGTTTCGGCGCGATTGCACCAGCACGTCCAGGACCTCTCCCTCGCAATCAACGGCGCGCCACAGGTAAACGTTCTTGCCGTTGATCGAGACGAAGACTTCATCGAGATGCCAACGCGTATCAGCACGCGGGTGCGATCGTCTGAGCTTTCTGGCATAGGCCAAGCCAAACTTAAACGACCAGCGGCGGACCGTTTCATACGAGACATCGATGCCGCGTTGGGACAACATATCCTCGACATCGCGCAGGCTTAGAGGAAAGCGAAAGTACAGCCAGACCGCTTGCTGGATCACAGCGGCCGGGAAGCGATGGCGACGATAGGAAGAACTGCTCATCGGACGTTGATAGCATACAGCATCAACTGAGCAGGCGCGTTACCGTGACAACACCCTTCGGATGCATTGGCCTGCTCCCCTGAGACGGTACCATTCTGATTGAGCGAATCCGGCTATTTCGAACCTCAGATGAGGAGACGATGGAATGGCACGGAAGCGGTACACGACGGAACAGATTATCGGCATGTTGCGGGAAGCCGAAGTAAAGCTGAGCCAGGGTGAGACAGTGGGTGTGATTTGCCGAGGCTTGGGCATTTCGGAGCAGAGTTATTATCGATGGCGCCGGGACTACGGCGGTCTGAAGCTTGATCAGGCAAAGAAGCTCAAGGATCTGGAGCGGGAGAACGAGCGGCTGAAGAAGGCGGTCTCTGAGCTGACGCTCGACAAGTTGATCCTGAAGGAAGCTCTTGAGGGAAAATACTGAGCCCTTCCCGAAAGCGAGCGTGCGTGACCCGCGTGCGCTCGCAGTTGTCGGTCTCCGAGCGACGCACCTGCCGGGTTGTGGGACAGTCTCGCACAACGCAGAGACGCCAGCCTAAGATACGCAGCGACGAGAAAAGGCTGACTGCCGCAATCATCCGTCTTGCCAAGCGGTACGGCCGCTATGGCTATCGGCGGGTGACGGTGCTACTGCGCGCTGAAGGCTGGAAGGTGAACGTCAAGCGGGTGCATCGCATCTGGCGGCGGGAAGGGCTCAAAGTTCCTAAGAAGCAACCCAAGCGCGGTCGGCTTTGGCTGAACGACGGTTCGTGCGTGCGGTTGCGGCCAGAGCGGCCGAACCAGGTGTGGAGCTACGACTTCGTTCACGATCGCACCCAGGACGGCCGTCCGTTCCGAATGCTCACGGTCCTTGACGAGTTCACGCGCCGTTCAATGGCGATTGTCGTCGCACGACGACTGCGTTCGGACGATGTGGTGCACTGTCTCGCTGATCTCTTCGTCGAACACGGCCCGCCGGAACATATTCGTTCCGACAATGGGTCTGAGTTCATCGCGAAGAACGTGCGAGGCTGGCTTGCTCGGATCGGTGTCAAAACGCTTTACATAGAGCCAGGAAGTCCATGGGAGAACGGCTATTGCGAGAGCTTCAACTCGAAACTCAGAGACGAGCTGCTGAACATGGAAATCTTCACAACGCTCCGAGAAGCCCAGGTGCTGATCGAGCAATGGCGACGCCATTACAATGCGGTCAGGCCGCACTCTTCGCTCGGCTATCAGCCCCCAGCACCGGAAGCGATCTTGCCGACAGCATCTGAACTGACCTACGCTACGCTCCGGCCAACCCAGATGCTGGCCGATGGCGGCCGGATTCTAACTTAGAAACTGGTCCCGTGATTGGGGGCAGGCCAGCATGCGCCTCGCTGCCTTCGGCCAAGCCGGACTTGGCTAACTGACTGTCTCGCAACTGACCCGGTCACCAGCCAATGGCGTTCGGCAACCAGGTCGCAATCCACGGAAAACAAAATACCAGAGCCAACCCGACGAGTTGTATGGCAATGAAGGGCAGCACGCCGCGATAGATGTCCGCAGTGGATACCTCCGGCGGAGCGACGCCACGAAGAAAGAACAAAGCCCAACCGAATGGGGGAGTCAGAAAGGATGTCTGCAGGTTCATTGCAACCAGCATCGCAATCCACACCATGTCGGCGCCGCTCGCCGAGAAGATCGGCAGGAACAGCGGCAGCGCGATGTAGGAAATCTCTATCCACTCAAGAAAGAAACCCAAAATAAACAAGAGTAGCATGAGAAACAGTAGCTGACCGTCGAGACCCCCAGGAACCTGCGAAAAGAGATCCTGCACTATGTGCTCACCACCCAGACCTCGGAAAGAAAGCCCGAACGGCTGCGCGCAGATCAAAATGAAGAATACCATTGCACTGGTCGAAAGCGTCGACTCCACGACTTCCCGCAGCGTCCGAAAATCAAGCCGGCGTGCAGCAACTGCGATAAGGACGCTACCAAAGGCCCCCATCGAGGCAGCTTCCGTAGGCGCAGCCACGCCGCCGATGATGGATCCAAGAACGGCAAAAACAAGCGCCAGCGGCGGAACCACAACCAACAGCAAACGCTTGACCAACTCCGTTTGACTGATCTCCTGCCGTTCGGCCTTCGGGATCGGCGGAACACGTTCCGGCGCCATGATCCCGAGAAGCAGGATGTAGATGACGAACAGCGATGCCAAAATTAAGCCCGGCGTCAGTGCCGCGGCAAACAACGTACCAACAGATTCCCCCATAATGTCGGCCAGCAAGATCAACACCAAACTGGGTGGTATGATCTGGCCTAGTGTACCCGACGCGCAAATCACGCCGCACGCCACGCCCTTGTCATAACCGCGCCGGATGAGCGGGGCCAACGCGATGAGCCCTGCCGTCACAACTGTTGCTCCAACGATCCCAGACGAGGCCCCCATTAATACGCCAACAAGGACGATCGCGAGCGCCATGCCGCCCCGAAGCCCACCCATGGCCAAGCCTATCGTCTCAAGAAGGTCTTCAGCGAGCCTGGATTTCTCGAGCATCACCCCCATGAAGATAAACAGTGGCAAGGCCAGCAACGTGTAGTTCGTGACAACCCCGTAAACCCGAGAAGGCAAGAGATTGAATAGCCCGCCACCAAAACCCAGATAGCCAAAAACCAGACCCGAAACGGCCAGAGAAATGGCCACAGGAACACCAGTGACTATCAGCGTGAAAAAGCCGCCAACCATCAATACGGCAAGGACTTCGTTTGTCATATCGCGCTACTCGGGCGATCGTGCATTGCCGACGCCGGCTTCAGAAAGCTCTCGGGCAGCTTTCCCGGTTTGCACGACGGCTTGCAGCGCAAGAAGGCCAAAGCCGATGGGGATGAAAGCTTTAAGGACAAATCGATAGGACAAGCCACCTGGATCCGGTGAGCCTTCGAGGAAAGCGTAGCTCTGCGACACGTATCCCAAGGAGACTTTGAAGAGAAATAGCGCGACGAGGAACGTCAGAACTGCGGACAAAAGATTGACGACCGCTCTGGACCGGGACCCGTAGCGCGCGTAGAGCATATCGACACGCACCTCATCTCCTCTGTTGACGCCATAGGACATGCCGATCAGCGCCGTCACGGCCAAGATGTGCCATTCAAGTTCTTGCGTCGCCACGGTGCCAGCACTGAACAAATAGCGGGCAATGACATTGAAGGCGACAAGCAGCACCAGCGCCAGCGTCAGCCACGCCGTGAAACGGCCGACCAGACCAACGAAAGCGTCGATCCGGTCAACCGCCGACAACACCATTGAAAGGGCCGTTCGGCGTTCCATTCAGCCGCTAATCCAGGAATTCATGATAGGGCTTTTCACTGATGGCAGCCCACGAGCGGTGTTTCTCTCGAAAGGCCATGAAGGCATCGTGGACCTTCCTCGTGCGCGGATCTTTCGCGGCTTGAGCCTCTAACACCTCGAAAGTAAGGCTGCGAAGTTTGGCAACGACTTCCTTGGGCAGCACATCCGCCTTGACACCGCTGTTCTTTACCAGATCGTCGAGCGCGTCGGCGTTGTTTGCTTCCGACCAGGCATGGCTTTCAAGATTGCAGGCCATCGCCGCGACTTTGACCATTTCCTGCAGGTCCTTCGGCAGCTTTTCCCAGGCCTTCAGGCTGATGAGCAGCTCGGTCACATTGGAAGGCTCGTGCCAACCTGTGGTGTAGTAGTACTTGGCAGCGTTCTGCAGTCCGAGCCGGCGATCCTGGAAAGGGCCGACGAATTCGGCGGCGTCAATCACACCGCGTTCGAGGGCCGGGAAGATCTCACCACCGGGCAAGAGCTTTACGTCGACGCCAAGCTCTTTGTAGACTTTCCCGGCAAGACCCGGGATGCGCATTTTTAGCCCCTTGAAGTCATCGACAGACTTGATTGGTTTACGGAACCAGCCCGTCATCTGCACGCCGGTGTTGCCCATCGGGAAGGCAATCAAACCAAGCGGCTTATAGAGTTCATGCCACAGCTCGAGGCCTCCTGCATGGTAGAGCCACGCATTGACACCCTGGAAGTTGAGGCCAAAGGGAACCGTCGTGAAGTACTGTGCCGCGAAGATCTTGCCCGCCCAAAAGTAAGCGTTGGCGGCATTCATCTCGACGGTGCCCGCCTGCACCGCATCGAATCCTTCAAGAGCCGGGATGAGTTCACCTGCCGCGAAGTGCTGAATTTTCAACCGACCACCCGACATCATTGCGACCTTCTTGCAGAAGTCTGTTGGGCTACCCGGTCCCACCGTATAGAAGGGGGCTCCTGGAGGATACGCATTGGTCATTTTGAAATTGAAGGATTCCTGCGCGCGCGCCACGCTCGGCGCAGCGATCATCGCTGACGTGCCTGCGGTGGCCAGGCCCGCCTTCGTCAAAAACTCTCGTCTCTTCATGGGGGGACGCTCCATTTTTTGTCGGTTGGCATTAGCTGGCCAACAGCGCCCCGTTGTGCAACTGGTATGCCAATCGATTAACCAACTGAAATGATGAAGCTTTAGTCAGCCAGGACTATCTCTGGCGCCTATTTAATACTCAATGCTGTATGCAATTTGTACATCTCGCGCCGGGAGTGCCTTTCCTCCTTGCACCGAGGTGCCGAATGACGACCATGAAGCTCGCTAGCGATCACATTTCGACAAAACAGGGAGACGGAACATGCTACGTGCCCGCACGTGCCTTGGCGGCATGGTGACCGCACCCCATCACTTGGCGGCCGAGGCCGGAGCCGGCGTACTTCGCGAAGGCGGCAACGCCATCGAAGCCATGATCGCTGCAGCCGCCGCGATCGCCGTTGTCTACCCGCACATGAATGGCATCGGTGGCGACGGCTTTTGGCTCGTTTCCCATTCGGGCGAACCGCCGGTCGGAATTCAAGCCTGCGGACCGGCGGCGGGCATGGCCGACCGCACGTTCTACACGTCTCACGGCGATACCTCGATTCCGACACGGGGACCACGCGCAGCCTTGACAGTCGCCGGCGCGGTCGGTGGCTGGTCCGAAGCCAAAAGGCTCGCTGAAGAAACTGGCGGTGGCGTTCCTCTATCGAGGCTTCTCGAGCCTGCCATTCATTACGCCCTGGAAGGGTTCCCTGTCTCTAGCTCACAAGCCCGACTGACGAGAGAGAAGTGGGAGGAATTGCACGCGGCCCCAGGCTTCACAGAGACCTTCGCTGCCGGTGGACCGCCCATTGAAGGAGGCATACTGACTCAAAAGGCACTTGCTGAGAGCCTAAAACGTCTCGCTGCAACAGGCCTCGATGATTTCTATCGCGGGGATCTTGCCCGAGCACTTGCTGCAGGTTTGGAGTCGGCGGGCAGCCCGCTGCGGTTGAACGACTTGGAAGCCTATCAACCAAGACGGGTCGCTCCAGCACAAACGCGGTTCAAGTCTGGCCATCTCTATAATATGCCGCCGCCCACGCAGGGCATTTCCTCGTTGATGATCCTTAAGATTTTCGAGGCCATGGATATCCAACAGGCGGAAGGATTTGAGCACGTCCATGCACTGGTGGAGGCCACGAAGCGCGCATTCCTGCTTCGCAACGCGCATGTCGGAGATCCCGTCCAGATGGGAGATCAATGGAAGAGTTGGCTCTCCGACGAAATGATCGCCAAGGAAGCCGCCGTAATCGACATGAAGTCCGCAGCACCTTGGCCCCCTCCTGCCAAACCCGGAGACACGATTTGGATGGGCGCGGCAGATCGCGACGGCAACGTCGTCAGCTATATCCAAAGCATATTCTGGGAGTTCGGCTCCGGCTTGGTCGTGCCGCAAACTGGTATCCTCTGGCAGAACCGAGGCGCCAGCTTCACCCTTGAACCGGGGCCCAATGAACTCGCCCCTGGACGCCTTCCCTTCCACACGCTCAACCCGGCGATGGCCCGCCTCGACGATGGCACCAACCTCGCTTACGGGACGATGGGTGGCGAAGGACAACCGCAGACACAATCCGCGATCTTCAGCCGGCACGTCTTCTTCGGCCAGGACATGCAGGAAGCTGTTACAGCTCCTCGGTGGCTGCTAGGGCGCACTTGGGGCGAGACCTCAACAAACTTGAAACTGGAAAACCGCTTCGACAGCCGGATCGTGGAACAGCTCCGAAGCGCCGGGCACGACGTTCAGGTGGTCGACGCCTACGAGGACAAGATGGGCCATGCTGGAATGGTCTCGATCGGACCTGATGGTGTTATCAGAGCCGCGACTGACCCAAGGTCGGATGGTAGTTGCGCCAGCCTCTAGGCCGCGCCACGCGTTCCTTAATATTGCTCCCCGAGAAGGAACCTTGCAAAGAACGCTTGCACCAGCATCAATCAGATCGAGCGGTTCTGTGCCAGGCACCTGCACTATCACGCGGGATGGCCAAGAACCTAAAGAGCTTTGGCAAAGGGTAGTCAGCGCTGACCAATGCCTGAGACTTTCTGCTCAGCATCCTCTTTGCCCACCCTTCTCCCGAAAGAGGACTTCGCAAAGCGCCTCACGGATGTCTGATTAGCGGTAACATTCGTAGGATATGAGCGCCAGAGTCTACGACAGTATCTCCGATTTGCTGGTAAGAGCGGATCGATTAGCCATAAGCGCCGATTAAACCTTCAAACAAAACTAAGCTTGCTCTACGGGCGAGGAATCTGAGGCATTCGATTTGATCATGTCTCTCCAACCTGCGTCGCCGAGATACCTAAATGCTAGGTAATTTCGGAAGTTCCCAGATCGTTGTTCCATAATGGCGTTTGCGACACTGTCGAAACATTGGAGCTTTGTCCTCAGATCAAGCTTGCCGCCGGCCAAGAGAAAAAGCGAAAAGTGTAAGTTCAGCTTGTCGAGTAGGTCCGCTTCTGGTTGCCTGAGGGATACACAAGTGCCGCTCAGCAAGTCTACAAGCTCGTTTCCGTGCTCTCTTGCGTATCTTACTGGCCTCGAGGGCCGTGAACTACGAAAGCGGTTCTGGTGGCTTGATGCTTCCGTGGTAGCCATATCCACAAACCTATCAATCAGTTGTTATCGAAGTTTGACACAAGCCCGCCCATCTTCACGCGACTTCTTTCTTGTTTTCCACAGTTGTTTGCGTTGCAACATGAGTCCTATCGAGATCAGTTAATTGAGGCGGCAGCTGGACGTTGCCGCCTCAATCTGATTGCCGTTTATGTTGGACCGTCTCGATTTAAGATATTGTGAGCTATGCAGCGTCTCAGCGTCCGCCACGTCACAAGCTACCGCTATTCCAATCCGGTGCAATTCGGCGAACATCGGCTGATGGTGCGTCCGCGCGATAGTCACGACCTTCGGCTACTCGATGCAACGCTCGCGATTGAGCCGCACGCAAACATACGTTGGGTTTACGATGTTTTCGGGAATTCAGTCGCAGTTGCCAGCTTCCTCGAAGCGGCTCGCACGCTTCGTTTTTCCTCAGAAATCGTTATAGATCGCTTCCCGTACGTCTCAGTCAATTTCGGCATCGAGCCCTATGCGACAAAGCTACCCTTCAGCTATTCCACCAGCGAAATTCCAGATCTTGGCCAAACCATAGAGCGCCACTATGCGGAATCCGGCCACGCAGTTGCGGATTGGACTAGGGCGATCATTGAGGATCCAGCGGTAGACAATGCAACAGAGGCATTTCTGCTTGCGCTATCACAGAGGATTCGCGAGGACTTTCAATACGTCCAACGTCACGAACAAGGTGTACAATCCCCTGAAGAGACACTCAGCAAGAGATCGGGCTCATGCCGGGACTATGCCTTACTGATGATGGAGGCAGCGCGTAATGTCGGGCTCGCAGCGCGCTTCGTCACCGGCTATCTCTACGACCCTGCAATTTACGGGGCAGATCACGGTGTCACCTGCACCGGTTCTACTCATGCTTGGGTGCAAATCTATCTGCCTGGTCCGGGATGGCTGGAGTTCGATCCGACAAACGGCGGAGCAGGCGGCCATAATTTGGTGCCTATTGCCGTCGCGCGGGAACCTGCGCAAGCCGTGCCAATTTCTGGCACATTCGTCGGCACCAACAATGACTGCCTTGGTTTGGAGGTTTCCGTCGAAGTGCGCACGCTCAATATGCTTGAACACTCGGCCTAGCCAAGCACCAACGTCCCGAGCTTAAGGAATAGGCGTTGATGAACGGTGACCGTGCTTTTGTGATGTACGTCTTCTCGCGACCAGCCCGTCTGCCATGGGGCTGGTGGGGCTCATTGATTTGAGGCAACGGGGCGGGCCTAAAACCCACCAGCTTTAGCGGAAACTTTGCGCGCACTTTCAACGTCGCATGGAAAATAGAGCGCCGGGTCAAGCCCGATGATGCCACCGCCCTCCTTCCACTCATAATTCCAAAACTTTTTCGCCAAGTGTGTGGGATACAGCTTGCTCCTCTGCATCCCACAAGACCCCGCCGCCCAGGGAGTAGGGAGACGCGGCCCAAACTTATTTAGAGATCAAGCCACGGCAACTTTATTGATCGGCACCGTCGCAATCGTTTTAAGTATCTGCGAGGCAATCTGGTATGGATCGCCTTGGGAGTTCGGTCGGCGATCCTCCAAATAGCCTCTATAGCCATTGTTGACGAAGCCATGAGGAACGCGGACCGATGCGCCGCGGTCGGCGATGCCATAGCTAAACGTATCGATGCTCTGCGTTTCATGCAGACCCGTCAGCCGCATGTGGTTGTCCGGACCGTAGACCGTGATGTGGTCCTCGCAATTTGCTTCAAAGGCGGACATGAGTTGCTCGAAGTACTCCTTGCCGCCTACTTCACGCATGTAAGACGTCGAGAAGTTGGCATGCATGCCGGAACCGTTCCAGTCAGTTTCTCCAAGCGGTTTACAGTGATACTCGATGTCGACACCGTACTTTTCTGCCAGCCGCTGCAAGAGGTAGCGAGCCATCCACATTTCATCAGCGGCCCGTTTTGACCCTTTACCGAAGATCTGGAATTCCCACTGACCCTTGGCAACTTCGGCGTTAATGCCCTCATGATTGATGCCTGCAGATAGACAGGCGTCGAGATGTTCTTCCACCATTTGACGGGCGACGTCGCCCACAGCACCGTACCCAACACCCGTATAGTACTTTCCTTGAGGCTCAGGGTAGCCGCTGTCTGGGAAGCCAAGCGGTCGACCATTCTTGTAAAAGAAATACTCTTGCTCAAAACCAAACCAAGCAGCGTCGTCATCGAGGATGGTAGCGCGTTTGTTCGACGGATGCCGTGTAACACCGTCTGGCATCATGACTTCGCACAGAACAAGAACCCCGTTTGCACGCTGACTATCCGGAAAAACGCGAATCGGCTTAAGGACACAGTCAGAATTGCTGCCGTCGGCTTGCTTAGTAGAACTCCCATCAAAACCCCAAAGCGGAAGTTCTTCCAATTGGGGAAAATTCTCGAAGTCTTTGATCTGTGTCTTGCCGCGTAAATTTGGAACTGGCGTATAACCATCAAGCCATATGTATTCGAGCTTAAACTTTGTCATTAAGAATTTCTCCTATGGATTGCTCGGGGTTGCAAAAGCAGCGGCATCTGGCGGCTGCGAAAGCAGGCGTTGACCAAATTGACAAAACCTCATGCACGCTAGTCGGAGCCGCTGATGGGTAGGCGGGCCGGACATGCCAGGCACTGTTTGGCGACATCTCGGCTGGGAGTGAGATCGCATCTTCTGAGATTGAGAACGAGGCGGTGGAGTAGTTCGTCCGGGCCGCAAGCCGAATTTCTTTGGGTTCTGCAGCCCTAGGTGTAGATCCGAACCATCCGCCGGTCATACTGAACATCAACCCGTATCTTTGACGTTTTCGCGAAAGCCAACGCTCTATTTTGCTAGCAAATTATACAGCACAAAAGAAAGTCCAAAGATTAGGCAATTGCTGATTTTTTTTTGTGCTTCAATAAAGACGTGATAGCCTACATAAAAATAATGGTATTTGAGTGCGTTCGGAAGGAATTTGGCAAAAGACGAGGATGACTATGAATTCCGCAGAGCAGAAAATGGCTAAAATTTATTCGTTTCCAGCCACGCCTCGGGCTCGATCATCGGCTGCGCAGCTAGCTCGATTAGAGGCGGAGGCGCGCCTTCTGGCCAAAACGGAAAACGGTGACTGTTGGTATCACGATGAAGCGATCGCCAAATCGAGCACCAGAGTTCGACACTGAGAATTGAACTCAATATCTAACTTTGGGTTGCGTCTTGGCCCCTTAAAACTGTGCCATCTTTTTAGCGGATGTCTAAGTATGGTGAGATGGCTCGGAAGCGGTATTCAGACGAAGATATCTTGAGGCTCTTGCATGAGATCGAGCTGCATCTGGCATCGGGCAGTGACGTTTCGACGCTGGCTGGAGAACATTCTACGTGACGAACGGCAGAACCTTCCGGGTGAGATAATGTCCGGCACCGGCCAGGGCCGACTTGCCCGAGATCTGCGTGAGTTGCGAATGGAGCCATTCTTCCAGAACGTCAATGAGCGGCCATGATAGCTCTTGCCTGACCGATCGGCGCCGGTCAGGTGGATCACCACGAATGCTCGCCTCGATCTGGTACAGTTCTGCGATACGTTCGAGGGCTTCCTTCGCAACGCCCGAGCCCTGGGCTTTGTGAATGTCGAAGAACTTCCGCCTGATATGGGCGAGGCAGGCAACTTCCTTGATCCGACCACGACGATAAAGATCCTCGAACCCGGCATAGCCATCGGCATGCAGCCAGCCTGTAAAGTCTTTGAGATGATCTCGCGGCCAGCGGCCTCTGCGATCCGGTGTGAAGCGGTAGAAAGCTGCTGGATGACTATCGCCACCCCAATCCCGTTCTTCTCTGAGATAGACCCACAAGCGTCCGGTCTTGGTCTTACCGGTTCCCGGTGCCAGGACATTGACTGGCGTATCATCAGCATGAATGGCAGCGCCTGTCATGACATGACGACCAATGGCATCGGCAAGGGGAGCCGTGAAACTATTGAGCATCCCTTCGGTACGATCAAAGCCTGGATGGGGGCAACCCACTTCAAAATGCGAACGCTCAAACACGTCGCCACCGAGATGGCACTGCACGTGCTCGCCTACAACACGAAGCGGGTGATCGCAATTATCGGAATACCGGAGCTGATCAAGGCCATCGCGGCCTTCTTATCGTGGTTCGTGACCACAATAGCGGCAAGATCTGCGGTTCGGGCCTGGCCTGCTCCCCTGAGACGGTACCATTCTGATTGAGCGAATCCGGCTATTTCGAACCTCAGATGAGGAGACGATGGAATGGCACGGAAGCGGTACACGACGGAACAGATTATCGGCATGTTGCGGGAAGCCGAAGTAAAGCTGAGCCAGGGTGAGACAGTGGGTGTGATTTGCCGAGGCTTGGGCATTTCGGAGCAGAGTTATTATCGATGGCGCCGGGACTACGGCGGTCTGAAGCTTGATCAGGCAAAGAAGCTCAAGGATCTGGAGCGGGAGAACGAGCGGCTGAAGAAGGCGGTCTCTGAGCTGACGCTCGACAAGTTGATCCTGAAGGAAGCTCTTGAGGGAAAATACTGAGCCCTTCCCGAAAGCGAGCGTGCGTGACCCGCGTGCGCTCGCAGTTGTCGGTCTCCGAGCGACGCACCTGCCGGGTTGTGGGACAGTCTCGCACAACGCAGAGACGCCAGCCTAAGATACGCAGCGACGAGAAAAGGCTGACTGCCGCAATCATCCGTCTTGCCAAGCGGTACGGCCGCTATGGCTATCGGCGGGTGACGGTGCTACTGCGCGCTGAAGGCTGGAAGGTGAACGTCAAGCGGGTGCATCGCATCTGGCGGCGGGAAGGGCTCAAAGTTCCTAAGAAGCAACCCAAGCGCGGTCGGCTTTGGCTGAACGACGGTTCGTGCGTGCGGTTGCGGCCAGAGCGGCCGAACCACGTGTGGAGCTACGACTTCGTTCACGATCGCACCCAGGACGGCCGTCCGTTCCGAATGCTCACGGTCCTTGACGAGTTCACGCGCCGTTCAATGGCGATTGTCGTCGCACGACGACTGCGTTCGGACGATGTGGTGCACTGTCTCGCTGATCTCTTCGTCGAACACGGCCCGCCGGAACATATTCGTTCCGACAATGGGTCTGAGTTCATCGCGAAGAACGTGCGAGGCTGGCTTGCTCGGATCGGTGTCAAAACGCTTTACATAGAGCCAGGAAGTCCATGGGAGAACGGCTATTGCGAGAGCTTCAACTCGAAACTCAGAGACGAGCTGCTGAACATGGAAATCTTCACAACGCTCCGAGAAGCCCAGGTGCTGATCGAGCAATGGCGACGCCATTACAATGCGGTCAGGCCGCACTCTTCGCTCGGCTATCAGCCCCCAGCACCGGAAGCGATCTTGCCGACAGCATCTGAACTGACCTACGCTACGCTCCGGCCAACCCAGATGCTGGCCGATGGCGGCCGGATTCTAACTTAGAAACTGGTCCCGTGATTGGGGGCAGGCCAATGCTCTGAAGGGTGGTTTCGATGTCGTTGTTAGCGAAGGACTTGACCGCTTGTCGCGCGATCAGGAAGCAACCGCCGCCCTCTTTAAGCTACTTACTTTCCACGGCATCAAGATCGTAACGTGCAGCGAAGGCGAAATTAATGAGCTGCATGTTGGGCTGACGTCGACCATGAACCAGCTTTTCCTGAAAGATCTTGCCAAGAAGACACATCGCGGAATGGAGGGCCGCATTGAGAAGGGCCGCTCTGCTGGCGGGAAAGCCTACGGCTACAAATCGTTAAAGACAGTCGACGAAGCTGACCGCGGCCGGCTTGAGATTGTTGAACATGAAGCCTCGGTCATTGTTCGGATCTTTGAGGTATTCGCTAGTGGCAGGTCTCCGAGAGAAATTGTAAGAGAATTAAACGCTGAAGGCATCTCTGGGCCAACCCGGAAGCCCTGGAGAGAAACGACCCTGCGAGGTCACGCCACACGACGGACGGGTATCCTTCGCAATGATCTGTATGTTGGTCAGCGGGTGTGGAATAAGCTGCGGTATAGCCGAGACCCCGTGACAGGTAAGCGCGTTTCTCGCGTACGGCCTGTCGAGGAATGGAAGTACAAAAATGTTCCGGAGCTTAGGATTGTTGAGCAGGATTTGTGGGATTCAGTTCAGCTTCGGCTAGGCGCGATCCGCAATTCAATACATTCAGAAAAAATTCGCGCTTCTGAGTTTTGGAAGGCCCGGCGGCCACGCCACCTCCTAACGGGGCTTATCCACTGCGGCGAATGTGGTCGGTCGATGAGTGCCGTCGGGAGCAACTATCTCGCGTGTGCTGCTGCCCGTTCCGGGGCCGGATGTAGCAATCTCAAGGGCGCGCGCAGAAGCAGTATCGAAGCGGCGGTACTCGACGGCCTCAAAGATCGCCTCATGGCTCCTGAGCTTGTCGAGGAGTTCAGCCGAGCAGTTATCGCAGAGACCAATTCTCAGCGCCAGGGTATTGAGGTTGCCCACCAACAAAGGGTTCGTGAGCTAGAGAAAATCACCCGAAAACTTGCAGGGCTGTATGATGCGATTGCAGATGGATTACGGACAGAGGGTTTGAAGCAGCAGCTCGAGTCGCTTGAAGCCCAACAGAGGCTCCTCAAGCAGAATATCGCCGAGGGGCCGCCCAAAGCACCGCGGCTCCACCCGAACTTATCCAAGCTTTACCGTGAGAAGGTGGCCGATCTGCAAGGCGCACTCTCACGCCCTGAGAGCCGAGCAGAGGCAGCTGAGATCTTGCGGGAACTCATTGAGCGCATCGAAGTCAAAGCCGATGACGACGGGCACCTTGTGCAGCTGACAGGGGACATTGTGCGGCTCATCGCGTTGCCCGATGGGCAGAGTGTTCCTGATGCGTTCGAGAGTTCGGTAAAGGTGGTTGCGGGGGCCAGATTTGAACTGACGACCTTCAGGTTATGAGCCTGACGAGCTACCGGGCTGCTCCACCCCGCGTCACCAACGTCCCCTAGGCGCCCGATCCATCATGGATAGCGTTCGACGCGCCCGGGTTGTCCGGAAGGCGGTGCATCAACAAAATGGGCCCGCGCTGGCGAGCCCCCTGCACCGCAATACCGATGCCTGAAGCATCGGAGCCACGATCTATAGCAATGGTCTTCAGTGTTGTGAAGCCCAGAAAGCGGGACTGGGCCGTTTTTCGTTGAGCGTTTTGACGCGGGTGGCGGTGTTTTGCGTTCAATCCGGCAAGCGCGGTTTTGAGGGCTCGCGGATGCTATTTGCCGGCCGCCTTATTGGTCATCGCGCCCAAAGCCTTGGCCATCTTGGCAAAGATGGCGTCGCGGCCTTCGATGCCATGGCGCGCTTCAAGATTCTTGGGGTCGGTGTAGCCAAGGTAAACCTTACCGTCGGCGTCCTGCCAGGCCAGCGCCTTCATGGGCAAATCTATGCCGATCTGGCGATTGGTCTGCATCAGCGGGGTGCCCAACTTGGGGTTGCCGAAGATTAGAAGTGTCGTGGGGGGCAATTCGAGACCGGCCTTCTTGGCATTGGCCTGGTGGTCAACGCGGCCGAAGACTGAGATGCCTTTGGCTTCCAGAACCTTTTGAAGAGCGTCGATCGTTTCGGGGACGCTGCGCGAACTCTCCTTGACGATCAGCACGTCGTCGGCGTGGGCGGGCGCCAGCCACGATAACGTGGCAGCGGCGGCGATCAAAAGGGTGCGAAGGATTGAAGCGGGCGTGGCGATCATCGGTGGCTCCTGGGTTGGTAGCGTGCTGGGGAGGATTTGCTTTTTAGCGCAAGTGTGCCGCCACTTTACGGATGAAGTGACTGGCGCACGGACTTGTGATTGGCGAGCGGGTTTTGCGATGAGCGGGAGCGCGGATTTGAGCCTTAACCTGCGTTGCGTCTCTTCATGGCTTCGCGCCGTCGGACGATCCACTTGGTCATAAAGGCGAGGGCAATCCAGCCTAGGGCTGCCAATACAAGATATTGAATGGCCTGGAGATCACCAGACTGGGCGCGTTCGACAACCTTGCCCAACAATGCGATGAGAGCGGTTTTGGGGAGAATGCCGATAGCCGTCCCAGATATGAATGCCGCGTAGCTCGTCGCGGTCAGTCCCAGCCCCATGTTGACGACGATAAATGGTGCCGATGGAATGATGCGGACCAGCAGCGAGGCCAAGAAGCCGTTGCGCCCGACCATTTCGGTTAGTCCGCCGACCCCCTGCCAGCCGCGGCGGCGAAGCCAGTCGGCGCCGAAGTTGCGGGCCATGATAAAGTTCACGGAGGCGCTGACAAGGGTCGAGAGTACCGAATAGACAAATCCGTAGAGTGGGCCGAAGGCCGCGACGGTGACGGCGATTAGCAAAAACTGCGGTGCGCCGATCAAGGAGGCTGCGGTGTAACCAAGGGCGACTACCGGTAACGCCCATGGGCTGCCGGCGAAACTGCGGAATGTGGTGGCGAGGATGCCGTTCTCGTCCAGTCCGATAATGTTGGCGCTAACCCAGAACAGCGCCGAGACGCCAATGACCGCGGCGATCAAAAGACCAATGTTACGCAAGCTGGCGACGTCGCGTCCTTTTAAGATCGCGCGCAAGCGCGCCATGCGTTCGGATTTCTCGCTAATCGGTTCCATGACACCGGAGTTTTCCTGGTGACCTTTGGCAAAGTCGTCGAGGGTTGCCGCTTTGGCTTGGGCTTGAGGTTGTCTGCCGCTTTGTTGCGTCATGTCACCTGCCGTTTGGGTTGTGCTTGACGATCTTTTGCGCCGTCCGCCTGGACGTTGACAGGAGACGGCCAGACCGTTGCAGCTTGGTCATGGGGCAGTGCTTCGGTAACGACCGGGACGCGGGTCCGGCGGCGCAGCCAGCTGACGCCGAACAGATCGTAGAGGCCAACCAGGGCTCGCGTTAGGTTGTTGTACTTCGACTGACCTACCTGGCGCGGGCGATCATTGACCGGCACGTATGCAACCTTCTGACCGTAGGTCTGGAACATGGCCGGCAAGTAACGATGCACGCTGGTGAAAAAGGGTAGGCGCAAAAAGACATCGCGCCAGTAGACCTTGATGCCGCAGCCGGTATCCGGGCACTCGTCACGTAGAACCCAGTCACGGATCGTGTTGGCCGCGCGGGAGGCAAAGCGTTTGGAACCGGTGTCCTTGCGCGTCTGGCGCCAGCCGCCAACGAGTGCAGGACCGTCTTCGCCAGGAGCGGCCAGGTGTTCGAGTAGTTTGGGGATATCGCGCGGGTCATTCTGGCCGTCACCGTCCATGGTGGCGATGACGGGGCTTGTCGCGGCGGTTATGCCCGTGCGCAGTGCTACGGATTGTCCACAGCGGGTTTCGTGGCAGATCAGTCGCAAACTTGGATACTTGCCGGTCTCCATCAGCTGTTTGATCTCATCGGGGCTGCCGTCGTCGCTGCCGTCGTCGATGACGATCACCTCGGAGAGAGCATGCGTGGGTACGTGCTCGTAGGTCTCGGCGACAAGACGGCCGATGTTCCCGGCTTCGTTTAATGCCGGAATGACCACTGAGATGCGCATGCCCGCTCCTAATTCGCTCAATCCCGACCGAGAGGGGCCGGCAACTCATGGAAACTGACATACACCACGAGTCGCAGCTCTTCCAAGGCGGCCACATGCAGGACCGATCTGGAAAAGCCCACTGACGGTGAGTGGTCAGATAGGTGTCACAAACGCAAATCAAGCCGGTTGGTCAAACCCTTAGAGTGACGTCTGCAACCCTAAAGCCGGGCATTTGCGGTAAGTCGGTGGCAACCCGCCAGGATAGTTATCCCCGGCATCAAGGTTTACCAGTCATTTGCGCCGTAATCTTGCATTTGGCTTGCGGTTGGGGTCCTGTTTGCCGCAGAACCCTGTCGCGCGCTGGTGGGCCGGCTGGGAAACGGGACGTCTGCGGCAGGGGTTGCATGGATATCACGGACGACAAAACCGACGACCGGCAATGGCTGATTCTGCTGACTATTGGATTGTTGGCCTTGCTCTTGTTGCGGCTTTTCGCACTCGGCTTGAACCAAACCGATCTGTTCTTTGATGAAGCGCAATACTGGTTCTGGAGCCTTGATCCCGCCTTTGGTTATTATTCGAAGCCGCCACTGATCGCATGGATCATCGGCTTGACGACCGAAGTCTGCGGTCTGAGTGAGTTTTGCGTGCGGTTGCCATCGCCGTTTATGCACACGGTTACGGCGGTCGGCGTCTTTTTTATCGGCCGACAGCTTTACGACGTGAGAACTGGGGTGATCGCCGCGCTGGCTTTCGCCACTCTGCCCGGTGTTTCGTTGTCGTCGGGGATCATTTCAACGGATGTGCCGCTGTTGATGTTCTGGGCGATCGCATTGTTTGCCTTCGTGCGGCTGATCCAAACACAGGAGACGCGGGCGTGGTGGCCGGCGTTGCTTTTGGGGCTGGCTTTCGGATGCGGGCTCAACGCGAAGTACGCGATGGCATGGTTCGTAGTTTGTGCCGTCGTCTATTTGGTGATGACGCCGGAACGGCGGTGGCTAGCCCGCGATATGCGGCTTTATACAGCGCTGGCGCTCGGCGCCTTGATGATCGTTCCGAACGTCCTGTGGAACCTGGAAAACAAGTTCGCGACGCTGTCGCACACTGCTGACAATGCTAAGTGGGGCGGACCGCTGGTGCACCCTCAAAAAGCTCTGGAATTCTTCGGTGCGCAGTTCGGCGTATTCGGGCCGATTCTGTTTGGGGCGCTTTTGGTCATCTGTTGGCGATCGCTGCGGCAGCGGTTGCCGGAGGCGGACCGTTTACTGCTGGCATTCTCCGTACCGGTGTTGGTGGCTATCCTGATACAGGCGTTTCTGTCGCGGGCACATGCCAATTGGGCCGCGGTGGCCTATGTCGCCGCCACGGTCTTGGTGATCGCAACCATGATCCGTGATGTCGCTTGGCCGTGGCTCAAATCCTCCTTTGCGCTGCACGCCGCGGTGATCTTGCTAATCCTTGTCGGCATGGCGACGGCCGGCATGGTGCCGATGCCGTTTGGCGGGTCACCCTTTGCCAGGACGCTGGGTTGGGAGGAGGTCGCGGATTCTGTGCGCCGTGAAGTCGCGTCGGCGTCCGCGCGTGGTGAACCGTACGCGGCGATCCTCAGCGACGACCGTCCCCTAACGGCGGAACTGCTCTATTATATGCATGGCGAGAAGACGCCGATTTACGCTTGGTCGGGGGCTGGGCGTCCGCGTGATCACTTCGAGTTGGTGCGGCCCTACACTAGTGCTGTCGGGGTTCCGATATTGCTCGTCACGCTGTTCGGCGACCAAACAAAAGTGCCCGCAAAGTTCCGTTCGGCCGAAAAGATTGCCGAGAAGACTTTACCTGCGGGAGTCAACGCAACGCGTCGCGTGGTCTTCTATAGACTTTCGGGCTACAAGGACGAATGATCCGCAAAGATAAATCCCAGCCTATATCGACAGCCGAGGGGCTGTCGGAAGCCTTCGTTCTACTCGACAATAGTTCCGGCAGTTGCTCGCCGTCACTATTGTTTACCGAACCTCGGGACATCGTCAGTGCCGAGACGCCTGACGAGGTCGGTCCGGCAATCGAGCGAATTGAGGCTGCGGTTGCGAATGGGCTGCACGCCGCCGGTTTTTTCTCCTACGAGCTCGGCTATGTGATGGAGCCGAAGATCTCCGGATTGATGCCGAAGAAGCGCGGCATGCCGTTGCTCTGGTTCGGACTTTACGAAGCGCCGCGGCAGATGACCGGGCCGGGCGTGCTGGAGTGGCTCAACGAAACCACCCGCAGTTCCTCCCACGAGTTTAGCGATGTTGAGTTGGCTTGGACGCGCAAAGACTATGAGGCGCGGTTCAACAAGGCGTTGGAGCTGATCCGGGCCGGGGACATCTACCAGATAAACCTGACGTTCAAGGCGCGGTTCAAACTGCTTGGCTCACCGCTGACGTTCTATCGGGATCTCAGGGCAAAGCAGCCCGTTGCCTACGGGGCGGTGGTTGATACTGGGTATGCGACTGTGCTGTCGGCTTCACCGGAGCTTTTTATCGCGCGAGAGGGACGAGCAATCCATACGCGTCCCATGAAGGGCACGGCAGCTCGACGTGGTGCGATCGATGCGGATGCGCTGCAGCGCCGTCAGCTAGCAAGCGATGCGAAGCAACGCGCCGAGAACCTGATGATCGTCGACTTGATGCGTAATGATCTGGGGCGGATCGCCGAAATCGGCAGCGTGCGGGTGGATGATCTGTTCACCGTCGAGACGTTTAAAACGCTGCATCAGATGACGTCCGGCGTAACCGCCACTTTGCGCGCGGATATGGGATTGAAGGAGCTGTTGGCGGGGATCTATCCGCCTGGATCGATCACCGGGGCGCCAAAGATCCGGGCGATGGAATTGATCGCTGATCTAGAGACCGAGGCGCGCGGTGTCTACTGTGGTGCTATTGGTCACATCTCGCCCGAGGCGCGCTCACAATTCAACGTAGCTATCCGTACACCAGTCATCATGCGTGGCGGCGAGGGGGAGATGGGTATCGGCTCGGGTATCGTTTATGATTCAAAGGGTGGCAGTGAATACGAAGAATGCCTGCTCAAGATGAAGTTCCTGACCGATCCACCGAAGCCCTTCGAGCTAATAGAGACAATGCTCCACGAACCGGAGAAGGGATTGTGGCTTGAGGAACGGCATTTCGAACGGTTGCGGTCGTCGGCGGCATATTTCGCTTTTCAATTCGACGAGCAAAGAATTCGAGAAGCGATTGCGGGGGTGCTCGATCAGCGGCGAGACCAGCGATTGCGAGTGCGGCTGACGATTGCAGAAGACGGTACGCCTTGCGTGGGCGTGACGGAGTTGGAGACGGGTTCGACGACTGCCGTTATGCGCTATGTGGTGTCACCGACGCGGCTCAACAGCGCCAATCCGTTCCTCTATCACAAGACGACGCGGCGCGAGGTCTACGACAGCGAATGGCGGAAGTATCACGAGGAGGTCGGGGCGGATGAAGTCATCTACCTCAACCAGGACGGTGCGTTGGCTGAGGGCAGCCGGACGACGATCTTTGTCGAGAAAGGCGGCGTGCTGGTCACGCCCCCATCGGAGGTCGGGTTGTTGCCAGGGACCTTGAGGGCGGAGCTGCTGGCGACTGGGCAAGCGATAGAGGGGCGACTGTGCCTGGAAGACATGGAGCGCGCGAAATCCTGTTACCTTGGAAATTCCGTTCGCGGGCTGGTGCGTGCCGAAAGGCTTCAGGCTGAGCTGATTTTGGAGGAGGAGCTGGGCGGCGACTAGAGCATTTTCTGCTTCACCGGAGGGGGCGCTGTGGTTCACTTGGTGATAGCGAAGCAACTCAGGGGTGGTGGCTTGTTAGGGATGTTGACCTGGTGACTGGATTTTCACCTGCTCCGGCCAATTTTCCTGCTCATTGTTCAACGCAGCCAGAGTGAGGAATCCGAGCGCTGACACCGTCAACAGAATCGCAGCCGCGAGTTCGTATCGGTAACGGTTCAAATGGGTACGGGTCCGAATTCGGGGCATGCAATGGTTCCGGATTATGGATCGGGTGAACCCCAAGATTCGTCCAAAATCGATAAGAGTTCGCCAGACCACGCAATGACGCGCGACAGACTGGCGCAACGGTATCCACAGTCATCATTATGGCGCCGTCGAGGCTATCTCGTTCTCGCACCGCATGGGCTCACAGGATTTGCGATGTTCGCTGCTGCGAAAAACGCAGTGACGGCCGCTTTACCGGCAGCGCTCGCTGAGCGGAATAGCTTCGAGTTCTTCGTATGCCAAGTGGTGGCGCTCAAACGCCAGCCTGTTCCGTTTCGCGGCGGCGAGGCGCGGAGAATAGACGGCGCAATACGAAAAGCAGCATGAGCAGTGCGAAAGCCAGAGCGGCGAGGGAGATCGGGTGCTTGTCGATGAGGAGGATAGGGCTGACTCGGCCATCGATGACCATTTGGAAGTCCTTCACTGCGGTGGCCGGATGGAAGCCATTGTCACCGCGCAACATCATCTCCACGGCGGCGGACTGGTCGGAGCTGGCTAGGACGGCTTGGCGCACCCGCGCTCTCGCTAGTAACTTCAGTTTGCCTGGTGACTTGGCCACCGTTTTCAGAACCTGTTCGCGGGGGGCTTGTTGCAGCCCGGTCAAATAGGCGGAGAGCTGCTCGAGTTCGTCCCTTGTCAGGCTGCGGGCCAGGTTTTTTAGAGAAGCCGGCTCCAAATCGAAGAGGATTTCCCGAGCATCGGTCGGCAGGGCGGCGACGCGAAGAATGGCAACGCGATCGTCGAGTTGCAGAAGTTCGTTCAGGGTGCGCGGAGTGAAACGTTCGGGGCCAGTTTCCTTATAAATGCCATGCTCCAGGACGGCAGCGGTGTTGTCTCCTGCGACCGCGTACCAATTGAGACCGGTTTCCAAGGAGCGGGTGGCGCGCGCGATCTGCATGGCGGCATCGGGCAGCCGGTTGACGGCTTCGTCGAGCGTCCCGTCATCCAATCGCTTGACGACGCCGGCCTGGCCTTCCTTTGCCAGGATGAGCGCGACCACCTCGTCCAGACGGCCCAAGTGGTCGGTTGCTATGGTGTCAAGAAAGCTGCGAAACTCGGTATTGGTGTCGGCCAGCTGCAAAGCTTTGAGGTGGGCTCGACGGAATTCGTGCCAGACTTTGACAACGCGGTCGGCTGAGCTTTGGCCGATCTCCTTGACGTGCGATTTAATCTGATCGGCAATGGTTTCGGCGAGGACCTCACGGACTTTTTCCTTGGTCTCCTCGGACTTCATCTCGGTTTCGATGATCGGCATCACGCCGTGGCGAAAATCCCAAATGTCCTTGGCGATCAGCACGAGGCCGACGCCGCCGGCAACAACTGAAACCAACCTAGCTAGGACGCTGCCGACAATGCGCTGCCCAACACTGCGTGCGAGGTTGGCGAGTTGTCTGCGTACGACCAAGATTGCAACGCCGGTAGCGCCACCGCTTGTCTGGCGCAAGATGCTGCCGGGCGTGACCGTGGCGCCCCCTTCTTCGGATGAGACGGCGAAGTCTTTGCGGGCGTCTTCTCGGACCAGACTGGAGACCGTCGTGCCGTAGCGCGGACCTAGA
Organism: uncultured Alphaproteobacteria bacterium; assembly: GCA_963753045.1. GTDB lineage: Bacteria > Pseudomonadota > Alphaproteobacteria > Rhizobiales > Hyphomicrobiaceae > Filomicrobium. The sequence continues at coordinate 77,396 of CAVWAT010000004.1, forward strand.
TAGGCCTGGAGGCATTGCAGGGCGGGTCGCGCGGCGTCCTGGGCAGCATACTCGATGCGCTTGCCTACTTCTTCCCCGACCCCGCTTGCGAGTGCAGAAATCGCCTTAGTGACAACTTCGGATCGGTAGACGCGCTCGGCGACCTCAGTGGCAAGTTTCTGCGCCTCCACACGGTACGCCAGCGACTTGAGAAGGCTGCCCCAGCTGGTCTCTTCGCGGACGTCCTTGGTGGCGATATCAACACGCGCATCGATGATGTTGCCAACGTCGCCCTTGCGCCATTCATCATCAACCAGGGCTTTGTAATCGACCGTCTGCAGGCTCTTTTCCAGGGAGTATGTGGTGATCTGCGCGATGGCCTTGCGGAAGCTTTCCTCGTCCAGGGATTTGCATGCTTCGATGTCGGCGCGGGTTACGTTTTGGGCGGCGGCATTGAGGACCGGTGTGACCATCATGGAGACAGCAACAAGGCTGGAGACGACAGATCTGAAAATACGTGCCAACTTTTCGTGTCTCCCTTTGCAGCGCCACGGCATTCTTGGCTTCCAGAGTATTCCTAGCGGGTCAATTGGCTTAGCGGATCAGATGGCAATCGTAATAGGTGTTGCGCGTTCAGATCAGGACAAGGTGGCTCCAGGGAAAAAATGCCGTTATTGACGTTATGCGGTCTCATCGTGTCAGGAATACCGCTGGGTATGAACTCGGCGAGGCAAGTGTTTTATGCATGCACATTCTTGGCGGCGTGCTTCGGGCAGCGTGTTTTGGGCCGCGCGTTTAAATGCTGAGGCTGGCTGGCCGCACAGCTCGGACATATTGGCAACGGGTTAGGGCTATACGGGGGCGGGGTTCGTGAACGCGGTCATTGTCAGCGTCATCACCTACATCATCCTTCAGTTTGCAATTGGCGTGTAGGTCTCCCGGCGGATCGTCAGTGAGACCGATTACATCAATGCCGGCCGGCGGATCGGTCCCGTTATCGGTGCCTTCACTGTGTTTGCCACGTGGTTTGGTGCTGAAGCGATTATCGGCGCTGCTGGTGAGGTTTACAGGGAGGGGATCGCTGGAGCTACTCTCGACCCGTTCGGTTATGCCGTGGCGCTGATCATTTCAGGGCTTGTTCTGGCGGCGCCGTTGTGGCGGTGCGGCTATGTCACCTTCGGCGACTTCTTCCGTGAGCGCCATTCGCCCGGTGTCGAAAAGCTAGCGGTGTTCCTCATGCTTCCCGGTACCGTCATGTGGGCGGCGGCACAGATCCGCGCGTTCGGCCAGGTTATGGGGGCTGAGAGCGATGTCCCGGTCGTGACCATGATCGTCATTGGAGCGGTGGTGGTGATCGCCTACACGACGATCAGCGGCTTAATGGCTGATGCGATCACGGATTTCATACAGGGCGTGGCCATCATTGCCGGATTGATCATCATCGGCTTTTTGGTGGCGAGCAGACTTGGTGGGATCGAAGCTGCCCTGGAGCAGGTGCCGGCAGAACGGCTGAGCTGTGGTGATGCGAGTGGCAACCCGTTGGCCCGTGCTGAAATATGGGTCATCCCGATTTTTGGCACGATGGTTTCGATCGAATTGATCTCGCGGATGCTCGCGACTAGATCGGCACAGGTTGCCCGTGACGCGTGCGTCCAGTGAGGTGGGCTCTATCTTTTGGTCGGGCTGATCCCGGTGTTTCTCGGATTGGTTGGACCGATCATCGATCCCAACGTGGAGAATGGCGAGCAGATCGTGCCGCGGCTTGTGGAACTGCATTTGCCGGCCGTGCTGTACGTCATCTTCGCCGGCGCCGTCGTGTCTGCCGTTCTTTCGACGGTGGATTTCGCATCGCTGGCAAGCGGATCGATCCTCTCTCTCAATGTGATTCAGCCCGTTGGCGGGACCTTGGTGCGGGAATACCCGCTTTTGACCACCAGATTTGCGGTTGCAGGGCTGGGTTTGGTGGCGCTCGTCATCGCTTTGCGGCCAGGAACCATTCACGATTTGATCATGACGGCAGCGTCGTTTGGTAGAGTCGGTTTGGTGGTGGTGACGTTGTTTGGGCTGTCCACTCGGATCGGCGGAGCCGCTAGTGCGGCCGTCGCCCTGCTTCTTGGGGGCAGCGGTGTGGTCTGGCGCATTGTTCTTCGCGGTTACCGATACACCTTACATCTGCGGCGTAGCCTCGGCAGTTCTAGGTTATCTCGCGGTGGCCATAAGTGGTCGGCAAATTATTGTTTTTTAACGTTTATTCGAGATTTCGACCGTCCCGGTGGCGGGTCTGTCTCGGGGAAGGCAGATCGGTAAGAAATCTGCGTTTACATCTCTCAGGGACGGTGGCGAAGGCTCGCTAAGCTCGAACTGCCGATCTTGCTGCAGGTGGCGTCAAATTGTGCGGTGCATTGTTCAAATTTATTTGAGCCGAACCAGTTACGCCACTGCAACAATGATCAAATCTTGTGGGTGTGGGGTTGCGTGAGACGCTGATTTCTGGGCTTTTTGTGCGCTGCACAATCGCGGTTTTCGAGATTGCGGCGCGATGCCTCATCGCAAATTGGGCCCCGACCGCGATTTAAACAGCGCCGTCCCAATCGCTGGGAAGCGTTGTTTTTCAATGGCATCCCACAGATCGCCGTCAGCGGGAACGACGGCGCAAGCGGGCGATCCACCAGCCATACGGCTGGAGGGGCAGCTCATCGACTTGAGATTAACCACGCAACGCAGTCAGTTACGGCTTCGGGTTTGCACATGCTGTTATCATGAAATATTGATGTAGCGGCGGTTGTTAGTGAGTTCAGAAGGTTCATGACTAAGGCAACGAACAAAAATAAGCTCGGCACGCTCAGTGGTTTGTCGTACGAGGGCGGTCGTGTCGGGGTCCTGCTGATCCACAGTCTCGGGGGTACGCCGCTGGAGTTGAAGTACGTCGCGCAGGGGTTTGCGCGTGAGGGGTACACTGTCGAGTGCCCAATGCTTCCCGGCATGACGAACGGTACCGATGTTCTGTCGTTGTCGCGTTGGCAGGATTGGTATTCGGAGGTGGAGCGCGTCTTCGACGAGCTCTACGAGAAATGCGATACCGTTTTCATTGGGGGGCTTTCAGCCGGATCCGTTCTGGCGCTGAAGCTTGCAAAAGAACGTCCAGTCCAGGTCGCGGGTATTTTGGCCTTCGCTCCGACGCTATGGCCGAACGGATGGGCCGTTCCGTGGACATTCAACCTTTATCGGCTCGTTAATGCGCGCTGGTTTGCACGGCTATTCAAGTTCAGTCAGCGCGCGCCATACGGCATCAAGGATGAGCGGATACGCAAGTTCATGGTCGACGCCTTCAAGTCGGAGGACCGTTCGCTCGAGGAAGTGTATGCTCGGCCAGGCGTGATGGTGCTGGAGTTCCGCCGCCTCGTGGCACAGGTGCTAAAGGACCTTTCGAGCGTGACCACGCCTACGATGATCGCGCATCCTCGACAAGACGACCAAAGCAGCCTGAAAAACGCTTTAGCGCTGCAGTACAAGCTTGCTGGACCGGTTGAAGCCATCGTTCTTGACGACTGCTATCATGTCATCACGCTCGATCGTCAGCGGGATCTGGTCCTCGAACGCGCGGTGGACTTCACCTCGCGTCAGCTGATGCGCATCGAAAGCGAGCGCAAAGCGGCAGCTTCAAAACGCCCTACAGCCGACATCGTTGAGATCTCCGGCTGAGCAGGGGCTCCTCGGGCTGTAATAGCGAATGAGAAAAAGGCCGGGAGAATTGGTGTTGTCAATTTTCCCGGCCAGCCGTGCTGATATGTTTTCTTCAGACTATTGCGAGGCCCGGGCGGCGTGCGAACATCGCGGCAAATCACCGGGGGCACGTTTCCAGTAGAGCGTCTTGCCAAAGAGTTTTACGCCGGCATAGCCGTAAACCGCCAGTTTATCCATGCTGGCGAGGCTGATCTCAACGCTGTAGCTTTTGCCGACTTTTGGATCGTAGACCCAACCCTGTCCCCATTTTCCGTCGGATTGCGGGGCGAGATTTCCCAAAACCTGAATGCCGCAAATCAGACGATTGCGCATATCGGGTTGGGGATTGTATTTATCCCGAAGCGGCTTTCCATTTGAGCCAACCGGGTCTTGCAGCCAAACAATATGGCCGCAAAGCTTGTTGCCGCAGGGAGCGATTTTGACGGCTCCCCTGCCAGTGTCATCGTACCAAAGGCCGCTCTCGGGCGGCGCTGCGGATGCGGCTGTTATCAAGGGAACGCAGTAGAGAGCTGCCGCGAAGGCTGAAAGTCGAGTGGCCCACCTTGAACGGGACTGTGATATCGTTCGCATGCTGGTGCTTTTCTCAAATTAAAGGTTTGGAGGTTTGTCTCCGACAGAACCATCAAATCGGCATAAATTCGGTATCCAGTCGCGGCGCATTGATCAAGGATCACGTCACTGAAAGATGACTTCATAATGACGCAGCCTTTAATTTCTGTCGGAAAAACATTGTGTTGGCTTATTCTTAACCCTACGTCTTGATGGTTGTGATACAACGCCTCATGTACGGGCACTTTTGGCTATGCAGTATGGCCGACTTGCGTGGTTTCCAGTTCACTCTCCTAACTTCTCGGAAATCAGTAAGATGATAAAAAGCCGCGCGTATATTCCGCGGTTTTTCATGTTGAAGTTGTAACCAGGTCCGCTGATGATCTTTACGCTTGCCCTTCGTAACCTGTTTCACGACCGCGTTCGGTTGATGGTTACATTGATTGGGATCTTATTCTCGATAGTTTTGGTGGCCGTGCAGCTTGGTCTTTATCTTGGTGCGAGCCGGATGATTACGGCGAATATCGACCACGCCAATGCTGATCTCTGGATCATGCCGTTTGGGGCCAAGAGCTTCGAAGACGGCGGCATGCTCATGAGTGCGCGCGAACGTCATCAAGCGCTGGCAACACCAGGCGTGGCGCAGGTGACGCCGATCATCGTTCGGTTCAGCGAATGGCGTAAGCCGGCGGGTGGCTCGACGCGTGTAGTTATCGTCGGTGCAGACGCCGAAGCAGGCGCCGTACAACCGCTGTCGCTAGAAACCGGCACTTGGGAAGATATCAAGGCGCCTGATGCTATCGCTGTCGACCGCACTTACCTGCAAGAACTCGGGATCGAGGGACTTGGAAGCAGTGCGCAGATCGGTCCAGGCCGGGTGAAGGTGCGGGCGCTTACCGACGGGGTGCGATCGTTCACTCAGTCGCCCTACGTCTACATGCCTTTGTCGCGGGCTCGCTATCTGACCGGAGCGGCAGGAACCGACCTTGCAACGTTTCAAGTCGTAAAAGTCTTTCCCGGTGTCGACGTCGAGCAAGTGCGCTCGGAACTGGCTGGTCGGTTGGAGGGCGCCGAAGTCCTCACCACCGACGAATTCCGTGATCGCAGCTTAACTCAATGGTTGTTCCGAACCGGTGCCGGCGTCGCATTGATCGGCGGGGCGTTGCTCGGCATCCTGGTGGGCACCGTGATCGTGGCGCAAACGCTTTACTCGAGCACCAAGGACCATATTAACGAATTTGCGACACTGCGCGCTCTTGGCTCGTCGTCAGGATATATTCATCAAGTGATCTTGACCCAGGCGGGGCTAAGTGCCGTCATCGGTTATATTCTTGGCATGATGCTGGCGTTGCTTGTTGTGCTGGCCAGCCAGTCTACGCCGCTGCCGATTATTATGACTCCGCAGTTAGCGGTAGCGCTCTTCTCGGTGACTTTGTTCATGTGCGCAATCTCGGCCATCTCAGCTATCGTTAAAGTGACCAAGATCGATCCAGCGACGGTGTTTAGCCGATGACAAAGGAAACGGTTCTCGCCGCAAAGCAGATCGTAAAGGAGCTCGGTTCTGGCGCCAGCAAGGTGATGGCGCTTCGGGGCGTCGACCTTGAGTTGGTGCGCGGAGAATTGACGCTGTTGATGGGACCATCGGGCAGCGGCAAGACGACATTCCTGTCGATCCTCGGCTGCATCATGGCGCCGACGTCCGGAGAACTTTGTGTGGCGGGAACGTCGACGGAGGGGCTTGATCCGGAGGAGTTGGCGGGTCTGCGACGCGATCACATTGGATTCATCTTCCAGTCCTACAACTTGTTTCCGACGCTGTCGGCACTTGAAAATGTGCGCATCTCGCTCGATGTGCGGGGCCAGAAGGGTTACAAGGCTGCGCGCCGGAGTGAAGACGTGTTGCGCGAAGTCGGGCTCGGTCACAGGCTCAAGAGCTATCCCAGCAATCTTTCCGGTGGAGAGCAGCAGCGTGTCGCCGTGGCGCGGGCGATCGTATCATCGCCATCAATCGTTCTGGCGGATGAGCCGACAGCGGCGCTCGACGGAGAAAACGGCAACGCCGTTATGGAACTACTGGCGCGGATCGCTCACGAACAGGGCCGGAGCGTACTAGCCGTGACGCACGACCCGAGAACTTTGCCCTACGCCGATCGTGTTGTACGCATCGAAGACGGGCTTATCGTTGGCGAGGAACGCAGGCCGGAAGGTCTCGACGCGCCGGAAATCACCGATCTCAATAAGAGGCGTAAAGCGCATGCCTAAGATCGAGTCCAATATCTCAACTTTTCTCATTGCGGTGGCGATCGCGGCGGGTTTGCTTTTCAGCTCGCTTGAACCTCCCCGTCCGCACGTTTCTGGAGAGTACGCATTGCTGGTCGGCACTCCTGCTGAAGCGCAGGCGCCAGCCAAACCGCGGCCACTCTGGGCGGCGTCGGCAACCGGACGTGTCGAGCCATCGACGGGCGTCGTCCGCATCTCGGCGCAGACGGGAGGCCGGATCGACGGTGTGCCCATCGGAACCGGCGACAAGGTCGGTCGCGGCGATGTTCTCGTCAAGTTAGACGACGCAGCTGCGCGGCAGCGGGTGATTGCTGCGAAAGCTGAGGAAGAAGTCAGGAAACTCGAGCGCGATGAAGAAGTGCTTGCGGGACTGGCGCTCGATCGGCGTCACGCCGAGGATGAAGTCGAGACAGCGCGGCAAGAGCTCTTCAAAGCTTGGTGGGCGTTTGACGAGACGCTTGACTTGAAGCGCAGCGGTGATGCGCGCGAAAGCGACGTCGCGGCGGCTCGTGAAGCCATTGGCCGGGCACAGAAGAGATTGAGCGATGGGCAGACTGCATTCGACAAGCTCAACGCGAATTCGGACATGCCGCTGCCTGGTCGAATGGACACATCCTTGACTATTGCCCGCGCCGACCTGGCTCTGGCTGAAGAAGCGTTGGAGAAGACACGGATACGTGCCCCATTTGATGGAACGGTGTTGAACGTTCTTGCACGCGTAGGCGAGACGGCGGCAGCAGGACCACAATCCCCGCTCATTGTGTTTGGTGACGTCAGCAAAATGCGCGTCCGTGCCGAGGTCGAGGAGCGGGATGTTGCAAAGGTGCGCGTCGGGCAGAAGGCGGTCGTCAAGGCCGATGCGTTTCCGGATGAAGAATTCGAGGGCGTTGTTACCGAGATTTCCGGGGCGCTGGGCAGCCCACGCATCGCGACCCGTGGTCCGCGCCGGCCGAACACGGTCGATGTGCTCGAGGTGGTCGTGGAACTTGAAGGTGCGCCGCCGCTGCTGACAGGCATGCGCGTTGATGTTTTCTTCCGCCTGAAGGATGCCGCAGCTGCCAAGTCGGCATCGGTCATGGTCCGCGCGGAATAATCGGCTCGTTTCAAGCCAAGACCATCAGAGTAGTTTCAAAAGAAAAGGCCCTGGGGAGGTTAAGCCCCGGGGCCTCATTTGTTCTTGCTAGGCGTTGCGAGCTGCAGCGTTGATGTGTTGTGCCAGGTCCCGTTCGATGTCGAGGCGGCGCGCCAGATCATAAAGGAAGGCCTGCTCGCCACGGGTGTCCGGATCGACGGCGATGCGAGCTGCGGCATAGACCTGCGCTGCCTGCTCCTTGCTGCGTATGGCAGCAGCGATGTCTTCCACGGAGGCTGGAGCGTTCAATTCTCGGGCCAGGAACTCTTCGGCGCCTGGTTCCAAGTCACCATCGTTTTGCAGGTTCGAGAGAATGCGTTTTTGCTCGTTGGAGTCGATCCTGCCGTCGGCGGCGGCGGCGGCGATCATGGTGCGGACCATGAGGACGGCGTCGTCGTTGCTAACTGCTTCGGGTTCAAAGCCTGACCCACTTGGTGGCGCTAGAATGTCGCCAGTGGCGGCAGCGTCGGCCTGCTGGCCATCCTGATAGTTTTTGTAGGCCTTGTAGGCGAGGCCGCCGATCAACGCGAGGGCGCCGAGTTTGGCAGCCGTGACAGCGGCTGACCTTCCGGTCTGCGTGCCAAGAATGAGAGCGCCAAGGCCGCCTAGCGCTGCACCCGTGCCGAGTTTGTTTTGGGAGATCAGGTCTTTCAGCGAGTCGATCAGTTCCTGAGGTGATTTGCCTGACAACTGGCGCGACAGATCTTCGATTTTGGAGCTGGTGCCGGTGGCGTCATCGATACGCTGGGCGCCTTCCTTGGTGCCCTCGGTGGCTTGTTTGAAAAGATCGCCCAGGACGTCGGTGATGTCGCGTCCGGTAGAGGAACCGCCTGAAGATGGACTGTCAGAAGGCTGGCCTCCGGAACTGCTTGTCGCGCCTTTGTCGAAGCCCAGCTTGCCCAGCAGATCTCTGAGCGGATCACCTTGTTGACCGCCACTGGCGTTGTTCTCATTGGAGGCTGGGCCGTTGCGCAGCAGATCGCCCAATCCGCTTTCGCCCAACAGATCACTAAGGGGATCACCTTGCTGGCCGCTCGCTGTCGCGGTCCCGCGTTTGCCACCAGTAACGAGTGACTCGAGAATACTTTTTGCATCAAACATAACCTACACCTCCAAATCCTGGGTCGAGAATTTTGACAGTAGGCTCCGAGATGCCGGGCGGCAAGCCGTTGTCAAAGATAGCAATTTTGCCCGTGGTCGGCGGAATTGCCGGGCTAGAGGGTCGGCTGTTTGCTGTCGGGGCTGATAGTCTCAGCCATATCGGCTTCGTCAGGCGCGCCAATAAACCGTGAGAACAAGGCCCACATTCCGCGTCCAAGATCGTCGATGAGAACGTAGACAGCGGGCACGAACAGCAAGGACAAAACGGTTGAGGATATAAGTCCCCCGATCACTGCGATGGCCATCGGTGAGCGGAACTCGCCGCCAGAATCCAGAGCAAGAGCCGAAGGCACCATGCCACCAACCATGGCGATGGTGGTCATCACGATCGGACGGGCGCGCTTGCGGCCAGCGTCGATGATCGCTTCGTCGCGCGGCATACCATGTTTTATCTGCTCGACGGCGAAGTCGACCAACATGATCGCGTTCTTCGTGACAATACCCATCAACATGAGGATGCCGATGACGACGGGTAGGCTAATGGGATTGCCGGTCAATGCGAGGGCAACAATGGCGCCGCCAATGGACAGGGGCAGCGAGAAGAGGATCGTTATCGGCTGCAGGAAGCTGGCGAAGAGAATGACGAGGACCGCGTAGACCATCATCAATCCGGCACCCATGGCCTTGGCGAAACCTTCAAACACCTCTTCCATGATCTCGGCGTCGCCGAATTGTTTGACCTGAATGCCGTCAGGTAGGTTTTGAGCAGCAGGCAGAGCCAACACGGCGTTGACGGCATCGCCGAGCGCTGTGTTTTCGACTAGGTCTGCACCAATCAGAATGCGCCGATTGCGGTCATAGCGGTCGATGGCGGTGGGGCCTTGGGCCAGTTCGAAGCGGGCAATACCCGATAGAGGAACCGCCGCGCCTGATGCGGTCGGCACTTGCAGGTTTTCAAGGAGCTGGCGATTGCTGCGTGAAGCATTCGGCAGTTTTACGCGGATCGGCACCTGCCGGTCGCCGACGTCGAACTTGGCAAGGTTGGCGCCGATGTCTCCGATGGTGGCGATTCGTACTGTCTCAGAGATGGCCTGGGTCGAAACACCGAGATCGGCGGCGATGTCGCTGCGAGGATAGACGCGCAATTCGGGCCGGTCGAGTTCCGCCGTTGAGACGACGTTGAGTAAGCTTGGCAGGCGCTTGGACTGACTCGTCAACGCCGCTCCGACGCTGTCGACGGCTTCCGGCGAGGGGCCGCTAACAACGAGCTGGAACTGGCGCTGCCCGTTGTCCATCAAGAACCAGTAGCGAATGTCGGGAATCTCGGAGAGCGAGCGGCCGATATCTTCCTGGATCTCGGCTTGGGTTTTCTTGCGTTCCCCTTTCGGTGTCAGCGTGATGATCAGAGTTGCTTTGCGCACTTCCGCGCCAGAGCCTAAAATCGTGCCGCCGTTGACAAAGACGCTTTTGACGTTGGTGTTCTGTTTGAGGCGCTCGGCGATGCGTGCGGTGACGGCCCGCGTTTCTTGCAGGCGTGTGCCAGGTGGTAGCTCAACACCGAGCAAGGCCCTGGAAAGATCCTCTGTTGGCAGGAAGCCCGAGGGCAGAAGATAGAACGAACCAATGGAACCGGCGAAGATACCCAATCCGAGCATCACCGAGACGATCCTGCGGCGCACCGTCCAGCCAACGAGGCTGGTGTAGGCGCGGATGATCCAGCCTTCCTTGAGCTCGTGTTTGGCGGCGCGCATGAAATAGGCGGCTAGCAGCGGCGTGATTAATCGGGCGACGAGTAATGAGAAGAAAACGGCGAAGGCGACCGTCAGCCCGAACTGTTTGAAGTACTGACCTGCGATACCGTCCATGAAGCTGACCGGCACAAAGACTGCGATAATGGTGACGGTGATAGCGATGACGGCCAAACCGATCTCGTCAGCGGCCTCGAGCGAAGCGCGGTAGGCGGACTTACCCATGCGGGTGTGCCGGACGATATTCTCGATTTCGACGATGGCGTCGTCAACGAGGATGCCCGTGACGATGGTGATGGCGAGGAGAGAAACGAGGTTGAGCGAGAAGCCGGCAGCGCTCATGGCCCAGAATGCCGGGATGATGGAGAGTGGCAGGGCGATGGCGGCAATCACCGTTGCGCGCAGGTCGCGCAGGAACAGAAACACAACAAGGATGGCGAGCGCGGCGCCCTCCAGCAGCGTCTTCATCGTTGCTTCGTAGGTGCCGTAGGTGTTGTCGACCGTATTGTCGATGCGGGCGATGGTGGTGCCGGGGTACTCGTCCTGGATCTTCTTGATCTCGGCAGCAGCGGCGTCGGCGACGGTGGTGTCGCTGGCCCCCTTGCCACGCGTTATGGAGAAGGCCACCACGGACTTGCCATCTAGCACCGCAAAGGTGCGAGGTTCTTCCCAGGTATCGGTGACGGTGCCTAGTTCATCTAGCCGGATCTCGCGCCCACCTGACAATGCGATGGAGGTCGCCGCGAGATCGGCGACGGACTTTTTACCAGCCAGGGTCCGGATTGCTTGCTCGCGGTTGGCGATCTCGCCACGGCCGCCGGCCAGGTCGATGTTGGTGGCGCGCAGCTGGGTGTTGACCTCGCCGGCGGTTATGCCCAGTGAGAGGAGGCGGTCGGGATCAAGCGTGACATGGATTTCGCGGGTCACGCCGCCGACACGGTCGACGGCGGAAATGCCTTTGATGCTTTGCAGCCGTCGTTTAATGGTGTCGTCGACGAACCAGGACAGTTCCTCCAGCGACATGGAAGGGGCTTGTACGCCATAGGTGACAATGGGGAGGCCCTCGATCTCGATGCGCTGAATGAGCGGCTCATCGATGGTGCGGGGCAGGTCGCTACGGATGCGTGCAACGGCGTCCTTGACGTCGTTTAGGGCGCGGTCGGGATCGACCTCAAGGCGGAATTCGATCAACGTCACCGATGAGCCTTCGGTGATTGCCGAGCTTTGATGCTTCACGCCGGTGATGCCGGCGATCACGTCCTCGACCTTTTTGGTGACCTGGGTTTCCAATTCCGCAGGTGCCGCGCCCGATTGTGTGATCATCACTTGGACGACTGGCACATCGATGTTGGGAAAGCGGGTGATCGGCAGCGTGGTGAAGCTGATCCAGCCCATCACCATCAGCACCAAAAACAGCAAGAGCGAAGGAATGGGCCGCCGAATAGCCCAGGCCGAGATGTTCATTATCGAACCTCGCTGACCTGCTGGTTGGCAAGGATAGGTCTAACCGCATCGCCATCACGCAGGAACGAGCCCGACTTGGCGACGACAATGTCACCCGGCTTCAAGCCTGCCGTGATTTCAACGCCGGTGTTCGAATTGAGACCGAGTTCGACAGTCACGGACTTGACCTTGCCATCGACGATCTTGTGAACAAACGCATTGCCATCTTTGAACAGGACGGCGGAGAGAGGGACAGCAAGGCCCTCGCTGCGGCTTGCAATAATGGTTCCGCGTCCGAATGCACCAATGCGCAATTGTGGGTTCGTACCAAGAAACACGCGGACGCGACCGAGCCGGGTGACTTGGTCGATTTCAGGAGATACGAGTCGGACCTCACCATCGACCTTGCCGGCACCGGCGACATGTACGGTTACCTTCTGACCGCGATTAACCCGGGCGAGTTTCGGTTCGATGACCGCGGCTTCAAGTTCGATTTCTCCATCCTTGGCGAGATGGAACATGGCTGTCTTCACGCCAGAAGCCTGATCACCGATGCGAGCCGAGCGGCGCGTAATGAGCCCTGCGGTTGGGGCTCGGATTTCGGTCTTGGAAAGGTTCCAGACGACCTCTCGGCGCTGGGCTTCGATTTGCGCTTTTTCTGCTTGTGCGAGCAAGACGCCGTCTTTTGCGGTGGCGAGTTGGGCGCGCGCGGTGCTGGTGGCTGCGCGACGTTGATCGAAGATCGCATCGGACAGGATGCGCCGTTGCTGCAGGGGTTTTGCGCGTGCCAGTTGAGCTTCGGCCTCGACAAGGACGGCTTCGGTTTCTCTAATGCGGCTCCTGGCCTGGGCAATGGCGGCTTCGGCACGGCGCAGATTTGCGTCGTTTTGCGCGCGTTTCGCGAGCAGGGTTTCGCGCTCCAACGTCGCGATGACCTGGCCCTTTTCGACGCTATCGCCTTCTTCGACCAACAGGGTTAGCACGCGGAGATTTTCGACCTCCGGTGCAATGAGGATCTCCTCACGGGCGACGAGCGAGCCTGTGACCATGATCTCTTCGATAAAGTGTTCTGGCTTAACGGTTGCGATCGAAACAGCAGGCGCGAGGACGCGCTCAGGTGTGTCTGCCGTTTTGGTGGCGGCGTGAGCGTCATCCTTCGACAGCGACTGGACGACTTCACCGACAATCTTCTCACCCTGCTTGACGGTGGCACGCAGATCGATGTGTCCGGCGTGGTCGAGATAGACAGCGACCGCTCCGGCGGTCAGCACGACCGCGAGGATGATCCATTTCTTCATTGTTGTCCCTCCAAGGCCGGCACGCGACCGCTAGACGAGAGTTCTTCCGTCTCGCTTGCTGGAACGGCATTGAGTAGTGCTGCGATCGATCCCATCACAGAGGGCATTAGCGACTTGGCGTCGAAGGCGGCATCGACGGCGCGGCGCCAAAACAGTCCTTCGCCGATGACGCACAGCATCAGTGCGGTTTCTCGTGCGGAGTTGGCCGGTCTGATCCGGTCTTGTTGCGTTGCGCGAGCGATGAGCTCGGCCAAGTTGTCGATCACGAAACGATCGCAGGCGAGGCAGATTTCTGCGATACGCGAATTCCTTGTCGCCTCGGCGGCGATCTCAAGGTTGAGGATCCGTTTGTACTGCGGCTCATCGACGGCGTAGTGCTCGCCCAGCTGAGATAGGGCGGCGGCAAGGTCCGGCGCATTCGCCAATTCGGCAAAGTGTTCGGTCAGCCGCGTGCGGTCACGCTCGACGATGCCTGCGATCAGTGCTTCCTTGGATTCAAAATGGACGTAGAGCGCGCCGGCACTGATACCCGCCTCGGTGCAAATGTCGGCCATCGTGCAACCGTGAAAGCCTGAACGTGCAAAGCACAGTTCGCTTGCATTGAGGATGTGCTCCCGGCGCGCTTCAAGTGTTTCTGGTTTCAGTTTGGGCATGTTGCTGACAATCGGTTTGCTACTTGGATCGGTCGGCTGGCGGTGGTTCGGTTGGTGGACGCGAAGATACGCAAAGGGAACGAATGACATACAAAACGAACGTTCGTTTTGCGTAGAGTGCAAATGTGGCCGTCCAAGGACAGTTCCCAATATGGGATAAGCATGGAAAAACAGCCCAGACTTGATGTTCTGTGCTCATAGCTTCCATAGAAACAAAAGGAATCCGACGCTGTGCCGGGAGTAACAAGGGCTAATTTCGGACGCCTCTTCGCGGTGCGTCAGTCCTTGCGGCAGGGTGTTCCGCTGAACTGGCAAATCGTGCCTTCGGGCCCCGAAAAGCAACGTTCGGTTGAGTTTTTCGCGCGAGACCAGTTGGCGTAAGGATCTCCTAGATCAGGCATGGCGCGGACTTTTGCGCGCCAGTTGGCGTGCGTCTTTAGGCGGGCGAGCCATTCGAAAGTGGCCGGTTCGCCGCGGGCATAGACAACCTGGGGCGCGCAGGTTTTGGCAAACGCGGGGCCGGAGATCGCCACGCATACGCAAATAGCCATCGGGCAAGACAAGTAAACCAGGCGAAGTGCCCGTGCCAGTAAACTCAATGTCGTGTTGACTTTCTTCCAGAGTACGCCGTCCGGCATCAGAACTGTTTGATCCAGTTGATTGTTCCATATGCCGATTTTTCTTGGCGAAAATTGCCTATGAGTCCAGAGGACACCAACAATTCCCCGCCATGCCAGTCGATCCGTGCGAATGCACCGACGCGTCCATAGTCGACCGGTTGTGTGTGGTAGTTCAATTCCTTCTCGTAGATTTTCTGGTTGGCCTGCCGGTCGAGGTTGAGACCGGCCTCGGGGCCGACGGAGAGATTGCGCCAAACTTTGTAGCAATGCGGGCACGGGCCGAGCGGGTTTCGTGAGCCTGCGACCAAGCCAGACCCAACGACGCGAAGCCGTTTCTTCCGAGGTTGTACTAGAACTCGGCGACCACTTTTGCGCCGAACTCTGGCCCCTGGACTTGATTGTTTTCGTCAATTGGGCGGATTTGGTGGTCTGAGAACGAAGCGCCCATGAAAAGCTTCAGGATCAACGGGTCGATCCGCCACAGATAGCCGATCAAGGCGTCGCCCGTCGTTACGTTTGCTCCGAAACGTGTCGTTTCCAACGTCGGGGAAACAGATTTCGCAATTGTACCGGCCATAACTGCCGACGACACGCAGCCGAAGGCCGTCTCGGTGGATGTCGCCGAAAGACGCATACGTCGTGCCCGAGTAAGCAAGCCACACATCGCTGCCCGCATCGGCTCCAGCCCAGACTCCTTTATGACGTGGAGAATTAGCCAAAACCGAGGGTGACGCAGCGCTCCACGCCGCTGCGATAGCTGTAAAGATTACATGCGCGGTGGTTCGCTGTTTATTGGCCGGCCGGGATTGTTTTTGACGCTTTACACTACAGGGGCGCATGATCGCTCTCCAGCACCCAAGTAAAAAAACTCCGCTATGCCAACAGAATTATGTTTAATGCGTCAACTGTCAATCCGTCAGCATATCTATTCCATTATTTCAATTTAAGGCACACTTATTATTTCAATTAAACCTAGGTTGAAATCTTTTTTTGTTCCGATTATGGATTGCTTGCAGCGTCCCCAAAAAAGGTTGCGGACTATTCGTCGCGACGTGTGGATAGTTGAACTTTTTTGCGCTGCATCAACAATGTAGTAGTTTACTATGACTTATATCGCATGGGCGGAACCGTTCCGTAGTTGCGTTGTTCAAGGGAGGCCCAGGGAATGAATTTTCAATTTAGTGACAATGGGTTAGCTTACGGCCAGCTGAATGAGATCATGGAGCGTTACTATGCGCCCGCTGGCGACGATGCTACTGCCGTGCAGGCGGCCTGGAAAAACATGGCACGCTGCCAGCTTGAAATTTGGGCACTTGCGAACAGGCGTGCACGGGCGGCTTTGGTGTTTCCAACACAGGCTGCGGCATGTCCGACGCCAATGGCCGCCATGGCTGCTTATGCGGAATTCTGGCAAACGGCGTTCGCGGAATGCGCAGATGCAACACATCGCATGACTGAACTGCTTACTTTGCCAAAATCTCAAGAAGAGCCCGCTCAAGAGCCGGCGCCGCCGCGTATGGCGCAGCCTCGGGTTATTCGGACCGAGTTGAACGGCCGGAGCGGTAGCCGTTGGGACTACAACGGCACGGGTGCTGGGGACCTTCGGGCGACCTGACCAAGTTGTGATTGCAGGTTAGTGGTCTGATCCCCAATTCCGCGTCTATTCGAGTGTGGTGTTCCTCTGATGGAACGGCAAGGTGTGACTGCGCACCGTGTCGTCCGGGATGGTCACCACTTTCGATTATGGCCGGACGGGGGTTTCAGGATTGCGAACTCGACTTTGCGCTCGGTTTACCGCTATGGCGATCGGCCTGACTGTTGTCGGGCTCGCCGTCGGCGGTTTTGGTTTGCATCAGTCTTCCGTTCAGAAAGTGACCGGCGACAGCGGATCGTCGCGCACGCCCGGAAATATCTCGTCGCTTTCGGCAATCGAGACCGTCATCCAAGTGACGTTTGCCGACATCGCGCACTTATCACCCGACGCGTTGCTGCGGATGAAACACCTTGGCGATTCTGTCGTCCTGCTGGATGCGCGTGAAGCGGACGAGTTCAAGGTCAGCCGGATCCCCGGTGCCGTCCGGGTCGATCCAGATGCTAAACCCCATCAGCTGCTTCGGACGACGGGGCATCTCAAGGGAAAAACCGTAGTTGTTTATTGCTCGATTGGTGCCCGCAGTTCGTCGCTGGTGCGGCGGGTGCGCGCCCGGCTTCAGCAAAGTGGCGTGAAGAGCCTCTACAACCTCAGTGGTGGAATCTTCCGTTGGCACAATGAGCAACGCCAACTCATCGACGATGCTGGTGCAACCGACTATGTCCACAAGTTCGACGGTTATTGGGGGCAGCTCGTGCGTCGGCAGGAGTTGGCGGTATCGTCACCGTTGCGAACCGAGGATTAGATTTGACAACTCTTGCAGACGTGACCAGCTTTCTTGCACGGCGGCTTTGCCCGGCTTCCCTGGTTAGTCTATTCCCCGTGGCCTAGAGTTTCGCTAGCGCATCTTGGAATCCTGCGAGCGATATCGGAATGCCAATGCCGGCTTCCTCTGTCTGAAAGATTATGAAGATCGCGGTTTTGCCGGTGCTCAGTTTGCCGACGAGCTTAGCATCGACAGTAACCTGAGCGTAGCACGCGAAGGAGTGGCAGCGAAGAAATGGAGCGTTGCCAACATCTTGCCCGTCGATCTTGAGGCCGAGGCCAGGAGGCAATAAGAACTCCGAGCGGTGCGAATACGCGCAACACCTGGGTGCCGTCGGAGAACCTCTGGAAATAGACCGTCAGGCCAACGTTGTTTCGGTCTTCGGCGGTGACGCTTTGAACGATGGCGCAGACTTCGTTGCTGGCACCTGGAGGAGGTGGCTTGCATACGATCTGCCAATCGCCGTGTTGCGAGCGGACTTTGCCGTCGCGGGGAGATTGCGCCGAAGTCGCTACCGGTGGGTAGCCGCATACAGCTGCGATGAGCGCGCAGGACGCCATCACAAGGCGTGCCATAGTTCCGAGTCGTTCGTTGATCCCCGCCACTGGTCCGTTTTCTCCCTCGTGACACTTCACCTTAGCGCCCGGAGTACGCAGCGGCACGTCAGCAAATGCAAGCGTGTGGACTGAAAAAGGAAAGCGGCTAAATTGGGACTGCGCGAAATGTTGCACTGCATTAGGGCGCTATGATCTAAATCGCGTTGATCGCGAGTCGCGCGAATATGACGCACAAATGTTGACTTGTGCTGCATGGCTTGTTTTTGATGAATGGGAGCGTGCGTTACCTCGCAATTTATTGATTTTAAGCAGTTCTGGGTTCAGCCCCCTTGGGGCAGGACTCGACGGGCGGGGTTTGCGAGCGGGCGTGGCAACGGGTTGGCAATAAAGTTTTAGGCGGGAAGAGCCCGCTAGATTAGGGAGCGAATAATGGTGAAGCGACTGCTTGGGGCCCTTGTGTGGGCCGGTCTAGCAGGCCTCGCTGCAGTGGCGCTTAACGTCGCGCCAGCCAGTGCGGAGGTGTTTGGGCAGTCGGTTGATGGGCAGGTGGGGCTACAGAACGCCGTCACACCGGTGGCCCATTCGATCCACGATTTCTACAACTTGGTTACGACCATCATCATTGTCATCACTCTGTTCGTGTTGGGCCTGCTCGTCTACGTGATGTACCGGTTCAGTGAGAGCCGGAACCCGACGCCGTCGCGCGTCACGCACAACACACTGATCGAAGTCTTGTGGACGGTGCTTCCGATCATCATCCTGGTGATCATCGCCGTACCCTCTTTCAAGCTCCTCAACCTCCAGTACGCCTATCCGAAGGCGGATCTAACGATTAAAGCGACCGGCTACCAGTGGTATTGGTCGCATCAGTATCCCGATCAAGGCGGCTTCTCGTTCGATAGCTACATGCTCGACGATGAAGGCCGCAACGAGCTGATCGAAAAGGGAATTGATGCGCCACGCAATTTGGCCGTCGACAACGAGGTTGTAGTGCCGGTCAACAAAGTCGTGCACGTCCTGGTTACCGCGGAAGATGTTCTGCATAACTGGACCATCCCCGCATTCGGTTCGAAAACCGACGCTGTTCCAGGGCGCCTTACCGCAACTTGGTTCAAAGCCGAGCGTGAAGGTGTCTTCTACGGTCAATGCTCAGAGTTGTGCGGCCTCAATCATGCTTTCATGCCGATCGCCGTGCGTGTGGTCGGCGAAGAAACATTCAACAAGTGGGTTGAAGCTCGCAAAGCTGACGATGAAGACGCAGCAAACGCGATCATCCATGAAGCGGCGCTTGCCTTGAAAGCCAAGAGAAAAGTGGCTTCAGTCGCGAATTAAAGGGTGCCGGGGCCGCGCCTCGGCGGCCCGCGATTATCTGGCTGGAAACTTAAACTCAGGCCGGCGCGTCGTGAAGCTCGGTTTATGGATCATTGAAGTTGCAGGTGAAGGGAACGATCAAGATGGGAACCGCTCAGGCCGGTTATGATGAGCACGGCGCTCCGACAAGCTTCGTCAAGCGCTGGCTCTACTCGACCAACCATAAAGACATTGGGACGATGTACCTGATCTTTGCCATGGTGGCGGGGGTTATAGGCGGGGCAATGTCCGTCGCGATGCGTATTGAGCTGCAAGATCCAGGTATGCAGTTTTTCAGCAATCCGCATGCGTTCAACGTGTATGTCACCGCGCACGGCCTGATCATGGTGTTCTTCATGGTCATGCCGGCGATGATCGGCGGCTTCGGCAACTGGTTTGTCCCGCTGATGATCGGTGCGCCTGACATGGCGTTCCCACGGATGAACAACGTCTCGTTTTGGTTGCTCCCCGTCGCCTTTATTCTGTTGGTGATATCGCTGTTCGTCGAAGGCCCGCCCGGCCAGCCGGGGATCGGCGGCGGCTGGACGCTGTATCCTCCATTGTCGACCTCCGGTCACCCCGGGCCGGCCGTGGACTTCGGGATCCTGTCGATGCACGTCGCGGGCGCATCCTCGATTCTTGGCGCGATCAACTTCATCACGACAATCTTCAACATGCGCGCGCCGGGCATGACGCTGCACAAGATGCCGCTGTTTGTGTGGTCGATCCTGGTGACGACGTTCCTACTGCTTTTGTCGCTTCCGGTGTTCGCCGGCGCTATCACCATGCTGCTCACTGACCGCAACTTCGGTACGACATTCTTCGCGGCGTCCGGTGGCGGAGACCCTGTCCTCTATCAGCACCTGTTCTGGTTCTTCGCACACCCTGAAGTCTACATTCTCATCCTGCCGGGCTTCGGTATGGTCTCGCAGGTCGTTGCGACGTTCTCCAAGAAGCCGGTGTTCGGTTATCTCGGTATGGCTTACGCCATGGTCGCGATTGGTGTCGTCGGCTTCATCGTGTGGGCACACCACATGTATACGGCGGGCATCTCGGTTGAGACGCAGGCCTATTTCGTGTTCGCGACGATGGTCATCGCCGTGCCCACGGGGGTTAAGATCTTCTCCTGGATCGCTACGATGTGGGGCGGCTCGATTTCATTCCGCGTGCCAATGATCTGGGCGCTGGGCTTTATCTTCCTGTTCACGGTTGGTGGGGTTACGGGTGTGATGCTGGCAAACGCTGGCGTCGATCGCGCGTTGCACGATACCTACTACGTCGTTGCGCACTTCCATTATGTGCTGTCGCTCGGTGCTGTGTTCTCGATCTTTGCGGGCTGGTACTACTGGTTCCCGAAGATCAGTGGCAAGATGTACTCGGAGTTCTGGGGCCGGTTGCACTTCTGGCTGACCTTCATCGGTGCCAATGTGCTGTTCTTCCCGCAGCATTTCCTCGGCGCAGCCGGTATGCCGCGTCGCTACGC
Organism: uncultured Alphaproteobacteria bacterium; assembly: GCA_963753045.1. Taxonomy (GTDB): domain Bacteria; phylum Pseudomonadota; class Alphaproteobacteria; order Rhizobiales; family Hyphomicrobiaceae; genus Filomicrobium. The sequence goes on from CAVWAT010000004.1 coordinate 97,750, forward strand.
AGACTATCCGGATGCGTACGCTTTCTGGAACCAGGTTTCTTCGCTGGGCTCCTACATGACAGCGCTTGGGACGGTCTGCTTCTTTATCGGCCTCTATGTCGCCCTTACACGCGGTGAGCGGGTCGGCAACAATCCTTGGGGTGCTGGTGCCACGACACTGGAGTGGACGCTGTCTTCACCGCCGCCATACCACTGCTTTGAGACGTTGCCGAGAATTAGGGCGACGGACCATCACTAAGCGGACCGCACCGGGCAAACTCCTGTTTGCCCGGTGCGCCGCACGCTGCTAATGGCTGACCACGATTGCGGTTGAGCTTACAATTTTACTGACGCCGGGCGGACTGATGTCCGCCCTGCACGATGCAACGGGACCGGCTTAATTTGCGTCGTGAGGCGCGGCATAAATGAAAGAAAACAATAACGGCGATGGACAGGTCGGCTGGACTAATGGGAGTTGAAACGCAAGTGGACGGAGCCGTGCTCTCGACGGGGCCTGGCGTTGAAGATTTCGTCGCACTGATGAAGCCACGCGTGATGTCGCTTGTCGTGTTTACCGCGCTGGTTGGCATGGTCGCGGCACCCGGTAACTTGCACCCTGTTCTGGCCTTCATCGCGCTGCTTGCGATTGCCGTTGGGGCGGGTGCCTCCGGCGCTCTCAACATGTGGTACGACGCTGACATCGACCGGCACATGGCGCGGACGGCCGCGCGCCCGATTCCGCGCGGGCTGGTGACCGAGAATGAAGCATTGACGTTCGGTGCGGTGCTTGCGGTTACTTCGGTGCTGACGTTGGGGGTTTTGGTCAATTGGGTGGCTGGTGCCCTGTTGGCGTTGACGATCGCCTTTTACATTTTTGTCTACACGATGTGGTTGAAGCGGAGGACACCGCAGAACATCGTGATCGGCGGAGCTGCCGGCGCTTTTCCGCCAATGATCGGATGGGCTGCCGTGACCGGCGGGGTTTCGCTGGAAAGCATTGTTCTGTTCCTGATCATCTTCATGTGGACGCCACCACACTTCTGGGCGCTGGCGCTTTACCGTTGCCGCGACTACGAGCGTGTCGGAGTGCCGATGCTGCCGGTCGTAGCCGGTTTGCAGGAAACCCGCCGACAGATTGTGATCTACTCGCTGCTATTGGTGCCGTTGGCGGTAACGCCCTCGTTTGTCGGGCTTGGCGGGCTTGTCTATGGCGCGACCTCGGTGGTGCTCGGCGCCATCTTCTTGTGGCTCGCTTTTAAGGTCTACCGAACGCGCGAGGGGCGGGAGAGCGATCGCGCCGCTAAACGGCTGTTTGTCTTTTCAATCTTCTATTTGTTCGCGTTGTTTGCAGTCCTGCTTGGCGAACAGCTCGCGACAAAGCTGACGGGCTTTGCAAGTTTCGGCGCAGCTGTGGGCTCGTAGGCCTGCGCTGGGATCGCCAAAGCAGCGCTATAATATGAGTGAATGTATGAATGTGATGGAACGAGTGAGCGAGGAACAAGCAGAGGCCGAACGGCGCAAGCGTCAACGCCTGCGTTCGATTGCCATTGCGATTGGGCTCGGAGTTCTAGTCGTCCTCTTTTATGCGGCAACCATCGTCCATCTGGGTGGCAATGCGCTCAACCGGCCGTTCTGAACCTAGCGCAAAAAAGGAATTTGCAGCGATATGCACTCAACACCAACCCGCAGCCAGGCCGATATGGCGCGCAGGCACCGCAAGGTGGCGTTAGTATGTGCTGGCGTTGCTGTCGGGATGGTTGGGATGTCATACGCAGCGGTCCCGCTCTACCGGATGTTCTGCCAGGTCACGGGCTTCGGTGGAACGACACAGGTTGCGGCGGCGCCGTCGCAGACCGTTCTCGACCAAACCATCACCATGCGCTTCGACGCTAATGTATCGAAGAAACTCGCCTGGAAATTTGTTCCGCTTGAGCGAAAAATCGAGCTGCGTATCGGCGAGAACCGTATTGCGAACTACCGCGCAACCAACACGTCCGACCGGGTGTTGACTGGTACGGCGACATTCAACGTGTCACCAGAGTCGGCCGGTATCCACTTCAACAAGATAGAGTGTTTCTGCTTTACCGAGCAGACACTTCAGCCGGGCGAAAGTGTCGAGATGCCGGTCAGCTTCTACGTTGATACGGAGATCGTGAACGACCCCAATGCGGCGCACTTCACGCAGTTGACGTTGTCTTACACTTTCTATCCGGCTGAAGCGGCCAATGATGCGAGTGCGCAGGTCGATACGCCGGCGGGCAAAGCGAATGACGGAGCAGGCGTGCACGGCGGATCGCCGGGCTGAATTAAATTTGGAGCAAACGCAACTCTGGTTCCTGGGAGACAAACTGCCGACCAAGAACTGCGGTGAGGGAACTTTGGGAGAGAAACATGGCAGATAGCCACGCAAAGAACCACGATTATCATCTTGTCGATCCCAGCCCATGGCCGATTGTGGCTTCGGTGGCGGCACTCGGCACCGCGATTGGCGCCATCGTTTGGATGCGCTCCAATTTGGGCGGCGAGCTGTTCGGCTTGACGGGGCCGTATCTGTTCCTGATTTCATTCGCGGCGCTGTGCTATGTCGCTTACTGCTGGTGGGCCGATGTTGTCCGTGAGGGTGATCGAGGCGATCATACGCCGGTGGTTCAGCTGCATCTGCGCTACGGCATGATTATGTTCATCGCCTCGGAGGTGATGTTCTTCGTCGCTTGGTTCTGGGCTTACTTCGATGTGGCGCTGTTTCCCTCGGGCATTTTTCAACCCGAAAACATTACGCAATCGATCGGTCTCGTTCAGCGTGACGAACTGACAGGCGGGCACTGGCCACCGGAAGCTTCGGCGAATTTCCAGCACACCTTCAATCCATGGGGCCTGCCGCTCGTTAACACGCTGATCCTGTTGCTTTCCGGTGTGACGGTCACGTGGGCGCACCATGCGCTTTTGGAGGGCAAGCGGGACCAGCTCATCTATGGCCTGGTATGCACCGTTGTGCTGGGCGCGCTGTTCACGGTCTGCCAGGTCTATGAGTACGGCCATGCGGCATTCAACTTTGCAGGTCATATCTACGGTTCGACGTTCTTCATGGCGACTGGGTTCCACGGAGCTCACGTGGTGATCGGGACGATCTTCCTGTTTGTCTGCCTGATCCGAGCCATGAAGGGCCAATTTACAGCGAAACAGCACTTCGGGTTCGAGGCTGCCGCTTGGTACTGGCACTTTGTTGACGTGGTCTGGCTGTTCTTGTTCGCATCCATCTATGTCTGGGGTGCCGGGGCTGGGGCTGCCGCCGGGCACTGAGATTGACAGGGTATGCTTGTGCTTGAGACTGGGAGGGCGGCGAAAGGCCGCCCTCGACTTTTTGAAGCCCTCGGGCCTTGTCGCCGCGACGTGTTTTCAACGGTGCCGATTGATGATCAAAGCAAAAAATACCTGGACGCAGGGCACATCCGTTTCCCCCATCTACGCGGGGCTGACGGTAACATGTCCGCGGTGCGGGAAAGGCTCACTGCTACAGACGTTTCTCAATCTGCGCGAGCGCTGTTCGGTTTGCGGCCTCAACTACAAGTTCGTCGATACGGGCGACGGGCCTGCGGTCTTCGCAATATTCATTTTGGGTTTTCTGGTGCTCGGAGGAGCTTTGTGGGTGGAGTTCAACTTCGAGCCGCCGCTTTGGGTTCACGTTGCTTTGTGGGGTGTCGTCACACCGATCCTCGCGCTTGGGCTCCTGCGGTTCCTCAAAGCCACACTGATTGCGTTGCAGTATTACCACCGGGCCGAGGAAGGCCGCCTGTCTGACGACTGACCTGCTAGTTGTTTTGGGAAATTGGTATGATCGCTCGTATCGCGCGTGCGGGCCTGTTGTGGCCAACCTTACTGAGCCTTGTCGGGCTGGTGATCCTGTTCGGACTGGGCACCTGGCAGCTCTACAGAAAGGCGGAAAAAGAAGCTTTAATTGCCGTAGTCGAAGCGCGCCTTCACGGCAAACCGCTTGAATTGGCGGAGGTTATCTCAACGCGCAAGCCAGCTGAAACCGACTATCAGAGGGTCAAGGTTCGCGGCGAATTTGTTCCAGGAAAAGAGCGCTTCTATTATGCGCCACAGCCGAAGTTGGGGCCTGGGTACGACGTCTATCAACCGCTTCAATATGCGCCTGGCAAGGTGGTCTGGGTCAATCGGGGCTATATCGTCCGGAGGGTCAAAGACAAGCCTGAGGTCTGGCAAGCCGGGGGGGGTGAGATTGAGGTAACCGGTAACGCGCGGCTACCGGCTAAACCTGGTTTCTTCACGCCGGATAACAACGCCAAGAGCAACACTTGGTATTGGCGCGACCTCGCGGGAATGCAGGGGTCTGCGTTCGAAGCGGGCGCTGGTGTTGATGCGGCGCCGGTTTTTATTGTGGCCGAGCCGGTACAGCGATCGTCACGCAAAGACAACGCGGCTCTCGACGGGGCCTCATGGCCGCGTCCAGGTGTCTCGGATATCGCTATCCTCAACCGGCATCTGGAATACGCGCTGACCTGGTTTGGTCTGGCGTTAACGCTGCTCGGCGTCTATGTCGCTTATGCATGGTCACGATTGAGGCCGTAAAATCGGCATCTTGTTGTCGGTGAGCTGCGGGATTACGTTGCGCTCCAGTTCGCATAATATCGCCCTGCGCCAGCCTCTCTGCCCGCAGTCAACACAGTCCGGCCTTCGTCACAGAGATCCCGAAGCGGACGATGCTGCAATGTCGAGCTGGGGAAGCGTTGCAGCCAAGCCTTAGAGATGTGCCGTTGGACTATGTTTCGACACGGGGCGAAGCTCCCATACTGAACTTCGAAGAGGTGCTGCTTGCCGGCCTTGCGCGGGATGGCGGCCTTTATGTGCCGGAACGCTGGCCACGGTTCGATGCGGGCCAGATCGCTTCATTCGCGGGCCGCCCGTTCGCCGAGGCTGCTGTCGAGGTCATCCATCCATTTGTCGGCACCACGGTTGGCCGTGAAGCCCTGAGTGAAATGGCGCGCGAAGCCTATGCAAGCTTCGGGCACGCGGCTGTGACACCGCTCGTTCAAATTGACACAAACCAGTTTGTGCTGGAGCTGTTCCACGGGCCGACGCTGGCGTTCAAGGATGTTGCCATGCAGCTTCTGGCGCGGCTGATGGATCATGTCCTGCAAAAGCGCGCGAGCCGGGCGACGATCATCGGTGCGACCTCGGGAGACACCGGTGGAGCGGCGATTGAAGCCTTTCGCGGTTCGGCCAACGTCGATGTGTTCATATTTTTCCCGGAGGGCCGGGTTTCGGATGTGCAAAGACGCATGATGACGACGCCGGGCGAAGCCAACGTCCATGCCGTAGCTGTGCGGGGTACGTTTGACGACTGCCAGGCGCTGGTGAAGGCAATGTTCAACCACCACGCCTTCCGCGATCGCGTGCAGTTGTCAGGCGTCAATTCCATCAACTGGGCGCGGATCGTCGCGCAGATTACCTACTACTTCGCAGCCGCCGCCGCTTTAGGGGCACCGCACCGGCGCATCTCTTTTTCGGTGCCGACAGGCAATTTTGGCGACATCTTCGCGGGCTACGCGGCCAAGAAAATGGGGCTGCCGATCGAGCGTTTGGTGATCGCCTCGAACGAGAACGATATTCTGCCGCGGACGCTGGAGACGGGCGCTTATGAAACCTGCGGTGTTGTCGCAACGACGTCGCCGTCAATGGACATCCAAGTTTCCTCGAATTTCGAGCGTTATCTTTATGAGGCTTCAAACCGCGATTCCGTCAGTGTGCGCCGACAGATGGATAGCCTGAAGCAATCGGGGCGATTTGAGCTGGACGGAAAGGTTGTTGCCGCGATGCGTGAGGATTTCGCAGCCGCTTCAGCCCGCGAGAGTGACATTGCTGGGATCGTGCGCAAACTGCTTAGCGATGCGCAGTACCTGGTTGAGCCACACACGGCGTGCGGGGTCCATGCCTCGAATCAAAACCAAGCGGGCTGCGATCCCGCGGTGCCGCGTGTGGTGCTGGCGACGGCGCATCCAGCCAAGTTTCCCGATGCGATGGAAGCAATTACGGGTCAACGGCCCGGGCTACCCGAGCGTCTGAAATCGTTGATGAGTGAGGAAGAGCGTTTTCCTGTGCTCGACAATGAGCAGTCGGTGATCGAAACTTACATTGAAAATAATGCCCGCGTAGTGGCGGACAGCAACGCCTAAGGGGCCGGATGACAACGAACCTCAGCACACTTACTAACGGCCTCAGGGTCGTTACCCATGAGATGCCGCATCTGGAGACTGTCTCACTGGGGGCCTGGGTCGGTGTTGGTGCGCGTCATGATCCCGCTCCGGAAAACGGCATCGCGCATTTTCTCGAACATATGGCGTTCAAGGGAACCGCGAAGCGTACCGCCCAGGACATCGCCGAAGAGATCGAGGGTGTCGGAGGCGACCTCAATGCGGCGACAAGCCTTGAGACGACCGCCTATTACGCGCGGGTTTTGAAGGGAGATGAGGGCACGGCTCTCGAGATCCTGGCCGATATTCTGCAGAACTCCAGCTTCGATGCGGAGGAGCTGCGGCGCGAAAAGGATGTCATCTTGCAAGAGATCGCGGCGAGCCGCGATTGTCCCGACGACGTTGTCTACGATCTGGCGCAGGAGGCGGCTTATCCGGGACAACCGCTTGGCCGGACGATTCTTGGCACACCGGAGACGGTGACGGCGATTACGGCGGATGGGCTGCGCTCTTATCTTGATAGCCGTTACATCTCGCCGAGCATGGTGTTGAGTGCGGCGGGCGGCGTTGAGCATGGCAAGGTCGTCCAGCTCGCTGAAGACCTGTTTGCCGGGCTTGGCTGTGTTGAGTGCGGTCCCGCAAACGGCGAGAAGGCGTGTTATCGCGGCGGCGTGACAGCTTCGTCGCGGCCATACGAACAATGCCACGTGCTGATCGGCTTTGAAGGCCCGGCCTATGGCAAGCCTGGCTATTTCGCGTCGCAAGTGCTGTCCGGCTTGCTCGGCGGAGGGATGTCGTCACGGCTGTTCCAAGAGGCGCGTGAAAAGCGCGGGCTGTGTTATTCGGTGTACTCCTCGGTATGGGGATTGAGCGATACCGGAGTGATGACGGTGCATGCGGCGACTGGGCCTGAGCTTGCCGATGAGCTTCTCGATGTGCTCTCCGATGAGATCCGGCGTCTAGCTGAGGATGGGCCCTGTTGCGCGGAAGTGCAGCGGGCCAAGGCGCAGTTGAAAGCAGGACTGATGATGGGGCTTGAGAGCTCCGGGGCGCGGGCCGAACAGATGGCACGGCAACTCATTTGCCACGGTCGGCTGATGGATAAGAATGAGCTGATCGCCAAGGTGGATGCCGTCGAAGGCGAGGACGTACGCCAACTGCTCGAGACCATGATTTGGGGAGAGCCGACGGTTGCCGTTGTCGGAGCGGGAGCGAGGTCTCAAGATCACGCCCAGAGGGCCAGTCGGTCGTTCCGCGCCGCGGCTGCTTGAAGAGGATGGATCCTTGGCATTCCTGCGTCCGTCAGTAGCCAACGAAGCTCCAGAAATCGTGCGTGGCGCACGAATCCATCTGCGGCCGCTATGCCTGGACGATTACACGGAGTGGTCGGATTTGAGATCCGTGAGCCGTGCTCACCTGAAGCCGTGGGAGCCTGAGTGGCGGCAGGACGAGCTTTGGCGTAGCTCGTACCGGCGGCGAATCCGCCATTATCAACGGGAAGCACGGGAAGATCTGGGGTATGCGTTCGGCGTGTTTGAAACCGCCGAAGACAGATTGGTTGGCGGATTGACGCTCGGCAACGTGCGGCGCGGGGTCATGCAGTGCGCGACTCTGGGTTATTGGCTTGGTGTGGCCCATATCAGACGGGGCCATATGAGCGACGCTGTACGCACGGTTATCCCCTACGCGTTCGGAAAGTTGCGTCTGCATCGGCTTGAAGCTGCCTCGATGCCGTCCAATACAGCCTCGATAAGTGTGTTGGAACGGGCGGGATTCGCGCGGGAAGGCCTGGCGCGCCGCTATCTCAAGATCAGCGGATCGTGGCAGGATCATATTCGATTCGCGCTTCTGGCCGACGAAACCGATGAGGGGGCAGACGGAATATGAACGGCGATCATCCCGACCAGGGAGGCGGCATGTCCAAAGTGGCATGGTTCCGGCTTCGCCTTGTCGCGATGCTGACGGTCGTTCTCGCCGGGTGGCTGTTGCAAGCCGGTCCGATTGCTGCGCTGGAGCCGATCGCCGTCAACCCGAAATATGACAGCATCGAAATAACATCGCGCGGGGATATCTGGGACAACCGCGGGGATAGCCTGCAGGTTGAAACGGCGGCGGGCTTGGATGGCGTCGTTGGGCGTATGTACGTCAAAGCACTGACGCCAAGCACCAACCCCAATTGGATCGTCTTCGCATTGACCAACCGTACCGACCGCCACATCGAGCGGTGGTTGACGGCGGATCGTTACAACAGTGTCGGTTCGGGTGGAGTCTGGCCGGATCTCGACGCGCGCCGGATTGGCGCTGTCACACCCTCGATCGGCTTCGTGCCGGAACGGGTGCAAAGCGACCGTGCCGACGTGTTCCGTATCTCGTTGGAGCCGGGGCAGACGATTACCTACGTTGCTGAGCTGTCGTCGGAGAGATTCGCCCGCATCTTTTTATGGAAGCCCTTGGCCTATGAACTCAAGGTCCGGGAACGGCAGCTCTTCAACGGGACGCTGCTTGGCCTGACAGGCCTGATGGCGATCTTTTTGACTGCCATCTTTGCTGCCAATCACAAAGCGATCTTCCCGACCGCGGCATTGGTCGCCTGGTGTGTGCTGGTCTATCTTTGCGTCGACTTTGGCTTCTTTCATAAGCTGTTCAATTTAAGACCCGAGGACAATGCCGTTTATCGTGCCGCTGGCGAGGCCTCGATAGCGGCCAGCATGGTCATCTTCCTCTACACGTTCTTGAGGTTGGGGCTGGGACATGGGCTGGTTCGCATGCTGTTCGGCGTGTGGATGCTGGCGCAATTGGCGCTGATCGCCGTGGCGGTGGTCGATCCGCGTTTGTCGGCGACCTTCGCACGTTTGTCGTTCCTGTTGATCGGTGGTGCCGGGGTTGCGCTCATCATGTTCTTGGCCGTGCGCGGTCAGGACCGGGCGATGTCGCTTATACCGACCTGGATGTTGTTCCTGGTTTGGATCTTCGGGACCGCCGTAACTCTAACCGGGCGTATGTCCGGCGACATCGTCGTGGCTGGGTTGGCGGCGGGTCTCGTCCTCGTTGTCGTCTTGATCGGTTTTACGGTGACGCAGTTCGCATTCCGCTCAATGGAGCCAGCCTATGGTTCGGCGCCGGACGAAAAGCTGCTCAGGGCCCTGGCGGTCGATGGAGTTGGCGCAGCGACTTGGGAGTGGAGTGCGCGTCGCGACGAAATCAAAGTCAGTCCGGTTCTCGAAGCGCAACTTGGCTTGAACCAAGGTGAACTCTCGACCAAGGTTGAGGAGTTTTTGCAGCATGTGCATCAAGGCGACCGTGACCGGTTTCGATTGGTGTTGTGGTCAATTCAGGAGCGTTCCGGTGGCCGCATTCGAATAGAGTTCCGGCTGCGCCATTCCGATAACACCTACCGCTGGTATGAATTAGAAGCCGCCAGCGTTGAGAGTGCGGACCGGCGTAATGTTCGTTGCGTTGGACTTCTGCGCGACATCACCGATCCCAAAAGGACGCATGAGAGACTTCTTCAGGATGCGGTTCGCTGCCGCGTGACCGACCTGCCTAACCGGGAGATTTTCCTCGACCGGCTCAAGGTAGCAAGCGAGCGATCGAAGAGTGAGGCGGACGTTCGTCCGACGATCATCTTCATCGATCTCGATCGGTTCCGGAGCATCAACGCGAATCTCGGCCTGGTTGTCGGCGATAGTCTGCTTCTGACCATTGCGCGGAGGCTCAAACGTCACCTGGGAGCGCAAGATACCCTGTCGCGGATCGCGGGTGATCAATTCGCGGTGCTACTTCTCAACCAGCAGGACCCGCGTGAGCTTGCAGCATTAGCCGAGCGGATCCGACGTTCGCTTCGATCGCCGATTAAGATCGCCGGGCAAGACATCATTGTGACCGGCTCGCTTGGGATTGCTGTTTATGATGGTGACGGGACGTCGCCGGAAGAGCTTCTCAAGGGTGCCGAAATCGCCATGTACCGGGCGAAGCGCAAGGGTGCGGACCGGATCGAGATCTACCACCCCGATATGCGCACCGAGGCTTCTGGGCTGGCGTTTAGAGAACAGGAACTCCGCAAAGCACTCGATACCGGACAGATCGCGGTTTATTTCCAACCGATCGTTTATTTGCCGACCGAGGAGCTTGCTGGTTTCGAAGCGGTCCTGCGCTGGGACCACCCGAAGGATAAGCTGATCAGTCACGGCAGCATCATCGAGATCGCTGAAAAGTCCGATCTCATCAAGAAGGTGGGCAACCACTTGCTGTTGCGAGCGGTGGAGTCGGCGAAGACGTGGCAGAGACTGCTGCCGCGGGCCGACGCGCCGCTTTTTGCGAGCATCAATATTTCGAACTGCCAACTGTTCCGACCTGAGTTGGTGGAGGAATGGCGACAGATCATTGGGCGACACATCGTGCCGCCACACTGTATCCGGCTCGAAGTGAGCGAAGCGCTGGCGATGGAGAATCCAGAGCGGGCCGCTGAGATGATGCAGGCGCTCGGGGCAGCCGGCTCGGAGATCGTGCTTGATGAGTTCGGTGCCGGTTTCACATCCCTTACATACCTGCAGCGGTTTCCCGTCGGGACGATCAAGGTCGACAAGTCCATAGTTCAGGCGGGGACCGCAGGCGAGGGCGAGGGGGCTGCGGTTATTCGCTCGATTGCTTCATTGGCGCATGAACTTGGTAAGAAAGTGCTCGCCGAGGGTGTCGAGATAGAGGAGGACGTTGTCTTTTTACGCGCGATCGGTTGCGAGTATGGGCAGGGTCTCTATTATGGCGAGCCGATGCCTGACGCCGATGTTGTCGAGTTGGTGAAGTTGATTGCCAAATCAGAACGCAAACTTGAAGCAGCGGGTTTGTTTCGGACGCGGCCGAAGAAGGCGAAGAAGAAGCGGTCTGACGTCGAGGATGCCGCGCAAGCACCGCTGGCAGCGGCAGGGGACAACCGTTCGTTGGCACAGCGGCCACCGGTGCGGCAGATTGCTTACGATAGACCCCCTCCAGCCAACGGTGGGCCAGGCCCAAGGGCTCCGCAGTCGCCTCAGCGGGCCGCGAGCGAGGATGTCGTCAAGGACGCGCGGCGAACGCTTGCCAGTCTTCCGAATATGGCCGTGCGGCCGCTGGAGCGACAGCTGCCGGCTGAAAATGCTCCCACTCCTCAGAATATAGCGAAAGGGCCGGCCGCAACAACGGCACGGCCGACGCAACCATCCGTCGCGCCACCGACGTCAAGTCGGCCGAAAGAGGCTTCCGGTAGACCAGCAGATCCTTTCGCCAATAATCCAGGCGGTGGGCCGCCCAAGAACGTAGCTCCGCCGTCCCAGCTTCGGGAGGTGCGGTCGCAGCCGGCAACAACACCACCCATTCCGCAGAATGCACAGATACCGATGACTGGCTCACAGCGGCCGGCGAGCGGCCAAGCCAAGCCGCCGCCGCAAGCGCCGACTGCCAATGCGAGTGGTTCACCGAAGTCCGCGGCGGATGAATCGCCGCCTAGCCAACCGCCGCTGCGGGCCTCAACACCTACGCCAGCGGCCACGGATCCGAAGACCCAGGATCTTTCCAGACGTCGCGCTTCAAGTCCCGGTGCACCTCCTCAGGATGCCACTATGGGTACCGGCAAGGGCAGCCGCGTCTCAGCTCCAGCAGGATCGGGGGGCGGTGCAGGAAAGGCTGCGCAGCCAGCGACACCACCCATGGTGCCCAAATCCGTTCGGCCCACGAAACCGCCGCCGGCTCCGCCCATCATTCCGGCCGTTTCGGAGAGTCCTCTAAAGACAGCCACCGCAGTCGCTGCAGCTGCGGAACGAGAGGTTCGTCGCGGGAGTGGGACTTCTGCGCCGCCCGCGACAAAGACAGCTGCAACGCATCAGAATAAACCACAGACACCGCCACCACCGCCGGCCGCACAGCGTTCGCCGCAGCCTTCAGCGCGGACCCATGACAATCCCAACCAGAAAGCCGACCGCGATCGAACCGGGCCACCAACGTTACCCCCATCAAATGCGAAGGGTCCTGCTTCACCGCCGCCCTTGGCGACCGTTAAATCAGTTCCAGTTCCACCGTCTGGCAATGGTTCACCGCCGCCGGCCAGCTCGGATGAGGCAGACCCCTATGCGCATCTGCCGCCCGGCATTGCAGCGAGTTCTGAAGCGTCTAGCTGGCGAGACGAGTGCGGCCCGACCAACGGATGCAAAAGGGCAGCCGGCGCCAGCGGGTGTCGGCGACGGCGCGCCAATAAAAAAACGAGAAAACGGCTAGTCAGCCCTATGCGTGACCAGCGTCGGCGACCAGGTGGGAAGGGTCGATGCCGAGCGTGGCGAGGGCCTGCGCGTATTTGTCGGGCTGGTTTTCTGAAAAGACGATGTCTGGATCGGCCGGACAATTGAGCCAGCCGTTGGCTTGTATTTCACTTTCAAGCTGACCCGGCGACCAGCCGGCATAGCCGAGGGCGAGCAGGGCGTGCTCGGGACCGCGACCAGCCGCAATGGCTTTGAGGATTTCCAAGGTGGCCGTCAGGCAAATTTCGTTCTGGATCGCCAGGGTGGATTCTTGGGCATAGTAATCCGCGGTGTGAAGCACAAAGCCGCGGCCGGTCTCGACGGGACCACCGACGTGGACAGGCAAATCCGGAACATCCTTGTAGGCCCTCCCCTCGTCCTTGCTCTCGAGTGAAGGAAAGATCTCTAGCCTGTCGAGTAGGTCGGGAAACGAGATGTGCTTTGCGGTTTGATTGATGATGAGACCCATGGCGCCTTCATCGGAATGCGCGCACACGTAAATGACGGATCGCGCGAAGCGAGCGTCCGACATTGACGGCATCGCAATTAAGAGCTGGCCTTCGAGGAAGCAGGCACCGTGTTCATCTCGTGTGGACGACTTGCACATGGTGATAGCTTAGCGCTGCTTAGCAGCTGTTGTGAAGCGGGTTTCGGTCGCAGCAATGGGGGCTTACGTGCAAAGCGGGCGGTCGTCACGGAAAATGAAGGAGTCGTGATTTGCGATGTGCGAGAAACGGCTTAAGTGATGATAACGAGCCGAAGAGAACAGGATGAGAGACTTGATCCCGAATTCGTTAACCAAACGGATTTTTCTGAAGGCTGGCGCCTGTCTCGCCTTGTCGACAACTCTTAGTTTGATTGTCCACCACCTATCATTACCGGCGCAGGCTGGATCGGGTGTTACAACCCACTGGGTCGATGGTCACGCCTCGCGAGTGCGGATGATGGTAGGTCGGGGTACTGCGCAAGCTGGTGAGACGCAAAAAATTGTTGCCGGAATCCAGATTGAATTACGGCCCGGCTGGAAGACCTATTGGCGCCATCCGGGTGACGCGGGCGGAGTGCCTCCGAACTTCGATTGGTCGAAGTCGACCAACGTGGCTGAGGCAAGAGTTGTTTTTCCCGCGCCGAAGCGGCTGACGGACGAGACTGGCGACACCATCGGCTACAAAGACAACGTGGTGTTGCCGGTTGTGATTACCCCGAGTGATGCCGCGCGTCCAATCGATCTCAAGCTCGATTTTGCCTTCGGTGTTTGCCGGGAAATCTGCATTCCCGCCGAAGCGCGACTGGCTTTGGATGTGCCGCACGGTGTGTCGTTAGCGATGCCGGATGAGTTGTCGGAAGCGTTGGAGCATGCGCCTCGAACGACAGGGCGTAAACGAGCCGGTGATCCAGAACTCGTCGGCCAAGAGATCGTGCTGACGGGAGGCGCGCCACGCATCGTGCTGGATGTGGACTTTGCTGGCGCAGCCGATAAGGGCGATGTGTTCGCCGAGGCTCCCGATGGTATCTACCTGCCGATGGCCCGGCGGGTGGAAAGTGGCGGCAATGACGGTGCAGGGGAGCGAGCACGTTTCGTCATAGATCTGCGCGACGCGTTCGAACTTGATGAACTCAAGGGGCGCACAATTACATTGACTCTTGTTGGGACTAAAGGGCAATCGGAGCGCGAGCTGCGGTTGCAGTGAGGCTGCTGCCCTCGTTCTTTCTCGCACATTACTCGGGCGCGAGGGGATCGGCCCCGCCGCGAACCGAATTGGCTAACACGGCGTTTAAACCCCTGACAATTCCACGAGCAAGCATTTCAACCGAAGTATTCTGGAGGATAGACCTATGACCATCGGTGTCGGCGACCGGCTGCCTGAAGCCAAATTTTTCGTGATGGGATCGGAAGGTCCGCAGCCCAAGACAACTTCGGATGTGTTCTCCGGCCGCAAGGTGGCATTGTTCGCCGTACCGGGTGCTTACACGCCGACCTGCCACAAACAGCACATGCCGGGTTTCCTGGAGCGGCTCGAGGAGATCAAGGCAAAAGGTGTCGATGCGGTCTGCTGCACGGCGGTCAACGATGTTTTCGTCATGGACCAATGGGGCAAGGACACAGGGGCAGCCGGTCAGATCGAATTGCTGTCGGACGGCGCTGCTGAATTCGCTAAAGCAACAGGTCTCGATATAGACCTTTCGGGTTTCGGTCTTGGTGTGCGTTCGAAGCGCTACGCCATGCTGGTCGATGATGGCGTCGTCAAGGTTCTCAACATCGATGAGGCCCCGCCTCAGCACGATAAGTCGAGTGCGGCTACGCTGTGCTCGGCGATGGGTAATATGATTTGAGATAGGGGCGAGGGGCCGGTGGTTGGTCGGCCTCTCGGTTTCGTTTTGGTGCATTGTTTTCGATGGTGGCGGGACGAGACCATCTGCCAGGCCAGCTGAGCGATTAAGCCCAAGTTGGCGGCAACACTTCGGGTGTGCTGGCTTGGTAAACACGAACCTTTAAAAGCCCACCGTTTTTGCCACGCTCAATTGTCCGACTTCACGGGATCCGAAAGGCTTTTCAAAAACGCCATGATGACTTTATTTCGCCTCCAAACCCAGGATCATCGAGCTGGGTTTTGAGCATCATCGCCACCGCTTGATCCAGGCGATCAACGTGACCGGCATGGAAGTAGGGACCCGTCTGCGCGACATTGCGTAATGTTGTGACCCGAACCCGATGCTTGGTTTCTGCGGCCGTTGAACCAGCATCCGTGGAGTGTTGAATTCTTCGTATTCGTCACCTCCAAGACTTGGTCCATAATGGCATGCCATACAACCCTTGTCGATAAAAGCGGCTAATCCCAATTGCCGCTCGATGGTAAGCGCGGCGTTATCGCCCTGCATGAATTCATCAAACGGGCTGTTCTGTGTGATGAGCGTTGACAGGTAAGCTTCAAGGGCCGTCGCAATCGTGGATGGCGTGATCTGCGTTTCTGATCCAAACGTAAGCCAGATCGGAATCCGCCTGCAACTGTTCCAGCACCTGAATAGGGAAGTCATCCAGGCCGATGCCTGCCCGGATGCGCTTTTCACTCAACTCATCGCCCTGGGTGTGGGAGTCATTGAAGACCGCGTTCAATACCGTTGGCACATTGCGAGGCTCTTTCTGCCAACTATGACTAATGGCAACGGACTGACCGTTGCTGCTAAACTTCTTGAGATCGTGACAGGAAGTGCAGCTATCCTTACCCGTCGCGGACAGTCGCGGATCTTCAAACAGGCGCTGACCAAGCTTGATGCGTTCCGAAGTGAGCGGATTGCCGTTTTGGCTTTTCCATTCATTGGGTAACGGCCCCAGAAACTCCAAGGCGTCGTTACGAAGCATATCATTGGCGCACGCTGGCCCAACGTGGAGGATGGCGATCAGGAGCAGCCATCAAGAATGGCGATTTATCACTTCAATCCACCATGCGGCTTGATCTATGGCCGATCTCGTTTGGCGAGTTTGATCGCGCGGAAGTTTTGTTGTGCTGCCAAGTTTCGGAAGTCTGAGTGCATCTCGTTGATGTATGTCAAACCTTTCCGGAAAACACCTGCCGTTATGTCACGGGTACTACATTGATTTGCTGATGCGTTTTTTGGGCGGTAGGTTTTAGGGGACTTAGCATTGACTGCCCCATGTCCGCATCGGTACTTCCGGGCGGTCTTTTTGACAGTTGCCGGCGGAAAAACAGCAGCGACCAATGGTGTTTGCAGGTCAAGAAACTGACGGTTGATGCCACTGGTCTGCAGTTCGCAGAAGGTGTTTTGGCTGGTTCAATCCAATTTGTTGCCGTCGATCTGCCTTGCACCTGCAGGAAGGTTCAATATGCCAATCTGGCAGTTGCTACGGTGGCGTTTAGCTTGCGTTTGCGATGTCGGCTCTTCCCAGACTCGAAACGCATTCACCGAACAGCTTCACGGCTATTCCCGATACTGTTTCAACGACCGATCCCGAGGCGTGCTGTCGTGGCAGTAGCGGCGCGGTCTCAAAACGCTTCATCCCTTGAACGGTGCCATGCCTTCGCGGGCGAGTTCATCGGCGCGCTCGTTTTCTGGGTGACCGGCATGGCCCTTGACCCAGTGCCAGTCGACTTCGTGCCCAGCACGGAGCTCGTCGAGGCGTTGCCATAGTTCGGCGTTCTTGACGGGTTTCTTGTCGGCGGTGCGCCAACCATTGCGCTTCCAGCCATGGATCCATTTCTGGATGCCGTTTTGCACATAGGTTGAATTGGTATGCAGCTCGACCCTACTTGACCGCTTCAGAGCGGCGAGGGCTTCAATGGCGGCGGTCAGCTCCATCTTGTTGTTGGTGGTGAGCGCCTCACCGCCGTTGAGCTCCTTGCGGTGTTCACCGGACATCAAGATTGCGCCCCAGCCGCCCGGGCCGGGATTTCCAGAGCAGGCGCCGTCAGTGTAAATCGTCACGGTTGGTTTTGCTTTGGCGGTGGGCATGTTGGGGGCCGTTGATCTGTTTCGTCATGAAAGGATCGGGTGATCTTCAGCAGCCATAGTCCGCAATCGTCCTGGCGCGCTGATGGAAGCGCAACCGGCGTAGGTAGGCTTTAGGGTCATGCGGCTTGACGATGGCGCCGGGCGGCGTGTTGAGCCAGTCGTAACAGCGTGTCAGCAAAAACCGCAATGCGGCCCCTCGCGCGAGTGTTGGGATGGCCGCACGTTCGGCGTCCTCGAGCGGGCGTACCTCGGCATACGCCTTGAGCAGCGCCCGGCCTTTGGTGACATTGAAGGAGAAGTCTTCTTCGAAACACCAGGCGTTGAGGCAGATGGCGAGGTCGTAAGCTAGGTAATCGTTACAGGCGAAGTAGAAGTCGATGACGCCGGAGAGCTTGTCGCCGAGGAAGAAGACGTTATCGGGGAACAGGTCGGCGTGGATGATGGCTTCGGGAAGATCCGCGGGCCAATTCGTCTCCAGCCAGTCAAGCTCGGCAGATATTTCGCATTGCAGGCCGCCGGCGATGGTGTCGGCCGCGTCGGCGAAGTGAGAAAACAAGGGACGCCAGCCGCTTGGGCCGAGGGAGTTGTCACGGCGCATTGCATAGCCGCCGCCGGCAAGGTGTAGCCGGGCCAGGCTTTTGCCGACCTTGGCGCAGTGATGCGGTTGCGGGCGCCGGGCGCAAAAGCCTTCCAGGAATGTAATCAGAGCAGCGGTACGATCACATAAGGTGTTCAGGTTGCGGCCTTCGCGGTCGCGGACCGGTAGCGGACAGGAGACGCCGTGCTGGGCAAGGTGTTCCATGAGTCCGAGAAAAAACGGAAGGTCGGCAGTAGCAACGCGCTTCTCATACAGGGTCAGAATGTAAGTGCCGGCTGTGGTGTGCAGGATGTAATTTGTGTTCTCGACACCTTCCGCGATGCCCTTATAGGAGAGCAATTCGCCGATATCGTAGCGCTGCAGAAACTGCGCGAGGTCATCGTCGCTGACATCGGTGTAAACGGCCATCAGGGATTCGCTTCTCGTTTTGCTCTTGTGGTGGGCTCAGGCCGGTGCTGGTCCGTCAGTTGACTGAAGTGGCCTCACGCAGCGCGCGGGGAATGTTGAAGGCGATATTCTCCTCGGCGGTCGTTACCACCTCGACGGAGGCATCGTAGCGCTCTTTCAGCGCTGAGATGATCTCATCGACCAGGATTTCGGGTGCCGATGCGCCGGCGGTAATGCCGATGGTGCCGCCCGAGGACGGCACGACATCCCATGGAATGTCGGAAGCCCGCTGAACGAGATGGCCGGAGGGGCAACCACCTCTTTCGGCAACCTCGACAAGGCGCAGTGAATTGGAGCTGTTAGGCGCGCCGACCACAAGAACAAGATCACACTGGGCGGCGATCTCTTTGACGGCGACCTGCCGGTTGGTGGTTGCGTAACAGATGTCCTCCTTGTGCGGGCCGACAATCGTCGGGAAGCGCAGCCGCAGGCGCTCGACGATCTCGGCGGTATCGTCGACGGACAAGGTAGTCTGTGTGGTGAAGGCGAGTTTTTTTGGATCAACTGGCTGAAAGCGATCGGCATCCGCGACGGTCTCGATCAAGGTGACCGAATTGGCGGGGAGTTGACCCATGGTGCCGATCACCTCCGGGTGGCCCGAATGACCGATTAAAAGCACCTGGCGGCCGGATTCATGGTGCCGGACGGCTTCGAAATGGACTTTGAACACCAGAGGACAGGTTGCATCGAGCACAAACATATTGCGTAATTTTGCAGCATGCGGGACCGACTTGGCGACGCCATGTGCTGAAAATATCACAGGCTGATCCGTCTCCGGTATCTCATCGAGTTCTTCCACAAAAATGGCGCCTTTAGACCGTAGAGAATCAACGACATAGCGGTTGTGAACTATTTCATGACGCACGTAGACCGGTGCACCAAATCTATCAAGCGCCAGTTCGACGATCTTGATGGCACGGTCGACGCCGGCACAGAAACCACGCGGGGCGGCTAGCAGGACCTTTAGCGAACGTTTCGCAATCTGGGGCGACGTTTTCGGTGAGCCTGAGTTTGTATTCATTGTCTATGGGTCTCGGTTTTCCGAAATTGAGATCTGGATCGCCCTGACGAGCACTTTTCTGGAAGCATATGGGGGTGGTAGGCTCTGAGTTGTGTGAAGACAACACGTCTTGAAATGGCGTGCCGGGGGATGAACAAACTGCTCCGTTCGCGGCAGTCAAAGTATGGGGGCTCGCAGGGCATCATGCAATGCACTGGGCTGGAGGTTACACGGCGCCGGACGGTACGTGCGCCGCGCAAATTGCGATCGGTCGCGGTTTGCGGGATTGCGGCATTCGCCGCTGTTGGTCTTGCAGGCTGTAGCATACCGTCACTGTCATCCGGATTCGGTTCGAGCATCCTTGGAGGCGGATCGGAACAGACCCAGGTTGCTGCCGTCTCCGAAGATCAGCTGCTCTCGGCCGCTAAAGCGGATGCTAACGGTGGCGTTGGTTCGCTTTCGACGGGCGGCATCGCCCACGGTTGTCCGAAGATCGTCCCGCAAGAGCGAGAAGGTCACGTTACGATTTATGAGGACGGGCGGATCGGAGACGGCCTTGCCGTCAAGCATAGGGGTGAGATTACGAAGACGGCGCGCGAATGCATCGTCGGGCCGGGACGTGTAACGGTGAAGTACGGTTTCTCAGGCAGAGTGCTTCTTGGTCCACGCGGACAGACGGGACAAGCGATGCTTCCCATCAACATTTTCGTGACGGATGCCAACCGGCAGCAGGTAGCGACGGATACCATGCAAGTTGCGGTTGACCTGAACCTCGATCGACCGATTAGCTATTTTTCGGCGGTGAAGACGATCACGTTCGATGTCGCACAAGGTGCGCGTCCGGGCGAGTACAAAATGCACGTCGGCTTCGACAGAAAGGCTCCCGGAGCGAGTTGATCTTGGTGGCGGCGCCGCGAGCTTGCTGGATCCGTCAATTGAAAATCGAACAAAAAAGTGCGGGCACCAGCATGGGGCCCGCACTTTTTTTTGGGGAGTGCGTCAGCGCCCGAAAGCTTGACCTTTTTATAGAATTTAATTCAGGCGGTTGCCGAGCGACTTGATACTCTCGCTGATGAGGATGTCGCCCTTGCTGCCGGCGACTTTCTTCGCGACGACCTTCTCGGCTGCGGCGACGGCGGCGTCGATCGCTGTGGATTTGAGTTCGCTGACGGCCTGAGCTTCGGCGCGGGAGATCTTTTCTTCAGCCAGCCGGGTGCGGCGCTCGAGGCTTTCTTTCAGCTTGGCTTCGGTTTCCTTCTCAAGGGATTCAGCCTCGCGGCGGGCCAGATCGATGATGCTTTTGGCCTCTTCCTCGGCTTCTCGCGCTTTCTTCTGGTATTCCGTCAGCAGTGCTTGAGCCTCTTCACGAAGTCGCCGCGCTTCATCGAGTTCGTGGCGGATGCGCTCGGAGCGGTCATCGAGCCCCTTGCCGAGCAGGCCGGGTACGCCGAGGTAGAAGAGAATGCCGCAGAAGATGAGGAAGGAGAGGAGAACCCAGTATTCAGGGTTATTGATGATGTCCTGCATGGTGGGAGCTCCTCAGCTTGTCCGGCTCGAAAGAGCCGAGCGAATGTCGGCTGCGGAAACGTCGTCGTCGGTCAGCTGCTTGACGACGGCGGCAGCGACATCGGTGGCGATTTCGTCGACGCTGGCGAGCGCTTTCGTGCGGCTGTCCTGGATGCGCTTCTCGGCAACGGCGATCTGAGCAGCGTTTTCAGCGTCGGCTGCTGCCTGACGCTTGGCCACCTTGGCATCAAGCTTACCGCGGGTTTCGCGGGCAATGGCGCCGGCGTTGGCGCGGGCATCCGCGAGCGCCTTCTCGTAATCGGCAAGCGCCTTGTCGGTGTCGGTCTTGAGGCGCTCGGCGGTATCGAGATCGCGCTGGATGCGCTCGCGGCGTTCGTCGATCACTTCGCCGATGCGCGGCAGCACGAGGCGAGACATCAAGATATAGAGAACCGTGAACGTCAGCGTGAGCCAAACGAGTTGAGACGAATACGTGTCGGTATTGAAGGGCGGAAACTGGGGTTGCTCACCGCCGTGAGCACCGGTTGAGGTGTGCACTTGGTGCTCGCCTGCAATAGCTTCTTTGTGAGTGTTTTCAGCCATGGTTCGCCGGTTATTTTAAGAATGCGTACGCTTCAAAGAACCGGGACGGAACCAACTTGAAGGTCTCGCCCCGGCAATAACGTGACTTAGAAAGCGAACAGGAGAAGGAGTGCGATGAGCAGGGCGAAGATGCCGAGCGCTTCTGTCAGTGCGAAGCCGAGAAGCAGCGTGCCGCGCTGGCCGTCGGCTGCCGATGGGTTGCGCAAGGCGCCAGCGAGGAAGTGACCGAACAGCGTGCCGAGGCCGATGCCGGCTGCGCCCGTGCCGATGGCTGCGAGGCCTGCACCGATCATTTTTGCTGCTGCTGGATCCATGACGTTCTCCTTCGTTGAGTTCGGTTGGTTTGAGATATCCGAGTTCGTGAATTCGGCGGTTTCGATAATTTCGATGACCTGACGGGTGAGGGCAAGCTAGTGCGCGCCATGCACCGCGTCCGACAGGTAGATGCAGGTCAAAACGGCGAAGACGTAAGCCTGAAGCACGGCGACGAGAACCTCGAGTGCGGTCAGGGCGACCGTCAGCGCCAGTGGAAGCGGGGCGAGCAATGCCCAGATGCCGCCGCCCAGAAGCAGGCCGATGAAGCCGGCAAAGATCTTCAGGGCGATGTGGCCGGCGAGCATGTTGGCGAAGAGACGGACCGACAGGCTGATCGGCCGGGAAATGAATGAGATGATCTCGATCGGGATCAGTAGCGGCAGAAGGGCTGGCGGCACGCCAGAGGGGACAAAGATCCCGAAAAAGCCGATCCCGTGCGTGTAAAGGCCGTAGAGGATGACGATCGAGATGACGAGGAGCGCCAGGGTGGCTGTGACGGCGATGTGGCTTGTCACGGTGAAGGTGATGCCGGGAATTGGGATCATTCCGAGCAGGTTCAAGACGAGCACGAATATGAACAGCGTGAAGACCAGGGGGAAGAACTGCATGCCCTTGGCGCCGACGTTTTCGCGGACCGTGCTGGCGATAAACTCGTAGAGGATTTCAGAGATAGACTGCAGTCTTGTCGGCACCAGCGAGCGGCCGCCTGTCGAAAAATACAGGAAGCTGAAGATCAGCCCCAGCGCGAGTAGCATGTAAGCGCCCGAGTTCGTCAACGAAGCATCGATGCCAAATAGATTGATCGGCACCAGTTCCCGGATCTCGAACTGCTCGATCGGACTGTGCCCATGCCCTTCTGCTGCCACGGTGCTCCCCTTAATTGTCGTCATCATCATCGTCGGGAACCGCACGACCCCTGGAGGGGTCGCTCGGGCCGGTTTTCATCTTCATTCCGCTGCGCACCACATTCAACATTCCTGCGGCCGAACCGAGCAGGAAGAATATGATGAACATCAGCGGCCAAGTCTTCACACCAAAAAGGTATGGCATCAGGTAGTAATCCAAACACCAGCCGAGTGCGGCGCCGACGACGATCCCTCCGATCAACTCCGTGGACAATCTCAGCGCGCGGCCCATGGCCTCGTGGCTTGCGTTCTGACGGTCGCCATTTGACTGGCTCCGATCCTGTAAGGTTGGGCGAGCAGCTTCGAGCCTGCGGCCGATCTCGGCTGAGCGCCGTTTAATTTCGGCCCGGGCTTCTTGGCTGATCTTGCCATTGTGTTCGTCGGAGCCCTTGCCTGCAGGTGACATCAAGTGAAGCCTCAAAGGCAGATCCGGGCGAAAAAAAATCGGCGGGTTTCGTGACGCGTCGGAACATAGAGCCGGCCCTGAGGGGTGTCAAGAAACCGGCACTGCGACAAAGGTTTGTGGTCGCAGTGCCGGTTTTCTGAGATCTTTACCGAAGCAATCTGCTTGAAAACTGACACAGATTTCACCCGGAAATAGTCTGAAACGAGCGCATTTCGTTCAGTTGATAATCTGGTTACGAAGCCCGCATGCGCGTTTGTGCGTCATATATTGTGCGCTTGCTTTATCGTCGCATGAGGGCTCGGACAGGGTTGACACAAACACGTTTGTTCTAGTGGCGGTGTCCGCCATTTTCGTCATGGTTGGTGTCTTTGCTTGGCTGGTCGATGCCGGATTGAGCAGCAAGGCCAAGGTCCGCGTGCGCTACAGTTTGTTCGCTATGTTTGCTGTGGTTTTGGGTCTGTTCTTCCTGATCGAGGACGACAGCGAGTTCGAGTACGGCGATTGGGAGCGCTCAAAGAAAGAGACTGGCGGAGATCTTGGCAGCGGAGTTTCCCGCGCAGGTGGGGGGCAGGGTGGTCCGGCCGCCGGTGGCGGAGGACGAGGAAGCGCTCCCGAGGAGCAGGCATTTTTTGCCGACGAGGAGGCGGCGGCGGAGGAGCAAGCATCTGGCGACAGAACTATCCAGGATTGTCCGAAGTGTCCGGAGGTCGTGCCCGTTAAGGCGGGGCGTGGGTTGATCGGCTCAACATCAAATGTGGCCATCAAAGGTG
This sequence comes from uncultured Alphaproteobacteria bacterium, assembly GCA_963753045.1. Taxonomy (GTDB): domain Bacteria; phylum Pseudomonadota; class Alphaproteobacteria; order Rhizobiales; family Hyphomicrobiaceae; genus Filomicrobium. The sequence goes on from CAVWAT010000004.1 coordinate 121,227, forward strand.
CGGAACTCGGGCCGGCCAAAAGCGTTGCGGTCGGCCGCGATTTTGGCATCGGCAAGTCCGAGGTCAACGTCGAGCAGTTCAAGGCCTTCGTTAAAGAGGCCGAGTATCGGCCCGGCAAATCTATGTCGCATGGGCACGAAGCACGACAAGAAGGGGCATTTCCTCCGTCCGGGCTTTATGCTGAACCGGATCAGCCCTGTGGTCTGCGTCAGCTGGAAAGATGCGAACCACTACACGGAAGGGCAGAGCCGCAAGACCGGAGCTGTTTATCGCCTGCCGACAGAGATCGAGCGGGGTTACGCCGCGCGGGCGTGCGTCACAGGTGCTTATTTGGCCGATGGGCCGATCAACAATGAGTTTGCAAATTTTGTTGACAAGGACCGGCGCGGCCCCCGGCGTACGCGGGCCGTTGGGAAATACGACGCGAACGGTAATGGGATGCACGATGTGCACGGCAATGCATGGGAATTGACGTCGGATTGCTGGTCTGATGGTTACCTCAACAACTCCGACCCGGCGAAGCATGACAAAGCGGACTGTTCGCGACGAGTCGCCAAGGGTGGGGGTTGGTTCAGTTCTCAGGCGCATCTCAACCTTGCGATCCGTGTTGGTGTGAGGAGCGGGTTCGCCAACAACGGTCTGGGTTTTCGCGTCTTGCGCGAAGGCGGTCAGCAAAGGGCGGCATATTCTCGACCTGTTAACGCCTCTTCCGCGAAGGCGCGCCAGCAGGCGAGCATGCGGATGGCCGACATGCCGGTTATTCTTTCCGCTGGTAGCGCAAAGTGGCCGGCGTGCTTCACGCGTCCTGGTTTTTCAGCGCGTGATGCAGGACCTTGTGCATGACGCTCGGCACGGCTGCGTCGTCGAGTTTGTGGCGGCTGATCCACGAACAGCGGTCAGGCTCGGCCCACAGATGCAAGCTGGCATCGTCAGGGACAACCGCAAGGTGGACCTGCAGCTGCAACCGGAAGTGCGTGAAGGTGTGCGTGACGATTCCTGGGATCGCCCACCATTCACCGGCCACGGGAACGGTGCGCAAGGCATTCTTGAGCGGAGTTTTCACCGTTAGCCAATCGGTCGAGGGTACTTCCAGCATACCTCCGAGAAGACCCGCCGGTGGGCGTCGCCGCATCAGAACGCAGCCATCCTCGCGCAAGGCGACGAAGGCATGGCCGTAGCGGTTGGGGCGTTCGGGCTTGGGTGCCTTGCGCGGCAGTTCGGAAGCAATTCCTCGGGCGCTGGCGTGGCAATCGGTTTGTAACGGACAGGTCAGGCAGGACGGGCGTCTTGGTGTGCAAACGGTGGCGCCGAGATCCATCATTGCCTGGGCGAAATCACCGGGGCGATCATTCGGCACCATGCTCGCTGCAAACCGCTTTATCTCAGGCTTGGCACTTGGTAGCGGGAGCTGCAACGCAAATAGCCGTGCAACTACGCGTTCGATATTGCCGTCGACGGGGGCTGTCTTCTCGCCAAACGCGATGGCGGCAATGGCAGCGGCTGTGTATGGGCCAATGCCGGGAAGCTTGAGCAATTCGGTTTCGGATTTGGGGAAGCGACCGCCGTACTCCTCGGCGACGGTTGCGGCGCACTTGTGCAGATTGCGAGCGCGCGTGTAGTAGCCAAGTCCAGCCCAGGCTGCGAGAACGTCGTCTAGGTCGGCAGCCGCAAGTTTTGTCACGGTCGGCCAGCGGCCCAGGAAATCGAGATAATAGGGGATGACCGCTTTGACCGTGGTCTGCTGCAGCATGATCTCGCTGAGCCAGACGCGGTAGGGGTTGGCGCGCTTACCTGGCGGGCTTCGCCAGGGTAGATCGCGGCTTTCGACGTCGTACCATTCGAGCAGACGATCAACCGTTGCCGGGCCGGCTGGCCGTAGCGGGAGTTGTTTTTGTGCAACAGTGCTCATCGAGCCCTCCGGGCGACCGGCGCGAATCATTAATGAAATGGTAACCCTATGCGCTGTTCCTGGGAAACGAGCAGGAGCGGGTGCCAGATCGTGAGCGGGATGATGCAACGCAGATCGAATTGCCATGCAAGGCGGAGGACGGCAGTCGCCAGCCAGGCGGCAACGCGCAGAGAAGAGATCCTGCGCGGCGCGGCACGCCGTAAGCAGAAGGTCAATATCGGCAAATCAGTGGGCAGCTTCGTGCCGGGATTGGCGCAGAAAGCCTTCGAAAAGTTCGGTTTCTCAACGGTTGCGCTATTGACGGAATGGCCGGCGATCGTCGGACCGGAACTCGCTGGTTACACCCGGCCGGAGCGGCTTAAATGGCCACGTAAAGTCATTTGCTCGGGTGATGCCGACTCTGGCTTCGAAGGCCGGCCTGGGGCGACCTTGGTGCTCAGAGTGGAGCCATCTCGAGCCCTTGATGTACAGTACGGCGCTGCGCAGATCATCGAACGTATCAATAGCTATTTTGGATACCGGGCAGTTGCCGATCTGCGGTTGCAGCAATTATCGCTCGACGCTGGAAACCGCGGTGCATCGGCGCCCATGCCGGAAAAGGCCGAAGCAAGCGGGGCAGCGACGAGCCGGGCCAGTGACGACGAACTGTTGGCTGGCGTTGTTGATGACGAGCTTCGCGCATCTTTGCAGCGGCTGCAGGCGGGAATTGTCGGGCATTAGCGGCCATTGAATAGGGCCGTATCGGATACTGCCCGGACAGCAAACCGCATCGAGCAGGCGCTCACAAACCATTCAGTTGCTATTCAGGGCAAATTTGCCTTAATCGGTGCAGTTCGGTGGTTTACCGGCGTCATAGCCATGTTTGGCGGACCGCCCGCAGATTTACACACTCAGTAGGAGCTGCACCTTGCCGAAGCATATTCAGCCTACGGGCTTTCCATCTCTCAGCCGCCGCCACATGCTTGCCGGTTCCGGTGCTGTGATCGGTATCGCCGGCTTGGGTGCCGGGCTGCCGCTGCAGTCGGCGCAAGCGGTCGAGATGTCGAAACTGATGGCGGATACGGGTTTACCGCCACTCTCGGTCGGACCCGAGGATGCTAAAGTCACCATCGTCGAGTACGCCTCGATGACCTGTCCCCACTGCTCGCGTTTCCACGCCGACGTCTATCCGAAGCTGAAAGAGAAGTATGTGGATACGGGAAAGGTGCGGTTCATCTTCCGTGAATTTCCACTCGATAACCTAGCTGCCGCTGCCTCGATGCTGGCGCGCTGTTCAGGTGACGGCAAAACACTGCCGATGATTTCCGTGTTGTTTTCGAAAATGGATGACTGGGCTTTTGTGCGGACCAATCCCGTGCCGGCTCTGTTCGAGATCGCCAAACAGGCGGGCTTCACCAAAGAGAGCTTTGAATCCTGCCTTCAGGATCAGCCGCTACTCGACAAGCTCATCAATCAGAAGAACGTTGCCGCCAAGGAATTCAAGGTGACTTCGACGCCGACATTCTTCATCAACGGCGAGAAGCTTCAGGGGGCACCAACACTTGAGAGCTTCTCGGGTGTCATCGATCCGCTGCTGGCCGCGGGGTAAAGCTGGAATGGGGGGAGGACCGTTGCAGGGGTATTTCCGTCCGGCCAAGCGCGCGGTCTTAGCGATAGTCTGCGCACTTGCGGCTGCCGGTTGTTCGAGTGATCAGCTTTTACAGGCAAACTCTGTAACGGTTGAACCAGCTCAGGCGACGGGCAGCGCATATGCGGTTGGAAGCACCGCTTCACAAGAGCCCCCGTTCAATCCGTTTCGTGACGATTATGGGAGCGACTATGGCCGGCGCGAGGTCATTGCCAAACCGACTCTCGATGACGTGTTGAAGGTTGGCCCGCTGCTGGAGATGGCGCTCGGCCGAAAGGATGCCCCGGTCACGGTAGTCAAATACGCCTCGTTGACCTGCCCGCATTGCCGCCGTTTCCAAATGAAAGTATTTCCGACTTTCAAGCGGGAGTACATCGATACCGGAAAGGTGCGGTTGATCGTCCGCGAATTTCCGATCGGACGGTCGTCCGGAAACGCGACGATTGCACTCAGGTGTGCGCCCGCATCGAAGTATTTCATCCTGTACGATAAGTACCTGAACCAGCAAACTCGTTGGGTTTCGCAGGAAGTTCGACTGGATAAAATCCACGCAGTTGCCGCCCAGGTCGGGTTATCCCGGTCTCAATTTGACGCCTGCCTCAAGAATCAGGACTTAATCCAGGGTCTGAAGTGGGTTAAGGATCGTGGCCGTACGCTTGGGATCATTGGGACGCCGAATTTTTTCATTCAGAACAAGCTGGTGAAGAAAGTTCTGGGTATCGAGGATCTTAGAGCTCTCGTCGACGCTGAATTGAGCGCTCGAAGAACAGCGGTGGCTAACTGATCAGCCGTGCTTCGAAGTCGGTATCGCCTCTGACTATCGAGGTTGTGCCGCGTGTCAGGCTGGAGCCGTTAGCATGCACCTGGGCCGATTAAGACTGGTCGGGTTCAAGTCATTCGTCGAGCCGACGGAAATCGCTATTTCCCGCGGGCTGACGGGTGTGGTCGGCCCGAACGGGTGCGGCAAATCCAATCTCCTGGAGGCGCTGCGCTGGGTGATGGGCGAGAGCTCGTACAAGTCGATGCGCGGCTCCGCGATGGACGACGTGATCTTTGCTGGAACAGCGACGCGGCCAGCGCGCAACACCGCGGAAGTTACGCTTTTCATCGACAACAGTGAGCGGCTCGCTCCGGCCGAATACAACGATTCAGAACAGATCGAGATCAGCCGCCGCATTGAGCGCGAGGCGGGTTCGGCTTACCGCATCAATGGGCGTGAAGTGCGTGCGCGCGACGTCAAGATCCTGTTTGAAGATGCCGCGACTGGCGCGCGGTCCCCTTCACTCGTAAGGCAGGGACAGATCGCCGAGATCATTAGTGCCAAGCCGGAAGCCCGGCGGCGCATCCTGGAGGATGCGGCTGGCGTCGCCGGGTTGCATTCGCGCCGCCATGAAGCCGAGCTGAGGTTGAAAGCGGCCGAAGCTAACTTGGCGCGGCTTGATGATGTGGTGGGCGGGCTCAATCAACAAGTCGAACTCGCTGAAACGCCAGGCGCGGCAAGCGCGCCGGTACCGCGAGGTTTCTGGACAAATCAGCAAGGTCGAAGCGCTGGCTCTGCACCTGGCGTGGCTTCTTTCTCACGAAGCCGTCGAGGCTGAAGAAGGTTTGCTGCGTGGCGTTCTGGAGAAGCTGGGTGAGGCGGCGACCGCTGAAGCGCAAGCCCTCCGGGCGGAGGAGGAGTTGAGCCAACGGTTGCGGCCGCTGCGCGATACCTTGGCTGAGCGATCGGCTGCCGCGGCGCGGATCGGTCACGAGCTGGAGGCGTTCGAGCGGGAAGCGGAACGGCAAGCCCAGCTTGGAGACGAGCTGAAGGCGCGGGTGGACAGCTATCAGCGCGACCGGCAGCGCGAAGAGCAGATGCATAGCGAAGCTGTCGAGACCGTCGCACGGATCGAAGCCGAGATCGTTACGCTCGAAGAGGCGGAGGCCGGCTTTGAAGCTGCCGAGGCTCAGGCGCGGGAGCTCTGCGAGAGCGCACAGGCTTCGCTCCTGGACAGCGAAGGGCGGTTGACCACGGCGACCACGACGCTGGCCAATGAGACCGCGCAGCGCGCCAGCTTGGCGCGGACGTTGGAGGAACGGCGAGCGAGTGCGCAGCGCTTGGAGCAGCAGGTTGCGGGACTTCGTCTGGAAGCGATGCAGATCGGTGAGCGCGAGGAACTGAGCAAGGAGCGAAGCGCTGTCGCGGGTCAGTGCGGCGAATTGGAAAGCCGGCTGGAAACAATCGAATCCGATGTTTCGACAGCTGAAGGCCGCGTGCGGGCTTGCGTGACGGCATTGGATGACGCCCGCGAAATCGCCCAGCAGACCCGATTGCGGTCGAGTGCCTTACGGACCGAGCGAGAGACGCTGGCGCGGTTATTGGGTCCATCGCACTCTGGCGAATTTCCGGCTCTTATCGATGCTATCAAGGTGGCTCCGGGCTATGAAACGGCGCTTGGTGCCGCGCTTGGTGACGACCTTGACGCGCCGACCGATGATTCAGCGGCGCTGCATTGGCGTTTGATCCGCGGTGACGGGGATCAGGATCTGCCTGGCGCTACGGAAAGCCTGGCCTCGTTTATCAATGCGCCACCGGAGTTGAGACGGCGGTTGCACCAGATCGGTATCGTGGCGCGCAAGGATGGCGGTCGCTTGCAAAAGAAGCTGCGGACCGGTCAGCGGCTTGTCAGCCTCGAAGGCGATCTGTGGCGATGGGATGGATTCGTTGCAGCTTCCGATGGCGTGTCGGCAGCGGCGAAGCGCTTGGAGCAACGCAACAGACTGTCGGTCCTCGAGCAGGAAGAAGCCGAGATGACCGGCGACCTTGAAGCGCGAGAAGACGCGCTAGGTGAGGCGCAACGGGCGTCGCAATCGGCGCAGGACGATGAACGTCAGCTTCGGGGATCCTGGCGGCAAGCGCAGGCAGAACTGGGCACCGCGCGCGGTCAGCTTGCCGACCTGGAGAGGCGGATCGCCGAAACAGAAAATAAATTGGCGGCGATTGCCGGTGCTCGGCAGCGTTCGGAAGCGGAACTCGCTGAAACTCAAACCGGTGTCGCGGAAGCCGAGACTGCGCTTGCGGGCTTCGGTGACGGCCGCATTGCAGAGCTTGAAGCCGAGTGGGAGACAGCCCAGGAGCAGGCCCGCAAACTGCGTGCGGAAGCCGCGGAGAAACGTGCCGAGCTCAACGCGTTGCATGCCTTGCGCGAAGAACGGCGGCGGCGTGGCGCGGCCTTGAAGGATGAAGTGCAGCGTTGGCGGGAACGCGCCGGGGCTGCCGTTCAGCATATCGAGGCTCTGCAGGAGAGAATCGCCAAGGCTGCCGCGCAGCTCGACGAGCTTTCCGACTTGCCAGAGAAAATTGCCGCGCAACGCCAGAAGCTGTTGCACGCTGCAAGCGAGGCCGATCAGCTGCGGAAGACGGCTGCCGATCGGTTGCAGGAGGCTGAGACCGAGGCCAGGCAAGCGATCGATATACTACGGCAGGTGCAGGCTGCGGTCGCTGCGGCGCGTGAAGAGCGAGCTGGATGCGAAGCACGACTGGAGGCGCAACGACAGCGTCGCGACGACGATACGCGGCGTATCCGGGAAGTCTTCGATACGGATCCGCAATCGTGTCTGGCGTTTGCCGAGTTGCCGGAGGGAGCGGAGCTGCCGGCCTTCGATGATGTCGAGCGGCGCTTGTTGCGCCTGCGCGCCGATCGTGAACGTCTTGGCGGCGTCAACCTTCAGGCGGACGACGATCTGCAGCGGATCGCGGCGCAGGTTAAGCAGATCGAGGCCGAGCGCAGCGATGTGCAGCAGGCAATCGACAAGCTGCGCGGCGGTATTGGGCAGCTCAACCGCGAAGGGCGGCGCCGGATCAACGAGGCGTTTGAAATCGTCAACGGGCATTTCGGCCGGTTGTTCGAAACGCTGTTTGGCGGTGGCGAAGCGCGTTTGCAGATGATCGAGTCGGCGGAAGATCCATTGGAAGGTGGTTTGGAGATTATCGCCAAGCCACCGGGCAAGAAGCCGGCGACGCTGTCGCTGCTTTCTGGCGGTGAGCAGACGCTGACAGCACTGGCTCTAATCTTCGCTGTGTTCTTGACCAATCCGTCGCCGATCTGCGTGCTCGACGAAGTTGATGCGCCGCTCGATGACGCCAATGTGGACCGCTTCTGCACGATGATGGAGAGCATGGCCGAAGAGACTGCAACGCGTTTCCTTGTCATCACGCACCACCCGATGACGATGACGCGCATGCACCGGTTGTTCGGTGTCACCATGGCCGAGAAGGGTATTTCGCAGTTGGTCTCGGTCGACCTGCAGACGGCGCAAGGTTTCCGCGAGGCGGGGTGATTCCGACACGCGCTCTAGAGATCGGCGACACTACTGCTATTTCGACTCGTCGATTTCGTCGCGAACCTGCGCGTATGCGATCACCGCGAACAGGACGGTGCGGCCGGTAACGTTGCCCAAGAGCGTCGGCAGGAAGAACGAGAACACCGCGGCTGCCAGATAGGTGCGACCTTCAAAGACCAAAAACAGGGCCTCAACTGTGCCGGCGACGACGTGATTGAAGTCACCGGCAGCGATCAGGTAGGTCATCAAGGTGATGACGATGAATTCGTTGCCCTCCGATGAAGGCAGCATCCACACGAGCGCGGTAATCAGCCAGCCGGCCATAATCCCAGCGAGGAACTTCTCCATCGGTGGTTTCTGCATCATCTGCTCGGATATGACGATCACAGCGTTGTGCACGTCGGTCCCAAGAACACCCGTGAAGGATGTGAAAGCGGCGAAGATCGCACAGCCGACGACATTGGCGCTCAGCACGATCATCCAAAGCCGCAGCAAGTATGATCCACCAAACCAGTTTGCCCCGCTGCATGGCGGGCAGGACGGCGGTTAGTGTGTTCTCGGTAAAGAGTTGCTGACGTCCGAGGATGACGATGAGAAATCCGACCGAATAGCCGAGGCTGTCGATCACCGGTGTCCAAGGAGCGTCCGGCAGGTGGGCCGCCAGGATCGCTTTGGCAACGACAGAGAAGCCGATTGAAAGACCCGCTGCGACGCCCGACCACCACAGCGCGGGGAAGCGCCGCACCAATTCCTTTTCGCCTTCGCGGCGAATGATGTCGAAGACGGCAGCCGCCCGAAGGCTCCTGTGCTCGATCTCGACGGTGATCGGCGCCTCGGAAAACTGCCCCCCCCCCCCCGGCTTTCGTTTCAAGAAGGTTTTCGGGCTTATCCTGAGGGGGTTTCATATTGCTAACGCGTATTACTTATCAAACGCAAATTGATTGACGGTTGGGGGAGCTCATTGGAGCTGCCGCCAGTTTGGAAACTTGGAATCTATTTCTCGCTGAGAAACCTATCCCGCGATCTTGGAGAAGTCGGCGACGGCGAGGGTGGCAGCACGGATTTCTGAGAGAAGCTTCAAGCGGTTCTCGCGCAACTTGGCGTCCTCGGCGTTGACGGTGACGTCGTCGAAGAATTTGTCGACGGGAGCGCGCAATTCCGCAAGCGCGCGCATAGCGCCTTCGAAGTTCTCGACGTTGATGGCGGCTTCGGTGTCGAACTTTACCTTGGCGATCGCTGCAGCAAGCGCGCGTTCGGCAGGCTCGTTAAGGAGCGGGCCTTCGGGTTCACCGGCGTAGCTCGTCTTATCCTTCTTCTCCTCGATGGTGAGGATGTTGGTGGCGCGTTTGACGCCCGCCAGCAGATTGGCGCCATCATCGGTTTCAAGGAAATCGGTGAGCGCTTCAACGCGTTTGACGATGAGGGCGATGTCGTCCTGACCCGGCAGGGCGAAGACGGCATCGATCAGGTCGTGGCGTTTGCCTTCGTCGCGTAGATGGACCTTGAGGCGGTCGGCGAAGAAGGAGAGGAGATCGTCACCGACCGCAGCCGACTCCGACGAAGTGTTTGTTTGCTCGGTAAAGAGGGCGTGGCTGGCCCCGATCTTGTTCAGCAGCCGTAGCCGCAGATCGTTTTCCAATATGATGCGAATAACACCCAAAGCGGCGCGGCGGAGTTGGTAAGGGTCGCCGGAACCGGTCGGCTTTTCGCCGATGGCCCAAAATCCGACCAGTGTGTCGAGCTTATCGGCGAGTGCGACAGCGAGGGCGGGCTGATCGCCTTCGTCCTCCAGCGGCACGGTATCGGAGGGGCCTTTTGGTTTGTAATGCAGCTCGATCGCGCGGGCGATGTCCGGCTTGGCGCCGGCCTTCTCCGCGTAATAGCGGCCCATGAGCCCCTGCAACTCGGGGAACTCGCCGACCATCTCGGAAACGAGATCAGCCTTGCAAAGTTGAGCGGCGCGGCGGGCGTCCTCTGGATTAGCATCGACGGCACCGGCGATCCGGTAAGCTAATTCGGCGAGGCGTTCGACGCGGTCCTTTTGGGTGCCGAGCTTGGCGTGGAAGGTGATGCCCTCAAGATCGGAAGCCATTTCGTCGAGCGGACGATTCAGGTCCTGATCCCAGAAGAATTTCGCATCCGACAGCCGCGCGCGGATAACCTTCTCGTTACCGGCGATGATCTGCTTGCCGTCATCGGTGGCGATCAGGTTGGACACCAGGATGAAGCGGTTGACGAGCTTTCCGGTCTTGGGATCGCGCAGAGAGAAACACTTCTGGTGCGCCTTCATCGAAGTAATCAGGCATTCGGCGGGCACTTCGAGAAAGGCTTCATCAAAGGTGCCCATGAGGGTGACCGGCCATTCGGTCAGGCCGGCGTTCTCGTCGAGCAGGGCGTCGTCGTCGACCAGTTCTAGGCCGGCGTCCTCGGCGATCTGGCGGGCGTCCTCGGCAATCATCGCGGCGCGTTCGGAGGCTGGCAACAGGACCTTGGCGGCCTGCAGTTTGCGGCCGTAATCCTCAAAGTCCTCAACGGCGAAGGGATCGCGGCCGTGGAAACGGTGACCACATGTGGCATTGCCGGAGCTCAAGCCCGCGAGTTCGAACGGCACGACGGTGCCATCATACAGGCAAAGGACCGAGTGCAGTGGGCGCACCCATTGGAAATCACCCGAGCCCCAACGCATGGATTTCGGCCAAGGGAACTTCGCGGCTGTCTCTGGCACGACTTCGGCGATTATTTGAGATGCCGGACGGCCGGGCTTATCGATGCGGGCGACGTAGAAATCCCCCTTCTTTGGGTCGGAGACGACCTCGGCTTCGCCGATGGAAGAAAGCCCGGCTCCGCGCAGGAAACCCTGGATTGCTTTTTCAGGGGCACCGACCCGGGGGCCTTTGCGTTCCTCGGAGACCGCCGGCGACATCTGCGGCACATCCTCGATTACGACGGTAAGCCGGCGTGGCGTTGCAAACGCCTGTCCTTGTCCAATCCCAAGTCCAGCAGCCTTGAGGCCGTCCCCGACAAGACGCAGCAGATCTTGCGCCGCGCGCGTCTGCATGCGGGCTGGGATTTCTTCGGAAAGCAGTTCAAGCAGGAATTGGGGCATGGTGGGTCGTTGTGCTCCCTTGTTCTGAAGCACCGTTCTAGAGCGTGATTGATCTTGATGGAAGCGATCCGTGTCAGACGGACCGCGCCATGGACAATGAGCCTGTCACGCTCCGCCGTTTCCCCCCTGCTTAATCGACTTATTGTGCCGGGGCGGTTGCCGGATCGCTTTGGATGGCGGCGCCCTGATCAGGCTCGAAACCCGTCGGGTAGATCTTGTTGGCTTCGGTTAGCACCCTGTTGCCGATTTCCTCGGCGGCGCCTGTATAATGCAGGTAGCCGACGCCGACGCCGACCAGTACGACCAGGAACCACCACACTGGGCGCTTCAGGAAAAGCGCCGTGATCAACAGTACCGGCACGACGACAATTGCAATTCCTATCCAGTGGTTCACGGTCCACCTCCATCGGTTTTAGGCCAATAACCACGACGGGCCTTGGCAGGTTCTCGAGCGCGCAGGATATAACCTGGCGGTTCGGTCAAAGGTATGACACTGCGAGGGTGTCTCGTGTGATCAGTGGTAAGCTTTTGCTAACGCTAGCATTTAATATCATCGTCAGCCCTCCCCCTTAAGCTGTCGAGATCAGCTGTTCGCTTGTTATGGGGGCCGAAATGCCACGCATCCCTTTACCCGCGATCCTGGCCATCGGGCTTTTCGCGGTCGCTGCGACACAAGCCGAAGAGCGGCGCGGAATTCGAGTTCCGATCGGCGTCCCCGGATTATCGGGCGGTGAGACGATCCAGAAAGTTCTGGATCTACCGGACGTTGCAGCCTTGAAACGCTCCGATAGCAAGTACGTCGATCTTGGTTACTTACACAAAGGTGGCGGCGAGGGCGAGTGGATCGGTTACATCAGCTCCTCGCAGACATATCTTCCGCTCGACGAATTTGAGCTGAAGATGCTGCTGAAGATTGCTGGTATGCCGACGCCGCCGCCGGGCAATGTGCGCGGGGCTCAAAGGTTCTCGGTGCGCGGCAGGTTTCAGCAACTGGCGCGGCGCTCGGCGATGCTTGCTTCGGCATGCGGGGGCGTTGAGCGGTGTCTGTGAGCGTCGTTGCGGCCGAGTATCCGCAGCATCGATCGCAGCGTATCTGTGAGAAACGGGCTTATGCAGCCTGCGGTTCGGTTTTCTCAACCCTACCGCCACCATCGGTTTGCAACCATGCGCCACAGCAGGCTTTGGCTAGTTCCCGGACGCGCAGAATATAGCTTTGCCGCTCGGTCACCGAAATGACGCCGCGCGCATCGAGCAGGTTGAATATGTGGGAAGCTTTAATTGCCTGGTCGTAGGCAGGTAGCGCCAACAAGTGCTTGTCGCCGCCGGTGCCCTTGTCGAGTAGAGCCTTGCATTCCGCTTCGGCGTCCTTGAAGTGCTGCAAAAGGATCTCGGTATCGGCATGCTCGAAGTTGAAGCGGGAGTATTCCTGCTCGGCTTGGAGGAAGACGTCGCCGTAACTGACCTTACGTTCGTCGGTTTGCCCATTGTAGTTGAGATCGTAGACGCGGTCGACACCCTGTACGTACATGGCGAGCCGTTCGAGGCCGTAGGTGATCTCACCGGAAACCGGACGACAGTCAAAACCGCCAACCTGCTGAAAGTAGGTGAACTGCGTCACCTCCATGCCGTTGCACCAGACTTCCCAGCCCAAGCCCCAGGCCCCAAGCGTCGGGCTCTCCCAGTCGTCCTCGACAAAGCGGATGTCGTTAACGGTGGTGTCAATGCCGATTGCGTCCAGGCTCTTGAGATAGAGTTCAAGGATATCGGGTGGCGACGGCTTCATGATCACCTGAAACTGGTAGTAATGCTGAAGCCGGTTGGGGTTTTCGCCGTAGCGGCCGTCCTTGGGGCGGCGCGAAGGCTGAACATAGGCGGCGTTCCAGGGTTTTGGGCCGAGCGAGCGCAAGGTGGTCGCTGGATGAAATGTGCCGGCACCAACCTCCATGTCGTATGGTTGCAGCACGACGCAGCCCTGGGCTGCCCAGAACTGCTGCAGCACAAGGATCATGTCCTGAAAGGATTGGGTCGGACGCAGTGGGGCCGCTGCGTGGTCGGGGGCAGCGGTTACTCCGGCTGGGGTTGTTGTCCGTGCCGAGGATTTGTCGTTTTTCTTGGCCGCGTTGCGCATTGCCGCTCGCTTGTCTTGTTGGAACCGGCAGCACTATACCTATTTGGGCGTCGGCGTCATCAGGCCTGCGGCCGATATTCTCCCGTCTTGGGATCATGCACGAGATTACCGAGATCGCGCGCCCCTTTCGGTTCGGCGGTGGACTTCGCCGTTGCTTTCAATTTTTGATTGCGCAGGGCTCGTTGGGCGAAGCGATAGCCTGCATAGACGCCTGCACCAACGGCTGCCAGCAGCAGGACTTGCGGTGGCATTGAAGGTCTCCTTCGCGATTAAAGACCGTAACGGTACCATAGTGCACGGGCTTCGGCGGCCGACAAGAGATCGTCGGCAAGAGCGCCACCTGATCCGGTTAGGCCAAGTCTTTCCATATTAAGTCTTCTTAGCATGCTAAGGAGGCCGCCACGAGACAAAGGCACGACGCGCAGGCGGACCTTTTCACCGTGCAGTTCCTGCATCTTCGTCCTGAGATCGGTAATACCGTCGATAAGTCCTAGTTCCATGGCTCGCGGGGCCGACCAGAAGGCGCCGGAAAAAACTTCCTTGTCGGGGGCTTCGATCTGTGCCCCGCGCCGTTCCTTGACGACGCCGATGAAGGCGTCATGGATTTCCTCCAGGATCTGGGTCAAGCGGGCGACGTCCTCGGGATTTTCCCGCTTGAACGGGTCGAGCTGGCTCTTGGCGGTTCCGGACGCATAAATGCGCCGCTCAACGCCGAGTTTTTCGATTGCTTCGACAAAGCCAAAACCACCCGATATGGCGCCGATCGAGCCAATGATGGAACACGCGTCAGCGTAGATCTCGTCGCCGGCGACGGCCAGGTAATAGCCACCGGAAGCGGCTACGTCGTCACAGAACACGTAGACCTTCTTTTTGTGTTTTTCGGCCATCTGGCGCAGGCGTTTGAAGATCAGGCTGGACTGAACGGGGGAGCCGCCGGGTGAGTTGACGATGACTGCGACGGTCGGCAGGCGCGAGAGCTTGAAGGCGCGTTCGATGCCACCGGCGACAGTGGCGAGCGAGAGCCCTTGGCGCAGCGGCGTCGCCATGCCGATGGGACCGGTGAAGCGTAGGACTGGCACGACTGGTCCGCTCGTGAATGGCCACATTGAGTAAATCCCCGGGCTTGGTTGTTGGGAAGGTGAGATGACGTCGGCGGTATGCGGCGCCGCGCGGAGTAAAGCGGTTGCGATGTATTGCAGCGCCCGGCGCCTTTGCCAACGGCTTATGTTATTAAATTCAGCGCTGCAGCGTGTCTAAGAACAGAATCCATGGTTGGCGTAAAGGTGCTGCCGCAGCCGTGCAGGGGCAGGCCTGACAGAAGGGTTAGTCCGGTGCGGCGTCCTTTGATCGCTTTAACAATAACACGATTGGCGGGTTCGCCGGCGCGAGGATGCAGGGGCATAACGGTTACGGCACCGAAGCGTCCCTGGAGGCTGGTCAGCACATCAGTTAGAGCATCGGCTTTGTGAATCAAGATAACGGTGCCGCCTGGGCAGAGCATGCGGGCAAAAAACCGTCCCCAGTCATCCAACGATTGCCCCGCTTGCAAGGCGCGAGAAGCGGCCTTGAGGTGAACCTTGCTGCGGGTGCCCGCATTTGAACTCATGAACGGGGGGTTGGCGACCACGTGTGTGAAGCTTTCGATGGCAAGCCCGGCTGCGGCAAGTTGACCTGCAGAGGTGCCAATCGCGCCTGTTAAGCAGCGGACGCGGCCATCAAGCCCGTTTCGATGGATGTTCTCTGTAGCAATTCGGCACAGTTCGGGTTCGCGTTCCAATAAAGTCACGCGCAATGGGCTGATCCGCAGGGCGGCGCACAATCCGACGGTCCCAACGCCCGCTCCGACGTCGAGCAGGTGGCCGGTTTCGGCCTCGTTTGCGTCAACGGCGGCTGCGAGCAGCACCGCATCGATACCGGCACGATAGCCCTGCCGAGGCTGCAATAGTTGGAGCCTGCCGCCGAGGAAGGCATCGTCGGTCAAGTCGGTGGGTGATGTGTGTTCATCACTCAAATCAGTAGGCAGAGTAGGTTCAAGGTGATTTTTCATCGATCAGCCATTGACCGAGGTCGGCCTCGCGGATAATCCGACGGGCGGCTGTTTCGCGACCTTCGGGAACCAGCAGACGGCGCGGCAGCATTCCCAGTGATCCTTCTAGGACGCTCATGTTGGTGTCGAGTATCACTGCGTAAATACCGGCCTCACCGAGGATTTGCTCTACGTAACTTAGCAAAACAGGGTCGTTCGTCCGAATTAGTTCACGCATGCTCCGCAGCCTGCCCCTTAAGTTTTGGATGCGGACACTGCAAAGAGGCTTTAATGTCCGCTCGGCTCGCCCCGCTTATGCATAACAGCACACTTCAACTCAACTGAGGAACGAACATTGGGCGTTGTAGTCCCGTTCGAAGAAACGCGTGACCCAGGAAAAGGGCTCAAGCCCCTGCTTGAACTCGTGCGCGAGGATATGGAGGGAATCAACCGTCTGATTTTGGACCGAGCGGTCTCCGACGTCGAATTGATCCCCGAATTGGCCCATCATCTGATCGATTTCAGGCGGCAAGCGTCTGCGGCCGATGTTGACCATCGCGACGGCGAAACTGACAGGCTACACCGGTCGCGAACATGTCCGTGTTGCGGCGGCTGTCGAGTTCATGCACACAGCCACGCTGCTGCACGACGATGTTGTCGACGAGAGCGACTACCGGAGGGGCAAAAAGGCGGCGCGCACGATCTGGGGCAATCAGGCCAGCGTGCTTGTTGGCGATTTTCTGCTTGGCCAGGCGTTCCGCATGCTGGTCGATGTCGGCTGCTTGCAAGTGTTACGCATTTTGTCGAACGCGGCCGCCGTGATCGCGGAAGGCGAAGTGATGCAGCTTTCAGCCGCAAAGAACCTGGCGACGACCGAGGACGAGTATCTCAGCATCGTCAACGCTAAAACGGCTGCGTTGTTCCTTGGCGCGGCTGAATTGGGAGCAGCGCTTGCCGGTCGTCCTGCCGAGGAGCTGGCCGCATTACGGTCTTACGGCAAGAATCTCGGGATCGCATTCCAATTGATCGACGACGCGCTTGATTACTCAGGCGACAGCGAAAACCTCGGCAAGGCCGTTGGCGATGATTTTCGCGAGGGCAAGGTGACCTTACCGGTGATCTTGGCATTTCGGCGCGGCGGCGAGGACGAACGCAACTTTTGGCTGCGGACGATCGGTGAAGGCAAAATCGAGGACGGTGATCTCGAGCATGCGGTTTCACTGATCATGCGGCATGACGCCATTACCGCGACGGTGGGGCGGGCCCGGTCTTATGGTGCGGTCGCGCGGGACGCCATGGAAATCTTCAACGACTGCCGCGAAAAACAAGCGTTGCAGGAGGTTATCGGTTTCTGCGTCGGGCGAGCCCACTAGGTGCCGATCGAGGTTGCTTTAATCCAGTAGCCTGGGTGTTCTTTTTGCAGCTTTTCGATTGCCACGGCTGGTGCGCTGAAGATACCGAAGCAGGTCGGGCCGGCACCGGACAGGCCGGCGAATCGGCATCCCGGTGCCTGGCGAATAATCCGCAGAACATTCGTGATTTCCGGTATAGCAACCGTGGCTGGTCGCTCCAGATGGTTGCCGCTGCCTGTCATGAACTCAAGTAGCGAACCGGTGTCTGCAAATGGACCGGGGGCCGGCGGTGGCGCTTCGTTGGCATTGGCGCTTGGTGCCAATTTGAGCTGCTTGAATACCTGGGCGGTTTTGTTTGGTGGTACATCGGCCATCGGGTTGACCAGCACGGCGCTCAGCACCGGCACCTGCGTAAAAGGCACCAGCTTTTCTCCGATGCCGGTCACCCAGCACGCCCGGTCTGCTAAGCAGACTGGCACGTCGGCGCCGAGAGCGTGGGCGATGCTGTTCCACCTGACAGTTTCCGCATGATCCGGGTTGGCGCGCTGGACGGCCCGTAAGACGGCTGCGGCATCGGCCGATCCGCCGCCGATGCCAGCTGCTACGGGTAGATGCTTTTCGATTGTGATGGCGCCAAGGCGCAGTTTGGGTTGCGCTTCGACCAACAGCGTAATCGTGCGCTCGGCGATGTTGTCACCGGCGATGGCGGACGCGAAGGGGCCGCTGAGGCTGACGCCGACCGGTTTGCGGATGTCGAGTGTGACGATGTCGAAAGCATCGTCTGCGAAGGCCATGAGGCTCGCGAGTTCATGATAGCCGTCCGCGCGCCGAGCCAGCACCTCGAGCGTCAGATTGATTTTCGCGCGTGCTCGCTCGGTGATCACGCCAGACTCAGTTGAACTAGTTCGCGTTGCGCCGTTGCGGTAACGGCACTTGGTTGCGGTTGCGTGTGGATTGTGGCGCGGTCCGTCCCCGTTCCGGCACTGCTACCGCGGGGCCGGCGAGCGCCTGTTTCTTCACAGGCAAGCCTTCGGCCAGTTTCTTGCGAATTGTGCCGATGAGGTCGGCTTCCGGAGCGAGGCTGAGGGCCTGATCCCACTGGAACCGGGCTTCAGTGATGCGCCCGACTTGCCAGTAGGCGTCGCCGAGGTGATCGTTGAGGACGGGGTCCTCGGGGCGCAGCTCGACGGCTCTTTCCAGGTACTTCACGGACTTTGGATAGCTACCTAAACGGTAGTGCGCCCAACCCAAACTGTCGACGATGTATCCGTCGTCGGGCTTCAGGGACACCGCCTTTTCGATCAGCTTCAGGCCGTTGCGCAGATTGATGTTCTGGTCAATCCACGAGTAGCCCAGATAGTTGAGAGTCAGCGGCTGATTGGGATCGAGCTCCAGCGCCTTTTTCAGGTCCGCTTCGGCGGGCTTCCACTTCTTGGTGCGCTCGTAGCTAGTTCCGCGGGAGTAAAAGTAAACCCAATCCTTCTTTTCCGGCTTACTGATTAATTCGATGGCGCTGGAGTAATAGCCGATCGCCTCGTCATAACGCTTGCGGGCACGCATGATGTTGCCGAGGGCGTCGAAGGGCTTGATGCTTTTTGGATTGGCAGCGGCAACTGCCTCCAGCAACGTCTTAGCATCTTCAACACGTTCAAGCTCGTTGAAGTTGAATGCTTTGCGAATATCAATAGCGAGCTGCAGCGGAGAGCCCTTCTGGATTCGACCGTAGGTGTCGATCGCCTTCTCATAGCGCTTCATCGATTCATAGGCGCTTGCCAAGGCTGCCAGAGCGAATGGGTGATTGGGCTGCAGATAGAGCGCCATTTGCAGATAAAGGACGCCAATCGAAACGCCTCCTTCACCGGTAAGCGCTTCTCCGAGGCCATAGAACAGTTCGGCCATGCCCTGTTCTGGAGTATCGATAAGCCGCTCGATCGCGTCGCCACGGGTCAAACGCTCCATCAGGTCGGTGGCCAAGGGATGTGGCTCGCCCGACGACTGCCGGAAGTGGGTTCTGACGATGCTTTTCGCAAGACGATAATCGCCGGCGTGGGCTGAACTCCTGGCGTAGGCAAGAGCGGTTCTCAGAGTTTTGCTGTCCTGCTGGAAAACGCTCTCGTAGGCGCGTTTGGCATCCGAATTCCGGTTCGCCAGATCGGCGATCAGCGCGCGGTGATAGCGCAAGTAGAAACGGGCCCAATCCGCCTGCCGCCGCAATGTCAGCGACGACAACGCCTTGATGTTATTGCCACTGGCATGTTCCACCCAGGCGCGTGTGATCACACTCGTAAGTTCGCCGATGGGGCCGCTACCGGCGGCTTTGAAATGTTCTACCGAGCGTTTGTATGAGCGCGCTTTGAAGGCGTCGAGGCCCAACAGCAGGCGGGCCATGCGGTGACGGGGCTGACGCTTGACAACTTCCTTGGCGAGTTCAATTGCCCGTTCCCTGTTGCCCTCGGAGGCTTCCATGAGGAAGGTCCGCTCAAGGAGAACGCCGCTATCGGGATCCTGGCGCAGCGCGTTGCGATAGAAGTTCGCAGCACGGCCGGTATCATGGCTTGATCGCGCGAAGCGTCCGGCTAGATAACTGCCGGCCAGTGAGCGCGTATTGTCCCCGTGTACGCCCGACCAAGCAAATGCCGGCGCCGGTGTCACGAGACCAGTCAACAGGGCTGCTAAGCTCAGAAGGCCGACATTTTGGACACGCAGCAAGCGTGTAAATCTCATACCGGAAATCCCTCAGGTTTAAAGTGCAGGGCCGTAATGGACGCCTGAGCGGTGACTTGCAACTTTAAGCAACAAGATTCGGAACAAAGCGATCATATAAGCATTCACAGGGCCAGAGAAAGGCGTCTTGTTGGGTTAGGTTTTTATTGTGTCCGCGCACGGATAAGGTGTGCAATGCGCTTTTCTTATCGTGCTGGGCGATGTTGAAAAATCTTTTTTTATCAATTTCTTGTGCTTCGTCCGTTCACGCTGAATCGGGGCGACTGGAAGCCTGGGACAGAGCGAGCTTTTGCTCATGAGGGTCCAGGCCTTCCTGATTTGTTAACAATTTGTGAGCCGACATACGCCGAGTGATTCGCCGCTGCGGTTACATCCCGGAGTAATTCGGGCCGCCGCCGCCCTCCGGACAGATCCAAGTGATGTTCTGGCTGGGGTCTTTGATGTCGCATGTCTTGCAGTGTACGCAGTTTTGCGCGTTGATTTGGAAGCGCGGTTTACCGTCTTCACCGTCGATCACTTCATAAACGCCGGCAGGGCAATAACGCTGTGCGGGCTCAGCGTACATGGGCAGATTGACGTTGATTGGAATGCCGGGGTCGGTGAGTACGAGGTGTGCTGGTTGGTCTTCTTCGTGGTTGGTCGCCGAAAAGGAGACATTTGTCAGCTTGTCAAAGGTTAGCTTTCCATCGGGCTTCGGGTAGTCGATCGGTTTGGCTGAGGCCGCGGGTTGAATAGACTCGCAGTCGGGTTTGCCGTGGCCAAGGGTGAAGCCCTGGCCGATACGCGGGAGAATGACATTGGCCCACATGTCGACCCCGGCCATCATCACGCCGCCTATCGTTCCGAACCGGGACCACAGCGGCTTTGCGTTTCTGACCGCTTTGAGATCCTTGCCGACGACGCCGTCGCGGATGCGCTCTTCATATCCTTCGAGGGTGTCGTGGGTGCGGTCGGCGGCCAGCGCGGCGAACGTGACCTCCGCAACCTCGATGCCGGAGTGTACGGCGTTATGGGATCCTTTGATGCGTGGCAGGTTGACGAAGCCCGCCGCGCAACCAAGTAAGGCGCCGCCAGGAAATGCCAGCCGCGGAATCGATTGCCAGCCACCTTCGGTGATGGCACGTGCGCCATAGCCAATACGCCGCCCGCCCTTGAGCAGTTCGGCGATGAGCGGATGGGTTTTGAAGCGTTGAAACTCGTGATAGGGGCTGAGATAGGGATTGGTGTAGTTTAGGTGCACGACAAAGCCGACGGAGACGAGGTTGTCGCCGTAATGATAGAGGAACGAGCCGCCGCCCGTCGCATTGTCGAGCGGCCAACCGAAGGTATGTTGGACATAGCCCGGTTTATGCTTCTCCGGGGGAATCTCCCACAGTTCCTTTAGTCCGATGCCAAATTTCTGCGGTTCGCAATCGGCGGCAAGGTCGAAGTGTTTGATGAGCTGCTTGGCGAGCGAACCGCGGGCGCCTTCGGCGATCAGCGTATACTTGCCGCGCAGTTCCATGCCACGGGTGAAAGCGTCTCCGGGTTTGCCGTCTGCCCCGACGCCCATGTCACCTGTTGCCACTCCGACGACGGCATCGTCGTCGCTATAAAGGATTTCGGCGGCTGCGAATCCTGGATAAATCTCAACGCCTAATGCCTCCGCCTTCTCACCCAGCCAACGCACCAGATCGCCGAGGCTGCCAACAACGTTGCCGTGGTTGTTCATCAGCGGCGGCATCGGAAAATTCGGCAGTGTGATCTTGCCTGTGGGTCGGAGGAAGTAGAAGCGATCCTCAGTAACTGGGGTATTGAGGGGGCAGTCGCTGTCGCGCCAATCCGGCAACAAGCGGTCCAGTCCTGCAGGGTCGACGACGGCTCCCGAAAGGATATGGGCGCCAACTTCGGAGCCCTTTTCGAGTACGACGACGCTCAATTCGCGTTCGGCCTCTTCGGCGAGCTGGCGTAGCCGGATCGCCGCCGATAGACCGGCCGGGCCTGCGCCGACGATCACAACGTCGAATTCCATTGCTTCGCGTTCCGGCAGCTCGCCGTTCGTGTCCGCCATGCGTGCTTGCTCCCCATTTGGACCGGCCGAAGTCGGTTAGAAGGTGTGTTACTAGGCCATCAACACACCACTGCGCCACGTTTTACTAGGTTCCAAGCTTTGTGCAGTGTTCTGGCACTACTGAAAAGCCTGCTTTAGCGCTAACGTGGCGCGCATGTCGATTGGAACCAACCACGAAGAACTTGTCGAACTGCTCGCCTTCTACGGGGAACTGGGCGTTGATTGCACATTGGCCGAAGAAGCGGTCGATTGGTTGCATCATGGTCATGCTGCCCCGGGCGAACCCATTCGCCAAGTTTTGAAGCCAGCGCCAAATAGCCGCGATGGCACGCCCGCAGTAAGGTCGGGAGCGGCCCCGGCGGGTACCCAGCAGCAACTTTCCGAGGGCGCGAAACCGGCCGGCGCGTTACGTCCCGAACACCGCGCGCCTGCTGCCGGAAGGGCAGGTGGTGGCCCCTTGGAGCCGGGAGTGGCGGCGGCCAGAACGCTGGCGGCAAGGGCGAAGTCACTTGAAGATTTGCGTTTGGCTCTCGACAGCTACGAAGGCTGCGCGCTGCGAGCCACGGCCAAAAACACTTGCTTCTACAGGGGGGCTGCACGGGCCCGTCTGATGATTGTCGGTGAAGCGCCAGGCCGGGATGAGGATCTGGAGGGGCGGCCGTTCGTTGGCCGCGCGGGCCAGCTTCTTGATCGTATGCTGGCGGCCATCGGTCTCAACGAGGAGCTGGTTCACATCACCAACGTGGTTTACTGGCGGCCGCCTGGAAATCGCACGCCAACGTTGCAGGAGACTCAAAGTTGCCGCCCGTTTCTCGAACGGCAGGTTCAATTCGTTGAGCCGGAACTGGTTTTGCTGCTCGGAGGCGCTGCCGCAAAAAATGTCCTCGATGTTAGCGATGGCATCATGCGGCTGCGTGGTAAGTGGAAGGACGTTAATATGGGCGGGCGTTCGTTGCGCGCGTTACCCACTTTGCATCCTGCCTACCTGTTGAGGACGCCCGCCGCCAAAAGGCTGGCTTGGCGCGATCTTCTAAGTCTGAGGCGGACGCTTGCGGGTTCGTCCTAGTTTAGTGCGTTCGGAAACCCTCTAAATACCTCAAAACAGTTTTCGCAAAAACAAACGTAATTTGTTGACCGGGCTTAAGCCCAATCGAATATCAATCATCGCATAGTCATATATCGACTTTTTTTGGGGCGGGCGCCGCAAATGGTGAGAAAGGAACGTCAAAGGTGTCTTTGGGGTTGGTCTATCTACGTCCGCTTCGATTGGCGGGTATCGATGCGTTGAGCGCATCGGAAGAGGAGATTCAAAAGTCTTGGGAGCTTTTGAACAGATGGATCACGCGTAAGTCTCTATCGCGCGATATTGAGATCGGTTACGGGCTGCTTCAGCATTCGGCGCTGCAAGACGGCACCAGTGGGTCTTCCTACGAAGCCTGCATTGAGGTGCCAAAGTCGGTAACGACGGGCGAAGCTGGTGAACTCAAGCGCTCAAGTTTGCCAGGTGGGGCCTACTTCCGACGTAGGTGCAGTGGTCCTGTCGCCTCAATGCTAGGAGAGCTGCAAACGATGCGTTCGGAGCTCGATCGCCGAGGAAATGTAAAAATTGATTTGGGCCGACCGATTGTCACCGTGCTGTTGGATATAAAGCAGCTGCGCTCCGGAGATGGGTTGCGCAGCAATCTGCTAATACCTGCCCGCAGTTCGGAGATGTCCTGCGTTTCAAACCAAGTGGCCTGACAATCCTGCTTTTTTGATTGATCAAAAGGCGTTAGGTTGAAGCACGTGCCGCACGAATGGTGCTGGCAAGAGCGGCACGCGTCACCACCCCAATCGTTTCTCATCAATCCGCCAAGTTAATCCGGACCTCAATGACCAAGATCGACCAAAACCGCCCGTTTATTCCGACGCGCATTGCCATTCTCACGATGTCGGACACACGTACTCTCGATGAGGATGCCTCAGGAGCGCTGCTCGCTCGTCTCGTCGAAGAAGCGGGGCATGAGGTGGTTGACCGCAATCTGTTGAATGATGAAATTGCCGCGATTCGTGGTCAGGTGAAGCAGTGGATAGCCGATAAACAGATCGACGTGGTGATCACCACGGGTGGCACTGGGTTCACTGGCCGCGATGTCACACCGGAAGCAGTTCAGCCGTTGTTTGAGAAGGTGATTGAGGGCTTCTCAATACTCTTTCATCAGCAGTCGTTTCCGAAGATTGGTACTTCGACGATCCAGTCGCGGGCTTGTGCCGGAGTTGCTGCTGGGACCTACATCTTCTGCTTGCCAGGATCTCCTGGTGCGTGCCGCGATGCCTGGGAGGGGATCCTCAAACTGCAGCTCGACAACAGGCACCGGCCCTGCAATTTCGTCGAGATCATGCCGAGGCTGGAAGAACACAGACGCAAAACATCCTGAAGGTTTGAATCGCAGCACTCAAGACGCGGTTGCGATCGGTGCCGCTCCGATGCATCGGTCGGTGTGGCGATGCACGGTCGGTAATGATTACCAGCCGGCCTTGGCCCGTTCTATTTCGACGATTTCACGCGTGTTGTTAGCGGCTTCAAAAGTGGCTTGGGCGAGTGAACCGATGAATGCTAACGCGAGCCCGGCGGCGATCGCTGCCAACCCTGCGGTCACGCCGACCGGCATGCCCCCCAATGCAGGCACAACCTGGCTTCCGACAACGCCGGCGACCGTCAATGCAACGAATGCGATGCCGCCGATGAACATCAGCCAGCCAAGCAGCCGAAGGACGAACGCGATAAACCGGCCGAACCGGTAGCCGGGTACGAACTCGGTTTCTTCTTCGCCGTCCTCATCGCCTCGTACGACGCGCGGTAACGGCGCTTGTTGATCGCCCCGCTCGGCAGACGCTGTTGATGCGTACTCATGATGATATCCCACGGCGGCGCCGTGGTGCCTTGCATGTTCATTTTGCGGCAGGGCGATCTGGCCATCAGGTATCGACGGCGAGGGGTCGGCCCAACTCGCGGGGGGCCTGGTCACCTGGGCCGCAGGAACAGTGGCGGCGGGGTGGCCGGCCGGATTCAAGTAGGGCTGGTAATGCGACGCCATGCGATGTGGCTCGTCATACACGGATGGCTCCGGTCCGGTTGCCGGGGGCGATTGACTAAACTGGGTTGGCGCTGGCTCGGTATAGCGCTGGCTTTGCGAGGAAAGACGCTCTAGCGCCAAGCGGGCATCGACGGCTTCCGGGGTCCCGGCCAGGTTATCTGCGAGG
Organism: uncultured Alphaproteobacteria bacterium; assembly: GCA_963753045.1. Lineage (GTDB taxonomy): Bacteria > Pseudomonadota > Alphaproteobacteria > Rhizobiales > Hyphomicrobiaceae > Filomicrobium. Next base: position 145,718 of record CAVWAT010000004.1, read on the forward strand.
TAAGAGTAGAATTGGGTGGCGTATTCGAGGTTGCCTTCGCGTTCGGCTCGGTGCCCGATCGCTAGGATTTGGGCCGGCGTGTATTGCTGGGATCCAGTCATACGAAGTCCACCCGTGGTCCCAACTGGACCACTCCCACCACTGTCGCCACGAAATTCTTTGGCGCTGCTAAACAAGGCGCCCGCTGAATAGTCATCATGAGTTTAACAGGAGTGGTTGGAGTTGTCCGCTGCCTGTCGCTGCTGGATCGTTGTACTTGGTGGGGAAAAATGGCCCGGCAGGATTACACGGCCACTCCAGCCCGCAAAACCCGCTAGTTCGTGGGCCTCGTCAACATCTTCGAGGACGCCAAGTTGAGCAACTCGCATGCCGGCAGCATTTTGTAGCGTGTCCGCCATCGTCTTTGGATGCGACCATCGGACTCCCCGAAAGACGCGCGGGACTTTGGGCCGGCGTTTGAACCCGATTAGCCAGTAACCCCCATCTGGCGCGGGGCCGACGACGATATCGGCATGACCGATCGCGTGAAATGCTTGTGAGATGTGTTCGCGCGTGATGCCGGGAATGTCGGAACCGATGATTACGACAGGACCTGGGGAAAGATCGTCAATCACCTTCTGCATGCGTTGACCCAGATCGCCACCGCCCTGGCCGCGCCGGGTAAGGTGCGCCGGCCAGGCGGGGTGGTCCACGGCCCGGTCAGGGGATATTGCCAGCCAGGTTTTCCATCGGGCGCGGTCGGCGACGCGGCGGGCAAGAGCGGTCGTTGTGGAGCGGTAGAACTTGGTGGCGCCGACAACGCCGATACCTTTCGCCAGCCGGGTTTTAACCCGACCGGCCTCTGGAGCTTTGACCATTAGAACAAGGTGACGCTGCAACATACTTGGCCGCAATTTCAGGCCAGAGGTACAAATGCGTAGCCCGATCCGTCCTTCTCGAGCCGGCCGGCGCCAGGCATGCCGAAATGGTAGCCCGTTACGATGGCCTTGTCGGAGATGGCCCGGTCGAAAATACGACGCCGCGCAGCCTCTGCTGCGTAGGGATCAGCGTCGAAAACGGCGTGCCAGCTGGGATTGCGCACGAACAACGCCGGAATATTGGAGGTGTCGGCCATAACCAGCAGTTTTTCGTTCCCGGAGTTGACGGAAAAAACTGTGTGGCCAGCAGTGTGGCCGTATGCCGGGATGGCGGTGATGCCCGGGGCAACTTCCTTTCCAGTTGTGAGCCGGGTGATGTTTGACCAATTCGGCAGGGTCGCCTGAATGCGTTTGGCGAGGCCTCTGCGGTTTTTTGGGAGGCTCGAAGTGACAGCGGCGTCCGTCCAGAATGCAATCTCGGGCTCGGGCACGATGATTTGCGCGTTCGGATACACTTGCGCGTTGGTGTCCTTTTCCATCAGCCCGAAGATGTGATCGGGGTGGAAGTGGGTGACGACAATGGTGTCGATGGAATCTTGGGAGATGCCTGCTGCTTTCATGTTCGCGGCCAACCGACCCGCCGTTGGGGCGAGCTGTGCGCCGGTTCCAGCGTCGAACATAACGATACGGTTTGCGGTCTTCACAAAGGTGATTGTGAAGGGGATCTGGACATTGTTGGCGGACTTGCCAGCGGCCTTGAGGGCAGCTTTCGTATCCGCGACCGAGGCGTTGCGAATAAAGCCTGGATCATGCGGTTTGTCCCAGTGGCCGTCGTAGACTGTGGTGACCTCGATGTCTCCAACCTTGAACTTGAAGTATCCTTGTTCTTGCAGTTCGGCGGCGCGCGCGGAGCCCAGTATTGCGAGCGGCGTGCCGATTCCGAAGGCGGCGGTGGCGGCGCCTGCTGATATGATGAATGTCCGGCGGTTGCTCGATGGCATCGCAATTCTCCCGGGGGCTTCTAAGATAAAGTTAGGATGCTGTTCGCGGGCTTCGCGGCATCCCATACTAGTGTCGGGGAAATAGGCGTGATGTGGTGCGCGTTCGAGCCCGTCCCCCGAACTTTTGGATCACGACGGCTTGATCGGCTGTACGTGTTCCTTGGTGACCGCAGCGCTACCTTCCGGTGTTACCTGCTTATTGCGGGATGAGGCTTTGTAGTAGTTAGCGATACGTTCCTCAGGGATACCCCAAACGTACATCAACAGGCACACCTGATTGCGGAAGATGCGCCGGAGATAGCCATCCTTGCGATAGCGTTCGGAGCTGGTCAAAGCGCCGGATTTTAGGATGCTGAGGCGGTGCTGACCGAGACGACGGACGATTTCGATGTCCTCCAAGATCGGCATGGGTTTGTAACCACCGATCTCGTCGTGGAGACGACGCGGAATCAGTAGCGCCTGATCCCCGTAGGGCAGCTTTGCCAGGTTGCTGCGTATATGAACAATCGTTTCCATAATCCGCGGCATGAAACCACTGTCGTCAAGCGCGTAGCTGAACGCCGCCGCGCTTTTCTCGCGATGTCCCAAATCAACGCTCGTCATGAAGGCTGAGACTTCGGTTTCCCAACCCGGTTGCAGTTCTGTGTCGCTATGCAGGACAAGCAGCCATGGCGCCCGCGACGCGGCGATGCCGGCACGGATTTGATGGCCGCGGCCGGACTGGCTGACGACGACGTCGGCGCCGGCTTCTTCGGCGAGGGCGACTGTGCGGTCCTCGGAGCCGCCGTCAGCGATCACGACCTGTTGTACGAGGCCATCGATCGCCGCGGGAACCAGGGCGACGAGACATCTGCCCAGCGTCGCCTCGGCGTTTAGAGTTGGGATAATGATCGAGATCATGGCCACTGTTTCGCACCTGTTCGACGGCCCTACAAGGGTTCTCTGGGATGGCTGTGTTTCGACTCCTCGAATACATTATTGTTCTTTATTTGTTCTCTTTTTGGTGGTAGGGTAACACCCAGGCTTTGGTCACATGGGAGCTTGGGTGTGGTCGGTTCAGTCAGCGAAGACGCGGCGGTTCAAGAGGACGGTAACCGGCATCTCGTCGATGCTGAACGACGGCGTGGGCGTGGTACGCGCTCGAATGTGTCGGGTCGCTTTGAAGCGGAGACGCGCGAAACGATTGATGATGGATGGGAGAGCGGTGCTGATTTGCCGGCTTTCAAAACAACCATTCATCCAGAGACCGCGCGCACGGTGATCACGCGTAATGACAGCCCGGATATTTCATTCGACCAATCGGTCAATCCCTACCGGGGATGTGAACACGGCTGCACCTATTGCTATGCGCGTCCGACGCACTGCTATCTGGGGCATTCGGCCGGTCTTGATTTCGAAACGCAGCTCTATGCGAAGCCGAATGCAGCCGAGTTGCTCGAAGCGGAACTGGCGAAGTCCAGCTATAAACCGGCGACAATCGCACTCGGCACGAACACGGACCCCTACCAGCCGATCGAGCGGCAAATGGGGATCACGCGGCAAATTCTCGAGGTTCTGGAAGCAGCGTGTCATCCAGTTGCTATTGTCACCAAGTCCGCGCTGGTGCTGCGGGATCAAGATATCCTGTCGCGGATGGCCGATAACGGACTGGTCAAGGTGGCGCTATCGGTGACCACACTCGACCGGCGCCTAGCGCGCGCAATGGAGCCGCGGGCCTCAACGCCATGTAAGCGGCTGCAAGCTTTGGCCGTGCTGAGCGCGGCGGGTATTCCTACCGCGGTAATGGTGGCGCCGGTAATCCCGGCGCTTAACGACCATGAGATCGAGGGTATTCTTGAAGCCGCGCTTAAGGCTGGTGTGAAGGAGGCGGGTTACGTCATGCTGCGGCTCCCGCTTGAAATCAAGGAACTGTTTCGCGAGTGGCTTGCTACGGACTATCCGGATCGGTCGAACCGTGTGATCAAACTGGTTAAAGACATGCATGACGGTCGTGACTATCGCAGCGAATTCGGGCTGAGACAGAAGGGAAGCGGCCCTTATGCGGCGCAGGTGGCCATGCGTTTCAGATTGGCGTTGAAGCGCCTCGGGCTCAACGAGTGCCGCGAGCAGCTTAGGACGGACCTGTTTCGCAGCCCGGCGACGAAGAGTGGGCAGTTATCCCTGATTTAGGGCGCGTTCGATTCTGGTGGAATCGCCGTTGGTTTTCTGGAGCGCTGTAGGCTTTGATTTCAGGGCGTGATCGTTGAAGATAGAAGCTTGCAGATTCCATCTTCAACGATCACCCCCGGGGGCTTCCGGGCCCGGCCGACTCTTGCGACACTGGCTCTCATGACAGTTAGAAGCCAACGAATCCGACCGACACTTGAATTGGAGCAGGCCGAGCTGGCGCTGGCACGCGGAGCGATTGCGGGTGTCGATGAGGCTGGTCGCGGTCCTTGGGCGGGGCCGGTTGTGGCTGCGGCGGTAATACTCAATCTAGAGAACCTGCCGGTTGGTATCGAGGATTCAAAGGCGCTTCGGGCACAGGAGCGCGAAGTTGCATTCGCCAGTATCCGTAAGACATCGCGGGTCGCTATCTGCGTTGCCGACGTTGATCAGATCGATCGCGACAATATTCTCAACGCGACGATGTGGGCGATGGCGGAAGCGGTGGCGCGGCTTGAAGAGGTGCCGCGTCTGGTTCTCGTCGATGGCAACCGACGGCCACCGATTAATTGCGAGGCTAGGACTATCGTCAAGGGTGACGCCAAGTGCCTGTCAATCGCCGCGGCTTCAATTATCGCCAAAGTCACGCGGGACAAGATGATGACGGAGTTTGCCGAAACCTATCCGGGCTACGGCTTCGAGCGACACAAGGGGTATGGTACCCGGCAGCATCGCGAGGCGCTGCATCGGCTCGGGGTTTGTCCGATCCATCGGCGTTCGTTTCGACCAGTGCAACTTGCGCTGGGGCTTGCCGACCCGCTCTGACGCGGTGATGTCGCCGCGCTCTTACAGATACGACAGGATCACCACGGCTCCGAGGGTCACGGTTGTCCAGAACGCCATGGTACCGGTCGGCCAGGTGCGGCCAAAAATACCTTGGGGGCCGTAGTTGCGATAAAGCGCATCATGGGCCTTGGTGGCGCTCTTGACGATCGCGTCCGCGAGCCATTCCCAAGTGTAGACGCCGAAGCGGTCGAGGAACCTGGCGATCGCCTTGCCTGGCCGGCGCCAGAACCAATCGACATCAAGCGTGATGGTCATGGTCCGTTTTAGCAGGCCCAGCAAGAGGAAGAACGCAAGGCCGGAGAACAACAAAAGCTGTAGCTGGTAGACGACGTGTGCGCCCGTGTAGGGGACGTAATCGACCGGATAGGGCAGCATGTCGTAAAGGGGTTTCGGGTAGATGCCGAGGCCGATACAGAAAGCCGCCATGATCCCCATGGCCACCAACATGTTGAGGGGGGGCTCTGGAGGGCGCAGTCCAGAATCCTTTTGAAAGAATACGAACCAGGGGAACTTGATGCCGGCGTGGAGAAAGACGCCGGCTGAAGCGGCGGCCAACAGGAACCAAACGATCGCTAGATGCTCGGAGCCGGCGGCATCCGAGATCATGGACTTGGAGATGAAGCCAGAAGTCCACGGGAACGATGAAATCGCCAGGGCGCCGACGATGCCGAAAGCGCAGGTTAGCGGCATGGTGCGGAACAGTCCGCCGAGGTCGGTACATTTGCGCTTGCCGGTCATCAAAAGCACCGATCCAGCAGACATTAATAGCAGCGCCTTGTAGATGATGTGCGTGAATGCGTGGGCGGTCGCGCCATTCAAAGCCATCTCCGTGCCAATACCGATGCCGGTCACCATGAAGCCGACTTGGTTGACGATTGAGTAGGCGAGAATGCGCCGCATATCGTTTTCGAGGATGGCGTAGACGATTCCGTAAAACACCATGAAGAGCCCGATTGGGATCAGGATTTCGGAGCCTGGGAAGCCGCGTATCAGTACGTAAACGGCGGTCTTGGTCGTGAACGCGGATAGGAACACCATCCCGGACCATGAGGCCTCAGGGTAGGCGTCTGCGAGCCACGCCGATAGCGGAGGCGCGCCAACGTTGACCAGGAAGCCGGCGAAGATCAGCATGCGCGGCACGGTCGATAGATCCATGGCATCGAAGGTCACGCTGCCCGTGGTGGCGATTTCGCCAGCGACTCCGGCCATCAACAAGACGCCGCCGAGCATGTGGATTGCCGCATACCGTAAGCCTGAGCCTAGCGCACTTTTCCCGGCGCTCAAGACGACGATTGTGGAGCCAATCGCCATCACTTCCCAGAAGACGAACATGGTGATGAGATCGCCGGCCAGAGCGACGCCGACGGCACTGCCGGCGTAGACGTAAGCTGCGGAAAGCTCAAGCGTACTTTTTTGATGAAGCGCGAAGAGCCCGCCGGCGAAGGCCATGATGGAAAAGACGCTGGCGAATACGCGGGAAAGCGGATCCATCTTCAGAAGGATGAGGTCTTGGCCGAGGAATGCGCCGGTGAGGTGGATGCCATCGGTGAGCGTCAAGACCTGCCACAACGTGAAGAGCGGAGCTAATACAAGCACGACCGAGCGGAGCCCAAGGCGCGCGAACAACGGCAGGGTCAGGCCCGCGAGGATGAGAACCATTGCGGGCGGGATGATGAGGCTAGTTGTCATAATAGGTGTCCGGCCTCTTCAAGAAGAATCCAAGCGCTTTGGCGCCCAAGACGAGTACGACGCAGGAGGCAAAGCCGTACCAGGCGCCGAAACCGAACGTGCCGTCGATGCCAAAGTGCGGATGGTGCTCGACGAATAGGTCAGCGAGAACCAGGAGGATGAGGGTTGTGATGAACACGATCCAGAGTTTGCGGATCGTGTCGGGCCTGACGAGCCAGTGATCGGCGCCGTTGTCGTCGCCGTTTGTGCCGCCAACGGAGTGGGGCGTGTCTGGGATGTTGTCCAAGCTCATGTCAGCCTCCCGCGACCATCAGTTTGGCCAAGTTGAGCGCCACGTCCGGAAAAAAGAAGAGCAGCACGCTCATGGTGGCGGTGATCGTCAATGCGAGGACAATGGGGAAGGGTGCCTCGCCATGATCGTCGTCATGTTTGGGGTGGGCGGCCTGTGCGCCTGCGGCGTGAAGGGCAACCGGGGTTGCTTCAACGAAGAACGCGCGGACCAGGATCGGCAGGAAGTAACCGGCATTGAGGACGGTCGATAGAACGATGATGCCGACCGGCAACCACTGCTCCGTCGACATTGCGCCCGACAGCATGAACCACTTGCCGAGAAAACCGGCGGTCGGCGGCAGCCCGATCATGGCGAGTGCGCCGACTGTAAACGCGCCCATCGTCCACGGCATCTTCCAGCCGATGCCGTTGAGTTGGCTGATTTCGGTCTTGTGGGCGGCCGTGTAGATCGAACCGGCGGCAAAGAACAAAGTGATCTTCGAGACCGCGTGAGCAGCGATATGCATGGCGGCGCCGATGGCGGAGATCGGTGTCAGGATCGCGGCCGCCAGCACGACGTAGGAAAGCTGGGAGATGGTCGAGTAGGCGAGCCGTTTTTTGAGGTTGTCCTGCCTCAAGGCAATGATCGAGGCCATGATCACTGTGAAACCAGCCGCATAAACCAGCCAGTCCCCTGCGCCTGTTTTTGCCAGGGTGTCGATACCGAAGACGTAAACGACGACTTTCAGGATCGAGAAAACGCCGGCTTTAACAACGGCAACGGCGTGCAATAGAGCGCTTACGGGAGTCGGTGCAACCATCGCAGCGGGGAGCCAGAAGTGCATGGGCATGACGGCAGCCTTGCCTATGCCAAAGACAAATAGCGCTAGTAGGGCGCTGATCAGAGCGGGCGAAAGGGCGTTCTCGCCGTCGGCGGGGATGATGCCGCCAGGTGTGAAATCGAGGGTTCCGGCGGTCGCCCATGTGATCACGATGGCAGGTAGGAACAGCACCATCGAAGTTCCGATCAGCAGCATCAGGTAGACGCGGCCGGCCTTCATGGCCTCCGGTGTCGCCTTGTGCGTGACGAGGGGGTAGGTGGAGATCGTCAGCACCTCGTAGGCGAGGAATAACGTAAATAGATTGGCGGAGAATGCGAGTGCCATGGTCGATGCGAGTGCTACGGCGAAGCAAACATAGAAACTCGTTTGGCGAGGCTCGTTGTTGCCGCGCATGTAGCCGATCGAGTAGATTGAGTTGACGATCCACAGCGTCGAAGCGACGAGCGCGAAGAGCATGCCGAGAGGTTCGACTTTAAAGGCTAGATTGAGCCCTTCCGCGACGTGCCAAACTTTGAGTTCGGGCCGTGCGCCAGCGATAATATGCGGGTAGAGGCTCCAGGTGACCGTTGCAAGCGCGGCCGCCGCGATCAGGGTGACGGCTTCACGCAAATTCGGGACCCTGTGGAACAACGGGATGAGCAGGGCGGCTGCCGACGGTATCAGCAGGGCTGCGAGGATCAGCTCTTCGGGGGGCACGTTTTGCAGGGCGGCAAACAAGCTCGTGAACATCAGCGGACCCCCTCGAGGAGAACCTTGGCAGCCTCGGCGGCAGTGCCGACCGTGGCACGGGTGTCAAAGCCCAGATAGAACGTCGCGCCGACCAACAACCACAATGGTATCAGCATGGACAGTGGTGCTTCCCGAGCTTGGGCGGCCGCGGCAGAAGGTTCACGGAACCAGATCACCTCGGTGATGCGGCCGATGTAAACGACTGAGATCAGCGAACTTGCCACGATAAGAAAGACGACCGAGTAGAGCCCTTCGTCGATGGCTGCGACGGCGAGGTACCATTTTGAAATGAAACCGGCAGTGCCCGGCGTGCCCATCAATCCAATGCCGGCCAACGCGAACGCGGCCATGGTCAATGGCATCTTGCGGCCGATGCCGGCAATATCCGAATAGAGCACCGAGCCGATCCGGTAGAAAACGGCACCGAGTGCCAAGAAGAGCGCGGTCTTCATGATGGCGTGATTGGCGATGTGGGCAAGCGAACCGGTCAGGCCGGCTTGGTTGGCTATCGCAATGCCGAGGGTGATGTAGCCGATCTGGGCAACCGAAGAGTAGGCCAGCATGCGCTTGGCGTTGGTCTCAAATACCGCACTGATCGAGGCGAGGAACATGGCGGCAATCGACAAGACGATGACCACTTCCCCGATCGGCAGGCTCTCCAGCGACATCCCCTCCGCGAAGACGGAGTAGACCACGCGTACCAAAAGATAGATGGCGGCCTTGGTGGCCGTGCCTGCCAGAAACGCGGTCGCAAACGATGGTGCGTAGGCGTAGGCGTTGGGCAGCCACATGTGCATGGGAAACAGCGCGAGCTTCAAAGACAGGCCGACGACGGTGAAGCCAAGGGCGGTTACGACAGCGTTGCGCTGACCGGGGTCGATGATGGCGACACTTAGGCGGCTTGCCATGTCATCGAAGTTCAGCGTTCCGGTCACAACGTAGAGCAGGCCGACGCCAATCACGTAGAATGTGGCGCCGATGGTGCCCATGATCAGGTACTGATAGGCCGCCAGTAGAGCGCGCCGATGGCGTCCGAGGGCAACCATAACGTAGGTTGCCAGAGATGAAATCTCGAGAAAGACAAAGGCGTTGAATGCGTCGCCGGTAATCACGATGCCGAGCAGACCGGCAAGGCACAGCAGGTACATTGAGTAGTACCAAGAGCGTGCCCTTTCATCGATTTCGGCGATAACACTGCGCCGGGCAAACGGCATGATGACGGCGCCGATGAGAGAAATAACTGTGAGGATGTAACCGGAGAGTTGATCGACCTTGTAGACGATACCGAACGGGGCCTCCCAGTTGCCGATCATGTAGGTGATCGGCTGTCCGGTTTCGAGCACGGTGACCAAAAGCTGGATGGCCATGAACGGCAGCGTAACGGAGACCACCAGCGCTACCAGCCACGCCAAGAAGCTGTTGCGGAGGAATGTTGTTACCAATGCGCCCAGTATTGGGACGATCACCAGAAGGATTGGAAGATGCGGTTCGGCCGCTCCCCAGCTTAGCGCGCTCATTCTGCCTCAGGGTCCTTCGCAAAGATTTCGTCCTCCTCGACGGTCCCGTAGGCCTCCTTGATACGCACCACGAGAGCGAGGCCAAGAGAGAGGGTGGCGACGCCGACAACGATGGCTGTCAGCATTAGGACGTGGGGAAGAGGGTTAGAATAAAGTTTGTAGCTGCCGTCGTAGATGGGGGCGGTGCCGCCGAGGATCTTGGCCGGGGTCAAGTAGAGGAGATAGACCGAGGTTTGGAACAGGGAGAGCCCAACCAGCTTCTTGATGAGATTACCGCGGGCGATGACGATAAAGAGCCCGGAGATCATCAGGAAGATGGTGATGAAGTAGTTGTAGTGGGCTGCGAATATCTCGAGATACTGCATCATGAGCGCCCCCTTTGGACGAATGCGTAGAACATTGCGATCATGGTGCCGCAGACCGTCACGAATACACCGATCTCGACAATCAGAATTCCCCACTCGTGGGCGTGAAGAAAATCGTGTGCGAAGCTCGTGTAGTCGAGGAACTTGTCTCCCAACAGCAGGCTGGCGACGCCGGTGCCTGCGAAGATTGCCACGCCAAGCGGGACCATCATCTCGACCATGGCTGGCGGGGCGATCTGCTTGGCGGCGTGAACACCAAAAATGATGGCGTAGAGGATCACCATTCCGGCGGCGATGACACCGGCCTGAAAGCCGCCGCCGGGACCATAGTCACCGTGGAACTGGACGTAGAGGGCGAAGAGCAGGATGAACGGCAAAACCAGCTTGGCGCCGACCCTGAGGATCAGATCGAGCCTCATATCTCGTCGTCTCCTTCCGCATCGTCTCTGCGCCGCGAACTGCCGCCGCGCCAACCGCCCTGCAACAACAATAAAACGCCGATGCCGGCAGTGAAGACGACGGTCGTTTCACCGAGCGTATCGAAGCCGCGGAAGTCGGCCAGAACTGCCGTGACGATGTTGGGCGGCATATCGTGCTTTTTGGAAAAATCGATGTAGGTGGGAGCGACGTGCTGGTGGATCGGTGCGTTGGAGATGCCGAAGGAGGGTAAGCCGATGGTCCCCCAAACGAGCGCGCCTCCGACGACGACGCTGACAAACAGCGGTATCGCGACACTCCGACGTTGCGGATATTCCATCGAGCCGGTGAGGTATAGCGTGGCCAGCAGGATCACCGTCGAAATGCCGGCGCCGACGGAAGCTTCCGTCATGGCGACATCGACGGCGTCGAGCACAATCATCAAGGAGGCCATCAGGAAGCTGTAAATGCTCGTCAAGATGACGACACCGAACATGTTGCGCTGACGGGCGATGGCGATCGTGATGGCTGCTAGAAGCGTTAGCAGAACCGTCATAACGAAGGCTTCGGCGCTGGGGTTCCCAATCATGGTGAAGGAACTCCTTCTTGCTTGCCCTTCGGTTCGGGAGGCGCGGCAGTAGGGATCTCGCGGTTGCGGCGATCTTCGGCGAGGACCGGCTCGATACCGGCGTGAAGAGCCGCCTGCGCGAGTGCATGGCTTGCCACGGGTCCGAAGAAGAAGAGCAGGGCGATGACGAAAAGCAGTTTGAGGGCCAAGAGCGTGAAGCCTGCCTGGAAGACAAGTCCCAGGATCAAGAGCATGGCGCCAAGCGTCTCGATGACGCTTGCGGCGTGCATGCGGGTATAAACATCGGGCATGCGCAAAAGACCAATGGCGCCAACGACCAAGAAAAAACTGCCCAGGGAGATCAATACCCAAGAAACCGCGTCGGCGATTACTTCCATGCCTTGCCCTCCTTGTCGACATCGACGTCGTAGGCAAGGTCGCCGTGGCGGAAGAACTTCAATACCGCAAAAGTTCCAATCAGGTTCAAGAGACCGTAGGTCAGGCCGATGTCGAGGAACTCGGGGCGGCCGGTCAGAAAACCGATGGCGGCGAGCAGGAGAATGGCGAGGGTGCCGACCATATTGCCAGCCAGGACGCGGTCAAAAACCGTCGGGCCGCGGATGGCCCGGATTACCGCCAAGAGCAGTGCAAAGAGGACGGCTGCGGTTGCGAGAACGAACACTCAAGCGTCTCCTTCGAATTGCCGAACGCGCTCATCCATGCCGCCCGCTTCGAGATCGTCGGCCACTTCGCGCACAATGGCGTGGACCGTGAAGATGTCGTCGGCCACTGCGGTGGTGATTGTGCCCGGGGTCAGGGTGATGGAGTTGGCGTAGGTCGCCCGGCCGGCGGCCGTCTTCTGACTGGCGTGGACCGTGGTGAATGTTGGTGAGATGGGGAGTTGGGGATCGAGTATGATGCGTGTGACGGTGACGCCCGACTTGGCAATTTCCACGAACAGCCAGGCCCAGTAGGAGGGGGCTGCAAACAGCAGCTCCATGGGCTGGCCTTCATCATCGACAATCGACATGCGTGACGCGACAAACACCGTCAGCGCAACACAAAGCACGCCTATTGTGAGAAGGAAGGGCGTGTAATGACCTGAGAGTGCCAGCCAGAAAAGGAACAGTGCGGCTGTGAGGACGAGCGATCTCATTTGTTGTTCTCTCGTCTTGATATTGAGACGTTTCCACCTTGGCATACCGTATGCCAAGGTCGTCTATGAATCCATCCCCTTTCGGCACTGGTCTTATATTTGAGGCTGAAAACGGCATCGGAACCCAGCTGCCTTTGGCTTTGGCGTCTTGCCCTTTGGGCTCAGGGTTGGCCGATGAGGCCTAATGTTCACCGTGTGCTTACGGAGGTTGGGAGGGCGACGTGCAGTGGTCTTGGTGTGTTGATAAGCTGATCGCGATCCGTTGTGCAATAACCCGAAGTCTGAGAGGCGCGCAAAAAAGATGCCGCATTTTCAGCATAGGCTGTTTGCAGCGAAGGACAGGCTTCAGTTCGCTGTTGGACGGAAGGTCCTGACGAGATGCAGTATGTTCATCGTCAGTTCAGGAACATTCGCCTTATTGTGAGGGTATGCTGAGGCTCTGGAACCGCCAAGACAGGTTCCGTGAAGGCTGCGGGAAGCCACGTATGAATCTTCGCAGGTTGTAATGGAAACCGGGCGAAAGAGATCTAGGAGAGTTTGAGATGAAGACGCTAATGAAACTCTTGGGCTTTGCCGCGCTGGTCGTTGCGATGCCAATTTTTGCTACAGCTGCCTCGGCTGCAGAAGCGCGCCAGCCGGATACCGCCGCTGTTTCTCTCAATGGTGCAGCGACGGCCGCTTCCATTGGTATTCTTGCTAAATCGACAGCGAAGCCTCAGACAATTGTTGTCGCGGGTCGCCGTGGCCGCCGTGTCGGTGCTGCAATTGTCGGCGGTGTGATTGCCGGTGCGTTGATCGCCGGTGCCGCCCGCGCCCATGATCGCGAATATTACTACGGTCGCCGTTATCGGCATCGTTGCGAGCGTTGGCTGTGGAAGTGCGATGAAGGCTATCGGTACGCCTGCCGCAAATTCTACCGCTACTGCGAGTAAGCGCTGGGCAGGAAAGGCTTACCTGCAACTTACAAAAGAATACAGGCGCTCCGCGTTGACCGCGAGGCGCTTTTGATTTTGTGTGGCGCGTCTCATTTTGTGGGTTGGACGTTTCGTCGGTATGGCGTCTGGTGTGTTGGGAGGAAATCGTTCGCCATTTGTTCAACTCATTGGTTCGGCATCGAACCTTGAGAAGCGGTGAGGCGGCGTTAAGCTTCTCTTAACGATCTCGGCAAAAGAGTGGGCTATAAGCGAGCGGTCGCCTAGCCCAAGCTGAAACTCCCAAGTGACATCAGGCTTTCGCTGATGGCATCTTGCGGTATGTCTGTTTTGAGTTGCCAAGCGTCGGTTGTGTGGTTGCGTTCAAGGAAGCTGTGAGTTCAATGGTTGAGAGTCGTATTCGGCAATCGAGGCGTGCAAAGAAGCAAAACCTGCCACTCGACAAGGTGCTCTACGGCGATTGCCTGAGCCATCTGAAAAAGCTCTCCAGCGACAGCGTTGATCTGGTCTTCGCCGATCCCCCCTATAATCTGCAGCTCGACCGTGAGCTCTTGCGTCCTAACAACACACGTGTGGACGGCGTCGATAATGACTGGGACAAGTTTGACAGCTTCGCAAACTATGATGAGTTCTGCCGTTCCTGGCTTTTCGAATGCCGCCGCATCCTCAAGCCCGACGGGGCGTTATGGGTGATTGGTTCTTATCACAACATCTTTCGAACCGGTGCTGTCTTGCAGGATCTCGGATACTGGATTTTGAACGATGTCGTGTGGCGCAAGACGAACCCGATGCCGAATTTTCGCGGCCGCCGGTTCACCAACGCGCATGAGACGTTGATTTGGGCAAGCCGTGAGCAGTCGTCCCGATACACGTTCAATTATGAATCCATGAAGGCCCTGAACGACGACATTCAGATGCGTTCGGACTGGCTGTTTCCTATTTGCTCTGGACCAGAACGGCTGAAGGATGAGGGCGGTCGCAAGGCGCATCCGACGCAGAAACCGGAAGCCCTGTTGCATCGCATCGTGCTGGCCTCGACAAACCGTGCGGACGTCGTTCTCGATCCGTTTTTTGGGACGGGAACAACGGGGGCTGTCGCCAAGCAGCTCGGCCGGCGGTTTATTGGGATCGAGCAAGACGCGGACTATGTGAAAGCCGCGCGGGAGCGGATCGCGAAAGTCAAAGTTCTCAGCGATGCGCCGCTTGAGACGCAACCTTCAAAACGTTCCGAGCCGAGGGTGCCGTTTGGCACCATCATTGAACTGGGCATCTTGAAGCCGGGATCGGCGCTGTTTGATGCACGCCGCAACATTCGGGCCGAGGTTAAGGCAGACGGGACGTTGCGTTACCGCACAAGCCAGGGCTCAATCCACCGTCTTGGAGCCGAAGTGCAAGGCAAGCAGGCGTGTAACGGCTGGACGTTCTGGCACTACGAACGCAACGGTAAGCTGCAGCCCATCGACGTTCTCCGGGATCAGGCCAAGCGCGAACTCGGCTTGGTTCCCGCGCCAGTAGTGTTTGCCGCCGAGTGAATAACGGTCTTGCCGTAAAGCTATTTGAATTTCAAGGCTTTATGGCATTCTGTTAGTGTCGCGGCTGGGCCGGTAGCGAGGGAGGTTGGCGTGCTGAATTCGGTCGCTTCGGAAAGTTTCCTTGATGAGGTCGCCGTCTTTAGCGCCGCGCTGGAGCGGCCCATCGGCAGCGCCCAGGTGCTGGCTGCAACCCTTGAGCGCATCTACAACTCCTTCGAAGAGCAGGACTTTTTCCGCTACGATGTCTTCCGGGAGCGCGAAAAGGCGCCCGACACGATGTTTGCGCTGTTTGACCTGCAGATGAAGCTGCGTGAACGCGTCGGCGTTTGGAACAAAGCCGGTTTGATGTCCCGTGAAGCGCAAAAGGCGGCGCGGGATTGCATGCGGGCGACGCGCTACGCCATCGATATTCTGGGTGAGCTTTGGAACGGCTATGAGCAGTTGCCGGAGGATGGGCGTACTTTCCGTGCATTCACAGGCGGCAATCACAATACGCTCTACAATCGGTCGGGTGAGCGTGATCCCGATGGGACCATGGCCTTCCGCTCTGGTGACGTGATCTTGACCCGGGGGCGGCTGCACAACAGTGCCGCCATCGCACGCATTGGCGATATCGACTCGCAGTTTTCGCATGTCGCGGTGGTCTACATCGATGCTCGCGGTCGGCATTGGGCGGTCGAAAGTGTGATTGAGCGCGGTGCGATCGTCGAGCCGCTGTCGGAGTGGCTCGATCACGAGTTGGGGCGGGCCATCCTGTTTCGACACAAAGATGCAAACTTGGCGCAGCGGGCGGCAACGCTGATCCACGATCGGGTGCAGCAAGCGAATAGCCCCTGGGGCAAGCGCATCCTATACGACTTCACAATGACGCTCGATGAGGCAACGCATAATCTGTATTGCTCGAAGCTCGTGCGCCGAGCCTATCGTGAAGCCAGCGATGGCGCTGTGCTTTATCCGACGTTCGCGACCCGTCTCGAAATGAAGAATAGGGATTTCGTGAAGCGCATCGGCGTCAAAGCGACAGAGACCTTCGCGCCGGGTGACCTCGAGCTTGAACCAAACTTCGATATCATCGCGGAGTGGCAGGACTACCGTGTGACATCGAATTTGCGCTTGAGAGACATCGTTATGGACAAGCTGTTCGAGTGGATGGAGAAGGACGGCTACAAGTTCGACGAGACGCTGAAAGTTCGGTTGATTTCGTTACTGGGCCGGATGGCGAGTTACCTGTCACACGATGTCAAAGAGATGATCGATCATGTTGTTCCGGTCGTCCCCATCAACATGAAGCGCAGCGCCATTGCCGCTATCGCCATGCTGCACGAGACCGCCGAACCGTTGTTCCAGGAACTACGCGCGCTTGAACAAGACCGTACGAAGAACTCAAGCCTGCCATTGCACCCGCGCGAGGTTCGTCAAATCCTGGAGCGTATCCGAGAGAGCCGCGGTTCGCAGATTGGCTATCTCAAGAAGCGCGGCGGATAATCCACCGTACCAACGCCAGCGTGACCAACGGAGGGAAAAGGGCGATTGCCGCGTGCTTGGCCGCGTGGATGAATACGGCCTGGTCATAGGCTGCCCTGGTTCCTGGGTCCGAATGGCTGATATCGAGCGGCATATATGGCCAGCTGTTATAGGCAAACGATCCGATTGCGAGGATCCAGCCGAGCGATACGACAATCCAGATGACGAAAACCAAACGCGACATTGCAAGCCCCTAATCACGACGCACGAGCTCTGGCAGGTTTAGCGGGAATGGCACTGATTTGCGAGGCGCGTTCAGCCGCGGCGCGTAGGTAAGCTCCTGCTTGTGTGTCGGCTTACTGGGTACTCATTACTGGAAAAAACTGACCCCGCCGGCAGTGGGGGCGTCCGGCGGGGTCATGCTGCCGCGCAGGGGGCACGGGGGGAGCGAAGTAGCGCGGCAATAAGAAGGTGGGTTCGAGCCTACTTTTCGAGCACTTGCGGCCAGTTGGCGTCAGCTTTCGCGATGTTGCCTGGAATGTTCTTAATCCACGTTTTTCTGACTTCCAGGTTGTAGTTCAAGTAGAGTTTGCCACCGACGACGGACCAAGCAGCCGGGTCACCTTTTGCGGTGTAGCCTTGGCTTACAGCCCAGGCGCAGTAGCCTCCATATTGTGGGGCGTACTTTGCGGGGTCCGCTGCGAACAATGAACGGTTCGCTTCTGAGCTGAAGCGCCAGAGCGCTCCGTTATAGTTGAACGAAATCGACTGTTTACCCCTCATGGGTTTACCGTCTGAAAAATAGGCTGCTGGATCATAGCCTCCGACGGCGACGCCTTTGACGAGACCTGTAAAGACCTTCTGGCTGGCAGCGCTGGCGTCCTGTACTGCGAACAGGACGGCCGCAAGTAACGCCAGAACTGCGATGAAGGGGAATGTCCATTGAATGCGTTGTTTCAACATTTGTCTTTGCGTCCTGTAAGCGTCGACCGTTGGCACTGAACTTGGCGACTTTGCCGTTCACATGCACTCAAATTGCCGGTGAAGTGTTCGTGATTGCATTGGTTCGCGATTGCGAGCCACGAACTTGCTGGGGCCATAGCCCGGGACGACCGCATGCTAACCCGTCACCTGTTTGTTTATGGAACGCTTATGAGCCGGGCGAGCGACGCGATGGGCTCTGGCGAGCGCAACCGGCTACGCCGAGAGGCCAGAAGCCTTGGCCCGGCGACGCTGGGAGGGCGGCTTTTTGATCTGGGCCAGTATCCAGGACTGATCTTGTCTGAAGCCGCCGAGGATGTCGTTCAGGGCGAAGTGTTTCAGTTGTTGCAGCCAGCGGTGACTGTAGCGTGGCTCGACCGTTACGAGGGGATTGGGTGGAAGGGGCGTGATCGGGACGATTATCAACGTGTGACCCGTGAAGTTGCGCTGGCGAACAATGCGGAGCTTGAAGTGTGGACCTACGTCTTTCAGGGCAGCTTGCGATCGGCGCGCCTGATCCGATCAGGTTGCTGGCGGGTGCGCCCGTGGCCATTGAATTCCACGCCGCGTTACGACTAGACCAGCGCTTGCTCAATTCGGGTGATCCTCCCGGGCAGTGTTGTCGTTAGTAACTCATTAGAAAAGACAATGGCGCTACTCGGTATATGTTTTCCGCGTCGCTCCGCAAATGCCCCATGGGCCCAGTGGGAGCTAATGTTGCAACGAAACTCCAAGACGCTCCGCGTTGAGATGCTTTTGCATGACGACGACGGTTTGGAAAACAATTCCAAAGCTCAGCAGTCGAACGTCGCGCGGATGAAAGCGGCCAACGGTGTCAACAAGCATTTGACCGTTCAATGCGATGGAACGTCTCTGGATGGTTTTTCCCGGCTGCTTTCCAAGCGTAACATCGAACTCCTGAAACTCATCAAAGAAGCGGCTCCCCAATCGGTGGCGGAACTGGCGCGCTTGTCGGGGCGACCGAAGGCGAGTTTGATGTTGACGCTGCGGCGCTTCAAGAATTTCGGGATTGTCGAATTCGACGAGGTGGACGGGCGACGCAAGGTGCCGCGTCTAGTTTGCGACCGGGTGCGCCTCGAAATCCCGATCGCTTAAGACACTTTGTCGCGCTGGGTTTGATCAGCCGGCTACAACGGGGCGGAGTGTTTCAACGAGGAGACGTTCCTGGACCTGCTTGTCGGTGATCGCGACATGCGCTGAGAACCAGTCCTGAACCATCTTGCAGACCTGCTCGGGCGGCGCCTTGGCCAGAGCCTGCGGATTGGCGAACAAGCCCAGATCAGCCTTTGACCAGCCAATCTTGGTCAGTTCGGCGGCGAGTACGTCGTAGTCAGGTTTGGTCGCCTTGTCGCGTGTAACGGGGGTTTTTCTGCCATCGGCAACGGCGCGGAACACGGCCGCGATCTGGCCTTCGATGGCGTCTCCATAGCCGGGCTTCGGGAACAGAGATATCACGGCCGGGCTGGTTTCACCCTTGCTGATGAATGTGTAGCAAGCATCCGTTGAGTGACCGGCGAGGCTCTTGAGGTTCGCCAGGAAAGCGCCAGCGATGCTCTGCAGGTGATCGGTGCTTGAGGAAAGCGCGTACTTGGCGTTCTCACGGCGCAGGGCAACGAGCTTTCCAATGAGGTGTTTGGAAAGATCGGTTTCGCTGGCTGTGTTGCTCAGCTTTGAAATCTCTTGCACGCGTTCCTTGTACCAGTCAGGGAACTCCGTCTTGATGACGCGCCAGAGCTGCGATTTCTGCAGATTGCTGTCGATGGTTCCAAGCGGGACGCTGGTATCGTCGGCATTCGTGTTCGGCGTGACCGTTTGTGTCGGCGGTACGGTGACCGTGACGCCTTGACGAGGTGGATCGATCTTTGTCGAGGCGGGCTGATTCGGAGTTTCGGGTCTTTCGAGCGCTACCGTTTTTGTGTTGGTTTCGGCCTTTACGACTGGAGTTTCGGCATCCTCAGCGCGCTCGTTCATGTAGCTGAGGATGGCATCCTTGTTTTGAAATGCGACGACACCGCCGCCGGCAATCGCCGCTGCTACCGCAACCGTGCCGATGAGCAGTCCAATCCGGCCCCGACGGCGCGGTTGATCATCGTCTTCATCTTCGACGTCGTAACCTTCGACCGGAGCAGGTTGGCGTGTTGCCGGGTCCGCGCCTGCGGCGAGGCTCGGTTCTGGACGCGATGAGTGCAGAGCATCACTTGGAGACTGCATCGCCGGCGCGTTGGGGCCGGCTGTTGCGGCGCCTGGTTCAATCTCGAGGGTTGCGCCCGGCGCCCGACCCGGCGCCTGTGTTGGGTCGGAAAGATCCGATTTGGAGGCCGCATGCTGATCGCGTTGAGCGGGGTGTTTGAAAGCTTCCTGCGTCGGGGGTGATGAAACCCCCGGCGTTGTCGGCGGCGTTGGCGGCACATGGGCAGCTGGAGGCGCGGGCTGCGGAAACACCGAGGCAGCGGTCTGCCAGTCAGGCATTTCCTGATTCCAGACCAGGTCGGTCGGCTTGAGATGCCCATTTTGCACGAACAGCAGCATTTCGGCGTCCGACAACGGGCCGTGTTGCGCTCCTTCGCGGGCGATGTACCAGACTATTTCAGAGTTCGTTTCGCTCATCGGCTCTCACAGTGGGCTGGATCGGCGGAACTCCGGTCGCCTCCTCACTCGGTTCCTCTTCGTTTCACACGGATCGGCGCAACGCGTCAACGTTACGCAAATCCGAGCGAAATCTTGGTGCCCCCAAGTTCGACGCGGCAGTGTGTAACTCGGCCAGCCATCGTCTAACGCACTTTTTCACACACTAAAGCTGGCTATTACAAGGCGTTGGCTATTCCAATCAACGGATAGCCGGTTTGTCGCTCCGCTACGAAAATCCGGCCAAACGCGGCGATCACCTAATCCAATCATTAGCGAGTTTGGTCAGCTTTGACCTTGGCAGTCTTGTAGGCGGGACGGGCGATCGTTATAAGGCGCTGGTCCGGAATGTATTTTTTCTTGGGGGAAAGCCTGTATGGCAGTCGAGCGCACGTTCTCAATCATCAAACCTGATGCGACCAAGCGGAACATCACGGGTCAGGTCAACGCCGTGATCGAAAAGGCCGGTCTTCGCATTGTCGCCCAAAAACGCGTGTTGTGGACGACGGCGCAGGCTCAGAAGTTCTACGAGGAGCACGCCGCCCGGCCGTTCTACGGAGAGCTTGTCGACTTCATGACGTCGGGGCCGATCGTTGTGCAGGTTCTCGAAGGTGAAAACGCCATCGCGAAATACCGCGAGGTTATGGGTGCGACCGACCCGGCTGAGGCCGCTGAAGGCACGATCCGCAAACAGTTTGCTATGTCTAAAGGCGAGAACTCCTCACATGGCTCGGATAGCCCCGAGTCTGCAGAGCGGGAAATCGCGTTGAACTTCCGCCTTGATGAGATCGTAGGCTGAGGCGCGATTAGACTCGAAGATTACCGCTAGTCCAAAACACCTTGCGGGAGGGCAATGTCCCAGGTCAGGCTTTATACCGCAATAAGTCTCGACGGTTTCGTTGCTGACAGCGACGGAGATTCTACTTGGCTCGAGCCCTATCAAAACAGCATCTTCGATCAATCGGGGTTTCTCGCCTCCATCGGGGCGGTCGTTCTGGGCCGTCGAACGTGCCAGATGGTCCAGGCATTCGGCGAATGGCCATACCCTGATAAGTCAGCTTTTATTCTGTCGTCGCAACGGCCGTGGGCCGTACCGGTAGGTGCGCACATCGTTCCGCACGGCATTGTGGCGGCGGTGCAGGCGGCGCGGGAATGTACGTCGAAGGATGTTTGGATTGTCGGTGGTGCGGTGACGATGCAATCGGCGTTGGAGGCTGGACTTGTGGATGTCGTCGAAATCTGCATCGCGCCCTATCTGATCGGCTCCGGTCTATCTTTTCTGAACTCGCTGGAAAAGCGGCAGAAGCTTGAGTTCGACGGGATTCATGCCTTCACCGACGGAATGGTCAAACTGCGTTACGACGTCGTTTGTTCGTAACGCAGTTTGACCATTCCGTCGGATCTCAGAAAACACAAAAGGCGAGGGCCATCAGGTCCCCGCCTTTTTGTTCGTTCGGTCTATTGCTAGCTGCGGTGTGGTGACGGTTCAGCTTAATTCGTGGATGCGGAACTTCAAACCGCCACGCGGCGACAGCGTGACCGTTGCGTGGATCTGTGCTGGTTCGGGTCCGACGTACTCGGGACGGAAGCGCCGCAGCAGCAGCGAAAGCGCCAGGGTGTTTTCAACTTGGCTCATGGCACCGCCAATGCATGAGCGTTTGCCCGCACCGAACGGGATGTAGGAATACTTCACGCGCTTTTTCGCCGCCTCACCCATCCAACGCTCGGGACGGAATTCTTCCGGCTGCTCCCAAAACTTGGGATTGTGATGAGCGCCGTAGCCGAACAGCACAATGCGATCACCTGGCCTGATTTCTTTCCCGTCGATTTCGTCGGGGCCGGCGGCGGTGCGGATCAGGCTCCAGATCGGCGGGTAAATCCGCATGGTTTCCTGGATGACCGCGCGAGTGTAGGTGAGCGCGGAGTAATCGGCTGCGTTGGGTTCGCGGTCGGCGCAAACTTTTTCACCCTCGCGACGGATTCGTTCAGCGGCCTCGGGATGCTTAGAGACAAGATATAGCGCCCAAGCCAGCGTCAGGGCCGTCGTCTCGGTTCCCGCCCAGAGATACTGCTTGAGTTCGTCGATGGCCTGCTGCTGATCGAATTCCGGGATCTCGGGATCGGCAACAGCGCTTTCGATCATTTTGAGCAGCGTCTTCTCACGGTCTTCACGTGGATCGGCTGCCAATACAGCGGGCGGTACCGACATCCATGCTTCAACTGCTTCGGCTGGAGATGCCTCGGTGAAACCACTGACGTCGCCAGCTTGTTTTTTGTCGCGGATCGATTTGTGATTCATCACGTCGGTGTAGGTTTTGACGTAACGGAAAACGACGTGCGGATTGAAGGGCATGTCGCGGTCAAACAGCGCCTTGCAGATCATGTCGGCGGCAAGTGTCCAGGTCTGCTCGACCATCTCGACCGTCTCACCAGTCTTGGCGAGTTGGGCCCAGTTGACCATCTTGTTGCGAATTGCCTCGTTGAAATACGGGATGTATTCGGCGAACGCATCGGGGTGGAAAGCTGGCTGCTGCGGCATCCGAATCTTCTGCCAAAGAACACCATCGTGGGTGATCATTGATTTTCCGAAGATCGGTTTGAGGCCGTCAAAATACTTTATGTAGTTGTCGGCTTTCGTCACCAGCACGTGCTTAAAAAACTGCGGCTCGCTGATGAGTACAACGCGTTGATTGGCCATGCTGACGGGAATCACTGCCCCATAACGTTCCGCGGTCTGCATCAAGATACCCATTGGGTTTTTGGGGTCCTTGAGAAGCGGGGTTAGTTTGAACCAGATGCTCTCTTCGCCGAATTGGGCGGCTTCCGTCTCAGCTATCGTCATTGTTCAATTGTCTCCGGAGCTTCGCACTCGATTCCTAAATCTTTCAGATAGCGAATCTCAGTAAATCGTGCCGTTTTTTGCGTCCCAGCGGCTCTGGTCGGCCGCGCGCTTTAGTATGGTTGCCGTCGCTATATTGGATGCAGCGCCAGAAATGGGGCAGTGGCGTGGACTCGCTTGCGTCTGGGTATAATGCGCTCATCCCGCTCAGTTGGATGTGACCAATCGAACACAATCCCCTGTTTGGATCGGCCAACTAGCATTCACATGCTTTGCTGTCTATGGATTTAACGCTCGCCGCTACAATTTGGCACGAAATAACAAAGGCTAGGGGTGTTACTTTAATGTTTAAGTTAAGGATTAGGGGACAAAAGTATTGATCCGTCAGCGCAGTCCTCTTTGAGGTGTGCGACTTCTCGATTTATATCGTATCGCTCCGCGGCAAATAGCGACAGAATTTGTGGATAGAGTCGATGCTCGGCGGTCAGCACCCGTTCGGCGAGCACCTCTGTGGTATCGCCGTCGAATACCGGTACCGCGGCCTGGCCGAGTATTGGCCCAGTATCCATCTCAGGTCTGACGACGTGGACAGTACAGCCGGTAATCCGCACTCCAGCCGCAAGTACGCGATCGTGCGTGTTTAGGCCCTTGAAGGCGGGCAGCAACGAGGGGTGGATGTTGACCATCCTGTTGTGCCAGCGTTTGACGAGTTTCGGCGTCATTAGCCGCATGAAGCCGGCGCACGCCACAATCTCGGCGCCGGCGGCCTCCAGCGCCTCATGCAAGGCTTGGTCGAAGCTTTCGCGAGATGCAAAGCCCCGGTGATCCAGCGAATTAGTTTCGATGCCTTGGTCACGGGCCCAGATCAAACCGGTTGCTTTTGGTCGGTTGGAGAGCACGGCGACAATTTCAGCAGGGTAGTCTGGCGCGCAAGCAGCTTGGACAAGCGTCATCATGTTGGAACCGCGGCCGGAGATCAGGATCGCGACGCGCTTTTTTTGAGCTGCGGTATTCATGTCGTGTGATCCAAGCGGCCCTGGTAAACCACGGCGTCGTCCTGTCGCTGCAGGATTTCGCCAATCACCAGCGGTGTTTCACCGGCATTGCCGAGCGCCGAGGTAACCTCGCTCAAGCGGTCGGCGGCGACCACTACAACCATGCCGATACCGCAGTTGAAGGTGCGCAGCATTTCTTGGCCGGGTAGGCGACCGGCGTTGGCGAGCCAGTCGAAGATAGCGGGTTGCCGCCAAGCTCCGAGGTTGACAGCGGCAGCCATGCCGTCGGGCAGCACGCGCGGGATGTTTTCAGTTATTCCGCCGCCAGTAATGTGGGCCAATGCCTTGACCGCGCCGGATGCCGGGCCGGTGGCCCGTAACGCCGCTAGCAAAGGTTTTACGTATAGCCGGGTTGGGGTTAGCAGCGACTTTGCGACGCTGTCAGAGGAGGCCCAGGGTGCGGGTTCGTTCCAGCTGAGACCGGCACCCTCGACAAGCTTGCGGACGAGCGAATAACCGTTCGAATGCAGGCCCGATGAGTGCATGCCGATCAGCTTGTCGCCAACAGTGATGTCGGACCGGGGTAACAAGCAATCGCGTTCGACGGCGCCGACGGCAAATCCGGCCAGATCGTAGTCGCCCCCGTGATACATACCCGGCATTTCGGCTGTTTCGCCGCCGATTAGCGCGCAACCAGACTGGCTGCAGGCCCCGGCAATGCCGGCAATAACGTCACGGGCCGTGTCGACCTCGAGGCGGCCCGTCGCCATATAATCCAGGAAAAACAACGGTTCGGCGCCCTGCACGATCAGATCGTTGACGCACATGGCGACGAGATCCGTGCCGATGGTCTCGTGGAGGCCGGATTCGATGGCGATCTTCAGCTTGGTGCCGACGCCGTCTGTTGCGGCAACGAGAAGCGGGTCACGGAATCCGACTTGTTTAAGGTCGAAGAGGCCGCCAAAACCGCCAAGGGCCGCATCGGCGCCAGGGCGGCTTGTGGCCTGCGCGAGCGGCGCGATCGCCGACACCAGTGCGTTGCCGGCATCGATATCAACACCGGCTTGGCGGTAAGTGACGGGACGGTTCGTGACGGGGCGGTCGGGATCCTCGCTCATCGTGTTGAAGGTGACCTCGTAAGGGTTGGGGTGATCTGTTATAGCAGGCGCGGGAATACCATGATCTGTAGCTGCACTGTGGATCGTGCGATCGGTGCCTTGACGGGATGTAGCCGTCAAATTGATCCCGCACTGCCCGAATATGGCGGGGCGGTCAAGGCAGTGCGATGAACATAACGGGGACGCACAGGCATGACGTTGGGGTCCATTCGTGTCCGGTCAGGGCTTTTTTGGCTGACCGTTGCTGCCATTACGTTGTTTTTCGCGCCGGTTGGCCCGGGATTCTCGGCCGGCCGGAGCGATGCAACGTTCACGATCGCAAACTTCCCCGTTGAAGCTCGAGGCAAGAATGCGGTTGCGGCGAAAAAGACAGCCATTTCCGATGGTCAGACTGCGGCTTTGCGTTCTCTTTTGAAGCGCATTGTTCCCGTGACAGCTTATGGACGTCTTCGGCAGATCGGGACGATAGACGCGGCACAATACGTCAACGGCATCGCTGTGCGTGGGGAGCAGAACTCTTCAACCGAGTACTATGCCGCGCTTGATTTTACGTTTTCACCCGATGGTGTGCGCAGTCTTCTTCGGGAGCGGGGTGTCCCGTTCATCGACGAGCAGGCTCCTTCGGTCACCCTTATCCCGGTTATGACCGGGGGCGCTGGCGGGTCTCAGAGCTCGGCGGGGACATGGGGTGAAGTTTGGAAGACGCTCGATTTGAAGAACTCCATTTCGCCGCTCACGGTTGCGGAATTGCGGCCGAACATCCACGCGGATGTGCTTAAGGGGCTGGCTGAGCGAAATGAAGCGCGGGGAATGCGGATCCTTGCCGCCGAATATGGCAGCCAGCGGTTGGTCGTCGTGCAGGTGGAAAGTGATAACTCGGCGAACCTGTTGAAAGTGCGGGTTGACGGACAAGACAGTGTGGGGCCAATAACTTGGTCGCGCGCCTACCGGATTTACGATGGCGATACGGCGTATGCTATGGAATTGGCCGCCGTCGTAACTCTTGGTGTATTAGAGGGGCGCTGGAAGGCCTTGAAGGCTCGCCAATCGGGTGGGATCAGTGCGCTGAGCCAGCCGGCGACGCCGGTGAGGATCGAAGTTCTGTTTACCAGTGCCCGCGATTGGTACCGGTTACAGCGTGAGCTCTCGGAACTCTACGGCGTCGAGGGATTTCGCGTCGGCGCCGTTTCGGCGCGCAGTGCGAATGTCTCGCTTTCTTATCCAGGCGGCGGCGGTGCGCTTTCCAACGTTTTAGCCCGGCAGGGGCTGTCGCTGGAGGATACCGGCGACCGTTGGGTATTACGGCAGCGGTTCTGAGGGACGGGTGCTGACGGACGACATGAGGCCAGCGCTGCGGGAATGCGTTAATTGGGTTAGTTTGGCCGCCCCTTCTTATCTCCCCATGCCGGTGGAGGTTCAAGCCAAGGCTTGGTGATCATGGCGGTAAAGCATGTGAATGTGCCCAACCTTATCACGCTCGGCCGGGCGTTCCTTGTGCCGATTGTATTCTGGCTCGTTCTTGCCGGCGAAGACGCGATCGCATTCTTTTTGTTTGTTATCGCTGGTGTCTCGGATGCGGTGGATGGCTATCTGGCGAGGCGATATGACCTGCGCACTGAATTGGGTGCATATCTTGATCCGCTCGCCGACAAACTGCTGATCGTCTCAATCTTTGTCGGGCTTGGATTGCGCGAGGTTTTGCCGGCTTGGCTTGTCTACGCAGTGGTGGGGCGCGACATCCTCATCCTGGCGGCGGTCGGACTGTCATGGCTGCTATCGAGGCCCGTGGAGATCGCGCCGTTGATGATTTCGAAGGTCACGACGGTGGCGCAGATTTCGCTGGCAGCACTGGTACTTGCCGATGAAGCTTTTGCGCTCGGTCTCGGGGGGCTCCGATTGGCTCTCGTTTGGATTACCGTCGCGTTGACGCTTGCTTCGCTGCTTGCCTATTTGCGCATCTGGATCGTGCACATGTCGCGAGATTGACGAACCGCCGGGGGCCGCTTTTCGGGAAATTTGAGGGATCACGTCATGCAGATCGAGCGACAGGCCTTTTTCTGGTTGTTGGTGGCTGTGGTCGTGTTCTTCTTGATCGGCCAGTTGAAAGAGATACTCCTCCCCTTCGTTGTTGGGATGGGGTTCGCTTACGGTCTCAATCCGGCCGCGGATCGTCTTGAGCGCTGGGGTGTACCGCGTTTGATCGGCTCATTCTTTCTCGTTGGTTGTCTGGTCGTCTTTTTCACTTTGCTGATTGTTTTTCTGGCGCCTGTCGTGATTGACCAGGTGCGTCAGCTGGCTGCGGTTCTTCCAGGCGAATTGCAGCGTTTGCACGCCATCCTTGAGGGTTGGCTTGGAGAAAACCTGGATCAGACATTTCCGCAGGCCGATCAGTCGATCTCGAACGCCTTCGATTGGTTGTCGCGTAATAGCGGTACCGTAGCTTCATGGATTGCGTCGTCGTTGTGGACGCAGGGGCGCGCCGTATTCGCAGTCATTTCGCTGCTGTTGATCGCGCCCCTGGTTGCCTTTTACCTGCTTGTCGATTGGAAACGGATGCTGGCGGAAGTGGACAAGGCGTTGCCGCGTGAGCATGCCGATCCGCTGCGCCGCATGGGACGGGATATCAATGCGGCGGTCGGTGCGTTCGTGCGCGGGCAGGGTTTGGTGTGTTTGGTATTGGGCACCTACTATGCGCTTGGGCTCTGGCTGATCGGTCTGGATTATGGATTGCTGATCGGCTTTGCCACGGGACTACTTGCCTTCGTGCCGTTCTTGGGGTGGATTTTGGGGACGATCACCGCGACGACACTGGCGCTGATACAATTCTGGCCGCAGACTCTGCCCGTCATTCTGGTGGTCTGCGTTTTTCTCGGCGGACAAGTGCTTGATGCTGGTTTTTTGAGTCCGAAAGTGGTTGGTCCAAAAATTGGCTTGCATCCGGTCTGGGTTATTTTCGCGTTGTTCGCATTCAGCTATCTATTCGGGCTCGTCGGCACATTGGTTGCTGTACCGATGGCGGCGGCGGTTGGTGTCATGGTACGCTATGCTCTTCGTGCCTACCGCAACAGTACGGTCTATACCGGCGAGACACTGAAGGCCGGTCCAACCCTCAAGGGCTAGATGAAACCGGAGCCTCAACAACTCGTCCTCAATCTGCCGCACCGCTCCGGCTTGGGGGTGGAGGATTTTCTCGTCAGCGGCTCGAATGCAACAGCCATCGAGCTCATCGATGGGGCTGTCGCTTGGCCGAATGGCGCGGCGCTGGTCGTCGGTCCGGTTGGTTCCGGAAAGAGTCATCTGGCGAATGTGTGGCGGGCCAAAACGCGAGCCGTGCGATTGATAGCAGCGGAGGCTTCGGAGGCTGCCGTGCAAGAAGCGGCGGCGAAGCGAGCTGTCGTTATTGAGGATCTTGACCAAGGCATTGCCGACGAAGCGGCGCTGTTTCATCTGCTCAACATGGCGCGGCAGGGTAAGGCACTTGTTTTATTCACATCGCAGCAGGCGCCGGGAGATCTGGCCATCGAGCTTGCGGATTTGCGATCCCGGGTCAGGGCGTTGCCGATTGCGCAAATCGCGCCGCCGGACGAAGCTTTGCTGCAGGCCGTACTCGTGAAGCTTTTTTTGGACCGTCAGCTGGCGGTTGAGCCGGATGTCATCGGTTATCTCGTGGTGCGGATGGAGCGGTCGATGGCCGCGGCGAACGAGATCGCAGCTGAGGTAGACCGGCTCGGTTTGGCGATGCGCCGCCGTATTACGAAGCAGCTCGCGCAAACAGCCCTGAAGAATCTTGAGAACCGGCGCACCGGTTCTTGAGGCGAGCCAACAGTCATAAATGTGTCTTGCTTAATCAGACGTTTAGTTCACTGCAACGTTTGTTTGGCACGGCTAAGTGCAGCATTACATTCTATTGCGACCGAGCAACGTCTGATCTCATATTACGCGTGCCGGTAGATCGAGGAGAGGTGAAATGACGGCAGCCCGGCGCCCAGCCGAGGACAAGACGGTTAAGAAGCCGGCTGCGAAACGGACGGTTAGCGGCAAGGCTACGCGGATGAAGGTGCCCGAAGGGCCGGAGCGCTACTACAACCGAGAGCTTTCCTGGTTGCAATTCAATGCGCGGGTGCTTGAGGAAGCTAGCAATACGCAGCACCCTTTGTTGGAGCGCCTTCGGTTTTTATCGATCTCGGCATCGAACCTCGATGAATTTTACATGGTCCGCGTGGCGGGCATTCAGGGCCAGATCATCAACGGCGTGACAACCCTGTCGCAGGATGGCTTAACGCCGTCGCAGCAGATTAAGCGCATCAACGCGTTTGCGGCCGACTTGGTGGAGCGCAAGCAGAAGTGCTGGGAAGTTCTTGGAAAAGATCTGCAGTCAAACGGGATCTCGATTGTCGGTCCGGACGATCTTAGCGAGACCGAATTGGCCTGGATTAAAGAGGAATTCTACAATCATATCTTCCCGATTCTGACTCCGATCGCGGTTGATCCGGCGCATCCGTTTCCATTCATCCTCAATAAGGGGCTGACGCTTGCCGTTCTAATGCACCACGAGGTGAAGGAGCGGCGACAGAACGGGCTGGTTCCCATCCCAAGCCAGCTTGACCGGTTCATTCGACTTTTGCCGTCACAGGAAAAGAAGGGAGAGATCCGGTTCATTCCCGTTGAAGATGTTGTCGGGATGTACATCCCGGAGCTTTTTCCGCGGTTTGTCGTGGAGGCGAAAGGTGCGTTTCGCGTGCTGCGTGACAGTGACATCGAGCTTGAGGAAGAAGCCGAGGATCTAGTCCAAACCTTCGAAAACTTGCTGAAGCGCCGGCGGCGTGGGCATGTCATCCGGCTGGAGATTGCTGCACGCATGGCGCCCGAATTGCGCCGTTTCGTTATTGACCGACTGGAGGTTGGGGAGCCGGCTGTCTTCATCAAAAAGGGTTTGCTCGGGTTCTCCGATATCTCGCAGCTGATTGTATCGGAACGGCCCGATCTTTTATTCAAGCCGTTCAACATCCGTTATCCGGAACGCGTGCGCGAGTACGAAGGCAACGTCTTTGCGACAATCAAAGCAAAGAATTTCGTAGTCCATCACCCATACGAATCATTTGACGTGGTGGTTCAGTATTTACGCCAAGCCGTCAACGACCCGAATGTTATGGCGATCAAGTGGACGCTCTACCGGACGTCGAAGGATTCCCCCATCGTTGAAGCCTTGAAGGACGCTGTGGAGGCCGGCAAGTCGGTGACAGCGGTCGTCGAGTTGAAGGCCCGTTTCGATGAAGCGGCCAACATCCGGTGGGCGCGCGATCTTGAGAATGCTGGCGTGCATGTCGTTTATGGTTTCATCGAACTGAAGACGCACGCGAAGCTCGGCATCATTGTTCGGCGTGAAGGCAATGACCTTGTGACCTATTCGCATATCGGCACTGGCAACTATCACCCGCAGACCGCAAAGGTTTATACCGACCTGTCGCTGTTTACTGATGATGTGGCCATTGCCCGCGATGTAACCCGCATCCTCAATTTCGTGACGGGGTATGGCGAACCGGGCAAGCTTCAGCTGATGGCGGCAAGCCCGAACGGCATTCGCGAGCGTATCGTCGACCATTTGCGTGAAGAGATGGAACACGCGCGGGCCGGGCGACCGGCGGCGGCATGGTTGAAGATGAACTCGCTAGTCGATCGAAAGATCATTGAGGCGCTCTACGAGGCGAGCGAGGCGGGGGTGGAAATCGACCTCATCGTGCGCGGGATCTGTTGCCTTAGGCCGGGCGTGCCAGGGATGTCAGAGCGGATTCGGGTGAAGAGCATTATCGGACGCTTTCTCGAGCATTCGCGCATCTATTGTTTCGGCCGTGGTGAAGGGCTGCCGTCGCCGAATGCAGCGGTCTACATTTCCTCCGCCGACTTGATGCCGCGGAATCTCGACCGGCGTGTTGAGGCGATGGCGCCGGTGCTCAATCCGACGACGCATGAGCAAGTGCTCAACCAGATCATGGTGGCCAACTTGAAGGACAACCAGCAGAGCTGGCATATCCTAGCGGATGGCAATTCGACGCGATTCAAACCGGCGCCCGGTGAGGAGCCCTTCAACGCGCACTCTTACTTCATGACCAACCCAAGTCTTTCCGGGCGCGGGGAAGCCGTGCTCAAGGACGGTCCGCCAAAGGTGCACGTTACGCGTAAGCGTCGCGGCTAAGCGTGAGGACCTCAACGCGGGCCGGGATCATAGCTTCGGGTTTGTTTCCATTGGGAGAAGAAGTAGGCCAGTTCGTCATCGACTTCGTTGGGCATGACGATACGCACAGTGACGATCTGATCGCCTGTCTCGCCGGACTTGGCGTTGCGTATGCCCTTACCCTTGAGGCGAAACATGCGTCCAGAGGCGGTGCCTTTGGGCAAGGTGAGCTGAACGCGGCTACCGATGGTTGAGACTTCGATTTTGCCACCGAGCACAGCTTCGTCCAGGGTGATCGACACCTCAGCGTGGATGTCGAGGTTTTCGCGTGTGAAGCGGGGATGGGGGCGGATCTTGATCTCCACCAGGGCGTCGCCGGTTTCACCTCCAAGAAGGCCAAGACCGCCCTTGCCGCGCAGGCGTAGCACCTGGCCGTTGGAAACCCCTTCGGGAACCGCCAGATCAAGGACACCGCCTTCGGGCATGGTTACGCGCTTCTTGACGCCGGTGACCGCTTCGACGAAGTCAACCTCCAGGGTGTAGCGGACGTCCTGTCCACGCCGGGAAAAGCTGCCGCTGTTGCTGCCGCGATGGCCGGATGTGGCAGAGCGATGCCCGTTTTGGGAGTGTTGCGCAGAGAACATATCCTCGAAGATGCCGCTGAATTCAGCACCGAAACCTCCGGGGCTTCCGTGCGCGTTGGCGTACTGCTGTCTGTGATTGCGGCGCGGCTCGCCGCCGGCGTCAATCGCACCGGAGTCGAAGAGACGACGCTTTGGGGGATCGCCAAGGATGTCGTAAGCTGCCGATACCCGTTTAAAGCGCTCGGCGGCCGTTGTGTCCTGCGGGTTTAGGTCGGGATGCAGCTCCTTAGCGAGCTTCCGGAAAGCGCGCCGGATCTCATCGTCACCAGCGTCGCGCGAAACACCCAATGTCGCGTACGGGTCAACCGCGTTCACTGATGTGCCCCCTAATAGAAACCTCGCGTCTCGATGCGAGTTCGCACCTGCTGTGCCGGTTGCACCAGCGAACTCTAAGATCATGTATGAGCATTTGTCGGTCTCAAGAATACGCGAGGGTCAGCTGTGCAGCCCTGCATAAGACTTCATGCGATCAGATTGTGGCAAGCCTGAGCACTCGACGCGTTCGAACGCCAATTTCGATGCGTTTTCGTGCTTTTTTCGGCGATCAGGTGAACTCCAGTTCTCCGGCGCAATCGATAAGACCCGCCAGAGTTGTGAAGCGTCGGCGCAAACGCGCACCATCGAGTGCGGCGTGCGCTTTAGGAATGCTCCAAACAAGGGTGTTGTCCTCATAAGTCAATTCTGTGTCGAGGATTTTGCCCGGCATTCCGATCGACAGCATATGGGCAGCGCGGACCGCGGCGCCGATGATCCGGGCGCGCCTCAAGGAGTGTTTGCTTGCCGACTTGCGGAGGCGAACCGACAGCTTCTCACCCTCCAATGCACCGCGCCCAGCATGCCGGAAGTAGATCGAGAGTGCGAGGAAAATCCGACCTGGGTGGTCGATGCCGCTGAGGGCGGAATGAGCAACGGCGTCGAGGCTTTGTTCGTCGCGGTAATCGGGATGTGCACGCCAACCGATATCGGAAATCAGACACGCGGCGTGACGCAGGCGCCGTTCCTCGTCGGTCTCTTTCAGCTCCGGGTGGGTGAAAAGTTGGTCTGTCCAGGCGCAAAGCTCTTCGGCATGCTCGGAGCTTCTTGCATAGAGTTCGGACAGTCGCTTGCAGTAGCTGAGGAGCGGATCCTTGGCTTGTTCTTCCTTGTCGAGCAGGGAGTAGAAGATGCCTTCGCGCACTCCGAACAGTGAGAACAGCACGGAGTGGGGTTTTACCTTTAACAGTAGCCGCTCCATCAAGAGTGCACCGTAAGGAAGCACCTCTTTGCGCGGCTTGGAAATTTCGAAATTCCCTGGGAGTGTGGCGAGACGCTTCGACTTGCGGAGTTTCTCGGCGAAAGCCAAGGCCTCTTCTGACGGCAAGTCGAACTCGTGCATGACATTCAGGGGATAGTCCGAGCTTGCCATGTACATTTTCGCGAACGCGCGCCAAGTGCCGCCGACGGCGTAAAACGTCCGACCTCGCCCATTGCTGATCCAGGGGACCTCGGCAAGGGCTTGATCTATAATGCCGGTGGCCTTCTCGATCTTGCCGCCTGTCATGTCGATCAGGCGTAGTCCGCCGAGCGGAAGGGTTGCCGTCTGGCGGATCTTGCCTTGCTTGATATCAACAAGTTCGACGCTGCCGCCGCCGAGATCGGCGGCGATGCCGTCGGCATCGGGCACACCCATCATTACGCCCTGTGCCGATATGCGCGCCTCTTCCTCGCCGGTTAGAACCTGCACCGGGACGCGGCACACCTTTCCGGCCTCTTTGATGAAGCTCTTGCCATCTTTGGCTTCACGCACAGCGGCGGTGGCAATTACCTTGAGGATGCTGACGTTGAGCACATCCGCAATGCCACGGAAGCGCCGCAAGGTCGTCAAGGCGCAGTTCACTGCATCGTCGCCGAGGCGACCGGAACTGGCGATGTGACGCCCCAGCCCACAAAGCTCTTTTTCGTTGAACACTGGTGTCGGGGCTCGAAGCGGCCCTTCATAGACGACCAATCGCACCGAGTTTGAGCCGATGTCGATGACACCAACAGGCTGCATGTCGGCATCAACGACCTGTTCGGCGGAATTGAAGCGCCTTGCGAAAAGCATGATTGTTGCCTCCCCCTACACGGCCCGAGTTCGAACCGCGAAGCCACTTGCAAACTCACCGAAGAGCCCAACACATCGCTGCAGTCGTGGCCGTGATCTGAGTAATAATGTGATTCACGACGGAGGGTGCAGCTCTACCCACTTGCCTGTAATGCAGCTTGGCACAGAAATGCAACGCCTCTTTGAGGCGGCAGGTCACTTTGTGCCCAGCGGGATGCAAGGAGTGGAAAGTTGCCGGAGAAGCTCGATAAACCGAACGGTGTTGCGCGCGGCGGGCCTTCGGAGCATGAAAGCTGCGAAAACTACACTCGAAGTGGAATTCTCTTCTTATTTATTGGCGCAAGGCGGAGAAAGTAAAAAAAAATTGCTGTATCCGATAATTCTCCCGGCGACAACTGATGCGCAATGGATTAGACGATGTTTGAAGAGCTGGGGCTTGAAGGTTGGAGGCCGCTTGCGGCTTCCGTTGTGTTTGGTCTTCTGATTGGCGTGGCCTTCGGGGTTCTCGCTCAGCGGTCGCGGTTCTGCCTGCGGCGCGGTCTGGTCGGACCTGAAGCCGAACGTAGCTCGGCACTGGGGACTTGGCTGATGGCGCTTGCGGTTTCCGTCGCCGGCTCGACAGCGGCAATTGAAGACGGATTTGTCGATTTCTCCGGTCACCGACTTTACAGCGAGAGCTTGCCGCTGGCCGCTATCGTCATTGCCGGATTGATGTTCGGGGCGGGTATGGTTTTGGCGCGCGGTTGCGCCTCGCGGCTGACGATTCTCGCGGCCACGGGCAACATGCGCGCGATGATGACGATTCTGATTTTCGCTGAGGCTGCGCATGCGACGCTGAAGGGCGTTCTGGCTCCGGCGCGGACCTGGCTTGGAGGTTTCGCCATCGACCTCGGTCAAGCGGCGACGCTGTCGGCGTTGTTTGGTAGCGCGATCGTCCCGGCGGTGCTGATTGTCGCTATTCTTGTTTTTGTTGCCGTGCGGTCGGGAGTAAGCTGGACGCAGCTGGCGATGGGCGCGCTTATCGGTAGTCTCATCCCGATTGCCTGGGTGGGCACCGGCTACGTTCTCCATGACGAGTTTGACCCGATCGCTCTGCAGGGCCTGGCGTTTACTCTACCGGCTACAGAAGCTCTGTTTTGGACCGTTGCTGGAACTGCGATCGAACCGGGCTTCGGTGTTGGCGTCATCGGTGGAGTGCTTGTTGGCAGTCTGTTGGCGTCGGTTGCCTTTGGTGAGTTCAAGCTGGCCGGTTTCGATCGTGATACGCCGACTAGTAATTACATCGTCGGCGGTTTGCTGTGGGTGTCGGAGGCGTTTTGGCCGGTGGCTGCACCATCGGCGCCGGCCTGTCGGGTGTCGGGATGCTGAGTATTGCGGCCGCGTTGGCACTTGCCGCCATGATTGCGGGGGCGCTGTTGACGTCGGCGGCGATGCAGCGGGCAGTGTCGGCTCAAGGCAGTCTCGTTGCGGCCGAATAGGACATGGAGTGAACCGGACGCGCCGGGGTTGCGGCGCGTCACCCAATCCGTGCTGCGGCCTTCACACGCAATCGGTTTTCAAACACATCGGCTTTCAGGCGAATGCCGCATCCCAGTAGAGCTTCGGGATATCCGGGCCGCCGACGGCTTTCAGTTCGACGGTGAGCGTTGGCGAGGTGACGTTGATCTCGGATAGGCGTTCATCGATCAGATCGAGGCCGGCGAAAAATACGTCCCAATGCTTCAACTTGGCGCCGACCTCACGGCAGGCTTGTTCTTCCTTGGGGGTGAGCGAACTCAACACCGGACGGCCGCCGGAGTGGATGTTGGCGACGAAGGTGCCTTCCGCGGGTATGCGGCCCAGCACTCCGACAACCTCGCCCTGCAGCATCATCACGCGCTTGTCGGTATCCTTGACGTTCGGCAGGAACTCCTGAGCGACGATCGGCTCCGCGGAGTGGGCCAGCAGCGTATCCATATGGCTGGTGAATTGCGGGTCGTCGACGTTGCTGCGCACGATCATCTCGCCGCCGAACAGCGACAGCGGCTTCAAGACGACCTCGCCAGTGCGGCGGGCGAAGTCAGTAATCAGCTCACGGTCGTGGGAGATCAGGGTGGCCGCCATCAGATGGGGGAAGTGCAAGGCGCTCAACTTCTCGGGCGTGTTGCGGATGGCGCGCGGGTTGTTGAGGATACGGGTCGACGGCGCCAGCAGCTCCAGAAGATAGGTGTTCGAATAGTAGGCCATGTCGAAGGGCGGGTCCTGGCGGATCAGGATCACTTCGAAATCATTTAGCGGCTGCCGGGTCGGCGAGCCAAGCGTGAAGGGCTGCTTGGGATTGTCGGGGTGGACTTTGGCGCTGCGCAGGCGTGCGGTGATTTCGCCATTCTCGATCGTCAAAGAGCCGGGCTGGAATTCAAAGAGTTCGATCCCGCGGGACTGCGCTTCGACCATCAAGGCGAAGGTAGTGTCGCCCTTGATGTTGATGTTCTCGGGCGGGTCCATCTGGACGGCGATTTTCGTCATTGGTGGCCTCGGAGTCGGTGGGGAGTTGTTAGCGAGCACCCTAATCGACAGTCAGTCGTGCTGGCCACCCATATCCAGATGCTGCAGGCAGTCATGGTCTGTGACGTTTGGATGCTGTGCCAGCCAGATACCTAGGAAGCGGCCGACCGAAGGCAAGTGCACGGCGCCATGCGCCTGTTTGCCCGAGCCAAGGTTGAAGTCGACTTCCAGCTCTTCGTAAAGGTGGGCGGCGTTCGGATCTTGGTCGTTGCGGAAAGCGTTGACCATGGGAGTGCCGGGAAATCCCAGTCAATCAACCATGGGTAGTCCCAGCGGGAGAGCAAGTTCGGGCAGGGTTCCGGCGATTGATATTTGTACGGTGTCTTCTTGCGAACAGAAGTTCAGTACCGTTCGGCCGCCATGTTTTTCAAAGAGATGGGGGTTCAGGCGGTAGGGTAAGCTTTGGTCCTGCACGTCGACAAAGTGCGGGCAGGCCAGGAAGATAATTCTACCGACTGGGACTTGATGTTGGAGCTCCTGAGTTGCCTGTTTAACGACGTTACAGTCGTGAGAGTGGGCAACGATGTCGATGCGTTCGCCGGGCGATATCTCAGACAGCGTTTCCAGGTGCCGCGCGAGTTCGATGCCGGCTTGGATGCGGCCTAACCCATGTGCGCGTTTCCGCCGCTCCAGCAAAAACGTCCGCCTCGGTTGTGGAAGGCGGGCTGCTTGCACCCGCTCCAAAGGCTGAAGCCTACACTGGGGGCCAGCTTGGGGTAGTTGCCGACCGGCTCGCCTACGATACGCCATAAATCAGGATCGGCGCCGGCGGCGGCCTGTCCCGAATCGAGCTGCTCGGCGAAGTCCCTTGGCGTGGTCTCCAACCACCAATTGCCGTCCCGGTTTTCGCCGGTACGACATCATGCTGGGCAATGCCGATACCGATAAGAAAAGGCGGGAGGTTTCCCCCCCCCCGCCGATTGATCGTATTGCTGCGATTGCGGTTTCGTTACTGGGCACCGCCTGGCTGATGCAGCTTTTCCATGACCTGGTCGAGCGAGAAGCTGGCGGCTTTCTGCCTCGGTGGGAACGCCTTGAATGTCTCAAGGAATTTGCCCACGTAAGCCTGCGCTGGAACGAGCAGGAAGGCGCGGTCGAGCAACCAGTCGTAATAGGTGTTCGACGTTGAGTACGAGCGCTCGTAGGGGTCGCGGCGAAGATTGAAGATCAACGGAATGCGCAGTGGAGTCCACGGTTCGATCCAGGCACGCAACGTTGCTTCTGCCTTTTGCTCAAGGAAGATCATCTTCCAATCCTGATAACGCAACGCGGTTAGATCGCCGTCATCGGAGAAGTAGAAGATCTCCTTGCGCGGGCTCGTCTTATCCTGGCCGGTGAGATAGGGCAGGAAGTTATAGCCATCGAGATGGACATTGTACTCGCGGCCGATGGCACTGACGCCGCCTTTGAGAAGTTGTTCCTTGATATCGGGAACACCGGCGGCGGCAAGGTAGGTCGGTAACCAGTCCATATGGTGCATGATGTCGTTGGAGACAGTGTCGGCTTTGATTTTGCCGGGCCAACGCACCATCGACGGGACGCGCCAGCCGCCTTCCCAGTTGGTGTTCTTTTCACCGCGGAAGGGCGACCATGCCGCGTCGGGCCAGGTATTCATGTGCGGCCCGTTGTCGGTCGAGTAATGGACGATGGTGTTATCGGTAATGCCCAGCTCGTCGAGTTTGTCGAGCAACTTGCCGACGTGCATGTCATGCTCGACCATTCCGTCGGCGTATTCGTCCTGACCGGAAATGCCGCGCAGCTCTTTTTTGACGTGGGTGCGGAAGTGCATCCGTGTGCCATTCCACCAGACGTAAAACGGCTTGCCGGCTTTGTGCGCTCTTTCGATGAAGTTCAACGCCACGTCGAGCGTTTCATCGTCGACTGTTTCCATCCGCTTCTTGGTAAGCGGTCCGGTGTCTTCAATCTTGCCATCAGCTGATGACTTGATAACGCCCCTCGGACCAAACTTCTCTCTAAATTTCGGATCCTTGGGGTAGTCCATGTTTTCGGGCTCTTCTTCGGCGTTCAAGTGGTAGAGGTTGCCAAAGAACTCGTCGAAGCCATGGTTGGTGGGCAGATGCTCATCCTTGTCGCCAAGGTGGTTCTTGCCAAACTGGCCGGTCACGTAGCCTTGCGCTTTAAGAAGGCCCGCAATCGTTGGATCTTCTTTCCGCATGCCAAGCTCGGCGCCGGGAAGTCCAACCTTCGAAAGGCCGGTGCGGAAGACACTTTGGCCCATAATGTAAGACGACCGACCGGCGGTGCAGGACTGCTCACCGTAGTAGTCGGTGAACATCATGCCTTCGTTGGCGATGCGGTCGATGTTGGGTGTTTTGTAACCCACGAGGCCCATTGTGTAGGCGCTTATGTTGGCGATGCCGACATCATCGCCCCAGATGACAAGGATGTTTGGTTTTTTGTCTTGGGCGAAGGCTTGGCCGCTCAGGGATGCGACGAAAAACACCGATATAAATAGAGCGAGTACGTCACGGTACGACCGCTCTGGGCCGCTCCGCGACTGTATGCGATGCGAGAACATACGTGCTTCCTCCTTGAAACGTGCGTAGGTGCTGAAATCGACTGAGCTGCATGGCTCAGGGAGAACAAGATCTTGCACAAAAGGCGTTTTGAACAAAATGAATTCTCGGGGGCGGCGATGAGTTTGAGGAGCGCGCGGAGAGTTAGATTGCTTGCTGGATAACTCAACGCTTATTTCTCACGTCAATCCGCCTCCTGGGGTGGGGCTGCGAGGGTTTAGCGGCAACGAGTCGCAGGGCTGTGAAGCAACTCTTGTTTGCAAGACGCCGTGTCGGAAACGCGAGACTATTCGGTAGATTTCACGCGTGTCAGGCGCCAGCGATGTGGGCACCAACTCGTTGCCGTATCGATCTTGCACCCATCTGTCAGTTGGTCTCAGCGGGTGCTTGTCTTTTAACAATCTGGAGAAGTACTCGATTGTTGCTGTGCGGTCTTGAGGGGTAAGGCTATCGAGCCACCTCCAGAACGTCTTGATGACCTCGTCGTGTTGGCCCTTCATGCAGGCCCGCCTAAATCTAT
Organism: uncultured Alphaproteobacteria bacterium; assembly: GCA_963753045.1. GTDB lineage: Bacteria > Pseudomonadota > Alphaproteobacteria > Rhizobiales > Hyphomicrobiaceae > Filomicrobium. Next base: position 185,127 of record CAVWAT010000004.1, read on the forward strand.
AAAAATAGAAATGCTCTGAGTTGAGCAATTTTCTAACAGCCGATCTGACGGCGCTAATAGAGGCTGCCGCGTATCGGTTCCAAATCAATACCGCCACGTAGAGAAGGATGCAGGCCAGCGTCAGCGCCGCGATGTTCTTTCGTAGCCATTCGAGCACCGTTACTGTCAGGTGCGAGAGTTGCGCGTGAACGTATCTTCCTTGGGTGTGTCCACCCTTTGAGCGCTGTCGGTAAATGGATCGGCTCGCACCGAAAAGCGAATGCCAGGTAACTCTTTGCTCATGAGGGTTTTAGTGTCGGGATCAAACCAACTTACTTCGACAGGTGGCAGCGAAAATTCGCCGGAGCGAGTAAGAACGTATGTCGCAGCGTCGGTTCTCTTCGCACGGTAGGCCCCGCGATTGATCTTGTCCTCGAAGATGGTTTTGGCGGGATAGACCTGTGCACCGGGTTGCTCAGGAAAGGCTATTCTCGGAAGTGCCAGTGCCAGGGTTCCATCGGCACTCATCGTTATCGTGCGAGTAATGGCATCTCCGACGGTCAATCCTTGGAAGTCGCGGTTGTACCTCTCCTCGACGTCGATCTTGGTCACGGTGACAATCGATTTCATTCCTTCGGTGCCCGGCGGCATTTCGGCGGCAAACGAGATCGCCTCCGTGCGCAATGCAACTTTCTTGGTGAGCGCGTCCTCTCCCATGATCGTCATGTTGACGGTAATTGCCGGGATGCGGAGTTCGCCTGCACGTTGCGGGATGATCGCATAGCGTTGCCTTTGTCCGACTAGCGTCTGGTCTCCTTCGCGCTCGCTGAAATTCACACCGAGTTGCTCGGGCATAATTGCGATTGCCCCGTCGACGTCGAGGTCGGGGTAGCGTGGCGCTTTATCAAACCGGCCTGTCGACTTGATCTCGATCCACAAGCGCACCAGTTGGCCAACGAAAATGCCGTTCTCCGGCTCCAAGTAGGCGCGGATTTCAGCGGTGCTCTCGAGTGGTGACGGATTGTCCGGTGATTGGGCAACCACCGAGGTGTTTAAGAGCACCAGGACAATGGCAAACAAGATCCTCATTGCTTGCTAGCCGGTTCTGCCGTGCCATAGCCGGTTTGTGCATTGAGCTGATGGTAAAATTTCAACCGAAGGAAATCACCGGGCGTGGTTTGTACGCGCCTCATCCACATGGCGCGGAGGTCTTCGTCGGACAAGCCTTCTTGGGCTTGCAGTTCCTGCATGGTGACCTCTCCCTTTGCCTGTGAACCACGCTCGTCCACTACAATTCGATCCGCGCCGAGCTTGCCGCCGGTTCCTCCCGCGTCGTCGTATTCCTTGTTGTCCTGAGCGAGTAGACCCTCGACCCATTCGAGGTTGAAGGCTGCCTCTGGAAACTCGGGCTGGAGACTGAGTGCCTGCTTGTAGGCGGCGATCGCCTCAGGCAGCTTTTCTTGCTTCGCCAGCGAGTTCCCCAGCATAAAGCGGCCGGACGCCGTTTCCTCTTGCTCGAACAGCGCTGCAGCGTTGGCGAAGTCGCCAGCCTTGTAGAAGGAGGTTGCCTTCCATTGCTTCGTCACAAATGTGCGCGCGGCTTTTTGATACTCACCCCTTTCAAAGTACAGGCGTCCTTGTTGATCGGGAGTTAGCCACCAGTCCATAAAGCTTCCGGCCTGGACCGCGGTTGGGCATAACAGCAGCGGTGCGATCAAAACAGCTAACTTGTGCATGTTCTTCAGCCCCATTGAACTGTCCAACCTCTGCGCGCCCATAATAGAATGATGAACGCAAGAGGCCACACTAGGACGTACCCGAAATCGTGCCATTGGAAACGCTCGTCCTCCTGAATGGTATTGACGAGATGGGTTCGCACCTGGCGGACAACAGCATCGACATCGGCGCTGTCTGATGCCATGCGTATGACGACACCTCCGGCAGCCTCAGCCACGCTCCTTGTTCCCGCGATATCGGCTCCCGGAGCTTTTCCGTCGATGAGACCGAAATCCTGCCGGTTTGCGCCAGCCTTTGAAATCGGAGCGGGCTCATCGCGGCCGGCAACCAAAAAGATGAGCTGGTTCTTGTCGTTTTGATCGGGCTCAATAAAAGCAGGTGCCTGGGTCCTATCGATGCCATCGGAAATGAACAAAATCGTACCTGCAGACTGTTGAGTGACGAGGATGTCGCGGGCGAGTTGCATGGCGACCGCCGCGTCATCACCTTCGTTCGGCATTATCGAAGGCACGAGTAATTCCAGGTAGGTCTCGATTAGATTTGCATCATCGGTTAGTGGCAGGACCAAATGGGCGCTGCCCGCATAGGCGATGAGCGCGGTTCGCGCGCCTTGCCTTTGCGCGAGTAGGTCGCGAATTTTGTGTTTCGCGCGTTCCAATCTTGTTGGTGGCTGATCGGTCGCCAGCATCGTCGGCGTTAGCTCGAGTGCGATCACGAGGGGGGCCCGATCCTCGGTAAATGGCGTGACCTCGCGTTGCCATGTCGGCCCAGCAAGTGCAATCGACGCTACAATCAATGCCGCCGTCATCAGCTGGAATGGGCGGAGCTGGTAGCGACTTCCGGAACCAACTACAAGATGCTTGACCAGATGGGGTGCAATGGCGTGCCGCCACTGGGCGGCGGCGTTGTAGCGGCCGCGCAGCCGCAAATACAACCAGGCGGCGATTGGAATGATCACCAGCCACGCCGGGCGTAGGAAGTGGAACTGCTCCAAGCCCGTTTCAGGCATGTGCTTGCTCCCGCCGCGCCGTGGCGAAAAGCATTAAAGCCGCCAATAATAGAATGCAGATCACAAGTGCTGCCAACGGATAGTAAAACAGCTGCCGCTTGGGCCGATATGAGATTGTCTCGAGCAGTTCGGGTGCAAGCCTGTCGAGCTCGGTGTAGATGGTTTCAAGACCGGCTCTATCAAGCGCCAGAAAATACTTGCCTCCGGTTTTGTCGGAGATGTCCTCAAGTGATTTCGTGTCCAGTTCCTGTTCGCCAACGGTCGTGGGATCACCCATCGCGATCGTATGAATTACGATGCCGTTCTCGGAGGCGATCTGTGCGGCGCGGGAAACCGGCATCTGGCTGCCCAAGTCATTGCCGTCGGTAAGAAGAATGGCAACCTTGCTTTCTTTGTCGCTCGCCGAGAACAGCCGTACCGCAAGCCCGATCGCATCTCCGATCATGGTCTTTGGTCCGGCCATGCCGGTGCTGAGTTCATCCAGGAGTGCGACGACGGTGGCATGATCCTCGGTAAACGGGGCTTGCGGAAACGCAGCGTTGCCGAATACGGCCAACCCGAGCCGGTCTTTCTCGCGTCGCTTTATGAAATCGCGCAGCACCTCCTTCACGGCTTCGAGGCGCGTCACCTTCTCGCCGGAAGCACCGGTAAAATCCCGCTCATCCATGGATTGCGACAGGTCGACAATGAGAAGCATATCACGCGCCGATTTTTCCTGCACGATCGGCTCCCCAACCCAGACTGGTTTTGCAAGTGCGGCGATGACCAGCAGCCAGGATGCGATCCCAACCAATAACTGTAACGGTCCTTTGAGCTGCACTACGGCGCCGGATTGTGGATCCTTGCCTGTCAGCTTTACAAGACGACCGAAAAAGGGAACGCGAACTGCTTCTCCGTGATCGCGAAATTCTGGCGCCAACCAGTAGACGAGCAACGGAAGAGGAAGTAACGCCAGGGCCCAGGGGAACTCAAACTGTAGCACGGTGCATCCTCATCCAGTTCTTGCTCGCCTCGATCAGATGCGCGGCTTTTGTCGTGTCTGGTAAGGCGCGACCAGGCTGCGCGTAGGCCAGCAACTCGAGGGTGTCGGCATCGGACGTCGAGAAGAGCTCGTTGCCAGCTGTTTCATTCAGCCACGCAATCCACGCGTGTCCTTGTAAGCTGGCAACCTGTTGCCGCGCACCCGCCATCAAGGCTGACTTCTTCAATAGCAATGGCAGTTCTTTGAGCGCTGCCGGATCCGTCGTCATTTCGTCAAGACTGACTAAGCCTTGCCGACGGTAAGCGTTATGCCGGTAGCGTAACCACAAGCGCCAGGCCAGGTAGCACAGTCCGGCAAGAAGCAACGTGCCGAGCACATACCAACTCGGTGTTTGCGGCCACCAGCTGACAGGATCGGGAAGCGGCAACTCTTTCAATCCCCACATCCGGTCCGATCCAAAGATCTCTGCCTGAGATTGCTTGTCGGTCATGCCTGTCTCCTCCGCGGTGCGTGGCCGAGAAGTTTTGCGAGTTGCTCGACAACGGGAAGATCGGTTTGCAGGGGGAGAACTGGAATCTGGCGCCGCAATAGGAACTGGTGTGCTTTTTCGAGCCGGTTTTCAAAGGTTTCCGCAAAGCTGCGGCGAAGCTCACGATCCGCGGAGTTGAATTCAATCTGCTTTGCCCCATCGCCTGCGACCAAGCGGCCGGCGCTGGGAAAATCGGCTTCCAATGGGTCGAAAACGAAGGCGGCAATAATATCGTTATGCCTCGCGAGGTGGTTGAGGAGCTGCCGCGTCGTGTCATCATTACCTTCGAAATCGCTCACGATGCAGACAAGCGTATCGTGCGTAGCCAGCCTGCAGGCTTCTCCGAGTACGAAGTTGAGGCGGTTTGAACCCGGTGGTGTCTCACCATCCGCTTTGAGTGCCGTGTTTTGAGCTACAACCGTCTGCAGGATCTGCATAACGGTCTTACTGCTGCGCCGAGGTTTGACCACCACGGTTTCCGTGTCGTTGAAAACAATCGCGCCGACGCGATCACCGACATCCAGCGCCCGCCAGGCGGCCAAGGCGGCGACTTCCGCCGCAGTGACCGATTTCATTGCAACCTGGCTGCCAAAAAACATGCTGATGCGTTGGTCAACAACGAGCAGTGTCGGGCGATCGCGCTCCTCTGTGTAAATTCTTGCGTGCGGCTCGCGCATGCGAGCGGTCACCTTCCAATCGATACTTCGGATGTCGTCACCGGGAAGGTAGTTACGGATCTCTTCGAAATTCAATCCGCGTCCGCGAAGCCGGGAAGCTTTCCTGCCGGCCAGAAGGCTCTGGACGGGTTGGCGAGGCAGAAATGAGAACCGTGTCGCCTGATGTTTCAGGCGAGTGAGGCTCGTCAGACTCGTGTAGGCACCATCAACCATACCGATATCACACCTTGTTTCGGTGCATGGGTTCAGACTTTATGTTTTCGTTTCAGCCTGGTGGGAAGTGCTTCACGGTCCAGCAGGGAGATTTACGGAGCGGCATGCCGCGCGATCGAAACTTGGGCTTTGTGACGACGCATTAGGGGACTGCGACCTGGGCCATGATTTCCTTGATCACTCGATCGGGACCAATTCCCTCGGCATTGGCCTCGTAACTCAAGATAAGCCGATGGCGCAGCACGTTATGGACAACGGCGCGCACATCTTCCGGCGTCACGAAATCACGGCCTTGCAACCAAGCGTGCGCCCGCGAGCATTTGTCGAGACCGATGCCGCCTCGCGGACTTGCTCCAACTTCGACCCAACTCTTCAATTCCTCGCTATAGCGCTCCGGATATCGCGTCGCGAAAACAACGTCGACGAGATAGGCCTCGATGGCTTCCGAGGTATGTATGGCTGCGATCTCATTGCGAGCGTTGAAGATCACTTCCTGCGGAATCGGTGTGGGCTCTTCTTTCTTTTCACCGGTTTCCGGAGTGCTTTCTTGGCGCACCAGCCGGATCACCTGCGCTTCTGAGGCCTCATCGCCGTAACCAATCATGATATGCATGAGAAACCGATCCATCTGAGCTTCGGGCAATGGATAGGTGCCTTCTTGTTCGATCGGGTTCTGGGTTGCCATGACCATGAACAAATCGGGCATTTTGTGCGTCGTGCCGGCGACCGTGACTTGACGCTCTTCCATGGCTTCGAGCAGGGCTGCTTGGACCTTTGCAGGTGCCCGGTTTATTTCGTCGGCAAGTACGACGTTTCCAAAAATCGGCCCTGCTTGAAACTTGAACTGACCCTCGCCGCCGGCTGAGTAGTAGATTTCAGTTCCGGTTACGTCCGCGGGTAGCAGGTCGGGCGTAAACTGAATGCGGGAGAACTCGGCGGCTAAATTTTTCGCCAGGCTCTTGATCGCTCTGGTTTTCGCCAGGCCCGGCAAGCCTTCGACTAGAACATTACCGTCAGCGAGAAGGCCAATGATCAGACGATCGATCACCTCCTCCTGACCGATGATCGAACGCTGCATGCGTGCCTTGAGTTCTAAGATCTGCTCATGGACGGTCATAAATGGATGCTCTTGGCAAAAAACTTTAAACCACGCCGCGCGGGGCAGATTCCTTCAATGCGACGAATTCAAACTGGGCAGCTCCAGCGAACTACCATTGCCTGATCAGCTGAGAAGCTGCCGGCCTTTAATCGCTGGAAGTCCGCACACCGGGTAGCGCTGATGATGCCACCATGCGTCACCCGGTGTGTCACAGGGTTTGAGCTTACTGTTGTGGCGCAGACTGTATCTGCTTGAAAGCATCGCCGATCGTGAAGGATCCTGGCTTCTGAGCGGGGGGATACTCCTCGAAGGATTTTAGGAACGGTCCGATGACATCGCCCATCGGGTAGAGAACCCAGGCACGGTCGATGTACCAGTCCCAATAGGTGTTGGACGTGATTCTGGCGAACTCATACGGATCGGTGCGCAGATTGTAGAGGTACGGCATGCGCAAACCTCTAAACTTCCTCTGCCAGATCTCCATGGTGCCCGTCTGGTCCTGTACCATGAAGTGGAGCTTCCAGTTGTTGTAACGCAGCCCCATCAGGTCGCCTTCGTCGGAAAAGTAAAAGAACTCCTTGCGTGGTCCCTTGTCTTCCTGACCGGTCAGGTAGGGCAGGAAGTTATACCCATCCAGATGGTTCTTGTAGGTTTTGCCCTTAGCCTCATAGCCTTTGAGCAGCTTTTCCTTGATGTCGGTGTTGCCGACGGCGGCGAGCAGGGTTGGAGCCCAATCGAGATGCGACATGATCTCGTTAGAGATCGAGCCAGGCTCGACCTTGCCCGGCCACCGCATGAATTGTGGCACACGGTACGCGCCTTCCCAGCCGGTATTCTTTTCGCTGCGGAACTTCGTGGTGCCGGCATCGGGCCAAGTATTGCGATGCGGGCCGTTATCGGTGGAGTAGACGACGATTGTGTTGTCGGCGATGCCGAGCTCATCGATCAGGTTGAGGATCTGCCCCACGTTCTTGTCGTGGTCGATCATCGTGTCGTGATAGTAGCTCTGCGCAATCCCGGACTGACCGAGGCTGTCGGGTTTCGTATGAGTCCTGAAATGCATGTGGGTGAAATTGATCCACGTGAAGAAGGGCTTCTTGGCTGACACCTGGCGCTTGATAAAATCCTCAGCCTTTCCGGCTATTTCGTCGTCGACCGTTTCCATCCGCTTCTTATTTAGCGGACCGGTGTCCTCACATTTTTGCTTGCCCATCTTTCCGAAGCGCGGATCTTCAGTTGGGTCATCGACGTCGGTTGCCACGCAGTTCATAACGCCGCGCGGTCCATATTTGTTCAGGAATGCCGGGTTCTTAGGATAGTCGCGTTGCTCGGGCTCTTCTTCGGCGTTGAGGTGGTAGAGGTTGCCGAAGAACTCGTCAAAGCCGTGAAGCGTGGGTAGATATTCGTTGCGGTCGCCGAGATGGTTTTTGCCGAACTGGCCGGTGGCGTAGCCTTCCTGCTTGAGGAGCGTCGCGATCGTCACATCCTCGGCCTGGAGGCCCTGGGATGCGCCGGGCATCCCAACCTTGCTCAGGCCAGTACGAATGGTGGCCTGGCCGGTGATGAAGGACGAGCGTCCTGCCGTGCAGCTCTGATCGGCATACATGTCGGTGAACATCATACCTTCTTTTGCGAGCCGGTCGATGTTCGGTGTTTTGTACCCCATCAGTCCGAAGTTGTAGGCGCTGATATTGGATTCGCCGATATCGTCACCCCAGATCACGACGATGTTTGGCTTTTTTTCCTGGGCGATGGTTTGCCCGCTCAGTGATGCTGCGAAAAACAGCGAGATAAATAGAATGAATAGGTCACGGCATGGCCGGTCTGGCCTGCTTCGCGACTCCACGCAACGCAAGAACATACGAAATTACTCCTTGAACATAGAAAGGCGCTAAAATTAGCTGAGCTGCATGGCTCAGCGCGAATAAAATCTTGCACAAAGACGTCGTCAAGAGAAATTAATATTCGGGAGCGGTGGCGGTTTGAGCGGTTGAGAGGAGTGCTCGCCGCAGGCGGGCAGTTTTCGAAATTGCTGGCTTGCGTGCTGCCTAGCCGATTAAGTTAACCGGCCGGGATAACAGTGACGTCGCCGTCTTTGAGCGTTAGGGCCAGCTCACCGCGTTTCAGGCTCAGCGCGTCGGCGCCGAACAGATCGCGGCGCCAGCCCTTCAGAGCTGGAACATCAGGATTCTCGTGGCGGGCGAGTTGCTCAAGCTCGGAGGCATCGGCGATGAGACGGGGTGCTACGCCGTGGCGTGCGGCGGCGGATTTTAGAAGCACTTTCAGCAATTCCAGCGTGGCGGTGGCTTCAGCCGAAAGCGGCTGCCCGTGACGTAACGTTGGGACGTCCTGTATGTCGCGGGCCAGTCCCTCATCAACCGCGGCAATAATTTCCTTGGCGCGGCCGGAGCGGGAAAAACCCTCGCCCAGAGAGCGCAGGCTTGCCAGGTCTTCTGTTGAGCGCGGCGATTGGTTGGCGATGTCGTAGAGTGCATCGTCGCGTAAGATGCGCTGCCGGGGGACGTCCTGCTTTTGAGCTGCGCGCTCGCGCCAGGCGGCAAGCGACATGAGGACGGCCATGGAGCGACGGTTTTTAACTTTCGCCTTGAGGCGTTGCCAGGCTTCCTCAGGATGCTGTTCGTAGGTTGATGTGCTGGTGAGGATCGCCATCTCTTCGGCGAGCCACGAGGCGCGGCCAGACTTTTGCAACTCGTCTTGGAGGTGGTGGTAGACGTCGCGCAAATGGGTCACGTCGCCGAGCGCATACTGGAGCTGCTTGTCGGTCAGCGGGCGCTTCGACCAATTGGTGAAGCGAGAGGATTTGTCGAGTTGCTCACCAGTGACGGCGCGGACCAGGTTGACGTAGCTAATCTGGTCGCCGAAACCGCAAACCATGGCAGCGACCTGTGTGTCGAAAACCGGCGCTGGGATGAAGCCTGACTCGATATGGAAGATCTCCAAGTCCTGGCGAGCGGCATGGAAAACCTTGACTTGACCAGGTTGGGCCATCAGCTCCCACAACGGTTTCAGGTCGAGGTCGCGAGCAAGCGGATCAATGGTTGCGGCAGCATCCGGGCTGGCAAGTTGGATCAAGCAGAGTTTGGGGTAATAGGTCTGCTCACGCATGAACTCGGTGTCCACCGCGATGAAATCGGCGGATGAGAGGTTGCGGCAAAGGCTTGCAAGTTCGGGGGTGGTTGAGATGGGTGCCATATTGAAATTTGCTATAGCGTATCGCGGGCGATTTGTCGCCTGTCGGGAGATTAAGGTCAAAAGAGGTGCGATCGACGCGTCCTGCGGCGGATTTCGAGCCGGGTGGGCTGGCTTGACATCGTACAGGCTGCGTGCGCTTTTCCGGCGTTAATTTGGCGACCAAACAAATACAGCACTCGAGGCAAGACCGATCATGGCTGAAGTGAACGGCAAAGGTTCTAGCGCGGACATGCACCGTTATCGTTCGCATACCTGTGGGGCACCGCGGGCGGCCGATATCGGCTCGCAGATCCGGCTGTCGGGCTGGGTTCACCGGGTGCGCGATCACGGGGGCGTGCTGTTTATCGACTTGCGCGATCACTATGGGCTGACGCAGGTCGTCGCCGATCCTGACAGTCCTGCCTTCCAAGCCGCGGAGGCCGTGCGCTCAGAATGGGTGATCCGCGTCGACGGGCGGGTGCGTGAGCGGCCGGAAGGGACCTTGAACCCAGAGCTTGCGACCGGTGGAATCGAGGTTTTTGCAACTGAGATCGAGGTTCTCTCGAAGGCTGAGGAAATCCCCGTTCCGGTGTTCGGCGAGCCGGATTATCCAGAAGATATGCGCCTCACCTACCGCTTTTTGGACCTGAGGCGCGAAACGCTCCACGCCAACATTATGCGCCGAATAGAAGTGATCCGCTTCATGCGGCGGCAGATGGAAGATGCAGGCTTTTTCGAATTTGCAACGCCGATCCTGACGGCTTCCTCACCGGAGGGCGCGCGCGACTTCCTGGTGCCGTCGCGATTGCACGAGGGCATGTTCTACGCATTGCCGCAGGCGCCGCAGCTTTATAAGCAACTTTTGATGGTGTCGGGTTTTGACCGATATTTCCAGATCGCGCCGTGTTTCCGCGATGAGGACCCACGCGCCGACCGGCTGCCCGGTGAGTTCTACCAGCTTGATGTGGAGATGAGCTTCGTTACTCAGGAGGACATCTTCCAGAAAATGGAACCGATCGTCCGGTCGGTTTTCGCGGAATTCGCCGACGGCAAGCCGGTGACCAAAGTATTTCCACGCATTCCCTTTGATGAGTCGATCGCGAAGTACGGATCGGACAAGCCCGATCTGCGCAACCCAATCGAAATGCAGGACGTCACGGAACATTTCCGCGGCTCGGGGTTCAAGGTTTTCGCGGGGATGATCGAGAAGGATCCGAAGGTTCGAGTGTGGGCGATCCCGGCGCCGACCGGTGGTTCGCGGGCGTTCTGCGACCGCATGAACTCCTGGGCGCAGGGCGAGGGGCAACCGGGACTTGGCTATATTTTCTTCCGTGAAGGTGAGGGGGCCGGCCCGATCGGCAAGAACATCGGGGCGGAGCGGGCAGCCGCGATCCGCGAGCAGCTTGGCTTGAAGGACGGAGATGCCGTCTTCTTTGCCGCCGGCAATCCGCGCAATTTCCACAAGTTCGCTGGCGCCGCGCGCGATCGAGTTGGGCACGAGCTGAAGCTGCTTGATGAAGACCGGTTTGCACTTTGCTGGATTATCGACTTCCCGATGTACGAATGGAATGAGGACGAGAAGCGAATAGAGTTTTCGCACAACCCGTTCTCGATGCCGCAAGGTGGTCTTGAGGCGCTGGAGGCGGCGAAGACGGATGATGAACTGCTGGATTTGAAAGCCTGGCAGTACGATCTGGTGTGCAACGGTTCGGAGATTGCCTCGGGATCGATCCGTAACCATCTGCCCGACAGCATGGTGAAGGCGTTTGGTCATGCCGGGCTTGGCCCCGATGTCGTGAAGGAACGTTTTGCCGGGCTTTACCGCGCGTTTCAGTATGGTCCTCCGCCGCATGGTGGTATGGCAGCCGGCATTGATCGCATTGTCATGCTTCTCGTCGGTGCGGCAAACTTGCGGGAAGTCTCGCTGTTCCCAATGAACCAGCAGGGTCAGGATTTGTTGATGGGTGCGCCAGCCGAGGCGACGGCCGCGCAATTGCGTGAGCTATCGTTGAGGATCGTCGGGGATGCAGCGAAAAAGGGCTGAGGTCCAAATCGCGCCGGAACGCCCACCGGAATTGCACCGGACCGCGTGGGATACAGACCCTGCAGCGCGGCAATGTCGGCAATGGGGTGTTCAATCCCAAACCTATCCAGTTACCGGCCAAGGTCCTTGGTCTGCCCGGCTCAAGCGGCTGTTCGCATACGGTGAAATTTTTGACGGGCCCGCACGGCTGGATTAGAAATATTGGCGTATTCATTGGCAGGGCCAGGCTGCTGCGCCACTCCACCTTGCTGTTTTCCAGTTTTTTTGTTTTCGGTGAGATATGTCAGGTAAGCTTTTTTACGGTGTGTTCGTTGCCTTAGCACTGTCGTTCACGGCGGTATCATTTTCCGCCTTTGCGAAGGAGCCGCTACCGTCATGGAACGATGGTCCGGCGAAAAAGGCCATCATTGAATTCGTGGAAAGAGTGACGAAGGCCGGTGATCTCGACTTTGTCGAGCCGTCAAAGCGCATCGCCGTGTTCGATAATGACGGCACTCTTTGGGCCGAGCAGCCGATGTATTTTCAGCTGGCCTTCGCAATCGACAGAGTGAAGGCCCTGGCGCCGAAGAATCCGGGGTGGAAGAACAAGCAACCCTTCAAGGCGGCTATCGAGAACGACATCGATACGCTTGTTAAATCTGGCAAGCGTGGGCTCGTCGAGTTGATAATGGCGACACACGCCGGCATTTCGACTGTGGATTTTGAAAGGATCGTCGAAATTTGGATCGGAGGTGCCAGGAATCCGAAAACGGGTATGCTTTACCGCGACATGGTCTACCAGCCGATGCTGGAGCTGCTGACTTATCTGCGCGCCAACGGATTTAAGACGTTCATCGTTTCTGGTGGGGGTATCGAGTTCATGCGGCCGTGGGCTGAGAGCGTCTATGGCATCCCACCGGACCAGATCGTCGGCAGTACAATCAAGGTGCAGTATGAGCTGCAAGACGGTAAGCCGGTATTGATGCGTCTGCCGGAGCTGAATTTCATCGATGACAAGGCGGGCAAGCCGGTCGGTATCCACTACCATATTGGCGTGCGTCCGATCGCTGCATTTGGCAATTCCGATGGTGATTTCGAGATGCTGGAGTGGGTTACGTCGGGGACCGGTCCGCGGCTTGGCGTCCTGATCCATCATGATGACGCCGAGCGTGAGTTTGCCTACGATCGGGACTCTCATGTTGGCAAGCTCGCGCGTGGGCTAGACGAGGCAGCAGAGCGAGACTGGACGGTTGTCGACATGAAGTCCGCTTGGAGATGCGTCTTCCCTGAAAAGTGTGCAGCCGTCACCCAAAGCAAGTGAGGCTGCGGCAAAGCGGTTTTTTGTCTAATCGGCTTCGCGCACGTGGCGCAGATGGCCGGTCTTGATCCAGATCCGTGCGCCCTCGTTTCCTGTTTCAAGTGATACGGTTTTGCCATCGGGGATGCGAACCCAAGAATGGCGGCGTAACACGTCACCGCTTTCTTCGGCGCTTCCTTGGAGGACGAGCAGTTCAGCGCCGCCTTCGGCTTTGAAGCTTGCGGCAACCTTGGGTGCCCAGGTCTCAACCCGGACCGTCTCGCGACCGTCCTTGAAGAGTGGAGTTACATCGACGCCGGGGCGTTCGCGATCGGCAGCCGCCTCGGACTTGTTCATGTCGATGCGGACATGGGTCCGATCGTCAGGATCGAATTGCCAGAGCTTGACGAAAATCATGCAGCCTGGCTCGGAGCCTGGTGTGTGCTTTGAGGTTGGTGGATTGCGGATGTAGGATCCGGCCGGGAAATCGCCGTACTCGTCCTGAAATACCCCTTCCAGAACAATGAACTCCTCGCCGCCGTCATGGGTGTGCGCCGAAAATTGGCTGCCTGGATCATAGCGCACGATCGTGGTGGCGCGGGCGACCTCGTCGCCGATGCGGTCCAGTGGCCTGCGGGTGACGCCAGGCATTGGGGAAGCGCGCCACGGGATCTCGTCGGCGTGAATTACGATGCGCTGGTTGAAGTCCGCATTGATCTTCATTCAAGCCTCCAAGCAATTTCGACCGGTGTTATAGAGATCCGAAGCCGCGATAGGCTGCGGCTTTGGAATCTTCTGATTTTTAGTCTTCAATGACATGCGTGCCGTGCGTGACCGATGCGCCTGCACCGAGTGCCGCTGCCACCAGAATAGCCTCGGAGAGCTCAGCCTGCGTAGCTCCCAGTTTCTTGGCGTCAATCGCGCCTTCCCGTGCAGGCCACTTCAGAGCGCTGGAATTCTGGTTCATCGCCGGAATCACCGGTGTACTTGCGGTGTCGCGATTTGTCTTTCCGGTGCTGCCCAACAACTAGCTGCGGCGGACACTGCCCTAGCGGGTTGGAGGCATTGGTAGACTTTCGTCGTGAATCCCTCGACCCACCATTTCCTTCAGCTCGCGGCCGGCAGCGCCGCAGAGCTATGAGCCGTTATACGCACGTGGAATAGGGATGACACTCGATCCGAACTACAGCGTTGGAGTCGGATTCTTTGCGTTTCGAGCCATCGCAACGGTCGCACTATTCGAGCCCGATGCCGGCACCCTTGAGGATGGTCGCATCATAGAGTCCACCCACTACTTGAGGACCTACGGCGTCACAGCGGAGAGCTACAACGCCGCAGCAGAGATTGTCGAAGAGCTCGCGGGCCGATCGCCCGACGATGGAGAGGCCGAGCCCGACGGCTGGCTTGACGGCATAGAGATCGCGCTCGTCGATCCAGCATCAGACGATGAGGAAGGTGTGTATCGGGCCCCGATTGAAGAGTGTGGTGTACATCTTGTCGATATTAAATGTATTTTTTGATCGACTTTTTCATTTATGCCCAAGTTTGCCCAACCTCTGATGCCCGAGTAAAGAGTATTTCTCTTAAGTCCTTTGGCTGTCGCCTGATAATTCAAATTGGAGACATAGCTATTGCTTCAATTCGATGGAGAAACTGGGAGTCGAATTGAACGAAAATTTGAGATTTCATGAGAGCAAGGTGAATCCATTCAGCGGGTCAGAAAATTTCGTCTTAACAGGAATAGTTTCAATCTATGTATTCAGCCGAGAGTCGAGGATTTCCAAGACGAATATTGGTAAAGATATTTATCAGGACATTCGCTTAAAATAATATTTTGCAAGTGTAGGCTTGTTTTATTTTTGAAAAGAATAGTCTTCAGGATAGTTCAAGAGCATCTAATCCGACATAAAATTTAGGCCTTGTAAATAAAAAGGACTCCTCTGTCGTTTTATAGTGGTGAGAATAATATAACCAGTCGCTTCAGCCGATTTGTGGGGCATCGCTACGCTCAGCCTCACAAAACTTTGAGCTTATCGTTAAGGGCTTGGGTGAGCAACGCGATTAGCTGGCCATGGCCTGCCCCCAATCACGGGACCAGTTTCTAAGTTAGAATCCGGCCGCCATCGGCCAGCATCTGGGTTGGCCGGAGCGTAGCGTAGGTCAGTTCAGATGCTGTCGGCAAGATCGCTTCCGGTGCTGGGGGCTGATAGCCGAGCGAAGAGTGCGGCCTGACCGCATTGTAATGGCGTCGCCATTGCTCGATCAGCACCTGGGCTTCTCGGAGCGTTGTGAAGATTTCCATGTTCAGCAGCTCGTCTCTGAGTTTCGAGTTGAAGCTCTCGCAATAGCCGTTCTCCCATGGACTTCCTGGCTCTATGTAAAGCGTTTTGACACCGATCCGAGCAAGCCAGCCTCGCACGTTCTTCGCGATGAACTCAGACCCATTGTCGGAACGAATATGTTCCGGCGGGCCGTGTTCGACGAAGAGATCAGCGAGACAGTGCACCACATCGTCCGAACGCAGTCGTCGTGCGACGACAATCGCCATTGAACGGCGCGTGAACTCGTCAAGGACCGTGAGCATTCGGAACGGACGGCCGTCCTGGGTGCGATCGTGAACGAAGTCGTAGCTCCACACGTGGTTCGGCCGCTCTGGCCGCAACCGCACGCACGAACCGTCGTTCAGCCAAAGCCGACCGCGCTTGGGTTGCTTCTTAGGAACTTTGAGCCCTTCCCGCCGCCAGATGCGATGCACCCGCTTGACGTTCACCTTCCAGCCTTCAGCGCGCAGTAGCACCGTCACCCGCCGATAGCCATAGCGGCCGTACCGCTTGGCAAGACGGATGATTGCGGCAGTCAGCCTTTTCTCGTCGCTGCGTATCTTAGGCTGGCGTCTCTGCGTTGTGCGAGACTGTCCCACAACCCGGCAGGTGCGTCGCTCGGAGACCGACAACTGCGAGCGCACGCGGGTCACGCACGCTCGCTTTCGGGAAGGGCTCAGTATTTTCCCTCAAGAGCTTCCTTCAGGATCAACTTGTCGAGCGTCAGCTCAGAGACCGCCTTCTTCAGCCGCTCGTTCTCCCGCTCCAGATCCTTGAGCTTCTTTGCCTGATCAAGCTTCAGACCGCCGTAGTCCCGGCGCCATCGATAATAACTCTGCTCCGAAATGCCCAAGCCTCGGCAAATCACACCCACTGTCTCACCCTGGCTCAGCTTTACTTCGGCTTCCCGCAACATGCCGATAATCTGTTCCGTCGTGTACCGCTTCCGTGCCATTCCATCGTCTCCTCATCTGAGGTTCGAAATAGCCGGATTCGCTCAATCAGAATGGTACCGTCTCAGGGGAGCAGGCCAGTGGTTCGTGGTTGGGGTGGCACCTTGAGGGCGCTTCAACCACGGGACCTGATATCGCCCATTAGAACTGATTGCCTTTGGGAATGGTTAACCGGCTTCGGTGCACGATGCATGCCTTTGAGCCGCTTCCGAGGACACTAGCGGTGCACTCGCGGCATCCACTTGGCCATTAGAGCAAAGGCCGTTTTGATTGGCTGATCCTTCCGCCACCTGTTAGGTTTTGGCAATGGAGGATAAAATGTCAGACCATATCTACAAACATATACAGCTCACGGGATCCTCAGCACTATCTAGCGACGATGCTACCCGTGCGGCAATCGAGCGAGCTGCGAAGTCGGTCCGCGGAATGCGGTGGTTCGAAGTCACCGAAACCCGCGGTCATATCGAGAATGGGAAGATTGCTCACTGGCAAGTCACAATAAATGTCGGCTTTACCCTGGAGGAATGAAGCCTGGGCGGTGTTATTAGAGCAGATGCGACAAGGAGACGAAATACCAATATAGTAGATTGCCATGGGGGTCGCGGCACGCCGTGACCGATAATTTCATCGGCCCAATCGAGCGCCGGATGCCGCGAAACCTGAAGCGCTAGAGCGCAGGAGAAGTGGCATGCCGAATGCACAAATTCACAAATATGATATTATCCTACCGATCGAGACGGGGAGCCGGCTGCCTGTTGTCCGCCGTGTGTCGCCGTTAGAGCTGGTGACCGTTCTCAAGAAGGGGTTTGACGACTTCTGGGCCATGCCGACGCACGTTGTGTTCGTCGGTATCATCTACGCTGTCGTCGGCCTGCTGATCGGACGGGCCGCGTTGGGTTACGAGTTTATTCCGCTCATTTATCCCTTGGTGACGGGTTTCGCACTGTTGGGCCCCATCGCGGCAATTGGGCTCTATGAAATAAGCCGGCGGCGCGAGATGGGGCGTGACACCTCTTGGCGCCATATGTTCGACTTCATCCATTCGCCGTCACTTGGATCGATAGCCGTTCTCGCGTCGCTGCTGGTTGTCGTCTTCTTGGTTTGGATAGCCATAGCGAACGCTATGTATGTGGCTCGCTTCGGCCACCAGAACTTCACTTCGCTTACAGAGTTTATAAAGCAGGTTTTGACGACGCCGCAGGGCTTTGACCTGTTTGTTGTAGGAAACGCTGTCGGGCTCATGTTCGCCGTGGCGGTCCTATCGCTCACGGTGGTCGCATTTCCACTCCTTCTTGACCGGCACGTGGGGATTGCAACGGCAATGGCAACCTCATTTGTTGCGGTCGCAAAGAACCCTCTTACGATGGCGATTTGGGGATTGATTGTTGCAACCGCACTGTTCCTCGGGGCTCTACCGCTGCTTATCGGCCTTGCGGTTGTCATCCCGGTACTCGGCCACGCCACTTGGCACCTTTACAGGGCAGTGGTCGAGCCTGAAAGCGGACAGCGTCCTGAATACAGACCGCGACCGAAATACAAACGCTATGGCGCGCAGTTTCCAGCATCGCTCTTTGTTTCCTCATCACAACGGGACGATGATCGGGATTGACGTGCCCTAAGATACTGATGGCCTGAGGGGCCTCGCCGATTGACGTTGACGAACCATCAATTGAGTGCCGGCTCTGTTCACAGAGCCAGAGTTCGCAAAAGACGCCGTCTTTCGTCATCCGCAATCTCCCCGATGCCAGTCATGTCAGGTGGGGGGACTAGCCCCGGCCAGGTGGGCCGGGGCTAGGTTTAGGCTGCGAAAGCAGCTTCACTGCGTCCGGACAGGATCGGGTCCAACTGACCCGATCTGTTTAGCGCCGCGAGGTCGTCGTATCCGCCGATATGACGACCATCGATGAAGATCTGGGGGACGGTACGCCGCCCTGACCTGGCGATATTTTCGGCTTGCAGGTCAGGGTCGAACGCCACCTCGATTTCCTTGAAGTCGACGCCTTTGTTGCGGAGCAGAGATTTGGCTCTGGCGCAATAGGGGCAATAGTGCTTCGCGTAGATGACGATGCCGTTCATGCTCTTTCTCCTTTCCTGCAGCGTATCTGTCTATCTATCGATTGGTAGCCATTTGATGGGCCTTGTATTCGCCGGCCGCAACGGCTATCTATCGATTGATAGACACAAGGTTGTGAGCATCGAATGGTTAGGAAAGAGACGAGTACCACAGACAAGATCATCGCAGCGGCGGAGCGGCGGATGCGTGAGGGCGGTTTTCATGGCTACTCGTTTCGCGAGATCGCGGCCGATGTCGGCATCAAGAGCGCCAGTGTGCACCACCACTTCCCGACCAAGGAGGATTTGAGTACCGCGGTGACTCAGGCCTATGCCGACCGCTTCATGGAGGCGCTTGGCGATCCGGATGATCGGTCTCGTAGTGGCAAAGAACTTATCGCGCTTTATGTTAGCCTCTTCCGCCGGGCGCTTGTCGAGGATGGGCAAATATGTCTGTGCGGCGTGCTTGCCTCAGAGGTTGCCGGACTGCCGCCTCTGGTGGGTGAGGCGGCACGTAATTTCTTTGAGCGTAACATTGCCTGGCTCGAAACTGTTCTGAAGCGCAAATCTCCCCGCGCGCGGCCGGAGCAAATCAAACTGGATGCCTTAAAAACCGTGGCGTTACTGGAGGGGGGGATGCTTGTTTCCAGCGCGCTTCAATCGCAACAGGTTTTCGAGCGGTTGGCGAAGTCCTTGCAGGAATAGTTCAGGCCGCTGGGGGGATTTAGAGTCGGCGATACAGGGTGAGTACCCAGGCCCGTTTTTGTGTAAGCAGTTCCCCAGGGAACATTGTCCTACGGTCGCGCCGCTATACTGACCTGTGGGGAGAGCCTTTTCGGCTTGAAGGACGATTGGATCAACAATGAACGAGGTGGCTGTTTTTGTTCCGCCGGCAAAGCTGCCTGGTCCGGACAGACCGGGTGTATTTGGCTTCCTGTCGGCCATGATCAGCGATCCATTGAGTGTGATCCCGAAGTCAGCTTATAGCGAGCCGGTCACCTCCATGACTGTTCTCGGAGAAACCGTCGGCGTCGTTTCAGACCCAAAGTTCGTTGAAGAAATACTGATCCGCCGGCCGCAGGATTTCCCCAAGACGCATATTGACGAGTTGATCTTTAAGCCGGTGCTCGGCGATGGCCTGTTGACGGCGCAGGGCGACGATTGGAAATGGAAACGGCGGCTGGTTGCACCATATTTTTCGCCGTCAAGGTTGGACCGGCGTGTACCCGACATGGTGGTCCCATTCGAAGAGTTGGCGAGTGAATGGCATGCAGCCGGATCCAGAGACGACGTCGACATAACGTCGTCAATGACAGCAGCCACGTTCGAGGTGATCAGCCGGACGCTCTTTACGAACCAGAGCGAGATTGATTTCGGCACGCTCTCCAGAGCCATTGATAATTACCTGGGACCCATCTCATGGGTCGTTGGTTTGTCGACCTTGCGGATGCCGTCGTGGATACCGCATCCCGGCAAAGCGCAATTGCGGGATGCGTGCGATGCCATGCGGCAAGCCGTTGGCGATTTGATCGCCGCGCGGAGGCGGTCGGGCAATGTCGGAGAGGATATCTGCGGTGACCTGATGCGAGCGCAGGATGCGGACACGGGGCGGGAGCTCAGCGACGCAGATCTCATCGATATGCTTTTGACGTTAATTGCGGCGGGGCATGAGACGTCGGCGAACGGGTTGACCTGGACGCTGTTTTGTCTGGCCAATCAACCGGGCTTGCAGGAGAGGTTAGCCGAAGAAGTTGACGAAGTATGCGGCGGGCGGCCGCTTGCTGCTGCTGACATACCAAAGCTGACACTCGTTGAAGCGTTCATCAAGGAATCGATGCGCCTGTTTCCGCCGGCCCCGCTCATGGCGCGTCAATCATCGAAGCCCGAGCAGTTCGGTTCGCATCACTTTAAATCCGGAACGACGCTATTCATCCCGGTCTACGCCATCCACCGGCATGATGCGTTTTGGCCGGCGCCGGGTGAATTCCGCATCGAACGTTTTTTGAATGGCGACAACGGCAAGGGTTCGTCGAGGACGGCTTACATGCCATTTGGGGCTGGACCGCGCATCTGCGTCGGCTGGGCCTTTGCGATGATGGAGATGAAGGTTGCGCTCGCGGTGCTTTTACAAAAGGTCCGGTTCTCGACGACGGCGCTGACGGACTGCGATCCCATCCACCGGGTTACGTTGCGTCCAAGAAACGGAATGCGGCTGAAGGTGACGGCAGCTTGATCGGTGAGTTTTTTGCATTACCATTCATTGTCGGGCATTGCTGCGCTATGAGTCGGCTGACGGTATCGTGCAGCGGAGCGGTGGGGCAATGGAGCAATTGGAGCAGTGGGCGCGGTGGCTTAACCGGCAGGTCCCGGCTGGGGGGTGGCACGACAAGATCTTTTCTTATTGCGAGCGGGGCGGCGATGCGGGTTTCTGGGCTGAGCCGCTCAACGCCTGGTCGAATGGTGCGTTTCATCTGGCGAGCCTGGCCGCGCTGCTATTGTGGCTGATGGCGCCGTCGGGGAGGCGTGGTGCCTTTGAGCTGCTGCTCATCGTGCTTGTCTTCGTGATCGGGACCGGTAGCTTTTTGTTTCACACCTTGGCGACGCGCTGGGCGGCGATTGCCGATGTGGCGCCGATCGGCATTTTCATGGTTCTCTTTGTTGGATACGCGCTGAAGCGGTTGGCCGGCTTCGGCTGGCTTGTGACGCTCGCCGGGGTTGTTTTGTTCGCGGTCACGCTGTGGCAAGCCGGTCAGATGCGCTGTGGTGAGCGTCTTTGTCTTGGTGGATCGGTGGCGTATCTGCCGGCGCTTGGGGCACTGTTGGTGATGGGTTTATTGCTGGTCGTGATGCGCCGTCCGGCTTGGGGTTATTTCGTTGCCGGTAGCGTTGTCTTCGCTATCTCGTTGACGCTCAGGACGTTTGACAAGTCATGGTGCCCCAACACGGCGTTTTACGATTTCGGGCGGGTTGGGACGCACCTTTGGTGGCATGTTTTAAATGCCTTGTTGCTGTACCTACTGCTACGGGCCGCGATCCTGTATGGGACAGGCGCCACAACGCGTCGTGAAGCGATTGAGCCTGGCGTGTGAAAACGGCATAAGTGCCGACTTGTTTGCGTGCGCGGTGGAATTGGAGTGGCATGCTGTACTTAGAATTCCGAGGTTTCGTCCGTGCGGGTTCGACTTCTACGGTCCGAATTATCCCCAAAAACTCGCGAAAAATCAAAGTCTTGAGTTCTTGTTGTCGCATGTGAATGCCGGGTGTTGTGACCTAACTGTCGCTAGTATTCACCAGCTCGGTGGACACCGAGCGCTCGGATGTGGTCGGCTACTTTGCGTTGTTCGCGCTGGAGATCGCCGCCATACCAATCCGCATTCGGTGAATTGTCAAAGCAGAGCTTCTACGACAGAGCAAATGGTAGTAATCGCTTCGGCTAATCAGTGATGCGCTCGCCATGCTTGCTGCGTGCGTCGAAACGGCTGACCCCAACACGGCGGCTTGGAGGGCGCGCGTGGGATATTGTTTGTGGTTCGAAGTTTGAGGGTTTTGCAGTTTGTCATATCGACGTGTGTTTTTGAGATTTGTTTTTGCGTTTATAGCCTGTGTGATTCTAGCGGGCATTGGTTTGATCACAGTCGCTTTCGCGCCCCCCTTCGATGAGTTGCGTCGAGGATTGGCCACGCGTGTTATCGAACGAGAAATCAATAGGAAAGTCCAACTCGACGGTCCTCTCGATATTACCATTTCAAATGGATTGGAAATTAGCGTTGCGGACGCATCCATCCTTAATCCCTCGTGGACTCAGCGGCCTCAACTGCTGCACGTGCGCTCGATGAAGCTTGGGATTGATGTCAGCGCTGCTCTAAGTGGTCGGCTTGTTCTTTCGAAAATTGTCATCGACGGAGCGATGCTCACTCTTGAGATCGCGCCAGACGGTCACAAGAATTGGGCCGAGGCGGCCGACGCTGAATCTCCGGGGAATGACGCCATAGCCATCGCTGTACCAGCTGTGCCGATCGCCGAGCATGTCAAGATCACGGACTTGAAGATCGTTCGGGTCGACAGGCAGAAGGGCTTCGACGCGAACACAGTAATTAAGTCTCTCGAGTTGGCTCCCGATAAGAAGGAAGACCGAAGAACGGTCAAAGGCTCGGGCACATTAAATAGCGAACCGTTCTCTCTTGAAGGTAGCCTTCCTCTATTCAAGAACGGACAGTTCTCCAAAAATAGAACGATCACTGTATCATTTAGGACGAACGGTGTCTTGGCTTCCCTTTCGGCGCAACTTGATCCTGCTACCAGGAAGCTCAATCCGCGGATCGAGCTGAGATTTAACTCATCATCAATCGGCGACTTTCTTGAGGTGATCGAGCTCGATCGGGCCTTGGAGGGCACAGGCGATGTCAGAGCTGAACTCTGGGTTACGGATCGGCAAGTAGCATTGCGCGACCTGAACGCGAAAATTGAAACAAGGGCAGGCGAAATCATAACGGTCTCTGGGTCGATCGAGGACCTGCTCAAAGTTGCCAGCCCCCAGCTCTCTTTCAATGCAGACTTAGAGCCAGCAACCCAACAATCGGATCATAGCGCCGGTGGAGAGCAAACCCGATTTGACTTCGTCGCAGCGCTGACTAGCAAGGACCGATCCGACGATGGCTCGGGTCTCTTCGATGACCTGAAACTTACAGGAGTTTCGGGAGAGATCACCGGCAACTGGGATGCGTTACGGATTGAAAAACTGCTCGTGAAAACGAACGCCCTGTCGCGGGATATCCAGCGCATTGGCCCTATCAGCATTGATGCATTTCGCACAGATCCAGAAGGTCGTCTGCAGCTTATTGGAATTGACGCTATTGCCGGACCAGCGGCAGCTCCAACCTTCAGATTAACAGGAGATATCAGAGATTTACTTCGTCTAGAGCGCTTGTCGTTATCTGGCAGCTTTGCGCTCAGTCTTGCTGAAGTGCTCGGACTTCACTCTCGAGAGGCTGAAGAAAAGCTTGGGACTCTGACTGGGGAATTCGCGCTCTCGGACCGCGATGCGAGTTTAGGTCTCGACACCCTGACTGCTGAGGTCGTGGGTACAAAGCTCCTCACTGCTAAGCTTTCTTCAATTATAGACGATCTTCGCGAGGCTGACGGTCTGGAGTTTGGGCTGTCGTTGGGTGTTCCGGAATACGCCAGCCTTGCCGTTGTGCTCGGAGCAACGCCACACAAGATTGGTAAGTTTGAATTCGAAGGGCAGATTTCAGGCGATCACGAAAAGGTCCGAGTGAAGGGAGCAGCCAGCCTTGGCGATACGGATCTGTCGGGTGAGCTAACTGGGTCCGTGAGGGACAACAAGCCCAGCTTTCACGGCGAACTGAATTCGAAATCTCTGAAGTGGTCAGACCTTCGTGCTGTCGCGCTGCTTGTGAGAACAGGGAACGATACCGCAGCTGATAAAGCAACCCGCAGCTCTGAAGCGTCTCGCAGTCCAACTAAGACGGCATTCAGTGATTTTGTCGCTTCACTGAATTCATTCAACTTAGAGCTCAAAGCAAAGGTCGATAAGATTTTGAATGGAGGCACCAAGCTGAGCGGCCTCTCGACCAATGTCAAGCTTCAAGATGGCGTTCTGCAGATTGACCCATTCAACATCAGCTATCTCGGCGGCCGCGTGAATTTGAAAAGTGAACTCACCGCCGCGACTTCACCACCACGGCTGAAGATTAGTGGTCGCCTGGACGATTGGCGTTTGGGAAGCGTTTTGAATTCATTAGGTGCCACCACTCCGATCTCTGGCGAATTGCATTCAACTTTTAGTTTGTCGGGTGCTGGTCGTACGGTCGATGCTCTGGTTGGCTCATCGAATGGTCGTCTCGATATAGCAATTTCGCGAGGCCGCATCGAATTGACCTTGGTTTCACTAACTGGCTTGGACCTTACAGGCTATTTGTTCTCTGACGCGGCTCAACGAGGCTATACCCGCGTGAACTGCATGATTAGTCGGTTTGGGGTAAAGAATGGGATTGCGTCGGTGCGACAACTCGTTCTGGACACACCGGATATCCAGATGAACGGGCAGGGCTGGATAAACCTCAAGAAGAAGACTCTTAGCATTCGCGTTGAACCACAACCCAAACGACGCAAGATCGTTGAGCTGGCGACGCCGTTTACGATACAGGGCCCTCTTTTGAAGCCGAAGTTGATCACTCACAGCGTGGCGCTGAGAGGTGTGGGGGAGGTGCTTCTTTGGGAGGTCAATCTGCTGGGCTCTTTGATTGACTTGGTCGTCGATGGTGGCCAGGACGCCAACAATCCTTGCCTTGGCAAAGGTGCAAGAAAACGTTGAGAAAATAGAGCGGTGCACCATAGTTGAGGCGCACGCGTTGCGGACGTGAGGCATCCATCCGAAGTGCAGGATCATAGGCCCGTGAAGGGTGTTGTCACGCTAACTCGTCGGGTCGACCGGCGCCATGTGCTATCAACGTCCGATGAGCAGTTCTTCCTATCGTCGCCATCGCTTCCCGGCCGGTGTGATCCAGCAAGCGGTCTGGCTGTACTTTCGCTTTCCTCTGAGCCTGCGCGATGTCGAGGATATGTTGTCCCAATGCGGCATCGATGTCTCGTATGAAACGGTCCGCCGCTGGTCGTTTAAGTTTGGCTTGGCCTATGCCAGAAAGCTCAGACGCGCGCACCCGCGTGCTGATACGCGTTGGCATCTCGATGAAGTCTTCGTCTCGATCAACGGCAAGAACGTATACCTGTGGCGCGCCGTTGATTGCGAGGGAGAGGTCCTGGACGTGCTGGTGCAATCGCGCCGAAACAAGCGGGCAGCCTTGAAGCTGATGCGGAAACTGCTCAAGTCACAAGGCTTCTCGCCAGACGCCGTCATGACAGACAAACTGCCATCATATGGCGCAGCATTGAGCGAACTTGGGATGAGAGCTCGCCACATAACCGGCGGTCGGATCAACAGTCGGGCCGAGAATTCTCATCTCCCGATACGGCAAAGAGAACGACGGATGCAGCGATTCAAATCAGCTGGTTCCGCGCAACGATTTCTCTCAACCCACGCCGCTATCTACAACACTTTCAACGTCCAGCGTCATCTGATCTCACGCAGAACAATGCGACAGTTCCGAGCGGCAGCTATGGACAGGTGGGATGCCATGACTGCTGCGGCGTGAAACATGGCGACGCCGTGCATTTTCGCGCAGCACACGAGTAAACGTGACAATGCCGTTTTGACACAGCCAAGACCCAAAGCCGTCATCGGCATTGGCGAACTGAATCATCGACCGCATGGCTGCGTTGGACAATTCGAGGAACTGCTAGACAGGTTCGTCGAGTGTGAGATCATGCGCATGAGTTGTTTTCTGTAGCTAGAAACACAATTTACTGTAATCGGAAAAGCTGTACGGAGTTTCGCATTGAACGACGGTTAAAGCGTTATTTGGCGCTCCCTCGCACAGACTATTTCCGAGCGTGCCTGGATCTCGCGAAACTTGCCAAACGGTCCTCTTCTAATTCGCCTCGCTTGACGGCAGCGCGAACGGCGCAAGCAGGTTCGCTATCATGTTTGCAATTTCTAAATTTGCACTTCGCCGCCAGGGCATCGATATCCTCAAAACTGTCTTCGGTCGTTTCTGCCGGCTCCCAGATCTCCAGTCCCCTCACGCCGGGGGTATCGATTATTGAGCCACCGTCTGATCGAATGAAGAGTTGACGATGGGTTGTCGTATGGCGACCGCGATTGTCATGGGCCCGGACGGTCTGGGTCGCTTGCGCGGCGCGCCCGAGCCATCGGTTGATCAATGTTGACTTACCAACGCCAGAGGAGCCGACAAGGACGATAGTGTGATGAGGATGAAAATACGGCTCGAGTTCTTCAAGCCCTATGCCTTCGCGCGCGCTTATAATGTGAATTGGTACGCCGGGCGCAACCTCAGCAATCTGCTTGGTCGCTTCTGCCGGGTCGCGAGAAAGGTCTGCCTTGTTGGCCACAATGACAGGACTGGCGCCGCTACCGTGGACCAGTTCAAGAAAGCGCTTCAGGCGAGCCAGATTAAAGTCGCCATCGAGCCCCATCACTATAAAGACAACGTCGACGTTCGACGCCAACAACTGCGGGCGCTGTTCATCGGATGCCTTGCGTATAAGCGCGCTCATACGCGTCAGCACGCCCTCGATGGTGGCTGGCCCGTCACCTGCGGCAGGTCGGAAGGCGACAAAGTCACCGACTCCCGGAAGATCCGAGCGCTGCGTTGCAAGATTGCGGAGGGCTCCACTCGCCTCCGCGGTGATCTCGCTTTCGCCGGTAGCGACCTGGTAGTGAGTGCGATGCTCCCCTACAATTCTGCCCGGCAAAAGACCTTGGCAGGAATACTCTGCAGCTTCCCTTTGCTGGCGCTCAGTCCATCTAAATGCTGCTAGAGTCACAATTCGGGACCTCAGATGTCGGCCTGGTTTTGCTCGACGCTCAATCTCGTAGATCTGTCTATCGTCGTCGTCGATCAGCATGTTGACGCCGCCGCTTCGTGAGCGAAGCAGATCGCGTCGGACCGCGCGATCGCGATAAGATGAAACCGCCATCACAACCACGCAGCTATCCTACCTACTTACTATGTCCGGTTCCTGGATGCCGTATCAATGGCCCACAGAGGGCGTTGTCACATTAAGTCTGTTTGACTGGAATTTGCCAACAGCAGCTAATTTTAACGGGTGGGATTTCAAAGACTTATCCTGCCGGTCGATCGTCCACATTGGGCCAATTTCGCTTAATGTGACAATGCCGTCGCACGACCTAGTTCTTCGCCGGGTAGTGCGAATAAACCACGGCGCTTCCATCCTTGCGGATGAGCAGAACGTCATAGGCCTCTTTGGCTTTCCCAAAGTCCATACCAGGCGAGCCCAAAGGCATTCCGGGAACGCTTAGGCCGATCGCATCTGGGCGTTCCTGCAGCAGGCGTCGAATTTCACGCTCGGGCACATGCCCTTCAATGGTGTAGCCTCCGATGCGCGCTGTATGACACGCGAAGTTGCCCCGAATACCGTGTTTCATTTTGAATTTCATGAGCTGACCCGTGGTCATGTCCTCGCGATGAACCGCGAAGCCGGCGGACTGCATGCGATCCGCCCAAGCTGAGCAACATCCGCATGTTGGGGTTTTCTTTAATTCGATCGTCGATTGCTGGGCAGCTGCGGCTAACGGCGTGAAGAAGACAGATGCGACCATTGAAATCATCACGCCCTTAAGGCACGCCCTGCGCCACTTTACTCGGTTCTTGGCCACCGGTTTGTCCTCGCTATTGTCTGCACTGCCCGGACGGCGCTCATTCCTGTCAGTCATCGTCTCCCTCCTCGGGGGTACGTTGAACCGGAAAGTCTCTCTTATGCAATTAGCTCAATCAGTCCTGTGAGTGCTGACGTGGAACAGGTTAAACTTGGCAGGTGCAACAACGTGATTAACCCAACCCGGACCTCACAACGTCCCGATCAAGATCTTGCTCGTACCGAGCACCTCTATTCAAGCGGTGCAAGGCCGGTCTCGCTCTCATATGCGCGTGTGGAGTGCGCAGGCAAGGAAGAGGCCATATTTGACGAAATTTGAGTTGTAGCCAGACCAACCGACACCAGCACTCGGCGTTTACCTCCTTGCTTTCACGCCGCTGTGCGCGAAGGACGACCCAAATCGACAGCCTCAGCGGGCTGTTGGCGGATGACCAGTCGGTTCACCGGCAAGGCAAACCGACTGCCAAAATCCATCTGCGGTGCGGCAAAGAAAGCTTCGAGCTCTTGCAGCATCTGACGGTGGAACGGCGGTGACAACACGAACGATGCGTAGAAGAATCCGGCCGCTTCGCGCGCCAGGACATCGGGTGCTGCGCTCAGGTTTAGCACCACCGGTTCGATGTCCACCCACGCGCCCTCAAAGGAAGCAACCGCAAGCTCCTTCAGTGCTTGCGCCGTACGCACACGCGGGTCTCCCAGATCAATCGCGCCGTAGTCAGGGTATTCGTGCTGGACGATCCTGTAGATTAGGTCATGGACCTCCGCGTAGCCGGGCGCAGTTGTTGCATCGCCGTCGACGATCGCTGCAAAGATCCCATCCGGCTTGAGCACCCTTTTGACTTCAGCCAATACGAGGGGAACCTGATCCATCAAAGTCAACGCCCAGTGACACAAGATCACGTCGATCGTCCCATCACCGATGAAGTGAAGGTTTTGCGCGACGCCCTTATGCAACTCAATCGTGGGATCTTGGATCCTCTGCCGCGCCAGTGCCAGCTCTTCAGCGCTCATGTCCACACCGGTCAACGCGAGATCTGGGCCGAACCGCTGGCTGCAAATTTCGAGCAGGACGCCGCTTCCGCAAGCAAGATCCAAAACGCTTTTGTGCCGGGCAGGATCCACGCTGTTGGCGAGCAACTCGTAACTGTTGCGATCCAATTCATCCCGGCATCTTGAAGCGCAGGATTCCGTGAAACCCGCATGGTCGCGGTGAACGGCCATGATGTGTTCGCGCAAGTTCTCATGGGTGGGTTGTTCGCCACGCTGAAGACTTCGCGTCCAACAGGACTCGACATTCGGTCGCACGTTCATTCTTGAGTTGCATCCATGTCAGAGGAGAAGATGGCTGGTCTCAGAACCGGGCCGTTTAGCGGCGTGGTCATGGGGAGGCCGGTGTCGGAGGCGGTCTTTCTGTCGAAAGGCCTGGCAACATCGCCGCGAAAGCGAGCGCGCAAGCGCATACATACGCAGACAACATAAAGAATTGCGACTCCAGGCTGTAACCGTGGTCGATAAGCCATCCCATCAGCCCCGGCGCGATCGCCGTCGATAAGACTAATAGTGCGACGCTCAAGGATCGGATCGCACCGAGATGGTCCGTGCCGTAGAGCTCGGGCCACAAAGCCCCGAGCACAATAGTGGCCCCGCCAGCTGACGCACCCATCAATACCATGAACCCCGGCGCGGCATAGGTCGCGTCGGTCGCACCTAGAAGCGCAAGGCCGATGGCGAGCGGCAACAGATAGAACGGCAGCAAGAACGCGGCGCCATGGCGGTCCACTAGCCAGCCGAACCCGAGCGCAACCACGGTCGCGCTGATAGCGTAAAGCGGATAGCACGCGGCGAACATCGCAAGCGTCCAGGACTTCACCTCAACGAGATGAACCTGATGAAACAGAACGCCGGTTATGATGAACGGCGGAGCCAGAAGCCCAGGTAAGAGTGCGTAAAAACGCGGATCTCGGAGCACCTGCGCACTAGTCCAGGAGTGCTGTGTTGCAGCTATCTCCATTGAGAAATTGTGCTCGGGCTCATCGAGTCCGCGCATGCGCACGAGGCGCCCTAGCCAACGCACCGCCGGCAGCATGATGACAATCACCCCAAGCGCAGCGCCCATCCAGATTTCGCGCCAAGTCAATAGCGTCAAGAGAAGCGCCACCAGAATAGGAAACAATGCTTCTCCGGCGGGGAACCCCAACGTCGCCACGCTGAGCGCGCGCCCGCGCTCCGTCGAAAACCAGCGCCCCATGGCCGTCATCGTCAGATGGCTAAGCAGCCCCTGGCCGAACAGGCGCAGGCCGAAGAGGGCTACACACAGCATCGCGACGGAATTGACGCTGGCCATTATCAACGCGCAACCGGTGAGACCCGCCAGCGCCAAGGTGCTGAGCAACGACAGATCGAAGCGGTCGGCCAGTTTGCCGAGCCACAACAATGCCGCCGCGCTGGCGAGCGTCGCCCCCGTATAGAGAACGCCAAACCCGCCATGCGTGAGGTTCAATTCGGCACGGATTTCGCCTGCAAACATCGAGATGAAATAGGTTTGCCCAACGCTTGAGCTGAACGCCAGAATGAAACCGAGGCCAAGCGCGGGCCCGGCTCGCCGCAAGTAAGTTGTGGTGCTCATGCTACGACGATCATGCCGGTGCGATCTGGGTGCCAAGATCGCCTCGACCTGGGTCCGGACCATAATTTTTTGCCTGCCTCAATGGTTAGCTCTTCAGAAAAATCAGCATGACGTGCTGCTGGAACCGCCATTGGCCATTTTGCAGGCACGTCTCCAAGTACGGGCCGGTCATTGGGTTTGCCCGCATCCCTTCCAGGTTGATCGTGTCGTCGAAAAGGCAACGCTGAAGATACCCCTCGACTTGTGGCTTGGCGTCCTGGGGAGCGATGTTTTCGTATGAGATCTGCTTAACGTGAAAATCGACGCCCATTTTTCTAAGCGTCTTTGTGATCTGTTCGGCACTTGGATAGGGGACACCAATCCCGGCTTTGAATCCATCGAGGTAAAGCTGGTAGAAGTCAAGATAGTGGGCGTTCTCGCTCGCATGCGCGATAAAGCCGGCTTGTTTCATGGCATGAACGAAGCGTTCAAGGGCGGCTTCGAGTTCGCCTTCGGGTATCGCGTAGAGCGCGTGCGTCGCCCATACGATGTCGAACGCACCGCGATCACACGCCAAACCCTGCAAAGTCATTTCGAACTCGGCGCCAGCTTCAAACGGTGGCGTGAGGGCTTCGTGTGCTTCCGCGATTGAAAACGCCGATGGATCAAGAAGCGCGTAGTCGACCGGGAGGATCTTCGCCTCCGCCGCTTTGGCGTATTGGCAAAGTGCGACCGGAAACTTCCCGGACCCACAAGCAACATCCAGCAGCTTCAACCGCCGTTCACCAGCCTTGGCTTGCCGCGTTTCCAGCCAGCTCTTCCAATCGAACGCTTCGGCAAGGTGTCGATAGTCCACCGAGGCGAGGGCATAGAAATGATCCATCTCATGCCGTCTCGCCTCGCTCCAATGTTCGCAGCTTCGTTGGAAAGTATCCGACATCTGCTTAGTTCCCCACCGGCCAGCAGACCGGGTTCAGCTCGCTTGCAGCG
The DNA here is from genome assembly GCA_963753045.1 of uncultured Alphaproteobacteria bacterium. Lineage (GTDB taxonomy): Bacteria > Pseudomonadota > Alphaproteobacteria > Rhizobiales > Hyphomicrobiaceae > Filomicrobium. Next base: position 216,061 of record CAVWAT010000004.1, read on the forward strand.
ATCTCGCCGGGGGCAACGCCGGGGATGAATTTTTGCCAGTCCCCCGACACCATGGTCGGTTGCTCGAGGACGCGCGCACCATCCCCGTAGTACGTGTTGGCCAGGATAATCCGGCTCTGGCGTGTCCGGTTGCCACCGGCTGTATGGAAGCTCAGATTATGATGGAAGCTAACCTCCCCGAGATCGAACGCGCCAGCTTCGACGGCGACGTTGTTGGCCTTGAACACTTCGGCGATCTGGCGGTCATAACTCGTATCGAACTTGTTGAATTCGATGTCCTTGACCAACTCAAGAACAGCGAGCGGCTTGGCAAAGGACAGCGGCCCCATCGCGACTGGGATCGGCTGCGCTGGGATCCACGCGGTCACCACGTCGTTGGTTGCGAGAGGGAAGTGGTGATCGTCGTAGTGCCATGGGGTGCGTCCGCACCCGGGTTCCTTCGACAGTATGCTGTCGTGGTAGAGACGCACGCTTTCCACATCCAGCAGGTCGGCGGAGATCTTGCCGATGCGCGGGCTGAGCGCGTAAGCCTTGATAAGCGGATTGTCGAGCCACGTCATCTCAAGGCTGAAGAAGCGATCTTTCCCACCGCCATCGAGCACGGTATCAAACGCTTCCCCCAAAAGCTTGGTCAGCTCTTGGCGCAAACGGATCACAGCACCTGCCGAAAGGACGTTTGCCAGTTTGATGAAGCCGTCTCGCCGAAAAGCTTCACATTGCTGTGGGCTCAGCGCGTAGGGCAACTGCAGTTCTTCAGCAATGGCGGCATCACTCGGTAGGTCTATCGCGGGCAGAGGTGGGACATCTGACAACTCGGCTGCTGTCTGGTCGCCGTTGTCGGCCAGGGTCACATACCAGTCCCACCAGGCTTGGTTGTCTTGTTCCCACGACTGGTTGACGTCGGATCGGCGAGCGTTTTCTCCCACCAGCATCGCGTTGGACTGCGCCGGCTTCTCTGTCACGTCAGGCTCCTGAACTTAAAAAAAGACGCCGCGTCGATCGATTGGTTCGCCATGCGGTCTGGTTTAAAACGCACTTACCTTTGTGCAGGCTCGTCAGAACATGCGGCAGCTACACACATGCATCGAGTACGATTGGTGGTTTCAGTCCAACCTTCGCTTTTTTGAACATGCACTGTTCAATATCTGTTGCCAGAAGTTGGCGCTCGTAGTGCATTTGATCATATGGAAACGTGCAAGAGCCTTACCTTAGATCAATAGTGTCGGCATCGATCTCGGCATCGGCACCGTGGTCAGCCCCCACTGAGTGGCCCAGTTTGAATGTTAGTTCGGTGGTGGCCTGATTTCCAGTTGAAGCGGGCTTTAAGAGCGACCCGCAAAACGGGATTCTGATTGCTGCAGGCGGACAGGTTCTAGAATCGCTCCATCTCCTCTCCCCTGTCGGTCTTGACTTGTTTCCATATCTTCACGGGGCACCTTGTAAAGACATGACCTATTAGTTGGTTTGGTCTAGAACCCTGGTTCAGGCCCAAACCCTGAACTCTCCTAGGGTAATTCCTAGGGCTCCTCTCCCAAGTAGTTGAAAAAAGCCATTTAGAACAATAAGCTGAGCTCTTTCGTTGGCGGACGTGGTGGAATTGGTAGACACACGGGACTTAAAATCCCGAGGGTTCGCCCGTGCGGGTTCGAGTCCCGCCGTCCGCACCAACCTTCGGATTCCGGGCTGTTAGAACATCCCATTTTCGTGGGCGCTTGACTTCGGCATGGGCTGAAGAACGTCCCAGTGCTCTACGATCTTGCCATCGCTGTCGAGCCGGAAGATATCAATACCGGCGTATTCGTCGCCATCCGGCCAAACCTGATGGCAGTGTAGGACAACGTAGTTTCCTTCGCAAACCGTGCGTTTGATCGACACAGTTTTTCTAGGATACTCACGCGCCATGCACTCGAAATATTCAATAAAACCCTTCTTGCCATCAGCGACGTGCGGATTGTGTTGAGTGTAATCCGCGCCAACAAATAGCTCCACCGCGCGCCGCGGATCACAATCGTTGAACATCATCTCGTAAAACGCGGTGACGGTTTGGCGGTTCTGATCTGTGCTAGCCGACAATTGAGCAGCCCTTCCATGCAATCGGTATCGATGGAAGGATCCTGGGCGAACACCACTCGGGACCCTTCCGTTTTGAGCGTCTACTTTATCACTTCCAACTGCTTAAACAGGCCATACACATCGAGGGGGCTGGACAAGTCCGTTAGCTGATCGCCGCTGGCCGAGATGTGCAAGGCTTCAGACGGTGGATTCGGTGAAAATTCATATAGAGTTCCCTGATGGCTGTTTCCTGAGTTCCCGCCACGCTTCACGAAACAGCTGTCAGCGGCGCAACGCATTGCGGTCCGCTTCATCTTCGAAACCAGATGAGCCAGGGCGCTGCTGGGGCGCAGCGTGTCTGTTCTTTCCAAGTACGCCGACGTTGTTCAACGCGGCCCTAAAGTCGGGATCGGCTAGAAGAACGTGGCGAAGGCCGGGCCTTCACCGGCCATGGGAATGAGGCATTGCAGCAAGCATCACGATACTAATTATCGAAGGTATTCAGAGGTCGATGACCGCGAAGTGGGCGGAGAACCCGAAACCGAACGCCGCCATTAGGTGACGCCCCTGTTCTCCCGCGACCATCGCCCGCTCGAGGACGAACAGAACCGTTGCAGACGACATGTTGCCGTAGTCGCGCATGACGCTCCACGCGTGCGCCATCTGCTCACGCTCCACCCCAAGGACTTCCTCGGCGTTCTCGAGGATCTTTCGGCCACCGGCATGGATTAGGAAACCATCGAAATCCATCAGCGATAGATCGTTTCGGTTGAGGAAATCGGAAACAGTTGGACCCAGGTTGGTCCGCACCAGATTTGGCAGTTGGGCACTGAGCACCATGCCAAATCCGTCGTCCTTGATGTCCAGGCCGAGATAGTGTTCTGTGTCGTGGCAGAGATGCTCACCGGTCGCGACGATCCGCGGTGCCGATGCCGACGAGCGGGCGGACCGGCCGCCACCGCTCGTGCTGCGCAGCACGACAGCCGCAGCGCCGTCGCCAAAGAGAGCGGCGGCGACGAAGTTCGTTAGGCTGTGGTCGTTGGCACGTACAGCCAAGCTGCAGAGATCAATGGTCAGAAAAAGGACATGCGTACCGGGCATCATCTGCGCAAGCTGGGCGGCGCGCGCAAGTCCGGCCGCTCCACCGCTGCACCCGAATCCAAAGATCGGCAGCCGCGTTACCGTCTCTTTCAGATTCAGTCGGTTTATCAGCAAAGCGTCGATGCTTGGCACAATCATTCCGGTTGTCGAGTTCGTCACGATGCCGTTGATATCCTGCAACGACAAGCCGGCTTCTTCGACCGACCTTGTGGCCACGTCTTCCAGGAGCGCCAGGGCCTCTTTCTGGTAGACGGCCATGCGCTCGCTCCAGCCATGAGGCTTTTCGCACCAATCGGGGGGCACGCAGGAATAGCGCGTTTCGATGGCCGAGCTCGTGTAGATCCCTTCAAAGCGAGCAAAGGTGTCGGAGACGCTCTTTACGCGCTCGAAGGCTTCCGTCTGGGATACCTTGTACTTCGGCGTCGCGGTGGCGATGGAAAGAATATCAACTGCGAGCGAAGGTTTCTTGGCAGAGCGGACAACCGGCTCCCGATGGTAATCGAGCCGCTCCTCCGGCACATTCAGCAGATCCAGCATGGTTGTCCCAGCTCCTAGTAAGCAACAAACGTGTTGGACGTACTAAGCCAGTTTGGGAGGCATCGCTGTCCCGCAAGAAACAGGCGTTTGCAGTGAGTTTAAGTGGGGATGCGGGTGTTGAAGAAGAATGCTGCGTGAATTTGTTGTGCGGCATCGCTTCACGCCGTTCAATCAATAGCTGATGAAAGCCTGCACCAGTGCAGATTCCGATACTCGTGCAGTCAGACGGGAAGCGGTCGTTGGCTCCATTAGTGTGAGGTCCGTCAGGGGCCAGTTGCGAGCGTGCAGGTGCGCGTTGTGACTGGCTAGGCGTCGGGTTCTGGCCCCGACAGAAACCTCACTTGGATAGGAGTTCCGCAATCGGCGGCACTTCCTTCCATGCAGGTGTTGACTGTTGCTTTCCAGCTTTCGGAATATGTCGTGATGGAGCGACGACCTCCATATGCGGGATGTAGCGCGGGCAATTCGGAAAAATGTGGGTCACATCAACCTCAACGATGCGTTGCGCGCCGGGGTAAGTTGACAAGGCCTCATGCTCATCATGGACGGAGGCTCTCCCGCTTACACGCAGGCGCAGGAACATGGCACCTTGCCCTTCCTTCCTCAGCTCCGAATTTTAAGAACAGCAATCCCACGTTTGGGTTCTCGATAATGTTCCCGAGAGATTTGTACATCCGGTTGCCATCGTAATCGGGAAAGATCAGATGGTCGGGTGCCGTGACGCGAACAAAGCCTGGGGCGCCACCCTTGAACGAGCAGTCGGTATTTTCGCCTGCCGACGTCGCAAGGAAGAAGAATGGTAGAGATTCTACAAACTCCTGAAACTCGGGTGTAAAGGTTGGTGTCTCCACCAGCTCAACAATTTTGTCGGCAACTGCTCGCCCGTCATATCTTTCCTGCAGTGTTCTGTTGCCGTCATTAAACATAGCCAATGGCCTGTTCTCCCAGGATCAATCTGTTCTTTGCTGTGGGTTCTATTGCAACGCCAATCCTTCACAGGCATAGCGCGACCTTTCGCATTTGGATCACCAACTTTGATGTGCTGCTTCTTCATCCGCTCGCGAGTATCCCAGATACTCGTAAAGCCCTTCGGCATGACAAACGTATCATCAGATTTAAACTCATTTGAGGTGCCGTCATCGTAGGTGATAACGACGTGCCCGCTGAGCATTAGGACATACTCAGTGGAGAGGTGGTCGATGAGTTTGGTTTTTCTGACGTCGGCCTCCCAGACACAAAACTGAACGCGACCTTCAGCATTTGCCGAGTAGATAATCGTCTCGCCGATATAGATCCCGCCTTGCTTGACGGCCATCTGCTTGGTTGGCGTGGCGCTGTCTATGATGACGGATCGGAACTGCGTCAGGTGCGCCAAGTGTAGGGCGCGGTGCGAGTGAACTGGAGGAGCGACGTCTTCTGTGAAAGTGAAATGGTAGGCTTCTACTCAGGGTCGCCAGGGGAGACTTCATTACAAATTTGCCCTCAACTTGAATGCCTGAAACAATGCGATGGCCTATACAAGTATCGGAGGTAGTCCATGGATTTGAGCGAAGAAGTAAAATCAGACCTTGGTGTTGCGCTCAACGAAGCGACTATGCTCGGAGCGGAGGTTGATACAGAACGCAGCATGGCCTTTGTGACCTTCGACGTGCTGACTCTACCGCTGGTGGGACCCCCGCCTGATGACCGTCGGATTCAGTTTGTACTCCACCCCATCGGACGTGTCGCAGCGTCGTTGAGGTTGGGCGATTGGAATGATGCCGGTGCCAAAGTCGTACCCTTCGAGCTTGGCGATTTGTTGGGAGTTATCGAGGGCTTCAAGGAACGGTCTATGGCTGGGAGTTCTTTGATCTGGAGGGAGAATTCGAAAAATGGCTGGACCGCCTGAGTTTGGACTACCGTGCCGGTGACGCGGGCATGTCACACACCATTACTCTCTTTCAAGTAGGAACAGACCGTCACCTCGATCTATGCATTTGGTTCGATTCCTTTGGGCTTCGTGATGGTGCCGGAGGGTTTCCCAAGCTGGATGAATTTATGGATGGTGGTAAGCGTTGGTGGGATGGTTTTTACAGCGGCGATCCGCGAACCGACGGAGAGGGGATTGTTCACACCGACAAGGACGGCCAGCTACGTGTTCCTCCGGGCGTATTTGATTCCGACTAACTGCAATTCACCTCGGTCTTTCTAAGCTCATTACGCCGATGCCCATCAGGTTGGGACTGCGCCTATTCCGCAGGTGAGGCCAACGGACCGGGGTTGGCTTTGCTGCCGTCCGTCGATTCCGCCTCGAGTTTGCGTGCGACATCGCCGGGAGAGCCCGTATTGCGCGCCAGCAGAGAATAGGCAACCGGGACGAGATAGAGGGTTAGAAACGTTGCGGCGGTTACGCCGGAAGCTACCACGACGCCAATGACAAGTCGTGTCTCAGCACCTGCGCCGAATGACAAGATCAGTGGGATGCTGCCCGCCGCGGTCGTGATGCCGGTCATAAGAATGGGGCGCAATCGGATTGCGGAGGCTTCCAGCAATGCGTCGTCGAAGGGGTGCCCCTCATCGCGCAATTGGTTGACGAATTCCACAATCAGAATGCCGTTTTTGGCGGCGAGGCCGACCAGCATGATCAGCCCGATCTGGCTGTATATGTTCAAACTGTTGCCGGTGAGCCAAAGGCCAAGCAGCGCTCCGCCGACGGCTAGCGGCACCGTGAGCATGATGACGAGAGGATGTATCCAACTTTCAAACTGTGCCGCAAGAACCAGGAATACGATAACGATACCCAGCAAGAAGACAAATAGGATGGATTGTCCAGCATTCTTAAAATCCAGTGATTGACCCTTGTAGTCGATGATCGCCGAAGGCGGCAGATTTTCACGCGCGAGTTTTTCGATATGGACGAGTGCGTCCCCTAGTGCGACGCCGGTTTTGAGGTTGGCCTCCAGGGTGATCGCTCGGATCCGATTGTAGCGATTGAGTGAGGTTGAACCGGCCTCTTCGCGCACGGTGACGAAATTCGATAGTGGGATGAGCGCGTTCGAGCGGTCGGAGCGGACATAAATGTTTTGCAGGCTTGCCGGTGTGCGCTGTTTGTCGGGCTCACCTTCCAGGATGACATCATATTCTTCGCCTTGATCGATGTAGGTCGTCACGCGCCGGGACCCAAGCATGGTTTGCAAGGTTCTGCCAATGTTTGAAACCGTCACCCCTAATTCGGCAGCGCGGTTGTAATTGATTTCTACGCGCAATTGCGGCTGCGTTTCTTTGTAGTCCCAGTCGAGGCCGACCAGGCCCGGGTTGTCTGCTTCCAGTGCTTCGACAAGGGTGTCGCGCCATTCAGAAAGTTCTTCCCAGGTGCCGCCGCCGATGGTGATTCTCACGGGCTTCTGGATGGAGCGGCGGAAACCTTGCCGCATGACCGGGAAAGCGCGAACGCCCGGTAGGTCTGCGAGTTTTGCGCGCACCTCATTCATGATGGTGAAGGCGGAACGGCGCTTGGCCCAATCGTCTAGCAGAACGATTACAATGCCGCTGTTAAAGGTTTCGTAGTTGCCGAAGGCTCGCGGCGCCCGGACAAGCAACCGCTGGAACTCGCCGCTCTCCGTATAGGGCACTAAGCGGCGCTCAATTTCGTCCATGTATTCCTTCATGTAGGTGTACGTCGCGCCTTCGGCCCCTTTAACGATCACGAAGAATGCGCCGCGGTCTTCGGTGGGTGCGTACTCAGAGGGCAACTTTTCGAATAGCCAGAAGGCTCCGGCGACCAAACCAAAGAAGATCATCACGACCAGAAAGCGGGCCCGCAGAGCGAGCTTGAGCGTCGCCACGTAGCCGCGCCGTATGCCGGCGAACACATTGTCAACGGCGCGTTGAGCAAAGGCGGGTTGCGCAGACTGTTTTAGTACCTTTGAGGCGATCATCGGGGATAGCGAAAGCGCGACGATGCTCGAGAACGCAACGGCGGCGGCCATTGTCAACGCGAATTCTGAAAACAGCCGACCGATGTCGCCTTCAAGGAACGTGATTGGGACAAAGACTGCGATCAGTACGACTGTTGTCGCGATGACGGCAAAACCAACCTGACGCGTTCCATGGTATGCGGCAACTAATGGGGTCTCGTCATGCTCGCGAATGCGCCGGACAATGTTCTCCAGAACGACGATCGCGTCATCGACGACGAGGCCAATGGCGAGGACCAGGGCCAGCAGCGTGAGAAGGTTGACAGAAAAGCCGAGAGCATAAAGTACGATGAAGGTGGCGATGATCGAAACGGGCACTGCGACAGCCGGAACCAGCGTGGCGCGAAAACTACCGAGGAAGATCAATATGACGAGAATCACGAGCGCCATCGCGATGAAGAGCGTCTTGTAGACTTCCTTGATGGCTCCTTCGATGAAAATGGACGTGTCGTAGCTTTGTTCGATCGTCATGCCGTCGGGAAGTCCAGCTGCATTGATGCGTGCCGCTTCTGCCTTGGCCGCGCGTGCGACCGCAATGGTGTTGGCGGTTGATTGTTTGACGATGCCAATCCCGACCATGGGCACCGTGTTACCGCGAAAGAAGCTGCGATCTTCCCGAGTACCTTTTTCCACACGAGCAATGTCGCCCAACCGAACGAGATAACCGTCATCACCGCGGCGCAGGACTAGGGCCGCGAATTCGTCGGCGGAAGTAAACGAGCGCTCGACGCGCACGGTGAACAGTTGGTCACGAGATTCGATAGATCCGGCGGGCAGCTCGACATTTTCCGCGCGCAGCGCATTTTCTACGTCGTTGGCCGTCAATCCTCGTGCTGCCATAGCCTTGCGGTCCAGCCAAACACGCATTGCGTAACTCTGCTGTCCGCCGACCCGAACGCGGGCGACCCCGTCGAGGACCGAGAAGCGATCGACGAGGTAGCGCTTGGCATAGTCGGTTAACTCCGGCACCGTCATTTCGGCGCTCGCAAAATTCAGCCACATGATGACTTGCCGGTTGGCGTCGACCTTCTGGATCTCGGGTGGATCGGCTTCGGCGGGCAAATCATCGAGAATGCCCGAGACGCGATCGCGGATGTCATTGGCGGCGGCGTCAACGTCGCGGCCGACCTTGAACTCGATAGTTACTCTGGACTCGCCATCTGCGCTTTTCGAACTCGATGAAGGAGATCCCCTCGACGCCCGAAATACGCTCTTCTATGAGTTCAGTCACCCTCGTTTCAACGATGTTGGCGGAGGCCCCTGGATAGAGCGTTTCGATGCTCACCACTGGGGGGTCGATATCGGGGTACTGGCGCAGTGGAAGGCGATCAAAAGCGACCGCCCCGAAGGCAACCAGGAGTAGTGAAAAGACTGCAGCGAAGACCGGTCGCTTTACGGACAGATCGGACAGGTACATGGCGCCTCGTGTCGTGTTGCCTCGAACAAGTTTAGCGGAGCGCGGAAACGCCGATTAAGTAGGGTTGTCGGTTTTACGCTTGAGTAATCTGGCAAGCGGCTCGTTATCATTATCAATGGCAGTGATGCTCACCGGCTGTCCTGGTCTGGTGCGCAACGTCCCGTCGGTGATTACGTAGTCGCCAGCGTTGAGACCCTCGACGATCTCAACTTTTCCATCGTGCCGGTTTCCGGTTTTGACCTCTTGTTTGATAGCTTTTGGATCTTGCGAATTTGGATCGACCTTGAACACATGGGTAGTGCGCCCTCGTGCAATGACTGCTTGTTCGGGGATGAGAACGACACGCCGCTTGTTCTTGAGGACCTCTACAGTCATCAGAACCCCGGCTTTGAGTATTTGCTCCTTATTTGGAATGACCGCCCGGATTGTGACGGAGCGAGTGATCGGATCGACGCGGCTGTCGATGCCGGCGACTTCACCGAAAAACGTGCGGTTTCCAAATGCCTCGGCCTCGGCCACGATCGGCAATCCCACTCGCATCACGGAGAGGAATGTCGCAGGGACAGGAAAGTCGAGTTTCATGACGCTGTCGTCGTCGATGGTTGTAATCACAGTGCCGGGTTCAACGAGCGCGCCGACGCTTATGCGGCGCAGTCCGACAGCACCGGCGAAGGGTGCTTCAATGCGTCGGTCCGCCAGTCTTGATTTCACGGCTTCGAGCCGGGCCGCTGCGGTTTCGAAGTCGCGACGGCGTTCGGAGAGCACAGCGGCGGAGCTGACGCCGCGTTTGGCCAGAGGTCGCGCCCGCTTCAGTTGCTCATCAGCCTCACGGAGGGTCGCCTCGGCTTCCTGCAGCAAGGCTGTTTCCTCGGCACTGGTCATTTCCGCCAGGACCTGGCCTTTGGTTACCCGCTCGCCATCCTCGAATTTTAGTGAAGTGATTATCTCCGTAACTTGCGCCGTGATTGTCACGGATTCGTTTGCCCGAAGCGTTCCCAACGCCTCGATGCGGTCGACCATTTCTTCTTCTGTTGCTTGGGCAAGGATGACGGGGGTTGCAGGAGATTGGGCAAACGCTGCCGCGGTTGTGAAACCGGCGAAGAGCGCGAGGCCTCCAAACCAGCCGAAAAGCCTAGGATCGCTGGTTCTCTGCATGATGTCGTTCATTAGTTAACGTCCTCTGCCCGTCGACCCGGGACCCTGTAAATAGTATGCGTCTTGCCACGCGAGCACCAAAGCTTTGCATTTTTTGATCAAAGGGTTGTGATGTTCGCAAGCGCGAAATCCCGCGGTCGTGCCGCAACTGAAGTTTCGGGGTACTTGGAAAGGCCCATCAGGCAAGGCCTCACCAGAGCGGTTCGCCGTCTGTTCAGTATTCTAGCAACGCTTGGGTGCTGCAAGTCCGCAGTTGGACAGATTACGGGGCCGGCGCGCATCGGCTTGACTTCACTGCTCTGGATAGGAAGTCAGAATAGGCCGTTCATGAACCTTATCGGTGTTCGCCTATGATATGAAGCCGATACAAGGCGAAAGCCTTAAAGTCCTCAGCGGGCTTTCGACACTGTGCTTCTTCAATCCGACTTTGCTGGCTGCGAGAGTTCGGGTAACGGTCTTGGCCGCCCCTCGCTATCGATGGCAACAAACGTAAAGACGCCATGAGTGACTTTAACACGCTCCCCGATGCGATTTCGCAAGGCCCAGGCTTCAAGCTCGATCGACATGGATGTGCGTCCGCTTCGTTTGATCTCAGAGTAGACGCACAGCACGTTGCCAATATGCACGGGCCTTAAAAAGCTCATCGCTTCGATGGCGACGGTTGCGACGCGGCCTTGGGCTCGTTGACCTGCAGCGATGCCGGCGGCGATGTCCATTTGCGACAGCACCCAGCCGCCGAAGATATCGCCGCTTGCGTTTGAATCTGCAGGCATCGTAAATGTCCGGGGCATCAGTTCGCTAGATGGCTTGTTGGTGTCGGCCACGACGCGTCACTCCGTAATCGTCGGCCCCGCACCACGGGTCGCCCGGTGGGCGAGCCGCGAGCTGGTGCAGGGGTGTTATCGCTAACGTGTGATGATCTCCGGTCCCATCAATAGCGTTGGTAGCCATGTGGAAATGATCGGCACGTAGGTGACGAGGATCAGGAAGACGAACATGATCCCGACCCAAGGCAATGCGGCCTTGACGACATTTAGAACCGACATTCCCGCGACACCTGCGGTCACGAACAAGTTGAGGCCGACCGGCGGTGTGATCATGCCGATCTCCATGTTGACGACCATGATGATGCCGAGATGGATCGGATCGATCCCAAGCTGAATGGCGATTGGGAAGACTAGAGGGGCAACGATCACCAGCAGACCCGACGGTTCCATGAACTGGCCGCCGATCAACAGGATGATGTTGACGACGACAAGGAAGAGGATCGGACCGAACCCGGCAGCCAACATGGCCTCCGTGATCATTTGCGGAATGCGCTCCTCAGTCAGAACGTGCTTCAAGATCAGCGCGTTGGCGATGATGAACATCAAGAGGATGGTCAGCTTGCCAGCTTCGAAAAGCGTTTGTTTGGTATCGGGATGGAACCACACCGTGAGTAGGCTTTGGGGCTTTCTGAGCACCGGGATGGGATCGCCGTCGGGATTGGCGAGTGGTCCCATATCACGGTAGACGAAGTTGGAGATGAAGAAGGCATAGACGGCTGCGACGGCCGCTGCTTCGGTCGGGGTGAAGATGCCGCCGTAGATGCCACCGAGGATGATAACGATCAGCAAGAGTCCCCAGATTGCGTCGCGTGCTGAAGCAAAGATCTCTCCCCAGCCCGCCCAATCCTGTGCTGGAAGGTTCTTCCAGACAGCGGCAACATAGATTCCGACCATCAGCATCAGTCCGGCGAGAAGTCCGGGTATGACGCCAGCCAGGAACATGCGTCCAACGGAAACGTCGGTTGCGGCTGCGTAGACGACCATGACGATGGAGGGCGGGATCAGAATGCCGAGCGTGCCTGCGTTACAGATGACGCCCGCCGCGAACTCTCTGGTGTAGCCAACCTGACGCATTCCCGCGATGACGATCGAGCCGATGGCGACAACGGTAGCGGGGGACGATCCCGAAAGCGCTGCGAACATCATGCACGCAAAGACCGATGCGATTGCTAGTCCGCCGCGGAAGTGACCGACCACAGCGATGGCAAACCGGATGATCCTTCGTGCCACGCCACCCGTCGACATGAAAGTGGATGCGAGAATGAAGAACGGGATGGCGAGGAGTGTGAAATGTCCCTCGAATGCATTGAACAGGGTTTGGGCGATCGAGGCGAGTGATCCGTCCGAGTACATCAGAAGGAAGATGATGCTGGAGAGGCCCAGCGCGACGGCGATCGGAACGCCAATGAACAGCAGGCCGATCACCATGGCAAAAAGAATGGCGACTTCCATGGCTCAATCTTCCTTCGCTGCGGCTTGTGCGAGTTCTTCTTCAGCTTCGTGGCCAGCGATGAGTGAGTCACGCTTTCCGGTGTAAATGTCCCAGCCGGCTTGAATGAAGCGGAACGTCAACAGCGCCATACTGATCGGAAGAACGGCGTAGGGAATGAAGCGCGGCATCTTCTCATAAACCTCGCCTTCATTGAGCCAGCCTTCGAAGAAACGCAGGAAGAAAGGCATTGGGATGTCGTCGGTTTCTAGCCACGCGCGCTTGCTGACAAAGGGATACCAGTAATCCCAGCTGCCTTTCAGCATTAACGCCGCGTAGGCAATGCAGCAGGCCACAGCAACAAGAGTGACAATCTTGCGTGTGCGAGGTGCGAGCGAGCCGACCATGATGTCGACACCGAGATGAAGGGATTTTTTGACGGCATAGGAGACGCCTAGCAAAACCATCCAAGCGAACAAGAAAACGGTCGCTTCGAGAGCCCACAGGATGTTGGAGTTCAGGAGATATCGTGCGACGACGTTGGCGAAAGTGATGAGCGTCATTGCCCCCATGAGGATCGCAATGATCGATTCCTCGATGTGATCGATAATGCCGCTGACGCCGCCTTTTGAGGCTTCGGACATGGCGTATCCTCCCAGACATTTGTGCTTCGGCTCACCGTACGTCCGGGTGTATTTCCGGACGTACGGTTGCCGACGACGTGGCCCACATTTGTTGCGGGCTCTTATTTCAAATGCCGTGCAGCGATCAGTTGTTGGATGCTTGAGCTGCTGAGAGGAGGTCGGACCCGACATCGCGCTCGAACTTCTTCCAGACTGGCTTCAGAGCCGCAACCCAAGCCGCACGCTGTTCGTCGTTCAGGGTGCGTACTTTACCACCGGCATCGATAATTTTTTGTTTGTTGGCCTCGTTGACCTCGGAGGAGGCTTGGTTGCGTGTTTGTGAGACTTCGTCGATGATCGTGGCCAGTTGCGAGCGAACGTCGTCAGGAAGCCCGTCCCACCAGTCCGTTGATGTTACGACGAGGTAGTCGAGAATGCCATGATTGGTTTCGGTCACACCGTCCTGCACTTCGAAAAACTTTTTGCCATAGATGTTCGACCAGGTGTTTTCCTGTCCGTCGATGACTTTGGTTTGCAGGCCGCCGTAGACTTCCTTGAAGGACATCTTTTGCGGGTTGGCACCAAGCTGGGCGAATTGGGCGACTAGAACATCTGAAGCCTGAACGCGGAATTTGAGACCCTTGGCGTCCTCTGGCTTCACCAACGGTCGGTTGGCCGACATGTGTTTCATGCCATTGTGCCAGAAGGCTAGCCCCTGGAGGCCCTTACGCTTCATGGAGTCTTTCAACTTCTGACCGGAATCGGAATTCTGGAACTTGTCGACGGCGTCAACGTCTTTGAACACGAACGGAAGATCGAAGATGCGGAATTTCTTGGTGAACTTTTCAAACTTCGACAGTGACGGGGCAGCAAGCTGCACGTCGCCTTGCAGCATGGCTTCCAAGACTTTCTTATCGTTATAGAGCGTCGAGTTCGGATAGACCTCCATACAGGCCTTTCCATTCATTTCCTGGTTGACGCGCTCCGACAGAAGCGATGCTGCGATGCCCTTGGGGTGCTTATCGGTGTTGGTGACGTGGCTGAATTTGATGACGATCTCGCCATCGTCGCAGGCCGCCATGGCTGGAGTTGCGGCGAATGCCAGACCGGCAATCGCGGTCGTGACCATTAGAGTTTTGCGCATTGTATTCCTCCCGTTTTGGAAAGCGCTTTGCGGGTTGGGCTGAAGCCGTTCCACAGGTTAGCAGGAAATAAACAGCAACCGCCGTGCCACGTTCGTCGGGTGTCGAGCGCAGTCTGCACTTTTCTTCCAAGGGATTGAAAAACGACGACTAAATTGGGGAAGCTTTGAGCTGTTGCAATGCAGCAATAGTGGGGCAGTGTAGGAAGGTCCACTCATTGACCGCAATGGGTGTGTGACATCGTGCACTCCGTCCGGCATCAAGTCTGAGGAGATTTGGTCTGGTCGCCTTCGCTGGCATGCGAAATGCCGTACTTTTTTAGTTTGTCGTAGAGCGTCTTGCGTGAGATTCCCAAGCGCTCGTAGCATTGCCTCATGCTGCCGTCGCAGTCTGCAAGAGTTCGACGCAGGATTAGCTGTTCGAGACCGGCAAGCTGATCGGTCAGTGGCACTTCATTGAACCCAGTGCCTGCTACAGGGCTAACCGTCTGGCCGAATTCGATGCCAAGGCCGAGTGCAAAGCGCATGGCAACGTTTTCGAGTTCCCGCACATTGCCCGGCCAATCGTGCACTGCTAGCTGGGCGAGATCGCCCGGTTGCGGTCGCGCAACCTCACGCTTTAATCGGGTGTCACAGTTGCGGAGAAAATGCGCGAACAAGAGAGGGATGTCATCGCGGCGATCGCGCAGTGGCGGTATCGACAGCGTCAGAACATTGAGGCGGTAGTAGAGATCCTCTCTGAAGGTGCCTTGGTCGACCGCACCACGCAGGTTCTCCTTGGCCGCTGCAACCACTCTGACATCGACGGGGAGTTCCTCGTTGGAACCCAGACGCACGACGGTTCGTTCCTCCAGGACCCGCAACAAGCGCACCTGCAATTCCAGGGGCATGCTTTCGATTTCATCAAGGAACAGAGTGCCGCCGCTGGCGTATTCGAATTTGCCGATACGGTTTTTTACGGCCCCCGTGAATGCCCCCGTCTCGTGGCCGAACAGCTCGCTCTCGATTATGGTTTCGGGGAGTGCGCCGCAATTGATGGCAACAAACCGGCCCTTAGAGCGCTGTGATAGTTCGTGCAGGCTACGCGCGATGAGCTCCTTGCCGGTTCCTGTTTCACCGGTAATAAGCACATCGGCATCGGTGCCGGCGAAGCTGACAATCCTCTCTCGGAGCTGGATTGTTATGGGATTCTTTCCAACGAGCGACCGCTCCAACGGAGACCCATGGGTCAATGCATCGCGTAGTGCGCGATTGTCGAGGACAAGACGCCGCTGCTCCAGCGCGCGCTGCACCGAGTTCACAAGATGGTCTGGTGCAAATGGTTTCTCGATGAAGTCGTAGGCGCCATCACGGATCGCCTGAATAGCCATTGGAATATCACCATGGCCGGTAATCAAGATCACCGGTATCTGGGGGTCGACAGCAAGCGCCCTGGCCATGACTTCAAGTCCGCTTTCGCCGGGCATGCGGACATCACTCACAATGATGCTGGGTGAGCTTCCGGTAACGTTTTCCAGTGCTCCATCGGCGGATGCGTGACATTCGACGGTTAGCCCGGCGAGTTCGAGAGACTGCTTGCCGGATTCCAGCAAGTGGGGTTCGTCGTCGATCAAAATGACGTCGGGACTCACTCGGCAGCCTCCCGGTTGCTCTCAACGCGCTGTAATGTGACCGTGAATGTAGCGCCTCCGTCATCGTTGTTGGCGGCCTCGATGTATCCGCCGAACTGGTTGACGATGCCATAGGTTATTGACAGTCCGAGTCCGGTTCCCTTGCCAACTTCCTTGGTTGTGAAGAAGGGGTCGAAGACACGATTCATATCCTTGGCCCGGAGGCCTGGACCCGTGTCGCTGATGGCGATCGCCACATCGGTGGTACGGGGTTCAACACTAACGGTCAGGTGGCGGCGGGGTGCGTTCGACATGGCATCGACGGCATTCGAAATCAGGTTGACGAAAACCTGCTGCAAACGGACATCGCCGCCGATGACCATCAGCTCGTCGTCGGTGAAATCCGATGTTACTTCGATGCCGGCACTACGAAGCTCGGGTTGGAGAAGGCCGATGGAGTCGCGGATTGACTGAAGTAGTCTGGCGGGGCGTGAGCCGACCGGTTCATTACGCGCATACGTGCGTAGGTTTCGAATGATCCGCGCCATCCGTTCCCCCATCTCGACGATGCTACCCAGATTTGCATCGGTGGTTGCCGTGTTGTTCCGACTTAGGAACACGCGGGCATTTTCGGCGTAGTTGCGGATGGCCGTAAGCGGCTGATTGAGTTCGTGACTGAGGCCGGCGGATAAGCGACCGAGCGCGGAGAGCTTGGAGGCCTGGATCAGTTCCTCCTGTGTGCGGCGGAGATCTTCTTCGGCGCGCTGTCGTTCGCTCACCTCTGCGCGCAGCCGCGCGACGGCCCGGCTGAGATCTTTGGTGCGCGCGCGGACCTTGTCTCCCAACTCCGCTTTTGCAGCTTCCTGCAGTTCCAGGCGTTCGTTCAACCGCCGCCGCCTTTGATAAATGTTGAGGCTTGCTAGAACGGCGCTGGCCAGCATGAAACCGACAACGAGCAGGGCAATTTGAACGCGGTAGGCGACTCCGGAGGCGTCAGCGAGGATCAACACGCGCCAGCCTGCTTCGTTCATGGGCGCGGAGATAGCTACATACTTCTTGGTGCGGTTCGAGGTGCCGGACGCATCGATTTTGCCGATCTCAATAATATCGCTGTCAGGGGCACGCGAGAAGGAGAGTTCGCGGTGCGCTTCGCCCGCATATCTTCGGGTTTCGGAAAGTCGCTGGTGCGCCGCGGCTGTCAGCGGTGAGATTGCGTTCAGGCGCCATTCGGGACGCGAACTCAAAAAGACAATGCCTTCCTCATCAAGGATGAGGATGACGTCGTCGCCTGCCCGCCATGCTGTCTCAAGGCGGGCGACGCCCATTTTAACAACGACGACGCCGATGATGCCGTCTGCATTTCGTACAGGGTGAGCAAAATAATATCCACGCTCGCCCGATGTGGTTCCAAGTGCGGAAAACCGGCCAAGCCGGCCCTGCATTGCTTCTTTGAAGTAGGGGCGGAAGCTGAAATTGCTGCCGACGAAGGGCTTGTCGGAGGACCAATTGCTGGCGGCGATGGCGAGTTCGTCCTTATTCATCAAGTAGGTCGCGCGGGCGCCGGTCACTTCGTTGATGCGTTCGAGTTCGCTGTTGGCGCGATCTATGGCTGATGCTTGCGGGTATTGTGTGAGAGCGTCGGTCAAGATGGTCGAACTGGGCGAGCAAACGCGGCTGGAAACTGTATTTGGCCAGTTCGCCTCGTAGGTTTTCGACAACTAGATCTAGCGTGTAGGCGCTGCGTGTTCGGATTTCGTCGAGTGCGACACTACGCGCGTAGCGTGCGGTCTCCCATAGGATCAATCCTGAGAGCAGAGTGGCGCTTATGATGGCGAACCAGGTTGTGCGCGACAAAGAACGGCTGGGCATTGACCTAACTCTAACTCGCTGGCCGGATCTGGCGGTGGGCATTCAGGTGGCCGGCTGAGCAATACTAGCGGATACGGTGAGCTGTGGCCAAACTTCGTGGCGCATTCGTCGGCTTGACTTTGGTTAGTTTGTTAATGGTCCCGGCGCCCGACGACCGCAATAACAATGGTCGTTCGCAAGGGCCATTTTATCTACAACACATTGCCGTGGGAGAATGCAATGGAAGGGCCGATCGTTCGTCATGTCGAGCGTAGAGCGCGGCGGCTCCATGATATGATCAGATTGCTTGAAGTCGACGAGATTGCCTTCACCCGGCTCAGCCGCGGTGAGGCCTATGTCCAAGCCCGTAACAACTGCCTCCACTGCGCTTTAGTGGGTGACTGTCTTTTGTGGCTGGAATTGAAGAACCGGAAAGACGCCGCTCCGGTGTTCTGTCCTAACCGGAGTTTGTTCAGCAAATGCCGGAGGCATTTGACCTGAAGCCAGCTGCCGGATGACCGCAGATGTTACAGATCCTTGCGCAGTCTCGGTCCGACGATGGCGATGCGACCCTCGTCGGTAACTCCTGTTGACCAGGTCATTCGGGCCGAGGTTGTGACCCGAACAGCGCATGTCCTGTCGTTCATGCGCGTTAGGCCGTTATCGGTGGCGTGCTGAAGTTAGCGGGCTAGCCCGTGGTGACCGGGTGTGGCGCTGGTAATCGAACGCGCGCTCCAAACCGGATCGCTCGTAAAGATGACGTCCAATGCCAGATTTCCAAACTCTTTCGACAGCAGATCATAAAGGTCCTGCCGCAGCCGATCTTGCTCACTCAGCGTCAATTCAGCAGTTCGATCAGCGTCCGCCATGAGGTAGAGCTGGAGGTAGACGAGGCGTCCGAGTTTGGCGATCCGTACGTCGCGGTCTTTGAGCGATTGCCCCTCTAGGGTCTTTGAAATGATGCTTTGGACTTGGTCCTGCAGAGCCGGTTCGGGGGCCATGTGGGCAATCTGGCGCAAGTTATCGACGATGATCCAAACCGGCAACACTCCGACGGTTGCCGACAACGCGATGACGAGGGTCGGGTCAACGTATGGAACGGCCCAGCCAAGCCCGATGCGTTTGAACAGCAGGGCTGCGGCGAACGTCAGCATCACTGCGGCGCTGAGGAGGGTGTCAATAAGCCAATTCTTTGCATCAACTTCAAGGATCGGAGACTTCGTCCGGCGTGCCGCGCGATGTGCGATGAGCGCGACGATCGCGCAGCCTGCAGTGGCAAGGCAGGCATAGACGATGGCGCTTCCCAAAACGATGTCGACGCCGCCGGTCATGAGATTGTCGATGGCCGAAAAAATGGGGTAGACCAGCACCGTCGCGAGCATCAGCCCCTTGGTGAGGTTCAGCATGGGCTCGAAAATTGCGTAACCGAATGGAAATGCCCTGGTCCCCGGGCGAGTGACCAATCGAGCGATGAAGAGCGAGAGTAGGGAGACCGCGAAGGCTACCAATGAAAAGACGCCATCAAGCACGATGGCATCGGAATGAGTTTGAAAAGCAAAGCCAAAGGCCAAGATGCTGAACAGCAGATTAGCGATTATGGTTGTCCAGATTGTTCGAGTTTCGAGTGTATTGTTATCTTGATCCATGCTTGGCCTCATCGAACGGACGGCTCGGACCCTCAAGAGCAAAAAAAGGCGGCACGAAGTCGAGCCGCCCTAACGCTTGCATGAATTGAATTGCCGTCGGTGTCCCTTGGTCGGCTCGCAATCTAATAGCTGCTGCGCCCGCGCTGATAGCCTCTGCGGTAACCGCGCCGATAGGCGCCCATGTAACGGCGCTGTCGATTGAATTTGCGCCTCCGCCGTTCCTGCCGGACAATGCCGCCGACGACACCGCCAATGACGGCCCCGGCAATTACGCCGCCGCCGCGACGTGTCACTAGACCACCGATAATGGCACCGCCAATAGCGCCGGCGAGTGGATCGGCAGATGCCGGGCGTGGCGTAATGATCGTCGTGGAGGTGGCAATCATCAACGCTAGAACGACACCGCCGATCACGAGTTTGGATTTCGACCAGCTGATCATTGCACCTTCACTCCATCTTTCCATGTTTCCAGGACGGGTTTGGTGTCCGCGTTCGCGGTCACAAGGATCTGTCCTGTGGCCTTGCCGTCGACGAAACGGCCTTGATAGGCGGCACCCTCTTTGGTGACGTAGGTTCCGAATCCGTGGGGTTTTCCGTCCTTGAATTGGCCATGGTAACGACCGCCCAGTTCATCTTCGAGAACGCCGCTTCCAGTGGCTTGGTCTTTCACGAATTCGCCGATGTAGGCAACTTCAGGGGTTAGTGCCAGGCCTAGACCTTGGCGGATGCCTTGTTCGAATTCGCCGATGTATTCTTCCTCGCCGATTTTTTGATAGCCGGAGCCATGCGGTTGGCCGTCTTTTATCTCGCCCTCGTAGACGTTACCGGCGGCATCTTTGTAGAGGCCGCCGTTTTCGAGGAAGCCTTTCTTGAAGAGCCCGGTCAGTTCGTCGGTGCCACCTTCGACGCTCAGTTTGAGTATGCCTGGTCCGTCGAATCTGCCGTCGATCATTTCGCCTTCGTAGGTGCCCACGGACTTGCCACTCCGGGTCCATGAGAGTTGACCTCGGCCAGAGGCTTTTCCACCATGGCACTTGCCGCTCCACGCCACGTCATCTTTTGCATCGGGTGGCTCGTCCGTCCAAATTAGACATTGGGTCGTTTTATCTTTGACCCAGAAATCCGCGGCGGCTATCGACGTGATCGGCCAAGCAAAAACTGTGCAGCTCGCTAGAGCAAGTGCAAATCGCATCAAGAACTCCTCTGTATTCGGAATTGATCAGGAGGCTTGGGGACGCAGTGCTTAAGTGGTCATGGTGCCAGCAGGTGAAAACTCAGCACAGCGCGAGGAATAATTAGTTTGTTGTTAAAACTTTTGGATTGAAAGCGCTTGTCTTGAGCGTACTACGCGCCCCGGGCACGGCCAAGTTTCTTTTCGGCTGAGTAGGCTAGGACGACTCTCAGGGGCTGAGCAGTTCAAGTCTCGGGTGTGCCAGCGCTCTAGATCCGAGACGACCTTCTGCTGTGTGGTGTGATGCCGTTTCTGAATCCGTCACCGAGGTATCAATTTTGGCCGTAAGGATTATCAGCAAGCCGTTCAAACGAGACCGATCGAGGCTGCAAGAATTTATATTTGGAAGAGTGACAGATCATCATGAGCGAAGCGTCAGATAAATCAATGGCTAAACTCGAGCGGGACTCTCTTGAGACGGGCAAATGGGGAAACCTGTTTATGGCCTGCGCGGGTATTCTGGCGGCGTGGACCTCCAACTCGGATGCGCTTCTGGTAGATGGGCTTTACTCGGGCGTCAATTTCCTATCGGCGATTGTTGCCGCGCGCGTTGGGATGTCGATCCTGCGCCAACCGGATCAGAAGCGTCCATTGGGTTATGACGCGGATGAAGCCATCTACGTAACGTTTCGCTCCATGGCACTGATCGGGATCCTCGCATTCGCGATGTTCAATGCGATTTCGAAGATCATCCGTTACAGCCTGGGTGGGGACGTTCCGGCGCTGAATTTCGGACCGATCCTGCTCTACGTCATCGCGATGGTCACGATTTGCGCCGGGTTGGCGCTACTGCACCACTGGACCTATGTGAAGACCGGCCGACGCAGCGAAGTCCTCATTACAGAACGGCGGGCTGCGATTGTTGATGGCGTGTTGAGCGGGGCGGCTGGCGTTGCGCTTCTTATGGTGCCGTTTCTCAAAGGTACGGCGTTTGAGTTCTTGGTGCCGATTGCCGATTCGATCGTTGTTCTGATCCTGTCGGCCATGGTTCTCCCAGCTCCCATTCGAGCGTTTCGATCCGCCCTGGGTGAGATTGCCGGGGAGAGCGCCACAGCGCAGAAGATCAATGGTGTGCGTCAGGCGCTGACCGACTCGGTTGCCGGTCTCAATGTCAAAGTGGTCGATCTAGCGGTTATGAAACTTGGCCGGCGGTACACCGTTGTCGGCTACCTCAATCCAGACAATGTTGTGCTCGCAAAGGACGTGGATCGCTTCAACGAGGGTTTTCACGAGCGATGCGCGAAAATTCTCGGTGATGTGCGGACGGAGATCATCCTGACGCAAAAACCGCGGCAGTTGGTTTAGAACTCTCCGGTCTTGGCCGTCTTCTTCGAGAAAGAAGCTACAAGAAGTTCCGCGAGATGTTGGGCCGTCGCATCGGAGCTATCCGCAAGGACCACGAGCTTTTTGTCGACGGCATCCTGCCAGTCGAGTTGGCCGTCGAGCAGCGCGCGGATGATGTTGGCTGACGTGTAGAGGTCCGCGCGGCGTCGACTGTTCCCAGTCTTCAGCGGTGCGAGTTCGGCCTTGTTGGCGCGCGGCTCAATGAGTGCGGTGTAGATCTCGTTGGTGAGGAGTACCTTGATCGTTGGAGCGCTTTCGGTTTGCTTCGCGATAGTTGTCTGATGCAGACGAGCACCGAGTTCCTTGACCGCCTTTTCGGCGCGGGCAAGCGACCATTGGTGATAGGTCGGACCTAGGTCGCGGGACCAGACGGAGACCGACAGCCGTCCTTGACGTCTTGCATCCATTTCAGCGTCGAAGACGAGTTTTGTTTGCGGGTAGGCGCGGAATAGAAGTGGGTAAAGCATCGCGTTGCCACATGCCAGGCTGGCACCTGTCGAGGCAAATAACGTTGCGATCGCGATGCCGAGTTGGAAGGTCCTGGTTTTGTTATGCCGCATGGTGCACCTCGGATTTTGCACAGGGTGGGGTCGGACGGTTGCGGATGCCCGACACTCATTTGCAAAAACTAATTAGCTTTGGAATTTGCCGTGACGTCGTAGGTGAGCTTTCCGTTCATCATGGTGTAAACTACTTCGGTGTCGGCGATTTCCTCTGGCTTTATGTCAAACAGGTTCTTTTCGAGCATAACGAGGTCGGCCCTTTTTTCCAATCTCGGTCGAGCCGATCATGTCTTCCATCGCCATGCTGTGTGCGGCACTAAGTGTGCGCGCCTTGAGTGCCAGAGCCAACGGTAATCGGGCCTTTTCACCCCCAAGAGGGGACTGCTTTGGATCAATCTGGCGCAGCATCCCGGCAAGCGTCCGGCGAGTGCCGCCTTACGCGACGGCGAGAAGGCGGTCATGATGTTCGCCTGGATGTGAGCGGATACGAACGTCATGGCACCAGGATCGAAGACACCACGCCGGCGATGGAGCGATACGTTCAAGAAGCGCGTCGTGTGCGCCGTCAGCACTCACGGGACAGATTGAGCTGATTGCGTAAGAGAGACTTTCCGGTTCATCGTAACCCTGAGGAGGGAGACGATGACTGACAGGAATGAGCGCCGTCCGGGCAGCGCAGACAAGACCGTCCGGGACATTCGTAGAGCGACGCGCCGGAAGTTTTCAGCGGAAGAGAAGATCCGCATCGTCCTTGAAGGCCTGCGTGGCGAGGAGACGATCGCCGAGCTGTGCCGCAAGGAAGGCATCAATCAGAACCTTTACTATCGCTGGTCCAAAGACTTCCTCGAAGCCGGCAAGAAGCGGCTCGCCGGCGACGCTGTGCGGGAAGCGACCTCAGACGAAGTCAAGGATCTGAGAGTTGAAGCGCGGCAACTCAAGGAGACGCTGGCCGAGGTCACGTTGGAGAACCGGCTGCTCAAAAAAAAAGCGTAATCGCGGATGGGGAGGACATCGAATGAGGTATCCCGCATCCGAAAAGCTGGAGATCATCCGCCTGGTCGAGCAATCGACGTTGCCGGTGCAGCGCACGCTTCATCAGCTCGGCATTCCCAAATCGACGTTCTACGCATGGTATGATCATTACCAGTCCGGTGGTCTCGATGCACTTGAGGATCATCGGCCCAAACCGCGCCGTGTCTGGAACCGCATCCCTGATGATGTGCGCGAGAAGATCCTCGAACTCGCGCTCGATGAACCAGATCTGAGCCCGCGTGAAGTGGCCGTGGCCTCCACCGACCGGAAGCGTTCATTCGTCTCGGAATCCAGCGTGTATAGGATATTGAAGGCGCATGGCCTGATCACCAGTCCGGCCTTCATCGTCCTAAAGGCCGCTGACAAGTTCCAGAACCCGACAACGGCCATCAACCAGCTCTGGCAGACCGACTTCACGTACCTGAAGGTCGTGCGTTGGGGCTGGTTCTTCCTATCGACGGTGTTGGATGACTTCTCGCGCTACATTGTAACTTGGAAGTTGTGCAGCGGAATGGCCGCTTCGGATGTCACCGATACGTTGGAGCTGGCGCTGCAGGCGTCAGGCCTTGACCAAGCAAGCCCCCTGCAACGACCCCGGCTGTTGTCGGACAACGGCCCCTCGTACATCGCAGGCGAACTGTCCGATTGGCTCGATGGTCAAGCGATGCGCCACACGCGTGGCAAGCCCTATCATCCGATGACCCAGGGCAAGATCGAGCGCTGGCATCTCTCGCTGAAGAGCCGTTTGCTGCTTGAAAACTAATACATGCCCGGTGATCTGGAACGTGCGATCGCCGACTTCGTCGACCACTACAATCACCGACGCTATCACGAAAGCCTAGACAACCTGACGCCCGCAGATGTCTACTTCGGGAGAGGCCAGAACATCCTGGAACTGCGAAAGGAGATCAAGCGCCGTACCATCGAACAGCGCCGCCGCAACCACTTCAAAGCTGCGGCATGAAGAGCAATCCGATGGGCCGGATCCTCTCTTAGTTCAAACGCTCTACTGTCCCGAAAACTCTGACGATGGACACTAATTCACAAAGGGCAGCCTACAAATGGCATTAAAGGATCAACTGTAGCCAGGCTAAAAGCATTGACTTCCATCAAGCACGTAGGGTCCCGGCGTTCGCTGGTGGGACCATGTCTCTCTAGAGTCCACTTCTTGGGGCAAAAGGGAACATGCCATAGCTGAGCTTTTCAGATGTCAGCCATGTCCGATTTGATCATAAGCGGACATCTCCATGGCGGTTTAGGCGCGCGTTTCCCTATTTGTGGCTAAGTCCAGCGCAGAGCAAATGAGATCGATACTAAGAGGATGATGATGCCAAAGGCCAAAACCGCCAACAGGATCCGGTGTCTCTGCGTCATTGCCTGCCTCAGTCGTAGTAGAAACGCTCGGAAATGATCTGATCGCTAGGTACACCCCGCGCAAGAAGGACCGCTTCGATGCCCTCAATCATTGGCAAGGGGCCACAGAGTACATGTAACCACGAACTAGAAATCTCGTCCTTTTAAAATCCTATCCAGAGCAGCCGCGTCGATCATGCCAGTTCGGCCATCCCATTTTTCCGGCGGTTCTGACAAGAAATGTTCGACCTTGATCTCTAGTTGCTGCGTCATAGCAAAGAGCTCATTGCCATAGATGATTTGGTTCGCTTTGCGGTTGCCATACAGCAGGACTAACGGGCGTTTATTGCCGCTGTCGCGCAGATCTCTGAGGATAGAGAGGATCGGCGCGATACCAACCCCTCCCGCATAAAACGCAATTCCCCTTCCCCTACGCCCAGCGAGCGTCATGTTGCCGTGAGGCCCGTCTATGTAGGCGATTACGCCCGGCTTGATGTCACCAAGGCGGCTTGTGAAATCGCCAACCTCCTTGATCACAAACGCGAGGTGACCGTGTTGGGTCGGCGCCGACGCAATTGAAAATGGGTTTTCGTTCAGAGAGAACGGACAGTGTCCGACGTTGAGCCACACGAACTGACCGGCTTCGAAGGGGATCGTCTTGCCCTGAGACGGGACCACCACCAGCTCCCAGGTCTTGGCAGCGATCTTCCGGACGGAACGTACTGTGTAGGGGTTAAGGCGTTGCCAAATTGGTTTAGCAACGTAGACCCAGAAGAGTGTAAACACTGCCAAGCCGAGCATCACAATCCAGAACCAGGCGAGGAAGGGGTGCGCACTGTAGCGGCCGGCGTCGAGGGCGTGCATTGTGCCGAAGATGGCGACAAGCGCGGCGCCGATACCATGTGAGGCTCTCCAAGCCTCGTAGCTGAGGTTTCGTTGCTCGCGAAATATGCCCATGAGCACGATCACGAGAAGCGCCAGCCAGGCCGCGACACCCGTCAGGACGGCAATTGGTCCGAATTCGACGCTCAGCTGTCGCGTCGTATCCCACGGCATCGGATAGTTCGGAGCACGGCTGACATACAAAAATGGATGGATCAGGATGAGCAATGTGAGCAAGCGTGCCATCAACTGATGAAGGCGCATCGTCGTATCGATGCCTATGTGCCTTGACACGAACCGAAACCGTCCAGAAAGCACGAACTCGATCAGTACGCCCGAGAAGGCACATAATGCCAGAGCCGAAGAGAGATCATCCTGCCAGGCGCGGGGTGGCAGCCCCTGCAGCCAGGCGGCGGCAATCGGCAGCATCAGCATCGTCACGTAGCCGGCGATAAAGACAGGCACTGTCAGGCGGCGCACAAGCGGCGCCGCAGTCGTGACGCTGTTCTGCGAGCCTTGGTTCATCCCGACTGTCAAGGACACTGTTACCTGCGCATGCGGTTGCCAAGTAATTTGAGCACCTACCACATTGGCTACCGCATTAACAAGTGAAGCCGCAGGTTCAGTGATTCGACAGACTAGTCCGCCATTTGATCAAGTCTCTGGACCGGCTGCGAACCTCGGGTGACGAGACAACGGATTGGCGCGGATGCGGTACACGACAGAAAAGATTATCGGGATTTTGCGGGAAGCCGAAGTGAAGCTGAGCCAGGGTGAGACGGTGGGGGCGTTAGGGGGCACTATTGTGCTAACTCACGAACCACCAGCACGTCACATGGAGCGCTCGCCAGCAGGTCTTCGGCCACGCTACCAAGGACGGCATGAGCAATGCCCGTCCGACCATGCGTACCAATGGCCAACAGATCCGGCTTCAACGTCTCGGCGTTTTCTCGAATGGTTGCGGCCGCGATGCCATCGCGCAGAATGGTTTCAAATCGCGGGTGCGCCTTGCCGAGTTGTTCCGAGACTTCTTTGACCCAATTTTCGATGGTCGGAGTTATTTGTTCCCGCTGTTACTGGATAGCCTGGTTCTGCGTATCGCGGGACAAGAATCCCGCAAACGGCCGATGCGCGACATGGATCAGTTGAACAACGCCATCGGAGGCAAGCCTGGCTGCAAATCGTAGGGCGGCTTTTGCTTGATCCGACAGATCGACTCCCACGAGCGCATTGCAATGAGGGCCACTGACTGTATTCTTGACCATAAGCACCGGGGTGTGACCGTAACGGACAACGCGCTCGATGGTCGTACCCTGAAACAACTGAGGCTGGTCGTGGCGATGTATGCCAAGCACGATCAAGTCAGCACCGTAGGATTCGGCCTCGCGTATGATGTCTTCATAGTCGAGACCGCGAATGATGTGAGGTTTCGCGTTTACAGACATTGACTCGTTTATTGCGGCGATCTGCTCTTCGATTGCATTTCGGGCCATTGTCTCATGTTGAGCGGTCATGGCCTCAAGAAAAGCCTCCTGCACGACGTGAAGCACACGAAGTTCGGCACCGAATTGGCCCGCCAGGGCGACGGCTCTCTGAAAGGCACGGTCACAACGGGGAGACAGGTCAGTTGCCATCAGGATCTTTTTCATTGCGCACTGTCCTGGTAGATTTGTCCTAAGCGTCGTCTGCCTCGCACAGCGCTGTCTCAGCCATCGATCGGCTTTGTCCGTTCCGCTTCTGGCGCGAGATCTGGATCGCCCGTCAATCGCGCTGTCACAAATTGCTCCAGGTGCTTTCGTGCCACGCGATAGTCACGGTTGAATTCAACAGCCACCAATTCCTTGTTCTTGATCCAACGCCTTACCGTCGCCTCCTTTATTTTGAGCAGGTCGGCAACTTCATGGATCGTAAGCATCGGACTGCTGAGCATGCTTCTTCTCTGATTTTGTGCGTTTAGGAGCGAATGGTGTTTTTTATAGCCGTGTAAGCAGTTTCTTAGATTGATGTATGTCAATGCCTGCGAACTGCAACGATGGCTTGTGCTTGTATCGTTGAGACGTTGCCAATCCCGCTCCGGGTGCTCGCAACGCCAAGACGGCGTTTGGGGGGCTGCGTGCTCGGGTCTGGCGACCAACCCCATCGCAACAAGCAGTGAGTATGCCCATGAGCAAGACAATGAAGGCGGCCGTTTTCGTGGAGCCGGACCGCATCGTATTGGATGAAAAACCGATCCCGGATGTCGGGCCGCTGGACGCCCTGGTCAGGATTACGACGACCACCATCTGCGGAACCGATGTCCATATCCTCAAGGGTGAATACCCGGTCGAACGCGGCCTAACGATCGGGCACGAACCTGTGGGTGTCATTGAGAAGCTGGGCTCGGCAGTCGCGGGCTATCAGGAGGGAGAGCGGGTGATCGCGGGCGCCATCTGCCCGAGCGGACACAGCAACGCGTCTCTCTGCGGCTGTTACGCGCAGGACGGCCCGGGCACGAAGCACGGATTCAAACACCTGGGCGGCTGGCGTTTCGGTAACACAATCGACGGTTCACAGGCCGAGTACCTTCTGGTGCCGGATGCGATGGCGAATTTAGCGCGTATTCCGGACGGTCTGAGTGACGAGCAGGTCCTGATGTGTCCCGACATTATGTCTACCGGGTTTTCCGGGGCGGAAAGCGGTCAGGTGCGGATTGGGGATACGGTCGCGGTGTTCGCGCAAGGGCCTATCGGACTGTGCGCGACGGCTGGCGCGCGGCTCATGGGAGCGAGCACGATCATCTGTGTGGAGTCGATCCCAGAGCGGATGGAAATCGCACGCAATGTCGGCGCCGACCATGTGGTGGATTTCACCAAGGTCGATCCGGTCGATGAGATCATGCGCCTAACGGATGGTCGCGGCGTCGACGTTGCGATTGAGGCGCTCGGAAAGCAGGCGACATTCGAGGCCGCGCTTCGGGTGCTCAGGCCGGGCGGCACCCTGTCCTCGCTCGGCGTCTATTCCGAAGACCTGAAGATCCCACTCGACGCGTTCTATGCCGGTCTTGGCGACCACAAGATCGTAACGACGCTTTGCCCGGGCGGCAAGGAGCGCATGCGGCGGCTCATGGAAACGATTGCGTCTGGACGGCTCGATACCCGGCCACTGGTCACGCATCGCTTCGCTCTCGATCAGATCGAGAAGGCCTACGATCTCTTCGCCAATCAGCGCGACGGTGTGCTCAAGGTGGCAATCACGACCTGAGGTTTCCGAAGCTGTAATCTCAAAATCACGACACGGAAACGAAGTTGGAGTGGCATGCCGCCTCTCCAGCCCAACCGTTGCCGACGTACTGGAGCCTCAGATGGGCCAAATAGACTTAGCCAGGAGCTTCCACGGCCTACCGGTCGAGGGCACACTGGACGCACTCGCAACGAGTTCCAAAGGGCTGAGCACCGAAGAAGCCGATAAACGACGCGAGACCTTCGGGGCCAACCGCCTTCCCGAACCACCCAAGCGCAGTCCGATCTTACGGTTCCTGGCACATTTCCACAACCTGCTCATCTATGTCCTGATTGCTTCGGCGGCAGTGACTGCCACGCTTGGGCACGTCATCGATACAGCCGTCATCCTCGCGGTGGTGATCGTCAACGCTGTGATCGGCTTCATACAGGAAGGCCGCGCGGAAGAGGCCATGGAAGCGATCCGGAGCATGCTATCGCCGCGTGCCTCCGTGCTGCGCAGTGGACAGCGCCAGAGCGTGGACGCGTCCGAACTGGTGCCCGGCGACCTCGTGTTGGTGGAGGCGGGTGATCGCGTTCCGGCCGATTTGCGACTTGTTTCGGCACGCGGTCTCAAGGCCGAGGAGGCGATTCTGACCGGCGAATCGGTGCCGGTCGATAAGGCCATCGCGCCCGTTCCTGCCGAAGCCTCCCTGGGCGATCGCCGCTCTATGCTGTTCAGCGGCACGATGGTGGTCGCCGGTGCGGGACGCGGCGTTGTTGTAGCGACCGGCAAGCGCACCGAGATCGGTTCGATCAGCGGCATGCTGTCGAAGATCGAAACGTTGGCCACGCCGCTCGTGCGCCAGATGGATGTCTTCGCCCGCTGGCTGACGGTATTCATCCTTATCGTTGGCGCCAGCCTGCTGGCCTACGGCTACTACGTGGGCCACATGTCATTTAGCGAACTCTTCATGGCGGTCGTGGGCCTGTCAGTTGCTGCAATTCCCGAAGGTCTGCCGGCGGTGCTGACGATTACGTTGGCGATCGGGGTTCGGGCCATGGCCCGGCGCAATGCCATCGTCCGCCGTTTGCCCGCAATCGAAACGCTCGGCTCCGTATCGGTCATATGCTCGGACAAGACGGGTACGCTCACCCGCAACGAAATGCTGGCGGCAACGCTCGCCGCTGCTGAGCACATCTACTCCGTTGGAGGGAATGGATATTCTCCCGAAGGCTCGATCCGGTGGCGCGACGCGGACGTTAATCCGGCCGACCACACCGTACTAATGGAGTTCGCCCGCGCAGCAGGTCTGTGCAACGACGCCGTGCTGCATCGTGTGGGCGATGGCTGGCGCGCCGATGGTGACCCGATGGAAGGTGCGTTGATTGCCTTGGCCGGGAAGATTACGGGCGAAGGACCCGAACCTCTGCGTTCCTGGACGCGCACCGACGCAATTCCCTTCGATACCGAGCATCGCTACATGGCGGTCCTGCACCACGACCACGACGGCCATGCCCTCATTCATGTCAAGGGTGCTCCGGAAGTGGTGCTCTCGATGTGCGCTGACCAGCGAGCTGCCGACGGCAGTGCTGCGCCACTTGATCCTGAGCACTGGCACCACATGCTGGAAAGCCTGGCGTCAGAAGGACAGCGGGTCATTGCGGTCGCGACCCGTGTCGTCGAGCAGGAACATACGGTATTCAACAGCTCCGATCTGGACGGACAGCTGACGCTGATCGGCTTAATCGGTTTGATCGACCCACCCCGGGCTGAGGCCATCGATGCGGTCGCCGAATGCCATGCCGCTGGAATCCGCGTCAAGATGATCACTGGCGATCATGCGGCCACAGCACGTGCCATCGCTGCCCGGATTGGTCTGAAGAACACTGAGCGGGTCCTCACCGGAGCCGATATTGAGGCCATGGATGATGCGTCTTTGACCGGTGTCGCGGCCGACACAGACATTTTCGCGCGAACATCACCCGGCCATAAGCTGCGCCTTGTCAGCGCGCTGCAGTCGCGCGGCCTGACGGTGGCGATGACCGGCGATGGCGTCAACGATGCCCCTGCCCTGAAGCGCGCCGATGCCGGCATTGCAATGGGACTGAAGGGCAGCGAGGCCGCCAAGGAAGCCGCAGAGTTCGTCTTGGCCGACGACAATTTTGCGTCGATCGTCGCGGCGGTGCGTGAGGGTCGCACGGTCTATGACAATATAAAGAAGGTCATCAGCTGGACGCTTCCGACCAATGCGGGCGAGGCGATGACGATCGTTGTCGCGTTGTTTGCGGGTATGGCGCTGCCCATAACGGCTGTGCAGATCCTCTGGATCAACCTGATCACAGCAATCACGCTTGGACTTGCATTGGCTTTCGAACCGACGGAGCCGGGCACAATGCGGCGGCCTCCACGGCCACGCAATGAACCGTTACTTACGGGCGGCCTGATCTGGCATGTCGTGCTGGTCTCTGGCCTGTTTCTGATCGCCGTCTTTGGGATCTTCACCTACGCGACCGATCGCGGCTATCCGCTCGCGCTCGCGCAGTCGATGGCAATGAACATGCTTGTCGTTTTGGAAATCTTCCACCTCTTCTTCATCCGTAACATCCATGGCACTTCACTGACCTGGGAGGCAGCGCGAGGAACGCCCGTCGTATGGGCCTGTGTGATCGGCGTGACCACGGCGCAGTTCGCCATCACCTACCTGCCACCCTTGCAGGTGATTTTCGGAACTGAGGCCGTCTCGTTCTTTGACGGCGTCCTGATCGTTGCCGTCGGAGTTGTATTCTTCGCGCTGATCGAAACAGAAAAACAGATGCGCCTTGCGTTTCGCCGTCCTTCAGGACTTGGGAGGGGCGAACTTGGAACGAACTGATGAATTCAGCCCATGTCTCCAGAGTATCGCCCTCTGGCCCGTCGCTACACGTCACAGGAAAGCGGCGGGGGTTCGATGGCATTCGAACGCACTCCCTCTATCCACTGGCGTGCCAGCGTTTGATATACGTTGCGAGAGATGCGCCATTTCAGGAAGTCTGACAGGGTGTATGTCTCCGGTTCCGGCATTCCGTGATGCCAAGCACGTGTGGCAACGGCATCAGCGATACATCCGACCAGTACCTCGATATGGTCTGCTATGGCGGCGTCCCGGTCCCATTTGCTCGTCGATTCCATCGTGCGTCGGTGCGCATCAATCAGGTCGGCTGTCGGTGTTCTGCTCATATTGCCCCGTTTACTTAGCTTCGTCGGAACGGAGGAGGTCCGGAAGCTTCGCGATGTTCGCGGCAACTCGCCTTGCTTCATCAAGCGAGAGACGAGCCGGACCGCCTGCGGGCAAATTGCTTGGCCCTAAGCCGTAAAAGTAGGCCAGAGCCTTGCCGTCTGCGTCATCAACACGGAAGCCGCCCGGAATAACGCTCACAATCCAAGGGGCGGGCATTTTGCGGGGCTCGGGTTGTTGTGGCATCGAAATCCCTCTTTCCGTCACTGATTGACGCTTTCGATTACACGTAGCTGGTCTTGCGATTGGAACTATCGAAGATGCGCACCAAATCTATGAGCACGGCGAAGCGTTGACGCCATTCTCGCTTCGTTCGGACATCTCGATGTACGCACTCTGAGCGCCACTCGCCCCATCGAAGGCGTTCTGTTACTCGACAACCCGGCGTGACAACCCCACCCCTCAGTCACGTCGGGCTTTTTTTGTTCGGTGATCCGCTTCACAGTGAACTCAGCGTAATCGTTCCCCGCCCGCAACGCGGTGCTCGCCGGACGCTAACGCATCCCGCGCTGGGTAGCGGCCAGCGGTCGGTACTCGGAAACATATCCCGATACTCCCTAGTCAGATCCGAATGACACGTTGGCACCGGTATCGGCAATAGCATTCATGGGGTACATGTTGTTAACGCGCTCTTTGCCGAGGGAAACGTGTCTTGAAGCCCCCGGCTTTGGCGCGGATCGTCTACATGGTGCACCAGCCGAGTTCCCTGGTCCGCAGGACTACTGATCCGGGACGGGATTGTTGGCGAGCGATACTTGCATAAGGCTGGATGCGTATTTTCATTCCTTCAATACTTCGCCGTGTAGCCGCTTTGTTGTTTCTGGACGGAGCGAAAATGCGATTGAAACGATGGAATAGCTAATGCAGCGGTTTCAAATTACCGCGGTGCGAGTATCCGCGAATCTCACGAGAGTGTTATCGCCGTTCGGGATGCAGCACACTAGGGGGCGTTCACGGCGTGAAAGGAAGATGCAGCGTAGCCTAGTCCGACCGTCTGACGTCGACGGCGACCGACACGGTGTGCTTGCCACCGCCGAGGAGCACACCACTGATCGGGCTGACGTCCTCGAAATCGCGGCCGTAGGCAATCGCGATGTGCTCGGGTGAATTCACAAGGTTGTTTGTTGGATCAAAGTCGACCCAACCGGCTTCGGGCGCCCACACCGAGAGCCAAGCGTGAGAGGCGTCACTGCCTTCGAGCTTTACTTCGCCTTCGGGGGGATGGGTGAGGATGTAGCCGCTGACATATCTCGCTGGCAGGCCCATCGAGCGGAGGGCGGCAATCTGCAGGTGGGCAAAGTCCTGACAGACGCCCGACCTCTGCTGGAGGACTTGCTCGACAGGTGTCGCAACGTCGGTTGTCGTGTTGTCGAATTGAAACTCTTCGAAGATGCGCTGCATCAGCTGGCGGGTGCCCTCCAACATCGGCATGCCGACTGGGAACGACGGGCGTGCGAATTCATAGAGCAGGGCGGAGGCGCTCGCATAACGCGACGGACACGTGAACTGTATGATTTCGGCTGGGGGGGCCTGACGTCCGCTTGGAAAGCCCTGCCACGGCGTGCTCGCCTCGAAGGCTGGTGGGCCGACGCCCGTGACATCAATTTCGCTGCTGGATTGGACGGAGAGTTCAGTGTGTTCCTGCTCCAAGGATATCAGTGTCGTTGGATTGCCGAAAAAATCTGTGCGATCGCGGCGGGAGGCAAGCGCAGGCTCAATGTCCAACGTGTGTGAGACAATGCGCTGGTTGTCCACGACCCGCGGCGACAGGTGTAGGAGGTGGTTGGATTGGATAACCGGAGCACCATAGGAATAGGCGGTTCTGTGACTAATTCTATAGTGGGACATTGGACTAACGATTTGTGCTGAAGTGCAGCCGTTGTGGTTGTTCGTCGGCAAGACTGAAATACTGGCGAGAAACCAGCTCTGACAAGTGTGGCAGCTCGCGAATGAGTTCACGCAACAGCGCGCCCAAGGTTTCCCGTTCGCCGTTATCAGATACTTCCGACAGCTCGCCGACATCTGCAAGACGAACTTTTGTTAGCAGCTCTAACGCCAGCCGCTGATCGGGAGCGCGCATCGCGTCATCGGCCGACTTAGGCAGCTTGCCGATGTGCTCGGAAATTCTGGCGAGTTGGTAAGCGAGGCTGCGCGGATTGTTCTCGTCGATGACGAGGAGGTCCAGCACGAGATGCAGTTCCGGTGCGAAGCGATAGCGGGACCGGAAGGTAATGTAGCTGTCGGCGGTCTGCAGAGCGAAAAACATGTCGTCGCTGTCGAGATCCTCGCCCTCGCTGGTCTCGAACAAGGACAGCAGCAGGGTTGCGAGCTGATGGGCACGCTCGACGCGGCGTCCCAGATCCATGAACAACCAGCCGTTGTTGCGGGTCATGTTCTCATGCGACATGCCCGCGAAGGCACCAAGCCTGTCGAGTAGGTCTTCGGCGGCCTCGATGATGTCGAGCGCGTTGGTGATGGCGGCGCTGGGCGGGGCGTCCTTGTCGACGGTCGGCGTCGGTAGCTGGAAAGCGACTTTTTCTGCCGATAGTCCGGTCAGAATGCGCCAGCTATCTTCGGAGAGCCGGTCGCGGCACTGTACGGCGATGTTGCGGATGTTTTCGAACGTCTTCGGCAGGCCTTGCATCCTCTCGGAGCTGGTGCACAACTCATTGAGTGAGGCCCACAGCAAATCGGCTTCTGCATCAACGTCTGCCAAGTCGTGACCTGAAGTCTCGTCCTTTTCCAGAATTGCGCGCAAAGCCTTGATCGGCCGTTGGCTCGTCGAGAGTGCGAGAAGGTCAGCGGCGCTGCGTTCCAGGGCCTGCCGGATGATGCGCAGTGTTCCGTCAGCGCGTTCGCAATAGCGGCCAAGCCAAAAAAGGTTATCGGCGGTGCGGCTTTCGAGACCTGCCGAACGGCGCTGTATGGTTGCGTGTTCTGCGGTGATGCGCCTCAGGCTGATGTTGGGCATCTCACTGTCGTCGCTGACAACCCAAACGTCGCGTGAGCGTGCGTCGGTGGAACTGAGTGCGACTGTCGTCCCATCATCGACAGATAGTGCCAGTCCGCCAGGCATGACTTGAAACTGCCCATCGATTGAGCTGACATAGACTCTCAACGCATAGGGTTCGGCAATCAGGCCGTCAGGTGTCCAGGCGGGTGCGGTTGCGAACCCGACGGGTTGTTCGGCAACCAACTGCGGACCTTTGAAGCGAATGTCGGCTTCGAGCTCGGCGCGCATCTCAATAGACAGTGCTCGGGCGCTACGGCCTTGGGCGGCTTCGCCCGGACTGCCGGTGCCTTCCTGGGCGTTATGGATGATATGGTCGTCGAGTTCTGCAAGGACCTGCTCGCGCGCCAACGGGTCACCAAGCCAGAGGCGCGGTGTGTCCGGGATAATGAGGCTTTCTTGCAGAAATCTCTGTGACAGGATTTCAAGATAACCCGACAAGCCCCGGTTCTCGACGACGGCAGTGCCAAGTGCATTGACCATGATGTTTGGGTTCTGCCGGCATGCTTCGACGAGGCCGACGGGCCCATCGAAGGCATCTGGAGCTAGTTCAAGTGGATCAGCCCGGTGACCTTCGATGGCGCGAACGAGAAGATCGATCTTCTTCAGCCCATCAATCGTTTTTAGGTAGACGCGGTTGTCGACCACCCTCAGGTCAGATCCTTGCACCCGCTTTTGGCGCATATAGCGAGCCATGAACGAATGGCCGACAAAGGCCGAATCGCCAGGACTTGGTGCGAGCACGGCGATCAATGGGTCATCGCCACCGGCGCGGTTCAACAAGTCATTGATGAGGCTTTGATAGAAGGGTCCAACGCGTAATGCACCCGAACGCCGGAAAAGGCGGCCTGCGACCTCTGATAGGACCATGCGGTTGGCGAGCGCGAAGCCGTGCCCGGCCGGTGTTTCGGTATGGGTATCGATAACGCGCCAGTTGCCCTGCCGATCCCGGGCGAAGTCAAGCGCCATGAATGTAAGGTGTCCCTTTTTAGGGGTGAGACCGTGTAAAGGGCGAAGGAAACTCTCGTCGCTGTGGATTAGCGCCGGTGGCACAAGCCCTCGTGCAAATACCTCCATTGGGCCGTAGAGATCAGCCAAAATGGCATTGTACAACTGCGCCCGTTGGATTGCCGCCCGCTCGATGAGTGCCCAGGTCGGCGCGTTAAAAATGAGTGGAAACAAATCCAAGCGCCAGGTTTGGCGCCCGCGCTGGGGATCGAAGAAATTCTCGAAAACAAGCCGTTCGATTTTTTGCGCGTAACCGACTTGAACGGCTGGGCTGGTATGTTCGAACCAAGATGCAACGGCTTTCCAAGTAGGCGCGATTTCACCGTTCCCGCCCATCATCTCGTCGTAGATGCCGGGCAGGGATTGGTAAAGCGGGTCAGAGATCTGCCCGTCAGGAGGTGCGGTCGCAGTGCTTGAGGTATTCATCGCGAGATCGGTACCCGCTCCTTGCTGTTGTCGGGACGGCCACAGTAACTTAGACAACCATGATGCCATCCCAAGTCTAGCCTATCGCAATTCCTTAACATTCGATCAGCGAAGCGGCACCCCTTGTCCAAAAGTCTTGATAGGTGATGCCGTAGGGCGACGTCTCCGACAAGCTTAAAGGCGAATCATTTCAACTGAACAGTCTTAAGTCCAGCGTCACGGGATAATCCGGGTTGGCGCGCGCCGGCGGTACGAGCAACGGGCCCGGCGTGTGGCCCTGGGGCTCGAATCGGGCGTGCCGACGGCCCTCTGCCTCGAAGGCGTTGACCGGCACGGTGTCGAAGTATTTGCCGCCAGGATGTGCGACATGATAACGGCAGCCGCCGAGCGCCCGACCTGACCATGTGTCGACGAGATCGAACACCAAAGGCGTGTGGATATTTATTGTCGGGTGCAAGCACATCGACGGTTGCCAGGCACGATAACGTACACCGGCGACACCTTCACCTTGGACGCCCGTCATAGCAAGCGGAACCCGTTGACCGCCGCAGATGACAACGTGGCGGTCCGTTATCAAGCCCGTTGTCTTGATTTGCAGGCGTTCCAACGAGGAAATCGACGTAACGCGCAGTGCCGCCGGGGACGTTTTGCTCGCCCATGACATGCCAGGGTTCGAGGGCCTGGCGCAGTTCCATTGTGATGCCTTTGTAGGTGACATTGCCAAACAGCGGAAAGCGGAATTCGTAGTGCGGTGCAAACCACTCGGGGTCGAATTCGAAACCGTGATCGGCCAAGTCCGAGAGGACGGATTCGAAGTCTTGCCAGACGAAATGCGGCAGCATGAAGCGGTCATGCAGGTCGGTGCCCCAACGCGTTAAGCGGCCGCTGTAGGGCTTGTCCCAGAAGCGGGCAATCAAGGCCCGCAACAGCAGTTGTTGGGCAAGGCTCATTCGGGCATGCGGGGGCATCTCGAAGGAGCGGAATTCGACGAGACCCAAGCGGCCCGTTGGGCCGTCGGGAGAATACAGCTTGTCGATGCAGATTTCCGCTCGATGCGTGTTGCCCGTGACATCTATCAGCAAGTTGCGGAACAGGCGGTCGACAAGCCACAGCGGTATGGCGTCATCGTCAGGGCCGGGAACCTGTTTGAGCGCGATCTCCAATTCGTAGAGGCCCTCATGGCGGGCTTCATCGACGCGTGGCGCCTGGCTCGTCGGTCCGATGAAAAGCCCAGAGAACAGGTAGGAGAGCGAAGGGTGATGCTGCCAGTAGGTGATGAGACTGGCCAGTAGGTCGGGCCGGCGCAGAAACGGGCTGTCTTCCGGTGTGGCTCCGCCGACAACGATGTGGTTGCCTCCGCCAGTGCCGGAGTGGCGTCCGTCGACCATGAATTTTTCCGTGCCTAGGCGGCACTGGAACGCGGTGTCGTAGAGCTCAGTCGTCGTCTCGACGGCCTCGCGCCAACCCGTCGAAGGGTGAATGTTGACTTCAATGACACCAGGGTCCGGAGTGACCTTGATGACATTCAATCGCGGATCGAACGGCGGCTCGTATCCCTCGATATGCACCGGTTGCTGAAGCGCTTCGGCGGTTTCTTCAATGGCCGCGACGAGGGCGGCGTAATCCTCGGCATTTTCGATCGGAGGCATGAATATACACAAATGTCCATCGCGCGGTTCGAGAGCCATCGCGGTGCGCACGGAGCCTGAAATCTCGTTGATGCTCGCTGGTGGAACGGGCGGTGCTTCCAGCGTCACGACGCGCCGTTGCTGCAGGAGCACGCGGCGATTGGGAAGGGGCTCCCGGTGTGCGAATGTATCTTGCGGCAGCGCTTGCGGTTGGTTGACCGGCGACAGATACGGCAACCCAGCAAGCGGCAGGCGGAGACCAACCGGTGAATCTCCGGGCATTAAGAACAACCGGCCACGGCGAAACTGCCATCGCTCGGTCGCCCAGCGTCGGCCCCGATCCTTGGTCTGCCAGGCCTGGATCGGCAGTACGTATCCGATCGCGTTTTCCAGTCCTCGCTCGAATGCCTTGATAACCCGCGCGCGTTCGGCTTCGTCATCCAGTTTGTTGTTTTCGGGGGTGAGATTAATTGGTAGCTTTTGTTCAACGAGTGCGAAGTGGGCCGCATCCTCATAGGCGGCGATGCCGCTGTCGCTGGGCAGGCCGAGCTGTTGGCAAAGCTGGGTGACGAACGTTGTCGTTGTGCTGATGTCGACTGGTTTGTTGGGGAGTTCGCGATCAATCAAATACGGGCGTTCCCATAGCGGTTGCCCATCGCGGCGCCAGTAACAAGCGAATGCCCAGCGTGGCAGTTGTTCGCCAGGATACCACTTGCCTTGACCAAAGTGCATCAAGCCGCCCGGGGCGAAATTGCCAGCGAGGCGGCGCGTTAAGTCTTCAGCAAAGCGCCGCTTGGTTGGGCCGACGGCCTCGTTGGTCCATTCTCCAGCTTCCATGTCGGTTGTCGAAACGAATGTCGGCTCGCCGCCCATGGTTAGGCGAACGTCGCTGTTGGTGAGCCGTTCGTCAACTTCGTCGCCAAGGCGAAGGATACGTTGCCATTGCGCTTCAGAGTAGGGTTTGGTCACACGTGGCGTTTCGGCAATCCGCTTCAGCGTCATTTCAAAGTCGAAGGAGACTTCGGCCTCGGTGTGCGCGCCGGTGATTGGGGCAGCTGAAGACGGGCTCGGCGTGGCGGCCAACGGAATGTGCCCTTCACTTGCCAGCAGCCCGGAGGTTGGATCAAGACCGACCCATCCGGCCCCGGGCAAATAGACCTCGGCCCAGGCATGCAGGTCGGTGAAGTCCTGCTCGGCACCGGCAGGGCCCTCGAGGGGTCTGACGTCGGGCTTAAGCTGAATGAGGTAGCCGGAAACAAACCGGGCCGCGAGTCCGAGGTGGCGCAGGATGTGAACCAAGAGCCAACTGGTGTCGCGGCATGAGCCGGACCTATTGCGCAGGGTTTCTTCGGGATCCTGAACGCCAGGTTCCATCCGGATCAGATAATTGATGTGCTGCTCAAGGCGCCGGTTCAATTCGACAATGTTGTCCAAGGTGGTTGCGTTTTTTGCAAACGCCAGCGTGTCCAAGTATGCGCGCAACAAGGGTCCAGCCGGCGCGATGCTAAGATAGGGACGCAGGTCTTCGCGCAGTGCGTTGCTGTAGGCGAACGGCCAATCGCGGGCGCTTTCTTCCACGAAGAAGTCGAAGGGATTGAGCGCGGCCATCTCGGCGACTAAGTCAACCGTGACGGAGAGCACTTTCGTTTTTTCATTGGCGACCATTCGGGCGAGGAAATTCCCAAAAGGATCCTGTTGCCAATTGAGAAAGTGGTCGTTCGGTTTAAGGTTTAAAGAATAGCTGAGGATGCTCGCGCGGCAGTGCGGTGCGGGACGCAGCCTTATTACCTGAGGGCTGAGAGTGACGTGCCGGTCATAGTGATAGGTCGTGCGATGGGTCAGCGCGACTTTGATCGACACTTTCAGAGCTCCTCGGTTGCATGGTGATGGGCTGACGCTAGCTGAGAATGCGGCGTGTCAGCTTGTTGATTGAGTCTGTGATTGGGTTTGCGATGTGGCGCCCTGTGAGGGCGTGTCGTTATCTTTTGAGTCGTCCTCGTTGAGATGCGGCTCTATCCATTCGGGTTCTTCGAGATCCGGAGAACTGTCGACGGCGAGGATGCTCGGATCGAGGTCGATCTCGAAGTAACAGTCACCGAGGTCGTTGGTCAGTTCGATGAGATGGCTTTGGACCGCATCGTTGAAGGTGTGCAGGTGGGTGATGAGCCCGGGATCGCCTTGCGCCAGATGGATCATGTCCCTGAGATCGGAGAGGCGTTTTAGAAGCCGGGTCGGGGTCGGCACATCGCAAACCGTCCGGAGTTCCAAGACGGACTGTTCGGTCTCGTTGAGACAGTGGGAGATCGAGCGGGCGAAGCATTGCTCGAAAATGAGGAAGCGGGCCACATTCTCGGGCTGTAACGGGCCTGAAACGAGGCGGCGATAGGCGTGGTGTCCGCCGCACGCTCGCAACAGCATCGACCAGTGCGTGAAATCCCCTAGTGCTGCACCGCCTTCTGCTGTGCCTGTCTGTAGTTGCGCGAATCTGACATCAAGCAATCGGCTCATTTGATCGGCCCGCTCGAGCTGCTTACCCAGGGTGAAAAAGCGCCAGCCAGCATCGCGGTAGAGCGTCGAAGTGGAGATGCCATAGAGCGCATAACAATCGATCTGGATGGCTTCGCAGGTGCTGGCCAGCCGGCTCTCGCGCAGGGCTGACTCGGGCAGTTCCTTAACCCGACGGTAGGCGCGGTTTGTCTGCATCCAGAAATCGGTCGAGATCATTGCCCGCAGCGATCGCACATTCAAACGTGCGGCTTCCAGGCAGCGCAGGATCGACCCAGGATGTTCGGCGTCGTTTACGAAGTAGTGGATGACGCTGTTGCTGTCGGCTTCGGCGTAACGCTCGTGGAAATCTTGGCTTTCGTCATAGAGCGCCAGCAACCAATCCCAATTGGTGCCCTCGGCGCGGCCGCGGTCGAAAGCGGTTTGCACAAGAAGGATGCGGGCAAGACCCGCGGTGCGCTCGATGTAGCGACCGAGCCAAAAGAGTGCTTCAGCCTGACGAGCGAGTAGGTTCATGCTGAGGAGTTTCCGGCCTGACGTTGTTGATTGGTTTGGCCGGTGGCCTGTGAGGCTTGCGGACTTTCGCCCATCAAGACCCAGGTGTCCTTGGTGCCGCCGCCTTGAGATGAATTCACGACAATGGACCCTTGGCGCAGGGCGACGCGAGTGAGGCCGCCTGGAAGTACCCAGGTGTC
This sequence comes from uncultured Alphaproteobacteria bacterium, assembly GCA_963753045.1. Lineage (GTDB taxonomy): Bacteria > Pseudomonadota > Alphaproteobacteria > Rhizobiales > Hyphomicrobiaceae > Filomicrobium. The sequence continues at coordinate 257,495 of CAVWAT010000004.1, forward strand.
CTCGCCCGTGATTGCGAACGGACGCAAGTCAACGTGGCGTGGGGCAACTCCCTCGTCGGTCAGCGTCGGACATACGGAAAGTTGAACCATGGGCTGGGCGATGAAGTTCTCCGGCCTGGCAATGATGGCTTTACGGCAGACTTCGATTTCCTCTTTGCTCGCTTTCGGCCCGATAACGATGCCATAGCCGCCCGAACTCGCCGACGGGCTTGATGATGAGTTCGTCGAGATGGTCGAGTGTGTAGGACAAACCTTTCGCGTCACGGCAAATGTGCGTCTCGACATTGCCGAGGGCTGGGTCCTCATCGAGGTAGTATTTGATGATTTTCGGCATGTAGGCGTAGACGGCTTTGTCATCAGCGACGCCGGTGCCTGGGGCGTTGGCGATTGTAACGTTGCCCGCGCGCAGACATTCCATGATGCCGGGGACGCCGAGAAGGCTGTCGGGATTGAACGCCAACGGATCGAGGAAGTCATCATCGATGCGCCGGTAGACGACGTCGACAGCCTGCAATCCGGTGATCGTTTTTGCGAACACACGCTTGTCGACGACGACGAGATCGCGTCCTTCGACCAGCGGTACTCCCATCTCGCGGGCCAGAAATATGTGTTCGTAGTAAGCAGAGTTGAAAATACCCGGCGACAGAAGTACAAGTTGTGGGTTGTCGCAACCTGGTGGCGCCGTTTCAATCAGTTTTTCTCTGAGTTTTTGGCCGTAATCGGATACATCGCGCACATTGAAGCCGTCCAACAGGTCAGGAAAAGCCCTTTGCATCAGGTGCCGGTTCTCGACGACGTAAGAAACACCTGAGGGTGTGCGCGCGTTGTCTTCAAGTACATAAAACTGGCCGTCGGCGCCGCGCACGAGATCAATTCCAGCGATTTGTACGTAGGTTCCGAGTGCTGGGGTAAAGCCTTGCATTTCGGGGCGATAGTTCGTGTTTCCCAGCACTAGATCGCGCGGCACAACGCCGTCCTTGAGAATGCGCTGTTCGCCATAGATGTCGGCCAGGAACAGGTTCAGCGCGGTGACGCGTTGTTTCACGCCCAGTTCGATCACATCCCATTCAGACCCGTTCAGAACACGTGGAATGGCGTCGAAGGGTAGCGTGCGGTCAATGGCGTCGCGGTCGGAATAGACTGTAAAGGTGACGCCACGCTCATAGAGGTCGTGTAGAGCGTCTGCGGCCCGGACCGATAGATCGGCCAAGGGAAGCTGCTCAAGACGCTGCCAGAATTCCAATAGGCGTGGCCGGTCTTCTAGGCCATCTCCCATCAGTTCGCAGTAGAATTCGCCAGGTTGGTAATCGCTCAGCAATGCAGGTTCCGACGTATCTCGAAAGGCGCTGAGCTGGGCCATGAAAACGGAGTTCCCTAGAGTTTAAAAATGAGGTCGCCATTGTGTCATCAAAAATAATAACTGTCCAAACCTTATGCAGCGCAAAACCTGCATATAATTTAGGCTCAGCGGGCGTTCGGTAGGCATTCTACCTCGTGGGCGGTTGAGCTACGTTGTTTGTAAATTCGCGCGTTGGCAAGCGGACCAGCCGCGCGCTTAAGGGTGTTTCCTCGCAAGTGTTTTGTTAGGCTGCCTTGCTTTGATGTCGATCGTCGTAATCGAAACTCATGCAGCCGGCGCTGAGGTTTGAGCCCGCGATTGTCGAGGTGCGATGACCGGTCATGGCGCGAGGAGAATTGGCTCGCGTGAGAGGCGGGGAAACGACGGTCGCTGTCTTTATTGCCGAGGCTGGATTGACATATGCTGGCCAATTCGCATCGGACTATCGACAGACGTTCAACGAGTTGCCATTTGAGGCCGTTGACCGTACAGGGTCAGCTGGTTCGAGTATTCGAATCCCGAGTTTATTATTGTTTTATTTTTCTCGACCTTTCGCTTTGCTCTAAACGCATTGATGCCGGTCGTTTGGCTGATCCAGGAGAAGTGCTGTGAATAGAGACGTTGGTTGTGTTCTGACGACCGGACTGATGATTTTTGTGTTCTTGTTCACTGCAATCGCGCCGGTGAATGCTGGTCGCGAGGTGCGGCTGATCCTGCAGATAACGGTCGATGGATTGCGCGGAGATCTGCTTAGCCGTTATGGAGACCGGTTCGGGCTGGATGGTTTTCGATACCTCCTCGAAAACGGCACGGTTTTCACCAACGCGCACTACCAACATGCCAACACTGAAACGATTGTCGGTCACACGACGCTTGCGACCGGGACTTCCCCTTCGCTGCATGGGATGATTGGCAATGTCTGGCTCGATCGCGAAAGCGGCGAACTGGGCTATAATATCGAAGACCCCGCGCATCCGCTTTTGCCAACCCGCGATCATAAGAAAGCTTCAACGCAACTCGATCCTGCCCAAAAGGCGTCCCGTACAGATGGCCGTTCGCCTAATGCGATACTTGCATCGACCTTTTCGGACGAGCTCTTTGTTCATACCGGAGGCCGGGCGAAAATCTTTGCGGTTTCGGGAAAAGACCGCGGGGCTGTGCCGCTGGCGGGGCATTTTGGGAAGGCCTTTTGGTACTCCACCGACAGCGGCGACTTTGTCAGCAGCCGCTACTACTACGATGCCTATCCCGAGTGGGCTGTGAACTGGAACGCTAAGGGGCTTGCAGCTTCGCACGAAGGTCAGTCGTGGAATTTGCTCAATGACCCCTCGACCTATCTATTCGGTGCAGCAGACGACCGTCCTTACGAACAGGATTTGCGAGGCTACGGACGGACCTTTCCCCACTCGTTCGGCCCTGCGGACAGCAAGCTATTCACGACGTATCTGTTTGTCAGCCCAGTCGGGGATCGGCTGACGAATGATTTCGCGAAGAGCGTGATCGCGGGACAGAGGCTGGGGCAGGATGACGTGCCGGACTATCTGGCCGTTAGCTTCTCATCGGTCGATGCAATCAATCATTTCTTCGGGCCCTCGAGTTTGGAAAACGAAGACGTCGTCTTGCAGCTCGATCGCGTGCTTGCGGACCTGCTGGCATTCGTCGACAAAGAGGTTGGGCTCGGGCATACCTTGATCGTTCTGTCCGCCGACCATGGCATGGCGGAAATGCCTGAGTTCATGGCTGAGAATGGTTTTCCGGTCGGTCGCATCTACAGTGATGATATCGTGAAGCTGGCAAACGATGCGGCTGTCGATCGATTTGGCGTCAAAGACGTCGTGGATCGGTTCTACCGTCCCTACCTCTATCTTGATGCCAAATTGATCAAGGCGGCCGGTCTTGACCGCTTGGAGGTTGAACAGGGCATCGCCGACGCCTTGATGCAACGGGAGGGAATCGCGGTGGCGGTGCCGGTCCGAGGCCAAGGGACGATGGTGGATTCGACGGTCTTAGGGCAAATTCAGAATAACACCCATCCCCTAAGGTCGGGCGATATCTATGTCGCGCAAGCTCCCTATTGGTTTATGTTCGAGAAAGGATCGATCGTGGCCATGCATGGCTCGCCGTGGCGGTACGACACCTTCGTGCCGATCATCTTCGCGGGTCCTGGAATTGAGGCTCGGGCAGTTTCCAGACTTGTCCATCCGGCCGACGTGGCTCCTACGCTTGCCAGTTTCCTGGGTACCAAGATCCCGTCTTCCGTTACCGGAACTCCTTTGCAGGAAGTCTTGTCGCGGCGCTAGATGTGGTATCACCGACTCTATTGAAGCAAGTGCGCTGAGCGGCAAACCGCGCTACGCTCAAATACAATCGCAGCAAAACCGGTCGGCGTGATCATGAAAGTCACAGATGAAGCGCGTTTCGCATTCTGAAGCTTGGATTGGGATTGCCGATTGCCGCCATTGTGCGATCCGCAAATCGGTGCTGTTTGCCGGGCTTGAAGAAGCAGACTTCGATCTGATCCACCGTCCGATTGATCAGTTGGTGTATCCGCCCGGCGTTGACATCTACAGCCAGGATGAGCCGGCAACGTCAATTCTGACCATTCGAACGGGACTTGTGAAGCTGACGCAGTTTCTTCCCGATGGCAATCAACGGATCGTGCGGCTGCTTTGCGCGACCGATGTCGTCGGCCTGGAGGCGATGGTCGCGCCACGCTATGAGCATACCGCGACGGCGCTGCATGCAACGCAGGTGTGCCGCATTCCAGTGGAAACCGTGAGAGAACTTTCACGCAACCAGCCATGCTTGTGTGAGGGGTTGATGGATCGCTGGCACCGAGCGTTGAACGATGCCGACCGTTGTATTACCGAATTCTGCACGGGACCGGCGCGGTCGCGCGTGGCCCGGCTGTTGATTTGGCTCTCGGAACGTAACGATGGCGAGCGCTGCGAACTGTTCGGCCGCGAGGATCTTGGGGCGCTGCTTGGCCTCACGACGGAAACCGTCAGCCGGATAATGGCCGAGTTGAAACGGCAGCGGTTCATCGAGGAGTCCAAGCCCAACCACCTGTGGTGTGACATTACCAATCTCAGGCGGCTCGCTTTGTAACTTTCCGATCTGATGCCTTATCCGTCTCGAGCTGGATGTCCCGGAACGCGTTTTGGGGTAATGCTTTGAGGGCTGATGCGTGACAACGTGCTGGTCCCTAATACATGGGACGGTTCTTGCGGAGGGAATGATGCCGAAGGACGTTAGCACCACACAGCAAGAGTTGCGTGGCGGGGGGGGGGCGGAGCCGCATGCTCTCGATGTCGTGCCGCCGGCGCGGATCGCGTTACTGGTTGAAGAGGTGGGGATAAAAAAGGCCGGCATGGAGCTGGTGCCAATGCTGACGCTTGGGGTGCTGGCGGGGGCTTTCGTCGCGTTTGGCGGCATGTTTTACACGTCGACCATCACGGGCAGCGAACTTGGTTTTGGACCAACGCGTTTGCTCGGCGGACTGGCTTTTTCTCTCGGTCTCATCTTGGTCGTGGTCGGTGGGGCGGAGCTGTTTACCGGTAACAATCTCATCGTAATGGCGTGGGCTGCCGGCCGGATCTCGACCTCGGCGGTTCTGCGTAACTGGGCGATCGTTTATGTCGGGAATCTGATTGGGGCCGTGGGGGCGGCGGTGATGGTCCAGCTTTCCGGTGTGCTGTCGCTTGGAGATGGCTCCGTGGCGGAGACTGCGAAAAGCATAGCCGCCGCTAAGGTGGCCCTCGGTCCGATTGAAGCATTTATGCGCGGAGTATTGTGCAACACGCTGGTTTGTCTGGCGGTGTGGATGTGTTTCGCAGCGCACACGGTTGCGGGGAAGGTGCAAGCCATCGTGTTGCCGATTACGGCCTTCGTGGCGTTGGGCTTCGAGCACTCGGTGGCGAATATGTACTTGATACCCATCGGGGCCATGCAGTCGGGAAGCACAGTCGGGCTGCCTGGACTTGTGAGCAATCTCATTCCAGTGACGCTTGGCAACATGGTTGGAGGCAGTGCGTTGGTGGCGCTTGTTTACTGGCTCGTTTACCTCAAGCCGGACGCTCAAGTGCGAAGCAAGTGAACCCACCGCTTCCTGCGCGCGTAGGTTTGTTGACGACAGATTGTACCGTCGCTGGGGATCACGCACGTGGGGCCTTGGACAACACTATGCCGGTTTGCCTGTGCCAGCCTGGCGATCATTTGGATTAGTCTCGCAGCTCAAGCCCAGGCGCAGGAGGTGGTGGAGGACGACACAACCTGCACCGACGATGCGATGTTGGTGTTCGATGCCTCCGGTTCGATGGCCAGCGCTGGATATAACGAACTTGAAAATCCGCGTATCATCGAGGCGCTGGATGCCGTGCGGCACGTTCTTCCCAAAGTGACCCAGTATCGCCGCATCGGGCTCGTCGTTTATGGACCGGGTCCGAAAGACGCTTGTCAGAACATCGATTTGAAGCTGGCACCAGCTTACAATTCAGCTCGGCGAATCATATCGGAGCTTGAGCGGGTGGCACCAGATGGGAACACCCCGCTCACTCAGGCGGTGCGCGATGCCGCCGAGGCGCTGCGTTTTCGCGAGAAGCCGGCTGTGGTCGTACTCGTTACGGATGGCGAGGAGACCTGTGGTGGTGTTCCGTGCCGGCTGGCTGCCTCACTCCTCGGAGAAGCGGCGTCGGTAACAGTCCATGTCATCGGATTCAAAGTACGTGGGCGCTTTTTTCAATGGCAGTCACAAAGCGGAGGAGACAGCAGGGGACAGACCGCCGCGCGTTGTTTGGCGGATATGACGGGCGGCAAGTACGTCTCGACGGAAACCGCGGAAGAATTGGTCGCGGCTCTACAGAAGACGCTTGGGTGTCCGGTCTTGAGTGAGGCCGTTCGCTAGAAGGCCAGGCGACGCCGTCTTCTAAGTTTTACTATGCTGTTGTTCAGCAATGCACATTGGAGGTTTACCCATGTTTATGCGTGTTGTGCTCAGTGGTGCGATGTTGCTCGTTGCCATGTCGGCAGTTGCGGGTGAGCCATCGATGGAATTCGTCGGGGCCAGCTCCACCGACCTCGATAACCCTCACGATCTCAAACTGTCACCCGATGGCCGGCAGCTGTTTGTTTCCGACACGGGTAACAATCGCGTCGTCATCCTCGATCCCGAAACGTTGCAGCAGCTTGACGAGTTTGGTGCCGATCACCAATCGGGTACCCATGATGTAGACTTCGACTTGAGCGGGCGCGTCTATGTCGCCGACACTCATAAAGCCCGGGTGACCATCTATGAGATGAAGGGGCTCGCAGCGACGCTGGTCGATGAGCTTAAGGGGCCTTTGGAGGGACCGGAGGGCGTTCTGGTGCATCCCAACGGGCGCATCTATGTCGCTGGGGCCTGGTCGGGAAATGTCGTCGCCTTCGTGGATGGGAAGCCGGTGAAGGAGCTGAAGGGTCTGTCGGCCCCGCATGACTTGGAAAACACCGCGAACGGGGACATTTGGCTTTCGGATTCTGGTAATGACCGGCTGCTGCTGTTGTCGCCGGATCTAGATATCAAGCGTGAGCTCAAGGGAAGTCCGTACAACTTCAATGGTGTCCGTTACATGGACGTGATGGCGGATGGAACATTGATCGTAGGCGACAAGGATAACGATCAAATCAAGATCATTTCCAGGGACGGCAAACTTTTGAAGGTTGTCGGCAGTGGTCAAGGGGGCCGGGGACCTGGCGAATTCCGGACACCAGAAGGCGTGGAAATCCGAGGGGAAACAGTTTGGTTGTCGGATTCGGGCAATGACCGCGTCGTAAAATACAAGTTCAGCACGGAATAAGTAGGCTGCAATCGGTGAGCTGGTACTTGCGGTTGCCACAATCGTTCGCCACTTCGCATCTGTTGGTTGGTGTTTGAAAGGTGCGAGCTGTGCTGAAGTCACCGGACGTCAAATACGATCTCGTGTCAGCCGACTACAAACGCGATCCGCGCCCGTCGCTGGCTAGGATGCAAACCCAGGGTGAGGTGATCCGCGCGAAGTTTCCTTTCATCGGTGAAACGCATCTAGTGGTGTCGCATGCCGGGGTGACGGAGATGCTGAAGGATTTCGCGACGCTTCGTGCAGCGGCCGCAGAATGCCGGCGTCAAGCGACGCATAGGTCTGCAGTGGTGGATGCCGCGGACCGTCAAGGCTCTCGGCAACAGCATGATCGGCCAGGACGACCCAGAACACCGGCGGCTGCGTGGTCTTGTCGATGAGGCATTCACGCGGCGAGGTGTCGAAGTGCTGCGCGGGCGTATCGAGGATATCGCAGATGGCCTGCTTGATAACATGGCGCATGTCCCACAGCCCGATCTCGTCGAACTCTATGCCAGGCGGCTGCCGTTGATGGTCATTGCCGAACTGCTGGGCCTGCCGGAAGAGGATCACGACAAGCTGCACACGTGGACCCAGAGCTTCATCAACGGGACCTCGCTGGCGGCGATCGCCATGGGCGTGCCGCGGATCTTGCGCATGAGCCGGTATCTTCGCGAAAAGATCAGGGCGGCGCGAACGGCACCGCGACCGGGTTTGTTGCGTGAGTTGATTGCGGCGGAAGAGAATGGCGACCGGCTCAACGACGATGAGATGCTGGCGATGGTGTTCTTATTGTTCTTTGCCGGGCACGAGACCACAACGCATCTCATTAGTGTCGGCACGCTAACGCTACTCAAACATGAACAGACGCGCGAGCGGCTGATTGCCGAGCCGGCTTTGTGGCCGAGGGCGGTTGAAGAGCTGTTGCGCTGGTGCTCGACGGTGGAAATCACAAAGCCGCGCTATGTGGCGGAAGCAGGTGAGTTTCGAGGTGTGTTGTTGGGGCGCGGGCAGACAATTTTTGCTGGGCTTGCTGCTGCGAATTACGATCCGGAGGTTTTTGTCGATCCAGAACGGTTCGACATCGACCGCGATCCCAATCCGCATTTAGCGTTCGGCAGTGGTGTGCACTTTTGCTTGGGGCATCAGCTTGCCCGGCTTGAGGGGCAGATTGCATTTGAACGCTTATTGGACCGCTATCCGGAGCTCGCCCTGGCGGTGCCGGAAACCGAACTGCTGTGGAAACCGAATCTCGGCATACGCGGCCTCAATGCCTTGCCCGTGCGATTTCGGCATTAACGTGGACCGGACTGCTATCAATGCGATATGCACAATAGAAGAGGCGGGTTTGCCTAGTCGTAGTTCTCGGCGACCAACTTTTCGGCGTTGGTCAAGGTCAGCCAGTCACCGAACCGATTGGCCTGGATGGAGACATGCTGGCGCATGACTTCGGCGGCCTTTTCCTCTGCGCCGGAAACAATTGCCTCGCTGATGCCCGTGTGCTCGGCGAAGGACGCGTCGATGCGACCCTCTAGGCGGAGCTGAAGACGCCGGTAGGGCTGCAACCTGCGGCGCAGGCGCTGCACTTCATCGGCGAGAAAATTATTGTGAGCCCCATTACAGATGAGCGTGTGGTAGCGCGCGTTCTCTTCGTAATAGTAGTCGCTGTCACCTGATGCGCTGCTCTTACCGCACACTAGGTGCTGGTGTTCCAGCGCTTTGCGCTCTTCCAGGGTCATGCGCCGGGCGGCCAGGCGGGCGCATGTGGCTTCCATTTCTGCCATCACCTCGAACATCTGCAATAATCGTTCTAAGCTGAGGGAGGCGACCACCGCACCGCGGCGTGGACGCAGGTCGATTAAGTCTGAGGCGGAGAGGAGGTGTAGGGCTTCTCTAATCGGTGTTCGAGAAACACCGAAACGCTCCGCGAGAGCAACTTCTTCAAGGCGCGTTCCTGGCGAAAGCGCGCCTGTCGCGATCTCGTCTTCAAGTACCTTTGCTAACTGAACAGCGTGCTTGTCTGGCATCGGCAGTAGTCCTTTCGAGCATTTTCTAATTCTTGAACGAGCCTTCAAGCAGACGGACTTTCTTGACGTGTATACAATTAGGGTCAAGACTGCCGGACGAGTGGCACGGGACTAAACCGGCCGCCAATTATAACGATAGGAGGAAACAATGAAACCACATGCATTTGTTGCCGTTTTAGCGGCGTCAGCAGTGTTTCTCGGGTCTGGAGTGGCTGGTGCTGCGGACATTGAACTCAGAGCCTCCCACCAGTGGAACACAAAGGATGTGCGTCACAAGATGGTGCAAATCATCGCCGACGAGATGGAGAAAGCCAACGTTGGCGCCACGGTCAAGATCTTTCCAGGAAAGTCGCTGTATAAGCCGAAAGAGCAATGGGGGCCGTTGACGACAGGTGAGCTCGACATCTCCGCGTTCCCGCTTGCCTACGCGGCCAACCGGCACCGTGAGTTTGATGCGACGTTGATGCCTGGTCTCGTTAAGAACCACGAACACGCCAAGCGCATGAACGATTCTGAGTTCATGGCCGACATCAAGAAAATCATCGATGACGCCAACGTCATGGTCATCTCCGACGCTTGGCTGGCCGGCGGGTTTGCTTCGCGCAAGAAGTGTGTTCTCGATCCAGCCGATGCGAAGGGGCAGGTGTTTCGTGCCGCGGGAAAAGCGTTCGAACGCATGGTTCAAGGTGCCGGCGCGTCGATCCAGTCGATGCCGTCGTCCGAAATCTACACTGGCTTGCAGCAGGGCGTTCTCGACGGCGCCAACACGTCTTCGGGTTCCTTTGTTTCCTACCGCCTCTACGAGCAGTTGAAATGCCTGACAGCGCCCGGCGCGCATGCATTGTGGTTCATGTACGAGCCGATCCTGATGTCGAAGGCTTCCTACGCGAAGCTCAACGATGCGCAAAAGAAGGCCATCATGGCGGCAGGTCAAAAGGCTGAAGATTGGTTCGCGGCCACGGCCGCCGATCTCGATTCGACAATGGTCGATACCTTTAAGAAAGCCGGCGTCGAGGTCGTTGAGATGACCGCGGAGCAGGCTGATGCTTGGAAGAAAATCGCCGATGAAACCTCTTATGCCCATTTCTCGAAGAAGGTCAAAAACGGCAAAGAGCTGATCGACAAGGCTCTGGCAGTTCAGTAAGAGCCGGCCTGTATTAGGGTGCCGTGCCATACGGCACCCTACGATTTTCTCTCTCCAGGAACATTATTGCTGCGCAGGCGATGTTTGCGCGGAGATTTGGAGTGAATAGACATGGTCGCGTTCATTGAGCGCCTGTCGTTTGTGGCCGGTGTGGTTGCCGCGATCCTGATCGCCGTTGCCATCTTTGTCGTCTGCCAGATGGTTTTCATTCGTTACGTTCTGGTCGGATCGGCAGCCTGGCAGACGGAAGTCGTCACGTTTTCGCTGGTCGCGGCGACGCTGCTTGGCAGCCCCTGGGTATTGAAGGAACGCGGCCATGTATCGGTGGAACTGGTCACCGCGTACTCGTCGCCGGAGGCACGACGGGGCATGCAGATGATGGCTGATGTCATCGTTTTTATTTTCGCAGCGATCATGTTTTGGAAAGGGTTGGAACTCACGCTTGAAGCGTACGAAGGAGATTGGACGACGGATTCCATCTACGAGTTTCCGCTTTGGATTCCTTACGCGTCGATGCCGATCGGGTTCGGTTTGCTGGCGCTGCAGTCGATCGCGTGCCTGATCAAGGTCGCGCGCGGTGAAGATGACAGCGGCAGCGGAGGTCATTGATCGATGGGTCCTGAAGTTGCCGGCCTGCTTATCGGCCTAACCATTTTCGTGCTGCTGGTGATCGGTGTGCCGGTCGCCTTCACACTCGCGATCACCGCAATCTTATTTCTTGTGCTTGGCAAGGGCCTGTTGGCGATCTCGTCGTTGGCGGAGAATTTCTTTGGGGGACTCGCCGAGTTCACTCTTCTGTCGATCCCCATGTTCATTGTCATGGGGGCCGCAGTGGCGGCATCGCCTGCGGGTAAGGACCTGTATGAGGCACTCGACCGATGGCTGAACCGCGTGCCGGGTGGCTTGATCATTTCGAATATCGGGGCGTGTGCGATTTTTGCAGCGCTTTCTGGCTCCTCGCCAGCCACGTGCGCGGCGATCGGCAAGATGGGCATTCCCGAAATGCGCCAGCGGGGGTATCCCGACGGTCTTGCGACCGGTGCGATAGCAGCCGGGGGAACGCTGGGCATTCTGATCCCGCCGTCGATTACAATGATCGTCTACGGGATCGCCACGGAGACCTCTATCGGCCGCCTGTTTTTGGCCGGTCTGCTTCCGGGATTGATGCTTACGGCCCTATTCATGGCCTGGTCTTTATATACTGCTTGGCGTTCGGGTTACCGGTTCTCGAAAGTCGCAAATTACACCTGGAGAGAGCGGTTCGAAATCCTGCCGCGGGTGCTGCCGTTTCTCGGGATCATCGCTGGAGTGCTTTGGGTGCTCTACGGCGGTGTCGCGACACCATCGGAGGCCGCCGGCGTTGGCGCAGCTGGCTGCATCTTGCTCGCGATCATCATCTATAGGATGTGGCAACCAACGAAGCTTTGGTCGGTGCTGTCGTCATCGATGAAAGAGAGTGTGATGATCTTGATGATCATCGCCTGCTCAGCGCTCTTCTCGCATATGCTATCGTCGTTCTACATCACGCAGACGGCGGCCGAAGCGATTGCCGGAGCCGGGCTCAATAAATGGGTTCTGATGCTGGCCATCAACGTGTTCTTGCTAGTCGCCGGGTTCTTCCTGCCGCCGGTCGCGGTGATTTTGATGACGGCGCCGATCCTTTTGCCGATCGTGACGCAGGCGGGGTTCGACCCTTATTGGTTCGCTGTGGTGTTCACGATCAACATGGAGATCGGGCTGATCACACCGCCGGTGGGGCTTAATCTCTATGTCATCAACGGCATCGTGCCGGATATACAGTTGTCGACCATTCTAAAGGGTGCGTTCCCGTTTATGATTTGCATGGTGATCGGCATTATCCTGCTTTGCATCTTCCCGGGGATTGCAACTTGGCTGCCGACTTATCTCATGGGGCCGGCAATCTGATGCGGCGAGAAATGGGGGTATTTACTTCCGTGGTGAAAGCATGACTAACGACCCAAGAAACGAACTTTTCGGTGCCTTTAACAGTCGGATCGATGATCTTGAAGCGCCCTTCCTACATGCCCCTGACGGGACCGTCGTCACTTACGAAGGGATGCTTCATCGCTCCGCACAGTACGCCAATGCGTTCCTGTCGCTTGGCGTGGCTCCGGGGGACCGCGTCGCCTCGCAAGTCGACAAGAGTGTCGATGCTCTGTTTGTTTACCTGGGCTGCTTAAGAGCTGGTGGCGTCTTCCTGCCTCTCAATACCGGCTACACCGAAAAGGAGGTGGCCTACTTCATCAGCGATGCCGAGCCAAAGGTTGTCGTTTGTATGCCGGGGCGTGAGGCGATGATGGCCGATATCGCCAAGAGCTGCCAGTTGGCGCATGTCGAGACGCTCGCTGACGGGGTGGGATCTCTCGTCGAGAAGGCGAATGCGGCGAGCGTTGAATTCGACGATGTTCCCCGCGCCGAGGACGACCTTGCCGGCATCCTCTACACGTCCGGGACGACCGGCCGTTCGAAGGGCGCGATGGTAACCCACCGCAACCTACTTTCGAATGCACAGGCACTGGCTGAGGTCTGGCGGTTTACCGACAGCGACGTGCTTTTGCATGCGCTACCGATCTTTCATACGCATGGCTTGTTCGTTGCCACCAACACGATCGTGCTCACCGGCGGATCGATGATCTTTCTGCCGAAGTTCGATATTGACTCGACGCTGGCTGCGCTGCCGCGAGCAACAGCCATGATGGGGGTGCCGACCTTCTACACGCGGTTGCTTGCGTCTAAAAAATTCACGCGAGAGTTGGTCGCGCATATGCGGCTTTTCATTTCCGGATCGGCGCCGCTGTCGGCGACAACGCACTGGGAATTCGAGGAGCGCACCGGTTACGCCATTCTCGAGCGCTACGGTATGACCGAGACTAACATGATCACCTCCAATCCGTATGACGGCGCTCGCCGGGCTGGCACGGTTGGTTTTCCTCTGCCGGGTGTGAGCGTGCGCATCACGGATCCGGAAACGGGGGCGTTGAAGCCAGACGGTGAAGTTGGCGTCATCGAGGTGAGCGGCCCGAACGTGTTCAAGGGTTACTGGCGGATGCCGGAAAAGACCGCCTCTGAATTCCGGGAGGATGGATTCTTTATCACCGGCGATCTCGGACTGATCGATGAGCAGGGCTACGTCAAAATCGTCGGCCGGGAGAAGGACCTGATCATCTCGGGCGGCTTCAATGTCTATCCCGCCGAAGTCGAGGGCGCCATCGACCAGATCGCCGGCATTGCAGAATGCGCGGTGATCGGCGTGCCGCATCCCGATTTTGGTGAAGGCGTTACCGCGGTGGTGGTGCGAAGCGGGGCCGGAGATGCCCCAAGTGCCGATGATATCCAGGGTCAGCTGACGCAGAACCTCGCCAAGTACAAAGTGCCGAAAGAGGTTTTTTTCGTCGACGACCTGCCGCGCAATAAAATGGGTAAGGTGCAGAAGAACGAGCTTCGAGATCGTTACGGGGAGACTTTCAATAAGACGTGAGGGCATGGATTGACCAATGTCAGGGTGCCATGGCCCGAAACCCGCGATGGTGCCGGAATTCCAAACCTGACTGGAGTTATACGCAATGGTACCTGCAAAGCTGTCCGTTTGCACTGCTGCTGTTTTGTTGTTCGCAGCTGGTTTGCCGGCGAGCGCGCAAGACAAACCCGATCCCGAGTTTCAATCTTTCAAGAGCGATGCGGTTGGCGCCATCAAGGGTTTGGCTCAAAACCTCAAGAAAGAGCTACAAGCGGCGATGAAAGCGGGTGGCCCGGTGAAGGCCATCGAGGTTTGCAACACGGTGGCGCCTTCGATCGCGGATGCACAATCGCAAGAGCGTGGGCTGACCATACGGAGGACGGCGTTGAAGTTGCGCAATCCAGACAACGCGCCGGACGACTTCGAGCGCACGGTGCTGGAAAAATTCGTCGCCGATATCGCCGCTGGCAAGGATCCGAAAAAGCTTGCGTACACCGAAGCCGTCAAGACGGACGATGGCACGGTGTTGCGTTTCATGAAGGCCATTCCAACCGGAGAGCTCTGCCTCAAGTGTCACGGCGGCAACGTTGCGCCCGACGTAAAAGCAGCAATCAGCAAGCTCTACCCCGAAGATCAAGCAACCGGTTTCAAAGCTGGTGAGCTGCGCGGTGCGTTTTCGGTCACGAAGAAGCAGTGATCAGAGGCGGGCTTTTAGAAAAAAAAAGGCCGGGGGTTTCTCGGCCTTTTCGCTGTCTGAAAGTTTGCGCTATTACGGCGTCTGGGGAACGGCGCCACCGGACATCTCCGGACCGTTGCCGTTGCGGTCACCATTGCCTGGTTTTGTTTGCGCGGCGCGGGTCTTGCGATCGGTCATGAACTGATCGAATTCGGCGCGGTCCTTAGCGAGGCGCAGGCGTTCCAGGAAGTCGCGGAATTCACGCTCCTCGTCCTCCAGGCGGCGCAGGGTTTCCTCGCGGTATTCGTCAAAGGCGGCGTTGCCGCTCGAGCCAAACGACTGCGTGCCGTGGCTGCACTGCTCGCGCATTTTTTTGCTCCAGTCACCAAAATGGCGCTTGGTTCCACATCCCATTCGTCCACTCCAGATTAAGTAAGCCAGGACGGCGAGGCCGATCGGCCAGAAAATCACGAAGCTCACGACCATCAATGCGATCCAGGCCGGCAGGCCCCAATCATCCAGCTTTGCGACGACATCGGACATCGTTATCCCTCGGCTAGAGCCTGCTCAATCTCGGGTGAACAGGCACTTAGGTTGCAGGACCGGCCAACCGACCGGATGTGAATGTAAATAACTTTTACATTGGTGAATATCGGAGCGGCGGAGGGTGATGTCAAGGGTGGGGTCTGGGAGTGTGGGGTAGAGGTGAGCTGGATTTAGCCCAAGCGACTGTTGCGATCGGCAATATAGTTCACGTCATTTTCAGTGGATTTATGGCCTGCCTTGTTGACGCCACAACTTCCACTGGCGACGCTGGAGGTGTCGGAAAGTCTTACAAAAAACATCAAGAAGCGCGGCTGGACCGCGCCAGTAAACTGGTCTTTTTGTGTGGAAATAGCGGTCCCAGAGGCTTCCTTGTGGAGCCTCCGGGGCGGGAGGAGGCCATGAAGAGTTTGTTGGTGGCTGTGGCCGCTGCTGCGGCAGTAGCGTTCTGGTCAAATGGGAGTCGCTCCGATGCGACTGCTGATGCCGTCTTGGCGGTGCCACCCTCCCCGGGTGTTGTGCGGACGACTGATTAGGACGCGTGCGGTTCTCGACGGATCTGCCATTCGTTTCCTGACCTGATCCAAGCTTTTGATTGGGGTGGTAGTCACGCTTTTGATGGAAGTTTTCGGCTTTCATCTCCAACGATCACACCCTTGACCGAAGTACGGTTGCGATTGACGCCATTGCGCGCACCTTCTAGCTCAACGTTATGAGCTGAAAGGTGACCTTGCGGTATGGCGACTGACGCTTCGGAAGAATACGGAAAATGGCAGTTTTGGATCGACCGGGGTGGCACGTTCACCGATATCGTTGCGGTCGATCCGCAGGGGCGGCTGCAGGCGCGCAAAGTCCTTTCGGAAAATCCCGGAGCTTATGAAGACGCGGCGCTGGAGGGCATCCGGCGGTTTTTGGGCGTCGCTTCGGACGCGCCCTTACCTTCGGAACGCATCGCGCACGTCAAGATGGGGACAACGGTTGCCACCAACGCCTTGTTGGAGCGCAAAGGTGAGCCGACAGTTCTGGTGACCACAGCCGGGCTCGAGGATCATCTGGAAATCGGTTATCAGGCGCGCCCCGACATTTTCGCGCGCCGGATCATAAAACCGGAGATGCTCTATCAGCGCGTGATCGGTGTGCAAGAAAGGGTTCGGGCCGATGGCACTGTCGAAAAGGAGCTCGACGCCGATGAGCTGAGGCAGGCTCTGGAGATGGCGTCCGCCGACGGCTTGCGGGCGGTGGCGATCGTTTTCATGCATGCTTACCTATTTCCCGATCACGAACAGCGCGCGGCGGAGATCGCCCGTGACATCGGCTTCGATCAGGTCTCGGTCAGCCACGAAGTCTCGCCGCTTATTAAGTTCGTCAGCCGAGGCGATACGACGGTGGCAGATGCGTACCTGTCACCGGTTTTGCGCCGCTATGTGGAGCGGGTTTCTAATTCGCTTACACCGGCGGAAAAAACTCCGCAGGCCGATGATGTCCCACGGTTGATGTTCATGGCGTCGTCAGGCGGCCTCAAGGCTGCGCAGTTGTTCCAAGGCCGCGATGCGATTCTTTCCGGTCCCGCCGGAGGGGTGGTCGGGATGGCGGAGACGGGCAAGCGCGCCGGTTTCGGTCAGGTGATCGGCTTCGATATGGGAGGCACCTCAACGGACGTTGCGCATTTTGCGGGCGACTTCGAACGGGCCTTTGAAACGGAAGTCGCTGGCGTGCGGATCCGGGCGCCGATGCTGCAGATCCATACGGTGGCGGCTGGTGGCGGGTCGATGTTGCGTTATGACGGTCAGCGTTATCGCGTCGGGCCGGAAAGCGCGGGTGCCGATCCGGGGCCGAAATGCTACCGGCGCGGCGGACCGCTGACCGTGACCGATGCCAACGTCATGCTCGGCAAGCTGGCGCCGGAGCTTTTTCCGGAAATCTTTGGGCCGGGGCAGGACCAGCCACTCGATGCGGAATCCGTGCGGACGGCGTTTACTGAACTCGCAAATGAGATCGGCGACGGGCGCAGCAGTGAAGAAGTCGCCGATGGGTTTGTCCGCATCGCGGTTGAGAACATGGCCAACGCGGTCAAGAAGATCTCGGTCGAACGCGGGTATGACGTGACGGAATACGCGCTCAACTGTTTTGGAGCGGCAGGTGGGCAGCATGCCTGTTTGATCGCCGATAGTCTGGGGATCGAGACGGTACTGATCCATCCACTGTCAGGACTGTTGTCGGCATATGGGATGGGCCTTGCCAAGTTGAGGGCGAGCCGCGAGCGGTCGCTGGAGTTGCCGCTTGAGAACGCATCGATGCAGCGCCTGGAACAGGTTGCCTGGCGGCTTGGCGAAGAGGTTGCCGAAGAGCTTCTCGACGAAGGCGCGGACTACGAGCGGATTGAAGTCCGTTCGTTCGCGCACCTGCGTTATGCCGGTACGGATACCGCTTTTCCGGTGGAAGTTTCCGAGCCAGGGTTGATGCGCGGTGACTTCGAAGCCGAGCACCGCCGCCGGTTTGGATTTCTGTCGCCGGAGAAGGCGATCGTCATCGCGGCGATCGAGGTGGAGGCACTGGCCTCGGGTGTTGGCGACGAACTCGATACGGCCGGTCACGTTGCCGACAGCGACGCATCGGTGACGGCGCAGCGGCCAAAGGACGGCGATAGAGAAGCAAAGGATCGTTTTTATTCGCAAGGTGAGTGGCATGCAGCGGTGACCGTGCGGCGGCAGGAGATAGGTCCTGGTGCAATTGTCGAGGGACCGGCGCGGATTGTCGAACCACATCAGACTGTGATCGTCGAACCGGGCTGGCGGCTCGAGGTTAGCACCTGTGACGATCTCGTCCTGCGGCGTGTTCAGCCTCGACAGAACCAACGGTTTGGTACACAAGCCGATCCGGTGTTGTTGGAGGTTTTCAATAACCTGTTCATGGCGGTGGCCGAGCAGATGGGGGAATCCCTGAAGCTCACTGCGCGGTCGGTCAACATCAAGGAGCGGCTCGATTTCTCCTGTGCTCTGTTCGATCCCGATGGTGGTCTGGTGGCGAATGCGCCGCATGTGCCGGTGCACTTGGGTTCGATGGACGCGGCAATCGAAACCGTTATCCGGGAAAAACGCTCCGAGATGCGTCCTGGTGACGTTTACGTGTTGAACGCGCCTTACAACGGCGGCACTCATTTGCCCGACGTGACGGTGGTCACGCCGGTGTTCGACGACACCGGAGAGCAGATCCTCTTTTATGTTGCCAGCCGCGGACATCATGAAGATATTGGCGGATTGACGCCTGGATCGATGACGCCGCGTGCGACGAACATCGAACAGGAAGGCGTGCTCATCGATTGCGTCAAGTTGGCGGAAGACGGCAGGTTTCGAGAGAACGAAATCCGCGCGCTACTAAGCGGTGCACGCTACCCGGCGCGTCAGCCCGACAAGAATATCGCGGACCTCAAGGCGCAGGTTGCCGCAAACGCACGCGGCGCCGATGAGATCGCCAAAATGATCGCGCACTTCGGGAGTGACGTCGTCAACGCCTACATGGGGCACGTTCAGGATAATGCGGAGGAGAGCGTTCGCGCGTTGATCGCGCGCCTTGATGACGGAGAGGCGACTGTCGCAACGGACACGGGCGCGGAAGTCCGAGTGAAGATCACGATCGATCGCGAAAGCCGTTCGGCGGTCATTGATTTCTCCGGGACATCGCAAGCGCGCGAAGACAATTTCAATGCGCCCGAACCGGTAACCCGCGCCGCCGTGCTTTATGTCTTCAGGGTGATGACCGGCGAGCCGATTCCGCTCAACGCCGGTTGCCTGCGACCGCTAGAGATACGCGTTCCGGAGGGATCGTTTCTCAAGCCCGAATATCCAGCAGCCGTCGTCGCCGGTAACGTCGAGACCAGCCAGGTCGTGACCAACGCGCTGTTCATGGCGCTGAAGGGGCTGGGGACCTCGCAAGGGACGATGAACAATCTCACTTTCGGGGACGATACGCGCCAGTACTACGAGACAATCTGCTCCGGCTCGCCAGCGGGGCCCGACTTCGACGGAGTTGCCGGCGTGCAAGTCCATATGACCAACACCCGCTTGACCGATCCGGAGGTGCTGGAACTGCGCTACCCCGTGGTACTCGATGAATTCTCGATTGTTCGAGGATCTGGTGGGCGGGGGCGGCAGTGTGCCGGTGATGGGACACGGCGCGCGTTGCGTTTTCTCGAACCGATGCACGCGGCAATCCTGTCAGGTTATCGTGAGTTAGCGCCGCCGGGTTTGGAGGGCGGTGAAGACGGGAATTGCGGCTGCAACTTTGTCGAGCGTGGAAATGGGTGCGGCGAAAAACTATCAGGCTGTGAGGAAACCGAGTTGGCAGCAGGAGATCGGATTATCGTCGAAACCCCGACTGGTGGCGGTTTCGGGCGCGCAAAGAACGATTAAAAGATAATTTTTTCAATGCCTTGATGCGTTGGCTGTTAGAATTGCGAGGGCCTATGCAAGTTAATGGGCCGCGCGAGCTTGTTCGCACCATTTACGATTGCGATTAACGTGTCTTGACGCTTGGTTTACCAAAGTCCGAGAGAGTACACAGGGTCCGACGGATTCGAGCGTGAATGGTATTGGTCAAAGAGGTCCAACTGTTCAGCCTACGCTCGTTGCCATGTTGCGCTTATTGCGGGCCGCTAGCCGTCCAGCCTTTGAAGTGAGGCCGCCCCTTTGCTCCATCTGCGTCCGATCTTCTCAGCACTCGGCCTGCTCTTGTGCACCATTGCATTCGCGATGTTGTTGCCGGCGCTGGTTGATTTCGCGGATGGCGATGGCGATTGGCTGGTATTTTTCGCGTCATCGATCGCCACTTTCTTCATTGGCGGTTTGCTTATTCTCGCCGCTCAGGATGATCAGCCGGCGCAGCTCACCGTCAAGGACGGTTTCTTGCTGACGACCGCCTGTTGGGTGGTGGTGACGGCCTTTGCGGCGATTCCATTCGTCGGCGTCGGGCTGAGTTACACCGATGCCTATTTCGAAGCGATGTCTGGATTGACCACCACTGGCGCGACGGTGTTGACCAAGCTCGACCAGTTGCCTCGGGGTATCTTGTTGTGGCGTGCCATCCTACAGGGCCTTGGTGGACTCGGCATTATTGTGACCGCGATGATCATGCTGCCGTTCCTGCGCGTTGGCGGTATGCAGTTGTTCCAGATGGAGCACTCGGACCGGTCCGAGAAGGTACTGCCACGCGCACTTGAGCTGACCACGGCCATCGCCGCGATCTATGTCGGCCTCATCATTGTTTGCATTATCACGTACGGCGCTTTGGGGATGACGGCCTTCGATGCGGTTTGTCACGGCCTTACGACGGTGGCCACGGCCGGCTTCTCGACCCACGATGAGAGTTTCGGTTTCTTTCAGTCGCCGGCGATGGAATGGGCATGCATCGTTTTCATGGTGCTCGGGGCTTTACCGTTCGTGGTCTACATCAAAGCGCTGCGTGGTCATCCGCGCGCGATTCTCGAAGATAGCCAGGTGCGCGGATTGCTGGGCTTTCTCATTGGCGTCTGCCTGATCGTGACGTTTTGGTTGATGACGGCGCGAGACATGAATTTTGCAACGGCGCTGCGCACAGCGACCTTCAATGTCACCTCGATCGTGACGACAACGGGTTACGCCAGTTCCGATTACACGCAGTGGGGCACGTTCGCGGTCGGTTTGTTCTTTCTTTTGATGTTTGTAGGGGGCTGCGCGGGATCGACGACCGGTGGCATCAAGATCTACCGGCTGCAGGTGACCGGGCTTTTGATCCGCAGCCACTTTGTGCATCTGATGAGTCCGAACAGGGTTGTGACGTTGGTCTACAACGGCAAGCGCTTGCCGGCCGACGTGCCGTTCTCGGTGGTTGCTTTTCTGGCGATCTACATGTCGACGGTAGGTCTTTTTACCGTCGTTCTGTCGGCTATGGGGCTGGATCTCGTCACCGCACTGTCGGCATCGGCGCAGGCGGTGGGTAATGTCGGACCGGGATTGGGCCCGATCGTCGGGCCGGCCGGTAATTATTCGGGTTTGCCGGTGCTGGCGAAATGGATCCTATCACTAGCTATGATGATGGGCCGTTTGGAGCTGTTCACGGTGCTCGTGTTGCTCAGGATCGAGTTCTGGCGCAGTTGAACTCGCTCAGATGCCCGGTTTCCAACCGTAGAGCCAATCGTAGGATGCCATGAGCCGTTTTGGTGGGCTGAAGGCGAGTGTCACGTTGCGCGCCCGGCGCATCCGGCCATCGAGATGGTAGATACCGCCATTGCGCCGTGAAGCGGCCTGGACGCTGCCAGCTCTCCTGCTTCGTGCCGTTTGGTAAGTCTGGAGCGCGGCACCAACGTCGTCGCGGTCGGACAGGCATCGGGCCAGTGTGAGTGCGTCTTCCAGAGCGAGAACCGCTCCTTGCGCCAGAAACGGCAATACAGGATGGGCGGCATCTCCCAACAGCACGACGCGGTCGTCGACCCAGGTCTTCAAGGGTGGCAATTCAAACAGCGACCATTTTCGCCAACTGTCTGACGTCTCGATCAGATTGCGAACCGGCGCAGCGAAATCTTTGACGGCGTTCTTGACCCATTCGTGCGGGACGGCGGTGGCCCAGCTCTGGTCGTTTTCGGCTTCCTTGCGGATCACAACGACGGCGAGTTCCCGGCCGGCGCGGACTGGATAGTGGACGACGTGACCTTCCGGTGCGAGCCATATGCCAACGCTATCGCGGGCGATGCCTTTTCGGTCTCGATCAATTCTGATGACGGTTCGCGCCGCGCTCTTGCCGCTGTATCGCGGCCGGTGCGCGCCGAACCAATTCTGGCGCAGAATTGATTGAAGCCCATCGGCTGCGATGAGGACGTCCCCGGCACCGACGGCCTGTCCGCGGCTCTTGGCTAGGACTTCGTCGGGGTAGGTTTCGGCGTCTTCGATCTCGATGCCATGCTGTAGTTCGATTAGCGGGTGGGCGGCAACGGCGTCGCTCAAGGCACTGTGCAAGTCGGCACGGTGGGCAACCCAATACGGCGAGCCGTGGCGCTGGGCAAGCCAGTCTCCAAGAGGAAGCTGTGCAACCTGTTCGCCGGTCGGGCCGTCATGGACTTGCAACGCATTTGGAGTGGTTACATCGGGTTTAAGGCTGTCGGCGACCCCCAATAGCTGCAAAATGCGCGTGCCGTTGGGACCGATCTGGATGCCGGCGCCGTCTTCATTGGGATGCTGGCGTTTTTCGAAGACGCGGACTTCTGCGCCGATGCGCGCCGACGCCAGCGCCGCCGCGAGGCCGCCAATGCCACCTCCAGCAATCAAAACTCGCAACGGACTAGGCTTTGTTGCGACCTTGGGATTAGTGGTCTGCAAGACTTTCCAAACGACCCGCTAAACTCAGCTTGCCGCTTCCTCTTCGAGTTTGACGACGGCGCCCTTTGGATCACTTTCGTCTGTGGAAAGACGGTCGTCGTAGACGTAGAGCGTCGAGCAATAGGGGCACAGAATCTGGTCGTCGGCGCCCATGTCGAGGTAGATGTGGGGATGATCGTATGGAGCGCGGGCCCCCATACATTGGAATTCCTTGACGCCGATGGAGATCTTCTCGGCGCCATCGTCATTGGCCAAATGGGGAGTTTTGGTCGCAGCCATAATGCTCTCTTGGATGCTTAAAGTTTTCCGGGCAACGATAGCGGGCGCAGACGGGAAATGGTAGTGGCGGAACTGATCATACCGCGCGACATTTCCGTCGTTAATGCTCTAAGGACCAGCCAAAATGCAGACTTTCGACTCCGATGGCATTGAGATCGCTTACATCAATGAGGCACCAGTCGGCCAAGCAAGAGAGCTTCCGATCCTGCTCATCCATGGTTTTGCATCACACATCGGAATGAACTGGATTTCACCAGGGTGGGTCTCCACGCTGACGGAAGCTGGGTATCGCGTTGTTGCTTTAGACAATCGCGGGCATGGGAAAAGCGAGAAGCTGCATGACACAACGGCCTACGGTGGGCCGTTGATGGCCGAAGATGCACGGCGCTTTCTGGATCATCTCGGCATCGAGGCCGCGCACGTCATGGGTTATTCCATGGGCGCCCGCATCACGGCTTTCCTGGCACTCAAGCATCCAGCCCGCGTGCACTCAGCGGTGTTCGGCGGTCTGGGCATCAATATGGTACGTGGCATGGCCGGCACCGGGCCGATCGCCCATGCCTTGGAGGCGCCGAGCATCGAGGATGTCGTCAATCCGACGGCGCGAACATTTCGGGCGTTTGCGGAACAGACTAACAGCGACCTTAAGGCGCTGGCAGCCTGTATTCGTTCATCCCGCGATCCCATCAGCCGCGATGACGTGGCGCGCCTTGCTTGTCCGGTGCTCGTGGCGGTGGGAAGCAAGGACGTGATCGCGGGCTCGCCGACGGCCTTAGCGGAACTGATTCCGACGGCAAAGGCTCTCGTCATTCCAGACCGCGAACACATGAAGGCGGTTGGCGACAAGGTGTTTAAGGATGGTGTGCTGGATTTTCTGGAGCGAGCGTGAGCTTTTGCGGTAGCGCTCATGCGCGAAAGCCCCGCCAAGGCCATCAGGGTCGCTGCAAAAGACAATCGCGGGGGTTGTCATCAGCAAACCGATTGCAAACAAGCGGGGCTCTACGCGAACTCAACTCGCACTCTGACAAGGTCAGCTTCGCTGTCTGCGGGCCTGATCGCGCTGCACCGATTACTACGCAGTTCTTAAAACCAACGCTCCCGGTGCCTGGCGGACGCAATACCTGTTCCACAAGCTACGCATTCAACCGCACTGCTAAGCTTCCCTAGCGACCTTTAGGTAACACGTCCTCCCCTCGGAGTCGCCGGTTTAGTGATTCGCTGCGGTCTTCCTGTGGAAAAATCAACCCTTTGGAGGGCGGAACTCGTAATTTTTTTCGAATTTGCAATGCTTGCCCAATTTGAGCGTAGGCAATAGATCTTTATTCAGATTATTTCTGGTCTCCGTTAAGCGTCATACACCAAGATTGCGCCTCACAAGCGCCTAGGCTCCCGGGCATGATTGACCTTCGAAAGCACGCGCCCTTGCTGGCTGGGCGTGTGTTCATTTGCGTTCGAATAAACCCCTCCAACAAGGGGCATTTTTTACCGGTACGTTCACCTTGTTTTCAGATGCGCCGGCATATGGTTACCGCATGTTCAAAAGTCCGGTGTTTTCGTTGCGTAACGTTGTGCTGGTTGGTGCTGCTCTTGCGGCGGCAAGTTGCGCCAGCAATCCTTCCGCTTTTGTTGGACAGAAGGCCGCGTGGCGCGACACGAGCGAGCGCGCATGCCTAACTTCTGGCGGACCCCGTCAAAGTCGGTTTGTAAAGCCGGTCTCGCAGCTTGGCGGTCCTGCTGTGTGCGGCGCCTTACGCCCGTTCAAGATGCTGGCGGCCGACTATGGCCGTGTCACCCTGCGGCCGGCGGCAGTCCTGCGCTGTCCCATGGTTACCTCTGTGGACGATTGGGTGCGCCAGTCGGTTGCTTCTGCGGCAGCACGCCATCTCGGTTCCGCGGTCGTCGAAATGAAGGTCGCGGCGTCCTATTCGTGCCGGACGCGTAACGGTATTGCTGGTGGCAAACTATCCGAGCACGGCCTTGCCAATGCGCTGGATGTTTCAGCGTTCATTCTGGCGGACGGCCGCAAGATCACGGTCAAGCGCGGCTGGCGCGGTGCTTCATCGGAGCAGGCTTTTTTGCGGGCGGTGCATCGCAGTGCTTGCAAGCGGTTCACAACGGTGCTCGGGCCGAATGCCGATCGCTACCATCACGATCATTTCCATGTCGATCTAGCCCGTCACAACAAGGCGGGCACCTACCGGGTTTGCCGGTGAAGGAGGTGGCTCGTGCCATTCGGGCAGCGCTGGGCTAAAACCACCCGATGAACTGGCACAAAGATCGTCAAAGTGGACGTAAAGGCTACCACCACGGGAACCTTCGCGAAGCCTTAATCGATGCGGCGCTGAAGCTGATTAGCGAAAAGGGGCCCGGAGGCCTGACATTCGCGGACGCGGCTCGTGCAGCCGGGGTCAGCGGGGCGGCACCTTACCGGCATTTCCGAGACCGGGATGCGTTGATGGCGGACGTCGCCCTGCGCGGCTATGAGGCGTTTGCGCAAAAACTTTCCGAAGCATGGAATGATGGCCGACCCGATCCCTTTACGGGTCTTGATAATTTGGGTAAGGCCTATCTTGGCTTCGCCAGAAACGAACCCTCTTTATTCGCAGCAATGTTTAAATCGGGATTGGTTCTTTCAGAGCACCCCAAAACGGCTGCCGCGGCAGACCGTTCGTTTGAGGTGTTGCGATCGGCGTGCGAAGCCTTAGCCGTGACCAAGGCCGAGGGGCAGCGGCCGCCAGCTTTGATGATGGCGCTGCACATTTGGTCGCTCAGCCACGGCATTGCCGCTTTGTTTGGGCGTGGTGACGCAACGCGTCGTGCGATCCCGATGCCGGCGGAGGACCTTCTGGAGGCGGCCGTACTGGTTTATCTCGACGGGCTTGGCATTACCCGCGTGTGACGTTCGGATCGATTGCTGGCCGATGCCTATTGTTTACCTAAATTGTCGGGTTTTAGCTTTGAGGCGGGCGGTAAAACGCAGTAAGACAGACTATGTCCTGGAATGCGCTCATAACCCGGTTCGGATTTGGACAGGGCGGCGGCCTTCGCAAGCAGGCTTCGAGCCTGTCGAGCTGGCTTAATCCGTTTAGTTGGCTGCAGCCGAAGCCGCCAAGCAAGCAACTCGCCTTCACGATGGCGTTTGTCGGTCTCGCCGCGAAGATGGCGAAAGCCGACGGAGTGGCCGTGGAAGTTGAGACGCAGGCGTTCGAGCGGTGTTTTTATGTGCCGCCGGAAGAGCGTGCCAATGTCGATAGGGTCTATCGGTTGGCCGCGCAGGATGTTGCCGGTTACGAGATTTACGCCGAGCGGATCGCCAAACTGCTGGCCGACGAACCGGCGTTGCTGAAGGATGTCTTCGAGTGCCTTTTCAATATCGCTGCGGCCGACGGCGTTTTGCATGCAGCCGAAGAGGCGTTCCTGCGCACGGTTGCCGAGAGATTCGGCTTTAACGAAACGGATTACCGGCGGGTGCGTTCGGTATTCGTGCACGACCCAACAAGCCCTTATGAGAATTCTTGGTGTGTCGCCAGACGTCAGCGATGCGGACCTGAGAGCGCGCCGCATGGACCTTGTTCGGCAAAACCACCCTGACCGACTGGCTGCCGAAGGGGTGCCGGAGGAATTTCTCGTCCTTGCCGATCGCAAGCTGGCGGCGATCAACGTGGCGTATGATGCCATTTTGAAAGAGCGGGGGCGGCAGCCACGGGAGAAAGCAAGTGGTTGAAAATTGTTGCGAGGGTGAGCCGGAGAACGGCCAGCCTGTGGGACTTCGCGTGCCTGATAGTCCGCTGGTCAGCCGGGTTCAGCCGGCGACCAACTTTGAACCGAGGCGAAACGGTCTCAGGCCAACGATCCTGCTGATGCATTACACGGGTATGCCATTGTGTGAAAAGGCGATCGACTGGCTGTCGCGACCAGAAAGCAAGGTCTCGTGCCATTACGTCATCGATACAGACGGCAGCGTAACGCAGATGGTCAGCGAGGAGCTTCGAGCCTGGCATGCCGGCGTTTCGGGTTGGTGCGGCGAGCGGGACATCAATTCCGCCTCGATCGGAATCGAAATCCATAACCCGGGTCATGGTGACGACTATCACGATTTCCCCGACCGGCAGATGCAGGCGATAACCGAGTTGTCGCGGGAGATCATCGGGCGCTGGGGGATCGCCGCGGAGAAGGTTCTTGGGCATTCGGACGTGTCGCCGGGACGGAAGATCGATCCCGGCGAGAAGTTCGACTGGGCCGGACTGGCGGCCGCCGGAGTTGGTCGTTGGGTCGAGCCGGAGCCACTTGGTCCGCTAATTGGAACGCACTCACGTCAGGCTGATGCCGACGAAATCTCCGATGTGCAGCGGTTGCTGACCCGTTACGGATATGGTGTCGAGGTCAACGGCCGGCTCGATGCGGACTGCCGCGAGGTGATCTCGGCGTTCCAACGGCATTTCCGCCCGCAGCGTGTGGATGGTGTGATCGATGCTTCTACTGCCGCGACCCTGCGGCGGCTGATCGAAGCAAGCGGTCCTCCATTAACGTCCTAGCGCCCGTTCACGTTGGTGCGGCGAGGCTGTCCATACAGGATCGACGCGATCTCAAGCGAACGGGTTTGGATTGGCGGTCGTAGGCATTGCTGGCTTTCGGGTTTACTTGACGAATAGCTCTCCGCACGCCTTATAGGAGATACACCAGTCGGCCGGACGGTTGCTGTCGGTGGGACGGCTTTATGGCACAGTCCCGTCGATAGAGGAAAGTCCGGGCTCCACGGAAACACGGTGGCGGCTAACGGCCGCCGGGGGTGACCCCAGGGAAAGTGCCACAGAAAGCAAACCGCCCGCAGTGCGGGTAAGGGTGAAAGGGTGCGGTAAGAGCGCACCGCGCGGCTGGTAACAGCCGTGGTCCAAGGTAAACCCCACCGGGAGCAAGACCGAATAGGGGTGGCCGGATGCGCGGATCATCGATCTGCGGCATCGAGCCTGTTTCCAGGTGAGCCACCCGGGTTGGTTGCTTGAGGCGTTCAGCAATGGGCGTCCCAGATGAATGACCGTCGCGGAAGAGTTTATATCCTTCCAAACAGAACCCGGCTTACAGGCCGGCTGGTGTCCTTGCTTTTCATAACTCCGCCATGCTGCTGACCATTGCCGTTTCCGGATATCGCTCACTCAGAGAGCTGATCCTGCCGTTGGACCGGTTGAACGTGGTGACCGGTCCGAACGGTAGCGGTAAGTCGAGCCTTTATCGGTCGATCCGGCTGTTGGCCTCGGCCGCGCAAGGGCGGATCATCGGATCGTTAGCTAATGAAGGCGGATTGAGCTCGACTCTTTGGGCGGGGCATGAAGCATTCTCCGGGGGTATGAAGAGCGGCGATGTGCCGGTGCAAGGGACCGTCCGCCGTGATCGGGTCAGCCTGAAGCTGGGATTTGCCTCCGAGGATTTCGGTTACGCCATCGATCTTGGATTACCGGTGCCAGGACGTTCGCAGTTCAATCGCGATCCGGAAATCAAGACCGAGACTGTTTGGGCGGGCGAGCGGATCCGGCGCAGCAACGTGTTGGCGGAGCGCAAGGGGCCGGTCGTTACGGCGACCGGCGAAAAGGGGGCCCGTGACGTCATCCTTTCGGGCTTGCCGCCTTACGATAGCATGATGACGCATGCCACCGATCCGCGCGGTGCTCCCGAGATCCTGGAGTTACGGGAGCGGATGCGAAGCTGGAGGTTTTACGATCATTTCCGCACCGATGCCGAGGCTCCGGCGCGGCGCCGGCAGGTTGGGACGCGAACTCGGGTGCTAGCATCCGAGGGCGCGGACGTGGCGGCGGCTCTTCAGACGATCCGGGAGATCGGAGATGTTGCCGCACTCGATTCGGCTGTTGCGGATGCGTTTCCCGGCGGCTCGCTCGACATATCGGTGAGCGACGGCTTGTTCGAAGTGGAGATGCATCAGCATGGCCTGCTGCGGCCGTTCCGGGCTGGAGAGTTATCTGATGGCACATTGCGCTATTTGTTGCTGGTGGCGGCGCTGCTGTCACCACGGCCACCGTCGCTGATGGTTCTGAACGAGCCGGAGACGAGCCTGCATCCGGATCTGCTAAAACCGCTGGCGCGACTGGTGGCGCAAGCCGCCGAGAGGTCGCAAGTCATTGTCGTTTCGCATGCGCGGGTGCTGGTTGAGGAACTGGCGAAACAACCGCATGCGCGTGTGTTGGCTTTGCATAAGGAACTCGGCGAGACGATCGTCGAAGACGTCGAAGCGCCCGGTTGGAGCTGGCCGAAGCGGTAGTTCCAACCAACTCATGCGGGTTCGCGTTCGCGGTATGGCTCCAGCACTTCGACCGGTGGATAGAGCACGTCCATCGGGACTGAGCGGCCGGTGTCCTGGACAATACGGCAGTGATGGCGCTTCAGCGCCCGCAGATGCGGTACGCCGCACGAATGCGCAATGGTTCCGACGCCTGTGCGGATGCCGTTGACGAAGTTGGCGACGCGTACCGCCTTGTCTTCAGGATCAAGCCCACGCTGCAAGCGCCTGTCGTGGGTCGTGACGCCGGTTGGACAAGTATTTTTGTTGCACTTCATCGCTTGAATGCAGCCAAGCGCGAACATGAAGCCGCGCGCTGAGACGACAACGTCGGCGCCAGCGCAATAGCCCCAGGCGACCTCGGCTGGTGTAATGAGCTTGCCTGATGCGATCACCCGGATGCGCCGCTTCAGCCCGTAACGGGTCAGAATGTCGACCACCATCGGCAGCGCTTCGCGCAACGGCAATCCGACATGATCCATCAATGCCATGGGTGCGGCGCCGGTGCCTCCGTCACCACCATCAATGGTGATGAAATCCGGTGCGCAGTCTTGCCCGCGCCGATGGATCTCCTCGCACATCATCTCCAACCAACCGTAAGCGCCGATGACGGTCTTGAAGCCGGTTGGTTTGCCTGTGATATCGCGGATCATCTGGATGTAGTCGACAAGCTGTCCGACGTTATCGATCTCGGGATGCCGGTTGGGTGAAATCGATGGCTCGGCGGCCGGTATGCCGCGGATCTGGGCGATCTCGGGAGTGACCTTTGCCGCTGGTAGAATGCCGCCTTTACCGGGTTTGGCGCCCTGGCTCATTTTCAACTCGAACATCTTGACCTGCGGCTTGTCGGCAATCTCGCGCAGCTTAACTGGATCAAGCCGGCCATCGGGCGCGCGGACACCGTATTTCGCCGTGCCGATCTGGAAGACGACATCGCAATTGCCCTCCAGGTGCCAAGGCGACAGAGCGCCTTCGCCGGTGTTCAACCAGCAGTTGGCCATCGCCGCTCCCTTGGAGAGGGCGCGCACGGCCGGCTTGGACAAGGCGCCGTAGCTCATGCCTGAGATGTTGATGATCGATTGTGGTTCATAGGGGTTTTGACATCCCTTGCCGATGACCACATTAGGGGCTGGCGAGGCGTCCTGGTCGAGCGTCGGGAATGGGCAGTTGACGAATATAGCCGTGCCAACCGGCGTCAGGTTTTGCGTCGAACCGAAGGCAACGGTGTTATCGACACCTTGCGAGGAGCGGTAGACCCAGTCCCGCTGGGCGCGGTTGAACGGCATTTCCTCGCGGTCCATGGCGAAGAAGTATTGGCGAAAGAATTCGCCGAGCGTCGAGAAGATGTACCGAAACCGCCCGATTACAGGGTAATTACGCCGTATCGCGTCCTTGGTCTGGCTGATGTCGATGAAGAACAGGACAATAAACAGCAGGACGAGAATACCCATCGCGAAGACGAATATTGATGCCAGGACACTCAGCCCTTGCGTGGTGAACAGACTGAGCCAACTGTTCGACATTGGGTTTCTCTCTCGATCGTGTAGGAGGCGGTTGAGTGTGAGTGTTCGCGGATAGCCGAATATGCCGCGCACGGGCAAATCAATTGGACCTGAGCTGCCCGTGAAGTCCAATCTGCGGTGCCCTGTGGACCCGCGACAACGGCTGATTGCCGCCACGTAAAGCCTGGTATACTGGCCCGATGACAGCAACTCGCAAGAAACGCGCGGTAAGCCCGGAAGCTCCGGAACTGCCGTTCGATGAACATGTGCCTTTTGAGCCTGAGCCCGAGTCTGGGCCAGATGAGGATATTCCTTTCGACCTGCCGCACAACGATGCGGCTGGCGGCCCGGCGCCGGCTGCCGCGGCGGTGGGCTTTGAAGAAGCTCCGTTTCCCGTTGATGAATCCGAATCTACCCGAGGATTCACCAGAGCACGTGCCACCGGCGGATGATTGGCCGTACGGAGATGAGCCGCCGCCGCCCGCACCACCCGCATCTGCCGGCTCGATCTCGGAACGCGCTCTACGTGCCCGCGCCGGCTCGCCCGTTGCCGCGTCGACAAGCTACCTCGATAATCTCAATCCTGAGCAACGCCAGGCCGTTGAAACTCTAGAAGGCCCGGTGCTTGTGCTGGCGGGGGCTGGAACGGGCAAGACGCGGGTTCTAACGACCCGCATCGCCCACATTTTGGCGACCGCCCGTGCCTATCCCTCTCAGATCCTCGCGGTGACGTTCACCAATAAAGCGGCCCGCGAGATGAAGGAACGCGTTGAAGGTTACGTCGGAGATAGCGTCGAGGGTATGCCGTGGCTTGGCACGTTCCATTCCATCGGTGTCAAGATTTTGCGCCGGCATGCTGAGCTCGTCGGGCTGAAGCATGGGTTCACGATCCTTGACGTCGACGACCAGCTGCGGCTGATGAAACAAGTTATCGAGGCGGAAGGTCTCGACAAAGACCGCTGGCCCGCGCGTCAGCTTGCCGGTCTCATCGACAGCTGGAAAAACCGGGGCCTCACCCCCGACAAGGTGCCGCACAACGAGGCCGGTGGATTTGCCGCCGGAAAAGGCCGCGACCTGTATACCGCTTATCAGCGCCGCCTGAAGGAACTCAACGCTTGCGATTTTGGCGACCTGCTGTTGGAGAGCCTACGCCTGTTCTTGGAGAATCCGGATGTCCTGGCGCAGTACCACCAGCGCTTCCGCTACATCCTCGTTGACGAGTACCAGGATACCAACGTGGCTCAGTACTTGTGGCTGAGGTTGCTTACCGGGAATCGTGACAGCGGGGGCGGCCCAACCAATATCTGTTGCGTTGGCGACGACGACCAGTCGATCTACGGCTGGCGCGGTGCGGAGGTTGACAACATCCTGCGCTTTGAAACGGACTTTCCCGGTGCCACCGTTATCCGTCTGGAGCGCAATTACCGGTCGACGGGCCACATACTCGCGGCTGCTTCGCACCTCATTGCCTCCAACGAAGGTCGTCTCGGCAAGACACTTTTCACCGACGGCGAACTAGGTGAGCAGGTCACCGTCACCGGGCTTTGGGACGATGAGGAGGAAGCGCGTACGGTCGCAGATGATATCGAAGCGGCACAACGAAATGGCGAGCGCCTGAATGAGATCGCAATTCTGGTGCGCGCGTCGTTCCAGATGCGGGTTCTCGAAGACCGCTTCATCACAGTGGGAATGCCCTATCGCGTGATCGGTGGTCCGCGCTTTTACGAGCGCGCGGAAATCAAAGACGCCATCGCCTATTTCGAATTGACGCTCAATCCCGATAACGATCTCAAGTTCGAGCGCATCGTCAATGTTCCGAAGCGTGGCATCGGCGATACCTCGGTACGGCGTATTCGCGACCTCTCCCGCACCCGCGACGTGTCAATGTTCACGGCCGCCCGGATGATCGTCGAGACAGAAGAGATCGCCGGCAAGGCGCGCCGTTCGTTGGCCGGTCTCATCGCGCACTTCGAGCGCTGGCATGAGCGGTTGCCGCAGATCCAACACACCGAGCTTGCTGAACTCATCCTCGATGAGTCGGGCTACACCGCGATGTGGCAGAACGATAAAAGCCCGCAGGCGCAGTCACGGTTGGAAAACCTGAAAGAACTTGTCCGCTTCATGCATCAGTTCGAGACGATGGCCGGGTTCCTGGAGCACGTCTCGCTGGTCATGGACGTCGACCAGGCTAACGATGGCGACCGCGTCTCAATCATGACGCTGCACGCCGCCAAGGGCCTGGAGTTCGACACGGTGTTCTTGACCGGCTGGGAAGAAGGTTTGTTTCCCAGTCAACGGACGCTTGATGAAAGCGGTAAGGCCGGCCTCGAAGAAGAACGCCGCCTTGCTTATGTTGGCCTGACGCGAGCCAAGAAGAGCGCCCGTGTGTCGTTCACCCAGAACCGGCGCACCCGCGGGCTCTACCAGTCGGCGGTGCCATCGCGGTTCGTCGATGAACTGCCCGAAGCGCATGTCTCGGTGAAGGAAGCGTCAAGCCCATTTAGCGGCGGCTACAAGAATTTCGCCAGCACTAGCCGCTTCGGTAATCCTTACGGTCAGAGCCGTTTTGACCGGGACTTGGCGGAGACTGAATGGCGGGAGCGTTCCAGCTACGAGACGCCGGGTTGGAAGCGGGCTCAACGCTGGCAGGATCAGACACGCGCCGAATTCGATGCGAAAGCAAAAAAACGGGGACCGCGCGGGCCGAGTGGGCCGCAAACCATCGAAGGTGAGTTGGTTGCCTCTTCCACGGTCGTGACGGACTTCGTCACTGGCGAGCGCATCTTCCATCAGAAGTTCGGTTATGGCCGCATTATCGAAGTCGACGGTAACAAGCTGACCATCGAATTCGAAAAGGCCGGACAGAAACGCGTCGCGGCGGATTTCGTTGAGCGGCATTAGGGGTGTGGGAGGCTGAAGCGGCGCTGATATATTTTCAAAGTGGCGATGGCGCGCCTGCTTAGAGGTCTACGTCTAAGAGGGCGGCGGTCCCAAGACCAAGACGGCATTGAAGCCTCCCAGTGCAAACGAATTCGACATCACGTATTCCAAGTCCTTTGGCCGGCCAACATTTGGCACGTAGTCCAGGTCGCAATTGGGGTCCTGAACATCAAGCCCAATCGTTGGGGGCATCCAGGCTTCGTTGATCGCTCGAACGCAGGCGATGGCCTCAATTGCCGAGGTGGCTCCGAGAGCATGACCGTGCATTGACTTTGTCGATGAAATTGCAAGTTCGTTGGCGTGGTTGCCAAAAACGCTCTTGATGGCTTGGGTCTCGTTAACGTCGTTGACTTGGGTTGCGGTGCCATTTGCGTTGACATAGTCAATCGCGGACGGTTGCAGCCCGGCGTCATGCAGAGCAAAGCGCATGGTCGCAGCGGCAGCCTCGGGGTCCACGGCAAGCATGCCCGTGGAGTCGAATGTCATACCTACTCCGCAAACTTCAGCGAAGATTGGCGCCCCCCGCGCTTTGGCGTGCTCGAGCGACTCCAGGACCAGAATACCGGCGCCCTCGGCAATTACGGTTCCACTACGGTTCTGGGCGAATGGAAAACAGCCCTCGGGTGAAATCAGTTTGAGTGCGTGACTGGCGAGCAAGGCACCGAAGGTGATCGAGCTATCCGTGCCTCCGACGATCGCAACATCGCACACACCTTGCCGGATATAGTCGCGACCGATGGAGATTGCCTGCGCAGCTCCGGCGCCGGCGCTGCAAATTGAGAACGTTGGTCCTTCAACGCCGTATTCGATACCGACATGCGCGGATGCCGAGGAGCAGACAATGCGCGGAAGAAGCATGGGGTGCACCGCACGCTTGTGGTCGATGAACCGATCACGGCAGGCCTTCTCACCGGAGATCTGGCCGCCGAGCGCTGAGCTAATGATGCTGGCGGCACGGCCTGGGATGCTGAGCGGCATTTCCAGCTTGGCGTCGAAGATCGCCTCACTCGCGGCGGCGGCGGCGAGCCAGGAAAACCGTTCGGCCTGCATAATGGTCCGGTCACGCTTCCAATTTTTCAAGCGTGCGCCGTGATCAAATTCTTTTACTTGTGCCGCTATGCGGATGGGTAGGTCTTGGAATTCAGGAGCTTCTAGGGAGTTAACTCCGCATTTGCCCTGCTTAAGACTTGACCAAAATGTTTCTACATCCTGACCGACTGAGGTGACGGCCCCCATTCCGGTCACGACAACGCGGTTGACCCTACCTGTGCGTCCCATAAAAATTGTCCGCTAAATATACTGACTACTCTTGAGAAATATTCTTTCGGGTCAGGATATTTAGATTGAGTAAACAATCTAAGAACAGGCCGTTTCTCGGTATAGGGTTAAGCAGTACGATCGACCTCCCGCGCCCGCGTCGCAGAGGTCAAGTTTTTAAGCGATCATGTTTGCGAAAACGCAAAACGGGAGCCGATTTCGCGGCCCCCGTTTTATTTTGTTGGATTTTTCGATTGCAATCGGACTAGTTCTTGAGGCGCGTTTCCAATCCGGAGAGCTCAGCCTTGCAAGGTGTCGAGATCGCGTCCTTCTTGTCGATCAAGCATTGCGCGATGCGGCCTTCACCGGGTTGAACCTCCGCACAATTGATCTGAATGTCTTTTTCGCAGACGCTCGCAGCGCGCCAGAGGTTGCTCACGCCAAGTTCAACGCCGTCGACAAATTCGAATATAGAAGTGTAGCAGGAATTGCTGATTTTGTCCTCGTGAGCCATCATGCAGAGCGCTAGGCGGCCTTCTCCCGGCGTCACCTGGCTACAGAAGGAGTTGAGCTCCTTCTCGCAGTCCTTCAGTACTTTTTTGACGGAGCGTTCGGCTTTTGCTTTCGCGTGCTTTGCAACATCGGTTTCCGCGGAAGCTGGCCCGGCAACGGCCAATGCAAGGCCAAGGCCCAGCCAGATCGACGTGAGGGTTGAAACCAAACGACGCATATTGATGTCTCCTCGGTAGATAAAAAAGCGGGTGCGTGACGCACCCGAGTTAAAAACTGGACGCTGTTCGAGCCGCCTAGGGTGCGCGGCAGTTAAAATCGAAGCTCAAATACGCGCTCACAGTGAGGGCAGGGCGGAAAGACCGGCACGGCAGTCGTCTGTGAGTGTTGCCCGGTTTTTCTTGATGCAGTCGTAGATGCGGCCGCCGCCTGGGGGAACCTGGGAGCAGTATTGCAGGATGTCGCTGCTGCAGGTTTTAGACATGGCATTCAATTGCTTTAGCCGACTATTCAAATTGCCCGATGCCAAGTAGGCGGTGAGACGGCAACGTGGGGAGATGCGGTCTTCGTAGGCTATCAGACACGCCACGATGCGGCTGTGGCCCGGCGTGACTTTCGAGCAGTAGGTTCGGAGTTCCTTCGAGCAATCATTTGTAAGCGTAGCAACCGCACCACCCGCGCTGAGCGAAGATGCAGCCGATGCCACAAAGGCCAAGGCGCAAATGCAGGCGAATGCCGTTTTGTATTGCGATTGTACTATGTTGGCCATGTCATGTCGCTCCATATGGTTTTCGGCGTGGCGGATGTCTTTCATCCGGCAGCCGTTACGGTTTTGGACTGAATATCTTTTGAGGAGGCGGTGTTGTTGCGCTGTCGTTCGTGCTCGTTTTTTTTGTGCGCTGAAAATCCGTTTAGAAACTCGGCAGACAGAATTCGGCTGCCGATCCTGATGAATGGCGCGCGGACATTGCGTTTATTCAAACAGGGTTGTCAAGCCATCAGCTGGTTGCTGGTGTTGATGCAGCTTTTGCCCGTTCGGTTTCGATCTGCGCCAGCCAGTCCGCCGCGGCACGAGATTGCTCCGAGCCTTCAAATACGGCACTGCGTTTGAAGCCCTCGGTTGACGCGACGGCTTCGGCAATAAGCCAGCGGAATTGCGGTATCTCGAAATAGGAGCTGTGAATAAGTTCTCCGCCATGTGAGATACGAAAGTACATTTTGCTGCTTGTTTTCCATACCATCGGAAAAGGCCAATTCGCCGATCGCATTGCGGAACTTGCCTAGTGATTGGGTCGCGATTTCGTTGCTGTAGTCGGTGATGTGATTGCCGAGTGTCGCCGGGAGGACGGGAAAGGACTCCTTGATCCAGAACGGACGCGGATGCGCTGTGACGGCGACCTCCGTCTCGGTGTCGTTGCCAAGCGCGCTCCGCTTGATTTCAAGCCACGTCAACTCGTCAAGCGAGCGGCTGAGGAGACGGCTCAAAACTCCGGCGATCGCTTGGACGAGGAGGACCAACAGAACGGCGATCAAACCAAAAACGAGCGGCACCATGACGACCGGTAGGACCAAGCGTGTCAGGATGCCAAAGCGGCCTCGCCAGAGTTCATTGTCGAGAAACAGGCTTGCGGCTTCATCGGTGACAATGTGGAACAAGAGCTTGCTATTGATCGCAAGATTCTTGCCGCCGCCGCACAAGCTTCCGCCGGCGCACGGCTTGCCGTCCTGCTGCAGGAAGCGCCGCTTGAATCGCATGGCGCGCTCGACCGGCACGAGATTGGGATTTTCGACGTGGAGTTTCTCGCGTGCGGACTTCACTTGCGATCGCAGGTCTCTGACTTCCTTCTCCGCATCTAGTCTCTCAGCCAAGTCGTCGCCGATGTTGTCGAGCCTTTCCTTTGCCCGCTGGAGAGACCGGCGGAGCTTGCGTAATTCGCGCCGTGAACTTGTGACCTTGCCTCCGTACTGCTCGTATTGAGAGAGCTGGTAGAAATCGTTACGCAGGTAGTCGGCGATGCCAATCATCAGGGTGGGGGAGGTGAGCAGAAGGAAATAGAGCACCGGCAGAAGGAAGACGGATAGCAAGCTGAAGAGTGGCACCGCGAAGTTGCTGTGGAAGATATTCACGCGGATACCGCCGATGGAACTCAATCCGGAAACGGCTTCGTCATCTTCGTGCCAGAGCCCGAGCCAACGTGGTGCAAATGAGTTGGCGGCACGCGTGATATTGCGTGGCCTGTAGAAGTAGAGCTTGCGGATATCGAGGTATTTGAATACCGCCCAGAACAACACAAACGGCAGGCTCATCATGCCGAAGGAGATCCCCAGGCGATAGAGCCAGTTCGGTCTGGAGAGCTTGTCTGTGGCCGTCACAACCTCGCCGACGGCATAGAAGCCAAGCATCAGCAGCAGCATTAAGGAGGCTACGAACATTGCCTTCTGGAAAAGCGTCAGGCGCAGGAACAAGGTGGTTTCCTTGCGCAGCTTAACAAACGGCGTTCCGACAGTGATCCAGCGCTGTAATCCGCTGAGCTTTTTGCCGCGCGAAGAAGCTTCCATCAAGGCTGCGGAAACGACCGAACCACCGTGGCTATGGCCGACTACACAGTAGTTCTCGCCCTCCTTGTCCAGCGCTTGCATGCGCTTGAGCAATCCGCTGCCCGCTTCACGACGCGCCAAGACGCTGTTGTCACCGTTCCAGATGAAGGGAACGAAGCGAACCGGACCGTCGGTGCCTTCAACGAGTTTTTCGAGGTCGGCTTCGGTGGGGCTGCCGCGCTGCCACCATTGTGGGTCAACGCCGGGCGCGGCTACTTCCAACGGCTCGCCGCCCATGTGAGCAAACGTGCCGTGCACCGTAATGATCGTTGCCATTCGTGGTCCCCTACCGCCCCCCATCGTTGCAACACTCTGTGGGCACCATGTCTCAGAATGTTGGCGGACAAACGGACCATGCCCAGTTTTATTCCGTCTGCCTCGTGAGTGGAACGAAGCGTACGGGGATGACGTCGCGCTTGCGGGTCGTGCCGTCGGCGAGTTTCTCGACAACCACCAGTTCCTGATCGAAATCACCCACGGGAATTACCAGGCGGCCTCCGGTTTTGAGCTGTTCGATCAGCGCGTTGGGTATGTGATCGGGGGCGGCGGTGACGACGATGGCGTCGTAGGGTGCGTGCTCGGGCCAGCCGGCGTGGCCGTCTCCGATGCGGGTGTGCACGTTGTCGAAACCGAGTTCGTTCAATCGTTCGGCGGCTGTCAATCCCAACGGCTCAATGATCTCGACGGAGTAGACTTCAGCGGCCAGAATCCCGAGGACAGCGGCCTGATACCCTGATCCTGTACCCACCTCGAGGACCTTCTCGGACTTGTCGATCTCGGCCAGCGTACTCATCAGCGCGACGATGAGTGGTTGGGAAATTGTTTGGGCGTGGCCGATCGAAAGGGGGCGGTTGCGGTAGGCTTGGTGCGCCATTGCTGCGGGCACGAATGCGTGTCGAGGAACCTGTGTCATGGCTTCAAGCACAGCTTCGGTGGGGGCTGTGAGCCCTGTCTCTTGACGCAGTTCAGCGAGCTGCGCTTTGATCTTATCGACCAGCTCCAGCCGCTCATCTTGGTAGCGATCGTCGTTTTGGGCCATGGCAACCACCGTTGTTCCCATCGCCAACGCCGCTGCCATCATCAACAGGTATGGCCAAAAAAACAACCTTGCTGGGGAAGCTGCACTCATCTCGCCTCAAGCCGCGCGCTTGCCCACGATCAGATCCCAGGCGATGTTGATCTGCTTGGTCCGCTCCTCGCGCATGCACTTGTCGGCTTCGTCCTTGGCATGGTCGGGATGCCAGCCCATGCGCAGAGCATCGACGGTGCGTTTCAAGGATGCTTCGGAAGCATTCGGATTGACGCCGAGAAGCTCGTAGGCTTCAGCGCGTGTTTTCGGCATGGTCCGGTCGTCGCGCCCGTTCTTCAAGCTAGAGGCGGCGCTATCGGCGATGCGACCAATGCGTTCCAAATCGCGCACGGCGGAGCGAAGACTTGATGCAAGACGCGCGGTTCGCACGTCCTCGCCGGCGCCATCACGCAACGCATCGAGCCGATGGCGCACGACCTTGAGTTCGGAGGTTAGCGTATCGCGCAGTGCGGAGACCGGCCCGAGTGCCCGCACCGCGATTTCCGCCTTCCCAAATAGCGCTTCGGCCGAGCGAGCGCCGTTGGCAATGCTGGTATTGCGCCATTCCCAGGGCTTTGCGGCGGTGACGTTGCGCCACTTCCAGCCAAACCAACGCGCGCGAACCTTGGCCACGATGCCCGAGAGCAGGCTTGGAAAAACGGCATACCAAGCGCTGGCTTTGGAGGCGATAGGGGACAATCGGGGCGTTGCCAACTGACCCGTCGTTTCGTCATGCGAAGTTGCCGAGGATACGGCCAGCCCGTGACGCTGGCGCATAAACCAGCCGAAGGCGGCGATAAGACTGGTTGCGACCAAGCCGGCGAGCAATGCGCTCAGGCCATAGCCGCTGTTTGCAGTTGCGCCAGCG
This sequence comes from uncultured Alphaproteobacteria bacterium, assembly GCA_963753045.1. GTDB lineage: Bacteria > Pseudomonadota > Alphaproteobacteria > Rhizobiales > Hyphomicrobiaceae > Filomicrobium. The sequence goes on from CAVWAT010000004.1 coordinate 297,212, forward strand.
AGTTCCTTGGCCGTGTCGGTGTGATACACGACTGGCTGCCAAGGATCGATAATGGGCCGGTTGTCGAGCAGTGTGGGAACCGTCTCCGCTTTCGGGGTCGATTTGTCGACAACGGCGCTTTTCGATGTTGCTGCAACTCGATCGGACTTGAGTTTGTTCACGGAAGCAGTTGAGAGTGGCTTGGTCTTTTTGCTCGTGGTTGACGTGCTGGCGGTTTTGGTAGGTTTGTCCGGCTGGATTGCCAGCCTTGCTCCGAGTTCACCGACAGGGGCGTAGCCGGGTGGCAAGACGAACTGGGACATTCGCGTGCTGTCGGATGCTGTGCGGTTCGTCAGTAAGAGATTGAGGCGTCCGTCTTCGATCCAAGAGCGGCCTACAGCCTTGCTGCGGACTTGTGCGGCAATCTTCCACCAAGGAACCGGCGTGCCTTCGCAGCGAAGTTTGAAGCTGTGCACCATCATGGTCCGGCAATCGCGTCCGGCGCCGTCGCGGCAGGCGGTGTAACTGCGCTGTTGGCGCGCACCTTCAATCTCGTGATGTGTGGGGGCGGCGCTGGCCAGTGTCGGCTTGCCATCCTTCAACTTACAGCTGAAGGGCATCACAACAGTTTCGCCGGCGGACAATGGACGCAAAGAGGCGATGGTCGTTATGCCAAGGACCAAAAGTACAATCAGGAATTTGCCGATCACTTGACGCACCATTTCCCCACAAACCGGTACGCTCCAACACCGTTTTGACGTCTCCTTCACAACATAGGCGCGACTATGGCGACAACCGTTTGTGTGGTCGGCAAAGCGACTTTCCCCAGACTTTATGGTGGGTTGGCTCTTTGAAAGCAACATTTCTAGTCGCCGCGGAGCTGGCCGGTGAAGCCTGTAATTAGCAGCGATGTCAGCACAATTCCTATGATCGTTTCGAGTATAACAAAGCCGTAAAGGACCCCGCCTAAAGTGATCTTGAGCGTTGGTACGTGTTTTTTGGGATTGCTGATTTCTCCGACAATATCCCCGACCTACTTATCCTCAACTGGTGCAAAAGTAATTGGCTGTGGAATTTCGGCGATTGGCGCCCAGGCCATGTTCGGCCGCCAATGATCTGCGTAACCGAAAGAGACGAAGGGCACGAAGACATCGAAGGAATAAGCCAGCTGATTGAAGTCAGGGTAGACGGTGGTGAATTCGTCGGGTGTGTAGGCGTCGCGGTTGGTCATGACGAATACCGTTTCGTCACGGCAACCCGAGCGGGTGCATTGGCCGCCCGCCCAGGCCCAGAACGTGACGAATAGGGCGATGAACGCCACCATCCACGCCACGGACCGCCGTGGATTAAAGCCGTAGAGCGCAAACATATCCAGAAAACCGCCCTGCCAACGCTGCAACGTTCGCGTCGCATGACTGCTGCGTTCCAGGCGCATGCGCGCGATAGAAATCAGGCGGCTGTCCTCGTCATAGCCCTGCTGTTGCAATCTGTTTTCAAGCTGGACCCAAGGTTGCGGCTTGAAATGATTGCGGATGTCGGAGGCGCGCTGGCCTTCGAGCCACTGAAGCCTTCGATGAGTAACCCTGTTGTCGACTTTGCGCTGCCGGGATTTGCCGGTTTTCTGCTTTGCACCCGAGGGATTATTGAGGTGCTCATAAGTAAAGCCGTTGAGCACCAAGTGATCGATATCTCGCCCGTCGGCAGCTTTGCCACGGAGCTCGGGTCCCGGTGTCCGTGCCGCGGCAAAATCCTGGTAAGAGGCTGCGCGTGCACGCGAAAAATCGACGATGCGACGGGGGCGCTCGTCACGCGTTTCCGGCATGCACAATCGTTTCACCTCGGCATCGGCTAAGCTGATGGCGGCCTCATCCCAATCCGAAGCGGCTCCTGATGGGTCAGTTTGATCGGTGACCGGCGACGGCCGCCCCTTACGAGCCAGCGCAGCGCTTTTGATTTTGATCTGCGAGAAATCCAGCTGACCGGGTATGCAAACCTGATCGAGCACCAACGCGCCGATAGATTTCAGTCCGCCGTTGAGTTCAACATCGCGTCCAAAATGACTGCCGTTGACCATCAACGCAGCACCCGAATGCACCTTGAGTGAGGCTCCACGCAAGCGGAATTGATTGCCGATCTCGCAGGCTAGGAACCGCAGCCGTCCGAAGACTATCGACCGGGACATGTAGCAGCCGCCACAGATGCGCGCGCCGTCGCCTCTGATTGCAAGTCGGCCCCGAACAGGCGTGCCTCGGTCAGCCGTAGCTGTCCGCGCACGTCCGCTCATGGGAAGTTCATCGCCCCGACGAGCTTTGAGCGTGCCAAATCCCAACTGCCGGCGATGGTTATCCAGCCGGCAGTGATTGCCGTGGTACCGCTGTTAACCTCAAGACCCTCGGCGCGAAATCCCTTGCCGATCTCCGCACCTTCGATGTCGAGAGTGCTGCTGAGGTGGGTATCGACCAGGTCGAATCCCTGTTCGACGTTAAGGCTTCTCGCGGCGATTGCTGTTTGTGGCGCACTGACCGTCGAGCCGGTAGCGTCGACACGGCCCAGTATGTGCGCATGAGCTATTGACAAGCCGGCTGAAATGCGCGCCGCCGTGAGCATGAAATCGCCGTCGATACGTGCGCTTTCCGCATTGAACCGGGTCGAGGGCTAGTTCTCGGGATCGTCAAAGTACTGCTCTATGTGGCAAATAGGCTTTAGAAAGCAGTCGAGAACGTGTTGATCTTTGTCACACAGGGTCATCTCCACAGGATCATCGGCTGGCGATGCACGTGCCTCCACGCGGCCACCGTGTTGTTGGCTACCTTGACGCAGACAGTAGTCTCGACAACACGTGGCCTCGGGCACTAAACATTGGAAAACGAATGGTGTGCGGATCGGGCGGCGCTGTTATTGGGCGTAGACGGAGTTTGCACCGTATTATGGGAGGTTTCGCGTAATGTCCTCCGCCGACACAGCCGCGACTCTGGTTGATACAGATAAGACCGCCGGTCCTGAGCCCGGTAAAGGGCCCAGTACTGGGGCGCCGGGCCATGCCGTTGTGCCTGGCGAAGGCCATCGGGTGCCGGAGAGCGTGCATATCGAAGCAATTGGCGACGTTGGCGACGATGACGATGTCCTTGCGACTGACAGCAAACGCTCTCGCGAACACTTTATCCCGATAACGCGCTTTGCCTTAATGGACCGGTTGACCATTCCATCGGCCTGGCCGCCAGGGCAATCGGTAATGGCGCGTCGTTTCTTCAGTTATCTGGATTATTGGCGGCACCAACGCTATGGCGCCAAACTCCTGGAGCTTGAGCAGACTTACGAGCCGTTCAGTCCGGATAGCGACCTATTGATGACGCGCAGTTTCACGGATGATGAACTGAGCAACATGCAAGCGCGCATGGTCCAGGGTATGCGGGAGATCTTGATCCAGGCCAACTACCGCGAGGTCGACCCGAAGGTTGTCGAAGAAATCTTCGCGCAGGAGACGCACTACGGCCTCGACCTTCACGTTGACTTTTCACTATTCGAGGAATGCCTGATTTTCTACCGCGGTGCCTCCACCCGCAAGGATCAGAAGCGTACGCTGCGTAAATTCCTGCGCAAGGAGGAATTCGATGTTCCGATTTACCAGCGTTTGTTCCTCCTATTCAAAATGAAGACGCTGGAATTGCGTCTCCGTGAAATCATGGAAAGCGAAAAGGTCTCGCGCAAGGAAGCAGAGCGCATGGCCAAGAAACAACGGGCGCACCTGCCGGGAGCCGTTCTTCCTGGCAACATTTACATGAAGCTGTTCAAGAACATCCCGCGCTCGGATGCCGAGATGATTTTCCCCAATACGATCGTCAAGTACCGCATGCTCGACAAGATCAAGCTGGGCGGTGGTGGTGCTTTCGGTGTCGGCAGTTCGTTGGTGGTCGCCGCAGGTAAAGCAGGGGCGATGCTGACCAACCCGATCACGGCCGTGATGGTAGTCGGTGGACTTGGTGCGGCTGTGTTCCGCCAGGCGATGAACTTCGTCAACACCAAGCAGCGCTATATGGTGATCATGGCGCAGAACCTCTACTTCCATTCCATGGCCGACAACCGAGGCGTCATGATCAAACTGATCGACCGTGCCGCGGAGGAAGACGTTAAAGAGGAGATGTTGCTTTACTCGGTGCTGGCCAAGGAGAAGGCCAACCGCCGTGACCTGAAGGCGATCGACATTGCGATTGAGCAGTATCTGAAATCTGCATTTGGCCTCGACATCGATTTCGATCTTGATGATGCTTTAAGCAGGCTGCTGGCCGATGGCCTTGTCGCAGAAGACGCCAACGGTGATTTGCATACGCTTCCTCCCTATGAGGCCAGTCTGCATATCGATGCGCAATGGGACGTGCTGCTCGACAATCTGCCTGACTTCGATCCGCACGAAGGCACGGAGATGGAAGTCGACAAGCTACGCTCCGAGACTATTCTCAACACTGCAAAGGTATCCAACGGTTGAATTCAGCTTTGGCTACGAACCCCGGAGCGGCCGAGCCGGCGACCTCGGCATCGCTGTCTGCCATATTGTTCGACTTTGAGGATCGCGACCTTGCCCGAACGGTTGCGGGCGCATTGCAGAACCTTGTCGACCCGCCACCAGATGCCCTCAGCGTGTTCGAGGGTGATGGTTTGGACGCCGATGCTCCGTTGCGAATCACAGCTTATTACGAGACGGCTCCCGACGTTGAAGGACTGCACCGAGCATTGCAGCAGATCATTGGGGTTGAAGTCCCAACGCCGCGGATAGAAGCCGTCCCCGATCTCAACTGGGTTGCGATGTCTCAGGCGGCCCTGCCAGCAGTTCAAGCGGGACGTTACTGGGTGCATGGTGCGCACGACCGCTACCGCGTTCCACAAGGCCCTGGCGCGATATTGATCGAAGCTGGTGAAGCGTTTGGCACAGCCCATCACGCCACGACTTATGGCTGCTTGCTCGCCATCGACCGACTGACGAGATTGCATCGCTTCCGTGAGGTTCTCGATCTTGGCTGTGGCACCGGTGTGCTTGCGATCGCTGTCGCCCGTGCGCAGCCGTCGGCTCGGATCACGGCAAGCGACATCGACGCGTCGTCGGTACAAGTGGCGCGCGAGAACGTCCGCGTTAACCGCGCGGGTAGCCGAATTGACGCGATTTGCGCCAAGGGTTTCGATCACCCTTCGCTGCGCGCTCCGGAACGCTACGACCTGGTGATTGCTAACATCCTTGCCGCACCGCTTATCGTGCTTGCCAAGGCAGTCGCGCGCGCGGTGCGACCGGGTGGGGTTGTTGTTTTATCCGGGTTACTCACCCATCAGTCCCGAGAAGTCGAAGCGGCGTATCGCGCTGCGGGATTCATGTTGGAACAGCATCAGCGCGTCGCGGGTTGGTCGACGTTGGTACTGCGCCGCCGTCCGCCACGTCTTTGAAAGGGCTGGAAAGCGGCCCGATTAACCGGGCCGCATCCAATATTAGAAGTGGTAAGGCAGTTCCGTTTTGCGGGCCGCCTTGATGGCAGCGATTTCCGCGGCGGAGTAGTTCAGGTTGGCGAGTTCGGAGTCCGAAAGGCGTGCCAGATAGGTCCGTACAAAGGCGTTAGCCTTTTCTTGACGGTGGGCGGTCATCCGCTCAAATGCTCCAGAAACCGCGCGGCTCGCGGCATAGAGTTCGTCGCGGAACCAGCTGGTTGGTCGAGAGACGAGAGTGCTCATGATCATCTCCTAGATTGAAATTTCTGTGCTCATGTTGGAGCTGGAGTTTTTCTCCTAGCTCCCGTTTTTGTTGGCTCTTAACTTAGTAGCGTTCGACGGTCTTAGGCAGGCCTCGAGGCGCAAGCCAGCAATGCACTACATGCATGATTTAGATGCAGAAAACTGCAAACTCGCACGATCAAAGCGACCTCTTCGCGGAAAGACCCAATGTTTCAGATTTTCGATGTCGTTTCCGACCCGACGCTCACGGCAGACCGTGTAGCAAGATTGCGCACGGTATTGGCTCGGCGTGGCCTTGACGGCTACATCGTACCGCGCACCGACGAGCATCAAGGTGAGTACATACCCGCCGATGCCGAACGGCTTTGCTGGTTGACGGGTTTCTCCGGTAGTGCCGGAACGGCAATTGTCACGACCGAGCAGGCGGCACTCTTCGTTGATGGTCGTTACACCGTCCAGGCTCGGGGCGAGGTTGATAGCGGTCAGATTGATGTGGTGGCGATGGCCACTCAAAAGGCTGAAGACTGGCTCGTCGAGACGCTGGCTGAGAAGTCGAAGATTGGTTTTGACCCCAAGCTCTTTACTGTTGCCCAGATCGAACGATTGCGGCGCCGGCTTGGCGAGAAGCAGATCGTGCTCAAACCCGTGCGGAGCAACTTGATCGACGATCTGTGGGGCAAGGACCGGCCGCCACCTCCTAATGGCGCCATCCTGCCTCATCCGATCCGATACGCGGGCCAGCCGGCGGCTGCAAAGATCTCGGCTATCGCGGATGACCTCAAGGCAGGCGGCGACGATGCCGTCGTGCTGACCAGCCGCAAGTCGATCGCATGGCTGACCAATCTACGCGGCTCAGACGTTGCTCACACGCCGGTGTTTTCCGCCTTTGTCATCGCGCACAAGAAAGCCAAGACGGAGCTCTTCGTAGATACGGCCAAGCTCACCCGCGAGGCTCGCGAAGAGATCTCTGCCAGCGTGAAGATTGCCGCTTATGAAAAGTTTTGGGAGCGGCTCAAAGGGCTCAAGGAGATGGGAAAATCCGTGCGGATCGATCCCAATACCGCGAGCTACGAAATTGTGCGACTGCTGGGCGGCGCCAAGCGCGTCGTTCGCCATCCCGATCCCTGCGTCGAACCAAGGTCAATTAAGAACCCGATCGAAATCTCGGGAGCCCGAACCGCTCAGGAACGCGATGGGGCCGCCGTGGTGCGCTTCTTGGCTTGGCTCGACGAGAATGCGGGCGATGGCACAATTGACGAAATCACCGCCGCCACTCAGCTAGAAGCCTTTCGCCAGGAAACCAATAAGCTGAAAGAAGTCAGTTTCGATACGATCTCCGGTTCCGGCCCGAATGGCGCGATCGTTCACTACCGGGTCAATTCCAAGACCAACAGGACGCTGCAGCCCGGCGAACTCCTTTTGATCAATTCAGGCGCCCAGTATTGCGATGGCACGACCGATATCACCCGGACCGTCGCAATCGGAAAACCCAGCGAGGAAATGCGCCGGTGTTTTACGCTGGTCCTGAAAGGGCACATCGCAATTGCGACGGCGCGCTTTCCGAAGGGCACCCGCGGCCGCGACCTCGACCCGTTCGCCCGCCGTGCGCTCTGGCAGGCCGGCTACGATTACGACCACGGCACCGGTCATGGGGTTGGCAGCTACCTATCCGTGCACGAGGGGTCGGTATCAATTTCGCGGATGGGCGCGGCTTTATTGAAGCCGGGCATGATCATCTCAAACGAGCCGGGTTATTATCGCGAAGGTCACTACGGTATCCGCATTGAAAACCTGGTCCTCGTCAACGAACTTGAAACGCCCGAAGACGGTGACCGTGAGATGATGTCATTTGAAACGCTCACGCTTGCCCCGATAGCCCGCCAACTCATCAAGAAGGGGCTATTAAGCGGTGAAGAGCGGGACTGGATCGACAGCTACCATGCGCGCGTTGCCGAAACACTCCAACCCCTGCTGGACAAAGCCACCAAGGCTTGGCTGAAGCAGGCTTGCGCGCCGCTTTAAAGGTTGCCGGAAATCAACTCATCCCACTCGTCTTCGGTGAGTACCGTTACACCGAGGTCGCGGGCTTTGGTGAGCTTTGATCCCGCATCGGCTCCTGCGACCACGTAGTCGGTTTTTTTTGAGACAGAGCCGGCGACCTTGGCGCCGAGACGCTCGGCTTGCGCCTTTGCTTCGCCGCGGCTTTTCTTTTCAAGCGTGCCAGTGAAAACGACGGACTTGCCGGTGACAGGCGACGCCGTTGCTACAGCCTCGAGCGGCTGCGGTTCGACCTCTGCTAGCAGGTCGTCAACCACCTTGACGTTGTGGGGCTCTGCGAAAAACTCAACGATTGCCGCGGCCACTGTTTCACCAATTCCATCGATGTTGTTGAGATCAAGCCAGGCCTCGCTGTCCTTGCCTTGGCTGGCTGCGATCATGGCTGTTTTGAATGCGGTGATATCGCCGTAGGAGCGGGCCAGAACCTTTGCCGTTGTCTCGCCGACGTGGCGGATGCCCAGAGCGAAGATGAAGCGGTCGAGGGAAATCCGGCGTCGCGCATCGATGGCCGCGAAGAGCTTCCTGGCCGACTGGCTGCCCCAGCCCTCGCGGTCCTTTAGTTTTTTCAAGTCGCTCTTGTCGCGGGCCTCCAAGGTGAAAATCTCGGGTGGAGATTGGATCAAGCCGTCCTCATAGAACGCCTGGATGCTCTTATCGCCCAAACCATCGATGTCGAAAGCCGTTCGCGATACGAAGTGCTTCAAGCGTTCGACGCGTTGGGCGGGACAGATGAGGCCACCTGTACAGCGTCGTACCGCATCCAACTTTTCAGTCTTCTCATCCAATTCGCGCACGGCATGGCTGCCGCAAGCCGGGCAGACGTCCGGGAACTCGAACGGTTGCGCGTCTTCAGGGCGCTTTTCCAAAACCGCCGAAACGACCTGCGGGATGACGTCTCCGGCTCGCTGAACAACAACCGTATCGCCAATGCGCACGTCCTTGCGGGCAATCTCGTCTTCGTTGTGTAGCGTTGCGTTGGAGACGACAACGCCACCGACGGTTACAGGTTCCAGTTTGGCCACCGGCGTGAGTGCTCCAGTGCGCCCGACTTGGATCTCGATATCGTTGAGGACCGTCGTTGCCTGTTCGGCGGGAAACTTGTGCGCCACCGCCCATCGGGGGGCCCGCGATACGAACCCGAGCCGTTCCTGAAAGTCGAGCCGGTCGACTTTATAGACGATACCGTCGATGTCGTAGCCGAGGGACGCGCGTTTCAACTCCAGGTCCCGGTAGTAGGAGATCAACTCCGCGGCGTTCTGGCACAGCATCAACTCGGGGTTGGTGGGCAGTCCCCATTGCTTGAAGGCTTCAACGACGGATGCTTGGGTCTTGCCCGGCAACGGTTGCGCCTCTCCCCATCCATAGGCAAAGAAGTGCAACGGACGCTGCGCCGTTACGGTCGGGTCGAGTTGGCGTAACGATCCGGCAGCGGCGTTGCGTGGATTGGCGAAGGTTTTCGACCCGGCCGCTTGTTGGTCGGCATTGAGCTTATGGAAATCGGCGTGCGACATGAAGATTTCGCCGCGGATGTCGATCGACCCTGGGAGATCGTTACCGGCCAGGAGCTCGGGGATCGTCTGCATGGTTTTGACGTTGACGGTGACGTTTTCACCTTCCGCGCCATCACCCCGGGTTGCGGCTTCGACAAGCCGTCCGCTCTCATAGCGCAGCGAAATGGATAGACCGTCGATTTTGGGTTCGGCGGTGAAGTTCAGCGGTTCGTCTTCGGCGAGGCCGAGGAAACGCCGGACGCGGGCGACGAAATCGACGACGTCTTCGTCGCTGAAAGCATTGCCAAGGGAGAGCATCGGTACGCGATGGCGAACTTTCCCGAAGCCTTCGCTTGGAGTTGCGCCCACCTTCAGCGATGGGCTATCGGAGCGTCGCAGCTGCGGGAACTTCGTTTCGATCTGCTCGTTGCGGCGGCGCAGGACATCGTATTTGGAATCCGAGATTTCCGGTGCATCGGAGCGATAATAGAGAGCGTCGTGACGGGTGATTTCGGTTGCAAGCCACTCAAGCTCTGCTCGGGCTTGCCGTTCGTTGAGTTTCTCAACAGCGATATCGGCCGTTGCCAGTCTTGCCTTGCCCATTCGCGCCCTTTCGCTGCCCTTTCAAGGGGAAACGCTTCCTATCGAAGCTAACTTCGCCCTTTGTCGTGCCATGGGCAAGACTGAGCTTCAGCTAAGGCTGAGTGTTGGATTTAGCCGTGGGGAGATTGTCCGCGTGGTCTAGTGAGCATGGGTTAACCTGCCGACTGAGAACCTGGGCCGTAACACGGGGTACTCCGAGATGGTCTAGCCGGGGCCGCCAAGTGAGAACTTCGGCACGCTTTTCCAGACCTTTGAAATCCAGGAGCCGTTGTCTTCTTGCGGTGTCAGCCCGCTGGAAGCCAAGAGCGCGTAGGCATCTTTATACCAGCGTGACTGCGGGAAGTTATGACCGAGCACGGCCGCGGCTGTCTGCGCCTCGTTAACGATGCCAAGGGCCAGGTAGGATTCCGTGAGACGCATCAACGCCTCTTCCACATGCGCTGTGGTCTGGTATTGCGTCGCCACCGTCTTGAAACGGTTGATCGCGGCAACGTAGTTGCCACGCTTCAGATAATAGCGGCCGACCTGCATCTCGGAGGCGGCAAGGGTATCCTCGGCGACGCGGATCCGGTTTGCGGCGGACTTTGCGTATTCGCTATCCGGATAACGGGTTTTCAGGACCTTCAACTCTTTCAAGGCTTTTTTAGTTGTCGACTGATCGCGGTTGGGCTGGTTCATCTCGTCGAAGTAGGCCGACGCAATGATGTGGTGAGCCAATGCGGCTTCCTTGGTGCCGGGGTGCATTGTCGTGTAGCGTCGCGCCGAGGCAATGGCTTCGGGATACTTGCCTGCCTTGTAATAGGCATAGGCCGCCATGACGATGGCACGTCGGGCTTCGGGTGCGTAGGGGTGATCGCGGTCAAGATCCTCGAATTTCGCCGCCGAGCGATTGAACTTTCCTCGTGTAAGTAGCAAGTCGGCGTCACTGAACATCTTTGCCGGAGGGTCCGGGTTCAGCGCTTTCGAGAGATCATTTGAGGAGGCGCAGCCAGCGACGGCAAGAAGACCGCAACTCACGAGGAGCCATAGACAGCTGAAACCGGCCCGCTTACCGCGGGTTCCGTTGCAGCTTCCGTTATTGATGCTCCGATGGTTCACGAATTGCCAGCCTTCGTCCTGCGATGCGCCTAAGACACTTGATACTCTTACAACTGACACGCTGCGTTTCGGTGAGCAGTTGCACCGTCGCTGCAACCAAGGATCATGACGTCACCAAGGATCAGGGATCGCTACGAATCAAGTTGCAGACAACGGTATCTGATTTGAAACAACCGGTCGCCGATTCGGTACGGATGATCCCCATCTGAGAAGTGATACCGGTCTCTAAAAGCTCCTGGTGAATAACATTCCAGGAGTCTTGTGACGGCCGGTGTCAGTGCGTACCGGCGTAAGCGGCTGGATAGGCGAAGCTGACCGGGTTCGTCTCGCGGACTTTTGGGGCCTGTACGATCGACCATGCGGTTTCATCGGCGAGCAAGGCCTTAACGACCAGCGAGTTGAGGCGGTGGCCACCACGAACCGATCGGAATGCTCCGAGAAGCGGAAGACCGGCCAGGGCGAGATCACCAACGGCGTCCAGCATTTTGTGCCGTACGAACTCTTCCGGGTAGCGTAGCCCCTCGCTGTTCATGATGCGGTCGTCGCCGATCGCAACGGTATTGTTCAGGTTGGCGCCAAGTGCCAAGCCGTTCTTCCACAGATGCTCAACATCGCGCATGAAGCCAAAGGTGCGTGCGCGGCTCAGCTCATGACGGAAGATGCCTGGGGCCATTTCGTACGCAAGACGCTGGCGTCCGATAATGGGGGAGTCGAAGTCGATCTCGATGTCTAGGTGGAAACCCGAGTGCGGGCTGATCTCACCGAAGCAGTCGCCGTCTTCAACACGGATCGGTTTCAGGACCTTCAGGAACTTGCGGGGTTCTGAGAGTTCCATCAAACCGGCGTCGTCGATAGCTTCGACAAACATAGTCGAGCTGCCGTCCATGATTGGAACTTCTTGACTATCGATTTCTATGTAGCAGTTGTCGACGGACAACCCGCGCAATGCTGCGAGTAGGTGCTCGACAGTGCTGACAGTGTTGCCTGCGTCATCGCCAATCACGGTGCACAATGTCAGGTTTTTGACGTTGTCTACTCGCGCTTCGATGTCGGAGATAACCCGGCCACGGTTGGTAACCAGAAAACGAAGTCCAGCATCGGCCTCAGCCGGATGCAAGATCACCGATGCTGGAGCTCCGCTGTGCACCCCCGTGCCAGTCAACTCGATCTCACGCGCAACCGTAGTCTGGCGCGAGCCGATAAAACAATTCGACATGAATGTCGTCCCTCGATGCCTGCCCAGGCAACGGCCGTTGTTTTACGTGTAACGGCCTGCCACCCCCAAAGTAAAAGAAACTTTATCTCCTCCCATTTCTGGACCCCAGCGATACCCCACTACAGCTGAGGAAGAAGACTCAGTTTCTCCCGTTAACTACATCGACGATACCCTTGCGCAACAGGCTGTACAAATCACGGTTTCTTACGCTCTGTTACCTTTTTGCCGCGAGATTATGGTCGCCACAAGCGTCTTTCGAACCGTTCAGCGGCGTTGTTTTTCTCGCCCATAAAAATCATTGTTTTCAATGGCCTGATCCTGCGCCTCAGGGACTTTGTGAACAGATTGTCCACTGTTAAGGTGATGGCTGTCGGGGGCCTGTCCCTCCGCTGTATTACGGAGTGTTACATCTTCAGAGTTGCCCGTGTCCGGCTCATGGAGCGAATCACTTTGTCGCCGTCCGAGGCCTGCCAGGCGTTCGAAAAGGCCCGGCCTGCGCTGCGGCTCCTGCAATTCTGTCTTTTCTGTGAAGGGATCTGGCGCGGATTGTTTCGCGTAATAATCGCGTTGACCGACAGCTGGGAAATCTTCAACGCCCGGCATTTGTGTGCGGCGTTGGATTTGTTCGGTTTGTTGAGGCTCAAAACGGTAGGTGCTGGCCGAATAGTTTTGGGCCAATGGATGATGGCTCGGCGCAGCAGTACTGTGAGCCGACGGGGTGTCGAGCGCATTGGTGCCAGGTTCGATCGTGACTCCCTCTGGTGACCGCCACAATGCCGAATTGTTTTCGGGAACGGCCCTGGTCTGGGCTGGTGGACTGTACGCGCTCGGATTAGCGGTTTCTGCTTCGCGGGTTCCGTGGGGCTGTCCAGGTCCGGCCGGCGTTTGCGGTACGGCAGGTAGTGTTCCCGCAGAAGCACGTGCCGTGGGTGTGGGCACGGGCGGGAACGGATTCGGAATATTGCCGGAATGCGTCGCTTGTGCTGCGCTCTTGGGGATAGGCGGCGGTGTTGGATGCCGCGCAGGCAAGCCGCCTTGCTGCGGTGCTTCATGGCTGCGGCCGGATTCGATCGCGAAGTTCAAGCTGCCACCGGAGGATGCCGCTCCGGGAATATTGGCATTGGCCATCCCGGACGCCACGATCGAAACGCGAACCCTGTCTTCCAGTTTATCATCGAATGTTGCGCCGACGATGATGTTGGCGTCCGGATCGACCTCCTTGCGCACGCGTGAAGCCGCTTCGTCGACTTCATAGAGCGTAAGATTTGGACCGCCGCTAATCGACAGAAGTAAGCCGCGAGCACCCTGCAGGGAAACGTCGTCGAGCAGCGGATTGGCGATGGCCTCTTCGGCAGCCAGAATCGCGCGGCGGTCACCGGCGCCTTCCCCAGTTCCCATCATGGCTGTACCCATGTTGCTCATGATGGCGCGAACGTCGGCAAAATCGAGATTGATCAGGCCTTCCTTGACGATCAGGTCAACAATGCAAGCAACGCCTGCATAGAGCACCTGGTCGGCAAGCAAGAAGGCTTCCGCGAAGGTTGTTTTGTCGTTCGCCACGCGGAACAGGTTTTGGTTTGGAATTGCGATGAGCGTATCGACATTGTCACGCAGTTCCTTGATGCCGGCTTCCGCCATGCGCATGCGACGGCTGCCTTCGAATTGGAAGGGCTTGGTCACCACGCCGACCGTGAGGATGCCCATTTCACGCGAAGCCCGAGCAATGACCGAAACGGCTCCCGTGCCGGTCCCGCCGCCCATCCCGGCGGCGAGAAAAACCATGTGGGATCCAGATATCTGCGATTTGATCTCGTCGATCGCTTCTTCGGCGGCGGCTGCCCCGATTTCAGGATTGGCTCCAGCGCCGAGGCCTTCGGTCAGGTTGATGCCGAGCTGAATGCGGTGTTCCGCTCCAGAAGCTTCCAGCGCTTGCGCGTCGGTGTTGGCAGCGACGAATTCGACACCGGTTAATCCGGCGGCGATCATGTTGTTGATCGCGTTACAGCCCGCTCCGCCGACACCGATGACGGTCAGCCGTGGCCTCAAATCGGTGAGCTGTGGAAGCTCCAGCTTGATGTTCATTGCGTCCCCGCATCGCTGACCGGCGGCGGCCGGCTATTCGCACAACTGGACCTGCCACGGGCCACCGTGGTTCCGCTTGAACCAGGTGCACCACAGGCCCGTAAAGGACGCATTACAAACCCGTCATCAGCCACTGACCAACCCGTCCCAAGTATCCCTGGGGTGGTAAGTCGTTGCTTTCTATCCGCATTGATACGCTAGCGGGAGAAAGCCCTGTGGCCACCATACCGACGATTGTCGAAAACGCTGGACCGGATAGTGATTGCGGCAGGTCGAATGCCGCAGCCGGTTTGGCGATTCGGACCGAGCGCGCGAGCCGGTTGGCCATAAACTCCGCCATCCCAACAAGCTCCGCTCCGCCGCCGGTCAGTATTATTTTGTCTCCGACAAACTCGCTTACCCCGCTGCGGTCGAGTCTCTCGACGATCAGCGATGCAATCATCGCCGCGCGGTGAGAGATGATCTCAGCGAGGTCAGACTTGTTCGACTGGTGCAGTCCGGCATCCTCATTCCCCGCCAGCGAGTATGAAAACGTCTCATGAGAATCAGACTGCGCTGGTACGAGTGTGCCATAAAGCGCTTTGATTCGCTCGGCTTCTGCAATGGGCGTCTGCAGACCACGTGCGATATCGTATGTAATGTGGTCGGCTCCGACAGGAATTACGTCGGCATGGACGAGGCGTCCGTCCGAGAACATGGCGATTTTTACGGTGCCGCCGCCTATGTCGATCGCGGTGACCCCGAGGCGGCGTTCCTCTTCGCTGGTGGCGCCCATGGCGCTCGCGTAGGGGGCTACAACTAGGCCGCCGAGCCGCAGGAAACACTTCTCAGCGAGGATGGCGAGATTTTGTAGCGGCGCATCGTCGGCGGTTATGGCGTGCAGATCGGCGGTGAGACGACGGGCGGCCATACCGCGAGGATAGTGCGAGCCAGGTTGTCCATCGAGCCGGTAGCTCAACTCGTTCATGTGGACCAGCCGGCGACCGTCCCGGGTGGCATAGGAGCGCCCGCCTCTCAGGCAGCGGGCGATATCTTGTTGCGATACGACGCCGGTGGCGATTTCCGCATTGGCAGCAAAAATCTGCGAACGCTGCCGGCCGCAGGAAAAAGCGATGTTGACCGACCCGAGAGTCGCGCCGCTCATGCGCTCGGCCCGACTGACACAGGATTTAACGGCGTTTGCCGCCTCCTCGAAGTCGGTGACGACTCCGGCCTTGATACCGCGTGAACGCATGCATGAGGCACCAACGATGCTGCCGCCAAGCGTTGTGGGATTGTTCGACTTGTCCGGTTGGACAATGAGGCAGGTGTTCTTCGATGAGCCGATGTCGAGGAACCCGACGAGTTCGCCCGACTTTCGCGACTGATTTTCGTTACCAAGCACGGGTCACCATCCAACGCAAAAAATGTTATCGGGATTGCTCTGCTTCACCCTGATTGATCCAGCAAATCGGCGATACTTCTTACCCCTGAACTCGTCCGGCTGATCCCTTGGGTGGGCCGAACAACGATGCGCCCTTTCGCCCTTAAATCGATGATGGTGTCGCCGTTGGCTAGGTGTCCATCAAAGCCAGGCCAGCTTTCTAGTTGCGTCAGGGCGGTAGACACGCCGCTCTCGGGCAGGTGAATGAGCGCGCCATTGGCCAGTATTATGCTCCAGCGCCGCTTTCCAAATCGTTCGGCACCCAGCATTTTTTCTTTGATTGCGGGATGTCCGTTGAGATCGGTCCAAAAGGCTGCGGCATGCGTCGCCGCGCCAGCTCCGGAGAAGCGTGGCAAGTCGGAGGGAATGGCGTTCTCCTCGATGCGGGATAAAACCCGGCCCTCGTTGTCGATCAGAGATACCGTTTTGCCCATCCGCCAGACTGCAAAGGCACCGCGTTCGCGTACGGTGATTTCGAGCTGGTTTGGATAAACGCGTCGAAAATCAACGGAAGCGACCCACGACAACGCCTCGATCCTTGCGCGCGCCGAAGCTGTATCGAAGCTGACGATCGAGCGGGCTTGTTCGAGCTCCAAGGCGTCGAGTATATCGCTTGCGATTGTGAATTTGTGGCCCTTGACGGAGACCTGGTCGAGTCCAAAGCCAATGAACGAGATGGCGAAATCAATCTCGGGCACGGCGTTTGTAAGCTGGCGAACGCGGGTCGTATCGCTGGTAAAAACGCCAATGGTGAGTGCAACCAGCAAGATCGCCGCGACAAGCCTGAATGCCAGCCGGCGACGCGCCAACCTGGATGGTCTAGGTGGGGTTCGTTCTGGATTCGGTTTTTGGGCAGCAACAGACGCAATGGATCGGGACGCTTGCGCCTTTTGCGCACGCCCGGGGAATTCCAAACTTGATGCTACCTCTTGCAACTCGCGTCCTCGACGATCCAGCGAACAAGTTCGCCGAACGTCCAGCCTGCTTGGGCTGCCAACTCTGGTACCAGAGAGGTCGCCGTCATGCCCGGCTGGGTGTTGACCTCGAGGCACACCAATTCGCCAGTGCCGCCCGGGGTATCGTCGAAACGGAAGTCCGCCCGGCTTACACCCCGGCAGCCCAACGCGTGGTGCGCCGCCAAGGTGTATTTCCGGATGAATTGCTTAACATCCGGTGAAAGAATGGCCGGAATCTGATGCCGCGAGCCCCCAGGAGCGTATTTTGCTTCATAATCATAAAAGGCGAGGCCTTCGGCTGGCAGGATCTCGGTTATCTCAGTTACAAAGTCGCCGATCACGGCACAGGTGAGTTCGCGGCCGGCGATGTAGCGCTCGGCCATGACGATGTCTTCGAGCGGGCCATCTTGGGCCACCGCCGACGGCGGCGGGTCGCCCGCGCGGACGATCGTGACGCCGACGCTGGAGCCTTCGGCAAGCGGTTTGACAACATAGGGCGGGCTCATGACGTGCGCGCTGCCAGCCTGATTGCGCGTGACTAGTTGTGCATCAGCAACTGGAATCTCGACCCGACGTAGAACGTCTTTGGCGCGTTCCTTGTGCATCGCCAGTGCAGAGGCAAGGACGCCGGAGTGCGTGTAGGGGATCTGAAGGCATTCGAGGATACCCTGGATGCATCCATCTTCGCCAAACTCGCCATGAAGCGCGTTGAAGCAGGCATCGGGACCCAAATCGGAAAGCCGCGTCGCGATATCGCGCCCGACATCGACCTTCGTTACGCGATAACCTTCTGACTTCAAGGGCTTCTGAAACCGCTTCGCCTGAGCGCAGAGATATTTCGCGCTCGGCCGACCACCCGCCGAGAAGGACAGCGATGTCGGTTTTGCTTTTTCGGGGGGGCACGCCGATCATGCTGGAATCCGATCAGTGATCCGTATCGGCGGGTAAGGCGAGTGCCGCGCCAATCGGTTGTCCTTCCGGTGGATCCCCGAGCCGGATGATCTCCCAGTTGAGTTTAACGCCTGAATGCTGTTTGACGCGGGCGCGCACGGTCTCGCCCAAACGTTCCAAATCCTCACCAGTAGCGCCGGCGTCGTTGATGAGGAAATTGCAGTGCATCTGCGAGACCATCGCCCCGCCAACGCGAAGGCCACGGCAGCCCGCGGCATCGACGAGCTTCCATGCGCTCATATCCGGCGGGTTCTTGAACGTCGAACCGCCGGTGCGCTCGCGGATGGGCTGATTTTGTTCGCGATAATCGGCGACCTCTTCCATCTGCTTTTGAATCTCAACGGGATCACCCGGCGATCCCGCGAAGGTGGCAGAGGTGAAAATGAAGTCCCTGGGAACGCTACAGTGGCGGTAGGAAAAGCCCATGTCAGCTAGCGACAACTCGTGGATTTCGCCATGCCGGTCAACGGCGCGGGTGCATTCCAGAACGTCCTTTGTTTCGCCCGAGTGGGCGCCGGCATTCATTCGCAGCGCACCGCCGACCGATCCTGGGATGCCGCGGTAAAAATGCAGATTTGCGATGCCGGCCTCAGCCGCCGCCCTTGCCACTTTGACATCGGGGACCGCGGTGCCGACCCTAAGCCGGAGACCTTCAAGAACTTCGATTTGTCCAAAACCACGTCCCAACCGGATCACGACACCCGGCACACCGCCATCGCGTACGAGGAGGTTCGAACCCAGGCCAAGAGCGAATACCGGCCAATCCGCGGGAATGGTCTTCAGGAAGTAAGCCAAGTCGGCTTCGTCGGCCGGTGTGAACAAAACCTGTGCAGGTCCACCGACGCGGAACCAGGTGATCTCGGACAGCAGCGCATTGGTTTTAATCCGGCCGCGCAGTTCCGGTAGCAGCTTCGATAGGTCTTCGGTCAGATCAACGAAACTCACAGGGCCTACTCCCCGGCCATGCGTGGCTCTTCGCCAAGCCATATGGAAAGCGAATTGGCCCATTCCGTCGAGGTTCCGGCGCCCAGGCAAATGACTAGGTCCCCGGGGCGCCCGTAGCGGTGGATGAGGGTTGTCAGCTCGCGTGGATCGTCGATCGCCAGAACCGACCCATGGCCGGCGGCCCGAATTCCTTCGGCAAGGGAGTGTTGATCGATGCCTTCGATCGGAGTTTCACCGGCTGAATAAAGCGGGGCGACGATGACGCTGTCGGCGCTGCCGAAGCAGTTGCAGAATTCCTTGTAGAGATTGCGGATACGGCTGTAGCGATGCGGTTCGAAGACAGCGACGACGCGTCCCTTTGCTCCGGCCTGCGCAGACTTTAGAACGGCTGCGATTTCCACAGGGTGGTGACCATAGTCATCGTAGATCGAGACGCCATTCCACTGGCTGGTCAGCTGAAAACGACGTTTCACGCCGGAGAAGCTGGCTAGTGCTGTTCGTATGGCATCATCATTGACACAGGCGGCGAGAGCGACACCTATCGCGGCAAGGGAGTTGAGTGCATTGTGGCGGCCGGGTGCAGCGAGTTTGAGTTGCTCGAGCCGGCGCGGATTACCTTCGGTCACGCGGCTGCTCAGTTCGACATCCATCAGCATCTCGTGGCCATCGGCCTTGAGCGAAACAAGCCGGATGTCGGCGTCTTGCGCCTCGCCGTAGGTGAACATCGGCCGTCCTTCAAGCCGCAGATTCAGACGGGTGATCATATCGGCCACCACGGGATGGTCGATGCAGGCGATCAGCAGACCGTAGAACGGGATGTTCCTCATGAAGGATTTCATAGGCCGCATTCATGGTCTCGACGTTGCCGAAGTAATCCAGGTGTTCGGGGTCGGCATTCGTTACGACACCGATCTGAGTTGGCAACCGTACGAACGTGCCATCGGATTCATCTGCCTCGACGACCATCCAGGGACCCTGCCCAAGGCGAGCGTTCGTGCCCCAATCCTGGATGATGCCGCCGGCGATAACTGTCGGGTCGACGCCCGCTGACGTCAGGATGTGGGCAATGAGCGATGTGGTTGAGGTTTTTCCGTGTGTACCTGTGATCGAAATGGTCGAATAGAGGCGCATCAGCTCGGCCAACATTTCCGCGCGGCGAATGATTGGCAGTCCACGCTTGCGCGCGGCCTCGAGTTCCGGGTTACCGTCCTTGACTGCGCTTGAGATGACGACCTGCTTGGCGCCGACCAGATTAATGGCGTCATGGCCAATGAATACCCGAACGCCCTTGGTCCGCAGCCGTTTAACGTTGGCGCTGTCCTTTTGGTCGCTGCCCTGGACCGAATAGCCCTTGTCGATCAGGATTTCGGCAATGGCGCTCATGCCAATCCCGCCTATGCCGATGATGTGAAAGGTCCCGATATCGTTGGGCATTTCCATGGTCTTGCTTCCCTCGAAAAACGGTTGCGCCGCCGAAGCGCCTATGAACTGGCAACTCTGGTGCGAAAATAGGGCAGCACCACTAACCCCCTTGGAGTTCCCCACTGAGCTGCCCGCTTAGCCGACCAGTTCCCCGACAAGATCTGCTAGTCTTGTTACGGCGTCGGGCTTGCCTTGAGCCTTTGCCGCTTTAGCGGCATCCAGCAACAACGATGGCGTGCCGATAAGATGCTGCAGCTCTCTGGCGAGACGCTCAGGCGTGAGCTCTGCTTGTTCGATACACCAAGCGCCGCCTGATTCGGCAAGCTGGGCGGCATTTTGCAGTTGGTCGTTATCGAGTGCATGCGGCAGCGGCACCAGGATTGACGGACGCCCCAACACCGTCAACTCGGCAATTGTCGAGGCGCCCGCACGGGCTACAATGAGTTGCGAATTTGCCATGATTTCTGGCAAATTTATAAAAAACGGTGCGACTTCGGCCTGAATTCCACACACGTCGTAAGCGTTCCGCACCCGTTCCAGGTCTTCTTCCCGGGCTTGCTGAACGACCTTCAAACGCTGTTTGAGGTCCTGTGGTAGCTGCTGTAGCGACGGTGGCAAGGTATCAGAGAAGAACCTCGCACCTTGAGATCCACCGAATACAAGCAGCTGTACAGTCTCGGATGCATCTGGCGTCCGGTAGGAGCGCGCCGCGTAATCGATGACGACATTGCGCACGGGATTGCCGGTAAACCGTGCCTTTCCCGTCAAGGCGCCGTCCAGGAATTTGACCCTTTCAAAAGATGTTGCAACGGCGTCCACGCGCGCCGCCAACAGCCGGTTGGCGCGACCAAGTACTGCGTTTTGCTCGTGTAAAACAGTCTTGATCCGTTGGAGTTTCGCCGCGATCAGTGGCGGGAATGTCGGATAGCCCCCAAAGCCGATAACCACCGACGGCCGGATTTCGCCAAGAAGTTTGACCGCCTTGCTGGTTCCTCTGCACAGCGTCCAAAGGGTCCGCGCGACGGCTACCGGTGATTTGCTGGTTAGTGTCGCGGAAGGAATTTTGTGGATTTCTCGTGCCGGAAAACCGGTGCCGTAACGGTCGCCGCGCATATCGGTGGCGAGGTCGACGACGTAATTACGACGACCCAACTCCTCGGCGAGCGCATAGGCGGGAAACAGGTGTCCGCCTGTCCCCCCGGCCGCCAGGAGCACGCAAGGCCTATTGTCATTTTGCATCAGTTCTGCCCGTGCCTGCGGATAGCGGCTGCCTCGCCCATGCTTGATCAGCCTGCGGAAACTCCGCCGTCTCATAGCTCGCCGGATCAGCCCGGCGGCGTGTTAGGGCTAACAGCATGCCGAGTGCGACGGAAATCGCAAGTATTGAAGATCCGCCGGTCGAAATGAACGGCAGCGTCATCCCAGTTGCCGGGAGCAGGCCGACGTTGACACCCATGTTGATGAGCGCCTGCAGACCGAACATGATCGCCAGTCCCTGGATCGCGATGCGATTGGCCGGACGTGGTTCACGGGTCGCGGAAATGAGTGCTTTTAGGACGATAAAGGCGAACAACGCCGCTAGCCCCAAGCAGGCGATCGCGCCATACTCCTCGGCAATGACCGAGAAGATGAAATCCGTGTGGGCGTCGGGAAAGTGAGTTTTGATCGTTCCTTCGCCCGGCCCGCGTCCCAAAAAGCCGCCTTGTGTGAAGGATTCGGTGGCCCTTGATATCTGTGAGTTGGCTTCGTGGGAGGCGTGGAGAAAGCGGTCGATCCGATCCTGCACGTGCGGGAACACGAGATAGGCGATGAAGATCCCGACGATACCGAGGCCAACCAGAATTGTAGCACCGGCCATCTGCAATCCGGCGAGCAGATACATGATGCCCCACAGGACAGCCACCAGTGCTGTCTGACCAACATCAGGCTGCAGCACGAGCAATGTGCAGACAAACGTACCGAGCAGGGTGGCGAGTAGAAATGCCGGCATGTCCGGGCGGCGCCTCGCCTCGGCGAAAAGCCACGCCACGATCACAATGAATCCGGGCTTTGCGAACTCCGATGGTTGCAGTGAAAAACCACCAACGAGGAGCCAGCGGCGCGCGCCATTGATCACTTGGCTGTCGAAGAGCACCCAGATGAGTGCGGCCAGAGAGGCTGCAAAAAGCAGCACTGCAGTCCGGCGTGCCCATGATGGTGTCAAGAACGACAGGAAAATCATTACGCAAAAGCCGGCCGCGGTGAATATCACATGCCGTTCGAAGAAGAAGAACGTCGGCAATCCCTTTTTGAGGGCGACGGAGGGACTGGCAGCAAGCGATAGGACTAGCCCGGAAAACATCAAGACGCTAATGGCGACGATCAAGACATGGTCGACGGTGAACCACCATTCTGAAAGCCGGCTGCGGTCGGCGCGCGAAACCCTCATCGATCAGCCCCCGCCGTTACAGCAGATATTCCTTGTAGGGCCATCGCAAGGTCACGGAAGGCGTCGCCGCGGATCTCAAAGTTGTGGTACTGATCGAATGATGCGCATGCTGGTGAAAACAGCACAACGGGCTCTGCTGCCGAAGATGCGGCGGCATTGGCGGCTGCCGATGCGACGGCTTGCTGCAGAGTTGCGGACTGCTCGCAGGGCACATGTGGGGTAAGTGTCGCTGTGAATTGTTCGGCGGCTTCACCGATCAGATATGCCTTCTCGATGCGGGGGAACATGGCCGCGAGCGACCCAATTCCGCCCTCCTTGGCGCGGCCTCCGGCGATCCAATGGATGCCGCCGGGAAATGAGGCCAAGGACTTCTCGGCGGCATCCGCATTGGTGGCTTTGGAGTCGTTTATGAACAGAACCCGGCCGGCTCGTCCGATTTCTTCCATGCGGTGCGGTAGGCCAGGGAAGCTCGCCAAACCCGCAGCAAGCCGCTTGACATCCCAAAGGAGAGACCGATCGTTTTGGGTTGCGGTCAGCGATGCCCCACCTCGATCGGCGACGGTCTGCAAGGCCTTCACCGTGGCAAGTGCCGCAAGGGCGTTCTGCACGTTGTGTTGTCCGCGTAGCGAACCGATCTCGGCCAGGTTGGCGACTTCTTCACTGGTTGCGTACGAGCCGGCCGTTTCATGGACGAAGAGGCTTGGGCCGATGGCATAGAGCCGTGGAATAAGGCCGGCGCCCTTACCGATCGTAAAGGCGTAAAGGCGGTGGCTGTCCGAGATCCGTTCGGCTGCCGCGCGTGTCAGTTTGTCGTCAAGACCGACCGCGGCGGCGTTGGCGTCCCTCAACAAGCGTTCCTTGACCTCCGCGTAATGCGCCAATGTGCCGTGCCGGTCGAGATGATCGGGCGTGATGTTGAGGAGAACACCGACCGTCGGTCGCAGCGTCGGAGTCAGGTCGATCTGGTAGGAGCTCATTTCGACGACGTGGATGCGTTCTGGCGCGGGAGGGTCCAAAGTCAGCATCGCCCGGCCGATGTTGCCACCCATCTCGACGCAGAAACCTAACTGGTGCAGTAGGTGTGCGGTGAGTGCCGTCGTCGTGGATTTTCCGTTCGTCCCTGTGATCGCGATGAAGGGGGCGTTCGGACAGACAGCCTCTCTTTGGCGCGCGAAGATTTCGATGTCGCCAATGACTTCAACACCGTTCTGGTGGGCTTTATGGACCGTCCAATGTGGTTCTGGATGGGTTAGCGGCACACCAGGGGTCAGAACAAGCGACGAGAATTGCGACCAGTCCATCTGCTGGAGATCGGCTGTCGCAAGACCCTCGGAGACAGCCCGCTGGCGGCCGGCTTCACCGTCATCCCAGCACACAACGTCGGCGCCCCCGGCGACGAGCGCATGGGCAGCAGCGATCCCCGAGCCGCCAAGCCCGAACACCGCCACCTGTTTGCCTGCAAAGGTCGTCGCGCGAATCATAAGGGATAGTTTACCGCAATTCACGCCAGCCCGAGGGCGTTCACTTCAACGGTCTGCTATCTCAGCTTGAGTGTCGCCAATCCGATCAGGGCAAGCACAACGGAGATAATCCAGAACCGAACGACCACGGTCGATTCCTGCCAGCCCTTCTGTTCGAAGTGATGGTGCAGCGGTGCCATGCGAAACACGCGCTTGCCGGTTAGTTTGAATGAGGTGACTTGGATAATGACGGAGAGCGTCTCCAGCACGAACAAGCCGCCGACGATGGCTAGAACGATCTCATGCTTGGTGGCCACGGCTATCGAGCCCAGTGCGCCTCCGAGTGCGAGAGATCCGGTGTCGCCCATGAAGATCATGGCCGGAGGAGCGTTGAACCACAAGAATCCGAGCCCTGCACCAATCAGTGCTCCGCAGACGATGGCCAGTTCGCCGGTTCCCTCGATGAAATGAATCTGCAGGTAGTTTGCGAATTTGAAGTTGCCCGAAAGATAGGCAATCAGTCCGAAGGTGGCGGCGGCGATCATTACCGGCACAATAGCCAGTCCGTCGAGCCCGTCCGTCAGGTTGACCGCGTTACCCGCCCCAGCGATGACCAGGACGCCGAGAAGGATGAAAAACGGGCCGAGATCAATCAGCAAATTTTTGAAGAACGGGATGGTCAGCATGGTGGCAAACTCTGGCTTGGCCAACTGCATGAAGCCGTAAGTCGCGAGCCCGGCGACGGCCAATTCGACGAGGAGACGAATGCGACCGGAAAAGCCGGATGCGGTCTGTTTGGTCACTTTCAAGTAGTCGTCGTAAAAGCCAATCAGGCCGAAGGTCAGGGTGATGGCAAGGACAATCCAGACGTACATATTTTGCAGGTTGGCCCACAGCAGCGTCGAGACCAGCACACTGGAGAGGATCATCAAGCCACCCATCGTCGGTGTGCCGCGTTTGGCCAAGTGGCTCTGCGGGCCATCCGAGCGGATCGGCTGCCCTTTGCCCTGACGCACACGCAGGAGGTCGATTATCCCGGGGCCGAACAGCAAAACGAAGATGAGCGCGGTAAAAATGGCGCCGCCCGTGCGGAATGTGATGTAGCGGAAGACATTGAGTGGGCCGAGCTGATCGGAGAAGTTCACTAGTTCATAGAGCATCTCGGTCCCTTAATCTGTCGCGCTGTTCGCCGTCGGTGTTCTTGTTTTCCGGTCCGTCGACCGGGCCACTGGTTATCGCTCTGCCCGCCATCCGGCAAGTTGGAAGGCTGTCACCAGTCATCATTAGCCCGCATATTGGCGCCGTATCGCCTCGGCGAGTTGCCAAGTTTTGGCGCCGTTGGATCCCTTAATCATGATCACGTCGCCGGGCCGGATCGTCGCCAAGAGCTTGTTTTCAATGGCTGTCGGGCTGTCGCCCCAACTGCCGCGCATGTGTTCTGGGATGACTTCGTATAGGGCCTCGGTCAATGGTCCGGCGGCATAGACCAGGTCGACACCGGCTTCTGTCAGCGGTGCAGCGAGTTCGGCATGCAGTTGTTTTGCTTGCGGACCAAGCTCCATCATGTCGCCGATAACGGCAATTCGCCTCGGAAACCGGTCGCGGGCGACGTTGCCGAGCACGGCAATCGCGGCCCGCATGGATACGGGGTTTGCGTTGTAGCTTTCATCAATCAGTAGGGCCCTGCCATCTTGGCAGAGCAGGTCCACCCGCACCCCCCGCCCTTGCGGAGCCTCGAGCTGAGCGAGAGCAGGAAGCGCCGCGCGGGCATCAAGGTCGGCAACGTTGAGCGCGCCGACCACCGCCAGTGAGTTCATGACGATGTGGTGGCCGGGTATCGACAGAGCATAATGCAGCTTGAAGGGGGCATTCGGTATAGCGGCTGCAACGATTGTTTGACCGCGAACTTCGCGGGTATAAGTCAAAAAGACCTGCGGACGGGCCTGATGGGAGAGCTGATCACGGGTTTCATCGAATCCGCCGCTAAAATCGCAAATCCTTGCATCATGGGCCTGCGCGCGGGCTTTAAGGAACGCGAAGTGCTCATTGTCCCTGTTCAGGACCGCGATGCCTTGCGGCAGAAGTCCGGCGAATATCTCCGATTTGGCCGCGGCAATCTCTTCAACGGATGCAAAATGTTCCAGATGGACGGGGGCGACAGTGGTGACAATCGCCACGTGCGGTTGGACCATCTTGGTCAGTGGTGTGATCTCACCGGCGTGGTTCATGCCGATCTCGAATACGCCGAAGAGTATGTTTCGCGGCATCCGCGCCAGTGTCAGCGGTACACCCAAGTGGTTGTTGAAGGATTTGTCGGCGGCATGGGTCGATCCCAGCTGCGAAAGGCAGGCGCGCAGCATCTCCTTGGTCGTCGTCTTGCCGACACTCCCGGTGACGGCAATGACTTTCGCCTTGGGCGATAGACGGGAGCGTGCGGCGAGCCCGATGCGCTCCAGCCCGTGCAACGTGTCGTCGACCCGTAACAGCGCTCCATCGCCGGGCTGGCGTATGTAGTCGCGGTTGACGAGTGCTGCTGCGGCGCCGGCGGCGAAGGCGCTCGAGACGAATTCATGCCCATCTCGTTGGTCCTTCAAAGCTGCGAACAGGTCGCCTTGGGCGATGGCCCGGCTGTCGATGGAGATGCCCTCAATCGGCTCGCCTGGCCGTCCGTCCGGCTCACCGCCGGAGGCGGCGACCAGTTCGTCCCAGTGCCAGAGGGGATCGGATGGGCTCGTTTTCGCTTGAGCTTGCTCGGGCTCCGCCGCAGCCGTCACCAGTGAAATAGCCTCGCGGGCGACTTCGTGATCGGAAAACGGCAGCACCTGACCGGCGATGATCTGTCCGGTTTCGTGGCCCTTGCCGGCGATCAGGACGACATCACCGCTACCGGCGATGGCAACCGCGGCGTTGATCGCCTCGCGCCGATCGCCTATCTCGAGCGCGTTTGGACATCCCCGTAGAATTTCAGCGCGGATTGCCGCAGGTTCCTCACTGCGCGGGTTGTCGTCGGTCACGATGACCAAATCGGCTTGCTGCTCGGCGATCCGGCCCATGATCTCGCGTTTGCCTCGGTCGCGATCGCCGCCGCAACCGAACGCACAGATGAGCTTGCCGGTTACGAAGGGCCTGACGCCTTGCAACGCTGCCGTCAACGCTTCGGGTTTATGCGCATAGTCGATGACCACCAGGCCACCGTGCACTTCACCGACGATTTGAAGGCGGCCGGGAACACCTTTGAGCCCGGTCAGTGCCCGAACGGCGGTCGCTGCGGGTAGGCCAGCGCCGATGGCGAGCCCGGCGGCAACAAGCGCGTTCTCGACTTGGTAATCCCCGATCAGCGGTAGGCGGACATCGACCGTTTCGCCGCCTGCTTCAATTCGCAGCCGTTGTGCGAAACCGTCCCGCTCGACGGATACTAGGCGCAGATCGTGACCGGCGCGACCAACGGAAAGTACTTTTAGTTCGCGTGCCTGGGCTGCGGCTGCAACCTGTTCGTGTGATGCGCCGTCGGTATTGATGACTGCGGTCCGCCCCGGTTGCAGCAGTTCGGTGAACAGCCGCAGCTTGGCGTTGAGGTAGGCTTCGAGGTTGGGGTGATAGTCAAGATGATCGCGGCCCAAATTCGTGAACGCGGCAGCGGTTAGCTCAACACCATCAAGGCGGTGCTGATCGAGCCCGTGGGAGGAAGCTTCAAACGCGAGATGGGTGACGCCGTCATCAGTAAGTGCGGCCAGCGACCGGTGCAGTGAGACCGGGTCGGGGGTCGTCAGGGAGCCGTAACGACCGCCGTCCGGCTTGACGATACCGATCGTGCCGACGGACGCCGCGCGCAACCCGTGTGCTGCAAATATCTGCCTGGTGAATTCGACCACCGAGGTTTTGCCGCTGGTCCCTGTCACAGCCACGGCAGTCTCTGGTTGGCGTGCGCAAAAACGTGCGGCCATCCGCGCCAGGTCGCGTCTTGGGTCGGCGCTTTGGAGGATGATCATGCGGTCTTGGAATTCGCCCAGATCGGCATCCGTCGTAGCCAAAACAGCAACCGCTCCAGCGGCTAAGGAGTTGGGAATGAACCTAGCACCATCGACGGTCGCGCCGGGTAAGGCTGCAAACAGGAAGCCGGGCTTCACTTCCCGGCTGTCCGCGGTGAGCCCGGTGATCTCTCGTTCAAGGCTCTCGGGCGAAAGTCCTGCCGCAAGCGCCTGTTCCGTTCCAATGATGTCGGAGAGCTTCATTGACAGCCTGAGCATTGCTAATGTGGCGCTGGCGCACAATTTTCAATAGGGTTCGTGGTTCTTATTGCGGGAAGCGGGGACCGTCAAACCGCCGGTCACCAACATCAGGAGTTCTGGTGTGCTCCTACTTCGGCAGAAAACCGAGTAGAGGCGATACCCTGGAGATGATACGCGCAGTTGTCGGCGCTGCGTTGCGTCCTGCCGTGATGTGTCCACCGGTTTCTTTGTTGCCTTGCGGCTCAAACAGGCAAACAAGCGTCAAGTAACGCGGCTTATCCATCGGGAAAGCGCCAATAAATGAGGCAATCACGGATTTGGATTTGTAGCCTCCAACGCCCGCAATCTCGGCGGTGCCGGTCTTGCCTCCGACATCGAGACCGGCGACGGCGGCCCGCCATCCGGTCCCCGTTTTGCTGGCAACGTTGTCGCGCATGAGTTGCTGGATCAAGCGGCTTGTCTCGGAGCTTATGACGCGTTCGGTGGGCTTCTGAGAGCGGCCCCGCTTGCGAAGGAATGTCGGTTTGACGCGGTATCCGCCGTTGATCAGTGCGGCGCTGGCGGCGGCAAACTGCAACGGCGTTACCGCCAATCCGTGACCGTAAGATATCGTTACGGTTTCGATGTCGCCCCAGCGTACTGGTAAACTCGCGGGTGCGACGTTTCCGGCCTCGGTCGACATCGGGGTGGTGAGGCCAAGCTCTTCGAGGAAGGCTTTCTGGCGTTGTTGGCCAGCGTTCAGCGCGAGCAGGCCGGCGCCGACATTCGATGATTGCAGAAAGATTTCAATGACGGTCAGCGGGCGTCCGGCTGGGTGCAGATCCCGGATCCGATATCCCTCGACTTCCAGGGGTTGCCGGACATCAAACCGCTTTTGCGGGCTCATACCGCCTTCAAACGCCAACGCGGCAGTGAATGTCTTGAATATGGAGCCCAATTCATACGTGCCGCTGGCCAACCGGTCGATGCGGTTTTTGTCGAAGCGCTCGTCGATGACGATGGGATCGAGCCCGGGCAGAGATGCGGCGGCGAAGATTTCACCGCTATTGACATCCATTATCAGGCCTACCGCAGCGGCTGCCGAATAGCGCCGCATTGCTTCAGCGAGTTCGTCTTCAACGGCGAACTGCACCGCGACGTCGAGTGACAGCCGTAACGGTGGACGTACCGATAGCGACGGACCATGGACAGGTTCGACGTTTTTGCGTTCATCGAGGTAGCGCTCGATGCCTTGCAGGCCTTTGTTGTCAATGTCGACAAGTCCGATGACGTGTCCGGCGCTTCGTCCAAGTGGATAAGCGCGCCGTAGCTCTGGGCGAAAATCCAGGCCGGGCAGTCCAAGGTCGTGTACTTTTTGCGCCTCCGCTGGCGACAGTCCGCGGCGGATCCAGGCAAACCGCTTGGTCCGGTCGGCGATCGCGTTGCGCACCCATTTGCGATCGAGATCCGGCAGAACCGTCACCAGTCTGTCGGCGATTTCGTCTTGATCGAGGATGACGTGGGGGTCGGCGACCAGGGAATGCATGACGATATCGCTGGCCATGAGACGGCCGTTACGATCAACGATGTCGGGGCGGGCGAAGGCCGTGGCCAAGGGCGCATTGATTGAAATCCGTTGCTCGGGTTGGCCGTGCATTGCCAGGCGGACGAGTTGTCCGGCGACGGTCAAGAACGCTAGCCCCATGACCGCGATGGCAACGAGAGCCCGAACACGTTCGGCCCGCCGTTCCGCGCGAAAAGCTTGCGCTTGGCGCAGAACATCGTCCTGCGGTTCAGGCCGTCTGAGCGCGCCGTGTGCGAGCCCGGGTGTAATGATGACTCCGTTTGACATCCCCTTCGCTCACCGCTCGTCACCCGGGCGCCGGGTCACTCGGCGACCGGTCGGGTCGGAAATGGAATAGGTGGCGAACTGGCCGCGCTTGGCGGGGGCAAGTCCGAGCGCCCGCGCATGTCGACCAATGCGGTCAGGTCTTGCCAGGTGGGCCCTTTCGGCCTTCAGAATGGCGATATCACGCCGCGCCTTGTTGATGCTCTTCTCCCGGCGCTTGACGTCATCCGCAAGGCCGCGGGTTTCGTAATTCACGGCATATAGCGTGAAGGCACTCCCCAGTGTCATCGCGACGGCAACCGTCAATAGAATTCGCATCACAAGCACCTTCGCAACCTGTCCCGAGATGAACCGCGTAAATCAGCCCTTAAGCTGCGGTACACCAAGTCCACTCCAATCGAGCGGCCAGGGATCGTCCGTAGTGCGTACCGCCGCTCGCAAACGTGCGGACCTGGCACGCGGGTTTGCTTCCAGTTCAGCTTTCGAAGACGTTAACGAGCGAGAGTTAATGATTTGGAAACTTGGGGGTCGAAGCGACTCAATTGATGTCGGCATGTGGCGCGAGACGCCCTTTGACTTGCCAGAGCGGGTGGCGATGAAGCGTTTGACGATGCGGTCCTCGATTGAATGAAAGGTCACGACAACGAGCCGTCCACCCGGACGCAACGCCCGTTCAGCCCCTGCAAGTCCTTGAATGAGCTGCCCAAGTTCGTCGTTGACATACATTCTGAGGGCTTGAAACGTGCGCGTCGCCGGATGCTTGCCGGGCGGACCGCGGCCGAGAACGGTGCCGACCAGTTCAGCCAGCTCAAGTGTTCGTGAAAACGGTTCTTTTTGGCGCCGCGCAACGATGGCCTTGGCGATGGCACGTGAGCGCCGCTCCTCTGCTAGCCAGTAGAGTATGTCGGCGATATCAGCTTCGTCGTAGGTATTCACGACATCAGCCGCGCTGGGCCCTTCGGTGGCGGACGCGGAAGAGGCGGACATTCGCATATCAAGCGGTCCGTCGGACTGAAAGGAAAATCCTCGTTCTGGCGTATCAATCTGCATAGAGGAGACGCCCAGATCGAAGACGACGCCATCAAAACACTGGGCGAAGCCGCCGGCGCCGTCCTGCGCTTTGTTCAGGAGATTTCCGAACGGTTCTTGAAGCAGTTTCAGCCGCGTTCCGAATTCCGCGCGCGCAGGTTCGGCGTCGGCAATCGCCGTTGGGTCGCGATCGAACGCAACCATTTGGCAGTCAGCCGCTTGCAGAATGGCCCGCGTGTAGCCGCCGGCCCCGTAGGTCATATCGAGATAGGTTTCGCCGTCGGTTGGTCGCAGTGCCTCAATGACAAGTGCGAGAAGCACGGGAATGTGCCGGCCACCCTGAGCGCTTTTTTCCACCCTCGTTCTGGGCTTGCGCCGCGGCATCTTTCCCGTGCTCCTTCGCCCCCGCTGCGAACTTTCGTCTCGACCTATCCGTCGGAAGCTTTTTCGTTTTTACCCCGGAAGAGCTCGCGGTGATCGCGGACCTTTCCACGGGCGCTCCGCCGCCGCTCTTCGAAGCGCTCCGGCTCCCAGATTTGAAACTTGTCACCAAGGCCGACAAAAGCAACCCGGTTCTGAAGACCGGCATGTTGGCGAAGGCCTTCAGGAAGCACGATGCGCCCGTCCCCATCGATGGAAAGAACCTGGACGTCGCCGTAAAGCGCGACAGATAGCTCGTCCCGCTCGTCTGAATACTCCGGGAGATTTGCGAGAAGCGCGTCGATCTTGCGCGCAAGTCGCTCGCCGCCTGCATCGAGTGCTGGAGCGTCGAGCGAGGGGTAGCAGTAGATGCCACCCGGGTAGGCATCGCGCTCAAGCACGGCGCGGAAAGGCGCCGGGATCGAGACGCGACCCTTGGCGTCGATTTTGTTCGTATATGTCGAGACAAAGCGATCCATCCCTCTGCAGTAGGCCTCGTTCCTCCACGCAAAACACTGTCCCGCAAACTTCAACAAACCAGCACCGGCAAAGGCCCCTGATGCGCTACGGGCTGACGGCGGGGTGCCGGGCGGACCGTGGCGGTCACACTGGCTTGGCCCTCTAACAAGACAGGCGCCTCAGCCACGGCCCCTTGCCCGGTGCGGACGGGCACGTATGGGATCACATGGAATTTTATGGGTGTCAATGGAATATTAATGATGTTTCTGGGGTTTGCACGGGTAATCCCCAGGCAAACGCGTCTGTGTGGGTAACTGGCGGGAACGAGACCAAAAGGACATAGCCGTTGGATTAATCGACCTGTGCGCTCGGGAATCTTATGGCCAGGGTCGAATTCGCTGTTACTGCTGGCTTGAACGGCGCGTCCCAGACAGGCCTGCGGCGCCCTCTGGAGAGCCCGCATGCTGCGAAAATCGCATGGACCGTTCCGCGACTTCCAGATCGTGCTGATCAAGCCGTCGCACTACGACGAAGATGGCTATGTCATTCAGTGGGTCCGTTCGACCATGCCTTCGAACTCGTTGGCTTGCGTCAACGCATTGGCCCGCAGTGCAGCGGAGCGCGAAATACTCGGCCGCGATATAGCGATCCGCGTCACCACGATCGACGAAACGAACACCCACGTTGACGTGCCGGCGATTATCAGGCGGTTCCAGCAAAGTGATTTCCTTGGGTTCGTCGGCTTTGTCGGCGTCCAGTCGAATGAGTTCCCACGCACGATGGATTTGGCCCGGCCGCTTCGTCAGGCTGGCGTCAATGTCGTAATCGGTGGGTTTCACGTCTCAGGCTGCCTCGCCATGCTTCCGCAGCTGCCGCCCGATATCGCAGAGGCCAAGGCGCTCGGCATCACTTTGTTTGCAGGTGAATCCGAGGAGCATTTCGACGGTCTTGTCGTCGACAGCGCGCGCGGCGAAACCCGCGACGTCTACAATTACATGAAGGAGCTGCCGGATATCGGCGACCTCGCCGCGCCGCCCTTCCTTGCTTCGGAATTCGTCAAGCGCACCGTTGGCAATGTGACCAGCTTCGATGCCGGACGCGGCTGTCCGTTCCAGTGCTCGTTTTGCACGATCATCAACGTCCAAGGTCGCAAGTCCCGCTATCGGACTCCAGACAGCGTCGAGGAGATCATTCGCGCCAACTACGCTCAAGGTGTGGACCGCTTTTTCATCACCGATGATAATTTCGCGCGTAACAAGGATTGGGAAGCGATCTACGACCGCATTATCGATCTGCGTGAGGTTAAAGGTCTCGACGTGCGCTTCATGATCCAGGTCGATACGCTGTGTCACAAGATTCCGAACTTCATCGAGAAGTCGAAACGCGCTGGCGTCACAAGGGTTTTCATTGGGCTGGAGAACGTCAATCCCGATAACCTATTAGCGGCGAAGAAGCGGCAAAACAAACTGACTGAGTACCGGCGGATGCTGCTCGACTGGAAAGCCGTTGGGATCATGACGTTTGCCGGTTACATCCTTGGTTTTCCAAACGACACGCCGGAGTCGATTGCGCGCGACATCGAGATCATCAAGGATGAGCTGCCGATCGATGCGTTGGAGTTCTTTATTCTGACGCCGCTTCCCGGATCGGAGGATCACAAGGTTCTTGACGCCAAAGGCGTCGCCATGGACGTCGACATGAACCGCTACGAGCTGGAACATGTCGTCACCGACCATCCCAAGATGACCCGCCAGCAGTGGCAGCAGACCTATTACGCAGCCTGGGGGCAGTTCTACACCGATGACCACATGGAGACGATTCTGCGGCGGGCTCACGCCAGCGGCATCGACATCTACCGGCTGATGGCCGTCCTGTTATGGTTCTCTTCCGCGGTGCCGGTTGAAAAAGTTCACCCGTTGCAGGCCGGTCTTCTGCGGCGCAAGGATCGTTTGAGCCGCCGTCCCGGTCTCGCCCAGGAATCCTGGCTGCCGTTTTATACGAATTACGTCTTTGAGCTTGCCCGCAAGCAGGCAACGCTGTTTCAGCGCTGGCGGTCATTGCGCGCCATTTGCCGTAAGATCGCGGTGGATGCGACAAAGGACAACTATACCGATAAGGCGCTGACCCGCGTTCCTGAGGGTGTCGAAGAGGATATGCAGCTCTATACCCAGACCGCATCAGCGCAGACCGCGGTCACACGCGAACGGCGCGTCGCCGGACTTTGAAGTGGTCTCGGATATCGAGTTTCGACGCAGAAGTCTAATATCGGCGGTCTTTTTTAAGCCGCCACGTTGCCTCGCCGAGCACCCCAAATCGACACGGCAATTAACCGTCCGGTAGGCATTCTCCCGTTACATCCATGATGGAGCAATTGTTCTCAGATTGCTCGTTGAGGCGTCGCGTGGGGTTGTGGATGCGTTGTCTGGCTGTTCGGTTGTGGCTTGGCTTTTTGATTTTTGCCTTTGGCTTCGCGGGCTGGTCCGGTGATGTTTCCGCGCACACTTACTCAAAGGCTTACCATATTGGCCTTCAGGCTCCCGGCCAGGGAACGGTGCACCTATATGCCGAGGAGTATGGAAAGGGGCGGCCGATGCTCCTTTTGCACGGACTTGGCGCTTCGACCTTTACATGGCGCAATCTGATCCCGGCTCTGTCCCGCCACCATCGTGTCATCGTCCTCGATTTCAAAGGCTTTGGCCGTTCGGAAAAGCCCTTTACGCAGGCCTACAGTCCTTACGATCACGCCAATCTCGTGTTAGCATTCATCCGCAAACGCAGGCTCAAGAACCTGACCATCGTGGGTCATTCCTTTGGCGGGGCGATTGCCATGCTGGTGACCTTGCGTTTCAACGAGGTCGAGCCGGGCCGGGTTAAAGACCTGATCTTGATGAATGCACCGACCTATCAGCAACCGGGCACTGGTTTCGTCGATTTCATGAAACTGCCAGTGATCCCATATGCGGCGTTGATGCTGCTGCCGCCCGAACTGACGACGTGGCTGTCCCTCGACAAGGTGCAGGCGCAGAAACTCACTCTCGATGAGGTGCGTGGCTATGCGGCCCCTTTCTACGAGGCGGCGGCACGCCACGCTTTAATCACGACGGCGCGGCGTATCGTGCCACAGCACATGGAGGATCTGATTGCGCGTTATCCCTCCGTACGCCAGCGCACGCTGGTCATTTGGTGCGATGGAGATCAGACCGTCCCAATGGAAACCGGCATCCGGTTGGTCAAGGCTCTGCCTCGCGGTCAACTCAAGATACTGACTGGTTGCGGTCACGTTCCTCAGGATGAGCGGCCGGTGGCGGTTCTGGAATTGATCGGGTCATTCCTGCGAAGGTGATGCGGACGCGCGCTCTTTTCTCAGCGCAGCTATCTCAAGGCGCAATCCCTTCATTTCGTCCATGAGCTCGGCGAAGTGTGCTTCGTTTTCGCGATGATGATGCTCTTCGTTCTGCCCGCTAGCCGTCTGCATGGCGTTGACGATGATCGCGATGAACAAGTTCAACACGGCAAACGTGACCACGAGAATGAATGGGACGAAAAAGGCCCACGCGTAGGGGTGGACTTCCATCACGGGGCGAACGATGCCCATCGACCAGGATTCAAGTGTGACGACCTGGAACAGGGTGTAGAGCGACGCACCAATGGTCCCGAACCATTCAGGAAAGGCGCCCCCGAACAATTTCGTGGTCATTACGGCGGCCACGTAAAAAATCAGCGCCAGAAGTGCGATGACCGAGGCCATAGCTGGAATTGCGTTGAGCAGCGCCTGCACCACCGTACGCATTTCCGGCACTATGGAGATCAACCGCAGGGCGCGCAGGATGCGTAGCGAACGCAGCACGGACAAGCCATCGCCTGACGGCATGAGGGCAATGCCGACGATGATAAAATCGAAGACATTCCAGGGGTCGCGGAAATAGGACAACCGGTGAACGAACAGCTTCGCGGCAATCTCCACACAGAAAATGGTCAGTGCAATCCTGTCGAACGCGACTAGCAGGGATCCAGCTGCCGCCATCGCCGTGCTCGAGGTCTCAAGCCCAAGCGTGACCGCATTGATCAAGATTACCGCGATGATCAGGTTGGAAAACCAAGGGGCTTCCACCACTCCGCGCAATCGCTCTCTCAAGACATCGTCTCCCAGCTGAGGTTCGTCATTGCACCGTTCGGTTGTGTTCCACTTCCGCGCCGCTGATCTGGCAGGTGCCGGCAAATTGTCAAGGAGACAAACTCCCAGCCGTTGAATTGCCGTTGAGTTCATGTGTTGTCAGGTTGAGGTAGCGGATGGCTTTCAGCCGACTTCATGCTGACACTCCACTCTAGCTGTGCTAATCAGCAGTCTGTCTTATGTCATTCTGTTTGGTGGGTGCCCCGATGCCCAAGTCCTTGTCCCCCTTCGCCTCCGTGCGCTCCAAAGGCGGTGTCCTGGGGATGCTCGGTATCTGGATGTTCCCGTACCTACTTGCTGGCGCCGGCTATGCCGCTGGAGCGCTGATCGACGGGGCAAAATCCCTTCGCACCTCGGTGATGGAGTGGCCGGTCCCACAGGATGTCTATCTCTGGTTGCTTGTCATGGTTGTGCTTTCGGTGATCTGGCTGGTCGCCGAATTCGTCACCGTGACGAACCGCGAAACCGTCGTGCGATCACGCAATGGGACGCGGCGCTCAGCACCATCACGGCAGCCGTCTTCTCCGGCATCGGAGGCTGGATGATTGCCGGCGATCACCTGCAATGGTGGTTCGTCGTGCCGTGGGCTGGTGCCGTTATCGTTTCTATTACTTCGGGCTGGCTTGGTATCAATAACGCGGCGCAGAAACCGTTCCTCAGCCAGCGCGGTACGATGTAGCCAAGGGTGGAGCTCCCACCTGATCCGCTTCCTAGCGGTGTTCCTCCACGGCGGCGTCGATGAGGGCTTTGTTGAAGAGATTGAGGGCGCTGAGGCGGCCGGCGTGACCGATGATTAGCGTCGGATCGTTCGCCGACACCACGACGATACGGGGTTGGCCGCAACGATCAAATTCACGCAAAGCTCTCTCCAGCGTGTCGGTTGCCATGAGCCAAGGGGCTTCTTTGTCCTGCACGTGCTGGGCATCAGCTTCCGGATCGACGGGAGTGAAGAAATCATCAACGTGGAGCCGGCGCTGGATAGATTTATGCGGGCCCTCCTGGAGGAACAATCCACGCCGGCCAAGCTGCCAATAGAACAGGGAATGGCCGAGGAAGGCTTGTGTCACGCCAACCGCAATGGAGACGGTGAGCAGAAGCGCGATGGTCATCGTGTAGCCGCCGGTCAGCTCGAAGACGATCAATGTCGTCGATAACGGCGCGCCAAGAACACTGGCAGCCACGGCACCCATCCCGAGGATGGCGTACAAGCCCTGACTGGAGCCGAATTCCGGGAAGGCCGAGGTGGCGACGAGACCGAATGCGGACCCCGTCATGGCACCAAGATAGAGCGATGGAGAGAAGATCCCACCAGCAAAGCGGCAGGCGAGCGAAATGGCGGTCGCGGCAGTTTTTGCGACGATGAGCCAGATCAGCAGAAGCAATGGTAATTCGCGCTGCAAGGCTTCATTGGTGGCGTCATAGCCGACGCCGAGAACCTGCGGGAAGAACACCGCAATGCAACCGACCAAGAGCCCGCCGAGGCCGGTGCGCAGCCACAGCGGCATCTCGAAGCGCCAGCAGACCCGGTCGGTGGCCATTAGCGCGATCTCAAAGATAATGGCGACCACGGCGCAGGTCAGTCCAAGTAGCGCAAACGCGGGAAACTCCCAATACGAGGTGATGGAATAGTCCGGGATTAGGAAGGTCACCGAATTGCCGAGGTGAACGCGGGCAATGACGGCAGCGGCGACGCTGGCAATTACCGTTGGCACCAGTGCGCGGAACGCATAGTGGGTTAGGATTACTTCGTGCGCAAAAAGGACACCGGCAATTGGAGCGTTGAAGGAGGCGGAAACAGCCGCGGCGACCCCGCAGGACAGAAGCGTGCGGCGGGCACCAGGGGAGAGCTTAAAGTAGTCTTCGACCATGGCAGCCAAGGTCGCTCCGAGGTGGACGATCGGACCCTCTCGGCCGACACTGGCGCCAGATCCTATGGAAATCGCCGAAAGAAGCGCGCTGAAGAAACCGGTCTTGGGATCGATGTGTGAGTTGTGGAGCGCGCGGGCTTCGATCACGTCGGCGACGCCATGCGCGCGCCGCCCGGGCATGTAGCGGTCGAGCAAAAACCCGACGATGAGACCGCCGATCGCCGGGGCGAGTATTACCTGCCAGAAGGGAAGTTCGGCGGCGGCGCTTGCTACGCGTTCGGTCTGCGTGCCCAGCCACGGCAGCTGGAATATGCCAATCAGCCAGCGGAAAGCGAGCGCGGCATAGGCAACTGCCACTGAAATGATCAATGCTAACAACCAGACCAGAGGCTGGCGTTCGGCCAGGAAGTCGCGAATATTGACGCCGAAGCGGTTGTTCACGATCTCTTGTGATCGTTTGAGGAAATCTGCCACGCTCTTGCGCCACTGCTGCCGGCCCCAGAGGAGGCCGTGTCTGGCTGTTAAGTCAGCCGGCGTCTTGTTATGTGCCGAAGCTGCCTTGTTTTGTTGCTGCATGCCTATTTGTAAGCCGGTGTCGGTCCGATCCACGTACTGAGGACGCACCGATGTCGCTTCATCACCGGACACTGTATCCTTTCAAGCGTGTCTCTGCAGTGCAACAAAAAGGCGGTCCCATTCCTGTCCTTGTTGTGCGATAAGATGAACAACGAGGGAATACGAAATAGGACGTCTAAGGCTGGGGCGCGTTGCAGCTTGGCTGCTCGCAAGGAGGGTGTGTCGGTTACGGTCCCTTCGAGGCGGTTTCGCGGATCCTAGCCGCGATGTGGACTGGAGGCGGTATTGAACACGTTCCTGATGTGGCTGTGTGGTCTGCTGATCGCGGTTTTCGCTGCATTGTTCGCTGGACCGCACTTTGTCGACTGGAATAGCTATCGGGGTGTTTTCGAGGAAGAGGCGACGCGCCTGCTGGGGCGCCGCGTGCGCGTTGGCGGCAATGTCAACTTGCGCCTTCTGCCGGCTCCTTACGTCCTGTTCGAGAACCTTAGCATTTCTGATACAACCGGAATTGCCGGTGGACCGCTGTTCAAGACTGACAGTTTTAAGATGTGGCTCGCCGTGCCGCCGCTGCTCAAGGGCGTCCTGCAGGCCAAAAAGGTGGAGCTGGTGCGGCCAGTCCTATCTCTTGCGGCTGATGGCGACGGGTTTGGCAACTGGCGAACGTTGCCTGATGTCAAAACGCTGCCGTTCGTGCCGGCAGGTGTCAAACTCAATTCTGTTGCGATCGAAGACGGCACCATTTCCTACAGCATTGAACAGGGCGGGGAGTTGGCCCGGCTCGAGAAGATTTCTGGAGAACTTACGGCTCCAGCGCTGGCTGGTCCCTACGCGTTCCGTGGCACGGCGGCTCTCAACGGAACACAGGCAGAAATCCGTGTGGCGAGCACGGAGGCCGACGCCAATGGCGCGTTCAGGCTGACTGCGCATATCACCGGGCGGCGTGCGGATGACCATAGGTTCGATGGTCTGGTGCAAGGCTTCTGGGAACGTCCTTCCATCGAAGGCAGTCTAATCTCGAAAATCACAGTGGCGGAGGCAAGCACGGATCGCAGCAGACCGCTTGTCGCCGAAGCCAGATCAACGCTTGTGGCGAAAGGGCAAACCCTCAATCTCAATGATCTGACGATCGCGTTTGATGATTTCGCGCAGCCGCAGACCCTGGCGGGCTCGCTGACGGCGGAATGGGCAGAGCGGCACAAGGTGGAAGTTGTCCTGGACTCGCGTTGGCTCGATATCGATCTGTTGGCCAACGGACAGGCGGAATCCACTGCGGCAGAGACGACGGAAGCTACCGCCCAAGCCAAGAAAACAGCTGCACCACTACCGATGTCCCGCAGACTGATAGCGGCTCTGCTTGAATTGTTTCCAGGCGAAACCGATGTCACGGCACGGCTCGATGTCGACCAAGTCAATCTTGGAGGTGAAA
This sequence comes from uncultured Alphaproteobacteria bacterium, assembly GCA_963753045.1. Taxonomy (GTDB): domain Bacteria; phylum Pseudomonadota; class Alphaproteobacteria; order Rhizobiales; family Hyphomicrobiaceae; genus Filomicrobium. Next base: position 337,047 of record CAVWAT010000004.1, read on the forward strand.
CCGTTTCCGGACTTGTCGTCGCGATGGAACGGGCCAAGGGACCACTGGAGCTGCGCACCTTGCGGGCGGTCTTGCCGGGAGGTGCGCGTGTCAACTTTTCCGGGCGGGTCGATTCTGTCGATGGCCAGCCGGTGTTTGATGGCGATCTCTTCCTGGGCGGGGTCAGCGCGGCCCGTGTGATCCACTGGGGGATGGGTTCGAGCGATATGGCTTCGCCCATCAGCGATGGCCCGTTCTCCGTTTCAGGCCGGATGCAGCTTGGCACAAACCGGGTGATGCTGAAGTCCGCAGTGGCGGAGTTTTCCGGCATCCCCGTTCGCGGCAATCTCAATTGGGACGATGGCGAGCGACGCGTTCTCGAACTCAGCGTCGAGGGTTACGAAGTCGATACTCGTTGGTTTGGTTTAGGCAAGTTGGAGTTGCCGGCGCTCACCGAGATCTTGTCGGCGCCCGCATCCGACGAAGCCGGCAAATCCAAGCAGAATCAAAACAAGGGCGACCTTTACAGCTGGCTTGATAGTGAAGGCCGTGAGGTGATGCTCGATCTCAAGGCCGGGCGGTTGGTCGATGGTACGAATACCCTCAGGGATGTCGATGCGAAATTTAAATTGCACGGCCGCAAAATCCAGATCCAGCGAGTCAAGCTGTTGACGGCGGAAGGGCTCAGCGTCGATGTGGACGGTACTGTCGAGGGCGTTGGCGTGCAGCCTAAGGGGACCCTCAACTTTCTCGTCGGCGCCAAGGACCAAGCCGCGGCGTGGAAGCTGGCCGACCTTTGGGCGGGGGAATCGGCGGCTCCTGCAGACCGTGACCGGTTTGCGGCGTTCGCCCCAATACGCGTTGCGGGACAGATGCAGCTTGGCGCGCGTCTTGCCAGTGCCGCTGACCTGACTTTCGATGGCGTTGCCGGCGGTGGTCGCGTTGACGCACGACTGAAGATCGACGGTGGGCTGAGCGGATGGCGCAAAGCTCCAGTCGACTTCGTCTTGAGATCCGATGCGGCGGACACAGCGCGGTTGTTTGTCAGTCTGGCTGGTGGACGCGTCTCGGAAGAAGCGCAGGCAGCGACCCGTGATCCCGGAAATGTACTGGTCAAAGCTGCTGGGATTCCTGAAATCCGATCTCATGACGCTGATGACGGTTGATAGTCGTGCCGTTTCATTGGTGTTCGATGGGAAGACCAAGATCGCGGCAGATGGAGTTTCGGCGCTTAATGGTGAACTGCAGCTGCGGACCGGAGATGTGCGCCAGCTTATGCGGTTGGCGGGCGTTGAGCTCCCGCGTGGTGTGGGTGAACTTGATTACGACGGTCTTGCGGACGTGGCATGGACAGAGAACAGGCTCGTTGTCACTCCGAGAGACGTTAAATTAGCGGGAGCTCGGATCGGCGGACGGGCCATCGTTACCGTCGGCGAAGGCGGTCGCAGCAAGGTTGATGGTCATTTCGTTGCCGATAGAGGAAGTCTGCCGCGCATCCTGTCGGCGGTTCTTTCGAAGCCCGATGGACGGCAGGCGACGTTGCAAGTCGCGAAGGCTGAAGCGGCTGTTCCGTTAGATGAAAAGGCCGTCGCCGACGGTGTGTTAGCGGCAGACGCACCACCGGTTTTCTCCAACCGCGCTTTCGATTTCACACTGCTGGAAGGCGTCTCTGGGACGATCGAACTCAAAACGAACCATCTTGAAATCGCTGATGGCGTTGCGGTCCGTCAGGCGGTCTCTGTGATTCGTGCCGGGGAGGAGACGCTGGCTTTCGAGCTCAAGGAGGCGAAAGCTCTCGGCGGCAGCTTCAAAGCTGAATTGACTCTTACCAAAGCGCCTGCAGGTGCCACCGCGAAGGGCTCCTTGTCGTTGAAGGGTGCCGACGTAGCCCGTTTGGCATCGGTCTCCGGTGGTGTCAATGCCACCAATAGAGGGCGTATTTTCGGAACGGGTCGCGCCGATCTTGAGCTCGATTTTGAAGGCCGCGCACTTACCCCTCGTGGTGTAATTTCGGTGGCGACCGGAAAAGGAAAATTGATGCTCAATGGTGTGACGCTGACTGGGCTTTCGCCGGAAGGTATCCGTGAGGCGGCGGAGGCGACGTTGGCTGCCGAGACCTATTCGGGCGAGCAGTTGCGGACGCTATTACATGAAGCCACCCGCGAGGGTCGTTTGGATCTCGGTTCCCGCTTGGTGGGCCTGCAGATCGCGGACGGTGCGGTTCAGGTTGACCGCCTTGAAGTCGCGCAGAAGCAAGGCCGTTCGACGGTGACCATGACGGCTGATCTCGGGACCTTCGCGTTCGACAGTGAATGGCAGGTGGTGATGAACGGGGCGAAGGCGAGCCGGCCTTGGCCTCCGGTTGCGGTGAGTTATGTCGGACCGCTCACCAAGATCGGGACCTCGCAGGCGCGTGTTGTGCCGGACGCGCTCGAGCGTGAGCTGGCTGTTAGGAAGATGGAGCGTAACGTCAACGAACTGGAGCGATTGCGCCAACTCGATGAGGACGCCGGTGCCCGTCAGCGCGAACGCCGTCGCCAGCTGGAATTGGAAAGCCAGCGTCTGGAGGCGGAACGGGCGGCGGCAGCCAGGCGCAATGGCGCCGGTGGATATTATGGCGCAAACGGAGCGGTCGACGGGTGGCAAGCCACCCCGGTGCCAGCTGAGGCTGGCCAGAGTGCCGGTCAGGACAACTCCAACGTCCGCAGCGTGCAGCCGAAACAACAAAGCCGTCCTTCAAGCAGGCGTTATCGGCCGCCTACGAATTTCCGCCGCAAGCCAAAGCCAAAGTCGTTTTCGAACCAGGTTTTCGGCATCGACTAATCGCTGCTCCGGTTAGAATTCGCGTTTTTCGCCGGCACGTTGCCGGTAGTGCTCCAAAACAAATATGCGGATGGCGCCCGACAGCCCGGAGGCGCTAGCATCACGGGCGCTATCGATGTCGGCGACGAGTTGTGCTAGCGGCTTTTTCTCACCCTCGGCGATTTCTCTGAGCGCTTCCCAAAAGGGTTCCTCGAGGGATAGTGAGGTTCTGTGTCCACGGATCTTGAAGGAGCGTTTGCGCGGCCTAGTCATATGCGGCTTGCCGTTTGAGTTAGAGAAGACGCTGTGTTCGCTGCGCAGAGTATGCAGGAAAACTACAGGATACTATTGGTGCACGCTCGCTCATGGCATATTGCATACCAAGTGTCTGTGCAGGACGACCATAGTTGATACCGCGCTCGCATTTGGCGTTCTCCTCCTCCCCTCCTCTGAGATGGTAAACTGGTGGGCTGTCGCCCCGCGACAAGCCACCCTTTTGATGTCTGGCTTTTTCACCGGCCAGTGAACGGACGCAACATTATAGAGGTGTCGGTATGTCGGAAGACGGAAATTCCAGCACCAACATCATTGAATTCCGAAAGCACTATGAGGCTGATTAAGCGGCAGCATCCCGACTTGCCGGAACAGGTCGATACGGAACTCGGCGAAATCGCCGGCGAGGCGTTGCGGGCTGTGCTTCACCGTGAAATCGAATTGGCCAGTATGCGCTGGGCTCGGGAAGGAGAATTGCTGCCAATTGGTGAACCGACGGCAAAGGGCGATTCTCCGGTTTTCTCAGCCTCCGAGGCTTGTGCCCGGATGGCGTTGCAGGCGGCCAAGCGGTCTTCTGGGAGTGTGGCGAGCCAATTCCGAGGACGGATATGCCGATCCGTATCGTGCGGCTGCAAGAAGAATTCAGCGCCGGTCTGCGGCATGTTCTCAAAGATATCGGTTACGTTTGAGCTCTCGTTCCCGCGACTAATCCGGTTGAGGGGCGTCCAGCCGCGCGCACGATTGTCCAGTTGACGACCGACGGGGGGCTTCTGGTCGCGAAATCCTGTTGATATATTCCCAGCACTACGGTGATACGGACCGCTGCACAGCGTTGCTCAGGCCATAGCGGTCGTTTCCAGATATGCTTGCCAACTCCCCTAAATCTCAGGGTATTCCCATTTCGTGGCTGTTTGCCGCGAACCGGATTTTGGTGAACGTTTGCGATGAGTTCGATGAAGTCATTTTCGAGGATGACGAGGCTCCGGTCATAAGATAGCGTCTGCGCCCGGTGGGGAGTTTTTTTATTGCGTCATCAATACACAATGAGGAATTTCAGTGCAGAGAAAAAACAGGATTGCGCTTTTCTCTTTTTCTTTTGCTGCCGGTGCGGCAATTCTTGCAGCTTTTGCTTATGCCGGTCCGTTTGCATTGCATGAAGGACTGCAGATAAAGCGCACTTTCACCAGTCAATACGGATTTGATGCGGAAGAAATAAATACGATCACGGACGTCAATGGTGACTGGTACGAAATCGACTATATTGATACACGCGGAACGGCAACAAAGCGACGGGTGTTGATGGAGGATAGCCAGCGTGCACGGGTCTATCTCATCGGCTTTGACCGCCGAGTGCCCGTCACGGTTCCGGGTACCACGTCTCTTGGTGTTTCGAATGCCATCCTAAAAGAGCTGCGGGAGACCGGTCAGGCCCGTGTCGCGCTCATGCACGATGTGCGACTTAATACGATCAACGGAATTCTCACCATGCGGCAGCAGAACATTACGTTGCCGGTCCTGGTCGAAAACCAGTTGGTTGATTTGCCCGTGGTTCATGTCGAGGGTGTATTTCAACAGGGCCGCCGCTCGGGCACCGGAGATTTCTATTTTCTCGATGACAAAAACCGCCCGGTTCTGCTCCAATATGTGATCAATTTCAATTGGGAGAACAAGCCGCGCACCGTGCGTACGGTGCACGTAACTGCTGGGTATTCGCAACAGAAGGCGATGGAGCAAACGCTTAAAACAATTCGCAAGCTCGATCTTTACGGAATCCACTTTGATTTCGACAAGGCAACGATCCGAAAAGAGACCAAGAGCCTTATTTCTGATATTGCAAAAACATTAAATGCCAATCCGCGGTGGACACTGGAAATTCTAGGGCATACCAATTCAATTGGTGGTGCGGACTATAATGCTAGCCTGTCAAAACGTCGTGCCAACTCGGTCAAGGCGCAGCTGGTCAAGCGGTATGGCATCAAGGCCGCTCGGTTGACGACCTCCGGTGCCGGGGCGACCGAACCGAAAGCAACCAACGGCACGCTGCAAGGGCGGGCGGTCAACCGCCGCGTTGAGCTTAAACGTACCGATCGATGAACCGCCATCCACAGTCCTCTTGCTCATCCCTCGAGCGGTCGATCGGAGCGACGAATAGATGTCTGGGGCCGACCGACCATCTCTCAGGCTGGGCCGATCATCTTCTCGGGCCGGACGATGGCGTCGAAGTCGTCGGCTGGGATGCCGTTACTCATAGCTTCCTCACGCAGCGTTGTGCCGTTTTTGTGGGCGGACTTGGCGATCTTAGCGGCGCGGTCGTAGCCGTACTTCTCCTTTAGCGGAGTTACCAGCATCAGAGAGTTCTTCAGGCCCTTTTCGATGTTTTCCAGACGCGGTTCGATGCCGACGACACAGTTGTCCGTGAACGAGTTGGCGGCATCCGCCAACAGGCGGACGGACTGAAGGAAGTTGTAGGCCATCATCGGACTATAGACGTTGAGCTGGAAGTGGCCTTGGCTGCCTGCGAAAGCGAGACCGGCGTTGTTGCCATGAATATGCGCGCAAACTTGGGTTAGCGCTTCGCATTGGGTTGGGTTGACCTTGCCCGGCATGATCGAAGATCCAGGCTCGTTCTCGGGTAGCGCCAGTTCGCCGAGGCCGGAGCGAGGGCCGCTGCCCAGGAAGCGGATGTCGTTTGCTATCTTGAAGCAGCTCATTGCGACCGAGTGGATGGCGCCATGGCTCATGACCATGGCGTCGTGTGCGGCGAGAGCCTCAAACTTGTTTGGGGCCGTCTTGAAGGGCAGGCCGGTGATGCTCGCGATCTTGTCAGCGACCATTTCGGCGAAGCCCTCGGGTGAAGCCAGTCCGGTGCCGACGGCGGTGCCGCCCTGAGCCAGCTCCATCAGTTTCGGTAAAGTCTGTTCGATGCGTTCGATGCCATTGTCTAGCTGTGTCGCATAGCCAGAGAACTCCTGGCCGAGCGTTAGCGGCGTCGCGTCCTGCGTGTGCGTGCGGCCGATTTTGATGATGCCTTTCCAGGCTTCGGCCTTGTCGTTCAGTGCGTTGCGAAGATTCTGCAGTGCCGGTAGCAAGCGGTGGTGGATCTCCTCGACGCAGGCAATGTGCATGGCCGTTGGGAAGGTGTCGTTTGAGGATTGGCTCATGTTGCAATGGTCGTTGGGGTGGACCGGTGACTTTGAGCCCATCTCGCCGACGAGCATTTCGATGGCACGGTTGGCGATGACTTCGTTGGCGTTCATGTTGGACTGGGTGCCGGAGCCCGTTTGCCAGACGACCAAGGGAAAGTGATCGTCCAGCTTTCCTTCTAGGACTTCTTGAGCGGCGGCGACAATGGTGTGGCCGAGCTTCTCATCGAGTTTGCCGAGCGCCATATTGGCTTCTGCGGCGGCGCGTTTGACGATGCCTAGCGCGCGCACGACCGGTTGTGGTTGCTTTTCCCAGCCGATCTTGAAGTTGCCGAGCGAACGCTGTGCCTGGGCGCCCCAATAGCGGTCGGCGGGGACGTCGAGGGGGCCGAAGGTGTCGGATTCGGTGCGGGTTTTGGCGGTCATCGAAAGCGCCTCGCTTGGTGGTTTTGCTGTTCAACACACGGCAAGCCGGTGTTAAAGGTTTGCTGCTCAACACGCGGCAAATCGGTGTTGAAGGTGCTGGGGTCTGGGTCTTGTCATACACCGGCTCGGGGGCGCGGCGCCACCGGCGGAGATGGTCCGCTTTGGTCTATGTGTGTGGTCTTGCGGATCGTCTGCGGCGCAAACGGCTTACTTCTTGCGGAAGGCGTCGAGGCTGACGATTTCCGCGCCGGCGGGTTCGCCGTCAGCCGCATGCTCATCGGATCCGTCGTCGTTATGGCCGGGACGCTCCTGGCTCGTAGCGGTCTCGGCCGCTTGAGCTGAGCCTGCGTCATCGGTGTGACGCTCTTCAGCGTCGTCCGACGCGTGCTTGGAGAGATGGGAGACTGTCGCGGGTTCGGCTGGGAAATGGCCCGTTTCGGAGTCGGTAAAGTTCTGGTCGAGCGAGGTTACCGACAGATCCACGGCTTCGGCATTGAAATCGGGCTCCTCGAACTGCAGACCGTAACGGACGCTGGGGTCGAAGAAGACCTTGATGGCGCTGAAGGGAACCACCACGCGCTCGGGGATGCCGTCGAAGGTCAGCTTTACTTCAAAACGCTCATCGGAAACCAAGAGATCCCAGAAACGATGCTGCAGCACGATTGTCATCTCGTTGGGATACTTCTCGCGGAGACGTTTCGAGATCGAAACGCCAGGCGCGTTGGTATCAAACGAGATATAGAAATGGTGGTCACCGGGCAGGCCGGATTTCACCGTGCGCTGCAGAACGGTTCGAACGAGTCCTCGCATGGCATCTTGCGCCAAAGCCTCGTAGTCGATCATTGACTCGCTCGTCATCCCTGCCCGCGTATTCCCTACTGTGTTGGTGACCGAAATTAGTCCCAGCCCTTGTCTTCGGCGAAAGTAGGGCCGCAGGTCAAGTCGAAGTGGAGGGCTTCTGTTGCCCGGTGCCCTCCGAAACCGCGCCTTACCCTGCTAGGGGCAAGGGCTTAAGTTTAGGCGTTAGGCACTGCTTACGCAGCGACTGCGGCCTCAGCATAGTTGTCATTGGCAACTATTCTGGATGGCCCGATAACGGCGGTACCATGCCGAGCAAAAGCTAAACCCTTTACACCCTCGTCGATCCTATTTCGCCCCCATCAGATACCCGCTTAGGGCTCCCAGGCTTGTAAGGCGTGGGAACAAGCGGCGGGCATTTGGTGGAGGCGCCGGGTACCGCCCCCGGGTCCGATAGGCTTATTACGGCCGCGTTTATCGCCATAGCCGGCGTCAGCCGGCGTCCTTAGATATATGATGAGGTGAGGCGAAAAAAAAGTGGTGTTACGCGAACAGGTTGCGAGCTTGTCCTTAATGCACGCTTTTTTCTTCTCGTGCGACATTTCGGCCTGATGATTACTGGGCCTGCAGCTACTTGAGCCCCGTGGCTCATACATCGCCGGAGGTTGTGATGTGCAGAACGCGGCCGCAGTGCTTGCAGTGGACGGCATCGGCCTCGTGGCGGTTGAGGCCGCAGTCGGGACACTCAAAGATCACGCGAGATGGCCGGAAGATGGTCTGAACGAGCCGCAAAAAGAGCGCGACACCCAACAATAGAATGATGACGGACAACAGCCGGCCAGTGGTTCCTTGCAGCGTGATGTCGCCAAAGCCGGTCGTCGTTAACGCGGTAACGGTGAAATAGAGTGCATCGACGTAGTTGTTGATCGACGGGTTGTTATGGACCTGCAGGACGTAGACCAACGCGGTCATGACGAAGACGAAAACCATGAGGTTGATCGTCGACTGGATGACTTCCTCGTTGCGGCGGAAGAAGACGAACTCCTCGCGCAGATCGGCCAGCACCCGATAGGAGCGCAGTAGGCGCAGGGCCCGCAGGACGCGCAGGAACAGGAAATTACCCAGGAAAGCGGGCAGCAGAAGTGTGATGATCACGATCACATCGGTCCAGGTCGCGAACTGCAACATGAAACTCTTGCGATCGTAGGAAATCCACCAGCGCACCCAGAGATCAATGGCGATCAATACCGCCAGTATGGCATCGGCGACCAGAATCCAGGTGGCATTTTCGAACACGGCGGAGACGATGAAGAAAACGATCGTAAAGATATCGAACGCCAGCAGTGCGAACCGGAACGCTCGTGCCTGTGGATCATTGCCATGGTAGAGGCCGCGGATGGTCTCACGAAGCGAAGTTGTTGTTTTAGTTGTGTTCTCGTGCAAATCCATAGCCAGTCACTTGTGCCAATAGGGGTGGGCAGACATTCGTAGTGGGAAGGACAGGGCGGCAGCCCGGTCTACGCATTTTCAGCGCCCAGGTGTCAAAACTGAGAGGGGTTATGTCAACCGCGAAGATTTTCCCGCTTACCGGCACTGTTGGCCTTTACCGGCCAGAAACCGGTTGGACGCCGTTTCGCGCATGCCTGATGGCCGTGTTCATCGTTGTAGCCGCGATGGTATCGGGATTGGTTTCGTATTTATTCGTAACCACTTGGTCGGTTCCAGCACAGGAAATCCTCGATGGGCCCCTTGAGGCGCAGCTTCTGCTTTCGCAGCTTCTGATGCAGGTTGTTACTGTTGCGCTGGTTTTGTGGGCTGCGGTTTTCTATCAGAGCGACCGCAACAAGGCGCTGGCGCTCGTTCCTGTCACCGGAGGCACGGTGACATTTGTAAAGGCGTTTGCGCTGGTCGTACTGGTTTCGGGTATTTTTTCAGTCCTGGCCTGGCTGCTCCGGCCGCAGGACGTCTTGACGGATCTTGCCGGGCTCTGGTCGCTGATGAAGGGGGAATACTGGTGGCTTGTGCTGCTTGTCGCCGTGATTGGCGCCCCGTTGTCGGAGGAGTTGTTGTTTCGCGGGTTCCTGCAATCTGCCCTTGCTCAGTCGCGTCTCGGTTTTTGGGGCGCCGCGCTGATCACCAATACCGCGTGGGCCACTCTGCACGCCGGTTACACGTTGACCGGTCTTGTCGACGTGTTTATTGCCGGCGCATTGTTCAGCTGGGTGCTGTGGAGGACCGGTAGCCTGTGGGTACCGATCGTCTGTCACGGCCTCTACAACGGACTGATTTTCGCCGCGCTGTGGGTGATGCCAATGCCGGAGGGGCTGCCGACTTCACCTCTGTAGTTTCGTTTAGACGAAGAATCACAACAAAGTAAGTCTATGCAACAATACCTCGACTTAATGCACCGCGTTCGCCACACCGGCTCGCGCAAGACCGATAGAACGGGTACCGGCACGCTAAGCGTATTCGGTCATCAAATGCGTTTTGATCTTGCGGATGGCTTTCCGCTTGTGACGACCAAAAAGCTGCATGTAAAGTCGATCATTCATGAACTGATCTGGTTTCTGGCCGGCGACACGAACATCGGCTATCTGCAGCAACACGGTGTTTCGATCTGGAATGAGTGGGCTGACGAGAACGGCGATCTGGGCCCCGTTTATGGCAAACAGTGGCGTTCCTGGGCGAAGCCCGATGGCCAGGTGGTGGATCAAATCTCGCAGCTTGTCGAGACCCTCAAGCGTGATCCCGATAGCCGTCGCATGATCATTTCGGCGTGGAATCCCGCTGATATCCCCGATATGGCGCTGGCGCCCTGCCATTGCCTTTTTCAATTCTACGTCGCTGACGGGCGGTTATCCTGTCAGCTCTATCAGCGTTCCGCGGACATCTTTCTGGGCGTGCCGTTCAACATCGCTTCATACGCGCTGTTGACGCTGATGGTGGCGCAGGTCGCGGGCCTAAAGCCTGGCGAGTTTGTCCACACGCTGGGGGATGCGCATCTTTATCTCAATCACCTTGAGCAGACGGACCTGCAATTGTCGCGTGAGCCCAGGCCGCTTCCGCAAATGCATATCAAACCCAAGGTCGCGTCGATCTTTGACTTCCAGTACGAAGACTTTGCTTTAACTGACTATAATCCCCATCCACACATCAAGGCGGTTGTGGCCGTTTAGTTTTATTGCTGTGCTTTTTGGGCAGTTTTCACTGTCCGCCGACGCCGCTTCGCCACGACAACGCTGCTTCCTCCGCTTGCATTTAATTCGTATCCGGAGTGGCCGCGTGTCCCATGGTCGACCGGTCGTGAATTTGGAGGGTGAACGTGTACTCAAAGGCGCTGGCGCTTTTCATGTTTCTGGCCGCAGGGTTAGCGGCAGCCGGATGCGCGACCATTGCGAAAGGAACGACGCAGGCCGTTGCGATCTCGACGCCGGGCGCGCCCTGTACTCTAACGTCCGCGGTGGTGGGTTCGAAGGTGGTGTCCACGCCTGCCACCATCACGCTCGATAAGAGCCAGGAAAACATCAATGTTGTTTGCAAGAAGCAATGCTTTCAGGATGGTGTCGGGGTGATCCCCTCGCATACCGAATCCATGACAGCAGGTAATGTTCTGGTCGGCGGGGTTATTGGCTTTGGCGTTGTCGCCGTCAGCGGAGCAATGAACAAGTATAATGATAACAATCAATTCACGATGGTGCCGATCGCCGGCTGCCAAGCCTGAGTGCGGGAGTGGCAGCGATATCGTTATCGCCCTGGTCGTGGCGGTCGCGCAAAACGGGGTGATTGGACGCGGGGGGACGCTTCCTTGGCGGTTAGCATCCGATCTTAAGTTGTTTCGCCGTCTGACGATGGGCAAGCCAATCGTGATGGGCCGCCGGACCTGGCAATCCCTGCCGAAGAGGCCGCTCGACGGGCGCGACAACATTGTTGTGAGCCGAGATCCGAATTTTACCGCGCAGGGAGCATATCTGGTGACGGATTGCGCCGCTGCCCTCGTTCTAGGGCGCCGGCTGGCTTCTGAGCACGGTGTCGGTGAAGTCGCCGTGATTGGTGGCGCGGCGCTCTATGAAGAGGTTCTTACGCACGCACAGCGGATTTATTGGACGTCGGTGCATGGCTGTCCCGAAGGCGACACGAAATTCCCGGAATTCGATCTTAGGGGCTGGGAAACGGTCAGTGAAGAGCCTATTCAAAAGGGGCCGGAGGACGAATTCGAGGCGACACTAAAGGTACTCGAACGATTGCCTGATGTTTTGGTTAAGAGACCGCAATTAGGGCCCAACGAACAGGTAACGGGGAGGGGGTCGTAACCTTGAAGCATTCCCGGCGCTCACCAAATGGTGGTTGAGCGGTTTGCGCACAGAGCCCGTTGTCTTATAAGCGCTCTGGCATGGGTCGGGCGCTTGGCTGGCCTTGGTCTAAAGCCGGCACGGCGGTCAACTTGGTTGGCCGCGGTGCCAGATACTTCTCCTGAAATCGAGCGAGACTTCACGTATGCCCTGGAACAATCAGAATGGCGGCGGCTGGAAAAGCGGCGGCGGTGGCGGTGGCGGCGGTCCTTGGGGCCAAGGTCCATGGGGTCAAGGGGGCGGAGGTGGTCAGCAGGGAGGACAGCAGCCCGATCTGGAGGAGATTTTGAAGCGCAGTCAGGATCGTATGAAGCAGGTCATGCCGTCAGGCGGGATGCCCGGTCCGGTTATTTTATTGCTGTTCGCGATCGCGGCGGCGGTCGTTGGCTTCTACGCTTTCTTCTTCACGGTGAAGCCGGACGAACTCGGTGTCGTTTTGCGCTTCGGTAAATTCGAGCGTCAGGAACCTCCGGGCCTACACACCCGTTGGCCGTATCCCATCGAAGAAGTGTTGAAGCCGACCGTTACGCGGGAGAACCGCATCGAAGTGGGGATGTTGTCGTCCAGCACTGGCGGCGGGTTAACCCGGGACGTGCCGCAAGAGAGCTTGATGTTGACCGGTGACGAGAACATCGTCGATGTCGATTTCGTGGTCGTTTGGCGCATCCAGTCGGAAGAATACGATGAGAAGCGCAAACAGGCCGGCGTGGCGAAGTACCTGTTCAATATCCAAAACCCGGTCAGTACGGTGAAGGAAGTTGCCGAAAGCGCGATGCGCGAAGTGGTCGGCAAAAGCGATATTCAGCAGATTCTCACCGTGGACCGCCAGAAGACCGAATTGGAGGTCCGCGAACTGATGCAGAAGACCCTGGATAGCTACGATGCCGGCATCAGGATTGTTCGTGTGCAGATGCAGAAGGTTGACCCGCCGTCGAAGGTGATCGATGCCTTCCGTGACGTGCAGGCGGCGAAGGCTGATCAAGAGCGTCTGCAAAACGTTGCTCGAGGCTACGCTAACAAGGTCGTTCCGGAAGCACGTGGCGATGCCGAGCGAATTCTGCAGAAGGCCGAAGCCTACAAGGAACAAACAGTGCAGGAAGCAATCGGTCAGGCCTCGCGTTTCGACCAAGTCTATGAAGAATATGCGAAAGCGCCAGAACTGACGCGCAAGCGCATGTTCCTCGAGACAATGGAGCGCGTTTTCAAGGGTACCGATAAGATAATTCTGGATTCCAGCGGTGGAGGCGGTTCCGGTGTCGTGCCTTACCTGCCTCTCGATCAGCTCCAGAAGCGGTCCAGCACAGATGCGGGAGGACGCTGAAGATGAAGACATTATCAGCGTTTGTTATCATCGTGCTGGCGCTCGTGGCGGTCGGTGTCTACTTGTCGGCCTTTATCGTACGGCAGACCGAGCAAGCCATCGTGCTGCAGTTCGGTGAGGTCAAGGACGTCATCAACGAGTACGCTCTGAACCCGGATGGCAACTTCATCAATAGCGCGGGACTGTATTGGAAGATCCCCGTTGTGCAGGAAGTCCTCTTCTACGACAAGCGCATTTTGGATCTTGATTCCTCGCCGCTTGAAGTCATCGTCGCGGGTCAGAAGCGACTGGTTGTCGATGCGTTCGTTCGTTACCGCATTACTAACCCGCTGAAGTTCTACCAGACGGTACGCGATGAGCGTACCGCCAAGCAGCGGCTGGGCAACGTTCTCGAATCGTCGGTCCGCAGTGTTCTCGGTGCCGCGACCTTTGAGGAGGTCGTGCGCGACAAGCGTGAAGATTTGATGCGGACAATCCGTGACCAGGTCAACCAGGAGGCGAAGACACTCGGCGTCAGCGTTGTTGATGTGCGGATTAAACGCGCGGATCTTCCCGAACAAAACTCCGAGGCGATCTACAAACGCATGCAGACCGAACGTCAGCGTGAAGCAACGGAAATTAGGTCTGAAGGTCGTGCCGCAGCCAACCGGATCGAGGCGACCGCGGATCGGCAAGCGACGATCATCAAGGCCGAGGCGACCAAGAAATCTGAGCAGATGCGCGGTGAAGGCGATGGCGAACGCAACCGGATCTTCAACGAAGCGTTCGGAAAAGACCCTGAGTTTTTCTCCTTCTATCGTTCGATGCAGGCTTATGAAAAAGGCCTTGCCTCGGATGACACTCGGTTAGTGATTTCGCCGAATACGGATTTCTTCAAGTATTTTGGTAATCCGGCGGGCAAACCGACTACGCCGTGAGGCTGATCGACTTGGCAGGGTTGGCCGCAAGCGTGGTTCTTGCAGCCAAACCCCATCTGTTGCCGAGGCGGACAGGGGGCGTGCGGGCTAGCTGAGAGGTGCCAGCATGCATGATTTGCTCGTTGCTCTGGGACTGGTTCTCGTCATCGAAGGCCTGATCTGGGCGGTGGCTCCGGACACGGGCCGGCGCCTTATGGAACTTGCCTCGCAAACGCCGAACAGTTCCCTACAAATTGCAGGATGGAGCGCGGTCGCGCTTGGTGTCGCCATCGTTTGGCTCCTGCGGGGCTGAATGATACAAGGAGCGTTACCGGCTTATTGGAGGTTCGCAAACATTCGAACCGGCCCGCACCCGGCCCCAGCGGTGTTCACCAACGGTCTTGTGCTCGCGTTTGCCGAAAATTGCGTGCGCCAGTTTCGGAGTCGACTTGATGCTGAAGTATATTCGTCCGCCCTTTCGTTACGTCTTAGCGGCGGTGCTGTTTTCCGGAGCTGTCACAGCGGGCTTTGAGATACCCGAGGCCGAAGCTCAACGGCAGAGCGCAAGGGGGCCGAAAACTGTGGCCCCCATTGCCCGCGACCTGATCCCCGCCGTGGTCAATATCTCGACCAGCCAAGTGTCGAAGGGATCGCGCGGTGTTCCATTGCCCGAAGTTCCCGATGGGGCCCCCTTCGAGAAGTTCTTTGATGACTTCTTCAATCAAGAGGGAGACGGTCCGCCGGTTGGCCGCAAAGTCTCTTCGTTGGGATCGGGCTTCGTGATTGACGGTAAGGAAGGGCTTATCGTCACCAACAATCACGTCATTACAGATGCCGACGAGATCTTCGTTAATTTCTTCGATGGCACGAAGTTGAAAGTCGAAAAGGTTCTGGGGCGGGATGCGAAGACCGACCTGGCGCTTTTGAAGGTCGAGCCGAGAGCGCCGCTGGCCGAGGTGAAATTCGGATTGTCCGAACCGATGTTGGTCGGTGATTGGGTTATGGCGATCGGCAATCCATTCGGACTTGGCGGTTCGGTTACGGTCGGAATTATTTCGGCCAAGGAGCGAGACATCAACTCTGGTCCGTACGACGACTATCTGCAGACAGATGCCGCAATCAACAAGGGCAATTCCGGTGGACCGCTGTTCAACATGGATGGCGATGTGATCGGAGTGAATACAGCGATTATTTCCCCGACGGGCGGGTCGATCGGTATCGGCTTCGCGGTGCCTTCGGATACGGCCGTCAATGTTATCGAGCAGCTTCGGCTGTATGGCGAGACGCGGCGCGGTTGGCTTGGCGTGCGGATTCAATCAATCAGTGAAGACATCGCGTCTTCTTTGGGTGTCGATGCGAAGAAGGGTGCCCTGGTTGCGGCAGTGGATACAGATAGCCCGGCTGCCCTGTCCGGGCTCAAGAACGGTGATGTGATCCTCCTGTTCGACGGTAAGGAGATCATAACGATGCGCGGTCTTCCGCGTATCGTGGCGCAGACGCCAATCGGAAAAAGTGTGCCTGTCGAGATCCTGCGCGACGGTAAGCCGATGACGTTGAGTGTCGAGGTTGGCCGGCTCAACGAAGCCGGTGCCAGTTCGGAGGCTGAGGAAAAGACCGAGACCGACGACAAGTCAGAGACCAGCACCGGTCCGGCGATCGCCGGGCTCTCGGTGAGCGTCATGAGCGACGAGTTGCGCAAAAAATATAGCCTTGGTGTGCAGACAAGCGGTTTGGTTGTGACGGCAGTCGAAGAGTTTAGTCCGGCGGGGAAAAAGAACGTTCGCGAAGGCGACGTGATCGTCGAGGTTGGACAAGAGAAAGTCGAAACCGTCGAAGCTTTGGAGAAAGCCGTAGAGCGGGTGCGCAAGAGTGGACGCAAAGCCGTCCTGTTACGCATCGAGACACCGCGCGGTGATTTACGCTTTGTTGCTGTGCCATTGAAGTAGCTTGCGCGGTTGAATCTGGGTATTTGTCGCGTGCGGCAGAAGCTGATGGTGGCTGGGCCGCGTCACGGTAAATTTGCTGGTGAGCGGGGACAGTGAGCGGTGGCTGATAGAGCAGGTTATTTTGAGAGTTTTGCACGGCACTTCGTTCCGGTGCACCGTGAGGGTCATAAGTTCCTTGGCATCGGGGCATTGGTGACACTTGTGGCGTTCTTGCTGTCCACGTCCCTAGGGGTGGTGGCGGCGATCGGGACGCTTTACGTCGCCTACTTCTTCCGTGATCCGGACCGGGTCACGCAGTTGCGCGATGGGCTGGTGATCGCGGCGGCGGATGGTGACGTGGCCGAAATCGACAAGGTGTTGCCGCCTTCCGAGCTCGATCTCAAGGGTGGGGAACGGGTTCGCATTGTCACGCACCTGTCGCCATTCGACGTGCACGTCAATCGGGCTCCCGTCGCGGGCCGTGTTTCACAATCGGTCTATGTCCCAGGTGCGTTCGTCAATCCCACCACCGACAAAGAAAGCGAAGACAATGAACGCCGTCTGACGGTTCTCACTACGCCGGACGAGGCGCAGTGTATTGTCGTGCAAATCGCGGGGATGATTTCTCGAAGAATTGTCGCCTTCGTGCACGAAGGTGACAGTGTCAGTGCCGGCCAACGCATCGGATTGATCCGTTTTGGCAGCCGAGTCGATGTCTATCTGCCGCCGGGTGCTACGCCGCTGGTTTCGGTTGGTCAGCGCGTTGTGGCGGGAGAGAGCGTGCTCGCCGATTTAAAATCAAACGAGCCGGAACGTGAGGCGCGGCGGAGTTGATCGGTTGCTCAACCCCGCATGTTGGTCGTCATCTTCTCTGATTTAGCCGGTCGCGTAAGGCCTGGAGAGCCGAGCCGGTGTTAGCGGCAGGGGCAGCTTCGGCGACGGGTGCAACGGGTGTCTGTTGACGCCGTAGCGAGGTGACGGAGCGACCGTTAGCGCTTGGTCCGGCATCTGCACGCGGTTGGTAGGTCTGGCGCGCGGTTTGCTGCGCGGGCTGCTGTGCGCGGGATTGTAGCTGGGGCGGTTTCGGAGCGTGGTGACCATTGGCTCCGTTGGCTCCGTTGGCGGGCTTTGTCGACTGGGCGCCGTCGAATTGGATGGAGTCCGCAAGCAACGAAAGAGTGTTGTCTTCCTCGACTTCGTTGCCTGACGCCCGCCAACGCTCCACGATCCGGTCAAGAAAGGCTTCGTCGCTGTCGCACCGCTGCCAACATTCCGAAAAGCTTGCCGTCGACGAGCGCGGCAACGAATTTGCCGGCAAGTCGTCGAACTTGATGCGGACAGGTAGCGAGACTCCGTCACCGAAGGCTATCGCTTCGCGTTGACCAAGTGCCGGCAGGAATTCAAGAAGGCCTGAGCCGGTATCAGAGACCGCCGACTGGACGATAGCCTGGTCCTTGTCATTGGACATGCGCAGGGCGAACACGGTGTTGCACTGAGACAGAATGGTCGGGTCAATTTCAGCTGGGCGCTGCGTGACGATGCACAAAGACGCGCCGTACTTGCGGCCCTCCTTGGCAATCTTCGCAATGGCGCGCTTGCACGGACCAAAACCAGCTTCGGTGCTGGCCGGTACGTAACGGTGGGCCTCTTCGCAGACAAGAGTGACGGGTACCTGACCTTCGCCCCAAACGGCGAAATCGAAGGTCATGCGGCAGAGAACCGAGACGACAACGTTGACGATTTCGGGTGGCAGACCGGTCAGCTCCAGAATGGTAATCGGCTTGTCATTGACGGGCACGCGGAAGATCCGGCCTAGGATCTGCGCCATGCCATCGGAAACGGTCAGCGATCCAAACATAAAGGCGTAGCGGGCATCTTGGGTAATCTGCTCCAGGCGATGTTTGATGGCACGGTAGGGTGACAGATCGTGTTTGTTTTCCAACATACCCATGCGTTGTTCGATCATCTTGAGCAGATCGGATGTGCGATAGGGAACGGGTGTGTCGACGGTATAGCGGCTGGGGTCGTTGGGGCTGCGGCGCAGACGCTGGCTGCTGGCTTGCTCACCGTTACGGCTGGTGGCGTACTTGCCTTTGGCGATGGGAATGAGTTCCTGCAGGATCTCGATTTCCGCCTTCCGCTCCGGGTCCCCGATCAAGACTTCAACGATTTCATCGAAGTTTAACAACCAGAATGGTAGCTGCATATTGCGCGGGCTAACGACTTCCCCCCACTCCTTGAAAGCTGTTGCGTATTCGTTATGTGGATCGAGCAGGAGGATGTGCGCGGCGGGGTTTTCCTTCAGGATCGAGCGCAGGATCAGTGCTGTTGTGCAGGACTTGCCGGTTCCGGTAGTGCCGAGGATCGCAAAGTGTTTGCCGAGGAGATCGTCAACACGAACCATGGCGGGAATGGAAACGTCCTGGCGCAGTGTGCCGACGCTGACGCTGCGGGCAGTGCCACAAAAAGCTAGCCTCAGTTCGGACTTTCCAGCGACACGGACGCGATCACCAAGGGCTGGATAGATGGTTACGCCGCGGTTGAAACTAAAACCATTGTCTTCAAGCCGCCAGAGCTCTCCGACCAAACCCAGTTCGGCAATCCAGATTTCCGATTCGCCATCGCGCTGCGCTGGAACGGGAACGCTCAACGCCGAAACAATCGCTAAAACCACCGTGGTGGCCGTGTCGATGGCAAGCAATGTCCCCATTTCCGGACGGTCGGCGGTCGCCCTTGCCGCGCCGTCCCGCGGAACGTCGAGCAGGACAATTGCTTTGGCGCCTGTCACTGAAACGATGCGGCCGATAGAAGGATCGCTGGAGAGTTGCTTGATTTTTTCTTCCAGGGTCAGGTCTTCGTTCATGTCGGTGTCTCGACTGTTTCCATGGCGCCGTTTCCGTGGACGGTGTCTCGAATCTGCGTCACGGACACGTGGTGGCGGGAAGGTAAGAGGATTACGACTTCGGTGCCGACGTTCTTTTGACTGCGGACTTCAAGTTCCCCGCCATGAAGTTCGACGAGAGACTTTGCGATCGGGAGACCGAGACCAGTGCCTTCACGCCAGCGCGTGCGGGAACCGTCGACCTGGCCAAAAGGTTGTTGAGCTATCTTCAGTTCGTCAGCAGTCATGCCGCCGCCGGTATCGCGTATAAAGACGGCAACGGCATCGCCGGGAAGTCTGGCTGCTTCAATATTCACGCTGCCGCCGATGGGCGTGAAATTGATCGCATTGGAGAGGATGTTGGAGAAGATCTGCGCGAGTTTGCTCTCGTCTCCGCGGACCGGAGGAAGGTCGTCGGGAAGCCGATCGAAAATCTCGATGTCTGCCTTCTTAGCTTCGGCTTTGAACTCGGTAAGTTGCTGATCGACAATAGTCTTTATGCTAAGTTCTTTCGCGTCGAGCGTGTGGCGGCCGCTCTGGATGCTGGAAATGTCGAGGATATCGTTTACGACGGTCAGAAGATGAACCGCGGCATCGTGGATCAAGTTGGCGTATTCAACGACTTCGCTTTTGTCGACTTCGCGGCGATTTTGCTCGGCGAGAATCTTGGAGAAGCCAATGACTGTGTTGAGGGGGGTCCTGAGTTCATGGCTCATATTAGAGATGAATTCGGACTTCACCTTGCTGGCCAACTCGGCCTCGATACGTGCCGCATGTTCAGCGCTCCGTGTGCGGTCACGCAAGACGGCATCGCCAAGTAGCGAGGCGTATTCATTCATCAAAGAGTTTGACTTCTGGGAGCCGAGTGGGCGGTTAAGCATTTGTTTTTCGCACGCGTGAGAGCCTTGGACACGGTGCAGATTATCCGCGAAGACATAACTTGAGGTTAATTAGGCCTGATGGCTACGTGCGTAGTTTTTGCGAAAAATTACGCTGCTTAGTAGATAATTCTGAAAGAATTTGGGGCAGGGCTCTTGATAGGAAGGCAAGTTTTGAACCGTCCAAAATAGGCGTGCTTCGGCCCAATGGAGTTGGAAGGCTGACCTGTCAGCTCCTGGCTTCCTGAAAGAAAAGGCGCGAGCGAATTTATTTAGGAAATTGTTAATTCCGAACTCGGAACGAATGCTAACTACCAGATCGGGAAGGCTTGAGCCGGTTGTTGAGTGGTCTGGGCCTTGAGTGAAGGCGGATTGAACAAAGACAGCATGCATCGCACAGATCTCGGTGCATGGTTTTAAATAGTGTGTTGTGCGGGACTGGCCTGGTCGATGGGGGGCGTGATGGTGTTGCGATCGCCAACACGTCCGTTGTGCGGAGTGTGACTTGTGGACATAGGGCGCTCGCGGAATTTAACGCTAAAAAAACGTCGGTACCAACGCGCACGACGTTACAGTGCATTCTGCGGATTTCTGATCCCACCTCATACCTCTGAACATTGGCTGAAAGCCCTAGAGAGATTCGACAATCAGCGACGTGTAGCGAGGCCGTTCACTCCGCTCGATTATTGTCGGTGGAGTTTGTGGGACCCCGGATCGCTGGTGCTGTTATCGCCGGATCCACGCTGGGAAGCGTCGCCTCGATATGGATGCGGATATGGGTTTGCTATTGCCGACAAAGTGTCGGCATGGGTCTCGGGCTGCTCCCATCTGTGTGATTTTGCCGCACAGCAAGGTTATCAAACACCTGATCGGCTCGCCGGTTCTTTTACGAAAGTCTTGTCAGCGGGCGGTGGCTGCGGCACAAGCGTCAGATAAAAACCGCCGAAAGGCTAATAATCCCAAGGAGGAGGAGCCAGCCAGATGAAGAAGCGACTGCTCATAACCCGCCGCTTGCCGGAAGCCGTCGAGGTTCGCGCGAGCCGTGATTATGAGGTTGTCCAGAACGCCGACGATCATCAGATGACGACCGATGAGATCGTCGAAAAGGCTGCGGATGTGGATGCGATCGTTATCACTATCACTGATAAGATGCGTGAAGACGTGATCGCTGCGCTTCCCGAGCATATCAAGATCATTTCTACCTTCTCGATTGGTTGCGATCATATCGACCTGGCAGCTGCTGAGGCGCGCGGCATCGCAGTGGGCAACGCGCCGCATGGCGTCACGGTCGCAACGGCTGAGATCGCGATGCTCTTGCTACTTGGCTCGGCACGGCGCGCGGGTGAAGGCGAAAATATGATCCGGACCCGGAGCTGGCCAGGTTGGGCGCCCCTGCAACTCGTTGGTCAGCGGCTGGATGGCAAGAGGCTCGGCATCTTCGGATTTGGAAAGATTGGTCGGGCGCTTGCGCAGCGGGCGCGTGGGTTCGATATGGAGATCCACTATCACGACGTCATGCGGGCGAAGCCCGGGGACGAGCACGGCGCCATCTATCACGAGTTGCTCGACAGCCTGCTTGCAATTTCGCAGTTCTTTTCCATCAACGTTCCGTTGTTGCCGGAAACGCGATACTTCTTCGACGCCTCCGTCATCGAGAAGATGCCGCAGGGTGCGGTGGTGGTGAACACAGCGCGTGGAGACCTTGTCAAGGATGAGGATTTGATTGCAGCGTTGAAATCCGGCCGGCTGTCGTATGCGGGTCTGGATGTGTTTGCTGGCGAACCGCAGATCAACGAGGGTTATTACGAACAGGAGAATACCTTCCTGTTGCCACACCTGGGATCCGCCGCGATCGAAGCTCGCAACCAGATGGGCTTTGAGGCGCTCGACAACGTCGACGCCGCTTTCGCCGGCAAGGACATGCCCTTCAAGGTGACTTGATCCACCGATAGGTGCTTGGCACTGGAAATTGCAAAAGGCGGCCCCGCCACAGGGAGCCGCATTTGTTGTATTTGAAGCTACTGCACGGACGAGATTAGCCGCGGCTAGCGATGACGCATCGGGCGTGGCGGTCCCGCCCCCTCATCTGACGGATGCGAAGTTCACGACGGCATTCGCGCATGGCCCGCTTGCAAGCGTAACTGCCATACTTCTTACCTGAAACACCCCAGATCCGCTCGCCGCGACCACCCCGCCTCTTTGCGGCAGCGGTACATTTTCGGTTAGCGGAGCGTGTGCCGAAGTATAGACCGTAAAGATGCTTGAAGCCGTAGTCCCGCTCGATCCTCTGGCCGTGTTTGCCGCGCGGATTCGGATGGTTGCGGTAATTGGACCGATATTTGTGGATGTTGGTTTTGACGGGCATGCGTCTTACTGGTTTGGCCGCGGTGGCGGTGCGCGTGGAGTGCGACCTAGCAGATTTCGCCGTGTTGCCGCGATTGGAGTCCTTGCCAGAGCGGTTGGCGGTTTTGTCGCCTGACCGTGCTCTCGTCCTCATCCCGTCTTCTCTGCTCGACCTCTTGCCAGCTTTTTTTTCGGATCTTTCGGCCTTGCCCTTGTCTGTGGCCGCGGCGACACTGGTTGCACCTATTGTAGGAGCTGCGGCAAACATCATGGCGGCTAGTGCCAATCTCAAAATCATTACTCTCTCCCTGCGTTGCGTCCGCCGTGATCGACGAATGCTTCGGATGAGAGGAGTTTGGCAAAGTAAATCTGAACGTCGGTTGAGCCCACCTTTCAGCGCACGTTCATCGAGGCGGGGCGTCTTTGAGCGCGCTGATCAGTGGCCGTTGCGGTTCTTTTTGGAAAAGGCGTCGAGCCAGAAATCGTAGGTCGCCATCGCGAAGGCGATGAGCAAAACAACTCGCAATGAAATGCTATCGACCCAGACCCCGACTATGAGCAGGAAGCTGCCGAATAGAGCCAGAGAGCTCACCGCCACGGCCTTGTCGTAGTAGCGCGGCGCAAACAACCGGACCAGAACGATCGCTACCGCAACGACGCCCACGTAGACGAGGACGTCGGTGAGCGTAAATTTTCCAAATAGTCCGGGCATAGCGAGCCTCAATTGATCAAGCAGATTGACTTTCTTCGTTTTCAAGCCGTGTCGCAAGCCACCGCGCGGTGCGTAGCAATCGCCCGTCATCCTGGCGTAACCCAACGAGCTGGACACCAATCGGCAGCCCGTTGATCTCAAGCAACGGAACGCTGATAGCCGGCATGCCGAGATACGTCCAAAGGCCGTCGAAGATGGGGGAGCCAGTGATGCCTTCGCTCAATAGCGGGGCGGGCCCAGGTGCCGCGGGAGTGAGGATTGCCGAATAGGTATCGAAGACCTCAAACATGGCTTCGTATGCTTTTTCCCGCGAAGCTACGGCGGAGATGTAGTCACGAACGGGAACGCGCGCGCCCTCATCGAGCCGGGCATTGAGGCCGTCGGAAAGCTGGCCGCGTCCCCTGTCTTGCAGCGGACCATAGTAGGCGGCGTTCTCTGCGAGCTGAACTATGCGCTGCCACTCGATGACGTTGTCGAGACCAGGTATCTCGATTTCTTCGCAGACCGGGCCCAGGAAGTCCTTCAGCTCGGCAAATGCCTCTTGCATGCCTTGGTCGGCGTACTCGGGCCAAGCCGGTGTTTTGACGAACGCGAATGTGGGCGCAAGTGGCGGATCGCTTAAGCCCATCTTTGTGACGTGTGGCTGGCTGCGTGCGTAGCTTACGGGGTCATTCGGATCCTGCGCGGATAGGCAATCGGTGAGGAGCGCGAGATCGTCAATCGAGCGGGCGAGTAGCCCGAGCGTATCAAGCGTATGCGATTGCATCAGCACGCCGTTGCGCGAGATCAGGCCGAAGGTTGGCTTGAAGCCATAAATACCGCAGTAGGATGCCGGGCGAAGAACGGAGCCGGCGGTCTGTGATCCCAAGGCGGCGGGAATCATAAGGTCGGCAACTGCGGCGGCTGACCCTGCCGAGGAACCTCCCGGCGAACGCTCCAAATCAATCGGATTATGCGTAGCCGAAGGTGTCATGAGTGCCAGTTCGGTGGTGACGGTCTTGCCCAGTACGATGGCGCCAGCCGATTTCAGGGCCGCTACGCAGGCGGCATCTCTTCTGGATTTGTTGCCCTCATAGAGCGGGCAGCCGTTTTCCGTCGGGTAGTCACGGGTATCAATGATGTCCTTGATACCAATGGGGACCCCGTGCAACGGGCCGGTGCCGTTGCCGAACCCGCGCACCTGATCGGCGCGGCGGGCCTGCTCAAGAGCGTAGTCCTTTTCAATGTGTGCCCAGGCACCGACCGCTTCGTTGCGCGCGTCGATACGCGCAAGAAATGCACCGACGAGCAGTTCGGAGGTCGTTGCTCCACCGCGGATGGCTGTGGCGGCCTCAGAGACGGTCAGTTTGATGAGTTCTTCGGGTTTCAAGTGACGGTAGCTCCTGTGCTCATCGGCCGTAGAAGTATTCGGGCAGGAAGAGTGCGATGCCCGGGAACACGTAGAGCAGCACCATCGAGATCAGCACCATTGCGAGGTAGGGCATTGTGCCCGAGAAGATCTGCGTCAACTGCACATGGGGCGGCGCTATCCCCTTTAGATAATACGCCGCCATCGCCATGGGCGGCGTTAGGAATGATGTCTGCAGGTTGAGTGCGATCAAGATGCCAAAGAACAGCGGATCAATCTGGAAGATGGGCAGTAGTGGCAGGAAGATCGGCACGAAAATGATGATGATCTCCGACCACTCCAATGGCCATCCCAGGAGGAAGATTATGAGCTGCGCCATGATCAGGAACATGATCGGTGACAGGTCCAGTGAAATGACGAAGTCCTTCACCAGATGCTCGCCGCCCAAATACGAAAAGACCGAGGAAAACGTCCATGAGCCGACGAACAGCCAACAGACCATGGCGGATGTCCGGACCGTCAAATAGACGGATTCCTTCAGTCGATCCCATGTCAGCGCCCTGTAGGCGGCGGCCAGGACCAGGCCGCCAAGCGAGCCGACGGCTGCCGCTTCCGATGGTGTGGCGAGCCCAAACAGGATGGCGCCAAGGACCGACAGGATGAGCAAGAAAAGCGGAACAAAGGATGTGAGTAGCAACCAATAGAGCTTGAATCCCTTAATGTCCGGCATGTCTTCATCGCGAGGCGGTGGCGCCAGCGCGGGGTTAAGCCAAGCCCGCCCGATGACATAGACGAGGTAAAGCCCCGCCAGCATGAATCCCGGAATGAATGCCGCGGCGTAGAGCTTTACGACGGAGACGTTAGTGGTCGCCGAATAGACGATCAGCATGATCGATGGCGGAATGAGAATTCCAAGACAACCGCCGGCGCAGATCACGCCCGAAGCGTAACTGATGTCGTAGCGCGCCTTCAGCATTTGCGGGAAGGCCAGCAAGCCCATCAAAGTGACGACGGCGCCGACGATACCGGTCGCCGTTGCAAACAGTGCGCAAGTGATGAGAGCGGCAACCGCCATTGAACCGGGAAGATTGCGGGCGGCGATTTGCAGGGTGGTGAACAGGCGGTCGACGATGTTGGAGCGCTCGACGATGTAGCCCATGAATAAGAAGAGCGGGATGGCGGTCAGCACGTCGGATGACATGACCGAATAGGTCTGATTGACCAGCAGGTCGAAGATCCGGTTGTCGAGAAACCAGAAGAAGCTGTCCATATCCATTCGGCTGGGGTCGTAATAGGCATAGTAACCGAAGATCACGCCCATCGCCATCAGCGTGAATGCAATCGGGAAGCCCAGCAGTACTACGAGGATGAAGAGCGCGAGCATCATGATCGCGACTTGAGGGTCCGTCATTTGCCGTCTGCTCCTTTGTCGTCTTCCAGTTCGTGCTGCAGGCGATCGTGGTCCTCAACCTGGTGTTTCAGGACCGTCTCCAACTCTTCAACGTCTTGAATTTTTCCGGGCCATTGGCCGGTCTGCAGGCACAGCAGGCAACGGCAGACCTGCGCCGTTCCCTGGATAAAAAGCAGGGCGCCGGCGGCGGGAATGATCAATTTGAACTGCCAAATCGGAACGTCGGCCGGGCTCATCGAGCTGACTTCAAGGTAACGGAATGCGCGGCCAGCATACTTCCAGCCGGCGATCATCAGCGCTATGACGCCGGGGAAAAAGAAGATGAAATAAAGAAACAGCTCGAGGCCAGCTTGCGTCTTCGGCGACCAGGTGCGGAAGAAAACGTCGCCGCGTACGTGGCTGTCACGCGCCAGGGCATAGGCGCCGCCCATCATGAATAGGGTCCCGTACATCATGTAACTGACGTCGAAGGCCCATGCGGTCGGGTCGCGCAAGACGTAGCGTACGAAGACCTCGTAACCGACGCCGAAAATCATGACCATGATGCACCACGCAAAAGCGTGACCAACCCAGGTCGAGAATTTGTCGATGGTATCTATGTAAGTTTGCACTGGTCGATCCCGTGTTTCCGCGCGGCACTTGCGGGCATGCTGACACAAGAGCCCAAGTAAGTCTCGTCAGAAGGATTGCGAAGCGGTCTGAGGCTGGTGAGGGTGGCAGCTTTTGGTACCGCAGACGGGTGGCGTATCGGCAGGGGGAGTCGCCGTGAAGCAGCTCCCCCTCCCGCAGTTCGTCAAGCTAACAGCGTGATCAGCCCTTCTTCGCCGCCTTGTCGGGGAAGTAGTGCTCAAAAGCGAGCTGATAGTCGGCCGCGTTAGTCAGATAATAGAAGGCGACGCGTTCGGCCCAGGCGCGCTGGCTGTCGACGACCTTCTTGAAGAAGGCATCCTTTTGCAGTTTGGCCAGCACCTTGTCCCAGCTTTCCAACTGCGCTTTCATGACCGAGGTCGGCGTGCGGTAAACGTTGACGCCGTCGTCGTTCATGAGGCCTTGGAGGTCCTTCGAGTAGCTGTCGAGTGCGTAGGTGTAGTTTGCCGTGCTGGCGGCTTCAGCACCGTATTCGCAGATCGCCTGAAGTTCGTCGGGGAGCGATTCAAACTTCTTCTTCGAGAAGATGATTTCGAAGAATTCTGCAGCCTGGTGATAAGAGCCGAGGTGGTAGTGCTTTGAAACGTTCTGGGCGCCAAACTGGCGGTCAGACGTTGGGTTGTTGAACTCGAAGGCTTCGATAACGCCACGCTCCAGGGCCGGGATGATTTCGCCGCCTGGGAGCTGGGTCACCTTGAGGCCCATACCCTGCATAATGTCGGTCGCGAGACCGACGGTGCGGTACTTTAGGCCCTGCATGTCGTCGGCGGATTTGATCTCCTTGTTGAACCAGCCAAGCGGCTGGGTCGGCATCGGCATGGCGAAGAAACCGACGACGTCGAGACCAAGGATGTCCTGGGTTAGTTCACGGTAGAGTTCTTTGCCGTCCTTGGTCTGGATCCAGGCAAGCATCTGGGTTGCATCACAGCCTAGAACCGGGCCGGTGCCGAATAGCGAAGCCGCCTTGTTCTTTCCGTACCAATAAGCCGTCACTGTGTGGGCGGCGTCGATGATGCCATCGGAGCAGGCGTCTTGAACCTGGAAGGCTTTGACGACGGCGCCGGATGGCAGTAGGTCAAACTTGAGACGGCCACCGGCCATCTTTTCGCAGCGATCAACGTACTGCTTGGCCATGTCCTGGAAAATGGCGTTGGCGCCCCAGGAGCTCTGCAGCTTCAGTGTGACAGTTTCCGCGCGCGATACGTTCGGCATTGCAACGGTGCCAACCGCTGCGGTGCCGGCGGCAACCGCGCTGCCCTTTAGGAAGCGGCGACGGTTGACCGTTTTGGTGTCGACCTTTGATGTCATTTGACTTCTCTCCCTGGTGGTTTCCGTAGATTGGTCCATTGCCCGCGGCACGCGGGGGACCAGTGTTTTGTTTTATCGGGACTCGATAGATCAGTGATCTGCCCAAATCGTGCTTAGACCTGTACTCGTATAAAAGCACGCTTAGGTTGGGGACGCTGACGTTTACGAGAACGCCATCGAACCTAATATGTCGCAGGTGCGCGCGTAAACGGCTTTTTTTTGCCGTGTGCGTTGTAATTGCTACGCTGCAGGAGGGTTCAGATGCTCTTTACTATCAACTGCTTGTGAAGCCGCTGCCGAACGTTATCGCGGTCGTCCGCGCCGGCGCCGCGGTAATACGCCCGAAGTGCCGTGCCGAGACTCCTGTCGTGC
This sequence comes from uncultured Alphaproteobacteria bacterium, assembly GCA_963753045.1. Lineage (GTDB taxonomy): Bacteria > Pseudomonadota > Alphaproteobacteria > Rhizobiales > Hyphomicrobiaceae > Filomicrobium. The sequence goes on from CAVWAT010000004.1 coordinate 364,860, forward strand.
ATGAGTTTCCGGCCGCTTGGGGTTCTGGGGTAGGACACTGGAGCATCGTTTCGTAAAGGGCAGGCTTGGAAATGCGGCCTGATATGGGGCCGGCAGTGCACGGTGGAAGGTGCTTTATTCCGCCGCGGCTGTTTATCTCGTTTGAGGCGTATGGGGCTTTTGTCGCTTTGACGGATTAGGTGGTCTGCGCTATTCCGCAGTTTCGAATTCACGCGCGGTTGCCGTGGGCGCGCGAGCGCACCTCCACCCATGATCTGTTCCAGGACCAAAAAGCATGTCGAAGACGCCGTATTTTGCTGGCCGCCACTTTCTGCAAATCCCCGGACCGACACCGGTTCCAGATCGGATCCAGCAAGCCATGGCGCGACCGATCATGGACCACCGCAGCGAGGAGTTCGCTCAGTTTTCGGCTGGCGTGCTGAAATCTCTTAAGGACGTCTTCAAGACGGAGAACCCAGTGATCATGTTTCCTGCGTCGGGGACCGGCGCCTGGGAAGCGGCATTGGCGAACACACTGTCGCCGGGCGACAAGATTGTGATGTTCGAGACCGGCCAGTTCTCCATGCTGTGGCAGACGATGGCCGAAAAGCTGGGACTAAGCGTCGATTATATTGGGTCCGACTGGCGCATCGGTGTCGATGCTGCAGCGATTGCCGCACGCCTCGATGCCGACAATACGCATCAGATCAAGGCGGTCGCGATCGTCCATAACGAGACGGCGACGGGCTGCTGCTCGGCCGTTGAAGAGGTCCGCAAAGCACTTGATGCGGCTGGCCACCCTGCCCTGTTGATGGTCGATACCATTTCGTCGCTTGCCTGCGTCGACTATCAGCACGATGCTTGGGGTGTGGACGTCACGGTATGCGGTTCGCAAAAAGGTTTGATGCTGCCGCCGGGCCTGTCGTTCACGGCGGTCAGCGATAAGGCGTTCGAAGCCAGCAAGTCGTCTCGGCTCGCGTCGGCATTCTTCTCTTGGGAAGACATGCTCGGACCAAATCAAAAGGGTCTCTATCCTTATACCCCGGCGATCACGCTGATGTACGGGTTGGAAGAGGCACTCAACATGCTGAAGGAAGAAGGCCTCGACAACGTTTTCGCACGGCACGCCAAGTTGGCCAGCGGTGTGCGGGCGGCAGTGTCGGCGTGGGGACTTGAGAACCAGTGTCGTGAGGCGAAGTACTATTCGAATGCGGTCACATCGATACGTATGCCCGAGGGTCACAGCGCCGATCAGTTCCGCAAGCTGGTGTTGGAGAATTTCAACATGTCGCTTGGTGCCGGACTGACCAAGGTGGCCGACAAGGTCTTCCGTATCGGTCATTTGGGTGACACCAATGAACTCACCATTATCGGTGCGCTGGGCGGCGTGGAGATGGGGCTCGAGATGGCCGGTGTTCCTCACCAAGCGGGCGGTGTTGATGCGGCTATGGCGGAATTCCGCCGTTGGGCCCGTGTGGACCAGGCTGCCGCAGCCTAACATCGTTTGGGCTATTGTTTGATCTTCAAAGAAGCCCCTTAGTCTTCTGGAGATTGAGATGAAGCAGCCAGCCGCTTTTGTGTTTGATGCCTACGGGACGCTGTTTGACGTGCACTCAGCAGCGGCTCGGCATGCCGATGCGATCGGCGAGAAATGGCAGCTGCTGTCGGAGATTTGGCGTACCAAGCAACTTGAATACACTTGGGTGAGGGCGCTCGCCGGGCAGCATTGCTCGTTCTGGCGAGTGACTGAGGAAGGGCTTGATTACGCCATTGCCGCGGTGGGCGGAATTGACGCTGCGCTGCGTTCGAAGTTGTTGGCAGCCTATCGGGAACTTGCCGCTTACCCGGAAGTACCGGCATGCCTTGAGGCGCTGAAAGCGCGCGGGGCGGCGATCTCAATCCTGTCCAATGGCGATCCCGACATGTTGGCGGACGCCGTCCGCTTGGCCGGGCTCACAGAGGTTATTGACGCGGTACTTTCGGTTGAAGCTGTAGGCATCTTCAAGCCTAGTCACCATGTCTATGAACTGGCGACGGCGCAATTCGGACTGAGTGCGGGGGAGATCTCGTTCCAATCGTCGAACCGCTGGGATATCGCCGGTGCGAAGTCCTTTGGATTCCACACGGTTTGGATCAACCGGGTTGGCCGGCCTGACGAGTATCCTGACCTGGCTGCTGATGAGGTGTTGAAGGACCTCAACGGACTTCTGACTTGACGACCATCAAAGCGATTTAATGCAGAATCCATGATGATCAGTTCCATCTTTAGTTGAACGCGACAGCGCGTGCGTGAGGTTTGAACATGTACACACACATTCTAATTGCCACCGACGGCAGCGAGCATGCCAACAAGGCTGTGCCTCATGGGTTGGCGCTTGCGAAGTTGACTGGCGCGAAAGTGACGGCGCTGACGGTGCGCCCGCATCTGGACGATTTCGTCGCCGAGGGCGTCGTCATTACCGTGACGAACGAGGAGCGGGAAGCCTTTAAGGAACAAGTCGATCATCATCTCGATTTCACGCGCCAGGCAGCCGAGGAAGCCGGTGTCGCATTGGAAACCGTTCAGGTGGAAAGCGGTGAGCCTTGGAAGGCGATTGTTGATGCTGCCGAACAAGGCAAATGCGATCTGATCGTCATGTCCAGTCACGGTCGGCGCGGATTGTCGGCGCTCATTTTCGGCAGTGAAACGCAGGGTGTTCTGACGCATTGCGACATACCGGTTTTGGTTTTCCGGTGAAGGTCTCGAGACTTAAGTGACCGCGCATCTAGGATCGCACCGCAAAAGGTTGCGTGTGGCGATAGTAACGCTATAACATTTGATTTGGACAGGGTTGAGATTTCAGTCCAAGTCCAGGAGGAGACGAAGGAGGGTGCCACGTTGAGGCCACGCTGCGGGGTATCCCTCCCTCGTTACTGATCGTTCCCAACCCACCGATAAGATCAAAAAAAGGCCGGTCGTTGCGACCGGCCTTAAGTTTGCGAAACAAATCGCCTTCGCGAGGAGACGTCGCCGGCCGATAGAAGCCGATACGTCGACCACTGCTTCTGTAACGGATGATGTGGCCTCGCGGATCCGCGGCGCGGCAAACCTTATTGCTCGTCTTGCCAATCTAGAGTGGCCAGACCATCAGGATCATCGGCACTCCAACGGCGACGACAATGATCTCCAGCGGCAGACCCATGCGCCAGTAGTCTCCGAAGCGGTAGCCGCCAGGACCCATGATCAGCGTGTTGTTCTTGTGGCCTATCGGCGTCAAGAAGGCGCAACTGGCGGCGACAGCAACGGCCATCAAAAACGGGTCCGGATTGACTCCCAGCGATCTTGCCACCTCGACGGAGATAGGTGCGGCGACAAGAGCGGTCGCGGTGTTGTTCAAGACATCCGACAAGGTCATCGTTAGCGCCATCAGTATTGTCAACACCACCCAAGGCGGAAGCCCCTGGGATACGTCGACGATGCTCTGCGCCAGAACTTTTGAAGCACCCGATTGTTCGAGTGCTGCCCCGATGGGGATGAGCGAGCCGATCAGTACAACCACGGGCCACTCGATGGTGTCGTAGAGCTGTTTTAGTGGCACAATGCCGAGCAAGACATAGAGCACGCAGACTAAGGCTAGGGCGATCGGCAGATAGAGTATGCCGAAGCTCGAGGCGGCGATGGCTGCTGCAAACATACCTGCCGCGAGTAAGGCTTTGCCTGTGTCCTTGACCTCAAGTCCTCGCTCGGCGAGGGGCACCATGCCCATTTCTTCAATGAAGGCATTGGTGCGTGTCTTCGGACCCAGCAACAACAGCACGTCACCAACGGCAACCTGCGTGCGGCGAACGCGGGTCTGGATTTTGCGGCCTTCGCGCTGGATGCCAATCAGCCAGATTCCGTAGTTGTCGACTAAGCTCAGAGAATTGCTGGTGCGGCCTTCGATGCGCGTGCCTGGGCGGACAACGGCCTCGACGAGATCAAGATCGGCGCCCCGGATTTTGTCGCGCTGATGGTCTTGGTCGACGTATGCCAGCTTATGTTCAGCGACAAAGTCGTCGAGGGTTTCGGCAGCGGCTTCGACGAGGAGGATGTCGCCCTCCTGCAGCCTGATCCATCCGGCGTGGCGTTGCAGCCTTGACTTACCCCGGATGACATTGAGAAGTGTGACGTCGCCTTGTTCGCTGGCCTTTTCGACATCGACCAATTGTTTGTCAAGGAAGGATGACTTTTCCTCGACGGTCAGCTCGGCGATGTAGTCGTTCAACTTGAAAAATTCATCGCTGGCGTCGACGCGTCCTGCCGAGCCTGGGATCAGCCGCCAACCGATGAGGGCAACGAAGGCGATGCCGGCGGCGGCGCAGACGATGCCAACAGGTGTGAAGTCGAACATCCCAAAGGGGGCGCCAAGTTCGCGCTCGCGGTACGTTGAGATGATGATATTGGGTGGCGTTCCAATCAACGTCACAAGGCCACCGAGGATGGTCGCAAACGACAGCGGCATGAGGGTCAATGCGGGAGATCGCTTCGCCTTGCGGGCGGCGTTGATATCGACCGGCATAAGCAAGGCGAGGGCGCCGACGTTATTCATGACACCCGACAGGAGCCCTCCGACCACTGACATTATGGCGATGTGGATGGGAACCGAGCGGCCGGCGGCGGTCAGATGACGGGCTATGAAATCCACCGCGCCCGAAACCGAAAGACCATAGCTGACAACGAGTACAAGCGCGATGATCAGCGTTGCGGGATGGCCGAAGCCGTCGAAAGCTTGATCCTTCGGGACCGCGCCGATGATAACGCCGACGACGAGGGCAGCAAACGCAACTAGATCGTAGCGCCAACGTCCCCAGACGAGCAGGGTGAGAACCCCCAGAAGAATCCCCAGCACTTTGAGCTGATCAGTGGTGAATGGTAGGCTGATGGTGTCGATCATATAGCGGAGTGTTGCCGTAGCTTGCCGTCAGGCGCAAGTCCGCAGTCCAACGTCTTGGGTGCGGGGTGGCCCAGGGGGCAGCCGTTACTGGTGCTACGACCTACCGTTCGATCCCGATTTCCCAACCATGGCTGATGCAGCGCGCGCCGATTTTAATCGGGCCAAGATTGAAAACCTTGTCGCAGGTCAGGACCGGTTTGTTGGGCATTACAGCCGCGCTTTCGCCCAGCTTCAATCCAGCTCCCGAGCTGATGGCCAGGAAATAGGCGGGTCGGTGTTCACTTATGGTCGCATGTCCTTGCGGCTGCCAGATAATGACTCCAAGTCCGGCAAAGCCGAAGGCGAATAGCGCAAGTGCGGTGCGCTGTGTCCACGGCATGGCGATCCCCTCACCCCAAAATAATGTGCACTTCGGAGTCACGTTCGTGACCGGCAGCGGCCCGCACCGCTACCGTGGGGCACAGTGGAGCTGATTCGCGGGTCGGCGTCTTTTTTGAGAGACGGTGTGGGGAGGCTCTAAGCAGGGATGTGCTTGCGATGCTACAGCGCGCGACTGTCGCTCAGTTTTTGAAACCGGCTGCAGCGAGGGTTACCTGGCAACGCATACCGAGTTTTGAGAAGTTGCGGCGCACGCAGCGTTTGACTTTAGTAACGGTCGGCTTGCGGCTAATGCAGAGCCGGCGGACGTCGGATTCGCAGGCTGCACGCATCTGTGGTGTGACGCCACTGGGAAGCTTGAAGTTATCGCCTGCGATGGCTGTATTGGCACAGAGAAATACGGCTGAAATTGTAATGACGCTGGTTGTTTTCACTTTATTTGCCCCGAATTGTTGAGTACGGACAGTTCGTTAATTCTTGTCGGGAAATGTGTAGCAAGTGGATCGCGTGCTGCACTGCGGCAAGCAACCGCATTCATTCACTTTTTCCACTCTTTTTGAAACAATCGGTATAAGTCGGGCCGGCCTCGCACCAAGGAGGCGGAGCGGTCTCAATGCCGGACCGGATCTGCCTGAAAGGTCCGTGACCGATCACTCTCGTGGCGTCATCTCAAACCCGATTGTGTTAAGGATGCCCGGCAGCACCTCATTAATGCGGACCGAGTCCACGTCGTCCTTGTGCAGGACTTCGGCGGCGCCCGCCTTTATCAGGTCCATGCGCCGTCTGCGGGTTGCGACACCGCTGACAACCACGATGGGGCCCTCGTATCCGACGCGGCGCAGATACGGAATGGAATCGCAAGCCCGGTCGGCAGACAATTCGAGATGGTCATCGAGTAGGATCAATTGCGGCTTTTGCTTCAGCACCTGGTCAATCGCGCTCGATAGTGTATTGGCGTCGCGCACATCGATCTCATAACCAAATATCAGGTGCAGTGTGGCGCGCAAACGCTTGATGTCCGTGCTGCAGTCATCGACCACCAGGACATTCGTCAGCTTGGGCATCCTTTTGAGTGATTTTGTGAGGCCGCTCTTTTTATCGAGAAAATCTCCGCCGGAGGTGGATGACTCCGCCATTATCGTATTCTCCTGTTCGGGTGCACCAGAGGTAAAACTGACTGCTCTTGTGCGGGTAGGCAGAACTTACATCAATCGAACGGCCGCGAACGGATGTTGTTGTCGCAGAAAATAAGCAATGCCGCAATGTTCGGTGCATCGCCTAGTCGGAACTCATCGATCACCAGTGGCTTCGTGGGATGGCGCTAACGGCCAGGAGAGCCGGAATTCGCTGCCTCGTCGCTCAGCTGGATTTGAGATCAAGTGGAGCTGTCCTCCAACGGTTTCGACGGTGCGTTTTACGAAAGCGAGTCCCATGCCATGCGCGAGTTCTGCGTTGGGTTGGCAGCCGCCGTTGGGTTCTCTTCGATAACTACGAAATGGGTAGAACACGGCTTCCTGACGTCCGAGGGGTATGCCTGGACCGTTGTCGCTCACCGTCACAGAAAGATGGTCATCGGTTAGTTTCGCGAACACGCGGACCCAACCCGCCTCGGGTTTGTCGTGATGCTTGATGGCATTGTCGACCAAGTTGCGCAGGACAAGATCGAACGGAGCGACATAGGTTTCGATGTTCGGCCAGTCGCCTTGGATTTCGATTGTGAACCTGTGAGGACGAGGGAGCGAACTGACGATTGAATCAATCAAGTGCCGGCTATTGATATGCTCCAATGCCTCCGTTTGACGGCCGAGGCTGGCATAGTCGAGCAACTGCGAGAGCATTGTCGACATACGTCGTGACTGCTGTTTCAAGGCTGCGCAGGCTTTGTGGGCGTCTTGCGGCCGTGCTTGATCGAGCGCGGTTTCGATGTCGTCTGTGAAATAACGTAGCGCGCGCATTGGAGCCTTGAGATCGTGCGAGATAATTGTAGCAAAGTCCTCAAGGTCGCGATTGCACAGCTCAAGCTCGGCGTTGGTGCGTTCCAGCTCGAGCTTTTGTTGTTCGATTTGTTCGAGCAGGATTGTGCGGTCACGTTGCAGCCTCGCGAGGGCAACGTCGTTACTTGAGTGCCCACTGGCGCGCGTCACGAGCAGCAGAAACTCGTCGTTGCTGGTTCTGGCGGTCTGATCGTTGAGCGTCGCCTCGCGGACGCTGTGTCCGGTTATTTCGGGATGACTGCGGAAAACGTAAATGTCGATCCGCGGTGTATCGGTGCCTTTGCCATTAACGAGGAGAATGCCGGGGAGTTCGAACGACGTGCGGCCATCCGCAGGCAGGTTTTGAATATCGTCCAGGTAGTCGGCTAAAAAAGGCAAACCCGATGAGACAGCTTCGCCAACACCGAGACTGGCAGTGAGATCACCAAAACGAGCTGTGACGACAAAGCCGGCGTCGAGCCAGGCCATGCCGTAGATGCCGTTGCGGGCGAGCAGCAATCCGGCGCTGAGTAGGGGAGAGGGTTTGGCGAGCCCCATGACATTCTCCGTCATCACAGTCCGCGGCGTAAAATTGCATCCGCGGTCGCGTGGAAGGCGACATCGACGTTTTCGCCGGTCTTGGCGCTGGTTTTGAAGAGCGGCTCTGTTGTCTCCGCGCGCAGTTCAGCAGGCAGTTCGGGTGTATCGGCGTCCGGCAGGAGATCGGATTTATTGAGCAGCAAGCTAAGTGGGCGGCCGGCACGTGCTTCGCGCCAGCCTGCGGCAAGTCCGGCCATGGCCTTCAAAGTTACCGGGCGGGTGGAATCGCCGACGATGATGGCTGCTGAAGCGTTCTTCAGGTAGACGCTTGAAAAGATGGTCTGGCCGAAGTTGCCGTCGGTGTCCCAGATGAGCAGCGTCAAGGCTGGGCGGTCGTTGGTTTCGGGCAAATTGTAAGTGTAGATCTCGACATTGATGGTCGGCATGTAGTCGGTGCGGAAGCGGCCATGCACGAGGCGATTAACGAGGGACGTTTTGCCCACCCCGATTTCCCCCAGCAGCATAATTTTGCGCGATGTCACTCGGACGCTTCTCCAACAAAGCCCAGTTCGAATTCGACGCGGCGATTGGGGCTCGATGCTCCAATAACGGACGAGATGCCCTTCAAATCGTGGCGGCCGACAGGGACCATCCGGTTGGCGGGTACGCCGCGACGTATCAACTCCTGCATGACAACATTGGCCCGGTCTTGCGACAATGGTGAGTTGTGTTGCGAGGTGCCCTGTTCATCGGTGAAACCGACGATGCGGAGTTGCGTATCGCTGGTCATCATCAGTTGAGCAAGTTCGTCAAGATGCTTGGCGGTGACCGCTGGGTTCCGGAAGTCGGTTTCGCTGGAGAAGAAGATCGCGTGGGCGTCGATCCAGGCCGCGAGTTGTTCGCGCGGGGTTGGTGCGGGCGGCGGCGGGAATTCGACGGGTGGCTGCTTGAGGCTGGCAGCCTGCGCAAGCGCGACGGTCAGGGCTGCGAACTGCTCGGCTTGGACCGCTATCGCTTCGGTTTCCGACATCAGGCTTCCGGTCTCGGCGGTGGTGGTGGCCATGGGATCGGCGCGTGCGGCCTGCGGATCAAGCAGGGATGTTAGCTCATCGGCTGTCGAGGCTATGCGCGTCCGCAGGGCCGACAAGCGTTGGCGCAGATCGCGATTGGCGACGGTGCTGTCCGCTCCGGCGGCCTGTTCGCGCAGGGATTCGAGTTCCCCTCTTACATCGGACACGGTTGCGGCAGCGGAACTGGCTATGGCCCGTGCCTCAGGGCTGTCGACGTTCTGCTGGAGACGCGACAGATCGGCGGGGACGGCGGACAGCCGTCGGATCGTGCGCGCGGTGCTGCGGTCAAAGGCCTGCCGTTGGAGACGTCGCGGTAATTCATCGAGCTGTTGGCGGAGGTCGGTGATCAGGGGGGTGGCGTCGGGAGTGGTGGGAACGACGGTCAGTTCATCATTGACCGTGACGCCGGTCAGCTCAGTCTCAAGTCGCGAAATGATTTCAGTCTTGGCGGCTGGTGTTGGCGCGAGACCGGCCAGTGAGACTTCCTTGCCAAAGTCGGCCACGGACAGGCGGACAGGGTAACCGCGCATCGATTGGGTTTCTGAAATGACAGTGTTGGCGCGTTCGCGGATTCGTTCGGCTGTGAAGACGTTGTAGCCGGTCCAGACCAGCCATGCGGTTAGGGTGAGGACCACGAGCCAAGCCATTGCCTTCAGCACGAACCAGCCAGTGTTGTCTTCTTCAATCTCGCGTCTGATTGCATCAATGCGTGACTGGATGTTCTCGGCGGTGTCGGAGAGGAGGTCGGTTTGCTGGTTGGCCTCGTTGCTTGTCGCCAATTCATCCCAATGCGATTGGCGGCGTTCAAGAGTGGACATGAACTCTTCGTCGATCAGCCGCTCGACGGTGGCGTTGGCGACACCAGAACATTTCGCGGCGAGCAAGAGCCGCGGTGAGGCGCGCAGATAGACCTGGGCGGTGTTGAGGTCGATCTGGCGCAGGGATGAACCTTCGTCGGCAAAAGCCTCCAGCGAGAATTCGTTGATGGCGGTCAGGATGCCGCTCATCACCTGATCGCGATCCGGATGGCCGTCGTTGCCTGGCCAACGTGCCAGCAGTTCGCCGGAGCCGCGGCGGATGAGGTAGAGTTCCTCGATCCGTAGGTCCTGGGATCTCGCCAGCGCCAATTCCGCCACCGAGCGGCCGGTGGCAATGCTCTTGAGCCACAGCATCGTCGGGTTCGCCGTCATCTGGCGATCGATACGCTGGGTGAGTTCGCGGATTGCACTGGCCACATAGGACTGAACGAGACGGCCGGTGATGGGGTAGAGCGCTTCGACCAGTTCGTCCTGGCTTTCGTGGATTTCGCGCTTGATCGTGCGGATCACCAGCGGCGCCATCGCCTGAGACAGCTCGTTGTGGTGCTTGATCTCGGCTTCGGACAGGGCGCGGTCGAGAACTTCGGCAACGCTCGATTTAAAGCGGTCTTCGGTGCCAGCGCGCGAGAAGACATCTTCGAGCTGGCCTTTGACCTCGTTGCGGAATGCCGCTTCGGCGTCAGCGAGGCGGTTGAGGTCATGCGATAGCGTTGCGCGTTGATCGGTGCCGAGTTTAGCTACGGCTTCGACGCGGCGTTGCAAATCGGTGAGCGCTTGAGATTCGCGCTCAAAGAGCAGTTCTTTTAGTTTTGTGACGCCTTGCGACATGGCGAGCGTAATACTTCCCCAAAAACGGCGGGTTTAGCCTTTTTGCAGGCAACCTGCAGGTTGAAACCCGAGAGTTTCGCGCCGGTCAGATGCGAGACAGGTCTTTTACGTGTTTGCCGAGATCGGCAATGCCTTGAGAGAGTGCGTCAAATGCAGCCCGGTGTTGACTGCTGACTTCTCCAGACATCGCCTCGATACGCGCCTGGATTGCGTCAATCTTGCGGGTCACATCGGTCTCGAGATGGGTCAAGCGGGTTTCGATGGCGGCAAGACGATCATCCGTGCGGCGTAAGTCATCGCCGACCAGGAGGTCGCGGACCTGATCCATCTTCTCGTCTGCAACCTTCCTCGAGGGTGCGCTGTTCCTCAGTAAGTCTAGGGATGTTGCGGTCATTGCGTTACTCTAACTACAGCATTAGGTCCGTGAACCGACCATCTTGGCGCGTTTATCGCCGCCTGGCACTCGGCGAAATGCTGCCCTGCGGGCGTGTGCTGCCGAACGCATTGTTACAGAGTGTGATCCACCGACGAGTTTAGTCAGGTTTGGTTCCCTGGATCGCTGTCCGCTGAACGAACTGCGCCCCTACGGATCGAATGGTAGCACTGCTGAAGTTTAACAATCTACAACCAAAAACTGCAATTCCATTTAGCATAAAGTGAGCCGTTTTGAGTGTCCCTCCGGTGGTTGAGCCAAATTTTATTTGGCACAAATCATCTTCTTCTACCTCGAGGATTGAGAACAGCTTACTTCTTCTGCCGATTGGCCGTGCTGACTTATCATCAGTTAAGCAATGCAAAGCAAATCTTGCAGTCTGCGGCGTTCGTCACCGCGCGGTGACGGAAACAAAATTGGGTGCCGGTCTGAACGACCCGACACCCACGTTTCTGCTTTCAGGTCTTTATGTGATCGCATCAGGACGTCAGCGAGTTCGAGCTGATCGAATTTTTCGGCCAGCAGATAATAGAAGGTCACGCGGTTCTTACGCTTATCGGCCTTCATGGTTTCGCAGATTTCCTTGATGACGTCGTCGAGCTTTTTATCGTCTTCGCTGCGGTGGAGCTTCTTCTTCAACCAGCTGTCGCGAACGCGGCTCAACTCGTCCTTGCTGGAGCAGGAGACAAGAGAAGCGTCCTTGCTGCGAAGGGCTATGCCCAGGTGTTTGACGATTCCAGCGACTGCGTTTTCGTTGACGTTCGACGCATACCGAGCGACGTCGTCGACGTATTCCTTGGACATATTGAGAAGTCTCCCTTTTGCCTGGGTCAAAATGCGCTGGCCAGATGCTGGTCGGCCAGGCAGTGCGTATGCAAACATTTCTAGGGCGTTTGTCGCAGAGGCCCCGCTTGCGCGGACCGGGCGTTACGTCAAGCCATTGATTCTAGTGCGCGATTTCAACTCTTTATGGTTGTTTGCCACCGATCCGGCAGTGCCGTCCATCAAAGCGATCCTGTCCTGGTATGGTTAGTCTACGAAGCTTTCAGCCTAAATCGACACAAAAATCAACTAAACGGCTGAGTTGGTTACGCAGTTGGAGGCGCCTCCGAGCCGGAGAGATGCTCGTCGAGGAGGCGGCGGCGGAAGCCCATATAGCTGGCGTTGATGTGTTTAGAGATGGCATCGTAACCGGCCAGGTTTGCAATCACGGCTTCGCTGAGGTGTGGGAGCGCTGCTGCAACATCTTCGGGCAGGGCGGCAAGTTTGAGCGGGTGCTTTCTCTTCAGTGTATCCAGCAGTACGGAGTTCGAAAGCCGGGCTTCGGATAGGCTCGTCCGATAGGCCTCGCTGGCGCATGCCGTGATGATGGTACGGTCAGCTGAACTGAGGCCTTCCCAAACGTCGAGACGGATGTTTAGCGCGACCGCAGTGCCGCTGGGTGCGAGCCCGGGAGAGTAGCCAAATCGTGCTCGTTGGGCGATTCCGGCGCCCATGGCGTTCAGGAGGGCGCCGAATTCGACGGCATCGACATCGGCTGTCTCAAGTGCGAGGGGCAGCTGCTGTGCGGGAATTGCCACGGGATTGGCGCCTAGGGCGCGAGCCAAATCGGCCGTTGGACCGATGCCGGCTATTCGAAGATCGCGGAAGGTGTTGCGGTCGCTCAATGGGTGGTTCGTCCAGAGCATAGGGGCGGTACCCAAATGACCCGCCAGCAGCGGTTTGTAGCCATAACTCGCAGCGAGGTCGTCCCACAGCTCCTGTCCGCCGCTGTAGCTGATCCAGGTTTCGAGATCGGCGGCCGCCAAGCCGGAGTTCGATGGGAGGCCGGTAAAATACGCAAAGGCCGGGTGTAGTGGAGAGCGGTCGTGTTCGCAGCCGTGATAAAACTCCATCTCGCTTTCGGCGAAGCTGGCGGAGGTGTTCGTAGGGGATGTGTGCTTGAGCGTCAGCTGCAATTGACCGCCGCTTGCTTCATGGATGCGTAAGGCAAGCCGATGGGCCATGTCGGCGGGACCAGATACGCTGTCCACCCAGTTCGAGCTCATGCCAAAACGGCGTGGACCAGTTAATACCGCAGGGCCGGCGGGGCTGGAGCCGGCTGAGGCTGAGGTCGCCGCCGCCGGAGCTGCTACGAGGGCTGCTGCTACACCTGTTGATTTGAGAAAACCGCGCCTGTCCATTGGTCAACTCCTGCTGAAGCGGGTTGATGGAACCCGATGCAGGCGGTGATTGCAACGCTTTTACGGTTATTTGAAGGGGCTTTAGGAGCCAGGACGTCCCGAGAGGATGTAGTCGATGGCACGGAAGAAATCGTGGCGGCTCATATAGCCGGGAATGCGGCCGATTTCCTGGTTGTCTTCAAGGATCACAAAGGTTGGGACGATGCTAATGGGCTGTGTCAGACCGATCTCGGCCAGAGCGGGATCGTTGAGGTTCACGAAGCGGATCGGGATCCTCTTGGCTTGTTTGGAGGACTGGTAGGTGGGCAAGAGCTGCCGGCGGAATACATTGCAGTAAATGCAACCTCGGACTTCCAGGACGACCATCTCGAGGTTTGGAGTTGGCTCTGCTGCAGACCACAGATCGCGGGCGGCCTTCGTTGTCGGGAGCCCAGCGGTGATCCCCATGATGAATATACTTAGCCACAAAACACGTATCATCGCGCCCACGCCTCAAAACAACCGCAGGCACCGATGGCCTGCATTTGTTTCAGGCTAGTCCGCTAATCCCCCAGCTGGGGGGAATTCGTGAATATGGAGTTAATCGGTGTCTCACCACAGGGCATAAGTGCGGCGGCGTAAGTCTTTCAACTTGCAGGGCATGTTACGGAAATTGTCTTTGCAAGGCCGATGCCGATATCGCCGCCAAACTGCTGGAAGAAGGCTTCGCCGAGTTTTTCGGCTTCGGCTGTCTCGTCGGGGGGGACCGACACGTCGGCCTTGCAACCCGCGGGGGCGCCAGCGGCCAGTGTCACCGGTCTGTCTTTAGCGAGGTCGAAGGCGATGTAGTAGCTGGGATCAAAAACCTGGAAGGTAAAGCCTTGAGCATTGCCAAGGACAGCGGTTTGTAGCGGTAGCGTGAAGTGCAAGGTCAGGATGCCATTCTTGTGCTCCAGCCAATGGTCCTTTGGAGCGGCGATCTTGAGTGGCGTTTCGTCGAGCTTGGCGTGGGTGAAATAATCGAACTCCTTTAGGCCATCGACGTTGACTTGAGCCAGTTCGGCGAGTTCGTCGCGGTCGTAAGTGCCGTCGCCGTCCTTGTCGAGGCCTTCGATGGCCATCGTCGAGTAGCCTTCATCGAAGGTCCAGCTGTACTTGAACCCTGTAATGCGGCCGTCCTCGTAGACCACCGTGGACTTCACATCGACCCAGACATGGGGATGAGCGGCCGCGGGTGCGGCGGTGATTGCAATCACCGCGCAGGTTGCGGCAAAGCGTGCGGTCAAAGAGGTTATTGAGGCCATGGGATTCAATCCTTCGATTGGCCCTTTCATCTGGGCGTTGTCCGCAAGGGTCCATCGACATGGGTGTAAATTAGTTCACAAGTGCGGCAGGACAAGGTCTAGCGGAAGAGTTGTCGCAGGACCGATCGATGTGTGTGTGCGAACAAAAAAGGGCCGCGCCTTTTGGCAGCGGCCCTTTGATTGAACAGTTTTGCTTTTGGCTGGCGCTAGATGTCGGCCGATCACCAGTTGGAGCTGTATTTGACGCCGTTGTTGGCTTTGGCGTAGCCGCCGGACTTGTAGCGCTTCCAGGTGACGGTGACGCGAGTGCCGACGCGGGTGCGTTTGTACAGATCGATGACGTCGGAATTGTACATACGGATGCAACCCGAAGAGGCAGCTTTGCCGATCGTCCACGGGGCATCGGTACCATGGATGCGGTAGGTGCTGGAACCCAGGTAGAGCGCGCGGACGCCGAGCGGGTTCATGGGATGACCGCCAGGAACCCAGCTAGGCAGACGCGGGTTCTTGCGCAGCATTGACGGCGTTGGACGCCATGCCGGGTTCTTGCGTTTCATGGAGACGTTGGTGACGCCTTGCCAGCGGGCTTCGTTGCGCGGGATAGCGATCGGATAGCTGACGGCACGACCGCGAGAGACGACCTTGTAAAGGCGGCGGTCACCGAAGCTGACGATGATTTGGCCCGGTGCGTGTTTTTTGGAGAAGCTTACGGTTTGACGGCCACCGCCCCATTCGCTGCTGCCGCCCCACATGGTTTGGGCGTTGGCGGAGGAGGCAAAGGTGAGTGCGGTCATGCCGGCGAGAAGGACGGGCAGAAGACGGGCGATGGAGGAGTACACGGACATTAAGGCTTGCTCCGTTTATTTCAGCTCATGTCCAAGACGCCGGCGTTATTATTCGCCGTTCGTTTTGGCGGGCGATGGGTTTGATTCGTGTCGTCGTTAAAGTGATGGCGTTGGTGGCCTAAGCGATAGATTCCGGCCTTCCGCAAATGTGCACCACGGTTGATGAACAGAAGGTATAGGAGCGCACCAGTTTTTGGCAGAGCTCTACGGCCACACTCGTGGCTTGATTGCGCCTAAACCCGGTCACATTCAGTTCAGTTTCTTGTGAGTGGACAGCTGGGTGTTGGATTTGAGTCACTCAAATCAATGTGTTGGGCGTGGTGCACGCCGGCTTTTTTCTCTTTTTGTTCTCTTTTCTATTGACGCAGGAATGGCGCGCTGCTAGGAACAAATAAAGAACTTCTGTGCTGCTTTGGTTCTCTTGAGTTTGTAAGTTCGCGTAACTCTCCTAATCGTTGTGTTGGTCTTTGTGGCTCTAGTTAGAGTTGAATCCGTGTCGCGAGAGCGTTCCCATGGCCCAGGCGGCTTTCCCCCTCCTGCCCCCGCTGTCCGAAGCCCAAAGGATCTCGTCAACAAGGCCTACGTCTCTTGATGCTTTACCCCGCTGCGTCGAGGCTCTGCCTTGCCGTGGGAGCCGGAACGGCAATATGCCCTCCGCCGTTCCGGCTTCTCACGCTTTTCAACCCCCGCATGATCAACCCCAATCGTCGACTTCCGCCGCGCGCACCGATGCTCAACGCCAGAAGCTCCAGGCTTTGCAGGCTGAGATTGATCGAATTGAGCGGTCGCAAGCGGGGTCTTTTGTTTCTTCCGCAGCTTTTCGCAGCCGCTCTTTCAGTACGTCGGGGATTTTGCAGGAGCATGGGGCGCGGGGTTCAGATGAGGCGCTGTGGTTTAGCGGGGTAGTGGATGCCGACCGGCAGCTTCAGCCTGGCGGACTTGATCGGGAAGGAACGCATGAGATCAAGCCGGTTGTTCCATCTTGTGCCTCGCAGCCGGCGGTGTCAGCTGCCGCTTCGGCGGGAGCGCTTGCTTTTGCCCTGCAGCTTGTGGCGCGGCGTATTTCGCGTTTGGGGGACGCGGTTGCGGCTCAGCCGATCCTATTTTGCGCGACCTTGGACATCATGCGTGAAATGGGCCGGGTTTATGGGCCGGGGCTCAACGAACTTGGTGTGGCGCCTCAACGGCTGTTGATCGTGGAGACGGCAAAGCCTGCCGAAACGCTCTGGGCGATGGAGGAGGGGCTTAAGTCGCAGACGCTCAACGCCGTTATCGGGTGTTTTCAGGAGGTGGCTTTGACGCCGGCACGACGCTTGAGCCTCGCGGCTAAGGCGCACGCTACGCCTTGTCTGTTGGTGACGGGTGCGCGGACCCCATCGGCTGGCGCGACTGCAAGCCGTTGGCGGGTTGGCGGAAATGCAGCCGAAGGTGGGCGCTGTGAGGCGGTGCTGGAAAAGCTGCGTGTGCGGGGTGCGGGGTGGCCTGCTTCAGACGGGGCTGTCCCGTGCTCTTTCCAGAGGAGTGCACGATGAAGCGTTTCGTCTCATTGTGGCTTCCCTATTGGCCGGTTGAGCGCATGCGCGGGGCGCGTTTGAAACTCGTCACGGAAGACCATCCTTTGGTGCTGGTGACAAGTGGCGGGCGTGGGATTGAGATCACGGCGGTTAACCGCCGGGCGGAAGCGGACGGGTTGTGGGTGGGACAAGCGCTGGCGGACGCCCGAGCAATGGTGCCGGGCCTCCAGTCGCTGCCGGCGCAACAGCTAGAAGATGCCGTCGCACTCGAAAGGCTCGCTTTTTGGTGCGGGCGCTATGGTCCGCAGCGTAACGTGCATGGCGATATGGGGATCTGGATCGACGTTACTGGTGTGGCGCACCTGTTCGGCGGTGAGGCGAAGCTGATGGGCGACGTCGTGCGGCGCTTCGAAGGCTTCGGGGTGACGGTGCGGGCCGGTATGGCCGATACATTCGCGGCGGCGGTTGCGTTAGCACGGTTTGGCGGGCGCCGTTTCAGTATCGCTGAAGCGGGGGAGCTGCGGAACGTCTTGGCGCCTTTTCCCGTCGATGCCTTACGGCTTGATGCGCAATCGCTCTTGCTTCTCAAGAGGCTGGGGCTTCGGCGCGTGGGACAACTCTATGATATTCCGCGCGCTAGTCTTGAGCGCCGCTTCAACGATGCGAATTCCAGGCGCAATAAAAACGGACGCGGCAGCAGCAAGGGTGGTGCAGGTCGGCGCCGGCGTGGGTTTGCTGACCCTGCGGCGCGGCCAGCCAAAGGCGATGATCTGGCGGCGGCGGTTTTGTTGCGTCTCGATCAAGCACTGGGCGCAGTGGCGGAGCCGTTGGCGCCGCTTGCCGAACCACCTGTTCTCACAGTGCGGCAATCCTGGGCCGAGCCGTTGATTTCGGCGGAGGGGCTGGCGGTGGAAGTGCGGGTGCTCGCGATGCGGCTTGCTAGGCAGCTTGAAGCGCAAGGGCTTGGTTGCCGCAGCGTGCGGTTGTCGCTTTACCGGGCTGACGGAACAGCGGCGGATGTGCGCGTGGGCACCAGCATGGCGTGCCGCGATGGTGAACATCTGATGCGGCTCATTTCAGAGAAGTTTGCCTCAGTTGATGCGGGTTTCGGGATCGATGTCGCTGAGCTTGGCGCGGATCTCGTCGAGCCGATGGCAGACACACAGCAGCGTCTTGGTGCGGGCCTTGGTGTTGGACAAGGTAGCGGCGAAGCGGACGACAAGGCGCTTGCCGAACTCGTTGACCGGCTGGTCAATCGTCTCGGGGCGGGCCAGGTGCAGATGCTGCAAGCGCGTGAAAGCCATATCCCTGAACGCGCCGAATGTCGTCTGCCCGCCCGCGAACAGCTTTCCAGCCGGGCCGGCTCAGACGGCTCCCGACTTGAGAAGATGGCGGGGGGAAGACGTGCGCCTGCGCCGCTACGTCCTTTCCTGCTGTTGGCATCGCCGGAGCAGATCCATGTAACCGAACAGGAGCCTTGCGGGATGCCGGTTGCCTTTGTCTGGCGTCGGGTCGGTCACCGAATCTCGCATCTTGAGGGGCCAGAACGCATCGCGCCGGAATGGTGGCGGATGATCGGGCGGCGGCGGCGCCGGCAAGAAAGCGGGCGCGATTATTACCGGGTGGAAGCCATGGGTGGCGAGCGCTACTGGATTTTCCGGGAGTTGGCAGCGGAGGGCGCAGAGGCCGGCGCTTTCGGTGCCGAGGCGACGGGCGCGCCGGAGCGGTGGTTTCTGCATGGGCTTTATGGAGTGCGGTGATGGTTGCTGCCCAATATGCCGAGCTGCAGGTGACTACCAACTTCTCCTTTCTCAGGGGCGCTTCCCATGGTGAGGAACTGGTGGCGCAGGCTAAGGCGCTGGGACTTTCAGCGATCGCGGTGACGGACCGGAATACATTGGCGGGCGTGGTGCGGGCGCATGTGGCGGCCAAGGAACTTGGGGTGCAGTTCATAGTCGGGGCGCGGCTGGATCTACGCGACGGTTTCAGTCTTCTCTGCCTGCCTCGGGACCGGGCTGCCTATGGGCGATTGTCGCAGCTTATCTCGCTTGGGCAGATGCGGGCGCCGAAGGGTGATTGCGCGCTCTGGCTGGCCGATGTCGCTGCCTATTCGGAAGGGCAGGTTTTCATCGTGTTGCCGCCGGAGGCGTGGGACTATCGTGATGCGGTCGAAGCCTTCGAAGCGGATTTGCGACGCATCCGATCGCGCGCTCGGCGCTGCCGATCTCTATCTTGCCGCGACGCACTTTCATCGCGGTGATGAGCGTGCGCGGATCGCCGGTCTGGCAGATTTGGCAGGGCGCTCGGGTATGCGCCTCGTTGCCACTGGGGATGTTCTTTATCATGCCCGTCACCGCAAGCCGCTGCAGGATGTCGTTACCTGCATTCGCGAGGGAACGCGAATTGCCGAAGCGGGTTTTCGCCTGGAGGCCAATGGCGAGCGTCAACTGAAATCTCCGCAGCAGATGGCGCGTTTGTTCGCAGGTTTTGAAGACGCGCTGGCGGCGAGTTTGGAGATCGCGCAAGCCTGCCGGTTTTCTCTTGATGAACTCGTCTACGAGTATCCCGAGGAGCCGGTGCCGCCTGGACGGACGGCGCAGGCGCACCTGGAGGACCTGGCCTGGGAGGGAGCGGCATGGCGTTATCCGATCGGCGTGCCCGACAAGGTAAGGAACATGCTGGCGCGCGAATTGGAGATCATCCGCGAGCTCATTTATGCGCCGTATTTTCTCACCGTCCACGATATCGTCAGCTTTGCACGGGCGCGCGGCATCCTTGCTCAGGGACGCGGTTCGGCGGCCAATTCGGCGGTTTGCTATTGTCTTGGAATAACGGCCGTCGATCCGTCCGAAGCCGACCTTCTGTTTGAACGTTTCGTCAGTCCGGAGCGCAAGGAGCCGCCCGATATCGACGTCGACTTCGAGCATGAGCGGCGCGAGGAGGTGATCCAATATATTTACGCCCGCTACGGCCGTGAGCGGGCTGGGCTTGCCGCCACCGTTATCTCATATCGTGCGCGTTCGGCGGTGCGAGAGGTCGGCAAGGTGATGGGGCTATCGGAAGATACGGTTGCCGCACTTGCGGGCATGGTGTGGGGGACGCGTTCGGGCGGGGTTCTGCCTGACGCGCATATCCGTGAAGCCGGGCTTGATCCGCAAGACCCGCTGATCGCGCGGGTTATCGAATTGACCGGGGAATTAATGGGTTTTCCGCGGCATCTCTCGCAGCATGTCGGCGGTTTTGTTTTGACGCGCGGGCCGCTGACCGAGGTGGTGCCGGTGGGTAATGCGGCGATGGAAGAACGCACCGTAATCGAGTGGGATAAGGATGATATCGCTGCGCTCGGACTTCTCAAGGTCGACGTTTTAGGGCTGGGCATGCTGACGTGCATCCACCGTGCCTTTGATCTCCTCGACAAGCATCATGGCCGGAGTCTGACGCTGGCCAAGGTGCCGCGCGAAGACGAAGCCACCTATGACATGCTGTGCCGGGCCAACTCGATTGGCGTCTTCCAAGTCGAGAGCCGGGCGCAGATGAACATGCTGCCACGGCTCAAGCCGCGCACGTTCTACGACCTCGTCATCGAAGTGGCGATCGTGCGGCCGGGGCCGATCCAGGGTGACATGGTGCACCCTTATCTCAGGCGGCGAAGCGGGCTCGAGCCGGAGCACTACCCGGCGCCTGATCCCGAACACGGACCCGCCGACGAACTGCGCCAGATCCTAGGCAAAACCAAAGGCGTACCGCTGTTCCAGGAGCAAGCGATGCGCATTGCCATGGTCGCGGCGCAGTTTTCGAATGCCCAGGTCAATGAATTGCGTAAGGCGATGGCGACTTTCCGCCGGCGTGGCACCATCGAACTCCTGGAAGACCAAATGGTCTCGGCGATGGTCGCGCGCGGCTATGAGCAGGCGTTCGCCGAGCGCTGTTTTAATCAGATCAAGGGGTTCGGCGAATATGGCTTTCCAGAAAG
This sequence comes from uncultured Alphaproteobacteria bacterium, assembly GCA_963753045.1. Lineage (GTDB taxonomy): Bacteria > Pseudomonadota > Alphaproteobacteria > Rhizobiales > Hyphomicrobiaceae > Filomicrobium. Next base: position 385,590 of record CAVWAT010000004.1, read on the forward strand.
TCACGCGGCAAGCTTTGCGCATCTCGTCTATGTCTCTTCCTGGCTCAAGTGCCACTACCCGGCGACGTTTGCCTGTGCGCTCATCAATTCGCAGCCGATGGGGTTTTACGCACCGGCGCAGCTTGTGCGCGATGCCCGCGAGCATGGCGTCGAGGTGAGGCCCGTCGACGTCAATCATTCGGATTGGGACTGCACGTTGGAGCCGGCGGAGGAGGCGAACGGCCCCGCGTTGCGGCTCGGACTGAGGCTTGTCGATGGGCTTGGAAAAGAGGATGCCGAAAAGCTCGTGGGGGTGCGTGGCAATGGTTTCGCCGACGTCCATGATCTCAGAAGGCGTTCGGGGTTGAAACGCGCGGCGTTGGAGAAGCTCGCGGCGGCTGATGCGTTCCGTTCGCTGGCGCTCGACCGGCGGCAGGGGTTGTGGGAGGTGAAGGCGATTGGACCAGCGGAGCAGTTGCCACTGTTTGATTGGGCGGAAACGCGCCAAGAAGGGCCCGATCAGCACGTCGCACTGCCGGACATGCCGCTCTCGGAGCATGTGGTCAACGATTACCAGACGCTGCGCTTGTCTTTAAAAGCGCATCCGTTGCACTTCCTGCGGGAGAAGCTTGCCGCCGAAAGGGTGGTGTCGTGTGCTCAATTGCGTCAGTTGAAAGATGGCGCGTGGGTCAAGATTGGGGGCATCGTGCTTGTCCGGCAGCGGCCGGGAAGTGCCAAGGGGGTCGTGTTCATGACGTTGGAAGACGAAACCGGTGTCGCCAACACCGTCGTCTGGGCCAAGACCCTGGAGCGTTACCGTAAAGTGGTGATGGCGGCGCAGCTGATCTTGATCGAGGGACGAGTTCAACGACATGAAGATATCATCCACGTCGTTTCGGCGCGGCTGTTTGACCGTAGCGGTATGCTGATGCATCTGTCAGAACAGGCTAAAGACATGTGTGTGCCGATTGCCAATGCCGATGAGGTGTTGCGGCCGGATCCGGGTTCAGCGAGAGGCGGTGAAGAAGCCGACCGACGCCAGCTGCGGCATCCTAGATGGGCCGGTCATCCACGTAACGAGCGGATCATTCCGAAGTCGCGGGATTTTCATTGACGGGCGCCATGGACGAACAGGCTATCAGTTGGGGGTTATTCAGACGCGTGCCAGTTGAAAAACAAAGACAGGCACCGGTCCTGCTGATCGCGGCCATCTGGTTCTTCGCGTCCCTCGGCGTCCTATCCATGCCGGCAGCAGCGCAGGACGTGCGCGCCCGGTTTGCGCCTGAGGGGGCTTCTGGAACATCGGCTAAGACGCAGGCGATTGCGCCCAACTTCATGGTTTCGGCGGCCAACCCGCATGCCGTCGATGCGGGAGTTGCAATTTTGAAAGCCGGCGGCAGTGCGGTTGACGCGGCAATTGCAACTCAGCTGGTTCTCAATCTGGTTGAACCGCAGTCTTCCGGTATCGGAGGTGGTGCGTTCATTGTCCTATTCGATGCCGCCGATAACAAGGTGCGGACCTACGATGGCCGCGAAACAGCGCCGGCCGCAGCGCAGCCCGACCGGTTCCTTCGAGACGGTCGGAGAATGTCGTTCCGCAAGGTTGTGAATTCGGGTTTGAGCGTTGGCGTGCCGGGCTTGGTGCGGGTGATGGAGCTTGCCCATCAGCGCCATGGACTGTTGCCGTGGGCGCGTTTGTTTGAGCCGGCGATCCGGCTTTCGAGTGAGGGTTTCAAGGTTTCGCCGCGGCTCAATTTGCTGCTGAACTGGTATGGCGCAAAGCGCTTCGTGCCGAAAGCGCGTGCGTATTTCTTCGATCCATCCGGACAGCCGAGGCCGGTCGACTATCTTTTGAAGAACGTGGAGTTGGCGGACACGCTGAAGCGGATCGCCGAAGATGGATCGGCGGCGTTTTATGAGGACGGTCCGATCGCGCGATCCATCATCGCGGCGCTTCAATTGGCACCCAATGCCAAGGGTGATATGACGCTTCAGGACATCGCGGGTTACCGTGCGCTGGAGCGTGAACCGGTTTGCTTCAAATACCGGGTGCGGCGGATTTGCGGCATGGGGCCGCCCTCTTCGGGGGGCATCACGGTGGCGCAAACGCTCAAGCTGCTCGAAGGCTACGATCTCAGTAAGCAGGCAATTGGAGTCATGAGCCCAAAGGCTTTGCATCTGATCGCAGAAGCCCAAAAACTCGCCTATGCCGACCGGAACCGCTACCTGGCCGATGCGGATTTCGTGAAACCGCCAGAAGGTCTGTTGGCACCAGATTACATCGCAAAGCGGCGGCGGTTGATCTCGGATGGCGAGGCGATGATGCGGCCGCAAGCGGGGCAGCCGCAAGCGCTGGCGCACCGGAGGTTTGGTGCCGACGAAACATTCGAACGGTCGGGTACCAGCCATATCTCAATCGTCGACGAGCGCGGGCAGGCCGTCGCGATGACAACAACAATCGAAGGCGGTTTCGGTTCGGGGCTATGGGCGTCAGGTTTTCTTCTTAACAATGAGCTTACGGATTTCTCATTTCTGCCAGTTGATGCACAAGGCCGACCGATTGCGAACCGCGTCGAAGGCGGAAAACGGCCGCGCAGCTCGATGTCGCCAACTCTGGTCTTCGGCCACGACGGAAAACTGGAAGCAGCAGTGGGTTCGGTTGGGGGTTCACGCATCATTTTGTATGTCATAAAATCTTTAATTGCGCTGACCGATTGGGAGATGAGTGCGCAGGCCGCCGCGGATCTCTCAAATTTCGGTAGTCGCGGCGGTCCGTTCGAGGTGGAGTTGGGGCCGGCTGCGATTTGGCAGGGCCTGAAGGTCAAGCCCTACGGACATACTGTCGTGCCGGACCTGATGACTTCAGGGACCCACATTGTTGTGCGGCGACCGGATGGCTTACTCGAAGGCGCCGCCGATCCGCGCCGTGAAGGTGTCGCCGAGGGCGGATGAACGTCCAGCAAACGAAGGTGCAGGTACGGTTTGGCAGCATTGAGTGAGTTTCTAAACGGAGTAGAGCAACGCCCCGTTACAGTTGCCGGGGCCGGCGTGCTTGGTCTCTGGCAAGCCTTGAAGCTGGCTCGCAGCGGCGCCAAAGTCCGGCTGATTGACCGCTCGAGCGACCCGCTTGCATCATCGGCTAGCAGCTATGCGGGCACGATGCTGGCACCCTTCTGCGAGGCCGAGGCCGCGCCTCAGACGGTTCTTGACCATGGATTACAGGCCTTGGCGCTGTGGCGGGAAGCCTATCCTGGTCTCGTCAGCGAAGGGACGCTTGTGCTGGCTGCCGCGCGCGATCACAGCGAACTTGAGCGTTTCGCGCGGATGACCGAGGGGCACACGACTTGTGATGCGGCGCGGTTGTCCGAATTGGAGCCCGATCTTGGAGGGCGGTTTGCCGCCGGGCTGCATTTCGCGGACGAAGCGCATATGGCGACGCCGGACGTCTTGGCCTTCCTGCTTGATGAGGTGCGGGCGGCTGGCGTCGAAGTGATTTTCGGCGTTCAATTGGCTGAGCTTGAAGAAGAGGATAGCGAGCACAGCGGGTTGTTTATCGATTGCCGCGGTCTTGGCGCCCGTCAACAGTTGCGGGGGTTGCGTGGGGTGCGCGGTGAGCGCGTCATATTGCGCACGCCCGAAGTCTCGTTCAGACGACCGATCCGGCTTTTACATCCTCGTCATCCCATCTATGTGGTGCCTTGGAGCGATGGTGAATTTATGGTCGGTGCGACGGTTCTCGAAAGCGAGGATGATAGTACGGTCAGCGTTCGTTCGATGTTGGAGTTGCTGGGGACTGCCTATGCTCTGCATACTGCATTTGGCGAGGCGGAGATCGTGGATTCGGGCTCAGGCGTCCGCCCAGCCTTCGATGATAATGTGCCAAAGGTGATCGTTTGCGAGAGCCAGCGGTGCATTCATGTCAATGGTGCGTATCGGCACGGTTTCCTATTGGCGCCGGTTCTGGCCCAATGTGTTGCAGACCTTTTGGCTGGATCGACGGCTTCGCATCCCCTCGTTGACTTCACCGAACCCGACAGGCCGCCTTTGCGGCAACCCGACGAGGTGATATAGGCCAGGGCCTGTTTCGCGCCCAAGCTTGCACAAGTCACTGCAAGTGCGCTCAGAGTGTATCTGTTAACTCCGGGAGGACCGTCATGGCTCTGAGCCTCGTCTCAGGCGATTATGGAATCGCACTTACCTTCGATGATGTGCTGCTTGTGCCTGGCGCTTCGGAGATCATGCCCGGTGAGGCAGATGTCGCTTCGAAGGTCACAAAGTCTATTTCGGTCAGTATTCCGGTGCTGTCTTCGGCGATGGATACGGTGACCGAGGCGCGGCTTGCCATCGCTGTCGCACAGGCGGGTGGTATCGGGGTTCTGCACCGCAACCTCGAGCCCGAGGAACAGGCGCGGCATGTGGCAATGGTCAAGAAGTATGAATCTGGGATCGTGCTCGACCCCGTCACTATCGAGCCGGACGCGACACTCGCGCAAGCACTCGAATTAATGCAGTCCTATCAGATCTCCGGCGTTCCCGTGGTGCAGAAGAAAAACAGCGCGGATCCCAAGGGTCGTCTACTTGGCATTCTGACCAACCGTGATGTGCGCTTTGCCTCGAATCTCGGACAGCCGGTCTGTGAGCTGATGACGAAGGATCGGCTGGTGACTGTCAAGCGATCGGTCAGCCAGGAAGATGCCCGCCGGCTTCTGCATCAACACCGTATCGAGAAGCTGTTGGTCGTCGACGAAGACTATCACTGCGTCGGCTTGATCACCGTCAAGGATATCGAGAAGGCGCAAAAGCACCCGAATGCCTGCAAGGACGAGGCTGGCCGATTGCGCGTCGCAGCCGCGACAAGTGTCGGCGATGATGGTTTTAGGCGTGCTGAATTGTTGATGGACGCGGGTTGCGATCTGATCGTCGTCGATACGGCGCATGGACATTCGAGCCGTGTGTTGGAGATTGTGGGGCGCATCAAAAAGCAATCAAACAGCGTGCAGGTTATTGCCGGGAACGTCGCCACGGGTGATGCGACGGCGGCGCTGATCGATGTTGGTGCCGATGCGGTCAAGGTCGGCATCGGACCGGGCTCGATTTGTACGACTCGGATTGTCGCGGGGGTTGGCGTCCCGCAGCTCACAGCAATTTCGGATTGCGCGGAGGTGGCGCAGAAACACGGCGTGCCGATAATCGCCGATGGCGGCATCAAATTCTCCGGCGATATCGTCAAGGCGCTGGCAGTAGGTGCGCAGTGCGTGATGATCGGGTCGCTATTGGCCGGCACCGACGAAGCCCCTGGCGAGACCTATCTGTATCAAGGTAGAACCTACAAATCCTATCGCGGCATGGGTTCGGTCGGCGCGATGGCGCGCGGTTCGGCGGACCGCTACTTCCAAGCCGAGGTGCGCGATACGTTGAAACTCGTGCCTGAGGGTATCGAAGGGCAGGTGCCCTACAAAGGACCTGCCGATGGTGTGTTGCATCAGCTGGTGGGTGGATTGCGTGCCGGCATGGGTTACGTTGGTGCAGAAACCCTGACCGAATTGCGGAGCCGCGCGCGGTTCGTGCGCATCTCGCCCGCGGCGATGCGTGAAAGCCATGCGCATGGCGTGTCGATCACGCGTGAAAGCCCGAACTATCCAGGGCTCGGCTAGTTGATTCTTTCGGTGGGAGGATCGGCTGTCGATGCGCGTTTCCCAGTTTCTGATCATCTTGCCCGTGGCGCTGCAGGTGATCGTGACATTCATTCTGTTTGGGTTTCACTGGCGTACGCGGTTGGCCGGCGAAGGGAATAACCGGTTTACTGACGTGTACCGTGCGCAGTTCGAACTTCCGGTGCTGTTCTACGGTGCTGCATTTTTCGGTTACGCGATGCGGGTCATTGATCCGTGGCATTTGTTTTTTGCTGTGCTGTTCGTTCTTGCTCAGGTCACCGAGGCGGTGTGGGTGCTGGCGCTCAACAGCGGCGGCGTGCGAACCGCAGCAGTTCTTGTTGCGGCCTTCGCCGTGCTGGGGATGTGGTCGATGATTGCGGCGCATTTTGCGGTTGCGGGTTTTTAGGGGCGCTGATGAAAGCGGGTGCAAGGATAAGGGCTGCCATCGAAGTTCTGGAGGATGTTGTCAGGCTACATCGTCCGGCGTCGACGGCGCTTGGCGATTGGGGCCGAACGCACAGGTTTGCCGGCTCGGGTGATCGGGCTGCAATCGGCAATTTGGTGTTCGATGCTTTGCGGCATCGCAACTCGTTTTCTTGGCGCATGGGTGGTGAAGCGCCGAGAGCTTTGGCGTTGGCAGCGGCCCACACTGCTTTGGGGCTCTCCAACGATGAACTCGTGGCGCTTGCCGATGGTTCGGACTATGGCATCACGCCGCTGACGGAAGATGAAATCGCCGGTCTTTCGCGGGAACTGCCAGAGGATGTGCCGCTTCATATCGCGGCGGACATCCCTGAGTGGCTGGTGTCTTCGTTCAATGGCGTGTTCGGGGAACGGGCGGTTGAAGAGGGCCGGGCGCTTAGTCAGCGGGCGCCGATCGATCTCAGGGTCAATGGGCTGAAAGCGACACGCGAAAAGGTGTTGCGGGCGTTGTCCCGAATTCGGGGCGGTGCCGACACCGTATTCGCCCCTTGGGGTTCGCATCGTGGCGCCTTCGGGAGCGGGCAAGTCGCCCAACGTCGAAGCCGATACAGCGCACGGCAAGGGCTGGTTTGAAGTCCAAGACGAAGGCAGCCAGATCGCATCGCTGATCGCGGGTGCTGGTCCGCGTGAGCAGGTGCTAGACTTATGCGCTGGGGCCGGCGGTAAGACGTTGGCGATGGCAGCCGGCATGCAGAACACTGGCCAGATCTATGCCTACGATTCTTCGCGCAGCCAGCTGCGGCCGATTTTTGAACGGCTAAAGCGGGCGGGTGCGCGCAATGTGCAGGTTTTGGAGGCGGGAGACCAAGTGGCGCTCGTCCAACTTGCAGACCGCTTCGATCTCGTTCTGGTCGATGCGCCGTGCACCGGTTCGGGGACCTGGCGTCGGCGGCCGGATTCCAAGTGGCGCCTTAAGCAGGAGGCTGTTGGGAACCGTATCGAGGAGCAGCGGGCGGTACTGCAGTTGGCGGCGCCGCTTGTTAAACTTGGCGGGCGGTTAGCTTATGTTACTTGCTCGGTGTTGGCGGAGGAGAACGACGACCAAATCGCTTGGTTTCAAGAGCAGCATCCGGATTTCGTGGTGTCACCGATTGCGGAATATTGGGCGAAGTCTATCGGAGGTGCGTTGCCGGCGTCGGCTGATGGCAAGGAGGGCACGTTGCTCTTGACGCCTGCTTTACACGGTACCGATGGATTCTTTATCGCCATGCTCAAAAGAGGTGGTTGCAAAGCGTTGGCTCAAAGGAGCGCTTGAAACGGGGTGAGCGTGAGCGAATTTGTTGAATTGGCCGACGGACGCTGTTTCGGGCTTGCTCGCTATGGCGCAGAAAATGGCCTGGCGGTTTTGGCTCTGCACGGCGCGCCAGCGTCCCGCATCATGTTTGATGTGACCGATGCAGCCGCAAAAAAATTGACGCTGCAGATCTATTGTCCCGAGCGGCCAGGTTATGGGGTGACGCCGAAGGATGAGGCGCCGACGTTGGAAACGCGCGTGGCCGACCTTGAGGCGATCGCGGACCGGCTCGGGCTGCAACGGTTCGCCGTTTTGGGCGTTTCCGGTGGCGGACCTTACGCCGTGGCTTTGGCGGCGCGGCTTGGTCGGCGCGTTAATGGATTGGCGCTGGTCAGCCCTATGGGACCAATCGCGCAGTTCATGGCGGCAAAACGAGCCGGTACAATCGGCAGCGAATACGGCTCCGTTCCGCGTGGACACCGCTTGTTCTTCCTCGAGTTGCCAAAGCGGAAGCGCTTGTTGGTGCTGCAGGCAGGCATCGGCGCACGTGCATTCAAGGCGGCGCCAAACTCGTTCGCGAAAATCTTTGCGCAGTTGTTGAGCCGGTCGGACACCAAGGTACTGTCACAGCCGCATGTCGAAAAGAGTTTGGTGGCGATGACGCTGGAGGCGTTGCGGCACGGTGTTGGCGGCGGGATGGCCGATCTTACAATATTCTCACGACCGTGGCCCGTGCATTTTGAACGGATTACGGCGCCGGCTATTCTTTTTCAGGGGACGGCGGATCGGATCGTTCCGGTCCCCGTTTCCGTTTGGCTGGCCGACCTCATCCCCAATTGCCGTTTCGAGCTGCGTGAGGGGGCGGGGCATTTCTGGGTTTACGATCACGTCGGTGAAGTCCTGAAAAGTTTGGCAGAGATTTCAGACTGAATTCAAAACTTCATGCGGCACGCGGTGAAATGCGGCTCAAAAGATCAGAAAGCTATGCGCAGGTACAGCTCACTATTTGTTTTTCTCGTCCTGACGACGCTTGTGGCGACGATTGCCCGTGCGTACCCGCCGGGCGATTGGTATGAGGCCCTTGCGAAGCCGGAGTGGACTCCGCCGGGTTGGCTGTTTGGTCCGGTATGGTCGCTGCTTTACCTTTTCATCGCGATCGCCGGGTGGTTGGTATGGCGTTCCAAGGGCTTGGGCCTGGCGCTGCTGTTCTGGTTCGCTCAGCTGACCTTTAACGGCTTATGGTCCTACTTTATGTTCGGCCTGAACGAGATTGATTCGGCGATGATCGACATCGCGCTCCTTTGGTTGGCGATCGCCGGGTTCATTTTAACATCCTGGCGCGTAAGCAGGCTTGCCGCACTAATGTTCGTGCCGTATCTGGCTTGGGTCAGTTTTGCTGCGGCGCTCAACTTTGCTGTCTTGAAGCTGAATTCGTAGACGGGCGGCCCCGTCACGTCCCGCCAATGATCCCGCCGGATCGTGCCCATAAGATTGGCCTTTCATGACGAATACGGTCCTCATCATCGACTTTGGCAGCCAGGTTACGCAGCTCATCGCGAGGCGCGTGCGTGAGGCTGGTGTTTATTCGGAGATCGTTCCTTTCAATCAAGCCGAGGGGGCGCAAGAACGGTTGACTCCGAAGGCCGTGATCTTGTCTGGCGGACCAGCAAGCGTCACCGAAATGGGAACGCCGCGGGCCCCTGAATGGGTGTGGGCTTCGGGTTTGCCGGTGCTCGGGATTTGCTATGGCGAGCAGGCCATGGTGGAGCAGCTTGGCGGTGGCGTCGAAGGCGGACATTCTCGGGAATTCGGCCGGGCCGAGATCGAGGTGACGGCAGATTGCCCTCTGTTTGAGGGGGTCTGGTCGCCTCGTGACCGTGACCAAGTTTGGATGAGCCACGGGGACCGGGTCACCGGTTTACCGGAGGGCTTCGAGGTCGTTGCCGTCTCCGAGGGGGCTCCTTTCGCGGCAATCGCGAATGAAGAACGCCGCTTTTATGGGGTGCAGTTTCACCCAGAGGTGGTGCACACCCCGCGGGGAGCGGCGCTGATCAGTAATTTTGTTCACAAGATCGCTGGCCTGCCGGGCGACTGGACGATGGCTCATTTCCGGACCGCGGAGATTACGAAGATCCGCGAGCAAGTTGGCACCTCAAGGGTCATCTCGGGGCTATCGGGCGGTGTCGACTCGGCGGTGGCTTCGGTACTGATCCATGAAGCGATCGGCGATCAATTGACCTGCATCTTCGTCGACCATGGGCTACTGCGGGCCAGCGAGGCGGAGGAAGTCGTGGAGATGTTCCGCGGCGCTTACAATATTCCGCTGGTGCATGTTGATGCCCGGGAGCGGTTTTTGTCCGCGCTCGATGGCGTTGATGACCCTGAAAAGAAGCGCAAGACGATCGGGGGTCTCTTTATCGAGGTCTTCGAGGAGGAGGCAGGTAAGCTTGGCGGCGCGGATTTTCTCGCCCAGGGCACCCTTTATCCGGATGTCATCGAAAGCGTGTCGTTCACCGGCGGACCTTCGGTAACGATCAAGTCGCACCACAACGTCGGCGGATTGCCGGAGCGAATGAACCTTAAGCTTGTCGAGCCGTTGCGCGAGCTTTTCAAGGATGAAGTGCGCGTACTTGGCCGCGAACTCGGTCTGCCGGATGCGTTCGTCAGTCGGCATCCGTTCCCTGGACCGGGGCTGGCGATCCGAATGCCCGGCGCGGTCACGGTGGAGAAGCTCGAGATCCTGAGGAAGGCCGATCAAATCTATCTGGAGGAGATCCGTAAGGCGGACCTTTACAATGAGATCTGGCAAGCCTTCGCCGTGCTGCTGCCGGTAAGAAGTGTCGGTGTGATGGGGGATTCGCGCACTTACGATTATGTCTGCGCGCTGCGCGCGGTGACGTCGATGGACGGCATGACCGCCGACTACTTCGACTTCAGCCACGAGTTCCTGGGGCGGGCTAGTACCCGCATTATCAACGAAGTCAACGGTATCAACCGTGTTGTCTACGACATCACTTCAAAGCCGCCAGGAACCATCGAGTGGGAGTAGGCCGTTCATCGGCCAAAGTCGTTGAACGGCGGTTTTTAGAACGCTGAACGCAAAGCCATTCTCATGCAGGTGTAATCGGGCCACGCCAGCTTTTATTGATTCGGTGAATGGCTTCTCCGATTGCTTGGTTCGATCAAGGACATTTTGCATTGCCTGGCGGCTTTCTCAGCCGGTCGTTTCAAGTTTAGGGGTACACAAGCAATGCAACCAAAGACTCTCGTACGAATGGGCGCTGCCGTGGGCGCTGCAGTGGGCGTTGCCGTGGGCGTCGCCGTATTTGCGCAGGTGGTACGGGCTGAGCCGGATCTTGTTATCCAGGCTGCCGACTCGAAGGTCGATTTCATCGGTTGCGGAGAGGGACAGCCGCTTGCCGACGGCCGTATCGTCATTCGCGACGAAGGGGACAGTGCGGCCAATTTGCGTGGTGCGGGTGAGTTTTTCTGTAGCTTTGTCGCGGTCTATGCTCCCGAAAACATTGACCTCATCGACAAGGATACGAAGCGCAGCAAAATCGAGCCGGGCGAGCAGCGCGCCGTGAAGTTCAGTCTGGCCCGCGACAAGGTCAAACGCGGCCGGAGCTATAACGGTTTCAACGCGGGATCGGCGGGTGGCTCTTTGCCGACCGGTCCTGGTGCGTTGGAATACGACGATGACCTGGCCCGTGATATCCCCAGCAGTTCCTCAAGGATCGGGCCTACTCGGTGACTTTCGATGGGGATTGGGGGCATGGCTCCAAGCGTGCGCTGGCCGCTTTCCAGAGGAGCTTGGTTTGCCGGGCAACGGCGATTGGAACAAAGAGACCGCCGAGAGGATCGCATCCCTGATCCCGGGCTCGGGCAGCTCGGGACCGCAGAACGAGAAAGACGATCAGGGCCGCACCAAGATCGCCGTGTTCGCTGTCGTTGATCCCTACAACCTCATCGGGAAACCAACGAGCGGAACAACTTGCTGTCGTGTACGGCATATCTTGATTGCGATTGATCGCCTTTAGCTCGCGTCACAAAGTTTGACACCGGCGGCAGTGACCAACTGCCGCCGTATCTTTTGGATAGGCGCGTTGCAAGAGGACTTAGTGGTCTACCCGGCAGCGTGTTAGCGGCGTTGCTGCCATGCGATCAATCGTCGGGCCGCCTCGGCGATGTCGGCTTGCGAACGTGCGTAGGAAAACCGTAAGTATTGGCGGCCGCGGGCTGGGTCGAAATCAACGCCTGGCGTTACGGCTACGCCGGTCTGTTCCAAGATCTGGTTGGCCAATTGGGCGCTGTCCGCGCCGAGGTTTGACATGTCGCAATAGAGGTAGAAAGCCCCGTCGGCAGGAACGATCTTGTCGAAACCGGCCTTGGGAAGCTCGTGCAGTAGTAGATCGCGGTTGCGGGCATAGGTGGCTTTATTCGCTTCCAATTCGTCGATTGCCTCGAAGGCGCCTAATGCAGCTATCTGAGAGGCGGCGGGTGCGCAGATGAACAGATTCTGGACGAGCCTTTCGAAGATGCGGACGAGCCGGTCGGGAACGATCATCCAGCCGACCCGCCATCCGGTCATCGAGAAATACTTAGAGAAGCTGTTTATGACGATGGCGTCGTCGCTATAGGAGAGCGCGGTCGCGGCTGGAGCTTCGTAGGTCAACCCATGGTAAATTTCATCGGAGATGAACCAGAGCCCCAATTGTTCACATGCCTCACACAGCTCCTTCAGCCGCGCGGGTTGCAACATGGTGCCTGTCGGATTGGCGGGTGAAGCTACCAGCAAGCCGCTCAGGTCGGTCGCGTCATGGCAGGCGCGCAAGGATTGTGGCGTTGGCATCCAACGGTCCGCCTCAGATGTCTCGATGAGCTGAGGTGTGAGATCGAGCGTCTTCAGAATATGGCGATAACAAGGATAGCCGGGTGATGGCAGTGCCACCCGCGACCCGCTATCGAAGAGGCCGATGAAGGCGAGAATGAACGCACCAGAGGATCCCGAGGTCACAATTACGCGATCTGGAGCAACCTCAACCCCATAGGTTTCCAAGTAATGGCGGGCAATGCGCTCGCGCAATGGATCCATTCCAAGGGCGAGGGTGTAACCGAGGTTGTCCGTGTCGAGTGCGGAGCGAAGTGCGTCGAGGGCGGCTTGCGGGGCGGCTGTGCCCGGCTGTCCGACTTCCATGTGGATGATCCGCTGCCCGGCGCGTTCCTTGGCGGAAGCGGCACGCATGACGTCCATCACTATAAAGCTGTCGATTGCACTGCGCGCAGCTGCGGCTTTTCCAACTTGAATTGCGGGTTCATCGTCAGCATTAGCGTTCGTCATGCAGCCTCGTCCGTTGGTTTCGCCGACCATATCGACTGTGTGCTGATAGCATTGAATGCCATGCTGATGCCGCAATATGGCACGTTGATCGGGATCGCACCCGGGAGACTATGTCAGTAAGAGCAGTTCCCGATCCAGATTTCCCCAGCGATCGTTGTGCGCTGGCGGACGAAGTAGCGAACAATACAAAGCGGCCGCGCGTTGACGCTCACTGGGCCCGACACTACGTTCGCGCAAGCTTTCTAATGCTGCAATTGTGGCGATAGGCCGTGCCGAAGAAACCAAGTTTTGAACCTGTTGCCACGCAAAAAAGGATGCATATCGTTCTCGCGGGGCAAAGGCCGGCGCGAGGACGGCGTTTCGGGGGTAAGGACACCATGAATTTTACTAGGTTCCGGGCGGGCATATTTCTGGGCCTGTTCTTGCTCGGACTGACATCGAGTTTCGCACCTGCGCAAGCCCGTGGCCTGTCTTTGATCCGCGATAGTGAGATCGAGGCGCTGCTGAATGAATATGCACGGCCGATTTTCAAGGCGGCGGGCCTCGGCTCTGGACGCATCGCAATGCGGATAGTGCGAAACGATGCCTTTAACGCCTTCGTTGTCGATGGCCGCAATGTGTTTGTTCACACCGGCATGTTGATGCAGTCGGAGACGCCCAATCAGGTGATCGGTGTGGTTGCTCATGAAGCCGGCCATATCGCTGGCGGCCACATGGCGTCGCTGAGGCACAGGATCAAGAAGGATCAGACGCGGGCCTTGCTGTTGCAGATTCTGGCGGTTGGTCTGATGGGCGCCGGTGCGGCGGCTGGTGATCGTGAAGTCGCTGGGGCCGGTACCGGTTTGCTGTATGGTGGCAACGAGATTGTCATGCGGTCGCTGTTGGCGGAACGCCGCTCGCAGGAATCGGCGGCGGATCAGGCAGGGCTGGCCTATTTGAGAGCGACGAAGCAGTCCGGACGCGGGATGTTGGAAACATTCGAGCGCTTCGCACAGCAAGAATACATCTCGGATACCTACAAAGATCCGTTCGTGCGCAGTCACCCGATCGCCACTAACCGGCTCAATCAGCTACGTCGGCTGGTGGAGCGCAGCAAGTACTACAACCAGGTCGATTCCGCGGAAATGCAGCTGCGCCACGATCTGATGAGGGCAAAGCTTTCAGGCTACCTGGAGCCTCCAAGTACCGTCTTCAACCGGTATCCGAGGACCGATACGTCCTTGCCTGCACGTTATGCGCGGGGCATCGCGCGATACTTCCAAGGCGGCAGCGGTGGTTTGCAGGCTGCTCTTGCCGAGATCGACTATCTAATCAACGCGCGTCCGACTTACCCTTACTTCAGGGAGGTCAAGGGCGATCTTTTGATGCGCTCGGGTAAGTCGAAACAGGCTATCCCGCATTTACGCAAGGCAATCTCGCTCGCTGGTGGTGGAGCTTCCTTGATCCGAGTGCAGCTTGCCTCAGCACTGCAAAATTCGGGACAACGCGGTTCGGTCAAGGAATCCGTGAAGCTGTTGAGGAAATCCCTTATTGGTGACAAAAACCCGCGCGCCTACCGGCTTCTTGCGACCGCATACTATAAGCAGGGCGACCGTCCGAAGGCTGACGCTATGACCGCTCAGGCCTATTTTTTGGAAGGAAATCTTCAGCAGGCGCAGATATTTGCGACACGAGCTCACAGAGCTTTGAAGGCGGGTTCACCAGAATGGATTAAGAATGAGGATATCTTGAAGTTTCAACCAAGAGGTTGAATTGTTCAGGGTGCGTTACGATTTCGCATTTTAATCTGGGACTGATGCTTTACCTCAGTGCCAGCCGAGCTCGGTGATCTTGAATCGGATTGAAGTGGAAAAAGGACCTGATATGAACCCGACGAAAAAGATGCCTGGCGTGATCGCACACCGGGGTTTGCTACTGGCTGCCGTGGCTATATTTGGCGGGGCTTTAGCTTTCGGAGGGTTATTCGACCGGGCGACGGCGGAAGGTCCGGCGGATGGTGAAGCTTCTTCGAGTGCTGCGGCGAAGGTCTTCTCGTCGGAGCAAAAAACCGGCATCGAAGCCATCGTCCGCGAGTACCTGCTCGCAAATCCAGAGATATTCCTGGAAGTCCAGACGGAGCTCGAAAAGCGGCTTGAACATGCCCAGGCCGAGCGGATGAAGACGGCCATCAAGTCGAACGCCAAGGATCTTTACCAGCGGACCGATGCGCCCATGGCCGGCGATCCCAATGGCGATATCACCGTCGTTGAGTTTTTCGACTACAACTGTGGTTTCTGCAAACGCGGCTTCTCTCAATTGAGCCAGCTCATTGAAAACGACAAGAAAGTGCGTGTCGTCTTCAAAGAATTGCCGATCCTTTCAAAGGGGTCTGAAGAGGCATCGCGGGTCGCACTCGCAGCCAAGCAGCAGGGCAAGTATTGGGATGTCCACAGGGCCCTTCTCAATCACCGAGGTTCGGTTGATGGCAATAGTGCCCTGCGCATCGCCGGCAAGTTGGGCCTCGACGTGGAGAAGCTGAAAAAGGACAAGGATTCACAGGCCGTAACGGCCGAGATCGATAAGGTGCGCGACCTTGCCCAAAAGATGGGCATTAACGGAACGCCGCACTTCCTAGTCGGCGACAGAACCATCCCGGGTGCACCGGAGAATCTCTACGAACAGCTTGCAAGCCACGTAAAAGAACTTCGCGCCAACGGATGTGAAGTCTGCTGATGACCGTCTCTGCCGCCCTTAGAGAGGCGTTTTGAGGCGATGTTGGATGAGGGGCAGTGGTTTAATTTGGGCCGCTGCCCTTACTGCATTCGATAGTGCGTTGCGGTGGTGGTGAGCTTTTTTATAGTGCACTGCGGCGGGGGCGAGCTTTGACTTCATCAAGAAAGCTGATAGACGCTTCAACGATGAATCTCCTGCAATTCGCGCCGCGGCTTCGGTCGCCGATCAAGTTTCGGTCGCGTGCTGTGAAGTTGCTTCGTGATACAACTCGTGGACATGGTCAAGACCGTCTTCTTCCTGAACGGACCCAACCTTAATCTCCTCGGCAAACGGGAACCGGAAATTTACGGGACCGAGACGCTGGAGGATGTGCGTGCGCGGACCGAAGCGCGGGCGCAGAAATTGGGATTGGCGATTGACTTCCGCCAGTCCAATCATGAGGGACAACTCATCGATTGGGTTCAAGAAGCTCGTGAAGTTGCCGGCGCGATTATCATGAACGCGGCCGGTTTGACGCATACATCGGTGGCCCTGCTCGATGCCTTGCAGGCTGCGGAGCTGCCGGTCGTGGAGGTTCACCTATCTAATATTTTTCGCCGCGACCCATTCCGCCAGCATTCCTATATTTCACTTGGTGCGAATGGCGTGATCTGTGGCCTTGGAGCCAAGGGCTATGAGCTTGCGGTGGAAGCGGTTGCAGACATCATCAAAAAGCAAGGATCGTGACGAAACAGAAAGGACGGCCCGTTGATCGGCCGAACACCAGGGGGCAGAAGGCCATGAACGCCAAGGACGCCAAGCAGAGCGCCATCACCGAGAGCCAGGTGATTCGGGAACTGGCCGATCTGCTCAATGAAACCGGTCTCAGCGAAATCGAGATCGAAAAGAGCGGGCTGCGCGTGCGCGTGGCTCGTCAGATAAACGTTACCGCGGTGGCGCCCGCAATGCCCGAAAATCCATCGGTTGCGGCTGCCAGTGGTGCGCTGCCTGCAGGCGATGCTGCTGGCGCCGATGCCGCTCGGCATCCAGGTGCGCTGAAGTCGCCGATGGTCGGCACCGCCTACCGCGCTCCGGAACCTGGTGCACCGTCCTTCGTTGAGGTCGGCAGCCGCGTTAACCAAGGTGACACGCTGCTTATCATCGAAGCAATGAAGACAATGAATAGCATACCGGCTCCCAAGGCTGGGACTGTTTCAGCGGTACTCTTTGAGAATGGTCAGCCCGTCGAATTCGGCGAGCCGCTCATCATCATCGAATGACGGCGGGTGCCATGTTCGACAAGGTCCTAATTGCCAACCGCGGGGAGATCGCGCTCAGGATTCAGCGCGCCTGCAAGGAACTTGGTATCGCGACGGTGGCTGTGCATTCTACAGCGGACGCTGAAGCCATGCACGTGCGCCTGGCTGACGAGAGCGTGTGTATCGGGCCGCCGCAGGCGTCGGATAGTTATCTGAATATTCCAAGGCTCTTGGCGGCCTGCGAAATCACCGGCGCGGATGCGGTCCACCCGGGTTACGGGTTCCTGTCTGAAAACGCGCGATTTGCCGAAATTCTCGAAGATCACAACATCACGTTCATCGGACCTAGTTCGGAACACATCCGCATCATGGGCGACAAGATAGCTGCCAAGGATACCGTGCAGCGGCTTGGCATACCGGTTGTGCCTGGCTCCGAAGGAGGGGTCCGCGGAGACCTCGAGGCGCGGAAGGTGGCCGAGGCCATTGGCTATCCCGTTTTGGTCAAGGCGGCCTCCGGCGGGGGGGGGCGCGGCATGAAGGTTGTGCACAAGCCGGAAGATCTTTCCTCTTCGATGGCCGCAGCGCGTTCCGAGGCGAAAGCTGCGTTCGGTGATGATACCGTTTACATTGAGAAGTTTCTGACCAGGCCCCGGCATATCGAAATCCAGGTCTTCGGTGACGGGCAAGGTAACGCCGTCCACCTTGGCGAACGCGACTGTTCGTTGCAACGGCGGCACCAGAAGGTTTTAGAGGAAGCGCCTTCACCGGCACTGAATGCCGACTCGCGCCAGAGAATTGGCGAAACCGTCGCCAAGGCAATCGGCGATCTCGGCTATCGCGGTGCGGGCACGGTCGAATTCCTATACGAAGACGGCCAATTCTTTTTTATCGAGATGAATACCCGGTTGCAGGTCGAGCACCCGGTTACGGAGATGATCACCGGCATCGACCTGGTGCTTGAGCAAATCCGCGTGGCCTCGGGTTCACAGCTAACGCTCACGCAGGACGATGTGACGTTTTCGGGTCATGCGATCGAGTGTCGGATCAATGCCGAGAATCCACGGACCTTCCGGCCATCTCCGGGGCGTATCACGTACTGGCATCCGCCGGGCGGACTTGGTGTGCGTGTCGATTCAGGCGTTTACCAGGGGTACAGCATCCCGCCGTACTACGACAGCCTGATTGGCAAGCTGGTGGTCCACGGCAAGACACGAAACGAGTGTCTGATGCGGCTGAAGCGAGCCTTGTCCGAGTTCGTCATCGACGGGATCGAGACGACAATCCCGCTGTTTAATGAGCTAATACGGCAGCCGGACATCGCAAATGGCATGTACGACATTCACTGGCTCGAAAAATTCCTCAGCAAGCCATAATTTTCAGCACTGAATTCGCTGCAATCGAGCGCCTCGCTGTTAAAGTGGGGATGCCGGTTCACCTATGGAGCAAAGCGTTTCGTGGCTTCACGCGACGATATTATGATCGAGATTACGCCGCAGGTTCTGCTCAAGGCCTATAGCTGCGGTATTTTTCCTATGGCTGAGAGCGCTTTTGATCCTGCGCTTTACTGGATCGAACCGCAGCATCGCGGGATTCTTCCTCTCGATCAGGTGCACGTGCCCCGGCGGCTGAGGCGAACCATTCGTAATGCCGAATTCGAAGTACGGATTGATTCTGAATTCGATCGGGTGATCGATGGTTGTGCCGCATCGCGACCTGGTCGGCGTTCGACATGGATCAACCGCCGCATTCGTCAGCTCTACCGGGAACTGTTCGAGCTTGGTCATTGCCATACGGTCGAGGTATGGGACGGTTCGCGGTTGATCGGCGGTCTTTACGGAGTCGCGCTGGGCGGTGCGTTCTTCGGCGAGAGCATGTTTTCCGTGGAGCGTGATGTTTCAAAGATCGCGCTGGTGCATTTATGCGGACGTCTTATTGCCGGAAATTTTGTTCTTCTGGATACACAGTTCGTTACCGACCATCTGCGCCAGTTTGGAACGGTTGAGGTCGACCGCGAGGAGTTCCAATCGCGATTGGAAGACGCGTTGAAGGTTCCCACGGATTTTCACCGTTTGGCGTCAGATGCTTCTCCCGAAGAGATCCTGGCGCAGATCTGCCCGCGCGAGACTTCAGATTAGCGGATGGCTTGCCGCCGCTTGAGATTTTCTCAACAAGTTGGATGCAAGTGTTCCCCGGGTGACAGCGGCCGTAGTGTGCTGGCGCGTAGGTTGTCTGTGTTGCCGCGCTGGACCCCCCGATGCCTTGCACAAGAGGCATCAGCCACGGTGGCAAAGTAGGAGTGTTGTCCGGGCTAACCCCCCGTCCTTCCCCAGACGGTCGTTTTCCCTGGCGACCGAGCCTGGACACCTCGCCGCCCCTCAGCGTCGCCTGACGTTGAGGGGCTTTTTCGTACCTTCATCCATTCGAAGGCTAGCGATGGTGTTTGGAGGCCGATCAGGCTTCGCCCAGTAGCTTTCGTTGCCACCAGCCGCGCCGTGTGGGCTGGCCCGTTTGGCTTTGCTCAATTGTGTCATCGCTTTCGGTGGGCGGTGGTGCCTCCGATCCTGCTGACGGGCCATTGGGGCTGACCGTAATGCGCTCGATGCGCGGTTCGCTGGCGATGGGTTCGCCGCGCGAACGTCTTGGACGCTGGCTGTCTACATCTTCGACGTTTGGCCCGTCATCGTCGCGGGTGTCTTTGCTGGCGCCATCGTCGATGGGCTCGTTTTCAAGAGATGCTTGAAAAACGGGTTCATCAGATGCCGTTTCCGGTTGGTCGTTAGGTGTGGTTACTTCGATCGGGATGACCAGATCGGAAGCAGCAACCAGTGGCAAGGTCGGAGGTGTTTCGGGGTGATCGTCATGTCCCGCGTCTTGGCCGTTGGCGTCGGCGCTGACATCGGGGCGCTCCTGATCGTCGCTCGTCGGCGATATGTCAGCGAATTCCTCGCCGTCATCCCCGTCCAGCTGTGCGTCGTCGGCCGACAACGTGTCAGTATCGTCGGTATCACGATTGCGGGAGCGGTTGCGGCGGCCACCTCGGCGGCCACGGCGGCGGCGGCGGCCGGTTTTCTCCTCGCCGGTGTCCGCTTCGCCGTCGGTAGCGTCGACCTCCTCGACTAAGTTGTCGTCGGATGTTGCCTCATCTTCAATGTCGTCGGTTTCCGTGGCTTCGCCAGCAACACACTCGTCGGGGCGGCGACCGCCGCGGCGACGGCGTTTGCGGCGCGGACGGCCTTCTTCACTTTCGCCGCTGCCGTTTTCAGAGGTTTCAGCCTTTCCGCCTTCAAATCCCCAGTCGACGCTGATGGCATCGGAGCTGCCATTTTTCACGACCGGTGCGGCCAGAGCTTCGCCTTTTTCAACGCTGAAGTTTGCACCGGCCAATTTCGGCGACGCCTGGATGACGATTGGCATGCCGAGACGCTTTTCCATGTCGATGACGAATTCGCGCTTGTTGTTGAGTATGTAGAGCGCAACTTCGGCGGTGGTGCTGGCGATCAATGAAGTTCGGCAACCGGCCATGACGGCATCTTCCAATCCACGCAAAACGGCGAGTGCCACCGAATTCAACAGAACGGATGATGCCGGTACCTTGGCAATGTGGACAAGGCGAGGTCGACCCCTCGAGCACGCCGGTCCGGAGACGCTGGCGCGACATTTCAAGAAGGCCAAATGGGCTGATGCGTCCAACCTGGATGCGGGCGCGGTCCGCGCGCAGTGCGTCGTGTATGCGCCGCTCAACGTGACGGTTGTTGCGCCGTTCCTCCATGTCGATGAAGTCAATGACGATCAAGCCCGCGAGATCACGCAGCTTGAGCTGGCGGGCGACTTCCTCGGCCGCCTCAATGTTGGTGTTAAGCGCCGTTTCCTCGATGGAAAACTCACGAGTTGAACGCCCCGAGTTGACGTCGACGGCGACCAGAGCTTCGGTCTGGTTGATCACCAAGTAGCCGCCGGACGGCAGATGCACGTATGGACTGAACATGGCATTGAGCTGACGCTCGATGCCATGGCCGGTGAAGAGCGGGTCAGGCTCTTCGTAATGCATGACGTTCTTGGCATGGCTCGGCATGAGCATGCGCATGAAGCTCTTGGCGCTGCGGTAGGCCTCTTGACCGGCAACCAGGACCTGGTCGACGTCTTTGTTATAGAGGTCGCGGATCGAGCGCTTGATGAGGTCGCCTTCTTCGTAGACCAAAGCTGGCGCGGTCGATTGCAGCGTCAATTCACGGACGCT
This sequence comes from uncultured Alphaproteobacteria bacterium, assembly GCA_963753045.1. GTDB lineage: Bacteria > Pseudomonadota > Alphaproteobacteria > Rhizobiales > Hyphomicrobiaceae > Filomicrobium. Next base: position 406,468 of record CAVWAT010000004.1, read on the forward strand.
CTCCCACAGGCGTAGGAGGTATTCGAAGTCGCGTTTGATCTCCTGCTTGGTGCGCGCGGCGCCCGCGGTGCGGATGATCAGGCCCATGCCGTCGGGCACATCGAGTTCGGCCGCAATGGCTTTTAGGCGCTTGCGGTCCTGCGGATTGGTGATCTTGCGCGAAATGCCACCGCCACGGGCCGTGTTCGGCATGAGGACGGTGTAGCGGCCCGCCAAGGAAAGATAGGTTGTCAGTGCGGCGCCCTTGCTGCCGCGCTCCTCTTTAACAACCTGGATCAGCAGAACCTGACGGCGCTTGACGACCTCTTGGATCTTGTAGCTGCGGCGCGAGCGGCGCGGACGTGAAGGAAGCTCTTCAAGAGCATCTTCGTTGCCGACCTGGTCGACGGCGTCGATATCGTCGTCGGCTGAGACTTCGGAATCGCGCGGGTGCTGGCGGCGGGAGCGTCCGCCACGCCGGCGGCGGCCGGGGCTGCTTCGGGCGGAGGTCCGACGACCGCGGCGTCCATTTGTTTCTTCGGATCCTTCGAGTTCGTCGGCCACGTTTTCGTTGTCAGCCGCACCCACGACGTCTTTGGCGATGGCGCCAGGCTGTTCGGAAACATCGGTGTCATAGTCGGGCTGGGGAGTGTCGGTTGACTTTGCCGCTTGCTCGGAGGTGTCAGCTGAATTCTTCAGCCATGGTTGGCTGCTGATCGGTGTCGTCGGGGGTGGCTTCAGAGTTTTCGGTAGCCGGGGTCGGTTCAGCAACACCACCTGAGCGGTTTTCTAGCTCATCGGTGGGACGCTCGCCTGGCTCCTCGGTCACTGCCTCGTCGCGCGGCATGGCCTGAGACAACACCGTCGAACGACCGTCATCATCATCATCGTCGTCATTGCCGTCATAATCGCCTTCCAGCTCTTCCGAAGTCATCTTCAGCAACGGCTTCGGGGTCGTCGGCTTCCTCGACGCCAGCTACACTTTCGGGCTTATCGGCGGCGTCTTGGACGGCGGACAGCACATCGTCTTCATCGTCGTCTTCGATGATGGTGCTGAGATCAATGGGCTCGTCCATGAGATCGTCGGCATCTTCGTCGTCACGCGAGCCATCGGACTCGTCGCTGTCTTCGGAGTTCTCGACAGCTTCCAGTTCGATCTCGTCGTCCTCGACGGCTTCGGCTGCTTCTTCTTCAAGCAGCGCAAGACGGTCGGCGACCGGGATCTGATAATAATCTGGGTGGATTTCGTTGAAGGCGAGGAAGCCATGGCGGTTTCCGCCATAGTCGACAAAGGCAGCCTGCAGGGCAGGTTCAACCCGGGTCACTTTGGCAAGATAAATATTTCCGCGCAGCTGCTTGCGGGCAGCTGAATTCGTAATCGAACTCCTCTACCCGGCCTCCGCGAAGCACCACGACCCGGGTCTCCTCCGGGTGCGCGGCATCGATAAGCATTTTATTCTCTGACATGTATGCGGTTCCTCAGCGCGCCGAGTGATCCTCAAGGCAGGGCATGCCGGATAGACTTCGGCAGCCATACGCCACGAGGTGGCGCGCACTTTAGTGAGTTTGTTGTGGAAGAAAGTTGTGACGGTAGCGGCGCGCGTCAGCATCTGTTGGCGCGATAATCGGCGCCAGTATCCGATCTCGTGGGATCGGCAATCAGAGCTTAGTGACGAGCGGGCATTCTGCATTTGTTATAGCTTTCACGTGCGGTGGACTTGGCGTGTTGACGGCGCCAACCGGCCGTTTTGGTCCTCCAGTCGGACGACCAGGGCGGTAGTGTTCAGCATCTCCCGCGAACTTCCGATTCATGCGCCAGCGGAGGAGAGAGGCACTGCCTCTACCTCGGCGGCGACATCGACCGGCTTACCGCTTACTCAGATTGAGGCATAATTGCCGTGGACGGTAAGTCGACAGAGAGCGCTCAGGACTGCTTCCAACTGCGATCTACTTAAACATCGGTCGAGCCGATGCTGGTTAAGCTTCGCGATTGACCCTGTCGAAACAATGACGCGTTCGAGCGGAGTGCTGTTGCACTAGAGACGCAGGCCAAAGCCTACTTCTCTAGACGCAGATACACATCCAGCCAGGTGACTGTTTACGTGCTTGCTGGCGGACATGCAAGTGTCGCGCTCGCTGGCACTGTATAGGCCAGAAGTCCCTGCACGATCATCCAGAGTCGGTCCTAACGGTTGGTTAACGGCGCTCAGGGGTGGCATAGCGCCATCAAAAGATAGTATGGATGCGATGGGGAAGAGGCGGTTTCCACGTGGGGGCACATTTGGCCGGCTCAAAGAAAGACTTTAATTCCGTGATCCGTATTGCGATGATTTTTTGCCTCGCGTTTGCGGGTGGAACTCCCTTAAGCGCCTCGGTTGTTGCGACCGACGCCGTGATTAGCGGTGACAAGTTACGCACGAGTTTTATGATGACGCTGTCGCAAGGCGTGACGGTGGAGCTGTTCACGCTGGCCAATCCCTACCGCGTAATCATCGATATGCCCGATGTCGCGTTTCAGCTGCCGAAGACAGCCGGGCGAACGGGCAAGGGTTTGATCAAAGCCTACCGGTATGGGCTGTTTGCCGCGCGGAAGGCGCGTGTCGTGATCGACACAGTGTTGCCGGTCGGTATCGAGAAGGCGGAACTGCTCGCGGCTGGGAAGGGGGCCGTAAGGCTCGAAGTGTCGCTTAAGCCTATCGATGCGGCGGCATTCGGTGCTGGAACGGGGGCGAGCAAGTCGGCCGGACGGCGCAGTAAACGCGCGTCCAAACTGAAGACGAAACGCGGCGCGAGCCGGCCGGTGGTTGTTATTGATCCGGGGCACGGCGGTGTCGATCCCGGCGCGCTGGGCAAGAGCAACGTCTATGAAAAGGACGTGGTTTTGGCGGTCGCGAAGCTTCTGCGAAGCAAACTCGAGAAAAGCAAGGCTTACACCGTCAAGATGACTCGAACGGGCGATGTTTTCGTGCCCCTAGACAAACGGCTCGAGTTTTCCGAGGAAAACAACGCCGATCTATTCATTTCTCTGCATGCTGATTCGATCGCCGACCGGCGCTATGCTTCGCGGGTACGTGGTGCCACCGTCTACACTTTGTCGGCGAAGGCTTCTGATGAAACGGCGCGTCAGATGGCCGAGAAAGAGAACAATGCCGACGCCATTGCGGGGCTGCCCCGCATGGATGATGAGGATGACGGCGATGTGCGGGACATTCTTATCGATCTCGTCAAACGCGAAACCGCCAACTTCTCCGCGGATTTTTCCAACGCCTTGGTTGGGCGGCTGCGTGAGCGGGTGCGTTTGTCGAGCAAACCGCAGCGTTCGGCGGCCTTCAAGGTGCTAAAACAGACCAGAACGCCTTCGGTTTTGGTGGAATTGGGTTACCTCAGCAACTCAGAAGATGAAAAAAGCCTGACTTCGGCGAGTTGGCGCACGAAAGTGACGAAATCGATCGCCAAGGCGGTCGATGCTTACTTCGATCGCCGGACGGCTTTGGCCCGATAAATGCTTCACAGCGTTGGTGGTCTGTTATTGCCTTTGTGGGAATGTGCCGAAGTGTGCCGAAACTGACCGTTGCATCGCGGTGTCGGAAACTTGACATTGGCGACCGTGGCATCGGCGTTACGGGCTCTTACTGTAAGGATTGTTATTTGTGGTAGCGAGCCTTATCGACGATCTGATGCCACATTGACGACTAAGATATGGCGTTGCATCTGTGTTTTTTGCGTTGCAGCAAAATGATTGTGCGACACGAACAGTGAGACCCCCTGAGCGGGGTGAGGCCTGATGACCGCGCCGATCCTTCCACCACCCGCGCCGAAGAAAAAGCCTAAGAAGCGGCGAAAGCGGAGCATTGTTCTGGGCCTTCTCGGGTTCGGGTTTGCCGCGTTCGTCGTGTTGTTCGTCGTTGGTTCCGGGGCGGCCGGCTACATTCTGATGCGCGCCTCCGAGGATTTGCCCAATTACGAGAAGCTCGCTGAATACCAGCCTCCCGTAATGACACGGATCCATGCTAATGATGGCTCGTTGATCGCGGAATACGCTCGCGAGCGGCGCATCTTCGTGCCGATCAATACGGTCCCGAAAGCGTGTTATCGCGGCGTTTCTTTCGGCTGAGGATAGCCGTTTTTACGAACACGGCGGGCTGGACTTTCAAGGTATTGCGCGAGCGGTGTTCAAACTTGTCGCGGACAAGGCGCAGGGGCGCAAGGCCCGTGTGCAGGGCGCTTCGACCATTACCCAGCAGGTGGCCAAAAACTTCCTTTTGACCAGCGATCGAACGCTGGACCGGAAGGTGAAAGAAGCGATTCTGGCGATCCGAATTGAGCGGACGTTCTCCAAGGATAAGATCCTCGAGCTCTATCTCAACGAGATCTACTTCGGCATCGGCTCCTATGGTATTGCGGCGGCCGGCCTCAACTACTTTGAAAAGGAGATGAAGGACCTCACCATCGAAGAGGCTGCTTATCTTGCCGCATTGCCGAAGGCGCCCAACAACTATCACCCGATCAGGCATACCGAGAAGGCCGTTGTCCGGCGTAACTGGATTATCGGGCAGATGTACGAAAATGGGCACATCACCAAGGAGGAGGCCGAGGCGGCGAGGGCCAAGCCTCTTTCGGTCAAACTGAGAAAATTCGGTGCGCACATTTTTGCCGCCGACTTCTTTGCTGAGGAAGTCCGGCGCGCGCTGCTTGCACAATACGGAGAGGGCGACCTCTACGGTGGCGGCATGTCGGTGCGAACAACGTTGGATCCCAAGCTGCAGCGTTATGCCCGCAAGGCGCTGATCGACGGCTTGGTGAAATTCGACCGACGCAAAGGTTGGCGCGGACCGCATAAACAGATCGACATCGCCGGGGATTGGGGTGAGACGCTGTTCAAGGTCGAGGCGCCCAAAGATCTGCAACCCTGGCGGCTTGGCGTTGTGCTTAGAGCGAATGCTAAAAGCGCCGTCGTCGGCCTTAAGCCACGCAAAGCTTAAAGATGGGAAACTGGAGGAGAAGCGCGAAGCGGTGAAGCTTGCGCTGAAGCAGGTCGAGTGGGCGAAGAAAGCCGGCGGCGACAAACCGAAAGCAGTCGATAAGGTTCTGTCGTCGGGCGATGTGATTTTCGTGGCCCCAGAAGATCCGCTGGATCCGACCGGGACGTGGTCGCTTATGCAAGTCCCGGAAGTGGGTGGGGGCATCGTGGCGATGGACCCGCATTCCGGCCGTGTGCTGGCGGTCGTGGGCGGTTTATCATTCGATATCAGCCAATTTGACCGCGCCATCCAGGCGAAGCGGCAGCCGGGTTCATCGTTCAAGCCGTTCGTGTACGCGACGGCGCTCGACAATGGTTATAAGCCAACCAGCATCGTGCTCGATGCGCCCATTGAGATTGACCAAGGGCCGGGGCAAGACGTCTGGCGACCGGATAACTACAACAAGAGCAAGTCTTACGGTCCGACAACGCTGCGCATCGGAATCGAAAAGTCGCGAAACCAGATGACCGTGCGCTTGGCTCAGGACATGGGCATGCCGCTCATCACCGAGTACGCCAAACGTTTTGGTATCTACGACGACCTGCTGCCGGTGCTTTCGATGTCACTGGGTGCAGGTGAGACGACACTGCTGCGCATGACGAATGCGTATTGCATCCTCGCCAATGGCGGAAAGCGGGTGCATCCGACGCTGATCGATCGCATTCAGGATCGCTGGGGGCGCTCGATCTGGCGGCACGACCAAAGGCCCTGCGAAGGATGCAAGGCCGAAGCCTGGTCGGGACAGCAGGAGCCGGAGATGCCCGACGACCGACGTCAAATCGTGGATCCCCATACGTCCTATCAGATGACTTCGATCCTGCAGGGTGTGGTCCAGCGCGGGACAGCGAGGAGCCTGAAGAAGCTTGGCATCCCGCTGGCCGGCAAGACGGGCACGACGAACGAGGAGAAGGATGCTTGGTTTGTCGGCTATTCGCCCGACTTGGTGGTCGGGGTCTTCGTCGGTTACGATACGCCACGGGCAATGGGTAAGGGGATGACTGGCGGCCAGGTGGCGGGACCGATTTTTGGTGATTTCGTCAAGATGGCGCTCGCCGGCAAGCCGATTACCCCGTTCCGTCAGCCTCCCGGGATCACACTGGCGCGCGTAAATTTGAAGACGGGCCTGCGGGCGCAACCAGGCGACAAGACGGCGATCATGGAAGCGTTCAAGCCATTTGAAGGCCCCGATGACGAATACTCGGTCATCGGTTTCGGCGACGGTGACGGCAGCGCCTTCGGCGCGCAGACCTCGCCTTACGGCAGCCAGGCTCGGCGACCGGCTGGCCGTGATATCGGTAATGGGGGCGGGTTGTGGTAGGAACCATGGCGTGATGGCGCCAGATTCCTGACCGGTGCGTTATTTGCGCGGATTTGCCAAACCCAGGCGTTCAATCAGGCCGCAGCGCGGCGTTGAGGTTCGGCCTCGATCGCCCGGTTTACACCGGCGCCAGGCGGTCTTATATCCGTCAGATACCTCTTAAAACGAAGAAAAGCGGGTCCCAATAACATGCGCGCTGAGCCGCAAAAACATGTTGATTTCAATCAAGGAGGCGATGGCTCTCCTGAGGAGGCATCTTTGACTGGGATACCGCCAAAGCCCGCCTTGAGGAACTGAACGCGCATGCCGAAGACCCGGCATTCTGGAACGACCAGAAGCTGGCGCAAAAGGTGATGCGCGAGCGCCAGTCGCTTGAACGGGCCATCAATAGCTACGAGAGCCTCGAGCAGGATCTGGAAGATTGCGTCACGCTGATCGAGCTTGGTGAGGCCGAGGGCGATCAGGACACGGTTAGCGAAGGCGAAGCGCAGCTTGCCAAACTGCAGCAAGAAGCGCAGCGGCGTTCCGTGCAGGCGCTGCTTTCCGGCGAGGCTGACGGCAACGACAGCTTTGTTGAAATTCATGCCGGTGCCGGTGGAACTGAAAGCCAAGACTGGGCGCAGATGTTGACGCGTATGTACACGCGCTGGGCGGAGCAGGCGGGATACCGGGTCAGCCTGATCGAGGAAAGCCCTGGGGAAGAGGCTGGCATCAAGTCGGCGACATTGGAGGTCAAGGGGCAGGATGCTTACGGCTGGTTGAAGACCGAAGTCGGGCGTTCACCGACTGGTGCGGATCTCGCCTTATGATTCCAATGCGCGCCGGCACACCAGCTTTGCTTCCGTATGGGTTTTTCCGGTAATCGACGACGATATCGAGATCGATATCGCGGAGGGCGATTGCCGGATCGATACCTATCGTGCCTCGGGCGCTGGCGGTCAGCACGTCAACACAACCAACTCAGCAGTGCGCATTACGCACATTCCGACAGGGATTGCGGTGGCGAGTCAGCAGGAGCGGTCGCAGATCAAGAACCGAGCAATCGCCTGGGCGATGCTGAAATCGCGGCTTTATGATCTTGAGCTCAAGAAGCGCGAGGAGAAGGCCGGTGCAGAAGCTGCGACCAAGACGGAGATCGGCTGGGGACACCAGATCCGCTCCTATGTACTGCAGCCCTATCAGCTCGTGAAGGACCTGCGGACGGCGGTGCAGAGCACCGATCCGCAAAGTGTGCTCGATGGCGATATCGACCAATTCATGGAAGCTGCGCTGGCGCAGCGGGTCTCCGGTGGAGCGGCTTTGGAGGTGGAGGACGTGGAATAGCCCAGTACGCGTCCATGAGTAGGTTCATCAACCGGTCAGCGGTGGCTTGAGCGAAGTGACCGTGGAGGCCTACACTTGCCGCAGGTCTTGATTAAACCGCGATGCTAGGTGTCTCAATGGATGAAAACGCTCCCTTTGATTTTGGTTTGCTATCGCAAGGCAACATCCCGCTAAGGGCGGTCGCGGTGGATGAACGGATCTTCCTGGCCGGCGAAAAAGGTTCGGAGATGTTCATCGTTCGCTCGGGCAAGGTCTCCATCAAGGCTGGGGGCATGGTGTTGGAGAGCGTCGGTCCCGGTGGTCTTTTTGGTGAAATGTCATTGATCGACGGCAGCCCGCGCAGCGCCACTGCGATTGCGATCGAGCCCTGTGAGATCGCGGTGGTCGGCCGAGGCGGATTCTTGAGCCTGGTGCAACAAAGCCCGCAGTTCGCTCTGACGGTGATGCAACTCATGGCCAAGCGGATTCGCCGGACCAACGAGAGCCTTTGACCGGTGGTGTCGTCGATTGACGCGAAAGCTCGACTGGCTCGAGGAGCCTGTGGTAGCAGGCAACCTTTTTTGTTGATGATCGACCTGGCCCCATGACGCTCGCGTTTCCTAAAACTCTCAGTCTGATCGAGACGCAAGGCTTCGGTGGCTACGCGCTGCTTGATTCCGGCGGCGGGCGCAAGCTTGAGCGCTTCGGTGACGTCATTGTAGACCGGCCGGAGCCACAGGCATTGTGGCAGCCGCGTTTGCCGGAACAGACCTGGAGTGAGGCGCACGCTGTTTTCTCGGCGTCGGGTGAAGATGAGGAAAAGGGCCGTTGGCGTCTTGATAGGGTTGTGCCGGAGAATTGGCCTGTCGATGTCGGCGGCGTTACCATGCTGTGCCGTCTGCAAGGGCTCTGGCACCTGGGATTGTTTCCCGAGCAGATGCCGCACTGGCAATGGATGCTGGAGCGGATCAGCGCGGCTAAGGCGGCCGGCATTGAACGACCGCGGGTCTTAAACCTGTTTGGATACACAGGGGCAGCTTCGCTGCTGGCGGCGGCGGCGGGGGCTGAGGTGGTGCACGTCGATGCATCGAAGAAAGCGATCCAGTGGGGTCGCGATAATCAGGCGGCGTCAAGGCTGGAAGACGCGCCGATCCGCTGGATTCTCGATGATGCGCGCAAGTTCGCGGCGCGGGAGGTTCGCCGGGGGCGGGAATATCACGTCTTGCTCATCGATCCGCCGAAGTTTGGGCGCGGGCCCAAGAATGAGACTTGGGATCTGTTTACCGATCTCGCGGCGCTGCTACAGGATTGCGCCAAACTTGCCTGCGCCAAGGGCGCGGCGATGGTGCTGACAGTGTATGCGATCCGGGCTTCGGTAATCGCCTTCGCAGAGCTGACGGCGGAGACATTCGCGGAGGCGGGAGGGAGGATGGATATCGGCGAATTGGCGATCCGCTCCCAGGATGGCCGCGCCGTTGTGCCAACGTCGTTGTTTGTGCGGTGGGCTTCAGATGCGTGATGCGCGAGGGTCGGGGCCGAGCGGTCAGCCGAAGCCGATTTCCAGTCTGCAAAACGACCGCATCAAGGCAATTCGGGCGCTCGACATGCGCAAGGTGCGGCGCGAAACCGGCTTGTTCGCGGCCGAGGGCGCTTCGGTTTTGATCAGCGCCCGCGAAGCGGGTTGGCGGCCGGAGATAGTGCTTTACGAACCGAACGGTGCCGAGAGCCCGGCTGTGCGCGGCCTTGTCGGTGAGGCGTTGCAGGCGGGCGTCGAGGTGCTCGAGGTTACGCCGGCGGTCTTGGCGAAAGTCGCTTCGAAAGAAAATCCGCAGGCGGTTCTCGGTGTGTTCAAGCAACGTTGGTCTCAGGCACCAGATACCAAGGACGTTGCCAAGGACGGCCTCTGGCTGGCCTTGGAGGAGGTGCGCGATCCCGGCAATCTCGGCACGATTATCCGGACGGTCGACGCGGTTGGCGCGGCGGGTGTTGTCCTGGTTGGCAACTGCTGTGATGCCTATGCGAGAGATTGTATCCGGGCCACCATGGGCTCTGTTTTCTCGGTGCCGCTTGTGCGCATGACACGGGAGGAGTTTGTTGGTTGGCGTGCGGGGTGGACTGGCGATGTGGTTGGGTTGCACTTGAGTGGCGCGCAGGACTTTCGTGAGGTGCGGTATCGAGAACCGGTGCTTGTCGTGATGGGAAGCGAGGGGCCTGGTCTGTCGGATGAACTGACGCAGGCCTGCTCGTGGAAAGTGAAAATCCCGATGGCCGGCAATCTGGATTCATTGAACCTTGCAGTCGCCACGGCGTTGACGCTGTATCAAATCCGTGGCGCCCATCTGAGCCTTTGAAAGATCAATACGATGCGCATCGAGTATCACCGCACACTGATTGCCGATCAGGTTCGCAATCGGGTGCTTTTCGAGGCGCTGAAAGCTGTAATCGAACCAGGCAGAACGCGGGTTGCCGACATTGGAGCGGGTACGGGTCTGCTGGGAGCGATGGCTGCCCGGCTCGGCGCAAGCGAAGTGCTCCTATACGAGACGGCCGAGGTTTCTGGTGTCGCCGAAGAGGTCATCAAGGCTAGCGGATTGCAGAACTGCGTGTTGATGCCATGCCACTCGATTGAGATGCAGGATCCGCCGGAAGTCGACGTCATCATCTCGGAGACGCTTGGCAACTACGCCTTTGAAGAAGATATCATCCCGACGCTAAACGATGCACGCGAGCGCTTTCTGGCACCTGGCGGTGTGATCCTTCCGCGCGGGATTGTTCAATACGTGGCGCCGGTTAGCGCGCCGCGCTTGGATGCCGAATTGAGGGCATGGGAAGCGACGGGACGGGCCTATGGACTGGATCTCAGCCTGCCACAGGTAATGAGCCTCAACAACGTTTACGTGAGGCGGCTGTTGGCCAGCGAGCTGCTGGTGGCGGGGATACGTGAATGGGATAGTGTCGATCTGCGCCAGGTGACTGATCCGCATCGTTCGGGGCGGGTTAGCTGGATCTTTGATGCGCCAGCGACGGTCTATGGGTTTGCGGTCTGGTGGGCGGCTGATTTCGGCGATGGGCTCAGCTTATCGACGGGGCCAGAAGCGGCGGCGACACACTGGGAACAGTTGTACTTTCCTGTCGAGAAAAGGGTGCAGGCTGACGCAGGCATGCGTCTTGACCTGCGGCTTTCCTCGCAAAGCTCACCGGAGAGCGGTACGCACCTTACCTGGTGCACGGAGCTGACCACAGCAGCTGGAGATGTCCGCGCGCGTCAGGACATGGATCTCGATAAGGGTTATCTACCCTGATACATCCAACGGGACCGAGCGGTCGCGGGTGCCGGATCCTCTTTTTTGCTCATTTCTAAAACCTGTCATTCTCGATTGCTTCCGGATGCGGTGCGGGGTCCGCCGAGACCGGTCAGCAGTCCGAACAAGAAGACAGCCACCAAAGACAAGATGAAGGCGGTCACAACCAATGTGATAGCGAAGGGTGCCGCCATTCTCACGGCATTGGATCGGTAGGTGCGTTTGGCCGACTTCAACCAGCGTTCGCCCGAGCCGGAATTGGTTGTATGCCAGTCTTGATCGTTGCGGACGCCAGCGGAATCGGAGTTTGCGGTTGCGGGATGATCGCTTCAGTCTTCAGCCGCTGCGGCGGGGGGATCCTCGCCGCCGCTTGTTTCTGGCTCATCAATGAGGAACGGTTTTTCGTCATCCTCGAAGGTGCGATCGATATGGTTTTGATGATTGGGGGTGCGTGCGAGAATGGCTGCGAGCTCGCGTTCTAAGCGCAGGGCTCCTTCGTCTTCAATGGTGTCACTTAAGTTGTCAGCGTCGTCGAGCGCCTGTTCATCATCGCGAGACGCTAATGCTTGAAACATAATCGCCAACGCTTCCCGCCCGCTCTGCGGGCGTGGATCAGCATCCGCAACGCTAGTTGCGAATACTTGGCCACCGGAGTATGCATACACCCTCCTTGGACCTCAAGCCCGCCGCGGCCCAGATTCTCCCCGAATGCTCGCGCGTCAGCCGCGCTTCGGCCGAACCCGCCTCAGCCGAGCACAACCAGTATAATGCAACTTAATCCGGCGCAATATACTCCGCATGCGTAGCTCGGGTGGTGGCAACGGACCGCGTTTCAAAACCGTTGGCTATCGGTTTGTGGCGTGCGAATAAGCTGGCGGTTGGCATTGCTTGGGCCAACGATGCAAAACGGGAGTTTGCGGTAATGATGCTGTTGATCGTGGGATTGGTGGCGTTCTTCACCATCCATCTCATCCCAACCAACCGTGGACTGCGCGACGGATTGGTCGAGCGCTTTGGCGAGGGCCCCTACAAGGGCATCTTCTCGGTGGCTTCGCTCGCCGCCTTCATACTCATTGTGTATGGATACGGGAAAATGCAGGCGTACCTGGGGTCAAAAAACCCCATCCTATGGGAAGCGCCGACCTGGGCGAGCCATCTGGCACTTTTGCTAATGATACCGGCGTTTGTTGCGTTGGCGGCGTCATTCGTACCATCGCGCATCGGTGCCATACTTAAGCACCCGATGCTGGTGGCGGTGAAGATCTGGGCGTTGGCGCATTTGCTGGCCAATGGCGATGCCGCCTCACTGGTACTGTTCAGTTCGTTCCTGGCTTACGCTGTTTACGACCGGATTTCGCTGAAGCGCCGAGGAGACCAAGGTCGCGGCGCCGCAGGAGCATCGTCGATCAACGATGCCATTGTCATCGGTATTGGTCTCTCGCTCTACCTTCTGATGGCGTTCTATGGGCACCCTTATCTCATCGGCGTTCCGGTCATTGGATAACGAACATCGATGAGGCACGCCGATGCCTAAAACCGGCCGGCTGGTTGGTATTGCAGGGCGCGAAAAGCGCCTTGCGCCCATGGTGGAACGAACCCGCGGGCGGATCACCTGTGAAGCTGGCCTTGAAGGTGATCAAAAGGGAGTGAAGTTCAGACTGCGGCAGATCACCGTGTTGGCGCTTGAGCAGTGGCAGGAGGCGCTAGCTGAGCTGTCAGCCCAATCGGAAGATGGTGATGTGCAGCTTCCTTGGACGGTGCGTCGCGCTAATCTGCTCGTTGAAGGAATTGCATTGCCACGGGCGCGGGGCGGTATTGTCCGGATTGGGCCCGTGAAGTTGGAAGTAACCTATCCGACGCAACCCTGCAGGCGCATGGACAAGGCTTATCCGGGGCTTCTCAAAGCCCTGCATCCGGATTGGCGCGGGGGTATTACAACACGGGTCATGGAGCCGGGTGAGGTCCGCATCGGCGATGACATCGAGGTGCTCTTGCGCCCGCCAGAGAAAACGATCCGCTTGCCGGTCTGAGCAGTATCAGCCTGATTTTGCCCAAACCGAATGCCGGTTATCGCTGACCCCAATCTAACGGGTAACGGTCAGCGTGTGGTTACGATGAGATCGGTGTATTTCCCGGTCTCGTTGCTCTTGCGTTCGTCGGTGATGATGATGGCTGAGCCGGGTTTGATATGCTCGGCTAGATATGCCGCGATCTCTTCAGGTACCGTCACTCGGCCGAGAGCATTCTCGGGTGTCTGCGCCGGCCCCGAGGGCAGAACAAGGCGCTGTTTCCTCTTCTTGCCGCGGCGGCGGGAAACACGGCGCTTATTGAATTTACGGGCCGCCGTTACGGCTTGCCACCTCAGCTCGGTTCCGTCCCGACTGTACTCGATGGCCTGAAAAACGTGCGTGCCGATTGGAGCTTCAGGGTTCTCGAATGTGATGTCGGCCTGCAAAACCGGATCATAACCTTGGCGCACGTAGAGTTTGCTGGTGCGTTTGGACATCAGAATCGTGATCGGCTGTTCGCGGCGTTGGTAGGCTTCTTTGGACGCTTTCAAGCGGGTGCGGGCTTCCGCCAAGGCGGTCCGTGCGGTCGCAAATCTGTCCTGCAGAATATCGCGGCGGGTCTTGGCTTTTTCGATGGCGGCGCGGCGCTCTTGCAGGAGATCGTCGAGCGTGTCGCGATCCGACAATGCGAGGTCGATCTCCTTCAGGTGGCGGAGTGCGTTCGCTTCAAGCGCCTCTTCCTCCAGCGCAGCCTTATGTATAGCCTCGCTATCCTTTACGGCGGACACGCGAAGCATGAAGTCGCGGAATGACCGTTGGGCGGCAGATAGAGCTGCCTCCGAAGCCCTCAGGCGCTGATTGATGCTGCGCGCTTCCGGCTGCAGCTCACGCTCGGCCTTGATTGCCTGCCGCAGCACGTCGTTGGCCGTTTTCAGTTTAACGGAGGCTTTCTTATGCCAGTCCTTGATGCCTTCGATCTTTTCTTCCAGCGCCGAGATTTCGCGCAGCCGGTAGGCTTCAACGGAAGCTCTTGTGCGCTCAACACCCTCGGGCAGACCGACGTGTTCCTTGGCGTTGGCAGGAGTGACACCAAGAAGCATGTTGGCCGCGCCGGTGGTGGCGGAGTTATGCTTGATCGGTGTGCTTCCCAGTGTGGCGTACTTTTTGGGATCCCCCGGGGGAAGTGGCTTTAACAGTTTGGAGTGAGCAAAGGAGCGCGGAGTATCGTCGCCGTATGTCACGATCACCCTGGTCCCGACATCCGTCATCGAAAACAGTCGCTTGGAGAAGCTGTAGGGGAGACGGATGCAGCCGTGCGAGGCTGGGTAACCCGGTAACGATCCTGCATGCAATGCGATGCCCGACCAGGTGATGCGCTGCATGTTGGGCATCGCCGAGCCATACAAGTTGGAATAATGGCGGCGGCGCTTTTGCAGAATCGAGAAGACCCCCGTGGGTGTTCGATTGCCGCGCCGTCCCGACGAAATCGGGGCCGATGTGATCTTGCCGTTCTTGTCGTAGACGTCGACCCGCTGGCGTTTGAGCGAAACCATCAAGGTTAGCGGGCCTTGAGCCTTCGGGACGGGTTTGGCGCTCTTGCGGCTCCGTTTGGCGGCTTCAGCGGGAAGCGCGACCAGAGTTGCAGTCGCACAAATGGCAAATGCAAGTCCAATAGCGGAAATGACATTGACGAAACGACAATCTACACCAGTTCGCATAATTCGATCCGTACCAATCTCATTTCCCGACCCGACGCGGGTTCGGTTTCAGGCGCTTCAGCTCTGTACATCGTGAGCAAAATGAAAACGCCTAATGTTAGATCATTTCTTGGTTCATTTTTGGTTAGCAGAGCGCAGCTTTCTCAGGCAAATCATCTTGGCTCAGAGAGAAGAGTTGATTCGCCAGTGTTGCCCGCTGTCAACGGCGAGGTGCCTAAAGACTTCAGACATCGTACCAATAGATTCCGAAGATCGTGTGGCCGATGGCGTCAGCGCCGCCGGTTATGTAGGGTCGCGAACGTCCCTAAAAACGGGCCGCTGCCGGCGACCAAGGACTAATTCTCACACCAGTTGAAGATTGAAACTCATCCATGTCTTCGCAGTCTGCACAGTTCAAACGTCTGATGGCGCCAGATATTGCCGCTAAAAAGGGTGTCGAGCCCATCGTCTCGCTCACCGCCTACCACGCGCATACCGCCGCGATCGCGGACAAGTACTGCGATTTTCTTCTCGTCGGTGACAGCCTTGGCATGGTCATGCACGGCTTCGAGACGACGGTGCCGGTTACACTCGACTTGATGATAATGCATGGCAAAGCGGTGGTGCGCGGCGCCAAGAGAGCGCTGGTGGTCGTCGATATGCCGTTCGGCTCGTACGAGGAAAGTCCGGAAGTCGCCTTTCGTAACGCTGCGCGAGTGATGAAGGAAACCGATTGCGGCGCTATAAAACTCGAGGGCGGGCGGCGTATGGGCGCGACCATTCATTACCTCGTCGAGCGCGGAATTCCGGTGATGGCGCACATCGGGCTGACGCCGCAATCGATCAATGTCATCGGTGGGTTCAAGGCGCAGGGACGGGAAGAGGCGCAGTGGGCCGAAATTGAGGAAGACGCCAAGGTGGCGGCGGAACTCGGGGGCTTTTTCCGTCGTTCTAGAAGCTATGGCCGAGCCGCTCGCAGAGCAGATCACGAAGGCGATCTCAATTCCAACGATCGGCATTGGCGCCTCGGCGGCGTGTGATGGGCAAATTCTCGTGATGGAGGATATGTTGGGCTTGTCGCCGCGGGTACCCAAGTTCGTGAAGGAGTTCGGCAGCATCGGCGAGTCGATCGATAAAGCGATCGGGTGGTACGCCGAAGAGGTGCGTAACCGCAGTTTTCCCGAGCCAAGGCACACGTACGCGATGAAAGCAAAGGAGCGTGATATGGATGATCCGGCCCAGGCGAAGGACGCTCAGGACACGAAAAAGTCGGAAACCGGCAGCAACTGAGTGAGAAGTATATTTGAGGGTGCGGTAATTCCGGCTCCCTTAACGGCCCTGTGCGTCGCGATCGTCGTTGCTTTGCGGCCGAAAGGCGTTATCAATCGCGCGATTAGGTCAGCCCTTGGGGCTTGATTGCAGGGGTTTGAGTGCTGAATTCTTCGGAGGAAAGCGCACTTACCAGGTCGAAATCCAGAACAGAAGATAAAGACAGAAGAACCATGGTCGACAGCAACGACAGTTTTCTAAGAGAAGTTAAAGGAGAAATCGACCGTGAGCGTCTGGAAAATCTCTGGAAACGTTATGGGACAGTGATCGTGGGGTCGGTTGCTCTCATTATCGCCACCGTCGCCGGGCTGCAGATTTGGAATTCAATGGCCAAGAGTGCCGCGGAGCAGGCCGGAGCAGACTATCAGGCCGCCATGCGATCGGTTCTCGACAGTAAGCTCGATGAGGCAGATGGAGCCTTTGCAAAGTTAGGTAAGGACGCGCCGACTGGCTACGCGACGCTTGCTGAGTTGCAACTTGCGGCGACTTTGCTCGAGCAGGGAAAGAAGGCTGAGGCGCAGCAAAAGTTTGAGGAATTGTCGAAGCGGAGCGGTATCGACAGCCTGCTGAAGGGTTTTTCGGCTCTACAAGCCACCGCGCTAAGACTTGGGGAAGCCGACTTTACCGAGATGGAGAATCGGCTCAACGATCTTGTAAAGGGCGAAAGCCCGTGGCGCTTCAATGCGCACGAGCTTTTGGGACTGGCCGCGTTGAAGGCTGGTCAGCTGGAGAAGGCCCGTAAGTCCTTTGCGATGATCTTGGCAGATGGAAATGCGTCGCCGGCGATTCGGCAGCGTTCCGAGTTGCGGATGGCGCAAGTTGCCGCAAGCGAAGGGAAGACTGACGGAGACACTGCAAAGGGTGATGCCGCAAAAGAGGGTGATGCCGCAAAGTCGGTCGGTTCTGAGGTCAAAGAGCCGGCAGCAACTGAGCCTGATGCGAGCAAATCCGAGCAGCCTGACGCGGACAAGTAGATCGCAAGGTGCGCTCGATTTTGCCGGGGGAGACGGCACGAGAGGGGAGACGGAATGTCAACGAGGGGAACCTTGAGTTCAAAACGCACCGTCATTTTTGCCGTGTGCGTCGCCGGCTGGTCACTCGTCGTATCCGGTTGTTCCGATAGCCTGCCCAGCTTGCCAAAGATCAGCCAGCTTAATCCGTTTGCGGAAAAACAGGCGCCGCTGCCAGGCCGACGGGTCTCGGTGCTTCAGCTCAACGACAAAGAACCCAAGAATTTAGCAGCTGCCACGGAGCCAATCGTTCTGCCGCCAGCGGAAGTGAATGAAGACTGGTCGCAGCCAGGTGGTGTCGCCAACAACGCTCCAGGGCATCTCCTCGTCAATGCGAGCCTCAACAAGTCGTGGAGTGCGGATGCCGGTACTGGTTCGAGCAAATCGGGCCGTGTGACGGCGACACCGTTGGTGTTCGGCGGGCGAGTTTTCACACTCGATGCCGCTGGTCAGGTCAGCGCTTTCTCTTCTTCCGGCGGATCGGCCATTTGGCGGGCCTCAATGGTGCCGGACACTGAGCGCAACGCCGGTACCGGATTCATGTCGCAGATGACGTTCTCATCCAGCGCCCTGGGCGGGTTTGGCGGCGGTCTAGCAGCCGAAAACGGCCAGCTTTACGCGGTGAGTGGCTTCGGCCGGGTTGCGGCTTTCGATCCGGCAACGGGGAAGGTGCTGTGGGAAAAAAATATCGGCACGCCCGTTCGGGCAGCGCCGACGGCGGCCGGCGGCCGCTTGTTCATCATTAGTATGGAAGGGCGCTTCTATTGCCTCAATGGAGCTGACGGCAGCGAGATTTGGGTGGTTCGAGGACTGCCCCAAAAAGCAAGCTTGGTTATGAACGTCAGCCCTGCGGTCGACGGTGAAATCGTCGCCGTTCCGTATCCTTCCGGTGACCTTTTGGCCTTAAATGTTGCGGATGGATCGGCGCGCTGGTCGGAGAACCTGTCGCGCACCCGGGTCATCTCACAGTTAGCTTCCTTGCGTGACGCGGCAACCCCGGTGATTAAGGACGGCGTCGTGTTTGCGGTCGGCCATTCCGGGCGGATGGTGGCGACCAAGGCGGATACCGGTGAAAGGTTGTGGACACGCAACGTGCCCGGCACCCAGCGCCCCTGGGTTGCCGGCGATACTGTCTTTGTGGTCGATATTGCCGGTCAGCTGATGGCGGTTGACCGCAAAACCGGCCACATGCTTTGGAGCGTCAATCTGTCCGGCGGCAAGACCTGGTCGGGTCCGACGCTTGCCGGTGGGCAGTTGTGGCTGGTATCCGGTAAGGGAGCGCTGGTCGGCGTGGACGCGGCTACGGGGCGGGTGGTCTCGCAACAGGACGTCGGCGGAGGCGCGTACATTGCGCCGGTGGTGGCGCAGGGTCGGATGTTCGTTATGCGCGATGATGCCACACTGGTGGTGCTGAACTGATCCCTTCGGGCGGCGATCGTCCGTGGGCGTCTGAAGTCCAGCTTCCTCAGTGGGAATTGTGCGGATACCAGGAGCCGTGCGATAGGTTCGCATGGCTTCTTTTACCGATGAACTAGCTGATGAGATTTCGGCCCCGACGATTGCCATCGTCGGACGGCCGAACGTTGGCAAATCGACCCTGTTCAACCGCCTTACCGGGCGACCGACAGCGCTCGTTTCCGATCTGCCTGGCTTGACGCGCGACCGGCGCGAAGGTGAGGCGGAACTTGGCTCCCACGAGGTTGTACTGATTGATACGGCGGGTCTCGAAGAGGCCGCAGCCGGTTCCATCCAAGCGCGCATGCGAGAGCAAAGCGAACAGGCGATTGCGCAGGCCGGCCTCATTCTGTTTGTGATCGACGCACGGGAGGGGGTGACGCCCGCCGACGACGTCTTCGCGCGTGTTGTTCGCAGCGCCGGCCAGCCTAGTATCCTGGTCGCGAACAAGTGTGAGGGCCGGGCGGGGCAGGACGGTTTTTACGAAGCCTACGAGTTGGGCCTTGGTGCGCCGATCCCGATTTCAGCCGAGCATGGGGAGGGCATTGGCGAACTGGTCTCCGACATGATGGCGGCGCTTGGCCTGCACGAGGAGACCCGAGTGCGTGAGCGGGGCAGTCGGCGTGGGACCGATAAGGACGCGGTTCGCAAGGAGCAAGAGGCGCGGCGCCAACAGGTTCTCGACCGGCCGGTGCGCGTTACGATCGTTGGGCGACCGAATGCAGGCAAGTCGACATTGGTTAACGCTCTGATCGGTGAAGACCGAATGATTACGGGTCCAGAGCCTGGTTTGACACGGGATTCGGTATCTACGGACGTGACCATCGAAGGGCGCGACCTGCGGCTGTTCGACACCGCCGGGTTGCGCCGTAAGGCCAAGATCCACGATAAAGCCGAAAAGCTTTCGGCAAGCGATACCATCCGCGCCATACGGTTTTCCGAAGTAGTGGTTCTACTGATCGATGCGGAGCGTGGTATCGAGCATCAGGACCTGACGATTGCTGATATGGTGGTCAAGGAGGGGCGCGCCCTGGTGATTGCTGTCAACAAGTGGGATGTCGTTACGGAAAAACAGGCGCAACTGAAGGTGCTGCGGGAGGCGTTAAAGGAGCGGCTGGCGCAGGTGCCAGGGGTTAAACTGGTAACGATCTCGGCACTTGCCGAAAAAGGGCTCGAGGGTCTGACGCGGTCGATTTTTGAAACCTATGAGCTGTGGAACCGCCGGGTATCGACGCCGGCACTCAACCGTTGGCTTCAGGAAGCGCTGGTTCGCCACGCACCACCGGCTGTTGCAGGACGTCGGATAAAGATCCGATATATTACGCAGCCGTCGGCTCGGCCGCCGACGTTTATCGCGTTTTGTTCGCGTGCCGAGCAGGTGCCTCAGAGCTATTTACGTTACTTGACTAACAGTCTTCGCGAGGTATTCGACTTACCCGGTGTGCCGATTCGTCTCAACCTACGAAAGGGGGAGAACCCGTTTGCGCCGTCGAAGCGTCGCGGTAAATGAGCAATCGGGCGGCAGGTTTTGCCCGTATCTCAATTTTTGGTTAGTTTTAGCAGACGTACGTGTTCAGACAGCTTCCTTTATGAGGGTTTGCCAGAATGACGGATTTGAAATCGACCTGCGGGGGTAATGCCGGAGTGGCCTTTGGGCTGATGCTTGGGGCTTGCACTCTGTTTGGCTATACATCCGACGCCACCGCGCGCGCCGTTCCAGACTCCGTCAAGGTCGCCTGCAGCAGTGACTACGGTAGGTTCTGTCCGCGCTACAAGGTTGGTACCGGCAAGCTCAATCGCTGCATGCGCTCGAATGGCAAGCGGTTGTCCCGAGTGTGCGTTCGCGCACTGATCGACAATGGGATGGTCCCGCGCAGTCTCCTGAAAAAGGCGCGTCAGCGCCAATAAGCTCAGTTGGAATCATGGCGGTCGCGAATACGCTGAGTTCCACGCAGCTTGCTCGTTAGAGAACAGAAGTCGTGACCGAGGTCTTCTTCTATCATCTCGAACGCCAGCCGCTTGACCGGGTCCTGCCGAGTTTGCTCGAAAAGACGTTGGAGCGTGGCTGGAAGGCGGTCGTACGGGTAGGCAACGAGCAACGCCTTGAAGCCCTCGACTTGGCGCTTTGGACCTACCGCGACGACAGTTTTCTACCGCATGGGACCAAAGCGGATGGTCACGCGGAACTGCAGCCGGTCTATTTGACAACTGGTGACGAAGTTCCCAACGCCAGTGGCGTCCTCTTCCTGGTCGATGGTGCCGACACATCGGAGTTTGAAGGCTTCGTGCGTATCGTGCACATGTTTGATGGGCACGATAGCGAGGCCTTAGCTCTGGCGCGGCGTCAATGGAAGGCAGCGAAAGCGGCGGGCTGCTCCGTAACCTATTGGCAGCAAGACGGCCAGGGGCGATGGGAAAAGAAGGCGTGAGGCTGGAGATGTGCCGGGGCGCCGGTCATGTCCACGGCGATACGCGGGTTCAACAATGAACTATCGGCACGTGTATCACGCCGGCAATTTTGCCGACGTTTTGAAGCATTTTTTGCTGTCGCGCGTGATCGTGCACTTGAAGCAAAAGGCAGCACCGTTTCGCGTGATCGATACGCACACTGGGGCGGGTCTTTACGATCTGCATTCAGAACAAGCAGCGAAGACAGGAGATATGGAACGATGGCATCGGCCGTTTGCTGGAGGCGAAGATCCCGGCTGAACTTGCCGAGTTATTCGCGCCGCTGGTCGAGGCTGTTTTGCGCGTCAACGACGGGGCTCATCAGCGGCCGATCACACAGTATCCCGGCAGTCCTGTTATTGCCGCCGAGCTTGTCCGGCCCGATGACGTGATTATCGCCAACGAGCTGCATCCGGATGACCGGCAGGCGCTGGAGCGGGCGCTGTCGCCCTACCGGAACGCTCGGGTGATGGGACTTGATGGCTATGTCGCTTTGAAGTCGTTGTTGCCGCCGAAAGAGCGTCGCGGTGTTGTGTTGATCGATCCGCCGTTCGAGGAAACGGGTGAGCTTCAGCGGCTGACTCGGGGCTTGCGCGAGGGAGTAAGGGGGTTTTCAACGGGCACCTTCTTGCTGTGGTTTCCCATTAAGGATCCGAATTCGATTGTCGCTTTCAAACGCGAGCTAGCCGGGCTCGGACTGCCGAAATTGTTGGCTGTGGAGTTTTACGTTCGTGCTCCAGACGACGTGGAGCGTCTCAATGGTCACGGGCTAGCCGTGCTCAATCCACCCTACACGCTGTCCCCTGAACTGGAACGCGTACTGCCGTTCTTGAGCAGTGCACTGCGACAAGGCGATAAGGCCGGGTTTGCGGTGGATTGGTTGTCCAAGTAATGCTCAGAGACGATCAAGAATAGGGGGCAAAAGCGTAGCGCTGATGCCACGGGCCGGTGCGAAAACGGCTAAACGGAGTGGATTACCGTGAATGCCCAATATGCAACACGAATTTGATGCTGCATCGTGCCGGCCATTGTAAGGCTGCTTGATAGGGCGTTCTCAGGAGAAGAGATCATGCAGAAACTGGTGACGACTTCTGCGAAGTTTGCACTTGTTATCGGATTTGCTCTGGGCGTTGGCTTTAGTGCCGAAACTGTGGAAGCACGATCCTGCTTCAAGAAAGCGGGACAGGGTACGGCCGGCACGCTGGCGGGGGCTAAATTCCAGGTCGATGAAGTGCTGCTTCAGGCCACGGATTGGGGTGCCTGGGCGGAATGGATGGCGACCGGCAAGACCAGTGGTTACGACTTCGGCAAGCGCAAGTATCGCTGCAAGAAGGGCGGCATGGGTTACGAGTGTTATGGCACCTCGACCATCTGCAAGAAGTAGCTGCTTTGCTTAATGGGTTCGAACTCAGCTGAATTGGCAACCGGGCATCTCGCGGAGATGGCTAAGTGTTTTTGAATTACCGGCGATGGCCGGAAAGTCTGGAGTTTGGTGAAATGAAATCTCTCGTCTTTGCAGTCGCGCTGACCGCGGCAGCTTTCGCAACGTCGGCGGCTCAGGCTAGCTGCGTAAAAGCCGGTGGTGAATCGACCATGCTCACCGAGGATCTGGCGAAGTTCATGGCAAAGGCCGCCCTCAACAATTCTATTAAGAACAACGGCTTCAAGCCATCGGGCCAAATTTTGTTGACCTGCAAGCCTGCTCCTCTTGGCACCCACTGTGTTGCTCGTCAGCGGGCCTGCCAGTAACTTAAGAGTGCTGTCTCCGGCGGACCGTTAGTTGGGGCCCCCTGGAAAAAACGCAAGGTTCTTTCCTAAACGTTAACTACGTTTTGCCGATAGTCGATGCTCAGGTCACTGAAACCGTTCAGGCCCTGGAAAAAGCATTCACCCTAAGTGATTTCGTTGCTGAAGTTTCGTCTGGTTAGGGTAATTTAGTGCAATCACCCCCCCTGAGGGGCCATTGATGGGGTCAGGAGTGAAACTATGAAGCGGTTTTTACTGGGCGTTGCTTTTGTTGTTGGGCTTACGGCAATTGCGTTCGAAGCGAATGCCGGTGAACGGGGCTATCGGGGCGATAGCTCGTACAAGAATTCGCGCGCTTATCGTGGCGGCCCGAAGGTCAAAGGCTACACGCGCCGTCGCGGCGGTTATTCGTACACCTACGAGGAAACCATCAACACCTACAGCAATGTTGATGAGTTTCGCGATCCCGGTGTCGACCAACAGTCGGATTTCGGCCCCTTCGACAGCGGTTTTTTCTTTGATACAGGGCGCGGTCTTGCTGGCGGTAACGCGCCCTACATGAACTAACGCAACCAATATTTGTGTTTAATTACAAAGGGCTGCCCTCAAGGGGCGGCCTTTTTTATTTCCACAGCAGAATAACAAGTGTGATCTTCCCGCAAGGGTTGGGGGGATTCTGTTTGACGCCTCTAGGCACGTGGAATTGGTCCGAGTAGTGTCCGGCTTGGTTAATATTCATCAACATCGCTTGAGTGTTCACATGCGCTTTGCAACCACATTCCTTGCCGCCG
The DNA here is from genome assembly GCA_963753045.1 of uncultured Alphaproteobacteria bacterium. GTDB lineage: Bacteria > Pseudomonadota > Alphaproteobacteria > Rhizobiales > Hyphomicrobiaceae > Filomicrobium. The sequence continues at coordinate 429,875 of CAVWAT010000004.1, forward strand.
TTCTAGTGTCAGCCACGGCCTTCATGGCCACGTCGCCGGCCCACGCCAAATGCACGCGCTTGGCCTTTTCGGTGAATGACTATGGTAAAGATGGTCCAACGAAAGACGCCAAACAGCTGCTCGACAAGTACGTCTCGACTTGGACAGCTGAGAGGGGCATTTCGAATTACCGCACCGGCAAAAAAGACGTAAAGTGCGAGTTGTTCCTCGACTTCATTGTCTTCGATGAATACACCTGCCGCGCCGAAGCCAGCGTCTGCTGGTAAGCGCCGCTGTGATCGGTTGCGGTGTTTCTTTCTCGGCGCAGGGCGCCGGGAAGGGTCGGGAACTGTGATCAGGCCTTGGCGTGATGAAGCCGATCAAGCCTCAACCTGTGGCGGTTGTCGGTAATGAGCAGGACGCCCGCATAGCCGGAGATGACAACGCCGAGCGCCGTGGCGCCTGCGATCAAAAACATTATCATGATTTGATATTTGGTCGCTTCGATCGGATCGACGCCGGCCAAGATCTGGCCGGTCATCATGCCGGGCAGGGAAACGATGCCGGATGCTGCCATGGCGTTCAAAATCGGCATCAAGCCGGTGCGCAGGGCCAGGCGAAGGGTTTCGCCCATTGCGTTATAACGATTAGCGCCAAGCGATAGACGCGCTTCGATTGCCGTTCGGTCGCGGTTCGCGGATTCGAAAAGCGTACTGCTGGTGAGTGCAATGCCGGTCATCGCGTTGCCCAGCACCATACCGAGGATCGGCAGTACATAACGCGGCTGATACCATGGATCGGGACCGATGATGCCGAGAACCGCGAAGCCCGTCCCCAACGTGCCGACAAGAAACAGCGTGCCGGAGCCGAGGAGGTAAGCCGAAAAGCCCTTCGGCCGTCGCGACAAACGCGAAACGATCTCATAACCGGCGACCAGAATCATGATCGTGGCCAGCCCGGCGGTCCAGACTGGTGAAGTCTGCGCGAAGATCCATTTCAAGACGAAGCCGATCATCGCCAGCTGCACTGCCATGCGTACGGAATTGATAAAGAGCGTGCGCTCGAGTTTTAGCGCGAAGGCCCATGAGGCCAGACCATTGATCAGCATCAGCGAGGCGGCCACGAGGAGATCGGTGATATCGAGGGGCACATAGGTCATTTTTGCGGTGCGCTCAGCTGACTGGTTTGGGCATTTGAGAGGATTGGTGAGGTTGTTTGCCTCGCGCTGTCGGGGGGCTCATCGACGGGGGCCAGCTGCAAGCGCAAATCGGCCATCCGAGCGACCTGATCACGGTCGTGACTGATCAGCAGAACGCTGCGGCCGTTGATCAGCTGATAGCGCAGCACCTCCTCGACCAACGCTGTGTTGCGCTGATCGAGGGCGGACGTCGGCTCGTCGAGGACCAGAACAGGGGGATCGTCGATGAGGGCGCGGACCAATGCCAGGCGTTGTCGTTCTCCTGTCGACAACACCGAGACAGGTTTGTCGAGGAGTTGGGGATCGAGGTTCAAACTCGCCATCAGCCGCAGTACCTGGGCTTCGGACTTGCGGTCCATGGGAAGTCCTTCGCGCGGGGTATCGGTCCACCAGCCAGGTTCGGCAGACAGATAGCGCACGAAATGGCGCCAAGCCGGGGCAGGCGTTTCCAATCGCTCGGCACCGTTGACGAAGATGTGGCCCTGGGCCGGTTCGAGGTCCGCCAAAGCACGCGCCAAACGGGTCTTGCCGCTGCCGGATGGACCTTCGATGACCATGCACTCCCCGTCGCCGACTTCGAAACTCAGCGCAGGAAGATTGGCTATTTTCAGTCTTTCAACACGAATCAAAGACGACCGCTCTTTAATGGGGACGCTGGGGACCTCCAGAATTAGCAGTCGTTGCGTGACACGGCCAGTGGGGTGGTGGGTCGTTCGCTCGAACTAAACGTCAGAAGTATCGTGCATGCCGGCGATCTTCGGCACCAGAGTTGTCCGGTCGAACGGTTTCAGAACGAAATCGCTGATGCCGGCGCGATAGGCGCGTTTAAGATCACTCGGATCGGCTTCGGTCACGCAGTAGAGGATCTGCGGGCAGACATCGGATGTGATGGCTTTGAGCTCGGTGAGAAAGTCCAGCGCGCTCATCGTCGGAAGATGCCAGTCAAGCAGAATTATGTCGGGCATCGAAGTCGTGCAGAGCTCAAGGGCTTCCTCGGCCGTTGCCGCCTCGATGGGAATGTGGCCCATCCCCTCGACAATCTTGCCGGCGACTTTGCGAACGACGTCAGAGTCGTCAACGACAAGGCAGAATTTCATTGGTTCCAAGTCCCATGCGTTGAAGTGACTGCGAGCGTCCTTTTTTGCTACTTTGGCGAGAGAATCATTAAAACCGCGTTGAAAATCTGTTTAAGGCCGTCGGCTCTATTGGTTTGGCGACCATATTCCTCTGCATGTCAGCAAGATGTCGTCGCCATCTTGGAGGATCTCAATGGGCATGCCGGTGATGCCGGCCAAACGCCAGGTGTAGTAGGCTTGGATGTTCATGGCGTTGAGTTCGCCGTCTGAGGTTCCCGCGACGATATCGGTGAGATATTGCGGTGGACGTGCGCGATCGCCCTTGCAGCGGATTTCGAAACTGGGCTGCTCAAGCGTTCCAATGATCGAGACGGCGATTTCTCCGCCGCGTGGCAGCGCGGTCACGGAAGAAGAAAGAAGATTCAAGAGCAGTTTCACGTAATCCTTGCCCATGTGGCCTAGCGGTCCGCTCCAAGTAAGCGTGTGCTTGCCCTTGCCGAGGTATCCGCGGGAAATCTGTTCGGCCATCGATAAGTCGATTTGGGCCCCGGCTGAACCCGCGGCTCCGAAGGCGAAGCGAGCGAATTGAAGTCGCGCGGAGGCTTGCTCGGTGACGTTGCGGATGACGTCCAGGGCGTAGCTCTTGGCCTCTGGATCATCGTCCTCATCGAGGATTTCCATGCCATTGTAAATCGCTCCAACCGGACCGATGACGTCGTGGCAGATCTTACTTGAGATGAGTGCGGCGAGTTCGAGGTCGGTCGGATTATCGATTTTCATGTAGGTCGCGCCCTTCGTCGCCCGTGCTGAGCAGGGGTTATTCGTTGTGGTGCGGTTGCCTGGATGAAGCTGCCTTGCAAAACAAGCACACCAGGACCGTTGGTAATTCTTAGAGCGTGATTCTTTGCTTTATTGAACGCCGCGCGGACCTGCTAACCGCAAGATCAATGGCGACTACGCCCCGGAAACCACACCGGTAATTGTCTGTACTGCCGCTAGACAACGGCTTAAGCACCGCAAAGGCAGGCTCAGAAGCCACAGGTTGGCTGTTTCGAGGTTAGCCTGTTGGCCACACTTTCGTAACAACTTCAGAGCAATGGTAAGTTTACAAGGGATTCGCGTCGGGTGTCAGGGGGCGTCGTGTGCGCCGCTGCCAGAATGTTGTGTGGACTTGATGCAGGCGGGCCGCCATCGGGCCGCTCAACGAGAACGTGAGCTCTCTATGTCGAAATCTGAAACAACGTATCCACGTGGGCGGGGCTTATTGGGCCCGCTTTTTCTCTTTGCCGCCTGTGCGGTTTTCATTTTCTGCAGCCAAGCCAGTGCGCAAGAACAGCTCCCTTGGAAGGATGATTCCAGCCGCGGGAACTACGATGTTTATCGCGAGGTGCCGCAAACGACTGCCCGGAGTTACGAAAACGATCGGGATGGGCCGCCCCGCTATGTCGCTCCCAACGCGCGGTATCAGGATAACAGTTACGGCTCGGGCAGCGCCTATAATCGTGGTAGTTCGAGCAGCACAAACTCAGACTATGGTGCGCGGCAGGAGCCGCCTCCTGCCAGTAGGGGTTACCAGCGCGCGCCTTCGGAAACCGACCGGAGCTACGATCGTGCCGATTACGATCAAGGCGGGTCGCGCGAAGAATACAATCCCGGCTACGACAATGGAGCTGCTCCGCCCCCTGAAGCTTATGACGAGGGGGCCGGCACCTTCAGTCAGAGCGAGATCATGCGGGCGGGACACGGATTTTTCGGCTCGATCAGCTCCGGATTGGCGCAGGTGATCCAAAAGGCCTTCCGGGATCAGGGACAGCCCAACGGCTACATTCTCGGTGAAGATGCAGGTGGAGCCTTTATTGCCGGCCTAAGATACGGCGAGGGCAGGCTGTTCACGCGCGATGCCGGCACACACCGGATCTACTGGCAAGGGCCGACATTGGGTTACGACTTTGGTGCCGAGGGTTCCAAGACCATGGTGCTCATCTACAACATGAGGCATCCAGACCAGATTTATCAACGTTTTGGTGGTGTTCAGGGCTCGGCTTACCTTGTTGGGGGCGTTGGGCTGCAGCTCATGCAGCGCGATGATGTCACGCTCGCACCGATTCGTTCCGGCATTGGGCTTCGCCTTGGTGCGAATGTGGGGTATTTGAAGTATACCCGCACCCCAACCTGGAATCCTTTCTAAGGGGCGAGGATGATCGTCTGCTGGCTGTTCAGCTCAGCTGACAATTCCTCCTCCCGGCTTGGATTGGTGAACGGGTGTGACGGTGCCGGTTCGCGCGGCAAGTGTGGAGACAGCCGATTGGTCTATCGTTGTGAAAACAAGCTGGGGGCGAAGGCGTGTTGACGATCGAGACAGTCATGCTTACGGCGCTCGGATTCCTGATCGCCTTGTTTGCTGGACTGCTCATCCTGCCGGCGTACAAGCGCCGTACAATTCGTCTCAATACCGAGGCCATAAAGCGCTCGATGCCGCTGACGGAGGCGGAAATCCGCGCCGATAAGGACCGGCTGCGCGCGGACTATGTCCTGTCCATCCATGAACTTGAAAGCAAGCTTGAGAAGGCGACGTTGGCTCACGCACGTCAGCGGGTCGATATCAACCGCCGCGATGCGGCTATCAGCGCGCTCGAAGGGGAGCTTGAGAAACTACGCGGTTCGCTGGAAGAGCACGAAAACGCGCACCGGGTTCTCGAGCAAACCATCATGGACCGGCTGCCGCGGGTCGAAAGTCGGCTGGCGGAAGCCAGGCGGCTTGTGCTGCAACGGGATCGGGAAATCGCGCAGCTCTCACAGACGGCTAATATTCAGTCTCGTGCGCTGGAAGAGGCTGGCCAGATCAATACCAAAGGCCGCGACGAGTTGTTACGCCTCAATGCCACCCTGGCGACGCGTGCCGCCCGTGGCCGAGATAGTTATGGCGACGACCGCCAGGACGGCGAAGTGGCGCTGCGGACGGAACTTGAAGCATTAAGGGCGAAGAGCCGCGAACAAACCTCGATGATCGCACGTCTGCAAGGGCTGCTCGGGCGGACCGGCACGCGGGTCGGGCTGGGTGGTGAGCGGCGCTCCGAGGAGGGACAACCAGCGCAACACCCGGCTGCCGATGGAACGCCACTTGCCGTTCACAACGCGGACGAGGAGATTGCCCGCCTCAGAGGCGAGCTTGCGGAAGCCGAGGCGATGCTGCGGTCGGTACAGACATCGGCGGATGCCGGCATGGAAAACGCCGCGCGTCTCGACACAGAAATTGCCAAGCTGAGGGCTCGCAACGAGGATCTCCAGGCCGAACTGCAGACCGTTCGTGCCGAAGTGGGAGCCTACAAGGAATCGGAGAAGGGCGATAAAGCCCTGCGAGAAGGCAAGACGGCGATGCGGGCGAAAATTGCGTCGCTGGAATCACAAACTTCGGAGCAGACGGGGATCATTCAGCGTTTGCGCGCGGAGATCGCTTCGGCCAACGAACGTACGGCGCGGCAAGCGGCCCATTTTACCGAAGAGCTTCGCCGGCTTGGGTCAGGGACTTATCAAACAACGGCCTCTCCTCAGCGCGGCAGATCCGCTTCTTCCAAGCGACCGCCGTTGTCCGACCGTATCAATGACCCCGATCCGTCAGGGGAGAATGCGGATGAACGAGTTCGAGCTTCCGCAGAGGGGGCGGCGGATATCCGTGACATGGAGCGGGCCACGGGGTTCTTGAAGGCGCTTGGTGGATTGCGCGGTGTTGCTTCGGCTAGAGGAATGTCTGGTCAGTCGGCCGTGGGTCATGCCGAGCAGACCACGGATGCCGCTCGCAAGGAAGCGGGCTCTCCAGCACCGCGCCGTGGTGGTCTGTTGGAGCGCATCACGCGCAGTAATCGTTCCGATTGAGTGATGCCGGCTGGTCTTCGGTGCCCGCTGCGAAATCGTTCTGCAGTCTCAGCACGATCTTGAATATACGCTGGTGGAATTTCGTAGGCGACGCGTTTCCGTGATGCGTGACATTTCCGTTTGTTTAGGTAAAACGTCTTGCAAGCCGCCTGCGCTCAGTTCGATCGATTGTCCCTGGAAGCGTCCGAACTGGCTGCGTAAATCGCCAAGTCACCGCGCCGGAGCTGTAAACCCGGCAAGGGCGAACCAGATACTGAAGTGAGTGAGGATGATGAGCCCAAGGGCACTAGGGGCTGACGCCAGCGATGATCTGCTCGATGACATCGACGCGAGGTATGACCGACGGTCTTTTAGCGGATCTGGGATGATTAAAACGAAGCGTGGATTGATGTGAGTGAGAGTTGGCGTCCCGTACGGGAGTCGAACCCGTGTTACCAGCGTGAGAGGCTAGCGTCCTAACCACTAGACGAACGGGACTCGTTCACTCAGAGCATCACGATATGGGTGTAGACTGCGTCTCAGTCAAGCTTTACATCAGGGCGCGCGGCTATCGCGCTGCCGGGGCGATGGGTATGCGATGTTTGGTGTGCCCGCTCGCCGGGTCGATGATGAGGATGCCTTGACCATCGGCGTTGCGGTAATGGATGGCAAGGGTGCCAGCACCGATCGCCATGTGCTCAATTGTTGCTCCCTCCGGCAAATGGATGGCCGCTATACCCGAGCCGACTTCGCCGGTTGGGACGGCGTTTTGCGTCGGGGGAACCGCGGCGGCGGAGGTCACTTGCTGGACGGGCTGCAAGGCTAGATACGCAATACCACCGATGACGGAGGCGAAGCCGGCGATCAGAACGATGCCGAGGACGACGACCAGGATTTGCAGCCGTTGCACGGTTCTGGGATGCTCTATCCAGTCGTGCGAGGCTTGTTCGGTCTGTTCGCCTTGTTCGGCATCTGAGTGGCTGGTGTCGGGTTCAGACTGGACTGCTGCCCGTTTTGCGTCGTTCGGCGTCATCAGTTGAAGTCCCGTTGATCGTTCAACTCAAGAAAAGGAGCCCGTGGTTGAGTGGAACCTCACGCCAGCTTTCTGCCACCGACGAAGAGGCCGGTGAGCGGATCGACCGTTGGCTTGCCGCGAAAATCCCGGAACTGAGCCGCTCCCGTATTCAAGCGTTGATCAAGGAGGGGGCGGTCAGCTCGGACCGGAGGACGATAGGCGAGGCCAGGGAACGGGTCAAACCAGGCACTGTTTACCGCATCGATGTGCCGGAGGCCCAAGATCCGGTGCCGAAGGGTGAAGATATCGATTTGCAGGTGGTGTTTGAAGATGACCATCTGATCGTCATCGACAAGCCTGCCGGGCTGGTCGTGCACCCGGCGCCGGGGCATGGCTCCGGTACGCTCGTCAATGCGTTGATCTCGCATTGCGGTGACAGCCTGTCGGGGATTGGCGGAGTGAAGCGGCCTGGCATCGTGCATCGGCTCGACAAGGATACTTCGGGGCTGCTGGTTGTCGCCAAGACCGATGCCGCGCATGCCGGTTTGTCGGAGCAGTTCGCCGAGCATGGGCGTGATGGCCGGCTGCACCGGGCCTACCGGGCGTTTGTCTGGGGAGTTCCGGACCGGCCCAGCGGCGTCATCGACGCCCCGCTTGGGCGCAGCCAGTCAAACCGAAAGAAGATGGTGGTGGTGGCTGAAGGTGCGGGACGGCACGCACGTACGCGCTACCAGACGGAGCAGGTTTTCACCGATACGGAAAGACAGGCTGCCGTCGTACTCTTGCGGCTGGAACTAGAGACCGGGCGCACGCATCAAATCCGCGTTCACTTGGCGCATATCCGGCATCCCGTGCTCGGCGATCCGGTATACGGGACGGGCTTCAAGGCGAGTTCCCGGAGACTAAGTGATACAGCTCGCGCAGCGCTGTATGGTTTGCACCGACAGGCGCTGCATGCAGCTGAGCTTGGCTTTGAACATCCGGTTACGAAGGAGGACATGGAGTTCTCGAGCCCGTTGCCGGAGGACATGTCGGAGCTGTTGACGGCGCTCGGTGGGGCGCCTTAGGCTCCGGGTCTGATCAGTGTTTGTTTATTCAATTTTTCATAGCTATCGCCAGGTTGTTTTGGGAGTTCGCCATAATGCGCAACCTTGTGCATACTGCTGTTTGCCTGGTGTTGATCGCTCTTTTTGATGCTTCGGTTTTCTCATTGCCTGTATCAGCGGATGACAAGGCTGAACCACAGATCCTGTTCACCAACGTCCACGTTTTCGACGGCATGTCCGACAAGCTGGCGACCAACCGGCGCGTCCTTGTCGACGGCTACCTGATCAAGGCAATTGGCGATGAGACGCTGAAGGCTGCCGAAGGCTCGACTGTGATCGACGGTGGCGGGCGTACAGTGATGCCAGGGCTGATCGACGCGCAGGTGCACCTCAACATGCAGTTTTTAGGATATTGCAACGACCGCGGCATCCAGGGCGCGCAATTTTTACCTGGGAAGAGATCGGTGCGCTCGCCTATGAGGCCGCGCGAGAATACCTGCCTGCGGGTGTGACCACGGTACGCGATCTTTGCGGCACCTCCCAAGGTTTGCGGAAGCACATCGAGAGTGGCGCCCTTGAAGGCCCGCGTATCTACGTCTCGGGTGCCTGTATCGGACAATCCTCCGGGCACGGGGATTGGCGGCTTGAGCCGGAAGTGATCCGGCAGGATGGTGAGAAATCCAACCTGGAGCTGCTGGGCTTCACCACGCTGGCCGATGGCGCAGACGAGGTGCTGAAGGCCACGCGCAATAACCTCGCTGGGGGTGCGGATTTCACCAAGATGATGGCCGGTGGCGGTGTGACTTCGGAACGTGATCCCTTCGAGTCTGTACAAGGCACGGCAGACGAGTTGGGAGCGATGGTTGTCGCGACCAGCCAGTTTGGTACGATCGCGGCGGTCCACGCCTATCACGACCAGTCCGTGCAGAACGCGATCCGTGCTGGCGTGATGTCCATCGAGCACGGCAACCTCATGATGCAGCCAGAGACTTTCAAGATCGTCGCCGAGGCCGATGCATGGATCGTCCCAGCCATGGCTGCATTTTCCGATGAGGTCCTAAAGCATCCCTACTATGACAACCCGGACCTGCCCGCTTATGCCAAGATCCAGAAGAACGGCGAGACGTGGATAAAGCTAGCTGAAGATAACAAAGTGAACCTCGCTTTCGGGTCCGATGTCGTGGTTTCCACCAAGGACGTTTGGCGCGGATCTCGCGATTTCCAGATCACCCAGTGGGGCCGTGCGTTTGGCAACCTACGCACTCTGCAGGCCATGACGTCTGACGCGGGCCGCTTGATGGCCCTGACCGGCGACATGAACCCTTACCCGGACGCGAAGCAGGGTGTGACCGAAGAACGTTCGTATGCCGACATCATCCTGGTCGACGGTAATCCGCTGAACGATCTTGCCCTCGTGGGGGCCTCCCCGGCCATGTTCGGCGTTGAGCCGCGCCCGACCCCGTCGGTCGACACCATCCCTCTCGTGATGAAGGACGGCGTGATCTACGAGACCACGCTCACGGCCGATGCTATCAGTCCTGAATTGAAGTAGGTAACTCTTCGCATCTTGCCGCCCATGCAACGTCTTTATGGTGATTGTAATTGGGATAGGGCGTGGCAGGGTCGCTCCAGCGGGGACGTTGGTTGACCCTGTTTTGGTAAATCAATTTACTCCGCCAGGCACATATGTTGCTTCCTTAAGTAGAAGCGAATGGGTTTTCATCAGTTATGGCCGAAGATAAGAAAATTGCCTCCGAGCTTGCCGCGTTGCGGGCCGATATCGAAGCGCTCAAAGCTCAACAATCCAGCGCTGCTGAGGAAGTGGCGAAGGGCGAGAGCGAGCCGGCGCCCCATACGGTCGGCGGTTTCGTGGACGCCGCCTCTCATCTTCCCGAACAGTTTCGTGAGTTTGAAACCGCGATCCGGGATCTCGCTGAAGCGGTTGAAGCAGATATCGCGGAGCATCCTGTGGCCGCGGTTGGCGCAGCATTCCTTCTAGGTGTTTTGATTGGCCGCTTGTCGGCGCGTTAGCAAGAGCATTAGCGATGAATTCACTGACCCGTAATCTCAACATCCTGTGGCGTTCGGAGCGATTGCTTGCCGAGGCGGAATGGCGGCGCTCATCGCGTCAGATCACAATCCTAGTGCTGGCCGGAGTGTTCGGCTTGCTGGCTTTAATCATGCTTAACGTTGCCGGATTCTACTGGTTGGCGACAACTTACGGGACCGCCCAAGCCGCCCTTGCCGTGGCGGCGGCGGACATCGTCATCGCGGCGATACTAGCAGTCTCGGCTCAGTCCCTTAAGACCGCACCTGAAACCGATATGATCCGCGAGTTTCGCGACAGCGCGCTAGCGGAGATCGAGACGGAAGCGGAGGCTTTCCAGACGCATCTCGTTCAGATCCGCGATGATGTGAAGACGATTGGTGCAACCGTTTCGAAGGTTGCGTCTGATCCCATTGGCAGCCTTTCACCGGCGCTGCTCATTCCAGCAATCAACGCTTTCACCACGGTCGTACGCTCTAAGAAGAAGTGACCGGCCGAGGTCGCTGTCGTTTGCGGGGGGTCTTATGGACTTTGCTGCGGAGAAGGCTTGGCAGATTTCATGTCCGCCAGCTCCTTCTTGAGGAGTTCAAGTTCCTTTTTTTGTGCCTCACTGAGGCCGACTTCAAGCAATCCGGGGCTGTCATCTTCGGGCCCTTTGGCCGGTTGGGGAGCGGGCGGCTTATGGGGCTCTTTAGCCAACGTGGCGGTCTGAGGATCGCCGGGAGTTTCGGCGGACGGGTCTTTCAGAGTTTCGTGGGAAATATCCAGTAGCGTCATGGTTACAGCGGCAAGCACCGGACCGACAATAAGGCCGGCGCCGCCAAACATGCCGAGCCCTCCGAAGGTACTAATGAGCACCAGGAGATCCGGCATCTCGGTGTCGCCACCCACGAGGATTGGGCGAAGTACGTTGTCGATGTTGCTGACGATGATTGCCGACCAGAGCGCAAGCCCGATTGCCGGTGTCGTCTCGCCGGTTGCCAGCAAGAATATGACGCCAGGGATCCAGATCAGCGAAGTTCCAATGACGGGGAGCATCGATGCGATCACCATGACTGCTCCCCAGAATGCCGCGCCTCCGACTCCAAACATCCAGAAGCCGAGGCCGCCGAGGAAGCCTTGAACGATGCCGATGACAAGCGTGCCTTTGACTGTCGCACGCGTCACCACGACTGCTCGCTGGAAGACGCGCTTTTGAACACCGCCGAGCGATAAGGCGTAACGCTCAACGCCATCGAGTAGAGCGGGACCCTCCTTGAGGAAGTAGAACATGGCGTAGAGCATTACGAACAGGTTCAGCAAGAATTGAGCGGCATCGGAGGTCAGCGAAGTAATTGCCGACACGGCGAACTCACCGATCGTGGTTGATAGTTCCCCGATTTTGGTCGCAACGGTAGGGGCATAGGCTGCCAGTTGTTTGTGAAACGGCAGCCAATCGGGAAGCTGAAGGTTCTGTCCGGCTGGGGCTTGCATCTGCTGTTTGACCCAGGGGATCGCCTGCTGGCCTACGTCTTGCGCCTGCTCGGCCACAAGGAGCAACAGAGCGATGCCGGGAAGCAGAATGGCTGAAATCAAAAGCAGCAGTGTTAGCACCGCCGCAAGTCCCATGCGTCCACCAAGCTTCACCGCGATCCAACTGCACAGTGGATAGGCCATTGCACTGAAGACTGCCGCTAGGAACAGCGCGATCAGAAAGCTCTGGATCATGCTGAAGAACACGGCTGCGATAGCGGTCGTGATGGCCAGGATGGCAAAGTTCCTGGAGAGTTTGGGCTGATGTTGGCTGGCGGACATCTGCAACTGGCCTTTCCCGCTGCATCGGGACCCGACGCAAGCGTGGGACTGACTAGTTTTAACGAATTTACCGTCCGCGCGGAATCAGAGCATGGGTAATGGTTTAACGGCGCTGGCGAAATGGTCTGTGACAGGTGTTCCTAGTGAGCTGTCGGGTGCTCTTAATGGGTTCACAGTTGCGCCGTCTGGCCGGCTATCCTTGATAGGTAAACCGACCGCACGAGCGTGTTCTATTATATACTAGAGTGCCTTGATCAGGCGTTCGTATCCCTTTGTCAGTTCCGCGCCGAGCTCTGCCAAAGCGTCTTGAACCCCTGAAGCTGTTTTATCGAGCTGAGCTTTTGCAGAGAAGTCGTCAAACTTCTTTTCGAGCTCGTCCCATTCCTTTTTGGCTTCCATTGAGCCCAGTTTGATTTGCAGGGCAAGCTCGTCCCGCTTTTTGTTCAGTTCTCCAGTGAGTTTGTCAAAGTCGGTCATTTGCTACTCCTTGATTATCATTGTGGTCATCGACCTGAAATAGGTTGTCGAGGGCCTTTAGGCTGTCGACGAGGCGGCAAGAGCGGCCTTGAGTTTTTCTTCTTGCTCATTGGAAAGTGATGTCTTCAGCACCTTTGGATGAAAGCTCTCGATCTCCGGAATGACCTTGTCGGCGGTCGAGCTTTTTATGAGAACGAATAGAGCGGAGGTGTCATTGGAAAGGGACTCTCCGAGGTCCTTGATAAACTCGTCATTGATTCCGTAATCGGAAAGTGAGCCCGACAGGGCGCCGAAGCCGGCACCGGCGATGCCGCCCATCGCCATACCGGCGAGTGGATTTAGAATCAGCAGGCCTGCAATCGCTCCGACCAGCATTCCTGTCGTCATTCCGCTCGCGGCGCCAATGGCTGTGAGGTTGATGGCCTGTTTTAGATGGGCCTTGCCCTTGTCGTCTCGGACTACGACGCAGGCATCCTCCAGATCAATTAGATGCTCTTTTTGCAGTGCGCGCAGCTTAGTTAGGACGTCATCTGCTGCCCCGACACCATCAAAACCCAATACAACAAGATCGCTCATAAAGCATATGCCTCAAAATTACTGGTTACTATAGAGCCCAACGGAGTTAACATAGGCGGCTTGCCTCGCTAACTGTCAAGGCGTTTAGGGCCGCGATAATGGCTGGATCCAGGGGAACGGCTGCGGACGGCATCCTAATGATACAAATAAGCTTTCATCGAATAGACGACAACAGATTATTGATCTATGCAAGGACCTTGAGTTCCTTCCAGTAGAGGGCCTACGGATCTATCCCTGCGGGGCGCAAGCGGGGAGACGAGATGATCCGAAGTCAGATTGCAAACCGATCGTGCCTAAATCGCGTAATGACTATGCGAATTGGTAACGCCCTGATCGCGAAATTGAGAGCGATCGTGCTTTGCTAAGGCCGACCGTGGCGGCGTAAAAGTTAGCGGCTTTGAAGGCGGCCGGGCTGACTTTTCCTCGGGTGGCGTTTGTATCGCCACAATGGCGTGGTTATATGTCCGGCTGTTTTCAGCTCAACAGGTTCGAACCTGATCGCCTCAGAAGGTGTCCAGATTCCCGACAGTGTGTCGGGGTGGACAAGGGGTCGGTTCAAGCGCGAGGTATATGATGGCAACGAAGTCTCTACCAACAGTTGGTGCTGGGTCCGTGGGGCTGTCGCGGTATCTTGATGAGATCCGCAAGTTCCCAATGCTCGAACCCAATGAAGAGTATATGCTGGCGAAGAGCTGGCAGGAGCATGGTGATAGCGAAGCGGCCCATAAACTGGTCACATCGCACCTGCGTCTCGTTGCGCGTATCGCCATGGGGTACCGCGGCTATGGATTGCCGATCGGTGAAGTGGTCTCGGAGGGCAACGTCGGATTGATGCAGGCGGTCAAGCGCTTCGATCCGGAAAGAGGCTTCCGCCTGGCGACCTATGCAATGTGGTGGATCAGGGCTTCGATCCAGGAATACATCCTGCGCTCCTGGTCGCTCGTAAAAATGGGTACGACCGCGGCGCAAAAAAAGCTGTTCTTCAATCTGCGCCGCGCCAAGTCGCAGCTACAGGCGCTGGAAGACGGTGATCTCAAGCCTGAGCATGTTAAAGCGATCGCGACCAAGTTGGGCGTGAGCGAAGACGACGTGGTGTCAATGAACCGCCGGCTTGGCGGGGATAGTTCGCTCAACGCGCCGTTGCGCACGGATGCGGATTCGGGCGGCGAGTGGCAGGACTGGCTGGTTGATGACAGCCCGGACCAGGAAGAGCTGCTGGCGGAGAATGAAGAACTGGTGCGGCGGCGTGAGTATCTGTCTTCGGCGCTTGAAACTTTGAACGATCGCGAGCGGCGGATCTTTGAAGCGCGTCGGCTGGCGGAGGAACCTCTGACGCTGGAAGATCTATCGGGTGAATTCGGTGTCAGCCGGGAGCGTATCCGTCAGATCGAAGTGCGGGCCTTCGAAAAGGTGCAAAAAGTTGTGCAGTCGGAAGCACGCCGCACTGAAACCCCGACCGCGGGGTAGCGACTTGCGGACGGGGTATCGCCCCAACCGTGGCTCTATTGCCCGGAGATTGCGCAGTCTGATTAAATGGGAATCAAGATTGTGACAGTATTGCAAATTAGCAACTTATTCTGGAGATTGAGATTTTAGGCGACGCTCTCTGTAACCGTACCTTCGCAAGAATCAATTAGGGTTTGAAGTGTGAGAGGGTTGGTCCTCTCAAGAGGCTTTCGTGGTTGGTTTTTTCAATGCCATTAAAGCCTCGCGGGTGCGCGTAGGACCCAAAGTGGCAGAATGCCCTTATCGTCTTTTGAGCCTGGCAGAAAACAAGCCGGCATCAGCTGGTCGAAGTCCGAACGGTCTTGGATGGAGCCGTTCAGTCGTGACTTCGCTAGCAGCAAAGACGCTCCTTTCTCACACGAGCCATCCTGGACAACCTCGACATCGCTCGTTCCACGATCGCCCAGAGCATACCGATCCGATCACCTTGCGTGGTTGGGTATAAACGCTTTGTATTTTCAGGAACGAAGTTGCGTCAAAGCCGATGGAGAGCACCTTTCACGACGATGGAGCGGCCCATGCTGAAGCGCCTCCTTCCACGAACGGTACAGGTCCAGTTGTTGCAGCGTCTGTTCAATTTCCGAGCATATCCTCAGGACACAGATCGACTGTTCTTACTGCTCTGGCGCCTCAGACTTCACCACCCACCAAGTCCAACCTAATTCGGTTTTAGCTGGCGGCTGAGTGCGACAGCGACGCCGGCCACGGATCTAAAAATAAGGCCGATCCTGAAGTGGGATCGGCCTTTGTCATGAGTTGGCGTGACTTTTCTTATTTAGTTTTAATTGATGCCGGCGAGAATTGGCAGCCTAGCGGCCTTATGGCTGAAGTAGTTGTCGACCGCGGAGGCGATGCCGGTGCTTACCTTTTTGCGCCAGCTTTCCGATTTCAGGCGCTTGGCGTCGGCTTTGTTGGTGACGAACGCTAATTCGATCAGCACTGAAGGCACTAAGTGCGTTTTGAGCACCTTGAAGGCGGCGGTGCGGTGCGGTTTTGCGCGGAAGGCCGTCGTGCTTCCCATGTGACGGATCACCGAGCGGGAGAATAGATCAGAGCGAGCTTCGGTCGCCTGCACGTCCTGCCGAGCAAGATCGGAAAGCCAGTTCTCAACGACGTTGCGATCGCGGCGTCCCATTTTGGCGACGTTGCCCTTCGCAAATTTCACTTTACTGGCGGACTTGAGGGCTGATTTTTTCAGTTTCTTGGCTACCGATGGGCGCAACGAGTAGATGGTGGCGCCGCTGGCTGAAGCGCGCGCATAATCGGCGTGAATGGCGATGAAGAGGTTGGCGTTATTACGTTCTGCAAAGAGGGTCCGTTCGGCAAGGGGAATGAAGACGTCGGTATCGCGTGTCATCAAAACTTTGTAGCGGCCGCTTGCTTCCAGCTTTTCACGCAAAGTGTGGGCGAAGGCCAGGACGACTTGTTTTTCGATGGCGCCGTTCTTCTTCGCGCCACTGTCGTGTCCACCGTGCCCCGGATCGAGAACGATGATGGGCTTTGCGCGACGTTTGTCCAGGGCATCGCGTGAATAGGCTTTGCGCGGCATTGGCGGCTGTAATCCACCCGCTCCCAGACCGCTCGGCTTGTCAAAGGGGGCGTTTGCCAAGGTGCGCAACCGCTTTGGTGTGGTCAGCGGTACGATTTCGAGATTGAGGTGATAGCCCTCGCCGACACGCTCGATGTTGGACTTTTCGACTGCCACGGGTTGGGTGACGTTGATGACGATGCGGGATTTACCACCGCCGGCGCGACCGCCGTGGAAACCTTCGACGAGGCCGATTGGACCGGATTTGGGCTGGGGAGGCAGCTGCAACTTAACGTTGCCCAATTCGATAACAACGCGGTTCGGATTTGATAGCGAGATGATGTGAAAATCGGCGTGCCGGTCCAATCCGACGATGAACCGCGTTTTCTTAGTTACGTCCGAGGTCTGGCCAGCTGCACTTGCCGGTCGAATGTCGACCAGACATGTGGCTGCCAAAAACGCGGCACAAAAAAAGGTTGTGAGCGCGCGCAATTGCACGCGCTCCGTAATATTACCCATCTCGGCTTGACCCCCGTCTACGCGATTAGGCTCTTGGTGTGCTGATCACATTCGGCGCAGAAGATGGCTATTTCCAGGAAGCCATCGGGCACTGTTGTGATTTTGACGGGCAGGAGTAAACGAAGGGTTAAGATTAATGCTCCGCTAACCGAATCGCCGAGAAATGTTGGTTAATTTTTACTTATTCGGCCGCCTTGGAGGGGGACTTTTGCCACCGCTGTAGCGCTGCGGTGTCAGTTTCGCGGGCGTCGACCCATTGGCTGGTGCCATCGGGGCGGGCCTCTTTTTTCCAGAAGGGTGCGCGGGACTTCAGGTAGTCCATGAGAAATTCAGCTGCCTCGAAAGCGGCGTGCCGATGCGCTGAAGCAGTGATAACCAGCACGATATTGTCGCCGGGGTGGAGTTCACCGATACGGTGAACAATGAGACTGGCCGACAGCGGCCAGCGGGCGTTGGCTTCAGCTTCGACGCGGGCCAATTCCGCTTCCGTCATGCCCGGGTAGTGCTCCAGCGTCATGGACGTGATGGGAGCGCCGCCTGCAGTCCCGCGCACGGTTCCCGTAAAGGTGACGACCGAGCCAATATCGGTGCGTCCGCCGGTCAGGCCTGCGATCTCCGCGCCGATATTGAAATCTTCCGTCTGGATGCGGATACCCATGCGCTAGCCTCCGGTCACGGGTGGGAAGAAGGCGATCTCGCGGACGTTGGCGATTGGCGTATCGGCCCGGGCGTGGGTTTGGTCCAATGCTGTGCGGACGACTTCCGGCTTGTCGAAGGCGGCTCGGTAGGTCTCCCCGCGAGCCTTGAGCCACTCGATTAGTTCGGCAACGGTGGCTACTTCCGCCGGCAGGGAAATCTCTTCCTCGGCGAACCCAATCTTTTCGCGAACCCAGGCGAAGTAACGCAGGGTGACGGTGTTTGTCTTGGTGCCCGAGGTCATATCTCCCGATCAGCTCCCTTCATGGCCGGATGCGTGGTGTACGGCGGCAAAAAAGTAATCGCTGCCGGTCCAAATCGTAAGCAGAGCGGCAAGCCAGAGCAAGGTCAACCCGATTGCGGTGGTTCCTGGGGCGATCTGTTCGGCGGCCGGTCCCGCAATCAGCAGGGCGATGGCTACCATCTGGATGGCCGTCTTCCATTTTGCAAGCTGCGTAACACGGATCTTGACGTTTAAAGAGGCCAGGAACTCGCGCAGACCGGAGACGAGAACTTCGCGCGACAAGATGATCAACGCGGCGAAGATATGGACACCGGTGATGGTGTCATCGGCAACTAACATCATCAACGCGGCGGCGATGAGCAACTTGTCAGCGATGGGATCGAGCATGGCGCCGAAGCGAGAGTACTGCTGCCAGGCTCTGGCGAGGTGGCCGTCAAGCCAATCGGTTATCGATGCCACTGTGAAGATGCCCAGAGCGGTCCAGCGGCCGAGGTTGCCGTCCAGAAAATAGAGCGCGGCAACGAAGACCGGCACAGCGACAATGCGACCGATGGTCAGCGCGTTTGGGAGAGTGATGAGCAACTGTGGATGCCGTGTTGTTTCGAGCTCTGGCCAGGTGCAGCCAGCTATCGGCGTCTATCGTGATTTGATTAGACCCTAGCGCATCTACGCATAGGATTGAGATGGGTCAATGCTGTAAGTGGCGGAGACTTGCAGGCTGGGCTGGCATTAAAGCAAGATGATAATGAGTTGGAGGATGCAAGGATGCTGTGGCGATCAACTTATCTCTGCCATCTGATGGCGGTGGCCGTTAGTGTTCTCACGTTCATATCGATACTGCCGCAGTATGCCGCCTCCGGTGAATTCGCCGAAGGCGAATTGGTGCGCATGAAGGACTTGGCGCTCGCCGAAGGCAAGACGGAGTACATAATCCACTGCCAAGCCTGTCATGGTGATGCTGGCGTGGGCGATGGAGGAATGGCGAAGATTTTGTCAAGCAGCCGACAGATCTGACACAGCTCGCCGAGCGTGAGAATGGGCGCTTTCCATTCTGGCGCACCTTCAACATCATCGCCGGCGATGTCGCCGTTTCCGGGCACGAGCCGTTCCAGATGCCGCAGTTTTGGCAGAGGTTCCAAACACAGGAAGTTCTTCCTGGTTACCCGCCGGCGCATTTTCGGGTTCTCGCGCTAACCCACTACATTGAGAGCCTGCAATCACAGGATCAGCCTGCACCGAAGTAAAAGGAAAACCGGGCCGCGGCGTGCGCAGTCGGGTCGAAGTTGTGGCGCAGTTTATCAGTGGCGGCTGCGATCAGTAGCAGCGGGCACGGCGCATACAGCGGCGATAGCGCCAGCCGCCGCCCCAGCGGTTACGGCAGACATAGTTGCGTCGGTAGCAACGGCCCCGTCGGCGGCATGCGCGGCGATGGCGGTGCCAGGCACGATAGCCGAGCCCACCTACGTAACCGCGACGAGCACCGCAGTGCCAACCATGGGTCTTGTGGACCAGACCGGCAGCTGTTGTCGATGCGAGGTCCGAGGTGATCAGGCCAGGTGCCGAAACGGCACCAGCTTCGGCAGATTGATTGGCGGCGAACGCAATCGAAACGATCATCGCCGCAAGCAACAAACCAAGTTTTTTCATCGACGTTATCTCCATGATGTTGAGCTTTGTTGTGTTCCTCTGCCCCCCCCCCCGGGGGGGGCAGCTCATGTCGCAGTGCGAGACTTGACAACGTCGGACAATACGTTCGCAAAAGTTTAACGGGACATGAATGGTCACATGAAAGTGTGACGTTGCTTCCAACAGATCGCGCTTTTCCCCGCCAATAGTGTCTTGACTGGGGCGGTGGTATTAACCGCGCTTTTCGTGGAAGAAATCATAGATTTTTTGAGCCATTTCAGCGGATATGCCGCTGACCGCCTTCAGGTCTTCAATCCCCGCGCGAGAGACAGCTTTTGCTGAGCCGAAGTGTCGCAATAGTGCACGTCGGCGGGTTTGACCGATCCCTGGGATTTCGTCGAGCGGATTGGCGCTGAGACCTTTCGCGCGTTTGCTGCGATGCGTGCCGATTGCGAAGCGGTGGGCTTCATCGCGTAGGCGTTGCACGAAGTAGAGTACTGGATCGCGCGGTTCGAGCATGCGCGGTCGGGGCTCATCAGGAAAATGGAAGTGTTCGCGGCCGGCGTCGCGTTCGGGTCCCTTTGCCACACCTATCATGGCTATGCCCCCAATGCCCGTTTCCGCCATCGCTTCACGGGCCATGGCGAGTTGGCCGGCGCCGCCATCAATAAGGATGAGGTCAGGTCGCGTCGGTACAGTTTCGAGGTTGCCATCCTCGCTATCCTCGGCTTGCTTCAGCTCATTCTCCGGCTGCGCCCCAGTGTTTGAGTGAGCATTTACCGTTTCCGCCGCTAGGCGTTTGAAGCGGCGCGTTAGCACTTCGCGCATCATTGCGTAATCGTCGCCAGGTGTCAGCGTTTCGGACTTGATGTTGAACTTTCGGTACTGGTTCTTGGCGAAACCTTCGGGACCGGCCACGATCATGGCTCCGACGGCGTTGGTGCCGGAGATGTGCGAGTTGTCATAGACCTCGATACGGCGCGGGGGATGGGGCAGGCCGAAGCGCTCCGCGAGCCCCTTCATGAGTGCGGCCTGAGAGGCGCTTTCGGACAATTTCCGCTGCAGCGCTTCGCGGGCATTTTCGGTGGCGTGGGCGACGAGATCTGTCTTCGAGCCACGCTTTGGATTGGAGATCTCAACCTTCCGTGCTGCTTTGGTGCCGAGCGCTTCGGCCATCAATTCGCGTTCGGGCAGGTCGTGGGAGGTGAGGATGAGACGCGGGACCGGTTTGTCGTCGTAAAACTGGGCGATGAAGGAGGCGAGGATCTCGCCTGCTTCCAACGTGCGGTCGGCTTTTGGGAAGTAAGCACGGTTGCCCCAGTTCTGACCGGTGCGGAAGAAGAAAACTTGAATGCAGATTTGGCCGCCTTCCTGGTGGGCCGCGAAGACATCGGCTTCTTCGATACCGGCGGCGCTGATTGTCTGGTCGGCGGTGACGTGTGCCAGCGCCCACAAGCGATTGCGGTATTTGGCTGCGCGTTCGAATTCGAGATTGTCGGCGGCTTCGGTCATCAGCTGCTGGTACTTCTCACGGACGTTTTGGCTTTCGCCGCGCAGAAAGCGCACCGCCTCGTCGACCTGCTTGCCGTAATCGTCCAAGCTGACTTCGCCTGTGCAGGGCGCTGAGCAGCGTTTGATCTGCCAGAGCATGCAGGGGCGTGTGCGGTTCTCGTATTCGCTGTCGGAGCAGGTGCGCAGCAAGAAGACGCGCTGCAGCATGCCGATAGTGCGGTTGACGGCGCCGGCGGATGCAAACGGGCCGAAGTAGTCGCCTTTGCGGTTGCGGGCGCCACGGTGCTTGAGGATGCGGGGTGCGGCGTGTTCGCGCCCCACGAGAATGTAGGGAAACGACTTGTCGTCACGCATCAGAACGTTGAAGCGTGGCCGGAAGCGCTTGATTAAGTTGGCTTCCAGCAGTAGCGCTTCGGCCTCGGTGCGGACGGTGACAAATTCCATGGACGCGGTGGAGATGATCATGCGGGCGATGCGGTTGGTGTGACCGCCAAGACGGGCATAATTCGACACACGCGCCTTGAGTGAGCGGGCTTTACCGACGTAAATGACGTCGCCGTCCGCGTTCAGCATGCGGTAGACGCCGGGTGCTGAAGGGAGCGTCTTGAGATTGCCGGCAATGATCTGTGGACCGGTGCGCCGCTCCACGGTTCCGGTTTCCGGGACGCTCAGGGGCACGGCCTCCGACTCCGACCGGGTTTGTTCTGGTGGCGGTTTAGGCATGGGGCGAAGATTGGCTGTTGCGGTCTGGCCGTCAAGTGATCGTGACCGTGAGCGGCTGGTTGAGCCCAAAAAGGTCCGGATTGCGTGTTTCTGTATCGGCCCAAACCACTTCTGATCGGTAATGGACCATGGTCTCCGTTTCGTGCCGCAGCGCTGTTCTCACTCGGTTGGCCCTGTTGGGTCTGGTTTGCCTGTACGGGGGAGCAGTTTCAGCACAGCCGTATACGTTTCAGGGCCAAGCCACACCTGAACCCGCGAAGCCAGCGGCCGGAGTGACCGATGGCTTCGCGAAGCAGGAAGATATACTCAGGTTCATCAACGATTACCGGGAGAACAAGCAGCCTGAGCGTGTGCCCGCCGCGGTTAAGGCAATGGTGCGGACGGGCGTTATCAAGGATCCAGAAAAGTCCGGCGTGTACACAGGCTTCATTGCCGGTGTGATTGGGGAGAACCAGGTCAAGGCGCCGGAACTCATCACGGACATGTTCCCGATGCCGCCGGTGCAGCAAGTGGTTTTGATCAAGGCCATTGTGTTTTCTGGTCTGCCTGACTGGAAGGCGCTTCTCGAGCAATTTGTCGAGCGCATGCCGGCGCGAAAGGTGCTGATCCGCAAGTACCTTTACGGTGACGGAAAGACACTTGGCGAACTTGGCATGGACGACCCGTTCGTCATCGATGCGCACTGGGGCTATTATTTCGCAACCGGCGCCTGGGAGCCCGGCATCCGTATCATCTCGGCCCTGGCGTGGGCGGAGGAAAAAGACGACGTCGAGAAATTGACCATTGGCTCGATGGCGAAGTGGACGTTTGCCAGCAATGCGGCGCGTGACAAGAACCTGCTCGATCTGGCCAAGGTACAGATGAACCACCAAGAAGAGAATGTACGGCGGCAATTGCGCGATGTTATCCAGGCGGCTGAACTCTACGAGATCGGGAAGCTTCGGGAAGATGCGCTGAAGCGGATCGACGAGCTGCGAGCCAGAGGTCCACAGAGTGCCCGGGACTGGTCGAAGTACGGCAGCTATGGAACGACGGCACTGGCGGTGGGCTGTGTTGTTGCCAGTGCGCTCGGCCAGGCCGCGCTTGGAATCCCTTGTGTTGTCGGCGGTGCTCTGTCGACGGCAGCCGTCAAGTATCTCGGGCCGGATACGGGAAGCCAGTTGGGTCGTTGAGGGGGGCTGCTCCAATCCTTTTTTGTAAAGCTCGACCCGAACCGACCGGAGAGAATTTGTTGCGGATATCCTCATCCTCACACGAGGATGACGCGGCGATGTGCAGCCCTATGTAGCGCTTGGCGCGGTGCTTGCCGAACGCGGGCATGCGGTGACCGTGTCGACGGGTCAAGGGTTCGACGATCTCATCGAGGCATATGGACTCACCGCGGCACCGCTTTCGCTCGACATGCTGGCGATGATGGAGTCACCGGAAATCAAAGCGGCGATGAAGTCCGTGACGGGCTGGTTCAAAGCATTCCGATCGAGCCAAGACCTTATGCCGGGTCAACTCTGTGACATGTGGTCGGTCGCCCAACGCGTGGCGCCGGAGATTGTCATCTACAATCCGAAGGCATTCATTGCACCGTACCTGGCGCGTGCCCTTGGTGCGATTGCCATCCCTAGCTTCCTGCAGCCGGATTTTGTTGCAACCGGTTCGTTTCCTAACCCGCTGGTCCGGCCGCCAGATCTTGGCGCATTCAGCGATCGGCTGCCGGGCAAGGCGATGTCGGGTTTGATGGGGCTGGGCTACGGTATGTTGCTCGGCAAATGGCTGCCGCGACATCCCGAGGTTGCGGCACGCCCGCGCCTTGGCGCCGTGGATGGCTACCACCGCGCCGGAAAGGCGGTGCCGCGTCTGCATGCTCACAGCAAATATCTTGTCGCGAAGCCGCCGGATTGGGGCGAAGACGACCACGTGACCGGGTACTGGTTTCTTCCTCAGCAGGCACGGTTTGAACCGCAAGCGGAACTGGCACACTTTCTCGCGAAGGGACCGCCTCCGGTATACATCGGTTTCGGCAGGATGCCGTCGACAGACGCCTATCGAACGGCATCAGTCGTCGTTGAGGTTCTCGCTGCAACGCGGACACGCCCGGTGCTCGCGAAAGGATGGGGGGCGCTTTCGGCTGAGGCATCCACCGGTGAAGTCCATGTCGTTGAAAGCGCACCGCATGACTGGCTGTTTTCCAGGTGCAGTGGGGTGATTTATCACGGCGGTGCCGGCACGACGCACGAGGGGCTGCGCTGGGGCCGACCGACTCTGGTTTGTCCGGTGTTTGGTGATCAGCTGTTCTGGGGCCGTATGGTGGAGCGGATAGGTGTGGGACCGTCGCCGATCCCGCTCAGTAGACTCAACGTAGATCTCCTTAAGGCTGCGTTGCGGGAGCTACAGTCGAAGTCGCTTCAGGACAATGCTGTTGCCTTGAGCAAGACCATCCAGATGGAGGGAGGGGCGGAGACGGCAGCCGATCTAATCGAGGCAGCCTAGTCTGAAAGCCGCGCGTAGCTTGCTGTGCAGGCGCTCTACGGATCGGCACAAGTAAAGTTACTTCTTGCCGCGTTTGCGACGTTTGCGTTTCTTGCCGGAAGCGG
Source organism: uncultured Alphaproteobacteria bacterium (assembly GCA_963753045.1). Lineage (GTDB taxonomy): Bacteria > Pseudomonadota > Alphaproteobacteria > Rhizobiales > Hyphomicrobiaceae > Filomicrobium. The sequence goes on from CAVWAT010000004.1 coordinate 453,877, forward strand.
GTTTTTCTCTATGACGGCGGTCGGGGCCATCGCTTTCCAAATCGACTTTCGGCCGCAGTTTGGAATAGCTCATTGGCGTCTGGAAAAGGATGAATGTCAGCTCACCAACCTTTTCGCGAAATAGGTTCGTGAAGAATTCCTGAGATACGCGTTTGGCCGCCGTTATGCGATGACCGCCGTCGATTACGACCCAGTTACCCAAGGCGCCGACACGACAGATGATGGGCTCGAGGCTGGAGTATCCTTCGCTGCGGATCGACTGCACAACCCGATCCAATCTTGGACTATTCAAGCGTTCAGCGTGCTTGAGGGGGACTGATTCAAGCAATCTGATCGGCACCTCCACCTCGGCCAGACCATCAACGAACTCAATCTCGTGGAGGTCTTCGGGCCTGTTGATGCGCGACAGTTTCGGAATACGCCCAATGGCGCGGGATCTGAAGTCCATGGCAAGGGTCCTCGCGGGTGTGAGCCCAAGCCCTTCGGGCATCTGATGTGCCGGTATCCGGCGGGCAAATATAACATAAGCCGAGGGGGGAGATTCATCTACGTTTTGACAATGGCCACGCTGCGGGTGACGTAGGTCGGCGGCGCGCCTTTCGGGCGCTGCAGTGTTGTCGCCGATATCGGCGAATTCTGATTACAGTTGTAAACAGGAATTTCTGTGATGGGTCTGCAACAAAAATTCAGGCGCGATGGAACTCGCGCCTGAAAGGTGGCCGGTGATTGCGACCGTGCAGTTATCCTACCCTGGCAAAGAAGCCTGGGCGTTTTTATTTTTCAGGGCAGAGCTCGAAAGCTTTGTCGAGCGCTGCAGTTGGGCTTGCGAACTCGCCGATTGTCGTGCCGCCCTTGGCGTAGGCGGCGATATAAGCATCGGCCTCACGCTTTTCTTTGCCGGCATGGACATCAAGGACGGTGAAGTTAGTTCTGCCTTCACCGGGTGCCTTGATGATGATCGCTTTGGCACCGCCATAGCTCGCGGTCCAAACGCGGCACTTGCCTGCAACCGGTTTGAGATCGGCGATCTGGCTTCCGGCCAAAGCAGTTTTGACGGTTTCTGGCTGTTTGTTGCTGTCATCGACGGCGTTGATGACAGTCGGCGTTTTCTGGTCGGCCATTTGCTGAGCGGTTTTCGCGGACTGGGACAGGCCGATCAGCGATCCGGCACCGAGTGCGGAACGCTGGTTTGAAGTATCAACGATAGGTTTCTTGGCGACGACTTCGACGGTCGGTACCGGCTTTTGAGCTTTGACGTTCGCGACTTGCTTGTTGCTGTTACGCGAGCGCGAGCGCGAGCGACCAACTCCGGACGCGAGTCCGGGGAATTGCAGAATGAGCGCATGAACACATCCGAGATGGCTTGGATATCATCGGAATAGCCGCGGTCGGCTGGGGCCCATTTTCGGCCGAGATGAGTAAAAGTGATCGGGCCACGTATCGAGCGCTGGAAGGGTACGAGGATCTTCCACTCCTGCACTTTACGTGTGCGTTCGGCGACGGGATTTTCGATGTGCGTACCGGTATACATGAGGACGTGCTCAAGGTGCCCGCGAACTCCGTCGGAGACCGAGGCGAAGCGTTCACCTTTGACCCCGCCACCGGTCGCTCCGAGACCGGCGAAGTTGTTCTGGTCGGCGTCTACGTCGCCGGTATAGCGCAGCGAGTTGGTCTCAACGACCATCTGGTAGAATGCCATGTCCCAGCGAATGCCGAGGTCCTCGCCATGACGCATGTAGTACATGGCGATCTCGTCGAAGCGCGAACTCAATGAAGGATTGCGGGACTTGAGGAAATCTCCCAGGCGGCCCGGCGTTAAGCAGGCGGGGACCTTGTTGGAGGCGGTGGCTTTAATCGCCGGCAGCGACGCGGCGAAGGCCGGAGACGCAAGGGCCGCAGCGGCGGTAGCAGCAGCGGCAGCGAGAACATAAACTCCAGATCGGCTCAGCATGTGGCACCTTCAGGCGAAAACTGACAACGCGGGTTTAAGGGCGATCGTCGCACCCTGATGTCATAATTCGTTAAGTTTAACGGCTGGTTTACACGTGCTGGACGAATCGCCCCCGTCCATTGAGAATCTTTGCGGGATCAATGGGGCACGAGTTGGGGCAGGCTTGGGAGGAAATGTGGCGGGACGCCTGCTGACGGCTGAACAGAATGAGAATCCGCGTGCGAGACTGTCGCAACTTGTTTTGCTCAACTTGACTAAAACCGCTTAGGCAAGGTGTTGACCGCTATCGAGAGTGATCATTTGTCCGGTCTTTGAAGGTGATCCGAGGATGAAGAGGACGGCATCGGCAATTTCCTCTGGCGGACACGCGCGTTGCAACAAGGTGCTCGCGACCTCTTTGTCAAACTCTTCCTTGCTTTGATGAATGCTTTGCAGAACGGGGCCTGGGGAGACCGCGTTCACGCGGATGTTTGGCGCCAGCGCCTGAGCCAGGGTGCGGGTCGCAGTCCATAGGGCTGCTTTCGAAATGGTGTAGGAGAAGAACTCCGGCGTGGGTCTCAGCACGCGCTGGTCGATAACATTGATGATATTACCCTGGGTCCCTTGCGGCAGCTGGCGGGCAAACGAGGTCGCGAGGAAGACGGGTGCGCGCAGGTTGGTATTGAGGTGCCTGTCCCACACCTCCGGTTTCAGGTCCGCGGGACTGTCGTCAAGGAACGTCGAAGCATTGTTGATTAAGCAAGTCGGCGTGCCGAGCAGGTCAGCACAGCGGTCAACTAAACTGCCCACAGCCTCGATATCCGACAGGTCACATTGTAGCGTGACGGCCTTGCCGCCAGCCGCGCGGATCTCACCGGCCAGTTTTTCCGCTTCATCGCCCGAGGCGTTGTGATGAATTGCCACCTGCCAACCGTTGGCGGCGAGCGCGTACGTTATGGCGCTGCCAATGCGGCGCGCGGCGCCCGTGATTAGGGCTGTTGAGGGTTGGTTTGTTTTTCGCTGTGTCATGGGGCGTTCCGTACGATCGGCATTTCCATAAGACCATAACGAACCAGTGGCCTGATAGGACCAAACAATCAGTATGGACGCCGCAATATAGTAAGTGTGCGCCTCCATGCCCAATCGTCAGCCAATCAGTCTGCTTTTGAGCCAGTTAACAAGTATTCGCCAAGCGCGAATGGGAAGCATCTTGCATATTCCTTGATCAGAAGCTCGGATCTGTTGCGTGTCGACTACAAGCGGCTATGCGAATAAATAAGCTTCACTAAATGTCGTTGTGAAGAAGTCGCGAATCCTGCTCTCTATCGTCAACGGTGTGGTTGTACTCGGCGCACCCCGATGGGGGTTCCTTTGACGGCGATGTAGGCATCCCGCACCTGCTTTGAAACTGGGGGTTTGCAAACTATGCATGCTAAACGGGGCCTAATGGGTTCAGTGATCGCGTTGGCGGTTGCTGGTGCCATCATCTCAACTCCAGCTGCTGCTGGTGACTGGTTCAAACGCGAGGCAGCTGGAAGCGTCAAGGATGCGCCAGTGGTTGAGAGCGGTCGGAAATTTGAATGGTCGTTCAATATTGGCGGCACGTCGGATTACGTGTTCCGCGGTATTTCGCAGACGTTGGAAAAGCCAACGGTGCAGGGCGGCGTCGATTTCTCGTACGGGATGTTCTACACTGGTGTTTGGGCCTCGGGTGTTGACTTCGTCGAAGGGGGTTCAAATCCGCCAGGCAGCGGTGATGCGACCGTCGAAGTCGACGTCTACGGCGGTATCAAGCCCAAGCTTGGACCCGTTGAATTCGACCTCGGTGTGATCGGTTACCTGTATCCAGGTGCGCAGGATCTTGCCGGTGCCGATCTTGACTATCTCGAAATTAAGGGCGGCGCGAGCTACACGATTCGCGGCATCAGCCTTAGCGGCGCTGTCTACTATTCCCCCGACCAGTTCGCGGAATCTGGACAAGCCTGGACGCCTGAAGCTTCGATTGGTTACGAATTCCAGAGCCTTGGCATTTTCACTCCGACGATCGACGGTACCGTTGGCGCCTACTACTTCGATGGCAACAGTGGGCTTGACTACGTCTACTGGAATGCCGGTCTGGCCCTGGCGGTCGAAAAGCTAACGCTTGATTTCCGTTATCATGACACGGATTCAAACGGTGCTGACTTCTGCGGTGACAAAGGCCTGTGCAACTCGCGCTTCGTCTTCTCTGCCAGCGTCGCGCTTCCATAACGGCTTCAAACAAAGCGGCCGCCGGTTGGTGCGGCGGCCGCTTCTCCAGACTGACCTCTTCTCCCAAATACTGCCCATTATTTGAACCGGAGTTTTGCTCCGGTTTTTTTCTTTTTCGGCTTCGATTAGTTGTCGCCGTCAAAGATATCGCCGAACGGTCCCAGCACGGAGCCTTCACCAGTGCCGCCGGCTGGTCCGGCATTAGCCAGGATACGACCCGCCAAACGGGAAAACGGCAGCGATTGCAGCCAAACCTTTCCTGGACCGCGCAGGTGAGCGAAGAAAACGCCTTCACCGCCAAAGATCATCGACTTCGGAGAACCGGCCCTGACAATTTCAAATTCGACGGTCGAGGTCATCGCGGCTACGCAGCCGGAGTCAACATGCAAGTCCTCACCGGGTCCTAGCTCGCGCTCGAGGATGGTGCCGCCGACATGAATAAACGCGAAGCCATTTCCTTCGAGCTTCTGCACGATGAAATCCTCGCCGCCGAAAAGTCCGGTCATGATCCGTTTTTGAAAGTGGAGGCCGACGCTGACGCCTTTGGCAGCGCAGAGGAATGCTTCCTTCTGGCAGATCGGCGAGCCGCCCAAATTCGCGAGGTGGAAGGGAATTACGGTTCCTGGATAGGGTGCGGAAAACGCGACCCGGGCCATGCCTTGTCCTTGATGGGTGAAGACGGTCATGAACAAATCTTCTCCGCTGAGGAGGCGTTTGCCGGCGCCCATCAGAGATCCCAAGATTCCGCATTGCCGTTTTGGGCCGTCGCCGAAAATAGTGTCCATGTGGATGGCGACGTTCTTGAACATCATCGCGCCCGCCTCTACGATGGTGCTCTCACCAGGATCGAGTTCGATCTCGACGAACTGCATTTCCTGACGCTTGATTTCGAAGTCGATGACGTCGGCGTCGCCCTGGCACCCTTGCTGGCGGCCGACCGGGGGAACGGATCCGGATTGCGACATTGTCTCATGACCTCCAGTCAAAAACAGTTCCTGGCGATCCAGGGTGCTGACGCTTCAGTGCAGGTAAATGGAGTGTGCGCTGCAACTTTATTAAATTGCAGAGGAACGCGCCGCCAAACTAGCGCACTTGCATTGCGGTTGAGCTATTGCAGAACATTCATTGGTTGGTTGAGCCCGCACCGCTTCTTGCTTGTTATTCTGACTTATTCACAGGCAAAGGTTTTGAACCTGCGAATCAGAGATTGTCGCAATGACGTCATGCTCAAGGATTAAATGCCGCGTAGTGAAGAGGTCGCATGTGGACGATAAGTCGTCGATTGGGAAATTCAGTCTTTCGAGTGGGACGGCCTTCATGCCCTCTCTCTGGCGCCACTCGATGGAGGCCAGTCTCGTCGCTGAGATCGGTGCAACCCCGCTGCCGAGTTAAGCGTGGGGCTGGCCTCTTTATTTTTGCCAGCTTTTTTCGATGAATGTATCGGCGCTTATCGCGCCAGCAGGTGGGAGCGGATGTCTGATCCGCTAATCCAAATGCATCTATTGCGACCATTTATCCCCAGATCGCCTATTTGTGTTGTTGCCGGACTCACGGGGACTCAACTAAGAGCAAAATATAGCGATGAAGAGGGCCGGCATGACGATGATTATCGCTTTGGCCGCTTTTGTACTTTTGGCCGTTTGGCTGAGCTTGATGTTGGCGCCTCGCGGCGCGCACTTCGACGAATTTGCGGTCGATGTCGCGCCGGACGAGCCAAGACCGTTCGGCTACAAGATGGCTTGGCTTGCGGTCCGCACGGAGGATACGTCGGCGCTGGCGGAATTTCTTGGCCTCAAGAACGGTGGCGCGGCGAATTGGAACTCCGGCATCGGGACCGTCTACGACGATGCCCTCGGTGCATCGTATATTTACATCACGCCACCCGTTGACGGTTGGAGTTTTGTCGTCGGCTTATCGCTGCCGCATCCTGTTGGTCCTGCCTTTGCCGACAAAATCACGCCGTTGATGCAGTCGCTGGGCCAGCGGTTTCCCGACGTGCAGTATTTCTTCACCTATCCGCTAATCGATTTTTTTGCCTGGGCGCGTGTGAAGGACGGCAAGCTGGCACGAGCCTTCGCCGTCAACGATGAGGGCGTCGTCTGGAATAAGGGGCGCATTACGCCCGAGGAGCGCGCTCTTGGCCTACGTCTGTTCGAGTTGCGAGGTGTGCAGGAGCGGCAGGGCGATACTGGCGGTGAACTCGTTCTTTATCCGACCGAGGACCAGGTGCTCCAGATCGCAAGATGCTGGAGCCTCGATCCAACACAGGTTGAGTCTCTTGAGACTGTCGATGGATGCGGTGTGCTGGCCACATCCCCATCTGCGTGGTGCTCGGAGCGTCGCCTCAAGAAAGCGGCCTGAAGGCTGCGGGGAAGAAGCTGATAGCCTCCGAGGGTATGTCGCATTCAGCCGCCGCCTAAGCGGCGGGCTGTCCGACGATTGCAGCCATTTGCAAGGCGATCATCCGATCGAGAAAACCCTCGAAGGGAACCGTGAAGATGCTGAGGCCTCGCTCGTCTCCGCTCCACGCTTGAAGCGCATCTGAAAATCCGGCTGGTGGCTCGGCGTCTCCAACTTTTTCGACAATGGTTTTTTCGAATGCGTCTTTGCTCATCGGTACGAAGGGGATGGTGACCACCTCCACTTCGCCAGCCGGTCCGATGCGCGGTGCGTTGAAGACACTGAAGCAAATGATATGCTCGCCGCTGGCGCAGGTCGCCACTGCGCCAATCACGATTCTCGAGGCCTCGTGTCCCGTTGGCGTATCATAGGTCCATTGCTGACCTGCGGCGAATTTCATGCCGACTACCCCTCTGCTGTGCTCAGCTGGCTGAGGCCGCAGATTACACTGGCCGATTTGGCCAGACCAGAGGCGGTTGGACGTGGCCCTTCAATTCATGGGGAGGTCTTCACTGCCGGCTGCCAAGAGATCCCTCCGGGCCCGGTCGGTTGGCGCTCAGCGTTGTCGTCGGGAGGGGAAGCTAGCTGTGGATGAGTCGCTATCGCGGGTGCCGTGTCGCTGATCGAGCCGGTGGTGATCTTTGGCCAGTTGGGCCCGTTGGGGCGCTGCGAAAAGTTGCGCAGCGCTTCTTCATTGAAGGAGCGAGTGGGGTGCGGCAGCGCTGGTATGTGGGAAGCTGTGACTTCGTGTCGGGGGCCGGAAAACACGGCGCTGTGGACGAGGTTCCAGAAGCCGACGGCATGCCAGAAGACGGCTCCTGCGATAAAACCGAAGGTAATGAAGCCGAGAGGGGCTCCCACTGAGCGGCGCTGGCGCTGCGGCTTTGCGGACGCATCACTCGTTGGAGGCGAAGGCTTGGTGCTGTGCGGTTGCCGTTCGTCGACCGGCTGTAAGGGCCAGGGGTGCTGGCGTGGTGTCTGGCTGGGCAGTGGAGGAGGAGCGACCGCCGAATGACAGCCAAATGACTGCACGGGTTCTGAGGCGGTTGTGCCGGGGCCAGCATTGGATTGGGTCTTAAGGACGGCTGGCGGCAAGTCGGGCATTGGTTGCTCCCCATTGGATGACCGGCCGGTGAAGTCGACGGCCGGCCAGAATCACTTGAGCCAAGTCTGCTTGGTGGCTCAGCGAGGAACAAGGATTGCGCAGACACACTGAATCGGTGTCCGGCGGAAATCCACAGGCTGCTTGATCTTTTTGCGGTCAATCGGACCGTGCAACAGGTTACTTGCTGGAAACGCTCAGCGCCGGACCGTCGCCGGCTTCTGTGCCGACACGCGCACTGGCGGCACGTACATGCGGCGCGCATTGCATAGCCGGCGCTGGCTTTCGTTGTTACCGCAGGGGCGCGGGTCTCCATCTTTGGACATGCAGAGCCGGACTTCGCGCAGCCGGTTGCCGGCTCCGCCGCAGGAGACCACAAGCATGTCAGGCTGTAGACCGAGGACGGGATTGGCGGCGATGAATTCGCTGATCAACGTGTCAGGGGAAACCATTTGCGGCTTTTGCGGGAGGACGTAGCGCTGCGGTATCTTGATCCTATTGAAGATCTTGCGTGACAGGCTGAAGTATCCTTCGGGTTTCAAGCCAGAGCAGGTGCCGTGTTTTTTGTACTCGTGAATAATCAGACCGGTGCTCGGCATGATGTCGAGCATGCCGTTGATGACACGGCGCGGTACGTAGGGTTTGAAGCGCGTCCAACAGCGCTCGGGATAGCCGCGCGTGTATTGCGGCCAGAGGCCGTGCAAGATGAAGGCATACGGGCGTTTGCCCACCTTCGGGCGGCACTGCGGATCCTTCTTCTTGCTTGGCTGCGCCGCGCAGTGTGTGGGCGACCACGACAGCACGAGCGTGTAGTAGTCGAAGTTGCCAGGAACGTTAGCGCGTTGTTCACTGCGCCTGTCATCGTAGCGGCCATAGCGCTGTGCTGTTGCCTCGTCAGGCAGCACCATGAAGCTCGTTGCCAGGGCTACGAGAAGGCCTGTTAGGACACGCGTTGCCATCTGCGTCAGTCTCCGGTTCGGCGGTTATTGCTTAAGCTCGCGCCACCCTAGCCTTTCGAAGCGGCAATGCAATTGGGTTGGGCGCGCGTAATTTCGTATAACTGCTTCACGTTACCCGAGAAAATCGGGTGTTCGACAACTTGATGAGTGTCCAACTCCTTAGAGCCTGGCCAGCTGATCCAGGATCCGCGCCCAGCTTCGAGTACCCTTCTTGAAGCTCTTGATGTTGTACTTCTCGTTGGGCGAATGGATGCGGTCGTCCTCGAGGCCGAAGCCGATCAGCAAGCTGTCCATGCCGAGCTTGGTCTTGAAATCGGTGACGATCGGAATCGATGCACCACAGCCCATGAGTACAGCGGGTTTACCCCATTCATTTTCCAGAGCCTGGGCTGAGGCGGCGATGGCCGGGCTGCCAGTGTCGAAGGCAATTGCGGCGGAGGCAAAAGCGCCGTGGAACTCGACCGAACAATCCTGCGGGACACGTTCTTCGATATACGCCTTTACTGCAGCGATGACGGCATCGGGGTCTTGGCCGGGAACCAGCCGGCATGTGATCTTGACGCTCGCCTCACCGGGGATGATGGTCTTGGTACCAACCCCCTGATAGCCGCCTGTGATGCCATTGAATTCCAGGGTAGGCCGCGACCACAGTTGTTCCAGCACTGATCGATTCTGTTCACCGGCGGGTTGCGCAAGACCAATCGATTTAAGGACTGGAGCGGGGTCGAAACCAATTTCATGCCATTGGCGGAGCTGTTTGGCGGAGGGTTTTTTGACGCCGTCATAAAAGCCGGGGACGGTGACGCGGCCCTTGGCGTCATGCATTGCACCGCAGATCTGCGTGAGGATCCTGATCGGGTTGGCCGCCAGACCGCCATAGAGGCCCGAGTGAAGGTCGCGGTTGGGGCCTCTGATGACAGCTTCAATGCCGCCGAGACCGCGTAGCATCGTTGTGATTGCGGGCGTGTCGCGATCCCACTGGCCGGTGTCGCAGACCAAGACGAAATCAGCCTTCACCTTCTTGCCGTGCTTTTTCAAAAAGCCGGGAAGAGAAGGCGAGCCGCACTCCTCTTCGCCTTCGAGCATGACCGAGACGTTGACGGGGAGTTCTCCGTTGACCGACTTCCAGGCGCGGGCAGCCTCGAGGAAGGTCATGAGCTGACCCTTATTGTCCTCCGCGCCGCGCGCGATAATGACTTTACCATTGCCCTTTTCGCTGGCGATGCGCGGCTCGAACGGCGGTGAATTCCAAAGTTCCAATGGATCAGGCGGCTGTACGTCGTAGTGCCCGTAAAATAGGACATGCGGCTTGTCGGGGTCCAGCTTGGCGCGGTCGTGGGCGATAACGACGGGGTGGCCGGTTGTGGGAATCACATCAGAGCTAAAGCCGATTTCCTGCAATTTCGATTGGCACCACTCGGCGGCCGCCTGGCAATCTTTTGCGAATGCTGGGTCCGTCGAAATGCTGGGAATGGACAACAATTCAAACAGGCGTTGGAGGCTGTCGGCGTGTGAAGCGTCGATCAGCTTGAGGACTTTGGCAAGGGTTGTCATGCGGGAAGAACGTCTCTGTTTTTGGGTGGTACTTTGTGTGGGGTGCAGTTGGGAAACGCCATGCAGATTAGGTCACAGGGTGTGGTGAAGTCACGGACGGAATTCATTTCGTGTCCCGTCCGGAAGAAACAAGCGTGACCTCGGCGGTGGTGTGGTTTGGCAAACCGGTTCGTTGCGGCTCCCGAGGTGTTGTCGTACGGGGAGCCCCGTATGATGTCTGCGGCGATCGCTCTTTTTTGTGGCAGCCGCTCGTTTCGAGTAACTTCGCGTGCGTTACCAACACACGCAGGTCAACAGTTTTCAAGGTCTCCCTGCCGCACCTTCTCATATTACGCGGTGCGGTGGTGTTTGTGCTGAGGATACAGATGCTTGGCGGTTGTGTGATGTTGCCGTGGACCGACGATGAGAACCGCGGTGTGGGCCATATCAAAACGCCTTATACAAGGAACGCGGGGCTGATGGATCAAAAGGCCACTTGTTGCAGAACCGTCATGGCTGCTAAGCCCGAAGCCTATCAATGGCACGTGGGGCTGTATTGTTGGTCTCCGGGGGAGAGGGAGCAATTAGGTATGGCAGACAGTGCGACCGGTCAAAATCGCAAGCAGGTCTATCTATTCGCTGCAGGACAAACCGATGGCCGGGCAGAGTTGAGGGAACTCCTCGGCGGTAAAGGTGCGAATCTCGCTGAGATGTCCAGCTTAGGCCTGCCGGTTCCCGCAGGTTTTACCATCACCACCGAAGTTTGCAGCGTCTACTACGCGAACGGACAGGAATTGCCGCAAAGCCTCAAGGCGGAGGTGGCCGCGGCGATGGTCCGTGTTGGCGATGCGGTCGGGGCAACATTCGGCGATCGAGAAAATCCGCTTTTGGTTTCGGTGCGCTCGGGCGGGCGGGCGTCGATGCCCGGCATGATGGACACCATTCTCAATCTTGGTCTCAACGATGAGACGGTTGAGGGGCTGACCAAGAGATCCGGCGATGAACGCTTCGCTTTCGACAGTTACCGACGGTTCATTCAAATGTATTCGGATGTTGTCTTGGGTGTCGATCACGGCGTGTTCGAGGATATCCTGGAGAGCTTCAAGAATCTCAACGCCGTTTCGCTTGACACGGAATTGGAAGCGGACGACTGGAAAGAGATTATCCGGCAGTACAAAGAGGCGGTGGAAGGGGCGTTGGGGAAACCCTTCCCACAGGACACCGACGAGCAGTTGTGGGGCGCGATCGGGGGGGTGTTCGGCTCATGGCAGACACAGCGCGCACAAATCTACCGGCGCTTGCATCACATGCCCGATAGTTGGGGAACGGCCGTCAATGTTCAGGCCATGGTATTTGGCAACATGGGCGAGACGAGTGCCACCGGGGTCGCTTTCACCCGGAATCCTTCGACGGGTGTAAAGGAGATTTACGGCGAATACCTTGTCAACGCGCAAGGCGAGGATGTTGTCGCGGGGATCCGGACTCCTCAGCCGCTGACAGAGCGGGCGCGGGAAGAGGCCGGAGAGACGCTGCCTTCATTGGAAGCGCTGATGCCGGACACGTTCAAGGATCTGACGGAAATCTTTGGCAAGCTCGAAGCACACTACCGTGACATGCAGGACATCGAGTTCACGATCCAGGAAGGCAAGCTCTTCATGCTGCAGACGCGGTCCGGTAAGAGGACCACGGAAGCTGGTCTCGGCATTGCCGTGGACATGGCGGAGGAGGGTGTCATCACGCGTGAAGAAGCGGTGTTGAGGGTCGATCCGAGCGGGCTGGATCATCTGCTGCATCCGCGCATCGACTCGGAGGCCGAGAAGACGGTCGTGACCACCGGGCTGCCGGCGTCGCCGGGGGCGGCGGCTGGTGAGATCGTTTTTACTGCCAATGAGGCCGAGGCGCTGAAATCTCAAGGGCACGAGGTGATCCTTGTTCGGGTCGAGACCAGTCCTGAAGACATCCACGGCATGCATGCAGCTACCGGCATACTGACGGCGCGGGGTGGCATGACGAGCCATGCCGCTGTGGTTGCGCGCGGTATGGGGCGGCCCTGTGTTTCGGGGGCTGGTGGGATGCGGATCGATGTCCGGGCTGGGACCTTGAGGGTCGGTGCAAAGGTCTTCAGTAAAGGCGATATCATCACCATCGATGGCTCGACCGGGCAGGTTCTCGAGGGGCGGGCGAAGATGCGCCAGCCGGAGATGTCGGGGGCGTTCGGCAAACTCATGGGCTGGGCTGATGGGTTTCGCAAGCTTGGCGTACGCGCCAATGCGGACAATGATCGTGATGCCAAGCAGGCGCGCGATTTTGGTGCGGAAGGGATTGGGCTGTGCCGGACCGAGCACATGTTCTTTAACGAGGACAGAATTCTCGCAATGCGGGAGATGATCTGCGCGCAAGAAGAGACGGGACGGCGGGCAGCCCTCGCCAGGATTCTGCCGATGCAGCGCAGCGACTTCGAAGAACTGTTTGAGATTATGGCTGGGTTGCCTGTTACGATCCGGCTGCTCGATCCACCGTTGCACGAGTTCTTGCCGCATGCGGAAAAAGAGATTGTGCAGGTCGCCGAAGCTTTGGGCATGGAGCCTGAGAAGCTGAAAGCTCGCGTTAACGAGCTTGATGAGTTCAATCCAATGCTCGGGTTCCGGGGATGCCGGTTGGCGATCCGGTATCCTGAAATTACGGAAATGCAGGCGCGGGCTATTTTCGAAGCGGCGATCAACGCTGCGAAGAAGACCGGCGAAGCCATGCGTCCAGAGGTGATGATTCCGCTGATCGCCTATCGCGAAGAATTCGATATTCTGGCCGAGGTTATTCGGAAGACTGCCCGCGCCGTGGAAGCGGAGACCGGCGCTACACTCACCTACGATATCGGTACAATGGTCGAGTTGCCGCGGTGTGCGCTGAAAGCGGATGAGATTGCGGAGGGTGAACTTGGTGCGGAGTTCTTTTCTTTTGGCACCAACGATTTGACGCAGACCTGTCTCGGGCTGTCGCGCGACGATGCCGGTCCCATTCTGAAGACCTATATAGAGAAGAAAATCTTTGAGATCGATCCGTTCGTTTCAATCGACGTGTCGGGTGTTGGCGAACTGGTCGAGATCGGGACCGAACGCGGCCGCAGGGTCAAGCCGGGGCTAAAAATTGGCATATGCGGGGAGCATGGCGGTGATTCTGCTTCGGTCGAGTTCTGTCAAAAGGCGCAGCTCGACTACGTCTCATGTTCACCATTTCGTGTGCCCGTGGCGCGGTTGGCGGCAGCGCAAGCGGCTATTCGGCAATCCAAGGAAACCTAAGCTTGCTCGCGCAGCCTGCGAGCTTCCCGCAAGCGTTGCTTAAGGTTATCGCGAAACCGCTCAATGGGCCCGTCGTCCAAGTTATGTAGAACGCAGTTGGTGTCGTCGACGGTAAACCGAAGGCGACCATCGGGCCGCCGCTCACCGGAAATGGTGAACGGGTCGGCACCGATGCGGACAATCTTGGAATATCGGATGGCGTTCATGTTTCTGGCGATGTGGCCGTCAGTTTGAATGCGGCAGATAATTGCAGTCGGACTGAAAACTCTCAATGCGGCTTTGCAGAAAATCACTCTTGAGAAAGATTCTGGTCAGGGTCGTGATCTTTCCCACTTCAGGTAAGTGTTTTCTGGAAAGTCTGTTTCAGCTGGTTTTTGAAGAACGCAGGAGCATTCAAGGCCGCGGCGCACGGTCGGAGTGTCCGCAACTCTGTCTAAAGCGATGATGCATTATTCAGACCGCTCGAGAGATGCCGCTCTTCGAGGCGGACATGCAGTGGGCATGCGCACTAGTAAAAGTGCTTGTCTTCTTCATCGAGCGATGGCCGGCGCGGGCGTTTTCCGTCGTAACGTGGCAGCAGCAACAGAACGACCAACAGCGGTGGGAAAATAAAACACCAACCTATCCAAAACGAGTAGTCGCGGTTCTTGTGGCTGGCGAGTAGGCCAGCGGCGGCGGCGGCAATCATCGCCGTTGCTCCCCATATCACGATCCATGTCACTGCGTTCATGGCTAACTGTCCCGCCGTTACTAATTACACGGACGTGTTTTGTATGGCGTCCGTTAAATGTGCCGCATCATACGCGTTGTGATGGCGTACCATTGTGGCAATGGCAAGCGCCGTCGCATGATCATGGATCTGCAACATATTTCAAGCGCTTGATTTTTGGAAATCGAGGCCGAGGTCGAGTGCGGGTGCTGAGTGGGTCAACGCGCCGACGGAAATTACATCGACGCCGGTTTCGGCGATGGCGCGGACCGAATTCAAGTCGACGCCACCAGAGGCCTCGAGCAATGTGCGTCCCTCAGCGAGAGCGACAGCTTCGCGCAGCTCGTCTGTCGACATGTTGTCGAGAAGGATAACGTCGGGAGACAGGGGTAGAACTTCCCGGAGCTGATCAAGAGTATCAACTTCGATCTCAATCCGGACCATGTGGCCGGCATGGTCGCGCGCAGCCTGCATCGCAGCCAGCGGACCGCCCGCGGCAACTATGTGGTTGTCCTTGATGAGAATGGCGTCGAACAAACCTGTGCGATGGTTGTGGCCGCCGCCACAGCGCACGGCATACTTCTCGAAGGCGCGCAGGCCCGGTGTGGTTTTGCGGGTGTCGACGATGCGGGCGGTGGTTCCGACCACCTGGTTGACGTAGGCGCGGGTGAGCGTGGCGATGCCGCTCATACGGCCGAGAAAGTTCAAGGCGACCCGTTCGGCTGTCAGAATAGCGCGCGCATTGCCAGATATGCGAGCCAGGCTCTGCCCCCTTGTAATGAGCATTCCGTCTGTGATTTCGGCTTCGAAAACCACGGACGCGTCAAGTGCCCGGAAGGCTGCTTCGGCGAGCGGCAGGCCGGAGACGACACCGCGCTGTCGCGCGGCGATAACAGCGCTGGCGGTGGCGTCCGGAGGGACGGTTGCATCGGTGGTGATGTCACCAGCCAAACCCAAATCCTCGGCCAGTGCCGTCTCTATTGCCCGGTCCACCAGGTTACGCGGAAGGCGCTGCGAACGGGCCTCGGTTGGCGGGGTTGTCATGCCGGCACCGTTCTGGTCGCGGAGGCCCCGGGGTGGTTGGCAGCATCGTGTTTTGGCGGGCGCTGTTCGATCTTTGTCAATTCCTCCAGCGTTATTAGTGAATGGCGCGCGGGTGGTGCTTCGGTGGGGCAATCGCTACGGAAATGGGCGCCACGGCTTTCTTTTCTGAGGAGCGCCGATCCGGTTATCAGACGCGCCGCTAGGGCCATGTTCGACAACACGATGTCGCTTGCTGCGGTGGTCTCGATGTAGGTCATGGTTTCGAAGGCCCGGTGAAGGCCTGCGCCCTCACGTATAACGCCGACACTCTCACTCATGGTGTGCCGTATCTTGTCCAACAGCTGCGCGCGGATTGACCGGTCAGCAAGGGCATCGCCATCAATCCGGCGGGGCGCGACGGGGCCTAGACTATCGGCGTTGTCGGCGAGCCGGGCGATGTCGATTGCGGTGCGGGCGGCGATTACGACGGCTTCGAGCAGTGAGTTAGATGCCAGCCGATTAGCGCCGTGAACCCCGGTGCAGGCAACCTCGCCGACGGCCCACAAGCCCGGGAAGCTGGAGCGTCCGTCGAGGTTCGTGGCGATACCGCCCATATGGTAATGCGCGGCTGGCACGATCGGCAGCAGGTCGCGCCGGGGATCGATGCCGGCTTCGGCGCAGTAGCGGTAGACGGTCGGGAACTTGTCGGCGAAGGCGTCTCCGATGGCGCTGCGGCAATCAAGAAATGCTCCGCGCCCGGCGAGGATTTCGGCGAAGACGCCCCGAGCAACGATGTCTCTTGGGGCGAGTTCCGCACTTTCGTGGATCGCGGGCATGAAACGGTGTCCGTCGCCATTGATCAGCAGCGCACCTTCGCCACGCAGGGCCTCGCTGGCCAGCGGCGCGGGATCCCGGCCGAAGTCCAGTGCTGTGGGATGGAACTGCACAAACTCTGCGTCAGCAATTGCCGCACCCGCGCGGGCCGCCATCGCCAGCGCCTCGCCACGAGCATAGGTTGGATTGGTGGTGACGGCGTAGAGGCCGCCGACACCGCCCGTCGCCAGGACGACGGCAGCGGCGGGCATCAGTTCGTAAGTGCCATTACCGCGCTCGATACCGCGAATGAGCCGGACGCCTGCAACACGGTTATCCTTCAGGATCAGGTCTTCGGCTTCGTAGCCTTCAAGAATGCGGATCGACGGCATCTTGCGTACTGCCGCGATGAGGGCTTGCATAATGGCTGCGCCGGCGCGGTCGCCGGTCACGCGGACGATGCGTTTGGCTGAGTGGGCGGCCTCGCGGGAGAGTACTAAGTCGCCTTGCAAGCCACGGTCGAAGGGGACGCCGTAATGCAACAAATCGCGAATGCGTTCGGGGGCTTCCTCGGCGATAAGGCGGGCGGCGGTCGCTTCAACCAGCCCGGCGCCGGCGGCGATGGTGTCGGCGGCGTGGGCGGCCGGTGTGTCGCCTTCTCCGACAGCCGCCGCAATTCCTCCCTGGGCCCAGACGCTTGAAGCTCCTTCGCCCAGCGGTGCCGCAGAGATTACGGTGACGGGTAGGGGCGCGAGCTGGAGTGCCGTGAAGAGGCCCGCGAGACCAGCCCCAACGATGACGATATCACCAGGGCCGATCGGGCTTGTGGGATCGGCAAAGCCGGAGATCATCGCATCGCTGTGGGCCGGTTTGGTCATCGGGGACCTCATTGGATGGCCGCGGGCTCTACACCTGCCAGGGCCCTGTCGCGCAACGAAGCGGAAGCAGGGCACCTGATCTTGCCATTCAGTTCGTCAAGTTCACCATGCGCTCGACGGAGCGGCGGGCCCGTTCGGCGATTTCGGGGTCAACGGTAACCTCGTGCTGCATGTAAAGCAGTGCGTCGAGGATCTTCTCGAGGCTGATGCGCTTCATGTGCGGGCACAAGTTACAGGGCCTGATGAACTGCGTGTCCGGCATTTCGGCGGCCACGTTGGAGGACATCGAGCACTCTGTGACCAGCATCACCTTCTCGGGGTGGTTGTCCTTGACCCAGTTGATCATGCCCGACGTCGAGCCGGTGAAGTCAGCGATGTCGATGACTTCGGGCGGGCACTCGGGGTGGGCGATGACCTTGAGGCCGGGTTCGGCTTCACGCATGGTCTCGATTTCTTCGGCGGTGAAGCGCTCGTGCACCTCACAGCGACCTTTCCAGGCGATAATCTCGACGTCGGTCTGAGTGGCGACGTACTTGGCGAGATACTCGTCTGGGATGAGCAAGACACGCGGGGCGCCAAGGCTCTCGACCACCTTGACCGCGTTGGAGGAGGTGCAACAGATATCGCACTCGGCCTTCACAGCAGCGCTGGTGTTGACGTACGTGACGATTGGCACGCCGGGATAGGCGGCCCGCAGACGCTTGACGTCGTCGGCGGTAATCGAAGCGGCGAGCGAGCAGCCGGCTTCCAGATCCGGAATGAGGATCGTCTTATCCGGGTTCATCAGCTTCGATGTCTCGGCCATGAAGTGAACGCCCGCCTGGACGATTATATCGGCATCGACATGGGCTGCCTCGCGGGCAAGCTGCAGGCTGTCGCCCTGGAAGTCGCCGACGCAGTGGAAGACTTCCGGCGTCATATAGTTATGCGCCAGGATGACGGCGTTGCGCTGCTTTTTCAGATCGTTGATTGCTTTGATGAGAGGCGCGTAATGCGGCCATTCCATCGGTGTGACGACGTGTTTGACCTTCTCGTAGAGCGGACGCATCTCCGCTTCGAGTGCGGGCGTGAATTTGAGTTCCGGCTTCGTCAGGGGCGCGAAGCGCTGGCGGTCGCGCTGGTCCAGGCTGGTGTAGAGCTCGAGGGTTTCCATGCGAACCTCCTTCAGTTCCATTTTCTTGCCCAACACTCCGCAAGCGGGTGTTTGGGGTTCTTGTTTCCCAACACTCGGTAGGCCGGTGTTGGGGGGATCTTTGACGTCCGGTGTCACCGATCGCCATGTCCATCTGACTAAATTATACTCAAAATGAGCATAACTAATGTACAGTTCTTAGCGGTCGTTTATTGGACCGTTCGGCGCCGCACGTGGAGGCACCAGTGTTAACTTCTTATGCTCATATGGAGCATTGGACACACCTTTAAGATAGGCGTTCGTTGCAGGAATTACCAGTCGATTTCATGAATTTATTGGAGGCCTCAGGCTGTGGAGGTTGGCTGCCGTGTTGCTAGGCGGGCTATCGGGGCATGGCGATCCGCCAGCCCGCTGCACCCGCTGGCGCACCCACCACCGACAATTGCAAGGCCGCAAAGCCTGTTGCCGATCGATCGAAACCGGGCTGTAATTCAGCCCTGCAGTTCATTGCCGCAGATCTCATTCTACCGAAGCACATTCCGGGCTCATCTCATTTGCACTGACATCGGTCAGTGGCGCCGCAGATTACATGGTGCTGGCCGTTTTTATTTTCCGATTGGACATACGTAAATGCCGACAGCAGCTTTTTTAATCGTGTTCTATTTTCTTCTGTTGCTTTGCCCTACGGCGTCCGCTCAGGAGGGGATCAACCCGGAAGGGCTCGGCGGCCAGATCGCCTGGCGTCCTTACTCGCCCTATGCCGATCGGGCTTATCCGGCACAAGTTTACTTTGGCGATACCCATGTACATACGGGTCTGTCAGCGGATGCCGGGGGTGGCGGAACGCGGCTGATGCCACGCGATTCCTATCGCTTCGCGCGTGGCGAGCAGGTGATGTCGAACACGGGTCAACCCGTGAAGCTCGCGCGACCCTTCGACTTCTACATGATCACGGATCACTCCGATGGCATGGGCGCCATCACCGATATCATCGGTGGCGCGCCGAACATTCTGGCTGATCCGGAAGGTGTCAAATTCCATGAGGCCTTTCGTGCTGGCGGCGAAACAGCCCTGCGCGCTGCGTTGGAGCTGACGAGTAAATTCGCGCAAGGGAACTTATCGCCGGCGCTCAATTACCAGCCAGGCAATCCTGCCTACGAACGGGTGTGGGAAGACATCATCGCGGCGGCGGAGGAGTTCAATGCTCCCGGAGTCTTCACGACGTTTATCGCCTTTGAATGGACGTCGTTAGTCGGGGGTAACAACCTCCACCGCAATGTCATCTTTCGCGATGGTGCGGAGCTTGCAGGCCAAATCGTGCCTTACACGACAACGGCGCCAATGGGCAGCAAGGATCCTCGAGACCTCTGGAAATGGCTTGCGAATTATGAAGCGAAGACAGGCGGCGATGTTATTGCCATTCCCCACAACGGCAATCTCTCCAACGGCATGATGTTCGCCATGAGCGATGACTTTGCCGACGGTCAAGCCTACGACGCCGAGTATGTCCAAATGCGCCAGAGGTTTGAGCGTCTATACGAGGCCGCCCAGTATAAAGGCGACGGTGAAACACATCCTGTGTTGTCGCCTGAAGACGAATTCGCAGATTTCGAAACCTGGGACTGGGGCAACCTGGATGTCTCGGAAAAGAAAACACCTGAGATGCTGCCCGGGGAATATGTGCGTTCAGGCCTGCAGCGTGGACTACAATTGGACGCCGAGTTCGGCACCAATCCGTTTAAATTTGGACTGGTCGGCGGCACCGATACTCACACCGGTTTAACAGCGCCATTTGAGGACAACTTTTTCGGTAAGTTTACCGCCTATGAGCCGAATCCGGAGCGCTCGAACCATACCGCTCGGGAGAACCCGGAACTCGGTATCTCCTACAAGTCATGGAAGTACTCAGCGGCGGGGATTACGGCGGCGTGGGCGAGCGCCAATACACGCGGTGCGGTTTTCGACGCAATGAAGCGGCGCGAGACTTATGCAACGACCGGCTCCAGGATTCTTGTGCGGTTCTTTGGTGGCTGGGACTTCAACAAGGATGACGCGCTGCGCCGTGACCTTGCCTTGTTGGGCTACACAAAAGGTGTGCCGATGGGCGGTGACCTCAAGAAGAGCAGTGCAGAGAAGGCTCCGAATTTCTTAGTGTATGCCCTGCGCGATCCAATGGGTGCCAATCTGGATCGCATCCAAATCATCAAAGGGTGGGTCGATAAGGACGGCAAAGCTTGCGAGAAGGTTTATGATGTCGCCTGGTCGGGCGACAGGGCACAGGACGACAAGGGTAAGCTGGCACCGGTCGGCGATACCGTTGACGTTTCGATCCCGAGCTGGACCAACACGATTGGCGCATCCGAGCTCGGCACGGTGTGGACCGATCCCGATTTCGATCCTGCTCTGCGCGCATTCTATTACGCGCGTGTGATCGAAATCCCAACGCCGCGGTGGACGGCGTACGACCGGATCAAGTTCAAGCTCGATTTGCCAAAGGAAATTCCGCTGAAAATTCAGGAACGCGCGTACACGTCGCCAATCTGGTACTCGCCAAAACGGTAGGACTTGGAGCCATATTCAATAAAATCGCGCGGTCTCTCCCGCCGCCGCGCCAAGTATCTCCCCGTCCCACATCACCTTGGTGCCGCGGACGACGGTGCCAACCGGCCAACCGGTGACGGCCTTGCCATCATAAGGGGTCCAGCCGCAGCGGCTGGCAATCCTTTCATTGGTGATGGTTTCGGTGTGGTTCAAATCGACGATGGCGAGATCGGCATCATAGCCAACGGCGATGCGGCCCTTGCCGCGCAAACCAAACAGCCGTTGCGGGCCGTGACTGGTCAGATCGACGAGGCGCTCAAGAGAAAGCCGGCCCGCGTTGACGTGATCAAGCATGATTGGAAGAAGCGTTTGCACGCCGGTCATGCCGGAATGGGATTGTGGATAGGGGTGTTCCTTTTCTTCTCGGGTATGGGGGGCGTGGTCGGAGCCCAGTACATCGACGGTGCCGTTGGCCAGACCCGCCCAGATTCCAGCCTGGTTTTTTGCGTCGCGCACGGGTGGATTCATCTGGCAATAGGTACCGAGGCGCTCGTAGCAATCAGGCGCCACCAAGGTGAGATGGTGCGGCGTGACTTCGACACTGGCCCACTCTTTATGATGGCTGAGATACTCCATCTCGGCGGCGGTCGAAATGTGCAGGACGTGCACGCGCTTGCCATGTTTCTCGGCGAGTCCGACGAGACGCTTGGTGGCAATAAGGGCGGCTTCCTCATCGCGCCAAACGGGGTGGGAGGAGGGATCACCGGGTATGCGCAAGTCTTTCCTGGCGTTGAGACGGGCTTCGTCTTCGGCGTGAAACGCGGCGCGTCGTGAAATCTTGGCGATGATGCGTTCTAGGTTGACCTCATCATCAACCAACAAGGTGCCGGTGGACGAACCGATGAAGACCTTAATGCCGGCCGAGCCGGGAAGGCGTTCCAGCTCGGCTATGTCGTCGACGTTGTCCTCGGTGCCACCGACATAAAAGGCAAAGTCGCAGAACATACGGCGACGGGCTCTGGCGACCTTGTCGGCAAGCGCTTCCGGTGTGGTGGTGTTGGGGTTGGTGTTGGGCATCTCGAAGACCGTCGTGACGCCTCCGAGAACGGCACCACGGCTGCCGGTTTCCAAGTCTTCCTTGTGGGTCAGACCCGGCTCGCGGAAGTGCACCTGGCTGTCGATGACGCCAGGCAGGATGGTGAGTCCGCTGGCGTCGATCACTTCGCCAGCGGACTGAGCGTCGATGCTTCCGATGGCTGCGATGCGGCCATCGCGGACGGCAAGGTCACGCGCGCCAAAGCCGTCTTGGTTGACGATCGTACCGCCCTTGAAGAGGAGGTCATAGGTTTCGGGCATAGTCTGTTGGTCCTTTCGGCATTCATCGTCGCGATCACGGCTCTTGTGCGCTGCGCGCCATCTGCATAGTTAGTGCGAAGGCCTATCACATACAGCGGGTGACCGAGAAGAAAGGGCGAGCCGATGTCTGATCTGAGTAGTGCACTGCTGCCCGAGCGGGGAGTGATCAGTGTCAGGGGTGCGGACGCAGAGAAGCTCTTGCAGGGCGTGATCACCAGCGACATGGAAGTGCTCGGGCAAGTTGGCACTGCGTTGCACACAGGATTGTTGAGCCCACAGGGTAAGATTCTTTTTGATTTTTTTGTTGTTCGCCACGCTGACGGCTTTCTCATCGAGACACGGCGGGATCAAGTGGCTGACCTATTGAAGCGGCTAAATATGTATAAGCTGCGTGCGGATGTTTCGATCCGCGATGAAAGCGACGCCTACTTTGTTTCGGTTTCTTGGGGGGATGGCGTAGAGGCGGCGGTGGCCCAGTCCGGCGGTATTGCCTTTGTCGATCCACGCCTGCCGACGATGGGCGCTCGCGTTCTTGTACCGGTTGGAAGCGACAGCGCTGAAAGGCTAACTGCTCAGGGAGCGGCTCGTGTGCCGGCTTATCATGCGATGCGCGTGGCGCTGGGGGTTCCGGAAGCAGGCGAAGACTTCCGTCTGGGCGACACGTTTCCGCATGAGGCACTTTATGACCAACTGGGTGGTGTCTCCTTCACCAAGGGCTGCTTTGTCGGGCAAGAAGTTGTCAGCCGCATGCAGCACCGGGGGACGGCACGCAAACGCGTCGTGCCCGTGGTGGGAGCCGGTCCGCTGCCGGAGCCGGGCAGTGAGGTGAGGGCTGGAGCATCGTTGATCGGAATTCTTGGTAGCGTTTCGGGGAACCGCGCGCTCGCAATGCTGCGGTTGGACCGCGCGCGGGAGGCGATCGGCAAAGGTGTCGCGCTGATGGCCGGCGAGACAGCCGTGAAACTCGAAATTCCCAAGTGGGCGACATTCCGCATTGGCGTCACAGAAGAGCCGGAGGCGTGATGCCGCAAAGTGGTGCACCCGTGCGTTGTCCGTGGCCGGGCATTGAGGCAGAGATCTATGCCAACTATCACGATACCGAGTGGGGCGTGCCGAAGCTCGGAGAACTGGATCTTTTCGAAAAGCTGAACTTGGAGGGTTTCCAAGCCGGACTGTCGTGGCTGACAATTTTGCGTAAGCGGGAAAACTTCCGGACAGCATTTGCAGGTTTTGACGTGGAACGGCTTGCCCGCTTCGGCGAAAAGGATATCGCGCGGTTGATGGGGGATGCCGGCATTGTCCGCAACCGAGCCAAGATCGAAGCCGCGATTGGCAATGCGCAGGCGTTTTTGAATATCGCCGAGCAGGAAAGCTTTAGTGGTTTTCTATGGGGTTTCCTCGATGATGGCCCGGTCGCTAATCGCTGGCGAACGTTCTCGAAAATCCCCGCGCAAACGGAATTGTCAAAACGGATTTCGGTTGAGTTGAAGCGACGTGGTTTCCGCTTCGTTGGGCCAACGACGGTGTACGCCTTTATGCAGTCGGTCGGTATGGTCAATGATCATCTTGTTGGGTGCCATCGTCATCGGCCATGTGCGCAGCTGCAGGCTCAGGTTAAACTACCGCTATGACGAATCGCAGCTCTCATACCAAGCCCACGCGGGCGCGCAGCGGAGATGGTCAGCCGAGGGCCTGGCAGCGCATGCTGTCCGGCCGACGGCTCGATCTATTGGACCCGTCGCCGCTCGATATCGAAGTTGAAGACATAGCCCATGGGCTGGCGCGGGTGGCGCGCTGGAACGGGCAGACGGTCGGCGATCACGCCATGTCGGTGGCGCAGCATGCACTCGTCGTTGAAGACATTGCGGCGGTTCGAAATCCGAGCTGGGATGCCAATTGGCGGCTGGCGGCGTTGCTCCACGATTCCGCGGAATACGTAGTGGGCGATCTCATTTCACCATTCAAGAATGCCATTGGATTGGATTACAAGGCGTTCGAAACGCGGCTGCTTGAAGCGATCCATCACCGCTTCGGGTTACCGAAAACGTTACCGCAAACGGTTGCCGCTGAGATCAAGACCGCCGACCGGATCGCCGCCTACTTCGAAGCGACGGCATTGGCGGGTTTCGGGGAAGATGAAGCGCTGGAGTTTTTCGGGACGCCCAAAAAAATCAATGCGGTTAAAAGGGCGGAACTCGCGGCGCTAGAAGCTTTGTCCGCACGGGTGGCGCAGCGGGCGTTTCTGGCCAAGTTCAGTCAGCTTTTCCAAACCCCTTGAGGTGGCCACCACATCCGTTTTTGGCGCGGCATGTTTGCGAAAAGTGGCGAAATCCGGACGCGACCTATCGCATTTCGAACCAGCAATGTTCCGAAAAACGCCATGATCGATTCATAAAAAGATATGTATTCGCCGAATCACAGCTCGGGTGGGAAAGCGGATAAAGATCAATTGATTGGGGGTTGATTGTGTTAGGGGGAGGCCGCCATCGGCGGGCACAATCGCGAGCTTGGTCGGACTGTGGGCTCTTGGTGACAAGAGTTTCGCATACGCCGGCACGGAGGTTCTCGCTGTGACGACAAGTTTCAATATAGGGTCCGAGGTTTCAAAGGTATCGGCTGCGGAGGTTCCGAAGCGCCCGGTGCGAATTGAGAAATCGGGGGTAGAGATTGGCCTCAACGCGGCCATTGTGTCGGTTGCGAACGACGAGCCTGTAGTGCTCGTGGTCCGTGATAACGCCGACAAGATGGGCACCGCTGAAGGGCTTCCGTTCGGTCCGTTCTCACCGCTGGATCACCGAACGCTGGAAATCGGTTTGAGGTCTTGGGTCAGTGAGCAAACCGGTATCGATCTTGGTTATGTCGAGCAACTTTATACGTTCGGCGACCGGGGGCGGCACGCACAACCCGGTGATCTCAATCCGCACATCGTGTCGATCGGCTATCTCGCTCTGACACGGCCCGGGCGCGCGCAAGACCTGCGCTCAGGCGGTTGGCGAAGTTGGTACCATTTCTTCCCATGGGAAGATTGGCGAAAGGGCCGGCCGGCGGTGATCGACGAGTTGATCGCGCCAGAGCTCGCTCGTTGGGCGCAGAGCCCGAACATCCGCCCTTCGCCGGCCCGACCGATTGATCGTTCTCAACGCGCGAGGATCTGCTTTGGACTGGATGGCGCGACGTGGGATGAAGAAAAGGTTCTCGAGCGCTACGAGCTTTTGTACGAAGCCGGGCTGGTTACGGAAGCGCGAAGAGACCGACCTGAAACGGCGGTCGCGAACGGTACATCGGTCGACCCTATTGGTGCGCCGATGCGCTATGACCATCGCCGGGTTCTTGCAACGGCGATCGGCCGTGTGCGGGGGAAGATCAAATACCGGCCGGTGATCTTTGAATTGATGCCCGCGGAATTCACCTTGTTCGAGCTGCAAAAGCACGTTGAGGCAATCCTCGGTCCGCATCTCCACAAACAGAACTTCCGGCGTTTGGTTGAAAGCGCCGGTTTGGTTGAGCCGACGGGGGACGTTAAAACCCGCACAGGCGGACGACCGGCGAAACTGTTCCGTTTCCGGCACGAAGTGCTGCTTGAGCGACCGGCACCGGGAGTACGCATTAAGCTGGGGCGGAGTTAAGTGTTTTGCATGCGAGCCGGTGAGTGTCGCGTTGTTTAGTTGCCGGTTCGAACAACCCTCAGACTATCAAGCCATTCGGGACATGCTTGAGGCTGAATTCGGGCAATCCGCCGAAGCTGATCTTGTCGATTCGCTGCGGCAGTCCGGTGATGCGGTCATTGCCCTTGTTGGGGAATGCGATAGCAGGATTGTTGGGTAGGTCCTGCTTTCTCGCCTCGTGTCAGCTGTGCGCGCTTTGGCACTCGCGCCGGTCGGCGTGCGACCTGAGTTCCAGCGCCACGGGCTTGGTTCAGCGATGATCACGAGAGCTCTCGAGATTGCGCGTGATCGCCAGATTGACGCTGTCTTTGTCGTTGGTGATCCTGCCTACTACACCCGGGTCGGAGCCGCGGCTGGATATTCGGGCGTCTATGCAGGCCCTTACTTCATGGCGGTTCGCTGCCGTGATGGCCTTGCCGATGTGGGGAACATCTCCTTTCCCAAAGCGTTCAATGAATTCGATTAATAAGGATGTGGTTTCCGGGATAGGGCGGCCTTGTTTTACAACTGGCGTGCGAATCCAGCGCGCGCTCGTGGCTTTCCGGTAACGGCAATTGAGAATTAGCGTTTTTTCGATGGCTTTGAGAAGATGTGCCAGGTTCCGTCGGCTGCTATCGCAAGCCGGTACCATGTCCAATGTTTGCTGGTGCGCATGCTCGCAGCAACGTCAGGCGGCATGATGCGAAAGAGTTCGACTTCCTGGGATGGCGATAACGTGTTGGGTGGTAATTCCGACAGGTAGGGCCATACGAAAACGTCATTGTTTTCTAGGTCGGGCCCAATCGGCAATTTGGCCGGCGCGTCATCAAGGAGATTGCCGAGGATCGCCAAGATCTCCCATCCGGCTCCGTCCTTGGATGTCTTGCGCCAATATTCGATCGGATCCTGATCGCGTGGAATTCCGAATTCGGGGCGCAGTTCGTTCCATTCAATCGGCGTCCGCAGTTCTTCAATATCCCCACTGGCTACCGCGATGAGAATGGCGTCACGCATTTCCTGGACAGGAATCGGCAAATCGGCGATCTGTGACCGCTTGGGTGCTGGTGCTGAGGCTGTTTGCGGCGCTAGACCGCCCTTGAGCTTGGGATCGGCGGCCAAGGGCGGCGGCTCGCTCAAGCATTGGACAACGCAGAACAGCGTCACTACCAATGCGCGCATAATTCCGAGCGGTGGTCTGACGACGGCCGTCGACGCGCCGCCGTATCGGTGAGGGGGAGCAGCACTTGCGGCTTTGAAAATGGCAGGGAATTTGGTGGTGAAGCGCAGCAATGCCGACACGGGTAGCCTCCACGGTGGCTTATATCTGGGACCCGAAAGGTTCGGCTGTTCACTGGACCGTCCAGCTAGCTGGCGTGGGGAGACGCCATGAGCATGCTGCCGAACCCGCTCGTTCTGCCTATTGGTTTTATTATCGGCATTCTTGTGGCGGCACCTGTTGGTCCCGTCAATATTCTCTGCATTCAGAGGGCAATTGCGCGGGGCCTTTGGGGTGGCGTCGCAGCTGGACTTGGAGCGGTGCTTGGCGATGGGCTGGTGGCATTGCTGGCGGCGATGGGCGTGGGGGCGATCACGGGGGCCATCGATTATCACCGGACCGCGATCCAGGTCGTTGGCGGATTGGTTCTGATCGGGTTCGGTTGGCGGCTCTACGTCACCGCGCCGTCGATTGATGAGAGCAGCCAAAACGGAAATGGTAACGCCGGTTTACACGCTTACTTGTGGGACATTCCGAAAACGTTCTTCTTAACCGTGACCAATCCGGGGGCGGTTCTTGGCTTGTTTGCGATCTTTGGCGGGATCAGCACTTTCGTGGAGGTGACAGGGCCGGTTGAAGCAGTGTTGATGGTGGCGGCCGTTATGGCGGGAAGCCTTTGCTGGTGGGTGGGGTTGTCTTATGTCGTCGCCCGACTGCGCCACCGTCTGTCATTCGGACGATTGGCGCTGATTAACAGAATTGCCGGTCTGGCTCTGGTGGCCTTCGGTTTGGTGCTGATCGGCGAGATCGCATTTGTCTGGATCATGGAGACTACTGGCACCGGCGTAGCGGACGTCAGCAGCCACGCCTTGCGGGCCCTCGATCCGAAGGGTTAATGCAAGGGATTGGCCGCATTTGAAAACTCGCCCTGCTTGATGCGGGTTTCGAGGCTCTTGACCATTGCGGCGACAGTCCTTTCGCCAAACATGGCAACTAGATCCCGCATCCCGGTGAACACAGCTGCGTAGGCCATCAATTCGTGTGGTACGCCGTTTTCCTTGGCTTGGTCCCACGCTGCATCGATGAGATCGAGAGCGAGTAGGCTGTCCTCGTTTGAGTGGCGGAATTGGCCGGTTTGCATGCCCGCTCCCATTCTGAGTTGTTG
This sequence comes from uncultured Alphaproteobacteria bacterium, assembly GCA_963753045.1. GTDB lineage: Bacteria > Pseudomonadota > Alphaproteobacteria > Rhizobiales > Hyphomicrobiaceae > Filomicrobium. The sequence continues at coordinate 481,824 of CAVWAT010000004.1, forward strand.
GTTCTTTTCAAACTCATCTGGAGTAGCACAATGCATCGCGGCGGGGGATTACACGACTATTTATTGTAAACCGCGGGCATTGCGTTGCGCCCCGGAACGATGAAGCTAAATCGCTGATAAAAGTGGGATTGGCTGTGCCTACCGGTTCGACTTTATGAGCTTTTCGGCGATTTCCGTGCCCTCGGTGAAAAAGCGTTCGATCGCGGTCTTGGCGGATGCGGTGCAGACCTTATAGGTACGGCTGTAGCTGCGGTAGCCGTTGTTGAAGCTGCGCGTCAGCCTGGCCCGGCGTAGTGCCGTGGAACCTTCGGCGCCAATCAACGTGCGCATCTGTTCGCGCCAAAGTTGGCCGTCGCCGGAGCCACATAGTTCACGCAGGTAGTGGACAGCGCCAAGGATTTCAGAAAGGCGCAGGATCTGGGGGTCGTAGGGCCGTGTTGCCTGGGCCCACGCGCTCTGCGGCGCCGGAAACGGCGCAGTCAATAGAATCAATGACAACAACGCCGCCGAAAATACGGTGAGCGCCGGTAGATTTCCGCAAAGCCGCTTTGACACGCAGCTTGGTGTTTTCGCGGCCGATTTTAGCATCATCATCGTGCCCGTTGGTGCCCTTTTAAGCTTGTTTGCCGTTGTCGGGCATAAGTGCGGCGGCAGCAAGGATCAAGTCCTCGGCTCCCGCCGTGAGGTGGTAATTCTGCAGATTTTCGAGCCGTACCCAGCACGCCCGGTCGGCATCGTCGCCTGGCTGGAGCGTGCCGGAATGGGGGCGACCGTAAAAGACGTCGAGTGTGTACCGGGTTGTCTCGTGCTCAACTGTATGGTGGCCAATCTGGCCGATGATTTCGGGCTATAATGCCGGTTTCCTCAAGAACTTCACGGCAGGCGGCTTCGGTGGTGTTTTCGCCGGATTCGATTTTGCCGCCAGGGAGGCTCCAAAATCCGGCTAACGGCGGCTTGGCTCGCCGCACAAGAAGGATACTGCCGTTTTGAAACATGGCCATGCTTGCTCCTTGGCTAGTTGGCGTCATTGTCTTGCTTCCTTACACAGCGCCATAATGGCAAAGTCCGGAGGCGCGGCGGGTGCCGCGTCATGATCTTTCAGCGCACCTTCATGGATCACATCTGCCATGTGTTCTCGTTATACTTTGACTTCGCGGCCCGAAGCCGTACGCGAGACCTTTCGCTATTTCAACGCGCACAACTTTCCGCCTCGCTACAATATCGCGCCATCGCAGCCAGTGGCGATTGTCCGCAGGGATTATTCTGGGGCGCGGGAGTTGGCGCTGGTGCGTTGGGGGCTGATCCCGTCATGGGCGAAGGATCCGTCGAGATTCTCAACACTTATCAATGCGCGATCGGAAACCGCGGCGGAGAAGGCGTCTTTTCGCGGCTCGTTGCGGCATCGACGCTGCATTGTTCCCGCTGATGGGTTCTATGAATGGACCGGGAAACCAGGCAGCAAACAGCCGCATATGATCCGTTTGCGCTCTGGCGAAATAATGGGCTTGGCTGGACTCTGGGAGCATTGGCTTGGTGCCGATGGCAGCGAAATCGAGACGATGGCGATCATGACCATCAACGCCAATGCGGAAATGGTCAGTGTTCATGACCGCATGCCAGTGATTTTGCGGCCAGACGATTACGAGGCTTGGCTTGATTGTAGCTCGGGATCGGCGGTGGATATCGTCAAGGTCATGCGCCCCGCGCCAGATGGTTCTCTTGAGATTATCGCCGTGTCGCGGGAACTCAATAATCCGCGCAATGACCAGCCTGAGGTGCAGCAGCCGGTTCAGGGGACGTTGTTTTAGCGGGGTGCAAGCACAACCCAATTCGTATGGGTGCTACAAGCCAATCCATGTCATTTCGTCTCAACAAATGTTCCTCCAATGAGGTAAGTATTTGATATGCAAAAATTTTAGAATATTGACCGATGGTGGCCAAGTCATACGCAATCTCTCGCGTCAAGGCTTTTGAAAAGTTACTCTTACAGCGGTCAATGTGTCGGGTCTTGTAGTTCTGTGTCGCATGTGGGTAGCCCGGACGGAGTCCGAACCACGAGGGTTGAACAGGCGCCCGCCGAGTACGCTGCCGCGGCTGGCCTGTAACGCGTTTGTATCGCGTAAAGGAGTGAACAAGATGAGCTATCGAGGTGGGGATCTGGATCTGCGCATCCCGCAATCCCTCAGTGGAAGCGAGCGCGGAATATTCGAGCCGCCGCTCAGCGGTCCTCGCGAATTCGATGATGCCTTAGATGGGCGCTCCCCGATATGGGTCGATGATACGCTGATGGCGTGTTGCAACCATGCATACGATGTCGCGATGGCGCATCGCTCTGGCGACGTTCGAATTGAGCATCTCCTGTATGCGTTGACGCGGATCGACGAAGCTGCCGAAGTTTTGGAAAAGCATGGAATTCGTGATGCCAGGCTGCGCCGAGAAGCTGGGCTGTATATAGCCTGTGAAATTCCGATCGCTCCGACCAACGGTCAGACAACTCCGCGTCGATCGCCGTCGTTGGAGCAAGCCCTACAGCAGGCCGCTCATTACGCTTATGCGCGCAATCGAGCAGCGAGCGTTTCGGATCTGCTGCATGTTTTCACGGAAGTGAAACCGGACCTTCCAGGACTGCAGCTGTTACACCGCAATATGCCTGGGTTGGCTGGTGAGCAGTCCGGCAAAGCGTCGCTTTATCAGCCGCTGCCCGATAGCGCCTTTGTCGGCGCAACGCCGGTTGAGCCAATGCGTCGTCCGGTGAGGGCGACCTACTATGATGACTATGCTCTCTCCGACGCCCAGAATTATCGTCAAGGAATGATGCAGAGCCATACTGATATGCTGCAGAACTCCCGGCTTATCGCATTGGAAAAGATGGTCATGGCGCTGCGTGACGATACCGGTCGTTTTGCTGAAGATATGTCGGGTAAATTCGTATCGCTTGAGAGTTCGGTTTCTGGTGGCCGTGGAAGCGACAGTCAGGTTCTGCAGCAGACGGCTGATAGGCTCGCGGGAATTGAGCTTTCGCTGACCGCGAAACTTGAGGATCTGACACGGCAGGCGTCACGGCTTGCCGGCCGCCTTGAGACGCTGGAAACGCGTCTAGAGTTGGCCTGCGCCAGTGGCGGGATCGATCTGTCGCCGCTCGACGCGCGTCTCGATAAGATGGAGATAATGATACGCGATGATCGTGCCGCCGGGGATGCTTCGGTCACCCTTGTCGGCGATCGTGTCGCCGGTGAGGTTGATGAGAGATTGCGCCACCTGGAAGGCGTGATGCGGGAGAAGGCTGGCGGTGTCATCGATCTTGTCCCGATTGAAAGCCGTCTCAACAACATCGAGTTGGCGTTGCTTGGAACGGGCGATGGGCAACAGTCTGTCGAGGCGGTCACAGCACGCTTGGAGGTCTTGGAACATGCGCTCGTCAACCGCTTGTCTGGCATCCAGCAAGCGCAGTCAGCCGATCGCGATAGGGTTCTGCACCAAACGCATGCCGTTGGCGGCGAGGTCAAGACGACGTCGCAGCATTTGACGCAAGCGCTGGCGCAGCAGGCGGCCGTCATGCAACGCAATGAAAGTGCGCTTCAGGAACGGATTTCGGCGGTGGCGCGGCTTGTTCAAGAGGCGCATGCCAGCCGCGCGGAACAGGCAAAGAAGCTGGAAATCATGGAGACGATGCTGATCCAGCAAGGCCAGTCGGCTGCCGAGAGCCGTGAGACATCCGTTCAGGAGCTCGGCGAAGTACATAAAGCCATCGTCAAGCTGAATGCCAATCAGCACACGCTGGCTGGTGCCATCGATCAATGGCGCAGCGAAACGGTCAGCGATTTGAACGCGATCTCGACACGGCTGGCGCAAGTCGATCAGGACAGCGAATTGCCATTGCATCGCCTCGACTTGATTTCCGAGCGCGTGGACGGGATGTATCGTGCCACGGTTCAGCGTTACCACCGGCGCAATCGTTTCTGGTACTGGCTGTTTGGCACAGACGACTGGATCGGTTCGAGCTGGCGGTCGCAAGCAGCCAACGTCGACAGGGATTTACACGCGGTCAGTGCTGGCCCGCCGCAGGTCTGACTGGCCGCGGGCACCGCGGACGAGGCGCCCGCTCGGCGGTCCTCAAGGCCGCGGGGCAGCCGCGCGGAGCAAGCGATCGTTGATCGCTTCGCCAAGGCCCTGGCCGGGGATCGGCAAAACGGCAATTGAGCGGCAGCCTTCCGCATCAAGCGCCCGTAAGGCGGCGAATAGATTCGCCGCGGCCTCGCGAAGATTCCGTGTCTCGCTCAGGTTGATCATGGGGCCGCAGTGCGGTGGGATCTGAGGGCCGAACGCGAGCAGGGCTTCACCTGGTTCTGGGGCGACGACGTTGAGGCGCACGCGGGCGCGTGGCGCGTAGTGGCTCGAGAGCTGACCCGGTGAGCGTGGGGCGTCGGCCCCCGCTTGCGTGTCTTGAAGCCGCACGCCAAGGACAGCTTCAATCCGTTCCGCTGAGATCCCACCAGGCCGAAGGAGATTTGGGGGACTTTGGCTCTGCTCGCTGCAATCGATCACGGTCGATTCAATGCCGACCTCACATGGACCGGCGTCAAGCACAAGATCAATACTGTCTTCGAGATCAGCCGCTACGTGGGCTGCCGTCGTCGGGCTGACCCGGCCTGAACGGTTTGCCGAAGGTGCGGCGATTGGTGTTGCGGCTGCCTGTAGCAGTGCCTGTCCGACAGGGTGGGCAGGAATGCGCAAGGCCAGCGTCGGGAGACCGGCCGACACGAGGTCGCTGATGCCCGCATCTAGGCGGCACTGCAGGACGAGCGTTAGCGGTCCTGGCCAGAAGGCATCGGCAAGCCTTTCAGCTTCTTTGCTGAACACGCCTAGCTTGCGGGCGGATGCTAAATCGGGAACGTGGACAATAAGGGGATTGAATTGCGGTCGCTGTTTAGCTTCGAATATGCGCGCGACGGCCTGGCCGTGGGTCGCGTCGGCGGCAAGTCCATAGACTGTCTCGGTGGGCATGGCGACGAGGCCGCCACTACGAACGATAGCGGCGGCTTTGGCGATTGCGGCAGCATCGGCCTTTAGGATCTCCATCTGATCTCCGAGGTGCTTGCCTGGTCTCAAATTGCCCGACATAAAGCGTTGTGCTTTGGTGCCTGCCAACAAAAAACTGGGTGTCCGGAGGGCTTGGGTCGCTGGGGCCCTATCGGGAGGCCAAAATATTATGGCTTATGAAGCACCTGTAAATGATATCATGGTTGCGCTCAAGTCTGCGGCCGGGCTCGATGAGCTGCTTGAGAGCGGGCTCTACGAGGGGCTGGATGGTGAGACCATCGAGGCGGTGTTGACCGAAGCCGGTCGATTTGCGTCCGAAATACTCGACCCATTGAACAGGACCGGCGACAAGCAGGGTTCGAAGCTCAGCGACGGAGTGGTGTCAACGCCCCAGGGATGGGCGGAGGCTTATCAGCGGTTCGCCGCCGCCGGATGGAACGCGTTGCCTTGTCCGCAGGCATATGGCGGCCAGGGATTGCCGCAGGTCGTGTCGATGGCGGTATGTGAGTTTTGGAACGCAGCCAACCTATCGTTTGGACTTTGCCCGTTGCTGACGCAGGGGGCTATCGACGCCATCTCCATTGGCGGATCGGATGAGTTGAAGGCGCGGTATCTGCCGAAGCTCGTCTCGGGTGAGTGGTCGGGAACAATGAACCTGACCGAACCACAGGCGGGCTCGGACCTGTCGGCTCTTAAGGCACGGGCAAAGCCTCAGGCGGACGGGGCGTACAGGTTATTCGGCACCAAGATTTACATCACCTATGGGGAACATGAGCTGGCGGAGAACATCATCCACCTCGTGTTGGCGCGGTTGCCGGATGCGCCTTCGGGTACGCGCGGGATCTCGCTATTCCTGGTTCCAAAGCGGAGGCTCAACGACGATGGGACGCCGGGCGATCGAAACGATGTGGTGTGCGCCGGACTGGAAGAGAAGCTTGGAATTCACGCTAGCCCGACATGCGTGATGAACTACGGTGAAAAAGACGGTGCGATCGGCCACCTCATCGGGCAGGAGAATCAAGGTCTGGCGACGATGTTCATTATGATGAATGCGGCGCGGCTGGCTGTCGGTATGCAAGGTGTTGCGATCGCGGACCGGGCGACGCAACGGGCGGTTGCTTATGCGAACGAGCGGCGTCAAGGGCGTGGGGCCGATGGTGGGGCAGGTCCAGTGGCGATCGTCGAGCACGCGGACGTGCGGCGGATGCTGCTGACCATGCAAGCGATGACACATGCAGCTCGGACGATCTGCCTGATCACTGCGCGGGAAACGGACATTGCGCGTCTCGCGGCGGAGCCTGAAACGCGGTCACGGGCGCAGGCCCGCGTCGCGCTGCTGACGCCGGTGGCAAAAGCGTTCTCTACCGATGTTGGCTGCGAAGTGACCTCGCTTGGCGTGCAGGTGCATGGTGGAATGGGTTTCGTCGAGGAAACGGGGGCTGCCCAATACTATCGCGACGCGCGTATTCTGCCGATTTATGAGGGCACCAACGGCATCCAGGCGATCGACCTCGTCACACGCAAAGTGCCACTAGACGGCGGTGCCGTGCTGCGGGATTACCTGCAAGAGCTTGGTCAGACGGTGAATGACGTGACCCGATCGAACCGGATTGAATTCGGCGCGATGGGCGAGCGGCTCGGCCAGGCTTTGGCGAGCTTGAGCGAAGCCTCGGTGTGGCTTGGCGAAGCCTTGCAGTCTAATCCGCAGGCGGCGTTAGCGGGAGCCACGCCATACCTGCGGCTTTTCGGGATCACAGCAGGTGGCTGCTATCTGGCGCGCTGCGCGCTTGCTGCGGGTGATAACTCTGAACGTGGTGATCGCTCGGTCGACTTGGCGCGTTTTTTCGCTGAGAACATTGCCGTCCTGGCGCCTGGATTATCGGCTTCGGTCATCTCCGGAGCGGGTTCGGTGTTGGCGGTGCCAACAGGAAGGCTTTCGGCATGAGCATCGATGAAGTGGACGTCCAGATGGGTGACGGGCTGAATGTCATTCGCCTGGTGCGGCCGGAAAAGAAGAACGCACTGTCGGCGGCGATGTACCGGGCGATCTCGGAAGCGTTGGAGGCAGGCGAGCGCGATGGAGGCATCGCTGTCCAAGTTCTGCTTGGCAGCCGGGGTGTTTTTTCCGCCGGCAACGATCTCGGCGATTTCCTGGCGCAGGGTGGTGGCACCGGGCCGGGTCTTGATGATGTGCTGCGCTTCGTGCGGCTTTTGCCGATGCTGAAGAAGCCGATCGTCGCTGGAGTCGATGGACTGGCGATCGGAGTCGGGACGACGGTGTTGTTTCATTGCGATCTCGTTTACGCCACTGCACGGTCAGTGTTTTCGACTCCATTCGTTGATCTCGGATTGGTGCCGGAGGCAGGCTCGAGCCTTCTGGTGCCGGCACGTCTCGGCTATGCGCGTGCTTTCGAACTGTTGGTTCTAGGTGAACCTTTTAGTGCGGAACGGATGTTGTCGGCTGGTCTCATCAACGCCATCGTTGATGAAGTATCGATTGATGAGACCACCTTGTCATCAGCACGCCGGCTCGCAACAAAACCGGCCGCGGCGGTGGCATCCTCGCGATCGCTTCTGCGCGGCGACTTGGTTGCTCTTGGTGAGCGTATCGAGGTGGAAGTACGGGTGTTCAAAGAGCGGCTATCGTCGCTGGAAGCGCAAACAGCCTTCTCGGCGTACTTAGATAAACGCGCGGCCGATGGCAGTGTGGCGGACTGATTGCCGCCGTCGTTGCGGGATAGGCTTTGCCAGTAACGTAGACGGAGATGGACAACGATGCGCGTTCGTTGGATGCAGTTCGCATTGGTCTGCCTTGTGGCGGGCGGACTGCATATTGCCATCGGCGGCCCCGGTCATGCGCACAGGTTCACCAAGCTTCTCAAGGAAGCCGGTGAAGCCGGCAACGATGCCGCGACGACGGCGCCACGTATTGGCATCGGCGCGCTGGATGATGCAACGGCGGTGTTGCGGCGGCTGCCGATAACGGCAGAGGAGCGGTTGGCGTTCGCGGTGCATGCGACCCCTGAGGGGCATTGGAAGTTCACCAACCGGGACGGGGCTGTGTTTACGGCGGCGACGCCCGATGAGATGGGCAGGGTGAGCAAGGCGCTTGCACCGGATGCGCCAGAGGGACGGGCGCTGAGCCTCTATCTTTCCGACGATACGGTTTTTTTGAAGCCGGACCTGATATCGGAACTGCCGGCGGGTGCGCGGCTCAATATGGTGTTTGGCAGACAATCGTTTCCACTCGTGCGCAAGAGTGCGGGCGCTGCGTTCAATCTGCGTGCGCGTGTGCGCCCCAACGTTCTGGTTCGGATCGGTGAGCGTGCGAGTTTCAAGGAGGCCGTCTGGCAACTCGGGCGGGGAATGACACATGCCAAGACCCGTGTTCTTTCGATGCGCTCCGGTGGCGCGGCAAGTTTGTCACCGAAACCGCGGCTCGACAAAGCCACCGGGTTGCCGCTTGCCGATGAGATTGACCCCAGCCGGTTGTCTGAAGCCTTGCTCAGCATCGGAAGGCAGACCGCGCTTGTTACAGGCCGTATCGAAGGGGATTTGCTACATGTGTTGCCAGCTTCGGGAGGAGCACAGACGCTTTCACTGAAGGCGTTGCGAGAGGCAGCTTCCAACGCCGACATCAATCTGATCGTTTTGCATTCTGCTAAACCGCTGCAGCCAGGTGGGCAGAATTGGTTGTGGCAGACCATTGAAGTGGACGGGCTCAGTAAGGCGTTGAAGAAGGAAACGTATGGCGACTTTCTCGATGCGCTGGCTAGTGGACGGGGACATTTTTTGGTTTCAGCTAACGCTCAGGGCGACGGGCGGGTGCTATTTGAAGCGATTCCTGAGACGTCCGGTCGGGATCTCGTTGGCAGCGTTGGGGCCTGGGTTGGGGATGCTGTTTCCGAAGTCGCCGGCCATGTCGTGACCGAAGGTGTGTCGGCATTTATGACTTCGGAGGACCGGCAGCGCGAACTCGATGAGCGGATACTTCCGGGCATTCCTTCGGACTTCCAATTCTATTATATCGGCGCTCTGGTAATGGGGGTGCTCGGATTCAGCGTTGCTTCGAGCTGGTGGGCGGCGGTCTGGCCGCGCGAGGATCGTGGCGAATACCGTGGCAGTTTCGGCTTTGGTGCGGCGCGGACGGTGCGTTGGCTGGCGTTCTACTTGGTTTTTCTGCCGATCGTGGGGCCGTTTGCGTTGCTGGCCAAGCTATCTTTACAACTCATCAATCTCCTTCTAATGCCGGTGCGTCTTGTGCAGCGATTGTTGGGGGATGGACGGGCTTGACGCTCGTGACGATGCCGATGATTGCCGCTAGCTTGGGGTAACAGGCGAAAGGGAGCAGCCGAGATGGCAGAGTTGAGCGGAAAGACGTTACTGATCACGGGCGCCAGCCGGGGCATCGGGCTTGCCATCGGCTTAAGGGCAGCTCGTGATGGTGCCAACGTCGCCATTCTCGCCAAAACGGCGGAACCCCATCCAAAATTGAAGGGCACGATTTTCACCGCCGCAGCGGAAATTGAAGCAGCCGGTGGGCGGGCGCTGCCGCTGCAATGCGACATCCGGGATGAAACGCAGATTAAGACGGCTGTGTCTCGAACGGTGGAGGCTTTCGGTGGGATCGACATCTGCGTCAACAATGCTTCGGCGATCTCCTTGACGAAGCTCGCCGACACCGAGCCGAAGCCTATGGATTTGATGTTTGGCATCAACACGCGCGGGGCCTTGCTGGTGACCAAGGCCTGTCTGCCGCATCTCAAACGGGCGGAAAACGCCCATGTGCTGATGATCTCACCGCCGCTCGATATGAAACCGCAGTGGTTTGCGGGGCACGTCGCCTACTCGATCGCAAAGTACGGCATGAGCCTTGCCGTTCTCGGACTGGCGCGCGAGCTCAGGGATGATGGCATCGCCGTCAACGCTCTTTGGCCGCGCACCACAATCGCGACGGCGGCGATCGAGAATGTTCTGGGCGGCGATACGCTTATGCGGATGAGCCGCAAACCGGAGATCCTGGGGGATGCCGCGCATCTCGTCTTCCGGCAATCGGCCGCCAAATTCAGCGGCAATTTTCTCATCGACGATACGTTCTTGCACAAAGTCGGCGGTGTGAACGACTTTGAGGTCTACAAGGTCGAGCCTGATGCCTTGCTGGCCCCTGATTTCTTCGTTCCAGCGGATTCGCTTCCGCCACCCGGTGTGACTCTCGCACCGGCTTCCATGCTGAAATGATTTTTCCGCCCGGCTCAGGATTTGCGGGTTGAGAGCCCTTTGCGTGACAGAGCCACGGTCTGTACGCTAATGCTTGAGCAAATAAAATTCTAAAGGAAACGCGCGAGGGCCAGTAGCCGAATGCCCACACTTCTCATTACACATCCTAGTTTTGTCGATCACGATACCGGCCCAGGCCACCCGGAACGACCGGACCGTATGCGAGCTATCGACCGGGTATTGGCGCATGACTATTTCGCCGACCTGGTGCGTGAAGAAGCACCCTCGCGAGACGATGTCGAGGCGCAGAATTCTGTTGGCGCATCCCAAGCGCTATCTCGATATGATCAAGGACGCGCGGCCGGAAGTGGGAGAGGGCCGCGTGCATTTAGACGGTGATACGGTGATGTCGCCGGGCAGTTGGATGGCGGCAACGCGTGCTGTCGGCGCGGGGCTGCATGCCGTTGATCAAGTCATGGACGAAGGCTCGGGTATCCGAAACGCCTTCTGCCAGGTGCGTCCATGCGGACACCATGCCGAGACTGACCGAGCGATGGGATTCTGCCTTTTTGCCAACGTCGCCATTGCCGGTATGTACGCCCGCAAAAAGCATGGGGTCGAACGGGTAGCCGTGATCGATTACGATGTGCACCACGGCAATGGTACTCAGGATATCTTCTGGTCAGACAAGGATCTGTTCTTTGCCTCGACGCACCAAATGCCACTGTTTCCAGGCACTGGCGCGGTGTCCGAAACCGGGGTCGGCAACATCTGCAATGCGCCGCTTCGCTCTGGCGATGATGGGGAGCGGTTCCGTGGTGCATTCGAATCGCGCATCTTTCCTGCCCTGAAAAACTTCAGTCCGGATATGATCCTTATTTCGGCTGGATTTGATGCGCATGAAGCTGATCCGCTGGCCAGCTTGCGGCTGGTTGAGGCGGATTTTCTTTGGGTCACTGAGCAGCTTATCGCTTATGCGGAACGCCAGTGTGATGGGAGGGTCGTATCAATGCTAGAAGGTGGATATGACCTAACGGCACTGGCGCGGTCGGTCGCGGTCCATGTGCGGGCGATGATGGATGTCGGTTGAGGTGACCGACATCACCGAGGATTGGATTGCAGCGCGATGGCTGTAGGTCGGCTTGGAGAGAACAACACGATGGTGGCAAGGACTAACCCCAGCCACAAGGACATTCCGCAGCTGAGCTTTGAAAAAGCACTGACGGAACTTGAAGGGATCGTCGGGAAGTTGGAGCGCGGCGACGTCGAGCTGGAAGAGTCGATTGTGATGTACGAGCGCGGCGAGGCGCTGAAGGCTCATTGTAATCAATTGCTGGCGCAGGCGGAGGCCAAGGTTGAGAAGATTACGACCGATACAGCTGGTCGCCCGTCCGGGACCGAGCCGCTAGACCCTTGAGTGCTAAGTTGCTGGCATCTGACAGACTTGGACGTAAAAAGTTACAGGGATCTGAGCTTTTTGACATCTATGCGGCGGCTAACAACCGGATATAGTGGCCGCTCGCGGCGGGGTTCTGTGCCGTTCCGATCTGTCTGCTCAACAAGTCCAATTGAATTGTGCGACGTATGGCTCCTAGTGGAAGCCGCGTGGTTTCCGGAGACGAGGTGATGATGACGAACATTTTGCAGCCTTCCCCGAAACCCCTCCTCGATACCATCAGCGAGCCGGCCGACCTTCGAAAATTGCCTGAAAGCGATCTCGAGCAGTTTTCCGCCGAGTTGCGCCAAGAGTTGATCGAAGCGGTATCTGTGACCGGAGGGCACCTTGGGGCCGGGCTTGGGGTGGTCGAGCTAACGGTCGCTCTGCACTGGGTTTTTGATACGCCCAGCGACAGACTGATCTGGGACGTTGGACATCAGGCTTATCCGCATAAAATCCTAACTGGGCGCCGATCGCGCATTCGTACGCTGCGGCAGCCGGACGGGTTGTCGGGATTCACCAAGCGCAGCGAGAGCGAATACAATTCATTCGGGGCCGGGCATTCCTCTACATCGATCTCGGCCGGTCTTGGGATGGCGGTGGCACGCGATCTGAAAGGCGGCAATAACAATGTCGTCTCGGTGATCGGTGATGGGGCCATGTCTGCGGGTATGGCCTATGAGGCCATGAACAACGCCGGCGCCCGGGATGAACGGTTGATCGTCATATTGAACGACAACGATATGTCGATTGCGCCGCCGACGGGAGCGATGTCAGCCTACCTGGCCCGGGTTACCTCCAGCGGTCCTTACCTCTACGTCCGTGACATTGCCAAGCTGCTTGCCAGGAGATTGCCGAAGAGCTGGGAGCGGCGGGCCGCGCGTGTCGAGGAATACACCCGCCACTTGTGGCAGGGCGGTGCTTGGTTCGAGGAGCTCGGCTTCTACTACATCGGCCCGATAGATGGCCACGACTACAACCAGTTGCTGCCCGTTTTGAAGAACGTGCGTGATGCCAAGCAGGGCCCAATTCTCATTCACGTTGTGACCCGCAAGGGCAAGGGCTATGCGCCGGCTGAGGAATCCGACGACAAGTTTCACGGCGTAGCCAAGTTCAACATAGTTACGGGCGCGCAGATTAAGACCAAGGCGAACGCACCAAGCTACACGAAAGTCTTCGGACAAAGCCTGGTCGAAGAGGCCAAAGACGACGACCGGATTATCGGGATCACGGCGGCGATGCCGTCTGGGACCGGGATTGATCTGTTCGGCAAGGAGTTTCCTGAGCGGACTTTCGACGTCGGGATCGCAGAGCAGCACGCGGTGACCTTCGCGGCGGGCCTCGCATGCGAGGGTATGAAGCCGTTTTGTGCGATCTACTCGACGTTCCTGCAACGAGCCTATGACCAAGTCGTCCACGACGTGGCGATCCAAAAGCTTCCGGTGCGGTTCCCAATCGACAGGGCCGGTCTTGTCGGTGCTGATGGAGCAACACACGCGGGTTCATTCGACATCGCGTATCTTGGCTGTTTGCCAAATTTTGTCGTGATGTCGCCGTCCGATGAAGCTGAATTGAAGCATATGGTGCGGACAGCCGCCGTCTACGACGAGGGTCCGATCGCGTTCCGCTATCCACGCGGTGAAGGGTCTGGCGTGGACATGCCTGACCGCGGACAGGAGATCGAGATTGGCCGCGGCCGCATTATGCGCGAGGGTACTTCGGTTGCGCTGTTGTCCTTGGGGACGCGTTTGGGCGAATGCCTCAAGGCTGCCGACGAGCTGGCCCGCTACGGACTATCCGCGACGGTCGCCGATGCGCGTTTCGCGAAGCCTTTGGATGAGGATCTCGTTACCCAGCTGGCGCGCAATCACGAGGTGCTGGTGACGGTTGAAGAAGGCTCGGTTGGAGGCTTCGGCAGCTATGTGTTGCAGCATCTGGCCCGAACAGGCGCGCTGGATAATGGTTTGAAGGTTCGTCCGATGGTGCTGCCCGATCGGTTCCTCGATCACGGCAAACCGGCTGAGATGTACGAGGCGGCTGGGCTGTCCGGCGATGGTATCCTTGCGACTGTGTTTGCAGCACTCGGCCGGGAACTCGATACGGCGGCCGCTGAACGAGCTTAAGTCGCGCCTGTGAATTCCGGTGGACTTCAGAGGCGCGCCTGGACGCGTTGATCCCGGCGCTGGGGTTGGCGCGTTGGGACCTATTTGTTGGTCAGTTCAGGATAACGCTTGGCGCACTTTTTGTGCACGAAGTCGTTGATTTCGTCGACCGTTTCGCCGTGGAAGAGGTTGAAATTCTTCTCCACCCAGCCTGCGCCCGTGATCACCGTGCTCATAACGGTTGGGGCCTCGACCTTGGTGATGTTGAGTTCCGCCTTTGCAGCTTTTCCGTCCTCGAAGGTCACCATTGGCGCCAATTTCACGTCGATCTTGGTGACGTCGTCGCCCTGCTAGATCTGGCAATTCACGGTATGCGGCTTCATCTCGAATTTGTGCTCGGGATTTGTCAACGAGGAGACACGTTCCCGCGGGCGGCCTTCAGATCGAGCGTGCAGCGGGCGTCACCGAAACCCCAGCTAAGGCTCTTAGTGCTCGCGCCCTTCTCGATACTGTCCTTGGCCCATGTCTTGGAAATGGAGCAGGCGAGATCGCCGCCGCTGGTATCCTTGCTCAGGATCATCGCGCAAAGGTCTTTCTCACAGGCTCTAAGATTCTTTTTTTCGTTCAGATCGGCTTCGAGGGCGAAGGCCGGTGCGGCGAGTGCGGCTAGGCTCAAAGTAACAGCGCCAACAAGAGACGCAGAAAACCGTATGCGAATGCCAGTGGTCAGCATGATTTAGACTCCCCCATTGTCGTGAAGTGATAGTTGGCTTGACGGTCGGGCTTGGGATCCTGTTTTGGCATCGATGGATCTCAAGAAAAACGACCGGCCGCGGGCGCTGCATGAGCCAACAATCCGATGGCAATGAGGCGATGACTGACGGCTTTTCGGCTTCGCGGAATTGGCCAGCTTGCGGTGGCCGCCGAAACACAGTCTGGCCGTCTATCGGTTGCTTTGCGGTCCGTTATCGTGGGGCCGCAATTCTTTTCGCGCTGGTGCCATTTTACGGCGTTGTCTCGACTGCTGCTTTTGCCGGTTTTTCGTTTTTGGATTGATGCGACTGCTCTGCAAGAGGCTTCTTTGCGGCTTGGTCATTCGTGCTTTTTTGACGCGCCTTCTGGCGTTGTTGTTTCAGCGCCTTCATCTTGGCTTGACGTGCTGCACGAGCCTTGCGCCGCTTCTTCCCGGCTAAGGCCTTCGGACTATAGCGCTGGTCGCATTTGCGGTGGACGAATTTGTTGACCTGTTTGACCATTTCGGAATGGAACAGACCGAATGTGTCTTCCAGCTTTGCGGTCGCCCAGACAAACGAAGAGAGGGGCTCTGGGCCATCGATATCTTTGAGTTTAATCCAGATCTTTTTAATGCGCCCGTTCTTGAATTTGAGCTTGGGAGCCAGGCTGGCCTTAAGTGGTTTGATGCCGTTGCTGGTTTCCACATTGCAGTCGACGTCGTGGCGTCGCACGGAAAACTCGTACTTGGCCGCCGTAAGGGCTCTAATGATATGTTTCCGGCTGATGCTCAGCTTCACGGAACACTGGGCATCACCAAAGCCCCAGGATATCGATTTGGTCTTGGCCCCCCTTTTTATGTCCTTCTTGCCCCAAGTTTTCTCGAGGTCGCAGCGCAAGCGTCCCTTTGGCGGGGTTTTGTCCAGGATTTGCCGGCAGAGTTTCTCCTCGCAGGACGAGAGAAGCGATTTTTCTTGCTCGTCGGGAGTGAGCGCTTGGCTGGCCGAAGCGGCCATGAGAAGTGCCAACGCGCCAAAAAATGTCGTGTAGATCGGAACCCAGTTTGTCTTCATTTTTAGCCGGACCATGGGGACCTTTCTTTGATGTGATGCAGCGCCAACGGAAAAAAGGATGTAGGCGCGGCAATCAGATGGCTTGACATTCCAAATCGCATCAACTCTCTATTGCGCGAAACAGCGTAGAGTCTCGACAGCAACGGTGCTTGTGCCTCCGCGCTGTATGCGACCGTAGCGGAAGTCAAACACACTCAAGGGGAGGATTTTGTCACATGAGTGTCGATCTGACCGGCGGTCATCCGGACATGGACTATGAAGAGCATAAACGCACCTACAAAGGCTTCTTGATGGGCGCAGTGGTGCTTGTCGCCTTTGTTGCGATCCTGCTGATCGGTATGGCCTACTTCCTAACCTGATCAAGCTGAGAGTTTTCGGGCTTTTGCAGGACGAATTGCTGCAAAAGTTGTCTTGTCAGGGCCCCGGCCCTGGGCAAGTCTAATTCCCAGAATGGCCCAGAGCACCGCGCGTGTCTGCGGCCGCGATCTGCTTGATCCCTCATCCCCCTGACCGCCTTTTCTGGCGGGCTGCGATAATCGGAAAACTCCATGGTCACGATCGCTGTTACGGCCGAGCCTGAAAACGAGCCTCGCGTTGCCGTTTCTCCGGATACTGTGAAAAAGCTGGTTGGGTTCGGGTGCAAGGTCCGGATCGAAGCTGGTGCCGGTTTGCGTTCGCGGTTCGCCGATGACGCCTACGCGGCGCAGGGTGCGGAAATCGCCGCGAACAGTGCGGCTGCCTTGCAGGGCGCAGAAATCCTGTTTCGGGTGCGGCGGCCAAGTAACGAGGATATCGCAGCACTGGCGCCGGGTGCCGTTGTTGTCGCCATGCTCGATCCGTTTGGCGATCGCGGCGAGCTTGATGCACTGGCAGCGACGAAGGCGAAGCTCTTCACGATGGAATTCATGCCGCGCACGACGCGCGCCCAGTCGATGGACGTGTTGTCGAGCCAGGCTAACCTCGCCGGCTATAAGGCCGTCGTTGACGCGGCATCTGAGTTTGGCGCAGCATTTCCGATGATGATGACGCCTGCGGGGACGGTGCCGGCGGCGAAGACGTTCATCATGGGCGTCGGGGTGGCCGGTCTGCAGGCCATTGCGACAGCGCGCCGGCTCGGCGCAATCGTGACCGCTACGGATGTTCGTCCAGCGACCAAGGAGCAGGTGCAATCGCTCGGAGCGAAATTCGTCGCCGTCGAGGACGAGGAATTCAAACAGGCGCAGACGGCCGGTGGTTATGCCAAAGAGATGTCGGCCGAATACAAGGCTAAACAGGCGGAACTGGTGGCTAAGCATGTCACCGCGCAGGACATCGTTATTACAACCGCGCTGATCCCGGGCCGCCCGGCGCCGAAGCTGATTTCGGCGGATATGGTGGCGAGTATGAAGCCCGGTGCGGTGATCATCGATCTTGCCGCCGAGCGCGGCGGCAACTGCGAACTTACCAAACCCGGTGAGACGTTTGTCACCGACAACGGCGTTACGATCGTCGGTCCGCTCAACTATGCGGGGACGGTGCCCGTCAATGCTTCCAGTCTCTACGCCAGAAACCTGCTGTCCTTCATTGGTCTGATGATCAACAAGGAAGAAGGCAAGCTGGAGATCAACTGGGACGACGACATCATCCAGGGAACACTTCTGGCTAAGGACGGGGTGCTGGTGCACCCCAACCTCACTCAACA
The DNA here is from genome assembly GCA_963753045.1 of uncultured Alphaproteobacteria bacterium. Taxonomy (GTDB): domain Bacteria; phylum Pseudomonadota; class Alphaproteobacteria; order Rhizobiales; family Hyphomicrobiaceae; genus Filomicrobium. The sequence goes on from CAVWAT010000004.1 coordinate 499,107, forward strand.
GGCCGCTTAGCGCCGCACACCTCAGGGAGCGCTTCATCGTGAATACCAAGCAGCTTTTCAAAGGGCTCACGGCCGCAGCGGCGACCGGCTTTGCCTTGACCACGCCGGCGTATGCGGCGGGTGGCAGCAGTGTGGATCCTTGGGTTTACCAGATCATGGTCTTCGTGATCGCGATCTTTGTTGGTTACTACGTTGTCTGGAGCGTGACGCCGGCGCTGCACACACCGCTGATGTCGGTGACCAACGCGGTATCTTCGGTGATCGTGGTGGGGGCTTTGCTGGCCGTCGGGATCTCTGGCGTGACAAGCACAGGCAGCGTTGCCGCCAAGGTCTTTGGCTTCCTGGCGCTGGTGATGGCGTCGGTCAATATCTTCGGCGGGTTTCTCGTCACCAGCCGCATGCTCGCTATGTACAAGAAAAAGGAGCCGAAGCGCTAATAGCGCTGGGCTGGCACTTCTCTTCTCGTCCGCGATAGTCCCCTTGGAAAGCTTGAACCATGCCGGAATTAATCCCGCCCAATCTCGCCGCGATCCTCTATTTGGTCGCGGGCGTCCTCTTCATTCTGACGCTGCGGGGCCTTTCGCACCCGGAGACTTCGCGACAAGGTAACTTCTACGGCATGGTGGGCATGACGCTTGCCATCCTGACGACCTTGGCGCAGCTTCCCGGACTGGGTGACTGGACGACCTGGCTGTTGATCATCGCCGGTATCGGTATCGGCGGGAGCATCGGCGCAAAAGTCGCTCGCGACATTCCGATGACATCGATGCCGGAATTGGTCGCAGCATTCCACTCGTTGGTCGGTATGGCTGCTGTTTTTGTGGCGGCTGCCGCACTGTATGCGCCGGATGCATTCGGAATCGGAACGCCTGGGAACATCAAGGCGGCAAGTCTTCTCGAAATGTCGCTGGGTAGCGCGATCGGCGCCGTCACGTTTACCGGTTCGGTTATCGCCTTCGCGAAGCTGTCGGGGCGCATGTCGGGGGCGCCGATTATCCTGCCGCTTCGGCATATCGTGAACCTCGGCATCTTTGTTGCGATCGTCGTTCTGGTCATGCTGTTCATGCAGTCGGGCGGCGCCAAGGGTTATTTCTGGCTGATCACGATCTTGTCGCTGCTCATCGGTGTTTTGATCATCATTCCGATTGGTGGAGCGGACATGCCGGTGGTGGTGTCGATGCTCAACTCCTACTCGGGCTGGGCGGCCGCAGGTATCGGCTTCACGCTCGGAAACATCGCACTAATCATTACCGGAGCGCTGGTGGGTTCGTCGGGTGCAATCCTTTCCTACATCATGTGTAAGGGCATGAACCGTTCCTTCATTTCGGTGATCCTTGGCGGCTTTGGTGGTGAGACCGCCGGCCCGAGTGGAGACGGTGAGCAAAAAGCCGCCAAGATCGGTGGTGCTGAAGACGCTGCCTACATCCTCAAGAACGCCCAGAAGGTCATCATCGTGCCCGGTTACGGCATGGCAGTTGCCCAGGCGCAGCACGCGCTCCGCGAAATGGCGGAGTCGTTGAAGGAGGCTGGCGTCGAGGTCTCGTACGCGATTCACCCTGTTGCGGGCCGTATGCCGGGCCATATGAACGTGCTGCTGGCCGAGGCCAACGTGCCTTATGATGAGGTTTTCGAGTTGGAAGACATCAACTCGGAATTCTCGCAGTCGGATGCTGTTTACGTGATTGGCGCGAACGACGTCGTTAACCCGGCCGCCGAAGACGATCCAGGCTCGCCGATCTACGGGATGCCCGTTCTGCAGATTTGGAAGGCAGGAACGGTGCTGTTCAACAAGCGGTCGCTGGCTTCGGGCTACGCGGGTATCGATAATCCCGTGTTCTACCGAGACAACACCATCATGGTGCTCGGCGATGCAAAGAAGATGACCGAAGAGATCGCCAAGTCCGTGAGCGATTGATCTACCGCGGAGCGAAACCCGCGTCTCTTCAAGTCCCCCAAAAAGCCTTGCTGGCAAGTCGTCATGATTTGCTGCAAGGCTTTTTCGTTAGGTGGAACGACGTGCGCGGCAATGGTGGGATTGTCAGATGGTTTTACGCATCTTGCGGTTTGGTCTTGTCGGCCTCGTTCTGGTCTACGCGGCGGCGTTGCTAGCAACGTACTTCAACCAGCGTTATTTCATCTTTGACCAATACGATACGGGCGAGCTTCGCAAGCCGGGAACCTTGGCCATTGCGGGTAGCACTCGCGTCGCGATTCCAACATCGGATGGTGAAACTCTTTCCGGCTGGTACCTGCCGCCGCAGGAGAAGGACGGCGATGTATTCTTGTTTTTTCACGGCAAGGGCGGCGGTCTTGAACGGAAAAAGTGGCGCTGGCAACGGATTGCCAAGCACGGGGCGGGAGTGCTTGCTTTTTCCTATCGGGGATTTCCAGGTTCGACGGGCTCGCCGAGCGAAGATGGTTTGTATGAGGACGCGCGGTCGGCTTATCGCTGGCTCGCCCAACGGCATCAGCCAGAGAAAATCATCCTTCACGGGCTATCACTTGGTACCGGCGTAGCCGCCAAGCTGGCGACGGAGGTGAATGCTCAGGCGCTGGTTTTAGAGGCGCCTTACACGGCAATCGTCGACGTTGCCGGTGAACGCCACCCCTATATACCGGTGTCACTGCTTTTGTGGGACCAGTTCCGAACGCGTGAAATCATCGGCGATGTCAATATGCCGTTGCTGATCGCCCATGGCGATAGCGATACTACGATCCCTTTTTCACACGCGCAGCGCCTTTTTCAACTTGCACCGTCACCGAAAAAACTCGTGCTGATGCCGGGTAGTGACCACAACACATTGGTCCGCGATGGGCTTTATCCCCACATCTGGAGCTTCTTGGCCGATCCAGCGAAGTGACTCGCGCGTTTGTTAGAGAACGATGGATCACGCTCGGCTCGCGCGGTTTTGGGGGCGTATTCCACAGATAGCCTTTTGGAGTTGGCGTGATGATGTATCATCGGCTGCTAGATCTTCTCGTGCACAAAGGAGTTTTCCTTGGTTCGAGCAATTGTGTTCTCGATCGTTACGATTGCATTTTTGACGCCTGCGGCAAGGCCTACCGAGGCGGCCGGGGCAGGTTTTCGCGTCGCTGGGATGCAGATGAGCTGCACGGATTTTCGAGGCAGGTCCGTTTTGGCTTTGCAGGTCTCAGATCTAGGGGACGTGGGCAGGGCTTGGGTGATCAATACGGTGCCCTATATCTTGCTCGACCCTGAACTTTTGCGGACGCTGCCAAGGCCGTTGCAGATTTTCTTTTACGCCCACGAATGTGCCCACCACAGGCTTGGTCATTGGTATAGTCCGACCGGAACCAGCGAAAAAGAGGCTGACTGCTGGGCGATCGAGTACGGCCGTGATCATGGGATATTTAGACGGCAAACCGTCGTCGACTTCGAACCCTGGCTTGCGAAGAGCCGCGGCTCTGCCTTCGGACACCTGCCGGGGCGCGAACGGGTTCGTCATTTGTTAGCTTGTTTCGATGGGCCAGTGGAGACGGCGCAGCAGTGACGCATCTGCAACTCTGGTCAATTCGTAAGCATGCGCATTCGCCAAAAGCAAGTCCTGCTCTTGATTTGCATAGTTCCATGTTTCACGCTTTTCCTGGATTGGGATCCTCGCAAGAGGGTCTCTTCTGGCAGAATCCTGCAAGCGTTTTGGGGGCATGGATTTTATGTTGATTATTGGCACCTTGATTGGTTTGGCCTGCATCGTCCTCGCCATTTTGGTTGGAGCTCCGCTTGTTGAGCGTCGACTGATGTACGAGCCAGATCCGACCTACATGAAGCCCGAACAGGCCGGGCTTTCAGGGTTTCGCGAACATATCCTGGAGACGGCAGACGGCGAAGAGCTGGTTACATGGTATTCGCCACCACGGCGCGGACAGCCGACCTTGCTTTACATTCACGGTAATGCGGGGACGTTAGCGGACCGGGCCGAGCGGGCTTCCAATTACCAAGCGGCTGGCCGGGGATTACTCATCATGAGTTATCGCGGTTACTCAGGGTCATCGGGCCGTCCTTCCGAGCGCGCCAACGTTGCGGACGCAATCCTTGTCTATGACACGCTTATAGGATGGGGGATCGAGCCGGAGGATTTGATCGTTTACGGGGAGTCGATTGGATCGGGTATCGCGGTGCAGGTGGCGGCGGCTCGGCCCGTTGGAGGTGTTGTTCTCGATGCGCCCTACACATCCATCGTGGACGTTGCCGAGCTGCATTATCCCTATCTGCCTGGACGTTTGATGATGCGAGACCGCTACGAGACGCTACGCCATCTGAAGAAGGTCGAGGCGCCTGTGCTTGTGGTGCACGGTGAGCTTGACGGCATAATCCCGGTGGCAATGGGTCGCAAAGTGGCGGCAAGCGCTCGTGGACCCTCAGAGATTGTTACGTTTCCGGAGGCCGGACACTCCGATCACGTCCTCTATGGCTCGTTCGAAGCGGTCAACGATTGGATTGACCGGTCGCGGCGTGAGAGCAAGCCGATGGCGGAAGCTGGATAAGGCACGTGTCTCAGCAAACGCAATAAAGCCGGCACCGCGATGTGCGCCGGCTTTCGTATACTTATAATTCCTGGTCGCAGTTTGGCGTGACTACCGGGTTCGGGTCTTACCTTTCATGGGTAGCAGGCCTTCGCGTTGCGCACGCTTGCGCGCAAGCTTACGGGCGCGGCGGATGGCTTCAGCCTTTTCGCGCGCACGCTTTTCAGAAGGTTTTTCGTAGTAGTTCCGGAGTTTCATCTCACGGAAGATACCCTCGCGCTGCATCTTTTTCTTCAGCGCCTTAAGGGCTTGATCGACATTATTATCGCGAACGAGAACCTGCACGCGTGTCCCTATCCTTTCTTTGAGCAGTCGCAGACGGCTATTTCGGTATGCCTCGCTGGCCGGGCCCTGGGCCCGTTCCACAGCGGCTAAACTTGTACGGATTGCGGAGGGGATAACACGTATCGTCCCCGATTGTCCACTTGGTTCAAAACGAACCTCTAAGTTGGGGTTTTAGGTGAAACACGTGTCAGATGCCCCATTTTACGGCCTGGGCGGGCATCGCGCTTGCCATAAAGGTGTAAGCAGGCTCCTGGCTCGGCCGCCAGCGTCTGCCAAGCCTTAACGTCGGCGCCGATCAGATTGGTCATGACGGCGTCGACATGGCGGTCAGCGGGTGCGAGCGGCCAGCCAGATACCGCTCGAACATGGTTTTCGAACTGGCTTACGGCGCAGGCATCGAGCGTCCAATGACCGGAATTGTGAACCCGTGGCGCCATCTCGTTGACGACCAACGGTTCGGTGGCGTCGGCACCGACGAAGAACATTTCAACCGCAAGCACGCCGACGTATTCGAGCGCGGCGGCGATGCGCTTGGCGATCTCGACGGCCCGTTTAGCAATCTCGCTGGGCAAGGGACTTGGAACAGTCGAGGTGGCGAGTATGCCGTCAACGTGTGTGTTGAGGGGGATGTCGTAGCAGACCGTCTGGCCATCCAGGCCGCGGACCATAATCACGGAGACTTCGTATTCGAAGCTGACAAAGCCCTCAAGGATGGCGGGCGCGCGGCCGATTGCGTCACGTGCGGTAGCTGCATCGTCTGGCGTCATGATGCGGGTTTGACCCTTGCCATCATAGCCAAAGCGGCGGGTTTTCAGGAGCGCGGGCATGCCGGTTTTTTGAAGCGCGCGGGTGAGATCGGCGTCGCTGTCGATGGCTGCGAATGGTGCGACGGGCAGGCCCAGACCTTCAATGAATTGCTTCTCGACAAGCCGGTCTTGGGCGACTTCCAGCGCGCGTGCGCCGGGGCGGACCGGCTTTGCGGCGTCGGCCGCGGCGGCGGCGCTGAGCGGGACGTTTTCGAATTCATACGTGACAACGTCGACTTCGCGAGCCCAGGCGGTGATCGCATCGGTGTCCTCGTAGGAGGCAACCGTGTGGCGGCTGGCAACATCGAACGCCGGGCCCGTGGCGTCGGAATAGATATGAACCTGTTGGCCTAATCGAGCCGCTGCGACCGCCAACATGCGACCAAGCTGGCCACCGCCCAGAATTCCGATGACAGATCCGGGAGGGAGCGCACTCATATCTTTCAGGTTTCTTTTTCGTCAGCGGGAGCGTTGGCTACGGCGTCGCTTTGGCGTTGACGCCAAGCGGCAATCCGCGCCATGAGATCAGCATCGTTGAGCGCCAGAATCTGGGCCGCCATTAGTGCTGCGTTGCAGGCGCCGGGCTCGCCAATCGCCAGAGTTCCCACCGGAACGCCACAAGGCATCTGGACGATGGAATAGAGGCTATCGAGACCACGCATCGATTTCGATTTGATCGGAACACCAAGCACGGGAAGAAGCGTTAACGATGCGGTCATGCCCGGAAGATGAGCGGCTCCACCGGCGCCGGCGATGATCGTTTTGAGGCCCCGTGAATGAGCCTGTTTCGCATAGTCATAGAGCCGGTCGGGTGTGCGATGGGCGGAAACGATGCGGGTTTCGTAAGGGACCTGCAATTCATCAAGAGTAGCCGCAGCACGCTTCATGGTTGGCCAATCGGATTGGCTACCCATGATGATCCCGACGAGGGCGTTGGTTGGACCGTTTCTAGCGGTGCTGTCGCTCATTCAAGCTCCAGTTGGCGAATTCTTGAACACGTTAACCGGAAAGAGCTTTTTGCGAATGCTGGGCTGCAGCGAATCTCTTAACGGCGCGGGAAAGGGGGGCTTCTAAACGACGCAGGGGGAGGACGCAAGGGCCAAGTTTTTTTGCGCTGCAAAAATCTGCCGGCGTTTCTTCAAGCGCAACCGCTCAAACGATCGTTGCTCAGCGTGGGCGGGATGCATAGTGTTGAATAAGGGTGCTGCCGATCAACCACAACCGCCGACCCCTGCGTCGGCGAAGGAGCCGCGTCATGCTTGTCTCGGACATTCTCAAGGAGAAAGGTCACGCCATTCGTACTGTGCCGCCGACCCTGACAATCGGTGAGCTTGCCTACCGGCTTAGGGCCGAGAAAGTGGGTGCGATGATCGTTTCAATCGATGGGCGCAGCCTTGATGGTATCATCAGTGAGCGCGATATCGTTCATGGCTTGGCGGATCACGGTACCGCTCTCGATTCAATTCCCGTCGCAGAGCTGTGCACCGGTGCGGTCCACACCTGCCGCCCCGACGACTCGGTCGGTAAAGTCGCGCGTCTCATGACCATTAAGCGCATCCGCCACGTGCCCGTGGTGAAGGACGGTAAGCTGGTCGGTATCGTCAGCATCGGTGATGTACTCAAGCATCGCCTTGTCGAGGTGCAGTTGGAAGCGAACGTGCTGCGCGATGTTGCGATTGCCGTGAGGTGAGGCGGACGTCAGAGAAGCGCTCTAACGGCTGACAGGGTGTCGGCTTCGTTGGCGGGTTTGTCCCAGCGAATGCGTGCGATCCGCGGGAACCGCATTGCGACGCCGGATTTGTGACGGCTTGAGAGCTGCACGGCGTCGAAGGCAACTTCGAAGACCAGTTTCGGCGCGACGGACCGCACCGGGCCAAACCGTTCGACCGTGTTGTTGCGGACGAAGCGGTCGAGCTTGAGAAGGTCTTCGTCGGTGAAACCCGAATAGGCCTTGCCGACCGGGACGAGTTGAGGTTCGCCGGTATCTGCTGAGGCCGAGCTGTCGTCGATCCAGACACCAAACGTATAATCGGAATAATATGATGAGCGCTTGCCGGATCCGCGCTGGGCGTACATTAGGACGCAATCGAGCGTCAGCGGTGCGCGTTTCCATTTCCACCAATGCCCCTTTGGCCGGCCGGCGATGTAGGGGCTCGACTTACGCTTCAACATGAGACCCTCGATGCCGTCTTGGCGGGTGCCCGACCAGATCTGCGAGAGTTCATCGAAGTCGGTGAACGCTACGGTTTCCGAGAGGTCGGTGAGCGGCGGGGAGTTTCTGGCGTACCAGGCCCCCAGGCGTGCGCGGCGTTCTTCGAAAGGTAAGGGACGCAAGTCTTCGTCGCCTTCAAAGAGCAAATCATAGACGCGCACATGTGCGGGAAATTCACGTAGCTGGCGGGGCGAGACGGTCTTGCGGTTGAGGCGTTGCTGGAGATCGTTAAAGGGTGCGACCTCGGCGTTACGAACGACCAACAGTTCGCCATCAAGTACACAGTGGTGGCTGATAAAGGCCGAAGCGATCTCTGGGAAGGCTTTGGAGATGTCGTCTCCGGTCCGTGAAAAGAGGCGCATTTCACAGGCAGTTGCGGTGATTTGAACGCGGATGCCATCCCATTTCCATTCGGCGGTGAGGTCGTTTGGCTCGAGTCTGGGCCAATCCTCGTCTTGGATTGGATGCGCCAGCATCATTGGGCGGAAGATCGGCCGGTTGCCGGGATCGGGTTTATCACCCTTGCCAGTCAGCCAGGCGAAGAGATCGTGGTAGGGCGGATCGACGGCATGCCAGACTTCTTCGATATCGCCGACATCATGGTCGAATGCCTGGGCCAGTGCGGTTTTGGCAAGTCGGGCTGAAACACCAACGCGAGGAGCGCCTCCCAAGAGTTTTAGTAGCGCGAAGCGACCCGAGGTATCGAGCCGGTCAAGTGCGCGCGCCAGGAGGTCTGGGATGCGGTCCTTGGGTGTGGTTTCAAAGGCCACCACCAGTGCCGAGATTGTCGGTGGTTCGTCTCCTTCGGATTGTCGCTCGGGCCACAGGAGGGAAACGGTCTCGGCGGTATCGCCAACATAATCGCGGGACAGCCGGTAGAGCTCGGCATCGACCGTATCCGACAATAGCTCGGGGAGGATGCGCCGGAGTGGAAGTGAAATCGGCAGACCGTCGGTTAGTGCGGCGAGCGTCCAACCACGGTCGGGGTCCATTGTGTTGAGGAGATAGTCCGCCAATAGAGCCAGCTTGCGTTTGCGGCTCTGGGTGTAGGCCAGATTGTCGAGAAGGTTGGCGAAGCGCTGCATCGGTGATTACTCACCCTCATCGTCGAAGCCAACAAGCGCGAGTGCACGGGCGGGGACGCCCATAAGGCCAAGTTGATGTACGAGCGCGTCCTCGCGGCCGTGCGTAACCCAAACCTCCTCGGCTCCGGTCTCCTTGATGGTTGCGATTAGCTCGGGCCAATCCGCATGGTCGGAAACGATCAGGGGCAGTTCCACGCCGTTTTGGCGGGCGCGGCCGCGAACACGCATCCAGCCACTGGCAAAAGCCGTTGCGGGGTCGGGGAAGCGGCGCGACCAACGATCGGAAATCGCCGACGGAGGGCACATTACCAGCTGGCCCGCGTAGTCTTGGCGGTGGCCGGAGTTGTCTTTTTCAATCGGGCGCCAAGAACCCATCGTGAAGCCGCGTTGCTCATAAAATTGCGTCAGCTCGACCAGGGCGCCATGCAAATGAATGGTTTTTTCGAAGCCAGCCTGGCGCAGCAGTGCGATCATGCGCTGGCACTTGCCAAGGCCATAGACGCCTAGCATGTGGGTGCGTTCAGGCTGCTGGCGGACCGATTCAATTAGCCGGCGGGCTTCCTTGTCGGCAGGTTCGTGACGGAAGACAGGAAGGGCGAACGTCGCTTCGGTGACGAAGACGTCGCATCGGACGAGTTCGAAGGGTTCGCAGGTCGGATCAAAAGCGCGCTTGTAATCGCCGGAGACTACGACACGCGTTGCGTTGTGCTCAAGCACGACTTGCGCTGACCCGAGTATGTGACCGGCCGGGACGATGCGAACGCTTACTCCGTTAACTGAGACCGTTTGGCCGTAGTCGATGTGCTGAAAGACGCCGGCGCAGTCTTCGCCGTAGCGCAGTTTCATGATGGCGATGGTTTCTGGAGTTGCGAGGACCGCGCCATGTCCACGGCGCGCATGGTCGGCATGACCATGGGTGATCACGGCCTTATCCACAGGTTTATTGGGATCGACGTAAAAACCGCCTGATTCGCAAAAAAGCCCCTCGGGACGCGGATAAAGCCAGCGTCCGGCCGGATGTACCTTGGAGGATTGTGGCAATTTGGGTGACGTCTGCATCACGTTCGGCAAACGTTGAAGGGGGCGTTCCAGTTCAGCTGGATATGCTGGGCGGAATCATCTCAGGCGATGATGTCCGGGGTCAGCTGATCCTCAACCGCATGCATGCGGTCCTTCAGAGCGAGCTTTTCCTTTTTTAGCCGCTTGATCGTAAGTTGGTCAGCGAAGCCAGAGAGTTCGAGCTCCGCGATCTCTTCATCGAGCGAACGATGACGCTGTTGCAGCGACACCAGTTCATCGCGCAATTTCTGCTCTTGCTCGCGGTCCATTTGTTCTTCGTGCAGCTCTCATCCAATGCGCGTGCAACTATCGGCCTGTTCGCAGTTTTCTGCAAGTCAGGACTGAAAGTTATGTGGGCTGAGCATGTGTTACGACGACGTGTCGCGAGAGCGGCTCGGGACCGCGATACTTGGCATTTTAGTGGGTTCTTTAACGTAATGCAAAAATGTGAGCCAGCGGCTAATGGACATTCTGAAAATGATCTGTCACGCTTTAACCGGCATGAAACCGCGAATGGAGGAGCAATGATGTCGCTTGAAGGTCATCTTGCAGAACTCACTGAGAAACACCGCCTTCTTGACGAGCAGATTGTTGAAGAGGCCGCCAGACCAGGGTCCGACGATGTCATCCTCCGACGAATGAAGCAGGAAAAACTAAAACTCAAAGAAGAAATCGAGCGGCTCAAACACGAGACGCGTCACTAACAACCACCTTCAACCGCAGCGGCCGTCCGGCCAGTTAAATAGCCTGCGGGTTCCAAATTCAATCGAGATCTGACGGATGCGCAAGTGGGTTTGCGCGTCCGGCGGAGTGCTCGTAGCCCTTGTTATCCTCCCGTTCAGTCGGCTCGGGCCGAGCGATGCGGTGCGGGCGTCGGAACCGGCATGTCCTTGGGCCAGCTGTTGTTCTGAGGTGCGAAACGCTCGGCATATTTGTCGAGACGTTCGCGGCTGCGGGCGAGCATCGCTTCATCTAGCTCGCCGCGCTCATGGGCTTTCAGCAACGCATAAAGCACCTGGTATACGAGATCGCCGTCGGCGGTGAGAAGAATGATATCGACGCCGGCGCGAAGGGCGTCGACCGAGGCCTTGCCGATACCACCTGCGCGACGGTTAATGGCGCCCATATCAAGGTCGTCGGTAATGATAATGCCGTCGTAGTCCCACTCATCACGAAGCAGCTCCGAGACGACCAAGTTGGATGTGGAGGCCGGATTGTCCTCGTCGATGGCGCTCAATTTGGCATGTCCGATCATCATGGCAGCGGGTGTCGTGGCGGTGAGGCTCCAGAAGGGAATCCAATCCGCAGCTTCCAGTTCATCACGCGACTTTGCGAGCGAAGCCTGACGGATGTGGGTGTCGGCTTTGACGCCCTGCAGGCCCGGAAAGTGTTTCAGCGTGCATAAGACCCGCCAGCCCGCGAGCGCATTGCAGTAGGTCTCCGCGGCCTCGACGATCACATCGGGATCGTCGGAGATCGCGCGGCGGATGAGATGGGTTCGGCGGTCGCGGCGGAGGCGCTTTTTCGGCTTCAGGTCGACGACGGGAGCGAAGTTCAGGTTGACGCCGAGTTCAGACAGACCGACTGCCTGGGTTTCGGCAAAGGATCTGGCGATTTCTTTCCGCTCTTCCGCCGTCTTGGCACCGCGGAGCATGCGGCCGAGAGACTTTTGACGCCGCAATGGAGGGGACAGGTGCGCAACCAGACCGCCTTCCTGGTCAGTGGCGATCCATAGTGGCCGGGCGGAGTTGCCAGCGGCCAGATTGCGAAATCGTTCGACCTCCCGTGCCAGTTGTTTGCGGGAGCGCCGGCGGGCGTTGCGGCGGGTCATGAAGACGCCACCGACGGCGCCGCGCTTTAACAGCGGTGTTAGCTGCCGGCTGCGATAGTATCCGACGATAACGTGGCCGCCGAGCTTGCGGAGCACTTCGGGAGGGGCGGCAAGGACTGCGCGTTTTTGCTGGGAGAGAGAGACCTTCTTTCCGTCGCTGGCTGCCAGCGCTGGTGCATCGGTCGTTGCTATCGCCGTCGCATAAGCAAGCACTGCACAAATGGCGTGCAGGAGTAGATTGCCTGGCGGACGGGTATGGAGGCGCGGAGCTGGATAATTCAATCCGGGTGGCCTTACCTCGGTTTACGATTGGCCCGGTGTTTCAGTGGGCGCGCACGTCAATGATCTAGCAGGCGCAAGGACGGTAGGTCAGCTGAGCGGGCGCCTTATGGTGTATCGGGGCTGCAGGGCGGGAACAAGTGTCCGACGCGGCGTCAGTCTTTTGCCATCTCACGTAGTTTGAATTTTTGGATCTTGCCTGTCGAAGTCTTGGGAACTTCAGAGAAAATGACATGGCGCGGGCACTTGTAATGGGCCAAGCGCTCTCGACAGAAGGCAGTGATTTCGTCCGTAGTCAGCGTGGCGCCGGGCTTTAACTCGATAAAGGCGCACGGTGTTTCGCCCCATTTTACATCCTGTTTGGCGACGACTGCGCAGTACGCTACCGCAGGATGCTTGTAGAGCACATCCTCCACCTCGATCGACGAGATGTTTTCACCGCCGGAAATGATGATGTCTTTGGAGCGGTCTTTCAGCTGAATGTAACCATCGGGGTGGAGCACACCGAGGTCGCCGGAGTGGAACCAGCCATCGGCAAAAGCCTCATCCGTTGATTTGGGGTTCTTCAGATAACCCTTCATGACGTTGTTGCCACGGAACATGACCTCTCCCAGCGTTTCGCCGTCTGCAGGCACAGAGGTCATGGTCTGTGGGTCCATGACGGTCAGATCTTCAAGCGTCACGTAACGCACCCCCTGACGGATGCGCTTGTCCGCGATCGCCTCAGGTGAGAGATCGTCCCAGGCAGGATTCCACTCGTTGATGACGGCAGGTCCGTAGGTCTCGGTCAGACCGTACAGGTGGGTGAGATTGAAACCGGCGGCTGCCATCTCGTTCAGCACCGCTTGTGGAGGTGGTGCCGCGGCGTGGTTGAAGGAGACGGTATGGTCGAATTCGCGGCGCTCTTCGGGCTTGGCGTTCAGTAGCACCGACATCACGATCGGTGCGCCGGACAGGTGGGTGACCTTGTGATCGGCGATGGCGTCGTACATTGCCGGTGCGCGTACCCAACGCAGGCAGATGTGCGTGCCGGCGACGGTCGACAACGACCAAGGGAAACACCAGCCGTTGCAGTGGAACATGGGCAGCGTCCACAGGTAGACCGGGAAACGGCCCATGCCCGTGGCGATGGTATTTGAATAGCACATCAGACCGGCACCGCGGTGGTGGTAGACCACGCCCTTGGGATTGCCGGTGGTACCAGAGGTGTAGTTGAGTGAGATTGCGTCCCACTCGTCATCAGGCATCTTCCAGGCGAATCCCGGATCGGCGCTGGCGACGAATTCCTCATACTCTGTATAAGATAGCTGCTCGCCGTCCTGGGGGAATTCTGGGTCCTGGTAGTCGATGATCAGCGGCTTAACCTTTGCTTGGGCCAACGCCTCCTTGACGACAGCGGAAAACTCGCGGTCGACGAACAAGACCTTTGTGTTCGCATGGTCGAGCTGGAAGGCAATGATCGGCGCATCGAGCCGCGTGTTTATGGAATGCAGCACCGCTCCCGTCATCGGTACAGCGTAGTGGGCCTCAAGCATTGGCGGTGTATTGGCTAGCATCACCGAAACGGTGTCGCCTTTACCAATGTACTTGCCAGCCAGAGCCGAAGCGAGCCGGCGCGCGCGGGCGTAGAACTCGGCGTAGTTCAAACGCGCGTTGCCATGAACGATCGCTGTCTGGTTGGGATAAACCTTGGCAGCGCGCTCCAGAAAGGTCACCGGTGTCAGCGGTTGGTGATTTGCGGGATTTCTGTCGAGGTTTTGTTCGTATGGGTTTGCGGTCATCGCTCAACTTGGCCCGGTTCAATTTCAATGCAGATTGACGGGGACGCTAACTAAACTCTGCGGTGCATTCAATTGGATATCTGTTGCGTTTCAAAACTCAGGCGTGACGGGAGGTCCGGCTACGGCGGTGCAGATCGACATCGGTGTCCGTTCAAAAACGCTGCTGGCGGTTGCGGCGGCCCCCGTATCCATTAACCTAATTGGATTGATCGAGAGATTGGTTGTGAGTTGGCCCGTTGATAAGGGAGACCGCGATATGTGCAGCTCAACTCGCGACTGTGTTGCCATGTTCATTCTGACGGCACTCATCGCACTAACACCGCTAGTGTTGTTCGTTTAAGGCGGTTTTCGCCTCACGCGCGGCGCGGATGCGTCCTTCGTATACAGTTCGCTCGGCGACAGCGTGCGAACGTAGGCAGTGCTCGTATTGATGCGGATGCCCGGATAATCAGGGTGTGGCCCTCTTAAAGCGCCTCTTTTACGGTATTCTCACACTGGAGCCAGCGCCGGTTCGCCCGCGACGATGGTCGCAGTCTATGTGGCTGAAGGCTGATCGACAGCAGACGGCGATTAGCCCAATTGAGCATGCTCTGCAGTATTGCGCTCATCGGGCAACAGGAGCACACAGAAATACCCTTGCACAACAATAGCTTTGTATCCGGAGACGCCCTCATGTCGAATTCGTCCAGCCGATATCACGAAGTCTATCAATCATGGCGCAATGATCCGGAGGCCTTCTGGGGTGAAACTGCTCGAGACATATCCTGGTACAAGCCGTGGGACCAAGTGCTGGACCCCTACGCCGGGCAGTATGGGCGATGGTTTGCCGGTGCGGAGTGCAACACGGCTTATAACTGTCTCGACCGCCATGTTGAAGCAGGCCGCGGCGATCAGCCGGCGCTGATCTACGACAGCCCGGTTACGAACACCGTCAAAACCTATTCCTACAGCGAACTGACCGACGAGGTTGCGACGCTGGCGGCTGCGCTCGTTGACATGGGAGTGAAGACCGGCGACCGAGTCCTCATCTACATGCCGATGATTCCTGAAGCGGTGATGGGGATGCTGGCATGCGCCCGGATCGGTGCCATTCACTCGGTGGTGTTTGGAGGGTTCGCGGCCAACGAGCTGGCGACGCGGATCGATGATGCGAAACCCGTAGCCATCCTTTCGGCATCCTGCGGAATTGAGGGCAGCCGGGTCATCGAGTACAAACCTCTGCTAGACAAGGCGATTGATGCAGCACAGACCAAGCCGACAGCGTGCCTCATATTGCAACGTGACCAGGCGCAAGCGAGCTTGACCCCAGGGCGCGACTACAACTGGGCCGACGCCGTTGCCGACCTGAAGGCGCGGTCGCGCAAGGCCGATCCGGTCGCGGTCAAGGCTACCGATCCGCTCTACATCCTCTACACCTCCGGGACAACGGGTCAGCCGAAAGGGGTGGTGCGCGACAACGGCGGCCACATGGTTGCGCTCAAGTGGACGATGAAGAACTTCTACGACATCGAGCCAGGCGAAGTGTTCTGGGCGGCGTCCGACGTGGGATGGGTGGTCGGCCACTCCTATATTTGCTACGCGCCGCTGTTGCACGGAGCAACGACACTTGTTTATGAGGGTAAGCCAGTGGGAACGCCGGATGCCGGTGCGTTCTGGCGGGTCATCTCGCAGCACAATGTGGTTGCGCTGTTCACCGCCCCGACAGCGTTCCGCGCCATTAAAAAGGAAGATCCCGAGGGCTCGTTGATTGGCAACTACGACCTGTCGAAGTTGAGAACTCTGTTCTTGGCCGGGGAGCGTGCCGATCCGGATACGATCCAATGGGCGGAAGCAAAGCTGAAGGTTCCAGTGATCGATCACTGGTGGCAGACGGAAACCGGTTGGGCGATCGCCGGCAATCCGGTCGGTCTCGGCTTGCTGCCCGTCAAGCATGGCTCGCCGACCGTGGCGATGCCGGGTTACGACCTGCACGTGTTGGATGACAGTGGCCAGGAGCTAGCCGCTGGAGAGCAGGGGACAATCGCTGTCAAGCTACCGTTGCCACCGTCGTGTCTGCCAACGCTTTGGGGCGACGATAAGCGCTTCCGGGACAGCTACCTGTCGCAGTTCGATGGCTACTATTCGACTTCGGATGCGGGATATGTCGACGAGAACGGCTACGTTTATGTGATGGCTCGAACCGACGACGTCATCAATGTTGCCGGCCACCGGCTGTCGACGGGGCAGATGGAGGAAGTGGTTGCAATGCACCCGGATGTCGCTGAGTGTGCGGTTATCGGGGTCGCTGATCAGCTCAAAGGGCAGTTGCCAGCCGGCTTCTTAGTATTGAATGCCGGGGTCAACCGTGATCACAAGGAGATCGAGACTGAGATCGTCAAATTGGTGCGCTCGGAGATCGGACCAGTGGCGGCCTTCAAGAATGTGATGGTGGTTCAGCGCCTGCCGAAGACCCGGTCCGGCAAAATCCTGCGCGCGACGATGCGCAAGATTGCCGACGGGCAGGATTGGACCGTTCCAGCGACGATCGACGATCCAGCCATTCTTGATGAAATCAAGACAGTTCTGGCAGGGCGGGGTCTTGGGGCCTAGCCTTTCTGGTCGTCTTCGCCGGTCTCGTCTGCCGCAGCAACAGGGTCGGAAGTAGCGTCTGCAGCAACAGGCTCTGCCTCCGCCTCGACCGGTGCCTCAGCGACTGGGTCTGGGAACACGACATCGGGCTGTTCGTCACTGGTGTCGTCGTCTTCTTCATCACCGCTGGAGAGCTGTTGCAGACGTGCGAACATTTCGGCGTCTTCCTCAGCCTCGGAGCGTTGCGGTGTCAAGTCAGGCTTTGGGCCCAGTCCCGGTACGGTTTCGGAGGCTGGCAGGAGGGCACCACCAGGATCGGGGATCGGGGCGCCGGCTGGGCGATTGGCTGCAGCCCGCTTGGCGGCTTTCAGCACCTCGGCGTCGAGATCCAACTGTTTGCACAATCCGAGCGTGACTGGGTCCTGTGGCACTAAGTTGCTGGTATTCCAGTGCGTTCTTTCGCGGATCTGCGTGATGGTCGGCTTGGTTGTGCCGACGAGCCGTACGATTTGGCTATCCTTCAGTTCCGGGTGTTGGCGCAATAGCCACAGCACGGCATTGGGCCGGTCGTGGCGGCGCGATACGGGCGTATAACGAGGCCGTTTCTTCCGGGTCGCGGTCTGCGGCAAAATAACCTTTTGTTCGGCCATGCGCAGTTTATGGCCGTCGTTCTTTTCGCCGCGCTCGATTTCATCGCGCGTAAGCTGCCCCGAGGTAACGGGGTCCATGCCCTTGATGCCCTGTGCGACATCGCCGTCTGCAATGCCCTTTACTTCCAGCGTGTGGAGACCACAAAGCTCAGCAATCTGTTCAAAAGTGAGGGCGGTATTGTCGACCAGCCATACGGCTGTCGCTTTAGGCATGAGAGGCTTGCGATCGCTCATACGTTCTCTTTTCCGATCCGCGGGCGGCATTTTTCAATGCCGGCAGACCTACAACTCGTTAGTAAGACTTCAGGGGATAGAGTTACATAAACGCGCTCAGGGGGAGATTGCAAGGTTGCCGTTGAACGAAACTCTTAATGACAGCCGTCTTGCCGCCTCTCATGCGAAATCTTGCCGAGGGACCATTGCCCCTGTTGTCCATGGCATAATGCATTATTACTGTTGCCGACTCAGTGCGCGCCCAAACGGATGGTGGCTCATGAGAAATGGTGGGGTCGGGAGAAGCTGAATTGACGCTGGAGACGCGCAAAACCTACTATTTTGAGGATCTCGTGCTCGGCATGGAGGCCTCGGTGTCAAAGACCGTCACGATGGCGGACATTGAAACCTTCGCCGGCGTATCGGGTGACTACAACCCTGTGCACATGGATCCCGAGTTCGCTTCGAAGACGATCTTCAAGCAGGTGATCGCTCACGGTCTGTTGACCGCCAGTTATATCTCCACCGTGTTTGGCATGAAGATGCCGGGTCCTGGCGCCATCTACGTGTCGCAAACGTTGAACTTCAAGGCGCCGGTCAAGGTTGGCGACGAAGTGCTAGCGCGGGTTATTGTGGTTGATTTGATGCCTGCAAAGAACCGGGCGCGGTTCGATTGTTTCTGCACTGTTCGCGGCAAGGTCGTTCTCGACGGTGAGGCAAATATGATGGTGCCCGCGCGACCAGAATAATTGCGCCTGCGTGCGAAGTCGCTTGCAAGGCAGGGGTGCAGACCCGTAATAGCAGAGCTTCGGCTTCGAGCGTTGCACCAAAGGTCCCCTGAACCGCCATGATCGTCATCCGCGATGGAGAAGAAGTTCCGCAAAGCGCGCGCGGCGGCGTCTTCGCGATTGGCAATTTCGATGGTGTGCATCGGGGGCATAAAGCACTGATTTCTCGGACGGTGGCGGAAGCCCTTGGCAAGGACCGACCCGCTGGCGTGATTGTTTTCGAACCGCATCCTCGCGAGTTTTTTCACCCGGAAGAACCACATTTTCGGCTGACCCCTTTGACTGAGAAGCTTCGCTTGTTGGAAGCGTTGGACCTGGATGTTGTAGTGGTCCTCGAATTCAATGCGGCGCTTGCCGGGCGGACGGCGGCAGGTTTCATCGATGATATTCTGGTCAATTGGCTCGACGTCTCGCATGTGGTGATCGGTTACGATTTTTTCTTCGGACGCAAGCGGGCTGGGACACCGGAAACCATGCAGCTCGCCGGGCAGGATGCAGGTTTTGGTACAAGCATCGTGGCGCAGCAGGCCGAGGAGGGCGAGGTGTTCTCGTCGACGGCGATCCGCTTGCATCTTGCACAGGGTGATGTCGCCGGCGCGGCGCTACAACTCGGCCACTGGTGGCGGGTTTCCGGGACTGTGACAAGCGGTCAAAAGCTTGGGCGAGAATTGGGTTTCCCGACCGCGAACATCAAACTGCCGGCGGCGACAGCGCTGATGCACGGGATCTTTGCGGTGCGTGTTCTCGTCGGGAACAAGACGTATGGCGGGGCGGCTTATCTCGGTGGCCGGCCAAGTGTGGATTTCCGGAGCGGTTCGACTTGAAGTGTTCATATTCGATTTTGACGGCGATCTTTACGAGCAGGACCTTGCGATCGAATTTATTGCGTTTATCCGGGATGACCGGCGCTTTGACTTATTGGATGCTCTGAAGGCGCAAATTGCACTCGATTGCGAAAAGGCCCGCCAACTGCTCATTGATGCCGGCGAGGCGCCTCTACGAAATACTCAGGTCTCCTGAAACAAGACTACGGTTTCGTTGGCGCAGCCGCGCTATGCGTTTTGAGCGTGACAGGGTGACTACAAGGCGTATCGCCGGTGCCGCTGTCGGCTGCTAGGCTCGGCTGTGAGGGATCGCCGGTTTCCAGGGGACCTACGTTGAGCGTGATGGCCAACGGCAGTGTTCCATGGTGCCTTCCAACCATGGCGAAAGGGGCATAATGGAAGACCAACTGCCGTTTCTCCTATTGATCGCAATCGTGACGTTGGCGGCGGTGATTTCCGGGCTCGTCATGGTCTGGCTAAAACAGCCGCCAATGGTTGGCTATATCCTGGCTGGGCTGGTGTTAGGGCCTGCCGGCATCGGCTTCATGCCCAGGGTCGATGCGGTGCCGTTGATCGCTGAATTCGGCGTGCTGTTCCTTCTTTTCGTCATTGGCATGGAGATCAGCCTCAAGGCCTTCATCGCCAATTTAAAACCGGCGGTGCTGACGGTCATTGGTCAGCTGACGATCGCGCTGCTGGCCATGATGTTGTTTGGCGCGTTTTTGGATTGGCGCTTCGAGCAGGTCGTGCTGCTGGCTTTTGTCGTGACGATGTCGTCGACGGCGGTGGCGTTGAAAATGCTCGATGACATAGGCGAGTTGCGCAGCGATTTGGGCCGTATCGTCGTAGCGGTAATGATCGCGCAGGACATTGCTATCGTGCCGATGCTGATCATCGCCAATGCTTTTAAAGCCGGCGGCGCGATAGAGCCGATGACGATGGTCACGGTGGTGCTCGCGATCGGATTATTGGTCTTGTTCATCGCTTTGGTGGGGCCGCGCGGCAAGCTGCACTTCCCATGGCAGGATCGGATTCTGGGCCGGGTTGAGATGGTCACCTTGGTGGCGCTTCTGATTTGTTCGACGACGGCGGTTATTACCGGCGTTGCGGGTATGTCTCCAGCCTACGGGGCGTTCCTGGCCGGGCTGATCGTTGGCAAGACAACGCTTCGAGCGCAAGCCATCCATGCCATGGAGCCCATACAAGGGGTGCTGATGGTGTTGTTTTTCGTGGCAATCGGTCTGCTCCTCGACGTCAACTTCATATTGCAAAACCTGGTGCTGGTGAGCGCCTTCGTGCTGAGCACCCTGATCCTGAAATCGATTGCAAATATCGCGATTTTGTATTTCGTCGGGATACCGTGGAACACGGCCTATCAGGCTGGGCTCATTACCGGGCAGATCGGTGAATTCTCGTTCGTTTTGGCGGCGGTGGGTCTTGCCAACGGTGTGCTCGATCCGGTGGGTTATAAGCTGGCGATCTCGGTGATTGTGTTATCGCTGCTATTCAGTCCGCTTTGGACGCGGGCGGTAAAACAGGCGCACGATGCGACGGAGCAACGCATCGGAAATCTGAAGGTCGCGTTCTTTTCCCAAGCGGGGCCGGTCGATGAGAAGGGCTCGAGGGGTGCCGCGTTTGCAGCAGGTGAGCGTCAGCCCCACAGAAAAAAGCGCGAAGAGACCTGATACACGACTCCGCCGGCTGGCGGTTCAAGCTGGCTGTGGCGACACTCCTGCTGGCGTAAGGTTCCCGGCGTGTTAGAACGCGGCCCAAATCCGATTCACGAACTCCAAACTGGCTGAAAGATCGATGGCGAAAAACGATGAGGTCCTGGGGACCGGCGATAAGGCTTCGGGGCGCAACTGGGGCGAGACGCTGTATTTGCCGCGGACCGATTTTCCGATGCGCGCTGGGCTGCCCAAGTTGGAGCCGAAGCTTCTGGAGCGGTGGGAGAAAATCGCGCTCTACAGCAAAATGCGGGAGGCCGCGCAGGGGCGGCACAAGTTCGTGCTGCACGATGGCCCGCCTTACGCCAACGGCAACATTCACATCGGGCATGCACTCAACAAGATCCTCAAGGACCTGGTTGTAAAGTCGCAGCATATGCTGGGCCACGATTCCAACTACGTGCCGGGTTGGGATTGTCACGGTCTTCCGATCGAATGGAAGATCGAGGAACAGTACCGGGCCAAGGGCAAGAATAAAGACGAGATCCCGGTCAACGATTTCCGCGCCGAGTGCCGGCAGTTCGCGGCCAAGTGGCTTGATGTCCAGCGCGAGGAGTTCAAGCGGCTCGGTGTCGTTGGCGACTGGGACAACCCGTATTCGACGATGGCGTTTGCCGCCGAGGCAACTATCGCCAACGAACTGATGAAGTTCGCCAAGAGCGGACAGCTCTATCGCGGCTCGAAGCCGGTGATGTGGTCGGTTGTCGAAAAGACGGCGCTGGCGGAAGCGGAGGTCGAGTACCAGGACTATCAGTCGGATCAGGTGTGGGTGAAGTTTGCCATCACACCCAAAGCCGCGTCTGGCAATCGTAATGATCTGGCCAGCGGAAAACTTGTAGAGAAGGCCACAAATCCAGTCGTGCCGACCGAGTTAGTTGGTTCGCAAATCGTAATCTGGACAACAACACCTTGGACCATCCCCGGCAACCGCGCGATCTCGTTTTCATCGCGGATCGACTATGGGCTCTACGAGGTTACGGCTGCGCCGGAGGGCAATTGGGCGGGTGTTGGCGAGAAATTTATCCTCGCTGACAAGCTTGCCGAAGACGTTATGAAATCGGCGAAGGTCGAGGCCTTTGAAAGAGTGGCAGATGTGACGCCAGGTGAGCTGGGTCGCACGTTGTGCGCTCACCCGCTTCGCAATTTTGGCTACGATTTCGACGTCCCGCTTCTTGCTGGTGACCACGTCACCGATGACGCGGGCACCGGTTTTGTGCACACGGCGCCGGGGCACGGCTCGGACGACTACATCATCTGGATGAACAGCCAGAAGAAGCTGCGCGAGCAGAACATCGACACGACGATCCCGTTCACCGTCGATGCCGATGGCGTTTTTACCGATGAGGCGCCCGGCTTCACCGGCAAGCGTGTCTTGAAAGAAAACGGCGACAAAGGCGATGCCAACGAGGCGGTGATCAAGGCGCTGGCGGAAGCTGGCAGGATGGTCGCCAGGGCGCGGCTGAAGCACCAGTACCCGCATTCGTGGCGTTCGAAGAAGCCGGTGATCTTCCGCAACACGCCGCAGTGGTTCATCTCGATGGACAGACCGCTGGGCGGTGAATTGGGGACCAATAGCTCGCTTCGTGAACTGGCCCTCGAAGAAATCGAACGCGTCGAGTGGGTACCTCAGTCGGGTAAAAACCGCATCACGGGAATGATCGAGAACCGGCCCGACTGGGTGGTGTCACGGCAGCGCGCCTGGGGCGTTCCGATCTGCGTTTTCCGTAACTCGGAAACGGACGAGCTCATCCCAGGGCCGGGCTTCGCAAAATCGGCTGAACTGGCCGAGCGCATCCGGTCGGCCTTCTACGAGAAAGGCGCCGACGTCTGGTTTGAAGATGGTGCGAAGGAGCGCTTTCTCGACGGGTTCGTCGATGATCCGGGTGCCTGGGAGCAGGTCCGCGATGTTCTCGATGTTTGGTTCGATTCAGGCTCAACGCACGCCTTCACCATGGAGGATCCCGAGCATTTTCCCGGGCTTGCCGGTATCCGGCGGAGGCTTGATAGCGGCCAAGACCGGATCATGTATCTGGAAGGCTCCGACCAGCACCGCGGATGGTTTCACTCGTCGCTTTTGGAAAGCTGCGGGACGCGTGGTCGCGCACCCTACGATGTCGTTTTGACTCATGGATTCGTTCTCGACGAGAACGGCCAGAAGATGAGCAAGTCGATGAAGAACGTTACCGCGCCGCAGGAGGTTATCGAGAAGTCCGGGGCGGATATTCTGCGCCTGTGGGTGGCGGCATCGGATTATTCGGATGATCTGCGCATCGGGCCGGAGATCATCAAGACGTTCGCGGAAACCTACCGGAAGATGCGCAACACCATCCGTTGGATGCTGGGTGCCTTGGCGCACTTCACGGATGAGGACCGTATCGAGGTTGCCGATATGCCGGAGCTGGAAAAGCTGATGCTGCACCGGCTTTCGGAAATTGGACCAGAAGTGCGCACCGCCTATGCTTCATATGACTACCGCCGGGTGGTGCACATCATGACGCAGTTCCTCAACACGGACCTGTCGGCGTTCTATTTCGATATCCGCAAGGACGCGCTCTACTGCGATGCGCCTTCGAGTGCGCGCCGCAAGGCGGCACTGACGGTGATCGATGAGATGTTCAAGGCAACGGCGTTGTGGCTGGCGCCGATCCTGTCGTTCACGGCCGAGGAAGCTTGGCTCGCACGCTATCCCTCGGAAGGCGGTTCGGTGCATCTGAATGACTTTCCGCTGATGTCGCGTTTGTGGCGCAACGAGGAAGTCGCCGAGCGCTGGGACAAGGTGCGCGCCGTACGCCGGGTGGTGACGGGTGCCTTGGAGTTGGAACGGGCCGGGAAGCGGTTGGGTTCAAGTCTGGAGGCGGCGCCGGTTGTTCATATAGCGGATGAGGCGCTCTGGGCAGCGATCGAGGGCGTGGATCTCGCCGAGGTTTGCATCACAAGTGGCATCGAAGTGGTGGCTGGGGCTGCACCTGCCGACGCATTCACGCTGGCGGATGTGCCCGGAGTTGGAGTCGTGCCGAAACTGGCGGAAGGCACCAAGTGTGCGCGTTCGTGGCGAATCACGGATGATGTCGGAAGCGATCCGGCTTATCCGGAGCTGTCGGCGCGCGATGCCGCAGTCATGCGGGAAATCGACGGGGCGGCTTAGATGGCGGATGGCGTGAAGGTAGCCAGTGAAAACGGGACGCGAACTTGGTTCTGGGGGCGGTACTCCAGGCTCGGGTTGTGGACGGCTGTTGTCACCTTGGTGCTCGATCAGGCCCATAAATGGTGGATGATCCTGGGACTCGGTATGCGCGAGGGTGACCGGTTCGCATTGATGCCATTTCTTGAAATCATCTATGTCAAAAACACTGGGATCAGCTATTCGCTGTTTGATAGCGCCAGCTGGCAGTGGCAATATGCGCTTGCGGGATTCGCTATCATCGTTTCAGCGGCGTTGTGGGTGTGGCTTGCACGGTCGGGAACCGGCTGGCTGATCGCGGTGAGTTTGGGGCTGATTATCGGTGGGGCCGTCGGTAACGGTATCGACCGTGTGCTGCTTGGAGGTGTTGCGGATTTCTTCCTCCTGCATGCTTTCGGTTACTCTTGGTATGTCTTTAACATCGCAGACGTTGCAATAGTTGCCGGCGTCGCCGGGCTTTTGTATGACTCAGTGATCGCGAGTTGCAATGATGACATAAAGTCGTCTTAGCGCCTTGTATTCGGGGTGGAGTGCTTGAATGGGGCCAGTTGGCTTCGGAAGCGCAGGAGAACAGCCAAAATGCCTTGGGGGGATTGCGGTCGGATCGGATTGCGGAGCTGGTGTACAGCTATCGCTGTTGTGCTCGCTGCACTCTGTGTCAGTGCGTGTTCGGCTGGCGACGTCCAGTTTGAGGGAAAGCTCTTCGAACTGGCGGGGATGAACAACATTGGCAAAAACAGCAAAACCCCGCAAATGGCTGAACGGACAGGGCTAATCGTTCCGCCTGACTTGCAGCGTCTGCCGGATCCTAATCAACCTGCTGCACAGCAACCTGGTGAAGACCTACTGGCTTCCATCAATGATCCGGACCGGGTAAAGGTCGTCGACAAGGCGGAATTGGAACGCCAACAAGCAGAAGTCTGCAAAGGCTATGAAATGGCCAAAGTTCATAACGAGCCCGATGCCGATCAGATGAAGGGTCCGCTTGGACCGTGCCGGAAATCGGTGCTGAACTTGGTTGGCGCTTCTGGCGAACTCGCTATTCTCACCCTCGACGGATTCCAAGTAACAGCAGACTGACGCGGTTCGGCTGGACGCTTGCCGGGTGGGCAAGTCTGCGGACGATGCTAAGTCCTTGGCGAGGCTTGACGAATTTCGTCACTGCTGACATGAACCCGTTGTCATTTGACTCTTCTCCGAGACCGCTGAAGTGTTGGGCGCACTGCGCGGCGGTGTGCTAACCGCCGTCGCTTGGACCGCCGGATCGGTAACGCGATGCGGTCGGTAATCGAAACTCATTTGCCAAACCGATCTCCGAGGATAGGCTTTTCATGCGCAAAACCGGCGTTCGCCGCTCCCCTCCAATCATTCTAACCCTCCTTCTGGCCCTCATGATTACAGCTACAGAAAACGCGCTTGACGCTCGGGCCGCTGACGCGACGTCGCGAGCGAGCGCATTCCAACTTGCCAACGGTATGCAGGTGATCGTTATTCCAGACCGGCGCGCGCCGGTGGTGACGCACATGGTCTGGTACCGGGTTGGCGCTGCCGACGAGCCAAAGGGGGCGTCCGGAATCGCTCACTTCCTCGAACACCTGATGTTCAAGTCGACCGAAAAGATCGCGATCGGTGAATTTTCCAAGATCGTGGCGCGGATGGGTGGTCAGGACAACGCTTTCACCAGTCAGGACGCAACGGCCTACTTCCAACGGATTGCCAATGACCGGCTGGCCAACGTGATGGCGATGGAAGCCGACCGCATGGCCAATCTCCGCTTGACCGAGAAGGAAGTGCTGACCGAACGCGACGTTATTCTGGAAGAACGCCGGTCGCGTGTAGATAACAGTCCAGGTGCGATACTGACCGAGCAGATGGATGCCGCGCTTTACTATTCGCATCCCTACGGGACGCCGGTGATCGGCTGGTCGCATGAAATTTCACAACTCGATCAGAAAGATGCAATCGACTTTTACAAGCTCTTCTATGCGCCCAATAACGCCATCCTCGTCGTTGCTGGGGATGTCACCGTCGATGAAGTAAAGCGGCTTGCGGAAGAGACCTACGGTAAAGTGCCTGCAAACAACGGCATGAAGATCAAGCGGGAGCGGCCACTGGAGCCGCCGCATCTGGTGCCACGTAGGTTGCAGCTGAATGATCCGAGGGCCGGCAGGGCCTCCTTCCACCGCTTCTATCATGCGCCGTCGTATGTCACGGCCAAGCCTGGTGAAGCGGAAGCGCTCGATTTGCTGATGAAGATCCTGGCGTCGGGTTCAACGAGCCGTCTGTATAAGAAACTGGTCGTTGAAAAGAAGTTGGCTTCAAGCGCCGGCGGTTGGTTCTACGGCGACGGATACGATAGCGGTAAGCTCTCGGTGTATGCGGTCGCCAATGACGGTATCGGCGTGGAAGCCGTCGAGGCTGAAACGGATGCTGTGATCGCTGAAATCGCTGCTGGCGGTGTCACGGAGGCCGAACTGAAGCGCGCCAAGAATAGCCTGACGGCCCAGTTTATTTACGGGCTCGACAGCCAGGCAACGATGGCGCGCCGCTATGGTTGGGCCGCGGTGGTTGGCCAGTCGGTCGCCGACGTAGACTCCTGGCCCGATGACATCAACAACGTTACAGCGGAGCAGGTGAAGGAAGCTGCTGCCAAGCAACTCGACCTGCGCCAATCGGTGACGGGCTATCTCATTCCGCAAGCCGTGCCGTCTGCGGCGAATAGAACCGACGGCGCAACTTCACCAAGAAAGGGTTAGGGGATAGATCGATGAGTAATTCTCTTACCTTTGCAATAAAGTCACGGAGCCAGAGGCTTACGAGTGCTGGTATGCTGGCGCTTGTCACCTTGGTTATCCTCTTCAGCTCGATGCGACCTGGCAACGCTATGGACATTAAACAAGTTAAAAGCCCCGGTGGAATTGAAGCCTGGCTTGTTGAATCGCGTCAGGTGCCGCTGTTGGCACTCCGCTTTGCATTCACTGGCGGCAGCTCTCAAGATCCGGCCGACAAATCGGGTGTGGCTCACTTCCTTTCCGGGATGCTCGATGAAGGGGCCGGCGACCTCGACGCAGCCGAGTTTCAAGAACGCATGGAAGATATTGCCATGCGTATGAAATTCGATGATTCCCGGGACACTTTCTACGGAACCGTGCAAACGCTGACGAAGAACCGCGACGACGCTATGGGCTTGCTGAAGCTGGCGTTGACGAAACCTCGTTTTGACGAGGACGCCATTGACCGGGTTCGCCGCCAACTGCTCGCGAGTCTGGCTTACGAAGCCAAGTCTCCTGATCGGCTCGCAGCCCGCAAGTGGTTTGAAACGGCGTTTAAGGACCACGCTTACGGGACTTCACCACGGGGAACCGAAGCATCCTTGCAGCAGATTGGCAGTGCGGAGCTCGAAGCATTCCGCAAGAAGAACTTCGCCAAGAGCAACTTGAAGATCGTTGCGGTTGGCGACATTACCGAAGCGGAGTTGGGCAAGTTGCTCGATGACGTGTTCGGCGACCTGCCGGAAAAAGCACAGTTGGAAGAAGTCGCAGAAACGAAGCCGGCACGCGGTGGGCGGCTTGAAGTCGTCGAGATGGATGTGCCGCAATCCGTCGCTGTTTTCGGTATGGGCGGGCTGAAGCGCAAGGATCCCGATTTCTTGGCTGCGTTTGTTCTCAACCATATTATCGGTGGTGGTGGCTTCTCGGCGATTTTGATGGAAGAAGTGCGTGAGAAGCGCGGCTTGGCCTATTCGGTCTATAGCTACCTCAACCCCATGGATCATTCGGCGATCTACATGGGCAGCGTGGCAACCAAGAACGACGCGATTGCCGAATCGCTCGACATTATTCGCAGCGAGCTAATGAAGATCGCTGAGAAGGGCGTTACCGAGGAGAACCTGAAGAACGCGAAGAGCTATCTCTCGGGCTCCTACGCTTTGCGATTTGACACGAATTCGAAGATTGCCAGCCAGCTTCTCGGGATCTTGGTCGAGGACATGGGAATCGAATATGTGAAGGATCGTAACGCCTTGATCGAAGCGCTTAGCGTTGACGATTTGAAGCGGGCTGCGGCGCGGTTCCTCACGCCAGAGGATCTTATCGTGGTTGTCGTTGGAAAGCCCAAGGGGTTAGCTCCGAAAGGCTGAGGGAGTTGGCCAGCATGGCAGATGACGGGCAAAGTGGTGCGGCGGGGGCAGGCGGCAGCACCGGCTATCGGTTCGATGTTTCAGGATGCCTGAGTTCCAAGATTGGTAAGCACGGGCTCACGCAAGACGAACTGGCGACAAGCTATGCCGGCATGGAGCCTGAGTTCCGGCGCCTCCAAGAGGAGGCCCGGGACGGAAGCCTGGCGATCTTCAGGATCGCTTCCGAACGCGACGATATCGCTGAAGCGACGGAGGCACTTGGGAAGCTTTCAACTGGTGCCAGGACACTGGTCTTCTTCGGTACAGGTGGGTCTGGGCTTGGCGGACAGGCGTTGGCGCAACTTGCCGGGTGGAATATCCCGGGTGTCTTCGTAGAGGGGCAGGACAAGCGTCCGCGTACGCGGTTTTACGACAATTTGGACGCGTCGACGCTTGCGGGTGTCTTCGAGACACTGGATTTAGCAACGTCGCGGTTCGTGATTACCTCGAAGTCGGGTGGAACCGCGGAGACGCTGGCGCAGGCCATGGCGACCCTGACGGCAGCAAAACAGGCCGGGCTTGGTCAGCAAATTCCAAAGATGTTCCTTGGGATCTCGGAGGAGGCTCGCGAGGGTACGTCGAACGGTCTGAGACGGCTTTTGTCTGAGCACGGTATCCCGCTACTGCCACATCCTGACGATATCGGCGGGCGCTTTTCATGTCTGACGATCGTCGGTCTGTTGCCGGCAATCGCGCGCGGGCTTGATGCAGGTAAGGTTCGGGCCGGGGCGCGGAGCGTTATTGATGCGTTGCTTTCAGCGCAAAAGGTGAGCGACTTCGATCCTGCGCTGTCGGCGGCGATCTCGGTGGCGATGGCCAAGGAGCGCGGAATTCGGGTGCTTGTGGTGATGCCCTACGCGGATCGGCTGGCGTCGTTGGCGCGCTGGTTCGTGCAGTTATGGGCGGAGAGCCTGGGCAAGGACGGCGAGGGGACAACGCCGATCGCGACGCTGGGTCCGCTCGATCAGCACAGCCAGTTGCAGTTGTTCATGGATGGACCCCGCGAACACCTCATTACGTTGATCCGGACCGCGACGGCAGGAACGGGGCCGGTTATCGACAAGGAGCTGGCGGAGCTGGCAGGTTCGGATTACATGGGCGGCCGGACCGTTGGCGATATCGTTGCTGCGCAAGCCGGTGCCCTGCCGGATGCCCTGGCGGAGGCCGGACGGCCGGTCCGCACACTGGATATCCACAGCCTCGATGAGCAGGCGATCGGCGCGATTATGATGCACTACATGATTGAAACGATTCTCGCCGGCCGCGTGCTTGGCGTCGACCCGTTCGATCAGCCGGCCGTGGAACTTGCGAAGGTGCTGACGCGCGAGCGGCTGGCTTCAACGCCGGGATAACAAACAAACCACTGAGGCCCAAATTGCCGATCCGCCAGCTCACGCCAGAAACCATCAACCGGATTGCGGCGGGCGAGGTCATCGAACGGCCTGCGAGCGTCGTCAAGGAACTGGTCGAGAACGCTATTGACGCCGGGGCTCAAAGCGTCGAGGTCGTGACGGCGGTTGGTGGGCTGTCCCTCATCCGGGTCAGCGATGATGGCGCGGGGATGCCGGCGAAGGATCTGACGCTTTGCGTCGAACGGCATGCTACCTCGAAGCTTACTGAAGAGGACCTGTTCGATATTCGCAGCTTCGGGTTCCGGGGGAGGCGTTACCCTCCATCGGTTCGGTGGCGCGCCTTGAGATCACGAGCCGGGCGCGGGGAGCTGTTGAAGGGTTTGCGATCGTCGTCGATAAGGGTGCGAAAGCGCCCGAACGGCCGGCGGCGATCAATCGCGGGACTCGTGTCGAAGTCAGGGATTTGTTCTCTGCGACGCCTGCGCGGCTGAAATTCATGAAGTCGGAGAGAGCAGAAAACCAGGCGACGGGGGATACCGTTAAACGCCTAGCAATGGCGCATCCGGAGGTGGCCTTCACGCTGGTCATGGGGGAGCGGGCCAGTCTGAAGTATCCGGCTCAAGCCGCTTCACCGGACGGTCTGCTGCAACGGCTGGCTCAGATCATGGGCCGTGCTTTCCAAGCCGATGCGGTTGAAGTCGCTGGCGGGCGCAACGGCGTTCGCATTGCAGGATTTATTGGACTGCCGACTTTGAACCGGGGCGATGCCAGCCAGCAGTTTCTTTTCGTCAATGGAAGACCGGTGAAGGACCGGCTGCTGATCGGCGCGTTGCGAGCCGCCTACGGCGATACACTGCCGCGCGGGCGGCATCCCTATTTGGCGCTGTTCATCGATCTCGAACCGAGAGATGTCGATGTCAACGTCCATCCGGCCAAGACGGAAGTGCGCTTCAAGGATCCGGGAGCAGTGCGCGGGCTTGTTATTGGCGCCGTGCGGCACGCGCTGGAAGGTGCGGCTTCGCGGGCTTCAGCACAGGGGGGGCGCGAGACGATCGAAGCGTTCACAGCTGCTGGCCCAGTCGCGGGTTCTCAGGCGGACATACAACCTGGAATGGGGCTGGGATTAGGGGCGAAAAGCTCTGCCGGGAGGACGGCATTTGTTACGCCGTCGGCGGCGGGGTTCGCTCAGACCAGGCAGGCTCCGTTTGTGGACTTCGATGCAACTTCGGCGGATACCGTGGCTCACAGCGAACCCGTGGCAGAAGGAGTCCTGGAAAAGCCGCTTGGGGCGGCCCGTGCTCAATTACATGAAACCTACATCTTGGCGCAAACCCGCGATGCCGTGGTGATCATCGACCAGCACGCGGCGCACGAGCGTTTGGTGTTCGAGCGGCTGAAGAAGATGCTTGAGAATGGTGGTGTGGCGCGACAGGGATTACTCATTCCGGAGATCGTTGAGATGCTGCCAGAGGAGGTCGATGCGTTGGTCAGCCGGGCCGACGAGCTTGCCACTCTGGGACTTGCTGTTGATGGATTTGGGCCGGAGGCGGTTGCCGTGCGTGAGGTGCCCGCGCTGCTCGGCCAGTGTGATGTGCGCGGGCTGGTGCGGGACCTTGCTGCCGAAATTCTGCAGGAACGTGAACAGGGTGCGTTGACGGAACGGCTGGAAACCGTTGCCTCGCGGATGGCCTGCCACGGAAGCGTGCGGGCGGGTAGGAGGCTGACGCCGGAGGAAATGAACGCACTGCTGCGCGAGATGGAGACAACGCCTTACTCGGGCCAATGCAATCACGGTCGGCCGACTTACGTGGAGCTTAAGTTGAGCGATATCGAACGATTGTTTGGGCGTCGGTGACGAGTGAGACAGGCTCGATAACAAAAGCACATTCGAGAGGCAGCGCTCCATGAGCACTGCCTTGCAAATGTGCGGTGGTTAGGTTTCAGTCACGCGGCAGCCCGGTCACTTCAATGAGGAGATCATTTCATTGAGTGGCGACGACCGTGCGATTCCCAAAGATCGATATTCTCGCGTCGACCATCCCGGTGGGTGATGCGGATCCCCCACCATTTGCGACGGACTTCGTGATAGTGGACCTCCGGGTCATAAACCGTTGCGGTAACGCCGATGACGTCGGCTGAGAAACGACCGATCTCGGACAGCAAGCTATAGGCAGCAACTACGTTGTTGCGACGGGTCTCGGCGAGCGAGACCTGTGAGTTGAGCAGTTCCTGCTCGGCGTTGAGAACGTCGAGCAGCGTCCGCTGGCCAACTTTCTCTTCTTCACGAACGCCGGTCAGCGCTGTTTGGTTAGCTTCCACCTGGGTCCGATCCGATACCAGCTGCGCTTGCGTCGTTTGGAATGCGGCCCAAGCGGTAATGACAGCTTCACGGACCTCGGTCCGAGCATCCTCAACTTCTTGCAATAAGCTGACGTGCGTATGCTTCGAAGCTCGAACCCGCGCAGCGACTTCGCCGCCTTGATAAATCGGAACATTGAGCCGACCCGCAAGGCGTGTCTCTTGGCTTTCTGCGAGATTTGAAGTCCTGTTAAAGTCATTATCATAGGAAGCTTCTAGAGTAACCGACGGAAGCAGCTCTCCACGCACAACATCGACATTATGTCGCGCAGACTGCTCACGGTACAGCGCGGCAATGACAAGTGGGTTCTCGTTGACACCGATCTCGAGCGCCTCATCAAGCGTCTTCGGGAGAAGGTCCCAAGGAATACGCGGCTCAACTAGGCCCCGAGCGGTATTTCCGACAACGCGCTGATAGCGGGCACGAGCAGACTTTAATCGGCCCTGCGCAAGATCAAGATCCGAGACAGATAGTGCTCGTCGGGCACGAGCTTGGGACACATCAGTTCGTGTCACTTCTCCGACCTCAAAGCGATCCGTGGTCGCCGTAAGTTCGCGCGTCAGTACTTTGACGTTATTTTCCCTGAGGCTGACAATAGCCTTGTCACGAATTACATCCATATAGGCAGTAGTCGCGTCCAGAAGGACTTGGCGTTCAATTTCGCGAAGTATTTCGCGACCAGCTCTAACGTTCGCCTCGGCTCGGGCAACGCTGTTAGTGGTCCGGAATCCATCAAAAATGTTCTGCTCGAGAGAAACACCAACCCTGCGAGGGTATATCGTATCCCCGCTGCGCGTACTGGTCGAGAACCTGCCCGTATTGGGGTCGAAGCCAACTTGTGCTTCATCCCGCAAACGATCACGGAAGTCCCGGATACCGGCATCAGCCGAGCCGTTGAGGCGAGGCATATAGCCGGAGCGCGCCTCCGGCACGGACTCGTCGGTCGCACGCAGTCTGGCGCGTTCGGCGTCTATGCGTGGGTTGTAACGGTAGGAGGCAGCAAGTGCTTCATCCAGCGTTTCCGCAGGAGCGCGCTCGGCAGCCAAAAACAGCGAAGCAATAGTCACAGTTGCAGCGAGGCACGAAAACCGGACCGCGGCCTTGAGCCGTTGTCTTTTGCACGTCCTAATATTGGCCATGAGGTGTATTGGTCTTCCCGTGTCCATGAACGCGATACGATGTGCTTCTACTTCAACAGTCCGTTTTCCGAGCTATATGATTCGAGTGCCAATAACGATGGCATTTGAGCACTATCGACGAGCTTACGCGCTCTAGACTATCCGGGTATTAAGCCCCTATGAATCGGGCTTAGAGTTGCACGAACTATAGCCGATCGACGGTCCAGGCGTAATCTGGCGGCCGATTGGTGGTGCGCTTCCTCTGCGACTAGTTGCAGGATGCACACACTATTGTTGACGGCTTGGTAATGAATGTGGATGCAACTTTAGCTTTGCATGCTGAACGATCGTCAAAAACCAATCAGAGGACGAAAGTTGGCTCTTTCGTGAAGCCCGGGAGCAGCGGTGCCCCGGCCTCGAAAGCGTCTTGTTCATCGAAAGTCGCGCCGACGCGGCGCCAGAGGATGACACGCGCGTACATCGGTGCTCCACGTATGGCGACAAGCCGACCACCGTCCTTCAGCTGATCGAGTAGCCCCGCCGGCATTGTCTCAATGCGGCCGCCAACAAATATTGCGTCGTAAGGGCCTTCGTCGGGATAACCCGTCGGAAGCTCGCCGGTGACGACGGCGACGTTGTCGAACGCAAGTTCGGTAAGCACCTTGGTGGCGGTTTCCGCGAGGCCGGGATCGAATTCGAGTGCGACAACCGTTTCGGCCAGTTTGCCGAGGAGTGCGGCCGAATAGCCGGTGCTGCAACCGACATCGAGGACGACATCCTTGCTGCCAATCTGCGCTAACTGCACCATCTTGGCCAATGTGCGGGGCGCAAGTAGCGCGCGTGCCTCAACGCCCGGCGCGGACTTGGTGAGCGCGATTTCGTCGTCCATATAGGCTAGCGGCTTGAGGTGTGTTGGAACGAACTGCTCGCGCGGCGTCTCGAGCATCGCGCGGATAATCCTGCGATCGGTGATGTCGCTTGGCCGGATCTGCGATTCTACCATGTTCTTACGTTGATGCGCGATGTCGGCCATTCCTACCTCTACTGGAAGCGTTTGTAACTGGGCAAAGTGAACTTCGAGGTGACACCCCGTATTCACCAATAGACTAGGGCATTCTGGAAGTTTTCAAAATTGGCTATCAGCCGCACTATGGCAACTTCCCCCCG
Organism: uncultured Alphaproteobacteria bacterium; assembly: GCA_963753045.1. GTDB lineage: Bacteria > Pseudomonadota > Alphaproteobacteria > Rhizobiales > Hyphomicrobiaceae > Filomicrobium. The sequence continues at coordinate 533,114 of CAVWAT010000004.1, forward strand.
ATGTCAGTTGAAGTCCAAATTCCGTTGAGGCGTACGGTCGACACGATGATTTTGTCGATTGCAGTTCCTCGACAGCCTGTGATACACGACGCTCTCGCTCGGATCGCTGTCGCTTTATTCGAGCGTGTATGGTTGGCCACGTGGCGGAGTGGTGACGCAGCGGACTGCAAATCCGTTTACGCCGGTTCGATTCCGGCCGTGGCCTCCAAAATATGTCGTGAAACCCGATCCGGGTTTGCTGTTCGGTGAAGGTGTACCCGGTCTGCTAACACTTGCGGACGACAATGAATAGGGCTTCAACTTGGCCGTGGCATCTGCTATCAAGCGCGCCTTGGTTGCGAGACGGGCGGATTGCCGGCGTTTTAATAGAGCGCCGAAGTTGTTACCAGCCAGTCGCGTTTAGATATTCCGTGGTAGCTCAGCGGTAGAGCATCCGACTGTTAATCGGACGGTCGTAGGTTCGAATCCTACCCACGGAGCCATGCCCCCTCTTTGTTCCCACTCCCCAAACTTGATCATAGTTGCTCACAAGAGCTCTTAAATGCTCTCATAGCCCTGTGTTCTAGGCCCTTATGGCTCCCAGGTCGCGCTGGGTTACACCCCATTTCCTTGTTCGCTTTTGTTCTGGGTTGATCAGGGCTACCCCATCTTGATAGGCCCATGGAAAAGAGTAGGCCCACGCTCATGGTGCGGACTAAAGCGGCGAAGAGTTGGAATAGGAGTAGGGCTCGGCTCAGTACGGCTGAGCTGGATTCCCTCAAGGAAGCCGGCGAGCACGCTGATGGTGGAGGGCTGTATCTCGCTATAGACGCGGCGGGGAATAAGCGCTGGTTTGTTAGATGCACAATCGCAGGGAGGCGGGTTAAGCGCGGTCTTGGTCCCTATGATCGCAAAGGGGTCGTTAGTGTTCGGCGCCGAGCTGATGAGATCGTTGATGCAGCTAAGCAGGGCCGAGATCTCGTGCAGGAGGAGAAGAGCGCTAAGGGTGGAGATTCCAGCACCAAGGAGACCGTTAGGGAGGCGTTCGGGATCTTCTGGCGAAATAAGCAGCGCCAGCTTGCGGGGAAGCCTAAGCAGCTCAAGGGCTGGACCTCCATGCTAGAAAAGAACGTCTTTCAGTACATAGGGGATAGGCCGGTCGCCGATGTTGAGCCTGATGAGATTCTCAGCGTCCTAGAGCGCATTTGGCATGACAGGCCTGAGACGGCCAGTCGCGCTGTGCAGAGGATGAGGAACATCTTTAGATCTGCCATCGTCAGGAAGGTCCGCCGAGATGCCTGCCCTTGTACGGACATCGAGGCCATCCTGGGGCCCATCAAGAGGAATGTGGAGCACCGCGAGGCAATTCCTTGGATGGATGCGCCTAGGTTTGTCAGAGACCTTAGGGCGAGCAGCGCTAAGCCACTAACGCGCCTTCGCTTCGAGTTCTTAATACTGACGGCGGCTCGATCTGATGAGGCTACAGGGGCTCTGTGGAGCGAGGTTGATCGAGACAAGTCCTTGTGGATCATACCTGGGCCGCGCATGAAGGGGGAAAGAAGAGCACTGTGTGCCGCTATCGTCTCGAGCCCTCGAGATCCTAGATCAAGTGCAGTCCATGGGAGGGGGGTCCGATCTAATCTTCCCAGCGCCTAGGGGAGGAGTTCTGTCGAACAACACGCTAGGCAAATACTGTAGGGGTCGTGGCGAGCCCTGCTCACCGCATGGGTTTAGATCGACGTTCAAGGACTGGTGTGCGGACCACGGGGTTCGAGATGAGGTTAGTGAGCGTGCCTTAGCTCACAAAGATGCGAATTCAAACTTCGTGCCGCATACAGGCGGACAGACTACCTGGAGGAGCGAAAGTTGCTCATGGAGAGCTGGGCTAAGCACGTTTGTGGGCGGTTCACGAATTTGTGATAATGGCCTCAAAAGCCTGGCCTGCTCCCCCTAGACGGTACCATTCTGATTCAGCGATTCGGTTATTCCGACCTCAGATGAGGGGACGATGGAATTCACGGAAGCGGTATACGACGGAACAGATTATCCGCATGTTCGCGGGAAGCCGAAGTAAAGCTGAGCCAGGCTAGACAGTGGGTGTGATTTGCCGAGGCTTGGGCATTTCGCAGCAGAGTTATTATCGATGGCGCCGGGACTACGGCGGTCTGAAGCTTGATCAGGCAAAGAAGCTCAAGGATCTGGAGCGGGAGAATCAGCGGCTGAAGAAGGCGGTCTCTCGAGCTGACGCTCGACAAGTTGATCCTGAAGGAAGCTCTTGAGGGAAAAGACTGAGCCCTTCCCGAAAGCGAGCGTGCGTGACCCGCGTGCGCTCGCAGTCGTCGGTCTCCGAGCGACGCACCTGCCGGGTTGTGGGAGAGTCTCGCACAACGCAGAGACGCCAGCCGAACAGACGCCAGCGACGAGAAAAGGCTGACTGCCGCAATTATTCGTCTTGCCAAGCGGTACGGCCGCTATGGTTATCGCTGGCTACGGTCTATCTGCGCGCTGAAGGCTGGAAGGTGAACGTCAAGCGGGTGCATCGCATCTGGCGGCGGAAGGGCTCAAAGTTCCTAAGAAGCAACCCAAGCGCGGTCGGCTTTGGCTGAACGACGGTTCGTGCGTGCGGTTGCGGCCAGAGCGGCCGAACCAGGTGTGAAGCTACGACTTCGTTCACGATCGCACCCAGGACGGCCGTCCGTTCCGAATGCTCACGGTCCTTGACGAGTTCACGCGCCGTTCAATGGCGATTGTCGTCGCACGACGACTGCGTTCGGACGATGTGGTGCACTGTCTCGCTGATCTCTTCGTCGAACACGGCCCGCCGGAACATATTCGTTCCGACAATGGGTCTGAGTTCATCGCGAAGAACGTGCGAGGCTGGCTTGCTCGAATCGGTGTCAAAACGCTTTACATAGAGCCAGGAAGTCCATGGAATAAATGGCTATCGCGCGAGCTTCAACTCGAAACTCAGAGACGAGCTGCTGAACATGGAAATCTTCACAACGCTCCGAGAAGCCCAGGTCGCTGATCGAGCAATGGCGACGCCATTACAATGCGGTCAGGCTCAACTCTTCGCTCGGCTACGAGCCCCCAGCACCGCAAGCTCCCTCGCCGCAGCATCGACCGCACCGACGCTGCGCTCCGGCCAACCAGATGCTTGCCGATGGCGGCCGCATTTTAACTTGAAACTGGTCCCGTGATTGGGGGCAGGCCACCGGCAAGTTAAGGATGAAGGCGTCAATGACATCGATTGGATTTGGGTTTGTAGTGATAGCAAAGCGGGCGACGATGAGATTGATGATGGTGCCGAGATCAGACGTCGCTCTACCTATCCCGCTCTCAATCCTCCAACCTCCGTACTCCGCCCAGCGCAACGCAGGGTTATCCTCACTGACCTACCACTCCTCCTCAATCTTAGCTAATGCAGTTAGGAGCGCTGGGCTTGAGGTCGATCTCATAATCTGTGATGAGGCTCATAGAACTGCAGGAGAGGGCGATAGAGCTTTCGGTGCTCTATCACACGACTACAGGATCGCGGCACGTTGGCGGCTCTCTTCATGACAGCTACAGAGCGCATCCTGGATGACAGTGGCGCTGGGCATGTCGTCTCCATGGATAACGAGAAGCTCTATGGCGCACTCATCTACTCCATGTCGTTCAAGCAGTCTTCGTCCGAATAACGCTTCCGGGCCATCGCATGCTCCTCTCATTGGCAGCATCATAATGGCCCAGTTTTACGGGTCTTTACACAGTCAACATTGATTAGGAGCCTCCGTGCAGCGGCTTTGGCAGCATAGAGATATGTGAAGCAATGCACCTGGCCTCATCTTTTGTTCGCAGCACTTACACCCACCAGCGCGTTCCCAACGGAACGGACCAGATCAAACATTATCCCTAAAGAATGATCATTGATCCTATCGAGGCGAGCATCGAGGAAGGGCCCAATGAGACCAAAGCAGAAATCAGATTATAATCACGTAGCCATCTGGACGGTCGCCGCTTGCCTCGCGAGCATCATCGGCTACTTCACGCTTAACGCCTTCGCCGTGCATGGCTGCATCCCTGGTCTAAGGAGCGAAGACCTAAATCCAGTGTTTCGCCTGCTGCCAATCTTCGCTGTTGTCGGCTTAATCCAGTGTTTCAGAATTGGTTGTGATACCTTCGAATTGATGTTCCCTAACTTCGAGGGAGTGACCAGACCAAATGACCCACGCATCCTTGAATATGTGGAGCAGAACGAACGACACGGCAGATGGCTGACGGCACTCGTGGGCTTGGGCAGCAACATATTTCTAATAATGATCTTTGTGGGCGTCGTAATTCTATTTCAGGGCGCATGAACGTGCTTGATGCGCTTTTCGCTTGCTTCAATGCTTGTGCTTTGCCTGTGACCACTAGCAGGCTGGTTTGCATCACGGTTCGAGGCTAAGCTCCACGACAAACGTGTGGGCTTACGCGATGGACCTCTCTCTTTGGATGATTTTAGGGCTCCTTGCGCTTGTTGCGATCGCAGTGGTTTGGAGATTTCGGCCCAGCTCAGAAACCAACCCAACTTTGCTGGATGACGGGCTAGAGGAAAACTTAGAACGGAAGCAACTTCGGCAAGACATCGCTAAATTTACGACCGCGATTGAGCGCAGCCCAACGGATCCTAAACTCTACTATGATCGAGGCACTGCTTACGGGAAATTGGGCGTGCACGATCGAGCTGTCGCTGATCTTGACAAGTGCCTTGACATCGAACCGCAGAATTTCAAAGCCCGACATAACCGTGGTGTCGTGCATCGAAACAAGGGCGCCTACGATCAGGCTATCGATGACTTTTTGAAGGCCAGCAATCTTGAACCTGATGCGTTCGAGATCCATGCAAATCTAGCCTACGCGTGTGCGCAAAAGGGTGATTACGAACGTGCGTTGGCCGCTTTGGATCGGGCGATCAAGCTCAAGCCAGATGATCCTGAAATGCTGCGCAATCGAGCTCTAGTTCATCTAAAGAAAGAGCACTATGAGCTCTCTGTCGCGGATTATGATAGGGCGATCTCACTTGATCCAAACAGTTGGGAAGCACACGCGAACAGAGCGTGGGCAAAAAGGGAGTTGGGCGACCTCGAAAGTGCGATCGCAGGGTATCAAAGTGCTTTGCAAGTAGACCCTTCGCAGCAAACTGTGAGGCAGCATCTAAAAGAGTTTGGCTACCTCCGCCCGAGTACGGAGGGGCGCCTGAATGATGGCCTGGATGAAGCGATCAACGAAGCCATCTTGCTCGCGGCGGAAGTAGATGTGCAACGAGGGATCGCGGGGGTTACATTCAGTGTTTTGACCTTGCCTGAAGCTGGTCCTCCACCGGATGATCGGCGGGTCCAGTTTGTTCTCTTGTCGGTCGGTCGTGTAGCTGCGTCGTATGTTCGCGAGAACAACAGGGGTATGGATCAGGAGATTGTACCTTTTCGGCTAGACGATCTTCCGGCCATCGTGGACGGCTTTAGGAGCCCGGTTTACGGCTGGAGTTTTTTTGATGACGAACCAAAACTGGACCACTCAGCGGCTCGCCTGAGCTTAGATCACCGGCTTAAGGGTGGTGAATTAAGGCACTCACTATCTGTGACGCAGTCGACCGAAGGCCGCCATTTAGACCTCTGTATTTGGTTCGATGCATTCTGCCTGAGAGGCCCGGGCGGCCGCTTGGTGCGCATTGACGAATTCGTTGACGGCGGCCAGAGGTGGTGGAGCGGTCTGTACGGCCAAGATCCCCGTGTTTCTGACGAGGGGATATGCGCTGAAGCCGATGCTTCATGGGGGGCTTACTCTCGGGATACGCGCAAGATGCGCACTATGCCAAACAAAGACGCCATCTCGCTAAGAGGCTTCCGCACACCTTTAATGTGAATGAGATCCTTTAGTGTCAATGTAGCTTTGTAACGTTGGCCTTGGGAATGTGATAGGCGGCTAATCGGAACCGCCTAACTCGAGTTTATATGTCCATTTAATCTCGAATGGACCCTCAGCAGTGCCTTTTTTCCATTTTATGACTATTTCTTCTGGAATTGCTGGAGAGGGGTAGATCAAGAGTTTTTTCAACACAGAGGTATTCTTATAGGAGAGGTCTGGCAGCTTGGAAACTCGACTCATCGTGGCAGCATCTCTAAACTCACATCCTTTGCAGGTAAAGGAGCCCGAGGAAAATACATCAGCGTGCTTGGCGACCGAGTAGCCCATAACATGACCGTCAATCCTAATCACGTTTTTTTCCCAGGTTGATATCGTTTTTGGGACCCGATCTCCCAATCGCCATGTAAAGGTGTATCGATCGACTTTTTCATTCTTTCGCCCTCGGTTCCAAACTCTGGTCCCGGTTCGCTCCATGCCATACTTATAAAATCTATATTTGGAGTACAATCCTGGGCCGTAGGAATGATACAGCCTATCTCCCTCCGGGATATTTGATGCTGGTTCGCCAGTTAGCTTCCACACGCCGAGCTTACCTCCTGTTGTGTCTTTCACAAAACAATCGGTAAGATCGAAAGGATACTCGGCGGCTCCCGCTACGAAGACCTTATTAGCTTCGCGGCTTGCCTTGTTGTGTTTCTTTTGCGTTTTCGAATAATTTTCGTCGAGCTCTTTTTGCTCATCGGCAGAGCAATAAAAGCCTGAGAATGTATGTTTTCTTACAACCTCAAAAGCGTCAAATTGACTTTGGTGGAGCTTTATTAGGTGGGGCTGTATTTTATGTAAACCACACGAGAGGGTTCGCAGAATTAGCTTCCTATTCCATCCTCGCCGGAGCGCCTCATACGTGTCGTGGAATTTTTTCGCCTCGTTGTAGGGTAGCTCTTCGTCAAACCACTCCGCCCGTTTAGCTGCTAATGTCGTAAGTATTGCTGCAGTCGCTCCAGGGCTTGGTGGAGCGCATATTGCTGGCTGGATTTTGCAAATTGCGGTCATGCTAGTATCCGCCCAATCTACAATGGTGCGAAAACCGCCACCAGTAGCCCTCAACACACCCTTATTGCCGATTTTCTCAAGCTTAATTGGTGGTATTGTTTCGAACCCAGGGTCTTCTGTTAAATATTTGACGGTCCGGGTAAGACTTGTTGTCGCCTCGTAGCGAGAGTTCCATTGGCTTATAGCGGCTTGTTGCGCCTTGATCGTGTCCTGGCATGACGCATTCAATGGGGATGTTGGAACCAGGACGAGCAAGGATGACGTAAACACGAATACAATTAGGTGGAACATGATGTTGGTTCCTGGTTGTGCCCTGATTATCGAGGTTGGCCAGCATTCAGGCTTAGCCTTTAATCCGGTCCAACCCAAATCCCCCGACCCGGTTCAAGCCGTAACTTTTGCCTTTTTGAGTAGATAACCGAATTGTTTCGGCGTCAACATAGCGGCGACATGTTCTGGCATGACTAATTGGCTCCTCCCGCCTTTACCGACCTAGCCCTGGCAATCCACCTCCTCAAAAGAACCCGCCGCAGCACGAAGCCCAAGCCGCCACCGGCACCCACCACTGCTGGATGAGACGCGACAAGCAAGAAGGCCCCCCGATATCGGGGGCCTTCTTGCTGGCATCACTGCTGCACTTTTGCTCCGGCCAACTGCTGCAAAATCTCTCCGGCGTTGACAACCGCCTTTGCGCCGTCGCGTAAGGCGGTACTCGCCGGATGCTTACGTTCATCTCGAGGATGTGAACGCGGTGGATAAGGCGGTCGAGCAGCGCGCCGGTCAGGCGCCCTGAGCCAAACACGGATGTCCAGTCCGCTAGGGGGAGGATGGGAGAGCGGCACGAACTTCGAGGCAGTTCGCTGCCGCGCCTTGTGCACATAGCTCGGTCACGACACGCTTTTTGAACGTCTCGCTCCATCGCCTGCGTAAAGTTCTCGATCCTGATGCCATGAGGGTCCTACCCGCCATATCCAGGCGGACATCATGACCGGGGAGGTGACGTCGCGTAAGGCGGTGCAGACCGTACGGTTACTCAACTCGTACCGTGAGATCCTCTAAAGCCTCCTCCTCCTGCATCAACTCCGGGGGAGTTCTTGTTCCTACTTATCGGTGTCCTCAAGGTCGTATGGCGGTGAAGAGCGGGGAGTTGTCTACCCTCTGACTAATTCTGGCCCAAATGATGCTAGCCACTGTCCACTCCTCCCTGGACTTGGGCGTAGGCTGTGTCAAAAGCACCCGCGCCCATCTTTTTTGCCACGGCCTGTAAGGGTGCAATTCCTGCGCACAACCACCCCCTTGTTTAGTCCGCTTACAAACTGAATATGTTAGATTTTCTAACATCGTATTGGGACTGATCAGCTCCTAACTACAACTCCTTCTCCTCCTCCTCCTACTCCCTAACCTCCTCAGAAGGCTTGGATTACTACGTAAACCACGTAGCTGCTCAAAAGAGTAGTAACGGCGCTAGTGCCATCGCTAAATGCGTCCATTAGAGGATATTTCGCTAGGCGCTCGGTGTTGAGGATGCTCGACCAGGCGCATGAGCAGGAGAAGCAGCGGCAATGAGACTCCTTCCCATGCCCAATGAAGCTGCCTCAGTACCTGTACCAAACCCTGAGAGCACCGCCTCTGTGGTTGTCATGCTTCCAGTTCTCAAACCGGACGCGAACTTCCCTATCGGTTGCTCTGAAGAGACGCACTCTGGACCAGCCAATAGAACATTCTCGTCGGGTGGCCGGGCAGAGTTGCCATCCAAGAGGTTTATATTCGGACCGACACTTTCGGTTAGGTGCCCAGGGAGAGTTTGCCATCCATGTGCGGTAGCCTAACAGCTTCGCACCAGGAGGGATGGGGATGACGACACCCCTGATGGTTCCAGGAGGAGGTGCTTTACCGCAGTGAACGGTGACGACTTTCGTTATGGGCTCTTCAGCGGCTTCAGGGATTTCCTCCCCCTTGGGTAGCTCAAACACGTCACCGAAAATGATGTCGTCAGTATCGCCGTCGACCTGATCAACTTCCTTGGCGGCGCTCGGCTCTTCGGCTTGCGCCCGTTCATGCAGGCCGAAAATTCCCGCCGCCGATGTGAGAAGAAGTGAGAGTGCTAAAGCCCTTAACAACATCGCCGTTACTCCCTATCTCCCTCCCGCTAGCCGATTGCCACTGGGCGCGACAGTCATGGGTGACAGCATACGCTGTTCCCCGTCAGCACTCACGGGACAATTTGAGGTGATTGCGTAAGAGAGACTTTCCGGCGAGCCTCCTCCTGCAAGTCTACAGGCTGTTTCATGCTCGGAAGCAACATGCCCGCGCACGCCGCTACCTTGAAGCGGATCCATGCCCAAGAGGGGATGGCGCTCGGCTCCAGGGACATCAATCACTTAGGGGAAGCGTCCGTTCGAACGCCCGTTGGCGAGGGAGATGGTCAGCGCTTGCGCCAGTGACCCAAAAAGAATGCCCCAAGACTGGAGGCCAAGGGGCAGGCTGGATTGGGTCGTCATAAGCCACAGAGAGGGGGATTAAGGCCCACGCCCAACCTGCAGTAAAGTGCCTGCGCGAGCTCATGCACAGTTTAGGGTCACTGCGACCATGGGTGTACTGGCAACGCGCAGACAGAGACGTTAGAATCCCTGTGCTACGCGCCGGTGCTGCCCGTATGCTGGCTGCGATGCACAGGGACCACCAGACGGGTCCGATGTCGTCTGGTGGTCCTTCTTTAGCAAGCTCCCCACACGTTCGTCACCTTACAAATCATCAAGCGCTAGGCTCTTTCTGAGCACTGACGACGCATGTAGTGAACTCATCGGCGTTCGCGACCGTTCTCTAATGTAGTTGAGTTGTTCGATTTCGTTCCCCACCATGAACTGCCGCCAGATCGCTGATGAGGTCTGGCGGCTGTTTTGTAGTCCGAGGCTGGAGCAGCAGAGCGTTGGTGCTCTAGTTGTCGACGCCATCTCCCTTCTTCTGCAAGGGAGCGGCAGGAGAGGGCTTCTTTTTACTAGAGGCTTCGTTCTTTGGAGTAGCAGTAGCTTTGGCAGGAGCCCCGCCTCCATCCAACGTGCCGGCTTTTACTTGAGGCGCCGTGCCACCTCCATTCACTGTACCCTCCGCCAGCAGCGGTGTGGAAGCAGAAACGAGGAGTGTGGTCGATAACGCTGCGATGACTAAGCTGCCCTTCAGATCTGGTCGCATAGAAACCTCCTACTCATTGAGGCAAAGGCACTCTCGCTCATGGCGAGGTCCTCTTAGGATACTACAGGAGCAGGCGATCTCGTATGGATAAGCCCCGCAAGATGCCAGCTCCATGGAAGGTGGTAGAGATCCCAGGCGGTTATCGGGTCGATGATGCTGAGGGGAAGTCTGTTGCTTATTGCTATGGCCTAGACCCTAGGGAATTGCCCGCTGGAGCTATGGCCAAATCTTGGTGACGGGCCTGTGGGTTCAGGCGGCGGTTTGGGGCTGAGGATCGGCAGTCGAGACCACCTCCAGCCCATCTGTGAACTTTACACCGAGAACGACCTTCGGCAACTGGTTCGGGCCGTCAAGCCGGCGCCAGCTTTTGTTCGCGGCCTCGACGAGCTTGAACACCATTGCGAGCGCCGTCTTATTCGACATGCAGCCCTTCGATCGGATCGTGCGATGGCGCACGGTGGCAAACGTACTTTCGATCGGATTGGTCGTTCTCAAGTGCTTCCAGTGCTCGGCAGGGAAGTCATAGAACGCCAGCAGCGCCTCGCGGTCCTTCGCCAAGCACTCGGCCGCCTTTTCGTATTTCAGTTCGTAAGTTTCGATGAAGGCGTCGAAGGCGGCCTCAGCTTCGCCTCGCGTCTCGGCCATCCAGATGTCGTGCAGTGATCGCTTGGCTTTGGATTGCTGGCTCTTTGGCAGCTTGTTCAAGACGTTGGCGGTCTTGTGAACCCAGCAGCGTTGCTCATGAGTTGTCGGCCAGACCTCGCCGAGCGCCTTCCAGAAACCGAGGGCGCCATCGGCGGCGGCGAGCTTGGGTGCGTGTGATAGCCCCCGGCGCTTCAAGTCGAGCAGCAGCTCGCGCCAGTCCTGTGCGCTTTCCCGTGCGCCGTCGGTGAGGCCGATCAGCTCCTTCTTACCTTCCGGCGTCGCGCCGATCATCACGAGGATGCACTGCCTCTCCTCTTCGAGGCGGGCCTGCAGATGGATCCCATCGGCCCAAACGTAGACGTAGTGGCGCGTGGAAAGATCGCGCTTTCGCCAACGGTCGTGCTCGTCGGCCCAAACTTCTTTGAGACGTGCGATCGTCGATGCCGATAACCCTGGGGCATCTTTGCCGAGCAAGGCTGACAGCGCTTCCTCGAAGTCGCCGGTGGATATGCCCTTCAGGTAGAGGACTGGCAACAGGACTTCGAGGCTCTTCGAGCGGCGTGCGTAGGGCGGCAGGATCGCAGGGCTAAAGCGGATGCGCCCATCATCATGTGCAGCCGCGCCCCTGTCGCGTATGCGCGGCTGCCTGACGGCAACGGGGCCGATGCCAGTCATCACTTGGCGCTCGGGGAGATGGCCATGGCGGACGACACGCCTCCGCCCATTGTCGGTCTTCAGGTCACCATGATGGCTGAGAAACGCAGTCACCTCGGCCTCGACAGCCTGGGCAAGCAGCGTGCGGGCGCCGTTGCGCAGGACTTCTGTGAGTGGGTCGTCGAAGGCTCCTGGCTGAATCAGTTTGGTCACGTTATCGTTCGACACGGCATATCGCTCCTTCGCTGGAGAAGTGAGGTCGTCAAGCAACCTCACGATATGCCGCCTTCACCGATTCAGGCCGTCACCAACTTTAGCGCATAGCTCCACCGTGACCGGCGTTCTCGTCTCGTCGTACTGATGCTGTAGATTGAGCCAGAACTCCACAGATGTGTCGAAGCGCTGGGCCAGCTTCTCAGCCAACTCCTCATCAACAGAACCTCTCTGCTTAACGAGTTGTAAACCCTATTCCTGGAAACAAAGAGCTCCCCAGCGAGGGCATCAGCCTTTAAGCGATTCGGGATCATGGTAAGCGATGGGGTGGACGCCCCTCGACGGCATTTAAGTGCCAGGATTGCGGTGTTGAGAACCGCGTACAAAGGAGGCGTCCGTGGAAGAAGTTAGCATAATTGGTTTAGATCTTGCGAAGAATTCGTTTCAGCTCCACGGGGCGAGTGCAGACGGCGCCGTTGTCTTCCGCAAGAAGTTAAGCCGGAGCCAGGTGCTCAAATTTCTGGCCGCGCACCCCAGATGCATTATTGCGATGGAGGCTTGTGCCAGCGCCCATCATTGGGGACGAGCGCTCGGCGAATTAGGTCATGATGTTCGTCTGATCGCACCGATCTATGTGAAGCCTTTCGTTAAACGACAAAAGAATGATGCAGCGGATGCTGAAGCGATTTGTGAGGCGGCACAGCGTCCGACCATGCGGTTCGTCGCTGTGAAGAGCGAAGACAAACAGTCGTCCGCAATGATCTTCAAGGCCCGCGATCTCCTGGTTCGCCAGAAAACCCAGACGATCAATGCTCTGCGAGGCCACCTTGCCGAGTTCGGCATTGTTGGTCCCAAAGGGACGGCTCATTTGGGCCGACTTATGAGCCATGTCGAGGCCCCTGATACTGGTCTGCCGAAACCGGTCTGCGCCGTTTGCCTGATGCTCATCGATCTTGTGCGAACTCTAATCGAGCAAATCCGCGCACTCGATGCTGAGATTAGGGCCCGCTCCCGCACCGATGCGGTTGCCAAACGTTTGATGACGATCCCTGGCGTCGGTCCCGTCATCGCGACGGCATTAGAGGCGTTGGCTCCACCTGCCGAGACCTTCAGGCGTGGTCGTGACTTCGCTGCCTGGATGGGATTAACACCCCGACAATGGTCAACTGGCGGCAAGCCGAGACTTGGCAAAATATCAAAAATGGGTCAGCGAGATCTTCGTCGTCTCCTGATTATCGGCGCATCGGCTGTTGTATGTTGGGCCAAGAAACGAGGTGCCCCAGAAGGCTCTTGGCTCGCCCGCATGCTTATGCGCAAACCACCTATGTTGGTTGTCGTGGCATTGGCCAACAAGATGGCGCGGATCGCCTGGGCACTTATGGCTCACGGAGGAATATACCGAACTCCAGCACGTGCCGCTTAAGCTGCACGAACGCTGCGAGGCTGTCGAAGATGTGAGCAGGTCGATCGGAGGTATGGGCAAACGGTCATTGAGACGGGATTGGGAAAACCAGGCCAGGCGGACAGCGCCTATCGCGCGCGCGTAAGCGTATTGGACCCAACCCTCGCATCTCCATACAGGCCCGCGGCGCGTGAAGAGCCGCACATCGAGGCCGGACACACGTCAGCACCTGACCACATGCTCACCGAAGAAAAGAATTTGCTTGCATTTACCAGGGCGTCCACACACGTCCGCCGCAGGCGGCGTTACAAAGCCGTGCGAACGAGACGATGATGTCCGCCTAGATTTGAGTGGGCGCGCAGCTGATGGCATCACGATCGAGAACATCGCGTCATCGTTGGAGTGAGACCTTCAAGAAGCGTGTTGTCGCCGGATGGTGCGAGCCAGGCCTGACAGTCGCCCTAATTGCTCGGCGTTACGATCTCGATGCGCGGCGAGTGTCGAACTGGATGAACAAGCTAGGCATGGCTCGGAAGCGGCTTTCGCCCCAGACCAGTGGTTAGGGGCAGGAGCAAGGCAAGCGACAGGTGTCCCTGCCCCTTAAAACTGGGTCATTCATTATGATGCTGCCAATGAGAAGAGGGATGTTTCATGCCGCCACGGCCGGCTAGGTCCGCGTGAAGGAACCGACAGATTGGAATGAAGATGAAGCAGCGAAGCCCAAGAGAGCCTTCGGAGGTTCCGAAGAAAGAAACACGAAAGGGGCGCCCAACACGCTACGAGGCGTCACACTGTGATCGCGTTCTAAAGCTTGGGAGGGAGGGTGCCAGCCTTACTCAAATGGCACTTGCGCTAGGTGTGCACCGGGCGACGATGTACCGTTGGATTGCGGCTCATACTGAATTTTGCGACGCCGTCACGCGCGCGCGGGAAGCCAGCCAAGCATGGTGGGAGCGACAGGGTCTAGAAGGGATGTGGGCAGGGCCTGCCTTCAACACGCGCACCTACATCTTCATGATGTGCAACATGTTTCCGCAGGACTATAGCCACAGAAAATAGGCTTGAAGGATAGATTGTTCCCCGTCAGCACGTACGCAATCAGCTCAATCTGTCCTGTGAGTGCTGACGGCGAACAGGCCGAAGTCAGCCCGAGCGCGGGGAAATGTCGGCTCCTGAGGGTGAACCGGAAGTGTCATTCTGCATGCGAGCAGGGCCGCTTTTGCCCCGAAGCGGCTCTGAGCAGGTGCAGAATAGCGGGTCGCAAACTCTTCCGGTTTGATCAAGAAGCGGACATTAAGCTAAGAAAAATGGCCGCCACAGGTGACGGCCATAGGCATCAAGAGAAACGAGACACGAACCGGACCAGTCCTACGCCGATGTGGGCTATTCGAGACAAGCCGGACGGCTGGAGTGCGGCCCAGCTCTTTGTTTAGTTGCTGCCAGTGCCTCCGGTTTGAAGTGCCTCCAGCGCCCGGTCGATGGTGAAGCTGCCCGGCTTTTGACGCGGCGGATAGTCTTTGAACGTCTCGAGAAACTGGCCAACGTAGGCCTGCGCCGGGCCAAGCAGGAACAGCCGCTCGAACCTCCACTGGGTGTATTGCGACGACTCGTGGTCGCCAATCTCGAAGGGATCGCTGTAGAGGTCGAAGATCTTGGGTAGCCGGAGCGCGACAAACGGTTCCTCCCAGACGTCCGCGCCATGCGCGCGCTGCTCGGCGAACACGATTTTCCAACGATTGTAGCGGAGGTTCAGAAGCGACCCGTCATCGGAGAAGTAAAAGAACTCGCGGCGCGGACCCTCCTTCGCCTCGCCGGCAAAGTAGGGCAGGAAATTGTAGCCGTCGAGATGGACGGGGGTGTTGTCTTCGCCAAAGGGCGCTTCGGTCAGCATCCGCTCCTTCATGTCCGCGTCACCGAGTGCGGCCATGATCGTCGGGAACCAGTCGAGGTGACTGATCGTCTGGTTGGATTTCCGCCCCGGCTCGATGACGCCGGGCCACTTGACGAGGAGCGGCACGCGGAAACCGCCTTCCCAGTTAGAATTCTTTTCATTCCTGAACGGCGCGGTGCCGCCGTCCGGCCAGAAGAACTTCTCCGCACCGTTGTCGGTCGAGTACATCACCACCGTGTTATCGGCGATGCCCATCTCCTCGAGCTTGTCGAGAAGCTGACCGACATGCCCATCATGTTCGACCATCCCGTCCGGATAGACACCCAAACCCGAAACGCCTTTGCTTCCTTCCTTGAGATGCGTGAAGATGTGCATCCGCGTGGAGTTCCACCACAAGAAGAACGGCTTTTCCTGCGTGACCGAGCGCTCCATGAAATCGATCGCGCCTGCTGTCACCTCGTCGTCGACGGTCTCCATGCGTTTTCGGGTCAGCGGACCGGTGTCCTCGACCTGCCCGCCCACCTTCGCCTTGATCACGCCGCGCGGACCGAAACGTTTGCGGAAGGGCGTTCCATCGGGTAGCACCAGATCGCCCGGAAAATCGACGTTCTCCGGCTCTTCCTCGGCGTTGAGGTGATAGAGGTTCCCGAAGAACTCATCAAAGCCGTGGTTGGTCGGCAGGTGCTCGTCACGGTCGCCGAAATGGTTCTTGCCATACTGGCCGGTCATGTAGCCTTTCGACTTCAAGTACTCGGCGATCGTCGGGTCGCGCGCATCTATCCCCTCGGATGCGCCTGGGAGGCCGACCTTTAGAAGTCCCGTGCGGAAGCCGGATTGGCCGGTGACGAAGGATGCACGGCCGGCGGTGCAGGACTGCTCGCCATAGGCATGCGTGAAGAGTACGCCCTCTTTCGCAATTCTGTCGATGTTCGGCGTCGAGTAGCCCATCATGCCTTGATTATAGGCGCTGATGTTCCAATAACCGATGTCGTCGCCCCAGATCATTAGGAAATTCAGAGGCTTCTTGCCGTCTTGGGCGAACAAAGCGCTCATGCTAAGAGCGAGTGCGATCCCAGCTGCAACAAGGCTACTCAGGCATCGTTTCAGCATAGTCTTCTCCCTTTGTTGTTGGCGCTCTAGGGTGAGCGTACGAGGGTCGGTCTAGCTCAGCTAGTCTGAGCATACCGCCAGGGCAGCAACTCGTCGATCCTGTTGATCTTGTGATCGGCAATGCTGGCCAGAACATCAGTCAACCATGCCTGAGGATTGACGCCATTGAGCTTGGCCGTTTCGATCAGCGTGTAGGCAATAGCCGCCGACTTTCCTCCGCGCTCCGACCCAGCAAAAAGCCAGTTTTTGCGCCCGATGGCTATGCTTCTCATGCCGCGCTCAGCGGCGTTGTTGTCGATACTGCGGCGGCCATCGCGGAGATATGGACGCAGCCGCTTGATGCGGGTCAGGCCATACCGGATGGCTCCGGCCAGCGCCGACTTTCCAGAGATCTGAATGAGCTGCGAATGGAGCCATGCTTCAAGATCGTCGATGAGCGGTGCCGCATGCTCTTGCCTGACTGATCTGCGCTTGTCCGGTGGATCACCACGAATGTTGGCTTCTATTCTGTAAAGTTCTGCGATGCGTTCAAGTGCCTCTCTCGCAATGCCGGAGCCTTGGGCAACGTGAATGTCAAAGAACTTCCGTCTGATATGGGCAAGGCAGGCAACTTCTTTGATATTGCCTCTGCGATAAAGCTCTTCAAAACCCGCGTACCCATCGGCATGCAGCCAGCCCGAAAAGTCCTTGAGATGATCTCGTGGCCACTGGCCCTTGCGATCCGGTGTGAAGCGGTAGAATGCTGCCGGATGGGCATCACCAGCCCAATCCCGTTCATCCCTGAGATAAACCCACAAACGTCCAGTCTTGGTTCTGCCGGTTCCCGGCGCCAACACATTGACCGGCGTATCGTCGGCGTGGATGGCGGCTCCCGCCATGACATGACGACCAATGGCATCTGCGAGAGGTTCGAGAAGTGCTGCCGATCGTCCGATCCAGTCAGCAAGTGTTGAGCGTTCAAGCGGCATGCCTTCACGCCCATAAATTTGAGACTGGCGATAGAGCGGCAGGTGATCAGCATATTTGCTGACCAGCACATGCGCCAACAGGCCTGGACCCGGCCGTCCACGTTCAATCGGCAGTGATGGCGCTGGAACCTGATGAATGGTCTCGCAGCAGCGACATGACATCTTGGGTCGTACCGTTCGGATGACCTTGAAGCGTCCGGGCACATATTCCAGTGTCTCGGATACGTCTTCGCCGAGATGACGTAATGAACCACCACACTGATCACACGTCTCGCCAGGACCGAGAATGATCTCTTCGCGGGGAAGATGTTCGGGCAACGGTTTGCGCGTTGGCTGCTGCTTGGCTTCCGTCTCAGAGCGCGGTGGTTCACAGTCATGCCGTTCCGCCGCTGCTTCCGCTTCGACAAGTGCCAGCTCAAGCTGATCGATGATCTTGTCCAACGCCTCGGACTTCGTGCCGAACCGTTGCCGACGCAGATTGGCGAGTTGCAGCTTGAGTTTGTCGATCAGAAGATCACGTGCCAGAAGTTCTGCTGATTGTCTGGCGATCTCAGCATCACGTTGATCCAACAGCACTTGAAAACCGGCAATGTCTTGCGGAGTATGGCCATCAGTGTTCGTCATGGCAAAAGCCATACGCTATTCGCTGGCGCGAATGAATCTACGATGTCAAAGAGCAAGCAGGAGTGTTGCTATCCTGCCTTCAACGGACGCCACGTTCGAACTGGTGCTCGCCAATCAATCCCCTCCAACAGCATCGCCAGTTGCGCTGAGGTGATTGCGACCTTGCCTTTGACTGGTGATGGCCAAACGAACCGGCCCCGCTCCAGCCGCTTTGAAAACAGACAAGCACCTTGGCCATCCCACCAGATGATCTTCACCAAATCACCACGACGGCCTCGGAACACAAACAGATGGCCTGAGAATGGATCTTGTTGCAAAGCGTCCTGGGCCAGCATGCTCAGGCCGTTGAAGCCCTTCCGCATGTCCGTCACGCCAAACGCAAGCCAAACCTTCGTGCTTGCCAGAACCGGGATCATCGCTTCGATCTAAGAGCGGCAATGACGCTCGCGACCAGCTCGGTGTTTGTCCCCGGACCACACCGCAGTCTCGTGCCGCAAGGCAGATCAATCTCGATGCATAGCGGCGTCAGCAAGCCGTTACCGTCGGACGTTACCTCGACCGGGACCAGTGCGTCGCCGGCACCCAGCTTCTTAATCCAGTTCGAGACCCGTCGCGCATCGAGATCGTAACGCCGTGCAATCTGGGTGACCGTCACGCCCGGCTCGCTCGCCTCGGCTACGACACGTTTTTTGAAAGTCTCACTCCAACGACGGCGCGAAGTTCTGGGTCTTGCTGCCATGAGTATCCCGCCCCATTAAATCCAGACGGAAATTATGACCGGGAAGGCGACGTCGCGTAAGGCGGTGCAGACCGTACGGTTACTCTTGAACGGCCCAATCTGCACTCAGCCAAGAGACAGGGAGTGCAAAATGTTCAAGGAGTACATCGCTCAATTAGGTTCGCAGTTAAGCCTGCTGGAGCTGAGCTACGTCGCACTCGCGACATCCGTCTCCATAGCTTTGTTGTTTAGGTGGTTAGGGCTCGGCGATGACTGCTGGGCAAAC
This sequence comes from uncultured Alphaproteobacteria bacterium, assembly GCA_963753045.1. Classification (GTDB taxonomy): domain Bacteria; phylum Pseudomonadota; class Alphaproteobacteria; order Rhizobiales; family Hyphomicrobiaceae; genus Filomicrobium. The sequence continues at coordinate 551,738 of CAVWAT010000004.1, forward strand.
ATAGAGGAAGAGTGGAAGCGCTATTTCAGAGAGCAACCTTGGTGGAAAAGCTCGACTGCATTCTTCGCGCACTTCATCGTCGTGTTTGTGCGTGGCGCCGCTGACGGCGTGGCTATTGCAGCGCTCATGCTCGTGATTGCCTACCACATCTATCCAGAACTTGGAGCGATCAGGGGGAGCTGAGCTGTAAGCAGTGACGGAGCCTGCTCTAACTAGGGGATTGAGGTGTCATTCACGGCCATTGCGGTCGGCACCCCACTCATCGGATGCTGATAACTGGGGCAAACAACATAACTGAGAGGAAAGTAAGCGTCCCGGTAAGCGGCTTTCGTGGCACGCTCAATTCGAGAGCGGTAGCGCCGCCCTATGTCTTGGATCGTTGGTTCTGACATTGTGGTTCCTGTTCCTCGTTATGTGTTGCGGCCGACTAAATCGGTCGGGATTGGCCAATGGTGTTCGTCGTGACAGCGGCGACAGAACCAAATCACGTCGAGCGGTCGGTCATAGTCGGGGTGATGCCCGTGGACGATGCTGCTTACCACGCCGCAGCGTGAGCACGCCTCCGGTCAATTCAATTTGCCGTTGCACGCGAACTCAATGAGAGATCGCGCAAGACATTGAACCGTCATTCACCAGCAGAGAAGTTTGCAGAGTGTGTTGCTGCGATCGTTATCTCATGGTTAGCCGCCTCTTAATCATCAGAAGTTATCATCAGGAGTAATCATCAGGAGGCTATCAAATTACACGGAACATCTGTATACTGTTCTTATGTTTTTCCTGGGCATTTACAGCAGTTACGGCTGTTAAGGCCGACGCGGCAGAGCTGCCGCCTCCTAACCGCAAAACCGACGCACCGCAACCACACGTGACAGTTGCCTTCGTCCTCACAATGAAGACGTGCAGCAGTTTTGCGATAAGCTGCGGTGTAGATCATGAGGGTAGATCAAAATACTGGACTGAGGATGATTGCCGGGACGAGACCGTTACCTATCTCGCTCAGCGGCCAATGTCCGAGTTTCCTCGCGTCTACAGTGACGACGATGCTGACGTTGAGTGGCTGAACTCTGTTTGTCGCAAGCTTAAGGCAAACTTCCATTCCAACCTGAGAGATCATTCAGCTCCACGTATCCACTTCGACATCAAGTGCGAGTGGACGGAGGGCATATCGCTTGATCAATCGATACCGTTCGCAGACTAATCAAAAAACTCCTAACGCGTGAGTTCATTGAGGAAGCGGCCACATCTGCTTGAATGCGGGATACCCCCGCTGGTCCCTTTTATCCTGATAAGGGGAGCACCCCCCCTCCAAGAAAGCAATCTGTCGGGCAGTCGCTAAAGACACAAAAGTCCCATTTGGCACAGTTCGCAAACTCATAGATAAGCTTTTAACGCCCGAATTTATCGAGCAAGCCACACCTTCGTGTGGGCTGGAACGGGGATCATCGCTTCGATCTGAGAGCGGCAATGATGCCCGTGACCAGCTCCATGTCGGTCTCCGCACCACACCGAACTATTGTGCCGCACGGCAAATCAATCTCGATGCATGCTGGCGCCAGCAAACCGTTGTTGTCGGACGTTGCCTCGACTGGGATCAGTGCGGCGCCGGAACCGAACTTCTTCATCCAGTTCGACACGCGTCGCGCGTCAAGATCGTAGCGCCGTGCTATCTGTGCCACCGTCGTGCCTGGCTCGCAGGCTTCGGCCGCGACGCGCTTCTTGAACGTATCGCTCCATCGCCGGCGTGGTGTCTTCGATCTTGGTGCCATGACGTTCGTATCCGCTCACATCCAGGCGAACATCATGACCGCCTTCGCGCCGTCGCGTAAGGCGGTACTCGCCGGACGCTTACTTTTTCAGTGACGATAGTCCTGCGGAAACATGTTGCGCATCATGAAGATGTAAGTACGCGTGTTGAAGGCAGGCCCTGCCCACAGCCCTTCTAGACCCTGCCGCTCCCATCGGACAAGTTGCATGCCTGTTTTCCAAGCGGCTGGAACGCGGGCGATTTGTTTGGCCGTCACCGATCAACGGCAACGTGGCAATCACCTCAGCGCTAGTCATTTAACTTGGCTCCATCTAGCGCGTTCGGCGCATAGTTCATTGTGAAATTCGATAAGACCCGAACTATGAAGACTGTGATGGTTCGAAAGCATCCCCCACTTCTTATTGCCAGTCCCAAACATCATGGCATGAGCAAACCGCTTCGCTGCCATTGGGGAAACCCCGGCTATCTCATACCGGGCGGCGAAGGCGTGGCAGAGATAGGTCTTTTCAGCCGTGGTCAATTCCCGGTAGTCAGGAAGTGCGTCAATCTCAGCCTGATAAGCCAACTCCTCAGCAATGTCTTCCGGCTCCGGCTTCCCGTATGGAAACAGGAAAGCCTCAATCCAATCCATTGGTGATGGGACCCTATCTCCGACAGGCATCAAACCCTCCCCTTCGTGCCGACGCCTTCATACTCAGGATTGCCGAGCATGTTGAAGGTGCGATAGGCTTTCATTTTGTACCACTTCGCTTCCATGACTAGGTCGGCGTTGTCAGTCTTGAGCTTTGCAACCTCATCCTCAAGCTCCTCGATGCGCTTGTCCTTACGCCACTCCGCTATCTCAACCTTCGTGCATTCCAGGGACTGCTCATGCGTGCAGCCGCGCGCTATGTTGTTGTCGTAGAGCTCAAGGTACGTCTTCGCCTCCTCACTCATCACCCTCACCCCCCTTCTCAAACGGCCTGACAGGCTCCAGCTCACCAGCTAGAGATGTCCCCGTCTCTATCCAATAGAGATGACTGCCAAGGTGCTCGCCGGTCATGTCACAAGCGACAATGCACTCATCAACCTCACCCAACTCACGTAGACGAGCGAGCATTGCCGCGTATTCCTTCAACCTCCTGCATATGGCCCACGGGGCATCACAGTTCTCTGTGATTTCGCCCAGCGCTTTTCTGTGGCCCTCCTGGAGGCCCTTGTCGTAAGCCTCCTTCGCCTTCGCCAGTGCGATCTTGTTGAGGTCTATCAGCATGACTTCCCCCTCTTGTTCTTGCGTGCAGCGTTGCTGATCGTCGTTTGTGAGACCCCCATCTCACGCGCCAACTTCTGCTGGCTTATGCGCGTAGCTAGACGACTGAGAATCTCAGCCTCAGTCGCCTCCAGGGTGCCGGCATTGCCACGGCGCCCCTTCCTGCTCTTCATTAGTTTGGGATTCATACAATCTTACTCCCCATCTTTCCCTCTCTGCGAGGGCGCATGTCCTTGCTTGGATGCCACCGATGCCAGGAGTTGGCCGGTTGGCGCTGAGGGGGTCCTCAGCTCTTCATGCACTTACAAACTACCCTGATTTCCTCTCAACCTCAAGGTTGGGCTGCTCTACATCCTAATGTTAGTCAGCGTCTGTTCGCCGTCAGCACTCACGGGACAGATTGAGCTGATCAAGCCCACCAAAAGAATTTCGTGCTCTGTTCCAACGGGGACGGAAGCGCAAACTCCAACGCCCTAGTTTCCTGGCGCGCGGCATGAGTTTGAGGTGCCGCAAGGACAGAAAAAACTAGGGAGTAGGAGATGAAACGCTTCTTGATGGTACTAGGCGCGCTGGCGATTTTCTTCTTTGCCGTTGTCGCGGTCGGTCTTGGGTATGTCGGTTACCACGCCTACACAACAGCAGACGATAACAAGAAAGTTGCTGTCACCGCTGTTCGGATACTCTCAGAAGATTGGGTTCCGGACGACAAGCAGGGCATCTTAACGGTGAGCCTGATGAAGAGCGCACAAACACCCAATGGTAAGGCTGCTCTTCGTCAATTAGCACGGCTAGGAAAGCTCGTTGATGTCAGGAAGGTGTCGCAAACTCACTTTGGCATAGACTCGAACGAGGGAACGACAGCGACGATCGAGTTCGAGGCTAAGTTCACTCATGGTCAATGCAAAGTGACAGTGCAGCTTCACAAGGTCGGCAAGGTCATGAAGATGTACGGGGTCAACACTTCTGAGACCAAGTTCTTCAGACGTAAAGAGATGACGAAGGCCTCTCTTTAGCGATGGCCGTGTCTGATCTTCAAGATCCTGGAAGTGCTCGGGTCTCGATCGCACCAACGGCTAGCAGGAGACTTCCGGGAATGTTCGACAAAAAAGACCGGCGCTAGGCGTAAGAGGGCCGAGCGCCGGTGAGGTCCGATGCGAGCTGGCTGAGGAAAGGCAGCCAACTAAAGGAAACTTATGATGGGCGCTGACTTTGAGAAGTGACGGTCTGCCGCAGTAGGGCTATGATGGTTAATCGCCCTCGCCAGGCCGACCATTTCTGCCGTGGCGCCCCTTCCTGCCAGCGCAACAGGATTTGCTGGAGTAATTTACCTCTCAGTTACACGGACCCGCTAACGTTCAAGAAGCATCTGCAGTTACTTTAGGCACAAGATTTCTACCTCACCTCCAAACGCGCTAGCTCTTGCCCTTCTTAGAATCTGATCTTGTTCGCCTTGTCGTCGAACTCAGCGGTGCAGTCGCATTCGTTGGCTAACGTTTGCAACCTCGCTCGTGCAGCTCCACCGAACAGATCTGTCAGCGCTTCTAGGTCGTGCTCACAGGTTCCGCCCGCTGGCACGGCCTCTAATATTTTTTTTACGCTCTCCTCGGCGTCCTTTCGCTCAACGTTCATTTGGTACTCCTCTTGACGCTCACCCAGAAGTTCCGGGAGCTTCGCTATGTTAGATGTAACCCTCCTGGCCTTATCTTTAGTGAGCCCCTCCTTCAGCATTGGGTATTTCCTGAAGTTACCTAGGGAACAGTGCTGGGTTGTCTCCTGAGTTACATGCGCTCCAGCAACGCTGCCCTGACGTCATTCAGAGCATCGGTTGGCGTAACTTGAAAAAGGAGACACGATGACCAAAACGATCACCGACTATCAGGTTCTATTTTCTGGAAGCCAGACGATCTCACCGCCCCCTTTGGGCGGACCGGGTGGCGCTGTGGGCGGTGCTTTCAATATTCCGACGGATTTCGTCTTCGGGCTCAGCAAGGCGCGGCTTATAGTAGATGTGTAAGCGTACGCCCGAGACCGCCTTACAATCACATCCGAACATGCTGACAATGTCCTCCTGGATATGAGGGGGCAGGAACGTCATGGCATCAGGATCGAGAACTTTACGCAGGCGATGGAGCGAGACGTTCAAAAAGCGTGTCGTCGCCGAAGCCAGCCAACCCGGCGTGACCGTCACACAGATTGCACGGCGCTACGACCTAGATGCGCGACGGGTTTCGAACTGGATGAAGAAGTTCGGCTCTGGTGTTGCGCTGGTACCGGTGGAGGTTACATCGGACGATAACGGTTCACTGACATCGCCCGCCATTGAAGTTGACCTGCCTTGCGGCACGAGAGTGCGGTGTCATGCAGATGCAAATACCGAGCTGGTCGCTGACATCATTGCCGCTGTACGATTGAAGCGATGATCCCGGTTCCGGCAAGTACGAAGGTCTGGCTTGCGTCGGGGGTGACGGACATGCGCAAGGGCTTCAACGGCCTGAGCATGCTTGCCCAGGACGCCTTGGAACAAGATCCATTCTCAGGCCATCTGTTTGTCTTTCGGGGTCGTCGCGGTGATCTGGTGAAGATCATCTGGTTTGACGGCCAGGGTGCCTGCCTGTTTTCCAAAAGGTTAGAGCGCGGGCGATTTGTGTGGCCGTCGCCGATCAAGGGCAAGGTGGCGATCACCTCGGCGCAGTTGGCGATGTTGTTGGAGGGGATTGATTGGCGAGCACCAGTCCGAACATGGCGTCCATTGAAGGCAGGATAGCAACAGTCCTGTTTGCTCTTTGACATCGTAGATTTATTCAGGCCAGTGAATAGCGTATGGCTTTTGCCATGAGGAACACCGATGGCCATACGCACCGGAACAAAGCGGACCTGCGACGGCTGCTGGATCAGCGCGATGCCGAGATTGCGAGGCAATCAGCAGAGCTTCTGGCGCGTGATCTTCTGATTGAAAAACTCAAGCTGCAACTCGCACATCTGCGGCGGCAACGGTTCGGTACGAAGTCCGAGGCGTTGGACAAGATCATCGACCAACTTGAGCTGGCACTTGTCGAAGCGGAAGCAGCGGCGGAGCAACATTATTGCGAGCCGTTGTCCGCTGACACAGAAGCCAAGCAACAACCGACGCGCAAACCGTTGCCCGATCATCTTCCGCGCGAAGATGTCGTGCTGTCTCCTGGTGAGACGTGTCAGCAGTGCGGCGGCGCATTGCGTGGACTTGGCGAAGATGTCTCGGAGACGCTGGAGTATGTGCCCGGACGGTTCAAAGTCATCAGGACAGTCCGCCCTAAACTGTCATGCCACTGCTGTGAGACCATTCATCAGGTTCCAGCGCCATCCATGCCGATCGAACGGGGACGGCCAGGTCCAGGCCTGTTGGCGCATGTGTTGGTGAGCAAATATGCGGATCACCTGCCGCTGTATCGCCAATCTCAAATTTATGGGCGTGAAGGCATGCCGCTTGAACGCTCAACACTTGCCGACTGGATCAGGCAATCGGCAGCACTTCTCGAACCTCTCGCAGATGCTATTGGTCGTCATGTCATGGCGGGGGCTGCCGTCCATGCCGATGATACGCCGGTCAAGGTACTGGCGCCGGGAACCGGCAAAAGCAAGACCGGAAGGCTGTGGGTCTATCTCAGAGAGGAACGGGATTGGGGTGGCGATCCACATCCCGCAGCGTTCTACAAGTTCACGCCGGACCGACGAGGCCAATGGCCACGAGATCATCTCAAAGACTTTTCGGGATGGCTACATGCTGACGGCTATGCTGGTTTTGAAGAGCTTTATCGGCGCGGCGTTATCAAGGAAGTTGCCTGTCTCGCTCATATCCGGCGCAAGTTCTTTGACATCCATGTTGCCCAGGGTTCCGGCATCGCCAAAGAAGCATTGGAACGCATCGCGGCACTGTACCAAATCGAAGCTTCCATTCGGGGCAAACCTCCCGATGAACGCAAATCCGTCAGGCAAGATCTGGCAGCATCGCTCATCGACGATCTTGAAGCATGGCTTCACGCTCAGCTGACACAGATCTCTGGCAAGTCGGCGCTGGCCGGCGCCATCCGCTATGGCTTGACGCGGCTCAAACGACTGCGATCCTATCTCGAAGATGGCCGTCTCAGTATCGACAATAATGCTGCCGAGCGCGGCATGAGAAGCATAGCCCTCGGGCGGAAAAATTGGCTCTTTGCCGGGTCAGAGCGCGGAGGAAAGTCGGCTGCCATCGCCTACACCTTGATCGAAACGGCAAAGCTCAACGGCGTCGACCCACAGGCCTGGTTGACGGATGTCCTCGGCCGTATCGCCGATCATAAAATCAACAGGATCGACGAGCTGCTGCCCTGGCGGTATGCTCAGTAGAGCCGAGCCAAAACACACGACGGACGCTCACCTTCCGAAGCTGGTCGAACGTGGTGATAGTGTCCGCCTACTCAAATCCAGGCGGACATCTTGAAGGCGAAAGGGGCTTCGCGTAAGGCGGTCCTCGCCGGACGCATACTATGCTTGAGCCGTTTCTAACGCAGAAGACGGTAGGCCCTCTACGCGGAACCTTAGTTGGTATGATATTGTCTTTTTGGCCGGCACTTCTTTACAGCAACATCGGAGGGAAATTTTATGAGGACGGTCGGTAGCTGTTTGGAGCTTGGTCTTGGTTTCGCGACGCTTGCGTTCATCTCTTTGGGTGCGCTTGGTGCGGTTTCAGCCCTGGGATCTGCGAAGGCCGCCGAGGTCGAAGAGAAGCCGAAGAAAATTATTGCCGACCAGATACGCAGGCAAGGGTATCCATGTGGGACCCCGTTAAGCGCCGAGCGCGATCTGGAGCGTTCCAAACCGGATGAAGCAGCCTGGGTTCTCAAATGTGATAACGCCACCTACCGCGTGCGTCTCATTCCCGACATGGCTGCGAAAGTAGAGCGGCTCGACTAGCTTCGTAGTTTCTTTACCTCCTGTTATCTCTCGGCCGCCCAATCCCGACCACCGAACGTCTCGCTCCAACCTGTTCCCCGTCAGCACTCACGGGACAGATTGAGCTGATTGCGTAAGAGAGACGGCACGAACCCTACAGTTTGACAAGCAAAAGGATGCGGGCGAACGCGGAAAAAGAGGGGGTGGGTTTCACGAGTGGCTCCTTCTTCAACGGCAATAACGGGCAACCCTCTCAGGTCGCCCGCTCCGGTTCATTCCACGCGACCTCGCTCAGCTACTTGCCCGCGTGGCTGATGTGCCTCGCCGCCTTCATCGCCTCGATGACCTGATCCAGGTTGTAGCTGGCCGGGGTCTGCAGCGATGGGAAGTCCTTGTACGTCGAGAGTTCCTTCAGCCAAAGCAGCTGCCCGATTGGCAGGAGGTTCCAGTCATAGATATACGCCGTGCTTGGCGCGGCCAGTGCACCACCGTAGCCCAGGAGGGTACCATCAGCCGTCGCGACCGACCTCTCGAAGGGATCACGCTTGAGGTTGTTGACCTGGGTCCAGTGATAGGTGACTGGGGGGCCGAACGCCTCCTGCGCATTGGAAGAAACCATCGTGTAGTAGAACTTCCAGTTCTTGTGCCGCACCGCAGAAGGATGTGCACCGGTGTAGTAGAAGAACGTGTCGCGGGCCGAATCCGACTTGCCTTCGAGATAGTCCCGCTGGTCGAAGCCGTCGAGCGTGGTCTTGACGATGCCGGGGTAGTTGCCGGCCTCGATCTGTTTCTTCAGTCCATCGCCCTTGGGTCCGCCGGCGATGTTGACGAAAGTAGGCACCCAGTCCAGCGAAGAGAAAATCTGGTCTGGGTTCGTGCCGGCTTTTACGTGCCCGGGCCAGCGGATGACCATCGGAGCGCGCATCCCGCCTTCCCAGGTGGTGAGCTTTCCGCCTCTGAATGGCGTGATGCCACCATCCGGATAGGTGATCGTCTCAGCGCCGTTGTCGGTGGTAAAGACGACGATGGTGTTGTCGAGCTCGCCCATGTCTTCCAGCTTCTTCAGCACGTAGCCGATGTTGTCATCCATCTGCTTCATGCCGACTTCGTTTATGCCCCAGTCCTTGCCACCCTTTATACCGAGCATGTCCAGATACTTCTGATTCAGCATGGTGGTGACGTGCATGCGCGCCGGGTTGTACCAGACGAAGAATGGCTTGCCGGTTTTCTCGGGGTCGTTGCGGTCGAGGTAGTCGATGACCTGGGCGGAGATTTCCTCGTCCACGGTCTTGGAACGTTCCAGCGTCAGCGGCCCTTCGTCCTTGCAGCTCTGGTTCTTCTCGGTGCCGTCCTTGGACGTGCAATGAATAACCGGCCGTGGCGGGGTCATACAGAGCGTGGTCTCCGGATCCACGGCACCGGCGACCTCTTGGAGACCCTTGACCGGGGTATTCTTACAGGGCGGTACAACGCCCTGCTCGGTCGGCGATTTATTGATGTCGGGGAAGCTCACCCCCTGCATGGCATCGAGGTGATACAGGTAGCCCCAGAACTCCTGGAAACCGTGTGCCGTTGGCAGCGACGCCGCTTTATCGCCGAGGTGGTTCTTGCCGAACTCGCCGGTGTTGTAGCCGAGATCCAGAAGGAATTTTGCCAGCGCGGGCGTGGCCGGCAACAGCGAACTTGTGGCACCCGGAAGCTGCGGCATGACCATGCCCGCCCGCAACGGATGCATGCCGGTGAAGAAGGCGGTGCGGCCGGCCGTACAGCTCTGCTCGGCATAATAGGTCATAAACCTCGCACCTTCATTCGCGAGGCGGTCGATGTTGGGCGTCTCCCCAACCATGAGCCCCTGATGGTAAGCACCCACGTTCATGATGCCGATGTCGTCGCCCATGATGAACAGGATGTTGGGCTTGCTGTTTTGCGCATGCGCAAAACCGGACATGCTGATTGCGATTACGCTGGCGATAAGGGCGCGGCTCAAGTTTGGCATCAAACCGGCAGTGAGCCATCTGACGTTGAGACATGCCTTCAAAATGCTCATAGGAGCAAACTCCTCTCGAATGGTGAACTGGCAGCGCCCGAGAAAGGTCTAAGCGCGAAGCGCAAGCGCCTCAAGGACAACTTTACCGATGGTATGGGGCGATGGGGGGCAATGCAGGGTGCTCTGGGGGATGTCGGCTGAAGGTTTATGCGGTTGCTTCAGGTTGCGATCGTTCGGAGCTCGTGGCACTTTGTCGGAGCGTCAGGAGAATACCTGAACAGAGGAGTTTTCTAATGAAGTACATTATCGTCTCTATGGTCGCTCTTGGGATTGGCTGCGGCACAGCTCTCGCTGACGACAAGCCATCGTCCGACGAGATGGCAAAGGTCGAAGCGACGGCGAAAGCTTGGGGGTGCTCGGGCGGTGAGGGCGAGAAAGAGTCCGAAGCGACGGGCGTCTTTGAGCTTAACGACACCAAGTGCGCCGATGGCGCTAACTACGATATCAAGATGGATAAGGCGTTCAAGGTTATCAGCATCACGGCTGATTGACCCCAGACCAGTCTCAGTCTCTGAAGGCAGCTACTGACTAGTGGCTGATGGCGTTTCTATCGATCACCGCCGCCCTGCTCGACCGTCTCACGCACCACGTCCACATCCTTGAGATGAACGGCGATGGCTAGCACCTTGCTCAAAGCAAGAGCCGGCCACGCCGGACCAAATCCAAGCCACCACCGGCACCCACCACTGAGGTATGAGACGCGACAAGCAAGAAGGCCCCCCGATATCGGGGGGCCTCTTGCTAGCATCACTGCAGCACTTTTGCTCCGGCCAACTGCTGTAAAATCTCTCCGGCGTTGACATTTCGCAGGGCGTGACTTCAAATGAACAGTAAGTTTCGTTACCGCCTGGAAAATTCGTTAAACGGCGTAGTCTTTGTTTGGTTAGTCTAGAGAGTGTTTGAAATGAGAAAGTTTATCCTGGGAGCCGCGTTGACGGCCTTGTTGTTCAGCCCCGTGTACGCGGAAGAAGACTGCGAGAAATCGTGGAACGCGTATGACCTAAATTCGGATGGCTACTTGAAAGGCGAGGAAGCACGGAAATTCCGCGATGACATGTCGATCAAAGGAATAACTGTGGGAGACACCAAAGACGGAGTTATTTCTGCCAATCAATATTCGAAGGGATGCGAAGCCAACTTCTGGGAGAACATCTCAGAGGGTGGCTAGAGCCCCCAAGTTTAGGCTCAATGCATTAGTGCGACTACCCGATAAGTTTCGTCAAATTTGGCTGTCGCGACCAGTCGACTACACGTCCGAATAGGTGTTGTCACGGTAACGCGCCTGCTCAGTTGATGCCGTATGCTATCAACGTCCGATGAGCAGTTCTTCCTATCGTCGCCATCGCTTCCCTCTGAGCCTGCGCGATGTCGAGGATATGTTGTCCCAACGCGGCATCGATGTCTCGTATGAAACGGTCCGCCGCTGGTCGTTTAAGTTTGGCTTGGCCTATGCCAGAAAACTCAGACGCTCGCACCCGCGTGCTGATACGCGTTGGCATCTCGATGAAGTCTTCGTCTCGATCAACGGCAAGAACGTATACCTGTGGCGCGCCGTTGTTTGCGAGGGCGAAGTTCTCGATGTCTTGGTCCAATCTCGACGCAATAAGAAGGCTGCGCTCAAGTTGATGCGCAAGCTCCTCAAGGCACAAGGCTTCGCACCGACCATTGTGGTGACGGACAAGCTACCCTCGTATCGTGCTGCGCTCGAAACTCTAGGGATGAAGCGCATCCACATCACGGGTGGGCGAAGTAACAATCGAGCCGAGAATTCTCACTTGCCGATCCGGCAGCGAGAGCGGCGCATGCAGCGCTTCAAATCAGCCGGGTCAGCTCAGAGATTTCTTTCAACACATGCCGCCATCTACAATACCTTCAACGTTCAGCGCCATCTCATATCACGTCGAACACTTCGGCAGTTTCGTGCTGCGGCGATGGAGAGATGGCAAGAGGTGACAGCGGCGGCTTGAATTTGGGTAGTCGTAGATCTTCTGCG
>CAVWAT010000005.1:0-579645 GCA_963753045.1 uncultured Alphaproteobacteria bacterium
CCGTCACCCTTGGCAATCACGCTTTCGATCAGCGGGACACGCTTGTCTATATCGAGCGCCAGGAGCGGCTAATCCGGCCGGTGAATTACCCACCTGGAACACCGGGGCGCGGGGCTGGGCTCTATGCCGCACAGAATGGTGCTCAAGTGCTTGTTTTGAACGTGCTGGGCCGGGTCTTCATGAGCGAGATGGATTGTCCGTTCCGGGCGGTGGAGCAGGAGTTGGTTTCGTGTCCGCTGGGTCTTGGCGCGGATGCTGTCGTGGTCGATTTTCACGCGGAGGCAACGAGCGAAAAGCAGGCGTTTGCCGCTTTCGTGGATGGCCGGGTCAGCCTTGTCGTGGGAACGCACACTCACACACCTACGTCGGATGAGCGGATACTCCCCGGCGGAACCGCCTTCATGTCGGATGCGGGAATGTGTGGTGACTACAACTCGGTTCTCGGGATGACCCCGGAAGAGCCGTTGAACCGCTTCCTCACCAGGGTTCCACGGGAGCGATTCGAGCCGGCAACGGGTTCGGCAACGCTGTCCGGGCTCGCTGTCGAGATCGAAGACAAATCTGGTTTGGCGCGGATGGTCAAAGCGGTTCGGATCGGTGGAAGCCTGTCGCCGTCGGAGCCGGAATTCTGGTGAATGTGCGCCGGTCAGAGTACTGACGGGGCGCGCGGCTTGACCGCGGGCCGCGTGCTCGCGCAAAAACGTGTGACCGCTGGCGATGAAAGTTCTTCGCTGAGGGACAGCGAATTCGGAGATCAAAGTCGATGGCCGGGCATTCAAAATTCAAAAACATCATGCACCGGAAGGGTAAGCAGGATAAGGCCCGGGCGAAGGTGTTCACGAAGATTGCGCGCGAGATCACGCTGGCTGCGAAGAGCGGGTTGCCCGATCCGGCCATGAACCCCAAGCTGCGGCTGGCGCTGCAGGCCGCGCGCGCGGAAAACATGCCCAAGGACAATATCGAACGGGCGATCAAGAAGGCGACCGGAGGCGATGCGGAGGATATCGTGCCGGTGCGCTACGAAGGTTATGGACCCGGCGGAGTGGCGATCGTCGTTGAGGCGCTTACCGAAAACCGTAACCGGACCGGTGCCGCGGTACGGGCAGCGTTCTCCAAGCACGGTGGAAATCTTGGGGCGACTGGCTCGGTTTCGCACATGTTCGATCATGTCGGCGAGATCGGTTATCCGCCAGAGGCGGGCAGCGCGGACACGATCCTTGAGGCGGCCGTCGATGCCGGGGCGGATGATGCCCTGAGCGATGAGGATGGCCATCTAATAACTACCAGTTTCGACAGTCTCGGGACGGTGGCGAGCGCCCTTGAAGAAGCCCTTGGCGAAGCAAAAAGCGTCAAGGCAGTATGGCGGCCAAATATTACGAGCGATGTCGATGAGGGAAACGCTGCCACAATCCTTAAGCTGATCGATGTGCTTGAAGACGACGACGACGTGCAAAGCGTTTATGCGAACTTTGAAATTTCGGATGAGATACTGACCAAGCTGACCGCGGCCTGATCTGAAAACAGGGGTGTTTCCGCTATCGAGAGGTGTGCGGAGGGATTTAATGGGAGGTATAGCAGGCCGACTAAAATTGTAGGCAACGCGTGAGCGGTTCCTATCAATCCTGCTGCTAGCATCCTGCTCCATTGATATTGTTTTGGTGGGTTTTAAATGCGCATCGGTAGCGTCGGTTTTCACGGCTACAATCAGAATCTCAGCCGCATTTACTGGCTTGAATTGATCGACAAGCAGAAGCGCAGGGCCAATCTGGCGAAGACCCGGCTGTCGCTGATCGCTCCGCAATGTGAAACTGAAGCCGTGCAGAAGTCACCTGAGCAACGTTGTGAAGACGTAGCTGGCAAGGTCGAAAAGGCCTGAGGTTTCTTGCGTGATGTGTGGTGGCGGTAATTGGATTGCGAGTTCAGGCGATCTGAGGCTGCGATAATCAGCATTGCCGCCGCGAGGATATCCCAGTCAGAGTATCCCGAATCGCGTATTAATGAGCCGTATGGGGGATCAGCGGACCGTTCGCATCATCGGTATTGACCCGGGGCTTCGGCGAACGGGGTGGGGTATCGTCGAAAGCGATGGTGTCCGGCTATGCTATGTCGGCTCAGGCAATATCGCTTCGACGAATGACGAATTCTGGCCTATCGCCTGAGAGAAATTTTCGAGGGAGTGACCAGCGTAATTGCTGGTTTCTCGCCGAGCGAAGCGGCAATCGAAGAAACCTTCGTGAACGAAAATCCCCGCGCCGCGCTGAAGCTTGGCCAGGCACGCGGCATGGCTTTATTGGCGCCAGCCTTGCAGGGCCTCAAGATTGCAGAATACTCACCTAACCTGATCAAAAAGAGCGTGGTCGGAACTGGGCATGCTGACAAGAAGCAGATCCAGGCCATGATCGGTGTGTTGTTGCCACGTGCGAAGTTCGACAGCGCGGATGAGGCCGATGCGCTTGCCATTGCCATTTGCCACGCTAACCACCGTACCGGGCCTTATGCGCAGATCGTCGATGTTGCGCGGACAAAGTCGCGTGCTCGACGGAAGAGGGCTTATTGATTTTCAGTCCGGCCCAAGGCTGAGATGAGACGAGGTGTAACGGCTGGGTTTGGCAAGCCGGGTGCAATGGCAACGATGTCACCGTCAGGCGAAGCGATTGCGAGGAGGGGTTCGTTAAATCCTGGGAGGCCGGCAGCCGCGCGCCAGCGTTTTCGGTTACACCAAAGGACTGCCGTATCTTCGCATATCGCGTCGTCGGCGATCTCAAGGCGGAGCGCCCAGTTGGTCAGTGGACGGCGCCAAGCGGGTGCCGTGTCGATCGGTATCAAGATATAGAAACCGGCTGAAGCGTCCGCCAATGCTGCCTGCAGAACGGCCTGCCAGGCGGGAACAGCAACGAGATGATTGCGCTCGAAAATGAAAAGGACGGCGTTGCGTGCACCAATGAAATCATCGGGCACACGAACATCGAGACCGGAAAGGGTTCGAGCGGGCGTAGATGGTATTCTCATGAACAAATCGTCCGGACAGGAAACATACGGAGCAGTGCATGATTGGTAAGCTGCGCGGCATTGTTGATGCCACTGGGGAGAGCGTCGTTATTCTTGATGTCGCTGGTGTCGGCTATGAGGTTCAGGCCTCCGCGCGCACGCTGCGGGCTTTGCAGGTCGGTGATCAAGTCAGTTTAACCATTGATACGCATGTGCGCGAGGATGCGATCCGGCTTTATGGTTTTGCGACCGAGGTGGAGCGAAGCTGGTTTCGTACGTTGCAAACGATACAGGGTGTTGGTGCGAAAGTAGCTCTGGCGGTGCTCGGCATATTGTCGCCGGCGGATTTGGCCAACTCCATTGCGCTGGGTAATTGGCAAGCGGTTGAGCAGACCCCAGGCGTGGGCAAGAAGCTGGCGCAGCGGATTGTCGCGGAATTGAAAGACAAGGCGCCAGCGCTGGCGATTGCCGGTATTGGAGTGGCTGAAGCTGCCGGGGCGGCGGCACCTGCCGGGACGGTTAAATCGCATGCCGCGGCGGAGGCGGTGTCGGCCCTGACTAATCTTGGCTATCAGCCTGCGGACGCAGCCCGTGCAGTTGCTGCTGCGGTCAAGGAGTTTGCCGGGGATAGCGATACAGCAGGGTTGATCCGGCGTGGACTGAAGGAACTGTCGCGTTAATCCGGTCGACACTGATGGTGGCTGACTTAAACGCGGCAAGTGAGATTTGTAAAACGGTCTTGAACCGTTGGATCGATAAGGGCTGAGGGACCAGCAATGCCAGAAGCGAACAATGACGAGCCGAGCAATCTGGCCCGGGCTATGTGGGTGTTTCTCGGCTACATGCTGGTCGGGCCCTTTTTTGCCGGCTTGGCGGTTGCAATTGCGCTCACCGTGGGCCCGGTCGTCGGGATGGAGGGTTGGTTGCCGGCGCCGTTACCGCCGGTCGGTCAAACGGCTATCGCGGCATTCATCTGGGCGGCAATTCCTTCGGCGTTGGCCGCTATTGTCGTACTTCCGCGTGTGTTGAGTATTGGCCGGTTCGGCTGGATCGATGCTGCTGCCGGCGGCGTTATCGGTTTTGCGGTCGTGGCCGTTTTGACCGGCACGCCGGGCCGCGAATTGCTGCCGGGGCTGGCCTTCGTCGCCGGACTCGTTTCAGTTTGCGTGCAGCGGGCAATGGAAGCAGGTGGGATCATTCGTGCCCAGGGTTAGAGGCGGCCAGATCTTGACCTTCTTTACGAACACATGCACCACCAATCTATGAGCGACGACCGGTTGGTGACATCTGAACGGCAAGAGACGGACGATCTGGACGGCTCGATCCGGCCGCAAGCGCTTGATGAATTCATCGGGCAGGAGCAGGCGCGTGCCAATCTCAAGATCTTCATTGAGGCCGCAAAAGCTCGCAGCGAGGCGCTTGATCATGTGCTGTTCGCCGGGCCGCCTGGGCTCGGCAAGACGACGCTATCGCAGATCATGGCGAAGGAGCTGGGTGTCGGTTTTCGCGCGACCTCCGGGCCGGTTATTTCCAAGGCTGGCGATCTGGCTGCGCTGCTGACTAATTTGGAAGACCGCGATGTGCTGTTTATCGACGAGATTCACCGGCTCAATCCAGCGGTCGAGGAAATCCTCTATCCGGCCATGGAAGACTTTCAATTGGACCTCATCATTGGCGAGGGGCCAGCGGCCCGATCGGTGCGGATCGATCTGGCGAAGTTCACGCTGGTTGGGGCGACGACGCGGTCCGGTCTTCTGACAACGCCGCTGAGGGATCGGTTCGGTATCCCTGTCCGGCTCAATTTCTACACTGTGGAGGAGCTGCAACGCGTGGTGGAGCGCGGGGCCAGGGTGTTGGGTGCGGCAATGGCACCCGACGGGGCTCGCGAAATAGCGCAGCGTTCGCGTGGGACGCCGCGTATCGCGGGCCGGCTGTTGCGACGTGTGCGTGACTTCGCCGATGTTGCAAAAGCTGCGACAATAACCGCAGAAGTGGCCGATAAGGCGCTAAAAATGTTGGAAGTTGACAGCGAGGGGCTTGACGCCTTGGATCACCGCTATCTGAGCTGCATCGCCAAAAACTATGATGGTGGGCCGGTCGGGATCGAGACCATGGCTGCGGCTCTTTCAGAGCCACGTGATGCGCTGGAAGAGATCGTCGAGCCGTTTCTTTTGCAGCAGGGTTTCATTGGCCGAACTCCCCGCGGCAGGGTGCTGACATTGAAGGCTTTCCGACATCTGGGGCTGTCGAGTGGCCCTAAAAGCGCCCCAGAGGCGCTTTCCTTGTTCGAGGATGATGAGCTCAACGGGGATTTGCGAGAGTAAAAACTCGCCGAAGCATTCTGTAAACCTTCCGGAAAACCCCATAACCCCAGTCGTGCAATCGACGTGTATAACTGCGTGGCGATAATGGTTCCAGGGGGGACTAAGTTGTTGATTTCACGGCGGACATTTCTTAGGGGCGTTGTCGCCCTATCGGCTTCGGGTGCGACGCTCGGCGGCTATGCTCTGGGCGAACCCTTTCGCCTGCGGGTGAAGCGCTACAAAATAACGCCACCCAATTGGCCAGCGGGATTGCGGGTTAAATTCGCGGTGATCGCAGATCTGCACGTGATCGAGCCTTGGATGGGGCTCTCGCGGGTGGCTCAAATCGTTGCGCGGACGAATGCACTGGAGCCTGATGCGGTCCTCATGGTTGGTGACTATATGCCAAGTTCAGGCATGAGGCGCTGGGCCCGCCGCGTTGGCGGGGGCGTTATCCCAGTCGACGACTGGGCCAGCGTGCTGGGCCGTTTAGAGGCGCCGATGGGCGTACATGCCGTTTTGGGCAACCATGATTGGTGGGAAGATGACGAGGCCCAGGCACGCGGTATGGGGCCGACTGTCGCCGGTCTTGCAATTGAGCGGGCAGGTATTGCCGTTTACGAAAACCGTGCGGTTCGTTTTGACAAGCAGGGCCAGGCGTTCTGGTTGGCGGGGCTCGGCGATCAGGACGCGATTTTGCAGCGGAATGGTCCAGGATACTCGGATACGCGGTTCCACAGCTCCGACGACGTTTATGATCTCAGCAGCGGCTTCAATCCGATGATGGATCGGAAACGGTACGGTGGTGTCGATGATCTACCGGCAACCATCAGGCAGGTCACCGATGAGGCTCCGGTGATTTTGATGGCGCACGAGCCTGATATATTTGCGAAGATGGGGGATCTGGCCGATCGGGTTTCGCTGACGGTTTCGGGTCACACGCATGGCGGCCAGATCCAAGTGCTTGGTTTTGCGCCGGTGGTGCCATCGCAATATGGATCACGGTATGTCTACGGCCATATCGTTGAAGATCAACGGAATTCTCATTGTGTCGGCGGGACTTGGCTGTTCCGGAGTGCCGGTCCGTTTTGGCGCGCCGCCCGAGATCGTGCTGATCGAATTGGGAGGCGAGACGGCGTGAACGCGAATGCCTGGCGGGACATTTCAGGTCGTTTGGACGAGGATGGAAACGGGCGTTTCCATCAGTTGCCGGTGCGGGTTTACTTCGAGGACACGGATGCCGGTGGGGTCGTCTATCACGCCTCGTATGTGCGGTTCTGTGAGCGCGGACGTACGGACTTTCTGCGGCTCTTGGGCGTTGAAGCGCGGCAGCTCATCTCGGGTGAGGCTTCAAATGAGCCTGCTGCATTCGTCGTGCGACGGATGTCGTTGGACTTTCTACGTCCGGCAAGGATGGATGACCTGCTTGTCATCGAGACGCGGGTCAAGGAGCTCGGCGGAGCCTCTGTAACACTTGTGCAGGCCGTCATGAAGGACGGTGTGAAGGTGTTCGAGGCGGAGGTGATCGTTGTGCTCGTATCGGTCGCTGGAAAGCCGTTGCGGCTGAGTGAAGCGCTTCGCCTGGGCTTCGAACCGAGCTAGATTCCGAGCAACTTTGGCAGCTGCGTCAGTGCGCGGACGAACGGCGGTCCGGCAAGCGTCAGCCTGTTAGAGCCCTTAGTTTGGTCATATTGCAGCGCAACAAGCGGGTTTGAACGGGGAGTCGTCTCGAGAACCCGGGTTTGCCGGGCGGGACGCGTTGGGCATCGGTCTGGACGTCCCGTGAGGGCGGCCGCCGGTGTCGCGTGCATTGGCCTTAGATCCTTGCGGTCTGCAGCGCAACGCTCCCCAGGCGTACGAGGTGAGCGATTGTTTTCATGAGCCCCAATAATCTAACAAGTGAAAACCTGGGCGAGGCGCCTGCTGTTGGCTTCTCATTCATAGAACTCTTCCTGCAGGCACATATCGTGGTGCAGGTGGTGATGGTCGGGTTGATCCTGGCGTCGGTCTGGTCGTGGGCCATCGTCTTTGAGAAGACGTTCGCGTTCCGGCGGGCCCGGCGCGAAGCTGACAAGTTCGAGCAGCTATTCTGGTCCGGACAGTCGCTTGATGAATTGTACAACGGCCTGTCGCGCGGACACCCGATCGCGATGGGCGCTTTGTTTGTTGCGGCGATGCGCGAATGGAAGCGTTCTGTGGAGGGCAATTCACGTCACATGGGCGGGATACAGCTGCGTGTGGAAAAAGTGATGGATGTAACCATCGCCCGAGAAATGGAGCGGCTCGACCGGCGGCTGTTGTTCCTCGCCACTGTCGGTGCCACGGCCCCGTTCATCGGGCTGTTCGGCACGGTCTGGGGTATTATGACCAGCTTCCAGGCGATTGCGGTGTCAAAGAACACCAACCTTGCCGTGGTCGCGCCGGGTATTGCTGAAGCCCTATTTGCGACCGCACTTGGTCTTCTGGCTGCCATACCGGCCGTCATCTTTTACAATAAGTTCTCTGCTGATTCGGCGCGGGTCGGTCAGCGGTTGGAGGCCTTTGCAGATGAATTCGCCGCGATCGTCTCTCGGCAAATTGATGCGGGAACGTGAGTTGGCCTAAGGCGAGACTGGGAGCACCCCGTGGGCGCAAGCATCAAAGCAAATCACCATAACACCGGGCGGCGACGCCGCTCGCGTCGGCATTCGCCGATGGCAGAAATCAACGTTACGCCGTTCGTCGACGTGATGTTGGTGTTGTTAATTATCTTCATGGTCGCTGCACCGCTGTTGCAAGTTGGTGTGCCGTTGGAATTGCCACAGGCGAAGGGCAAACAGCTGCAATCGAACAAGGAACCGCTAGCGGTATCTGTCCGCGGGCAGGGCGATGTCTACATCGGAGAAACCAAGGTCGAGCTCGATGAAATCAAACCAAAATTGGAGGCGATCGCCGCCAATGGTTTTGATGAGACGATTTTCGTGCGCGCCGACAAAGGTGTTGCTTATGGCATTGTGGCTCGGGTGATGGGGCGAATTAGCGCTGGAGGGTTTAAGAAGATTTCACTGGTGACCGACCTCGAGGAGGGGTAGCCCAGCGCCCTCAACAGTAAGCGGTTGGCACGGAGATAGATTTGAGGACAGGCCAGGAGAGACGGACAGCGCGATGCGGTTCATCGAGCAAGGGGCTCGACGCAGCGTGTCTCCATGTCTACCTGGCGTTTGCAGGCGCACAGGCGATGACGGTTGGCGCGTCGATGAGAAAGGTGGGTTGAGTGCAGGCGATCGGCCTCATTTTTTCGGTCGCCTTGCACGGTGCGCTGTTGTTTTGGGCGGCGCTCGAAATCCTTGGCACATCCGAACTGCCGGAACCCGCCGCGCCGACCATTGAAGCCGAGATCATCTCAATCTCTGAGTTCACCAAGCTGAAGCAAGGGGATCCGGAATTGAAGAAGCTCGTCGCCAAAGCCACGCCGGAAGTGGAGCCACAGGTCTCCAAGAAAGAAGCTCCCAAGCCAAAGCCGCCAAAGCCGACGCCCCCTCCCGCGGCTGAAGAGCCGCCGCCGAAACCGCCCGAGCCGGAGCCGCCAAAGGCGGAAACGCCGCCCCTGCAACCTGATAAGATCGCCGAGAAATTCGATTTGTCGTCACCGCCAGTTCCGGCCCCGCCGGACGTTGATGCAGCGGCGCGCAAGAAGAAGGCGGAGATCCAGCGCAAGTACAAAGAGAAATTGCGCAAAGAGGCCGAACGCAAGCGCAAGCTCGCCGAGAAAAAACGGCGGGAAGCCAAGAAAAAGAAGAAGGCGGAAAAGAAGAGGAAGGAGCAGGATTTCACCAAGCGTATGGCAGCTCTTCTCGATAAGACACCCGAAGAGCGCGGCAGCCGACGGTCAGGCAGCTCCCTCGAATTGGAGTATGTGGGACCGGTCGCAGGCGAACGTGTGGGCTCTGGCGATGAGTTGACTGCGCGCGAAGCCGACTTGTTGAAGGGGCAGATTAGCGCGCAGCTCAGAGATTGCTGGCGGTTGCCGGGTGGCGGTGGCGGGATTGAAGTCGTGCAGGTACGTCTATCGTGGCGTCTGAAACGTGATGGTGCGCTCGAGGGCGAGCCACAAGTGATTGGGACTAGTCGCGACCCGACGTTCCGCGTTGCGGCGGAGGCAGCTATTCGGGCGGTGAAATGCGCAGCTCCTTTCCAACTCCCGAACGAGAATTACGAAGCTTGGCGTTACATCAAGGAGTGGAATTTCGATCCACGACAGATGCTATAAATTTTTCGGAAGGGTGAGGTAGGTCCACGATGAAGCAGGCCCACATCGGTGAGCACGTAGGCCGCGGGGATCGGCGCAACTGGCATGACTGTGCTCGGTGCGCTGCAGTCTTTCTGGCGATGTTTGTTTCTTTGTTTGCCTGGCAGGTGCACGCGCAGGGACTTACCGGCACCCAACGTCAGGGCACCATCGCGCCGATTCCGATCGCGATTCCAAACTTTCTTGGCGACGATCCGAAGCTAGCAGCTGATATCTCCGGTGTTGTCTCTGCCGATCTGGAGCGTTCAGGATTGTTCCGTTCGCTCGATCAGGGATCGTTTCTGGAGCGCATCAGCGACGTCAACCGGGCTCCGCGTTTTCCCGACTGGCGCGCAATTCGGTCCGATGCTGTGCTCGTTGGCCGTGTCTTGCGGCGTCCGGACGGCAAGATCGGTGCGGAGTTCCGTCTGTGGGATGTGACGCGTGGTAAGCAGCTGTCCGGCCAGCGCTTTACGACCGTTGCGCAGAACTGGCGGCGCATCGGGCATATCATCGCCGATCAGGTCTATGAACGGCTAACCGGTGAAAAAGGCTACTTCGATACACGGGTGGTCTACATCGACGAGACGGGCCCGAAGAAGCGGCGAATTAAGCGGCTGGCGATCATGGATCAGGATGGCGCCAACGTGCGGGTTCTCAGTAACGGCAATGAACTTGTGCTGACGCCACGGTTTTCGCCGACGAGCCAGCAAATTACGTTCATGTCCTACGGAGCCGGCCGACCCCGTGTGTACATGATGAACTTGGAGACCGGGCAACGGGAGGTCGTCGGCGACTTCCCGGGAATGACGTTCGCACCGAGGTTCTCGCCTGATGGACAGAAGATTATCATGAGCCTGCAGGAAGGCGGCGGGTCTTCGATCTTCGAAATGGATTTGAAATCGCGCCAGACGAGGCGCCTGACCAATGTGCCGGAAGCCATCGACACTGGTCCTTGTTATTCACCGGACGGGCGGCAGGTCGTCTTTGAATTGGACCGAGAGGGCACCCAGCAGCTCTACGTGATGGGCTGGGATGGATCCGGTGTTCGCCGAATCAGTTACGGACGCGGACGCTATTCAACACCGGTCTGGTCGCCGCGCGGTGACTACATCGCCTTCACCAAACAACTGATGGGGCGCTTTCTGATAGGGGTCATCCGACCGGATGGCAGTGGCGAGCGAATCCTAAGCGAAGGTTTCCATAACGAGGGGCCGACGTGGGCGCCTAACGGGCGCGTGCTCATGTTCTTCAGAGAGCAACGGGGAGGCAATGCAGGCCCCCGAATCTACTCGGTCGATATCACCGGATATAACGAGCGAGTGGTGAAAACGCCGTCGTTTGCGTCGGATCCAGCTTGGTCGCCTCTGCTCAATTGATCCGAAATTCTACACGGCTTAACCGGGCTTTAACTGCCGCTAGCGTTTTATAGGCGTGCTGCCAGAAGTTGTGCGTCGGCAGAGACATAACCGTTCTGAAGTCGACGTCATTGGTCCGTTGAGCGTCGTGACATATCGACTGAGGAGCATTCATCACGCAGTGGCATAATCGCATCAAGCCCCCCGGAAAACTGAGCGCGAGCAGTCTCCCAGCTTGATCCGAAAACGCTGCACCGGTACCCCATTAGTTGGCTAGTGCCGAAGCAAGCATCAGGAGATTGAATTATGCAGGGTGTTAAGGGGCTGATCGTTTTATCGGCTGTCGTCGCGGCAGTGGCTTTAGGCGCATGTCGTCGTGAAGTTCCACACACGCCAATGAAACTTGGTGCCGACGTTCCGGTTACCATGGTTGCTCACTGATATCGGCCAGAGGCCACTGACTTAAATCTAGGAGATTACTATCATGAAGGGCGCAATCATTATCGCCGCCGTTGTTGCTGCTGTTGCTCTCGGCGCTTGCCGTCGTGAAGTGCCGCACACCCCGATGAAGCTCGGTGCTGATCTGCCGGTTTCTGTCGAGGTTGCTCGCTAAGAGGCGACAATCAACTTCTTCTTCGGAAGAAGGCGACACTACAAAACTGGATCACCTAAGCGTTTTGCTGGGTGGTCCAGTTTTTTTTGGGACTTTCGCTGGGGCGACGACACGAACCTCGTCAGAGGAGTGCAGGTATGGCACACCCCCACGCGGCCGGGTAAGATTCCGGATACTTATCAACGATCAGTTGCCATTCAGGTCCGACTTAAGCTTTCATGGGCACAAGTTATCCGTCACAATTTCGGCTGATCGTGTCGCTAGAATGTATTTGAATTGGGGGAATTCGAGCCGTTTGCTCGACGCGCTTAGATAGCGCGCTCTGGAGATTATGCCCATCTCGCAACGAGAAGGACGAGCCATGGACAGCACGCTCCGCCTAAATCATTGGGCGCGCTTGCTCATTGTAGCTTTAGCCGGCCTTATGGTCGCAGCTTGCGCGAACAGCAGTTCGGACCCATCCGCCCAACTTGCACCGGGCGCTGGGGCCGGAGCCGTCGTACCCGGTACACAACGCGATTTCAGTGTGAACGTTGGTGATATCGTTTATTTCACCACCGCTAGTACCGACCTCAGTCCAGAAGCGCGCCAGACGCTGCAAAAACAAGTGCAATGGTTGAGACAGTATCCTCAATTCACAATAACGATTGAGGGTCACGCCGATGAGCGGGGAACGCGCGAGTATAACATCGCGTTGGGTGCCCGACGCGCGACATCCGTGCGGAAATTCCTGAAGTCGCAACGGCATTAATGCTTCGCGAATACGTACGATTTCCTACGGTAAAGAACGTCCCGTCGCGGTTTGTGATGATATTTCATGCTGGTCTCAGAACCGTCGTGCTCAGACGGTGCTGAACAGCAGAGTAGCGGGCTGAACCGTCGTGGCTTCAGACTGAGGCTACGGCGTCCGGTCGGGTGTGTGGTTATGCCGGGCGGTTTAATTTTATTAGCTCAATTGGCAGGGCGGCTCAGCCGCGTTTGTCTTGTTGCCAATTTGAGTATTTGTGCGGTTGCCGTTGGCAATCTGGAGGCATTGGCCCAAGCGGCTGGTGCCTTTGGAGAGGAGCGACGGTTGACTCGGTCGATTCCATCCTCCGAGCTACTCCGACAGACGGATAACAGCGCTACGCAACGGTTGCGGCTTGATGTAGGCGACCGGGTTCTTCTTCGCGCCCGGCAGCGCTGCATTAGGACTTCGCGCGCGAGCGGCTCTCGCCCGACAAGCCGAATGGTTGAGTGCCGCGAGGCTGGATGTCGTTATTGTCGGGCATGCCGACGACGGGGGCTCGGAGAGAAACAACCAACGCATTGCTTCACGAAGGGCGGAAGTTGTCTGTAAAAGACTTATTGAGGAGGGTGTGCCGGCAGGCCGCCTACATTATTTCGGAAAGGGCCGGCAAGACAGGATCGCGATATGCGATGGCTCGTTGTGCCAAGCTCAGAATTGGCGTGTTGTCACTATCGTTCTGAGGGAGCGGTAGGTGCTTTGCAGTTGATTAGGCCGCGGGGCGTGAACATGGGTCGACTAGTCGAATTGTTTTGTTTTCTGTGCGAGCCGTGACGGAGTGAGGCTGGCGAAGAAGGTCAATCAAGGGTTGCAGCAATGGACAACGCGCCGGTTTCCCAGGTATCAGGCGGTACGACCTAGGCGAGGCGAAACGGGAGAAGATACGCGACATGGTGATTGATGTGGCAAACCCGTGGGCAACTGTGCGTGCTCTTGCTGGTGTGGCGGTTGCCGTTGCGGTGCTTGGGCTGCCAGTGGCTATGGCGCAGGATAAGTCGGCACTG
Organism: uncultured Alphaproteobacteria bacterium; assembly: GCA_963753045.1. Taxonomy (GTDB): domain Bacteria; phylum Pseudomonadota; class Alphaproteobacteria; order Rhizobiales; family Hyphomicrobiaceae; genus Filomicrobium. Next base: position 13,321 of record CAVWAT010000005.1, read on the forward strand.
GCCAAACGCGTGCGCCAGCTTGAAGAGCAGCTGGTCGACATGCAGGTCGTTGTTGGAACGCTGGAGACCATGAAATCGGATAGTGCTGGGCCAAGTTATGCACCGCCGCCCAGTGCAGGTGGCGGTTATGGCGGCGGCGGTTTGTCGGATAATGCGCGTCTTGATGGGATTGAAACGCAGATCGGGGCGTTGACCGCGCAGTTGGAGCAGTTGTCGCGGGAAGTACGCCAACTGTCTTCTGGGCGCCGCGGAGGCAGTCTGCAGCCGGTTGGTCGCACCTATGCGACAGCACCACAGGCGCCCGTCAGTTCGCAGAATTTCAACGACTCGGATTCGTTTGGGGGCTTTGGCTCGACAACCGTGACACGCGGACGTGACGATGGCATTGGCGGTTTGCTTTCCGGCGGCGACGCTAAAGAGATGTACGAGAAGGCCTACAGTTTTCTTCTGCAGCAGGATTACGGAGCCGCTGAGGCAGCGTTTCGAGATTTCCTGACGCAGCATCCAGAGCATCAGCTGTCAGGAAACGCGCAGTATTGGCTTGGTGAAACGCATTATCTGCGGGGCGAGTACAAGACGGCGGCAACCGCCTTTCTGGAAGGCTACGAAAAGCACCAAAAGAGCACCAAGGCGCCGGACAGCCTGCTCAAGCTGGCGATGTCATTGGATCGCCTGGGACAGCGGGACGCAGCCTGCTCGTCATATGCGGAGCTATCATCAAAGTTTCCCAATGCGCCGGAGCATATCCAACGTCGGGCTGCTACAGAGCAGCGCCGGGCGCGATGTTGAGCTCCGCCTGAGGCGGTGTTGATCATGGATGTCTGAAGATCAGGACGACGCATTACCAATTTTCGCGGAAGAACGGGAACGGCTGTTCAGGGGGCTTGGGCGTTGTCGTTTAGCGGTATGCGTCTCGGGTGGTGCCGACAGCATGGCACTAATGCATCTGCTTGCGGAGTGGGCCGCCGATCGTCGTCAGGTTCAGCGGTTCGGTTCAGGGAAATGGGATGCGCAGCAGCGCCGCGAACCCCGCCCAGAAAAAATGCCGACGCCGGCCTGGCTACAGGGCGTTGCTACTCGTGAAGACCTGTCGGCCGTGGGTGGATTAGCGCCGATCGTCGTGCTGAGCATCGATCATGGCTTGCGGCCAGAGGCCGCGGAGGAAGCACAGTTCGTCGCCGACGAGGCGAAACGACTTGGGTTCCCACATCAAATTCTAAAATCCGATGAACCACCGCCGGAAACAGGTATTCAGGAGTGGGCGCGCAAGCTGCGTCACCGGCTAATTCTGGAGCTTCTGGATGCCGAAAGCTGGCGTTTGATCGATTTCGGTTTGAAGGACCAGGATGATGCGAAACGCCATATCGTAATGGCGCATCATCTCGACGATCAGGCCGAGACTGTGCTGATGCGGTTGGCGCGAGGAAGTGGAGCCGTCGGTCTTGGTGGGATGTCCGAACACCAGTGGCTCGAGATCGGCCCCGGACGTGGTCGGCCCTACTCGATCGGGACGCATCTGGTTCGTCCGTTATTGTTTGTACCTAAAGCCAGACTGCGGGCGACACTAAAGGCAAAAGGGGCAGCTTGGAGGGAGGATCACAGCAACGCTGATTGTGGCTTCGAACGTGTGCGTATCCGGAGCGCACTTGAAGATCTGCGTGGGCTTGGTGTTACCGCCAAGGGGATTGCGCGAAGTGCAACCCGACTGAGGGCGGCGGAAAATTTATTTATGGCCTTCGAACGTTGCTGGGAGCGGGATATTGTTTCGTGGAATGAGGGCCTATTCGCGGAAATTGAGACCCGGCGGTTCGTGTCCCGCGGTCAATATGCTGGTGTACGGCTGCTACAGCGCGTCCTGGCGGCGTTCGGTGGTGCGTCGCGGGCTGCGGGGCTTTCGCAGGTCGAGCGGCTCTGGGGGCTGCTGTTGGGCGAGGAGGGACGTTTCAATGGTTCCACCCTCGGTGGATGCCGGATCGAGCTTGCGGGTGATTTCGGTGGTGGTTCGATCCACGTCTGTCGTGAAGGACAGGGTGATGGTCTCGGCCGGGTTGCACTCGTACCCGGCAATTCAATCGAATGGGATGGAGGTCGATTCCGTGTGGCGGCGGAAGCTGATGCGCGACCAGCAGACGTCGGAGCTCTTGGAGCCGACGGCTGGGCGCGGCTCAAGCGTGCTGTCGATGGATTGGATGAGTTGGGATTGAAGGCTGCCGCTATGGCGACTATGCCGGGGATCTGGCGATCAGATGACCTGATTGGGCTACCTTTTCTTGACGTTTGGCTGCCAAAAAGAGCGACGTCCGCGAAGGTTCTTGATGCTTGGTCGAAGTGGTGCTTTTCGGAAAACGACGCTTATGACGCCGTCTTTACAGGGGTTGCCGCGCATCCAACCGGCACTGATTAAGCGTAATATTAGCATCACGGTTGCAGATCCGGTGCCGTGCTAACGTCTACACCCGGCCGAGGGTTGGCCTCAACAACTTGGCAAACCCTGAGGTTATGCCTATCTTAACGCTATAACGTGTGCCGCCTGCGCTGCGGTGCGATTTGTCCGCCCGGACCCACCGGGCTTTGAGGGACTGAAATGAATTCAAACTTTCAGAAGCTTGCGGTCTGGGTGTTGATCCTGGTGTTGCTGGCCGTGTTGTTCAATATGTTCAACAACAACACCGCCGAGAGCCGGCGCGGCGAGGAAATCACCTACTCGGAGTTTCTGACGGCGGTTGATGCAGGCAATGTCACCGAGGCGACGATCTCGGGTAAACGCATTACCGGCAAATTGGGCGATAGCGGCGCCACATTCCAGACTTACGCTCCCGAGGATCCGGGGCTTGTTGAGCGCCTGCGGCAGAAGAACGTGAAGTTCAAGGTTGCGCCGCGCGATGAAGATGTGCCGTCAATCCTGAGCGTGCTTTTGAATTGGTTCCCCATGCTGCTGTTAATCGCAGTGTGGATATTCTTCATGCGTCAAATGCAGTCGGGCTCGGGCCGTGCCATGGGTTTTGGTAAGTCACGTGCGAAGCTTCTGACGGAACGGCACGGCCGGGTGACTTTCGAAGATGTCGCCGGGGTCGATGAAGCGAAGTCGGACCTGCAGGAGATCGTCGAATTTCTTCGCGATCCGCAAAAATTTCAGCGTTTAGGTGGACGTATCCCACGCGGTTGTTTGCTGGTCGGTCCTCCGGGAACCGGTAAGACGCTGATCGCGCGTGCGGTCGCCGGCGAAGCCAACGTGCCGTTCTTCACGATTTCCGGCTCGGACTTTGTCGAGATGTTTGTCGGCGTCGGCGCCAGCCGCGTCCGCGACATGTTCGAACAGGCCAAGAAGAACGCTCCATGCATCATCTTCATCGACGAGATCGATGCCGTCGGTCGCCATCGTGGTGCGGGACTTGGCGGTGGCAACGACGAGCGTGAGCAGACGCTCAACCAGTTGCTCGTCGAGATGGACGGCTTCGAAGCCAACGAAGGCATCATCATCATTGCCGCAACGAACCGTCCCGACGTGCTCGATCCGGCGTTGCTGCGTCCAGGCCGTTTCGACCGTCAGATCATCGTGCCGTAACCTGACGTTGTCGGCCGCGAGAAGATCTTACGCGTACATATGCGGAAGGTGCCCGTGGCGCCGGACATCGATCCGCGGGTGATTGCGCGGGGTACGCCTGGCTTTTCGGGTGCGGATCTTGCCAACCTGGTCAATGAAGCAGCGCTACTGGCGGCTCGACGAAACAAGAGGCTCGTGACGCAGAAGCGGAGTTCGAGGACGCCAAAGACAAGGTCATGATGGGCGCGGAACGACGCTCGATGGCGATGACCGAGGAAGAGAAACTCGCGACCGCTTATCACGAAGCCGGCCATGCGATCGTCAACATCCGGGTGCCGGGCAACGATCCGTTGCACAAGGTCACGATCATTCCGCGCGGACGCGCGCTCGGCGTCACCATGAGCCTGCCGGAACGTGACAAACTCAGTTATTCGAAGGAGTGGTGCGAGGGTAAGATTGCCATGACTTTCGGTGGCCGCGTTGCCGAACAACTTATCTATGGCAAGGAACACCTGAACACCGGGGCCGCTAGCGATATCTCGCAAGCGACGACACTTGCTCGAAAGATGGTCACCGAGTGGGGCATGAGCGAAGTGCTTGGGCCGTTGCTTTATAACGAGAACCAGCAAGAGGTCTTTCTTGGCCACTCGGTCGCGCAGCACCAGAATATGAGCGAGGAAACCGCCCGGATGATCGACGAGGAAATCCGACGTATCGTCAATGCTGGTTATGACAAAGCCTGGGAGGTTTTGAGCAACGACCGCGAGGAACTTGAAGCCATCACGCAGGCCTTGATGGAATTCGAAACGATCACGGGCGAAGAAGTGAAGGCGATTCTGCGTGGGGAGAAGATCGATCGGCCGACCGATGACGATAGCAGCCGCGGCCCGATCGAGTCGGCTGTGCCGGTTGCCGGTCGTCAGATCAAGCCGCGCGATGAGCCTGATCCCGATACTGGCGGTATGGAACCGCAGCCCGGTTAAGCGGCTTCGGTGTGGCATCCGTCTGTCCGCTTGCCAGACCCGGCGACAAACGACAAACTCCTAGTCACGGCCGCGGTATCTCCGCGGCCGTTTCTTGTCGCCAAGCGCGGAGGTAAAGCCGATGCAGCGCTCGATCTATCTCAGACCCGTCGGGTTTGTTGCGCATCAGCAGAATGGCGAGGAAGACGAAGTCTGGGGCGGTATCCCGCTGGCGGGCGGTCCGTTCGCGTTCACCGCCTTGGAAATAACCGAGCGGCAGGGAGCAGGTGTGCAGCGGCGCATTTGTACGCTTGGCGAATTCTTCGAGCGCGACTGGGGACGAAGGACGTTGGCGGCGTCGGACCTATTCGAAGCCTTGCGGCAGCCGCGAGGTCGCATCGCCGGGCTGTCGATGGACCGGCCGCGGATCATGGGCATTGTCAACGTTACGCCAGACAGCTTTTCCGACGGTGGATCGTTCGACGGTGTGCAGGCAGCAGTGGATCATGCGCTGCGGCTTGAGGAAGAGGGTGCCGAGATCCTGGACATCGGCGGTGAGTCGACGCGGCCAGGTTCGGACACGGTACCGTTGGAGGAAGAGCTGCGCCGTGTTTTGCCCGTTCTAGAAGCGTTACGGAGTAAGACCGACGCTCTAATCTCCGTTGATACGCGTAAGGGGCGGGTGATGCTGGCGGCGGCCGAAGCCGGCGCCGATATTCTCAATGACGTTTCTGCCCTGACCTATGATCCCGAGGCGTTGCAGATCGCTGCCGAGACGGGCCTTCCGGTCATGCTCATGCATGCTCAGGGCGACCCAAAGACAATGAATGATGACCCGCAGTACGGCGATGTCGTGCTTGATGTTTTCGATTTTCTGGAGCGGCGTGTGCACGCCTGCGAGGCGGCTGGGATGCCGCGTGAAAAAGTGATCATCGATCCGGGTATCGGCTTTGGAAAGCACCTTCATCACAACGTGGCGGTGCTTTCGGCAATGAGCTTATTTCATACGCTTGGTGTGCCGGTTCTTTTGGGGGCGAGCCGCAAGAAATTAATTGGGCAGCTCTGTAATGTTGAGGATCCCACGGCGCGCGTTCCTGGATCGATAGCAGGGGCGCTGTCGGCGGTGGCGCAAGGCGTGCAGATCGTTCGCGTGCACGACGTGGCGGCGACCAAACAGGCGCTGTCGGTGTGGATGGCGGTGCAGTTGGGCGATGAACGTGGGGCTGCAGGACCGGCGCCGGAGCGCAGCGGTCTGGGTTAGTCTTGGAACAGGGCGCTATCCTGCCACTTCGTGGACGGAGCGCTTTTTTTCTTGGTGCGCTTTGCGGTTTTGGCAGGTGCTGTCCGTCTCCTGGACTTCTTCCTGACCGACTTTCTTTGCGTATTTTTGGACGCATTTGGTTTGCTATCGAATGGCGCTGAACGGGCCGATTTCCAGTTTGGCATCGGCGAGTGTCTCGCCGGAGTGCTTCGCGGCCTAGGCGAAACCTCGACCGATTGGACCGTTGGAAGTTTTTTCCATCCGGCGACGTATGGCGCCTGCGAGTGGTTCGATCTCTTCGGTGTTCGAGAGGCGTTGGAGTGGCCAAGTGGTTTGTGTTTAGATGCCCCTGCGTTGTTGCGACTGACTGTTCGAGGAGTATCCGTCGGCGTATTCAGTTTCGATATCCCACCCTTGGAGTGTGCAAGGTCAATTGGCCGCCGTTTTTGATACAGCAGGGATGATCGCAACGTTTCGCTGGCGAAATCAAAGCGGTTGGCAAGTGGATGCGCGGTGATTGGTTCGGTCTGTGCGATCTGCCGGTCGGAAGCCGTGCTAGGCTGCGCACCAATTGACAAGGCCGTGAATAGGCTCGCGATCAGCACAAGTGGCCAGTGCCGACAAACCTTTTCGCGTTGGCTTTCTTCTCTATGCTCTCTGGGCACGATCGTATTGCTTTCGGCGTTTAGTTTCGAGCAGAGCAAAACCCCTTCGACGTATTTGACGTAATCTAACAGGTTTGCATTCGGCACGGATAGACGGGGTGTATCCCCACCAATTATCTTGTTGATTCGTTAATTAATAATTTCGATTTCTTTACAGCTGGGCCTTGCGGTCACTAACGCTTTGTTCGACAGCTGCGAGTACTGCCTTGCGAGGGTTGTCGACCTTCACTTCGTCGCGGCAAATTTCTTTAGGCAGAATAATTTGCTGAGCCTTGGCCATAGAGCGAAGATTGTCGATCCTGTCCACTTCCTTGAGTTTGGCTCGAATGCCTTCCGCGCCTTCGCGTTTGAAGGTGGGAACAAGACCGAAGATAAAGGGATCAAAGGCGGATTGGGCATCACTGGCCGTGGTTGTTGGCGATGCCGCTGGGGCGCGCGGTTCCACCGGTTTAGCTGGCTTTGGTGCCTGAGATTGTTTGGCTGGGGCCGATTTGGGTGCGGCCGCGTCAATGGCCGGCTTGGCAGTGATGCGCCGGCCCGGTTCGTGCCGCGACGGCCATGCAGGCTTGCGAACACGCACGGATGTGAAGACCGCTTTGGAGCGCTGAGAAAGGCGCTGTGCGGTTTTTTCGGCCAGGCTCTTGTCGTCGCCAAAGAAACGGTCGAAGAAATGGTCCTTTGACGGGCCCGAAAGTTTGCGTGTCGTTTTCTTTTGCGTGGCCATTTCCTGCTATTCCGCGTTGTCGGAACAAGCGGGTATATACGCGGACAATTCACGATAGAGCCCAGCCGTCGGCTGGGTTGCGGCACCGTACTTTTCCTCTAAGGACCGGCGTTCCGCGACCAGAAAAAGGCGTTTTCCAGATCGCCGGACATTGGCATCTGAGTTGTTAGTGTAGGGTGATCGGCGGCAATTGTGTCGATGAACACCTGGTCTTGACCGCCAGGACGGACGTAGTTTGCAAGACACCGGTAGCGGCGTTCGTAGTGCAGTGTGGAGGCGAGTACCTCAGGTTCCTTGCCTTCTATGATAATGGAAATCCTGTCGACGGCGAACTCCGATACCGAAGCGGGTCTGAAGGGGGACGATGACCTGGTCGGCCAATCGCAATGCGGCCTGGTTCGCATTAGAAATCCCCGGTGCGCAGTCCAAGACGATGAGGTCGGCCAGCGGAGCGGCAAAGTGCAACGCCCGGCGAAAATGCTCGGCGCAGCGGGCCTTGGCCTGCCGGAACGGAGTGTTGTGGGGCGAGTAATGAGAGATCAGTTCGTCCTGCATATCCTCGAACTGAAGTGGGCCAGGTAGCAGGTCGATGGCGACAAAATCGCCGTTGTCTTTTTCGATGTCGCCGACGCTACGCAGTACGTAGTCGCCGATTGGGTTTTGCCCATACATGCGATCTTCAATGTAGGCAGCGATGTTTCGCGAAGTCTTTTGCGCTTCAATCCACTATGTGTTGCCAGTCAGGATCAGCGACGAGTTGGATTGTGCATCCAGATCAATGAGGAGCACGCGTTTGCCTCTCCATACCGCGAAGGCATGGGCCAGCATGACAGAAATTGTTGACTTGCTGACGCCGCCTTTGCAGTTGGCGACGGCCAGGAAGCCCCCCATAAGACCCTCACTTCACTGCCGTAGGTCAAGTTTCGAAGAAGCCTATGTGGATAGTCCACGTCTCCCCATTTCGCGGATCTGTTGCATCTGCTTAACCTATGCGACAATTCCTACCGGTTGGTCAGCTAGGCCGTGACCTTTTTTTTGTATGCGTGTCTTCGAAAAGCTGGACGACTTCAAGTGTTATAGCAGGCGGGCGACATACAACACGACTACCATTTGAGTGCTTATTGCGTCGTCAGCGTAACGATTTTTCATCGTAATTGACGTAGAGTCTTCGAGGCAGACACTGCAAATTGCGGCCGCATCCCGGTTTGGGGGAGCGCGCGATGACGGTATTAGGTCTCGAGGGGGGGGCGCCGGACTTCTGCCGTGTCCGCGCTCACATGCCGGGTGCCCTCCAGAACGCTTTATGCAATGTGATTTCACATTGGATGATGGGCGGGATTTAGTGGTTCGCCCAATTAGTCCCGATGGCACAGGTCACTTAGTTGCGACCACGCCTTTTGCGGGTATGGTATTAACGGTCTGAGGGGCATCATGGCACGACGCTATTTCGGTACCGACGGCATCCGTGGCCGGGCAAACAAGCATCCGATGACGTCAGAGGTTGCTTTGAAGGTCGGGATGGCCGCCGGAAAGGTCTTCCAAAACGGAACGCATACTCACCGCCCTCGGATTGTGATCGGCAAGGACACACGGCTGTCGGGCTACATGCTTGAAGCGGCTCTGGTGTCGGGCTTCACGGCGGTTGGGATGGATGTTTTCTTGCTCGGACCGATGCCAACCCCGGCTGTGGCGATGCTGACGCGCTCTTTGCGCGCTGATCTCGGCGTGATGATCTCAGCCTCGCATAACCGCTTCGACGACAATGGAATCAAGCTTTTCGATCCCGACGGTTACAAGCTGTCCGACGAGATGGAGTTGCGGATCGAGAACTTGATCGATTCCGACCCGAGTAATATGATGACGGGTGCCGAAAGCATCGGTCGTGCTACCCGCGTCGAAAGCGCTCAAGAGCGCTATGTCGAGTACGCCAAGAGGACGTTGCCGAGGAACCTTCGCTTCGACGGATTGCGGATCGTTGTTGATTGCGCCAATGGGGCAGGCTACCGCGTCGCGCCGGAAGTATTGTGGGAGCTCGGCGCTGAGGTCATCAAGATTGGTGTCGATCCGAATGGCCGGAATATCAATCACAAATGCGGTTCCACCTCTCCGGATGCCCTTATCGATAAAGTGCATGAGGTTCGCGCCGACATCGGTATCGCACTCGATGGTGATGCCGACCGGGTGGTGATTGTCGATGAAACGGGGCAGATCGTCGACGGTGACCAGCTGATGGCCGTCATTGCTGAAAGTTGGTACAGGCGCGGGCGCCTAGCAGCAGGCGGGATCGTGGCGACCGTGATGTCGAACCTCGGGTTGGAACGGCACCTGCAGGGCATGGGTCTGTCGATGGCGCGGACGCCAGTTGGTGACCGTTATGTCGTGGAACACATGCGTAAGCATGGCTACAATGTTGGCGGCGAGCAATCCGGACATATCGTGCTGTCTGATTTCACCACAACCGGGGATGGCTTGGTTTCGGCGTTGCAGATTCTGGCCGTGGCCGTTGCCAGCGAGCGGCCAGTGTCTGAGGTTTGTTCGTGCTTTGAACCGCTGCCGCAGTTGTTGCGCAACGTATTTTACGACGATGGCCGTCCATTGGATGACAATGGTGTGCAGAAGGCGATCGATGCAGCCAAGCAGAAGCTGGGCAACAGCGGTCGGCTGGTGATTCGCCCTTCGGGCACGGAACCGGTGATCAGGGTGATGGCCGAAGGCGATGACCTCGGTCTCGTTGAAGTTGTGGTCGGTGATATCTGCGAAGCGGTTCGCGCGGCCGCCGCGCGCGCCGCCTAACGGCCAAGGCCAGTACTCCGCCGCTTTGCCGGCCGTTTGGCCTGGGTGCTCAACGTGGCAATCTGGCAACGAGTGGTATGACAATGGCCGCGTGGCGACGTGCCGGCCTGTCGCGGTACATTGATTAATCCTCCATTAAACCTTCCGGGCGAATACTCCCCCTCAGCAAACGTCTCGCGTTGCACGAGTCCTGCCGGCAGTTGTCGGCTGATCCATGAGGGGAATCATGATCCGGACCAGCAGCGCAATAGCGTTGGGCGCTCTTGTTAGGGCCGCGCGCAATAGGGAAGCCGCCGCGGTTGACCTTGAAGGCAGCCATGCGCGCTGCCTTGCCCTGCAGCCCCTTGCGTCACCTGCTTCGTTCCATTCGCACCTCGATGGCGCTAACGGCGATTTTGAAACGTCGGCGACGATTGATGATGGGACTCCGGGCTCGAGGAATGCGTTTAACAGATTGTCACGGTAATGCCGGTTTAGAACACCGGTCGTGCCCCGCGAAAAGAGAGATCGAACTATGAAACTCTATCAGCTCAGCTTGTCGGTTGGATTGGCGGCTCTCGCTTTGGCAAGCGTGCCAGCGTCTGCTGCCGATTGGAATTATGGGGCCGGTGCACTGAGGGGCTATGGGTCGGCAGCCGTTCCTGTTCCAGCTCCGGTACCCGTGCCGGAATACGCCGCGCGCTATTACTTCCGCGTCGATGGTGGGATCGGTTTTGGCGATGCGCCGAACGGTTCCGAGCAAGGTTATGTTTATGGCGAGGATGGCGACAACGGACCGTATGGTGTGCAGTCGAGCTGGATCAACAGTGATTTCGATACGTTCGTAACGTTTGGTGTCGGTGCCGGTGTTTATGTCGGTAGCGGTTTTCGTCTTGATATGACAGCCGAGACCCGCTCGGAGGGCAAGGTCAAGATCAAGGGTGACTACCAGTATCGGGTTACGGAAAACGCCACGAACTATGAACGGATCACCGGACGGGTGAGGGACGAGACGACACTTCGCGGCGGGATTTTCCTGTTCAACGGGTACTACGACTTCGATCGCGGTCCAGCGTCTAGGTTCACGCCGTACATCGGTGCCGGCGTTGGTTTTGCCTGGAACGAACTGAAGCGCAATCATAACACCGCTGAGTATTCCCAGAGCTGCGACGTCGTCAATGGATGTAGCGGTAACGCTAGCAGACGCGATTTTGACTCGGTGCAGGACAAGACACACGATATTACATTCGCGGCTTCGGCGATGGCGGGTTTGACCTATCGCATTAGTGATTATGCGCTGCTTGACATGAACTACCGCTATCTATTCACCGGTTCTTCGGATCAAGGCTTTAAGATCAATGGCGAAAATTTCGGGGGTAACTCGACGGTTACTATCGGCGAAACCCACGAACATCAGATCCGCGCCGGTCTTCGGTTCGAAGTCAACTAATCAGACGATGTCTTGAAGTCAGGACGCAGGGTATATGCGGACGGGCCTTGCAGAAAACGGTGGCGCAATCGGCGCCGCCGTTTTTTATTTTTTTAGGAACATTCGGGCCGTGTGGCCCACCAACATGCGGCCCTCGAAGTAGGGTGAGACCTTGGGTAGCTCGTAGGTCGACGTGACGGGAACGATATCGGTGGTCCAGAACTGGTCGAGCACAAAGGTTCTCTATGGGTTGGGTGTCGGCGCTGAGCTTCAGCTCTTAACGAACTTTGCCGGGGACGACCCGCCCTTTTTCATATTGTTGGGCGTAGAACAGAACCGTCTTCGAGGCGCTTCCACGATCGGCGACCGAGAGTGGCGCGAAGGGCGACTTTGGCCGGCGTTGATGATTGGTGATGTCTTCCTTGGTGTAGAAATAGCCTGGCGAGGTGTAGTAGCTGGCATGCAGCGTCTTTTTCGCGCCGGTATCGAGGTTACGGACCTCGAGCTTCATGGCGGAGACAAGCCCGTCACGCGCACCGGAATTGGAAACGGTGATGGGGATGACGAAGACTTCAAAACTGCCGTCAGGATCGCGGGTATAGTTGATCGTATCGGGTAGATAGACGTTAAGCTGGGCTTGTTTGATGACGGTCTAGTAGAGGCTGACGGCGGAGAAAATCAACGCCAAAGCCGAGACGGTAATGGCCATCATACCGCCGCCGCGCTGTACCGATTGGCGGGTGATTTCGCTATTCTCATCATAGGGCTGGATGCCGGCTTGTCGGCCGTGCCACTCGCTCATCGTGACTTCCCCCGATAATAACTGATGGCGGACACTACATGATTGGTGCGTGTCCACCTCTTACATGAAGGCGCCAAAATTATGGGGGCGAAGCAACGTTGGAGTGCACTCAGTTCGGCGATGCTTCCTTTTGGAGTTTAAATTCCAGCTCGGCGATGCGGTTTCTAAGGGGGGTAATGGCGGCGGCGACTTGCTCGGTGGTGAAACGCGGAGTGATGTGTTGAGGGCAATTCCAGTCGAAGGCCTCGACTGTCATAAGAAAGCCGCGCTCAATGCGAGCCTGGTTGTCGGCAGGTGTTAGTTTCGTGAGGATTTCGGTTTCCTCGGGAGCAACGATACGTGCGCGCGCTAGCAATTTCAGGCGCGTCCGGTTGGGGTAATCCATGAAAAACAACGAAACACGGTCGTCATTGATCAGATTGCCGACGCTGACGTACTGGCGGTTGCCAGAATAGTCGACAAAACCAATCGTTTTTTCGTCGAGGACGCGAACAAAACCGTTGGGGCCGCCGCGGTGCTGCACGTAAGGCCAACCGGTTTCGCTGACGCTGGCCATATAGAAACTGTCGCGGTCGCCGATGAAGCCGGCCTCTTGGGGGCCAAGGACATTGTTGAAGTCGCTGTCGCCACCCTCACGGCGGGAATAGCCCCGACGGCTACCCAATTGCTCTTGGATGGATTTGACGGTCTCAGTGAATGCGATTTCCTGAAACTTGTGACCCATGATCTGCTCCTTTGTTTTTCGCTGGTGACCTGCCTAGTTAGGCAGACCACCAGCGCTATTCGCGCTCAGCCCTGATGGGCCCATTCCGCGTTGAGCCAGCGCAGCTTGCCGTTATCGCACACGATCCGCCCCAGTCCAGGGAAGGGCATGTGGGTGGCTGCTATCAGCGCCTTTTCTTCGGCGGCGCGTGGGTAAAACCGTTGGCGCATTGAGAGTGCGGCGGCGGGGTCCTGTTCGAAAACAAAACCGATGTCGGCGGCGGCAGGATGCACTGAAGGGTGGAACAGCGTGTCGGAAACCAGCAGCAGGCTGTCGCTACCGTCCTCAATGCGCACGCCGACGTGTCCTGGCGTATGCCCGGTCAAATCGACGATTGAGATGCCGCGGGAAATTTGGCGTTCACCGTCGATCCGTTGGAGTTTCGGGTAGAGCCGAACAACTTCTTTCGAAGCATTAAAGCTGCTCTTTAGGAAGTCAGGAGCAGCGGCGGCCTTGGCGGGATCGGTGAAGTAGGCGGCGTCGCGACGATCGACATAGACTTCGGCGTTTGGGAAGGTGACGCGCCCGCCGGTGATGAGGCCGGAGACATGGTCGAAGTGCATATGCGTGAGGATAATAGCATCGATGGCGGCAGGTTTAACGCCAATGGCTTCAAGTGCGCTTGGCAGTTTCCCAGTTTTGCCGATGGCACCCGCTGGTCCAGAATCGACGAGAATTAGCCGTTCGCCGTCGTTGATCAGGTACTGATTGAAGGCGATGCGGATGCCTGTTGGCCGTGCAGAGAATAGACCGGCGGCTGCGGCCTCGATCTCTACCGGCGAACGGCCGGTGAAGTAGTTGAACGGCATGTCGGTGTAACCGTCGGTCAGGAAGGTGACCTCGAAGCGGCCGATCTTAATCTGGGCCAGTGGGTTGGCGAGTGCGGAGCCTCCTAGCGCTTTGGCGTTGGCGCTGTTGGTAACCGTTGTTGCCAGAGAGGCAGCCGCCGCCGCTACAGATGTGCTTGCAAGCGAAAGCGTAAAGGCGCATCGGGACAAATCCATTGTTGTCATTGCGATCTCCTGTGGTGCGGGCCGCTTATTAGAAGGCCGAAGGCAGATGTTTGAGCCTTGTGTCCTGGTGATGAGACTGAAATAACCACTCGCCACGCCAAGAAAGAATGGGCTATATTTGGAATTAATTGTTGCTGAAAGTGGAATAGTTGAATGGATCGTCTGCGGGCCATGGAGGTATTCGTTGCGGTGGCGGATGCTGGCAGTTTCGTCAAAGCAGGCGAACGCATGCGGATTTCGCCGCCGGCTGTCACGAGGGCCGTCTCAGCTCTTGAGGAGCGGCTCGGTGCACGTCTTCTCAACAGGACGACGCGGCGTCTCAATCTGACAGAGGCTGGTCAGCGATACGTGCAGAACTGCCGGCATTTGCTGGACGACTTTGAGGAAGCCGAGCGCGATGCGATCGGCCAATCGGCGATGCCGCAGGGCCATCTGACGTTGACCGCGTCAATGACGTTTGGCCGGATGGCACTGTCGCCGATCGTTGGCGACTTTCTGAGAGCGCATCCAAAGATAACTGCTTCGCTGATGTTAGTGGACAGGGTGGTCAACTTCATCGAGGAGGAAATCGACGTTGCTGTTCGTATTGGCGACTTGCCAAATTCCAGTCTGGTTGCTCGCCGTGTCGGAGAGGTGCGCCGGGTGATGGTGGCGAGCCCCGATTACTTGGCAAAGCGAGGCGCTCCGGAACATCCTACGGAACTCAAGCTGCATTCGGTGATTGGCTTTACCGGCCTGATGGCCAATCGCGAGTGGCGTTTTGTCGAGGGAGACAAGGCGGGGCAGGTGAGCCTTCGGCCCAGGCTTGAGATCAACGATGCGGCTGCCGCGATCAACGCTGCCCAATCTGGGGAAGGGATCACGACGGTGCTTTGCTACATGGTGGGTGAGAGGATCAGATCAGGCGAACTCGTGCTGGTTCTTGAGCGTTATTGGCCGCCGCCAGCCCCGGTCCAGATCGTCTTTCCGCACAGGCGGCTGCTGGCGGCCAAGGTCCGCGCGTTCGTTGATTACGCGACACCGCGTTTGCGGGAGGCGTTGTGCACCTACTCGGCGATGGAGTAAACCGCTGCAGCGATCTTGCGGTTGAAGGCCCAGGTGTGTGGCGACAAACGTCGGTCTTGCATTTGTCGTTGCGCAGGCGTATCCCCGCCAGTGGGACACCTCCCCCCAACGGGAGGCAACTATCTGGAAGGATAGACGACATGACAGCTCATACTCCGCCGGGCAAGCGCCCGGCCAATCCGCATTTTTCCTCCGGCCCCTGCGCGAAGCGCCCCGGCTGGTCCCTGGACAATTTGGGCAACGCGTTTCTTGGGCGGTCGCACCGCGCCAAGGACGGCAAGGCGCGTTTGAATCTCGCCATCGATAAAACCAAGGCGCTGCTTGGCGTGCCCGAGGGGTATGTCTGCGGCATCATGCCAGCCTCCGACACCGGCGCGTTTGAAGCGGCGATGTGGAGCCTGCTCGGTGCGCGCGGGTTGGATATCCTGGCTTGGGAGAGCTTTGGCGCGGGCTGGGTCAGTGATGTCGTGAGGCAGTTGAAGCTATCTGACGTGCGCAAGCTGGAAGCCGATTACGGCGCACTGCCGGATCTCGCCCAGGTCGACTTTTCGCGCGACGTAGTGTTCACCGCCAACGGCACCACTTCGGGCGTCAGGATTCCCAACTACGATTGGATCCCGGCGGACCGCGAAGGGCTGACGCTGGTTGATGCAACTTCGTCGGTGTTCGCGCAGCCGGTCGATTGGGCCAAGGTCGATTGCTTGACCTTCTCCTGGCAAAAGGTGATGGGCGGTGAAGCCGCACATGGCATGTTGATCTTGTCACCGCGGGCGATTGAGCGGCTGGAAAGCTACACGCCGCCGTGGCCGCTGCCCAAAATTTTCCGGATGACCAAGGGCGGTAAGCTGATTGCGGGTATCTTCGAAGGCGCGACCATCAACACGCCGTCGATGCTGGCGCTGGAAGATTATCTGGATGCACTTGCTTGGGCGGAGTCATTGGGCGGCCTTAAGGCGATGGTGGCCCGCGCCGATAAAAACGCAAAGTTGATACACGATTGGGTCGCGGCAACGCCGTGGGTGGAAAACCTTGCTGTTGCTCCTGAGACGTACTCCAACACGTCGGTTTGCCTTCGGATCGTGGACCGTGACGTTGCGGCTTTAAGCGACGAGCAACAGGCGGCTTTTGCCAAGCAAATCGTCTCGCTCCTCGACAAGGAGGGTGTTGCCAAGGACATCGGCTCCTATCGCGACGCGCCTGCGGGCCTGCGCATCTGGACGGGCGCGACCGTCGAAACGGCCGACATTGCTGCGCTATTGCCGTGGCTCGACTGGGCATTCGCCGAGGTGAAGGGTTCGCTGGCCAAGGCGGCCTAGGATCCAACTCAATACAGCTAGACAGGGACTCCCGTCACGCCTGCGCACCTCAATTCCTGTCGGATAGGAGGGACATCGCGAGCGGGATGCGACTTCAAACAGGAATACAATGATGACCAAACCCAAGGTTCTTATTTCCGACGCGCTGTCGGAGACCGCCGTTCAGATTTTTCGCGACCGTGGTATCGACGTGACCTTCGAGCCGAAGCTGGGCAAGGACAAGGAGCGGCTGGCTGAAATGATCGGCGGGTTCGACGGCCTGGCGATCCGCTCAGCGACCAAAGTGACAGAGAAACTACTCGACCTGGGGAGCAACTTGAAGGTGATCGGACGCGCAGGCATCGGTGTCGACAACGTCGATACCAAAGCTGCGACGTCGCGCGGCGTTATCGTGGTGAACACGCCGTTCGGTAATTCGATCACGACCGCCGAGCATGCGGTGTCGATGCTGATGTCGCTGGCCCGTCAGATCCCGCAGGCGAACAACTCAACACATCAAGGCAAGTGGGAGAAATCGAAGTTCATGGGCGTCGAGCTCTTCAACAAGACGCTCGGAATAATAGGTTGCGGCAACATCGGCGGTATCGTTGCGGACCGGGCCATCGGTCTGAAGATGCGTGTCATCGCATTCGACCCGTTCTTGTCTGAAGAACGCTCACGAGAACTCGGTGTGGAGAAGGTGTCGCTGGAGGAGCTTCTGGTGCGCGCGGACTTCATCTCGCTGCATACGCCGCTGACCAATCAAACACGGAACATCCTCTCCGCAGATGCGCTCGCCAATGCCAAGCCGGGAGTGCGTATCGTCAACTGTGCGCGTGGCGGACTGATTGATGAAGCCGCGTTGGCCGAGGCGTTGCGTTCTGGGCAGGTGGCTGGGGCGGCGCTCGATGTGTTCGCAGAAGAGCCTGCCCAAAAAAATGAACTTTTCGGGATGGATAACGTGATCTGCACGCCGCACCTGGGTGCGGCCACGGGAGAGGCGCAAGAGAACGTGGCGCTGCAGGTAGCCGAACAAATGTCCGATTATCTAATCAAGGGTGCGATCACCAATGCGATTAACTTCCCGTCGATTTCGGCAGAGGAAGCACCACTTCTGACACCTTGGGTCAAGCTTGCCGAGCAGCTTGGATCGTTCGCGGGGCAGCTGACCGATGTTCCAATCAAGGGTGTCCATATGGAATACTGTGGCGACGTTTCGAGGCTCAACGTCAAGCCGATGACAGCGGCTGCAATCGCGGGGGTCCTACGGCCGAAGCTGCAGGATATCAACATGGTCTCCGCTGGTGCTATTGCCAAAGACCGTGGCGTTGGCGTGGAGGAACTGCTTTGTTCCGAACACGGTGTTTATGAGAGCTATATTAAGCTGACGGTCAAGACGCAGGAATATAGCCGGTCTGTGGCGGGGACCGTGTTCTCGGACGGACGCCCGCGTATCATCCAGGTCCGCGATATCAATATGGACTTCGAAGTGACGCCGCATATGATGTTTGTACGCAATTCCGACAAGCCGGGTTTCATTGGTAAATTCGGGCAATTGATGGGCGATCGCGGGGTCAACATCGCCACGTTTAATCTTGGCCGTGAGCATGCCGGTGGCGACGCAATTACAGTGGTCGCTCTTGATGAATCCGTTGACGAGGATGTCCTGCATGCGGTGACGGCATTGGAACATGTGGTGCGAGCGAAACGGTTGGAATTCTGAAGGGGTCAAAGCCCTCCAAGGGATCACGAAAACAGTACTGCAGAGACGAGGACGGCGCCCGGCTGGTAAATAGCGGGCGCCGTTTGCGCGCGGGTAGCTGCTCGAATATGAACGCTAGGGTCATAAAAGCGGCGGCTTTTCCAACGACCTGTGGCCGGGGGAATTGGGCTTTTTGACTTCAATGTCTATTTCGAAAGGCGGTTCGAATGAAACACGTTGCCCTCTGGGCTTTGGCGCTTGCCATTAACGCAGTGCTGGTGGCGGTTGCTGCGGCTGGTGAAATCGAAGCGACATCAGAGATCGACAGTGTTGTTGTGTTTCCTTCTGGCGCCGAAGTGAACCGCGCAGCCAAGGTGTCGTTGCCGGAGGGTGAGACAACCATCGTGTTTGGAGACCTTCCCGCTCAAACGGTTCCCGGTTCGATCCGGGTCGAGGGCGAGGCGGCAGGTGCATTGCGTATTGGTTCGGTTGATCAGCGCCGGCTGTTCGTGCCGCAAAGCGGTTCGAGTGATGATGTTACGGAGCGCAAGCGGCTCGAAAAAGAGATCGAGCGTCTAAAGGACCAAAGGCAACTCCTACAAGGCAAGATTGAATCAGCACAGACGCAGCGCACTCTTTTGCAGAATCTCGCCAATCTGCCGAATGTTCCAACAGGCCGCGATGGGCAGTCGGGCGTTCTCCCAGACTGGGGGCAATTGATCGGTCTCATCGGCACTGGATTGGGTGATGTTCAGCAGCAAATGCTTGATGCGAATGTGCAGATCCGAGAGATCGACCGTAAGGTAAGTGACCTTGAGAAAGCGATCTCGGAACTGGCGCCGAAGCGTATCGAGCGGACGCAAGTGAAAGTCTTCGTCAGCACCGACGCGGCGGTCGAGGCTGATCTCAAATTGAAGTACCAGGTGCGTTCGGCTTCATGGTCGCCGTCTTATGAGGCGAGGTTGAAGACCGGGACATCGGTGAAGGGTTCCAAGCTGCAGCTCGTGCGCCGGGCAACGATAACGCAGAGGTCCGGTGAAGCGTGGCGGGACGTGGTCATTAAGCTATCGACCACGCGGCCGACATCAGGCTCAACGGCACCGGAGTTGCGTCCGATGCTTGTCGATATTCTAAAGCCACGGCCACAACCGGCGCCAGCGGGTGGCATTATGTCAAAGGATGCTGCAAGCGAGGCGCCTGCTGAGGAGCGAGATGGTCGTCGGGGTTACGCGACGCTCCGCAAATCCCAACTCGCCCGGAGGGCGCCTGCCAAACCGGTCATGGCTAAGGTGGAGACGGCACCGTTTCAAGCGATCTTTTCGGTGCCGGGCCGTGCGGATATCGATACGACGGGAGAGGCCAAAAACCTCATGATTTCGGAAGCGGACTTCGATGTGTCGCTGCGTATCAAAACCGTGCCGAAGAAACAGTTAAAAGCTTTCCTTTACGCGACGATCAAACGTACCGGCGAGACACCTTTGCTGCCGGGGCCGGTTGCTCTTTTCCGGGATGGAACGTTCGTTGGGAAGGGGCATTTGCCGTTGATTGCCGGAGAAAGCCATGAACTCGGCTTTGGCGCTGATGATCTTGTTCGGATCAAGTACGCCATATTGCAGGAGAAGCGGGGCGAGACGGGTTTGATTTCGACGACGCGGACCGATGACCGGAATTACAAGCTGACGATCACCAATCTGCACAAGCAGAAGATCGACGTGACGGTCCTCGATCAGATGCCGGTGGCGCGCGACGAAAGGATCCAGGTTGAACTGACCGGCCGCACGCGGCCAACCAAGAAGGACGTCGACGACAAACGTGGGCTTCTGGCCTGGGATTTCACGCTCAAGCTGGAGGAAGAGAAGGTGATTGACTTCGGCTATGTCGTGAAATGGCCTTCCGATAAGCAGATCAAATATCGCTAGAGGACGTCGCCGGCGCTCCAGGCTGCCTTGTCAATGCCGCCGGCGGGGGTTAAACGCCTGCATCAATCCGTTGGCGTTCTATCTAAGTCGCGAGGCATTCGATGAGTAGGTTTACGTTGTTTTTTCTGGGTGTCCTGATCTGTGTGGGCGCGTTTGGTGGCTTGTATTACCGGGTTTCCAAAGATCCCGGTGTTGAGCGTAGAGCCAACTGGGCTTTAGAACAGATCGGGGTGCGCCGGGGAACGGATGGCCTCTCGCAGGATGATGAGGCTTCGCCGCGGTCAGGCTCGACATCGCGGCGTAGCCTATCAGAGCGACGCGAAGTAAGGCGACATGGCCGCCAGCAGGGCGAGCAGCTTGAACTCTTTAAACTGGGCCTGGACCTTGCCAATATCGTTGTTGGCTTGATCGGGATATACCTTGCTGCATCGAGTATGCGCTCTCGGCGGGACACGTGAGACTCTCGTCGTTTTGACAAAGCCACCGGTTGCGGGTAGTCGGGCCATACCAATTCAGAAAGGTCCGAGATGACGAACGTGGTTGTAGTCGGCGCCCAATGGGGTGACGAAGGCAAGGGTAAGATCGTTGACTGGCTATCGGAACGTGCCGATATCGTGGTGCGGTTCCAGGGCGGTCATAATGCCGGTCATACGCTTGTTATCGGCGACATGACCTACAAGCTATCGCTGCTGCCTTCGGGTGTTGTGCGCGAAGGCAAGCTTGGCGTGATCGGGAACGGCGTCGTCATTGATCCCTGGGCGTTGCGGGAAGAAATCGCAAGGCTGCGAGCGCAAGGTTTACAGATCACCCCGGAAAACCTGCGAATTGCTGAAAATGCTACGCTGATTCTACCTCTGCATCGCGAACTCGACCTGTGGCGTGAGGAAGCCGCCGGGCACGGTAAGATCGGTACGACGGGCCGGGGCATCGGCCCAGCCTACGAGGATAAGGTTGGCCGCCGTGCCATACGGGTCAATGATCTCGTTAACTTGGACACGCTCGGTCCCAAGCTTGAGCGCATTCTCGTCCATCACAACGCGCTGCGGCGTGGGTTGGGCCGGCCGGAGTTCTCGCAGGAGGCTTTGATGACGGCGCTGGAGGACGTTCGCGATGACATTCTTCCGCATGTGGATGTTGTCTGGGATTTGCTCGACCGGGCCCGCCGTGGCGGCAAGCGCATTCTATTTGAAGGGGCGCAGGGCGCGCTGCTCGATATCGACCATGGCACGTATCCGTTCGTGACATCCTCCAACACGGTTGCGGCGCAGGCGGCGACGGGTTCGGGGGTTGGTCCGCATGTTGTTGGATACGTTCTTGGGATCGCGAAAGCTTATACGACGCGGGTCGGTTCGGGACCGTTTCCGACCGAGCTTGAGGACGAAATCGGACAACGCCTCGGCGAGCGCGGGCATGAATTTGGCACGGTTACCGGTCGGCAGCGCCGTTGCGGCTGGTTTGACGCTGTGCTGGCGAGGCAGACGATCAAGGTGGCAGGCATCAATGGCATTGCGCTGACCAAGCTCGACGTCCTCGACGGTTTTGAAGAGATCAAGGTTTGTGTCGGTTACCGGTCCGCTGGAGAGCAGATCGATAGGCTTCCGGCCGGGCAGAATGCACAGGCCCAGGTCGAGCCGGTCTGGGAAACGTTCGAGGGTTGGTCTCAATCGACCCGCGGTGCGCGCAAGTGGGCCGATCTGCCGGCCCAGGCCGTCAAGTACGTGCGTCACATCGAGGAGCTTATCGAGTGTCCGGTAACGCTGCTGTCCACTTCGCCCGAACGTGATGACACAATCCTTATGCACGACCCCTTCGAGGATTGATGAGCCTACGTTGAGCGGATGGCGGAATGACGGACGAAGTTCAATCGGAACGGTTCATTCAAGGTTCGGCAACGATCGTGCCGGTGCGCGATGTGGCTGCGACGGTAGCGTTCTATGTCGAGGTCTTGGGTTTCGAAAAGCGCGAACTGAGCGAAGACGGTTCTTTCGGGCTGGTGGCGTGCGGTGAAGTAGGCGTCATGCTGTTGCGTTGTGATGATGAGGCGGCGCTGGCGGCGACGGCACGCAACATATCGGTTTACGTCTGGGTTGACGGCGTCGATGCCTACTATGAAGCGTTGAAGCCGAGGCTGGACGGCTTACCCAAAGGGCGGGTTCGGGCTCCTTTCGATCAGCCCTATGGCATGCGTGAGTTTCACGTCAAAGACCCAGATGGCTGTCTGCTCTTCTTCGGGGAAGAAACCACAAGCTAACGGACGGCTCTCTTGTTGGCCTGTCGACATTCAAAATTGGTCTCTTTGTTTGCTGTTTTTTTCGTGGGGACGGTTTCGCGACTGACCTATCGTTCCCATTCCAGCTGTGTTGTGCCGGGTGAGATTGTGTTCGAGCCGTTCTTATCGTGACCGGCTCATTGAGTTGATGCGCGAAGGGCACCGCTGAATTTGGTGAGGGCGCCTGCCGATAATTCCATTGCCAATATGCGGGCCGGGTTAACCGGTCCCGGGAACTCGATCTGTCCTGGTGGGACCGGCAAAAAGCCGAGCCGCCCATAGTAGCTGGAATCTCCTACAAGTACGACCAGCTGCACACCGCTTTTACGCGCCGTGGCGATGCCGGCGTCGATCAACGCGCGGCCAAATCCCTTGTTGAGATAGTCGGGATCGACGGCAATGGGACCGAGCAAAAGCGCACCATGCTGTCCGCCGATTGAGACCTGTGTGAAGCGGACCGCCGCAAGCAGTTTATTATCGCATTCGGCAACCTGGCAGTAGTCCGAGATCGGCGGTGTTCCTTCACGCACCCGATAGGCGGTCAGCGCAAAACGGCCCGGGCCAAGGGCACGGCGATGCGTGTCTGCTATGGCGTGTAGATCCTCATGCCGGGCGGAGCGGATGCTGATTGGATTCTGATTGGCTTGTTTTATGGTCGCGTCTGTTTCTGTGTCGGCGCTCATGTCACCAGGCTTCCGAGGGCTTAATGCCATTGGTGATCTCATTGATCCGCGTCAAGGTTGGTGGGCTTATGCCTTCTGGGAGGTCCCCGATGGGGAAGAAGCCGTGTGCTGCGATTTCGTGGCTGGGCTTCGGCGGTTTTGTCTGGCGCCAGTGGCGTACGGTGAAGACTGCGATATGGTCTCCTGGAAAGAATGCAAAGTTGGAGTAGAGCGCGAAAAGCTCCGGGGCGGCGGTGAGTTCGACATTCGCCTCTTCCATCAATTCGCGTTCAAGTGCAGCGCGGAGGGTTTCGTTCTTTTCGACGCCACCGCCGGGGAAATGCCAGCCGGGCCGATAGGTGTGCTTGATAAGGAGGACCTGGTTATCTTCGGTCAAGACACAGGCCTGCGCGCCCAATGTCAGCGCGCGGGTTGTTCGCCAATAGTATTGGAGTGTTTTCTTAAGGAGGTCGCTGGGCTTCATGCTCGTGTCTCTTGCTGGCTGAGACGGATAAATCTTCGGGTCGTTGGTCGATGCCGTCTTCCGCCAGCCGGGCCTCAAACCAAGCTGAAATAATGAAAGCAGGAAAGATAATGGGGCCGACGCCCGTAACAATGGTGCACTTGTCGGATCCGCATTTACCGATGATTGGCGGATTATCTCCGCGTCACTGGACGCTAAAGCGGACCCTTGGCTACCTCAATTGGCAGTGCCGCCGCAAGGCCGTCTTCCTGCGCGCGCCTCTGGACAGGCTCATCGCCGACCTGATGAAGCAAGCTCCAGATCACATTGCGGTCACGGGTGATCTTGTCAACTTGGGGCTGCCGGCGGAATTGGATGCGGCCGAACGATGGTTAAGGGCTTTGGGAACCGGTCAAGATGTCAGCGTTGTGCCCGGTAATCACGATATCTACGTGCGGCTGCGCCGCGACCAGGGTGTTGAGCGTTGGCGCGACTATATGTGCTCGGACGCTTTTGGCCGCGAGATGATGGGTGATATCGCATGTCGCCCGGATGGCTTTCCTTTCGTGCGCAAGTGCGGGCAAGTTGCGCTGATCGGGCTCAACTCGGCGGTGCCGACGCCACCGTTTGTAGCAGCTGGTGAGCTCGGTGAAGCGCAAATTGCTGGGCTGAGGATGGTTCTCCCGCGGTTGCAGCGGTTAGGGCTTGTGCGGGTCGTGTTGATCCATCACCCGCCATTGGCCCGGCAGACATCCCGGAGGCGGGGTTTGCGTGACGCTAGGGCGCTTGAGAGCGTTCTCAGGCAGTATGGTGCGGACTTGGTCCTGCACGGTCATAACCATACCAATTCGTTGCACTGGGCGGAGGGACCCGGCGGGAAGATTCCAATCCTCGGTATCGCATCAGCGGGGACTGGCTCGGGGAAGGAAGGGGCCGGGATGCTGGCGCGTTACAACCTTGTGCGCTTTTGGTCCGAAGGCGAGAATCCTCGAATTGTCGTTACCGGACGTGGCTTGGCGGTGCCTGAGGGCGAGATTATCGAACTCGACTGCCGTGAGGTGCCGTTAAAGGGCGAATTGAGCGGGGCAGTAGCCCACGATTGAATTTGTTGCTAGCCAGAATGTCGGCTTGGCAAGATTGCCGCGTGAGACTGTTGCGGTCATCATCGCATTGGGTCGGACGGAAGTGGTTTGGCTGATGAACACACGATCTGAAACGTCGTTTGGCAAGCCATTGTGGCTTGTTGTCCTGGCTGCAGCATCGATCGCCGCGATCGGCATGGGGCTGCGGCAGGTGATGGGGCTTTTTCTCGTGCCGGTGTCCGATTCGCTCGGCCTGGGACGGGAATCATTTGCCTTGGCCATCGCCATCGCCAACTTGGTGTGGGGGATCTCGGCGCCTTTCACCGGGGCCATGTCGGACAAGTACGGTACCGGTGCCGTAGTGACCTTTGGAGCGGTGACAACGGCGATCGGATTGCTATTGATGCACTGGGCGCAAACTGATCTCGATCTGTTTGTCTCGGGGATCTTCATGGGATTTGGCGTGGCTGGTGCCGGTGTCAATGCCGTTATTGGCGCAGTGGGACGTGCGGCGACCTCGGAACAGCGGTCGGCGGCGATCGCGTCGGTCGGTATGGGTGCTGGGATCGGCATCCTGGTGGCTCTGCCCTATGCGCATCTCTTGCTCGAGCAATTTGGCTGGCAGACGAGCCTTCTTATTCTGGCGGCCACGGCTTCACTGATCTCTGTGTTTGTCTGGCCAGTCAGCGGCCGACCTGAGCAGCCTGTCAGCAAGGTTCCGCCACAATCGCTGAAGGCGGCGCTGAGTGAAGCATTTCGGCTGCCGAGTTTCTGGCTTCTCAATGCAGGCTTCTTAGTGTGCGGGTTTCATGTGGTGTTTTACGGAACGCACCTGCCCGCTTATGTCGCCGATCAAGGGTTGAGCCCAGAGGTCGGCGTTTGGGGTTTGATGATTATTGGGCTAGGGAATTTGATCGGAACTTACCTGGCCGGCCAATGGGGACGACATTATTCGAAGCGTTACGGGCTCAGCCTCATCTACCTGGGACGGGCGTGCGTCTTTCTGGGATTCCTGTTCCTGCCGATCACGCCGCTGACCGTGATCGGTTTGAGCGGTGTTCTCGGGTTGCTTTGGCTTTCCACCATCCCGTTGACGAGTAGTCTTGTTGCGACATTCTTCGGCGCCAAGTGGATGACGATGCTATATGGTATTGTATTCTTCTCGCATCAGCTGGGCTCGTTCCTCGGAGTTTGGCTTGGTGGTGCGATTTACGACCGGTTTCAGTCGTACGATGCCATGTGGTGGATTTCGGTGGTCCTTGGGCTTGCTGCAGCAGCTATCCATTGGCCGATCGAAGAACGGCCCGTGGCGCGGCTGCGTACCGAGCCGGCGGAATAAAGAGGCTATACGTCGTGGCGAGCGAAGTCGAAAACAACGGAGTTGGCGTTGAGGCCGAAAGGGCCGATCCTCAGCGCATGCCGCGTTCCGTGCAGGTCGGCCTGTTTGTGCTGCTCGGCCTAATCATTTCGGGATCGCTCTATTTGATTGCGGTTCGTGGGGATGCATTACTTGCCGATCTTGCCGCCGTTGCCGCGTTGATCTGCGGCTGAGCCGGCTTTCAGCCTTTCCCTTTAATCTTTTTTCGTGACCTGTTTCATCTGGAACAGCCGGCGGTCGGAGTCTCGCCTACGGTTGATGCATCGACGGGAGCAAACAGCCAGTCAACCGCATCGCCCATAGGAGACAGGGACAATGATCACGACAATCAACACAAAGCTCGCACAGACAGTATTCGCTATCGCTGCAACTGTCGTCGTTGGCATTTCAATCGCCTCGGTTCCAGCATCCGCAAAGGGTGGCCGCCAGGTGCAGACCCAGGACTACAGCTTCAAGCGTGCCATGCACGGCTATGAGGGCCATGCGAGCGGTGGCTACTTCTGCTCCTACGTTCGTATCCCGAAGCGGGTGTGCAAATGGAGCGGTGGGCGTTCGTTGTGCAAGGTTCGCGGCTGGACGCTGCGGCAGGAGTGCCGTTAAGGCGCAGGTGAATTTTGTCGAATTCGGAGAGCCCGGGCCCATTGCGCCGGGCTTTTCCGTGTTCGGTTGGTGGGTGTGCGATAGTAAAATGAGATTGAAAAACAAAACGCCCCCGGCAGAGGGCGCCGCCGGGAGCGTCAGCCAGAGTTACTCCCCGGTAGGCCATACTGCGTGAGACGTCTGCGAGGATGCCGTTTCGGCGTAGTGCGGCTTTCTCCTGATCGGATCTATCGATAGCAACACTATTGCACTACCGAATTTCATTGTACTTCTTACTGCAGCAAACAATTCATATTGTCTGACGTAGGCAAGTATACATCAGCCACATTTTGCGCGTAAAAGTGTTGGTTTATTGATCGGAAGAGAGAGCAATGGATTTGCGGCGCAGCAAAACGACCGGATAGGGACTGTTCTTTGTTGGACCTTTGTTGCGCCTGCTCGGTGGTCCACTCAATTTATGCGCGTGTCGGGGCGGTTAATCGAGAGTCCGCAGGAATGCTAGGAGTGCATCCTTTTCTGCGTCGCTTAAGCGTAGGGGGCTGACCAGGTTCGGGGACAGTGCTATCTGGTTCTGCTTAAACTTGAGATAGTGGGCTATGACGCGCTGCAGCGTTGGAAGCGATCCGTCGTGCATGTAGGGGGCTGTTTTCGCAATGCCGCGCAAGCCCGGAGTTCTGATGAGTAGGGCACGATTTGTCGCATCTGGGGAATTATTGCCAGCGATACCAATGTTGTGAACTTTACCATCCGATAGCCGCCAGCCGGAATGGCAGGAGATACAACCGGCTTTCCCTACGAAGAGCCGGAAGCCAGCCAGTTCCAATGCGCTTAGAGCCAAGTCATCGCCGGCGATAAATCGGTCGAAGCGTGTCTTCGGCGAGATCAGTGTGCGCTCGTAAGTAGCGATCGCCGCGACGATGTTTTGCTGGGTGATGACCGGTTTTTCGGGAAAGGCATCCTGGAATTCGTTAGTCATGGCAGGATCGGCGGTCAGGCGCTCGATGATCTGCGGCCAGGAACCAGCCATTTCCTGCGGATGCTCGACTGGTTGGCGAGCCTGGTCCTCCAGGTTCGAAGCGCGCGCATCATGAAACAGCTGCTTGGCCCAGGCGAGATTGAAAAGGCTCGGCGCGTTGAGGAGTTGGGTCTTGTCGTCAATGGCCGTGGAGCGTTGCCGGCCATCGGTGAAGGCGCGGGCGGGTTCGTGGCAGGTGGCGCAGGAACGGGTATTGTCACCGGAGAGGCGCGTATCAAAGAACAGCTTCCCGCCGAGCCGGATCTTGGCTGGGGTAAGAGGGTTCGTTGAGGGGGATGGGATAGCGGCTAGGCTGGTGTCCGGGCGCATGAAGACATCGCGCCAGACGGGGAGTAGGTCGGGGTTTGGTTCGGCGTGCGCGGTTGGGATTTGACCGTACATGAAGAATAGCGTCAGCAAGCTGCTAACGGTTACGCCGAGCCGCATCCGTGGACCTTTCATAGGATTAGCAGCTGTCTTTGTAGCTGTGCGTTCCGCCATTCGGATCGGTGACGGTGTAGGTTGCGTCATCGACGTCGTGGCGAAGGTAGTCCGGTCCAGCTGGGACCTTGCCGTACGCACCGGGGATGTCGAGAACGTAGGTTGGCATAGCGAGACCAGACACACGCTGACGGAGCTGGCGTACGATTAGCCTGCCGGTCTCAATGGACACGCGAAAGTGGGCTGTGCCGGGGGCCAGATCCGGGTGATGCAAGTAATAGGGTTTGACGCCGGTCTCAACCAAGCTGCGCATCAAGTCCTCCAGGGTGTCGGCATCGTCGTTGACGCCTTTCAGCAGGACGGACTGGCTAACAAGTGCGATGCCGGCGGAGGTGAGGCGGCGGCAGGCCGCGCGCGCTTCTTTGGTCAATTCACGCGCATGGTTGGCGTGAACGGCAACGAACACAGCCGGCCTTGCGGAAGCGAGAGCGTCTGTTAGCTCGTCGGTGATGGTGCTCGGCGATACGACGGGCACGCGGGTGTGCCAGCGGATGACGTTGACGTGGGGGATATCCGACAGCCTTGCCGTCAACTCGGCGATGCGGCGAGACGACAGGATCAGCGGGTCGCCGCCGGTTATTATAACTTCCCAGATTTCGGGATGCTGGGCGATGTAGCCGATGGCGGTATCCAGTTCAGCCTCCGTAAGGCCTGTGTCGTTGTCGGGGCCGACCATTTCGCGGCGGAAGCAGAAACGGCAATAGACCGGACAGACGGTAACGGCTTTCAAGAGTACGCGGTCGCGATAGCGGTGCACGATGCCGCGCACGGGCGACTTGGTTCTATCGCCGATGGGGTCCTTGCTCTCGTCCGGCCGGTGGTCCAATTCGGCGAGTGTAGGAACGAACTGCCGGGCGATCGGATCGGCGGGATCGGTTTCGTCGATGAGATCCGCGATGTCCGGTGTGACGGCGATGGCGTAGCGTGCAGCAACCTCTCGAAGCGACAAGTTTTCGTTTTGCGAGATGAGATCTGCTTGGCGGAGATCGGGGACGGTTTTGAGCGTCTTGCGGGTGTTTGTCATTGGGGGAGAGGTGTCCACAGCACTTGATCGATACGCGTTGCACCGGTGGCCAGCATGACGAGGCGGTCAAAACCCATGGCGCAACCAGCAGAGGCGGGGGGCATATTGGAAAGGGCGGCGAGGAAATCTTGATCGAGGGGATAGCGCTCGCCGTAGATGCGGTCCTTTTCGTTCATTTGTTCAGTCAGGCCGGCGCGGACTTTGTAGGGATCATTGCTTTCAGCGAAGCCGTTGGCAAGTTCAATCCCGCTGATGAAAAGTTCGAAACGCTTTGCCAGGCCAGGGTTGTGGTGGTCGCGACGTGCCAGGGGGGACATGCTGGCGGGGTATTGGTCTAGTACCATCGCGCGTTCCAGGCCCTCGCAGGTCATGACATCTGCAAGTTCAGCATAGCGGGCTTCCAGCTCCACCATGAGCTTGGAGAAGATGTCACCCCAGGTCTCATCGTCCGAAGCATGAATGCCGGCGCGCTTGGCGGCGTTAGCAAGAGCGTTTCTGTTAGGCTGGCCACCGGCGCTGAAAGTCGCGGCTAAATCAATCTGGAATAGGTCCGCGACGGCTTTGGGGACGGATTTGTGGAGGCATGGAAGGCCCGCATTGCAGGTCCGGTTTTTCCATCGCCAAGTCGAATTGCCGGCGGCTTTTGCGGCAATCGCAATGAGCGCGTCGCAGTCTTTACGCAAATTCGGGTATTGCTCATCACCGGTATTTCCGGCGCGGTACCACTCCAGCATTGTGAATTCGGGGGCATGCAATGGGCCTTGCTCGGCGTTCCTGAAGACATGCGAAAAGGAGAATATCTTCGTCTCGCCAGCGGCTAGTAGTTTTTTGCAGGAGAACTCCGGAGAGGTGTGGAGATACATCTCGTGGCGGTTATGGTCCGTGCTGATGAGGCTGGTTTTAAAGGCTTGCAGGTGGGTTTCGTTGCCCGGGGACGCTTGCAGGCTGCCGGGTTCCACCTCGGTGAAGCCGCGCTCGTCGAACCAGCAACGGATGGTGGCCTTGATCCGGTTGCGGGCCAACAAGAATGGGCGCCGATCGGCGTGGCGGTCTTTATTCCACCAGGGGGAGGGAGGGGTCATTGAGGCGATTTTACCAACTCAAGTCATTGCCGGGCTTGGCGAGTAGGGCGCGAAAGAGTAGAAACCCGCGATCGAGTTGAAATCAACCGCTGCGCCGTTGGCATGGCTTTCAGCCGCGCGAAAACAGATAGCAAAATGAGATCGGAGACCGTTTCGTGGTTAAGGTGATCGCAAGCTCAATCCGCAAGGGCAACGTGCTCGAATTAAACGGCGCGCTGGCCGTGGTGATGGGCGCCGAAAACATCCACCCGGGGAAGGGCACTCCGGTCACTCACTTGGAGCTGCGGCGGATCTCGGACGGCGTCAAAATCGTCGAGCGCTATCGTACGACCGAGCAGGTGGAAAAGGCGTTCGTCGAGGAAGTCGATTACGGCTATCTCTACGAAGACGAGCAGGGTTACACGTTCATGCACCCTGAGACCTTTGATCAGGTGATGGTGTCGAAAGATGTGATCGGCGACCAAGCGGTCTGGCTGCAGGAGAGCATGGTCTGCATGTTGTCCATGTACGAAGGTAATCCGATTGCAATTTCGCTGCCGCAGCGGGCGGTCTACGAGATCGTCGAAGCGGACCCGGTGGTGAAGGGGCAGACGGCATCGTCATCTTACAAGCCCGCAAAGCTGGCCAATGGCGCCAAGATCATGGTGCCGCCGCATATCGCTTCGGGAACGCGGGTCGTGGTGATGACCGAAGACGGCTCGTACGTGGAGCGCGCGAAGGACTAGTGGCTTTCGAGAGTTTGGCTAGGATCGCGGTGCGGGGCTTATCGGTCTGCGTATTCGATTGGCGTTTGTAGATGTTGCGTTTGCAGATTCTAGCGATGGGAGACGGTGGGCATCGAAGCGCCGATCGCCGGAGTTGGCGCCGATGACCCGTTTGGCTCGTGGCCGTCACTTTCAGCCGCGTGATCTGAGCTGGTAGATTTCCATGATGCGAGCGCCGCGGTGTGGCCCGTCGCAGACGAATTGCCACTGACCCTCGGTGTAGGTGTCGCAAAGCTTTACGCCCTTGATCAACACCCAATGCCCCTGCTTGCCACGGTGGATAGCGAGAAGATAATAGACCCACGCGTTGCGTGGCTTCTGCATCCAATTCCAAAGCGTCGGGCGTTGTTTGCGTTCGAGATGCAAGAAATCTTCGACAAGGGTCATTTCCCAGCCAAGCTCTGTAGCGGCGGCGGCCACTTCTATTGCGCTGGTGCCCTCGATCTTGGCATCACCTGGAACGCGACGGAAGCGGTTGACCTCGGCTTCCACATGGCTGATCGGAAAGCCGGTTAAGGCCGACAGAATGTAAGGGCCGCAGAAGGCGGTGCGCCCGGTGTCGTTATTGACTTTGTTCAAACCAGAGCGGTTGACGGTGGCGGTGAGCGGCTGAGCCATGCGGCGTGGGTCCCGAAGAAGTGACGACTCGAATTCTTAACAAAAGATGATCGGGTAGGGTTTAGAAAGGGTAAACGCGGATGGTCACAGTGGCGTTTTCTGATTGCATCTGTGGCCCAACAGGGTCGCCTATTGGCTAGGCTCTTTGGACGGACCAGATATAATCGCGAGCTGTGTTGCGCTTATTTGCAAAAGCCCCAACATTGTTGTGCTTACGCGCGGCAAGCATCGGTTGGGCCTAGAACAACGAGGCACGCATGAACGTCTCTTTTTTCCAAGAGCTGTTGAATACGGTTGCTGAGCAAGGACGCGCCTTGCTGCCCAAATCGTTATTTGGTGATGAGCCGGAACGCGGCATGCAAGTGCTCGTCGATGCGCTTGTGTCAGGGCGTGGTGAAGCTTCGGGTGTAGCGATAGCGCGGCAGATCCTCAGTCACTACAAATTGCTGAACGCGGAAGAACGCAGGGCCTTCTTCCGCTATCTGGCAGCGGCACCGGTTCTAACTCCCGATGCCGAACTCGTTCTCGAGGCGGCTGAATCCTACGTGCGCGAGCAGAACGATGCGTCGCTGTCGCGGTTGCAATCGGTGGTTGAAAGCCCGCGGCAGGAGTTTTTCCGCCGGCTTAATTTAGCGCCTGGAGCGACCGCTGAGATCGTTGCCATGCGGCGGGATCTTTTGCGGCTGCCGAAAGATGATCCGGCGTTGCAGGCTGTCGATTGCGATTTGCGTCACTTGCTCTATTCGTGGTTCAACCGGGGTTTTCTGGTGCTCCAGCGGATCGACTGGCAGACGCCGGCGGCAATTCTGGAAAAGATCATTGCTTACGAAGCCGTGCACGAGATCCGGGGATGGGAAGATCTTCGGCGACGACTTGATCCAGCCGACCGGCGTTGCTTTGCCTTCTTCCACCCTTCGCTCGTCGACGATCCCTTGATCTTTGTGGAAGTCGCCTTGGGTGATGAGATTGCCGAGGCGATCGCGCCGGTTCTCAATGAGGAGCGGAAGAGTGAACCGCTGCGGGAACCGACAACGGCATTATTCTACTCAATCTCGAATTGCCAAGAGGGGTTGCAGGGGATTTCGTTTGGCAACTTCCTCATTAAGCAAGTGGTGGAAGAGCTGGTGCGGGAGCTGCCCAGCCTGAAGACATTCGTGACGTTGTCACCGGTTCCGAATTTTGCCCGCTGGGTCGATCGAACGCTTGGTGACGACCGAGAAAATGTGCTGAGCGATGAGGACCGGACTATGCTTGCAACGCTGCGTGATCCGGAGTGGTACGAGCAGCATGGCAATGACGAGGCTCTAAAATCGGCGGTGCTCGGATTAGCGGCCCACTACTTCATCAGGGCGAAGTCGGAGCAAAACAAGCCGGTTGATCCGGTGGCGCGGTTTCATCTTGGCAACGGGGCGAAGCTGGAACGGATCAACTGGCTCGGGGATGCCTCCGACAAGGGATTGCGCCAAGCGCACGGCTTGATGGTGAACTACACTTATGACGTAAAGGACATCGAGAGGAACCATGAGGCTTACGCCAATGAAGGGCAGATTTCGGCCTCGCGGGCAGTTAGGGCCTATCTCAAACCGTTGAAGAAGGGGGGCGTGGAGCCCGGCAAGGTCTTGATGCTGCCCAACGTACCGAGACAAACGGAAGAAGGTGATGAGCCGCCACCGTCGGAGACGTCCGAGAAGGCTTAAACCGGTATCCTCCCCTGTTCTGGGTACTTGCCAGTCGGCAGTTGCCATGCACTATGACCGGCAACGAGCTGGGCTGTTGTCATGCGCGCCCGACTGAACCAATTTGAAGTACTTTCCGGAGAGTTGCGTCATGCGTTATGACGATCAAGACCGCCGTAGTTCAAACGTCGAGGACCGGCGTTCGCAAGGGGGGAGACGGGGTTTCCGTTTGCCCGGCGGTTTTGGAATGCCCAGGGGTGGCCGTGGTGTCAGGATTCCCGTTGGCGGGCGCGGTGGTTTCTCACTGACGACGTTGCTCA
The DNA here is from genome assembly GCA_963753045.1 of uncultured Alphaproteobacteria bacterium. Classification (GTDB taxonomy): domain Bacteria; phylum Pseudomonadota; class Alphaproteobacteria; order Rhizobiales; family Hyphomicrobiaceae; genus Filomicrobium. The sequence continues at coordinate 46,691 of CAVWAT010000005.1, forward strand.
TAATCGGCGGGATTATGCTGCTCTTCGGCATCAACCCGCTTGAGATTTTGACGGGTGGGCTCGGTGGCGGTGGTGGCCGCAACAGTTTTGATATTCCCCAGTTGCCAAAGACAGAGGAAGTCGGCCGCCCGGCGCCGAAGGGCACGGGTCTCGATATTCCTGGACTGCCAGGTGGTCAGGCGTCGAGGCAGCCGAGCGGTTCAAGCGACGATGAAATGAAGGTGTTCGTCGGGCGGGTGTTGGCGGATACTGAAGATGTCTGGAACAACGTCTTTCGCGAATTCGGGAAGGATTACCCGGAGCCAAAGCTGGTTCTATTCCGGGGATATACCACAACCGGTTGCGGGATGGGGCAAGCCGCAATGGGCCCGTTTTACTGTCCACTCGATCGCAAAATCTATATCGACCTCGCGTTCTACGAGCAGCTGAAGCGTCAGTTTTCCGCTCCCGGTGATTTTGCGCAGGCCTATGTGATCGCGCACGAAGTTGGGCACCATATTCAGACGATCCTGGGGATTGCAGATAAGGTGCAGCAAGCCAAGCGCAGGAGCAGCAAGAAGCAAGGCAATCAGCTCCAGGTGCGCATGGAACTGCAGGCGGACTGCCTGGCTGGAGTGTGGGCGGCGAAGAACCATCAACTGAACCAGCGTTTGGAGCCAGGCGATATCGAAGAGGGGCTCAATGCAGCTCAACAGATCGGTGACGACATGATCCAGCGGCGGCAACAAGGCTATGTCGTGCCGGATGCGTTCACGCACGGTTCGGCGGCACAGCGGGCTCGCTGGTTCAAGCTCGGCTTCAAGGAAGGTCGCATTCAGGCTTGCCAGCCGGCTTTCGAGGTTCCCTACAACCGGCTTTGAGGGATTTGTCGAATTCGTATGGAATTCTAATTGCGACAGGGCGGCTCGAGCTGGGCCGCCCGATTTTTAATTGCGATTGTTTCTTTTGCTTGGCTCTACATCGAGTTGCCGGTGAAGGGGCGCGTGCGGCAGTTCAGGCCCTCGCTGACAAGCACACTGCAGACGCGGGCGACATCGGTCGCGGAAATGACGGGGCCAGCCAGGAGCGCAAATTTCCGCTCTGAGGCATTTTGATTGGGCTCGATGATGTATCGCGCATTGAGATCGTAGAGCGCGGTTGCGTGGCGTTTTCTAAGCACAGTCCATGTGGCTCTCAGAGACTCCACAGACGAGCCAGTGGCCAGCAGAATCGCAAGTGCCGGAGTTTCAACCGAAGGTGTCACGACGGGTGGGCCGAAAGCGATATTCGTTTTTTTGGGCTGTGCCTTGTTTGCGATCCTGGCAGGTGCGGCTGGCTTCAGCGTCGACCGGACGACGGCTGGACGTGGCGGACCGCGAGCCGGTGGTGGAGGTACGGAGATGCTGCCGGTGACAATGCTCGAGGTGGCGGGTGGCGGTTTGGCTGCCTGCGCTGTCTGTTGCGGTTCTGGTGCAGGTGCGGATTCTTCGACTGGAAGCTGCGACGACAGGATTTGCTGTGTGGTGACGTATTGGGTGCTGAATGGCGCAGCAATGTGTGGTCGCGCCAGTACAGGACGCACTTCGGAAGGAGTATCCGAGATCTTGGGCTTTACCATCTGAACGGGAATCGAGCGTTGGATGGGTTCGGCCTTTTCAACGGAAGGCGACTTCGGGACCGGTGAGGAATTGGTCGCGATCGTTGTCTCGTCGAATTCACGTTTGGGCGTTTCGGTCTGTTTTGGTTGTGATAGCTCTGCTTTAGGTGAGGCCGTATTCTCGGCGACCTCCAGCGGGGCCAACCCACCGGCCGGAAAACCTTCCGGTTGGGAGGCGGCGAAACCAAGATAGGTCAGGGCAACCATTCCCACGACTGCCCAGCTACCGATATATGCTGCCGGCAATCCAACGGGTATGAGGGATTTGGAAACAGAGGACGTGGAGTTTGGAGACTGTGAACTCGACATCGCGGTGCACCTTTAATCCGGGATATTGTCAAACGGTTCCAGCTGCCAGCTGAAAAGATTTCGGTCTGACAGCAAGTTCGATAAGGGCCTGACGAAATGCAGACCAACCGGGTGAAAGGTTTCCGAGTTCGCGGGTTTGGATCAATCATTTGCGCAATGAAAACGGTGGAATGTTTTCATAAGTGGGACGCGGTTTGGTGCCGAGAGAGGGCGCTGGGAGTGAGTGTATCAGCCGGGTCACTGCCTGATGCCCGCCTGGAACAACGAAACCTGGGGGTGGGCGGCCTGCGTTTGCGCCCAACCGGTGAGAGCGGTATGGGATTTATTCTGAATTAACTTAATACTCTTTCGTTGCATCAGGAGAGAGACTATGACCGACCGCCCCTTGCTGATCGTGATCCTTGCCGCGGGTAAAGGGTCGCGGATGAAATCGGCGAAGCCGAAGGTTCTGCATGAAATTGCCGGCAGGTCGATGCTGGGACACGTGCTTGCTCTTGCTGGTGCGCTGGGCGCGACTGGGAAGGCTGTGGTGGTCGGACCGGGCATGGACGACGTTCGCGCCGAGGCACTGAAACTGGCACCCGATGCACAGATCTTCGTTCAGGAAGAGCAGTTGGGAACCGCTGATGCCGTCCTGGCAGCGCGTGAAGCAATTGCCGCGCACAACGGCGATGTGCTCGTCCTCTATGCAGATACGCCGTTGATTCGGAATTCATCGCTAAAGGAGTTGCTGAGTGTTCTGGAGTACGGAGTTGGGATTTCGGTTCTTGGTTTCGAGTCCGATGATCCCACGGGCTACGGGCGGTTGGTCACCGGAGATAGCGGAAGGTTGCTGGCGATCCGCGAGCACAAGGATGCAAGTCCGGCAGAGCTCGGGATACGGCTTTGCAACTCAGGTGTTATGGGATTCTGCGTCGGCGATCTTGTCGGTCTCCTTGAACGTATCGGCAGCGATAACGCAAATCGCGAATACTATCTCACCGACGCGATTGAAATCGCTAGCGCCGACGGGATCGGGGCGGCCGTGGTGACCTGCGAGGAGGAGGAAGTGCTCGGGGTCAATTCGCGCGATCATCTTGCGGTGGCGGAGAAGATCTGGCAGCGGCGCGCACGGGCTGAAGCGATGCTGGGTGGTGTGACAATGGTCGCGCCGGAAACGGTCTGGCTTTCCCATGATACGGTCCTTGGGCGCGATGTGTTGGTCGAGCCGAATGTGTTCATAGGGCTTGGGGTTAGCATCGAGGACAACGTTCGCATTAGGGCAAACTGTTATCTTGAAGGCCAAAATGCGAAGTCGCGCGCGGGAGTGTACATCGAGGAAGGGGCTGAGGTCGGGCCTTTCGCGCGGCTGCGGCCTGGAACGCGGCTCGGGCGCGATGTGCAGATTGGTAATTTCGTCGAGATCAAAAACGCCAATATGGAGGCTGGCGCTAAAGCCAGCCACCTGACCTATGTCGGTGATGCCCGTGTTGGCGCGGAGGCGAACATCGGTGCTGGAACGATTTTTTGCAACTATGACGGTTTCAGGAAGAGCCGTTGCGATGTGGGAGCGGGTGTGTTTATCGGATCAAATTCGGCCTTGGTTGCCCCGGTGAAAATCGGGGATGGCGCTTATGTCGCCGCCGGCAGCACGATTACACAGGATGTCGGCAGCCAATCACTGGCCATCGAACGGGCAGTACAGGCCGAAAAACCGGGCTGGGTCGTTCAACATAAAGAAAAAAAGGATAATCAGAAAAAGGATTGAGCCAGTCGCGGCACGCGTGTTGCGCTCTTTTGTTATGACCGCTGTCTTCTAATTGAAATGGTCCGTCGCTAGAGCGTCACTTCTTGGAAATACAACGTGACTTGGCCGAATCAGTTGCGAGCGGTAGCTGGGTAATGGCTTATTGGTTCGGGGCAGAGGGAAAGGGCGTCAACAGGCATGTGCGGAATTGTCGGAATCCTTGGTTCGCATCCGGTTTCGCAAGATCTCGTCGATGCTTTGCGCCGGTTGGAGTATCGCGGCTACAACTCGGCGGGGATCGCTACCGTCGAAAATGGGCACTTGGAGCGCCGACGCGCGGAAGGCAAACTCCGTAATCTGGAGCAGCGCTTGCTTGAAGAACCGCTGCAGGGATCGACCGGTATCGGTCATACGCGCTGGGCCACCCACGGCAAGCCAACTGAATCTAATGCGCATCCGCATATGTCCGACACGGTGTCTGTGGTTCACAATGGCATCATTGAGAATTTCCGGACACTTCGAGATGACCTTACCGGCAAGGGCCATGTATTCGACAGCGATACGGATACCGAAGCCGTTGTTCACCTCATTACCGAGGAGTTGAACAACTGCGGTGATCCTGTGCAAGCCGTGCGGGAAGCGATCGCCAAACTTGAAGGGGCGTTCGCAGTCGGCATTGTCTTTGCGGGCCATGACGATCTGATGATCGCAGCGCGTAAAGGTAGCCCGCTGGCGATCGGACACGGCAATGAAGCCATGTATCTTGGCTCGGACGCCATCGCACTGGCACCTTTCACCGATGAAATCACTTATCTCGAAGAAGGCGATATGGCCGTGCTGCGGCGGGCTGGAGCCGAAATCTTCGACAGGGGTGGACAACCGGTCAAGCGACCGGCGATCCGTTCACAAGTCAGCTCGTTTCTGGTTGATAAGGGAAACCACCGCCACTTCATGTCGAAGGAGATTCACGAGCAACCGGAAGTCATCAGTCAAACGCTGTCGCACTATATCGACATGGCCGAAGGCCGCGTTGATTATCCCGATCTCGGGATCGATCTCAGCGGCCTTACACGGGTTACGATCTCGGCCTGCGGAACCGCCTATTACGCAGGTCTAGTTGGCAAATATTGGATCGAGCGGTTCGCCCGTGTGCCTGTTGAGATCGATGTCGCATCGGAACTCAGATACCGGGAAGCGCCCCTGCCGGCTGGTGGCCTGGCATTGTTTGTTTCCCAGTCCGGTGAGACGGCCGATACGCTTGCGGTACTGCGTTACTGCAAGGCTCAAGGCCAACGCATTGCTTCGATCGTAAATGTGCGAACTTCGACGATCGCACGTGAGTCGGATGTAGTTTTACCGACGCTGGCAGGGCCTGAGGTCGGGGTTGCCTCGACGAAGGCCTTCACCTGCCAACTTGCTGCACTGGCCGGACTGACACTGTTGATCGGGCGAGCTCGTGGAACGATTTCGCCCGAGCTTGAGCAGGAATTGGTGCAGGGATTGCTGGAGGTCCCGCGGCACATGGCCGAAATCATGGCCGATGAGACGCAATACGCGCATTTGGCGCACGATCTTTCGAAGGCGCGTGATGTGCTGTATTTGGGCCGTGGGACCAACTATCCGCTGGCGCTGGAAGGGGCGTTAAAGCTCAAGGAGATCTCCTACATCCATGCCGAGGGCTATGCGGCTGGAGAGCTTAAGCACGGTCCAATTGCTCTGATCGATGAAAACGTGCCGGTCATCGTTGTTGCGCCGAAAGATGAGCTACATGACAAGACGGTGTCTAATGTGCAGGAAGTGGCGGCCCGTGGTGGGAAGATTATCCTCATTTCCAACGGGTCCGATGATTCGGCCGGCTGCGAGCTAATGGCGCATATTCAGGTGCCCGATGCGCATCCTTTCACCCATCCCATCCTGTATGCGGTGCCAATTCAGCTCATTGCCTACCATACGGCGGTGTTCATGGGTACAGACGTCGATCAGCCGCGCAATCTGGCGAAGTCGGTGACTGTTGAATAATTTGGTGTTTCTTTGTCAAATTGTGTGCTTGGTCAAGAATTTGCCGAATCTCCTTGCATTTACTACGTTGGTTGGACGGTGCTGGCAGCGTTAGGGGGGAAGTTCCTATGAACCTGGTCAGCTTCAAGGTTTGTGTGAGAGCGCGGTCCACGTCCAACGGGCCTGATCAGCCGTCGTACGGTTTGTTTGCTCAAAAACGAATTACTCCAGTGACGGGGGACTTCCGGCGATGACGAGTGCGGTCAAACCGCCTGTGGGCTTTTTGGTGATCCTGGCCATAATGGTGAGCGGGTTCGCCTGGTCGCTGTCCGGTTCGGATCCTGCGATTGCGCAGACGGTCAGCAAAGACAAACCGGTTGACGGGCGCAAGACGGTCATTTCCGGAATAAAGTCGTACGAAGCGGGCCGCATGGATACGGCGGTGACGACGCTGACGAAAGCTATTTCGGGCGGCGGACTGTCGTCGCAGGATCTTGCCAAAGCGCTCTATTTTCGGGGGCTTGCCCACCAACGCTCAAAAAAATCTGCACAGGCGATCGCGGACCTTACGAGTGCGGTGTGGATGAAGGGTGGTCTCAGCCCGTCCGAGCAGCAGGCGGCGTTGGCGGCACGATCCAAGGCCTATGCCGAAGTGGGGGTGAGCGATCCAGGTCCTCCGGTGGCGAGTATTGGCAAGCCAGCACCTGCTGCGCCGCCTTCGAGTTCGGCACCTGCCCCGGCCAAGACACAACAGTTGGCCGCGATACCGAAAGTGGTTGCCACACCGAAACCGGTTGCAACACCGCGTGTGACAGCCACGCCAAAAGTGGCCGCTACAACGAGTTCGGGTTTCCAGACGCAGGTAAAGCGAAGCGTTGAGAATTCCGGCGCAGCGAGTGCCGAGCCAGCGGCTTCAACCGACAATTCGCTTTCGGGTGTCGGCAACTTCTTTTCGAATCTCTTCAGCGGTGGTTCCACGGCGCCTGCATCTCAACTGCCGGCTGCAACAACTCCGCCTGCATCTGGTCGGGCTGCAACCGCTCCGGTGGTCTACAAGCCGGTTGTAACACCGCCGTTGATTATCGCGCCGGCAACATCTGCTCCTCGCGTGGCCATTGTCGAGACGCCGACCGCGGTTTCACCCCCGGTACGGCCGGCGCCTGTCGAGCCGAAGAAGGTTGTAGTTTCGGCGCCAGTGCAGGATCCCTTTGAAACAACGATGTCTCGCGCACCTAGCCCGCCGCCCGCGGGATCCTCTCCGCGCGTGGCTTCAACGCGCCAGAGCGTGGCCTCCGCAACACCGCCAATTGCCGCAACGGTACCAAGCGCGGCACCTCCGCGCCGGCATGTGCCGATGTCGAACAAGGGTGTCAGTCTTTCGTCATTGGCGGAGTTGAGCAGCGACACTGTGGGGAGTTTCTACTCGAACATATTCGGCGGAGGCGAGTCGTCCTCGTCGGCTTCGAAAGCGGCTCCTGCGGTTGGATCGAATACCGCTGTGTCGGCTTGGACGAGCGATCCATCGGCGGCTGCCGGAAACGGGGCGGCGGGGCAAAGTCGCGGAGTGCCCGCAACGACGGCTTCCATTGGCCGACGTGCCGCGGACCATAAATTGCAGGTTGCAGCAGTACGTTCCCGCGAGGAAGCGGAACGTGTGGTTCTTAAACTGCGCCAGCGTCACGCCGCGAAAATCGGGGCGCGCCGTCCTGTCATCAGGGAGAAGGTCTACGGCAATATGGGGACGTTCTATCAAGTCAACGTCGGGCCCTTTGCCAAATCCGCGGAGACAGCGCAGATCTGTGCGGCGTTTAAAGCGGACGGATTCGATTGCCTCATTGTGAAGAATTAGCAATCTATCAGCGGTGTAGACAGAGCCGCCCCTACGAAAGTCGGGTGACTGGCGGCTTCTGAGGTGCTCTCGGTCATGTGATCATCGCGGGGGCAGTGGCTGCTCTTCAGCGGACGATAGATGTCGGGACAAGAGGGAATGTCCACAAGGGTGGCGAAAGAGGATCAAAGAGGCGATCTTCCCGGGCCGTTCGCGCCCGAGCCCAAGCGCGGATTCACTTCGCATTTTGGCGCACGATTGCGCAATTACTTCCTGACAGGTCTTATCATTGTCGGGCCCGTGACGATTACAATTTACATCGTCTGGTCCTTCATCAATTTCGTTGACGCCTACATCAAACCCTTCATTCCGACACGATACTTGCCGGAGACCTATCTGCCATTCGCCGTGCCAGGTATCGGCTTGGTTTTCGGTGTCGTTGGATTGATGCTGATTGGTGCTCTTGCGGCGAACCTGCTCGGCCGATCGCTGATTAGCGGGGCCGAAATGATGGTCGAGGGTATGCCCATCGTTCGCAACGTCTATCGAGCGTTGAAGCAGGTCTTCGAAGGCGTGATCTCCACGGCTGGAGCAAAGCAGAGCTTCCGCAAGGTGGGGCTGATCGAGTTTCCCTCGAAGGGGCTGTGGTCGCTTGTCTTCGTGACTAGTGAGGCGACGGGTGAAATCAATATGAAAGCAGCCGACGGTGGCAAAGACCTTGTTGGTGTGTTCATGCCAACCGGCGTGGTTCCGCCGACCGGGTTCATCTGTTTCGTGCCCCGCGATGAGATTACAGTACTGGACATGACCGCAGAAGATGCCGCCAAGGTGATCATCTCCGCTGGGATGGTGGTTCCGGAGTATCAGGCGAAGATCAAGGAGGCGGCGGAGGCGCAGCAGAGGGGTGCTGCGGATTAGGCGCCTCGGGTTGGGCATGGAGCAGCGGTTCCAATTGGCGGCGTACGAATTGCAGCCGCGCCAACTGTTGGTCAGGGTGGGATGCTCATGGTCCAACGACCGCAGGAGACAGGGGGCTTGGTCGGAAACCGCCGAGTTTCGGCGCGATTGAGCCTCAAAACTTCGCTCATTTTTTCGATAAGTGTATCGCCATGTTGAAGGAATGGCGTGTATGCCGGCTCAGATATGGATGCCGAAGCGCGATAGCAACCAGATCGTCAATAGGTAGAGGCCGACCGTCAAAAGGCAGGAGACACCCAAGGAAAGCCAAAAGCCGGTGCCGTGGCGCAGGAGCCACGGCAACATAATGAACATCGGCAGTGTGGGTAGGACCAGCCAGAATGTTGCTTCCGCCTGCGAAGCAATTCGCGCGGTATCGGAGGTGTCTCGCCACAGCCAGATGATCGCCAGAATGGAAACGAGCGGAAGTGAAGCAATTAGCGCACCGAGACCTGGACTTCGCTTGGCGACCTCAGAGATTATAGCGATGATGATTCCGGAAATGATGGCTTTAACGGCGAGATAAAGCATTTGAACCTTCCAATCCTCGAGAATTAGGCCGCCCGAAATAGGCGCACGGCTTCATCGCACTCGAACAGATACAAGAGTGTTCGAATCGCTTGGCCTCTGTCGCTTTCAAGTTGTGGATCATGGGCGAGTAATAAGCTTGCATCGTCGCAAGCCGCTGCCAGCAGGTCTTCGAAGTTGGGCACATTCGCAACGCGGTATTCGGGCATGCCGCTTTGACGGGCACCGAGGACTTCGCCGCCGCCGCGCAAGGAGAGGTCCTTTTCGGCGATCTCGAACCCGTCTTCGGTTTGTTCCATCATTTGCAAGCGCTGCGAAGCGACGCCGCCGAGTGACGGTTTGTGCAGTAGCATGCAATAGGATTGACGATCGCCGCGGCCGACGCGTCCGCGCAACTGGTGCAATTGAGCCAGACCAAAGCGTTCGGCGTGTTCGATGACCATAATATTGGCATTGGGCACGTTGACGCCGACCTCGATTACCGTCGTCGCGACCAGGATCTGGAGTTCGTTTTTGGAAAACTGTTCCATCACGGCATCCTTGGCCGTGCCGCTCATGCCGCCATGCAGCAGGCCGATCGTGTCTTTGCCGAACACCTGAGCCAAGTGGGCGGCGCGGTCTTCGGCTGCGGCGAGTTCGCTAAGGCCCGTGTTCTCGATCAATGGACAAACCCAGTAGACCTGTGCACCGTCCTTGAGTTGGGTGCGCAGGCGTTCGATCAGTCGCTCCATTGCGTCAACCGGAAGGGACTTGGTGACGATCGGTTTGCGGCCTGGCGGTTTTTCGGGAAGGCGGGAGACGTCGAGATCTCCGTAATGGGTCATCAGAAGCGTGCGAGGAATGGGGGTAGCGGTCATTACCAGCATGTTCGCACCGCCGGATCCACCCTTTGCCTGCAAAGCCAGGCGCTGGTGCACACCGAAGCGGTGTTGTTCGTCGATTACGGCGAGGGCGAGATCAGAGAATACGACGTCTGGCTGGAACAGTGCGTGGGTGCCGATCAAGATGTCGAGATAGCCTGAAGCAAGCAGATCGAGGACGGCCTTGCGGGCCTTGCCCTTTTCGCGGCCCGTGAGCAGGGCAACGCGAAGACCAACCTGTTTCGCGAGCGGTTCGATAGTTTCCATATGCTGGCGTGCCAACACTTCGGTTGGGGCCATCAGAGCGGCTTGAGCGCCGGTTTCAATGGCATTGGCCATGGCCATCAATGCAACGACGGTTTTGCCGGAGCCGACGTCTCCTTGCAGCAGACGCAACATGCGGTGAGGGCCGGCCATGTCGTTGTCGATTTCTTCGAGGGCGCCGACTTGGGAGTTTGTGAGGGCAAACGGCAGGGCCTGGCGGATTTGGGCGCGGATGCGCCCGTCGCCATCGATCTTGCGGCCGGCCTGCGCTTTGAGTGTGGCGCGGACCATGGCGAGAGCGACCTGGCCAGCGAGGAGTTCGTCGTATGCCAGCCGTTGCCACGGATCGCTTCCCGTTGATGTGTCGGCAGTGTCGCGGGGGCGGTGTAGACGTTCAATGGCGTTATGGAACGGTGGCCAGTTGCGTTCCGCAAGCCAGCGTGGCTCCTGCCACTCGGGCATCTCAGGGATCTTTTCAAGGGCCTGGCGGATGGCCTTGTAGAGCACTTTGCCGGACAATCCGGCGGTTAAACCGTAAACGGGTTCGAGCAGTGGCAGTTCGCCGCGATCGTCTGGGGAAACGATGTAGTCGGGATGGGTCATTTGTAGAGCCTGGCCGTACAACTCGACACGGCCGGAGACAAAGCGTTCCTCCGCCTCGGGAAGTTGACGCTGCAGGAAGCGGTGATCGGCGTGAAAGAAGACGAGATCCAGACGGCCGGTGTCGTCCTCGCAAGCAATCTTGTAGGGCGCCTTCTTATTGCCTCGCGGCGAGGGACGGTGGCGTAGTACGCGGACCTTCAAGGTGACAATGCTGCCGGGAGCCGCATGGGCGACGCTTGGTTCGGCACGGCGATCGACGATGCCGGTGGGAAGATGCCAGAGAAGGTCGATAATGCGCGGCTCGGTCACGTTTGGCGGTAGCGGCAGCGCCTTGGCGAGCAGTGTGACGAGGCGCGGCCCAATGCCGGTGAGGCCTTGGGCGGGGGTAAACAGTGGCGTGAGGTGTCCAGGGCGCATATTGATGACGACTTAGATGCCAGGTCGCATCCGTTTGGGTTGTGAAGCTTCAGATGCCCACTTGGGATCCGTGTTATTCGTGGCGCTTTAGATGCCCACACAGCATCCGCGCGGTAATCCAGGTGGGGCAGTCCGCCGCAAAATGCTTTTCGCGGTGAGATTGGCTTTGCCCTGCGTGTCGGTAGCGTTATATCACGCGAACCCCAGGCGGCGGTTCGGCCCTTGAACAAAGCGGGCGAACCCGTCTGGGTCAAGCGGGACATTGCCGGGTCTGGAGTTGACACTAGCTGTAGTCCGGTTTCCCAAGCCACAAACGCTAAGGCATTGATGTATGGACGATCTTGAGATACGCCGCCGCAGAGCAATTTATCGGGCGAAGCATCGCGGAACCAAGGAGTTAGATATATTGATGGGCGGTTTCGCCGAGCAGCGTGTTGGCGATATGAGTGCTGATGAGATGGGGCTGTTTGAACAGTTTCTTGTTCTGCCGGAGCCGCAGTTGTTTGACTGGATTATGAAAGGCGCGCCGGTGAATGATACGGGCTTTGCTGCTTTGGTTGCCGAGGTTCGGCGGGTCGGTGGATTTGATTGAGCGGCGTTGGGTGATTGAGTAGCGCCGCGATGAAAAAGAATGAACAGGTGAATACCGACAACGTGTCGCGTCAGCGTGATTTGCAACTCGCCAGTGTGCCTGAGGGTATGGAACCCTGGGTGCTCGGACAGCTGGTGCGTGAAATAGCCGTCGATGCAGACAATCAACCTGGTGTGGTTGTGCATGTTGCCCGGGATGACCGGCGTTTGGCTCAGCTGGAAGCGGGACTAGGGTTTTTCGCGTCTGACGTGCGGGTGTTGTCTTTTCCGGCCTGGGATACGGTGCCTTATGATCGCATTGGTCCGAATTCGGAGATTGTTGCCCGCCGTATTGCGACGCTAGCCAAGCTTTCGGTAGGCCGCCGCAAAGTCCCAACAGTTGTGCTAACGACCGTGAACGCCATACTTCAACGCGTTCCGCCGCGTGATTTTTTGCGCGGCAGCCTGAAGCAGGTCGCACCCGGTCAACGTATTGACATGAACCGGCTTCTGGCGCGGTTGCAGTTTGCTGGATTTACACGTACCGGCACCGTTATGGAGCCCGGTGAATACGCGGTGCGTGGCGGGATCCTTGACCTCTTTCCACCAGGGCGGTCAATGCCTGTCCGGCTCGATTTCTTCGGCGATACTCTCGAGAGCATCAAGTCGTTTGACCCGCAAACCCAGCGCACGACGAAATCGGTGCAGAAGGTTGTGCTGATGCCGATTGTGGAAGTCGCGCTGGGTGAAGAGGCGACAAGTAGGTTTCGGCGGCGCTATGTCGAATTGTTCGGCGGTGGCCACGGGGTCGACCCACTTTATGAGGCGGTGAGTGCGGGTAGCCGCTATCCGGGGCAGGAACACTGGTTGCCACTGTTTCATGAGCATATGGCGACTCTCGTCGACTACGTTCCAGATGCGGCGCTCACGTTCGACAACAACGCCGATGAGGCGGTGCGGCAACGCTTCGAGCAAATCACGGAGCATTATGAGGCGCGCGTGGAATCGCTGGAAGCCGACACTTTCGGGGCGCCGCCTTACCGTCCGGTGCCGCCTGACAATATGTTCCTTGATGGGGCGTCATGGGCGGAACTCCTGCGCGGACGGCAGGTCTACCGGCTCAATCCCTTCGATGTCGAGGAGAGTGACACCGTGCTGTCCTGGTCGGGGCACCCGGGCCGGTCTTTCGCATCCGAGCGGCAGAGTGGCGATGTCAATCTATTCGATGCTGTGGTGGGGTACATCCGCACCAAGATCGCCCAGCGCCGACGTGTGATGGTGGCGGCCTGGACACCGGGTGCGCGAGAGAGGCTTATCGGATTGCTGGCGGATCACGGGCTGACGGATTCCAAGCATGTTGCTAATTTGGAGGAAGCTCGGTCGCTGCCCGGGAGAACCGTTGCCATGGCGGTCCTGGGATTGGAACGGGGTTTCGAAACCCCGGATCTCGTCGTCATCGGTGAACAGGATATCCTGGGCGAGCGATTGATCCGGCCGAGGCGGAAAGCGAAGCGGGCGGCTGATGTCCTCAGCGAAGCCACGAGCCTATCTGTTAGCGATCTGGTCGTGCATGCCGATCATGGTATCGGGCGTTTCGCGGGACTGAAAACGATCGAAGCGCTGGGCTCGAAGCACGATTGCCTGGAGCTGTACTATGCCGGCGGCGATAAGTTGTTTTTGCCGGTGGAGAACATCGAGCTGCTGTCGCGCTATGGGGGAGATGAGGGTAGTGCGCAGATCGACCGGCTGGGTGGAGCGAGCTGGCAGTCGCGGAAGTCGCGGCTCAAGCAACGCCTCCTCGAAATTGCCAACGAATTGATCAAGATCGCGGCACTGCGCCAACTGCGCGAGGCGCCGGCGATGACCATACCGCAGGGCGATTACGAAGAATTCGTTGCTCGTTTCCCGTATGAGCCAACCGAGGATCAGGAAGCCAGTATCGAAGTGGTTTTGGAGGACCTAGGATCGGGCCGCCCGATGGATCGTTTGGTATGCGGCGATGTCGGGTTCGGCAAAACCGAGGTGGCCTTGCGCGCGGCGTTTGCAGCTGCCTTTAACGGCTTTCAGGTCGCGGTGGTCGTGCCAACGACGCTATTGGCGCGTCAGCACTACGCGACGTTCTCGGAACGCTTCCGGGGATTGCCGATCCGTGTCGCTCAAGCTTCACGTCTAGTTGGACCGAAAGAGCTGAGCGCCGTCAAAGACGGGATGAAGGATGGCACGGTCGATATTGTCATCGGAACGCATGCGCTACTTGGCAAGCAGATCAAGTTTTCCCGGTTGGGGCTGCTTATTATCGATGAAGAGCAGCATTTTGGAGTTACTCATAAGGAGCGACTCAAGCAGATGCGGGAAGACGTGCATGTGCTGACGCTATCGGCGACGCCGATCCCGCGCACCCTGCAATTGGCACTGACTGGGGTTCGCGAGTTATCTTTGATCACGACGCCACCGGTGGATCGACTTGCCGTGCGGACGTATATCTCACCATTCGATCCGGTGGTCATCCGCGATGCGCTTCGACGTGAACGTTATCGGGGAGGTCAAACTTTTTACGTCGTGCCGCGTATTTCCGATTTGGCGGATGTGTCGGAGTTTCTCAGCGAAGCGGTGCCGGAGTTGCGTGTAGCGCGGGCGACGGGGCAAATGACGCCGACGGAGCTGGAAGACGTGATGAGCGCATTTTATGAAGGCAACTTCGATATTCTGCTGTCGACGCCAATTGTTGAATCGGGGCTCGATGTTCCGAACGCGAATACGCTCATCGTGCATCGCTCCGATATCTTCGGGCTGGCACAGCTCTATCAGATCCGGGGGCGTGTTGGGCGTTCGAAAACGCGGGCTTACGCCTACATCACAACTGAGCCTGGAAAGGTACTAACGGCAGGAGCCGAAAAGCGTCTCAAGGTCTTGCATTCACTCGACTCGCTGGGCGCGGGGTTCTCGTTGGCTTCGCACGACCTTGACCAACGTGGCGCTGGAAACCTTCTCGGCGAAGAGCAGTCAGGGCACATCCGCGAAGTTGGATTTGAGCTTTATCAGCAGATGCTGGAGGAAGCCGTTTCAACGATGAAGGGTGGGTACGAGGCTGAGGCCAGTGAACGGTGGAGTCCGGAAATCTCACTGGGGACGTCGATCCTTATTCCGGAAGAGTATGTCGCCGATTTGCAAACCCGGCTTGGTCTATACCGGCGCCTGTCCGGACTTGAGACGCGTGATGAGATTGACGATTTTGCCGCCGAGCTTGCCGATAGGTTCGGGCCGCCGCCTGAAGAGGTGCGGCATCTGCTTGATGTCATGGAGATCAAGGGCTTCTGCCGAAAGGCCGGAGTTGCGCGCGTTGATGCCGGTCCAAAGGGGGCCGTTGCGCAATTCCACAACGACAGCTTCGCCAATCCGGAAGGTCTTATCGCGTTGATGCAAGGCTCACGGGGACTGATCAAGATTCAGTTGGATCACAAGCTGGTCTTCAGGGGTGATTGGGACTTGCCGGAGCGGCGTCTCAAGGGCGTGCGCGGTTTTATGGCGGAGCTGGCCGAAGTTGCCGCAGAGGGGCGACAGGCGGCCTGATGATGATTTCGTTTCGTCTTACTTCCTTTCGGAAATACAGTGTTGCACACCCGCAGTATATTCAGGGCCGGTTAATTTCCACCTTTCTAGGACCTATAGGAAAAGTGCTGAAAGGCTTCGGATCGGATCGAACACGTGCGAGGTGAATTCGATGAGGACGTTCGTCGTGGCACTGTCCTGCCTGTCTGCTCTTACGTCGGGCGCGCTGGCGCAGAGTTTCGATTGTTCTGACCGCTTGAGGGCCGACGAACAAGCCATCTGCGATAGTTCTATTTTGTCGCGACTTGATGAGCGGCTTGCGGAGGCTTTCGAGAACGCGATTTCAGAGCGGTCTGAAACTCAGCGTGAGCGTATTCGAAACGAGCAGCGCGACTGGGTTGAACTCCGCCGCAACTGTCGGGGACGCCGATCCTGTATTCGGCGGCTGTACCGAGACCGTCTTGCCGAATTCAGGAATGAAGCGCGCTCAGACCTACAAGATGAGGGCCGGGCAAGTCGCCGCGATCTCGATGATGAGGCCAGAGATGGCCGTGACCGCTGGGCCGCTTTGGGGAGTGTCGATGTTGAGGAAGACTTCGAGCGGCTTACAATTCCAATTGGTGTTCCGCGCGGTCGGTTCGATGCACTGCAGGTGAGAGTTCGTGGTGGCGGTGTGCGGGTCCGGGAGCTTGTCGTTCATTACGCCAACGGCGAACGCCATAGGATGCGAATTCGGCGGCGCTTTCGGGCCGGTGAAGTGTCCGATTTACTTGTGTTACGGCATCGTGGTGCCGGGCGTTCCATTGAACGGATCGTCGTGCGTGCACGCAGCCGGCGATTGGATGGACGCGAAGGCCGCATCCAAGTTATCGGGCGTCGCGTTTATCGCGGCGGGGATAATGGTCCGATTGCCCGTGAGTATGATGATCGTGAGTACCGTCGCGGGGATCTCGACGAGGACACGTACGATGAGCGCCAGGACCGCGATTATCGCGAGCCGATTGACCGCGACGAGCTTTACCCCGGCGATGACATTGAAGATGATCAGCGCGTCGAGCCGATGCAGGAACGGTTGCTTGATTTTGTGAAGACTGAGTTTCATCGGACCGCGGAGATGAGCGACCGCGAACTTCGGCAGACCTATGCCAGCCGGGTGGATTACTATGGTGACCGGGGCAAACCGGTGAGTGTCGTTATCCGTGACAAGCACAAGTATGCCGAGCGCTGGCCAGACCGTGCCTTTCGTATCCGTCATGACACATTCAAGGTCACGGATATGGAAGCGCCAGGGGTCTACAAAGTGACCTACAACTATGATTTCCACGTGCAAGGCAAAGGCCGTGAGAGCAAGGGCTACGGAGAGTCGACGCTGCTCATCGATACGAGCGGTGAGCGCTTCGTCATCGTCGGTGAAAACGGCAAGGTGCTGAAGCGTCTCTAAGTGGCGCGGCGCCAAGATCGGCGGTTCGATTGTGTTCGGCCGGGGCTGTTTGTCCGTCGTGACTTGGAGCAACCTTGAAGCATCGAGCAATGCGGGCGAGTTTCAGGACAGTCCGAGGGGCTCAGTATCCGTTAATGCCGCGCGCATCACCTTTCCGTTGGCTGTGCGAGGCAGGGCTTTGAGAAAACGAACTTGGCGCGGGCGTTTGTAAGCGGCCAGGCGTGTCTGGGAAAAATCGAGAATAGCTTCACTAGCTGGAGGTGCGGTCCAGTCACGCGGGACGATGAAGGCGCCGATGACTGTGACATCATCACGGACACGGATTTCCGCGCAGGCGACTTCTGCGACCTCGGGATGTTCGGCCAGCGCGGCTTCGACTTCCTGTGGGGCAACTCGATAGCCGAGAGCCTTCATCAGATCGTCGGCGCGACCGAGATGAGTGAGGTAGCCTTCGTTATCGAAGCGTCCGAGATCTCCTCCAACAAACCAATCGCCGCGGTAGATTTCAGCTTCCTCATCGGGTCTGTTCCAGTAGCCCAGCATGAGGCCGGGATCGCTGCGGTGGACGGCGATCAAGCCTTCCTCGCCGGTTGGCAATGGTGTTTCGCCGCTGTCGACTGGGAGGATGGCGACGCATCGTCCGGGCTGCGGCTTGCCGATAGCGCCGGGCCTTCTTGGGGTTCCGGGTCCGGTTGAAACGTAGGTTGAAATTTCGCTCATTCCGAGAGCTTCATAGAGGTTGGTGCCGGTGAGGGTGGTCCAGTTTTCGAACAGCCCAGAGGGTGGCTTTTCTCCGGCGGTAAGGGCGTGGCGGAGGTTGCTGAAGTGGCCGGTTTCGTCGGGTGCATACTTGAGGACCTGGCGGAACAGGCCGGGGACGGCGGCAAACAACGTGGCTCTTGTTTGTTCGATGAGGTGGGGCCACAGTTCGGGGCGCTTTTCGCCTGTGTAGATGATGGCGGTCGCACCGTTGGCCCATGGATCGGTGAGGCCGGTGCCAAGCGTGTAGGTCCAGTTAAATGCACCAGCGTGGAGGATGCGGTCGTTGCGCTTTATCCCGTACCAGCCTTGATACATGGGCCGGCGTCCCCAAGCCGCGCGATGGGCGTGGAGGACGCCTTTCGGCTTGGCTGTCGTGCCCGACGTGTAGATCAGGTAGGCGGGGTCGTTTGCGCGTGTGTCGGCCCAGTTGGCGCGGTCGGGTCCTTGGCGCATATCGAGCAGATCGGAGGCGTTCAATACGGTGACACCTGCCGGCACGTACTCAAGGGGCAACTGGTGGTCGAGGGCGACGGCAGCCGAGCTGCTGTCGAACAGCAGAAACTCGATTTCCTGTTCTGTTAACTGGCTTGATGTTGGAATTGGAACGATGCCAGCGGCAAGCGCGCCAAAGAATGTCAATGGATAGAGGCTCGTATTGGCGAGCCGGATCATTAACCGGTCGCCGGGCTGCAATCCGCGCCGGAGCAGGCCGGCGGCGATGCGCAGGACGGAGTCTTCGAGCTGTTGATAGGTCCATTGCTCTGCGGGAACGTCCTTGCCGGGTTCATCGTAAACGATCAGTGCTGGATGATCGGGTGTTGCCGCGGCAGCCCCAGCAAGGCAGTAACGTGCCTTGTTAAAGCGGGGCGGCGGTTGGGTTCCTGCGTAACCTGGGGTGTGCAATTGCCGTCTCACGTGTGCTCAGCACTTTCAGTCTATTTGGGTTCGGCTGTGGCATCCCACCAGGTATCAAGCTGGTAGCCAAACAACGACGTTTTCTTTGGTTGACGCAGTTGGGTCCAGTAACCAATCCACTGCTTTGGCAGGTGAAACAACGGCACGACATAATGGCCCGATAGCAGCACCCGGTCGAGTGCGCGCACGGCGGCGTCAAAGTCTTCGGGATCTCGTGCTGAGAGCATGGCTTTGATCATCGCGTCGGCGGCGGGGTTCTTGACGCCGGCGAAGTTGAACGTGCCTTCGCGGTCAGCCAGTTCGGAAGACCAGCGGAAGATCTGCTCGTTGCCCGGGGACAGGGAAGAGGGCCAGCGGGTTTGGATGATGTCGTAGTCGTAGTCTTTGATGCGGGCTTGATATTGGGCGCTGTCGACAATTCGAACGCGGGCGTCGATGCCGAGTTTTGCCAGATCACGGCTGAAGGCGAGGAACAGGCGCTCGTTCTTCGTTGACCCGGCGAGGATCTCGAAGGAGAGCTGCTTGCCTGTCGAGGTGTTGATGAGACGGCCGTCTTTGAGCTCGTATCCAGCTTCGCCAAATAACTTGATCGCTTTGCGCCAGTTGGCGCGATTGCGGCCGCTTCCGTCTGTCTCCGGCATCTTGTAGGTGCCGTCCATTATTGCCTGAGACACCGCCTTCGGAAACTCAGCAAGTAGTGCCTTTTCCCGGGCATCGGCAGGGCGCTGGAAAGCGGAGAGTTTTGAACGCTCGAAGAAGCTTTGGGTTCGTTTGTAGAGGCCGTGATAGAGGTTGCGGTTGATCCATGCGAAATCGAACAGGTGAAGGATAGCTTCACGGACGCGTGGATCGGAGAAGGCTTTTCGGCGCGTGTTGAAAGCGAGTGCGTTCATCCCGGCGGGAAGACCGATGTCGAACTCCTGTCTCACAAGTTTGTAGCCGCGCCGCTCGTGCTCACCATAGCCCTCCGCCCAACGGCCCGGATCGTCCTCGATACGGAGGTCGATCTTGCCCGATTTAAATGCCTCAAGCATCGCTGCATCGTCGCGGTAGTACTGATATTGAACTTCATCGAAGTTGAAGCGCCCTCGGGTGATCGGTTGGTCCTTCGCCCACCAGTTGGGGTTGCGCTTGTAGATTAGGCCGCGGCCCGGGTCGACACTCGAGATGGTGTAGGGGCCGCTGCCAACGGGTGGTGTCAGGGTGGTCTTTTGAAAGCTTGTTTCATCCAGCAGGTGGCTTGGCAGAACCGGCATCAATCCCAGGATCAACGGGAGCTCGCGGTCACCTGGTTCGAGTTCGAAACGAATCGTATTGTCAGAAATACGGACGGCCTTGGTCACCTTCTTGTAGTAGGCGCGGTGGTTGGGACGGCCGTGATTGCGCAACGTTTTCCAAGAGAACAGGATATCGTCGGCATCGATCTGGTGGCCATCAGAAAACCGTGCCTTGGGATGAAGATGGAATGTAATGGAGCTGCGGTCGTCTGGGACATGGATTCGTTCGGCAATATGTCCATAGAGCGTGAACGGTTCGTCGAGGCCGCGCGTCAGCAGGCTTTCATATAGGAAATCGCGAAGGCCGGCCGCCGGTTGGCCCTTGATAATCATGGGATTGAGTGTGTCGAAGGATCCCATGATGCCAATGTGGACAACGCCGCCTTTTGGGGCGTTTGGATTGACGTAGGCGGAGTGATTGAAGTCCTCAGGCAGCAGGGCACTGCCGTGCATGGCGATAGCATGCTGCGATGACTGAGTTGCTACGCTGTCGGCCGGGGCGGTGGTCTCTGCGTTGGCAGGTGGGCCGTGTTGGAACGTCAGGGCGATGAATGCCGCAAGGGCCGATAGGCAAAATGTATTTTGAAATCTCATGTTCGAGATTCGCTCCAAGTGTCTGTGGGCGTGATTTTTGTGAACAGTTGATTTTGAAACGGTTGGCTACACAGTAGTTATGGAAACTAGGCCGTTTCTAGGATTACTACTCATTAAATCTTGGCTTTATTGGAGGTTTTACGTGGCGTGAAAGGCGCGTGCGACAAACCAGCGGCGAAATTGAGCAGGACAGGTTCCAATTCGGTCACGGAGTTGCCTCATTCACGGCCTTAACAGCCAGTCGAGGGCGCGTTGCGCGTCCGGACCTGCGCGCCAAGAGGTGTTGTCAGTGGGGCTGAGCTGGCGGGACCAGCTCTCAAACAAAAGGTCGATAGCTCTTATGATGCAACGGATTTTCAACTCGCAGAGTTATGCGCTCGGCGCTGCACTTCTCATCGCCGCGGCCGGTTCGATTGCCCCGGCTTCTGCTCAAGCGAAAAAAGATGCTCAAAAGCAAAGCGCTTGGGTGAAGCTATGTGAGAAGGCCCCAATCGTCCAGGCGGCGAAGGATGGGAAGAAGGCTAAAGTCGAAAAAGAGATTTGCCTAACTCACCATGAGCGTCTCGATGGGAATACAGGCATGGTTCTTGTGTCCGCGGCCGTTCGCAAGGTGGCTGGCCAGGACAAACAGAGTTTGATGGTGATGGTGCCGCTCGGCATGGCTATTCCTGCCGGGGTCCGCGCTGCCGTGTATACGCCTGAGCAGTGGGCGCGTGCAGCGAAAAACGAGAAGGTAGAGGATAAGGATCTCAAGCCGTTCGCTCTCAAGTATTCGCTATGCCATCCGGCTGGTTGCACCGCCGAGATCGAGGCAACATCGGAACTCATCGCCAGCCTGAAGAAGGGTGGTGGCCTGATGGTTCTGGCTATGAACGCGGCAACCCAGCCGATCGGTTTCCCCATTCCGCTTGATGGATTCACGGCGGCCTACGACGGCAAGCCGATTGACAACAAGGCCTATGCCAAGGCCCGCGGGCAGCTCATGGCGCAGATCCGTGAGCGTCAAAAAAAGGCTTTTGATGCCTATCAGGCTAAGAAGAAGACCGAGGGTGAAAAGAAAAAGTAGCGTCTCGGGCCTTCCGTACCGGGCTTGGAATGAAACCCCGTTTGGCATGCCGCCGGGCGGGGTTGTTTTTTGTCCGACAGGCAAGACGTTATGCCCGGCGCCCGTGTTTACAGCGTGATCACGGACGCTTCAACAGGTGTGTTCCGCGTGCTGATTCGGGACGGGCAAAAAAAAGACGTAAACGGCGGCTACCGGTAATAGCGTATGTATGAACAGAGTTCATTGTGGCTTGCATTCGGCGACGCGGCTCTAGCGGGCGTTGTTGCGGTTGGCCGGTCGCTGATGGGCGGGATTCTGCTTCGAGGTCATTTGCAGGTTTTGGGATGAGTGTGAGCTACCGTGAAAAGTTGGCTGAGGATCTGCCGAAATGGGTGGATGCAGGCTGGGTGCGGCCGGAAGGGGCCGCGGCGATCCTAGCGGAGGTGTCCGACGAAACACCCAGCCGTCAGAACCGGATTGTCGGCATTCTCAGTATTCTGGGTGCGGTACTGATCGGCGCTGGAGCGATCAGCTTTATTGCCGCCAATTGGCAAGAGATGCCCCGGCTCTTTCGGCTTGGCTTGATGATCAGCGGGCTTTGGGCGGCTTACGGGGCGGGTGCCTTGTTGTTCCAGCGCGGATACGATGTGTTTGCGCATGCAGCCGTGCTGCTGGGATCGGTTGTGTTCGGGGCTAGCGTGATGCTGGTCGCGCAGATGTACCATATTCACGGCAGTCCGCCTGATGCGGTGTTTGTCTGGGCCGCGGGTGCGCTGTTGGCGGGCCTGCTGATGGGCTCGAATCCGTCACTGGTCTTGAGTTTGCTGCTGGTTTGTTTTTGGGGCGCGTGGGAAACGCAGCTGGCCGAGAACGTCTTCTGGCCGTTTATGCCAGCTTGGGCCGTTGTTGCCGCCGTGCTGAGCTGGCGCGACTGTGATTATGGCGTGAAGCTTGCCACACTGGCGATCGGGGCTTGGATCGTATCGCTGGGCTACACGCTGCCGGGGCAACCACACAATGACTTGGTGGTTGGGATAGGTGCTGCGATCGCGGGTTGTGGTCTGGCCTTGGAGGTTGTCGGGTTGCGGGTTGGCGACTACGGCAGGTTGGCTGTGGGATTGGGCTTTTGCATCGCCGTAGCGGGATTGTTTGGACTTCAATTTATCGATTGGCACCAAGAGCTGTCGTCGGTTATCGGCTATGCGGTGGTTGTTTTGCTGGTGTCGGTGGCGGCCATTGCTTGGGGTCTTCGCACGCATGATCTTACGCTTAGCCGGGCCGCGTACGTCGCATTCGCGATTGAAGTTGTAGGCCTTTACGCGCGGACGCTTGGCACTCTTTTGAACACCTCGCTGTTTTTCGTTGGTGCTGGGATTGGTGTCATCGTTTTGGCGTTGCTGGCGTTCTGGCTCAACCGGCAGTTGTCGCTGCGTACAGGAGCAAAGTCATGAGATCGATCCTGCTTAACACGTGGCTTGCCATGCTCGCCGTTGCCGGCGTGCAGTCCGGCGTGCTGGGTTACATTGTTGTCGAGCGCGCTCTACTGATCCGGGATGGTCGCGAGATCGTTCTCGACGTTCGACCGGTTGATCCGCGCAGCGTGTTTCGGGGTGACTATGTCATTCTGGACTATGGCGATGTGACGCTGCTCGGCTCTTCGGTGGCCGGGGATTTGCCGAAGAACAAGCAGGCGCTGTTCGTCAAGCTGCGCAAAGGTGGCGAGGGTTGGCAACCAGTTACGGCGACGGCGATCTATCCGAGCGATGTGGATGGTGACGAGGTGGTGCTCAAGGGAATGTTGTCCAGCCGGCATTCGCGGCAGGTTCGATACGGTATCGAATCCTACTTCGTGCCGGAAGGCGAGGGTAAGCAACTGGAGAAGCTCATCGGTAAGGGGCAGCTAAGAGTGATCGTCGCGGTTGGCGCGGGAGGTCAGGCGGCCATCAAAGGACTCGAGGTGGAGGGGAAGAGCGTCTACATGGAGCCGCTTCTTTAGTTTGACTCGATCCGTCATCCGATTGACTTGAAGACATCGCACTTTAGAGTGCGTCTGAACACTGACCAAGAAACTCCAAGGATGATCTGAATTAATGGACAACGCTTGTCGCACCCCGTCGAAATATTATGCCCCTCTCGCGATCGGAGCACCGGACCCATATCGTACGCAACCGGTTCGACTGGAGCGTATGATCCACTTTGTGCCGCCGCACAACGAGAAAATTCGCAGCAAGCTAGGTGACATGATCATGAAGGTCGATGTCATTTTGGGCAATCTTGAAGACGCGATTCCGGCGAGTGAAAAAGAGGCGGCGCGCCGTGGTTTTATTTCCATGGCCGAAGCGCACGATTACGGTCAAACAGGCTTGTGGACGCGCATCAACTGTCTGAATTCCCCCTGGGCACTCGACGACATCATCGAGATCGTTTCGAAAGTCGGCAACAAAGTCGATGTCATCATGCTTCCGAAGGTCGAGGGGCCGTGGGATGTCCACTATCTCGATCAACTTCTGGCGCAGCTTGAGGCGGCGCATGGGGTCGATCGTCCGATCTTGATCCATGCCATTTTGGAGACTGCCGAAGGTGTGAAGAATGTTGATGCTATCGCCGCCGCGTCACCGCGCATGCATGGCATGAGCCTTGGGCCCGCGGATCTGGCAGCATCACGCGGGATGAAAACGACGCGGGTTGGTGGCGGACATCCAGACTATGCGGTTGTTGCTGATCCCGGCCTGATTGAGAGCGCGCCGCGTGCCAGCTTCCAGCAGGATCTGTGGCATTATACCGTGGGGAAAATGGTGGACGCGTGCATGTCTTACGGCATCAAACCTTTCTACGGGCCGTTCGGGGACTTTTCCGATCAGCAGGCATGCGAGAGCCAGTTTAGAAACTCGTTTCTGCAGGGTTGTCTTGGAGCATGGTCATTGCATCCCACACAGATCGAAATCGCGAAGAAGGTATTTAGCCCCGACGTAGAAGAAGTCGCATTTGCACAGCGAATTCTTGAGGCGATGCCGGATGGATCCGGTGCAGTAATGATCGATGGAAAAATGCAGGATGATGCGACCTGGAAGCAGGCCAAGGTGATCGTGGATCTGGCCAGTCTGGTTGCGGATAAAGACCCCGAACGGGCCGCCGCTTACGGACTTTAACGTGGACCGTAACGTCTCCTAGTGCGCGACGTGCTTCAAATTCTTAGGCTGTGCCGTTGACGGCCACCTTAATAGGTGCCGTAAACCGTAGGTCGGACAGGGTCGTTGACAGTTTTCCAGAGATCCCTTGGAATGAGCTTGATAATGAGGTGTCTAGGCTAGGAAAGACCTTTGGTTGAAGCGGCGAATGATTTGATGAGAGAAGCGAAATATACAGTGGGGGAAGTGGTTGCTCACCGCTTCTACCCCTTCCGGGGCATCGTATACGATGTCGATCCGGAATTCGCGAACACCGAAGAATGGTGGTTATCGATCCCCGAAGAAATTCGGCCGCGCAAAGACCAGCCCTACTATCACCTGCTCGCGGAGAACGACGAAACCGAGTACATCGCATACGTGTCGGAACAGAACCTCGTTCCGGACGAGACCGGAAAACCATTGCGCCATCCGCAAGTCGATGAGCTATTCATTGTGGATGAAGACGGCAAGTATCACGCGCTGTTCCTGGACCCGCACTGATTTACAGGCGATAGGATCGGACGAGTCCACTGTCAGTTATGGCCTAGGATAGCCCCACCATCAGGTTTAGATTCTGTACGGCGGCGCCAGCCGCGCCCTTGCCAAGGTTGTCAAGGCGGGCGACGAGTACGGCTTGTTGATCCGCCGGGTTGCCGAAAATCCAGATCTCCATCGTATCATTGCCCTTGGCGGGATCGACGCTGAGACGTTGACCGGAGTAGGCGGCTTGCTCCGCATTTGAGTGATAGATGACCGTCTTCGATGTGCTGTAGTAGTCGCTGAACAGTTCATTGAGAGCGGTGAGTGTCGGTGGGTTTTCGAGTGCAGTGAGCTGCAGCGGAACACAGACAATCATACCTTGCGGGAAGGCGCCAACCGAAGGCACGAAGACAGGCTTCTGGGTCAGCCCGGAATGCATCGTGATTTCGGGGATGTGTTTGTGATTAAGGGCGAGGCCGTAGAGCACAAAGTTTGGCGCTTGGCCGGATTCGTAACTGGCGATCATGGTTTTGCCGCCGCCGGTGTAGCCGCTGACAGCGTTGATCGTGAACGGGTGGCTTGGTGCAGCAAGACGTCCCTCGATCAGAGGCCGTAATAGAGCGATGGCGCCGGTTGCATAACAACCCGGATTGGCAACGCGTTCAGCTTTTGCAATGGCGTCCTTTTGAGCCGGCGCGAGTTCGGGGAAACCATAGACCCAACCGGCCGCGGTGCGGTGCGCAGTCGATGCGTCGATGATTTTCGGGGCGTCTTTGTCAAGCTCATCGGCGATAGCAACGGCCTCGCGCGCGGCATCATCGGGCAGACACAGAATGGTCAGATCCGCCTCCCGCATCATGTCCTTTCGGGCGTTCGCGTCCTTGCGGGCTTGGTGGTCGATTGAGATGACCTCAAGTGACCCGAGATCGGCGAGGCGCTCGCGGATCTGAAGGCCCGTGGTGCCAGCTTCACCATCAATGAATACTTTGACCATGCGGTTATCCTCAGCCACCCGGGGCAGCGCTGATGCCGAGGCGGTTCAATATTGCCTCAAATAATCCCTCCGAACAGCCGAACCCTAAAGCCTGGCAGGTTACCTCATGCGATCCGCGATAGATCATGTCGAGGGCCACGTAGAGGATGATGAGCAAGCCGATCCAGGTGATCCAAGGGTATCTGACAAGGAGCTTAGCGATAAAGTGGGCAGCGACGGCCATCAATACAACGGCGATGGCCAGGCCAACGATCAGCACCAGTGGTTCGCCCTTGGCGGCGCCAGCTACAGCCAAGACGTTATCCAGCGACATTGAGACGTCGGCGATAATGATCTGCGTGACGGCGGCTCCGAAGCCGACGGCGGGTCCGACGGTGCTTTGGGATTCGAGGTTGTCTTCGATGGCTTCGATGTCGTGATTTTCACCGGCGACGACCTGCCGGTACATCTTCCAGCACACCCATAGGAGCAGTATGCCGCCGGCAAGCGTTAGGCCGACGATGGCGAGCAGTTGATTGGTGACCGAGGCAAACAAAATCCGCAATACAACGGCGCCGGCGATACCCCAGAAGATGACGCTGTTACGGATCTCGGGGCGTACGCGGGAGGCGGCCAGACCGACGACGATCGCGTTATCACCAGCTAGGACCACGTCGATCATGATGATCTGCAGGAGCGCCGACCAGTTGTCGGTGTACCACTGTGGCGAGAACAGGTGCTGAAATTCCACCGCGATGGCTTGTGCCATGACGGCCGGTTCGAGGGCGGTAAGTTCGATCACGCGATTTGTCCTTCGATCCTGCTTGTCGTGAATTCACCTGTGGTTGGGCGCAGCATTTGCGCCGTTTCTTGGCGCTGCACAAGAGGTCTATTGGGAAAAACAGACAGCCCGCAAGAGGTGCGGGCTGTCGTGGGAATACCGGGCTTCTGTAGGTGGACCGGCGACTTCGCCTTACCGTTTCGAGAACTGGAAGCTGCGGCGGGCTTTCGCACGGCCGTACTTCTTGCGCTCAACAACACGGGCGTCGCGGGTTAGGAAGCCGCCCTTCTTCAGAACGGGTCGAAGTTCTGGTTCGTAGTGCGTCAGGGCTTTCGAGATGCCGTGGCGTACGGCACCGGCTTGGCCGGAAAGGCCTCCGCCGACGACGGTCGCCATCACGTCGTACTGATCGGCGCGCTCGGCAGCGTGGATCGGCTGCTGTAGCAACATCTGCAGGACCGGCCGGGCAAAGTACTCGGTGAAGTCCTTGTTGTTGACCGTGATCTTGCCTTTTCCAGGTTTGATCCAGACGCGGGCGATGGCGTTCTTGCGCTTGCCGGTGGCGTAGGCGCGGCCATATGGGTCGAGCTTCTGAACGTAGACAGGCTGGTCGTCGGCGGCAGGTGGAACACCGGAGATCTCGCCGAGATCTTCGAAGGTCTTGGTTTCTTCGGCCATAGAGATCAGCCTTTCACGTTCTTTGCGTTGAGCGAGGAAACATCAAAGGTCTCAGGTTTCTGGGCCTCGTGGGGATGCTCTGCGCCTTTGTAAACTTTGAGATTGCGCATCAACTGGCGCTGCAGCGGACCGCGCGCCAACATGCGTTCGACCGCTTTGACGATGACACGCTCGGGAAAGCGGCCCTCGAGGATCTGACGGGGTGAGCGTTCCTTGATGCCGCCGGGGTGGCCGGTGTGCCAGTAGTAGCGTTTGTTCTCCGTCTTATTGCCGGTGAAAACGATCTTCTCGGCATTAACGACAATGATGTTGTCGCCGCAATCGACGTGCGGAGTATAGGTCGGTTTGTGCTTACCCTTGAGGCGCATGGCGATAATGGATGCGAGGCGCCCGACAACTAGACCGGAGGCGTCGATCATAATCCATTTTTTCTCCACCTCGCCGGGTTTGGCGACGTAGGTCTTCATGTGGCAGTTCTCCTGGGGAACATTAGCCGTGCCGTCATAGCGTCGCGGCGTGAGCGATGCGAACTGAGATGATCGGGTGCATTAAGTGGCTTGTTGTCTCGTGTCAACTTAAAACCGAAAACGTTCTAGAAAACGCAATTAAAACAACAAGTTGAATATGAGGTAAAATAATACCGCACTACCTGCGGTATTGTCTGTTTGAGGCGTTAGGTCGGGGGCGGATTGTCTATGTGCCTTGATCGGAATTCTGCCGCAAGATCCGCTTGCTCAGGCCGTAAACTTTGAGCAAAGGAGCAGTTGGCGGTGTCGACCGTGAGCGACTAATGTGCGCTCTCGTCTGCTTGGCCGGTTGGTCTGGAGCGTCTGTTGGTAACGGTTCGGCATTGGGCCGGCCTGATGGGGTGGCCGCTCGTCCGTTGGTGGACGGCATGTGGGAGGATCGTGCCATGCGGTGTGGCAATTGGTTGATTGCAGTGGTTGTCGCCTGCCTCGTGGGCGGGTTGAGTATGACCGACGGCGTTTTGGCGCAAGACGCTGCGGGCGATATCCGGCAATTCAAACTCACATCAGAGCAGATCAAAGGACTAGTCGCTGCGCAGCCTGATTTGGCGGGGCTTGCGGAGCGACTGGAGAAACTACCTGACGATACCGAAGTCAGCGTGCAAAAAGAGCTCAATGGTATTGCGACAAAGCACGGCTTCAAGGATTTCACTGAACTCGATGATGTCTCTGCAAATGTGCAAATTGTATTGGACGGTATCGATCCCGAAACCGGAGATTATGCCGATCCGTTGATCGACTTGAAGGAAGAGTTGGCGGAGGTACGCGCCGATAAGAAGCTGCCGGCGGATGAAAAGAAGGCTCTTATCGAAGAGCTCGAGGAGGCGGTTAACTCGATTCCGCCATTGAAATTTCCCGAGAATGTGGAGCTCGTCAAAAGTCATCACCAGCTCATTCAGAACGCGCTCGATGCGGGTGATGCCGGGAATTAGTTTGCCTCCACTGGTCGGTTGTCGAGGTATGGAGAAGCAAGGCATGCAGAACAGCCCAATAGGTTCTTCAGGTGGGGCCGTTGAAGGCGCGTTGATCGAACCATCGGTTCTACTAGAGCGACCGGAAGCCGGCATATGCGTTGTGCGGCTCAATCGGGTTGCTGCACGTAATTCACTGTCGCTAGCGGTCTTATCCGAGTTGACGGCGGTCTTTGCGGAATTGGGTCGAGACGACTCGGTGCGGGCGATTGTGCTTGCCGCAAACGGGCCGGTATTCTGTGCCGGGCACGATCTCAAGGAGCTGACTTCGCACCGCGGAGATGCGGATGGCGGTAAAGCCTTCTATGGGGCGACGATGTCGGCGTGTTCGCAGCTAATGCAGGGGATGGTTGCCTGTCCGAAGCCGATTGTTGCTGCCGTGCATGCGATGGCGACGGCGGCGGGTTGTCAGCTTGTGGCGACATGCGATCTGGCGGTTGCCGCGGATAGCGCGAAGTTCTGCACTCCGGGGGTCAACATCGGTCTGTTTTGTTCGACGCCGATGGTGGCGCTTTCGCGAAACGTTTCGCGGAAACGCGCCATGGAGATGTTGTTATTGGGTGAATTGATTTCAGCGGATGATGCTGCTGAGTACGGTCTCGTCAACCGCGTGGTTCCGAGCGACGAGGTGGTGGACAGCGCGCTTGAGTTCGCGCGGCGGATTGCAGCGAAGTCGTCGGCCACGGTGGCGATCGGTAAGGAAGCGTTTTATCGCCAGGTCGAGCAACCGTTGGCTGAAGCCTACGATTACGCGGCGG
Organism: uncultured Alphaproteobacteria bacterium; assembly: GCA_963753045.1. Taxonomy (GTDB): domain Bacteria; phylum Pseudomonadota; class Alphaproteobacteria; order Rhizobiales; family Hyphomicrobiaceae; genus Filomicrobium. Next base: position 76,305 of record CAVWAT010000005.1, read on the forward strand.
CGGTGATGGTGGAGAACATGCTCCACCGAGACTCTGAAAGAAGGCATCGGCGCTTTTCTCGAGAAGCGCAAACCTGACTGGAAGGGCTAATATTGGTGTTTCCAGCTCGCATTAATATGGTGACCCTAGGCGTGGCGAATGTCGCCTCCTCGCGGCAGTTTTATGAGCGACTTGGATTTGTTGCCTCTGGATTTGACAGCAAGGATGTCACGTTTTTCGACATGAATGGGACGGTGCTCGGTCTTTATGGGCGAGTGCCGTTGGCCGAGGATGCTGGTGTTTCCGACAAGGGCGATGGTTTTCGTGGCGTCAGCCTGGCTATCAATCTTGCGACGAAAGAGGCGGTCGATCAGGCGCTGGGGTTCGCCGAAAGCTGTGGCGGTCGAATCGTGCAGCCGGCACGAGAGGTCTTTTGGGGCGGCTATTCGGGGTACTTTGCCGATCCCGATGGGCATTTGTGGGAAATCGCCTATAACCCCTTCTTCGAATTGGAAGAAGATGGGCGGATGCAGTTGCCGCCGCCAGCGGGGTAGTCAGCAAGGTGAGCATGGATCACGACGCCTACACCGATGATTACATTACTCGGGTGTTGAATGAAGCGCGCGTGTTCGCCTTTGTTGGTGCATCCGCCAATTCCAACCGGCCAAGCTTCTTTGCCATGAAGTATTTGCTCGGCAAGGGATACACCGTGCATCCCGTCAATCCGGGGCAGGCAGGTCAGCCGATCCTAGGGCAGATGACTTATGCCAAGCTGGCGGATGTTCGGGCCCCCGTCGATGTCGTCGATGTTTTCCGCAATTCCGAGGCGGCGCTGGAGATTACGCGAGATGCGATCCGGCTCAAGGATCAGCTTGGGATCAAATTTGTGTGGATGCAACTTGGCGTCCGTAACGATGAGGCGGCCCGTGAGGCTGAAGCGGCCGGATTGCAGGTCGTCATGAACCGGTGTCCGAAAATCGAGTATGGGCGGATCTCGGGTGAAATAGGCTGGGCGGGAGTCAACGCGCGGACTATTTCGAGCCGTCAGCCAAAACTTGCAGCGTTCGGCGTGCAAGGCCGGGTTCTACCGGGCTCTTCGGACGAGCGGTGACAGTGCTAAGATGCTGGTCTGGTGCGGGCATAATCCGGTAAAGCGGATTGATTTCAGCGCACTCAAGCCTTGCCTTTACAGCGCCGGCTCATCTCCCGACGTAAGTCACGGGAAACTTCAGCAGCGAGAATGGTTCCACGTGAAACTTGAGCGGGCGTGAGTGATTTTGCAGCACTGCCTCGGAGCACTTTCGAAGCGGCATCCGCTTCGCTTCGGCCGAGCTTTAGCTCGGTGCAGCTCAGTTCCTTTTTCTTCTTCTTAAATGCGAACAAGCGGACACCGGAGGCATATGCGTAAGGGCTCGTCGGGCGCTGGCGAACCCATGAGCGCGTGGGATCGCTTGTGAGGTAGTTTAGAGTTGCCTTGCGTTTGCCGATACAATCGGGGCTATCATCGATGCAGTTCAATCCGGCGAGCGGTGATGTCACCGAACCCGTGTTCAAAGCGCAGCCGGCGGCGAGGGCAGCCAGAACGAGGATAAGAAGTGTGTGGCGGCCAGACGGCATAGGTTTTCCCGCTGTGCCCCCTTGTGGGAGGCTTGTTCTTCTGGGGTTGAGCCCATAGAAGGCGCCCATGGCGGGGTCAAGGCAGGTTTATGCCTGTTGCGGCGTGCCTGTTGAACAAATGCGTCACGTAGGGCGGCCGCTGTGATTGTGATCCTTTGTAATTGGAGAAGCCGAAATGGTGCACGCGATCAGAATTCATGCTCATGGCGGGCCTGAGGCGATGAAATGGGAGCCTATTGAGCTTGGTGATCCGGGTGCCGGCGAGCTGCGCATACGCCATTTGGCGGTCGGGTTGAATTACATTGATGTTTACCACCGCACAGGGCTGTACCCCGTGCCCGGGCTGCCGGCTGTGATCGGTATGGAAGGTTGCGGGGAAGTTCTAGCCGTCGGCGATGGTGTAACCGGGTTTAAGACGGGTGACCGCGTCGCCTACGCCAATCCGATTGGGTCTTACGCCGAAGAACGGCTGATTACGGCTGAGCGCGTCGTCCGCGTGCCGGAGGGGATAGCAGCAAACACTGCAGCAGCGATGATGCTGCAGGGGATGACGGTGCGGTATTTGTTGAACGTGACCTACAAGGTTGGACCGGATACCACCATGCTGTTCCACGCAGCGGCAGGAGGCGTGGGCCTGATCGCTTGCCAGTGGGCCAAGCATCTTGGTGCGACCATTATCGGAACCGTTGGTTCTGAGGAAAAGGCCAGCCTGGCCAAGGCGCATGGCTGTACGCACACTATCAATTACCGTTCGGAGGACTTTGTCGCGAGGGTGCGGGAGCTGACCGACGGCAAGGGCGTCGATGTGGTCTATGATTCGATTGGCAAGGACACGTTCCCTGGTTCGCTCGATTGTCTGAGACCGTTGGGGCTTTGGGTTTCTTTCGGCAATGCGTCCGGTGCTATTGAAGGCTTCGATATCGGACTGCTGTCAAAAAAGGGCTCGCTTTTTGCGACCCGTCCAACGCTTTTCACCTATACCGCGAAGCGCGAAGACTTGGTGGATAGCGCCAATGACCTGTTTGACCTGGTCAATCGCGGTATCGTCAAGATTGCGGTCAATCAAACGTATCCATTGCGGGATGCGGCGCAGGCACACAGAGACCTTGAAGGGCGCAAGACCACTGGATCGACGGTGATGATCCCGTAGTGATGGGAGTTTGCGGGGGTAACGACCGTGAGGGGCGGGCGGTATGGCTGATTTGACAATCGAATCCGATAGGGCGGCGCCCAGCGCGGTCAACGTTCATAGCGGGCTGTTGCTCGTGCTTGCCATCGTAACGGTCTATGCCTGTTTGCACGCCGGATTCCGGCTTCTCGCCTCGGATGTGCTTGGCGAAGACGACGTCTACGACATCGTTTTTTCGCAGGAATTGCGGATCGCTTACGACGCATTTCCGCGTCAGCCACCGCTTTACAACTGGGTGCTGTGGGCGGTCCAGCAGGTGCTCGGGCCGAGCTTGGAGAGCTTTTTGCTCATCAAGTATACGGCTCTGGTTGCCTCTGCCGGATTCCTATATCTGGCGGCGCGACGGGCTTTGGCCAATACGTTGTTTGCGTTGCTGACCGTTGAGTCGATGGCGCTTATTTATTCGATCAGCTGGCGCTTTCATGAGGGTTTCACGCACGAAGTTGGGGCGATGGTTGCAGTCTTGGCGACCACCTGGTTGGTGTTACGGGTGCTGCAAGACGGACGGCCGGTTGATTTTATCGGGTTGGCGTTGGCGATGGGGCTCGGGTTCCTGACCGAGCCGGCCTACATCGTGTTTTTGGTGACATTCTTTGTGGCTGCGGCGCTACAGCCGGGCATGCGACGCGCTTTGATGCAGCCACAGTTGCTGTTGGCGTTGGCTCTGGCGATTGCAATTGCTTCGCCCTATTGGCTGTGGCTGTTGGATGAGCCCCGTCGCATGCGTTGGCTGACAGGGATCTGGCATAACGGCTGGTCGTTTAATTTAAGCGGGATATGGGATGCCGTGCGCGGGCCGGTTGCCTATCTCTCACCATTGCTGTTCATTTTGCCGGTGGTGTTCCCCGGCTGGTTGAAGACTGCTTGGGCGGATCTCAAGCGCTCTCCCCTCACCTGCGAAAAACCAGATTACGAATTGCTTGTTTTGCACGCAGGCGGGTTGGCTTTCGCCGCTTCGATCTTGGGCGCGCTAATATTTGAAATCCGCGGTCTGGCCGTTCATGTGCTGATGCCCCTCTATCTGTCGAGTGTCATCTGGATGTTCGGCGTTGCCAGTCGGTCGATGACCGATCCCGGACCTGTGAAGTGGTTTGGGCGGCTTGCGATTGCGATTGCGTTAATCGCATTCGTGGCGCGGATGGCGAATCTCTACATCATGGATCCGGTTTGCCAGACCTGCCGGTGGGGTATTCCATATTCCACACTGGCCCAGGAAATGCGCGCCCGCGGATTTGACGATAACGGCACGATTATTAGCTTGGAGCATGAGCTGACGGGAAATCTGAGGCAGGTTTTCCCGAGTGCCACAGTCATCGCGCGGGCGTTTCCCAACTTCACACCGGATGGGGTGGACTGGACGCGTGGGCGGGTTGCTTACGTGTGGGACCCTGAGATGCCGATCAAGAAGGCGCAGAGTTATCTGCGGTTCTTTTTGTCCAAGGGAATTGAAGCGAAGGATGCCGAACTCGTGCGTGTGCCCTGGCAACATCTATGGCGGGAGACGGGGTACCGAACGAGTTCGTGGTACCTGTTGATTGTCGAGAAAGGCCGCAAGAAGCGGATCGTGAATACCGGCCGATCGAACAGGCTCGGGCTATAGTGGGCCCGACCGGCACAGACGGTTTGGCCGGCGATCGATGGACGATAACAAGGTTGCTTAGTCGAGTTCGGAGAACCGAGCGGGATCTGGCTTCAGTCCTGTGATCCGTTCGAGAGCAATCGCTGTCAGGACTTTTCCGGCCAGCGTTGAATTGTCCAGGTCTTCGGATTCAGTGATGATGCTGCCAACCGATTGCACCTCCGGCGCGCTGTTGAGGCCGCCAACTCCTAGATAGCTGGCGTCAAGCATCGGCGATTGTGCGCATGCCGCAAGCGACATGGAGAGCGTCACAATCGATGTAATTCGGATAAGCACGTTACCCCCCCCTGAGTTCTCGGCCGAGGCCGATCCGTCACACATGAAGAACACTTCATACCCCTGCAGGCAAACTAGAGCCTCGCAGCAGCCTTACAAGTGGATAAAGCGAAGCATATGAACTCCCCCTGAATAGCGGGGGTGGTTTGTTGAAAACCGGTTTATGACCACGATTAGCATTTGCGTCGCCGGGTTCGATGTGGGCGCCCGGCTTGCCGTTAAGTTGATTGTTGCTAGCAGTCGCCGAAGAAGGAGCTCAAGCAGCGCCAAGTTTTCTTGGCTGCGTTGCCGATCGCATTGCCGGTCTTCTGCATTGTCTCGCCGGTTTTCTTGGCGACGTCAGCAACGCCTTTGCCGGCTTTTTTTAGACCTTCCTGTGATGCCTTGGCGGTCTGCTTGGCGAGTTCCTCAACGGTTTGGGGTGACTCACCTTCGGCTTGTTTGTCCTGCTCAGGTTCAATCTGCTCGGATTTCAGGCTCATCGGTCGGAGGTGGATTGTCTGCTTCTTCCGGCGTAATCACCTAAGTCGGCGTAGGCGCCTTGGGTAGAGGTGAATCCGGGGACGGCATGATGGTCACCAACTTGCCGGCGCATTCTTCAGTACCGCCGCGGCTAACCGTGCAGGTGGCGTGACCGTGCCGTTTGGCCAGTTCGGTCATACAGAGCAGATTGATTGGCGTATCGGCATGTACACCGGGGCCGTCAGCGTGGCAGTTATAGATGGCGAACGGATTGTCGCAGCGGACACATACTTGCTGAGCCAGGGCCTGATTGAAGATCGCGGTCAGCAAAACAGCGAAGAGCATCGAGAGACTTGTTCGCATCGCATGCAGCCTTATGTGTTCGATCTGTCCAGTTCGGTCGTTTGGTCATATTGCGCAGATGTCCGCAGTGTACCAATTTCCGACGCGTCCGTCAGGACTTCGGGATCTGGGACGTAATAAAGCACGTGCGAGCGGGTGCATTTCGGGTTCTCCCCATAGCATCGCCGAGTGCTTGCATTCATCTAAGCCGGTCACTAGAACTGGGCGAATTACGGAGACGTGGCCGAGTGGCTGAAGGCAACGGTTTGCTAAATCGTCATACGCTGTCAAGGCGTATCGAGGGTTCGAATCCCTCCGTCTCCGCCATCTAAGTCCTTCAAATAGATGATTTTATTAGGGTTTGGCGCTGTTGGTTTTATTGGGCCGCAGCATTGGCCCTAGCGGTGAGCGATGCATGACGCGCTATTGGCTAGCTGAGTGCGCAACATGTTCGTATCGTCGAAATCGGCACCATTCGTAATGTGACAAACCCGCAGCAACTTTTCTAGGTGGTGATCCTAAACTGTAGAGCGGAGTAACGTCGGTTCGTTCGCGTTGGTACCGCGGTTAAATCACATCAAACCATGCAGTCTCGCGAGGGATTCTATCGCCCATATCTTTCCCGCAGGCCGCGTCTCACTGCTCTCGTATGTGTCCATCAACATCTCCGTCAGTCTGTCGATGGTAACCCCGTAATCAGCCTCCGCGCGCCGCCGTGCAATGGCCTGCAACTCTCGTATCCTCGGGGCGACCCGGGGGTGATGCAGTAGCCTGTGCGCTTCCTTCTGTTGCGTGGTTAGTGAGTTGTTCTGCGAATAGCCAGCGATGGCGTAGGCTTGCCGCGCATTGCCGAGTTCAGCATACGCGTGGGCAAAGGCTTCTTGCTTTTTGGTCAGTGGCGTCATTGTCGTTCTGCCCCAACTCCCGAACAAGAATATTGACGTAATGTGGTTTGCGACGACTGACAACAGTCTGTGTGCGGCAGGCGCAATTGCCAACCTCCTATAAGTTGAATTCGTTAGTTGCCGAACCTGCAAATCTCAATGCCTGCTTTTGGAGGCCGAGCAGACATCCGCGGCGCGCTGGGCGATGTCCGTTTTCAAGGGTCAACCGGACCTCGCTATGCTGCGTTCCATGCGTATCGGGCCGATTTTCCGGCAAACAGCTGCGCGGCGGTTGCCACAATGCAATCAGTTCGCACATTGGGATGTGCTTGCTTCACGCCTATGAGAGAGAGATGATGGCGCCTTCAGTATCCGCAAGCTCGGAGTTCAGCGTATGAAGAAAATCCTGATGGCGACCGATTTGTCGGCTCGATGTGATCGGGCCCTGCAGCGAGCTTTGGCATTGGCAGATCAATTCGGTGCTGAATTACACATCATGCACGTGGTCGAAGAATATTTCTCCGATGTTCTAACCACCGAGCACGAAACGGCAGCACGCAAGGCTATTGAGCAGCAAGTCCGTTCCCTACCGCATGGTGGGACTCTCAAGGTCACGCCACATATCACCCGCGGCATGGACGCAGAAAACATAATCCGCCACGCCGAAGAGCATGGTGCCGATCTGGTTATACTTGGCTTACATCGCTACAAGACGCGCCAGATGTTCCAAGGCACTACTGCTGAGCGCGTTGTGCGATATGGACGGGTTCCCATTTTGGTAGTCAAGAATAGCGTTGCCGGTCCTTACCAGCGCGCCCTTGTTGCTGCCGATCTTTCGAGCCATGCCAGAGCAGCCGCGCGCATGGCAGCTCGATTGGTGGTTCCTACTGGTGTTGTTCAATTGTTCCATGTGGCGCACAGACCTTTCGTCGGGTTCTTAAGTCGCGATACCCAAGACCGGCTCATTCTTGAACAACAATCCGAGGTTAGAGCCATCCTAGAAGGCGATATTGAGCGTTTGTCGAACGAGCTTGGAGAGGAGGCACCGAAGTTCGAGGTCTTGCTTCGCGAAGGCGAAGTGAAGGATACCATTCGCGAAAATCTCGCTAGCCTGAAACCGGATCTCCTAGCCGTTGGTACTCACGGCCGCACTGGCCTTGCCCATGCTATCGTGGGCAGCGTTGCCGAAGACCTTCTGGCCAATCCGACCGTCGATGTCCTGACAATTAAGGACGCTGTTGGAAGGTAGGATGCGCGGACGACCCGGCCAAAAAGACCCAGTTTCAACAATTGCTATCAAGAGGCTTTTGCGGTTAGGCGAAAGAGATAGCGAGCACGATTAGTAGCAACAACGGATAAGCCATCCTCGACAACTTGTTGACGCGTTCGACTTGAGCAATATGCCCGACACTGATCAAATATGTCGATGTAACCGTTTGAAATCAAGCCAACAAACACGAGTAGCGTTGACAGTAGGATGAAGTCATCCATCCTCGTCAAATAGGAGACTTTCGGTAGTAGTACCGTTATCGCAAACAAATAGGCGACAAGGGTCAGAAATGCTGTCGTGGAGATGCCAATGCTAGTACTGCTCTCTTTTGGGTCGAGCCAGCGGGGAATCCAGTACATGATCACGATAAGGCATAGAGGGAAGATTACCTTCCAAATGAAGTATGAAGGTCTTCGCTTAATTTGGATTTCCATTATATAGCCCGGCGTCCCCACTTCACCTTCGAAAGGAATGTACGGGCGGGATTCTGCTTTCCAGCTAATCACATCGAAGTCAGGCAGTGAGAAGCCCTTGTGGATTCCAGACTGGCGGCCCTGAGCCTGTTCCAGGGCAACAAGCTTCAAATCGCCCTCAACCAAACCCGCGGCTGCGACATGGATCGTCAATGTTTGCTGATCAATCGGAAAGTCCTTGAGATCGAGGGGTTGTGAGAACCACCCCCATACTTTTTGTCTCAAGACGACCTCGCCCTCGGGCGAGATCTCTACGAATGATGGGAAGGCCGACCACGCCTGCTGTTGATTGACGATAGCAAGCCGGGGCGTCCAAACGTCTGTCGTTCGTCGAACGACTGGGCCAGGACCTTCATGACGGAGTATGGGATTATCCCAGCGAGCCTCATAGTAGACACTCGCCGAGAAGTTCTAATTCGCGGAATTAACCTCGTCGACATCGATCACATAAATACGGATCTTGACGTAGGTTGGCTCGCCCCAACGGCTCGGACGCTTTAGCTCTTCAGATTTTTTTTGATTGGGCAGCACTGCTGTCTTTGGTCTCGGCGATTTCTTTAATCTTGCCAACTTGAGCATCAACGCCTTGAGCGGCCAGGGGTCGGTACGCTGTCTCAGTGAGCGCGCAAGTAAGAACGAGTACGAGGACGGCGAAGATGACGATCTGTGGCTTCTTGTACTTGCCCCGGAGTAAGGAAACTCGTGATTTGGAGCTGGTCATGGCGCAAACAATTGGAAATCGCCTCCCAAAATGGTTCGTGCAGCCTTAAGGTCGAGCGAATTTCGTTGGCACGATTAAGGGCACGGACTCCAGCTGGCATTGTCACATTAAGCGAAATAGGCCCAATATGGACGATCGACCGGCAGGCTAAGCCTTTGAAATCCCACGCGTCAAAATCAGCGGCTGTCGGCAAATTCCAGTCAATCAGACTTAATGTGACAACGCCCTGTCGTCTGCCCCTGGGCCAATGCTCCTCTCATTGGCAGCATCATGGTGGCCCAGTTTTAGGGGGCAGGGACAACGCCCCTGCGGCCTTGAATGCCGCATCCACAATAATCTGCGCCTCTGCCTGGACCTTATTTAGGTGCTCCGGACCCTTGAAGCTCTCGGCGTAAAGCTTGTAGACGTCTTCCGTTCCAGACGGCCGGGCTGCAAACCAACCATTTTCGGTGACAACCTTGAGCCCGCCGATCGACGCGTTGTTAGCCGGCGCGTGCGTTAGCTTTGCAATGATTGGTTCACCCGCTAGCTCTTGGGCCTGCACCATGTCGGGCGACAAATGCTCCAGCGCGGCTTTCTGCGCACCAGTAGCCGCCGTGTCCGTGCGTTCGTATACAGGACTTCCGAACTGCTCTTCGAGAGCTTTGTAGTGCTCGCCCGGGTCACGGCCTGTCTTCGCCGTAATCTCGGCTGCCAAGAGGTCGAGAATGATACCGTCCTTGTCCGTAGTCCACACCGTTCCATCTTGCCTTAGAAAGGACGCGCCAGCGCTCTCCTCCCCGCCAAATCCGTAAGAGCCATCCATCAGGCCATCGACAAACCACTTGAAGCCGACCGGGACCTCCGCAAGCCGGCGACCAAGGCGGGCGGCGACACGATCGATCATCGAACTTGAGACGAGCGTCTTGCCCACGGCCGCGTCTGGCCGCCAGCCGGGCCGGTTTTGGAAAAGGTAGTCAATGGCAACAGCGAGATAATGATTCGGATTTAGCAGTCCCGCGCTTGGCGTGACTATTCCGTGGCGGTCGTAGTCCGGATCGTTGCCGAAGGCGATGTCGAATTTGTCCTTCAGGCCGATCAAGCTGGCCATGGCATACGGCGATGAGCAATCCATGCGGATCTTGCCGTCCTTATCGAGGGTCATGAAGGCGAAGGTCGGATCGACGCGTCTGTTGACGACTTCCAAGTCGAGGCTATAGCGGTCGGCGATAGGATCCCAGAAGCCGATCCCCGATCCGCCCATCGGATCAACGCCGATCTTCAGCTTAGCCGAGGCGATCGTCTTCATTTCGATCACCTCCGCCAAATCCTTGACATAGGGCATGACAAAGTCGTGATCATGCGTTGTCTCAGCCTTCAGCGCCCTCGCGAGTGGCATGCGACAGACAGCTTTCAGTTCGTTCTCGAGGATCTCGTTGGCGCGGGTCTGGATTTTCTTCGTGGTACCCGTGTCTGCGGGGCCTCCGGTTGGTGGGTTATACTTGAAGCCACCGTCCTCAGGTGGATTGTGCGACGGCGTGATTACGACACCGTCGGCGAACCCTGAGGTTCGCCCGCGGTTATAGGTCAGGATCGCATGCGAGATAACAGGCGTTGGGGTATAGCCACCGCCAATCTGAATGCACGTCACGACTTCGTTGGCGGCGAACACCTCTACCGCCGTCGCCCGCGCGGCTTCAGACAAGGCGTGCGTGTCCACTCCAACATAGAGAGGCCCGTTGATCCCAGCTTCGCGACGGTGCTCGCAGATAGCTTGGCAGATGGCAAGGACATGTTGCTCATTGAAGCTGCGCTTCAACGACGTGCCGCGGTGTCCAGATGTCCCAAACGAAACCCGGTGGTCGGGGTTCGAGACGTCCGGCGACAAGGTGTAGTATGCGCAGATCAATCTTGGAACATTAACGAGTCTTTCAAAAGGTGCAGGTTGGCCTGCCAGTGGATCGAGGGCCACGTCTTACCTCCATGGCTTGGGGCGCGCGCGATTGAAACTAGCGGCGCACATCGACCGTCGCGGATACTGCCATAACCAATGCGCAGAAAGATTGGCCTAGCGCAGAGGCAGTTCTGGGCCGGGGAATGTTCATGCGCATGGGGACGGCGTCAAACTAAAAAGTATGTTGTGCGCAATGAGGTTAATCGACCCGCTCAGCCGGACCGTCGAGCGCATCCCAGAAGACTTTCGCATGGTTGATGGCGGAGCGGCGTGGCAATTTTGCCGGTGCGGAGACGCAGGGGCGGTCTGGATGGGGCCGCCCCTTTTTTGATGGGAAAATTTTAGTCACCGTGCCTAATCGGGATCCATGCGCTGCGCGTTTGATATGCATCCGCACAGGCAGTGCCCCCCCGTTAATGCCGTGCGGGAAGCCGGTGCACCCCTACCGGCTTGCCGCCAGATTGTCCCTCAGTCTGGCGGCTTGGCGCGTGTTGAAGTTCCTTTTTATCTATTGGTCGCCCCTCGTGTATGGTCTGGCCCATGAACAAGCCCAGAAAGATGCCAGCGCCATGGAAGGTGGAAGAGATCCCAGGCGGCTATCGTGTCGATGATGCTGCAGGGAAGGCTCCTGCGTATTGCTATGGCCTGGAGCCAAGAGAACTTCCTGCCGCAGGTCACCTAAGACTTCACCAAAGCTGAGGCCAGGCGCGTTGCTTCGAACATCGCTAAACTGCCTGACCTGCTTAAGTCAGAAGCTACTTGATATGCCGCTGATACCAGATCGTGACCAGTTCCAACCAGAACCGCGCGGGAACCCCGGCGGTAAACACGATCTTACCCGGCACCGTCAGGTCTGGTCCATGCAAGGTCATGCTCCCGGTATGGAGCTGGTCGGGCGGCACGCCGCCGCGCTCGTGCGGATTAAACGGCGGGGCGTTGTCGGGCCACAGGAAAACAGAATATTCGCTGGTCTCGAACGGCCAGAACTGCCAGGTCAACACAGGCCGCTCCTTGCCCGTGCCGGGCACGAAGTCGGGTGGGGGGGCATTCCAGCTCCACAGATCTACGGATTGTGCGGTGATCTAGAACTTCGCTCCCGGCGATGAGAACCTGATAGTCGGCGATCGTTGCCATTGTCCCTCTTATGAGAGTTGCGCCACTCGATGCTTTGAATGAGGACAGGGCACCGGGTCGGAGCGGATGTAGCTCAGGAGACAACTAGGCTCTGTTCCCCAAGTAACTTCTGGAGATGTCTAATGCGGGGGCTCACCAAAGATGAGGCCAGGAGGGTTGCTTCAAATATCGCGAAGCTTCATGACCTCTTAGGTTCAGGGAATAGCAAAGAGGATGACCAGGGTTAGGTAAGAGGGGCAGGCCACAGACACACTCGTGTGCTGTTCCGGCGGCGTCAACGACGTTTTAGCCGCTGGTGTCGGCGCCTCGCGCTGGCTACCAATTGCTAACGGCTATCAGTTTTCTCTCGGTCTTCCAGCCGTTCAACTTTCGCGGCCATCTTCGGTACGAGCCGCACACGATACCTTTCTGTTTTACACTGCAAAAGCCAGACCGTTTCATGGGGTTTTGACTGTTCTGCATCACGCTTTGCGCTGACAGGATTTTCACACGTGAAACCCTGTTTGCGGACCTGCGTAGCAACGATTCCGCTCGGAGCTTCTTCTTCCGCAGCTGCGACCTGACTTGGCGTCAGGAACGTGCAAAGCAACGTCACAGATGCGGTCGCGATCGCGACGGCGCTGAACCCACACAGCGGCTTTCCAGAAAAAACTATCATAACAACATCCTTCAGTTCAGCTTCAGCAGATCGGTTCTGAGGGCTTCAACGGCACGCTGCGTCGCGAGGTGCTCAACGCCGAGTGGTTCGCAACAACGGCGCAGGCACAGATGGTGATCAATCAGTGGCTCCGCCAATACAATCACGTGCGACCGCATGAGGCCCTCAGCATGCGCGCACCGGTGCCAGAAACAATCCAGAGAACCACCAATTAAGTGGCACAGACGAAGGGGGCTTTACACAACGCTCAACCAACTAGGTGGGGCGCACGCTCCGCATGTTCATGTGGCGGACGCCGTTCAATTGCGTATCGCGTTCCGATTTGCCTTCGGACCAAACAGAAAATTCTTCCGGTCTGCGTGCTGATCTTCTTTTAAATAGCGGTTTTTCAATCTGTTACATTTTCGTCGGAAAAACAACGTAGTTTCGTCGGAACTCCAGACAGAACCAAGTACCAATATCTCTCTGAGCAAAGCGGTCCGCTGCTGAATCTCTAGTCTGAGCCATCCTCGGTCGGGATATGAGGCCTCGGCATGAGCACCAGAGGCATCGTGGTCGAGGCGTAGCCTTAAAGGGAGGACCGATCGATGAACTTCGCAGCCACTCTCAGCCTTATCTCTGCAGTCACATTCATTGCAACCACGGCTTTCGCCGAAGAACCTCCGCTCCAAGACGGGTCAGGTAAGGGCTTGCAGGCGAACGTCGACTGGGGCTTTGCTGCATACACGGGACATGCGGGACAGCAAACCTATCTTGATAGCGAAATCAGCGATGAGTTGTTCGCTTGCGACGTCCGACAGGGAGCATGTTCGGCATGGCCAGTGCTTATCGGTAGGCCAAAACAGTGTCCAAGAAACACTAGGTCCCAGTGCCGACTGCCTTCACTTCCAGAATTCGCTGCCACAGTCGCGTTTGCACTTAAGCAATGCCGCCTCAAGATTACGCGGCCGCTGACATGCAGCTCTAGGTGGCAAGAGCTGGATCGGCCTCAACCCCAACGAGTAATGCAGTGTTTTGTGGTTCCGCACACATCTTAACAGAGAAGTAAGAGGATCGACGTCGCGACCAGACTAAGGGCTACGAAGAAGGAAAGGCCCCATTGGAAGCGGTAATCGATAAGAAGCCCTTGGCATCTTGTCGAAGATTGTTTTCCACGGCAAAGGACGCCGCGAGACCAATGACCAAACAACCTCTTTTATCGAACAGCGGCTCCGGAGTGCCTCAAGGCAAGAAGGCGCGATTACGGGCATCTTTTGGCACAAGGCCCGAATTTTTGTTGGTGCACTTGGCCATTGGCATGGCTGCCATCGTGGCGGCGTACGAAGTAGCGCAATTCATTCTCGGTGCTTGCCAGGGCTATAGCGGTGCTGCCGCGTTCGAACGATCAATCTTCGGGCAGCACTTCGAGTTGTGGTCGGTCGATCCAATGAAATGCCGATAGACGCCCGGCCCGGATCACGATCAAGAAGCGGCCAATTCCTGTTACTTGGATCAAGCGCTTTAGCCACCGAGCCGATGGTTGCCCGGTACTGGTGACTAGCGGGGACGCGCCTGGAGTTGGGGCAAGACACTGCAAAAGGAAATAGGGCCATGTTGCAGTGGATCTCAGCAATTGGAAGTGTCGGGGCGTTGATCGCGTGCAAGGGGCTTCTTGTGTTTTTCAGTGTGATGTCCGCGCTAGGTGTTTCTATGACGCTTGATGGGTCGATTTGGGTCAAAATCATCCTCGTACTGGTTACCGTTGCGCTTGCGGGCTTAGTGATAAATCTGAGAAAGCACGGAAACCCACTCCCCCGTGGCCCTGGCATTGTTCGGTGCTGGCGCGATTTACTATTCCTACTTGATTGATTTTATAAGATCGATTGAAACTGTGGGAATCATCGGGCTAGTTTTTGCTGCCGGATTGGATATATGGGCTTTGCGCTCGAAGTCGGACGCGTTGCCGCGCGAAGCACAAAAGTGACGAAGCTATTTGACAGGCTCTTCGGACAGAGGAGTCGCCCTCGTACAAGTTTCGTCAGGACAGTCCCCCTTATCATCCATGCCTACACCGGTTGAACCTTGATCGCTGCAGTTCAACTGAACGGGCACTCGGTTGTTTTGAAGCGCCTTTGTCGACTTTAGCGCTGTGGTGCGTAGCGTTGGTGGGTAAGCTGGAGTGTCCGTTGTTGTCAGGCGCAGGGTCTTTGTAATCCAACAAACGACATCAATGCTGTGACGAGCAGAGCAAGGTTGTGGAAGGATGCACCGGTGAGTTCCTCGAACGCTCCTTTGCACGGCGGAATTGGTATTCTGCGCGCGGGATGTGCTGCACTATGGCCCCGACTCTAGTTAAGCTGATAGCTGTGTCCTAAAGCGAACTGCCCGGCGAAAGCGACGGGCACGCCGGACACTGCTGAGACGGTCTGCCCTGGCTGAAAGCGAGGTGCGATCGCTGCAATCAGAAGAAGAGGACTAGGAAGGCCTTTTGCGTAATGAAAAACCTTCCTCTTCAGGCTCCTCAAGGCTTGCGAAGGTCTGTCGGACGCCAAGATCGCAATTGTACTTCTGCGCCAACTCATCCATGAGAATTCCCTCATCCCGGTTGCCGGCCATGGCCTCGGCGACATCGGTTGGAATAAACAGGGTCGTTCGTGGCGGTAGTTCGTTGAGCAAACTCTCTAACTCTGCTTGGGTCATTGGTGACTCCGATTTGCTGGGTAATCGTTAGGACAAAATGGGTTCGGCGGCAGTCATCCTCATGGTACGAAGGACATGAAGAATGAAGAAGAGGCACTACATATTATCTGCAATTGGCATCGCACTCTTTCTGCTCGCCTTGTTGAACTGGATGTATGAATGGAGTTAGCGGATCAGGTGGTCTTTTAGCTTGCTGCACGAGATGAGGTGGGATTGCTCAAGATAGTATGGGGCGATTGCACGGGAAACCGCTGGATGATCGTTTAAGATCGGAACCCTTGATTTGTGTGCGATTTAGTCAGGTCGGCGACCGATCGCCGCCTCGGCTGTGCGGCCCGTGAATTGAGATACGGCTGCAATGCCACCGGTGCGCTTTTAAAGTCAGGTGTAACGTGTGCCGCGGCGAGCTGCCGTATGATTGGTTGCCTCCTTGGAAATCCAACCTTTCAGCCCGTCGCAGTTGCGCTGGTTAACGACCTAAACGACCTTGCTTATTCCACGAATGCGCTGCGCCATGGATCGCATGACGTACATGGCGAAGTTTGGCACCTCGTCGACCATGAAGCGAAACTTGTTCTGATCAATGATGGAGACCTCCACGGCCTCCTTGGCGCGTGCCGTCGAACTGCGCGTGGCACCATCAATCATCGACATGTATCCTATTGCCTCGTTGGGCCCGCACACATCCACGACGTTTTCGTCGATCAATATTTCGACGACACCGGATTGGATGACATACATGCAGGTTCCTGCGTCACCCTTTTCGAATATAGTACTCCCAGCATGGAACGTTATGTTGGCGCCGATGTTTTTGGCGAACATGCGCATATCGATAGCGGTCAACTTTTCCTCCTCGGCAACCGTCAAGCAAAGACCTGCCCTTATGAAGGTTTTTTCTTGGATGCAGCCGGCCATGTAATGTGGCGAATCGCAAGTGCGCAAGTAGACGGCTAGGGAGGGTGCCTTTCCAGCGCTCCGGCGTCCCATCGTTGGGGCAAGGACTGATGGAAGAAACTTGTTTTTCGGTCAAGCGGCCTACCTCGCTTAGGAAATGCCAACAAGGTCAAGTCTAGGTGCATCCTCTGCATGCTTGTCTTGTTGGAGTGCCGCGAGGGGAAACAGCGGCCAATAGAGCAGCTTGGGAGCAGAACAAAAGCGGCCGGTGCCGGCACTTTACTGTTTGCGTTCGTAAATCTTCATGGCAGTTTCAATTCATTAAGATGCGCGCGTTTGGATTCATACATTTGGCAGGCAAGGGGCTCGAATGAGCGCTCACACCAAATTGATTATTGCCACGCTGATGGTGGCGGCATTCACGATCGGGACGGACTTCACCGGTGCGTTGTTGCTCGTGTCGGCGATTGAAAATGATTTTGCGGCCGATTTCACCACGACCCAGTGGGTGCTCAATATCTATGCGATGACATTTTCCATGTTCATGGTTGCCGGCGGCCGGTTGGGGGACATGCATGGGCGGCGCCGCTTGTTCCTGATTGGATCGGCCATCTTTGCGGTCGCTTCGATGTTATGTTTTCTGGCTCCGTCGATGGGATGGTTGATTGGCGCCCGGGCTTTGCAAGGTGTCGGTGCAGCCATCATGTGGCCCTGCATTTTGGCATCTGGCACCACAGTGGTGGAAGAGGATCAGCGTGGCCTCGTCATGGGGCTTATTCTGGCTGGCGCAACGAGCGGCAATGTCATCGGGCCGCTGATCAGTGGCGTTGTCGTATCAATGGGCGATTGGCGTTTATTCTTCCTAATCAATGCAGCTTTGTCGGTGCTGAGTGCCCTTATGGTGGTGCGCTTTCTGCCGAAGGACCCAGGCCGCAAGTTGGATGAGCGGGTTGATATCGCAGGGATGGTCGTCCTGTCAGGCGCGATCCTGGCAACACTCTACGCACTGGATGTAGGGGCTGATTTGGGCTGGTTGTCGCCGCCTATTATTGGGCTGTTAGTTCTCAGCGTTTTACTGGTCGTGTTCTTTTTGTTTATCGAAACACGTGTTCCGGACCCCATCGTTCCGGTACAGCTAATGCGTAACCGGGAATTCGTTCTGACGTTATCGAGCAATGCTTTTTGTGTTCCCGCATTATTCATCGCCTTTTTGTATTTCCCGCAGTATTTCCAAAAAGTGTTGGGGTGGACGGTGCTCGAAGCATCGTTCGGCATGGTGCCGTTAATGGTGCTGCTGGCCGTTGGTTCGGCTGTCGCCGGTAGCTTCTACGCTTCGCTTGGTCCCAAACGCCTGATGCTTCTTGGCTACTCGGCGATCGCCCTCGGTTCGGCATCAGTGGTTTTCATGGAGCCGTCTTGGGGTTACTTCGCGATCCTGCCGGCGCTGATCCTGATTGGCGTTGGCGCGACCATGTCGATCAGTCCTGCAGGAACTGCAACAATCAGCGCGGTTGCTCCGTCTCGCGCGGGCCTTGCCGGAGGACTTGCGTTTATGGTGCACCTTGCCTTCGGCGCTATCGGTGTTGCGGCTGCGACGGCGGTTATGTACGCGACGAGCCTTGCTACCGTTCGGCACAACCTGGTCGAGGGAGGTATCAACATGTCGTCAGCTGACCGGAATGTGCTCAATGGCCGAGCATTCGACTCGGATACGGCGCGCGCAGTTCTTTCTCGCTTTAATGCGGAAGATGTCGAGAAATTCATTCTGTTCTGGTCGACGCATTTATCCGCGGAATGAGTCTGGCGTACTGGCTGGCGCTTGTTTCTGCGATCGTTGGCCTGCTTGTGGTCATTGCGATCGATGAGAAGAAGCTGCGCGACGTCGAAGGCTAATACTAGCCGGTTGGCCAATTCCACAACTCCACCGTTGGTGCAAAATTGCTCGTTACGGACCACCTACGCCGGATTGGGTTTGGCGGCAATATTGGAGGTGTCAGCGAGGTCGTCGCAAGCATCGCAGCCGAGATCAAACTGGTGGATGCAGCAAGTATGGATCGGCCTTCGGTTTGATCAGCTTGGTAGCAGGCCTGCGGAGGTGTGAACGGAGTAAGAGCCTGACGGTGCCTAGAGCTTCTTCTTGATTTCCTCAATCATTTTGTAGTCGGTCGGTGGATCCGCACAGACGGTAGGTCCGCACTCGATGAGCGTGGAGACGGCGTTGCCGACAGCCAGGAAGAGCATTAGGAAAAATGAAAATTTCGCGAATTGATGACCGCCGAATTTCTCATCGCCCGGCTCGTCTCTGAGACTCTTATACTGCCCCTCGAACAGCAGCATGACGGCTGTTCCAGCGAGAATGAGAAAAAAGCAAATTCCCGCCCAGGTATAGTAATGAAGCCCCAGAACAGGCGAGCCGTATGCACCCGTGCCCGGCACAATATGCAGCAGGATTTGTCTGACCGATACGGAGACACCATAGAGCGCTCCGATCAGCATGATGCCGTAGTGGTGAGGCTTTGGGCCGTAGATCAAATTCAGACAAAGCCCAAAACCGACGGCGACCAGTCCAACCCTTTGTAGAAGACACAACGGACAAGGCAGTTCGTTTAGTATGAACTGATAGGCGTAGGCGGCGATGAGCACGCCGCAGACCACCAGAAGTCCGATGGCATTGAGCGTCCGGGATGGTTGTGGCTGCAAAATCATCGGACTGCCTTACAATACAATTTTGAGTGGAGTGGTTGCGTGGTAGTCGAGCCAATAGATGCTGAGTGCGAGCGTTATGGCGAAAACAAAATAGGCCCAGCGGCTATGGTCCATCCAGGCAAGTACCATCGCCAATGCCAACAGCGCGAATAGCAGGGCGATCATTGCAACAACCTCTCCTGGAATAATTTGCGATAACTCATGGTGGCAAAAGCACCGATTTATCAGAACCGGCGTTTGCTGTTCATCTTCACAACTGCATTTAGAAACAGAAAGTCGAGAGAACTACGCTCACGATAGTATCCGGGTGGCCTTTGCACAACAGGCGGGCAATTGATGAGACGCTAATCGGACAACCGACTGCTGGGTGGGTCCTCTTCGGTGATTGGGGTTGGTGGTGGTTAGGTTGCCTCTGAAGCCGTAATGAAGCTACCAACGGAATTGAGTAGGGCGGGGGGAATTCATTGGTGTGTCCGGCTCTGGCATGGCTACTTGGTTCAGCGCTTCGGTTGCATTTGGCGTGATGGAAGATCCCCGGGGCGAGGCTTTGATTCAGCATCATCGCTACCAAGAACGGAAACTTCTGCGGTGCGGTCTGTGACGTTCCATGCACCGTCCGTTTGTGTAAACATGAACTCAGCCAGCGTACCCTTCTTGACCGCGCTGATCCATCCGCCGCCTTCTTCATTGAATTTGATGTGCCGGCCAGTGATGCGCATCGTCCACGTCTTTTTACGCTTGTCGTAAATTGCTGTGCAGGCGACGTCCTTGGCCCAAACGAAGCCGGTCACATTCTTTGCAGGATGTTTGCTCGGCAGCAGTGGGTTCTTGTCCTCTATCTTCGAGGTGTAGCTGGAGAACCAGTCCTCGCCGATGACCAGCCAGTTGGCAGAAAACGAGCTGTAGGTTTCTGCTATGCGAATGAACAGTGCTTGGTCGGAGACTTCTCCGCAGGGCCGTGTTTTCGGCGCGGCGGCGTGCAGAGGAACTGTGAATGCACTCGTGTTTGTCACCAGAACCAGCAATAGGATAAAGCGTGTGGTTCGTGGGATCGGCTGCATAGGATTTTCCATCGTTTGTTGCACATGTCCGCTGTATCGTCCATTTTTAAACTTAGAGAATCTCCTTAACCCGCTGCATTTGCGTGTTAAAATTTGTTTATTTGTATGCTGCTTGTGGTGTGGAGCCAAGTTGTCGTCCGATTGGACTAGTTTTGATCCTCCTCAAAGACCGGGTTTACGGCCATCGCCACTCATGGTCTGATTGCTTGCTAATAGTAATACAGAATGGGCCCTGAGATGGCGCGTGTCCTTGTTGTCTGTGCTTCGAAAGAAGGTCATACGGAGCATATTGCGCACCACGTGGCGCGGAAGTTGGAAGATGCGCGCCACGTAACCCGAATGATCAACCTTTCGTCGCATGATGGCGAGGCAGGCGCCGACGATTACGATGCCTCAATTCTCGCCGGTTCGGTTCATCGCGGTGGTTTCGCGCCAGAGCTGTCGAGCTTTTTGATGCGGCATGCACCGGCGATCCGGGGGCGTCCTTCAGCGTTTCTAACGGTCAGCCTTTCTGCCGCCTCGCATGATGCGCATGAGCTCGCCGGGTTGGGCGAGATCGCCGACAGGTTTTTGTTCGAAGCAGGCTGGCAACCGAATTTTGTTGAGCACGTCGCCGGGGCAGTCCATGACCGCCAACTCAACTTGATTGAGAAGGTGGTGCTGCATTCGGTCGTGCGCCAGCAAGGCGAGGATCTCGATGCGTCTGGGAACACCGACTTTACCGATTGGAAACGGCTCGATCGGTTTGTGAAGGAGTTCTCGCGGAAACTGGATTGAGGTCCATTTTCGAGCGGCTCAGTCCTGCTTGAGGTTCTGCCCGTAGGACTGGAAACGCTCGAGTACATCCGCCATTGCCTTGCTGCCGAGGACCTTCGGTTTGCCAAGGGCCAATATCTTGTAAAATTGCTCAGATAAGACCTCCACTTCGAATGCGAGTTCGAGTGCGGAGGAGAGGTCCTTACCGATAGCGACCTGACCATGGTTGGCCATTAATAGTGCGTTGCGATGTTGGAGACCTTCGGAGACGAGCGCTGCCAGTTCCTGGGTCCCGAATGGTGCGTATGGGATTAATGGAACGTCACGGCCCCCGGCTACCGCGATCATGTAATGAAAGGCCGGGATTGGCTTGTGTGCACAGGCCAGCACGGTCGCATGCAGGGAATGTGTGTGAACCACTGCACCCATATCGGGGCGTGCCAGGTAAGCGGATAGATGGAAGCGCCATTCGCTCGAAGGACTGCGCGCGCGCGCAGGCGTCTTACCGTTGGCGTCAACGAAGACAATATCGGAAGGTTTGAGCTGATCGTAAGGCATGCCGGTTGGCGTTATCAGCATTCCCGTCTTCCAGCGGCAGGAGACGTTGCCGGATCTGCCGGGCGATAGACCGCTGCTGCTCATCTGCAGCGACGTGGCGATGACCGCCGTCCTTGCCGCTGCTTCGGCAGGGGGTGTTGCAGAGCGCCGTTGGCCCGTTTTTTTGGACGTCTTAACGGCGGCCTTGCCAAGGTTTCGTCGGGGAGACTTTTTCGGGGGCGCCATAGGGATGATCTCGAGCTGACATTGCAATGCAAAGCAAGCGTAACGGATTTTGGTTTTCGGACCCCTAAAAAACAAAAGAGCAGGATTTACCTGCTCTTTTGAACGCCGGCCGAGACCGAAACTTAGGCTAGCTCCTCGTCCAAGTGCCGGGGAGGAGCATTGTGGAGAGCCTTTGTGGCTGCCCCGATTGTCCATCCCTAGACTTGGGCTACTTGCCGGTTATTCATGCGGCTTCGACCCTTTTTCTTGCGTGTGTT
Organism: uncultured Alphaproteobacteria bacterium; assembly: GCA_963753045.1. GTDB lineage: Bacteria > Pseudomonadota > Alphaproteobacteria > Rhizobiales > Hyphomicrobiaceae > Filomicrobium. Next base: position 98,018 of record CAVWAT010000005.1, read on the forward strand.
GGGTTTATAGCTGAGCTGTGGTCGTCTGTCACGGGCAAATAGTACAGGATGGCGTGATTTGCTGCAGGCATTGATTAAATTTTTGGCGATGTAAGGCGGCAAGCCACTCTACAGTTAGGGCCGTCGCGGTAGGTTGTTGCAGCTGCGGGATTTCGACGCGGCATTGCGCCGCGTGGAGTTCCTCGTTAAGAGCGGCTGCACATGGGTTGGCGGCGTTGCTTTGAAGAAATTGCGGGCCGCCTCCGCGACGAGACAATGCGAAGGGGTACAATGCACCTGTCCCGCTATTTTCTTCCGGTCCTACGCGACACGCCCAGGGAAGCGGAAATCGTATCGCATCAACTCATGCTGCGCGCCGGGATGATAAAACAAGCGGCAGCCGGGATCTACTCATGGCTGCCGCTGGGATTGAGGGTTCTAAGGAAGATCGAAGCTATCGTTCGGGAAGAGCAAAACCGAGCGGGTGCGGTGGAGATCTTGATGCCCACAATCCAGTCGGCCGATCTGTGGCGGGAGTTGGGGCGCTTCGAAGCCTATGGCAAGGAGATGCTGCGTATCGTTGACCGTCATGAGCGCGATATGCTGTACGGTCCGACCGCTGAAGAGGTCGTGACGGCGATCTTCCGCGACAGCGTCAAGAGCTACAAAGACCTGCCAATGATCCTCTACAATATCCAGTGGAAGTTTCGCGATGAAATCCGGCCGCGTTTTGGTGTGATGCGGGGGCGCGAGTTTCTGATGAAAGACGCCTATTCGTTTGACTTGAGCAAGGACGATGCGCGGCGGACCTATCAGCGCATGTTTACCGCCTATTTGAGGACATTCGCCCGCATGGGGCTGAAATCTGTGCCTATGAAGGCGGATACGGGCCCGATCGGCGGTGATCTCTCGCACGAGTTCATCATTTTGGCGGAGACCGGTGAGAGCGAGGTGTTCTTGCACAAGGAACTGCTAGAAGAGACCGTGCCCCCTGCGGACACGGATTTCTCAGGTGATTTATCGGGGATCGTTGATACGTGGACCTCGCGTTACGCCGCGACCGATGAGATTCATGACGCGGCCCGCTTTGAAGGAGAAGTTCCTGAGGATAAACGGGTTACTGCGCGCGGCATTGAAGTTGGGCACATCTTCTATTTTGGGACCAAATACTCAGAAGCCATGGGGGCACGTGTTCAGGGGCCCGATGGACAACTCGTAACGCCTGAGATGGGATCTTACGGGGTTGGCGTCTCACGGCTTGCCGGCGCCCTGATTGAAGCCAGCCATGATGATAACGGTATCATTTGGCCGGTGCCGGTGGCACCGTTCGAGTTAGCGTTGATAAATCTGCGCAGCGGTGACGCGGCTACGGATGTCGTTTGCGCCGATCTGTACGGTAAGTTGTCGGCTGCGGGGATCGAGGTGCTCTATGACGACACCGATGAACGCGCCGGGGCAAAGTTCTCCACTATGGATCTCGTCGGCATCCCGTTCCAGTTGATCGTCGGGCCAAAAGGCGTGAAAAGCGGTGAGGTTGAAGTTAAACGCCGTGCGGGAGGGGAACGTCAATCCTTGCCGGTGGAAGCGGGACTTAATCACGTCATTGAAGCGTTACAGTCTCAGCGCAGCCTTGCTTGACGAGCCGTTCAAGATAGAGCCGCCGACATTTTGGGCGGCAAGGCGAGATAGGGGATCATATGGGGGTCGGATTGGATAGGCCTGTGAAGGAGACCGTGCCGTTCGCGCCCTTCGAGTGGATGCTTGCGCTGCGCTATCTGCGTGCCCGGCGCAAGGAGGGCTTTATCTCGGTTATTGCGGGTTTTTCATTCGCGGGCATCATGTTGGGCGTGGCAACACTGATTATTGTCATGGCTGTCATGAACGGATTTCGCGCCGATCTGTTCGCCAAGATCCTGGGTCTTAATGGCCATGTGGTGGTGTTGAAGATCGGCGAGCCTTTCAAAGACTACGATAACGTTGCAAAGCAAATTGTGCGGGTTCCTGGTGTTCAGCATGCGCTGCCGTTGATCGAGGGGCAGGTCATGGTGTCTTCTCGCGTGCAGGCCACTGGCGGACTGGTGCGCGGGATGTCGGAAGACGGCATAAAATCTCTGAAATTGGTTGCCGGCAACGTCCAATTCGGAACTCTCGATGGATTTGACGAATCCCGAAGTATTGCTGTTGGAACGCGGCTGGCCAATTCCTTGGGCGTAAGCCTCAACGATACCTTAACGTTGGTCTCGCCGCGAGGCGCAACAACGCCATTTGGGACGTCGCCGCGAACCAAGAGTTACCGAATTACGGCCATCTTCGAGATGGGAATGAGCGAGTACGACCGAACGGTGATTTTCATGCCGCTGTCGGAGGCTCAGAGATTCTTTGGAAAGAGGGACGCTGTCGATTACATCGAAGTGATGGTTGATGATCCGGAGCGGGTCGGTGCTTACCAATCGGAGATAAAAGGCGAGATTGGACGTACCTATCAGACGACGGATTGGCAGCAGCGCAATCAGACCTTTTTTAATGTGCTGAATGTCGAGCGATTGGTGATGTTCATCATACTTTCGCTCATTATTCTGGTGGCTGCCCTCAACATCATTTCAGGCATGATGATGCTGGTGAAGGATAAGAGCCGGGACATCGCCATCCTGCGCACCATGGGCGCGTCCCGAGGTTCAGTGATGCGTGTGTTTTTGATTACTGGTGCTGCAATCGGTGTTATCGGGACTTTGGCGGGACTTGTTCTTGGTGTGGTGTTCTGTTGGAACATCGACTTCATCAAACAGTTTGTTGCCTGGCTGACCAATACGCAGCTGTTTGATCCGTCGATTTACTACCTGACAAAATTGCCGGCGGAAATGGATCCTTACGAAACCGCATGGATCGTGGCCATGGGACTTGGCTTATCGATTCTGGCGACGATTTATCCGTCGTGGCGGGCCTCGACCCTCGATCCGGTCGAAGCGCTGCGCTACGAGTGAGGCGAGACCACGCATGGATGCATCAAATAGGCCAATTCCAATTCTGCGGCTCGCTGGTTTACGGCGAACATTCTACCAGGGGCACCGCGAAATACGTGTGCTCGATGGCGCGTCGGCGGAGATCTATCCGGGGCAGGCGGTGGCGCTGGTCGGCCCCTCGGGGGCGGGCAAATCAACGCTTCTGCATATCGCGGGTCTGCTTGAGGGTGCCGACGGGGGCAGTGTCGGGATAGACGGGCGAGAGTGCATAGGATTGTCGGAGGGTGAACGAACGCGTGTGCGCCGCTCCGACATGGGCTTCGTCTATCAGTTCCATCAGCTCCTGCCAGAGTTCTCCGCGATGGAAAATGTGATGATCCCGCAGATGATCCTCGGGCGGCGAAAACGCGATGCACAAAAGCGCGCCAAATCGTTGTTGGCGGGTGTTGGATTGGAGGAGCGTCTGCACCACCGGCCTGCCGAACTTTCCGGAGGCGAACAACAGCGCACTGCGATTTGCCGGGCGCTCGCCAACGAGCCAAGGCTGCTGCTGGCTGATGAGCCGACAGGCAATCTCGACCCGAGGACATCTGAGCGTGTGTTTGCAGCTTTGGTGGAACTCATTCACCGGACCGGTGTGGCTGCGCTTATCGCCACCCACAACCACGATCTTGCGGCTCGTATGGATCGGACATTGCGGCTTGCAGACGGACACCTGGTCGAGGTTCAGCCGGGCCAGGGGTAAGGGCGCACCGTGTATTTGTTGCGGGCCAATGGCAGCTCCTGTTTGGAATTACGGGATTGTGCGGATTCTTCACGGGATGGAAGTCGTGGAAGAGGTCATTGTGATGTGTGATCGTGGCGCCCAATCGCTATCATCGGCGCATGAACGCTCCGATTCGAACTAGACACCTTACTGATCCGAAATCGGCGCCCGATCAGCGTGAAACCGCCGGCCTTGGGTTCATTCATTTGCGGGTGCATTCGGCTTATTCGCTGCTAGAAGGCGCATTGCCAATCCCACGGCTGGCGAAGCTCGCCAACAACCACGGATTGCCGGCGCTGGGCTTGACCGACACAAACAATTTGTTCGGTGCGCTCGACTTTTCCGAAACCCTTGCCAAGGCGGGAATTCAACCGATCGTCGGGGTGACGCTGGCACTCGATTTCGAGGGCGACGGAGCCGTAGAAACGTTGCAGACAGTGCGGCAACCTAAAGCAGGTGAGAGCCAGCATCAGCGCCAGGCTTGCGATGGGTACGTGGCGCTGTTGTCGGCGGATGAGACGGGTTACGCCAATTTGATGAAGGTCGTCAGCGCGGCGCATTTGAGTGTTGAGGACGGGGCGCCGCCGCATATCACGATGACACTGTTGGCTGCTCACAGCGACGGAGTAATTGCGCTCACAGGCGGTCCTGATGGGCCAATCGACCGGGCGCTGCTCGATGGACGCGGCTGTGTTGCCGAGCAGCGCTTGCGGCAACTGCAGAAGGCCTTTGCTGATCGCCTTTACGTTGAAGTGCAACGGCATGGTTCGGACGACGAGCGCGTGGTTGAGCCGCAGCTGCTTGAAATCGCCTACCGACTGGAATTGCCGCTGGTCGCAACGAACGAGGTTTTTTTCGCTGAGCCTGCAGACCACGAGGCTCATGATGCGTTGATCTGCATCTCCGAGGGGCGCTACGTGGTCGAAGAGCAGCGCCGGCGGCTGACGACACAGCACTACTTCAAGACTGCCGAGGAGATGGTGGAAACGTTCGCCGATCTGCCTGAGGCTCTTGGCAATACGATTGAGATTGCCAAGCGTTGCCATTACCGGCCGTTGGGGCGCAAGCCGATCTTGCCGCGCTTCGTGAAGAGCTTAGACGGCAAGTCCGATGAGGAGTTGTTACAGGAAGAAGCCGGCGAGCTTGAACGACAGGCCCAAGAGGGGTTGGCGAGGCGGCTTGCGGCGCACGGACCGGCCGAAGGCTACAGTGTAGAAGACTACGAGAAGCGCCTTGCCTATGAAATCGACATCATCACGCGTATGAAGTTTCCCGGCTACTTTTTGATCGTTGCCGACTTCATCAAGTGGTCGAAGGCCGAGGATATTCCGGTGGGACCGGGACGTGGTTCGGGTGCCGGCTCGCTGGTCGCGTATGCATTGACGATCACCGATCTTGATCCGTTGCGGTTTGGATTGCTGTTTGAGCGGTTCCTCAATCCAGAGCGTGTGTCGATGCCGGATTTCGATATCGATTTCTGCCAAGACCGGCGCGAAGAGACGATCCGCTACGTGCAGGACAAGTACGGCCAGGACCGGGTGGCGCAGATCATCACACACGGAAAGCTGCAAGCCCGCGCCGTGCTCAGGGACGTCGGCCGAGTTTTGCAGATGCCTTACGGGCAGGTCGACAAGCTTTGCAAGTTGGTGCCCAACAACCCCGCGAACCCGGTGACGCTGGCGGAAGCGATCGAGGGGGAGCCCAAACTGCAGGAGGCGCAGAAGTCCGAGCCGATCGTGGCGCAGCTTCTGGCGACGGCGCAAAAGCTCGAAGGGCTATACCGGCATGCCTCAACACACGCAGCCGGAATGGTGATCGGCGACCGACCGCTAACGGAGTTGGTGCCGCTCTATCGTGATCCTAAATCGGACATGCCGGTTACCCAGTTCAACTGGAAGCTTGTCGAGGCGGCGGGGCTCGTCAAATTCGACTTTCTCGGTCTGAAGACGCTGACGGTGTTGAAGAAGGCAGTTGATCTGGTCAAGCGCGTGCGCGGTGTCGATGTCGATTTAGCAAAGCTCGAAGTCGACGACGTGGCATCGTATGCGTTGTTGGCGAGAGCCGACACGGTTGGGGTTTTCCAGTTGGAAAGCACAGGGATGCGGGAGAGCCTCAAGCGGCTCCGACCGGACCGCTTTGAAGACATCATCGCGATGGTGGCGCTGTATCGCCCCGGACCGATGGACAACATCCCAACCTACATCAATCGCAAGCACGGTGAGGAACCGGTCGATTGTCTGCATCCGATGTTGGAGGGAATTCTTTCGGAGACCTATGGCGTCATCATCTACCAGGAGCAGGTCATTCAGATCGCGCAGGTGATGGGCGGTTATTCGCTTGGGCAGGCCGATATGTTGCGGCGGGCGATGGGTAAGAAGGACAAGGCGGAGATGGCGCGGCATGAAGCCCGCTTCGTCGAAGGTGCTGTTGAACGCGGCGTGAAGAAGAAGGACGCCGCCTTTATCTTCGAGCTCGTGAACAAGTTCGCGGGCTACGGTTTTAACAAATCGCATGCGGCCGCTTATGCGTTGGTCAGCTATCACACCGCTTACATGAAAGCGAATTTCCGAGAGGAATTCCTGGCCGCCTCGATGACTTTGGATCTGGCGAATACCGACAAGCTTGCCGGGTTTGCAGCGGAAGCGAAGAAGAGCGGTATTTCCGTTCTACCACCGTGTGTGAATTCGTCAGAAGTTGATTTCGTTGTCGAGCCGGTGGCGGAGAAGGCGCAGCATGGTGCGATCCGCTACTCGCTTGCGGCTCTCAAGAACGTCGGTGCGAGTTCGGTGCAGACGATCGTTGACGCGCGTGAAGAAGGCGGCCCATTCACCTCTCTTGGTGATGTTGCCGCGAGGCTCGATGCCAAGGTCATGAATAAACGGTCGATCGAGAATCTTGCGCAGGCCGGGGCCTTCGATATGCTGGGTGAAAACCGGGCGACGGTAAAGGCCAATGCCGAGCAAATTATCGCAATGGCACAGCGGGTTAGCGCGGATCAATCGGCTGGTACGTCGGACCTGTTCGCCGCCGGCGGCGAGGCGCCAAGCTTGATCTTACGAAATGCCAAGGCGTGGACGCCGCTGGAGCAATTGGAGAACGAATTTTCATCGGTGGGATTCTATCTGTCCGGTCACCCACTCGATCAATATCAGAAGGTATTGAGCAAGGTTGGCGCGACGAAATACGCGAACCTTGAAGCGGCTGCCGCGCAGGGGGCATGCGCGGGAAAGATCGGCGCGATCGTTGTTTCGGTGCGCGAGCGGCGTTCCGCGCGCGGAAACAAATTTGCGTTCGCGATGTTTTCGGATACCTCCGGCCAATTCGAGGCGGTGATGTTTTCGGATACGTTAGCGGCTGCCGGGGACCTTCTGGAGGCGGGGACGCCGGTTGTTCTCACGGTTTCGGCGGAGAGCGATGATGAGGGCACCGTCAAGCTTAGGGTGCAGATTGTCGAGGCGCTCGACAGAGTGGCGGCAAACGTGGAGTGTGGTTTGCGGATTCACTGTGATGCGGGAGTGGCGCAATCCAAGAGCCCGTTTTTCGACGAATTGAAGGGCTACCTGATGGCGCCGGCAGCTGGGACGCGCGGCGGCGAAGTTCGCCTGGTGCTTTCACTTGATCATCGTGGTCGTGAACTGGAATTAAAGCTGCCGGGCAAATATGACGTGTCGCCGAAGACGGCGGGAAACCTGTCGACGATCGTTGGCGTCAATTGTGTCGAGGAGACTTGAGTGGGTGGCGATAGTGTTTGGATTCCCGCGCTCTTGTTGGTGTGGGGGCATCTGTGTTGGGTCAATCCGTCTTCGGCGCGAGAGGAGCTGCGCAATCCAGCCGAACCTCTGAGCACGGCCTTTCGGCTTGTCTTGGTGGAGACGCCGACTTTCACAAGCAGTAATGCAACGATCACGACCTATGAACGAAAGTCCCCGACTGGGGACTGGAGCAAGGTCGGTGAGCCGGCACGTGCGAAGGTTGGCCGGGCCGGGCTTGGTTGGGGTCATCCATACAGGGATTTAGCGAAGCCAGGAGAACCCATAAAACGGGAGGGTGACAAGCGTGCGCCGGCGGGAGTTTTTTCGCTGAGCCGGCCGTTCGGCTTTGGATCGTCCAATCTTCTGGGCTACATGCAACTTGAAAAGGGCCAGCATGTCTGCGTCGATGATGCCGCCTCTGATCACTATAGCCGTATCGTCAATTCACAAACGGCGGGTGCTGAGACCAGCGGTGAGAGAATGTGGGCCATCGATCTTTACCGTAAGGGGATCCTGGTCGATTACCCCACGAGCAGGACGGCAAAGGCGGGTTCTTGCATCTTCGTGCATGTCTGGAGCGGCCCGGACAAGCCGACCGTTGGATGCGTAGCGGCCTCGGAACCAACCGTGAAACGGTTGCAGAAGTGGGTGAACGACCCGGATGCCAAGGCGGTGATCGCAATCGTTCCGGTCAAGGCGCAAGATCGGTTCCTTGGGCTTCCAGGGCACCGTTGAGCGGGACCACTGAGCAGGCTTGCCTCAGTTGGAATTCGCGTCTATAAGCGCCGTTCATCCCACACGTGGATCGTTATTGTGCCTGGCGGATTGAAAGCCCCGTCCGGCCATCCGGTGAGTTCAAGCTCTGCTTTAGAGCGCTTGTCTTCATTGATCCGCGGAGGTCCAACCGGAAAAAGGAATTCGATAAGATGACGCTTCCCGTCTTCAATATGCGTCAGCTCTTGGAAGCTGGCGTGCACTTCGGACACCAAGCCCATCGCTGGAACCCGAAGATGGCGCCGTTTATATTTGGCGCGCGCAACAACATCCATATTATCGATCTGACGCAGACGGTGCCACTGCTGCACCAGGCCCTCGTCAAGATTTCCGACACCGTCGCCGGCGGTGGCCGAGTGTTGTTCGTGGCGACCAAGCGCCAAGCGCAGGAAGCCGTTGCCGAGGCAGCTGGGCGCTCGGCACAGTACTTCATGAACCACCGTTGGCTTGGTGGAACGCTGACCAACTGGAAGACTGTTTCGCAGTCGATCCGGCGCCTTCGGCAGCTCGATGACATCCTCGAGAACCCACAAGGCCGCACAAAGAAGGAAATTCTCACCATCCAGCGCGAGCGTGAAAAGCTGCATATGTCGTTGGGCGGTATTCGCGAGATGGGCGGTGTGCCGGATCTGTTGTTCGTTATCGACACGAACAAAGAGCAGATCGCGATTAAAGAAGCGCGCAAGCTTGGTATCCCGATCATCGCGATCGTTGATACCAACTGCGATCCCGATGGTATCGACTTTCCGATCCCCGGCAACGATGACGCGGGTCGCGCCATCACGCTTTATACGGACCTCGTTGCGCGTGCTGCGATAGATGGGATTGAGCGTAGCAGCGCTGCTTCCGGGGAAGACCTTGGCGCTGCTGTTGCGCCTGTCGCGGAGGAACTGCCAGCTGAACCAGCAGAGTACAGAGGTATCGACGCACCGCGCGGCGAACCAGATGATCTCAAGAATATCACTGGGATTGATCCGAAAACTGAGCAGCGCCTCAATGATCTCGGGGTTTTCCACTACTGGCAGATTGCCGATATAGCCGCTCAGGACATGACGGCGTTGGAGGCGGCGCTCAAGGCTCCGGGCCGGTTTGCGGAAGAAACGTGGATCGACCAGGCGAAAAAACTGGTTGCTCAGTCGGCGGCCTGATAGATAGTGCCTCCAGGTCGGAAGGCTGGACCGTCACATCAATTTCAAGCTGCGGGCTGAGGCATCAGGTGATGGCGCCTAACAGAGCCCGCTAAAAAGAGAGCATGACATGACTGCGATTTCGGCTTCGCTTGTGAAAGAGCTGCGCGAGAAGACCGGCGTTGGAATGATGGACTGCAAGAAGGCGCTGATCGAGAACGACGGTGAGATGGAAGCCGCAATCGATTGGTTGCGGAAGAAGGGCTTGTCCAAGGCTGCCAAGAAGGCGGATCGGGTCGCGGCGGAAGGGCTCGTTGGCGTCAAGTCGGATGGTAAGACCGGCGCGGTCGTTGAGATCAATTCGGAAACGGATTTTGTCGCTCGTAACGAACAGTTCCAGAGCATGGTCGGCGAAATCACCGGGCTGGCACTATCGACGGGCGGCGATCTCGATAAGCTGTTGGCGGCCAAGATGGGTAGCAAGTCCTTAAGCGTTGAGGACTACGTCAAGGAGATGGTGGCAACCATCGGTGAAAACATGACGGTCCGCCGTGCAGCCGCGCTATCGGTCGAGCAAGGTGTTGTTTCTGCTTACGTGCACAACAAGAGCGCGGACGGTATGGGCAAGATTGGCGTGTTGGTGGCGTTGGAAAGCTCCGGAGACAAGGACAAGTTGGCAGACTTTGGCCGGCAGCTTGCCATGCACGTTGCCGCAGCGAGCCCGCTTGCCTTGCTGCCGGAAGAGCTCGACGGTGAGGTTATCGACCGTGAGCGTGCGATTTACTCAGAGCAGGCAAATGCGTCGGGTAAGCCGCCTGAGATCGTCGAAAAGATGGTTGAAGGGCGGTTGCGCAAGGAGTTTTTCCAGCAGGTCGTGCTGATGCAGCAAACCTTCGTAATCGATGGCAAAGCAACGGTCGGGCAGGCTGTTAAGACAGCTGAAAAGTCGATCGGAGCACCTGTTAAGGTTGCGGGATTCGTGCGGTACGCTCTGGGCGAAGGCATCGACAAGCAGGATGATGACTTTGCCGCGGAAGTTGCCGCGGCCGCCGGCTCAATTTGAGCGGGCCAGAGGGCTGATATTGGCGGCCGGCCGCCTCGTGCAGCCGGCCGTATTCATACCATGGAAGCTGTAATTGAAGGTTTTGGGTTGTCATGGGCGATAAGCCCGCTACACGAGGGTGGACCAACTAACAAGGCGCGGCAATCGAACGGCGAGGCAAGATGGCTGAACCGCTACCCAAACTGAAATACGAGCGACTGCTGATAAAGCTTTCCGGCGAAGCTTTGATGGGCAAGTCCGGTTATGGCATCGATACGGAAGTCGTGGCGCGGCTTGCCCGTGACATCAGTCAGGCCTCGCAGGCAGGTTGTGAAATCGCCACGGTTGTCGGTGGCGGTAATATCTTCCGCGGTCTACAGGGGGCCGCAGCCGGGATGGATCGGGCAAACGCCGACTATATGGGCATGCTGGCAACGGTGATGAATGCCCTGGCGCTGCAAGGCGCGATGAGCCAGATCGGCGTCGATGCACGGGTTCTCTCCGCGATACCAATGCCGACGGTGTGTGAATCTTATATTCGGGCACGGGCGCTCGACCACCTGTCCAAGGGCCGGGTGGTGATCTTCGGTGCGGGTACCGGCAACCCGTTCTTCACTACGGATACGGCGGCAACTTTACGTGCAATCGAGATGGGTAGCGATGCAGTTGTTAAGGCAACTCAAGTGGATGGTGTGTATTCTGCTGATCCCAAGAAGGTTGCGGATGCTGAACGATATGATCATCTGACATACGAAGATGTACTTGCCCGAGACCTCAGAGTGATGGACGGTGCGGCAATCGCTCTTGCCCGAGATAATGCACTTCCGGTAATTATCTGTTCGATAGAGGAGCCTGGCAATCTCCTGAAACTGTTAAATGGTACGGCGCGGGCGACCGTGATCGGTGACGTTTAGTCCTCACAAACGGGTATTTTCGGATTTGCCGGACCCCGGCCCAGCGCTTACGCATGCTTGCGGAACAGCGGGTTTGATGCGCAGCCGATGATGGGCATCAGAGTAAGGGAGACTCAAAAATGACGGATGCCTTCGATCTCAAGCAGCTCGAATCGACCATGCAGTCATCGCTGGACGCCCTAAAACGTGAGTTGAGCGGGCTTCGAACAGGTCGTGCGAGTACGCATCTTTTGGATCCGCTACAAGTGACGGTGTATGGCTCTAAGATGCCGCTAGCCCAGGTCGGCACCGTCTCCGTACCGGAACCACGCACGCTTTCCATCCAGGTCTGGGACCGGGCCAACGTCTCCGCCGTGGAGCGGTCAATCCGCGAGTTGAACCTGGGTCTCAACCCGATTGTCGACGGTCAGCTCATTCGCTTGCCGATCCCAACCCTAACGGCGGAACGTCGTCAGGAACTGGCGAAAATCGCCCACAAGTATGCTGAGCAGTCCCGGGTTTCGGTGCGTAACGTGCGACGCGATGGCATGGATGCGCTGAAAAAACTCGAGAAAGACAGCAAGATCAGTGAGGACGAGCACCGGAAGAATTCCGGAAACGTCCAGGAGCTGACGGACAAATACGTGAAAGAAGTGGACAATCTGCTGGCATCGAAAGAGCAGGAAATTCAAACTGTCTAGCATCAGGTCGTCACTTGCCAGATTTACGAAATCTCCCAGCAACAGAAAAAAGAAGCTTGGCCCCTCCCGTGGCTCATCCATCGTCCAGCCAGACAGAACCCCATGGCGGATCAAACCCGCTGCACGTCGCCATCATCATGGATGGAAACGGGCGGTGGGCGAGGCAGCGGGGGCTGCCGCGCACTTTCGGACATCGGGAAGGGGTTGAAGCCGTTCGCAGGGCCGTGCGAGCGGCTATTGAAATCGGCATTCCCTATCTGACGATCTACTCGTTCTCTTCGGAGAACTGGTCGCGGCCGCACGAGGAGATCGATTACCTGATGGGGCTCATGAAGAGGTTCATCCGGCGCGATTTGGCTGAATTGCACGAAGCAAACGTCAGGATTTGCGTGATCGGTGAACGCGATGGTGTCGATCCCGAACTGCTCGCCTTGATCGATGAGGCCAAGGTGGTGACGCGAAACAATACGCGTTTGACGCTGGTGATCGCATTCAACTATGGCGGCCGTAACGAGATTGTTCGGGCTGCTGGCAGGTTGGCGGAGGAGATGGCGGCAGGACGTCTTGATCCAGCTAAGATTGAAACGGGGGACTTTGAGCGCGCGCTCGATACTTACGGTATTCCTGACCCCGATCTGCTGATTCGGACGGGTGGGGAAATGCGGTTATCGAACTTTTTGCTGTGGCAATCGGCTTATGCGGAATTCGTGTTTCTCGACATCTATTGGCCGGACTTCGGTCGAGAGGACCTAGCGGCGGCTATTTCGAAGTATCTTGGACGTGAGCGTCGTTATGGCGGTTTGGCTAGCCGTTCGACGGCATGAGTAAAAGCCGATCGAGCCTGGTCGGGGTGGCCGTGACGAAGGAGAAGACGACGAACCGTCAGATCAAGGAATTGCAGCGTCGAACGATCTCCGCGCTGGCGCTCGGCGCTTGCGCACTGGCGGCGCTTTTTGCGGGTCCGGTTCCGTTCGGGTTTTTGGTGCTTTTCGTCGCGCTCGTGATGTGCTGGGAGTGGGGCCACATCGTGCGTTCGGGCGGGGGCACCGATTGGAGTTTCATCGTACATGGTCTAACCGTCAGCGCCGCCATTTTGGTGGCGATGTTTGTTTCCTCCGAGCTTGCGCTGGTGGTTTTGGTTGTAGGCGGAGCGATGCTCCTGGTGATCAATTCCGATGATGGTCCGGGGGTTTCCGTGCTCGGAGCACTGTATGTCGGTATTCCAGCTATCGCATTGATCTGTTTGAGAAGTTCTCAGCCCTATGGGTTGACGGCGGTAATGTTTATTTTTGCCGTGGTGTGGGCTGGAGACATTGCCGCTTTTCTCGGAGGCCGTCAGATCGGCGGCGTGAAGCTATATCCGAGTATTTCACCGAATAAAACGTGGGCGGGCCTCGTGAGTGCGGTTGGCGCATCGATCTTGGTCGGGATTGTGTTCTGGTCCTTCCTAGCGGATGCACCGTTACTCTATCTGCTTGCTTGTGCGGTCGGGCTGGGTGTCGTAGCGCAGCTTGGAGATTTAGCGGAGTTGGCCTTGAAGCGATTGTTTCGGGTCAAGGATTTAAGCGACTTGATCCCTGGTCACGGTGGTTTCATGGACCGGATGGATGGGATTGTGGCGGCGGCTTGCGTGGCGCTTGCCGTTGGCTTGATGATCAATTCCGAGGCGCCGGCACGAGCTTTACTGTATGGGAGTTGAGTGCGCGTTGGACGCTCCTGGACTGGCGGCCATCGGGCTTTGGAGGGCTATTGTTTGATGCAACGGGCCGCGGAAACAGCTCGCCACGCTCATGAGCACGTAGAAGCAGAGCGCTGTGAGGTGCCCAAGCGGGTCACCGTACTTGGTGCGACCGGTTCGATCGGGACCAGTACTCTGGATTTGATCGGACGGAACGAACACGCGGTGGAAGTTATCGCGGTTACCGCGCATTCGAGCGTGGAAAGATTGGCGCAATGTGCCCGCGATTGTCGGGCGGAGCGCGCGGTTATTGGCGATCCGGCGCTTTATGGGCAACTCAAGGAGGCGCTATCGGGTTCAAATATCAAACCCGCAGCGGGAAATGACGCGCTCATCGAAGCCGCCCAGATGCCCGTCGACTGCACGATTGCAGCGATCGTCGGCGCAGCCGGATTGAAGCCTACGGTTGCTGCTGCAAGATGCGGTGGGCGCCTGGGGCTTGCCAACAAGGAATGCCTTGTCTCGGCTGGCGATGTCTTCATGGAGGAGGTGGCGCGAGCCGGCTGCGAGCTTATTCCAGTCGACAGTGAGCATTCGGCGGCATTTCAAATCCTGCAAGAGGTCGACGCCGAGAGCATCGAAAATATAACCCTGACGGCATCGGGCGGTCCGTTCAGGGACTGGCCGCTGGAGCGGATACAGGCAGCAACGTGCGACGAGGCGCTGAAACACCCCAATTGGTCTATGGGAGCGAAGATTACGGTCGATTCCGCGACGATGATGAACAAGGGTCTAGAGCTGATCGAGGCCTTGCATCTATTCCCTGTTGAGACGGATCAACTGGGGATGCTGGTTCATCCGCAGTCGATCGTACATTGTCTGGTTTCGTTCATTGACGGCTCGGTTCTAGCGCAGCTGGCGGAGCCGGATATGCGGACGCCCATCGCTGTTGCCCTGTCCTGGCCGCGTCGGATGGCCGCGCCGACCAAAAAACTCGACCTTGCAAAGGTTTCCCAGCTCACATTCGAAGCTGCCGATGAGGTGCGTTTTCCCGCGATCCGCCTGGCGCGGGAGGCGATGGAGCGCGGTGGAACGGCTCCTGCGGTTCTGAATGCGGCAAATGAAGTTGCGGTTGCGGCTTTCCTTGAAGGCCGCATTAAGGTGCCCGATATCGCCGCATTGGTAGGAAAAACTCTCGATAGCGCCGACAAACGCGGTCTGGTTGCGGGCGCGTCGTGTCTTGAGACCATACTTGAATGCGACGCAAACGCCCGGCTGCTCGCCCAGGAAGTTCTCGCCAAAGGTAACCTTGTTGCCTGAGTGGTGGAGACGTTGGTTCTTTTTACGATTTCGCTTTGCTGCGGCCGCCTAATTGGTGGCAGTTGGCGAGTGTTGGTTGGCGTGAGATTCGACCCCGCCTCGTGACTTCAGTAGCTATTCGTGTGTGCGCTCTGGGCGCGTGTGACAACGACAAAGGATACGAACTGATGGAATTCATTGCGCAGATTGCCGACAATCTGTCTGGTGCGCTCTTGGTCTTTGCCGGGTTCTTGTTTGCGCTAACGGTTGTCGTGTTCGTGCACGAAATGGGTCATTTTCTGGTCGCGCGCTGGTGCGGTGTGACGGTGTCGACGTTCTCGATAGGTTTCGGCAAGGAGATCTGGGCGTTTGTCGATAAACATGGCACGCGGTGGCGGTTTGCTTG
Organism: uncultured Alphaproteobacteria bacterium; assembly: GCA_963753045.1. Classification (GTDB taxonomy): domain Bacteria; phylum Pseudomonadota; class Alphaproteobacteria; order Rhizobiales; family Hyphomicrobiaceae; genus Filomicrobium. The sequence goes on from CAVWAT010000005.1 coordinate 113,395, forward strand.
GATTCCAGCCGGTGGCTATGTGAAGTTTCTCGATGATGAGAACGCGGCAAGTATGCCGGACCGCGGCGCATTGGACCGCATGACTGAAGAGCAGCGCAAGGGATCGTTTCAGCTGAAACCCGTGTGGCAGAGGGCTGCCGTTGTGGCGGCTGGCCCTTTGGCGAATTTCATTCTAGCTATCGTGATATTTGCCGGCTTTTTTTGGTCGATGGGTGTAAACCGCATTGAACCAAGGGCCGACTACATCGTTCCTGGGAGCCCTGCGGGGGCGGCCGGTTTCGAGCCCGGTGACTTGGTGTTGAGCATCGGCGGGAGCAAGGTGCGGGATTTCGCGCAGATCAGCAAAACGGTTTGGACCAGCCCAGGGCGGACACTCGAGTTCGTCGTTGATCGGCGTGGCGAGAGCCTACCCATCGAGGTCGTTCCCGAATTGCAGGAGCGCAACGATTACATCGCAGGAAAGCACCGCCGGCCGACGATTGGTATTCGCTACGCTGTTGAACCCGTCGTGGCAGGGGTGACAAAGGACGGTCCAGCCGCCAAGGCGGGATTTGAGATCGGCGACCGTGTCGTGCGGATGAATGGAAAAGAAATCAACGATTTCAATAAATTGCAGGAAATTGTCAGGAAGAGTGAAGGAAAGCAGCTTGCGGTAACCGTAATGCGCGGCGGCCGTGAAATTGCGCTTAATGTTGCCCCGAAAATGACCGCGCCGGGGAAGAAGGCGTCCGATCCGACCCAACGTCCATTGATTGGCGTGCTCAGTACTGGAAAACCTGTCTATTCTCGGCATGAAAATGCTGGGATCGTCGAATCACTTGGTCTTGGTGCGGAACGGACCTGGAATATCATCACCGGGACGCTTTCCTATATCGGTGATATCTTTACGGGACGTCAGAGTGCTGAGCAGATCGGCGGGGCTGTGCGAATCGCGGATGCAGCCGGCAAGTTTGCGGCTATTGGTTTCACTCAGCTGGTTCTATTTACAGCGTTCATTTCTGTCAGCATCGGACTGGTGAACCTTTTCCCCATCCCGATCTTGGATGGCGGCCACTTGGTCTTTTACGCCATCGAGGCGGTTGCCGGGCGACCGGTCAACGAAGATATCCAGGAATTCAGCTTCCGGGTCGGTCTGGCGCTGATTTTAATGTTGATGATGCTGGGTTTCTACAATGACCGTGGAATCCTGGCTCAATGGTTCTCTTGGATCGGATAGAATCCTGGCCAGTGACGCATTCTTGCCACTTCCCCAAAGCTTGCGGAATCGTTAATAACTACGGTGTTGGGACGACGACTGCCTGAGGGGCCCAATCGGTCGCGATTGGGATTGTGCAGTTCAATGTTTCGAGCAAGAAACGACATACCTCAGCCCATTGCCGAAGGCTGTTGTATGACTGGGGGATCGGCACTGCGAGGGCAGATCCGCGTATGTGGAAGCTTCGGATCAGTTTCTTGGGGGGCTTACAGGCCGCTCTGTTGATCTTGGGTGCTGGCTTGGGCGGCGTCGCGATTGATGCTGTTGGTTTAGCTTCGCCCGCGTATGCGCAGACCGTGGTACGTGACATCCAGGTTGAGGGGAACCGGCGTGTCGAGCCAGAAACGGTGCGAACGTACCTTAAGTTTACTGTTGGGGATGTGTACGACGCGAGCTTGGCGGACGACTCGTTGAGAGCGTTGTTTTCGACCGGGCTGTTCTCCGATGTGAACATCGATCTCAAGGGGTCGACTGTCGTTGTGTACGTTGAGGAAAACCCTGTCATCAACCAGATTGCCTTTGAGGGTAATTACGAGGTAGATACCGATACGCTGGCGGCTGAAGTTCAGCTTAAGCCGCGTTCGATCTTTACTCGGTCCCGCGTTCGAGCGGATGTGCAAAGAATTCTCGATGTCTATCAGCGTCAGGGGCGGTACGCTGCTGTGGTTGAGCCAAAGGTCATCGAGCTTGAGCAGAACCGCGTGAATCTCGTTTTCGAGATTACCGAAGGCGGTGCAACTAAGGTCAAGGGTGTCAACTTCATTGGCAACCAAGCTTTTACGGATTCGCAACTTCGCGACATCATCACAACAACGCAGGCCGGTTGGTTCGACTTTCTCAAGGGGACTAGTGTCTATGACCCGGATCGTCTGAATCTCGACAGGGAATTGCTGCGGCAGTTTTATCTGAAGAATGGATTTGCGGATGCGAGGGTGATTAGTGGGAATGCCGAACTCGACCGCGACGGTTCCGGCTTCTTCATAACATTCACGATTGAAGAAGGTGAATTGTACCGCTTTGGTCAGATGACGATTGAAAGCGCGCTGGCGGAGCTTGATGGTGAGTCGCTTCATAGCGAGCTGCTGACTTACACGGGGGCGGTGTACGACGCGTCGCGAATCGACAAGACCGTAGAAAGATTGACGCTGTCTGTCGCCGAGCGGGGATTCGCCTTCGCCCGGGTGCGGCCGCGGGCAACCCCGGATTTCTACAGTCGCACGATCGCGCTCAACTTCGTCGTGGATGAAGGTCCGCGGATCTACATCGAACGCATCAACATTTATGGAAACCAGCGGACCAAAGACTACGTTATTCGCCGTGAGTTCCGACTAGCGGAAGGCGATGCCTTCAACCCATTGCTGGTCGATCGCGCCGAGAAACGTCTCAAGGGCTTGGGCTTCTTTAAGGCGGTCAACGTTAAAAAGCGTCCCGGCTCGGCTCAAGACCGCGTTGTTTTAGACGTGGAGCTGGTTGAGCAGTCGACGGGTGAACTTTCGTTCGGTGCCGGTTATTCGACCAGTGAGGGCATAATCGGGGATGTCTCGCTGACTGAACGTAACTTGCTGGGCAACGGACAGTTCCTGCGCTTACGCCTCGGCGGTTCGTTCGAGCGTGCACAGGTTGATTTGAGCTTCACGGAACCGCGCTTCCTCGACTACAACCTCGCGGCTGGTTTCGATCTGTTCCACAAAGAGTTGGATCAGCGCGATACGTCCGGATTCCGCAGTCGGAAATCTGGTGGTTCGTTGCGGCTTGGCTTCCCGCTGGCAGAAAATCTCTGGGCGCAGACCCGTTATACTCTGTCGCGCGATGAGCTCTTCGACGTCGATGATAATGCGTCGTTGGCCATTCGTGACGCCTGTGGGGATGCCAACATCAACCCGCGAGATGCTCGTGGTCGGCCGATCAATTCTCCGGACTGTCAGGATTCATCTTACTGGACGTCGGCATTGGGCGGTTCTCTCACCTACGACCGGCGTAACGTGCCTCGGAATCCGACCAGTGGTTACTATCTGCAGCTGACTTCGGACTTTGCCGGTGTTGGTGGTGATGTTAACTACGTACGTTTGCTCGGCGAGGCACGCGGATATTATCCCGTTGCCGATAAAGTCACCCTGGTTGGCCGTGTGATTGGTGGTCATATCGAAGGCTGGGGTGGTGACGATGTCCGCCTCCTGGACCTCTTCTTCCGTGGTGGCGAGACAATCCGGGGATTTGATCGCTCAGGTTTCGGTCCAAGAGACGCCCGTACAGGTGACTCGCTTGGTGGCCAGACGTTCTGGGCGGCGACAACGGAACTGCGTTTCCCCATCCCGTTCATTCCAGATGAGCTTGGAATGGGAGCTGCAGTGTTTGCCGACGCTGGTTCTCTGTTCAACGCATCAGGTAGAGCCAAGGCTGTGGTCGATCCGGGAGACCTGCTGGATGACTCGACGGTTCGTTCCTCGGTCGGCGGCAGTATTCTATGGAACTCACCGGTGGGGCCGTTGCGTGTCGATTTTGCTCACGCCCTCACGAAGGAAGACTACGACGATGAACAGTTCTTCCGCTTCGGTGCGTCGACCAAATTCTGATTTTGCAAGGGCCGGTGAGACGACACCGGCCCTTCGCTTTTCCCTGCTTTGATCCCAAGTCCAACTGCTCCAGCGACCATTGGCGCCTGTTGATCCACAGAAGTTGCACTCGTAGGCACTTGCCTCAGGCTCTATATTAGCGCTCGGGTTTGAAGTGCCTGCGTCATCTGTTAGTGATGCGGGCTTGCCATGTTTGTAAGATGCAGAGTGACGCCATTGGCGTTCTTTAGCTGTCGTTGCACCGGTGCGCCGGAAAAGATTTGGAGCGTCCCTCGTTATGGAGCATCCGGGTTTTTATGTACTTGCCGGGCCATTTTCGCTGAGCGAGGTCGCCAAGGCTACAGGTTCCGTATTGCCGGTAAATTCCGGCGATGAGATCGCCTCGCGGCGTGTTGAGAACGTGCGCTCACTCGCTGACGCCGGACCCGATGATGTATCATTTCTCGATAATCGGAAGTACCTGCCCCAGCTTGAGACGACGAAGGCAGGCGCGTGTTTGGTGCTACCGTCGCTGATCGAGCGGGTGCCCGAGGGCACGGTACCGCTAGTAACCCCAAAGCCCTATCGAGGTTTTGCGAGGGCACTGGCATTTTTCTATCCGTCAGCGTTATGGCCCAGCGTGGGCGATGCCGGTGGCGGGCCAGCAGGTGTGCATCCTGATGCGGAACTTGAAGAGGGCGTTGTCGTTGAAGCGGGCGCCGTCGTGGGGCCAGAGGTGAGAATAGGCACCGGCAGCCGTATTGCGGCAGGAGCAGTGATTGGTAGACGGGTGTGTATTGGACGCGATTGCTATTTGGGTGCGCAGTCGACCATACAACACACGCTTATCGGTGATCGGGTCATCATTCATGCGGGCGCGCGACTGGGACAGGATGGTTTTGGTTTTGCCATGGACAAGGAAGGGCATCTCAAAGTTCCCCAAATTGGTCGAGTGGTGATTCAAAACGACGTTGAAATAGGCGCTAATACCACCATTGACCGAGGCGCGCTCAAGGATACGATTATCGGAGAAGGTACCAAAATTGATAATCTGGTTCAGATCGGGCACAACGTTGTGATCGGTCGACATTGCGTAATCGTTGCTCAAACGGGTATTTCCGGTTCGGCTCAACTCGGTGATTTCGTTGTAATGGGCGGGCAGTCGGGAACTGTCGGCCATATCCGTGTTGGGGATGGTGCGCATATTGCCGGTGCCTCGCATCCAAAGGGGGATGTGCCGGCGGGTGCGCGGGTTGGTGGGACGCCAGCGCGGCCGTTGAGGCAGTGGGGCCGCGAGATCGCAATGCTGACGAAGCTGGCGAAGGGCGGTGGGGAGAGCGGCTAGAAAAGTTTGAACGACGGGTTGCGGCTGGAACAGCCCATACCCAGAATTTAGGTTAGCCCAGCGCACCATCGTAGTTGGAGACAAGAAAAAAATGGACGACGTGAGTTCCAAAACCGAGCTTGGCACGGCTGATGTTACGCAAGTTATGAAGCTTCTCCCGCACCGGTATCCGTTCCTGCTAGTGGACGGAATTTACGACATGGACGGCGATAAAAGTGCGGTCGGGCTCAAGAACGTGACCATCAACGAGCCCTTTTTCCAGGGACACTTCCCGCAATTTCCAGTGATGCCCGGTGTTCTCATAATCGAAGGATTGGCGCAAACCGCCGGCGCCTTGTGCGTTCACAGCTTGGGTGAAGGCTATCAGGCCGAGCTGGTCTACTTCATGGGGATCGACAGGGCTAAATTCAGGAGACCTGTCGTGCCGGGCGATGTGCTGCATTATCACGTCAGCAAGATCCGGAACCGGGGTCGCGTTTGGAAGTTCTACGGCGAAGCCAAGGTGAATGGCCTTGTGGCGGCTGAAGCGGAGATAAGCGCTATGTTGGCTGATACAGCTGAAGCGCGGGCATTTGCGAGTAGCAATGGCTGATCAGGGAATCCATTCTTCGGCGATTGTCGAGGACGGAGCGCAGCTTGGGGATGGGGTCAAGATCGGTCCCTATTGTCACGTCGGGCCGAACGCGGTGTTGAGAGATGGGGTGGAACTCATCGGCCATGCAGTGGTTGCTGGGCGCACGACGGTCGGGGCGCACACACGCGTATTCCCTTTTGCTTCGCTTGGTCACCAACCGCAGGATTTAAAGTACGAGGGTGAGCCATCAACCTTGGAGATCGGTGAGGAATGTCAGATCCGGGAAGGGGTGACGATGAACCCCGGGACCAAGGGCGGCGTAATGGCCACGAAGATTGGAGACCGGTGTGCGTTCCTGGCCAACTCCCATGTTGGGCATGACTGTAAAATCGGGGACAATGTCGTGTTCTCCAATAACGTCATGTTGGCCGGGCACTGTGATATTGGCGACTACGTGATCATCGGTGGAGGTGCGGCCATTATTCAATTCGCCCGCATTGGCAGGCATGGGTTCGTCGGTGGGATGTCCGGACTTGAGAATGACCTCATTCCGTACGGCATGGCGTTGGGTAACCGGGCTTATCTATCCGGTCTCAATATCATCGGTCTGCAGCGGCGGGGCTTCACTCGCGATAAAATTCATGATCTGCGACGGGCCTATCGGGCGTTGTTTGCGGCTGAAGGTACGCTCGCGGAGCGTATGGATGATGTCGCCACCGAGTTCAATGATCACGAAACCGTTCAGGAAATCATCGGGTTTATTCGCCAGGGCGGCAAACGGTCCTTGTGCACGCCACGTGGTCAGTCCGGGACTGAGTGAGGCGCCCGCATGAATAGAGCTCCGCCCAGGCGGATCGGGATCCTCGCGGGGGGGCAAAGCTTGCCGTTGGAGATCGCCGAGAGTCTCAAGCAGCGGGGTGTGTCGGTTCACATCGTTGCTATTGAGGGAGAGGCGGACGAGACGCTTGCCGGATTCGATACGACCTGGGTGAACTGGGGTCAGATCGGTAAGATTATCTCGTCGTTCAAGACTGCCGGGTGTCAACAGGTGACCATTGCCGGAAGCGTTCGGCGGCCGGATCTTACGACCATCAAACCAGACTTTGGATTCTTCCGCGCCGTGCCAACCGTTCTCCGGTTGATCCGGGTTGGTGGCGATGATGCGATACTGCGCGGTGTGATTGCCTATTTCGAACGATATGGTCTGGAGATCGTTGGGGTGAGCCAGGTGGCGCCTGAGTTGCTGGTTGGTGCTGGACGTTTCGCGGGACCTGAGCATCGGCACGAAGACCTCGGTGACATGAACCTAGGATTCGAGGTCTTGCGGGCACTTGCGCCCTACGATGTGGGGCAGGCTGTGGTGGTCGCGCGTGGCAATATCGAGGCGATCGAAGGGGCGGAAGGTACCGATCGGATGTTCGACCGTCTGACGGCCTATCGTCACAAGAGTATGCGTCAGCGCAGAAATGTCGGGCGGGGAATTCTGATCAAGGCGCCGAAGCCCGGTCAGGAGTTGCGGGTCGATATGCCAGCGATTGGGCCAGAGACTGTACGCAAGGCGGCGGGTGCGGATCTACGCGGTATCGCCGTAGATGCGGGCCGTGTGCTGGCGATCGAGCGAACGAAGTTGCTGGAACTGGCGGATGCGCATCGAATCTTCGTCTCCGGCGTCGATGGCGGTCAGGCAGAGCCGAATGCGAAGAGCGCAGCGCAATTGTTGCCGGAGTTCTCTGTGCGGCAGCTAGGCCGGCGTGGTCTGGATAAAAACGATGAAGCGGATGCGATCAAGGGCGCCCGGCTGATTAACGCGATTGAATGTTTTGGTGCGGGCCGTGCCGTGGTTGTCTCAAGACAGCACGTTCTGGTCGTTGAAGCTGGTGAAGGTGTGATGGAGACGCTCGGGCGTGCGGCCGATCTTCGGCAATGGGGTGGTGGTTTCGGCACCCGGCGTAAGGGCGTTGCGGTCATGGCCGTCGGGCGTGAACTCGATGCAGAGGTGATCTCGCAGGCGGCGCAGGTCGGTTTGGCCGGGGTGGCTGTCGTCCTGCAGAAGTTTGCGGCGAGTGTCGCGCCAGATGTTGTGGCGGAGGCTGACCGCCAGAAACTCTTCATTGCTGGTTTGGAAAGCGAGCGGTCTTGAGAGTTGAAGGAACGTTGGCGAACAAGAGGATGGCGAGCCAATGCCTGGCAGAACCAGTGGCGCCGTGAGTGATGATGGACGCGATAGCGTTGTGGTGGACGGAGCCCCTCGCAGCTATTGTTTGTTTGTCATTGCTGGTGAGCACTCCGGGGATGCCCTTGGCGGCAAACTGATGGAAGTTCTCAATCAGCGGCTTGCGGGGCGGGTGCGTTATCTGGGCGTGGGGGGAGAGAACATGGCGCGCCAGGGGCTCGTATCTCAGTTTCCACTATCTGACGTTGCGGTGATGGGGCTGTTGTCGATCCTGCCGCGTTTACCCAGGATCGCGCGGCGGATATTTCAAACGGTCGATGCGGCATTGAGCGCGGAGCCGGACGCAGTTATCATTATCGACAGTCCCGAGTTCACGCATCCAATCGCAAAGCGGATCCGCAGTCGGCGTCCGGATATCCCGATCATTGATTATGTCAGTCCAACGGTTTGGGCGTGGCGGCCGGGGCGGGCGCGGAAAATGCGCCGGTACGTCGATCATCTTCTCGCACTGCTGCCGTTTGAACCCGATGCGCACGCGCGTCTGGGCGGACCGCCGACGACTTATGTCGGTCATCCGATGATTGAAAAGCTTGATTGGCTTGAAGCACTTGATGCGAAAGAGCTTGGTGACCGGCTTGGCCTGTGTCCGGAGGATCCAGTTCTGGTCGTGCTGCCTGGGAGCCGAGGCTCGGAAGTTAGCCGCCTAGTGGAGCCTTTTCGGGAAGCTGTTTCGGTTCTCCAAGAGCGCAGTCACAATTTGCAAGTGCTGATCCCGGTGGTCGATTCTGTGCGGGACCTGGTGGAGGAAGAGATCAAGAAATGGCCACAGAGAACTCATTTGGTGTCGGGTGACGAGGATAAATTTAAGGCGTTTAAACTCGCACGCGCGGCGTTAGCTGCATCAGGTACGGTCACGCTTGAATTGGCTCTGGCAGGGACACCGATGGCCGTTGCCTATCGGGTTGATGCGTTGGCATCGCAGTTACGTTTTCTGGTCAACGTACCATCGGTTGTGCTGGCCAATCTCGTTCTAGACGAGAATGCGTTTCCGGAACTGCTGCAGGAGGACTGCCAGCCGGAAAAGCTCGCTGATGCATTGGAGTTGCTGCTGAAGGATACACCGGAGCGTGAGGCGCAGCTGGAGGCACTCGGGCGTATTCCGAGCAAGATGCTCATCGATGGTCCGAGCCCAAGCGAGGCGGCCGCCGACGTTGTGATTGAACGCCTCGAGAATGCCGCCAGGTGTGTCCCTGAGGCATCCAATGTGAAAGTACACCGCTCGAGGAATTAGCCCCGCTGACCGCGTGGAACGAAGGCGCGACCGGCGTCGCCGATGTAGAGCTGGCGCGGGCGGCCGATGCGCTGCTCGGGATCCTCGATCATTTCCTTCCACTGGGCGACCCAGCCGACCGTGCGCGCGACCGCGAACAGGACGGTGAACATCTCGACGGGGAAGCCCATGGCTCGCAGCGTGATGCCGGAATAGAAGTCGATGTTGGGATAGAGTTTCTTTTCAACGAAGTACTCGTCTTCCCGCGCAATATGCTCAAGCTCCATGGCAACTTTGAGCAATGGCTCGTCACGAATGCCGAGGGCATCGAGAACCTCGTGGCAGGTGGTCTGCATGACCTTCGCGCGTGGGTCGTAATTCTTGTAGACCCGGTGGCCGAACCCCATCAGGCGGAAGCCGGATGTTTTATCCTTAGCCTTCTCGACGTACTCGGGGATGCGATCGACGGTGCCGATTTCTTGCAGCATGTTGAGCGCTGCTTCGTTGGCACCGCCGTGGGCGGGGCCCCACAGGCAGGCGATGCCGGCGGCGATGCAAGCAAATGGATTGGCACCAGAGGAGCCGGCCAAGCGAACGGTGGACGTCGAGGCGTTTTGTTCGTGGTCTGCGTGCAAAATGAAGATGCGGTCGAGGGCGCGTGCTATGACGGGATTGACGGTGTAAGGCTCGCACGGGACGGCGAAGCACATTTGCAGGAAGTTGCTGGTGTAATCCAGATCGTTACGCGGGTAGATGAAGGGCTGACCGACGGAATACTTGTAGGCCATGGCAGCGATCGTCGGCATCTTGGCGATGAGGCGGCGAGCGGCGACGGTGCGCTGCCACGGATCGTTGATGTCGGTGGAGTCGTGATAGAACGCCGACAGCGCGCCAATCACACCACACATTATGGCCATCGGGTGAGCGTCACGCCGGAAGCCCGTATAGAAACGAGTCATCTGCTCGTGCAGCATCGTGTGATTGGTGATGGCGTTTTCGAATTCGTCGTACTCGAGCTGGGTGGGGAGATCTCCGTTCAAGAGGACATAGCAGACCTCGATGAATGACGATTGTTCAGCGAGTTGGTCGATCGGGTAGCCGCGATGCAGAAGTATGCCGGCGTCGCCGTCAATATAGGTGATCTTTGAAGAGCAGTTGGCCGTCGAGGTGAAGCCCGGGTCGTAGTTGAAACAACCCGTCTCCTTATAGAGCTTGCCGACATCGATGACGTCTGGCCCGAGTGTGCCTGAGCGCACGGGCATGTCGATATTGGCTTCCTTGACCTTGATGGTGGCCATAGGGGAAGTGCCGGAGCCGGTGTCATGAGAATTCATCGGGCGGTTCCCTTTTGAAATGTGATAGAGGTGCGTCGCGGGTGCGGACCCCTATGTTGGCCAGCTCAAGCGGACCGACGCAGATAATGAGGCGTGGTAGCTGACATTCACACCTGCGACAAGATAACCGTTGGCAGGGGAGGGCAGGTCTCGCGTGGATGTGGGACTGGGTGTTTACGGCATATTGAGCAGTGCGAAAAGCGGTGACGCCGTTTTATTGCTTACTGAGCCCCAGCGAACTGGAAAACCTCCAGTTCTGCGCCGACCAAAACACCGGTTCCCAATCGAGTCTATGCTCGATTTATGCAGGCGTTAATTCCTGAAGTTTGGGCACTTTGCAGTGCAATATAGTGCATGAACGAGCAGTCAAGCCGACTTTTCAGCCGGCGGCGTCTTTCAAACGGCTCAGAGTCTCCGTTTCTCCCAGAACCGCCATGACGTCAAAGATGGACGGGGAGACGGTGGTGCCGGTCAAGGCGGCTCGAAGCGGTTGGGCAACCTTGCCGAGTTTGAGACCTTCGGCTTCGGCAAACTCACGGATTGCGGTTTCAAGTGGCGCAGCCGTCCAGTCGGGTAGATGCTGAAGACTGGGAAGTAGCTTGCCAAGCATTGTGCGGGCGGACTCGTCGAGCAGTTTTTTCGCCTTTTCGTCGTATGCCATCGGGCGTTCTGCCCAGAGGAATTTCGCGCCATCGAGGAGGTCGAGCAGCGTCTTTGAGCGTTCCTTCATGGCCGGCATCAATGCGCGTAGCTTCATGCCGGCGCCAAGCGAGAAAGCCTGGGAGATAGCGTCTCCATGGGGAATGTGCGGTAGAAGGTGGACGATGCGCTCGTACAACTCATCGTCGTCGCTGGTCCGGATCCAGTGACCATTGATCGCTTCAAGTTTCTGAATGTCGAAGCGGGCGGAGGCTTTATTGATGGCGTCGATGTCGAACCACTCGATGAGTTGGTTGGTTGAAATGATCTCATCGTCGCCATGGCTCCACCCCAGGCGTACGAGATAGTTGCGCATGGCAACGGGCAGATAGCCCATCTCGCGGTAAGCCTCGGCGCCCAGCGCACCGTGGCGTTTGGACAGTTTTGCGCCGTCGGGTCCGTGAATGAGCGGCACGTGCGCCCATTTGGGAACCTTCCAATCCAATAGATCGTAGATCTGCGTTTGTCGGGCGGCGTTGGTGAGGTGGTCAACGCCGCGGATAACGTGAGTGATGCCCATATCGTGGTCATCGACAACGACTGCCAGATTGTAAGTTGGGGAGCCGTCCGAGCGCAGGATGATGAGGTCATCAAGGTCCTTGTTGGCGAAGGTGACCTTGCCCTGAACGTGGTCGTTGATGACGGTTTCACCCTCATTCGGGGCGCGTATGCGGATTGCATATGACGTGTCGGCGGGGGCTTCACTGGCGTCGCGGTCGCGCCATGGAGATTTGACCTTGAAGGTGCGTTTCTCGCGCTCGGCGGTCTCGCGCATGGCGGCCAACTCGGCTTGCGTGAGGAAGCATTTGTAGGCGTTGCCATCGGCCAGCAGTTGCTTTGCAACCTGGCGATGCCGGTCGGCTCGTTCGTACTGCGAAACGGGTTCGCCATTCCAATCCAGTTGCAGCCAGCGCAGCCCGTCGAGAATTGCTTCGACAGCTTCAGGTGAGTTGCGCTCACGGTCCGTGTCCTCGATGCGCAGGAGGAACTTACCGCCCTTGGCCTTTGCGTAGAGCCAATTGAAAAGTGCGGTGCGTGCGCCGCCGATATGCAGGTATCCGGTGGGTGAGGGGGCAAAGCGGACGACGACTTCGTCTGAGGTGGTTTTAGATTGAGGCATTGGCGGACAGATCCCATCGGTTGGGTCGCGGCACGTATGTGGCCGCTAATTTCGCGTTCGTGGCGATGTAGCATGGGTGGGGGAAGCTGTTTAGGAGCAAGGTCGAACGATGCTGGGAGACCTTAGCGACTCAGAGACGCAGGGCGGGGTTGCGAACCGGGCTGAAGAGCCGTCAGGGCCGCGCATTTCGGTCCTTCAGGAGCAGATCGAGGCAGAGCGTCCCCGCTGGTTTGATTGGGTTCCGGTGTTTGTTGGGTTGGACACGCTGATCTGTTTTATGTTGCCTTCGGAGCTGGGGGCGGTCGTCGTGACGGCGGCTTTGGTTGCTGCAGTGTCTCAGCGGGTTTTCGACGATAGAGGGACGTTCGTTGGCGTACTGACAGGGATTTTCCTGTGCGGTGGGTTTGGCGGCCGGTAAGCTGCGTATTGAGTTTGCACGCGCACCGATACTATCCGCCAAAACGACAACTGTTCAGGTGTCGGGATTTATTCAACAAATTGAATCACTGGCTAATGGCCGACAGTGGCTGACGATACTGCCGAGCAAAATCGAGACGCTGATTGCTACACAGTTGCCAGCGAAGATCCGCGTTTTGTTCCGGCATCCGATTACGGGACTGCTGCCTGGTGATCATGTTTCATTCTCCGCCAAGCTGGCACCGCCGCCGCGTGCCTCGGTTCCTGGTGGCTCTGACTTCGCCAGGTACGCCTATTTCAGCAGCGTCGGCGCTGTAGGATTCGCGACCATGGTTCCCGTCGTTACCGCGGCGCCTATTGAGCCATCGTTGATGTTAGCGATGAGCGATGCGATGGAGCGCGTGCGCATGAATATCGGCGAGCGTGTGACGGCGGCGCTGCAATGGTAAACTGGGGCGGTCGCGAGGGCGCTGATAACCGGGGACCGAAGCGGCATTTCAGAGGAGACCAACGAAGTCTACCGGGTATCGGGGCTCTATCACATCCTGTCGATTTCGGTGCTGCACATGGTGATCATGGGCGGCTTTTTGTTTTTTTGCTCTGCTGTTCTTGTTGGCATTGTTTCCGGTGCTGGCACTCAACCTTCCGATTCGGAAGTAGGGGCTATCGGTGCGATTCTCGGTGCATTCGGCTATTTGAAGATCTCGGGGGGATCTTTTGCGACGCTCAGATCGTTCGTGATGATCGCCAATTTCTTTCTGTCGAACCTGGCCGACCAGCAGGCGATTGCGCTGCGCAACGTCGCCTTGGCGGCATTGGCGATCTTACTCATGTTTCCGGAAAGCGTTGTCGATCCAGGATTTCAGATGTCGTTCGCCGCGGTTGTGGGGCAGGTTGCTTCTTACGAAGTTTTGGCGGGACGGGCGGAGCCTTGGGTGCAGGGGCGGCCGAGTTGGCATTGGCGGATCATTGCGTTTCTCGCGGCGATAGTCGGTTCTACGCTGGTAGCCAGCGCGACTGTGGCGCCAATCGGAATTTATGATTTTCACCAGGTGCAATACCTCGCTGTATTGGCGAATTTTTTGGCGGTCCCGTTCTGCAACTTGATTGTCATGCCGGCGGGGCTAGCGACGCTGGTCTTGATGCCGTTTTGGGGCGGAGGACGCAGCGCTCTCGGTCATGGGGCTGGGACTCGAGATGATGGAAATCTGGCGAAATGGGTCGCCGGCCTGCAGGGGTCGCAAGCCGTGTCCCAGCGATTTCAACAATGGCAATATCGGTGATAATTGCGGGTGGGCTTTGTTTATGGCTACTTCGCTAACGCTGGCGGCTTCTGGGTGTGCTGCCTATTGCGCTCGGCGTTGCGGTTGCACCGCTGGTTGAGCGGCCGGACGTTCTAATTGGCGACAATGGACGGCTCGTTGTGGTGCGCGATGGAGATGGAAAATTTTCCGGACTAACGTCTCGATTTTCAAACTATGAGCTATCACAATGGCTGGTGCGAGATGGTGACAGCCGCGAGGCTTGGGAGGTTGGAATTGAAGGGGCGCTCAGTTGCGACCAGGTGGATTGTGTCGGGCGTGTGAAGGGTGTCGTGATTGCTATTACACGTCGTGCTGCATCGCTCCAGGAGGATTGCCTACGCGCCGACATTCTCGTGATGCGCGTGGAGGTGCGGCCCGGTTGCGACAAACCCGGTCTAATCGTGGACCCAGTTCGCAGTTCGCGTCAGGGGACGCTTGCGATCCTCATCGGTGACGACGGTTCCATCGACAGCACCAGCGTCACAGATTTCCAGGGCCAGCGTCTGTGGTCACGTCAGGTCCGATAACTGAGTTGAGACGGCGGTGCACTTCAGCGCGGGATCAATAGCGTCGGATCAGACCAACGAGACGACCTTGGATATCAATTTGGTCGGGTCTGAAAGTGCGGGTCTCATAGGCTGGGTTTGCGGCCTCCAACGCAATGGAAGCCCCCTTCTTGCGCAGGCGCTTCAATGTCGCCTCTTCCTTTTCGACCAGAGCGACCACTATGTCGCCATTCTGGGCGGTGTCAGCGCGCCGAACGATAACTGTGTCGCCATCGTGGATGCCGGCTTCGATCATCGAATCGCCGCGGACCTCTAGCGCGAAATGCTCTCCATTCGACAACAGATCGGGAGGGCAGTCGATGTCATGGGTATGATCCTGGATAGCGCTGATCGGTGTGCCGGCTGCAATGCGCCCCATAACAGGCACCGGCACTGACTGGGAGTGGATAATACTGGGCTCAGGCACCGGCTGGGTTGGCATTGCGCTCAGTCGTTGCTCGAATTCAGGCGGCGGCTGGCTTCCTGTAAGTGTTGCCGGACCGGCCACTCCTTCGGGCAGTTTAATCACCTCGATGGCGCGGGCGCGATGGGGGAGGCGGCGAATGAAGCCGCGTTCGACGAGGGCTGTGATGAGACGATGGATCCCAGACTTCGACTTCAAGTCGAGGGCGTCCTTCATTTCGTCGAACGAAGGCGGGATGCCTGTCTTCTGCAGCCGCTCATGGATGAATAGCAAGAGATCCTTTTGCTTCTGTGTCAGCATATCGGCGATGTTCTCCCTGCCGCCTATCCGTTCCGGTTTGGCTGCGTTGCACAAACCATGAACGTACCATACATGTTCATGAGGCGTTCTGCAACCCTATGCAACCCAATCAGAAGTCAATTGGCACAACTGTGACTTTCGAACCAGCCTCGAGAGCTGGAGCGCCGGGGGGGCGGACGATCAGGCAATTCGAACTTGCGAGAATGGAAAGAAGCGAGCTGTCCTGGCTTTCGGCAGGGGTGACGGCTTCGCCGTCTGCGGAACAACGGGTGCGGCGGGCGCGCATGTAATGCTGGCGCGGTCCGTTGCGGTCCAGCGGCGCGGCCAGGCGTGCCTCGACTACGTTTGTCTCATGTGAGGGGCGGCCACTCAATTTTGCGATCAGCGGAAGCAGGAAGATGTGGGCGCAGACGATGGCGGAGACTGGATTTCCGGGAAGGCCGATGGCGCGTTGATGAGAGCGTCGCGCGAACATGAGAGGTTTGCCGGGGCGCATGGCAATCTTCCAGAAGTCGAGTTGGAAGCCGGATTTCGTGAGCGCTGATTCAACCAGGTCGTGCTCGCCGACGGATGCTCCGCCGATGGTGACGACGATGTCCGCGTCGGAGGCCAGCGCCAGTTTTTGCTGCAGGCTGTCCAGTGTATCGCGAGCAATGCCCAGAAGGCAGGACTCACCTCCGGCGGACGCGACCATCGCTGCCAGTGCGTAGCCGTTGGATGCGACGATCTGGCCGGGACCAGGTGTGGTGCCGGGTTCAACAAGTTCGTCGCCGGTGGCCAGGATCGCGACCATCGGTTTGCGGTGGACTTTCAGCGAGCTGTGACCCATCGCGGCCGCCAGCGCAACGTGGCGCGGCAGCAAGTGGGTGGTGGCGGCGATGATTTTGGAACCGGCTGTGAAATCTCCGCCACTCGGGCGGACATGGCCAGGATCGGGCACGCAATCGTTGATGTAAACGAAGTTGCCTTCGCGGGTGGTGTTTTCCTGAATAACAACGGTGTCGGAACCGGCGGGCATCGGTGCGCCGGTAAATATGCGAACGGCTTGTCCAGCTGAAAGGGAGCCGGTGAATGGGTGGCCGGCGGCGGCTTGTCCGATGATGTCGAGTGTGGCGGGAAGGCGCGCTACGTCGTCGCTGCGGACGGCGTAACCGTCCATGGCTGAGGAATCGAATGGAGGTTGGGTAAGGCGCGCGGTGAGTGGCTCAGCGAGGGTGCGATTTGCGGCTTCGAGGAGGCCGACTTGTTCGCTCGGTGTCGATTGTGCGTCCGCCAGAATGCGCGCCAGGGCTTCGTCGACGGTTAGTACTTGGTTCATTTGCTAGGCTCTGTATTAGCTTGGAAGTGGCCCGAGCGGCCGCCGGTTTTTTCGATGAGGCGGATGCCGTCAAAGCACATTCCTTTGTCAGCGGCTTTAAGCATGTCGTAGATGGTCAGGCAGGCAACAGACACGGCGGTTAAGGCCTCCATCTCAACGCCGGTCTTACCGGTGACCTTGACTTCGGCAGTGACGCGTACGCCGGTCGGCGCGGTGGTCGGTTGAAAATCGATGAGTGCCTTGGTGATCGGAAGTGGATGGCAAAGCGGGATCAGTTCGTGCGTGCGTTTGGCGGCCATGATCCCAGCGATGCGGGCGGTGGCCAGTACGTCCCCTTTCTTAGCCTCACCTTTTTCGATGAGCTCGAATGTCTCGGGCGCCATCGAGACGAAACCCTCGGCAACGGCCGTGCGGGATGTGATCTCCTTATCGGAGACATCAACCATACGGGCTTCGCCGTGTTCGTTTAGGTGTGAGAGTTTGCTCATGCGGTTTGGGTCCCGAGCAATGTGCGTGTGGCGGTTTCGACGTCGTCATGGCGCATCAGGCTTTCACCGACGAGGAAGGTGTTGACGTTTGCAGCACGCAGACGAACGACGTCGGCGTTGGTGAAGATGCCGCTTTCGGATATTGCGATACGGTCCTTCGGTATCGTGCCGACGAGGCGTTCAGTGGTCTCAAGGCTGGTTTCGAAGGTACGAAGGTCGCGGTTGTTGATGCCAATCAGTTGGCTGTTGAGCTTCAGCGCCCGGTCGAGTTCGGCTTCGTTATGGACTTCTACAAGGGCGTCCATGCCCCAGTCATGGGCAGCACTGACCAGCGCCGCAGCGGTGGTGTCGCCGACCTGGGCCATGATGACAAGGATGCAGTCGGCGCCCCAAGCACGCGCTTCCACCACCTGATAAGTGTCGAGCATGAAGTCCTTGCGCAGAACCGGGAGAGTACAGGCGGCGCGGGCGCTTTGGAGAAACTCGGGGGCACCCTGGAATGAGGGTGTGTCGGTGAGGACCGATAGGCATGTGGCGCCGCCAGCCTCATAAGCTGATGCCAATGCGGGCGGATCAAAGTCGGCGCGTATCAGCCCCTTGGAGGGACTTGCCTTCTTGATTTCGGCGATGAGTGCGGGTTTGCCATTAGCATGCTGGTTTCGCAGAGCGCCAATGAAGGGGCGTACGCGCGGTGCGCTACGGGCGTATTCTGCAATGATTTGCAATGGCTCGCGCTGTTTGGCGCCGGCCACTTCCTTGAGTTTGTAAGCGGTGATCTTGTCGAGGATATCGGACATGGGAGAGGTATACGACAACTTGGCCTGGCCAGGGTAGTGGCTTGCTGCCCGCATGGGTGTTTGTGGTGTTCTTGAATGCGTACTTCTAAGTCGCGACTATCTGGTTGGTGGCGGCGATAAGTTTTTCCAGCGTGGCTTTAGCCTTGCCCGTGTCGATGGCGTGAGCGGCTCGTTCGACGCCTTCGTTAATGCAAGAGGCGCGTTCGCCGACGATGAGGGCCGCACCCGCGTTGAGAAGAACAATGTCGCGGAAGGGGCCGGTTTTGCCATCTAGAAGATCGCGGATGGCCTGCGCGTTCGTTTCAGCGTCGCCGCCTTTAAGGTCGGCGATGTTCGCGCGCGGCAGTCCGGCTTGTTCAGGAGTGATTTCGAAGACGGCGACAGTCCCTTGGCTTACTTCGGCGACGATCGTGTAGCCGGTGGTCGTCAGCTCGTCCAAGCCATCGGCTCCGTGCACCACCCAGACGTGTTCGGCACCAAGGTTGCTTAGTGCATCGGCGATCGGCTCGACCCATTGCGGATCGTAGACGCCAAGGATCTGGCGGGTGACGCGGGCTGGGTTCGCGATCGGTCCGAGGAGATTAAAGAGTGTGCGGACCTTAAGCGCCGCCCGAGCTGGGGCCCAGACCTTCATCGTTGGGTGATGCATTGGTGCCCACATGAAGGCGATGCCGGCGCTGGCGATCGTCTCTGCTACCTGGGCCGGTGTGAGATCGATCTTCACACCAAGTGCCTGCAGCACATCGGAGGCGCCGGATTTGGAGGAAACGGATCGGTTGCCATGTTTGGCGATCGGCAGGCCGGTGCCGGCGGCGACGATCGCGGCGCAGGTCGAGACGTTGTAGGTTCCGTGCCCGTCGCCACCGGTGCCAACGATATCAACGGCACCGGGTGGGATCTCAACCGGGAGCATGCGGTCCCGCAGGAACTGTGCGGCTCCGGTGATCTCAGGGGGTGTTTCACCACGCACCCGCAACGCCATCAGGAAGGCGGCGCGATGGATGTCGTTTGCCGCCTCGCTCATCAATGCTTGAAGCGCTTCGGCAATCTCCTCCTCGTCGAAGATTTCGGCGTGGGCGACGCGATCGAGCAGAGTTTTTATGTCGGTGTCGGTTGTCATCGTTGGTCTGGACGCATCAAGGCTCGCAATTAAGCCGCCTTGTGGGGCGGTACGGGCGCTTTCTTTAAGCGTTTGAATCCGCAAAGCTGAAGGAAGTTTGCAAGCAGGTTATGACCTTGCTCGGAGGCGATGCTTTCTGGGTGAAATTGAACCCCATGAACGGGATGGCTGTTGTGTTGCAGCCCCATGATGAGGCCGTCATCGGTTTCGGCCGTCACGGAGAGGCAGTCGGGTAGGGTTTCGCGCTCGACGATCAGCGAGTGGTAGCGGGTGACTTCAAACGTTTTAGGTAGTCCCTTGAAGATGTCTTCCCCGTTGTGAGTCACGGTGGAGAGTTTGCCGTGCATCGGCAATGGCGCGCGAATGACGTTTCCACCATAAGCCTGACCAATCGATTGGTGGCCAAGGCAGACACCGAGGATCGGGACGCGTCCGGCAGCTTCTTTGATAAGATCGAGGCAAACCCCGGCTTCGTTCGGCGTGCAAGGTCCCGGCGAGAGGACAATGGCCTTCGGTTTCAACGCAAGGGCTTCTTTGGCGGTGATCTTGTCGTTGCGGTGGACCTCGCACAGAGGCCCCAACTCGCCGATGTAGTGGACGAGATTGTAGGTGAAGCTGTCGTAGTTATCGATCAGGAGCAGCATCGAGGCTGGTTGTTCCTTCTAGGGATTTGATGCGGCGTCGCGAATGCAGGGTATCTGTTTGATAGCATAGCCTTAAGCCGGTTGGAGGACCAGCGTCAGCTGACCTCCCTGGGTGTGACGAAAGAAGCGAGGTTGCCCAACGTCGGACCAATTTCGGGCCAGTGAGCGGTGTCGAAGGTGATAACCGCCAGGGCGGCTGTTGGGAACTTCATTGCCAGCTGCCGAAGTCCCTTCTTGTTGCCATCGCCGATCAGCGTTAATGCGAGCGCATGTAGGCCTGGATTGTGGCCGATTACCATGACGCTTTTGGTGGCTTCTTCGACGTTGCTTCTGATGACGTCGAGAATGGTGTCGGGTCTGGCGAGATAGAGCGCTTCTTCAAAAACGACATGCGGTGGCGGTGGACCGAGTTCGGGCAGAACGAGCGCAAGAGTGGCTTGCGTTCGAACAGCGTCGGAACAAAGGATCAAGTCCGGTTTGAGGCCTTTCCGGGCAAGGTGCCAACCCATGATGGGCGCGGCTTTGGTTCCGCGCGGATTTAGGGGGCGATCGTGATCGTCTAGAGCGGTGCTGTTCCAGTCGGACTTGGCATGGCGCAGGAGGAGGAGGGTCAGCATGATGGTTTCTCAACTTTTGAGTAAGCCTGCGCGGGACGACGCGAAGAATAGCAGCCTTCCGATGGCTCAAGCGTGCGGGCGTTGAGCTCAGCTAAAGATGCCGCCGTTTCCCTTCTTCTTGGCCTCCCGGCCACCGCCGGCAAAGCGCACTGCGGCTTCGGCGGCGCGGACGACGGCTTTGGCTTTATTGATGCATTCCTGCTGTTCGCTTTCCGGGACCGAGTCGTGAACGATGCCAGCACCTGCCTGCACGTGGACTTGGCCATCTTTGACGAGGGCGGTACGTAGGACGATGCAGGTGTCCATGTTGCCGTCAGCGGAAAAGTAGCCAACGCAGCCGGCGTAGGGACCGCGTTTTGCCTTTTCCAGTTCGTCGATAATTTGCATGGCGCGAACTTTCGGAGCTCCCGAAACGGTGCCTGCTGGAAAGCCGGCCATTAGCGCGCCAACGGCATCGTGGCGAGTTTCATCGAGTTCGACCGATGACGTTAGAGACGATGTGCATGACGTGGCTGTAACGCTCGATGATGAACTGCGAGCTGACTGAAACGGTGCCGATTTCAGCAACGCGGCCGACATCGTTGCGGCCGAGGTCAAGAAGCATGAGGTGTTCGGCGCGCTCCTTGGGATCTGCCAGCAGGTCCTCTTCGAGGGCGCGGTCGATGGCCTCGTCTTCGTCGCGGCGGCGCGTGCCGGCGATGGGTCGAATGGTGACTTCACCATTGCGGACGCGCACAAGGATTTCGGGTGATGATCCGACAAGGGCAAAGTCGCCAAAGTCGAGATGGAATAGGAACGGCGCTGGGTTAACGCGGCGCAGTGCCCGGTAGAGGGAAAAGGCCGGCAGTTCGAAAGGAGCTGAAAAGCGCTGAGAGAGAACCACCTGGAAGATGTCGCCGGCGACGATGTAGTCCTTGGCCGTCTCGACCATCTTCAGATATTCGGCGGCGCTGGTATTGGAAACTGGTTCGGGTGCTGGCAGGGCGCGGCGGGTGGTCGTGCCACGGTGTGATAGCGGACCTTCGAGTGCTTTGACGATGGAACGCAATCGCTTGAGGGCGGCCTTGTAGGCGTTCTCGGGGTTCTCGCGTTTTCCCGGTTCGGGGCGTACCGGTGTGACGATGGTCATCTCGTCCTTAATGTCATCGAAAATGACCATCACCGTCGGGCGAATAAGCACAGCATCAGGGACGTCGAGATCGTCGGGCGGGACGTTCGGCAGGTGTTCGATCAACCGCACAGTGTCGTAGCCCATATAGCCGAACACACCAGCAGCCATCGGCGGGAGGCCCTGCGGCACATCGATTGTGCTTTCGGCGAGAAGGGCACGCAGAGCGTCGAGTGTTTCGGCTTTTAGGGGTTTAAATCCCTGTTCGCCGCGCTTTGGATTGCGGTTGATTTCGGCGCGGGTGCCGAATGCCCGCCAGACGATATCCGGCTGTAGCCCGATAATGGAATAACGGCCGCGTTGGGCGCCGCCTTCGACGGATTCCAAGAGTAGACCCATTTGGCCCTTGCCGGACAGCTTGACGTAGGCGGACACCGGCGTTTCGAGGTCGGCGACAAGACGCGTGAATACGAGCTGCGGCTTGCCTTCGGCAAAGCCCTTTTTGAAGCTCTCAAAGGAGGGTGAGGCTTCGATCTGCTCGCGGCGCCGGTCGTGGGTACTCAAGTGGATCCTTCCCTTAGCCTAGTGCTATCGGGACTATTGCTGCTGGTCGGCACCTGTTGCCCGGCGCAACTGATATTGGTTGATTTCGACGCCGAAACGCGTCTGCAAGGCGGCAACGTAAGCTGCGAGACTGTCGGTACGCAGTTGCTGAAGGATTTCTTCGCGTAATCGCTTCATAAGATCTTCGCCAGCTTCCGGGGCGTCGTTGATTTCATCGAGCTTGAAAACCGTGCGCGTTGTTCCGTCGGCCGTTTCCGCATGACCAACCTCGCCTTTGCGCAATGCGAAGGACTGGGTCATGGCATTCTGTGTAAGGCCATCGGGGATCGTCGAGCGACCGATTGCCGAGGTCTTTTCGACGTTTGCACCGGCTTCTTCGGCTACCTTGGCGAAATCTTCTCCGGCCTTGATGCGGTCAGTAAACTTGCGGGCCAGCTCGGTAATAAGCTCGCGTTTTTTACTGTCGCTCCAGAGTGTTTTGACCTCGTTCCTGGCTTCTTCATACGGCCGCTGCTTGGCGTCCGTCACCTGCATGACGTCGACCCAGGTATAGCCGCCGTCGTCAAGCTGGATCGGTTCGGATTCAAGGCCGATTTCACCGCGGAAACCGGCCCCGATTATGCGGTTTGCATCCGGCACCGTGAGTGCGGGGTTGTTATCGGGACCGACGTTGCCTCGGGTAATGGATTTCAAATCAAAGAATGGCAGGTCCAGGTCTTCCGCGATTTCCTTCAAGGGCTTGCCTTCGCCGCGGCCATCGTCAACGCGACCGTAGTAGTCGCGTATCTGCGACTGCGCCCATTCGCTTGCGATCTGGTCGGTGACCTTGTCCTTGACTTCCTCGAAGCTTGGTTCCTTGCCCGGCACGATTTCGGTGATGCGGACTACGGCTGTTGTGAAACCGCCTTCGATGACTTCCGAGACAGCATCTTTCGCCAGGGCGAAGGCGGCATCGGCGATCTTGCTGTCGATGAGGTCGGATTTTGACTTGAGTCCGAGCTTCACGTCACTGTCGGCGGCGCCGGTGGCCTTCGCGACCTCAAGGAAATCCTTGCCGCTCCTGATCTCGGCGAGGGCTTTATCTGCTGCCACCTTGTCCTTGAAGGAGATTTGTTCAATGCGCCGCTTTTCCGGCACCGAATAAGTGTGCTTGGTCTGCTCATAGGCTTGGCGCAGTTGATCGTCTGTGAACTTTGCTTTCTTCTTCAAATCCGCAACCGACAATTGGAGTACGGCGAGATCCCTGCGAGGTTCCGTCATGTAGCGGCGTTTGTTACCCTCATAGGTTTTCTTTAGTTCCTCGTCGGTTGGTTCTTCCAGCTTAACGAGCTTGTCGGCATCGATTCTGAAATATGACACCACACGGGTTTCGCCGCGCCATTTGGCGAGCCCGTCCACCATGGCATCGGGCACGACGGTGGCGCGCAGCAGGGCGGTTGTAATCTGATTGCGCAGTTCGTCCTGGCGGCGCAGTTCGATGAGACCGCGTTCTGTGACATTCAATTCGCGGCGTAGCCTTTCGACCATATTGCGGTCGAAACTGCCGGCGTTCTGGAAGTTGGGGTCGCTCTTAAGGCCATCTGCAACGGTTTCATCGGATAAGGCGAGCCGGAGTTCTTGGGCATGGGCCTCAACAGCGCTCGAACCTATGAGTTGTGAAAGAACCCGACTGTCGAGGCCGACAGCGCGGGCTTGTTCGTAGGTGATGCGTCGGCCGGCCTGGCGGGAGAGGGCATTGAGCTCGTTGCCGAAGGCGCGCTGGAATTCATCGGCGGTGATCTCCTTGGTGCCAACGGTAGCCAATGCGCCACCACCGCCGCCGCCGGTGATGTAATCAGCGATGCCCCAGACTGCAAAGCTTAGGATGAGCAGTGCGATCATTACGAATGCGACCCATCCAGAGGCCCATTTTTTCAAAGATTCGAGCATTGTTGTCCTTATTTCCTCGAAAAATTCTTCCGGGGCGGCAGCTGAAGCCGCAGCATCTGGTCCTATGTCGTGCTTGGCGCCGACTTTTTGCGTGATATGAAGCGCAGGCCGACGATGAAAGCAAGGCTGCAGCGGGACGCTCATGCAACCCATGAGGAGTAAAGATACCCGCAGCAGCACTTTAGATAAGTACGCTCCGGAGAGAGGACCATATGACTTTAACCGAAAAGGTGGAAAGCCGGCCCCGTCCGTTGGTCGCCGGCAATTGGAAAATGAACGGGCTGAAAAGTGCGCTGGGCGAAGCTCTTGCGGTCGATAAAGCGCTTGCGGCAGAGGCGAACCCGATTGGCGCCGACGTAATGATCTTTCCGCCGGCAACGCTGACCATGGTTATGGCGGAGTTGGTCGGAAAGGGTTGTGTAACGGTCGGCGCGCAGGATTGTCACTGCGCCGTCTCGGGCGCGAATACCGGCGATATCTCCCCGGAGATGCTGGCTGATGCCGGAGCCTCGGCGGTGATTGTCGGTCACTCGGAAAGGCGCGCGGATCACGGAGAAACGGATCGGTTGGTGCGAGAGAAGGCGAGGGCGGCGCATCGGGCCGGTATGCAGGCGATCGTTTGTGTTGGTGAAACCATCGGTCAACGGCAAGCAGATCTGACGCTTGATGTCGTGACGAGGCAGATTGCCGGATCCCTACCCGATGAGGCGACTGCGGATAATACGATTGTTGCTTACGAGCCAGTTTGGGCGATCGGCACCGGTTTAACGCCGCTGGCGGCGGATGTTGCCGATGTGCATACAATGATCCGACAACGTCTTTGTGAGAGATTTGGTGAAGCCGGCATGGCGATGCGGGTGCTTTATGGTGGATCGGTCAAAGCGGCTAATGCGGCGAAACTGATGGCCGTTGAAAATGTCAATGGTGCGTTGGTGGGCGGTGCCAGTCTGAAAGCTGCGGATTTTCTCGGAATTATCGAGGTGTATCGGGCACAAACCGTGTCTTAAGCGGGCTCGTGTAGGTTGGCGTTTGGCTGGGGCATCGGGTGCCGGCCAGGTTCAGGAGGTTCGGCCACACTGGGTGCTTGACCTTGCATCCTGGTGTTGCACACATGGCCACCATTGACGCAAAACATTATGGGGCTTGGTTTTTCGGCCAGGTTTTCTGGCGGTTTGCGCGGTGTGCAGGATCGCTAAGCGCAGGCAATTGGGGCTCGCGTGCATGCTGAAATCGACTGCAATTCTGGCCGGTGTCGCGGCTTTCATTAGCGGTGCGTTTGGTTCGGCCCAGGCGGCACGGACGGATGTCGATACTTGCAAGGGTTTTGAAGCGGAAAAGGTGTTGTTGGATAAGGCCGGTATTCAGGCGGATCTGGCTCGCGGTGCCGAGTGGGGCAAAGGTAACCTTGCGCCCGAACGCCTTAGGCAGGTCCAACGGTTTATCTTTCTAGAGGAGCAGCTCACGTTCCGGTGCCCAGAGGTTGTTGCCGCCGCCGCAGTACGGCAGATGGAGGAACAGGCCAAATTGAAGGCCCTAGCCGCCGTCGAGCGGGAACGTCTTTGGAAAGAGCGGATGGAGAAAGTTGTTCCGCCGGAGCGGAATCCCCAAGTCAGGGTGGCTCGGGCAGTAAGTATTGCCGAAGGCGGCGTGCCACCGTTGCCAGAGCGCAAAACGCGGTGAGCTGAATTTCGGGGCGCAACGTTGGGTTGAAGTTCGAAGAAGCCGTGCTTTTTTGGAACGCAGCCGATTGCCACGCAGGGCGGGGGTGGTGTCGGGGCGCAAGCTGATGTAGAAGCGCGGATCTCAAACAAAATTCAGAATGCTCAGGCACAGGTCCCTAACTGATGGAAAACGTACTTCTCGTTGTTCATGTTCTCATTGTGCTGGCACTCATCGTTTCGGTGTTGATGCAGCGTTCGGAGGGCGGCGCGCTCGGCATGGGCGGCGGCGGTTCTGGCGGTGGCGGCTTTCTGACGGGCCGCGGCACGGCAAACATGCTTACCCGGACAACGGCGATCCTGGCGGTCTGTTTTTTCGTGACCAGTATTGTTTCGACAATTCTCGCCAACAGGCAGTCAACTGACGGTTCCGTTTTCGATTCCGTGGGGCAACCGAAGGTCGAGGAAGGCGTACCCGCTGGTGGTAGCGGCGATACCCCGGCAAGCGGTGGCGGCGGAATTCTCGACGACCTTCAAAAAGGCCGGCGTTCGCTTCCGAGCGTGCCCAGCGGTCGCTAATTGGGCGTCTGACTTCCAATCCCAGCGCACTTCGTTTCGCCGAGGCGTCGTCCGACGGGTTGCTGCGGTGTTGCTTTTGGTGTGGTTACGCAGTGCGTCTTGGTGCACCGCATGGGCCGGAATGCTTGAGTGGGTATCCGACCGCGGATGTCGATGGGGATGTAACGCGCAGCCAGAACGGACTGTTAGAAAGCGTCATTTCGAAACGACTGAGCCTGTCTGTCAGACAGATTCTCGGTAACTCTGCGGGCTGAGAGAACCGTATAGGGTTCTTTTTTGTGAGCCAAACAGTGGATGTGGCGATAATACTGCTTCGGATCAGACCGGAACCATGTCAGATAAGACGCCCATGCAGCGGTATATCTTCATCACCGGTGGCGTGGTCTCTTCCCTCGGCAAAGGTCTCGCCTCAGCGGCGCTCGGCGCGCTTCTCCAAGCCCGTGGCTACACGGTCCGTTTGAGGAAGCTCGATCCGTACCTGAATGTCGATCCGGGGACCATGAGCCCATATCAGCACGGTGAGGTGTTCGTCACCGACGACGGGGCGGAAACTGACCTCGATCTCGGGCATTACGAACGCTTCACTGGCGTTCCTGCGCGGAAGACCGACAACGTTACAACTGGTCGGATCTATCAGGACATCCTGGCAAAGGAGCGGCGTGGGGATTACCTCGGCGGCACGGTTCAGGTGATCCCGCATGTGACCGACGCCATAAAAAAGTTCGTTGTTTCTGACAACGAGGGTATCGACTTCGTGCTTGTCGAGATCGGCGGCACGGTTGGCGACATCGAAGCGTTGCCATTTTTCGAAGCCATCCGGCAGCTGGGCAATGATCTGTCCCGCGGGGCTTCAATCTACATGCATCTCACCTTGGTGCCGTTCATCCCGTCGGCGGGTGAGTTGAAGACGAAGCCCACGCAGCATTCCGTGAAGGAATTACGCGGGATCGGTATTCAGCCGGATATCCTGTTGTGCCGTGCGGACCGTGAGATTCCGGCCTCGGAACGTGGAAAGATCGCGCTTTTCTGCAACGTTCGCGAGGAGGCGGTGATCCAAGGACTCGACGTGGGTTCGATCTATGATGTGCCGTTGGCCTATCATCGCGAGGGGCTCGACACGCAGGTTCTTTCCGCTTTCGGGATGGAGAATGTACCAGCTCCGGATTTAACGCGCTGGGATGGTATCTCCAACTCGATTGCGACGCCGGAAGGTGAAGTGACTATCGCGATCGTCGGCAAGTACACCGGTCTCAAGGATGCCTATAAGTCGCTCATGGAGGCCTTGGTCCACGGGGGCATCGCCAATCGCGTGCGGGTCAAACTGGAGTGGATCGAGTCAGAAGTTTTCGAAAGAGAAGACCCAGGTCCCTACCTGGAAGGCGTTCACGGCATTCTGGTGCCGGGCGGTTTCGGGGAGCGTGGGGCGGAAGGTAAGATCATGGCGGCGCGCTTTGCTCGGACCCGCAGCGTGCCGTATTTTGGCATTTGTTTCGGGATGCAAATGGCCACCATCGAGGTTGCGCGATCGGCAGGCATCGAAGATGCGGGTTCCACGGAATTCGGTGAGCCTTCAGCTCCCGTCGTCGGCCTGATGACGGAATGGATGCGCGGTCAAGAGCTCGAAAAACGTAGGGAAAATCAGGATCTCGGCGGCACCATGCGACTCGGAGCCTACTCGGCCGCGCTTGCGGCCGGTTCACGGGTGGCGGAGATCTATGGTGGCGAGGAGATCTCGGAGCGGCATCGGCATCGCTACGAAGTCAATATGCGCTACCGGGAAGCTCTTGAAGGGGCCGGGATGACGGTATCGGGGGTCTCTCCTGACGGACTACTGCCGGAAATCGTGGAAATTCCCGAGCATCCCTGGTTCATCGGTGTGCAGTTCCACCCGGAATTGAAGTCACGACCGTTCGATCCGCACCCGCTATTTGAAAGCTTCATTGCGGCGGCTGTTCGCCAGAGCAGGCTGGTTTAACCTCAAATGCTTAGTTTCAATCTGATCGGGAACGGGCGGTGGTCACCGCCCGCTCCGGATTCGAACAGATTTGCCTATCGTGTGTATTTGTTGAGTTTCCAACGACCATTTTCGGCGTAGCTGGAACGTGCTGCGACCTTCTTGGCGGAACGTTTGGTGTAGAGCTTGCGGCTACGTTTGGACGCGTACCGCGCCTTGGAGGGTTTTGAGGCATAGATAGCGGTGGCTGCTGGAGCGGTTCTTGGAGTAACGGCGCCTCGAGGATGCTTTTGAGTACGTCTTGCGGGAGCGTCTTTTAGCGTACCTGCGTTTTTTTCCGACCGCGCGGCCACGAGCGTTCACACAGTGGTGGAAGCGCACGCGCGGGCCGTTATCGATGTGGATGTGGTGCATTCGGCAGGAGTAAGTGCCGACGCCGCCGGAGTGATTGCGCTTCAGCCAGGCTACGACACTACCGCGCTTGCCGCGCGGTGCATGGAAATCAACTGCACGGCAGGATGCGTGATAGCTGCGCTTTCCCGAGCCGGCAATGCGCGCACCAGGGCGATGCGTTGAGACGATGCGAACCGGTCCGAACTTGGCGCGAATTTGCGCCAGCTTTGCCTTCACCGAACCAGGCAGGCAGGACGTGCGGGCAGCTTGGGCCGTCGAATTTACCGTTACAAGGCCGGCGAGGGCCAGCAGTATTACGGCGAATAGGGAGATGGGTGGTTTGCTCATATCATTTTCCCCGTCGCGTTTTTCATATGTGATTTCCTTGTTTTTCGTCCGTGAAGAGATCTTGAACTCCCCGCGGCGGGGCAACTCGGCTGGAAATATGTCGGGAAAATGGCAAGCGGCCGTCAGCGCGTCAAATTACCGTTGTGCGTCAATGGGGCTCCGACATGAGCTGAAATACGGTGAGAAGTATCTATTTAGCTAAGTTAGATCAGCTTGTTAGAAGCCTTGCGTGGGGTTTGGGATGTGCTGGGATGCTCTGTTTGCGGCCGGTTCCCGTGGAGATCGTGATGAGGTCCGTCCGGAAAGGGAGGATCAGTGTTGGGTGGAATGGGTTACTCGCCACGCGTCTCGCTGGGGGCTATAACCGCTCATCCAAGATCACCATGGGATTCACAATCAATGACCGCGCAACGCACTGTCCGGGTCGGCGATGTAACGTTCGCCAACGATGCACCCATTGCCGTCTTCGCCGGACCTTGTCAGATGGAATCGCGTTCGCACGCGCTTGAGATGGCGGCGGCGCTAAAGGAGATCGCCACCAGGCTTGGTATCGGGCTCGTTTACAAGACGTCGTTTGACAAAGCCAATAGGACTTCACTTCAGGGAAAGCGCGGATTGGGTCTTGATGCGGCATTATCGGTCTTTGCCGAGGTTCGTGAGAAGTTGGGTCTGCCGGTTGTGACGGACGTTCATGAGCCAGCGCAGTGCGCGGTCGTGGCGGAGACAGTCGACGTACTGCAGATACCCGCCTTCTTATGCCGTCAGACGGATCTTTTGGTGGCGGCGGCAAAGACCGGTCGGGTCGTGAAAATTAAGAAGGGCCAGTTTCTTGCCCCATGGGACATGAAGAACGTCGTCGCCAAGGTGGTCGACAGCGGCAATGAGAATGTGCTGGTCACAGAACGCGGGGTCTCGTTTGGCTACAACACGCTGGTCACTGATATGCGTGGCCTTGCGATCATGGCTGAAACCGGCTGTCCGGTGATTTTCGATGCCACGCATTCGGTACAGCAGCCGGGTGGGCAGGGCACCTCGTCTGGGGGCGACCGCAGGTTTGTACCGGTGTTGGCCCGTGCGGCGGTGGCTGTTGGTGTCGCTGGGCTGTTTATTGAAACCCATGAAGATCCTGACAACGCACCGTCGGATGGTCCGAATATGGTTCCGCTGAAGGATTTCGAGGGTTTACTTCGTGATTTGATGGAAATCGATGGTGTTGTTAAACGACAAGCAGGTGCTAACTCGTCATGAATGGTATTGGCTGAACGAGCCTTGTTAATCAGGCGGCTGACTAATTATTGGCGGCCAACGAGATGCAAGCATAATAGGTACATGTGTCGTTGCCGGCGACCAGGCTTGCCGCGTTTAGCGTGACAAGGCTCGTCACGGTGACAAACAGCCCCGCTGCCAACAAAATAGCTACGGATGCAAAAGTTCTCCAAAAATTTTCGCCCGCCATTTCAGACCCCAGTGCGTAACAAATTGTTTTTCGACCAGTTGCCGCCGGCCGGTAGATCAAGACTTCAAGATGGATGCTAACTGAATTCTCGCGATTCCGCGACTCATCGTCGCGCAAAAATGATGTGCCATGCAGAATTGAAGGACAGGCGATGCGTGTTTGCATCGGCTGAACCATCGGGGTGGTTCGACCGTTCAAGCTTTCGTATCCGATGTTGTGGAGGGAACTGAGTGAAAATCGCTGTTGTCGGTGCTGGGATTTCAGGTCTCAGCGCGGCTTGGTTGCTGTCGAAGCGCCATGATGTCGTGTTGTTCGAGCGAAACGCACACTTCGGCGGGCACAGCGATACCGAAGAGATCGTTGAAGCAGACCGGCATACGGTTCCCGTCGACACTGGCTTCATCGTCTATAATGAGCATTGCTATCCCAATCTCGTTTCGCTGTTCGATCACCTCGACGTTGAAACGGCGCCGACCGAGATGAGCTTTTCTGTTTCTCTTGGGGATGGCACCTACGAATACTCAGGCAATGGGCCGGCTGGCCTATTCGCGCAGAGGCGCAACCTGCTCAGCCCGACACACTGGTTTATGGTGCGGGATATCGTGCGGTTTTTCGGCGAGGTCTCGGAACTCGACGCCAACAACATTGATCCGAATTTGAGTGTCGGTGAGTGGCTCGTCGCCAGCGGGTACGGCGATGCATTTGTTTGTCGGCACATATTGCCGATGGGAGCCGCCATTTGGTCGACGCCTGCGCAGCAGATGCTTGGGTTTCCCATGGCCGCCTTCGCGCGCTTTTTTTCTAACCACGGTTTGCTGATCCCGGATGTCGCGAAGCGGCCAATATGGCGGACGGTTCGTGGCGGTAGCCGAGAGTATGTCAAACGCCTGCTTTCTGATTTTTCGGGAACGCATTCGGTTGAGGCTCCGGTTGCTTGCGTGGCGCGTGCCGGCAGTAGCGTTCAGGTGACGATGGTTGATGGATGCTCGGACAGCTTCGATCAGTGTGTGATTGCAACGCACGCAAATGAGGCTCTCGCATTGCTTGATGACGCGGATCAGCCTGAGAGGTCGCTTCTCGGGGCGTTCTCGTATGCAAAAAATGAGACCTATCTGCATACCGACGCACGGCTGATGCCGAAACGGAAGCGTGCCTGGTCGAGCTGGAACTACGTCGGAGATGAGTGCAGTCAGCGGCTATCGGTGAGTTACTGGATGAACCGCTTGCAACCCTTGGCAACCAACAATGATTATTTTGTTACGCTCAATCCTTGGCGGTCTATTGTCGAGGACCGTATCATCAAGCAGGTCACCTATGAGCATCCACTCTTCGACGTTCAGGCGATGACCGCGCAGCGCGATCTTTGGTCGTTACAGGGACGGCGCCGGACCTGGTTTGCGGGAAGCTATTTCGGATACGGTTTTCACGAAGACGGATTGCAATCTGGGTTGGCCGTGGCGGAAGATCTTGGCGGCGTGCGCCGGCCATGGTCGGTGGAAGGCGCGCGCGATCGTATTCTGTCGCCTGCAGCGCGGCAGTTTCCTCAGCAGCTAGAAGCAGCACAGTGACTCTCGACGTTGCAGTCTACGAAGGGGATGTTGTTCACAGGCGGTTACGTCCCGTTCAGCATGCGCTCTCGTATCGGGTGTTTTCGTTTCTTGTCGATGTCGACCGGCTTGCTGAAACCTCTGCAAGGCTGAAGCTGTTCTCCTACAATAGAGCCAACGCCGTCAGTCTGTATGACCGTGATTTCGGTGCGGGTGATGGGACTAAGATTGGGGAGCATGCACGACGCATATTTCGGGCTGCCGGCTACGAAACCAAAGCCGCCCGGATACTGTTATTGGCCTACCCCAGAGTATTTGGCTACGCCTTCAATCCTCTTAGCGTGTATTTCTTGGTCGATGCCGAAGACCGTTTGGTCTCGCTCAATTACGAGGTTTCCAATACCTTTTCTCAGCGCAAAGGCTATGTGGTCGACGCTGGCTGTATGACGCCAGAGGGTGTCTATGCTCAGGGTTGTCGGAAGGAGCTTTTTGTTTCTCCATTTGCCGCGCAGAACGGATCGTACCACTTCCGTGTGAAGTATACGGAAGATCGATTGACAGTTGGGGTCGCCTACGCGGATTCTGATGGCCCGCTCATCAAAACGTATTTTTGCGGGCGGGCGCGGCCCCTTAGTGACCGTTTACTGGGTTCTTTACTGATCCGGCTGCCACTTATGACGTTCAAGGTCATGGGGGCCATTCACTACGAAGCCCTGAAGCTTTGGCTGAAGGGCGTTCCGCTGGTGAGGGGGTACAGCTCCCCAAGTTATTCGGTTAGTTTCATCAAAGGCCTGCGGCGTTCTACCCGCCGCATGTCGTAGTTTAGAATTAGGTCACGACATGGTCGATCACAATGCCGCTTTGGACGATGGTTTTCGCAAAAACGGCCGGCTGGACGAGATGGCCGCCAAGTTCCTTACCTCGCGGCTTGCTGATGTCACTTACAGCCAACTCCGTTTGATACTTCCCTCGGGCAGGCGGGTCGACATCGGTCGCGGGAAGGAGGTTGAGGCGGTTCTGCGCTTGAAATCCTACGGGCTCTTGTGGCGGGCCATTCGGCGAGGAACGATTGGTTTCGCCGACAGCTATATGAGCCAGGAAATTGAAACGCCGAACCTCGGGGCGGTGATGCGTTTCTTTTTGGCGAATTACACGGCTTTCGATAGCGCCGGCGGCGGGTGGTTCAAGACCCGCGTTTTCGACAGGTTGGGTCACTGGCGGCGGGACAATACGAAGACCGGAAGTCGCCGCAATATTGCAGCTCATTATGATTTGGGAAATGCGTTTTACGCGTTATGGCTTGACGGCGGCATGACGTATTCGAGCGGGATTTATGAGACTGGAACCGAGGCCTTGGCCGAGGCTCAGGAGGAGAAGTATCGGCTGGTTCTTGAGGCACTGTCTGTTAAGCAGGGCAATCATGTGCTGGAAATAGGCTGCGGTTGGGGATGTCTCGCCCAGCGGTTGGTTCAAAAGGGGGCGCAGGTTACGGCGATTACTGTTTCGGAGGAGCAGTTTGAGTATGCCCGCGGGCGGATTGTGAATTCTGGGCTGGGGGATCGTGCCGAGGTTCAATTCCTAGATTATCGCGATGTCGAGGGGCAATTCGACCGGATCGTTTCGGTGGAGATGATCGAAGCTGTCGGTGAACAGCATTGGGGACAGTACTTTACTCAAATCAAGGACCGGCTGGTGCCTGGCGGGCATGCGGTCATCCAGGCAATTTCAATTCGGGAGGAGAGCTTCGAGGCCTACCGCCGGCATCCTGATTTCATCCAGCGCTATATCTTTCCGGGCGGCATGCTGCCAACCGTGTCCAATTTGCAGGAGCAGGCGCTGCAACATGGGCTAGGTTTTGAGGTCGTGAGGCGTTTCGGTGATAGCTATGCGCAAACGCTGCGGGACTGGCGTCGGCGTTTTGTCGATGCTTGGCCGGAGATCCATGCTCTTGGGTTTGACGAGCGCTTCCGGCGGATGTGGCTTTACTATTTGACCTACTGCGAAGTGGGTTTCGAAACCGGATTGATCGATGTCGGTGTCTACCGGTTTGTCCGAACCGATTAGTGTCGGTCAGGTATCTCCGGGGCGGCGGAGCGATCTGCGTGCTTGCCACAAGTAGAGCGGGGTGGGCAGCATCTGAGCCAGTTTCAGGCTCCAGACCAGCTGCCAAGGGAACGCGATTTCAAATGGCTTGGCGGGAAGCTTTTTCAGAATGCGGTCGGCGGCGTCCTCTGGGCTCATAATGTAGGGCATCGGGAAATCATTTACCGACGTCATCGGCGTTTCGACAAAGCCCGGACTGATAACCGTGATGTCGATTCCCGCCGACTTCAGTTCGATGCTTAGTGTTTCCGCGAGGTTATAGATGGCTGCTTTGGTCGGTCCATAGTGGCACGACTTCGGCAAACCCCGGTAGCCGGCGACCGAACTTGTTATGGCGATGTGGCCGCGGCCACGCCGCGTCATGTTCGGAAGAAGCGCCTCGATGCAGTACACCACACCGAGGTAATTGACGGACATCGATTGAGCGGCTTTGTCACCCGCCAGATCTTTTGCCCAGCTTGGATGCCAAACACCTGCGTTCAAGATGGCAAGGTCAATCTCGCCGATCTGACCGCCGCGCGGGACTGCGTTGTCCATGACCGAGTGCCTATCACTTACGTCGAGCGGCACGGCGGTGATGTTTGGGTGTTGGGCGCTAAGGTCGGCGAGGTTTGCTTCAGTTCGTGCGCTGGCGGCGACTTTGACGCCAGCGGCTGCGAGTTTTACCGCGATGGAGCGACCAATCCCGGTGCTAGCGCCGGTGATCCACGCCGTATTCCAGGGAAACTGTTGGGAGGCCATATTGGTGGGCCCTAAAGTCCTGTCATCGGTTGGAATATTCTCGATACCACATCCTTGAAGCGGGCCTTTTGGTCCGATGCGATTAGGCAGATGCAGCCTTCGATTGGATCGGAGATTGGACGGTGGTCGACGTCGTCGCCTAGATCGGAGACATCTCCAATCCGGTAGTTGCCATACTCATCGCTGTAGGCGCCGTCGAGGATCAAGGTGAGTTCTGAACCGCCGTGACCATGCTCAGGCATGACCTGACCGGGCGCCACTTTGATCAACCGCAGATCCCCAGGGCTCCCAGGCGAAAGCTTGATGGGGTAGTGCCAGATTCGAAATCCGAGCCGCTTCCAGTGAACTTCGGACAATTCGCGGCCCAGAAGGCGGGTCAAAACATTACCGCTTGGTTCGGCGATAGTGGAGCCGGCAGGGGCACCAGATGGCAGATGCCCGCAGTCTTCGCTGCAGGATGCGAGCATCGGCACGGACTCGATCCGCTCGAACAGGCTGGCGCCGATCCGATCCATGGTTTCGACTTCCAGGGCGCAGTCCGGGCAGACATCCAAATGCGCGGCGACAACTGCGCTTAACGCTTCCGGCAAGCTGCCGGCGGAGTAGCTCATTAAGGTCGATGCGTCGGGGTGGTGTTCAATCTTCATCTATTTCAGGTCCTCAACGGATTCCCGGATCTTTTGATAGGCCAGACGCATTCTCGATTTCACGGTGCCGAGAGGAAGTTCGAGCCGTTCAGCGATCTCACTGTGAGACAGGCCCTCGATGTAGGACAGGATTACGACTTCATGCTGATCTTGGGGCAGTGTCGAGAGTACTTCATGGACCCGCTTGCGCCGCTCTCGCTCGGACGCGGCTTCGTCGGGCAATTGGTCGTCGGATGCTTCCTCGTCGCGACCCTCGGGAAGCGCCTGCCAACGCACTTCACGACGCAGGCGGTCGATCCTCAGGTTGCGGGCGATCGTATAGATCCACGTGGTCGCGCTGCCTTTGGAGTCGCAATACAGTCCGGCTTTACGCCAGACGGTCATCAAGGTCTCTTGGGCTAATTCCTCAGCTGTGGTCGGATCCGCGCCTTGTCGGATCATGTAGCCCTTCACCCGTGGGGCGAATGACTCGTAAAGCTCTGAAAATGCCTGACTATCGCGTGCGACTGCAACGCGTTGTAATAAGTGCGCCATTACTATGGTGTTCGCCGTTGCTGGCGAATATCGCCTTTGTCCGATACTCGTTGATGCGACCACCATATCTGTGTCCCCTGTTGTTTGCCAGTTAAACGCCGGGATCTGGAAAATGGATCTTTGTCGAGGGATATGCGTTTTCGCTGTTGCCGGGGAGGATTGGCCTGGTGTCAAAGTTGTTACTATCTGGTCATCCGAGGATATGCGAAACAGGACGATCACGTTCGAGTGGACCGGTGCGTACCTATTAACTCCATAAATGGGTCTGATAACGATCATGCTGGTGGATGCGCATATTTACTTTGGGGTTGCTCTGGCGGGCCTTGCGAGCTTCCTCTCGCCCTGTGTTTTGCCGTTGGTGCCGCCATATCTCGGGTACCTTGGTGGCACAACATTGGACCAGATGACCGATGACGAGGGGATCGATTCCCAGGTTTGGGGACGGGTTGTCTTGGCGTCGGTGTTCTTTGTTTTGGGCTTTACGACGGTTTTTGTCGGCTTTGGTGCCAGTGCGTCGGCCTTTGGTCAGCTAATCCAGGCTTACCGTACCGAGCTGGCGATGGCCGCTGGGATCGTGATTATCCTGTTCGGCTTGCATTTTCTGGGGCTGTTGCGGATACCGCTACTCTATTCGGAAGCGCGCTATCACACGCAGTTCGAGGGTGCGAGCCTGATTGGTGCTTATGTCATCGGGCTGGCGTTTGCTTTTGGTTGGACCCCGTGCGTGGGGCCGGTTCTGGCCGCTGTGTTGGCGGTCGCCGCCCAAGAAAATAGTATGACAGCTGGTGCTTCATTGTTGTTGGCATACTCGCTGGGGCTTGGCGTTCCGTTTGTTCTTGCGGCAGTCGCGATCCGTCCATTCCTGTCGTTCATGCACCGTTTCAAACGGCATCTCGGGACAATGGAAAAAGTAATGGGCGTTCTGCTGGTCATTACCGGATTGATGTTCCTCACCGGATCAATGAACTGGTTGGGGCAATGGATGATCGAAAGCTTTCCGGCGCTGGGCCAGGTTGAGGAGTGGGTGACACCGGACCACCTGCAACAGGACATTATGCGAAAGAGCCTGGAGAATTGACGCAGCCGACGCCTTCGACATCCGCGCCGAGACCCGTTGCGGTGACAATCGCCGGTTCCGATTGTTCTGGCGGGGCCGGCATTCAAGCCGATCTCAAGACCTTTACGGTGCATGGTGTTTACGGGGCCAGCGTCATCACGGCGCTGACCGCGCAAAACACGCTGGGCATGCGCGGCATGCATTCGGTTCCTGCCGATTTTGTGGCACTTCAGCTAGAGGCGGTGTTTGCCGATCTTGACGTTAAGTCGGTCAAGACCGGCATGCTTGTGAGTGCCGGGACCATAGAAGCCATCTGTGATGTTCTCGCTCGTCGTTGGAGTGGCCCACTGGTGGTGGATCCGGTGATGGTGGCGACGAGTGGGGACCAGCTTATGGAACCCGATGCTATCGAGGTGCTGCGCCAGCAGTTGTTGCCTCTGGCGGCGCTCGTCATGCCAAATCTAGCCGAAGCGGCGGTGCTCAGCGGTCAATCGGTCGCCGGCTCAAGCTGTGAAATGGAAGAGCAAGGACGGCTTCTGCTCGATCTGGGACCGAAGGCGGTTCTTGTTAAGGGCGGGCATTGTGGTTGGGATGACGAAGAGGCCGTCGACATCTTGGTGACGGCATCGGGTGTTGAAATGTTTTCCTCCAAGCGGGTAAAAACTCCGCATACGCATGGGTCTGGGTGTACCCTTTCGGCAGCAGTGTCAGCGAATTTGTCAATTGGTCACGGCCTCGAGAGCGCCGTGGCACTTGCAAAATCGTTTGCCAGCGCCGCTATTGCTGGGGCTGCTGAACGGCCAGCAGGGCGTGGGCGAGCGCCATTGGATCATCTCGTCGGACTTGATGAGTTGTCGTGATCGACGCGGCATCGCCAATCATGAATGGCGCGGTACAGTGTTTTGGGTTTTGAAATTTCAGTTAGGGGAATGCCGATGGGAGCCGGTGAGGGACACCTGATGTTCAACCAATTCCGCACGAAGCAGTTCCGCAGCTTGGTAGCAGTCGTGATCACGGCTGGTCCGCTCTTGGTGTCAGTTGGTGCGTTTCCGGTGGCAGCTGGGGGCGTGAAGGAGCTCGCAGGCCGTTGGTCGGGTTGGGGCGCCGTCAAGTTGAGCAATGGAGCAACGGAGCAGGTCAAGTGCGTAGCAACTTACTTCGTGAAGAACTCCGGAGCGCGGATCAATCAAAACCTGCGCTGTGCCAGCTCTAGCTACAAGATCGATGCGAAGGCCCACTACAATGTCAACGGAGCGGCGCTGACGGGAGAGTGGGAAGAGCGGACACATTCCGCCAAAGGTAACGTTTTGGGGCGTGTGACGGACGATGGATTCCGCCTTTCCGTCAAAGGCGAAACCTTTTCGGCCAAAATGATCGTGACCTCGTCGCGCTGTAAGCAGTCGATAAGTATCTCACCTAAGGGGCTTAATGTCGCCCGGATCTCGATCGGTTTGAGAAAGTGCTGAATGGCCTTGGTTGTGGTAGTTGGTGTCGGTGGCACAGCCCGGTTTGATTTGAGCAAATGCAGGCCGTCGGGCACGGTGTAGATTCGTGACTGGATAATCACGGTCGTTTTCTGTTTCGTTGGCGGTATGCAAATCGGTCACTGCTCGCGTGTCGGCGCGTTTTTCGGCGCACTCTTCCTGATCTACGGCGTGCATTTGCCATTTCTGCCATTGTGGCTCGAATGGCGTGGGCTGTCGGCTGAGGAAATCGCGGTGGTGGTCGCGATGCCGTTCTTCCTGCGGCTCGGGGTGTCACCTGGCGTTGCGTTTCTCGCTGACCGGAGCGGCCGTCACCGGTGGACAATAGTGCTGCTGGCTTGGTGGTCGATGGTGATGGCTGCTCTGTTGGGTCAGCTAAATGGTTTTTACGAGATCCTTGGCGCCGCGGTTGCGCTTTCACTTGCGATGACGACGATCATGCCTCTGACCGAGGTGATTGCGGTTGGTGGGGTGCGGGTCCATGGCTGCGACTACGGGCGCATGCGGGTTTGGGGATCTTTGACGTTCATTCTGGCGAGTTCAATTGCGGCTTGGTGCATTGGGTTGTTGGGTGTGGGTTCGGTGGTCTGGCTGGTTTTCGCCGGCTGTCTCATCACCGCGATTACGGCGCACTTATTGCCGGCGGATACATTGGTGGTGGCGCGCTGTGGGGATGGCAAGCCGCCACTCCGTCTCGGAGCCATCCGTGAATTGGTACTGTCTCCGGTGTTTTTAATGTTTCTTGTCGCCTCCGGTTCCATACAGGCGGCTCACGCGACGTATTATGCGTTCGGATCGATCCATTGGGCGCGTCAGGGGCTGTCGGCGGAACTGATTGGGGCCCTGTGGGCGCTGGGGGTGTTTGCCGAGATTGTCTTGTTTGCTTGGTCGGGGGCAGTTCACCAGCGACTGTCGGCGGGAGCATTGATGGTCATCGGTGGCGCAGCATCGGTAGTGCGCTGGGCGATGATGGCCGCGGATCCGGGATTTGGCGTGCTGGCGTTGCTTCAAGTCCTGCATGCATTGACGTTCGGTGCCTCTCACCTTGCGGCGATCCGTTTCATTTCGCTGGCGGTTGATGCGAAGTTCGCTGGAACGGCTCAGGCACTTTACGCAACGATTGCGATGGGGGTGGTGATGGGTGGGGCCACGCTCGCCTCGGGTGTGTTCTACGAGATGATGGGCGGCAGTACATTTTTTCTTATGGCCGGGCTCGCGGGAGTCGGGCTTATCGCGGCGATCGGCGTTGTCAGGTTTTGGGGCGGGGGTTTATTGACCGATGCGCAGCCGAAGGTTGAGGTCGTCTAGCGGGCTTGTCCTTCAACCCCAGAATTCCGGAGGGCTCGGTGTGATCCAGCCATCTTGAATGTCGAGACCGCCTTCGCGATCTCGGGCCAGTAGCAGAGGTCCGTCGAGGTCAACCCAGTCGGCGTCCGGCGTGAGAAGCATTGCTGGTGCTACTGCCAGCGATGTCGCGACCATCGATCCGATCATGATTTTAAAGCCAAGTGTTTGGGCGCGGGCCTTCATCGCAAGGGCTTCTGTTAAGCCGCCGGCCTTGTCGAGTTTGATGTTGACGGCGTCATAGCGGTTGCGCAGGGCTTCGAGGTCAGCGGCGGTGTGAGCGCTTTCGTCCGCGCAGATGGGAACTGGCCGCTCGATTGAGGCGAGCAGGCTGTCCTCGCCGACGGGGAGCGGCTGTTCGATCAACTCGAGACCGGCTTCGTATGCGGCATCGAATAGGCGTGGCAGATCGTTTGGGCGCCACGCCTCATTGGCGTCGGCGACTAGTCTGGCGTCGGGACGAGCACGCCGGATGGCGCGCATGCGCGTGGCATCTTCATTGTCTTCTCCACCAAGTTTAAGCTTGAGGAGGCTGAGCATTGGGTGCGCGCATGCCTGTTCCGCCATCGTCGAGGCGGTGTCTAGACTGATCGTGAAGCACGTTTCGACCGCGGCGGGCTCTTTTGTTCCGGCGAGCTCATGACACCGCAATTGGCCTTGTTTGGATTCCAGATCCCAAAGCGCGCAATCGAGGGCATTGCGGGCGGCATTTGGCGGCAGCGTACGTTGGAGCGCGTTGCGGGTTAGCGGCAACTGTTCTTGCAGAGTGGCGAGCGTTGCTTCCGGAGTTTGTCCATAACGGGCGTAGGGAACGGCTTCGCCACGGCCGGTGTTGCCGCCAGATATGAGTTCCACAACGACGACCCTCGCGAAGCGCTTGCTGCCGCGGGAAATGACGAATGGTTGGGAGAGTGGCCAGTCTTCGGTTTGCTGGCGTGCGATGTGGATCGGAGATGGTTGCAGCGCGGGCATTTGATACTCAGTAACTCTCAGCGCACCGGGCTCGGAGGTTAGCCTGCAGAGCGATTAGCTGTCGAGCCTGCCGCTGACGTGGGCCAAGAATAGGTAGGCACGACCCATTTCGGAGAGGAGATGGGTTTGCACCAGTCTTCCGGATGGGTCTTTTTGCTCCGCAGCTCGAATGGTCCGCTCGAAATCGGCCAAAAAGCGTCCAATGGCTTCGCGCAGTGGTGGCTCGGTACGATAGCGGCGGCCAAGTTCCTCGAAGGCGGCCCGGGCCGGTGGTGGGTAGAGACTGGGTACCATGATGCCGCGCTGGCCTGCACGTAGGCGATTCCAGATTTCTTGAGCGGTGGATGGGTCAATGGCCTGAACCATCAAGCCGATGTCTGGCAGGGTTTTGATTGCCGCC
Source organism: uncultured Alphaproteobacteria bacterium (assembly GCA_963753045.1). Taxonomy (GTDB): domain Bacteria; phylum Pseudomonadota; class Alphaproteobacteria; order Rhizobiales; family Hyphomicrobiaceae; genus Filomicrobium. The sequence goes on from CAVWAT010000005.1 coordinate 154,509, forward strand.
GCCGGTTTCTGGGAACTCGGGTCGACAGCCGGTTTTGCTGGAGCGGTCGTGCTGGCGCCCTCTTCTTCGAGCGAGGCGCGCTTTAAGAGATCGCCGAGGGACCAGCCATCGCCTTGAGCCTGCGGAGTGGCGCCTTGGGCTTTTGGTGCCCTTTGCGCCGAACCCCGGGGCGGGCTGTCTTGCCGCGTTGAGCGGCCTGCTTGTTGTGCAGGTTGGTTTAATGATTTGGTGTCAGCCGGCGCGGGTGTCGGCTGTTGCGGGGCAGCATCGGTCGGATTGTTGGTGGCTCCGGCTGGACGCAGCGGCCGGGCGTGTAGTTCTTGGGCCAGGCTGGAAGAGAGACTGGATAGCTGCCGCTCTGTTTCCGCGTGCTCGGAATGTGCTTCGCGATCGTAGCGGGCGGTAAGCGAGGCCGGGTCGGCTGCCGCCTTCTTGGACGTTGTATCGACGGACTGAGCAGGTGAGGTGATGTCCCTTTTGCGGGCCTCACTGGAGGTCATCTGGGAGAGTTGGTCGAGGGCCGTTAGCTGGTCCTGGAGGGCGCGACGCATCGCTTCGGCGCTCTCGCGGGTGTTGGCTGGGATGGTCTCCATCTTTTGCTTAAGGCGGGTCTGCTCTTCTTCAATTGCTTGCGTGGCTATTTGTGCCCGCGCGCGAACCTCATCGGTGGTTTCGTCGAAGCGATCGGAAAGGTTGCCGAGTTGGGAAGTGACCTCTTCAGAAACGGTTGAGAACCGTTCGCGTAGATCGGTCAACGCACGTTGACTTTCCTCCCCGGCCTCGACGCGGAAGCGCTCGAGATCGGCAATGGCTTCGCTCTTGTGGGTGTGGGCACCTTGGCGAAGTTCTTCCGCGGCTGCTTTGGCACGTCCCTCGGCCTCGGACAGCTGAGTCTCGATGGTGTTGGAATAGCCTTCGATAAACTGCGAGAATTCGTCGGCCTTGCTGGACAGGCGATCGAGTGTCCCCGACATCTCGCCATGGCGCTGTTTCAACGTCGTGTCGATTTTGTAGTTGGCGCTTTCGAGGGCGTTGGCCGCCTGCATGATCAACTGGCCCTGGTTTTCGAACCGGTTGGTCACGGAATTGATTTGTCCGAGAAGGTTCTCTGAAACACGCTTCAGGAGATCAGACTGGCTGGCAAGGCCCTCGATGGCCTTGAGTGATTGACGTGTGACGTTCTCGCTGGAGCGGCGCACTGCGCTGATGCCGTGCGTCAGGGTGTCGTCAATGTTGGCGGTTTGACGGGTTATGGTGTCGCGGAAATTTTGGGCGTGGCTATCAAGGGCGGTGGTCAAGGCGACGGCTTTTTCGCCAACGGCTTCATCGATTGCCGCCGTGGTGCGTACGATCGTTTGATCGAACAGGCGCAGACGGTCATTGAACGCGTTGTCGAGGGCGCGGGTGCGTTCGACGAGCTGTGCGTCCAGAGCGTGTGCGCGGCTAGCAAGTGTCGTATCGAGTGCGCGGGCATACTCTTCAAACACCGACTGAAGGTTATCGGTGCGGTTGGAGATGGAATTGTCGAGGGTCAGCATGTAGCCCTGGAATGCCTGCTGCATGTCCTCGGTGCGGCTGGCCAGTGCTTCAGCTAACCCGCTCGTATAGTTCTCGAGCATACCTTGCATCTGAGCCGTGGTTTCACCGAGGGATTTGCCCATAAGCCCGGAGTGGTCCTCCAGCATGGTGCGCATCTCGGAACCGCGGCTGTCGAGCGTGGTGTCAATATGCTGCGTCGATTCAGTTAGGGTCGCGCCGAGCGATTTCGTGTGATCCGACAGCATCGCATGCATCTGGTCGGTGCGCGCGTGCAGTGCGCCATCGACGGCAACCGTATAGCTGTCGAGCACGGTTTGAAGCTGTTCGGTGCGCTTGTGCAGTGAGTTGTCGACTTGTCCGGTGTAGCTTTGCAGCGTAGTTTCAACCCGGCCGGCGTGACCTTCTAGGATGCCCTGCAGCTTTTCAGTTCGCGTATCCAAGCGGTCTTCGAAGCCGCCGGTGTAGTTCTCCAATACGGACTGGAGCTCTTCGGTGCGGCTGCCGATCGACGTCTCGAGCTGACGCGTGCCTTGCGACAGAGAGGTCTCCAACATGGTGAGGTTGTCACCGGCACCCTCGATAATCTCGGCGAGCTTGAATTGCTGCGTGGAGAGCTTCTCGATTAGGGTCGGTATTTCCGTTCCCAATGACTGCAAGGTGGTGTGAACGTCGTCGCTGGTGCGAAGCAAAGCGGTACGCTCGCCTGACAGTTCGTCGATCAAGCCACGGATCTTGCGTTCGTTTGCGTCATAGGAACGTTCCAGCGCGGAGACTTCATTGTGGACCAACGCCTCCAATTCGCCGGCACGTCCCAGCGCGCGGCTGACGGCATCGTTCATAAAGGAGACTTGGCGGCGGACGGCCTGGCCAAGCGACGCTGCGGACTGTTCAGCCAGGCGATCGGGCTCGGCAAGACGGATTGCGACTTCGGCCATGGTCGACGAGCGAAGGCGCAGTTCCTCCGAACGCCAGGCAAGCAGCGATAAGAACCAGGTCACGACGATCGGCAGTGCAATGGCCGTGATCATAAGGAACGTGCTCGGCTTTTCGAGAGCCGAGGACAACGGATCGGGCTGCGCGGACAGCACAAACCAGAGCGCAGTGGCGCCCAGTACGGCCCAGACGATGCTTCCTATGGCGGCATACTGGAATGGTTTGGTCGAAGGTTTCTGCTGCAGCGCATAGATGAGACCACCAATCGAGGGTGCATCATCATTCGCTGCCAAGCGTTCTCTGACTGGTCCAGCGGGACGCCTGCGGGCTTCTCGGCGAGAGACCCGTTGGGGTTTGTCCGAGGTTTCCTCGTCATCGTGTATTGATGCAGGACCAAGCTCCGGCGGAATCCCGGATTCGGCGAGGTCGGCCGAGGAAACTGGAGAGTCCGTCGATGTCGGTTTCGAGGCTTCAAATGGTGGCCTCGCGGTCGGTTTCGGATCGGATGTTTTGGCTGTTGGCGGAGCGATCTGTTCAGCCGAAATGGGTTCGGCAACAGGTTCAAGTTTACGGGCCAGGTTGTCTTTTGTGATTGGAGGAGTTTCGATCTTCTGCGTCGCTGCCACCAGCTTAGCGCCGCCTGTCATTTTGTTCTTTGCTAAAGACGGAGGCAAGGGAGGTGGCGGTGTGCCGCTACTGGTCTTGAGGTCCTCCGACGGGATCGGGGGCGGTAAGGTGCCATTGGCGATTGCCGAGGATGCTTTGTCGGATGTCTTAGAAGAGGTCGTCTTCTCGGATCGTTTTGAGGACGTCGCTTGTTTGGACTTGTTTGCCGTGACCGCTTTATCGGTCTCCTTGGTAGAGTTCGGTTTTTCGGACTGCATTGCAGGAGGCAAGGCCGGCGGGATAACCTGTTTTTTCTTGACGCTGTCGCCTTTACTTTTGGACGGCTTGGCGTTTTTAGTGCGTTCGTTGGATGTGCTGGATGTGGATTTCGAGTTGGGGGTCTGCGATGCAGCCTCCAGACGTGCAGATAGGCTTGGCGGCCGCGGGCCATCCGTGCCCTTTGCGTTAGCCTCATCCCGAGTCTGCTTATTCCGTTTAGTATCTTGAGCCATCCACCCGTCCGAATCGTGCCGTGTCCCCTATGGCAAATCGCAGGTTAGTCCGAACAGTCGAGTGGGCTCAAATGCTTGTTGTGCGTTATCCGACGCCAATTGCTTGGCGACGGTGCCCCCAGTAACGGTTGTCCAACCAGTATGACCGCTAGAGCACATTGAGGGCGAAAGAGTGACGTCGTCGTAAGCTGCTGGCGAGCCCTTTGCTTAATGAATTGTGTCCAGAGTGCCGCCATTTCAATCGTGTTGGTTCACGTCGTGTTTTGACGTTGCTGCTAAATTCCATCTGCTGAGATGAGGGCGGACCCTGCGGAGAGTCGGGATGTATGCAATGCAAGCCGATGATGAGGTTTTTCGATCCACGAAGGATGTAGAGAGTGGTGCGCCCGTTCTCGACCTGGGGCATCTGCAACGATGCACTCTCGGCGACAGCGCGCTGCAGAACGAGGTGCTGGGTTTGTTCCGGGAGCAGGTCGCGTCAAGCGTTTCGGCTCTGCGGAAATCCATCGCCGAGGACGACTGTGCTTCGTGGCGCATGGCGGCGCATACTCTAAAAGGGTCTGCCTGGGCTGTAGGAGCGTTTCGGTTGGCAGAAGAGGCGGAGCGGGCAGAGCGCGACAATGCAACCCTGGATTCGCGGGCAAGGGGTGCCGAGCGCATTGCGATAGCCGCAGTGGCGACGGTTGCAGCAATCGGTTGACACATGATGCGCCCCGTTTCGATGTGAGGAGCTCTTAAGATTACGCGTTTTTTCCATTTCGTCGCAGCGTAGAACTTGCGCTGGGCTTGAAGCATGGCGTCGTGGCGTCTAAGTCTCCATCGCTCAGGGCGTTGAACGATCCCATGCGCGCCACGCTAAAGCGGTGTCCTCAAGATCTAACTCGCCTACATCACGGATCTAACAATGCCCAGGGAGCTCTTTTCAGCCCATGGCCAAAATCACGTTCATTCAACCGGACGGCACCAGCCAGATTGTACAGGCGACGGCGGGTCAGACGGTGATGGAAGCCGCCAAGCTAGAAAATGTGGCGGGAATCGAGGCGGAGTGTGGCGGAGCTTGTGCTTGTGCCACCTGTCACGTGTACATCGCTGATGATTGGCGCGAGAAGACCGGATCTCCGTCTGAAATGGAGGAGGATATGCTGGACTTTGCTTTCGATGTTCGCGCGGAAAGCCGGCTTTGCTGCCAGATCAAGGTAACCGACGAGCTCGATGGGCTTATCGTGCAGGTTCCCGCCAAACAATTCTAATCGGCAGCACTGTTGGATCGGCATGACGTTAAGAATGGCGTTCGCAGCGGAATTGAGTATTCGCGTGTCTGACCACTAGCTGGTGGTCGTGCATGCTAGGTCGGCGGGCTAGGGCCGGCGGGAAGGGCAATTGGGAATGGGTATGGCGCAGGATCAGACACCAGGCCAAACGATCGAAACGGATGTTGTCATCATTGGTGCCGGGCCGGTTGGTTTGTTCGCCGTGTTTGAGCTTGGGCTGCTCGACATCAAGGCACATCTTGTCGACATCCTCGATAAGATTGGTGGGCAATGCGCCGAACTCTACCCAGAGAAACCGATCTACGACATTCCAGGTTTGCCAGTTGTAACGGGTCAGGAACTGACGGACCGGTTAGTGGAGCAGATCAAGCCGTTCGATCCGACTTTTCACCTCAACGAGCGGGTGGATGAGATCAGCAAGCAGGACGATGGGCGGTTTTTGCTGAAGACGGACGTCGGGACATGCTTCCTGACAAAGGTCGTAGTGATCGGTGCCGGGGGTGGGTCGTTCACGCCAAAGCGGCCGCCTATTGAAGGCATTGAGGCTTACGAGGGTACGTCGGTGCACTATTCGGTGCGCCGGATGGAGTTTTTTCGGGACAAGGACATTCTGATCGTCGGGGGTGGGGATTCCGCGCTCGACTGGACACTCAGCTTGCAGCCTCTGGCCAAAACTCTGACGTTGTTGCATCGGCGCGATGACTTTCGTGCCGCGCCGCATACCGTTGAAAAAATGCGGGAGCTCGTAGCCAATGGGCAAATGCGCCTGCTGATCGGTCAAATGAGAGGGCTGCATGGCAGTGACAGGCAGCTTGAGGCCGTAACCGTCAAAACCAAGGACGGCGAAGAGCGATTGCCCGTCAACACGGTGCTGCCGTTCTTCGGTCTGACCATGAAGCTCGGGCCGATCTCGGACTGGGGGCTCAATCTTAATGAGAATTTGATTCCGGTCGATACGGAAAAGTTCGAGACCAGCGAATCGCGTATCTTTGCCATCGGCGACATCAATGCTTATCCGGGCAAGTTGAAGCTGATCTTGTCGGGATTCCATGAGGCGGCGCTGATGGCGCAGAAGGCGCACAGCTACATCTATCCCGACAAGAAGCTTCTGTTCCAATACACGACGTCTTCGTCGAGTCTGCAAAAGAAGCTCGGGGTTCGGTGATTGCGGTCTGGTTCGGCAGCAAAGTGGTTGCTCCAGTGCCAGCACCATCCGAATGACTGGAAGGGGTTTCCGGGGCGGACGTGGCGATGTTAGAACGCGGTCCATTCCTCCTCGAAAGCATCAAATACCTGGGGTTTGGTGACTAACTCAAATTCCGTTTGAACCGAGCGGTTGACCGGTTTGGTCTTGGATCCGGCGATGAACGCCGCCGAGGCATGTAAGGCGTGTGGTTCTTGACGACGCGCGAGGGTTTCGACTGTGTCACGGTTCGTGTGGCCACCTATTTTATTGGCATTGAGTGGAAGAATATTGGCAACTCCCGTGACAATCGGGAAAGTTGTTCAGCGGAAGCAACGCCCCATGTTGATTCCCTTTCTTCCTCTAATGTTCAACTATTGTTCTTTCGGAACAAACCATGTACAATTGCCCCAACAAGTGACGTAGACTTGATGTGCAACTCATGAGAGATTGGGAATCGCGCTATGAGCAAGCCAGAACTTCAGGTGGTTGAAGGGGGTGTTATGGACAAGCAACGGGCGCTCGAGGCGGCTCTTGCCCAGATAGATAAGAATTTCGGTAAGGGCTCGATAATGCGCCTGGGCGAGAACAATCACGCCCACGATATCGAGGCGATCCCAACCGGTTCGCTCGGTCTTGATTTGGCGCTGGGCATAGGTGGATTGCCGCGTGGGCGTGTGATCGAGATCTATGGTCCGGAAAGTTCCGGTAAGACGACGCTGGCGTTGCACGTTGTTGCGGAAGCTCAAAAAAGCGGCGGAACGTGCGCCTTTATCGATGCCGAGCACGCTCTTGACCCGCTTTATGCAAAGAAACTCGGTGTTGCAGTTGAGGACCTTCTGGTTTCGCAGCCCGACACGGGCGAACAGGCTCTGGAAATTGCCGATACTCTGGTTCGCTCCGGTGCGATTGATGTGCTGGTCGTCAATTCGGTGGCGGCCCTGACGCCGAAGGCCGAACTGGAAGGCGAGATGGGCGACAGTCTGCCGGGTCTGCAGGCGCGTTTGATGAGCCAGGCGCTGCGTAAGCTTACGGGATCGATTTCACGGTCGCGAGGCATGGTGATCTTTATCAATCAGATCCGCATGAAAATCGGCGTCATGTTCGGCAGCCCGGAGACGACGACCGGCGGCAATGCGCTCAAGTTCTACTCCTCAGTGCGGCTCGATATTCGGCGGATCGGTGCGATCAAGGACCGTGACGAAATCGTCGGAAATCAAACCCGTGTCAAAGTCGTCAAGAACAAGGTCGCGCCACCGTTCAAGCAGGTCGAGTTCGATATCATGTATGGCGAGGGCATTTCCAAACACGGAGAGCTTATCGACCTTGGTGTGAAGGCCAATATTGTTGAGAAATCCGGGGCGTGGTTCTCCTATGAAGGGCAGCGCGTCGGTCAAGGCCGGGAGAACGCCAAAGCATTCCTGCGGAACAATCCAAAGGTGGCGACGGCCATCGAACGGGCGATTCTTGAGAATGCCGGCTTGGTATCGGATCATCTGCTGGTGGAGCCTGATCTGGACGCTGAAGGCGCGGAGGGGGGCAAGGCTGCGTTGAAACCGGTTGAGGATTCAACCGAGGAAGATGCAGGTCCGGGACAAAGCAAACGCGCCCGGCGTTAGCTCGTGGACGTTGACGGTAGGGTGTTTTGCTATCTCTTGATGGGCGAGGGCCGGCTTGGCGCCTCACCCACAGCTATTTTAGAGGCGGTAGAGTGAGCTGCGGCGGTTTCTAGACACGTCTCAATGGCCCCGGTAAAAGAAGAGGTGCCCGGCGGACTGGTTTAATGATGCTGTTTGCCGGTGCATGGGTGGCCTTGTCCGTCGCTCGATCGTCCGAATGTCTAAACCCGCGTGGGGAAGGTTCGCGGCCATGCCGATTCTAGCGGGTGGCCAGATTGCCTGCGCCATTGCTGCGGGACTTCCTGAGAGGCAAAGAATGACCGGCGTCAACGAGATCCGCCGAGGATTTCTCGACTACTTTCGCAAGTGCGGACACGAGGAGGTGGCATCGTCGCCGCTCGTGCCGCGTAACGATCCGACGTTGTTGTTCACCAATTCAGGGATGGTGCAATTCAAGTCGGTGTTTACGGGCCAGGAAACGCGTGACTACACGCGTGCGGCAACATCACAGAAGTGCGTGCGGGCAGGCGGCAAACACAACGATCTCGACAACGTCGGATATACGGCGCGCCACCACACCTTCTTCGAGATGCTGGGCAATTTCTCATTCGGCGACTACTTCAAGGCCGATGCGATCGAGTTTGCTTGGAATTTGGTGACCAAGGAATTCGGGCTTGATGCCAAGCGCCTGCTGGTCACCGTCTATCACGATGATGATGATGCCTACGATCTGTGGAAGAAGATCGGGGGCATCAGCGATGACAAGATTATCCGCATCGGCTCCTCCGACAACTTCTGGCAGATGGGCGATACCGGACCTTGCGGGCCGTGTTCGGAAATCTTCTACGATCATGGTCCGCATATTGCCGGCGGGCCGCCTGGGTCCGCGGATGAAGACGGCGATCGGTTCATCGAGATCTGGAACTTGGTTTTCATGCAGTATGATCAATTCGGACCGGGTGAGCGCGCACCGCTGCCACGTCCGTCCATCGATACGGGCATGGGGCTTGAACGCATTGCTGCGGTGCTGCAGGGGACGCACGATAACTACGAAACGGATCTGTTCCGGGCGTTGATCGCAGCGAGTGTGGATTTGACGGGCGTCGAGGCGGAGGGCGAGAATAAGGGCAGTCACCGGGTTATTGCCGACCATCTGCGATCGACCGCTTTTTTGATCGCCGACGGCGTTCTGCCGGGTAACGAAGGCCGCGGCTATGTGCTGCGTCGGGTTATGCGCAGGGCTATGCGGCATGCGCACTTGCTCGGTTCCGAGGAGCCTTTGATGCACCGCCTGGTGCCTGCGCTTATACGGCAGATGGGCGACACCTATACCGAGTTGGGGCGTGCTTCCGCACTCATCACTGAGACGTTGCGGTTGGAAGAAACACGCTTCCGCAAGACGTTGGCCAAGGGGCTGGTGCTGCTAGGCGATGCGATTGGAAATCTGAACTCTGGAGATGTGCTGTCAGGCGACGTCGCCTTCAAACTTTACGACACCTATGGGTTCCCGCTGGATTTGACCGAAGATGCCCTTCGTGCGCGAGGTATCGAAGTCGATACCGATAGCTTCCGGGCGGCGATGGGAAAGCAAAAGGCGGAGGCGCGTAGGGCCTGGAAGGGATCTGGGGAGGCGGCAACAGCGTCGGTGTGGTTTGACGTCTTGGAGACCGCCGGAGCCACGGATTTTCTCGGTTACGATACTGAAATCAGCCGAAGGCGAGATCCGTGCGGTGTTGCGCGATGGAAATACGGTTAAGTCACTCACGGCCGGTGAGGATGCACAGATCGTTCTCAATCAGACTCCATTTTACGCCGAATCGGGTGGTCAGGTCGGCGACACGGGCGTCATCCGGGGGGCTGAAGACGGGCTGTTTCGCGTGACCGATACGCAGAAGAAGGTCGGCGACCTTATCGTGCATTTGGGCAAGGTCGAGAGCGGTTCATTCAAGGCCGGAGAGGCAGTCGAGTTATCTGTCGATCATAGCCGCCGGTCGGCTACTCGGTCTAATCACACTGCAACGCACTTGGTGCATGAGGCGTTGCGGCAGGTTCTTGGTTCCCATGTCGCACAGAAGGGTTCTTTGGTCGCTCCAGACCGGTTGCGATTTGATTTCTCGCATCCCATGCCGATGAGCCGTGAAGAAGTGCTGCGCGTCGAGGCAATCGCGAATGAAGTGGTCGCTGAGAACGCGGTGGTCACGACGCATTTGATGGCCGTTGACGACGCCATGGATTCTGGGGCGATGGCCCTGTTCGGTGAAAAATACGGCGATGAGGTGCGTGTTGTCTTCATGGGTGCGCCAGGAGAGCGTAGTGTTACTGACGACGGTCGACGGAAAGCAGCGTGGTCGCTTGAACTTTGCGGCGGGACGCATGTTGCACGCACCGGCGACATTGGTGTCATCCACATCGTTTCGGAGAGCGCAAGCGCCAGCGGTGTGCGACGCATTGAGGCGATTACCGCGAATACGGCCCGTTCGTTTTTATCATTACAAGACGAGCGTGTTCGTGAAACGGCTTCGGTTTTACGAACCCGAGTGGAAGATGTCGTGGATCGTGTTCGCCTCTTGCTTGAGGAAAAGAAGCAGCTTGAGCGGCAGCTGTCGGATGCAAAACGTATGGCGGCGCTTGGCGGTGGCGGAGCCGCAGACGCGACAGCCGATGCGATCAAGACGATTGGTGAACTTCGATTGTTCTCGCGGACGGTGGAGGGTCTTAATCCGAAGGATCTGCGTGGACTTGTCGATGAAGGCAAGAAGCAGGTCGGATCGGGTGTGGTTGCCATTGTAGGTGTCACGGAGGACGGCAAAGCGGGTCTCGCGGTGGGTGTTACCGAGGATCTCACGGGGACTTGGAGTGCCGTCGATTTAGTGCGGGCCGGTGCCGCTGCGCTTGGCGGTAAAGGCGGCGGCGGCCGTCCGGATATGGCGCAGGCGGGTGGTCCGGATGGTGCAAAGGCTGCGGATGCCTTGAGCGCCATTGAGGAGCAGCTTGAACGTTAGGGAGCTGTACGCGGCTTGTTGTTGGTGTTGCCTCATGCCAGTCGTATTTTAGCGGCCCTTTGCCGTCTGTTTGTTGGGCGTACAAAGGATCGCGAAGGTGGCTTTGCCTAAGCGCACTGTTGGCGTTGTGAGGGATGAAACTACCGAGATTGCGCAAAACATGGCCGCCGCGGCAGCGCCTGGACGAGGCCGCGGGGCATCGTTTGGAGGCGTAATGACCGGCGTTGCGTCTTCTGTTGCGTTGGTTTTCTCAGCGATCAGTTTGTATCACAACGTATTGAAACAGCCCGAACTCGAAGCGCACATGTCGCAGGTTGTGCATTACATAAGAGATTCCGGCGGTAACGATGAGGTCTTCGCGATCCCGCTGACGATTGCCAATCACGGGGCGCGTGATGGGACGGTCCTCGACTTGGAGCTGACTGCTGCGCCGGCGGACGGTGGTGAGGCCAAAGTGTTTTATTCAGCCTATGCGGTCGACGGGGAGTACTTCGTCCCGCCGGGGCGGTTCGATCCGCAAGCGCGCCGATTTGAGCGGGTAGACAGACCGAAGAACCCGTTCGCGCCGATCGCTGTTCCCGGACGGGGCAGTTGTACCGGCAAACTCCTGTTTTATCTTAGCAAACTCCTGTTTTATCTTAAGGGAGAGGCCTTTCCGAAAATCGTCAACGCGAAGGGCGACTACAGCTTGAAGCTGGCGATGAATACGCGGCTTGATCAAAGTCTCGGCGCACTCGATACGCTGCTTTCCATGGACCTTGTGCCGATCGAGCTGGTGGTCAGATTACCGTACTTCTCTAAATCGACGGTGCGGAAAGGCGGGACACACAGCATGAAGAGCTTGGCCTGGTCGGCGACCGCGAAAGAGAAGACGCGAAGCGACGGCGGCGAGTAAGAAAACCAGCCACAAGCCAAAGCAAACTGGCCAACCGATCCGACGTGCTGCACGACGGTTGGCGCTACTGCGAGCTAACGATTGAGTGCGACGATCAGGGCTTTTGGATTGCCGCCATTGTCGTTGATGTAGCCTTCGAACAGGCGTTTGAGCTGTTCGCGTCCCCAGAAGCCGAGGACCGATACATCACCGACCTTGTAAGAGCCTCCGCGACGGATCAGCCACCAACGGACATCGTAAGTGGTGCCATCGCTTAAGGAGACGACGCTGTCGACATAGACACCGGAGCGGGTTTCTCTGGTTTGTGACACCATCCGCACGCTTCTCACCGGGTACTTGGGTGATTGGGAGGAGGCGTAGCGTGCCAGGAAACCAATCATTCCGGAGTAATACGGCTTGCGGTCGCGGCGCGAGAGAGTTTTAGCGTAACTTCCCAACGAATAGAGCCCGACTGAGGGTAGGTCCGCGTACTTGTTAAGCACGTTGGCAAAATCGCGGGCGCTGCCTGAGCGTGAAGCTTTTACCAATTCGTTTGCTGCCCGCTGCATGAACTGAACGGGCTTCTCGCGCGCCTCGGCTACTTGTGAGGAAAGCGTCAGTGCGGGCAGAACGAGAAGGAACGCAGAAAGCAGCGTTCGCTGGAGGCCGGCTGAAATCATCATCAACTCCAAAGGCGGATCGAATGCACCATGGTGTCAGGTATCCCTCGTGGTTAACTAACACCACGCCGCGCGGATTTCGTCAAAGCTGTATACCGCATTCTCCCCGCGTCGGATGGGCGCTGAAAAGTGAGCCAAAGTCGTAACTTGGTTCGATGGCGAGTTATGGGCAAAAAATAAGAACCTGTGTGCGACTTTATCGCTCCTGTGCGGATCAATAAACTCGCTGTGTTTCGAGCTCGCATGAAGGGGTGACGGGGATCAGTAAGCGGTGGCGCTGACGGTGAAACAGGATGCCTGGGAGAAGGACGGGGAGCCCCAAACGCTTCGCAAGCGTTTCCGTTTCGTTTTGGTCGATATTGTCAGCCATGTGGATCAAGAGACACCGGTCATGATCCTTGTGAACAAGGATCAGTTCATTGCGGGTGCCGGAAAGGCTGGTGCGGACATGATGGGAAACACCGGCGAAGGAGCTCAGCGGCAAATTCCATTTGTGAATGCCAAACAAGCTCTTGTCGGTCACCGTGACGGCGTCGTTGGCGATCGTAATTGCGCGACGCCAGCCCAGGCGCTGAAGACCTTTCCAAGCTGGTGTGCCAAACATTACGATCCATATGGCCATGCCGATTAGGGCTCCGGCAACGGGAACCGGTGCGCCGGTCAGGCGTTCGCGCACAGCAGGTTCGGATATTGCTTCGGCCGCCAACATGGCGAAGGGGATCATAACGCCGATCAAAATTGGGAGCAAAACCGCAGCTTGAGCGGCTGCGCTCAATCCGCAGGAGCGCTGGCGGATAGCGAGAATTTGATCTTCGTTTCGATCAAGAAGGTGGTGTTTTTTAACGGCGTTCAATCGATTGACCGGGAGTTTGCTGAAGACGACGGTGTTCAGGGCACAGTGCAGCCGATTGGGTAAACATTGTCCTAAGGGCGCTGCGGCGAGACGCGGTTGCGGGCGCGCCGGTAGAAAAAGTGTTTGTCGTTACACGCCGCGACACTTTGACGATTGTTACGCCGAAAAAGGCTTGACACATAAAGATATCTTTATATCTATTGGCCGCATGGGCAATGCAGTTCAGGAATTCGAGGGGTTATCTAGCAGCGAGCTTGTTTCGGTCCTCAAGGCCGCGGCAGAGCCGACGCGCATGCGCATTCTCGTGTTGCTGCGCAGTGGCGAACTTAATGTCAAAGATCTGATGCAGATCCTGAGGCAGAGCCAACCCCGGCTGAGCCGTCACTTGAAGCTGCTGCATGAAGCGGGCCTGGTAGAGCGTTTCCGGGAGGGGAGTTGGGTTTATTTCCGGCTCTCGGAGGAAGCGCGTTTCGGGGATCTGGCAAGACGTTTGACGGGAGCCGTTGATCCCAGTGATAGCCTTATCTCGCGAGACCGGGAGCGTTTGAATGCGTTGAAGCAAGATCGCGAACAGTCCGCACAAGCGTATTTTGAAGCACACGCTGGTGAATGGGACCGGATTCGGGCGTTGCACGTTGCTGAGACGGATGTCGAGGTGGCGATGCTGAAGGCGCTGGCGGGAGTTCCGCTCGATGTGCTGATTGATCTTGGGACCGGAACCGGGCGGACCTTGGAGCTTTTCGCCGATCGGTATGAGCGGGCGGTTGGTTTTGACGTCAATCAGTCGATGCTGGCCTATGCGCGGGCAAAGATCTCGCAAGCCGGGCTCGATAAGGCGCAGGTCCGGCATGGTGATATCTACAACCTGGGCCTCCCGACTGAAGAGGCCGACGCAGTGGTGATGCATCAGGTGATGCACTTCCTGTCGGATGCGGCCGGCGCCCTTGCGGAAGCGGGGCGGATACTCAAACCAGGGGGGCATCTTTTGATGGTGGATTTCGCGCCGCATCAGGTGGAATTCCTGCGTGACGCTCACGCCCACGAGCGGCTTGGCTTTTCGACGGGGCAGGTCGCGGAATGGATGCGTGGAAGTGGTCTTGAGCTAACGAAGACAGTTGAATTGGCGCCCGGTGACACTGGCACGGACCGGCTGACCGTGATGCTGTGGCTTGCTACCAAGCCCGTGGCCACGCACGGAAACAATGCCACGGAAAACCTGGCGATTGAAAACAAAGAGTTGCTTGAGGAGATTTGAGAGATGGTACGCAAAAGCAGGCTGCTCGGCGAAGGTGACATCGAGGTTTCGTTTGAGTTCTTCCCGCCCAAGAGCGCGGCCATGGAAGAATCTCTGTGGCAGTCCATCCGCCGATTGGAACCGATGCAGCCGGAGTTTGTCTCCGTCACATACGGTGCTGGTGGTACGACCCGCGAACGCACGCACAACACGGTAGCGCGTATAGTGAAAGAAACGAAGCTGAAGCCGGCGGCGCACCTCACCTGTGTCGATGCGACTAAGGCGGAGGTGGATGCGGTTGCAAAGGAGTATTGGGAAGCCGGGGTACGCCATATCGTTGCGCTTCGCGGTGACCCAGCTGCTGGGGTTGGAGAACGTTATGAGCCGACGCGCGGCGGCTATACCAACTCCGCGGATCTGACTGCAGGACTGAAGGCTATCGCGCCCTTTGAGATCTCGGTAGCCGGCTACCCTGAGATGCATCCTGAAAGCGGAAGCGAGCAGGCGGATCTCGATTTCCTAAAGGCAAAGGTCGATGCCGGTGCTGATCGGATCATTACCCAGTTTGTCTTCGACCAGGATTACTATCTGCGGTACCTGGAAAAGGTGCGGGCGGCTGGGATTTGGGTTCCGGTAACGCCGGGGATTATCCCAATCCACAACTTCCCTCAGGTGTCGAACTTCGCGCGCAAGACCGGTGCGTCGATCCCGTCCTGGCTGTCGCGACGGTTTGATGGTCTTGAGAGCGACCCAGGTTCAACACACTTGGTGGCAGCAGCGATGGCCACCGAGCAGGTGATGCTCCTGGCCGACAATGGTGTGAAGCAATTCCATTTCTACACACTGAACCGGGCGGACTTGGTCTACGCCATCTGTCACATGCTGGGATTAAGGCCGACGGCGCTACCTCAGCAACGTTCTGCGGATGCTGCTTGATCATGAGATGGCGGCACTGTTCGCTTTTGGAATTAACGAGTGAGACTTATGAGAAGAAAACCGAGTTGGGATCAGCTGCATCAGGCCGCCAGCGAGCAAATCCTCATAATCGATGGTGCGATGGGGACGATGATCCAAAAGCGAAAGCCAACGGAAGAAGATTACCGTGGTGAGCGCTTCAATGATTGGGCCTCTGACGTTAAGGGCAATAACGATCTGCTGTCGCTGACGCAGCCCGAGATGATCCAGGAAATCCATGAGGAGTATTTGGAGGCGGGTGCGGATCTCATCGAGACCAATACGTTTAACGCCCAGCGCATCTCTATGGCCGACTACAACATGGAAGAGCTGTCCTATGAGATCAACCTTGAGGCGGCGAAACTCGCGCGGGCAGCGGTCGATAAGTACAACGAGAGGACGCCCGATAGGCCACGCTTCGTATGTGGCGCTGTCGGCCCAACGAACCGTACCGCTTCAATGTCTCCGGACGTCAATAATCCAGGCTTCCGGAATACAAATTTCGAAGAGCTGAGAGAAGCCTATGCAGAACAGGTGCGCGGCTTGATGGAGGGCGGCATTGATGCCGTCTTGATCGAGACGGTATTTGACACGCTTAATGCCAAGGCGGCTGGTTTCGCGACCTTGCAGGTGTTTGAGGAAAAAGACCTCGAACTGCCGATCATGATTTCGGGGACGATTACCGACCGGTCGGGACGGACGCTATCGGGGCAGACGGCGGAAGCGTTTTGGTATTCGATGCGGCATCTGAAGCCGTTTTCAATCGGTCTCAACTGTGCACTCGGCGCTGAGCTAATGCGGCCTTACATTGCCGACCTGTCGCACATCGCAGACGTCTACATCTCGGCGTATCCGAATGCGGGTCTACCCAATGAGATGGGCGAATACGATGAGACGCCGCACGATATGGCGTGCCACCTCGAGCCTTGGGCGGAAGATGGGCTCGTCAATATTGTGGGAGGCTGCTGTGGATCGACGCCCGACCATATTGGTCACATCCGTCAGCACGTTGAAAAGCACCAACCGCGTCAATTGCCGAAGATCGCGCCGAAGATGCGGTTGTCTGGGCTGGAACCGTTCGTTGCAGGGTGACGGTTACTGACGACGGGATCGTCGAAGTGTACGAAGCCATAAGAAAAAAGGAATACAATGAGCACCTCCGCGGCAACCAACTTTATCAACGTCGGTGAGCGCACCAACGTTACCGGGTCGGCCCGTTTTCGCAAGCTGATCGAGGCCGATGATTACGATACGGCGCTGGAGGTGGCGCGCCAACAGGTCGAGAACGGAGCGCAGATCATCGACGTCAACATGGATGAGGGTTTGCTCAACTCTGAAAAGGCGATGAGCACGTTCCTCAACCTAATGGCGGCTGAACCTGATATTGCGCGGGTGCCTGTGATGATCAACTCGTCGAAGTGGACGGTTATCGAGGAGGGCCTGAAGTGCATGCAAGGCAAGGCGATCGTCAACTCGATTTCGATGAAGGAAGGTGAAGGTCCGTTCCTGGAGCAGGCGCGCAAGGTGCGGCGCTATGGTGCCGCCGTCGTGGTGATGGCTTTCAACGAAGACGGTCAGGCGGAGACGGCCGATCAGAAAGTCGAAATCTGCAGACGGGCCTACAAGCTGCTGACTGAAAAGGTTGGTTTTCCGCCTGAGGATATCATTTTCGATCCGAATATTTTTGCGGTTGCGACGGGCATTGAAGAGCACAACAACTACGGTGTGGCTTACATCGAGGCGACCCGGCGCATCAAGGAGGAAATGCCGCTGACGCATGTCTCCGGCGGTGTTTCGAACTTGTCGTTTTCCTTCCGGGGAAACGAGCCGGTGCGCCAAGCGATGCACTCGGTGTTCCTCTACCACGCTATTCAGGCCGGCATGGACATGGGGATCGTCAATGCGGGTCAGTTGACCGTCTATGACGATATTCCAGACGAGTTGCGTGAACTGGTCGAGGACGTGATCCTTAACCGGCGTGATGATAGTACCGACCGGCTGTTGGAAGCGGCTCCACGTTTCAAGGGAGAAGGCGGCGCGAAGGGTAAGGAGAAGGATCTTTCATGGCGCGAAAACCCGGTTGGGGAGCGTCTCACCTACTCGCTGGTTCACGGCATCACCGACTTCATCGAAGAGGATGCCGAGGAGGCGAGGCAGCAAGCTGAGCGGCCGTTGCACGTCATCGAAGGCTCGCTGATGGATGGCATGAATGTGGTCGGCGATCTGTTCGGGGCGGGTAAAATGTTCCTGCCGCAGGTCGTTAAATCCGCGCGGGTTATGAAGCAGGCGGTCGCGTATCTGCAGCCGTACCTTGAAAAGGAAAAGGAAGACCTCGGCATTGTTGGTCAACAGGCCGCTGGCAAGGTTCTGATGGCGACCGTTAAGGGCGATGTGCATGATATCGGAAAGAACATCGTCGGGGTCGTGCTGCAATGTAACAACTATGAGGTGATCGACCTCGGGGTCATGGTGCCCGCCGCCAAAGATTCTTGAGACGGCCAAGAAAGAGAATGTCGACATCATCGGTCTGTCGGGTCTCATTACACCGTCGCTCGACGAGATGTGTTTCGTGGCGGCCGAGATGGACCGTGAGGGTTTTGAAGTTCCGCTGTTGATTGGCGGGGCGACGACGAGCCGGGTGCATACGGCTGTGAAAATCGCGCCGAACTATACTAACAACCAAGCGATCTATGTTCTCGATGCCAGCCGTGCTGTTGGCGTTGTTTCTAAGCTGCTGTCGGAAACCGAAAGTGGGACCTACGTGGCCGACATCAGGTCGGAGTACGACAAAGTACGCACGGCGCATTTGGCAGGTCAGGCCAAGAAGAAGCGCATCCAAGTGGCTGCAGCACGAGACAACAAGTTCGATATCGAGTGGGAGGGCTATACGCCGCCAAAGCCCAGCTTCTTTGGGGCACGAGAGTTCGAGAGCTATGATCTGGCGGAACTGGTTCCCTATATCGATTGGTCGCCATTTTTCTCGACGTGGGAGCTGAGAGGCCGCTATCCTGCGATCTTCGACGATAACGTTGTTGGGCCGGAAGCTCGCAAGGTGTTCAAAGACGCTCAGGACTTGTTAGAGCGCATGGTTGGCGAGAAATGGCTGCAGGCGAAGGCCGTCATCGGGTTCTGGCCTGCGAATGCGGTTGGTGACGATATCGAGCTTTACACCGGCGAACCGCGCCACTCGAAATTGGCCGTGCTGCATACGCTACGCCAACAGATTGCACGGGATCACAGCCGTGGGAGAGCGCATACCGCGTTGGCGGATTTCGTGGCGCCGAAGGAAACGGGGCTTGCCGACTATGTCGGCGGATTCGCGGTGACCTCGGGACATGGCGAAGAAGAAGCGCTGGCTAAGCACTTCAAGGAGACGGACGACTACGGGCGCATTATGTTCAAGGCGCTGGCGGACCGGCTCGCTGAGGCATTTGCCGAACGCTTGCATCAACGGGTGCGTGAGGAGTTCTGGGGCTTCGCCAAGAACGAACAACTGTCCAATGTAGAACTGATCACCGAAAAGTATCAGGGCATCCGTCCGGCTCCAGGATATCCTGCGCAACCCGATCATACCGAGAAGGCGACTCTCTGGCGGTTGCTTGATGTGAAGCGCAAAGCTGGAATCGAGCTGACAGAGAGCTTTGCCATGTGGCCTGGGTCGTCGGTTTCGGGCCTTTATTTTTCGCATCCCGATAGCCATTACTTCGGGGTTGGTAAGATTGAGCGCGATCAGGTCGAGGACTATGCACGCCGCAAGGACTGGGATGTCCAGAAGGCCGAGCGCTGGCTGGCGCCCGTTCTCAATTATGATCCGCGTAGCTTTGAAGACGCCGAAGTCGCTTGAATCGCATGTTTGCGGCGACGCAAGCGTGGCAATCCGATGCCAGCGACCTTACGTCTAAGGTAATGAGCAAACAGGAGGTGCCGCGATGTTGGACATGGGAACGAATGAAGGGCGTATTATCTCGGCAGCGCTGAGACTGGCCGGAGAACGCCCATGGAACGAGATCAGCCTTCGTGAGATTGCGGAAGCGGCTGGAGTGAACCTTGCTGGTCTAAGTGAATCGTTTAGCTCCAAATCCGAGATCCTGGGTGCGTTTGCCAAGCACGTCGACAAAGAGGTGTTGGCTATTGCGCCAGCGCCGCAGCCTGGTGAGTCCCAGCGCGATGCTCTGTTTGAAGTGATCATGGCGCGTTTCGATGCTCTGGCGCCATACAAGTCAGCCATCGATTCGATCGTGAAGTCCGGCGAGGCGGAGTTGCCAATGCTGCGGCCGCTACTTGTTTCGCAGGCGTGGATGCTGCAGGCGGCGGGTATCGATTCAGGTGGTCCTGCTGGGGCATTGCGAACGGCGGGTTTGGCCTCGGTGTATGCCGCGGTGCTGCGTACCTGGGTTGAGGATGATGATCCTGGATTGGCGCGGACCATGGCTGGTCTCGACAGGAAGCTGCGTCGCGGAGAATCCGTGATGTCGGCATTAGATGGCGCCTTGGGTGCAGCACGGCGGGTTAAGGACATGCTGCGGTCGGGTCGGCGTCCATCGGGAGCGGATAAAGCTGCTTCGGCAGGCGATGAGTTCGGCGGCGATGCGACTGTGGCCGAGCCAGCAAGCGGCGGCTCAGCCTCAGCAGTTCAGCCATAGCCGGGGTGCGTTGCCGGGCTTTGGGTGCTCAGTTAGAGCGGCACGCTAATGATGGCGCGAAGTCCCCCCATGGAACTCTCGCCGAGGGTGATGTCGCCGCCATGGCTCCGTGCAATATCGCGGGCGATAGCAAGACCGAGGCCGCTGTTGCCCTTGTTCTGGTTGCGCGCGACGTCCAACCGATAGAACGGCTGGAAAACGGCGTCGCGTTCCTCGGGGGGTATGCCGGGTCCGTCATCATCAACCTCGATACGCAACCAGCGGCTTTCGGTGGCGGCGCGGATGATGACCGTTTCCCCGAAGCGTGCGGCATTGGAGACGAGGTTCGAGATGGCACGTTTGAAGGCGTGCCGCTTCAGGGGAAGTGTAACTCCTTTACTGCGCCTGCGCATTTTCAGCTGTACGTCGACGCCGGTGACACTGGCTTCATCAAGGATTTCGTCGAGCAAGGTCTTCAACATGATGGGCCTTGCTTCTTCGCCGCCGTGCCCACGTGCAAAAGCTAGATAGTCTTCCAGCATGTGCTGCATTTCATCGACATCAACGCGAAGAGCGTTGGCTTCGGGAGTGTCATCGAGCAGGGCGAGCTGCAGCTTGAACCTTGTGAGAATGGTGCGCAGGTCATGACTCACGCCGGCCAGCATGGTTGTTCGCTGATCGACGTGGGTCGTGATGCGTTCGCGCATTTCAAGAAAGGCTTGAGCTGCCTGACGGACCTCGCGGGCGCCACGAGGTCGAAAGTCGGGCGGTTCTGGGCGCCCCTTGCCAAAGGCGTCGGCGGCTTCGGCCAATCTCAAGATGGGCCGGATTTGGTTGCGCAGGAACATGATCGCGACGGTCAGGAGAATGACCGACGAGCCAACCATCCAAACCAGAAATATCTCTGAATTCGAGGCGTAAGTTTGGGTGCGACGGGCTACAAAGCGAAGGATCGCGTCGTCATGTTTGACACGGATTTCGACTAGATGAGATTGCCCGACTGTGTCGATCCAATAGGGCCGGTTTATCTGGCTGCTGATCTGGCGGGATAGCTCCCGGTCGAGGAGGTCGAAAAATGGTTTCGGGCGCGCTGGTGGTAGATCGCCTTGCGGAAGCACGGACATCTGCAGATTGAGCTTATCGCGGGCCATGGTGATGAGACGGCTGTGACCGTCGTCGTAGGGGTAGTCCTCATACACCGAAATAAGCGCGGCAAGGTCACGGGCGGTAGCCTCGGAGAGGCGGGACGTGACGGCCTGCCAGTGGCGTTCCATGAAGACGAAAGCAACGACGCCTTCGAGCACAACGATTGGCGCGATAATGATAATTAGGGCGCGTGCATAGAGCCCCTTGGGCAGGAGGTCGGCAATAATGCGCAAGCCTTCGACGTGAACAGTCCGCAGGCCGCGCAAGAGGGCGGTGAGGAACCTGCGGGCGCTATATCCCGAGCGGGCACCTGCATAATGGCTTATCATTGACATCGGGTGTGTTCGGCCCTGAATGGACTGGCGTATTCCGCGGCTTGACCCCCTGCGACACGTTTGTCAGTCGACGTATAAGATGTAGCCTTTTCCGCGAACGGTTTGAAGATAGACCGGATTGGAGGGGTCGGTTTCGATTTTGCGGCGGAGGCGGTTGATTTGAACGTCGATGGCGCGTTCGCTGCCGGTGGATTCGTCGCTGGATAGCTCGTAGCGCGGGATAGGCTGGCCTGGTTTTCCGGCGAATTGGCGGAGCAGTTCGCGTTCCCTCTCGGTGAGTTTAATGGTTTCATCACCGCGTTTCAGCTCGCCACGCACGATGTGGAAGATGAACCCGCCCATACGGATTTCCTCGCTGTTACCGTTGGTGGCTTGGCCACGGCGCAGGATGTTGCGGAGGCGGAGAAGCAGCTCGCGAGGCTCGAATGGCTTATGGATATAGTCTTCGACACCGGCCTCCAAGCCAACAACACGCTGTTCCGGGTCGGTGCGAGCAGTCAGCATGCAGACCGGCACGTCTGTTTGGACGGTTAGTTCGCGGGCAAGATCAATGCCAGTTTCTCCCGGCATCATCCAATCGAGCAGGATCAAGTCGAATGCCAAACCACGCATCGACGAGCGGGCAGTGGCGGCATCGGACGCAGTGGTCACGCGGTATCCGTTTTGGACCAAGTAACGAGCGAGGAGGTCACGGATGCGCTGGTCATCGTCGACGACGAGGATGTGGGGTGCATCGTCGGGAAGGGCATCGTGTGCTGCTGCCGGGGCATTCGTCATTTCAGCAGGCCTCCCTGGTTTGGTCTTCTTGGGCGCGTTGCGGAGGGAGCAGCGCGCTACCTATCATGCGGGCGACGTGAGGTCTTTGGTCGTCGCCAATCATAGCGAAAAGAAAGCGCCGCAGAGTCTCCTCCGCCTGTGGGCCCGCAGTTGTTAGCGCTTTTCGAATGCGTGCCATCTGCAGCTCGGCAAGCTGATTGGTAAGCGTTGTGCCCTTTTCTGTCACGTGCAGATGGCGCTCGCGGCGATCTGTCCGTCCGGCTTCTTGCACGATGTAACCTTCATCAACGAGCTGTTTTAGCACGCGCGCGAGGGATTGTTTGGTGATGCGTAAGATATCAAGCAAATCGGCGACGCGCAGCCCCGGATTACGACTGACAAAGTGCAGCACCCGATGGTGTGCGCGGCCAAAGCCATAGCGTTCCAGAACGGTGTCGGGGTCGCCGATGAAATCCCGGTAGGCGAAAAACAGGAGTTCCATACAGGCAAGCAACGTATCGCGATCGTGCGGATTAGCCGATTTAGCAACAATACCCGACGTCGTCTGGAGTTGATCAGAAGGCTCCGTTTTCATGGGGTACTTTGATCCCAGTGAGTTACGTCAGCCATGTTGACATAAAAATGCTTGATTGTTAATTCTTAGCATGTGTTTTCGGGCCCAACGGCTAGCAGGGATCGCAAGCCCGATCCATCCTGCGGGCAAATTCCGAAGTTTGTCAAAGTGTTGCTTTTGGAGCAGATATAATTCGGGCTCAGCGACGAAGCGACTGCGCGAATATTCACGAATTGGCAGCTCTTGCAAAGGACGTGTCATGGCCAGTCTGGTGCCTTTTGACGATCGGGATGGTTGGATCTGGTATGATGGGAAGTTGGTGGCATGGCGTGAAGCCAAGCTTCACTTTTTGACACACGCTTTGCACTACGGGAGTGGGGTGTTCGAGGGTGAGCGTTGCTACGGCGGTGAGATTTTCAAACTCGAAGAGCATACGGACCGGCTGATTGAAGGGGCCGGCATCATTGATTTCGTAATTCCCTATTCCGCGGAACAGATCAACGACGCCAGTCGTGAAGTGGTGCGGGCTAACGGCCTCAGTGATGGGTACGTTCGGCCGATGGCATGGCGCGGAAGCGATCAAATGGGCGTCTCGGCGCAAAATAATAAAATCCATCTGGCGATCGCGGCTTGGGATTGGGGTTCGTACTTTCCTATGGAAGAGCGCCTTAAAGGATTACGCCTGAGGTTTGCGGAGTATCGCCGTCCGGATCCGGCGACCGCGCCCTGCAAAGCCAAAGCGGCGGGGCTCTATATGATTTGCTCGATCGAGAAACATCGGGCTGAGCGGGCTGGATACGCCGACGCACTGATGCTCGATTATCGCGGGCGGGTTGCGGAGTGCACGGGCGCCAATGTCTTTTTCATCAAGGATGGTGTCCTGCACACGCCGATTGCGGATTGCTTCCTTGATGGGATTACGCGTCGTACGGTGATCGCTTTGGCTAAAGCGCGCGGTTATGAAGTTGTGGAACGGATTATCATGCCCGACGAATTGGGTGATTTCTCAGAGTGCTTCATTACCGGCACCGCAGCAGAAGTTACGCCGGTTTCGGAGATCGGTGATTATCGTTTCACGCCTGGAGCCATTAGCGAGACGCTTTTGAAAGACTACATGCAGCTGGTTCAGCCGAAGTCTCAAGCCGCCGCGGAATAATGTTCCGGTTCGGTGGATTAGAGAGAACCGGTGTTGCATGTCGGCATAAAGGGAGAACCGCAGTCCACCATAATTGACCCCAGCAGTTGCGCATCTCAGCAAGCTGGTTGAACCTGGTTCCCGTTGGTTTAACGGGAGAAGTGCGATGTGCAACTTGGCGTTTGGCCTGGTCTTTACCGCGTGTTTGGCTGTCATGGCTGGAAACGCGATTGCCCAGGTCGGTCCCGGAGGTCTCATCAATCCAAACAAGGACTGCAAGACGGTGCTGACGTGTCAGTATGCGAAGGGCGGTAGCTATCGGGGGTGTGTTTCTTCCTACAGTTGCCGGGTATGCCGCTTCGTTACGGCGTCCTGCCAGATTGGCGGCAGCCGCGGTAAATGCAGGCGCCTGCGCTGCAGCTGGGGCGGCTGAGTGGATGGCGTGATTGGTGGCTGTTAATCGGAGCGTGCGGAAGCTGCGACGAGCACGGCATAGATTGCGGTGAGGAACAGTACAATGGTGCCAGCGACCAGGCCGAGTGCCGTCACTGAGAGGGGCTGTCCGGAAAGATAGGAAATCTGCGCAACAATGGCTGTCCAGAACAATGCCGGAAGGATGGCGACAAGTGTCAGTCCAATAGCGTTGGAGAAGTCTTGCAGCGGATTTTGGGGGTGTATCTGGTTGGGCGTCGGCAGAGCCCGCCGTTCCTGCATCGACCGCAAATGGCGGGATTATTTTCATTTTCGTTTGACCTCGCGAGCAAAGCTCAGTCGGCTGATAATTGGTTTGGTCAACTTGCAGGCGAGCGATTTACTGGATTTGAAGTCGATACTCGACTGATCGAGTAAGCCGTCGAGAGAGAAACAACAACCGTAAGGCAGCACCAAGTCCGATAACTTTTTTTAACCAATTGAAACTCGGGAGCTAGCGAGGAAGCCACGATTAGCCAAAAATGCTGGGGATTATAAGGGATTGCGCGAGCAAGTATGACGTTATCATCGTCGGTGTCGGGCACAACGGACTTACGTGTGCGGCCTATTTGGCTAAGGCTGGTCTGCGGGTTTTTGTTGCGGAAAGCCGGGAGTTGGTTGGCGGTGCCGCAGTTGCCGAGGAGTTTTTTTCCGGTTTTCGGAATTCAATTGCGGCCTACACCGTTAGCCTTTTGAATTCTCAGGTTATCGAGGAGCTGCAGTTGGCCCGCCATGGGCTGAAGATCGTGGACCGTCCGGCGGCGAACTTCTGGCCGATCGATGACAGCCGGTATCTTCTCATGCCGTACGGTACCGCAGCGCGGCCAAAGGCAATCTCGCAGTTTTCCATGGCCCGATGCGGATCGCCTTCCCGATTATGAGGAGGCTCTAGAGCGCGCTGCCGGACTGTTGCGGGATCTGGCAACGAGGACGCCTCCCAATGCCGGTGGTGGCTGGTTAGAGTTGTTACGGAATGCTGGGCTGGGCGGACGGTTCGCGGGACTGGATCTAGAAGACAAAAGGCTTCTCCTGGACCTGTTCACCAAAAGTGCGGCGGACTATCTGGCGGGCTGGTTTGAAAGCGATGTTGTAATCGGTGCATTTGCGTTCGACAGGATAGTCAGAGCTTATGCGGCTCCTTTGATGCCGGGGACCGCATACGTTTTGCTGCATCATTGCTTCGGCGAGGTGAACGGCCGTAGTGGGGTTTGGGGTCATGCGATGGGTGGTATGGGTTCGGTCTTACGCTCGATCGCGGCTGCGGCGCGGGAGGCTGGTGCTGAAATCCCCGTACAGGGGCAAAGGTCAAGGCCATTGCCGTCGATGGTGCCCGTGCGGTGGGTGTGGAACTCAGCAGCGGCGAAATCATCAAAGCGCGCGCTGTAGCCTCCAATGTGGGCCCTAAGCTGCTATTTCGTGACTTGGTGGCAACTGGCTCGGCTGATCAGTCAATTGCCCGGCGGTTCGTAGGATTGAAGAGTGGCTCCGGCACATTTCGTATGAATGTTGCCCTGAGTGAATTGCCGAATTTTACTTGTCGGCCTTCTGGAGGAGGATTGGCAGGAGATCACCATGGGGCTGGAACCATCATCGGGCTGGCATTAGGATATCTTGAGCGGGCTTATCTGGATGCCCGTAACGAGGGATGGTCGCGGCAACCGGTCATTGACATGCTGATACCCTCGACCGTGGATCAGACACTGGCGCCCGAGGGGCATCATGTGGCGAGCTTGTTCATCCAGCACGTCGCACCACAGCACCCCACTGGGAGATCATGGTCTGACCCAAGCGAACGCGAGGCTTTTGCTGATCTTGCGATCGAGACGGTGTCACGTTATGCGCCGAATTTTAAGGCCAGCCTCCTTGCGCGGCAGCTTCACTCGCCGTTGGATCTCGAAGACAAGTTTGGACTGCTTGATGGTGATATTTTCCATGGTCAATTGAGCCTCGACCAAATATTTTCGGCGCGCTCGGTTCTCGGTTACGGCGACTGTCGTATGCCGTTAGAAGGCCTCTATTTGTGTGGGGCGGGTGCGCATCCCGGCGGAGGGGTGACCGGTCTTCCAGGCCGCAGTGCGGCACGGGAAATCCAGAAGGACCTCGATGGCGGTCTTTTTGGTTTCCGTCGAGTGGCGAAATGGAAGTCGACGAGGTAAGCACGACGAGATTTGGTCCGGTCATTCCGGTACTACGCAGTTTCGATGAAGCGTAAGCGAAAGAATTCTAGTGCGATTTTCTTGGGTTCGAAGTCGATTTTGAGCATCGATTTACAGCCGACGCGCCCCTATATATCCAGGTGTCGCGCGACGGCACTGCTCTGCACCTAAGTGAACATCACGGTGATGCGACGCCGGGCAGTCGGGTGCGCATCCAGGTCGACGATGTCGAAGCCCTGCACGGGGAGGAAAAGAACTACGCGTTTGCGAAGCCGAGGATTGAGGATCAGCCCTGGGGCATGCGTGAAGTAACCGTGGCGGATCCATTTGGAAACATAGTGGTGTTCGCACAAGCCATCGCAGGCTGATATTGGCTAATGCCTCGACGAGGAATTTGCGTTTGAAATTTGATAAGCCACCCA
This sequence comes from uncultured Alphaproteobacteria bacterium, assembly GCA_963753045.1. Taxonomy (GTDB): domain Bacteria; phylum Pseudomonadota; class Alphaproteobacteria; order Rhizobiales; family Hyphomicrobiaceae; genus Filomicrobium. The sequence goes on from CAVWAT010000005.1 coordinate 181,386, forward strand.
AGGAATTCGAGGCTGGAATTGACGGAGGCATTTACCGGCAGTTGATGCGGCAACAAGCGGCCGGAGTTTCAGTTGTTGCGACGGGCGGCGTCGGTGAGCGTGTTGGGCTGACTGCGACTTCGGTTGCGTCGCTGTCGGATGCGCCTCCGAAGTTGCTCGTGTGCGTCGGTCGGGCTACTCGTGCCCACAATGTGATCGGCGACAGAGGCGCCTTCAGCGTCAACTTCCTGGCGGCAGAGCATCAGGATCTGGCTCAGCGGTTCGCTGGATGCCTGGGAGTTGATGGTGAGGCGCGCTTTGCCGAGGGGGACTGGTGTACTCTTGAAACAGGCGTACCTGTGCTCGGCGATGCCGTATCGAAGTCTCGATTGCCGGCTGTTGGAAAGTCATACGTTCTCGACCCATTCCATCTTCATCGGTAGGGTTGTTGCCGGGCTTAGCAATGCGGAGGCCAAGCCGCTGGTTCACTTCCGCGGCGGCTATTGCGGGATATCCCGGAGCTGATCGCGATGTTGCGTATCACTGACGACATCTTCATCGACGAGGACCTACTGCAGGAGCGGTTCGTGCGTGCGTCGGGTCCTGGCGGGCAGAACGTCAACAAGGTGTCGACGGCGGTGGAGCTGCGCTTCGATGTTCGTGGGTGCGGTGTTCTAGGTGGCCGGGTGCGGACTCGTTTGGAGCGGCTTGCGGGCTCGCGGCTGACCGATGAGGGCATCTTGGTTTTGCGTGCCGAGAGGTTTCGGACGCAAGAGAGGAACCGATCGGATGCCCGGGAGCGACTGGCCGATCTGATCCGTCAAGCGCTGGTCGAGCCGAAGCGGCGGATTGCAACCCGGCCCACAAGGGCTTCTAAGGAACGGCGCTTGCGATCTAAAACAAAACGATCGGACGTCAAGCGATTGCGACAAGGCAAGCCGGATCTGAGCTAAACTTGGGAGATCAAGTATACTAAGGGTTCGACGCCATGTCTCGCTTTAGCGCCAACATCAGCTTTCTTTTCACCGAACTGCCGTTTCGCGAACGCTTCAAAGCTGCGGCGGATGCCGGCTTTACGGGGATCGAATTCCTTTTTCCTTACGAGGAGCCGGCCGAGGAGTTGGCGGCTTTAGCGCGCGAGAACAATCTGGAAGTTGTGCTGTTCAACATCTGGCCAGGAGCGTGGGCGGAAGGCGCGCGTGGCCTTGCGGGGATACCTGGTCAAGAGGAGGAGTTTGCCCGGCATTTGTACGAGGCGCTGAGTTTCGCTCGCGCCTTGAACTGCCGCCGGCTGCATGCGATGGCGGGGCTTGAGAGCCAGGGTGCAAACTTTGAGACGCTGATTGGCAATTTGCGGTTTGCAGCTGAGGAAGCCGCCGCCGACGGTGTCGTGATCCTGACGGAGCCGATCAACCGAAAGGACATGCCTGGCTATCTCGTTCACCATACGGCTCAGGCGCGTGCCATTATTTCCAGCGTTGGTGCGCCCAACGTGCGCCTGCAATTTGATCTCTACCATCGGCATGTCGAAGAGGGGGGTGTTGGATCCGCGATATCCGAATTCGCCGACCTGACGGCACACTATCAAGTTGCCGGCCCACCTGATCGCGGTGAGCCTGATCTGGGAAAGTCCGACTATGCCGATCTGTTCGGGAGGATCGATGCGACGGGGTATGGTGGCTGGATTGGATGCGAGTACCGACCGCGTAAAGAAACCCGTGAAGGACTGAGCTGGGCTAAGGCACTCGGTGTTCGGTTCGATGGCGGGGCGTCGTGAACCGCAAAGAAGTTATTCAAGAGGGCATCTGCTTTGATAGTTCCTATCCTTGGAATCTTTTCGCGATAACTCATCTCTTTTGAAAATTAACCGACTATTCGGGATAGCATTACTGTTGGTTAAGGTAAATCGTCCATAAAAGAATGGATCACTTTGCCAAAGAGGAAGCAATAATAATGCGTTTACTTGTTCTTGCCGGCGTCGTGTCGCTGGTATCTGCGCCGGTTTTTGCTGGCGAGTATTCGAATGAATCGCAATTCGCAGCGGCAGCCATTGAAGCGAATAGTGGCTTGAATGCCGCGTGCTGTGTTGAAGAGAAGCTGGCTTCGAGTGGTATGCTCGCGGGCCAATCGAATGGTCAAGCTCTTGCGGCCTATCTGGCGCAACGCGACGCTTGGCAGACGAACGAAAATGCGGTCGCGCTAAAGGCTTATTTGGCCCAGCGCGATGCTTGGGACACGAAGGCTCAGGCCATTTCCCAGTTGGCATTGAAAGACTACCTGGGTCAGCGGGATGCGTGGCAAGCACACAAGCCGGATAGCCTTAAAGCGTATCTGGCGCAGCGTGACACGTGGAACTCTCAAAGAGCTCTGGAAGTCTATCTTGCTCAGCGTGACGCACATCGCGCCCAACAAACGCTTCAGCAGTACTTGGCTCAGCGCAAGGCATGGCAGGCGCAAGCAGCACTGGCGGCTTTGCTGGCTCAGCGTGATGCGTGGCAGGCCGAGGCGCGGGTACAATCGGCGCTCAATCAGTATCTTGCTAGGCGCGCGAAGTGGGCAAATCTGGCTGGTCCCGCACAGCGTGATTATGCAGTTCGGCTGCTTCGTCCGAAGCGCGTTACGTTTCGTGTCAGCCGTGCCGCTATCCGGACTACGCTGGGATCATTCTAATTAAAGCCGGCGTTTGTCGCTGGTTTTTCATAGACGCAGCTGTTCGGACTTCGAATAGAGATCGCTGCTGTCTGACGGTGCAGTTTCTTGGCTTGCTCGTGTCTCTACAAGTTGGAGATGTGTGCGGGCCAAGAGCGGTAAATGGTCGGAGCGGGGAGATTTGAACTCCCGACCCCCAGTCCCCCAGACTGGTGCGCTAACCAGGCTGCGCTACGCTCCGACGGAACACTTCTTCTGCATCGTTCGTGCCGCTTGGTCAATGCTTCCTGCTTGGCGGGAAGAATGGCCATGATGCTGGTGAACGCGAATGTGCATGCGGGCGCCGGATTTGATGGATGGTGAGCCAGTGCTTTAATTTTCTGCTTCGGTAGCAACGGCTGACTGCGGGAGTCTCAAGTTCGGTGCTGACCTGCGTTGCGGGTTCTGGTCCGCGCTTTCTTGGCCGGCGGCGTGCCAAGCAAGGCGTTACGGCAGGCCTGAAGTTCGGAAATGGCGCGGCTCAAGGCCTCGACAACATCGGTGTTCAGCTCGGCCACATCGAGTTTAGGAGCCGTACGGCGGGCCGACGGTTTGGATCCTGTTGACTTCTTGGCTGCGGCGGTTGGTTTGGACGTCGGCTTTTTGGAAGTCGCAATCGTTTCGAGCTTGCCAGCTTTTTTTCGTTTCGTATCGGTGGGTGCGGCACCAGTCTGCTTGACGGACTCGACACCGCGTTCGCGAAGGATTTTTTGAACGCCTTTGATGGTGTAGGCCTCGGCATGCAGTAGATGGCAAATGCCCTTGAGCAGCGCCAAATCCTCGGGCCGATAGTATCGGCGGCCGCCACCGCGCTTCATTGGCTTTATCTGTGGGAACTTCATTTCCCAAAAGCGCAATACATGCTTGGGGACGTCCAGCTCGTCAGAAACTTCGCTGATGGTCCGGAACGCCGATGGCGCTTTGCTCATAATGGATCCTGTCCGCGTATCGATTTCATGAGTGGGGTGCTGTTCGCCGAGCGTCAATTTCCACCGGTTCTTGATCAACAAGGGCAGCAGTGGAATGCTTCGTCGCTTCAGGCAGATACACACTCAAATTCAGCAAACTGAACGTAGACGGGAGACGCGGATGCATATCGCGTCCTAAGGCCTAACCCAACATTTGGGCCGACCGATTATCCCCCATACTCAGGTCACATTAAACCACGAGTAATCGTGTCCTGAACAATGGCTTCAGGAGCTTTCCTCAGATATTTTTCAAGCAGAAGAAAACGGCATGTTCTGGGCGAGGCCAGTTATGCGTTGAGTGCTGGGCAGCGTGCTGAGCGGCAGGACCGGCCGATGCTCGCCAGGGGAACTAACTACTCGGCAGCATTGGGCTGTTGCCTGCTAGTATTGATGCGTTGTTTCATGATGTTACTGGGGCGGAATACCAGCACTCTGCGGGGCGTAATCGGCACTTCCTCACCGGTCTTAGGGTTGCGCCCGATGCGCTCACCCTTCTCACGTATACCAAAGGAGCCGAACGACGAAAGCTTTACTGGTTTTCCTTCCGCGAGGCAGCTGGAAACTTCTTTCAAAACCAATTCGACAAGCTCTTGTGACTCGTTCCGCGGCAGACCGACCTGGCGCACGACCGCCTCGGCCAGATCGGCTCTTGTCAACGTCTTGCAGGTCATGGGTTGTAGGTCTCCCAGGAGAATTTTCTGGCACTTGGATGCTAGTTGGGATAGCGCGCGTGGTCAACGGGAGAATTCTGCAACCACCTGATATTGCGTGAGAATTCTTTAGTATCGGCTCGGCGTTTTTGGGCGTGATATGTATTTATCGAGTAATCACCAGCGTACCAGCAGTGCACCCCATGTAAATCCGCCACCCATGGCCTCGAGAAGGACGAGCTTGCCCTCGGTCAATTTGTGCTGTTCGAAGGCATGATTGAGGGCTAGCGGGATGGACGCAGCCGATGTGTTGCCATGCTTGTCGAGGGTGATGATGATGCGCTCGGGGGGCACGTCGAGTTTCTTTGCGATGCCGTCCAAGATGCGTTTGTTGGCCTGATGAGGAATAAACAAGTCAATCTCGTCGGCAGCGTAGCCTGACGCGAGCAACGTCTCCTCAATGATACCTGAGATTTTCTGTATGGCATGGCGGAACACTTCGCGGCCGTTCATGCGCAGGTGTCCCACCGTTTTCGTGCTGCTCGGGCCCCCATCGACGTAGAGAAGGTCCTCAAATCGGCCATCGGAGCGAAGACGCGAGGCGATGATGCCCCGGTCGTTACGGTCGCCGCGCTGGGGTTGAGCTTCGAGAACCACCGCACCGGCGCCATCGCCGAACAGAACGCATGTGGAACGATCTTCCCAGTCGAGGATGCGTGAAAACGTTTCCGCCCCGATTACTAGCGCACGGCGCGACTGTCCGGCTTTGAGAAAATTGTCGGCGCAGACGAGTGCGTAGACGAAGCCCGAGCAGACGGCCTGGATGTCGAATGCGGCCCCCGTGGTGATGCCGAGCATGCTTTGTATTCGGACGGCGGTTGCGGGAAACGTGCGATCAGGTGTGGCGGTGGCGCAAATGATGAGATCGATATCGATAGGGTCTATGCCGGCCCGGATCATGGCCTGACGGGCCGCAGCAACGCCAAGATCGGAGGTTGTCTCACCATCCTCTGCGATGTGACGCTGGTGGATCCCTGTGCGCTCGACGATCCAGTCATTGCTGGTCTCGACAAACTCGGAGAGATCGTCATTTGTCATAATCCGCGCGGGTAGGTGCGCGCCGATACCCCTTATAACCGAGCGAATGACTGCCACTGGGTCCTCTTTTGGCTCTTAATTTACCGGCTTTTGTCAATCTTACCGAGGTTCGCGGATCGCCCCGGGTAATTTGCTGTTATTGCCGACAATGCTGATTGGCGCTCCCGCGCTGAGTGTCAACAGGGCTTCATCGAAATGCAAGCGGCCGTTGGTCGAGGTCGTGTGGTGCATCATTCCGCAGCGTCTTGACCGATGCGATGGTGAAACGTGTCGAGATCTGCGGCAAGGCGCTCGATTAGGCCCGTCTGAGCCATTTCGTAGCCAAGATCGATGGCACTCGCAAAACCAAGTGCGTCGGTTCCGCCGTGGCTCTTGATCACGATGCCGTTTAAACCGAGGAAAGTGCCTCCATTGACGCGGCGCGGATCCATTTTGTATCGGAGCATGCGAAAACCACCGCGGGCGAGCGCAGCACCAACTCTGGAGAACCAGGTCCGCTGCATGGCGTCCTTTAGATAGCGACCAATTTGCTTGGCTGTGCCTTCCGCCGTTTTGAGGGCGATATTGCCAGCAAAACCTTCAACGACTACGACGTCGACGGATCCCTGTCCGATCTGGTCGCCTTCGATGAAGCCGCGGTAGTCCAGGGGCAGGCCAGTAGTTTGTTTGAGCCAGACGTGGGCTTGGCGGACATCTTCATTGCCCTTGATCTCCTCGACACCGACGTTGAGCAAACCAACGGTCGGATTTTCAATGTGGAAGAGGGCGCGGGCCATCGCGGCGCCCATTAAGGCGAAATCGGCCAACTGGCGGGCGTTGGCGCCGATGTTGGCGCCTACGTCGAGGACAATGCATTCTGAATTGATGGTCGGCCACAATGCCGCGATGACGGGCCGTTCGATCGCCGCCATGGGGCGCAAGATGAGCTTTGACATGGCCATCAGCGCGCCGGTATTGCCAGCCGAGACAGCGACGTGGGCTTCGTCCCTTTTAACCTCAGCGATGGATTCCCACATGCTGGAACCCTTGCCCCGGCGCAGAGCCTGGCTCGGCTTTGCGTCCATGGCAATAACGGTTTCGGTGTGGACAATGCGGCTACGTTTTGCCAGCGCCGGAAATTTGTCGAGCTCAGCCGACACAGCCTGTTCGTTGCCGAATAGGATGAACTCCAATGCCGGGTGGCGTGAAAGGGATATCGACGCCCCGTGTATCACAACGCTGGGACCGTGGTCGCCACTCATGGCGTCGAGCGCAATCGTCCGCGGCGCTATCATGCGGTGTTTGGCCTTGTTAAAATCTTCAATTGGTGGCGGCAAAAGGTTCGCTAAAGTTTACGCATCGAATGCCGCCCATCGCCCTTGGGCCGGTCGGAACATACCCTTTTGCAGGGCGGAAACAACCGATTTATCAGGACTTAGCGTTGCTGTCGTCTTTCAGTTTTTGGAGTGCCGCGAAAGGTTTCTCGCGACTCACCTGTTCGGTACTGTCGGAAGACAGCTCGAGTTCAGCGTCGTGCGCACGTGGATAGGGGTCAAGTGTGGCGGAGATCACTTCATAAATTATGCGTCCAACTTCGATGGATTCTTGTGTGATCGGCTCGATTTCTTCGACAGCAAGGGCTTCTACTTCCTCGGATTGTTTTTCAGGCAGGTGTTCGGGTGGCACAAAAATGCAATCGAGGGATTCGGTGATGGTTTCAGTAATGGGCGAAAGTGAGACGACGCATACGCGCGAGAATTCGGAATCGAGCGTGCCCTTGAGCTCAAAGCGTCCACTGCCCGCATTGCGGATCGTGCATTCGGCGATCAGCCTTGTGCAGGCTTGGACACCGAGTTCTTCGGCGATCGTCCGGCGGAGGTTGTCGGCCGCTTGACGGCGTTCGGAGACACCGCCACGTGGGATTTCGTCGAGCTTGTGGAACCAGCAGGTAAGTGCGGTCATGGGTTCGCTCTGTCGGATGTAATTGGTGCGATATCGGCAAAAACAGCGGTGCCCGCGAGAATGTCTTGCAGGGGCTGATCGGCTAGGGCGGTGCGACAGTGGCACATGTAATCTGCGAGTGCGCTTGCGGCTGGCGAAAGTGGTTCGCTGCATTCGGGTGTTAGAACACGGCTCTGGATGATCTTCGTGAGTGCGTCTGACGCCGGTTCGGAAATGGCATTTTGATACTCGAGTACGCGGTCGTAAAGGCCGGCAGCCGCCCGTTTGACCCTCTTGGGGACTGTAATATCGCCGACACCCAGTTCTCGCATGCAATCGTCCATATCCGTGACAAATCGTTCGTTCAGTTCTCTTGAAATAGCCTGAGCAGTCGGTCCTTCGTCGCGGAGCCGATCAAGAATCAAGAAAAGGTGGACGAGGACCATCTCGTAGCGTCCTTCGAGTGTATCGGGTACGCCGAGGTGACTGAAGAACCGCGGTTGGCGGGCCTGTGCCACGACAGCGCCATAAATGTGATCTGCCGTGCGCTGACGCAAACGCCGTTCCTTGAACCAGGAGAACATGGTCTCGCCTCTGAGCCTTGCTAATAAGACACCGTCCCCAACTGGAAGGGTGCGATGGATTGTTGTTTCTGCTCAAGCGGTTTAAGCGGCTAATTCGCGTCAACCTCAAGCGATTTGGAGTTGGATCAAACCAAGATGCGCTGTTCTTGCGATAACACGACGAGAGAGCTACCGACGAGGGTGCGCTGCCCGCCTGTGTTCAAACGCCAATTCAGTTCGCGTGGTTGCGGTTTGATGCTGGTTGCTGCGGCTGTTCTTTTGGGAGCGGGCTGCAGTGAGCAGGTTCTGAAACATGGACAGCACTTCAGCCAGGGCGATTTGCAGCAGATACAACCTGGAATGAGCCGTGAGCAGGTTCGTTTAACCCTTGGGACGCCGTCGACAACCACGACCGCCAGCGCCACCGGGGGCGATGTTTATTACTACATTTCGAGCATCGCCACACAGGCTGCTTTCTTCAAGCCCAAGGAAGTCGACCGGCAGATCGTGGCGGTTTACTTTAATCCGCTTGGTTCCGTTGACCGGATAGCGAATTACGGTTTGAAAGACGGCAAGGTATTCGACTTCATCTCGCGAACTACGCCGGCGCCGGGTGGCAAAGAGGACGGCATCTTGAAGCAGCTGTTCCGCAACCTGGGTTCGAAGCAGATCTTCGGCGATTAATGATTGCGATTAGCTGACTTATAACAGGCGGAGCTTAGCTTCGCCTGCTTTGCCCCATCATTCCGATAACTCACTGCGACTTATCCGTTCGAAAACATTCGAGGCGAGCGTATAGGACGACAAGAGACGAGACGACGGGTGGCCTCGTTTTTCGATTTCGCCGCGACAGGTCATAGCAGCCTTGAGTTCAATCATGTGGCCCTGCATTCTTCATTCATCTCTGTTCATGGGTTGGGCGGCGCCTAGGGGCGTCGCAGGAGACTTTGTTGCTCCGCCTGGATGCATCGAGTTGGTCCGAATGGAACTTTTGCTGAGGTGAAACCAAGACTTTCCGTATTCCGTTTTGACATTGCTCAGAGAGGCGGGACTTTCACCATGTATGGTTGCGCGTTGGCGCGAGCGTGCCCTGAGCGAAAAGCATGGAGAAGAAGTCGAATGAGCACCAACGATTGGGGGAAATTCGTCGGCGCTACTGATGTGCGCATGATGGCCCTTAGAACAGCAATTCCTGATATAGCGAAGGCTTTTGGGCGGCTGGAAGGTGCCGCCACCGCTGAAGGTGTCCTCGATACAAAGACCAAGGAGTTGATTGCGCTGGCAATTGGAATTGCTGCGCGGTGCGATGGTTGTGTCGCCTATCACGCCAGAGCCGCCGCGAGGCAGGGTGCGCAGCGCTCTGAGATTTTGGGGACGATCGGGATGGCCGTCTATATGGGCGGTGGACCGTCGATGATGTGCGGCGCGGAGGCGCTGTCGGCTTTCGATGCGCTGAGTGTGGCGTCTGCGTGAGGTTCATCGTACCGGCATCAAAAGTAAAAAAGGCCCCACGAACGGGGCCTTTTCATTGGTTGTCATCGGTAGTGGCTATTGGTGTGCAAGTACGGCTAGCAATAGCAGGGCGACGATGTTGGTGATTTTGATCACTGGGTTGACGGCCGGTCCGGCGGTATCCTTGTAGGGATCGCCGACGGTATCACCGGTGACGGAGGCCATGTGGGCGTCCGAGCCCTTGAGGTGTTTGACGCCGTCCTTGTCGACAAAGCCATCTTCGAACGACTTCTTGGCGTTATCCCATGCGCCCCCGCCGGATGTCATCGAGATGGCCACGAAGAGGCCAGTGACGATGACGCCAAGCAGCATGGCGCCGACCGCTGAGAATGCGGCGCCTTTACCTCCGATGGCGCTGATCACGAAGAACAGCACGATCGGCGAAAGCAGCGGCAACAGCGACGGGACGATCATTTCCTTGATTGCGGCACGGGTTAGCAAGTCGACCGCGGTCGCATAGTCGGGTCGGTCGGTGCCTTCCATGATGCCGGGTTTTTCGCGGAACTGCCGGCGGACCTCTTCAACAATCTGACTGCCGGCGCGGCCGACTGCCGTCATCGCCATCCCGCTGAACAGGAATGGAATTAAGCCGCCCAAGAGCAGGCCGACAACGACGTAGGGATTATCGAGACCGAAGTTGATCTCGACGTCCTTGAAATACGGGAACTTGTCTGGATTCGCGATGAAGTACTTGAGGTCGTAGTTGTAGGCCGCGAACAGGACCAGTGCACCGAGGCCGGCGGAGCCGATTGCATAACCCTTGGTGACGGCCTTGGTGGTGTTGCCGACAGCGTCGAGAGCGTCGGTGGATTTACGTACCTCGGTAGGTAGGCCGGCCATTTCCGCGATGCCACCGGCGTTGTCGGTGACGGGACCGAATGCATCGAGGGCAACAACCATACCGGCGAGGCCGAGCATGGTGGTTGTCGCAATGGCGGTTCCAAACAAGCCGGCGAGGTTAAAGGTGAGTAAAATGCCAGCTACGATCACGATCGTTGGCAGGGCTGTCGCTTCGAGCGAAACGGCAAGTCCCTGGATCACGTTGGTGCCGTGACCTGTGACGGATGCCTGGGAGATCGAGCGGACGGGGCGGAAACCAATGCCCGTATAGAACTCGGTGATCCAGACAATTGCGCCGGTGACGGCAAGGCCCACGAGACCACATAGGAACAGGTTCAACCCAGTGATTTCAACACCGGTCGTGGTCGTTGCAATCACGCCGAAGCCGTTTTCCTTGTCGCCGAAGACGATGTAGTTGGCGGCGGCAAGACCAGCAATCGAGAGCACCGCGGTAGCGATAAACCCCCGATACAATGCACCCATGATGGAGTTGTTGGAGCCAAGTTTGACGAAGAAGGTGCCGATGATCGACGTCACGAGGCAGACCGCGCCGATGGCGAGTGGATAAACCATGAGCGAGTGCAGTTCCGGCGAATCGAGGAAGAAGATTGCCGCTAGCACCATGGTGGCCACGACGGTCACCGCATAGGTCTCGAAGAGGTCGGCGGCCATGCCGGCGCAGTCGCCGACATTGTCGCCAACGTTGTCGGCGATGGTCGCGGGGTTACGGGGATCATCTTCGGGAATGCCCGCTTCGACTTTACCGACGAGATCGCCGCCGACGTCGGCGCCCTTGGTGAAGATGCCGCCGCCGAGACGGGCGAAGATGGAGATCAGCGAGGCGCCGAAGCCCAAAGCGACGAGTGCATCGACGACAGTGCGCGATGCTGGTTCAAAGCCGAACGCTCCAGTGAGTAGGAAGTAGTAACCGGTTACGCCGAGAAGGGCGAGGCCGGCGACCAACATGCCGGTGACCGCGCCGGATTTAAAGGCGAGGTCGAGGCCGGCGGCCAATGACTGAGAGGCGGCTTGCGCGGTTCGAACGTTGGCGCGAACCGAGACGTGCATGCCGATGTAGCCAGCGGCGCCTGACAAGACTGCTCCGATCAGAAAACCGATGGCGACGTAGTGGCCCAAGAGGGCCCATACGATGACAAAGATTATGGCGCCGACAATGGCGATCGTTGTGTACTGGCGTCCGAGATAGGCCTGGGCGCCCTCACGAATGGCGCCGGCGATCTCTTGCATGCGGGCATTGCCAGCATCTGCAGACATAACGCTTTGGATTGTATACACGGCGTAAATAATTGAGAGAGCACCGCAAGCGATGATCCCCCATAGGATCTCGTTCATGTCCTAAGTCCCTCCCGGAAGGGCCAGTGGCGGGTGGATGCAGCGACGCGTCAAACGCGTAGCGCCTCATAGCCTCTAACGGCGAATGAGCGCGCGGACCATGCCAAATTGAATTCGCGCTTGCAACAAAGCGACTTACATAATTCGTACTAGCTCGGTCTTAATCGGTGGTTTAGTGAGCATGCAAAAACGCAAGAAGCGCCGATTAACCAATGGGTTATCGACGCCTCTTGGGATTTTCAGAAACTAAATTGGAATCAGCGGCGCTTACACGGGCGAGCCTGAATTGAACACGACCAGCCGCTCGCTTGGCGGCTGCAGGACTTCCGCCTGGCGTTAGCTCGCTTGAAATAGGCCCAAGACGTTCCGTATTCGAAGGCAGTGAATTCCTGCCAATCATTGATCGCAGCACTGAGGGCGGCTCTCTTGGACCGGTGGCCGTTGGAGCTGGCGTAGTGGGTATGCTCCGTATAACAAACCTTTCGGCCGATGCGGACCCAATCATGCATGCTGGCCAATCCGGTTTCGTCGGCCTGGGCTGGAAGTACTGTAAACGTTGCTGCCAACGCTGCTGCCACGATGAGTGCGTGCTTAAGCGTCATTGTAGTTCCCCCGAAAGACATTCAATTGATAGAAGTAGGTGACACCTTGGCAGACTATCTGCTTCGATAATATCCGCTATTGGGACGTTGCCGCATGAAAGTCGTGCGGCGCTGCAAAATGATCACAGCGGCTGACTTAAATCGGACTTTCTTCGGCGTTGTGGAGCAGAACTTGTCGAACCACTGGGATGCCAATGGCATGGATCACCGCTGGCAGGGGCGGGCTTCGACAGTGCACGTCCATGCGGTTCCGCGCGCCGACGTTCCCGAGGAGCAGTCGAATTTCTTGGCGCTTGCAACGCGGAATTCAGCCCAACGGGCTCCGTATTCAAGTCGCGTGAAGCCGGCCCATGACTTGGCTGCATCGGCCTTTGCCTGGCGCAGAGTTGGCCACGTTCCGGTCTGACCATAGTGGAAGTGATCGGCCATACACAGACGGCCCTTTTCGACACGAATCTTATGCATCGCAGCAAGCCCGCGGACTTCGCGCATTGTGTCGGCGCTTGCTTGATAGGGAATTGCTGCCGTTGCGGCTGCGATGATTACGAACGCGAATACAACGCGCATTGATGATACTTACCCTCAACTCACTGACTAACACTGATCCGTTCGCTAACGCACACGGATCACGCAAGCCATGGAGCCGGATATTGGTTAGGTTTCCGTTAATATGGTTGCCGGTTTCGGAGAGCTTATTGAGGTGTTTTCGGGCGGCTAAGCAGGTTTTCGGGCAAGCATCAGATTGTTGCCTGCGTCAAGTTGCCCTAGGGGTTTTCGGTGAAGAGTTGGTTCAGCTCCAACGGCGGTTGGACCACATCCACTGTTCCGGCGTCTCGCGTATCCATTCTTCGAAAACGCGTTGCATTTCTTCCATGACCCAGTGAACGTCGTTGGACTGGTTGCTCGTTCTGGGCACACGAAGTTCACGTAACTCGATTTCGAACCGGCTTGAGGTGCCGATGCGTTTGCAACGGGACAGCCAAACACGGGCGCCGACGCGGCGGGCGATCATGGCGCCGATAGCCTGCGTCTTGGCGGGTTTGCCGAAGAAGTCAATCGGGATGCCGGTTCGGTCATAGAGATCGCAAACCATGCCAAGGCGTCCGCCCTTGCGAACATAATCCGTGATGACGCGGGCGGTCTTGCGATCATCGCCATGGTCGCCGACCTTGCCGCGACCAAACAGTCCGCCGGGATAGAGGTCCTTTCTTTGGTCCCGCAAATACTGATCGACGTAGGGATTGGTGACCGAACGGTAGATCGCGGCCGGATTGGCGCCAGCATGAGCAAGCGGCCAGATCGCAAGTTCCCAATTGCCCATGTGGAGGGAAATGCCGACGGCGGAGCCGAGCTTGCTGCGATAGCGTTGAAACATAGCCGCGGGCTTAATAGTCATGCGCGAAGGATCGCAGACGATCCTGTCGATCTGCATTGTTTCAGCCATGACGCGGCCTAGATTCTCCCAGTGCCGGCGGCGGATCTTGTCGATCTCGTCCTCGGACTTGTCGGGAAAAGCAATGCGAAGATTGTCGAGTGCGCGTTGGTGGCGTTTGGGATTGAGCAATGGCGCGAGTGTCGACCAGATTTTCGCGGAAATGGCCGTTGCGGTCTCAAGTGGCAACGCGCGGACCAGGCCGATGACGGTGCGTAAGCCATAGTATTCCAGCTTGAAGCGGAAGTCGCTGAATTGCGCGTTGTTCGTCATGTTTGTTTGTTGGGTCGTCAGGGCGGGTTGTGTTGCGTGGTTAGCGCGGAGAATCTTCCGACTCACCGCGAAGTTGGTCGCCAGCGTTTACCGCGTCGAGGATCGAGCGGCAAACGAACGGGTGTGGTTGCGGGCAGGAAAGCGTAGAAAACTGAGGATAGTTCGCAACCACGTTAAATCGACGTATCGTCAGGACGCATCAGGGTCGGGAACGGGGTGGTGGGCGCCATTCCGATCTTCATCAGTTGCTGACGCAGTGGGCGAATTGCCTTGATGAAGTGCATTCCCACGCTGCGCCCCAGCTGGACGGGAGCAAACTCGGATAAAAGTGCCTGGTTTAATGTGTTGACGGCAAAAGCGCGGTTGCGTGCGTCGGGCATTCTGAGGGTGTTGAATTGCTCAAGGACTGATTGGGCCCCGATATCACGGTCGTTTTTGCTGGCATCAAGGACGAGGTCCGCCAAATGGGCAACATCGCGCAACGACAGGTTAAGGCCTTGCGCGCCGATCGGCGGCATGGCGTGGCCGGCTTCTCCTACTAGGGCGACGCGATTGCGGGCCATGCAGCTAGAAGTCATGTGAGAAAGCGGGAACGTCGCGCGGGGGCCAATTTCGGAGACTGAGCCGAGCAAACCGTGCAAATTTTCCTCAAGCACACGTGCAAAGTCGGCTTTAGTCATTTCGAACAGACGTTGAGCGACTTGCGGGCGCTCGACCCAGACCAGGCTGGCATGCCGACCTGGCATCGGTACAACGGTCATTGGACCGGCCCGGCGGTGCAGTTCGCTGGAAATACCAGCATGGTCGCGTGTATGGGCAAAGGTGCAAGTCACGGCGGTCTGGCCACATTTCTTGGTGTGCGTGGTTATTCCAGCAGCTTCCCGGGTGATCGATCGACGGCCGTCGGCGGCAACCACCAGCTGGGCCCGAAGGGTTTGGCCTTCCGCCAAATGCAGCGTGGCGTCGGGGTCGCCAGGGGTTACTTGTCGGACTCCTTGGCTCTCTATTATCCGCAGCGATGGCCTTTGGCGTGCGGCTCGGTGCAGTGCGTGCACCAGCGGTTCTTGTGGCACGTTGAAGCCAAACACTGGCTGGCCAATCTCCGTCGCCTTGAAAACGACTTCGGGTGCCCGCAAAAGATCACCGGTATCGTCAAGCAGGCGGATCGCTTTTAGCTCTGCACTATACTGTCGACAGTAGTCCCAGACGCCAAGGTTTTGCAGAAGTACGATCGCGGGATTGAACAGTGCCGCGGTTCTGGTGTCGGGGTGGTCGCCAGCGGGTTTATGCGGGGCGGCAATGAGGATTACCTCAACTTCGCTTCTGGCCAAAGCGAGAGCGGCGCATAATCCAGCCGGACCAGCGCCGACGATCGCGACGTTGGTGTCAATGGGGCCGGAACTGTGAATTTCGGTCGCCACGTCACTTCTCCTTCACCGCTACTTTGTTCATTGGTTAGCCAGTCCGCGAGCGGACAACCTAGAGTAATCGGTGGGAGGGGACTTATTCCAGTAGTTTTCCAGTCCTCGACATCGCGAACTGACACAACTTGTTACAATTGATTTTTTCGGCATTAACGTACTGTATTATCATGATAAAAAAGCTAATTAGTACGGCGGTTTTTGCGTGGATTTCAAGTCTC
Source organism: uncultured Alphaproteobacteria bacterium (assembly GCA_963753045.1). Lineage (GTDB taxonomy): Bacteria > Pseudomonadota > Alphaproteobacteria > Rhizobiales > Hyphomicrobiaceae > Filomicrobium. Next base: position 196,906 of record CAVWAT010000005.1, read on the forward strand.
TTGACACGTTGCTGTTGCAGCCTGGTCACGTCTGATTCGTGATTACTTGGAAAAGGTCGTTTCGTGTTTACGGCCTGAGGTGGGTTGGGCTAACTGAAGGCAACCGGGCTGACCGAGGCTGAGTTGAAGCTGCCGCGTTTTAGGTTAGTGGGTTCTAAGTAGCTTATCTCGGTGTTCAGTCCTCTTGGGGTTGGGTGCCTTTGGGTAGTAGACAGGAGAAGTCAGTATGTTCGGGGGTCTTTTGAAGTCGACCAGCGTCATAGCGCTCACCGCTGTTGCTGGGCTTGCTTTGGGTGGCGTTGGCGCCAAGGCAGCTGATTTGGGCGGCGATTGTTGCGCAGATTTGGAAGAACGGGTTGCGGAACTCGAGGCCACTACGGCCCGCAAGGGGAACCGCAAAGTCAGTTTAACAGTTTACGGTCAGGTTACGACAGCCGTTATGTTCTGGGATGCCAGCCGCACGGGTGGCACCTTTAATCGGGGGTTGGCGGACCGCAATACCGTGGACCGTTTCAGCGAAAGCAACGTTTACGTTGTCGATCCGCAGACGTCTGGTACCCGGTTCGGGTTCAAGGGTGACGCGAAAATCACCCATGACTGGTCCGCGGGTTATCGGCTTGAGCTGCAGTGGCAGAATGCTGATGCGACCAAGGTCCGCAAAGACAATGACGAAGGCAACGACCTTCCCGAATTTCGCCAGGCCCACTGGTATTTGAAGAGCCAGACCTTCGGTAAAATACGCGTCGGTCAGGCCGATACGGCTAACTCCGGCATCGCCGAGATTGATGTGTCCGGCACCAATATCGCCGACGGCATGTCGTCGTCGCAGGCGGGTGCTGCGATTATTTCCGACGATATCCTCGGCCCAGCGCTGGAGAATTTCGAATTCAACCGTCGCAATGTTGTTCGTTACGACACACCAACATTTGCGGGTTTCATTCTCTCCGCGGCCTGGGGTGAGGATGACATTTGGGACGTCGCGTTGCGCTATGCTGGTGAATGGTGGGGCTTCAAGTTGGCCGGCGGCGTTGCTTATGGTCAAGCAACTGACGACACCGCTTCTCTCGGCGATGGGGCCTACACGCCTTCGAATGGTGACGGGGGTCGAGGGGAGCCGAGCATTGAAGTCTTGAACGGCGGTTTGTCGATGATGCACGTTCCGACGGGCTTGTTTGCTACAGGTTCAGGTGGCCAACGCAAGGCCACTGGCACGGTTGCTTGTGATGATTTTGTTCCAGGGGCTGGGGTAAGTCCTCCGAACAATTTCATTCCCGGAAAAAATCCCGCATCGAACGGCGGAAACTGCGATGCCGAATGGTTCTGGTTCGCCAAAGCCGGTATCAAGCAGCGCTGGTGGTCGATTGGTAGCACGGCCCTGTTCGGTATGGGGGGTGAACATTACGACGCTATAGACCGTTCGACGCAGTACTGGGGTCTGGGTGTCGTTCAGAAAGTCGATGCAGCTGCGATGGATCTTTATGTCTCCTATCGCGACTACTATGACATCGATACTGGCTACACACCCGCGGTTCCCGAGGGGGACTTCCAGACTGTCGTGGCCGGTGGCCGGATCAAGTTCTGATGCGATAGTTACCTTGGACGAGAGTTAAAGAGGGCCGCTCATCGAGCGGCCCTTTTGCTGTTTGGCACATCACTTTCAACCGTTTGATTCGGATCTTTTGGGTTTGGTAAGCCGGATTTCCATTTATCGGCGTTCCAGATTTTGATGCGGCTGGTGTCTTATGATGCCCAAAAGCCCTGAAACGACATAGTTTTGTGGCGTGTGGGCAACTGTATACGTTCAAACCTGGGTGAAACTCCTCTCCGCTATTTTCCAGTTAAGGTGTTGGGGATAGCTTCTCGTCAACGCCGCAGAGTCGAAGTCTTAGTCGGACTTGTTTTTGGAAACGTTCCATGTGGCGGTATTGTTTAAGTTCCCTTCGTAAGTGTTGGTTGTGTCCGGCGTAGGTGCCTCTGGTGTCGGCGAAGCGCATTTTTGCGCACTTGTCGTTACTGGGCGCCCCGTGACCGGTTGTGCGGCCTGTGCGGTGCTCCGGCTCAATTCTTGTCAAACTGACCATTGATTTGGGGGACAAATGAAGAGAATCTCTCTGGTCGCCATAACGGCAGTAGCTGGGCTGTTCTCGTCGAACGTGCTCGCAGCTGACCTCGGCGGCGATTGCTGCGCGGATCTAGAAGAACGCGTTGCAGAACTTGAAGCCACCACCGCCCGCAAGGGTAACCGCAAAGTCAGCCTCACAATTTACGGCCAGATTACTACTGCTGTGATGTGGTGGGACGCCGATGGCGGTCAACTGGAATACGGCGAAAACAACGTTTACATCGTTGATCCGCAGACCTCCGGTAGCCGCTTCGGATTTAAAGGTAAGGCTGCAATCAACGGCGAGTGGAGTGCTGGCTACCAATTCGAATTCCAGTGGCAGTCTGCTGACGCCACGAAAGTCCGCAAGGATAACGATGATCTTGGCGATCTACCAGAATTCCGTCAGGCGCATTGGTGGTTGAAAAGCAAGAACTTCGGTAAGGTCCGCGTGGGTCTAGCCGATACGGCAAACTCTGGTATTGCTGAAATCGACGTGTCGATCACCAGCATTGCCGATGCCATGTCTTCGTCTCAAGCGGGCGGTGCCATTATTCGTGGTGACATCGGTGGCCCAGCTTCGGGCAACTTCGAGTACAACCGTCAAAATGTTATTCGTTACGACACGCCTACATTTGGCGGGTTCTACGCATCCACTTCCTACGGTGAAGACGACCTTTGGGACGTGGCATTCCGTTATGCGGGCGAGCATATGGGCTTCAAGATGGCCGGCGGCATTGCTTACGGTCGTCGCACGGACTGCGGCTACAACATAGCCTCTGGTGCGTATGACCTGTCGTGCGGAAATCGCGCTGGGCTCGACGGTGGTCAGCCTGAGGAAGTCGCTACCGAGACTTTGAATGGTGGTGTGTCCGCCCTTCACGTGGGTACTGGTCTGTTCTTCACTGGCTCGGCTGGTGAACGCCGAGCTGTTGATACCGTGAGCTGTAACGGTAAAGAGCACAACGGCGGTAACTGCCAGAGCGACTGGTTCTGGTTCACCAAAGCTGGTGTTGAGCGTAAATACTTAGCTCTCGGAAAAACTGCTGTCTTTGGTATGACGGGCGAACAGCATGATGGCGTCGACAATGCATGGCAGATGTGGGGCCTTGGTGCTGTCCAGAAGATCGATGCTGCTGCTATGGACCTCTATATCTCTTACCGTAGCTACGACGTAGACACTGGTTATGGTATCGATGAGCCGGATGGTGATTTCGACACCGTTGTTGCTGGTGGTCGGATCAAGTTCTAAGACTTGAAATCTGACAAGAATTGAGGTGGGAGCGGCTTAATTGTTGCTCCCATTTTCTTTGTCCTAACCGGTTGAGATGTCATGGAGTATGGCGACCGGGAAGTGTGTGTGTGGGCGGCCACATGGCCAGAGCAACACACTGGGATCAAGAAACGTTCATGCAGCCTTAACCAGTGCGGAAACATTCTTGTTTTTAGGGCGTGGTGACCGCATGTTCTTTGGTGACGTATGGTTCGCGGGGCGAAGGAAATGAGACGACTGAGAAGCTTTGGCCTGTTGGCTGCTCTGGTGCTCGCCAGTAGCTCGGCTGCTGCATTTCAGGAACAGCAAGCCGGTGGGGCTAGTGCGTCGTCCAATCCGACGCCTGGCATTATCGTAGACAACTCAACGAATTCGGTTGGTGGAGACGCCAGAGTTGATATGGATTTTCGGGCGCCACCGAAAGACGCTAAGGGCGGAGCTGAAGTCTTCATTCCAGGTTTGGGTCGGCTTGGTGTTCTACCGAGTTTGGATTTCGGACTAGAGCTTCTCTACGGAGCGAATGACGCTCCTGACAAGGCACCTGATCCGAACGATCTGCCTCTCAGCGATGATGAGCTCACCATCCGCGGGATTGTGAAGCACCGTTTCTGATTTTGCATTAAACCCAACCACCATCTCTATCGCTTATCCAAGCTTGGGCCCATTCCCAACCAACAAGCTATTTGGTGGGAAAAGAGCATGTCGGGCTCCCGTTGGTATCGAAGTCTGATGATTGATGCGTGGAGCCGGGCTAACTGGCTATGGCGATCATCAGGAAGGCGAGCCCTGACATCAGAAGATTGAGCCCGACAATGAGACCCAGCGCCCAGTTTGCCGTGCTGGGAAGGCCTAGGAATATCAATAAGCCCGCGAGGATGGCGATAACTCCGCTTAAGATCAGCCAGACCCATCCGTCGTCCGGCTTCAACTGCAGACCCATCGAAAATTTGAAGACGCCGTCGACGACGAAGGTGGCGGCCAGCAGGACGGTCAGGCCGATGATGCCCGTGAGGGGAAAGAATGCGAGCCAGCCCCCGATCACGGCGTACAGCAGTCCGATGACGAGCTCTCCGAGAAATGCCTTCCAGCCTTGAGCCAGGAAGGCATGAACGATGAGGCTGATGCCGGCGATCAAGAACAGCCATCCGATGAAGATCTTTGCGGCGACCGTGGTCAGATGCGGTGCGCCGATGGAAATGACTCCAAGGATGATCAGCACGACACCCAGCGCGATGAACCAGCCGCGGTTCTCGGCAATGGCGACGTTGATTGCTTGAAATTCTCGTACTGTAAGGTCATTAGGGTTTTTATCGGTCATGAAAGTTTCCTCTGGTCGGTTGAAATCGTGTTTCGTGATGGCTGATGGTGGCTACGCCGGGCTGTGGTTTAACTGACAGCAAGTGCAGATCGGATATGTACGCCATGCCTTCGCTACAACACCCATCTGCGCTGCGTGGGCGGCTCTCATTCCTGTCAGTCATCGTCACCCTCCTCGGGGCTACGATGAACCGGAAAGTCTCTCTTGCGCAATCAGCTCATTCTGTCCCGTGAGTGCTGACGGGGAACAATAGTCGTGACAACGCCCCCCATCCATGCAGGTGTGCCGGTGTCGTCACCTCGACCGTTGGCGACATCGAGGATGTCCTGAGCAGACAGCTCTTCATGTCTCACCGTGATGCGCGCGGCGTTAGCATGTAGGAGAGGGATCTCGCTCACCGGCACCAAAGGCGACCTTGTGGCTTACCGCTCTGCCGGCATAATCTAAATTCCAGTCATATGAGCCGCTGGCCACGAGCGTCGCATCTGGCAATAGGTGCAGGCCGGCATCTCAATGTAACCCACAATCAAAAATGAGTTAACAAACGCGGGAGCGACGCTATGCCAGAAAGATCAGATCAGGCTTTGAGTACGCGGCTACGTCAGGACCTAATGGAGAGGCTTACGGAAAAAAAGGACGATATTTTTTGGACCGGTGCCGCCTTCTCGGTTGTTGGCATTTTGGCACTGATCTTCCCATTTTTTACGACCATGACAGTAGCGTTCATGATCGGGTGGGTTCTTATCTTTGCAGGGGCAGTGACGATCTATGGCGCCTTCTCGGTTCAAGGCACCGGTCCGTTCTTCGGCCAACTGCTATTGGGTCTATTGACGCTCGCCCTAGGCGTCTATCTGATGATGCACCCCGGTGTCAGCATCGTGGCACTCACGATCATGCTGGCGGCCATCTTCATGTTTGATGGTGCGGCACAACTCGTACTGGCGTTCGATGTGCGACCCCGCGACGGATGGATATGGGTTCTGCTGTCGGGCCTGGTCAGCATCGGCGTCGGCCTCCTCATCGCAGCGGAATTTCCGGGAAGTTCACGCGTTGCGCTCGGGATCCTCGTTGGCATCAAGTTCTTGGCTACGGGCATCTCATATATCGTGTTTTCGAGAAGCCTTCCTGAGCCGCCGCTTGGCTGAGCACAGCACGAGTTTCGATCAACTGATTGATGACATCCGCAAGGATCTTTCCATGCGGTATCTTGATGAGGGTCAGGTCAAGTTGCAGGAGCTGGCATTCTTGCTGGGCTTTTCAACGCACGCGAGTTTTTCCGCGGCCTTCAAACATTGGACTGGCAAGACGCCGAGCGAGACCAGGTCGTTGTCGTAGTGAGTGCGCCAACAGGTATGCCGCCAGAATGCGGGGGGGGGCAAACTGGCGGCTATTATCAGCCGGTTGCAGGTGGGGGGCGAACGGGCTAACCGCGCTGGCATCGAGTAACGGGGGGCAATCTCGTGTACGCAGATGTTAATTTTAATGCCTCGGGAAGCGGGCAGGATTGATGCCGATCAATCGTAATTTGATATCAACAAGCGGCGGCCCGGTAGGGGCCGCGACAAAATGGTGCCGCCAGACTGGGGGCAATCTGGCGGCGAGGGCACCGGCTTAATGAAGAGACAGTTGCCCGCGCAGCATCGAATACGGCGGGGGGGTGCCTCGATGCGCGAATTGAAACTCTAGGGGCATTCAAAGCCTGCTGGATCAATATCGGTGAATACAGTTAAAGGGGCGGCGGAGAGCTGACTATGAGACCAAGACAAATCATGGCAATGCTCGGTTCCGTCGCACTAACCGGGGCCGCAGTCGCCGTGGCGCCAGTCGAGAGCCGAGACTTAGACATGATTATTGATGATTTTTCGATTGGGGGGCTGGTGTCACAGGTTGGGACGCGGTGGAGCGGCGTAAGTGATCAAGTCATGGGAGGGATTTCGCAAGTCGTACTCACGAAATGCACCGCTAAAGATGAGCCCTGCCTTCGCTTAACAGGCGATGTCAGGATTGAAAACAACGGCGGCTTTATCCAGGCCGCGCTCGACCTGACGGAAGATGGAAGTACGTTTGATGCGTCGTCGTACAAGGGGATAAGGCTTGTCGTTCAGGGCAATGGTGAAGAGTATGGTCTTCACCTTCGCACATCCGACATAACGAGACCGTGGCAGTCTTACCGCGCGCAGTTTCGCGCAGGATCGGACTGGGAAGTCATTGAGCTGTCCTTCAGCGACTTCGTCTCACACAGGATCGACGTTCCGCTAAACACGCAAAAGCTTCGCCGTCTTGGCCTCGTTGCAATTGGTCGGCAGTTTCATGCGGATCTGAGCGTGAAGCGCCTGGAGTTTTATCGCTGAGGCTTTTGGGCCTGAGAGTTGGGATTAACCGTAATGCATTCGATCGCACTGTCGTGGAATGACTGTAGCTTGATCCAGAATTCTGGAGTTGTGCCTAAGTGCCTGGCCAGCTTGCCGGCCATCAAATAGGTCACCGGCGCTCGCCCTGTTACGATCTGATGCACCACCTGATCGTACACGCCAAGCGCGTCAGCTAAGTCATCGGCAGATATACCTCTTGGTAGCAAATACTGTTCGCGCAAGACGGCACCCGGGTGCACCGGGATCCGATCCTGGGATCGACGACTTGCCGTCGCACTGCGCCGTTTGAACACAATCTTTTTCAAACAGTTCTCCCGTTCACTTTGGGTGCGTCTCATCAGTCCCGGCTAGGGGCCACTTGCCAACGCGGACGGGTGGCTATCACACAAGGAATAAAGAAATATGACAGCAGGAAGACTTGTCGCGGACCGCGGGACAGACTGAGCTAATTGCATAAGAGAGACTGTACAGTTCATCGTAGCCCCAAGGAGGGAGACGATGACTGACAGGAATAAGCGCCATCCCGCCAAGCTGTGGCGGGATACATGCGTTGACCCGGCTTTCTTTGTCTTATCTGACCAACGTCAGAAGAGACCGCCGGACTTATCAAAATAGTTTCATAAGGGTGGCGTAAATAGACGCTTGGCCGGCCGACAATCCCTCTCTCCGGCCTGCATGCTCCGCGCCGGATTCCCCTCTCCCACTGACATAGGACAGGAAGTTCGCCTGTGGACTTTGACTCAGGTCACTTTGCGTCTGGGCAATTCACATACGCTGGAAACGGATAAGCGGGGAAGTGGATGCAGTAACTAACTGCGCTCATAGAGGGAGGGAAGACATGGCCTTCGCACGACGCCCTAACTGGGGCGAACTGATTAAGCCGCAAGTCGGGGACATCTACACGGTCAAGGGTGTTCAACTCGAGGTGATCGAAACCGGCTACATTCCCCAGTTCAGATTGCCATGCGGTCACACTGGAAGCCGTGAAGCCTGCCGTGAGCACATCGGCGCCAATAACAGCGATCCAACCTACACGCCGGATGGGCGCACATTGCAGGAGGTCTATGAAGAGAAATTAGAAGAGATCGGCCGGGGGCACAAACAGCCAGCCGAACAGAATGCACTGGGCACAATCGGCCAGCCGAACCGAATGCACTAGAGCATCACTAGCTAGAAGATCACTGGATCACACACGAGGAAGGTGGGCGTCGCTAAATGAGGCGGCGCCGGTACCAGCTCCCCAAAAAGACGGTACAATACTGATTAAGCAAAGGTTTTCCCGGCTATTTCGAACCTCAGATGAGGAGACGATGGAATGGCACGGAAGCGGTACACGACGGTAACAGATTATCGGTCATGTTGCGGGAAGCCGAAGTAAAGCTGAGCCAGGGTGAGACAGTGGGTGTGATTTGCCGAGGCTTGGGCATTTCGGAGCAGAGTTATTATCGATCGGCGCCGGGACTACGGCGGTCTGAAGCTTGATCAGGGCAAAAGAAGCTCAAGGATCTGGATGGCGGGAGACAAACGAGCGGCTGATAGAAGGCGGTCTCTGAGCTGACGCTCGACAAGTTGATCCTGAAGGAAGCTCTTGAGGGAAAATACTCGAGCCGCCTTCCCGAAAGCGAGCGTGCGTGACCCGCGTGCGCTCGCTTTCGGGAAGGGCTCAAAGTTCCTAAGAAGCAACCCAAGCGCGGTCGGCTTTGGCTGAACGACGGTTCGTGCGTGCGGTTGCGGCCAGAGCGGCCGAACCACGTGTGGAGCTACGACTTCGTTCACGATCGCACCCAGGACGGCCGTCCGTTCCGAATGCTCACGGTCCTTGACGAGTTCACGCGCCGTTCAATGGCGATTGTCGTCGCACGACGACTGCGTTCGGACGATGTGGTGCACTGTCTCGCTGATCTCTTCGTCGAACACGGCCCGCCGGAACATATTCGTTCCGACAATGGGTCTGAGTTCATCGCGAAGAACGTGCGAGGCTGGCTTGCTCGGATCGGTGTCAAAACGCTTTACATAGAGCCAGGAAGTCCATGGGAGAACGGCTATTGCGAGAGCTTCAACTCGAAACTCAGAGACGAGCTGCTGAACATGGAAATCTTCACAACGCTCCGAGAAGCCCAGGTGCTGATCGAGCAATGGCGACGCCATTACAATGCGGTCAGGCCGCACTCTTCGCTCGGCTATCAGCCCCCAGCACCGGAAGCGATCTTGCCGACAGCATCTGAACTGACCTACGCTACGCTCCGGCCAACCCAGATGCTGGCCGATGGCGGCCGGATTCTAACTTAGAAACTGGTCCCGTGATTGGGGGCAGGCCAGCGCCCAGTACCGAGTTACCCAAAAAAAGACGACACTACTGCCCAAAGCAAAGCGTTTTCCCACCCTCGATTCCAAACCAATCGAGGGAAATAATGAACAAGGCCATCTTCTTGGCCCAAGTGCCCATCACAACAGTAATCGCCAACGTCCCAGCTCATGCAGGGGCTTCTGGCGCTGAGTGCAATACGCTACTTGAGGTCGAGACTAAGTAAAATCTCAAGGCCCTCTACAGACCGACAGACGGTTTTCGCAGTCTATTTCGCAGGAACCCGGCGCTAAAGCTCGATCTTGCCGCTCGTGATTTATTGTGGAAGTCGCAGCTCGGTGGCCCTATGCGCGCCATTTGGCTCACTGGCATTCAGGCTTCATTAACCGTCTCAACACGACTGCGGCAGACGGTCACTTCTCAAAGTCAGGACCCATCATAAGTTTCCATTAGTTGGCTGCCTTTCCTCAGCCAGCACGCATCAGACCTCACCGGCACTCGGCCCTCTTACGCCTGGCGCCGGTTTTTTTTGAACATTCCCGGAAGTCTCTTGCTATCCGCTGGTACGAAAGAGACCCGAGCGCCGGTGAGCTCTATGCGAGGTGTCGTAAGGAGAGATTGGGGTTCACCCCTCCACCCCCTCCTAAGCCCCTCAAGAAGCCCGTGACAGCCTACACCACTACTAAGTTGCCCAAAAAAGATCAGGAAACCTAAGACGGCGCTGAGGATACTCCTCGCGGACGCCGTGAGGACGTTTAGCGATAGACCGAGGGGGATGCAGAGGAAGTGAAGATAGATTTCAGCAAAAGCATCCTAGAGAGGGTATAGGGAGCTTGCCGCGCTGGACATGATGCCGGCGCCGCGGGATCTCACGGAATGAGGCCAGAGTACCTGGATCAGCTTATTGAGGAGCACGCTCAGTATGAGCGCAGGTTGATCGGGCTTAGAGAGATCAAGGTGACTTGGATCCTGAGAGATGGAGACGGCGCTCCGGGAGATCCTAAGCAGGTGGAGTGGCTGAAATCTAAGCCGCTGGAGTGAAGGGGGAGTTGAGGGTTATGGGGAAGTGGAATTTGCTGCCTTTAGATGGGCCGGCAATCGAGGAGATCGAGGAAAAGGGATGCACGAGAAAGGTTCTATCTTGCTGCTCTCCCGCAGGGGGGATATCGGCGTCCATGCTGATCGCGACTACAATCGTTAGCGGTCAACACGCATTCGTTGTGATGGATGGTGCGCTAGAGCCAACACAGGAGGGCGATGGGAGATCCGATCTCATGCGCTCACTGCAGGAGGAGTGGGATTGTACGGATTCCATTGCTGTGGCGTTTGAAACGCCCCTTAAGGAGCACACCACCAAGGCTGTAGAACTCCTTAATGGTTCGCCGGTCTACTTCTACTCCAAGTCACCAATCGCCGCGTTAGCAGTCGAGCAGCTTGATGTGTACCCTATTGGCTCGGCCGGCAATGCGGTCGTGCAGGCAATCCTGTATCGACTTTGGAACAGAGCTTGAAATCGGCCCGCCCGCGTTGCTTCCCATCCCCCCGCAACAGCGACGGAGCGCGAAGCCGGGGCTAGGCTGTGTACCTCGTCTAGCCCTGGCCATCCTCATCCATAAGACAGCTAGCAAGCTAGTGATCTGATACCAGCTCGGGGCGGTATTACTTTGCGAGACTGAGCCACGTTCCCCCGGGCCAGTCTTACTGATCCTGTATCGCGTTTGTCCCCCTAATACGCTCGACGTCGTACGGAGATCCTAGCGCCAGGGCTAGGGCCTGCCCCTACTATCTAGCCCTGGCCGCTCTCTTTGGTATCCTCTGCACTCAAGAGCTCAGGCAGCTTCGCGATATTTGAAGCGACACGTCTGGCCTCATCTCTCGTCAGCCGGAGATGGCCTGCAGCGGGTAACTCCCTAGGGTCTAGGCCATAGCAATAAGCAACAGACTTCCCCTCAGCATCATCGACACGATAGCCGCCTGGGATCTCCTCCACCTTCCATGGAGCTGGCATCTTGCGGGGCTTGTCCATACGAGATCGCCTATTCCTGTAGTATCCTAAGAGGCCCTCGCCATGAGCGAGAGTGGCTTTGCCTCAATGAGTAGGAGGTTGCTATGCGACCAGATCTGAAGGGCAGCTTAGTGATCGCAGCGTTATCGACCACACTTCTCGTTTCTGCTTCCACACCGCTGCTGGCGGAGGGTGGGGTGGATGGAGCTGGCACTGCGCCTCAAGTAAAAGCCGGCACGGTGGATGCAGGCGGGGCCCCTGCCAAAGTTACTGCTACTCCAAAGATTGGAGCCTCTAGTAAGAAGAAGACCCCTACTGCCGCTCCCACGAAGAAGAGGGGAGATGGCGTCGACAACTAGAGCAAGAAGGCTCTGCTGCTCCAGCCTCGGGCTACAAAAAAAAGCCGCCAGACCTCATCGGCGATCTGGCGGCAGTTCAAGGTGGGGAACGAAATCTTACAACTCAACCACGTTGGAGAACGGTCGCGAACGCTGATGAGTTCACTACATGCGTCGTCAGTGCTCAGAAAGAGCCTAGTGCTCGATGATTTGTAAGGTGACGAACGTATGGGGAGCTTGCTAAAGAAGGACCACCAGACGACATGGACCCGTCTGGTGGTCCCTGTGCATCGCAGCCAGCATACGGGCAGCACCGGCGCGTAGCACACGGATTCTAACGTCTCTGTCTGCGCGTTGTCATTACACCTATGGTCTCAGTGACCATAAACTGTGCATGAGCTCGCGCAGGCACTTTACTGCAGGTTGGGGGTGAGCCTTAATCCCGCTCTCTGTGGCTTATGACGACCCAATCCAGCCTGCCCCTTTGACCCCCCAGTCTTGGGGCATTCTTTTTGAGTCACTGGCTCAAGCGCTGACTATCTCCCTCTCCAACGCCTGGTTGAGCGGGCGCTTGAACAGCCCCTTCCCATAAGTCCCTGATTTCCCTGGAGCCCAGCGCTCAGAAACAGGGGTTTCTAAGAAAAAAACGGCCCTTTCTCAAAAAGAAATGCTGATTTCTATCCAACCGCTGGCTCTCGCTGAGGCTTATGAGGTGGAGATCTCACCCTCACAATCGACCGATCTTGGAGCCCCTATCCCAGAAGCGCGGGCCTTTGAGACAGCACTAGCTTCAGCAACAGTTCCAGCAGACGCTCACCTCTTCCGGATGCAATGAGGAGGGGATGTAAAGGATGCCGACTCAAGTTAGCGAGGTTATTTGCGGGAATGGGGGGAAATTTGTGTGTGGCGGATGGGGTGGGATTCGAACCCACGGTGAGCGTAAACCCACGGCGGTTTTCAAGACCGCTGCCTTAAACCACTCGGCCACCCATCCTAAGGTGTATCTTTCGACTGCTGGGGCGCTTCCGCTTGCATATGTTGGTCTCGTGATTGATTTGGCGTCCCAGCCAAATTAGTTCGTTACGTGAGTTTAAATCGGGGCCGCAATGTTCCTCGATCCAGTCAAACACCCATGCTCTAGCGCTAAGACTGGATCGGCTCAAGCGAACAGTGGATTGATGTTCGCCTGTGGCCGGGAGGAGCTTGCGGGGAAGGGCTGGCTTGGGTCTTTAATCTGGCGGATGGTTGAAGGATTGCAATGCTCGCTGTTGCGAGAACTGACGGAAGCGCTGCGGCGGTGTTGGGGCGAGGAGTGGTTTCATGGAATTGTGGGGCTGAACCTGGCCGTTATCATTGGTGGATGCAGCGGCGCGCCGCAATTGCAGCCGAATACTCATAGTCCAGCATCGGCAGCCACCGTCGTGGCCAATCCGGCTCCAAAGAATGCGGTTTTGGTTCCTAATACCGCGCCAAGTAGCAAATCCAAGAAGGCGATTGGTTCGATGCCGGCTCTGGGCAAGGGGGGTGGTTACCGCAAGATCGGGAAACCTTATCTGATCAACGGTGTCCGATATGTTCCACGCCACGATCCTGATTACGAAGAAACGGGGATCGCCTCTTGGTACGGACATGGATTTCACGGTAAGAAAACCGCTAACGGTGAGTTCTACAACATGCATGGGCTGACAGCGGCCCACCGGACGTTGCCGTTGCCCTCCTTCGTGTCCGTAACGAATTTGCAGAATGGCCGCAAAGTGAAGGTGCGTGTGAACGATCGCGGTCCGTTCAAGAAGGGACGTGTCATCGATGTCTCTTCACAGGTGGCCAAGGAACTTAGGTTTTCGGAGCAGGGCACCGCGAAGGTGAAAGTCAAATACCTTGGTCCGGCGCCGTTGGATAGCGGGGACCGGCGCGAGTAAACCTTTCTGGCGGAACAGAAAAACTAGACGGTTTGCCTGTCTAATTTTCGGATTTATGTGTCGTTTTCGCGCGATGCCTAGGTCTTGATCGCGGACTCGATCCGCAGGCGTTGACCATAACGGTTAGAATCCCGATAGTCGGGGAATCCTTGGCTGAGAGGGGCACAAATGCTCTACGCGGGAATAAATAATTGCATCCAGAGAGTTTACGCGAGATGGGCGCTTATGCTGCTCGCGGCTGGATACTTATTCAGTTCGCCGCTGGTCCAATACGCTGAGGCTGCTCAATTCAAATCGCAAGCCAAGCAGGCCATCCTGATCGACTATGATACTGGCGCGATCCTGTATCAGAAGAATGCCGATGATTTGGTACCTCCCGCTAGTATGAGCAAGCTCGCGACTTTAGCCGTGGTGTACGATCGACTACAGCGCGGCATTCTTTCGATGGATGATACTTTTGTTGTCAGCGAGCATGCCTGGCGCACGGGGGGCGCGCCTTCAGGAACGTCAGCGATGTTCGCGCCGCTTGGGAAGCCGGTGACACTCAACGATTTGGTGCAGGGCATTGCCATCCAGTCCGGCAACGACGCCAGTATTACCGTGGCGGAGGGTATTGCTGGAAACGAGGCGGCGTTCGCGACGATGATGACCGACTACGTGCGTGGAATTGGGCTTCCAAAATCCACTTTCGCGAATCCATCGGGACTGCCGCATCCCAAACAACTCATGACGGTGCGGGAAATCGCATTTCTGGCACAGCATCTGATCACAAAGTATCCAGAATATTACAAGTTTTTTGGGATGCGGAAATTCCCTTACCAGCCAAAGGGGCGACGGCGGCCTTATGCCTTTTTCAACCGCAATCCATTGTTGTCAGCTGGCATCGGTGCGGACGGACTGAAGACCGGACATATCAAGGCGGCTGGCTATGGACTGGTCGGTTCCACCGTGCGGGACGGCCGGCGACTCATCTGCGTGGTGCATGGGCTTGGCTCGCGGAGAGATAGAAAGAGCGAGGCCGTCAAGCTCATCAATTGGGGGTACCGTAATTTCTCCAACTACGACCTCTTCGAACCTGATGAAGTTGTCGGCTCGGTCAGGGTTTGGGGCGGCGAAAAGTTCTATGTGCCGGTGAAGGGCGAGGGTGCGATTAAGGTGATCCTGTCGAAGGCGCCGACGCGACAGCGGTTGACTGCGGAGATTGTGTATAATGCGCCGCTGAAGCCGCCGGTCCGCAAGGGTGACCAGGTGGCGGTATTGCGGGTTACCAGTGCCAATAACGCCGTCAACAATGTTCCCCTTTATGCTGCTGAAGACGTCGAGGAAGGCTCGGTTGTTCGACGGGGTCTGGATTCGCTGGTCGTCATGGCGTGGCGGTGGATGGCCGACCAAGCCTCTGATTTGTTCAAAAAGATCTAACATTAAGGTGGCTGTAATGCCGCGATGGTCAGCGCAATGAAGCGCGGCAAGCTCATTACGCTGGAAGGCGGCGAGGGATCGGGTAAGTCAACCCAAGTGGTGCACTTGGCTAACCACCTCCGCAAACAGGGAATAGAGGCCGTGTGCACGCGCGAGCCTGGCGGGGTGCCGTTTTCGGAGCGTCTAAGGGATCTGGTGCTTGGACATCCGCCGGCGTCGCCGAAGACGGAATTCTTGATGTTTGCTGCTGCACGTTCGGAGCATGTCGCGGGCTTGATCGAGCCTGTGCTGTCCCGTGGCCAGTGGGTTTTGTGCGACCGTTACATCGACTCCACACGGGTTTATCAGGGTGCCCTGGGTGGCATCGATGCGGGATTGATTGCTGCGATCGAGACCTACACGGTGGAACCATTCCTACCTGATCTCACGTTGATCCTCGACGTCAATCCACGGATAGGACTGGAACGTGCCCGGGCGCGCGGGGAACTCAGCCGCTACGATGCCGCCGCCGAAGAAGATCATGAGACCGTGCGCAAGGGTTTCTTGGATATTGCCGCAAAGGAACCCGGACGTTGCGTGGTGATCGACGGACATGAAGGCGAGCTGGAAATTGCCGCTCAGGTCGCGCAGATCGTCGATCGGCGCTTTTTGTTGCCGGGATAAATCATGGCGCGTGCTCCGGCTACCCGTGAAATCGAGGTTTTTCCTGAAGCCGACCGGCTTCAGGGTTTTCCGCATCCGCGGGAGACGCGTCAACTTTTTGGGCATCAAGACGCAGAACAAGAACTAGCCGATGCTCTCCAAAAGGGCCAAGTTCATCATGGCTGGTTGGTGACCGGGGCACCCGGTATTGGCAAGGCGACACTTGCCTATCGGTTTGCGAAATGCCTGCTGGCTTCGGAAGCCGAGCGAGAGGCTGCGGAGGGTGGACTTTCGGTCCCCGAGGCATCTGTTGCGAACCGGCAGGTTATGGCGCTTTCTCACCCCGGACTGCTTGTGCTTAGGCGTCCATATGATCCATCGGGCAAGCGGTTTATGGCGTCGATCCCCGTCGATGAAGTTCGCCGGTTGCGTTCGTTTTTGTCGCATCGTGCCGCGGAGGGGAGTTGGCGGGTCGTGATCGTGGATGCAGCCGATGATCTGAATATCAATGCGGCAAACGCATTGTTGAAATCGCTCGAGGAACCACCGGAAAGAATGGTGTTCGTGTTGATTTCGTCGGAGCCTGGGCGGCTCTTGAATACGGTTCGTTCTCGATGCCGCCGGCTGGAGCTTAACACTCTTGATGAAGCTTCGTTACGGGCTGCGGCGGATCAAGCTTTTAAAGTGGGTGATGCGGAGCCGCCAGGTGAAGATGTCTGGGGTGAACTTGCCGAGTTGGCGCAAGGCAGCGTTCGGCGGCTGATTGGGATGCATTTTGCGGGTGGGTTGGATCTCCACAAATCGATACGTGGAATATTCGGAAATTTGCCCGCAGTGAAGTGGGGTCAGGTGCATACGTTGGCGGAAAGCCTTGCACCCGCTGCAGCGGCTGAAAGGTACAAATTATATAACGAGCTGTTGTTTGATTACCTGGCGGGCGTTGTGAGAGCGGCGGCGGTGGACGAGGGCGGAACTTCGCAGCGTGCCGTTGCGAGTAAAGTGGTTAAAGCAGAGCGCCTTGCGTCCTGGGCGGCCTTATGGGAAACACTCGTGCGTGAGGAGGCAGAGACGCGAGCGCTCAATCTTGATCGCAGAGCCTTCATTCTCGGAACCATCCAGCGTATCGAAGCTGAGGCACGGCAGTAAGCGGAGGCCGCAGCGGCGACCGCGATAACATGTCATGGCTGCTTCATGCCGCAAGCGCGACCCTTCTATATTACGACCGCCATTTCTTATCCAAATGGTGCCCCTCACATCGGTCACGCCTATGAGGCGATTGCGACCGATGCCATCGCACGCTTTGAGCGTCTCGATGGGCGTGATGTCTACTTCCTGACCGGCACGGACGAACACGGCATCAAGATGCTGCAGACCGCGCGTAAGGAAGGGATGGAGGCGTATGAGCTTGCCGACCAGAACACACCAAGGTTTCAAGCCATGGTGAAGGCTTTGGAGTGTTCGAATGATGAGTTCATTCGAACAAGCGAGGCCCGCCATCACAAGGCGAGCCAGGCAATATGGAACCTGATGCAGCAGGCCGGTGATATCTACCTGAGCAAATACTCAGGCTGGTATTCGGTGCGCGACGAAGCTTACTACGATGAAAGTGAGCTCAGCGTTTCCGAAGACGGCCAGAAAGTATCGCCCCAGAACACGCCGGTTGAATGGGTGGAGGAGGAGACTTTCTTCTTCAAGCTGTCGCGCTACCAGGACCAATTGCTTTCCCACTACGAGGCGAGCCCTGAATTCATTTTGCCGCCGGAGAGGCGCAATGAAGTGGTGAGCTTCGTCAAGGGCGGCTTGCAGGATTTGTCGATCTCGCGGACGACGTTCGACTGGGGTGTGAAGGTTCCCGGGGTGCCTGAGCATGTGATGTACGTGTGGGTGGATGCCCTGACCAACTACCTCACGGGATTGGGCTATCCCGATGATCCGGATGGGCGGCTCGCACATTACTGGCCGGCACAGCTGCACGTCATTGGTAAGGACATCTTGCGTTTTCACGCCGTTTACTGGCCTGCGTTCTTGTTGTCGGCGGGGATCGAGCTCCCTGAACGTGTGTTCGCGCATGGGTTCTTGTTCAACAAGGGAGAGAAGATGTCGAAGTCGGTCGGCAACGTCGTCGATCCCTTCAGCTTGATTGACACCTACGGCGTTGATCAGTTGCGCTATTTCCTGCTGCGCGAAGTGGCTTTCGGACAGGACGGCAGCTATTCGCATGAAGCAATCGTCAACCGGACGAATGCCGACCTTGCTAATGATCTTGGAAATCTCGCGCAGCGTTCGTTGTCGATGATCGCCAAGAACTGCGGTGGAAGTGTTCCGGAGCCAGGTGAGTTCACCGATGCGGATATAGCCATCCTTGCTCGAGCCGACGGGATGCATGCAAACGCTCGCGCCGTGATGGAAACGCAAGCGCTGAATAAATATTTGGATGGCGTATGGTCGGTCGTGGCGGAGGCCAATCGGTATTTTGCCGGGGAGGAACCGTGGACAAAGAAGAAGACCGACTTCAAACGAATGGAAACGATCCTTTATGTCACGGCTGAAGTCGTGCGGCAGGTTGCGATCCTGGCTCAGCCCGTAATGTCCGGTTCGACGGGGAAGTTGCTGGATTTACTCAGCGTGGCGGATGGAGCTCGTGGATTTGATCAACTTGGCGAAGGTGGACGGCTCAGCCCTGGCGTGGAACTGCCGGCCCCAACAGGTGTCTTCCCACGGTACATCGAGCCTGAGGAACAGGAGCGGCGGCGTGCTCAAGGAGCCAAGCCCGGTGCAAAGGCTGGAAGCACTAAGGCGTAGGCCGCGGTTGTTGATTCTGACTATGTGGGAAGCGCGTACCAGGCTGAACGTTTGCTGAAACAGGGAACGGATTCCTCGGGGTGCAGTTTGGACGTACGCATGCGTGTCCAACGGGCTAACCGAGATGTGGAAAGTGCAATTTGGGTCTCCGGCATATAGCGCCGAACGCTAGGTGGCCCATCCGAATTCATGGAGCCTGAATGCTCGTCGATCACCATTGTCATCTGGATTTCCCGCAATTTTCCGAAGATCTCGGCGGGGTCGTGGCAAGAGCGCGTGCGGCCGGAGTGGGAACGATGGTCACGATCTCCACGCACATCCGACGCTTTGACACTTACAAGGCGATTGCGGAAGCGCACGAGGACATTTTCTTTAGTGTGGGAACGCATCCGCACAACGCGCACGAGGAGTTGGATATTCCTGTTCAGGAAATCGTACGGCTGTCGCAGCATCCAAAGTGTGTTGCGGTCGGAGAGGCTGGTCTTGATTACTTCTACCAACATTCTTCCCGCGAAGCTCAGGCAGAGGGCTTTCGCCGTCATATTCAAGCCGCGCGTGAAACAGGTTTGCCGCTAGAGATCCATGCGCGGGACGCCGATGAGGATACTGCCGCGATCCTGATCGATGAGCATTCCGAGGGCGCCTTTCCGGCGGTGCTGCATTGTTTCACCAGTGGACGCGACCTTGCGTTGAAAGCAGTTGACCTTGGTCTGTATGTTTCGTTTTCGGGGGTGCTGTCTTTCAAGAAAGCCGAAGAACTGCGCCAGATTGCGGCTGAGTTGCCGCTCGATCGGATTCTGGTGGAGACCGATGCTCCCTACCTTGCGCCGGTTCCGTTTCGTGGCAAGACCAATGAGCCAGCATACGTCGTGCATACCGCTCAGGCGGTGGCCGATGCCCGCGGGATACCGCTGACGGAGTTGGCGTTGGCGACCACAGACAATTTCTTCCGGCTTTATAAGAAAGCACGGCGTCCAGCTGACGTGCCCGAGCTTGTGGTCAGCGCAACAGGAGCAGCATGAACTATCGTTTGACGATCCTGGGTTGTGGGCCATCGGGAGGCGTGCCCCGACTGGGGCCCGAGTGGGGCAATTGCGAACCCTCGAATCCGAAGAACCGTCGGCGGCGTTGCTCTGTGTTGGTCGACCGATTTGGCACAGACGGTCGCACCAGTGTGTTGATCGACACTTCACCTGATCTGCGTGAGCAATTGATCGATGTCCGCGTGAAGTCACTCGACGGTGTTCTTTTCACACACGATCATGCCGACCATACGCACGGCATCGATGATCTACGCATGGTTTGTTTTGCGATGAGGCGTCGGGTCAATGTGTACTTCGATGCGGCAACGCGGGACAGCCTATTCACACGGTTCGGCTATTGCTTTGCCACGAAGGAGGGCTCGGGCTATCAACCCATCCTCAGGGCAAATGACATTGAAGCGGGTAAGCGGGTCGAAGTTGATGGCGCGGGCGGTGTCATCGAAACGCTCGCTATTCCGCAGCTTCACGGGGATTTGCCGTCGCTGGGGTTCCGTTTCGGAAAGCTTGCTTATTCTCCCGATATCTCTGGACTTCCGGAGGGTGCTGCCGAGCTGCTTGAAGGCCTTGATGTGTGGATTGTCGATGCGTTGAGATACGCACCTCACGTCAGCCACTTCCATGTTAAGCGCGCGCTTGAATGGATTGAGCGTCTAAAGCCGAAGCGGGCGATCCTGACCCATATGACGCCGGATCTCGACTATGACGCGTTGAAGCGCGAACTCCCAGATGGAGTAGAGCCGGCGTATGATGGTATGATGATCGAATTCGATGGAAAGGCCGCGATGCTTCCCTAAACGGATTGCGTGTCGGCGGCGGCAAACCACGCCCGTCCGCTAAATGTCGCGCCGTTCGATTTAAGGTTTGGATCGCATAGGTCGATGAACAAAGGAGCAATCTGCTCGGGGGTTGGCAGGGCGGCAGGATCCTCGCCAGGGAATGCCTTGGCGCGCATGGCCGTGGCAATGCGGCCGGGGTTGACGATGTTCACCCTGATCGCCGTGCTTGCGACTTCCGCAGCGTAGGTCCGAGCCAGGGCGTCGAGGCCGGCTTTCGATACGGCGTAAGGTCCCCAGTAGGCTTTATCGCCCGAGGCGGCACCGGAGCTGACGAAGACAACGCGGCCTGCTTCGGCGCGCCGTAAAAGGGGATCAAGGGTCCGAACGAGGCGCCAGTTGGCTGTTAGATTGACCGCGATGACATTCTGCCAGATCTGATCGGTAACGTGCGCGAGTGGTGTCAGTGATCCCAAGATGCCGGCGTTGGCGATGAGTATGTCGAGGTGACCAAAGCGCTGAAAGAGGGTGGGGCCCAGCGCGTCGACGCGGTCTTCTTGGGTGAGGTTCAGGGGAATGATGGTGGCCGGGGAACCGCCAGCTGTTCGGATGGCGTCATCGGTTTCTTCTAAAGCACCGGCATTGCGCCCTTGCAGTACCACCTGTGCTCCGTGGCGTGCGAGCGCGAGGGCAACCGCGCGTCCTATGCCGCGGCTGGCCCCAGTGACCAAGGCGACTTTACCCTGCAGGGATGGTTTAGGATTGGCGGTCTCGTTCAATTCGCGTGGTGTCCTTAATCAGCGGTTGCCAACCGGATTTTCCGGGTTTGCGGGAGTTTCTTGGTCTGCCGGTGCCTCTTTGGGTTGAGGATCGGTGTTCTCGACAGGTTTATCGGCTGCAGTTGGTTTGTCGTGGCCGGCTTCGACGGCCTGGCGAGCGGCTTCGCGGGCCTTCTCAAATAGCGGGGCAGCTTTCGCCCGAGCCTGTTCGGAGATTTCGACAAACTTCTCAGCGCCGGTTGCGGTGAGCTCGCGGGTGCGTCTCAAAACGCGGGAAAACAAACCGGCCTTAGGCATCAGTTGGTCGCCGCGCAGCCCTTCGAGAAGTTGGCTCATGCGCTCGTGGTTTTCCCAATCGGTTTCATTCGCTGAGGCGTCGGTTGTGCCGGTGAAAACGACAAGCGGTGTGCATGCGGTGACGACTTTCGTGCCGCTGGACAACCAACTTGCGTTTTTGACCTGTGTTTTCTGGGCGAAGTAGACCGGGACGCCGTCAACCTTCTGATCGAGGATTTTGCGATCCAGAACCGGGATGATGTGACCATCCTTTTCGCGCGCGAGTTTGAAGCGCGGATTGTCGGGATCCGGGAATTGAACGAAGACGGCGACAGTGGCTTCGCTGTTCAGCGCGATGCGGATGGCTTCGTCGGTGTTGGCGGCGTGAAGTACTTTCTCGGCGCGACCAATGCCATAGGGGTCAATCCGCTGAAGGAAGCGGAATGTGGCGGCGCTGCCGGACTGTTCTGGAGGGAGCACAAAGCGCAACTCATCGGCGCGCACGGCCAATTCGCCATAACTGTCGAGACCCTTGTCATTGGTCACAGCGAAAATGCACTCGCGAACGTCATCCATGCGCAAGCGTCGAAATGCTGATGCCCCGCCAAACTCTCGCGCTTTGAGTGCCAGTACGTCGAGCTGCCCGTAGCCTAGTTGAGCGGGATCGTCGGCAACGCGCTGCATGTTCTCGGTCGAGCCTGCGCTGGTGCGGCAGGTGGCGTTGAAGCCAGATTTCTTAATCTGGTCACGCAGCGCCGGGCAGAATTGGCCATGATAGGCGCCCGTCTCGCCTCCGGTATTGACGACGAAGTCCTGAGCCGTAGCCGACGTGGATAGCGCCACAGTGGCGGCACACACGATCAATGCGAGGGTGCGCACTTTTGAACCTCCGAGGGTAACTCTCTGTCGAGCCGTTTTGTTAGCTGGCGGGAAGCGTGGCGTCATTGTTGGGGCCCATACTCCGCCGCCATACAAGAATGTCAACCGCACTTGCGTACGGCGCCGAACTCTTCCAAATCGGGTAAGGAGGTGGGGTACTCGCCGGTGAAGCAGTGGTCCGATAATTGTGGTGCGGCGGCGTTGCGGCCAGCTTCCATACCAATCGCACGATAGATGCCATCGACAGTGAGGAAGGCGAGGCTGTCGGCACCCATGCCTGAGCACATTTCATCGAGCGTGTAGCGCGCGGCCAGGAGATCGTCGGGCTCCGGCGTGTCGATACCATAGTAGTCGGAATGCATGATCGGCGGTGAGGCGATGCGCATGTGTACTTCGAGCGCGCCGGCGTCACGAACCAACTGAACGATCTTCCGTGATGTTGTGCCGCGGACCACGCTGTCGTCGATCAGCACGATCCTCTTGCCGCGCAACACCCCGGCGTTGGCGGCGTGCTTGCGGCGGACACCAAGTTCACGGATGCGCTGCTCCGGCTGAATAAAGGTGCGGCCGATGTAGTGGTTGCGGATGATGCCGAACCCGAAGGGTATATCGATCTGACTGGCATAGCCGAGAGCGGCGGGAACACCGGAGTCGGGTATTGGGACGACGACATCGACATCGGTCGGGCTCTCGTTGGCGAGTTCGCGCCCCATTTGTTCGCGGACTTCGTAGACGGAGCGGCCGGCAACCATTAAATCGGGACGGGCGAAATAGATGTACTCAAAGACACAGGGGCGGGGTGGTCTGAGCTCAAATGGGCGGATGGATTCAATTCCGCTTTTGGTGATGACAACTATCTCTCCGTTGTCGATCTCGCGAACAAACGTGGCTCCAATCATATCCAGTGCGCATGTCTCGGATGCGAGAACGTATGAGCCTTCGAGCTGGCCCAGAACCAGCGGCCTGATGCCAACGGGATCACGGGCGCCGATTAGCATGTCGTCGGCCAGCGCAACGAACGCATAGGCGCCTTCGATCTGGTGCAGGGCGTCGATGAAGCGTTCTACAACCCCGGCCTGACGTGACCGCGAGACCAAGTGAAGGATGACCTCGGTGTCCGACGTCGACTGGAAGATGGCGCCTTGAGCGACCAGCTTCTCTCGCAGTATGCCGTGATTGGTCAGGTTGCCGTTATGGGCGATCGAAAAACCGCCTGTCGAGAGCTCGGCAAACAGGGGTTGGACGTTGCGGAGGATGGTATCGCCGGTGGTCGAGTAGCGGTTGTGGCCGATGGCGGCATTGCCTTTTAGCCGTTCCAGGACCTTGCGGGTGTTGAAGTTGTCACCGACGAGGCCGAGGTGTCTTTCAATGTGGAAGAGTTTGCCCTCGGTGGTGACAATGCCGCAGGCTTCTTCACCGCGGTGTTGCAAAGCGTGCAGGCCCAGCGCCGTCAACGTGGCGGCTTCTTCGTGCCTGAATATGCCGAAGACACCGCACTCTTCGCGCAACTTGTCATCATGATCACCGAGCAGATCACGAACCAGATGGTGTGAGTCGGTTGCCACGTTTGGCGCCATTTGAGCCTCCGGCTTGTCGAGCCCGGCGAATAAGTCATGAGAACGCGTGCAAGCGGCACGCGATCACGCAGGCCTCGTTCAGCATTCGCGACAGATACATGACGACGCGTGCTGCTTGCTAGTAAACATTCGGTAACTGACCTTGAAGTATGCGGTCAGGTGTTTGTTGCGGGATCCGCGGGCGATGAGCCACGGGCCTCCTGTTTATCTTTTTCGCGCTCGATGAGAGGAACAATGTAAGCGTACAAGAAGCTCTCCAGCGACTTGCCGGTCGAGGTAATGTAGGGACGTGTTTTTGCATCTCTCAGAACAGGCCAGTCTTCGTCCATGGTCGGCCAAAAATGCAGCGCCAGCATGTAGGGTATTACGACAATGATAAACCCCCGGGCGAGGCCAAACACAAAACCTAATATCCGGTCGACCATGCCGATCTGGCTATCCAGGATAGTGTCGGAGATACGCGCCGTGATCAGATGGACGATGATCAAAACAATCAGGAAGATCAGCGAGCCGACAACGCCCTGGGCGATGATGAGGCCGCTTCCTTCGGGCTGGAGCCCCATCTGCACGGCGACTTCTTCGGCAAACTTGCGGTGGTTGAAGACGAAATAGAGCACAGCAAGCCCGGCGATGATCCAAGATAGGATCGCCAGGAGTTCGCGCGTCAATCCACGGTAGAGAGCCAACAGGCCCGATAATACCGCAATTGCGATGACACCAACGTCAAGGTAGGTCAACGGACCGATCATCCCTTCGGGTCTCCTATGGACGCCATATCGGCGGCAGCTGCAGGCCGTCTCAGGGTCAGACCTAACGGCCCTTCACTGGCATGGCGATAATGTCTCCGCAAGCTGTTTCAGATGCCCTATCCGTTCGATCTTCAGGCTGGGGCTGTTGCCGGTGAGTTCTCCCGGCGTCGGCATGACAGCGGCGGAGAATCCGAGCTTCTCAGCCTCCTTGAGGCGGGTTGCCGAATGTGCTGCAGCCCTAACAGCTCCGGAAAGCGAGATTTCCCCAAAGAAAACTCGATCTGGTGATAACGGAACACCCGAAAATGACGATAGCAGGGCTGCAGCTGCGGCCAGGTCAGCCGCCGGCTCGGTGATCTTCAGGCCGCCTGCGACATTGAGATAGACGTCGCATTGGGCCAGTGAGACACCGCAACGGGCGTCGAGCACCGCAAGCAGCATTGAGAGGCGGTTCGAATCCCAGCCAAGAACTGCACGGCGCGGTGTTCCCAGCGGGGAAGGAGCGACCAGGGCCTGAATCTCGACGAGAAGTGGCCGGGTGCCCTCCATGCCAGCGAAGACGGCGGCGCCAGGAGCCTTGGCATCACGCTCGCCGAGGAATAGCTCCGAGGGATTGCGGACCTCGCGTAGGCCCTTGCTGGCCATTTCGAAGACGCCAATCTCGTTGGTCGGACCGAAGCGGTTCTTGACGGTTCGCAATATGCGGAAGGCGTGGCCGCGCTCTCCTTCGAAATACAACACGGTGTCGACCATATGCTCGATGACCTTGGGTCCGGCGATGCTGCCTTCCTTGGTGACATGACCAACGAGGATCAGAGCGCAACCGGCGTGCTTTGCGTAACGGATCAAACTCTGCGTTGCGGCGCGGACCTGACTTACCGTGCCTGGTGCAGCGTCGAGGGCATCGGCCCAGAGCGTTTGGATCGAGTCGACGATGATCAGGTCGGCGGCCGGTCCTTCGGATAGTGTGGCCAGAATATTCGCAAGATTGGTTTCGGCGGCGAGCTCGACCGGACTATCGGCAAGTTCGAGGCGCTCGGCGCGAAGGCGGACCTGGGCGGTGGCCTCTTCACCCGAGAAATACAGGGCACGGCCCCCTTTGGTGGCGACGGCGGCTGCCACCTGAAGCAGAAGTGTGGATTTACCGATACCGGGTTCGCCGCCGATCAACAGGGCGGAGCCAGGCACGAGGCCGCCACCCGTTACACGATCGAGCTCGATTATGCCCGTTTCGATGCGAGGGGTTTGCGCGGTGTCGCCCTTGAGGCTTTCGAGCTGGACTGTACGCCCTTTTGAACCCGCTGTGAGGCCACTGCCTGGTTGTGGCGCACCGGTTTGTTCCTCAACCAGGCTGTTCCACTCACCGCAATTGGCGCACTTGCCTGCCCATCGTGTGGAGGATGCGCCGCAGCTTTGGCAGACAAATTGGGATTTGGCGGATTTCGCCATTATCAGGCCTCTGGCTTAGGACGTTTTGAGGCAGGTGTGTAGACACGTGCGAAACGGGGACTGAGCCGGGTGAGAACCTCATAGCCGATGGTTCCAGATGCACGGCCGACGTCTTCGATGGAGATGTCTGGGCCGATGATTTGCGCCCAGTCGCCGCGTTCGATTGGAGTATCTTCGAGGTCGGTTATGTCAACGGTGATCAGATCCATTGATACGCGCCCAGCGACCGGTGCCAGGTTGCCAGCAAATGCGACATGGCCGGCCTGTTCCGTGTTTGCAGCGCTCAAGTGACGCAGGTAACCGTCCGCATATCCAGCAGCGATAACAGCAACCTGCATCATCCGTTCAGCGACGAAGCTGGCCGAGTAGCCGATCGTCTGGCCTGGCGCCAGAGTTCGTACCTGCAGGACACGGGCGTAAGCTTCGACGACGGGTTTGACTGGCGATGTCTGGTCGGCAAGCGCTTGGCCGCCATACAGGGCATAGCCGGGACGAACGAGATCAAAATGGTAATCCGGGCCAAGCATCAGGCCATCGGATGCGGCGAGGCTCAACGGGACGCTGGGAAGGAGCGGTTGCAGTCCGTGAAAGACGGAAAGCTGCTGAGCGTTTTTGGGGTGGTTTGGCTCGTCAGCACAGGCGAGATGGCTCATCACTACTTTTACGTCAAGGCGATCAAGCAGATGCATATCGGCTGCAAGTGTCTGGATCTCCGGTGCGCTCAAACCGAGGCGGTTGAGACCGGTATCAACATGCAACGCGCACCGCAACGGATGCTGGCGCGAGGGCGCTGCCGCGCCCCATTCGTGAGCCTCCGGGAGGCTGGAAAGAACAGGGACGACACCGCTTTCGATCATTGCGGCGGTGGTTCCGGGGAATATGCCATCGAGTGCGTAAACGGTGGCGTCGGGCGCCAACGAACGAACCACCACGGCTTCATCCAATGTGGCGACAAAAAAGGTGTCGGCACCGGCAGCCGTGAGTGCTGGAACGACCTCTGCAACTCCAAGTCCGTAGGCATCGGCTTTAACAACAGCGGCACATTTTGCCGGCGCGACAAGGGACTGCAGTGCGCGCCAGTTGTCGGCGAGGCGTTGGAGATCGACGATCACCACACCTGCTGATTGAGCTGGAATCTTTCCAGCCAGCTGGGCGATCAAGCTGTCATCGCCCGGTGTCTCTGCGTCGCTCATCAAACCGCCTTGCTGGCAAGCGGGTGATCCCGATCGAGATTGTCGAAGCGGGTAAACTCGCCGGTGAACTGCAGGCGTACGGATCCCGTGGGGCCGTGACGTTGCTTGCCGATAATTACTTCGCCAATCCCTCGTACGGCGTCGAGCTCAACTTGCCATTTCTGATGCGCCTCCACCTCCGCCACGGAGGGCTCCTGGCGTTGAACGTAGTACTCTTCGCGGAAGACGAACAGTACAACGTCGGCGTCTTGCTCGATGGAGCCGGATTCACGCAGATCGGAGAGTTGTGGGCGTTTGTCCTCGCGCTGCTCGACCTGGCGGGAAAGCTGGGAGAGCGCGACAAGTGGTACTTCCAGTTCCTTGGCGAGGGCCTTGAGACCAGTGGTGATTTCCGTGATCTCTTGAACGCGCCCGGCCGCAGCTTTCGATGCGGAGCCGGACAGGAGCTGGATATAGTCGACCACGAGCAGATCCAGGCCGCGTTGCCGCTTCAGTTTGCGGGCCCGGGCGGCGAGCTGCGCGATGGAAATGCCACCAGTCTGGTCGATGAAAAGATGGGCGCTATTCAAGGCGACCGAGGCCGACATTAGCCTTGCCATCTCTTCTTCGTCAATCTTACCGCGGCGGATCTTGTTGGAGGCAATTTCCGCCTGTTCCGAGAGGATACGCGAAGCCAATTGCTCTGCCGACATTTCCAGCGAGAAGAAGCCTACGACGGCAGGCTCTGGGGGACCGTCTGGGTTCTCCTGAAATCGCTGCAGTCGTTTCTGGGCGGCAACGTTGACGGCGATGTTGGTTGCGAGCGCGGTTTTACCCATCGAAGGGCGTCCGGCGAGAATGATCAAGTCTGAGGGCTGTAAACCACCCATCATGTCATCCAAATCAATCAAGCCTGAGGGCAGGCCTGAAAGGTCTGTGCCGCGCATGCGGGCGTTGTTGGCGACTTCGATCGCCTGGTTCATGGCTGACGGGAAATCTTGAAAGCCCTGGCCGTACTTATCCTGCTCAGCGATCCGATAGAGGAGTTGTTCGGCCTCTTCGATCTGCACGTGAGGGGGTTGGTCGACCGGGCTATCGTATGCGGTATTGACCATATCCTCGCCGATGAGGATCAATTTGCGGCGCGTGGCAAGGTCGTGAATGGTGCGACCGTAATCACGGGCATTGATGACCGTGGTGGCGTTTTCAGCCAGGCGCCACAAGTATTCGGGGACCGTGAGGTCGGAATCGATCGGTTCGGCGTTTTCAAAAAAGGTCCTCAGGGTCGTCGGAGTCACCGATTTACCCGCATGCAAAAGCTGCTGAATGGTCTCGAAGACTGAGGCGTGAAGCGGATCGTAGAAGTGCTCGGGACGCAGAAAATCCGAGGTCCGGTCCATGGCGTCGTTGTTGACCAGGATGGCACCAATAAGCGCCTGTTCCGCCTCGATATTGTGAGGAACGTGGCGGAAACTCGTGGGCTCGTCGGCGTGCGCGGCCGAGTGCAGCTTGTCGGTCGAGAGGAGAGCATGTTGTGTCATGCCCCCGTGGTAGACGGAGTCGGGCGGGGCGTCGTTTGAGAATTGGGGGGTTGGGCAAGGTCAAGCGGAGCTTATCCCTGCTATGCACACCCCAGGCCCGAGAAGGCCGGTCCGCTCGGTAAGTGCGGACCGGCGATCAGTTATTCGGTCTTGGGTTGTTCATCTTCGCCGTTTGCGGCCGCCTGAGCGTCTTCATCGGCGTCTTGATGCGGGGCTTCGTCGGCTGAGTTGGCGCCGTATTCCCGATCTTCGGCGTCTGGATCGAAGGTCTCGAGATCGAGTTCCTCGTCCTTGATCACGGTAACATCCTCACCGCGTGCCTGGCGCTGGGCCTCATCTGCGGTGCGGGCGACGTTGATCGTGACGTTGACGGCGACTTCCGGGTGCAGTTGCAGGGCGACTTCGTGCAAGCCGAGTTCTTTGATCGGCTTGTTCAAAACGACCTGATGGCGGGCAATGGAGAAGCCCCCCTCGGTGATGGCTTCGGAGATGTCGCGGGTGGACACAGAGCCATAGAGCTGTCCGGTGTCGCCGGCCTGCCGGATCGCGATGAAGGACTGTCCGGCCAGTTTCTGGGCGATCGAATCAGCTTCATTTTTGTGTTCGAGGTTGTCTGCAACGAGTTGGACGCGTTGCGTCTCGAAATAGGCAATGTTCTCCTGTGTCGCCCTCAGCGCTTTCTTTTGGGGAAGCAGATAATTGCGGGCGTAACCGTTCTTGACGTTGACGACATCGCCCATCTGGCCGAGGGGACCGATTCTTTCGAGTAGGATGATTTGCATGGGTGTTGCTCCATTTATTGCGTTTTTTTGATCGTAGCGAGTATCAATTGGTGTTCGTTAATCGGGCGCCGGAGGACCAGAACTTGTTGGTGGAGGACCGGCGCGTGGCGGCGGGCGCATGAAGTCTCGCCGCAGTGGTGAAAAGGGTTCGGTCAGGCCTATCAGTGCGACGACCATGGAAAAACCGGTGCTGAAGATGATCAACCCGAAATACACGGCCCACAGAAGGGCAAAGCGCCATGGATTGGTGCGCGTAACGTAGTGGATCACGGCCAATCCCAGGACGATGTAGGCGAAGTAGAACGCCCCAGAAGCCGCGGAAGCTGCCATGCCGGGATAGTCGCTCAGGATCATGGAAAGCACGACACTGGCAACGAGCAGAAGTGGTGCCCCTGATGGAAAGGTCATCGCGGATATGGCGGGCCACGGCCGCTGCAGGTTCCCAGACGCACTTGCTACGTAGCTTGCCAGCCAGAACTGAATAGCGACGATGGCTGTCAAGAAAATACCGGAGCCAACCGGCAACAGGGCCATGAAGATGGCGGTCATGGCATCGATGTGCTCTTCGGGGACCTTCTCGCCGCCGGACTGCTGGGCGAGCATTTGTTCGATTAGCGTCCGGAACATCTGTTGCGCTTCGGCGTTGTCCTTACCAAGCAGCATAAGAAGGACGATCGACAGGATGGTGCCGATAGCAGCGCACCACAAGAGCAGGCGGCCGACGGGATACCACTCGACCACGGTCTTGCCGTCCGGTGTCTGCACCGGCCGGTTGAGCAGCGCGAGATAGGTGAGTAGAACGGCGGGGCCAAACTGTGTGCCAGCGGCCAATAGTGCGACCAGCGGGCCGGCAAGGGCTGCGAATGCCAGCGCACCGGTTAACGCTGCGATGGCGGCGCTGGTCCAACCCAGCGACAAGCCGACCAGAAACACCGGCAAGGGTGTTGCTAGGAACAGCAAGAACTGCATCAGCGGCGTCCCGGTCATTGCTGACATCAGCATGACGAGGGAGGCGAGGCCGGCAGCGATGCCCGCAATGATGTTTCGGGTCATGTTCTTTCAGCTGTCCCGCGGGTTCGCGGTTAGAGCTGAGTCACCGGAATACGGTCCTCAACCCAACCTGATGGGAAAAGCGCGTCTGAGTTCATGCCCCGACGAACGCGTTATCACTTGATGACGTAGGGCAAGAAGCCAAGGAACCGCGCGCGTTTGATGGCGCGAGCCAGTTCTCGTTGTTTTTTTGCCGAGACCGCGGTGATGCGGCTTGGAACGATCTTGCCGCGTTCGGAGACATAGCGGCTCAGCAAGCGGACGTCCTTGTAGTCAATCTTCGGGGCGCTATCACCGGAAAATGGGCAGGTCTTGCGACGGCGGTGGAATGGGCGGCGTGCTTGTGTCGACATTCTTTACTCCCCCGCTGGCGGGTTATCGCGTGGTTCGCGGTCAGGGCGATCGGGACGCGGACCACGCGGGCCACGGGGTCCGCCTCCTCGGCGGTCACGGTCGCCGCCGCGTGGACCACCTCGTCCGCCGCGGTCGTCGCGATCCTGCTTGCGCATCATCACGGATGGTTCGGATTCGTGGTCATCAACGCGGATTGTCAAAAAGCGGATGATATCGGTCGATAGCCGCATGCGCCGCTCCATCTCGTTGACGGCGGCAGGAGGCCCGTCGATGTTGAGCATCGTGTAGTGCGCCTTGCGGGATTTCTTGATCTTGTAGGCGAGAGACTTCAATCCCCAATGCTCGGTACGGGCAACCTTGCCACCGGATTCTTCGAGGATATCGGAAAATTCTTTGGTCAGCTGTTCGACCTGGGCGCTGGACGCATCCTGGCGCGCAAGGAAAACATGCTCGTATAGCGGCATGTGTATTGGCCTTTCGTTTCATTCATCATGTTGGACCGGCGCATAGCCCCTTGCGGACCTGGACGCTGATCGACCCTGTGAAGGGTGGAATAAAGCGGTGAAAGGCCCACCAGGATTCCCACGAGAGTGGAGACACGGGACGACGAACCAAATGGTTCTGTCAAAATGCCCATAACTGCAGGCATGTTGACCTTCCGTTCAGCCTCCAACCGGACGCGAAGGCGGAGTTATAGCCCGAAATGGGCTGGAAGCAAGCGCCAAATGGATGTTTGCGCCGGTCGCACCACACCACTAGCGTAGTATTCCAAACAGCCGCCAGCGCTTGACTTGATGCGTGAAGCTGTGCTCTTGCCGCTGCCACTGAACTTGTCAAAACGAATTTACATTATTTTAAGGACAAAATGGGTACGGCATTCGTATTCCCCGGTCAGGGTAGCCAAGACGTCGGCATGGGCCGCGCGCTCTCAAAGGAATTTGCCAGCGCACAGGCGGTATTTGAAGAGATCGACGAGGCCCTTGGTCAAAAACTATCTGCGATCATGTGGGAGGGGCCAAAAGATACCCTGACCCTGACCGAGAACGCGCAACCTGCCCTGATGGCGGTTTCCATGGCCGTTATGCGAGTGCTTGAGGAGGAACACGGGTTCGTTCTCGCCGATCGCGTTAAATATGTTGCCGGACACTCGCTGGGTGAATATTCCGCTTTAGCGGCCGCGGGAGCGTTGTCGCTAGCGGATACCGCGCGGCTTCTGAAGTTACGCGGTCAAGCAATGCAGCAGGCCGTGCCGGTTGGCAAAGGGGCGATGGCGGCACTGCTTGGCGTTAATGTCGAAGTTGCTGAAAAGATCGCGGCCGAGGCGGCTCAGGGGGATATTTGTCAAATTGCCAACGACAACGACCCGGCTCAGGTCGTTTTATCCGGGGATAAGTCGGCAATCGACCGCGTCGCAGAAATAGGAAAGGCGCATGGCGTGCGCCGAGCTGTACCTCTACCCGTATCCGCACCGTTCCATTGTGAGCTGATGCAACCTGCCGCCGACGCGATGGCGGATGCATTGTCCAAGGTGGAGATCAACGCACCCTGCGTGCCGGTGGTGGCTAACGTGTTGGCGGATGCCATTAGCGATCCGGATGAGATTGCAAAAAGGCTTGTTGAACAGGTTACGGGCCGCGTGCGCTGGCGGGAAAGCGTGCTTTACATGACCGAAAACGGCATCACCGATATCTACGAGATCGGTGCCGGCAAGGTGCTCGCTGGCTTGGTCCGGCGAACGGCGAGACAGCTTAAATCGGCAAGCATTGATTTGCCGGAAGATATCGCTGCGCATGCTTCGGCCGTTTGCGGGTGATGCCGAATGGGTCGGCTGAACGAGGAATGAAATGACGGATATGTTTGATCTCACGGGAAAAAATGCCCTTGTGACGGGGGCGACGGGCGGTATTGGCGAGGCAATCGCGACGGCGTTTCACAAAGCTGGAGCGACGGTTGCGATATCCGCTCGTCGTAAAGACAAGCTCGATGAACTGGCTGCATCACTTGGGGACCGGGTTCACGTTCTGCCCTGCGATCTCTCTAAGCGGAACGAGGTCGCCAAGCTTGTGGATGGCGCCGTCGGGGCGATGGGACGGCTTGACGTCATCGTCAATAATGCCGGACTAACCCGCGATAACCTGTTCATGGTGATGAAGGATGAGGAGTGGGATGACGTTATAGCCGTCAATCTCACAGCGACCTTCATGCTGATGCGGGGTGCAGCACGGCACATGATGCGGAATCGTTCTGGATTTGGCCGAATTATCAATATTTCGTCGGTTTCCGGTGTCTTTGGGAACCCTGGTCAGGCGAATTATGCGGCTTCCAAATCCGGTATTATCGGGATGACGAAGTCTCTGGCCAGGGAGGTGTCGTCGCGGGGGATTACGGCCAACTGCATCGCGCCAGGATTTATCAAAACGGATATGACTGCTGCATTAAATGACAAACAAACCCAGGAAATCTCGAAGATGATCCCGGCCCAGCGCTTCGGAGAAGCGGAGGATATCGCGGCGGGAGCGCTGTATCTGGCGAGTGCAGCGGGTGGGTACGTTACCGGACAGACGCTTCACATCAACGGCGGGATGGCGATGGTCTAAACCGGAGAATTGCCACCGCGGAAGAGACTTTTGTGGACGGGTAAGGCCGTGAGCCCCGGTTTCGTGGCGTTTGTTGCGCTCCGGACCGGCAACTGGTCAAGCCTGAGGAAGTGTGTTAACGAGCCTTCGCTTTACCGGCGGGGAGCCCATCAAAAAGGGGCTTTCCAGAGCCAGACGGCAGCGATGCCCGCAAGCCTGCACACTCACGGCAGCCCTAAAGAGGTTGCGCTCTGCAAGTCGGCTGAAACGGGGGCTAAAGGAATGTGTCGGGCCCGGGCGGTGTCGACAAGACGTTAAGCAAAGGAAGGATGACAAACAAATGAGCGAAGTCGCAGAGCGCGTGAAGAAAATCGTCGTTGAGCATCTTGGAGTGGAAGCCGATAAGGTATCGGATTCAGCTAGCTTTATCGACGATCTGGGTGCGGACAGCCTCGATATTGTCGAATTGGTTATGGCCTTTGAAGAAGAATTCGGCTGTGAGATTCCGGACGATGCCGCCGAGCATATTTTGACTGTCGGCGATGCTGTGAAGTTCCTTGAGAAGAACGCCAACGCGGCTTAGCGTGTGGCGCGTTTTTCGAGGGATCGAGGGGGCGGTCGGCTGGCCGCCGGGATGAGGGTTGGAAGATCTCCGAAGCCTAATTTGAGGCTTTGGGGTACTAACCGATCCATTCGATAGCGGATTGTCGCACGTACCGATGGGCTGCCGTTATCGCGTACAGGAAAGGATGCCATGCGGCGTGTCGTTATCACCGGGTTGGGCCTCGTAACCCCGCTCGGCTGCGGGGTGGAGGCCAGCTGGAGCCGTCTGTTGGCCGGGCAGAGTGGTGCGCGGCGTGTGGAAGAATTCGAAGTTGACGATATTGCTTCGCAGATCGCCTGTTTCGTTCCGCGCGGAGAGACTTCGAAGGGATTGTTCAATCCAGACGACTGGATGGAGCCCAAGGAGCAACGCAAAGTCGATACGTTCATCGCCTACGCGTTGGCCGCCGCAGACCAGGCCATTGAGGATTCGGGCTACAAGCCCGATACGGCAAAGAAACAGGAACGTGCCGGTGTCCTAATCGGTTCGGGGATTGGCGGGCTTAGCGGCATCGCGGATACGTCGATCCTACTCAAGGAAAAGGGCCCGCGACGGATCAGCCCGTTTTTTATTCCGGGGCGCCTGATCAACCTGGCTTCGGGTTATGTCTCGATCCGTCATCAGTTGAAGGGACCGAACCACGCTGTCGTCACAGCCTGTTCGACGGGTGCGCATGCCATTGGAGATGCAGCGCGGCTGATACAATTCGGTGATGCCGAGGTGATGGTTGCCGGTGGCTCCGAGAGCCCAATTTGTCGTATCGCCCTGGCGGGATTTGCTGCTTGCAAGGCCCTGTCGACGCACTTCAACGATGATCCTCTCAGGGCATCACGGCCCTATGACAGAGACCGCGATGGGTTTGTCATCGGCGAGGGCGCTGGGGTTGTCGTTTTAGAGGATTACGAGCACGCCAAAGCGCGTGGCGCGCCGATTTATGCTGAGATCACCGGCTACGGATTATCGGGAGACGCCTACCATATCACGGCGCCTGCGGAAGACGGTGATGGCGCTTACCGTTGCATGAAAGCAGCCCTGAAGCGGGCCGGTGTCGAGGCTGGAGACATCGATTACATCAACGCTCACGGCACTTCGACCCCTATGGGTGATGAAATCGAGCTTGGAGCTGTCGAACGGCTTTTCGGCAATACAGCGGCCAAGCTTTGCATGTCGTCGACAAAATCGGCGATCGGGCATCTGTTGGGTGCGGCCGGCGCGGTCGAGGCGATTTTCTCAGCGTTGGCGATCCGCGACAACGTAGCGCCTCCGACTTTGAACCTCGATAATCCCTCAGTTGAGACGTCGATTGACCTGGTTCCCCATGCCTCGCGTGAAACAGAGATCAATACAGTCTTGTCCAATTCATTCGGATTTGGAGGCACGAACGCGTCGCTGGTTCTGCAGAGGGTGACGTAGTCGTGAGGGCCCGACGAGGCTCGAGGCGTTGCATAGCGTGATATTGGGCGACTGGTCCGGTCGGGTTAGCTATCCCGAGACTTGCCTTGTTCATGCCGGAATTTTCACGCTCCAATCGGTATGTAAGTGCTCCGGCCTCTGGGTGGAATTATTCGTAAGAGGCCGGTGAAATTGTTGCGAGAGTGGGAGTTGTTGGGCCTGCGACGTCGCGGAGAGCCCTCGTCCGACCCACTTTCATCGGGTTTGGTAGAACTCTAGAATTTAGCGACTTCAGGAAAATGATTCGTCCGGTGCAGCGTTTTGGTTGCCGCGATCAGCGAAGGAATTTGCGATGAGCGTGCGAAGATTCGAACCGGAACTGCCGGATCGTCATAGGTCTATTCGGCCTCGTAGTCCGGCGGAAATGCTGGAGCCTTCACGCGCGCCGGCACGGCCCAAGGGACGACGGCGGAGGCGCGAATCTGGTTCTTTCAGCCGGTGGGTGCGATTTGTAAGCAGCGTACTCACGGGAGCGGTTCTGATATTTGGCGTGCTCGGTCTTTGTGTGTTCGTTCTTCAGCACCAGTTTGTATCTGCAGGCCCACTGGCCGAGGAACGGACCATCATTATTCCTCGTGGCGAGGGACGTCTTGAGATCGCTGCTCGTTTGGAGCGCGAGGGCGTAATCGCGAACCGTTGGTCGTTCATCGTCAATCATCTGGTCCACGCGCGATTGGTGGGCGAGCGCCTCGATATGAAGGCAGGTGAATTCCGGCTGAAGGCCGCCGCCAGCATGAAAGAAGTTCTCAATACACTGGTGGCCGGAAAATCGGTTCAATACAAAATTACTCTGCCTGAGGGGCTAACCAGCCAGCAAATCGTTGCCCGTTTGGAAGCGGACGAAAACCTAACCGGCGAGATTCTAACTGTTCCACCAGAAGGGACCCTTCTCCCCGCTACCTACCCTTATGCGCGAGGTAAATCGCGTCAGGCAGTACTCGAACTCGATGGAGCAGTCACAGAAGGCTTTTCTCGAAGGACTGTGGGACAAGCGTCAGGAAGGCTTGCCGATCAATAGTCTCGAGGAGGCCATTATACTGGCTTCGATCGTCGAGAAGGAGACGGCCGTTGCCGAGGAGCGGGCGTTGACTGCGGCGGTATTCATGAACCGGCTACGCAAGGGCATGCGTCTGCAATCGGATCCTACCATTATCTACGAAATCGTTGGCGGGCAGGGTAGTCTTGGGCGGTCAATTCGTAGGTCGGAGATACAAGCTAAAACGCCCTACAACACATACAAAATCAACGGCTTGCCTCCGACGCCCATTTGCAATCCAGGACGCGAGGCGATCCTTGCAGTGCTGAAATCCGGCGGCAACAAAGGCGCTTTACTTTGTTGCTGACGGAACGGGTGGGCACGCCTTCTCTAAAACGCTCAAAGAGCATAACGCGGCAGTGGCGCGTTGGCGTAAGATTCAGAAGCAACGAGCGAAAGAAGCTGCTGCTCGTGCTGCAATCGCCCAAACGGCGGGGCCTGTGGTTACAGTCACAGAAGAGAATACCGCGCCAGTTTCAGATGTATCCTCGCAGGCATCGGCACCGTCTGCTAGCGCCGCCTTGGCGACTTCGGAAACAACCGATGGGGACACGCTCGGCGCGATGGTCACGGTCGGTGCGAGTTCGTCCGGCGGAATGCCCCTGCCGCAGCGCAAACCCCGTTAGCCTTCAAGGATCGGTTTGGCGATTGTCGTTTCGCTCAACTTGGCTTAGGTGATGGCCAGTACGGATACGCATGACCTTTTTGGTCATTTCGAGCGTCGCTACTGCTTTGGTCAGATTCCCTTTTTTTTGAGGTACCACAGATGCGTGTTCACAGCATGACCGGCTTTGCGCGTACGGAGGGCGGCTCGGAGCGGGCGAGCTGGTACTGGGAGCTGCGCAGTGTCAACGGCAAGGGATTCGATCTCCGCCTTCGGCTACCGCAAGGCCTTGAAGCCTTGGAGCCAAAGCTCAGGCCGCTTGCCTCTAGAAAGATCTCACGGGGGACGTTGCATGCCTCGCTGGTGATGGCGCGTCAGCAGGGCGACGTTGAAGTCAGGCTTAATGAAGCTGTTTTGCAGCAAGTGTTGAATGCCGCAAAGCGTGCTTGTGAGTTGACCGGTGGGGCGATGCCGGACACGGCAAGTCTTCTCGGTCATCGAGGGGTTCTTGATGTCGTTGATCTCGAGGCGGGCACGGCGATTGCCGACGAGGACGGCGATAGCATCGTTGCAAGCTTTGAAGGTGCGCTAGATGCGTTGATTTGGGCGCGGGCAGGAGAAGGCGCGCGGTTGAAGGCCATCGTTGGTGCCCAGGTCGACGAAATCGAGCAAATGACCGACACGGTAGAGGCAGCTCCGGCGCGCAGTGCCGAGGCAATCCGCAAGAGGCTGGTGGAACAAGTCGCCCGGTTGTTTGAAGCCGAACAGCAGTTGGAGCCCGATAGGTTGCACCAGGAAGCTGTTCTCATCGCCACGCGGGTTGATGTTGAAGAAGAATTGAAGCGGCTTCGGGCGCACGTCGCCGCAGCGCGGGATCTTCTGAACGATGGCGGTGTGATAGGTCGGAAATTTGATTTTCTCGCGCAAGAGTTCCAGCGCGAGGCCAACACACTTTGCTCTAAATCCAACGATGCCGCGATAACCGAGAGAGGGCTTGCGATGAAGGTCAAGATCGATCAAATGCGCGAGCAGGTTCAAAATCTTGAGTAATGATATGACGAAACCGTGTGTAACGAGTGAACGCCGAGGTTTGCTTTTGGCTTTGTCTTCGCCGTCCGGGGCAGGCAAGACAACGTTGGCTCGGCGTTTGCTGGAGGCGGAAAGTGAAGAGCTAGTGTTGTCAGTTTCTGTGACGACGCGGCCGATCCGTCCTGGAGAAACCGACGGCAAGGACTACTGGTTTGTAAACGAGGCTATCTTCCACCGGATGCGTGACGCGGACGAATTTCTGGAGTGGGCGCAGGTCTTTGGCAATTACTATGGGACGCCACGCAAGCACGTTGAGGATGCCGTCTCAGCGGGCCAGGACGTTCTATTCGACGTCGACTGGCAGGGTGGACGGCAGTTGGCAGAAAACGTACCCGATGATGTGGTGCGGGTTTTTATTCTACCGCCCAGCGCACAGGTTTTGGAGGCTCGTCTCAGAGCGAGAAATCAAGATAGTACGGACGTGGTCGCACTGCGCATGGCGCAGGCTTCCGGTGAGATCAGTCATTGGATTGAATACGACTATGTCATCGTCAACGAGAACATAGATTCAAGCTTTGAGCAACTGCGGGTGGTGCTTGCTGCCGAGCGGCTAAAACGTACGCGCCGGACGGCGCTCACGGTGCTGGTTGAACAGCTTCAGCGTGACTTGGGTGAGAGCATTTGAACTTGAATGAGTAGCCGTGATTTTTTGGCAGCCAAGGTGTGGCGGGTTCAGCTTCCGTCAAAGGCCGCAGCGAGTTCTGCGAACTTGCTTACGGTTAGGTCTTCAGCCCGCAAGGTCGGTTCGAGGTTGCATTTGCGAAGTAGCAACTCGGGCATCGGTGTCAGTGCCTTGAGGCTTTGGCGGAGCATCTTTCGGCGCTGGCCGAAGGCTGCGGCTGTTACGCGTGCCAATGTTTTGACCGATGCTGGCGGGTTCGGCTCGATACGCGGGGTGAACAGCACCACCGAAGAGCTCACCTTTGGGGGTGGCGTGAAAGCTTCTGGTTTGAGTTTGAGGGCGATCTCCGGCGTCGTTCGCCACTGGGCCAGTACGGCGAGGCGTCCATAGGATTTCGTACCCGGTTGCGCGACGATGCGATCGGCCACTTCCTTTTGGAACATCAGGGCCATGCGTTTGTACCAGGGGGGCCATGGCTCGGTTTCCAGCCAGCCGACAAGCAGGCTTGTCGCGATTGCGTAAGGTAGGTTGGCAACGATGATGACGTTCCCTGCCGCTGCCCCTACATGCTCGGACCAGTTGGTTGCGAGCGCGTCGCCCATATAGACTTCGAGCCTTCCAGGATAGGCCGCAGCGATTTCACTAAGGGCTGCCTGGCAGCGTTCATCGCGCTCCACGGCGATCACGCGTTCGGCCCCTTCCATTATTAGCGCTCGCGTCAATCCGCCTGGGCCTGGGCCGATTTCGACGATAAGGCTGTCTTGTAATGGCCCGGCGCAGCGAGCGATTCGCCGGGTTAGATTTAGATCGAGGATGAAGTTCTGACTGAGGGTTTTACGGGCGCTGAGACCATGCTGCCGTATTACTTCGCGCAATGGCGGTAGGGGATCTTGTTGCTGGCGTTTTTTGCCCTCGTCACTACCGTTCGGTGGCTTCATCGGGGGTCCGCCGAGGCATGACGTGCTGCCATTTGGGCGGCGAGCTTGAGGCTCTGGATGAGGCTTTCTGGGGATGCATTTCCTGTAGCGGCAAGGTCAAAGGCGGTGCCGTGATCGGGAGACGTGCGCACGAAGGGCAGCCCGAGTGTAACGTTGACGCCGCTGTCGAAGGCAAGGGTCTTGACCGGAATCAGAGCTTGATCGTGGTACATGGCAATGGCGGCGTCGTAGCCTTGGCGAGCACTGTCGTGGAACATGGTATCGGCAGGATGGGGTCCGGTCACGTTGTAGCCATCGTCACGCAATTTATGCAGCGCGGGGATGATGATCTCGATTTCTTCTCTGCCAAGTTTGCCAGACTCACCGGCGTGCGGGTTTAGCCCGGTGACGG
This sequence comes from uncultured Alphaproteobacteria bacterium, assembly GCA_963753045.1. Lineage (GTDB taxonomy): Bacteria > Pseudomonadota > Alphaproteobacteria > Rhizobiales > Hyphomicrobiaceae > Filomicrobium. The sequence continues at coordinate 237,136 of CAVWAT010000005.1, forward strand.
CAATACGTGGCTCATCGATTTCATAGCTTCTTTGCAACGCGGCCGCGGTGATACGGACGGTCTGGTAGATCGATGCCGCGGTCAAGGTTTTCGGCACGTCGGCAAGGGGAATATGGATGGTAACGGGAACAACCCGGAGCTGCGGGCAGGCGAGCATCATGACCGGTATGTGCGGCGCCTCCGGTTGATACAACTTAACTAGCCAAGCCAAGTATTCGGTGTGACCAGGATGTTTGAAGTCGGCTTGGTAGAGGATGGATTTGGCGATTGGGTTGGTGACGATCGCGACGGCTTTTTGCTCACGAACGAATTCAACAGCGCGTTCGATCGAAGACAGCACGGCGGCAGCGTTAGCGGGGTCAGGTTTGCCTGGGAGACAACGGGCGCGCAGGGCAACAGGTACGACTGGGAGCTGGTCTTTAAATTTTAATGCTCCGTCGTGCGGGCTGTCGGTGAGATGCAGGGGAGCATCAATCCCGAGTGCGGCTGCGCGTGCGGCGAGCAGGTCGGGATCGGCGAGCACCGTAAAGGGGGGGAGGTTCCGTGATTGGCGTGCGGCCCACGCCATCAGGGTAATATCCGGACCTATGCCCGCCGGATCTCCCATCGTTAGGGTCAGTGGCATGGCGAGTTCGAAGATCTTGTCGGTCGTTTCGATTGACACTCAGCGGTACTCGATGTGGGCGTCCCGGCGAAGATCGTTGAGGTGACGCTTGGCGAGGACTTGCAGCTCTCGCTGACGCAGTTCTTGGGTGGCAGCATCGCGCTTGGTCTTGTTAGCTTCGACGGTCTTGCGGCCGCATAGCACCCACAGCTCAACACCGCCACTCCCAACACTAGGCGGCAGCATTTCGCCATCGCTAGCGTTGATCAGCATGGTTCGGGTAGGCTCAGGAATTTTGCTGGCTTCGGTCGGGCCGAGGTTGGAGAAACGCGCGGCGCCGGCTTGCCTAGCCAGGCTGCCCGTCATCGTACAGCCGGTAAACTTGGCACGTAGTGTGCTGGCCTCCTGGAGCCGGCGAGCCAACTGGGTCTGGCCGAGGTTCTGGGCAAATAATAGGGTGATGCGCTGGACGTTGAGTTCAGTCTTATCGTCTCCGTCGGTCTGTGCGACCTCGCGATCGAGGTCGCGGTTGGTGATTGCAATCTGGTGACCGAACTGACGTCGAATGACGTTGCGCCAGGAGATCATTGCGTTGAACCGGGATCTCATGGTGCTGACGCTGGCACCCATCGAACGCATGTGTTTGTCGAACTTCTTCATATCCATCTTGTTGCGCTGAGCGATGCCGTTGATAATCTTGTCGACCTCTTCTTTGCTGGCAACAACATTGAGGCGTTTGGCCTCGTGAATTTTCAGGCGCTCCTCGATAAGCTCGTCGAGTGCTTTTTTGCGTAACCCCGGCATAACGCTTTTACGGGCACTGGCGACGGCTCTTTTCTGCAAAGACTTCGCGTAGGCTCTCTTGCGCTGCTCGAAAATCTTGAGGACCTCTTCCTTCGATTTTCCGCGGTTCTCTTCGATGATTTCCCGTAGAATTGCACGCAGACGGTCCGTCGTACTTTTTGATTGAATAAGGCTCTTGAATTTTGTTTGGGCCTTCTTTTGGATGTCAGCGGCGCCGAGGCCCAGGTAGCGCTGCCGCTGCTCGATTTCGTAGTTGGTAATCGGCTGATCGTTCACTAGGACGGCGATGCCTTGCGAACGGACACGGTGAAGGATGCTGGCGCTGGGCGCCGCCATCGTTGTCAGGTTGCCGACCAGGTGCCCGGACGGACCGCCCGCAAAGCTCGCACTAGAATACGTCGCGATCCCTGCGAGGATGATGGCGCTCGCGCCATTGACGTAACGGCGCAAAGTCATGGCGGTGGTCCTGGCATGAGGCATGTCGGGGTGTGATCCTTGCATTCATCGAACTGTCTTATCGTCCGGCTAGCGATCTAAAAAAGAGCCACGATAGGCACCATCGTTGTTTGCAACGATTCTCTGCAAATTGCAGGCTTCCACCACGACTTATCCGCGTCAAGCATGGCGATGCGGTGACGGATGCTATCCAGCAAGGTGTGGATTAGCGTCCATCATGGGTCTGGCGACATCATCGCTGCAGGTTCGAACACCGTTTAGGCATGAGCATTCCACTTATGGAATTTCAATTTTTAGTTCAAGTCCGCAGTATTAGTCTCGGCGGAGAAGATATCGGTCTTGTAGTCGACAAGACCAAGATGCTTGAACTCGAAAGTCAGGTAGACGGAACGATCTGGTTCAAGGTCCTGGCTTTCATACAGTTGCTCACTGTATGTCGCGGTGAGGACGAAACACTCGTCGGCGTAGCGTAGGCGCACAGCGTCTGAAAGAAGGAAGTCATCGTCGATGTCGTAGCGGATCAGACCCGTGAGGCTCCAACGTTGGGTCAGCTGAAGTCCAAGCGAGCCGGATATCTCCTGCTCTGATTTGTTGATGCCCAGCTCCGGATTATCCGAAGTATAGCTATAAGTGGCGGCAGCAGTCGCTGGACCAACAGACGTAGATACGAATAGATCCTCACGCCGCAGGGCCATTGAATCTTCGTCGAAGCGGGTTTGCGAAAGCACGCGGAATGCGTCTGTGGGAGCAAAATAGGCACCCAAAATATAGTCGGATCGAGTGGTCTCCAATCCGCTTGAGGGATTGTAGACGTATTGTTCGACGATGCTTCCGTTTTTGTTGACGTATGCAACTTGGCCAGGGTCGGCAAACGGGTTGTCGCCCGAAAGTTGGAAGCTCTGTCCGCCCAGCAATCGAGCATAACCTCCAGTATTCAGCTGGAAGGTATATTGAATGCCGGCATTGGCCCGCGTGCCTGTCTCGATTCGGTCATAGCCGGAAAATTTGTCGATCTCGAATAGGTTTGTATCGTCGAAAACCAAACTCTTCGCGTCTTCGTTAGGCCTGTCACGTCTCGGGTTGGCCTGGGTCCTGGCGATGATTTGGCCGATAGGCTCAATGGTATGTGAGGCACGCCAGGTTCGTGCCACCCAAGGGTATGCGATGGTCGCGCCGGCTGATGCAACTCCGTGGGCAGCTGTTTCATCCTGCAACAGATCCGGCTGTAGTGCTGTGGGATCCGGAGCGTAGGGGTCACGGTAGTTGTGGAACTGAGTGATGTCGCCGCGCATGTTGGCGAATGGTGTGTAGGTGATGCCTATGTTGTCGATCAATCGGCGGCGCCACGTGAACTCGGTCACAACGCGGGTGCTGTCTTGGTTGAAGTTTGTTTGGCTGCCCGGGTTCACGATTATGTCGTCACGCGAGAGGCTGTAAAGGTTGGAATCCCAACGCAACTCACCTCCGAGGACGGGCTGATCAAAAACGTAATTATAGTCGATCAAAGGATGAACACGGCTCTCAGAGTTTGGAGCATCATCCAGAAGTAGGCCGCCGAAATGATAAAGCGTGGCGCCAAAATAGTTGCGATCGGATTTGCCTTTAAAGAAGACCTGGTTGACGCGATCGGTGACCAAACGTCCATCGAAGCCGTAGAAGCGCCGAAAGGTATCATCACTTTCAAGGGTCACGTCCCAGCCGAAGTTCCACCAGCTCGACAAGGAAAACAAACCCTTGGTCTCAACGGTGCCGCGCCAGCCTTCGAGATTTTCGCGCTCGTCTTCAGTGAGCGAGTTTGGAAGACCGCCCGAGCGCTGATCAATGCCGGCCATGTTGATTTGGTACTCGCCGTTGGCCAGTCGGTGGCGCCATTGGCCCTGGTACATTGTCCCCTGTTGGGTCATGAAGCGTGGCGCGAAGGTGAAGTCGAAATTCGGGGACAGCGCGAAATAGTAGGGAATGGTCGTGCTGTAGCCAAGGTCGCTCGATGTGCCGAATGATGGTGCGAGAAATCCAGAACGACGTTTCGCAGAAGGGTCGGGGTGCTGGAAGTAGGGCAGATATACGATCGGCTGCCCAAATATCTCGAACTGAGCATCGTTGTAGGTGATTGTTGCCGCCTGTTTGTCATGAATGATGCGGCGTGAAGAAATACACCAGAGCGGCGGCATATTGCCGTCCGACTTACAGGGTGTGAATTTGGCGTCAGAAAATTCCGTGACGTTGCCATCGCGGCGCGTGGCCTGACGGGCGGCGATACGGGTATCGTCCTTTGCGACAACGCTCAATGACTGAACGAAGCCGTCGCGGAAATCATCCGTTAGAGTGTAGTTGTCGGCGCGGACAATGCTGCCATTGGGTTCGCGTAGGATTACGTTGCCGAGAGCAGTGAGAGTGTTGGCCGATTGGTCGTAGACCACCTCATCGGCAGTTAGCACGTAATCGTTGTAATAGATTTCGACGTTGCCGCGAGCGATGACGCTATTTCCGGAATTGTCGTAGATCAGCTGATCGCCCTGAAGATAGAGCGGCTGCGAGCGGTCGATATTGGTCGAAGGAAGCAGATCCCCGCTAGGCTTTTTGAAGGTCGCTTTTGAAGAATTGTTGTTGGAGATGCTGGGATCTTGGGCGAATACAGGCGACGCAACGGTCAGCACACAAAGCATGGCCGCGATGCCGGCAAGGGCGCTGGCACGCCCGCCTCGCCACCGGTTTGAAACCGGAGTCGGAGTACTCCCCCGTGCGAAGCTAGGCATTTCAGCGCGCCCCAAGCCGCAGCCGTTCTGCGGATCTCGCGCCAAATGCGTCACTCAACCATCCTCCTGGTGCAACAACACCGTAAGCGAGATCAGGATCACTAGTACAATCGGGAGCCAAACAGCTGCCCAAGGCGGTACCAATCCTGCTACCCCGATTTGCCGAGAAACTTCTGAGAATAAGAAGAATCCAAGGCCCCCGATCATTCCAGTGATCACCATAGTCTGAATGCCGCCCGATCGGAATGACCGCAACGACACAGTTGCTGCCAAAAGGACCATAGCCACACAAAGAAGGGGCCGCGACAGGAGGAGTTCGTACTGAATATGTAGTCTGGAAGCAGAAAGATTTGCTTTTTCAGCAACTTCGATCAAACCCGGCAGGTCCCAGAAGGAGACGGATATAACCGTTCCCAGCGCGTCCTGGACCCTCTCGGGAGTCAAATGGGTTGAGAGCAAATAGGTATCATATTTCACGGGCTTTCTAGCCGGCGCAGCGACCCAAGCTTTTTCGAACTGCCAATAACCTTCTTTTAGCTCAGCCGACTGGGCATCAATGTGCTCCACGAATTGTCCGCTCTTATCGTAGATCAGTGCGTTGACAACGGTGAGCTTGAGGCCTTGCTTGGAGGCATGACGGGCGGTCAGGACTGACTGGCCGTCGACACCATTTTGACGCAGCCAGGATTCGCCGGATTTCGCGCGGAGTAGGTTGGCCTCGCGACCGAATGATTTGGCAAAGAGTAGTTCGGATTCCTCGCGCGCGGCAGCTGCGAGCGGGTTGTAAAGGGTTGTGGTGAGCGTGCCCAAAATAAAGGCCAGCACAAGAGCTGGGCGTAAGAATTGCCAAACCGACATGCCGCCGGCACGCATCACGGCGAGCTCGCTCTTTCGGCTCAGGAACAAAAGTGTTGAGATCGATCCAACTTGAACCGCGAAAGCGAGTAGGAACTCGGTGTAGGCGGGTAGACGCAGCAGCGTCATCCAAACCAGGAGCCAGGCGGGCACCACATTTTGTTCGTCATATTTTCCGGCTTGCCGCAGCAACTCAACGAAGTCGATCATAAAGATCAAGACGGAACAAAGGCCGAATGTGCCGAGGATCGACGTGAGAAACATGCGTCCCAGGTACCAGTTGATTGTCGATCCGAGCATCACAGCCGTTCCGCCCCGCTCAAGTTGTGTGCAGGCATGCCAGTTCCCGGTTTTGGCCGCGTTTTGCCAAAGGCACGTGTCAGTCGATCGATGATTGGCCCAAACGCATCGGACAGGCGATCGCTCAGTAGCCTGGTTCTGCGCGGCTTTGCGTTTATAACGATCTGGAGCATTGCGGCGGCGCTGGCGACTGCGGGGATGGCGTACAAAAGCGGGATGAACACTGGATTCATTACGACCAGATTGTTGGCTGCAAGGCCGGTCATTCTACAGCCGACCGCAACAATAAAGCCGATCACCATACGTTCTGTGCGTGCTTGACGTGTTGATTGGGCCTGACCGGCAGCAGCAAGCGCTATGAGGATGAATGTTATGGGATAGAGCGGATTTGAGAAGCGCTCATGCAACTCGGCGCGGAACATGCCGGGTTTGTGCTTGTAGAGGCGGTCGTTAGGAGCGGGATTGATGAGCTCGGAGAAGTAGCGTTCGCGCGGCTTAAGGTCGAATGTGCGCCCGTCGGAGCGGTCGAGGCGATCGAGGTCTATTATGTACTTGTCGAACGCGATGATTTGTGAGGGCTCATCCTTTTTTGAGTGGCGCAGAATGTGGCCATTGGTCATGACGAGATAAGCGGTTGGCGCCTGCTTCAGGATCTTACCATGCTCTGCAAGGTAGGTTTGTTTATCCTGACGTTTGCGGTTGTCATTGACGACCAACCCGAGAAGATCACCGTTGAACGACCGTTCTCGAATGTGGAAGGTCAAACCTTTTTCGGGCGTCGAAAAGCGGCCGGGCTGCATGACCTGCGTCAGAAGGTCAGTGCGCATTTGAACGATGTATTCGCGCAAAAGGCGAAGGCTCCAGGGCATCCCCACATGATTTACGAAGCCCACCGCCAGCGTGACGAGTAGTGCCAGCGCAATCAATGGACGTGCAATGTTCCACACGGTGCCGCCCGCCGCCGTCATAACGATGAGTTCGCTGTCGCCGTTGAGACGGTTCAGGATATGCAACGCGGAAATGAGCAGTGCGAATGGGGCGATGATCGCGAGCAGGTTGGGAAGGGCCAGCGTCGTCATCTTGATCAGCATCCAGGCGTCTTGGCCCTGGGATGTGACGACGTTGAGCTGTTTCAGGGCCAGCGCGATCCAGACGATGCCGCCAAGCGACGCCAGAATCAGTAGCAAGGCCGTGGCCGTCTGCCGGAACACATATCGGAAAATAATTGTCATGAAGTCGCGGTGGCTCCCGTCACCGGTGTGCTCTGGCCTATGTGCCCTGAACGCGGCCCTACGATTGTTACGGGGTCTGTAAAGCGTCAATTCCCGTTAACGTGAGCATGGACATCGCTCCTCACACACCAGAATGGCGGAATTTCGGCTTACTTCGACAACGTGAGAGAGGTTGGGCTAAGTGTGTGATTAGTGCTACAGAATTGCGGCCCATGAGGCGAAGAGCTGTGGAAGAAATATCGCTTGGAGGTTGCTGACTGAGGGTTGCCGGCTGGGTTGATCTTGGGAACGCGCCGGCACATCCTTAATTGTCGCTCAGACGGTCGATGTCATGGTCACGAACCCCTGCCAGTGATTTGCAGCCAAAGCTCGTTTTTGGGCACTGCATTGCTGCTGGTCCAACATAACGGTTGCCCACCTAAGAACGGGTGGCTGATCGAAAATTCCAAACAAGGAGAACCTGATGCCTGCAACGCCGGCCGATCGCTTGGAGGTTACGTTTGCTTCACTCAAAGAGAAGCGTGAAGAGGTTGTTGGCCTTCTCGTCGGCGAAGGGCCGCAGTTGCCACCGCTAGCGCGGCAGTTGGACAATGACGGGGATGGGGTCTTGAACAAAGCCGCCAAAGAAGCCGGCTTCAAAGGCAAGTCCAAAAGCGTCGTGGAGATCTTGGTTCCGACAGGTCTCAAGGAGAAACGGGTATTGTTGTTTGGCGGTGGTGTAGCAGTTAAGGCTGACGAAAACGATTGGATCATGCTGGGGGGCTCAAGCGTCGCCAAATTGCAATCGGCTAACTGCAAGGCGGCCAGTCTGGTCGTTGAAGTTGACGGAGAGGCGGAATTGCCGGACCACGAGATCGCCGCGGCGATGGCGGTCGGGGCATTACTTCGGAGTTACAAGTTCGAAAAATACATCACGAAAAAGGACGCCGACGAGGATAGTGCCAAGGCAAACAAGCTCGGCAAGCTTGTCGTGCACTGCGCTGAGCCAAAAAAGGCAGAGAAGGCTTTTGTGCGCCAGAAAGCGATCGGTAACGGTGTGATGCTTGCGCGCGACCTCGTGAACGAGCCCGCGAATGTGCTGGGCCCAGTTGAGTTCGCCGAACGCGCCGAGGCGCTGGAGGATGTCGGCGTGGATGTCGAAGTTCTTGACGTCAAGGAACTCAAGAAACGCAAGATGGGTGCACTGCTTGCGGTTGCGCAAGGCAGCAGCCGACCAGCACGCGTTGTGGTAATGCGCTGGAATGGCGCCAAGAAGAGTGAGGCGCCGGTCGCATTCATAGGTAAAGGCGTCGTGTTCGACACCGGAGGTATTTCCATCAAGCCTTCGGCGGGCATGGAGGACATGAAGGGAGATATGGGCGGCGCGGCGTGTGTCGTCGGTCTGATGCATACGCTGGCTGCGCGCAAGGCAAAGGTCAATGCGGTCGGTGTAATTGGTTGTGTCGAGAACATGCCGTCGGGGGATGCCATGCGGCCAGGCGACATTGTGACATCTATGTCGGGGCAGACCATTGAGGTGCTCAACACGGACGCTGAGGGGCGTCTGGTGTTGGCGGACATCATGCACTACGCGCAGGACCGTTTCAAACCGCAGATGATGGTAGACCTGGCGACGCTAACGGGTGCCATCATGGTCGCCTTGGGGAAGAATTACGCTGGTCTCTTCTGTAACAACGACGAGCTGGCCGAGGGTCTGTTAGAGGCCTCGAAGGCAACGGGCGAGAAGACTTGGCGCATGCCACTCGACAAGGCCTTTCATAAGATGATCGACTCCAAGAATTCGGATATGAAGAACCTTGGAGGGCGCTGGGGCGGAGCGTGTACCGCGGCAGCTTTTCTGGAACGCTTCGTAACGGACAAAGATACGCCTTGGGCACATATCGATTTGGCCGGAACAGCGATGGACGCACCCAAGAACGAAATCAGTCAGAGCTGGGCCTCGGGCTGGGGTGTGCGTTTGCTGGACCGTTTAGTGGCGGACAGGTACGAGGGCTGAGTCAATCGGGGTGGCCCTGAAGGCCGCCCCAACTTACCGCTTAACTTATTAATGATTCAATCTGGTGCACCAGTTATTTTCCATAATATGTGTTATGCGAATGCATGTTGGGGTATCAGCACGGTCATGAAGTTCGTGGCGGGGCAGGATTTTAAGCCCGCTCGCCGAGCTTAAAACTTTTTTTGCCGGACCTGAACGTCCTAACCAGCTAGGACCGACATTGGTTTCCGGGTGTTTGCACGCGCAGCACTCATGGACGCATGCGCTCCGCCCAGCGCACAGCTTCGGCGATAACGAGAGCGTAGAGAGCCACAATAAAACCGGTCAGGACATTGACCGATACGATGAGGCCCAGCACCTGGGCCCATTCGATTGGCATCAGCGTCGACAACAGCGTGGCGATTACGGTGTCGATGTATTGCTTCAGATTGAACAGAAGGTCACTGACCTGTTCGATGGTGGGCTTGCTAGGCATGTCGAAAACCATCTGGCGTCCGACATCGACAAGCGTTGCGACCTTGACGTATCCGAATGCGGCGGCCAATGCGACAGCGCAGGAAAAGACCAAACCCAACGGCACAGCCAGGCGGAAGAAGCCCCAGCGGGCCGGTTTAGCACCGAATGAAATGGACAAACGCCTGAGCAGACTGGCGCCGGCATAGACGGCGACAGCAAAGCAAACAGCCGCCGCCAAACGACGTCCATCGTCGTTGCCGGCAAATGTCAGCACGGCGACCAGACCGGCGATCAGACCTTTGAGCAGAGAGTCACCGGATGCCAGTGCACGCAGGCCAATGAGGTAACGGGGCTGTTCTCGATCGAAGTAGAAGGGGTACTCGTGTTTGAGGCGCGCATAATCGAGGTGCAAGCCGAGCAGGAAGGCGAGCAATGCCGTGGCGGCGGCAAAGGCATAAGGATACTGCCAGCCGACCCACGCGATGCCGGTGATGGCCGCCAGCTCGGCGGCCATAATGAGAGCGTTGACGGCAACGCGCAGGACGATCATACCGGCTCCCGTACAGTCAGCGTCAGGCGGCCATTGGCGTCCCACGCTACTCCCTCAGTTGTTTCCAACTACGCTAGCGGAAATGCCGTCCCGTGACCAAGCCCGGCCAGAGCAGAAAATCAATTGCCGACCTTGTGCTTGTCATGGCGGCCTTACGGACGCCAGGTACCGGCTGCCCCTGGGACCTCGAACAGTCGTTCAAAACGATTGTCCCCTATACCTTGGAAGAGGCCTACGAAGTTGCAGATGCGATCGAACGGGGCGATCTGGTCGACCTAAAGGAGGAACTCGGCGATTTGCTGCTGCAGGTGGTGTATCACGCGCGAATGGCGGAGGAGGCTGGCGAGTTTGATTTCGACGATGTAGCCGACGGTATTACGCGGAAGATGATCCGGCGGCACCCTCATGTGTTTGGAACCTCAGAAGAACGCGCGGTGGGCCCGCAAAAGGGCTCTTGGGAGCGCATCAAAACAGCTGAAAAGGCGGAAAAGGCTGCAGAAAAAGCTTCTTTACAGGACGCATTGGCTGAACAAAGTAGCGGCGTACTCAGTGATATACCCATTGGGCTTCCGGCGTTGTCACGTGCGGTAAAGCTACAGGACAAGGCGGCAAAGGTGGGCTTCGATTGGCCGTCGCTCGGTCCGGTCTTCGATAAGATGCGCGAAGAACTCTCAGAACTTGAAGACGTTGCGCTGGGAGGTGATCCACGTGCGCCACAAAAAGACGCCTCAGTGAGGCCGGTCGAGCCTCAAAGCGCGGAGAGGATCTCGGAGGAGTTCGGCGATCTGCTTTTCGTCATGGCAAATGTTGCGCGTCACTTGAAACTCGATCCAGAGTCAGCACTGCGGGGAGCGAATGAGAAATTCCGACGGCGATTCGCCCACATCGAGTTGCGTTTAGCAGACGATGGCCGTTCGCCATCTGATAGCGATTTGTCGGAGATGGATGCCTTGTGGGATGAAGCAAAGGAGCGCGAGCGGAAGCTCTGACGCTCTCGCAACGATGGCTACTCGATGCGTAGTTGCCGGGTTTGCAGCTGGGCCAAGAGACGGCCGCGCTTTTCAGCAGCGATGCGGACATTGATACGAGTTTCGCCGGCGTCGTCGACGGAGCGTTCAAGAACTTCCGCGTTCTCGTGCAACCAAGCCAGCAGCTGCCCTTCATGCGCGGGCAATAGGAGCGTCAAGTAGGTGTCGTCGACGCCGAGGCGCTCGTCGATGGTCTTCAGCAGGTTATCGATCCCCTCGCCCGTCATTGCGGATACGCAGGCCGGGGTTTGTTCATCGAAGTGAGCCGCCGATAACGCTTGCTCACGCCTTTCCGGGGTGAGCCGGTCGATCTTGTTCCAAACTTCCAGGATGCCACGGTCGTCTGGCGCCAGTTCAATGTCGAGCCCTTCCAGCACCTGTTCGACATCGCGGCGCTGGGCAACGGTTTCGGAGTGGGAGATGTCACGGACATGCAAAATGAGGTCGGCCTCCACCACTTCTTCCAACGTGGCGCGGAAGGCGGCCACCAACATTGTCGGCAGATGCGAGATGAAGCCCACCGTGTCGGAGAGGATGATGCGCCGGCCGGAGGGAAGTTTAACTTCACGCATGGTTGGATCGAGCGTGGCGAAGACTTGGTCCTGGGCCAGAACCTCGGCACCGGTGACACGGTTGAACAGTGTCGACTTGCCGGCGTTCGTATAGCCGACAATGGCGACTATCGGGTAGGGCACCTTGCGGCGTCCGGCGCGGTGAAGCTCACGGGTTTTGACAACTTGTGCGAGCTCTTTACGGATCCCGTCGATGCGGCTCTGGATCATGCGCCGGTCAAGCTCGATTTGTGCCTCTCCGGGACCGCCGATGAAGCTGGCACCGCCACCACCGCCACCACGTTGGCGTTCCAAGTGGGTCCAGGCACGCACAAGCCGGCCTCTTTGATAGGACAGGTGGGCAAGTTCGACCTGTAGGCGGCCTTCCCGCGTGCGTGCTCTCTCGCCGAATATTTCGAGAATGAGGCCGGTTCTATCGAGCACCTTGCAGTTCCAGGCCGTCTCGAGGTTGCGCTGCTGGACGGGGCTTACTGCGTGATCGACGACGGCAAGCTCGATCTCCTGGCTAGCGATGGATTCGCCAAGCTCCTCGACCTTGCCTGTGCCGAACAGCGTACCGGGTTTCGGCTTGGTAACGGTGACCGTGCGGGCGTCGACGACATTGAGATCGATGGCATGGGCGAGGCCGACAGCCTCCGCCAGTCTTTCTTCGGGGGAGTGAGCCGACAGCCCTTCGTTATCAGCAGCTGCATCTGCCGCTCTTGGTAGGATCGGCACAAGCACCAACGCCCGCGAAGCGACACCCGAGCGTCTCTTCTCCAACGAAACTGTGGGTGCTTCGCGGTCGCCGGTATCGGTGTCACTGTTACTTTTGTCGATGCTTCTGCCTATGCGTTCGGTTCTTCTTCTGAGGTTTCGCCGTCCATCAAATTGACTGGCTGGCCTGGCATGATCGTCGAGATTGCGTGCTTGTAGACGAGTTGGGAATGCCCGTCCCGCCGGAGCAGGACGCAGAAATTGTCAAACCATGTGACGATACCCTGCAGCTTGACGCCATTGATTAGGAAGATTGTCAGCGGCGTTTTCTGCTTGCGCACGTGGTTGAGAAAAGTGTCTTGCAGGCTCTGCGTTTTTTCAGACGGCATACTTTGTTGTCCGCTTCTTAATTCTATCTTCTGGTGATTTCGTCTGGTGTTGCTTCGCTCATGCGAAGAGCAGTCTAGACGAGGTATTTTACAATTTCAGCACCGATATCGATCGAACAAGTCTTTCACACGCCTTCTGCGGCGAAATACGTCACTAAACAGATCTCCGTCAGTATTTAGCAGGCCGCGCGTTCGCGGGTATTCGTTCGGCGTGGTGATGAAATGCCTGGCGAAGCTTTAGTGTGATGGGACCTGGTGTGCCTGAGCCGATCGACTGCTCATCGATGCGTACGACGGGCATTATCGTAGCACTTGCCGAGGTGTTAAAGGCTTCTTTGGCGGTATAAGCCTGTTCAGCGTTAAAGGCCCGTTCCACGACGCGAATGCCGGTTTTTCCCGCCACATCGATGAGTGTTTGACGAGTGATTCCGGGAAGCAGGGCATGAGACAGCGAACGGGTTTGAAGCTCGTTATCCTGATTGAGGATCCAGGCGTTACTTGAAGCTCCTTCGGTGATCCAGCCGTCTGTGTCAACGAGCCAAGCTTCGCTGGCGCCGGCTTGATGTGCGCTGCTCTTGGCCAAGACGGCAGGCAGCAGCATGACTGTCTTGATGTCGCAACGGCCCCACCGGATATCCGGCAAGGTCACAACGGAGATGCCTTTTGCTGCAATGCAGTCGCGGGCGGAACTGGAGGTGGCCCGGGCAATGCAAATGAGGGTGGGGCTCAAGTCCTTGCCGTTGATGGGAAAGTCCCGTGGGGCGGTGCCGCGGGTTACCTGTAGGTATACAATTCCATTGTGAACACGATTACGGCGAACGGTCTGCTCGATAATGTGGCTGAGGGCGCTGCGTGACATGGGCGGGGAGATCGATAGTTCGCGCATCGAGCGTTCGAGACGGTCAAGATGCCGGGTCGGATCAACCAGCTGAGTGTTGTATAACTCAATGACCTCGTAGACCGAGTCAGCGAATTGCAACCCTCGATCTTCGACGTGGACGCCGGCTTCGCCGTATCGGCGGTAGTGGCCATTGACGTATACGATCCGGCTCATAGGGGTCCTACGTGGCGGATCTGCCGATCCGAGTGGGGCCGTTAGGCGTGCTCTAATCAAAAATAATCCGGACTAACTCGGAAAATTTGCTCGACCTCTCGTATGTAGTCGGCCAGGGCGAACAAAACAACGCGGTCCTTGACTTCCAACTCAGTCGAGCCGGTCGGTTGTATGACCTTACCCTTTCTTAGAATTGCACCAAAGCGAACACCTTCGGTGAGCCTCACTTCGCGCAGTGGCTTTTCAAGTATCGGGGCAGTTTCAAGGACCTCGGCTTCGATGATTTCGCCGGCACCATTGTGGATCGAGTGAACTCCCCGGATGCGGCCGCGGCGGACGTGCTGCAAAACCCTGCTGACGGTCACCGAGCGCGGATTGATCTGGGCATCGATACCAAGCGACCGGATCATTCCCGAATAGTTGGCAGAGTTGATCAGTGCCATACTGGAAGCGCACCCAAGTTGCTTAGACAATGCCGCCGTCAAGAGATTGGCCTGTTCGTCGTTAGTCACGGCGACAATCGTGTCGGCCGAACCAATGTCGGCTTCGCGCAGCATGTCCTCACTCAGGGCTGAGCCATGTAGGACGACAACGCGGTCGAGTTGTTCTGCAATGCGAACTGCGCGTTCACGCGACAACTCGATCACTTTAACGCGGGCATTCGGCTGCAGCTTTTCCAGTGACTGGGCGAGGTAGAGACCGATGTTGCCGCCACCGGCAATGACAATCCGGCGAGCTTGACGTTCCTCATGACCAAATATCTGCAGGGTTCGTGCGACTTGCGTTGTCGGCAGGACGAGATAGACGTCGTCGCCTTCCTCAAGTGGATCGGTTTTGTGAGGGACGAACAGATTGCCCTTGCGCACGACCGCGACAACGACTGCGGGCAGGTCGGGAAACAGTTCGGAGAGTTGGTGAAGCGGCGTATTGAGAACCGGGCAGTCGGGGCCGCAGGTGAGACCAACAGCAACAACTTCGTGGTCGGCGAAGGATGCCGAATCAAAGGCGCCGGGTAGCTCCAGGCGACGCAGCACGGTGTTGCCGACTTCGATCTCTGGCGAAATGATGTGGTCGATCGGCATCGACTCGCGGGAGAAGAGCTTTCCGTACTTTTTGTCGAGGTAGCTTTGCGCGCGTACGCGCGCAATTCGGGTAGGTACGCTGAACAGCGTATGCGCCACCTGACAGGCTACCATATTGACTTCGTCATGGAGCGTGACAGCGATGAGCATGTCGGATTCCATGGCCCCCGCTCGTTCGAGGACGTCGGGATGGGCGGCATTACCCTGCAGGGCGCGCACTTCAAGGACTTCATTGGCGCGGTCAACGAGAGCTTCGCTGGCATCGATTATCGAGACGTCATTGCCCTCTGCGGACAGCCGTTCGGCGATCCCGCTTCCGACTTGTCCGGCCCCGCATATGATGATCCTCATGCCGCCTCGAAAAGCTCGTTACTCACCAAAGGTCTTTGTGTTGGCAGCGGGCGTCCACTGCCGGTGTTCAACAGATAGACGAGCTATACCAAGTTACCGGCCGTCATCGAACCGTATTTCTCTGCGTTGGGCTAACCGGCTTGCCGGGCTTCGGATTGACGATGCTCGGATGAGACCCCCAAAGCACGCAGTTTGCGGTGCAGTGCGGAACGCTCCATGCCGACAAATTCGGCCGTGCGCGAGATGTTCCCGCCGAAGCGGTTAATCTGCGCCAGGAGGTATTCGCGCTCGAATATCTCGCGGGCTTCACGCAAGGGTAGGGACATCAGATGTTCCGCGCCGCCATTGACGGGCAGCGGAACGTTGGAGCCGATTTCATCGGGAAGCATGTCGGCGCTGATTACGGCATTGGCTTCGCCGCCTGCGAGGATCATTAGGCGCTCGATATTGTTGCGAAGTTCGCGAACGTTGCCGGGCCAGTCGTGCGCCTGCAAAACGGCGATGGCATCTTCGCCGATTTCGCGTGGGGACAGGCCGGAAGACTGCGCTAGTTGGCCGATGAAAAATTCTATCAGAGCGGGGATGTCGTCACGGCGCTCAGCGAGGCTTGGCACACGCAGGGGCACCACGTTGAGACGGTGGTAAAGGTCCTCGCGGAAGCGGCCTTCGCGCATTTCCGTTTCCAGATCGCGGCTGGTTGAAGAGATGATGCGGACGTCGACGGCGACTTTTTGGGCGCCGCCAATGCGCAGAAACTTTTGCTCAACGAGAACGCGCAGAACCTTGCCCTGGGTTTCCAACGGCATATCAGCGATTTCGTCAATGTAGAGCGTGCCGCCGTGTGATTCTTCCAACGCGCCGACCTTGCGCGGCCCGCCGGTACGATCCTCGGTTCCGAACAGTTCTTCCTCAACACGGTCGGGAGCCATGGCGGCGGCATTTAGGACGACGAAGGGCCCTTCGCAGCGATGTGATTTCAAGTGGATCATGCGTGCGGCGAGTTCCTTGCCCGAACCGGACGCCCCGCGAATGAGAATGCGGCTGTTCGTGGGGGCGACCCGCTCAACTTGGCCGCGCAGCTGGTTCATTGCGACGGACTTGCCAACCATGTCGACGGACACATTCGAGCGCTCGCGGAGTTCCTTGACTTCACGCTTGAGTTGATAGGCTTCCAGTGCTCGGAAGGTGACCAGTATCAATCGGTCCGCCTTGAACGGCTTCTCGATGTAGTCGTAGGCGCCGCGTCGGATGGCGGTCACAGCGGTTTCGATGTTGCCGTGGCCGGAAATGATCACTACGGGAAGCTCCGGATAGACCTTCTTGATGATGGACAACACCTCAAGTCCATCGAGGCGGCTACCCTGCAACCAGATATCGAGGATCACCAGTTGCGGGCGACGCTCTTCAATCGCCCGAAGCGCTTCATCGCTATCTCGGGCCAATCGTGTCGCGTGGCCCTCGTCTTCGAGAATTCCTGCAACGAGTTCGCGAATGTCTGCTTCGTCATCCACGATCAGAATATCAGCGGCCATATCGTGCTCCTTGAGCGCGTCTTGCTAAGTCGAACTCGACGTTAATTCGCAACCGGAGTCCCCTGGGGCGCTCGCGGTGGAATTGCTTGGCGTGTATTCGGTCGTCGCCGAGAGTGGCAACGTGATGCGTACGAGGGCTCCGGTGGAAGGCCGGCCCTGTTCATCAGCGGGGGCGTCCTCAAGGGTCAATGAGCCGCCATGCTGTTCGGTAATCTTGAGAACCATAGCTAAGCCAAGGCCAGTGCCCTTGTGTCCTTTCGTTGTAACGTAGGGTTCGAGCAGCCTGGAGCGCTGTTGTTTGGGTAAACCCTGTCCATTGTCGATCACTTCGATAAAGACGCGGTGATCATCGGGGCGTACGCGAGTGATGATGCGTCCCTTCCAATCCTCATCACGGTCGCCCACTTCGGCGGCGCTTTCAACCGACTCGGTTGCGTTCTTGACGAGATTGGTGACGGCTTGGGTGATCAGTCGGCGGTCGATCGATGTGAAGACCTTATCCTTCGGTAGCTCCAGTTTGTAATCGAGTTTTGGGTGGGCTTCGCGGAAAAGCACCACGGAATCCAGGACGGCATCGCGAAGATCAGCCACCGCCATCTCGGGCTTGGGAATTCGAGCAAACGCCGCAAACTCGTCGACCATACTCTTAATATGAGAGGCTTGCCTCTCGATGGTCGCGGTGAGTTTTTCAAATGTCTCACGGTCGTTTTCAATTGTTTTCGCATACTTACGGCGGAGACGTTCAGCGGAAAGCTGGATCGGGGTCAGCGGGTTCTTAATCTCGTGGGCGATGCGGCGCGCGACATCGGCCCAGGCCGAAGTGCGTTGTGCTGTAACAAGTTCGGTTATGTCATCAAACGTGATTACCGATCCGACATCGTGCTCACCGGCTTTTTCAAAGGTGACGCGAACCGCAAACGTGCGTTCATCGTCGTCGATTTGCATTGTCACTTGTTCTTGCGGCCGCGCCTTAATAGCGGGTTCGGCTGCCTTTAGATGGATTTTGCCGAGCTCCGGGAGCGCTTCATCCAATGGGCGTCCGACCAAATCGCTGGAAGAACGTCCAAGCAGACCTTCGGCGGCGCGAGAGACGAGCGTGATCCTTTCTTGGCTGTCGAGACCGATCACGCCAGCGGAAACACCCGATAACACCGCTGACATGAAGCGACGGCGGGATTCCAACTGCTCGTTGGCGTTGACCAGAGCGTCGCGCTGATGCTTCAGCTCGCGTGCCATGGTGTTGAACGTGTGGGACAGCCGGCGCAGGTCTCCTTCGCCGCGTTTTTCTGGAAGCGCGACGGACAAGTTTCCTGTGGAGATTTCCTGAGCGGCGGCAAGGAGACGCCGGATCGGCGCAACAAAACGTCCGCCAAACCACATGCCGGCCCAGATCGCGGCCAACAGACCGGTCATCGAGATGGTCATGTACATTAGACCGTGGGCCCATTTCAGACCGCCGCGCGCACGCCGTAGTGCGCTATACTCGGCAGCGTTCTGCTCGGTCTGGCGCATGTGACGGATGACGGTGGGGCTGACCGGGCGGCTTACGTAAAGAAAACGGCCTGGGTAGCGCCGGAGCATAGCGATTGCCGAAATGCGCTTGTCCCTGATCGAGACGGACAGCGGGATCTGGCCGGCGGCGGCTTCATTCAGGGCGGCTGGTGTCGGACGTGCGAAGGGCAATCGTTTGGCTTCGATGGCGCGAAGGACTGGCTGTCCTTTCCTATCGATCACATAAGCAGCGGGCAGATCGCGCAAACCTGCCTGGGTGGTGATGAGTTGCTTCAGAGCCTGTGCGTCGTCTTGCGCCAGATCAGCCGCGGCATTCAGGTCCCGGGCCATATTGACGATGTCGGTTCGGATGACCTGACCATGCTCCTCGAGGTAGGTGCGAGCGACAACGGTTGAGTTGTCGATGATGGCCCGGACCCTGTCGGAGAACCAGTTGTCGAGTGAGCGAGAGAAACTGACGGTTGCGCCAATGGCAACCAACAGAGCAGGCAAAGCCGCGATGATCGAGAACAGGGCCACAATGCGAATGTGGAACCTGGCACCGGGAACTTTCTCCCGCCATGCGGTGATAAGGCCGGATACCTGGGTTGCGATCACCGCGATGACCGCAACGATGAGGATTACGTTGAGGAAGAGCGCACCGAGGACGACGCCGCTAGTAGGGATGATCGGCGTGAGACCGGTCAGAATAAGGAATGTGAGAAGCGCGGAGATGAGCGACAGGACGACGGTCCAAAGACCGATGAAGAACATCCGGTCGCTTGGCTCAAGATGCGGTTGGTCCGCATCGAGATCGATCCCAGAGGTGGCTGCACCAACGGTGCTTGACATCGGAGTACTCCGGACGGCGATTTACGCCGATTGGTTCGCTTGGCCGCGCAGTTCAGGCGCGCGACCGGCCGCAGCCCTTCTTGGCATCGGCGCAACACTGATACGGGCACACAACAAAAATTAGACTTATCGTGACATTTTCGCGACGATTAACACGTCCCACACACGGTTTCACCCCTGAACTGTGGCAAGTTGACGGCGGCACGTGTCCGAAATGACGCCGCAGTGGAAATCCGCTGGACAGCTAATTCGCGGGAGAGCGGAAGACCTGGATATCAAGAAGTTTGATGCGCGACCTCAACGTATTGCGGTTGAGACCAAGCAATTCGGCAGCTCGGATCTGGTTGCCGCGGGTGGCAGTGAGGGCGGCCGTTAACAGCGGTTTTTCAACTTCGCGGATGATCCGCTCGTAAATTCCAGCTGGTGGAAGCTCGTTACCGAAGGAATTGAAGTAATCAGCCAAGTGGCGTTCAACGAGCTCACTGAGGCTGACCTTCTCGTCCGTGGTTTCGTGGCTTGCAATCTGGGATGTTTCTTTGATTTCACGGTCAACCGAGTCGAAAGACAGCGTTTCTTCGCTGTTGAGAGCAACGAGCCGACGGACGAAGTTCTCAAGTTCGCGGACGTTGCCAGGCCAGCGGTATTGGCGCAGCCGTTCAATCGCGGCGGTTTCAATGGAGCGCTGACCGAGACCCTCGGCGTCACAGCGGCGCAAAAAGTGGCGGACCAGATCACCGACGTCATCGAGGCGTTCGCGTAATGGTGGAAGCCTTAGCGGAACGACGTTGAGGCGGTAGTAGAGATCCTCGCGGAACAAGCCTTGCTGAATTTGCGAGCGTAAGTCGCGGTGGGTTGCCGCGATGATGCGGACATTAGTCTTGATCGGCGTGCGGCCGCCGACAGTGGTGTATTCACCCTGCTGCAGCACGCGCAGCAGACGGGTTTGCGCCTCAAGAGGCATATCGCCGATTTCGTCAAGAAAGAGCGTACCACCTTCGGCTTGCTCAAAGCGACCATGCGTGCGGGTTTGGGCTCCTGTAAATGCTCCCTTCTCGTGTCCGAACAATTCGCTTTCGATGAGTTCGCGGGGGATGGCCGCCATGTTGAGTGCAACAAACGAACCGTTGCGCCGTTTGCCGTGGTCATGAAGGACCTGAGCGACGAGTTCCTTACCGGTACCGCTCTCTCCGGTGATAAGAACAGTCAGTTCGCTCTGTGTCAGTCGTGCAAGAGTTCTGTAGATTTCCTGCATGGCCGGCGAGCGGCCGATCAATGGCAATTCTTCGCTTTCGTCTTGGCGGGTGACGCCGGCCGGGCGTCGCCCGGGTTCACGCAGAGCGCGGCCGACAACGGCAACGACTTCCTTGATGTCAAAGGGCTTGGGAAGATACTCGAAGGCGCCTCGATCCGCTGCTGTGAGCGCTGTCATCAGTGTGTTTTGTGCACTCATGACGATGATCGGCAAGTCTGGGCGGATTTTCTTGAGCCGTGGGATGAGTTCGAAAGCGTTTTCGTCGGGCATGACGACATCGGTGATGACAACATCACCTTCGCCTTGGCTCGCCCAGCGCCAGAGAGTGGAGGCGTTTCCAGTTGCCCGCGGGGCATAACCTGCTCGTGCCAAAGCTTGGTTCAAAACCGTGCGGATGGCTGTGTCGTCGTCGGCAATTAAGACAGTTCCGCGGGCCATTGTTGGTCCTTATCTACTAGTTTTTTGTTCAAATTGCTTTAGAGGCATCTCGTGCCTTATAAGGCAGTTCCTGCATTGGTAGGAGCACCCTGAAGACCGTACGCTGGGGCTCGCTATCGCACTCGATCGTGCCACCGTGGTCGGCGATCAACTTTGCAACGAGTGCCAGTCCCAAACCGGTCCCGTTGGCCTTTGATGTGACGAATGGATCGAACATGTGCTCCCGCATCGTGCCTGGAATGCCCGGTCCGTTGTCTTGAATTGCAATCATCAACGGCAGCGCTATTCGGGTTCCCGAGCCTGGGATGGCTAGTCGTACTCCCGGGCGAAAAGCCGTCGTGATAACGATGCGTCCGTTTTCTGTTTCGGGACCAACGGCCTCGGCCGCGTTCTTAACGAGGTTCAAGAAAGCCTGGATCAATTTATCGCGACTGGCGGGCACCGCTGGCAGAGAGGGATCGTAGTCGGCGACGAATTGAATATTACGGGCGAAACCGGCTTCCGCGAGCTGCCGGACATGGTCCAGCACGTCGTGAATATTGATGGGTTCTTTAGTAAGGGGGCGTTCGTCTCCAAACACTTCCATCCGGTCGAGCAGCGATTTAATTCGGTCGGTTTCAGTGCAGATCAGCTGTGAGAGGACACGGTCTTCATCGGTCAGGCCAAACTCAAGGAGTTGAGCGGCGCCGCGGATGCCGGATAAAGGGTTCTTGATTTCGTGGGCGAGGATGCTGGCCATACCTGAGACTGAGCGCGCCGCCGCGCGGTGGTTCAGCTGACGCTCGATCATCTGCGCCATGGTGCGCTGTTGGAGCATCAAAAGGACATGATCTGGATTGTCGGGCGATATGCCACCGTAGACATCGACAAGCTTGGGTAGGGTTTGCCGCGGGGTTGCGATGTCGACACCGTACTCGTTGAAGGTCGTACGTTCGCGGCGGACTTGACCAACCAAAGAAAGTAGCGGACACCCAAAAGCGACGATGTCATCGAGACGAACCCGCTTCAACATTGCGAGAGAGGTCGACAAGAACGCCTCGGCGGCGGTGTTGGCGTAGATAAAACCGTTGTCGGCGGCGAGTACAAGGACGGGATGCGGTAACGCGTTGAGTATTTGGTTATAGGGAATTGTGCCTGTCGATCTGCTCTGCGCGGAGAGTACGGCACCCATTTGAGGCGAAGAAGGTGCGGGAGTCGGAGAGACATCGGCGTTCTCCGCGACCAACATCGCGGCAGCGGCAGGCTTTTTTTGATTGGGTTTTTTGGCCGGCGTTTTCGCGCGCTTCGATGGGATTGCCCCGCGCTGTCTTTTTAATGACTTATCAGCCGGTGTCGTCTTTTCTGTCATGCCGCAACCTCAACGGATGTTGCGTTGCTGGCATAGAATTCGCGAAGGCCTTTGAGGGCCGTCGCCGGGCATTCTTGGGTGCACAGACGTGAGCGCCAGAACTTAACGGTGGCCGGACTTGCACAGGACTGCTCGAGGTACCAGCCAATGTGTTTGCGGGCATTCCGCAGGCCGAGAAACTTGCCGTAATGGGACAGCATCTCCACGATGTGCTGTTCCGCGATCAGGCCTTGCTCTTGAACTGAGGGAGGGCCTGGATCGATACCGGTCTCCAAGTAGCGTCCAACACGGCCTGGCTGCCACGGTGCGCCGTATGCGCCGCGGCCGATCATGACGCCATCGGCTTGCGACTGGGTGAGCGCCTTGATCGCATCTTTCGGTGTGAGGATGTCGCCGTTGACGATGACAGGGATTGATACCGTATTCGTAACGTTTGCAACCTGGCTCCAGTCAGCCGTGCCCTTGTAGAACTGACAGCGGGTGCGGCCGTGGACAGTAAGTAATTGAACGCCGCTCAATTCGGCCCGTCTGGCCAGCTCGGGCGCGTTAATCTGGGTGTGATCCCAGCCCAGGCGCATCTTCAGCGTAACAGGGACATCAACGGCTGAAACGACAGCCTCGATGAGTGAGGCCGCATGATCGAGGTCTCGCATCAGAGCGCTGCCCGATAGTCTGCCTGTGACCTCACGGGCGGGACACCCCATGTTGATGTCGATAATATCGGCGCCTAGGTCGCAGGCGAGGCATGCTGCTTCACCCATCCAGCGGGTTTCGCGGCCGGCCAGTTGGATGACAAATGGGCGTAGCTGGTGGCCTTGGGCACGGCGCAGGACGTCCTGCCGGCGTGCGACCAGCTCCGCGCTGGCAACCATTTCGGAGACGACAAGACCCGCCCCAAGTTTATGTGCGAGGGTTCTAAATGGGAGGTCCGTAACTCCTGACATTGGCGCCAACAGCGCCTTGTTGGGCAAAGCGTGGCCACCGATTACAAGCTGGGTTTTCAAGCTGTCTCGCACGCCCAAATGATCATACTTTGTGCAACTTTTTAATGTGATGATCTCTTGTGCAGAGTAGGCTTGCCGCTGGATTTAGGCAAGAGGTTATGTCAGCGGATTTGTTTGGTGTGCACAAACAGCTCTCGGTAGCGTTTTTGACGTGCAAGGAGGCGTGATTTGAAGATAGCGGCAGTGATTGTTGCGGCGGGACGCGGAACGCGGGCGTCGGATGCGGGGGCTGGACCGAAGCAATACGCTAATCTTGGTGGGCGTTCGATGTTGGCGCATTCGATGACCTCATTCATAAATCATCCCAAGGTGGATTTGGTGAACGTTGTTATCAATCCCCTTGATGAAGATCATTACCGCGAGATTGCCCTATCCTTTGGTTCCAAACTACGCGCAGCGGTTGCCGGCGGTTCTTCGCGGCAGGAGAGCGTCCTTCGGGGCCTCGAATCCCTGGCTGGGGAGGGCTGCGATGCCGTTTTGGTCCACGATGCGGCACGGCCGTTTGTCAGCGCTGAAATCATTGACGGCGTGATCGACGGACTGGCCACCCATCAAGGCGCGGTGGCCGCATTGGCGCTTGCCGATACCCTAAAGCGGGCCAAGGACGACGGCGTGATCGAAGCCACCGTGCCACGTAGCAATCTTTGGCGGGTTCAAACCCCGCAGGGCTTTAACTATCAAGCGATCCTCGAGGCCCACCGTCACGCCGCCGCGGCTGATCGGGGAGACTTTACAGATGATGCGTCTATCGCCGAGTGGGCCGGGTTAACGGTGCGGCTGACGGAGGGGTCAGCGAGAAATGATAAAGTGACAACAGCCGAGGACTTGCAGACAGCGCGGCGATCTTTTGCGGAAAATGAAATCTTGGAGGCGCGCACAGGTAGCGGTTTCGACGTGCATCGCTTTACAGAGGGTGATGCGGTAACGCTTTGTGGTGTTGAGATACCCCACAATATGCGGCTTGTGGGACATTCGGACGCCGACGTTGGATTGCACGCGCTGACCGATGCGATCCTTGGGGCGATCGCGGATGGTGACATCGGGCAGCATTTTCCGCCTTCGGACCCTCAATGGAGGGGTGCCGCCTCACACGTCTTTCTACGCGATGCGGCGCGTCGCGTTGGTGAACTGGGCGGGCGTATTGCGAATGTCGATGTGACGATCATCTGCGAGGTGCCCAAGGTTGGACCTCACCGGGACGCCATGCGGCAGAGCATTGGCGACATTCTGCAACTGGAGCTTTCGCGTGTCTGTGTAAAAGCCACAACAACGGAGCGCCTGGGTTTCACGGGGCGCGGTGAGGGGATCGCGGCGATGGCCACCGCGACCGTATTGCTGCCCGCGGCTCGATAAGTGAATTGGAAATGCAGCCAAGGCATTGACCGGGATCTGAGAATCGCGGCATCCAATAACACATGGGGTTGTATGACCAAAAAAGGATGGACGCTTTGGGGGATGCGAGCATGGAGCTAGCTACGGGCATGCTTGAGCGCCGAGAGGCCGACCAGGCATCGATGCGGGAAATAGCAGAAGCGACAGCTTCTTCTTGTTTGGCAACTCGCGTGCGGCAACTGTCACGCATCGTGACGCGGCTTTACGACGATGCTCTGCGTCCACTTGGTATTACGGCGAGCCAGTACACGCTGCTCGCCCAGCTTGCTTCGCGCGACGGTATCACCGCGGTTGAGATTGGGCATGAGCTGGATATCGAAAAGTCGACACTTTCGCGAAACTTGAAGCGGCTGTTGGCGCTGGGTCATATCATTATGGATCCGCCGGCAGGGCGACGCGGCCGTGGGCTCCATCTGACGCCAAAAGGTCAGGCGGTCTTGGTTGATGCCTTTCCGATTTGGCGGGATGCTCAGGAGCGGGCAACCAATATTCTTGGCACGACGACCCGTGGCATTCTTGACGAATTGCTTGGTCAGGCTGAGAAACTGGTCATGCCATAAGGGCGGCTGTCGTGATACGGTTTTTGGACGTAAAAAGGGGCGCAGACGTGCCCCTTTTTTGTTGTGTTCGAGAGGTCGACCCGTGGTCCCCAGTGCTGTCTTAGATGATGCAGCTGCACTGCTCGCCGATTTGCGCCGTCATGGATTCACGTTGGCGACGGCGGAAAGCTGCACGGGTGGTCTAATTGCTGCGGTGCTTACCACAGTAGCCGGGTCTTCGGATGTCGTTGACCGTGGATACGTAACCTACTCTAACGTGGCCAAGACCGAGATGCTGGGCGTTCGTGCCGCTTTGATTGAGCAGAATGGCGCGGTCAGCCAGGAGGTAGCAAGGGCAATGGTTGCGGGGGTTTTCGAGTTTAGCCGTGTCGATGTCGGAGTTTCTGTCACGGGCATTGCCGGGCCGGGTGGTGGCAGCGACCAAAAACCCGTTGGTTTGGTGTATTTGGCTGTCGGCCGACGTGGGCATCCGGCAATTGTCCGGGAGTGCCGTTTCGGCGATATCGGACGTGCAGGTATACGGTTGGAGGCCGTGCGAACGGCTTTCGCGATGATTGGCGACGTAATCTCGATATGAGGGCCGACGGTCAGGCAGTCGATGTCGCAGGACAAACGGAGCCGAGTGGCGGACGGTAAAGCAGGCGCGCGCGGGCCTCGAAGGCGGTTGCGAATTTGCGAAACGCTTTGTCGAATACGGCCCCCATCAGCAGCGCAAGCATACGCGAGCGGAACTCATAGGTGATGTAGAAGTCGACCTCACAGCCCGAACCGGAGGGTAGAAACCGCCAGCGGTTTTCCAGATGACGGAACGGACCGTCGAGGTATTCGACGAGGATCTGCTGCTTTTCGGGGATAAGAGTGACGCGGGTCTTGAATGTCTCGCGGATCGATTTGTAGCCAATCCCCATGGTCGCGATCATAACCTCGCGGTCGGAACCACGCGTGCGCGATGTCACTTTCAAGCTCTCGCATAGTGGGACGAATTCAGGATAGCAATCAACGTCCGCGACGAGATCGAACATCTGCGCTGGCGTGAAATCTACGTTGCGGCGATTGGTGAATGTCGGCATGCGGTTGCTTGGTTAGGGGTTTGTGACCGTTGTCATAGTAGGCAATTTGGTACGATTCGGCTTTAGGGCTTTGGTGGAGCTAACTTAATAATGAACCAAGTTGTTGCCGTCGTGCGGCACGAAGGCGTACGAAATCCTCCCCGGCATGATAGCTGGAGCGCGTGAGTGGGCTTGCGGAAACGAGCAGGAAGCCTTTTGCAAGCGCAATGCGTCGGAAGGCTTCGAATTCCTGCGGGTGGACGTAGCTTTTCACCTCGGCATGCTTGCGGGTCGGCTGAAGATATTGGCCGATGGTGAGGAAATCGACGTCGGCGCTGCGCATATCATCCATGAGCTGCAGGACTTCGTCGCGCTCCTCGCCCAGTCCGACCATGATGCCGGACTTGGTGAACATTGTCGGATCGAGTTCCTTGACCTGCTGCAACATCCGTAGCGAATGAAAATATCGCGCCCCCGGACGGATCTTCAAGTAGAGCCCTGGAACAGTTTCCAGATTGTGGTTGAAGACGTCGGGTTTCGCGCCCACGACAGTTTCGAGAGCGGACTCCTTGCGCAGGAAGTCCGGGGTAAGGATCTCGATGGTCGTGGAAGGCGATTTATCGCGGATGGCCTGAATAACGTTGACGAAGTGCTGAGCCCCGCCGTCGGCAAGGTCATCTCGATCAACGGAGGTTATAACGACGTGTTCGAGGCCGAGCTTGGCAACTGCCACCGCAACGTTGGTAGGTTCTTGGGTGTCGAGCGGGGCGGGTAAGCCCGTGCGTACATTGCAGAATGCGCAGGCGCGCGTGCATGTGTCGCCCATGATCATCATGGTGGCGTGGCGCTTTTCCCAGCATTCACCGATATTTGGGCAACGCGCCTCTTCACAAACGGTATTGAGTGCGTTTTCGCGGACGATTTCTCGGGTTTTCGCGTACTCGGCCGATCCCGACGCTCTTGCCCGGATCCAGGAAGGTTTGGGTTTGATGGGGGTATCCGGGCGATTGGCCTTCTCGGGGTGCCTGGGTTGATCCTTGGTGCGTCGGTTATCAAAGACGGTGACCATTGGTGCGGGGCTACCTTGGAAGCTGGGATCTAACTGCCGCTTGGCGACCTAAAAGACGTCGTTCACCGGTTCGCGCAATAGTGTTCGGCTGCGATATGGGGTTTGGACCAGCCAAAGTCACGCTAAGTTTGTCAGCCGGCGACGATGCGCGCAATGATCACAACGATTATGGCGCCGATGGTCGACACCAGGATTTGCGTCCCAAACGGTATCGAATTGGTGATATCGGTGATCTGGGTGGGCAGTTGCAAAAGTCCCATTTGGACCAATGTGCCACCGACGATTGCGCCAAGAACCCCAACGAATAGATTTCGGAACAATCCGCCGCCGCCAAGGAGCACGCTCGCCAACCAGCCGGCAATCAATCCGGTGATTGCCATGATCACGAATGGGTTCTGCAGATACGCCGAAATGTCTTCCATACGTGATTGGCCCTTATTTGACGGCTCTAGTTAAGAGATTATTCGCGCGACAAGAACGACGACGATCGCACCTATGGTTGCGGTGAGGATTTGTGCGATTAGCGGGTTCTTTATGCCGAGATTGATGCCGGTTAGGTCCAATAGATAACCACCGACGAAGGCACCAATTACACCAGACAAGAGATACTGCAGGAGTCCGCCCCCCTGCACGATGAACGATGCCAGCCAACCCGCAACGATGCCGATCAGCACGAAGATAACAATCTTGCGTGTCTTTGGATCCATGACACCCCAGTCTATCAAATCAGGCCCAATCAGGTGTGGCAGCGCGCCCCGAGATACTGATTGAGGAGGTCATTATAACGGTTGGCCAATTGGCGATCCGACGACGAGAGCTTTCGACCTGCGTTGATAGCCTCGACCTTGGCCGGAACCCCCCGGTTATCCAGCTTGCGCAATTCGCTGCGAATTGAACCGCACGACTCGCCATAAGGTAGTGGCTTGCCATTCGGACCGGATTTACAGCCTGCAAGAGTGGCGATGACGAGTGTCGCACCGCTCACAGCGAATACACGTGTCGCAATCAATCGTGCTACTGACACGAGCCCCCTCCGCACATTATCTCTATGACGTCGTCAATCACCATAAGTCGGGTGATTCCGCAAGCCAGGCTAACCCACATGTTGCAGCCTGGACGCAGTGCAAGTGATGCATTGTTGCCGGATGTTCAGAGTTTCCCGACAATCATTGGCCTCGGCTCTACTGAGCCAGGGCCACTGTCTTGGTTGCGGCTTGCTGTGCAGCGGCCGACTTACCTGTTTTCACAGCTGCGGCGGCCTTAGCTGTGGCAGCGGCCTGTACGGTGGCTTCGGATGTAGCCTTCTTGGCGTCTGCAGTGACCTTTGCCGTGCTTGCAGGCTTGGCAGGAGCAGGCGTGGCAATCGTTGAGCACTTCTGCTGGAAATCTTTGTTGGCTTTATCGAGCTCGGTCATTCGTGCGAGAGCTTCGCGTTTGACCTGCGCCGTTTTTGTTTTCCCAGCAGCGACCTTGGCGATGCGATCGGGTGTGCCTTCCTTGCGCAGGTCCGCGATGCGGGCCGTCAGGGCGATGCAGGCCGGATCAACGCTTTTCGCGGCCGTTTTGTTTTGCTGATCTATGGAGCCGGTGGTCAATTGCAGACTGCCATCGCTGGCGCAGCCGGCGAGATTGAGTGCGAGCAATAGCGCGGAACTGGAAAAGATGATCATTCTATTCATTGTAGGTCCCCGTTGGTTGCTGGGTGATCTGCGCGAATCAAATCGACGCGTGTACCCAAGTGTGGAGCATCCAGCGAGGAAGCCGGCAATAAGCGACGGGAAACCTCAAACAGGTATATCTGTTGTTCAAAGACCGAATTGGGTGTCGGTGTGCTCAGATCAACACACGGCATTGCCACATTCATGGAAGTGGATTTCTCATCGTGGCGTTTTTCATGCTGTGAGCAGAATTAGTGCTCTGTGCGGCCTTTTATTCTTCCGGACATCGCGACATCGCCGGATTGCATATTGAGGTCGAAAGCATCGTGGATCTTGTCCAGAGCCTCTTTGCGGTTCATCTGACCGTCCATTTCGATAGCATTAGCGACGTGCTGGGCGACGTCGGACAGGAGCCTGCCCCATTCAGTTACATCGTGGCGGAAGGTTTCGGGATCGAAGATAACCTGCAAGGTGCCGTCGGCCACCCATGCGCGCAGCACCTCTACGGCCTGGTCGGCATCGACAACCCCGTCGGGGAATTCGAGCTCTTCCGGCAAATCTTCAAGTTCATCGTCATCATGCATGTCACTGCCCTCCGCCCATTTTCACGGGTCTTGAGAGACGGTTAGCAGACTTCGGGAGTAAGGGCGATATCGAGGGGATATTTTTGTGGCGCTCAACGAACCTGGTAAATGCGGTCGCTTGGGCGGGCATAACCAAGAACATCGCGCGCGAGTTCAGCAACGAGATCTGGGTCAGGTTGATCGGGTGCGAGTAGAGTAATTTCATTCTGGAGACCGGATCGTGCTTGATCGAGGCTCTCCGCCTCGAACTCCAGAATCGTTACACGCGAACTCAGCTCCGTCCGGGCCTGCAAGCCATAACGGCCCGCCACCGTGTGGTAGGAGAAATAGGCACTCAGCGCGGTGCAGCTCACAAGCGTAAAGAGCTGCCAGCCGAACGTTCGCCATCTGGTGCGAGGCTGGTAGGACACGTTATTGTCTTTACTTACACAAAACACTTACTTGGACGGTCAAACTAACAGCTCGAACTTAAGGGCGA
The DNA here is from genome assembly GCA_963753045.1 of uncultured Alphaproteobacteria bacterium. Taxonomy (GTDB): domain Bacteria; phylum Pseudomonadota; class Alphaproteobacteria; order Rhizobiales; family Hyphomicrobiaceae; genus Filomicrobium. The sequence goes on from CAVWAT010000005.1 coordinate 267,024, forward strand.
GTGAATTCTTCCGATCTAACAGATACTTAATTCTCCAAGCGAAGAAGTAATGAGAAATTTCCCCTCGCAACCGATTCAAATGCCGGTCTTTCCGCGCAGCACGCTCTTGCCGGCGAACTCGGCGATATCGCCCAGTTCCTCTTCGATGCGGATCAACTGGTTGTATTTCGCCAGTCTGTCCGAACGGGAGAGCGACCCTGTCTTGATCTGTCCGGCGTTGGTGGCGACGGCAAGATCGGCAATCGTAGAATCCTCGGTTTCGCCGGAGCGATGCGAAATAACGGCTGTATAGGCGGCGTGCTGGGCCATGTTGACTGCTTCCAACGTCTCCGAAAGCGAACCGATTTGATTTACCTTCACGAGAATTGAGTTGGCGATACCTTGCTCAATGCCGCGGGAAAGACGCTTGGTGTTGGTGACGAACAGGTCGTCGCCGACCAACTGGCAGCGGTCACCGATTACCTCGGTCAGCGCCTTCCAGCCTTCCCAGTCATCTTCGTCCATGCCGTCCTCGATCGACACAATCGGGAAGCGGTTAACAAGATCTTCGAGGTACTTAACCATACCGGCGCTATCCAGCTGCCTATTCTCGCCAGCCAGGTTGTACTTGCCGTCCGCGTAGAATTCCGTGGCGGCGCAGTCGAGGGCCAGCACGATGTCATCGCCAGGTTTATAGCCCGCAGCTTCGATGGCCTTCATAACGAAGCCAAGCGCTTCATCGGCGGAACTCAGCCCCGGCGCGAAGCCGCCCTCGTCGCCAACGTTGGTGTTGTGTGAGGCCTCTTTCAGCGACTTCTTTAAGGTATGGAAAACCTCAGCACCCATGCGGATGGCATCGGCGCAGGTCTCTGCCGACACAGGCATAATCATGAATTCCTGGATATCGATCGGGTTGTCGGCGTGGGCGCCGCCGTTGACGATATTCATGAGGGGAACCGGAAGTACATGCGCGCCGGTGCCACCAAGATAGCGGAACAGTGGCAGGCCCGATGTCTCGGCGGCGGCTTTAGCCACAGCCAACGAAACGCCGAGGATGGCATTGGCGCCAAGTCGTGCCTTGTTGGGGGTGCCGTCCAAAGCGATCAGGGCCGCATCGAGGCCGCGTTGATCTTCGGCGTCCATTCCAACGAGGGCATCGTAAATCTCGCCGTTGACACCATCGACCGCCTTTTCGACGCCCTTGCCCGAATAGCGGTTAGGGTCGCCATCGCGCAGTTCCACGGCCTCGTGAGCTCCCGTGGACGCACCGGAAGGTACAGCAGCGCGACCGAGAGAGCCGTCTTCCAGAATGACATCGACCTCGACGGTTGGATTGCCGCGGCTGTCGAGAATTTCACGAGCATTGATGTCGATGATGGCGGTCATGCCAAGGTCCTTCCTGCGGCTTAAGCCCCGTTTCAAATCTTTACACCTCTTAGCTGAGTGGCGCTGTCGAGGCTAGTACATGTAGATTGCCGGTCGCAGACAAGTTGTCTGTGAGCTGCAGTCGGTTTGATAGTCGAGTTGGTAGTACGACGTCGGAAACGCCGTGAAAGCGGCCCTAATGCGCAGACATTTCTACTTGCCTGCCTTTGGATTGGTGTCATATCAGAGCCCAGCAGTGTAGGTGCCGACCACGTGCTTTTTACAGAAGGTCGGGTTGGTCCGATGTTGGCTGGCCGGTCGCATTACGCGTAGAATAGGCCCCACGACAGGGCTACCCAAATATCGCTAATTCGGGCTGCGCTTTTTGGCGTAGCCTTTTTTGATACAATCGCTTTCAGCGACCAATGTGAACCGATCAAATGGCATTGACGAAGGCACTGGTACTGTTTTCGGGCGGGCAGGATTCAACAGTCTGTCTTGGTTGGGCATTGGACCGGTTCGACAGCGTTGAAACCATTGCATTTGATTATGGTCAGAGGCACCGCATTGAATTGGAAGTGCGTCTGGAAGTGCTGAAACGTATTGGTGCCATCAAACCGGAATGGTCCAGGCGGCTATCGGATGACCACTCGCTGACGCTGGCTGAGCTGGGGCGGATCAGTGAGACCTCGCTGACGCGTGACGCGAAGATCGTAATTTCGGAAAGTGGGTTGCCGTCGACCTTTGTTCCGGGTCGCAATCTGATCTTTTTGACCTACGCTGCGGCGGTTGCCTGCCGCAACGGCATTGCGACGCTGGTAGGTGGGATGTGCGAGACCGACTACTCAGGCTATCCAGATTGCCGCAACGAGACCATGGAGAGCCTGGCACGCACCTTGAGTTTGGGAATGGACCAGGCGTTAGAGATCCAAACGCCGCTAATGTTTATAGACAAAGCGGCGACTTGGAAGTTGGCGCAAGAACTGGGGGGCGATGCATTGGTTGCGTTGATCATCGATCATACCCACACTTGTTATATAGGCGATCGGACGAAGAGGCATTCATGGGGCTATGGGTGTGGGGAATGCCCAGCCTGTGAGTTGCGCGCGAAAGGATATGATCAATGGCAAGCCGACGTGAATTGATCCGTGCGATTGACCTAGCCCTGTCGGGCCAGTGGGAAGACGCCCACAAGCTAGTGCAGAAACATTCCGATGACCGGCGTGCAAACCATATTCACGCTATCCTGCATCGGCAGGAGGGCGACAAGACAAACGCAATGTATTGGTATGAAAGGGCCGGTTTCGATCAATGGCCCAATACCGATCCTGATGGCCAATTGTTGACGCTACGGGAGCAACTTGAGCACCAAGCGTAGCTGCTGACGGAATTCCATTCGGCTTTATGTATCAAGTCAAAGAAATCTTTCTCACACTCCAGGGCGAAGGAGCTCAGGCCGGTCGGACCGCGGTGTTCTGCCGGTTTTCTGGCTGCAATCTGTGGTCGGGTCGGGAGCAGGACCGGGACAATGCAGTTTGTTCCTTTTGCGATACTGATTTCGTCGGGACGGAGGGGCCGGATGGCGGCTCGTTCGCGGGCTCAGAAATCTTGACGGAGGCGATCCTTGAGCAATGGCAAGGCAGCACCGAGCATCGGTTCGTGGTTTTAACCGGTGGTGAGCCGATGCTGCAGGTCGACGAAAAGTTGATATCGGCGTTGCATCGCCACGGTTTTGAAATCGCCATAGAGACAAACGGCACTTTTGCTGTACCCCGATCGATCGATTGGATCTGCGTTAGCCCAAAAGCAGGCACTGAGGTGGTGCAGCGCTCGGGTGATGAGTTGAAGCTGGTCTACCCGCAAGCCAATCTTGCTCCCTCAGACGTCGCAGGATTCGAATTCCGCTATCGCTACCTACAGCCCATGGACGGTCCTGACCTGATAGCGAACACAGCAGGGGCAGTTGCCTTTTGTCGCAGCAATCCTCACTGGCGACTTTCGTTGCAAACTCACAAACTAATCGGCATTCCTTGAGGAATGAACGGTTCAACCCCGCCTGACCACAATGTCTGGCGGGACAACGAAAAAAACTCTAAGTAGCCACGCATGAGAATCTACAAGGACTTCAAATTCGAAGCGGCCCATTATTTGCCCAGCGCTAAGCCGGGACATCCGAATTCGCGTGTTCACGGTCATTCGTTTCGCGGAAGGATCTGGGTTAAGGGGGAGCCTGATCCGGAGACCGGGCTCATCGTGCATTTTGACGAACTAACAGCCGCGATCGCCGATGCCCGGGATGCTCTTGATCATCGGTTCCTCAACGAGATCGACGGACTCGAGGCACCGACCTTGGAACGCATCACGATTTGGCTGTGGAATCGGCTTGCCAACCGGCTGCCCGGATTGGCCCGGATTGAAGTGTCACGGGATAGCTGCGAAGAAGGTTGCATCTACGATGGCCCGCGTGAACCCGCGACACCCATTGCTGCGGAGTAGCCGATGGCGTCTGACAACGACCCAAACGTTGACCAGCTCGGAAGGCATGTGGCGATGCCACAGAGTCCGGAAGAGGCGGTTTTAGAGCGGGTGCCCAACCCGCATCCGGACGCGCACTATGTTACGCGTTTCACGGTGCCGGAGTTCACATCGATTTGCCCGGTGACGGGACAACCAGATTTCGCGCACCTGGTCATTGATTACGTGCCTGATGGGTGGCTGGTGGAGTCGAAGTCACTCAAGTTGTATCTGTCGTCGTATCGCAATCACGGCGCTTTCCATGAAGATTGCACGGTGGGGGTCGGCACGCGCCTAGTGGAACTCCTGGCTCCGCACTACCTGCGGATCGGCGGTTACTGGTATCCTCGTGGCGGCATGCCGATCGATGTGTTTTGGCAGGTGGGCAACCTCCCCGATGGCGTGTGGTTGCCCGATCAAGGCGTGGCGACTTACCGAGGGCGCGGATAACCTGTTTTTATGGCAATGGGCATTTGCAGACTGGGCGGTATCGCCGCCCAGCACAATTTCATCTGATCGGCTGGGTCACCTAGAGGCTGCCTTCAACCGTGGTTAGGCCGAGCGCTTCCCAATCGAGCATTCCACCCCGGTAATAGTAGATTTTCTCAGCCGGGAAGCCTTCACGGATCATGGCGCGCATACCCGAGGGGCTTTGCGGACAGACTGGACCATTGCAGAAGCCGAGAACTTTCTTGGCATTCGCGCAATCCCACTTGCCTTCGGTCTTTTTGCAGCCGAATTCACCTAGGCGGCCGGAGATTTCCGTGTAGGGGATGTTGACGGCGCCGGGGATTGTCCCCTGCAGGTGCCAATCGACTTCACGCATGTCGGCGACGACGAAATCCTTATCATTCAAGGCTGCAAGGACTTCTAACTCGACAACCGGATTGATCCCCTTGGCTGGGATGAGCGGCTGTAACCAGCCTTTGTTCTTGGCGCACTTGGTCATCGTGCGTGTGATGGTGACCTCTTCGCCGTCAGCAGTTTTTACCTTGTAGCTGATGTCTTTATCGATGATGCGAAGTTGATCTTCTTGGGCAGCTTGCGCAGGGGCGAAAGCCAGCATGGCCGCAAGAACGGCAAGCGTCAGCCTCCTCATGGTTTCCTCCAACGAATTATTGCCTGTGCGGGTTGCTCCCCCGCCCACCATCAATACCGTTGATGCGACCGATCATCAATTCAAACATTCGAATATACGGTAATTTATAAACGATCAGACTTTGCCCGCTTCGAAACGCGGGCGAACGCCTCCTGCGATCATGCCCAAGGCGAAGGCGGCGCAGCCAATCGTCAGCGTCAGCACAGACAACAAAAGCAGCTTTGCGTACTTATGCTCCAGGCCTGTCAGAGGTGCGATCAGGTTGGAGTGACCAGAAGAATTCGGTGAAGTAGAGGATTGCCGCCGCCATGGCTGTAAAAAAGGCGGTCAGATAGCTCCAAATCGGGATGTCCCTGCGTCCCATCCATAAAGAGAAGATGACAACGGGCGTGAGGAACATCGAGGCGGTGCCCGAGACGGCGACGGCACTGAACAGATCCTTTGAGCCGAAGAACACCATCAATAATCCGCCGAGCAGAAAGACGGCCATGGCGATGCGGCCATTGGCAACGGTCGGTTCACCAATCCGCATATCGATTACGGTGAGCTTTGCGGTGGAAGAGAACGTTAAATCAAGCGTCGACATGCAGGAGACAAGAAGCGCGACGTTGAAGAGCAGCATCGGCCATTCACCAATGAGACGGCTCAGCGTCGGAACGAACAATTCACCATCAAGCTTGTGCATACCGGCCCACACTCCGATCATCCCGAAAGCGATGATGCACAGAACCGAGATCCAGGCGGCATGATAGAAACTTGCCATCGTCGTGCGGCGATCGGCGATGAAGCCGCGGTCCATCATCACGGGATCATGCATCGGATAGCTCCAGACCTGGAGTAGTGCCACGACGAGCAGGATCCAACCGGGGCTTGCGGTATCGGGTGAACTGGCTGCAATCGCGCCGACATCGAATGTCCCGGTCGCCAGGGCAACGAGGAGCAATCCAGCAAGGACCACCATGAACAATGCCATCTGGATCGCATCCGTGCGGATCGAGGCATGCAAACCGCCAAGTAGCGAATAGCCGAGCGTTGCGCCACCAACGAGAAAGATCGATACGACGTAGGCGCAAGAGCCGTCCATGCCGAAAACGAGACCGATCACCAGCAGATTGGCAAACACCTCGGATAACAAGCGAACGCCGACCACAAAGTTGTAGCTTGTCGTTCCGGCAAGTCCGAAACGGTCGGCGAGAAACTCCTGAACGCTTCCGCAACCATGCTTGAAACGGAGGCTGGATATGATGCTGGCCCCCGTCAGGAATGACAGGTAGTAGGCCGCGTAAGCGAGGGCGCCGGCGATACCGTAGAAGTACCCAAGGATGGCCGCGTTCATAATTGAGCGCGCGAAGATCCAGGTCGTGACCTGGGAAAAGGTCAATGTGAAAACACCCGGCGTGGCGCCTGTCAAATCATGGCCTTTGTAGAACTCGCCCGTGGTTCTAGCGCGTGGAGAATAACGGAGGCTGATCAGGGATATGGCAGCCGTTATGATGGCCAGCGTAACGACGGTATCGGGCATTTTGGTCTCCGGAATTCCCCCAATGACTTCGCGCCGTGTAACACGATGGATAGCAGTGGGACATGGCGCGGCAGCCCAGCTGACGCAGACGTGAAAGATCTTGATGGGAACTCAGAGGGCGAACGGTCGGTTCAGATCATCAGATAGTCGGTCTCGCGGAGGGGGTGACCGGTTGCCGTTGCTTCTTCGCTAGGAAGGACATCGCCTGCTGGCCATCGGCCGCTAATGAGTGCCTCCGCATAGGGTGGGGCGTAGCCTGACGCGTTCAGCGCTGTTGCTGCTCCAGAGGCGTCGTAGGGCAGGCGTTTCAACGCGAAACAAAGGCGGGCGTTAGCTTCAGGTGTGATGAGACCGAACCAACCGTCGGGCGTACCGTCATTGGCCGGAATCCCAATAACACCGGGATTGAACCAGATCCGTTGCCCGATGGGCTCGATGAAGGGAATGCCGCTATGTCCTGCGATGACGACATCGGCGTTTGCCGCGCCGAGCTCAGCTGATTTCTCAACGGCAGGCGTTGACGGAAAGATAAAGAGATTGGTCTGGCTAACACCACCGTGAATGATGCGGATCGTGCGTCCAGCGAGTTCGAAGACCAGCGTCTCTGGGAGGCCCTGCATCCAGGAGCGCAAGTCATCCGTGATTATGGCATCGGCATAGCCGTACCAGGCACGCGAGAGAAGATCACAAGACGAACCATCATCGAAGCCACAGCCGCAATCATTAGCGCGCCGGGCGAGCTGCTCTTCGCAGTTACCCTTGATGACGTGGCACCCCCAATCGCGAATTTCGGTGGCGGTTTCATAGGGGTTTGCACAATAGGCGACGATGTCGCCTGTGCAGATGACACGGTCTGCGGCAATGCCAAGGCGTGTTGCTTCTGCGCGCATGGCGCAGGTCGCCTCAAGATTCGAATAGGGACCGCCGAAACAGAGAAGTGGGCCTGTTCCAGGGAGCGCTATTTGCAATTGTTTGTCTCCCATCTCACCGCGCCTTCTAGGCGGTCATTGCCCCAGAAGAGTTCTTCGTCAGACGTTACAAATGTCGGTGCTCCGAATATGCCGAGCTTTTCAGCGCGCGCGACTTGAGCTCTCAATAGGTCTTTTGTTTCTGAGCCTCCTGCGCGCTCAAGCAAGTCGGCTGAGGGAATACCAAGCCGGTCCAGTATTCCGGCAATGACGTTTGGGTCGTCGATGTTGCTTGCCTCTGCAAACTCGGCGCAAAATACGCTGCGGCTGAACTGTGCCCTGCGGCTGTCATCAGGGATCGCTAGCGCCACTCGGGCGGCGAGTAGACTGTTTTGGGGAAACGGTACCGGTCTCTTGAGGGGCGGCAGTCCCATCAGCTGACATGTGCGCGCAACGTCGTGCCACATGTAACGGCCTTTGGCGTGCTGCAAGTTGAATGGTGACGTCGACCAACCAAGTTGCTTGAGGATCGGGCCGAGAAGAAACGGTTGCCAGCTTATTGTTACTCCGTGGATGTCGGCGAGTTCTTCAATACGCGCCGCGGCCGGGTGGGAGTATGTGCTCGCAAACTCGTACCAGAAGTCAACTCTACGCATGGCTGCCGTCGGCTAGGTTGGGAGGGAAGGAAACAGAAACTGGGTGATAATCGTATTTGAAAATAGATAGATGAGAACAAGCTGGGCGGCGCCAACAAGCGTGCCGATAAGCTGTGCGGATTGAGTTGGTTTGCCAATTCTGTCGGGTTGCGGTTTTAGGGACGGGATCAGGCGCTGTAGCGTCATGCCGACGAGGCCAAAGAACAACCCGATGGCAGCCGTGCCGATGACGAAGTAGACGAACGCCTGCCACGACAGGAAGGCCGCACCTGGGGTGGTCCAAAACAAAAACACGCCAACACCAACCCACAGGACGGTTGCAAAGAAGCCTGGGAATTCTTCTGGGCGGTTGGTGAGTTGCATGAGCTCTATAGAACAGTGTCAGCTATCGGCATCAAAGGACTGTGCGGTCTGGAAGGCGGGGCGAGCCCGGCAGCGTTCGGCGTAGGCTTTGAGTGGCGAGGCTTCGGGTAGAAAGCCGAAGGTTTCCAAGAAATGCGTGCTGGAGCCTAGCAGAACATCGGCGGCTGTGAAGCGCTCGCCCATTATCCACGGGCCGGAACCTATGCCGCTTTCAAGAGTTTCTATTATCTGATTGAAACTACTTTGCCCATAGCGAAGGGGATCGACGGCGAGACCGGCGAGCTTCTCGACCATTGCGGGTTCGATGACGGCGTTGGTGAACATGACCCATTGCAGGAGGCGCCGCGGCGAGGGTCGCCCGGCGCTGCACCAAGATCAGCTACGGGGTAGGTGTCGGCGAGGTTGAGACAGATGGCGCCTGAATCCCAGAGCTTGGTTTCGCCGTCAACAAGGGCCGGGACCTTGCTGAGGGGGGAGGCGGCGAGAAAGTCGGCGTCGCGTTTGGCATCGTTATCGCGGATGTCGACGCGGATGCGTTCATAGGGAAGCCCAAGTTCCTCCATCATCCAGCCGATGCGCAAGGCGCGAGACTTTTCGCACCAATTGAATTTCATGGGATGAGCCTCCGAGTTGTATCAGTCGCATTTGGGTTGGTTACGACTGGCTATCAGAGAAGCGCGCTCAGTGCGGGCCAATCCCACATAGGGCCGAACAGTTGACCTAAAGCGGCAGCTGCCGCGATCAAAAGAGAGAAATAGGCGATCGCGGTTGTGCGCCCCTGGCGCTGCCCTATGCGGTAGATGATGTCGTTTTGCTCCGCCAGTTTTGCAGCAATCTTCTCGGCGATCAATTCGGCGGCAGCGGCGTTAGCGTCAATCGCTGATTGCGCCATCTGGCGTTCGTGCTGCTTGCGCACGAATTCCTGGTGGTGACGCTGGGCTTGGCTTTCTTGGGACATATCTTCGTTCTCCCGTGCTGTGGCTGCGGAGCCGTCCCAGTTGTAGAGCCCTGACGATTGCGGCGAGATGGTGGATACGCAGCAATCGCCACGAGGAAGTCGGCCGTACTCCAACCAGCCAGGCCGCGGCTTGGGCTCGGGATGAGGTTGACAGCCGGTCTCTACTCGGCTGCCTCTTTCATCGCGGCGCGGGCCCGTCTGACGTCCGGTGGGACGGCATCGTCGGTGAGCATTTTCAAGGCGTCGTCGACGGACATAACCTCTTGCTTTTGGGAGCCGAGGCGTCGGATCGAGACGGTGCCCTCTTCAGCTTCGCGTTTGCCGGCGACGAGTAGAACCGGAACCTTCTGCATTGAATGCTCTCGGACCTTGAAGTTGATCTTCTCGTTCCTCAGATCGGTTTCAGCGCGCAGACCCGCCGCGATGAGTTTGGCGTGAACGTCGCGGGCATAGTCATCGGCGTCGGAGACGATGGTCGCGACGACGGCCTGAACCGGTGCCAGCCACAGTGGAAAGTGGCCGGCGAAGTTTTCGATCAGGATGCCGGTGAAGCGCTCAAGCGATCCGAACATTGCGCGGTGGATCATCACCGGGGTCTGCTTGTCGGAATTCTGGTCGATGTAAATCGCGCCGAGGCGTCCGGGCAGATTGAAGTCAACCTGAGTGGTTCCGCACTGCCAGTCGCGGCCGATGGCATCGCGCAGGACGTATTCGAACTTTGGCCCGTAGAAGGCACCTTCGCCGGGGAATATCTCGGTTCTGATACGGCCCTCACCCTCAGCTTCGATGCGCTTCAGGACATCACCCATGACAGTTTCAGCGCGATCCCACAGGGCATCATCGCCAATGCGCTTTTCAGGGCGCGTTGAGAGCTTCACAACAATCTCGGTGAAGCCGAAGTCCTCATAGATCGACAGCATCAAGTCGTTGATGGTCAGGCATTCGGCCTCGAGCTGGTCCTCGGTGAGGAAGACGTGAGCGTCGTCCTGGGTAAAGTGGCGAACGCGCAAGAGCCCGTGCAAGGCGCCCGACGGCTCATAGCGGTGAACCTTGCCGAACTCGGCGATGCGCACGGGTAGTTCGCGGTAGCTCTTCAGGCCGTGCTTGTAGATCTGCACATGACCGGGACAGTTCATCGGTTTGCAGCAGAAGACGCGCTCGTCGGGGAGTACGGTGGTGAACATGTTCTCACCGTAGTTCTCCCAGTGTCCCGAGGTTTCCCAGAAATGCTTTTCCATCATGTCGGGTGAGTTGACCTCGACATAGCCCGCCTCCTGCTGGCGCCGGCGCATATACGCAATGAGCGCTTGGAACAGGGTCCAGCCTTTAGAGTGCCAGAAGACGGAGCCTGGGGCCTCCTCCTGGAAATGAAATAAATTCATCTCGCGGCCGAGTTTGCGGTGGTCGCGCTTTTCGGCCTCCTCGATCCGGTGGAGATAATCCTTCAAGTCGGCATCTTGGGACCAGGCGGTACCGTAGATCCGCTGGAGCATTGGATTGTTGGAATCACCTCGCCAGTACGCACCGGCGATGCTCATCAGCTTAAAGGCTTTGCCGATATGGCCGGTCGACGCCATATGCGGGCCGCGGCACAGATCGAGCCAATCGCCCTGCTTGTAGATCTTGAGGTCTTCTCCAGAAGGGATCGCGTCGACCAGTTCGACTTTGTAATCTTCGCCAGCTTCTGAAAAATGCCGCTTGGTCTCGTCGCGCGACCAGATCTCCTTGGTGAAGGGGGCGTTGCGGGCGATGATCTCGTGCATCTTGGCTTCGATCTTTGGGAGATCGTCGGGCTGGAAGGGCTCTCGCTTGGCGAAGTCGTAATAGAAGCCGTTGTCGATAACCGGGCCGATGGTGACCTGGGTTCCAGGCCACAGGTCCTGGACTGCTTCGGCCATCACGTGCGCGCAGTCGTGACGGATCAGTTCCATCGCTTCGGCGTCGGAACGGATTAGGATGCGGATGTCCGCATCGGCCTCGATCGGATCGGCCAGATCGACGAGTTCGCCATCGAGCATCATCGCAACCGCCTTCTTGGCGAGCGACTTGGAAATGCTGGCGGCGAGGTCCTTGCCGGTCGTGCCCTTTTCGACCGGCCGGATAGCGCCATCGGGGAAACGGAGATTTACTTCAGCCATTGTCGGCCCTCCTCTCAATCACTGCATACCGCGCAGGTAAGACGGGTTTATCAGAGCGCTCCGGAGCGGGCGCTCAATCTGCGAGCGGGTTAGCTCACAGTAGGGTGGTCGCTGTCAAGTCTTAGGAGTGTTGTTTCGGTTCAAACTCGGTCCATTGACGCTCGATATGGCGGCCCGTCCAACGGCCGTAACGCCAGGGCCGCAAGAGGTGCTGTTCCGCCTGAATGTCGGGGACTGGATCATAACCTGCCGAACCCCAAGGGTGACAGCGCGACAGACGGGAAATCGTGAGCCAGAAGCCACGCCATGGCCCGTTACGGTCAATCGACTGCAGCGCATATTCGGAACAAGTCGGCAGGTGGCGGCAGTTCCAGCCGACATAAGGTTTGAGCGTCCAGCGGTACAAGTGTATCGGCAGTTTTAGAAGGTTGCCGGCAAGCTTCAAGCGGATTGCTCCGTTGTGGCACTGATGTCTTGGGTTTCGGTGTCGGTGGTGGAGGGGCCCGCTCCAACGCCTGGTCTGGGACCCGCAATCTGATCGATAGCATCAAGAACGGCCTCGAATACGAGCAGGGTCGAAGGGTGCCGAGCCTTGTAATCGCGGACCGGTTCGAGAACCGCAAGATCGGACCAGCGTCCGTTTGGTGGCGGACCGTTTTCCTTGAGCATAGCCCGGACCTTGTCGGCCACCTGGCGCATCTCAGCTGGATCGGTGCCGACAATCTCGCGGCCGACGACCGAAGCGGCGGCCTGGCCAAGCAGGCAGGCTTTGACCGATTGTCCATAATCGGTGACGACGCCGTTACGCATTTTTAGATCGACGCTGATGGTCGATCCGCACAATTTGGAGTGCGCGGTGGCGCTCGCGTCCGGATCTGTGAGGCGTTCACAACGGGGAATGGCTGCCGCCAGTGCCAAAATGCGGTTCGAGTAAATCTCGTCGAGGTCGGTCATACGTAACTTGCCTTGACTGTCTGGCATTGGGCAGCGTGTTCAGGCCCAGCTCTTCTCTATATAGTCTCTCAGGAGGCGAGCGCGAGCCAGTGTCTTTTCGTGCATGCCTCGACCGTTGCGCAACCGAAATAGACGTAAAGGCCCAATGATGCCCAAAAAGAGCGGCGTCTTCCCGGTGCCGGGCTCGAAAGAGGAGCTCGAGGAGGGGGAAGTATTCACACCACGGTTTGATGCTGACGGTTTGCTTCCAGCGATTGTCACCGACTCTGGTACTGGCGATGTCCTAATGTTCGCGTTCATGAACGCAGAGGCACTCTCAGCAACGATAGAAACCCGACAAGCCCATTTTTACAGCCGGTCGCGGGGCAAGCTGTGGAGAAAGGGCGAAGATAGCGGCAACGTGCTTAAAGTGGAGAGCCTCCGGACCGACTGCGATCAGGACGTGGTTTGGCTCAAGGTTGGAGTTGGCGGGCATGGGGCGGCCTGTCACACAGGCCGTAAGACATGTTTTTACCGTGAGGTCCGCTTCGATGGGCCGGACGGAGCGGGCGCATCACTGACTGAGATCGTTCCGGACAAGGCGTTTTCACCTGCTGAAGTCTACGGCGGGAAGCGCGACTGAGGCGCTTAAGAGCATTCCGGGCCGTGGCTAAAACCCCGCAGGACCCGCGCGATGTTTGGATTTGGGCCTTCAAAACGTCGCTTAACCCAGCGCCAATATCTTGCCGTGTTAACATACCACACGATATTCGAGTCGGAATTGCCAGTCGTCGATTGGAGCTGCGGTGGGGGTTCTCCGATGGATCATTTGAAAATTGGGTTGGCGCTTGGTGGTGGTGCCGCCCGCGGGTGGTCGCATATCGGGGTTCTGCAGGCCTTACATGAAGCTGGTATCCGGCCGCATGTGATTGCTGGAACATCGATCGGCGCGGTGGTCGGCGGCTGCTACGCAGCAGGCCATCTTGATGATATCGAAGCTTTCGCACGGGAACTGACAGTGCGGCGCGTGTGGGGGTTTCTTGATTTCAACCTCGCCGGCACTGGATTGATCACGGGTGGCAGGCTTACCGAGCGTCTGATAGCTACGGTTGGTGGGCAGCGGATCGAAGATCTCGACATTGGCTTCACCGCGGTGGCAACCGAAATCGGCACTGGTCATGAAATCTGGCTGACAAAGGGCCGGCTGGCGAACGCGATACGGGCCTCCTACGCGCTGCCAGGGATTTTCAAGCCGGTCAAAATCAAAGGCCGTTGGCTGTTCGATGGGGCGCTGGTGAATCCAGTGCCAATTTCGGTATGCCGGGCTATGGGCGCGCGTTATGTCATCGCGGTCAATCTCAATTTCGATCTGTCGTCGCGGGGCACGCTGGCGCCGCAGGTCGATTTCGAGACGGAAATCGATAGTGACGGGTATGTCGATCAAGGGCCGGCCACCAACGAGAAGGCAGGATTTAACGCGCGGCGGCTATTGCAGCGTCAGCTGTTTGGCCGCGGGGAAAATGTTCCCGGAATATCAACGGTGATGGTTGAGGCCTTCAACATCGTACAGGACCGCATTGCCCGTTCACGGCTTGCGGGCGATCCTCCCGATGCGATGATCAGCCCGCGCCTGCACGGGATCAACCTATTCGATTTCCATCGGGCTTCAGAGCTAATCGATCTCGGGCGACGGGCAGTAGAGCGGGAAATCGAGACAATCCAGCAGGAGATCGCTGTTCGCCAGAAAATAGGCCGGCTTCAAACTGAAGCCAGCCTATAGCATCACTCCGTACTTGCTGCGCCTAGCCTGTCGAGAGGTAGTCGCGCATGGCGGAGACTTCCATCTCCACTTCGGCAATGTGATTTTTGACGACGTCACCAATGGACACGAGTCCAATCAGCTTGCCGTTGTTGACGACCGGCACGTGACGGAAGCGGCCTTTGGTCATGAGTTCCATCAGTTCGTCAATTGTGCGTTCCTCACCGCAAGTGATCACATCGCGGGTCATGGAATCAGTCACAGGTGTTTGCAAAACCTCATGACCGCCGCTTGCTATCGCCCGGACAAGGTCACGCTCGGATACGATGCCAACAACCTCGTCACGGTCATCAACGACGACGATTGCACCAATTTTTTTTTGGGCAAGCTGGATGGCGATGTCCTTCAATATTGTCTCGGTATGGGCTGTTGCGACAGCACGCCCCTTAGCCTTCAGCACTGTTGCGACGTTCATAACTTTGACCTCCTGGAATTCCGGTTCGTCAGCGATGACTGCTCAGCCGAAGCAGCGCCCGGTATAGGTGTTGTATCCGCGCCAAGCCAGCCGCGGTAGCGACCCTCCGGGCTCTGATGCAAATGCTGCGGCAGAATGGCGCAAATGGCAAGCGTCAGTGCACAATACGTGGCTCAAACCGGCTCTGGGGCGGATGATCAAAGAAGCCGAAACACAGGAGCCCAGCCAAATATCCACCTAAATGGGCTTCCCAGGCCACTTCACCACCTGAGCTAATTCCTGGGATACCAAACGCGGTGATGGCGTTGAGGAGCAGCCAAATCGCGGTCACAGCGAGAACACGGCGGTCGCTCAGGGACTCCTGTAATGACATTAATGGAACAGAACGAGGCCGCTCGCGCAGCGCCTGTAGATTTCCCATGTCCAGGGCGGAGAATAAGAAGCGCATAACGGCTCCCATCATGCCGGAGACAGCGCCGGACGCCCCGACGACTGGCACAACCTCCCCGAAATGAAAGGCGAGAAACGTTAATGCACCGACGATGCCGGTGAAGGCTGTGAAGGCGAGAAAGCGTACCGTTCCTACACGCAGCGCAATGGCGCCACCGAAGGCCAGGAACCATGCAGAGTTGAACATAAGGTGGGTCAGGTCGCCGTGCACCAGCATATGCGTCAGGAACGACGTTACCGAGGCGATCTCGCCTCCGGGGAGCTGGTCGGCATAGCCGTCGTACCGGGCTGGGACGAAGGCCATCGCAACTGTGAACCAGTCGTCTTGTTGGACAGGCAGAAGCTGGCGAACGACATGCACAGCAATGAAAATGGCGATCAGGGCGATGACACTGCCCGGCACGTTGAAGATTGGCTCGCGCTCTGCTTGCAACATCATCCCCTTGGTTAATTGATCGATTTACCCGCATTGACTGCGGGGTTCAGCGTTACCTGTCCGGTCGGCGCTGGGCAAGCCGCGCTGGCGGGTAAGGCTGGCCTTTCTTATCCGAATGGCACGTTTGCTGCTGCAGGTCTGGAGGATCAGCGATTAAGACCAAGAAAACGTCCCATTTTCAGTCATCGAGTTCAGCCAGATCGCGCGAGTAAATTAAGCGGCAGGCAGCTCTTTCGGAACGGCCAGGTGATAATGCGAACAGCGTCAAACAACACTCTTTTCACCTACTGGAACTCGGTGCGCGGCAATCGGATTGCACCGCGGAGATTTGAGATCGAGCCTTCGCAGATCTCAGATGTTCTGTCCGAAACATTCATACTGGAATTCGTGCCGCCGTCTAAGTTCTGCTTCCGGCTGGCTGGTACTCGCATCTGCGAGAATTTCAACGATGAATTACGGGGCACCAACTTCGTCGATGGGTGGCAGGAAAAAGACCGCTTTGGACTTCAACGCAACCTCACGTCGGTCCGCAATCTCGGCGCGGTCCTGCAGATCCTGATGGAAGGCCGGTCAGTTGATGACCAGCTAGCAATCTTCGAAGTACTGATTTTACCGCTTCAACACAATGGTGAGGAGATAAGCAGGTTTCTTGGGGCCTTTGTGGCGATCGATCCGCCGTCATGGATCGGCATCACGGAGGTTGCAGAATTTCGTGTGATCGAAACTGAATTGACCTATCCAGCCGACGACGAGTTGGCCGTGATACCAGTTGGAGAGCCCCTCGTGAAAAGCGAGCCGCCTGTTCTGACCAATATTCGATCATCACGCATCGTGCGAAATCAGCGCCGGCAATTTAGGGTGTATGAAGGTGGCCTAAGTCCCCGCGACAAGCGCTAAGGCGCGGCGCCGGCAATACCTGCCGGGAAAAGACGGGGGCATCATATCGTGTTTGTCCCAAAACTGACCTTCTTGTTAAGCAAACTTTAAATCGCACAGCCGATACTCCTGGGTGCGGGCTTCGTGCTGCATTACGCGCTCAGATGTTCCGCGGCGGCTGGACCTCCGGCCACCTTTTGACCATCGCGTGGAGGTTGCGAGCATGTCGTTGTTGGACATATCGGATTCACACGACGAAAGAGTTCCGACGGAGTTTCATGCCGCGGCGGCCGACGAGAGGCGCCGGACTGTGCAACTCGATCTGTATGGCCGTTATATGCGCTCCAGCAAACTCGAGTATCCCGCGAAGCTCAATGCAGTATCCGTAGCTCATCTGGTCTTTGATACTACCGAAGCGCTGGAAGTCGGAGAAAGAATTATTGCCCACTTTGATCACCTCGGTGGGCTCGACGGAAATGTGTCGGGGAAGTCTGATTGTGGCGTTGAAGTGCGCCTCAATATTACCACGCGCAAGCGCGAGAAACTCTCAGCACAGTTAACGTGGCTGCTCAATCGCCAGGAGTTCACTGGTCTTGAAGGGCGCAGGCACGAGCGTATTGCTGTCGGGAATAAATCAGTACCACTGCGTTTTGATGAGGGTCAATTCGTCGAGTGCACTCTGCTCGACATCTCATCTTCTGGTGCTTCGCTTGGGACTTTAATGCGACCGGAGGTTGGTACTGAGGTTGTTGTCGGCAAACAGAACGCCATCGTGCGCCGGCATCACAACCATGGCATCGGGGTTCAGTTTCTGCAGGATTATGAAGGCAAGCACCTGCAGGGATATCTGGGCTTATAGTGAACCATGGCTGTCACTGAAAAACGACTTGAGTGGCGGCTTTGGCACGACGAGCAATGCGGTGTGTTCCTAACTGACGGGCGGCGTCTGAAGGGTTCGCAGTTTGGTTTGAGAGTAGCTTTTCGGGAGTTTGTATTTGAGATGCGTTTAGGAATCATTTGCGCACTCGCGGCACACCTTTTATTCACGGGGTTGCAATCGGCGAACGCCGAGCCGCACACGTCTTCTTATCATGGGCAACGCCATTCGGTCTTCATGCGCGCGTTCGGCGTCGCGCAGCCTCCGCATGGCTTTGTCGAATTCTGCAACTCGAAGCCTCAACACTGTCGAGGCAACTGGCGACGCGTCGATCGCTTCGTAGCAACTCCAGAGCGCCTCAGTGAGCTGGACGAGGTCAATCGGCTGGTCAACGAAATCGTCACGCCGGTGACGGATCTCGAAGCGTATGGTGTCGAAGAGTACTGGACACTTCCGACAACCAAGGGCGATTGTGAAGATTATGCTCTGCTTAAGCGTAATATACTCATCGAACGGGGATGGCCGCAGAGCGCCTTGCTGCTGACGGTTGTCCGCGACGAATTGGGTGAAGGACATGCCGTATTGACTGCCCGAACGGCGCTCGGGGATTTCGTCCTCGATAACAAGATTCGGGATGTCCGCATTTGGCACGCGACGCCCTATCAATACCTGATGCGGCAGTCGTATGTGAATCCGCAGGCCTGGGTGTCTTTGGAAGCCTCCATTGTCAACAGACCGGTGTTGATGGCGGGCAGCTCCAGACGCTGAAGCCGTGGACATTCTTCGATATAGGAAGCCGGCTCGCGAGGGCCGGCTTTTCCTTTGTCATTCGTCCCGCTTACGACTCAGGTTGCGGCTGCATTTGGGCTTTGAAACGCTGCCAATTGCTGACGTAGCGCCCAGCGGTTGCTTTGACATTTGCGACGTCTTCTTCGCTCAATTCACGCACCACCCGTCCTGGCGAGCCAACGACCAGAGACCGTGGCGGTATAACCTTGCCTTCGGGTATCAGTGTGTTGGCGCCAATGAGGCTTCCCTCACCAATCTCGACACCGTTGAGCAGGATCGATCCGATGCCGATGAGGCTGCCGGAATGAATGGTGCAGCCATGCAGCATGACCATGTGCCCGATAGTGCAATCGACATCGATGGTCATGGGGTAACCGGGATCGGTGTGGAGGACGCAACCTTCCTGAATGTTGCTACGTTCGCCGATCACGATTGACTCGTTGTCACCTCGGATAACGGTTCCAAACCAAACGCTAGCATCCTCGCGGATGTCGACGTTGCCGATAATGGTCGCATTGGGCGCAACCCAATAGCGGCCGTTTGCGGGCGTTGTGACCGTCATGTCGTTGAGGGAGTATAGTGGCATCGAGCTCAGGCTTCCTCGAGGTCCATCTCAAGAATGGCCATCTGCATCTGATATTCGACCTCGCCGTCCTCATCGATCCTGTACAGGGTAGCGATGAACTCATCGCCAATGAAGACTTCGGCCATGTCATTCTTTTTGGGCTGCGGGCGCAGGCCGATATTTTTCAAACCGAAGGTCTTTCGCAGATAGGCTTCGAGTTTGGCGAGTTCGGCTTTGTCCACGTTGGGCTCCTCTTCGTGCCGTTGCGTTGCGCCCTTATGGCCATCAAGTGTCTTCAGAGTCCAGGCTTGGGGGTGGCAGTTGCTGATCCATGGAAGCCGCCGGCTCGGTACAACCGGCTGGGCCGACGATGCGGGCCGGAACGCCCGCGACGGTGACTTCCCGTGGAACGTCCTTCAATACGACTGAACCCGCGGCAATGCGTGAGCAGCAACCAACCTCGATATTGCCGAGAATTTTGGAACCCGCTCCAATTAACACGCTGTGGCCGATCTTCGGATGCCGGTCGCCGCCTTCCTTGCCGCTACCGCCTAGCGTTACTCCGTGCAGGAAGGAGCAGTTATCACCGACAATGGCTGTCTCGCCAACGACAAAGCCGGTTGCGTGGTCGAGCATTATGCCTTTGCCGAAGTGTGACGCGGGATGAATGTCGGTACTGAACAATTTGGAGGACTGGCTTTGCAGGTATAGGGCAAAATCTCTGCGTCCCCGCATCCACATTTCGTGAGCGAACCGGTAGGTGGCCAGGGCGTGGAACCCTTTAAAGTAGAGTATCGGTTCGATATAGCGGCTGCATGCTGGATCGCGATCGACAACCGCTGCAAGATCGGCGCGCAAGGCGAGTCCCACTTCTGGGTGTTCTTGCAGCACTCCGCGGAAGGTCTTGCTGATCAGGCCAGCATCGAGGTCGGTGTGATTCAGGCTTTGAGCAAGCCGGTGGATGATCGCTTCTTCGAGTGTGTCCTGGCCGAGTATGGTTGCGAATACGAACGAACCAAGCGCGGGCTCTGAACGCAAGACTGCTTCGGCTTCCGAGCAGACAGCCTTCCATATGGGATCGTGTGTCCGCAATCGCTCATTACCGGGCAATTGGTGGAGTTTGTGGACCATAGAACACCTTTACATCTGCGTGCCGCCAAGCAGAGCTTTGCATGGCAGGGGCGCGGATACTACGTTGCCAAGAATGTAATCGTTCTTGGTGCTCGCAAAAAGGGCGGTCAGTGCCCTTCTTTGCAAGGATCTACTTATGGATGAGGGCGGTAGTCGGGATCTGGGTGGCAATTGTTGCAGACGGCCTAATCGACGGATAATTGGTTCCGACGCCAGTAGAGCAGTACTCTTGATCGATTGTCTAAGTCCTGCGGAAGCCCGGCACCTCGCGGAGGCCTTCGCCTCAATCGAACCTTGGCGAACTTACGAGAGTACGGCGGACGATCTGGCGGCCTATTTGAGCGCTCTGGAAGCTGGAGCTCCACGTTTCGCCATTCGCACAATTGACTAGCGGGCCGGGGCGTTCTGTTGCGGGTGCATTGGCTCCGCGGTCTCTATTTGCAGCTCCTCGCAGTGCTTCCCACCGCTCAAAATCGAGGTATCGGCGCGTGTGTTCTGCGATCGTTGGAAACCGAAGCGGTGAGCGATGGAGGGCGCCGCGTTTGGATCATGGTGTCTGAGTATAATGGCGGCGCACGCAAGTTCTACGTACGTAACGGCTACCATGCGATCGCGGACGCACCCGATGTCGTTCGGGACGGATTTATCGAATTGCTTATGCGCAAAAGGGTTTAGCTTGCCAGATGCCGCGTGGCCCGCAGAAACAGTGCTGATCTACTCCACCTCCAGGACGACACGCCCGCGCACATGGCCCGCTATGATCTGCGGGCCAAGTTCCGTCACATCGGCCCACGGGCGTGTCACGGTGAGTTCGGCGAGTTTGGCTCGGTCCAGATCAGTGGCAAGTCGATCCCAGGCTGCGATCCGCTTAGGCTTTGGCGCCATGACACTGTCGATGCCGGCGAGCGTAACACCGCGTAGGATGAACGGCATCACAGTTGCTGGAAGATCGAAGCCTTGCGCAAGTCCGCAGGCTGCGACGCATCCACCGTATTTGGTCATGGATAGGGCATTGGCAAGCGTATGGCTGCCGGCGACGTCAATGACGCCTGCCCAACGCTCTTTCCCAAGAGGGCGGCCCTTTTCGGACAGCTCGTTGCGGTCGATGATCTCGCTGGCGCCCAATCCCTTCAGGAACGCCTCTTCGGAGGTGCGGCCCGTGGAGGCGATGATACTATGCGCGAGCTTGGCGAGGACGGCGACGGCGACACTTCCGACGCCGCCAGCGGCGCCAGTGACCAGTACAGGGCCCTTATCGGGGGTAACGCCGTGGGCCTCTAGGGCGAGGACGCAGAGCATCGCGGTGTAGCCGGCCGTTCCGATCGCCATTGTTTCGGCGGGGGTGAAATCAGCTGGACGTTTAATAAGCCAATCGCCCTTTACCCGGGCAAACTGGGCATAACCACCATCATGACCCTCACCAACGCCCCAGCCGTTCAGAATGACCGGGTCTCCCGATTGAAATTCGGGGTGGTTGGAGCGTTCCACGGTGCCGGTAAAGTCGATCCCTGGAACGAGTGGCCACTTGCGGATGATTGGCGCCTTTCCGGTCAGCGCCAGACCATCCTTGTAATTGATTGTTGTATGGCTCACCCTGACGACGACGTCGCCATCTGAGAGATCATCCAGTCCGATTTCTACCCAGTCGGCAACCTGGCCGCTGTCGGTTTTGGAAACGCGAAGGGCCTTGAAGCGATCCATGTGTTCCTCGCTTTATCGGGAATTGTGGAAGTTCCGCCTAGCGTCGCGCAGGTCAACAGCTGGCGCAAGCTGGTGAATACCCCTGCTTTAGCAGTCCATAGACGGCGCCTGGGATCTCAAGGGTTCGACCGACAGACGATAGATTCGTCCGTGCATACATAGGATCGCCATCCTAACGGCGGGTCATCTGGTCGCTGTGGATAAGTCGGTTCGCGGGTGCGGAATGTTCAATTTGGAGGTGGCGGTTGCATTATTGTGCCACACGCTGTGTTTACTGATCGGTTGACGCCGAACGTGGCTTTATGCATGTGACCAAAACTGTTTGCTGTTTATGCGATCCCAATAGCTTAGCAGTTTGTCTTCATGTTGATGATGGGTCATCCGCGACTGAAAGTTTAACGGAGTGTTAAGCAATCGGTTGATTTCCAGCACCGTTGCGGTGATGCCTGTTCGTCACTCTGTCGTCTGCGTATCCCGTTGCGGTGCAGCAACTTTTTCGCTTGGCATCCGACGAATGTCGCAGCTAGTCTCGGCATCAAGCTGCTCAAGACGGCGATCCACTCCCGACTTAGAACAAGCCACAAGGCCGACCCAGGAGGCGAAAATGACCCTAGAGATGCAGATGACTGCACTTGCCGCGATCATTTCTTTCGGATTTGTCGCTGCCATTGTTTTAGGTGCAGTCTAAAAGCGTCAGGATGGCGATCTCTGAGCTTCGCTCCCACTAGCACCCCCTAAAATAGATGAACAGCGCGAGACAATTGCTCGCGCTGTTTTTTTTCCCTGCTCCACCTCTTAACGGCGGAGTAGATAACCAAGGATAGCGCCAGCGACTGGGATAAAGCCCGCCTTGATGCCATTTGGCAAAGAGTAGCCCAGCTGGGGAAGAGAGAAGACGATTGCTGCGCCGATCAGGGCGCCAATCAGGGCCGTGACCAGAGTTGATGAACCCGGTGTGCGAACGTCCTTGAGCACGAACGATCCGACAAGGCCGACAACCCAAACGATGACGGCGATTACAGCTGCTTCCACGGCGGCATCGATGATGGCGCCCTGGTTGGGGATGTAACCGGTGACGTGGCCCTTGCCAAACCAAGCGGCGATGATTTGCAGTGCGATGAGAACGAGATAGCCGAGCATCTATGGGTTCCCCGTTGTTAGCGACGCACCTGAGCGGACTTGATGACAGCGATAGCAAGTAACCGCACTTGTGTATTCATCGGTCGCTAGCAGAAGCCGACGTCGTGTCCATATGCAAGGGTTGAGAAAAGTCGGCCGGACCCTTTTTCACGGGGGGGTGGCCGGAGTACCTATTTGCTGTCGGTTCTGGCGCCCTTTGCGCCGATCACCTGCTCACCGTCCTCTTTCGTGAACTGACCGATCTCGAGACCGGGAATAAGTTCAAGCAGAACTTCGCTGGGACGGCACAATTTGGCGTTGTCACCGGCGATGACGATCGGGCGGTTGATCAGGATTGGATGCTCCATCATGAAATCGATGAGTTGATCATCGCTCCATGTAGGATCTCCGAGATCCAATTCGTCGAATGGGGTTCCCTTGTGTCGGATCAGGTCACGCACCGAAGTTCCCATCATGGCGATCAACTCGACCAGGCGCTCGCGCGTTGGCGGCGTCTTCAAGTACTCGATGACTTCGGGTTCTATTCCGGCTTTGTGCAGCATTGCCAATGTATTGCGGGAGGTGCCGCATTTTGGATTGTGGTAGATTGTGACGTCCATAGTTGGCACCTCTTACCGGTTTTGTTGCTTTGTACTGTCGGTTATTCCGCAGGCTCACTCAACTCCGCAGCGGACCTTACGGGCGGTGTTTCCGAAAGGAACCTGGAGACGTAGTCAGCGGCAACGGCTCCGACCATCTAGGCCGCGACGAAGGCTGGTATGTGGGCTGGATTTATACCGGCAAACGTATCGGAGAGGCCGTGGGCTATGGTGACCACGGGATTTGTAAACGACGTTGATGCCTTGAACCAGATAGCTGACGCGACATAGTGCCCGACAGACATGGGTATTGGCGGTGGTGAGCGTTGCAGTGGGCGGGATAGCAGCCTGTGATGACGCTGAAACACCGAACAAGGCAACTGTTGCGGCCTTTTGGTCGGATGATAGGAATAAGCGAAAGTTCGATTGGATCGATGACCTGTTCGCAGTGGACATCGTTATTCGTTCAGCTGGAAAAGAGGTCGGACCAAGGGACAGGTTTAGGGCCTGGGTGGTTCCGTTGTTTCAGAACATCGAGGACCTAAAACTAGAGGTTCACGTCATCTTCGCCGATGGTGACAAGCTCATCACGCGCTGGACCTGCAGCGGAGGTTTCGTTGGTGAGATGTTCGGCATCAAAGGAACGGGGCAACCGGTCTCATTCACGGACATGTAGAATATGACTGTCCGTGATGGGCGGATCGTAGAAGCCTGGGTCGAGCGCGATGCCCTTGGGCTGGCGCGGCAGGTCGGGGCGGTGAAGTGAGCGGCCTTTCGACCGGATCGATCTCTCAGTAAGCGTCCAATTGCCGACAATTCTCAAACCAACCTGGCGATGCTTTTGCCCTCGCCAAGGGTGTCCACCATTATCGTGCGTACACTTGACTGAAAGAGACATCGCGCGAGGCGGTACCAAGACGGGTGGATGTTGATCCATCGGGGGCCCGTGTTCGCACGAGCAATAAACATCATCGAAATTGATCAGCCCAACACTCGACCGGCAACGGCGTCAAGTTTTGCCAGCAGGGCTGGATCGCGGTCGTCGGGCGGCGTGATGATGGCGACGTCGAGGGCGCGGTCTGAGCCGATCGGGCAGGCTGGGTGCTCTTTCGGGAAGCCCTTGGCAAGGTTCAAAACAAGGCGCTGGGCCTTCTCGGTGTTAGATCTCATGATGGCAATTACAGAAGCAACGTCGACGTTGTCGTGTTCGTCATGCCAACAGTCATAATCAGTGACCATTGCGAGTGTCGCATAGCAAATCTCTGCCTCACGGGCGAGTTTGGCTTCGGGCATATTGGTCATGCCGATCACCGAGCAGCCCCAGGCGCGGTAGAGTTCGCTTTCGGCGCGCGTGGAGAACTGCGGGCCTTCCATGACTAGATAGGTGCCGCCACGTGAAACGGGCACGCTCTCGGCTTTGGCGGCGGCGTCCAGCGCCTCGGCAAGATGAGGGCTTACGGGTTCGGCAACGGAGACGTGAGCAACGCAGCCGGCGCCGAAGAAGCTCTTCTCGCGTGCGAATGTGCGATCGATGAATTGATCGACAATGACGAAGTGTCCGGGGGGCAGTTCCTCTTTGAGAGAGCCGCATGCCGAAATAGAGAGCAAATCGGTGACGCCGGCACGCTTCAGAGCATCAATATTGGCGCGGAAATTTATACTGCTCGGCGGCACTTTGTGGCCGCGGCCATGGCGGGGCAGAAAGCGTAGCGGCAGACCGTCGAGATCGGCGAAAAGGATATCGTCGGATGGTTTGCCCCACGGGCTTTCAATATGCCGCCACCCGGCGTTGGCGATGCCGGGTATGTCGTAGAAACCGCTACCGCCAATTATACCAAGAACCGTTTGGGTCATGCTTGTTTCCCACTGTTGGGTCGCTTTGATCGGTTTGCATAAACAGAAAAGGCCTCGCGTGCGGGGCCTTTTGTTTAATCGTCTTTTTTGGTGCCGACCGATAGGCAGGCCCCTCAGTGTTTGATGCGCTTCCAGATTCCCTTTTTCGCAAAGTAGAGCAGCAGTGTGGTGATTAGCAAATAGATCAGCACGCTCCAGCCAAGTTGCTTGCGCGAGTTGAGTGACGGATCTGCGGCCCAGGCCAAGAATGCCGTAACGTCTTCGGCATTCTGCTTCATCGACATTTTAGCGCCGGCGTTCTCCTGATACTCAACCGCTCCCTCCTCTGGGATCGGCTGGGCCATGGCAATCTGATGACCGGCGAAGTATTTGTTGTAGTTCATTCCCTCGGACAGTTCGAAGTCTGCTGGCTCGTCCTCGTAGCCGATCAGCAAAGAATAGACGTAGTCGGAGCCGCCTTCTTGGTAGCCCGTGATGATGTCACGCATCATCAATGGTACGTGGATGTACCACGGAGCGTCGGTGTGGATGTTACGCGCGCGTGTCATCAGTGAAAGGTCAGGGGGGTAGGCGCCGCCCTGGGCCGCACGGGCCTCCTTAGCGTTTTTGTAAGGGCCCTTCAGGATGTCGGAGAGCTTGGCAGGACGCTCAAACATCTCGCCTTCGTCATTTGGGCCGTCGACGATCTGATTGGGCCATTCAGTGGCAAGGGTTTTGACCGCTTCTTCGTCGAACTGGGGTCCGCCCGGTTCGACGAGATTGCGGAACCTGACGCGCTCGAGTCCATGACAAGCGGCGCAGACCTCCTGATAGACCTGGAAGCCGCGGCGTAGTTGGATCGGATCAAACTGGCCCTTAACGCCACCGTAGGTCCAGTCATGCCGGTCATAGTGGATAGCTTCCCCGCCGGCGGCGTTAGCCGCCGATGCAAAACCGAAAGCAGCGATCGCTACTAGGGCCGTGCGGAGAGGGGTAAACTTGCGTTGCAACATCATTTTTAATCCCTTCGCCGTTACCGGTCTTCTGGCGCGGCGGTGGCACCCGCAGGTGCACCCCCCAACCCTGAGGAATGCGATTTCGAACCACCCTTACCAAGGACCGACTCGGTAATCGAACCCGGCAAACTCTTGGGCGTTTCCATACTCCCTAAGATTGGCATGACGATCAGGAAGTGGGCGAAGTAGTAGAAGGTGAAGACACGCGCCCAGAAGACGTATGTTCCTTCGGCCGGCTTGGCGCCGAGATAACCCAGAGCCAGGCATGTGAACACCAATAGCCAGAAGAACCATTTATAGATCGGGCGGTACTTCGTGGAGCGGACAGGCGAACGGTCAAGCCAGGGGATGAACGCCAAGATCGCGATCGAGGCAAACATGGCGATGACGCCACCGAGTTTGTCGGGAATAGCACGCAGGATCGCATAGAAGGGGAGGAAGTACCATTCAGGCACGATGTGCGGTGGCGTTACCAATGGGTCCGCTGCGATGAAGTTGTCCGCGTGCCCCAAGTAATCCGGCAGGAAGAGTACGAACCAAGCAAAGATAATCAAGAACGCGAATAACGCGAATGCGTCCTTTGCGATTGCATACGGATACATCGGAACGGAGTCGGATTTTGTTTTGATTTCGACGCCGCTCGGGTTGTTCTGGCCGCATACGTGCAACGCCCAGATGTGCAGTATGACCAAGCCGAAGATCACGAACGGCAGTAGATAATGCAGCGAAAAGAAACGGTTGAGGGTCGTACCGGAGACCGAATAACCGCCCCATAACCATTGCACGATCGACGTTCCAAGCCCTGGTATCAACTGGTCCAATGATGAAAAAAGGTTGGTGATCACCGTGACGGCCCAGAAACTCATCTGTCCCCAAGGCAAGGCGTAACCCATGAACGCGGTTGCCATCATCGCCAGGAAGATGAAGACGCCTAAGATCCAAAGGATTTCACGTGGCGCGCGGTAGGAGCCGTAGTAGATGCCGCGGAACATGTGAAGATAGACGGCGAGAAAGAACATTGAACCGCCGACGGCGTGTATTGGCTGGATGAGCCAACCGAAATTCACATCACGGCGGATCCGGTCGACGGAGTTGAAAGCGTCCGCGGCGGTCGAATTGTAATGCATGGCGAGCACGATGCCCGTGACGACCTGGGCCACAAGGCAGAACGTCAGGATGCCGCCGAACGTCCATAAGTAGTTGAGATTGCGCGGTGTTGGAAAATCGATGAACTGGTCGTTCATCAAGCGAGGTAGTGGCAGGCGTTCGTCCCACCACTTCGCCGTCGCTGACTTCGGCTCGTAGGATGATTCGTGACTGGACATGAGGTGCTCTCTTTAGCGTCAGCCGATGCGGATCTTGCTGTCGGAAACAAAAGTGTAAGGGGGAACATCCAGGTTACGCGGCGCCGGCCCTTTGCGGATGCGCCCGGAGGTGTCGTAGTGCGATCCATGGCAAGGGCAGAACCAGCCACCGTATTCACCTTTGGTGTCCGATAAGCTTTGACCTTTGGGGATGCAGCCGAGGTGAGTGCAGATGCCCACCATGACGAGCCATTTCTCATGCCCGGCGAGTGTGCGGTTCTCGTCGGTGGCTGGACTGCCGGGATTGTTTTCATTGCGTGCGACGGGATCGGGGAGATCGTCGACTGGAACCTTCTTCGCCTCTTCGACCTCGGCGGCCGTGCGGTGGCGGATAAAGACGGGTTTGCCGCGCCACATTACTGTGATGGCCTGACCTTCGTTGATCGGTGTAAGATCGATCTCGGTCGAAGCTAGGGCGAGTGCCCCGGCATCCGGGTTCATTTGGTCAATGAACGGCCAGATGACCGATGCTGCGCCGACGGCGGCAAATGCGCTCGCGGCAACAACAAGGACATCACGGCGTTCTGGATCTTCGACGTCTGCTGTCATCGCTTGACCTCCTTGGACGGCGTTCCATGCGGCGGGCCCATTAAGATGAATGAAGCCCCAATTGGACTACATAGCAACTCAAAGTAGCGCATCACATCGTCTGATTGCGTAGCAGGTTTTGGTTTGAGCTACGGATGAATTTCGCAGCCGGTTGGTGAGTGTTTCGGCGCGCGATTTGCCACAGGTGTGACACCGTTTACGCACTCTCTCAAGGCCGTGATTGGTATGAACTGCAGGGCAATTTGGCGCATACCAAAAGGTAAGTGAAGCGATGGCGAGGTAATGCATGCGGCTAGCGCTCTACCAACCAGACATTCCACAGAATACCGGAACGATCTTACGGATGGCAGCCTGTCTGGGGGTTTCAGTCGACATCATTGGGCCCGCGGGGTTTGATTTTAGCGACCGTGCACTGAAGCGGGCTGGTCTCGATTACCTCGACAGCGTTGAGTTGCACAGGCACGTTAGCTTTGCATCCTTTGAGACCTGGCGACGTAAGGAGGGGTTGCGGACCGTACTGGCTACGACGAAGGCAAGCCAGGCGTACACCAAATTTCACTATCGCAGCGACGACATCATCATGCTCGGCCGAGAGAGTGCGGGAGTGCCAGAAATTGTAAGCGATGTTGCCGACGAACTAGTTTTGATCCCAGTGCGCGAGGGATTACGCTCGCTCAACGTGGCAGTTGCAGCAGCAATGATTGTCGGGGAAGCGTTGCGGCAGACGGGCGGGTTGGCGAATAAATTCGCTTGATCGCAATGCGATCCTCCGGGGGAACTGCATCGGCTGCGCGGGATCGCACATTGCCGGCGCGGGCTATCGGCCACCGCAGAATTGCTCCAAAGCCCAACGCGGATCGCTGGCGCCCGGCTTGAGGACGTGCCAGGGGGCCTCGGCGGCGACCTTTGCAGTACAGGCGCCAATGTCATGATCTTCCAAAATACCGGCGACCTTGGAAAATAGTGCGCCGACCCCTTTGCAGGTATCCTTTTCGGCTCCCCGTTTAGCTGCAAGCTGACCGGAAATGTATCTGGACATGGCTTTGAGCCGATCAACCGTCATCGGGTGCGTGGCGACCGTCATTAAGTAATCGTCCCAGGCTTTGTCAGTCGGGAATTCCCCACGGTGACGAAAGCGATAGACTTGGGCCTGGAAATAGAACACCGCACCCATCGGCGGTGTTGCGCTGCGGGCCAAGACTTCAAGTGCGAAACGATCTGCTTGGACCTCATCGGCGCGGGCTTTCGCTTTCGTGATTTCGGCGTATCCTTTAAGGCGGAACAGCACGTGAGCGAATTCGTGAACGATAATGAAGCCATAGGCTTCATTTCGAAGGGACAGCGAGAGGCTGTCAACGCCGGGTTGTTCATAAGCATCTTGCGGGATGTCGAGGGCCGACAGCACGTCGGGATAACGGTTCTCTGGAAACTTCGATAGGGGCCGGTGACGCAACGCGGAGTAGTAAAGATCAATCGTGGAATGGAGCAGATCGTTTACTTGCACCCAGGCGTAGGCCGTGGTCAGGTCCTCGAGCGTCTTTAGTGACAGGACCGGCATGACCACGATGGCCTTGCGACCGTCACGGTAGGCATAAAAATTGAGCGGATCGTCGCCGGTTTTGGGCATTGGGAAGCGGAATTCAAGTTCGTCGCGTTCGGCTGCGGTCAGGTTGGGCTTGATCCCGAGATTGTAGATTTTCCCGACAGCAGTTCTAAGACGCATGGCATCTTTTTGGAGAGTATCGCGCGTATACATTTTGCTCAGATCGGCGGCGAGTGCCGGCCGCGCGCAACACAGAAGTAACAAGGTCATAAAAACGACTGCCCGCATGGCGTGCCCCCACTTCGCGCTATTCGTCCATGACGTTCGTGTGAGCGCGCAGTATCCTCTCGTTTTGCGGTAACACGGCGGCATGTAATTCTCGCGTCTCGAAGTTTTTTATGCGGACGGCCAGTGGTCGCGCGTGGCTCGGCGGATCCGAAGTGTTTCCGCCGAGCCGACCGTCGTTGCGACTATTCAGCAGCTTCGCGGGCAAGGAAGCCGCCGGACTGACGCGCCCACAGTTCGGCGTAGAGTCCGCCGCGGGCAATCAGTTCGTCATGGGTTCCTTCCTCGACGATGGCACCTTGATCCATGATGACGAGGCGATCCATGGCCGCGATTGTCGACAAGCGGTGGGCAATCGCGATTACCGTCTTACCCGCCATCAGCTCCTGCAAGCTTTCCTGGATCGCTGCTTCGACTTCCGAGTCAAGGGCGCTGGTGGCCTCATCAAGGATCAGGATCGGTGCGTTCTTGAGGAGAACGCGGGCGATGGCGACACGCTGACGCTGTCCTCCTGAAAGTTTTACGCCGCGCTCACCGACGTGAGCTTCGTAACCACATCGCCCCTTGGGATCCTCTAGTCCCTTGATGAAGTCATCGGCGTGTGCGCGCCTGGCGGCCACTATTGCCTCCTCGGCGGTAGCCTCCGGGCGACCGTAAACGATGTTATCGATGACCGAACGGTGAAGGAGCGAGGTGTCCTGGGTGACCATGCCGATCTGGGCCCGCAACGTTTCTTGCCGAACCTCGGCAATGTTCTGGCCATCAATGAAGATTTTACCTTTTTCGACGTCATAGAAGCGCAGCAACAGGTTGACGAAAGTTGACTTGCCGGCGCCGGAACGCCCAACCAAACCGACCTTTTCTCCCGGGTTGATGGTCAGCGAAAGGTCGTCGATGACGCCACCTTCCTTGCCGTAGTGGAAGCGGACGTTCTGTAGATCGATGCGGCCGTTGGAAACAACCAAAGGTTTGGCACTTGCGACGTTCACAACGCTTTGTTCGCGCGCCAGCGTTCCGATGCCATCCTGGACGACACCGATATGTTCGAAGAGCCCGGCGACCTCCCACATAATCCAGTGCGACATGCCCTGAAGGCGCAAAATAAGGCCCACTGTGAGCGCCAATGCCCCGGCGGTGACCGCACCAGTCGACCACAGCCATATGCCAAGCGCGGTGACCGAGCTCAGTAGCAGGGCATTGAGCATGTTGAGTGTGATGGTCATGTAGGTGACCAGGCGCATCTGCTTGTTTACCGTATCTAGGAAGCTCGCCATGCTGTCACGCGCGTAGGAATCCTCGCGGTCGGCGTGGGCGAACATCTTGACGGTCTGGATGTTGGTGTAGCTGTCAACGATGCGACCGGTCATGATCGAACGGGCATCCGACTGCATGACAGAGATTTGTTTGAGGCGCGGGACGAAGTAGCGCATGGCGGCTAGATACCCCGTCAGCCACAGCAACATCGGGATGACAAGACGCAAGTCTGTGGCGCCGAACGCGATCAACGCCCCGGTGAAATAGACGGTGACGTAAAGCAGGACCTCGGCCAGGGTCAGTACGAATTGACGCACAGACAGTGAGGTCTGCATGACTTTTGTTGCGATGCGGCCGGCGAAATCATCCTGAAAGAAACCGAGCGACTGGCGCAGTACGTAGCGGTGCGCCTGCCATCGCGTGCGCATGGCCAGGTTGCCCATCAATCCCTGGTGAATGACGGCCTCGTAAAAGAACTTCAGGATAGGCAAGATCACCAGTACGATGACGGCCATGCCAATTAGAAATGTGCCGTGGTTTTCCCAGAATGTCTCCGGGTTCGCTTTCGCAAGCCAATCGACGATGTTGCCAAGAACAGCAAATAGCGACACTTCCAGAAGCGCCACAACCGCTGCGATCAACGAGGATGCAAGCAACAGTTTCCAGAACGGACGTACGTAGTAAATGATGAACGGGATGAAGTCCCGCGGAGGCATCTCGGCGGGTATGTCCGGGAACGGCTCACGGCTTTTTTCAAGCCGCGTGAAGAACCGGTCTATCGTTTCCTGCAACATGCTCAGATCTCCGGCCGGTTTCCCTCGAGCCCGGCTTTCGCTCTACGGCCCCTACGCCGAAAGGCACATGGATTAAGCTCTTCAGGCAGCGGGTCCTATGCCCTACGAAACAGAGGCGAAACTCTCCAAGAAGTTTGTTGAAGCGCTCGGTCAGCAGCGACCGAGGCGTAGCGACATGGCAGGCGTCAAATATGGCCCTGCTTTGAATTGTGCTAAGCCCCCACAAATGGGTCGTGAGACTAGCATTCGCAAGGGATCGAAGCGTAATGGCGTTGGACAATGACAAACTTGAAGCGGCAAAGGCACAAGCGAAGGCCTGGTTTGAGGATCTCAGGGACCAGATCTGTTCGGCCTTTGAAGAGGTGGAGGACGATCTACCCGCCAACATGCCATTCGCTGATGCGGAACCTGGCCGCTTTTCAAAGACGCCATGGCAGCGGAGCGACCATGTGACGGGGGATGAGGGGGGCGGTGGCGTCATGAGCCTGATGAATGGACGCGTGTTTGAAAAGGTCGGCGTCCACACCTCGACCGTGCACGGCCAGTTCGCCCCCGAATTCCGCAAACAGATTCCTGGGGCTGAAGAAGATCCGAATTTTTGGGCCTCGGGCATTTCCCTGATCGCCCATACGCAAAATCCCAATGTCCCCGCTGTGCATATGAACACCCGCATGGTCGTCACGACCAAGTGGTGGTTTGGTGGCGGTGCGGACTTGACGCCAGTGTTGGATAGAAGGCGGATCCAAGCGGACGCCGACACGGTTGCATTCCATGCGGCCATGAAGTCAGCCTGTGAAGGGCACTCAATCGCCGACTACGAACACTTTAAAAATTGGTGTGATGAGTATTTCTATCTTCCGCACAGGAAGGAAATGCGCGGCATCGGCGGGATTTTCTACGATTACATCACGCCGTCAGACGACGAAGGTGGGTATGAGGCAGCCCTTGCACTTACGAAAGACGTTGGACGCGCGTTTCTGACTGTCTATCCGGAACTCGTAAGGCGCAATTTCGGTGCGGAATGGACGGAAGCGGACCGCGATGAGCAGCTCATACGCCGGGGCCGGTATGTTGAATTCAACTTGCTCTATGACCGCGGCACACTGTTCGGACTAAAGACCGGGGGAAACGTCGAACTCCATCCTCTCATCGATGCCACCTATGGTTAAGTGGCCGTAAACATGCGCAAAGCCCCGGAACACTTGGCTGGTAGAGGTTTGAAGTTCGTCGTAGGTCGATGACAGCATGTAAAACAGGCGATGGACCTGATTTTGACGCACGTCTGCCATAGTGATTTTTTAGGCATTTTAATCGGACATTAACCCGGTCGCGAGGGAATGGGGGTTAGCGGTTTCATCGCCATATTGGCGCCTTGTGACCACGGCAGACCAGTGAATTGTACGAACGTATTGGTCTTTGCTTGAGCTTGAGGGCTGGTACATTCGAAGTGTAAACGGGGACAGTGAGGGCAGAAGCTGCTGTTTCCTGACAACATGGGACGAGTTGGTGATACCCATGAAGCCTAGACTAATGTTAAGCGTTATTGCTGTGGGGGGCCTATTTTCTGGGTCCGGTGCAGCGCTTGCGACTTCGTCTCCAGTCGGTATTTGGATGGATCAGGCGGGTCGCGGGGCGGTTGAGATTAAAGAATGCGGACGCAATAAACTGTGCGGCCATATCATCTGGGTTAGTAATCCTAAGGAGCGGCATGGCTGCGGCCGGCGGCTGCTTGGAGACGTGCGTCCGGGTCGCTCTGGTGAGTGGGACCACGGTTGGATCATCGATCCAGACACCCGCAGCAAATACGACCTCGCCCTAAAACGGCTTAGCCGTACGCGGCTTCAACTCATTGGCTATATGGGTAGCCGGATGTTTAGCCGGTCTCTTATCTGGACACGAGCGCCGAGCACGCTAAAGCGATGCGACGGGGTAAATCCGGAGCTAAAGCAGATTATTGCGGCGAAGCCGAAAGTTCCCGTATCGCGCGGGCCTCGCAGTGCGCCAAATCCCGAACGCAATCCGTTGGAACGTGTGTATGTGGCTTTGGATATCCAACCGCCGCAACCGGTTCTCGCTGTCCGCCCGCGGTATTCCAGATTTCGTCACAATCCGGTTAGCGGAGCCGGCCATGAAGGTTTATCTCAAGGCGCCCGCGAAGCACTCGATGTTTTGAGCGTGTCGGTTGATGGACCTACGCGGCCAGGATCATCCCTGCCGGTGCCGCGGCTAGTGGCATCAAACAAGGTGTGCCGGATCATGGCACCTTTCGCGACGGTTGCATTTACCTGTAGGCGGTAGGGTCAAAACTTGTCACGGTCAGAAAGAACCAATCGAAAGAGGCCGCCGCATGCGGCTTTTTTTGTTTTGTGGAGGGTGTGCTTTGTCTTTTAATCGACTTCAGTATTGGTCTTGAGAAAGCTGAACCTAGCGGGCGGCGCGGCGATCGCGTGCGGCTTCATCGAAAACTTCGTAGAACTCCTTGGCGCCGGAATTCCGCACGTTTACGTCCATGCGCTTGCCGAGTTTCACCAACAGTTCGCGTGACGTGCGACCTCGAACGATGGTGTTGCGCTCATAGCCACGGCGCGAGAAGAAATTGACCGTCGACATTCCCAGCCCCACCGATGTCATCATTTCAAGACCGGTCCCTGGGCCAGCAAGGTTCATCAGCTCTAGCTCGGTCGGACTTATATCCGGGCGGCCGGCTCGACGGGCTATGTCGTGGACGCCTTTCAGTTTGATGACCTGCAACCACGGCCCGATGTCGCCGTCTATGTTGATTGGGTGAACACCCATGCCTGGACCAGTTCTGGCGAACGCTTGGTGTGAAGACCAACGTTTCGGAACGCGATTGACGCGGGCGATCATGCGTTGTAGCGCGGCGATCTTGTTCTTCAATGCGGTGCGGCGGTTAGAGCTGAGGTTAGGCTCCTGAGCCAGCGCCTGGAGGCGCCTTAGAAAGGTCCGGCCGTGTTTTTGAAGCTCATTGATCGAGTTCGCTGCTAGAAGCTGCGCATAACCCAGGGCGGAGGAAATCGGGCGTCCAGTTCTCCTAATCGGGTGGATGCCGGCTTGCATGTCGGCGGTTCCAAGACCGCTCGTTTCTAGAGCGTAGACGCGCACAACCTGGTCGCTGTTCAAGCCTAGCCGGAGGGCTTCTCTGGCATAGCGTCGCTTGAACTCGCGCTCGGGGATGCGCTCGGGGACGAAGCCATAATACTTCTTTGACGCCCGCAAATAGTCCGGAATACCAGGCA
This sequence comes from uncultured Alphaproteobacteria bacterium, assembly GCA_963753045.1. GTDB lineage: Bacteria > Pseudomonadota > Alphaproteobacteria > Rhizobiales > Hyphomicrobiaceae > Filomicrobium. The sequence continues at coordinate 302,131 of CAVWAT010000005.1, forward strand.
GCTCGGTTCGCTTTTTGGCCGGTTTCTTTTTTTCTCCGTCCTTAAGGTATTTCGACCAGGCTTTAGCCAGTGATTTCGGCAGCATCGGTCCTTCGTACTTTGGTGGATGGGCGTTGACGTAGTCGGTGGACCGAAGCACAGCTCTACGTCTTTTCTTTTTGCGGCGCTCGTTTCGCTTGCGATTGACCTTGGCCCAGAAAGCATCACGCTCGGCTTCGTGAAATGTGCGTGCCTTTAGGTAAGCCTGAAATGTGCGCTGGTCTTTCGCCGAAAGGCGAGACATGAAATCATTGGAATTGCGGCGGGCGGTGGCCTCACCCACAAAGATCGTGGTGGTCAGTGCGAGCAGTACCGTTACTGCGACTTGCTTCAAATATCTTTTAAATGAGCAGAAAGCCATGGTTCCGGGCGTCCCTCGTTGTTCCAACAGCCAGTGCTCCGCGGTCTTGAGCTGCGGCACCATCGCATAACCTCACATCTGTTACAAAGCCTGCTCGATGTGCGGAAAATGGGGCGAGTTACACCGTTTTAAAGAGGGCTGAAAAAGGGTTGTTCGGCTCGATCGGCGGCATGATATGGATGAGTGGTAATACTCGCCCCGTCGTTTCGTCGTCATTTTTAAAATCCGACACACCAATGGCCGGGAGCTCGTGTGGTGAAATCTGATCAATCGCGCGTCCAAATCACTTTGACATCCGGCAACTTTGCTGACCGTGCGCGCGAAGCGCTGCATTCGCGGCCGCCCGAAGTTACGCAACAGGGACCAAGCGACTTTGAGCTCAATCGCGGGATGCAAGGCGTAGCTGGTCCGGCGGAGTTGAGACCGGCGGCGGTTTTGATCCCGGTCGTGGCAAGCGCGAGGCTCAGTGTCATATTAACCCAGCGCACGTCTCATCTTTCAACTCACGCAGGTCAGATCGCTTTTCCTGGGGGTAAGGTCGAAGACGGTGAAAGCGCGGCTGAAACCGCATTGAGAGAGGCGCAAGAGGAGATCGGGTTGGAGCAGCAGTTTGTCGAGCCGATTGGCTATCTCGACTGGTATCGGACACGAACAGGATTTGCCGTCAGCCCGCTCGTGGCACTTGTGCATCCGGGTTTCTCGTTGCAGGCGAATCCCAACGAGGTCGATGACGTCTTCGAGGTTCCGCTGGAATTTCTACTGGACGAAAGCAACCATCTGAAGCACTGCCGGCAATGGCAAGGCCACGACCGGTTTTACTATGCCATGCCTTACGGGGAACGCTATATCTGGGGCGTAACCGCCGGCATCATCAAAAATCTTCACCAGAGGCTGAGGCACGAATGATCCGAATCGTCATTGAGAATCTTTTGCTGCTGTTATTGCCGACGCTTCTCTATGTCGCCTTTATCTATCTGGTCGGTGGAGGAAAGGGAAAGAAACAGAGTGTCCTCGACGATGCACCCCTGATCTGGCTTTTCCTCGCCGGGGTAGGCCTGGCAGTTTCGGTTTTACTCTTTTTTGGGACAATATCGGGTGGAAAGCCCGGGCAGGCTTATAAGCCCCCGGAATTTCGTGACGGCACGGTGGTGCCCGGGAAATTGAAGAAGAATCAAGTCCCCTCAGATGGCTGATAAGAGTACACACGACGATGTTCATGGTACTGGTGGGGGGAGCGAGACCTGCCTGATAAAGGCGGCGTGGCTTCAGGCCACTTCGTGCCAAGCTGTATTCAAGGCACTGGAAGCGGGAGGTTTTGATGGGCGCGCTGTTGGCGGATCGGTGCGCAACTCGCTGATGGGGATTGAAGTCTCGGACGTGGATATTGCGACGCCTGCCCTTCCCGATGAAGTGACGGAGGTGTGCCAGGCTGCAGGCCTGAGCGTACATCCCACAGGATTGGCGCACGGCACCGTGACGGTTGTCAGTGGACATGTGCCATATGAAGTAACGACCCTCCGACAGGATGTTGAAACACACGGGCGGCATGCAACCGTCGCCTTCACGCGGGATTGGCGTGCGGACGCATCGCGTCGAGACTTTACAATGAACGCTCTTTATTGCGACCGGCATGGTGTCGTGGATGATCCACTCGGGGGCTTAGCCGACCTGTTCGCCCGGCGGGTCCGTTTTATTGGATCGGCTCGTGACCGTATCCGCGAAGATTACTTGCGCATATTGAGGTTTTTCCGGTTCTTCGCGACCTATGGGGAGGGCCCAATTGATGCTGATGGATTAACGGCGGCAGCATCCGAAAGGGATGGTTTGAGTGGGTTGTCTGCAGAACGGATACGAGTGGAGCTCCTGAAGCTACTTACTGCCCCGCGTGCGCACGAAGCGCTCTTCCTCATGACGGAGAATGGAATCGCACAATTGGTTCTAGGCCGCGATCCGGAACTTGATCGATTTGAGAAGCTCACAATTTTGGAAACATTGATGGGGGTAGGGCCCGACCCTATCCTTCGGTTGGCTGCAGTTGCAGCTTGCGATGTAAGTTCTGCATTGGAATTGGCCGGACGCTTGAAGCTCTCCAATGCTGAATGCAAGGAACTCATCTGCATATCTGGCAGCTCAACCGAACAATTCGTCGCAGACCCTAAGGACAAGAAGGCTTGGCTTTATCGGTTGGGTGAATCTGCTTATCGAGACGTTTGCCTGAGTGCTTGGTCGCGATCTCCGGACGATGTGAACAACGCGAATTGGCGGTCAGCATTCACCCTTCCCGACCGGTGGCAGGCTCCCACAATGCCCTTTAAAGGAGGCGATATTGTTTCTCTAGGGGTTCCAGCGGGACCAGCTGTGGGAGACGTCCTGTTGAAGTTTGAAAGGTGGTGGATTGAGGCGGACTTTCCGGAAGACCGGAAGTTGCTTCAGACAAAGCTGATGCAGTTTGCCAATCACTAGGCGAACGAGCTAGTGATCCAATTGATCCCTTCACACTTGAGGACTTTCTCATACTCAGTATTCAGTCGGTCGCCGGACTGATGTTGTTTGCTTCCCACGAGTAGGACGGGTGCCGCAACCGGGTCGATAAGGCTTACGTTGTCACGGAACTTGAGACATCCGCCGGGTGCTTGGGCCACGGGTGTTGGGATAATAGAAAACGCCGGACGCACCAGGGCATCCGACGTTTTTTTTGAATGGAGGCCTCTTACGTATGGGTCCCACTTTAATGCTCGATCGGATATCTACAATACGAGGTTGCCTGTTTGCGCTTATCGCGCTTTCGAGCTAGCAACGCTTTTGAATGAGAGATGAGCAGCGCGATCTCGTCTGAGATCTAACTCGTGCGCGCATCACGCCTGCAACATATTAACCTGCCATGACTCAGATAGCGTACTCTTCGATCTGCCCGCCTTTTTTCAGTTTGTCGACAAGCCAGTTGGGCTTGCGTCCGCGACCGGTCCATGTTTCAGCGCGATTGTCGGGATTGGCGTATTTCGCTGCAGATGTCGAGGTCTTACCCTTACGAGTTTTGCCGCCGACAAGCTCATTCATGCTGAAGCCAGCTTCCTGCGCCAATTCTTCCATTCTGGAGAGAACTTCCTGGCGTTCACGTAAACGGGCATTTGCAATTTCTTGTTCCAGATCGACCTGAAGTGTCAGAAGCTCTTTAAGGCCCATCTTACTCAAATTTACTTTGGCTGCCATCCTGGTTGTCTTCCCTTTGTTGCGCATCAGATTATCTCAAAAGCTGTGATCATCATCGGAGACATGAGGGTGATGATCTTCATTTAGGCTGTGTTGATGTCCAGCAAACGCTAACTACATAAAATAATCAATACGTCAATCTCCAAAATAATCAAAATTGTTTATTGTCTTTAGTTTACGCGATGTGCGGGACAACGAGGTTTCGTCTCGGGTATTGCAGTAGCGAACAATTGCGAATTCGAGATGTTTTGCCCCCTCGCGCCTCATTGGATTTGGAAACACACGAAGTCGGATGATCATAACTCACCCCAATCCGCTGAGCGCCGGCCGTTTTCAACACAATCGCAGTGCAATGGTGCTTGCGGGCGCTCTGGCTGGCGGGCGTTGAGAACGGTATTTGCGTTCATCCAGCGTTCAAGTGGCAGGTGCGATAAACGGATCATCCCTGGTATCAACTTCCCCGGCGTGATCCTAAGAGGGCGCGGTGTCCAGGGCACCGCGCCTTTCTCCTGCTTGCTCTCCGATAATGACATCCCGCATTGAACGGTCGAAATGGCGTATCTCGTGGCTCTTCGGATGAGTAGTTCGACAGGACTTTGTTGCAGTGTTAGGCAGCCGTCACCGATTTCCTGAAAAATTGTGTTAACCAACTCGGAACCATTGTCCAACCCGCCAAGACTGGCTTCCCATCCGGACAAAAGGTTTGAGCGCCGAACGCTTTCATTGCGTTGCACGTGGAATGATGTGGGGTTACGTTGCCTGCGCACGCGTGGACGCGAGTTTATCAACGCTATTCCGGAGGCACTTTTTCCATGTCCTTTACCCTGCCCGACCTGCCGTATGCCTACAATTCTCTCCAGCCGTTCATGTCCTCTGAAACATTGGAATTCCACCACGACAAACACCACAAAGCGTATGTCGATAAAGGCAACGAGCTTGCCGGTGATGGAACCAAGTATGCCGGAATGTCGATTGAGGATATCTGCAAGAAGGCCTACTCGGATGGTGACCAAGCGGTGGTGAACCAAATCGGACAACATTTCAATCACATCCACTTTTGGCAGTGGATGAAGGGTGGCGGCGGAGGAACAAGCGTACCTGGAAAATTGGAACCACTAGTGGGCGCATATGGTGGGCTCGATAAAGTACGCAGCGATTTCATTGCCGCCGGCATGGGACAGTTTGGATCCGGGTGGTGCTGGCTCGCGATCCGCGATGGAAAACTTGAGGTGGCGAAGACGCCTAACGGGGAAAACCCGCTGATGCACGGAGCACAGCCTATCCTGGGTTGTGACGTCTGGGAGCACAGCTATTACATCGATTATCGCAATGCGCGGCCCAAGTATCTTGAGGCGTTCTTCGATAATCTGGTGAATTGGGACTACGTCGAATCTCGGCTTGATTGTTGAAGACGGCGATAAAATCCTTGTTGTCCAGGGCGTGGAATTGAGAGGTTCCATGCCCACTTTTTTTGATGAAATCGACGTATCAGGAAACTCGCTCCAGTGGGCCGATCACATCAAGGCTCCTGTGTCGGAAGCCGATGCATTTCGCCTAATCTTCTCCTGTATTTGGTAGATAAGTGGAGTTGCAGGGTCCTCGTGTGATGAGCGGGGCAAAATATCGGATGTCGACATGGGCGCAAACTACCTACTTCCGGCACGGCATCGCTGCCTTCCCCTACAGGAATAGCTGTCTTTCAAATTCAGGGCATGAAATAAGGCTTAGCGGGCGCTTGCCGGCATTTTTTTTAAACGGGTGAGCGGTTCTCGAGTTGGAAGAAGTCCAGGTCGATCCATTCGTAGGTGATTATGCTCCAGACAATCGCGAAGACGAAACTGGCGACAATCGTGTTGGTGAGGATGATCCTGAAAAACTTCGGCTCGGATGGGGCGCTTTCAGGGGTTCCCGGAACGATTTCGCCTGCATCGTCTTGGGTGCGAACATTAAAGGGCAGGACCGCGAATAGCGTCATCCACCAGATGATGAAGTAGATCGCGATTGCGAACGTCAGGCTCATGAGGTCACTTTCACCCTGGTGGCGGCAAACAGCACGGCCCAACGTTAGGCCTGTTCTAGCTCGGTCAACGTGCCGCAGAAATCTTTGGGATGCAAAAACAGTACGGGCTTGCCGTGCGCTCCAACCTTTGGCTCGCCGTCGCCAAGCACCCTGGCGCCCATGGCTTTCATCTGGTCTCGTGCAGCGATGATGTCGTCGACTTCGTAGCACACATGATGAATGCCGCCGCTGGGGTTCTTCTCGAGAAACTTGGCAATTGGGGAGCTTTCGCCAAGCGGCTCGAGCAGCTCGATCTTAGTATTCTGCAGGTTGACGAAAACCACCGTGACGCCATGCTCCGGCTCGGCCTGTGGTTTTGAAACCTCCGCGCCAAGGGTATCGCGGTAGGTTGCTGTTGCTTTATCTAGATTGGCAACTGCAATGGCGACGTGATTGAGACGTCCGATCATATTTGGCCCCTTCTATTGCTAGTCGGCTCGTCAAGCGGCGGCTGGGTGCACGCTATTTGTTTATTCGATGACGTGCAGCAGAACCTTCACGATGGGTTTCTTACCCCATTCCTCGTTGAAGGTGGCGCGGACTGCGCGTCGGATGGCATCGCGTACCAGCTCCGGATTTTTGCGCCGCGCGGGTGGAATGCTTTCAATGGTGCCATCGATGGTGTCGAGAATCACATCGCGCATCAATTCTTCGTCCTTGGTCTCGGTGGGAACGCCATCCAGTGTTAGCAGATGATCGGAAATGACTTCACCACGGCGTGTTAGGGCAACTGAAACGATGACAATACCGGCGGTTGATAGCCGGCGCCGCTCACGAACTGGGCCATCGTCGCCAGGTAGGATGAGTTTTCCGTCCCGGTACCGGCGGCCGATAGGTGCTTCGTCGATAATTGCCGGTTTTCCTGGCGCTAGGCGTACGATGGCACCGTCCTCGGGAACGACGACGTTCTTAATACCAGACTGGGCAGCGAGTTTGGCATGCGCCCTTAGGTGGCGTCCTTCACCATGCATGGGAATGAGCGCTTGCGGCTGCAGCCAGGAATACATCTGGCGCAATTCATCCTGACGGGGATGTCCGGTGACGTGCACCAATTCCTCTGCGTCTGTGAGGATCTCGCATCCGAGCCGGGCAAGCGCGTTCTGAACTCGCGAAATTGATTTCTCGTTTCCGGGTATGTTGCGAGACGAGTAGATGACCAGATCGCCCTTGGAAAAGTTGATGTCGGGGTGATCGCCGTCAGCCGCGCGGGAAAGAGCTGCGCGAGGTTCGCCTTGACTGCCGGTCAGCATCACAACGATTTCGCCGCGATCGAGGTACCCGAATTCCTCCTGGCCGAGATATTTGAAGTCGGGGGGGAGATAACCGGTATCGATGGCCACTTCGATGACGCGGTGAAGCGCGCGGCCGGCGACAACAAGGTGACGGCCGGAGGCCCGCGTTGCATTGGCCACTGCAAGCACCCTGCCGACGTTGGATGCGAAGGTTGTTACCGCGACCCTATGGGGGGCCTTTTTGATGATCTCGGTCAGCTTATCGGCGACGTCTGTTTCTGATGGTGAGACACCGCCGCGCAGGACGTTCGTCGAATTGCAGATCAGCGTTTTGACCTGCTCATGTCCGAGGCTTTGCAGTTTCGCTCCGTCAATTGGGCTGCCGGTCATGGGGCCGGGATCGATCTTCCAGTCACTGGTGTGAAAGACCAAACCGTGATGGGTGCGGATCGCGATCGCTGAAGTTTCAGGGATCGAGTGCGTCATGCTGATAAGTTCAAGGTCGAAGGGACCGACGTTGAATCGGCCATCGATCGGCACTTGGTTCAACTTTGGTCGGATGCGGCCGCCGAATGCGGACAGTTTCGCTTTCAGCATGCCCATCGTAAAGGGAGTGGCGTAGACAGGAGCCTCAAGTTCCGGCCAAAGCTCGATCATCGCCCCGATATGATCCTCATGGGCATGCGTTATGACGATTCCAGCAAGGGCATTCTTTTCAGCGGCGATAAAACGGAGATCGGGGAGGACAACGTCGACGCCCGGTTCATGAGGACCAGGGAATGTGATGCCGAGGTCAACCATCAGCCATTGGCGGTTTTGGGGCGGACCGATCCCGTAGAGGTAACAGTTCATGCCGATCTCGCCGAGACCGCCGAGGGCGAGGAACACGAGCTCGTCGCGGCTATTTTGGGGCTGACGCGCCATTCAATCCCTTTCTTGGAGCGTAACTCGAGTGACACCCCGCGGTCGTAACGGAACGAGTTTTAGTATTTTGCAGATCAATCCACGGTGCTGGCTGATACCCACCGGATTATCGAGACTACACCATGATGCCGGCTGCTGAAACGTCACCAAACGTGATGCGCCTGAGGCTTCCCGTCTCACCTTCCAAGAGAAGGGCCCCGTCTTCATCCAGGCCTGCGAAAGCTCCAGTGCAAACTTCGGTGTCCGTTGTGACAGTCAACGGTGAGCCAAGACGTAGGGCGTTGTCCAGCCAGCATTGCTTGAGATGGGAGAAGCCATTGGGCGCCGAGAGGGTCCGAAATGCCTTCCTGACAGCCCGATCCAAGTGAGTGCGGAGCTCTGCTGATGTGGTGTGCAGTCCACGTTGTTTTAGGCAGGTGGCGGGTCGATCTGCAATGCTGGGTGCTGCATCGATGTTAACGCCAAAGCCAAGTACGCCGCAAAACGCACCGGCGGAGAGCGTCGTTGTTTCGAGGAGGACGCCAGCGCATTTGGCATTCGCGATCAGCAAGTCATTGGGCCATTTGAGGATGGGGCGGAAATCGTCTGGCCCAGGTGGCATGCCTTCGGCGGCTGCAGCGGCAATCGCATCAGCAAGGGCGATTCCTGCCAACAGCGATACTTGCGTGATTTCGTCGGCCTCGCAGTGGAGCGTGATCAGTAGAGTTGCGTGAAGATTTCCGTCGGAACTAATCCACTGCCTTCCGAGCCGCCCACGGCCGGCCGACTGACGATCGGCTATTACCCATAGAGGACCGCCGTCGCCTGCCACGGCAAGGCGCATGGCTTCCGCATTGGTGGAATCGGTTTCCTCCAGATGGATTAACGGAGTTTCTGGGCAGGCTAGGAATGGATCTTCCATGCCGCTTAGAGGCGTAGGGAATTCGCAGCCGACTCTGCCGCGGCCACGATCGGTCCACCCAGCTGCGGAATTGCGAAGGCAAAGATGAAGATGAGCGCCGCGCCCATGACGAGGCCGAGGTTGGGTGAAACAGGTACAAACTTCTCCTGGGGTTCGTCAAAGAACATGATCTTGACGATGCGCAGGTAGTAGTAGGCGCCAATAACGCTGGCGATTACGCCGACGATAGCAAGCGGATATAGACCAGCTTGGACGGCCGGCCAGAAGACATAAACCTTGGCCCAGAAGCCAGCTAGCGGTGGAATACCGGCCAGTGAGAACATCAGCATTGCCAGGGTAAAAGCCAGCAGGAGATTGTTTTGCGCGAGGCCTGCGAGTTGATCGATGTCCTCAACCATTTCATCGCCACGTTGCATCGACAATATGCAGGCAAAGGTTCCAAGCGTCATGACCAGATAAATCAATAGGTAGACAAGGACACCCTGTGCGCCTTCCGGCGTGCCACTTGCCAAGCCGACCAATGCAAATCCGACGTGTCCGATGGACGAGTAGGCCATTAGCCGTTTGATGTTGTTTTGCCCGATTGCCGCGAATGCGCCCAACAACATGGAGGCGATTGAGATAAACCAGATGACCTGCTGCCACTGCTCCTCCAAACCGGGGAAGGCTCCTCCGAGAACCCGCAGCAACAAACCCATGGCGGCCATCTTGGGCGCGGCCGCAAAGAAGGCGGTTACCGGCGTTGGAGCGCCTTGATAAACATCGGGGGTCCACATGTGGAACGGAACGGCCGAAATCTTGAACGCGAGGCCGACGAGCAAGAATACCAAGCCGACGATTAGGCCAATGTTACCTGCCGCGCTATTAGCCTGGGCGACATTGGCGATATCCATAAAACTGGTGGAGCCCGTGAAGCCGTAGATCAACGAAGCGCCATACAACAGCATGCCCGATGACAACGCCCCGAGGACAAAATACTTCAGCCCGGCTTCGCTGGAGCGTACATTCTCGCGGTTGATCGACGCCAGCACGTAAAGCGCGAGGCTTTGCAGCTCCAGGCCAAGATAGAGAGCGATCAGGTCATTAGCCGACACCATCATCATCATGCCGACGCACGACAACAGCATAAGGATTGGGTACTCGAACTTCATCAATCCGTTCTGCCGTAGGAAATCGAACGATAGCAACATCGCGACAGCAGTTCCGCCGAGGATTAGCAGCTTCATGAAGCGGGCGAACTGGTCGACGACAAAAGCGTCGTCGAACAGCGACTGCGTTGAAGCCGGCTGAAGGGTGATGATGACGCCGGCGCCGATCATGAACGCGATAGCCAGCCAGCCGACAAATGCGCCGTTGTGGTCATTGTCGTCGCTGAATGCGCCGAGCATCAGCAGCAGCATTGCCGCGAGCGCTAGCAGCATTTCTGGAAAGGCAGGAGCGTAGGTTAGTAAAGTCGACATCGGTTAGCGCCTTTGAGATCACTGGGCGTTGAGGGCGGTGGACTGAGAGACCGCAGCCTCGAAGTTCATGACGAGTTGCTTGACGGAAACGGCCATCACGTCGAGCAGCAAGGCGGGATAGAAACCAAACAGGATCGTTAGGATCACGAGCGGCGCCATGATTGCGATTTCGCGAGCGTTCATGTCCTTAATGGATTTGAGGTTCGCTTTTTCGAGCGCCCCGAATACGACACGGCGATAGAGGTAAAGGGCGTAGGCTGCCGAGAGGATGACACCGGTTGTGGCGAATAACGCAACCCAAGTGTTGACCTTGAAAGCGCCCACCAAAGTCAAGAACTCACCGACGAACCCGGAGGTGCCCGGAAGACCAACGTTGGCCATGGTGAAGATCATCAATACGGTGGCGTAGATCGGCATTCGATCGGCCAACCCACCGTAAGCGGCAATCTCACGCGTATGCATTCGGTCGTAGATGATGCCGACGCACAAGAAGAGCGCGGCCGAAACGATACCGTGCGAGAGCATCTGGAAGATGGCGCCATCGATGCCCTGCTGCTGGAAGGTGAAGATGCCCATCGTGACAAAGCCCATATGCGCCACCGACGAGTAGGCGATTAGCTTTTTGATGTCTTCTTGAGCGAGCGCGACGAGCGACGTGTAGACAATGGCGATGACCGACAGGGTGAAGACGAACGGTGCTAGTTCCTGGCTGGCGATCGGGAACATCGGAAGTGAGAAGCGTAGGAAGCCGTAACCGCCCATTTTCAATAGAATACCGGCAAGAATGACCGAGCCCGCGGTCGGCGCTTCGACGTGGGCGTCGGGGAGCCAGGTGTGCACCGGCCACATCGGCATCTTGACGGCGAAGGACGCGAGAAACGCCAGGAATAGCCACCACTGCATCTCACGGGAGAACTTACTTGCACCAACCTCAATGAGGGTTGGAATGTCCGCTGTTCCCGCCGTGCTAAACATGGCGAACATGGCCAGCATCATCAAAACCGAGCCGAGCAGCGTATAGAGAAAGAACTTGAAGCTAGCGTAGACTCGACGCTTGCCACCCCAGACGCCGATGATCAGGAACATCGGAATGAGGCCAGCTTCGAAGAACACGTAGAACAGCATCAAGTCGAGCGCGCAGAAGACGCCGATCATCAGCGTTTCCAGAACAAGGAAGGCGATCATGTATTCCTTGACGCGGAGCTTAACCAAATCCCAGCTCGCCAAGATGCAAAGCGGCATGAGGAACGTAGTCAGGATCACAAACAGCATGGAGATGCCGTCGACGCCCATCTTGTAACGGAACGGACCGATCCAGGCGGCATCCTCGACGAACTGGAAGTCGGCGGTTCGTGGATCGAAGTTGATCCAGATGAGAAGTGATATCGCGAAGGTGAAGATGGTCGTGTAGAGGGCCGTATGACGCGCATTGCGGTCGCCGCCTGCGTTCCGCGGCAGGAAGGCGATGAATAACGCGCCGAGCAGCGGCAGGAAGGTGACGATCGAGAGGATCGGCGAGGTCGCTACGGTCATTGGCCGGCACCACCTGTGAGAAGAGATCGCAGGAAGAAGGTGAGGATGGCGGCGACGCCGATCAGCATCGCGAAGGCGTAGTGATAGATGTAGCCCGTCTGTAGTTTGACGGTACGGCCGGTGGTCCATTGGACCCCACGAGCGGTGCCGTCAATGGCGCCGTCGATGACAGCCCCGTCTCCGCTTTTCCATAGGAAGCGGCCGAGTGCCATCGTCGGTTTGACGAACAGCCAATCATAGAGCTCATCGAAGTACCATTTGTTGAGCAGGAACAGGTAGACCGGCTTGAAAGTACGCGCCGTGGCCTCCGGCAACCATGGGGCACCGATGTAATAGAGCCAGGACAAGCCGAAGCCCGAAGCCATTGCAAAAAATGGCGCCCAGTAAACCCATTCGGGGATCTGATGCATGTCGTGCATGATGTGGTTGTTGGGGCCTTCGTAGATCGAGTTTGCCCAGAATTCCTTGTAATGGTGACCAACGAATTCACCTGCGAAGACGAAGCCTGCTGCCACCGCGCCCAACGCCAATACGGCGAGTGGAATGAGCATTGTGTAGGGACTCTCGTGGGCGTGTTTGTAGACGTCGGGGGCTGCACGGGTTTTGCCGTGGAAGGTCATAAAGATTAGACGCCAGGAATAGAAGGCGGTCAGAAATGCGGCGAAGGTCAGGACCCAGAAGACGCTGTTGTTTAGAGTGTGTCCTGCGAACGCAGCTTCGATGATCGCGTCCTTGGAGTGGAAACCCGCAAAGCCGATGAGATGCGGAATGCCGACACCGGTGAGAGCTAGCGTGCCGATTAACATGGCATAATAGGTAAGCGGAATCTTGGATGCGAGACCGCCCATGTTGCGCATGTCCTGCTCGTGGTGCATTGCGTGAATGACGGAGCCGGAGCCGAGGAACAACAATGCCTTGAAGAAGGCGTGCGTAAAGAGGTGGAAGATCGCGACGCCATACGCCCCCAGACCACATGCAACGAACATGTAACCCAGCTGCGAACATGTTGAATAAGCGACAACGCGTTTGATATCGTTCTGGACGAGGCCGACGGTGGCGGCAAAGAAGGCCGTTATGGTGCCGATATAGAGGACCACATCTCGGGCAACTGGCGCGTGCTCGAACAACGGCGAGAGGCGAGCGACCATAAAGACGCCGGCGGTGACCATAGTTGCGGCGTGGATCAATGCGGAAACAGGCGTCGGGCCCTCCATGGCATCAGGCAGCCAGGTGTGCAGTAGAAACTGCGCCGACTTGCCCATGGCACCCATGAACAGTAATAGGCAGATCACCGTTAGGATATCGGCGTCGAATCCGAGGAACTGAAAGGTCTGGCCGCCCATGCCCTTGGCCGCCTCGAAGATCGTGTCGAGGTTGACGGAATTGAAGACCATGAAGCAGCCGAAGATGCCCAGCGCGAAACCGAAATCGCCTATACGGTTGACGACGAAGGCCTTTATCGCTGCTGCGTTCGCCTCGGGCTTGTGGTACCAGAAGCCGATCAGCAGGTAGGACGCCAGGCCGACGCCTTCCCAGCCAAAGAACATTTGCACGAGGTTGTCGCTGGTAACCAGCATGAGCATGGCGAAGGTGAAAAGCGACAGGTAAGCGAAGAACCGCGAACGGGCCGGGTCTTCGTGCATGTAACCGATGGAGTAAAGGTGGACGAGCGAGGAGACCGTCGTGACGACCACAAGCATCACGGATGTGAGGGTGTCGATACGTAACGACCAGGATGCATCGAGCTCACCCGACGTGATCCACCGCATGATAGGAACGCGGGCTGTTTCGTGGTCGTAACCAACCTGAATAAAAACGATCCAGGACAACACCGCGGCAATCATCAACAGGGCGGTGCTAACGATCTCGGAGGGGCGATCACCGATAACGCGGCCGAAGAGACCGGCGATCAGCGCGCCCGCGAGCGGCAGGAAGACGATGGCGAGATAAATCATTGTCGGCTTCCTAACCTCAGCCCTTCATCATGTTGATTTCATCGACGTCGATAGAACCGCGGTTGCGGAAGTAGACGACGATGATCGCGAGGCCTATGGCGGCTTCGGCGGCGGCGACGGTCAGGACGAACAGCGCGAAGACCTGCCCGGTCAGATCCTGCAGGAAGTGAGAGAACGTTACAAAGTTGATATTGACGGCGAGAAGCATCAATTCGACCGACATCAAGATAACGATGACGTTCTTGCGGTTGAGGAAGATGCCGAAGATGCCGAGCGTGAAAAGGCACGCCGCAACCGTCAGGTAATGTCCGAGGCCGATGTCCATTTTTATGTCCTCTTACCATCCATCGTTGCGATGAGCGTGAACACTATTGCGACCATCAGTTCTGGCCTTCCGTCGATGGGAGGACGGCAGTTCCGGGCGCGACCTCGACGACTTCGATGGCGGTCTTTGGAGAGCGAGCGACCTGGGCGGCGACCGATTGGCGTTTGACGCCTTCCTTGTGACGCAGGGTGAGGACGATGGCGCCGATCATGGCTACCAGCAGAATAAGTCCTGAAGCCTGGAAGAAGTAGACGTATTTGGTGTAAATGACCCGGCCGAGGGCGGTGGTGTTATCGATTCCCGATCCTGTCGAGGGCATCGCCGACTGGACGTTTCCTGCTACGCCCAGATCAAAGCCATAGACCAGGAAGAGCGCGGCCAGCTCGATCAGGACAACGCCGCCAATCAAGGCGCCAACCGGGGCGTTCTTGATAAAACCCGCCTTCAGTTCGGCGAAGTCGACGTCCAGCATCATGACAACAAACAGGAACAACACCGCAACCGCACCGACGTAAACGATAATGAGGAGCATCGCTAGGAACTCGGCGCCGAGCAGGATGAACAATCCGGCGCCGTTGAAGAAAGTGAGGATCAAGAAGAGCACAGCGTGCACTGGGTTGCGGGCGGTAATGACCATTGCACCCGAAGAGACGCTGAGAATGGCGAAGAGATAGAAGAAAAGCGCTTTGATCATTCCATCCTCATCCGCCGTCTGTTTCGTTTGCACTCTGGCGCCGGGCCAGTTCCTGTTTGACGCGATCGTAGTGTCCGAGCCACAGCTTACGCGTCTTGACGCTGCGCCACGGTATGTAGACGAACAGACCGGCTACGGCGAGTGCTAGATAAACCAGCCAACCCGTCTTGCCGACGTAGTAAATTGTCCAACCTGCCCAGAAGATGAGGGCCACGGCGCCGAGCAGCATCAGAAGGTGCAGAATTGTCCGGTTGGTTTCCTGCCGCACCTGATCCATTGCCATCTGGCCGTACTGGTCAAGCTCCTCGTCGGTCAACACACCGAGGAGACCCGCCCAGTTCTCACCGGTATTTTGCATCGAGCTCAAGGTTCTTTGCGATCTCCCTCTCCCAGCGGTCTCCATTCGAGAGCAGCTTCTCCTTGTTATAGAAGAGCTCTTCACGGGTCTCCGTGGCGTATTCGAAGTTGGGTCCCTCAACGATGGCATCCACCGGGCAGGCCTCTTGGCACAGACCGCAGTAGATGCATTTCGTCATATCTATATCGTAGCGGGTGGTGCGCCGCGTTCCGTCGTTACGGCGCGGACCAGCCTCAATCGTGATGGCTTGAGCGGGACAAATCGCTTCACACAGCTTACACGCGATGCAGCGTTCCTCGCCATTGGGATAACGGCGAAGTACGTGCTCCCCGCGGAAGCGCGGCGACAGTGGGCCCTTTTCGAAGGGGTAGTTCAGCGTGTGCTTCGGCCTGAAGAAGTAGCGCATCGCCAGGAAGAAGGCCGAAACAAACTCGGTCAGGAACAGCGATTTGACAGCCTGGCCAACGGCCATGGTTCGTCTCCCTAATTTGCCAAGACCGGACCAATGAAAAAGCCCACCACCGGAAAGACCACCAGATCGGCGAGCGCGGCGATGCGGAGCGCCTTGGCCGTCGTCTTCGGATCTTCGGCGTCATTCAGCGTTTCGATGCGGTTGGCGAGGATGCGCAGACCGATATAGCTAACTATACCCAGGACCGCGCCAATCAGCGCACCTGTCATTGCAGGGCTGAACGGGCTCATACAAAGCCCCCGTATTGCAACACACCGGCGACGACGACGACCATAAACAGGGACAAAGGCAGGAAGACCTTCCAGCCAAGCCGCATCAGCTGGTCGTAGCGATAGCGCGGCACCATGGCCTTGACCATGGCAAACATGAAGAACACCGCGACGAGCTTCGCCAGGAACCAGATGATTCCCGGGATCCAATTAAACGGTGCGATATCGAGCGGCGGCAACCAGCCCCCAAGGAACAGGATCGTGGTGAGTGCGCACATCGTAACGATGGCGACGTACTCTCCGAGCATGAACAAGAGGTATGGGGTCGACGAGTATTCGACCATAAAGCCCGCGACGAGTTCGGATTCTGCTTCGGCCAGATCGAACGGCGGCCGGTTGGTTTCCGCCAACGCGGAAATGAAGAAAACCACGAACATCGGCAGCAACGGCAGCCAGTACCAGTCGAACAGCGAGTTCGGCAAACCTACGCGAGCGCCGAGACCATCCTTCTGAGCGTTGACAATTTCAGTCAGGTTGAGGGAGCCGGCGCAGAGCAGGACGGTGATAATGACGAGGCCGATGGAGACCTCATAGGAGACCATCTGGGCCGCCGACCGCAACGACCCCATGAACGGGTATTTTGAGTTCGAGGCCCAGCCACCCATGATAATTCCGTAGACGCCGAGCGACGAGATTGCCAGCAGGTAGAGGATGCCGACATTGAGGTCGGAGATAACCCAGCGACCCCAACTGTTTTCGTCTAGCGGTATCGCAACCCAGGCGGCGAGCGCGAATGTCGCGGTGGCGACAGGTGCCAGAAGAAACACCGTCTTGTCAGCACCGGCTGGGATTACGGGTTCCTTGAAGACGAACTTCAAAAGGTCGGCAAAGGACTGAAAGAGGCCAAAGGGGCCAACGACATTCGGTCCCTTGCGCATCTGGACAGCTGCCCAAACCTTGCGGTCCATCAACAATAGGAAGGCGATGATAAGCAACAAGACGACCATCACCACCAAACTCGCGACGACGTAGAACGCCAGCCAGATAGCGTAATCGAGCCAGATGTTGCCAGTTTGTTGGAACATGCCTTCCCGCTCCCCTGGGACTTATTCGGCGGCGCGTAGCTGGCCGGTGGACGTCTGCTGTGCCTTCAGCGCGCTTAACTCGGCCATGATGGCGGAGGCTCGAGCGATCGGGTTTGTGAGGTAGAAATCGGTGATGCGATTTACGAAGGGCGCATCACTCCGCGTCCCGCTGAGACGCGAAAGGTTCTCGAGGCAATCATCGCCGTGTTGGCCGATTTCGTCGAGGCGCTGTAGGTGCGGGGCGGCCTTGTACATGGCAGCACGCAACGCCGGAAGACTGTCGTATGGCAAGGTCTTACCTACGGGCCCGGATAGAGCACGTAGAATGGCCCAGTCTTCCTTAGCATCGCCGGGTGCGAACAGCGCCTTTTGCGTCATCTGAACGCGACCCTCGGTATTGAGATAGATCGCCGATTTTTCGGTGTAGGCGGAGCCCGGTAGGATAACGTCGGCGCGATGCGCGCCTGCATCGCCGTGGGTGCCCTGATAGATCACGAAGGTATCGCCCAAGGAACACATATCAATTTCATCGGCGCCAAGCAGGTAAACGACATCGAGGTCACCGCTGCCAGCGCCAGAAATGATTGAAGCGGTATCGCGCCCACCGCCGGCCGGCACAAGGCCGAGGTCGAGGCCGGCAACACGGGCCGCGGATGAGTGCAAAAGGTTGAAGACCGAACGTCCCGCGTCGATTCCCTCACGCGCGGCGGATGCGATCTTTGCTACCTGAGCTAGAACCGCAGTGGCGTCGGGCCGGGCAAACGCGGCGGCGCCAATAATAACCATTGGGGCCTTAGCTTGGCGCAGGATGCCGCAGAACATGTGATCGCCATCGGCGAGCGAATTCAGTTTATCGGGAGTGTCGCCAATCCACTCATAGGCATAAGTCAGCGGGGCCTGCTCGCCGATAACGCCGATGGAAAGACCACCGTTGCGCCAACGTCTGCGGATGCGGGAGTTTAGGACGGGCGCCTCGAGACGAGGATTGGTGCCGACAAGTAGGATCGCGTCGGCAGTATCGATCGCCTCGATGGTTGAGTTGAATAGGTAACTGGAGCGGCCAAGTGCGGGATCGAGGATCTCGTTTGGCGCACGGCAATCGATACTGGCGACGCCTAAACCACTCATGAGTTCCTTAAGCGCGTACATCTCTTCGGCACCCGCTAGTTCGCCGGTGATCGCGCCAATACGTTCCGGTGCGGCGTTGGTTAGCTTTTCAGCGACGAGACCAAGAGCTTCGTCCCAAGAGGTTGGAACGAGACGTCCATCGCGGCGGACGTACGGCTGATCGAGCCGTTGCGTCTTGAGACCATCGCAGACGTGACGGGTTTTGTCGGAGATCCACTCCTCGTTCACGGCGTCATTGTTGCGCGGCAGGATGCGCATAACCTCGGCGCCGCGTGTGTCGACGCGGATGTTGGCGCCGACGGCGTCCATTACGTCGATGCTCTCTGTCTTCTTAAGCTCCCAGGGGCGTGCATTATGCGCCCATGGCCGGTGAGTGAGTGCGCCGACTGGACAGAGGTCTATGACGTTGGCGCTCATTTCTGAATGTATGCCGTTCTCCAAATAGGTCGTGATCTCGGCATCTTCGCCACGGCCGGCGAGGCCTAGTTCCTCGACGCCAGCGATTTCGGTCATGTAACGCACACACCGCGTGCAATGGATACAGCGGGTCATGATGGTCTTGATAAGCGGGCCGATATATTTGTCTTCGACGGCGCGCTTGTTTTCCTGATAGCGCGAGCCACCGATGCCAAAGGCCATGGCCTGATCCTGAAGATCGCACTCGCCACCCTGATCGCAGATTGGGCAGTCCAGCGGGTGATTGATCAGCAGGAATTCCATCACCCCTTCGCGCGCCTTTTTGACGACCGGTGATGTGGTGTGAATGACGTTGGGACTGCCGTCCTTGTTGGGACGCAAATCGTTGACGGTCTGCGCGCAGGAGGCGACGGGCTTGGGTGCCCCTTCGACCTCGACCAGGCACATGCGGCAGTTGCCCGCGATAGAAAGCCGTTCGTGATAGCAAAAACGCGGAATCTCCGCGCCGGCCAGTTCGCAGGCCTGCAGCAAGGTGATCCCGTCTTCGACTTCTATCTCGGTGCCGTCGACGATCAGCTTCTTCGGCATTACCGCTCCTTCGAGAGATGTCCGCTCGGTGCGCCGGGCTTTGGTGGGAACGCTTCGGCAGCGTGTAGCGACAAACTAAATATATTGGTATGCGATATACCAACTATGCCCCACACTCTGATTTCCTACCGCGTTGCAACAGACTAGGAAAGCGCGACATTTGGACTGTAGGTTAGAATTTTCTGCGTTGCGTGCGACGTGCCTGACCCACTTGTCCCTATTCCGCGGCTTCGGCGTGACTTGCCTGATAGGCGTCGATTCTGGCTTCGATCTCGTGCCGGTAGTGGCGGATGAGGCCTTGTATTGGCCAAGCGGCGGCATCACCCAGCGCGCAGATGGTGTGGCCTTCGACCTGCGTGGTCACGTCCCACAATAGATCGATTTCGCGCTTGTCGGCTTCACCTTTCACAAGGCGCTCCATGACCCGCCACATCCAGCCAGTACCCTCTCGACAAGGCGTACACTGGCCGCAGCTCTCATGCTTGTAGAAATAGGAGATCCTGGCGATCGCCTTGATGATGTCGGTTGACTTGTCCATGACGATGACAGCGGCAGTGCCCAGCCCCGACTTGTGCTTGCTGAGCGCATCGAAATCCATGGTCAGCTCATCGCAATCCTCCGCCGGAATGCAGGGGACCGAAGATCCGCCTGGGATGATTGCTTTTAGGTTGTCCCAACCGCCGCGCACACCGCCGGCGTGCTTTTCCAGCAGCTCACGTATTGGAATGCCCATCTCTTCTTCGACGACGCAGGGCTGCTCGACGTGACCCGAGATCTGGAAAAGCTTGGTTCCAGTGTTGTTTGGCTTGCCGAGGCCGGAGAACCAGGTGGCGCCACGGCGCAGAATATCGGGAACAACGGCGATCAATTCGACATTGTTGACCGTGGTCGGGGCCCCGTAAAGGCCACAGCCGGCTGGGAAAGGCGGCTTCAAACGCGGCTGTCCCTTTTTGCCTTCGAGGCTTTCCAGGAGAGCGGTTTCCTCGCCGCAGATATAGGCACCGGCACCGTGGTGGACGTAGAGGTCGAAGTCCCAACCGTGGACGTTGTTCTTGCCGATCAACTTTGCCTGATAGGCTTGATCGACAGCCGCTTGGAAGCGTTCACGCTCGCGGATGTACTCGCCGCGGAAGTAGACGTAACAGGTGTGTGCCCGCATGGCGAAGGAGGCGAGCAGGGCGCCCTCGATCAGTAGGTGTGGATCGTGGCGGCATATTTCCCGATCCTTGCAGGAACCAGGTTCAGATTCGTCGGCGTTGATGACCAGGTAAGAGGGCCGTGGATCATTCTTCGGCATGAACGACCACTTGAGCCCCGTGGGGAAGCCCGCACCGCCACGGCCTCGTAACCCCGACGCTTTGACTTCGTCAATTATCCAATTCTGGCCTTTGTCGATGAGTGTCTTGGTGCCATCCCAGGCGCCGCGGGCGCGCGCTCCCTCAAGGCCCGAGTCCTGGAAGCCGTAGACGTTTTTGAAGATGCGGTCTTTATCAGCGAGCATATCGCTTCAACTCCCGAAAATGCGGCGGGCAAGGTAGCCCGTTGCCATGGCGAGAACGGCGCCGAAGACGAGCCACATCGGGTCGCCAATATTAACCGCCATGTACACTCCGATCGCCAGGACGATGAGCGGCAAGAGGACAATTGCGGCAATCTCGTTCATCGGCCGTTTTTCTCCGCCGCAAACGCTTTGGCCTGGGCTATCCATTCCTCGCGGTCGATGCGGCCTTTGAAACTGAGATAGTTATCAACCCAAGCGGCGGTGTCTGGCGTCCACTGGGCGATTTGGTCGAAATGATAGATGCCGAGCCCGTTCAGAGTTTTCTCGAGCTTCGGCCCGACGCCATTGATGCGCTTCAGATCATCAGCAACACTACCGCGCGGGGCCTCGAGCCCTTGCGGCCGGGCTTGATCGGATGCGCTGGGAGGTGGCTCGCTGATTTCCGCGACATCGGCGGATGCTCCAGATGACGCGCTAATTGCGGATTGTGGAGAGGCCGGCGATGAACCCGCCTTGGTCGCGCTCGGAGCGACCGAATTGGTGGCGTACTCTAGGAGGCTGCTCGGCCCTCCCGATGGGCAGGAGGCCTGGCGCCCGGTTTGGGAGCCCGGTTGCGGAGGAGTGCCTGCAGCAAACGCGCTCAGTAGGTTTTCAAAGCTATCCGGCGTCAGATCCTCGTAGGTGTCTTTCCAGATCTGCACCATCGGCGCGTTGGCGCAGGAACCCAGGCATTCGACCTCTTCCCACGAGAAATTTCCGTCCCCAGAAAGTTCGTGTGGGTTATTTGCGATTTTACGCTTGCAGATGGAGATGAGATCTTCCGATCCGCGCAACATGCACGGCGTCGTCCCACACACCTGGACATGGGCTACTTTGCCGACAGGTGCGAGCTGGAACATCGTATAGAAGGTGGCGACCTCATAGACCCGGATGTAGGCCATGCCGAGTAGCTCGGCGACATAACGAATGGCGGGTTCGGGCAGCCAGCCCTCGTGTTGTTCTTGCGCACGCCACAGGAGTGGTATCACCGCAGATGCCTGTTGGCCCTGCGGATACTTGGCTATGGTGGTGTGCGCCCAAGCGAGATTGTCGGGGCTGAATTCAAAGCTCGCTGGCTGCTCGGGGTGCAGACGTCGGACGGCCATCAGGGCTCCTCGATCGTGGTAACAGGCGCGCGGATGGGCAGGGAACTGTGCGTGCCGCTTCATCAACTAAGCGGATGTTAGCCTATACGCAAGTCTTGGCACGATGGCGCCATTGGTAGCAGTCTGCATCCCGCGAATGAGCCTACCGACCTAAAACGCGCTCTTCGGCTTCCTTGGGTTTGAAGAGCCCGGCCGGCGATTTGCTCTGCCAACCCTCAATACCGAAGCCCAGTGGTATAGCGAACCAACCGATAATCAGTATGAAGGCGGCAAGCGGTGCGAGGAACAATGATATTTGGGAGCCGACGCGGAGAAATCCGGTCCAGAAAATCGCCAGCAGGATACCGCATCCAAAAATGATCCAGCCGCCTAGATCAGCGCCGACAGCCACGGCGAAACCAAGGCCACTCAGCAAAGAGACAACGCCGATTAGAATGGGGATGGCCGGCAGATCGGCATGGAGCACGCCCATGGGCCAGTTGTATCGACGCGCGAAAAACCGATAGGTGGCGAGGCTCAAGCCCCACCCCAACGCGGCAATTGCCAGCAGGAACAGGTTGTTGACCATCATAGTGAGCGTCTCTCCCGTGGCTTTTTATTCGGCTGCGAACCTCAGCGTCTGAGCCTCTAAGGGTACACGGATGCATACATGCCACCACGCTGACGTTTGAGCCAGGGGTTAAGTGGTCAACCGGTTAAGCACGTTACGGGTGCAGGTTGCGACGTCGCCAGGCGCCCAGCCCCACGGCCAAGCAGAACAGCCCGGAACCTATGTGGAAGGCAAGCGCCAGGGCCGGTCCGTTGTTTGTGGCGACAATTGCCGCATCCGCCCAGCAGACGAGGGCGCCCATCAGCAGCCAAAGGGCGAGCGCGCGCCATTCGTGGAGGAGGGCAAAGGCAATAGCCAGTGCCCCAAGCCAAAGATCCCGTAGCCCAATGACATAGTGTAACGCCGGGCCCTCCGGCGCGTCGCCGAGCCCGAAAGTGAAGATCGCCTGGTCCGGCATCACCAGGAAGCGGACTCCAATTAAAAATAGCAGGCCGCCCGCAAATACGCCCAGCCAGACCAAATGAGCCGCTGTCAATTTCTCTGCCACTGCGTCTCCTTAGCTTAGTCGAGCGCCCAGGTAACAGTCACTGACGCGGATAGGCTTTGCTCACCCAACTCAATAGGAGCGGATTGGGCAGCCGCGCGAGTTGCTTCGAACATTGGCCGTGGACCGTCGATATCACCTGCTCCCTCCCGGATGGCGATCACCTCGCCGACCTCGGCAGCGGCGGCATTCGCAAACAACTCGGCGCGGCGGCGGGCGCTCTCCATGGCCTCGGTGCGGGCCTGGTCCTTGAGCGTTTCGGCTTGGGTCACCAAAAACTGCAGCCCGCGCATCTGATTGGCGCCAAGGCTGATAAGCTTATCGAGTATATCGCCAACGCCGGCGAGATCGCGGATCATGACGCTGACCTCGTTGGTCACATGGTAGCCGGTAATTTCCGGTGGGCTGCCGTCGTGGTTGTGGTTGTAGCGGGGATTGACGTTGAAGTTTGTTGTCTGGATGTCCTTGGCTTCCACGCCGAGGGATTTGAGACCATCGATGACGTTGGTTATGGCCTTGGTGTTCGCGGCGAGCGCTGCAGTGGCGGTTGCCGCTTCGGTAACGACACCGCTCTGGATGCGGGCGGCATCGGGTTTTGCCTGGACGCTGGCGTTTGCCGATACGGTGACGCTGCGGGTCATGTCATTGTCTCCGGCATGAAGCGGCTGAAAGGAGAATAATAGCGCGGCAAAGACAATAGCGGGGGACCATCGAAACGGTAGGTTCGTCATGGGTTGTGTATCCTCATCGTGGCGCGGACTGTTGGGCGCTGGAGCGGTCCGGCTCTCATCGGGGGCGGCATAGCTACACCGACAACATGGGCGAAATTGGTTGTTTCTTGCGCACGACGAGCTCCGCAATTAATTGGTCTTGCCACTTACCTGCTACTTGCGACTAGGAAACCGTCACGCCTTCTCCATTGCGGTAACTTCGATGACGCGGCACTAAGGCGTTCTGTCGCGAGGTGAACTCTGCTATGGAGTGCCCCTTCATGACAATGGGGGCCCGTAGCTCAATGGTTAGAGCTGGCGGCTCATAACCGTCTGGTTGCAGGTTCGAGTCCTGCCGGGCCCACCATATTTCATAGTTGGTCCACACTTCCTCTACTCAACACGGCGGAAGCACGTGTTGAGTAGAGGAAGTGTGGAGCCAGGTTTGGTGCACGGAGTGATGCGGACTTCATTGCCACTCAACGTGCATTCAGTGTCTATGCCTGCCCTAGCTACACCATCAACCATCCGGCTGTACGGCACCCGTTGCGCGCGCGAAGCGCAACCTGTACAGAATGTCATTACCTATTCTTCAGTGCGTTTTCCGGTGCATGCGTGATAACTGAAGAGCCGCCGGAGGTTTAGGGTCCTTCTGGTGGCCCCTGTGCAGTCGCATCCAGTAGCGGGTTGGCGCGGCACAGGGGTCTTTTGTATTACAAGACGACTTTCAATCATTGGCGAGATAGTGCGGCGGGAAGGCTCCTGACGGCGGCTGGCCATAGCCCCCCTCTATAAGAACGCACGGACGCCTCCGGATCTGGCGAGAGGGGCGCCAAGGACTGGTTGTCCCTCACGCGTTATGCCAAACAGTGGGCATGAGTTCCTCGACTGAAAACCTCTCTATTCTCCTCATATCTGATGGCCGGCCAGGGCATTTTAATTTGGCCGAAGGGATCGTTGCTGCGTTTGAACGGTTGCGGCCGGTCGATGTGCGGCGGCTGGAGGTTCGTCGTCCAGTGTGGATGCCGGGGCGTGTGCTATCGACGCTGGTCAATCGCAGCATGGCACCTGAGCGCATTTTGGCGTCCGTCTTTGGAGTTGATCGATTAAGCGTCGGGAAGCCCGATCTGGTGATTTCTGCGGGTGGAAACACGCTCGCGGCCAATATTGCAGCAGCCCGGATGACGGGAGCGGCAAACATCTTCTACGGATCCTTGCGGCGACATCGGGCCGAAGACTTCAGCTTGGTAATGACGTCTTACGCGGCGCAGGCGGATGTCCCAAACCGTTTGATGACACTGAAACCGTCGAAACTTGATCCCGATGCGCTCGGTCTGTCCCGTTCTGATTCACATGAAACACCTCGAACCCTGGGGCTCATTATCGGGGGGGACAGTGGCACCGTGCGTTACGGGCAAGCCGATTGGGCCAAGCTCTTGGACTTTGTCCAAGCTCAACATGCGATTGGAACGCGCTGGATCGTCGCCAACGCGCCACGGACCCCCGAGGCATTTTCCAACCAGCTGGCCATGTTAAGTGAAGTGAACGATACGCCAATCGCGGATTTTATCGATGTACGAACAGCGGGCCCTGGAACGCTTGGAGTGTTGCTGGCGGCATCCGACGCGGTTGTCTGCACGGCCGATTCTAGCACAATGCTGTCGGAGACCGTTTGGATGCGCCGGCCGGTGGTCGCGATATGCCCCGAGTTGTTCAGCCTACCCTATAATGAATCAATATACCGCGCCTGGCTTGCTGAAATGGGCTGGTCCCGACAGATGCCGATCCGTTCATTGACACCAAACTCATTGGCGGACGCACTGGCGGAAATCGTCCCCCTCGATGTTAACCCGCTCGATGCACTTGCGACGCAGCTGCAGGAGCGGCTACCGCAGCTCTGGTCGTAAGGCTCGATCCTATCAACTATCGGCTTCGATTATTGCGACGTCGTCTCCGTCACGGACGCCCGCGAGTTGGCGGACATCGTCAAGAGCCTGTGCCCAGACATTGCAAGGGCTGACAAGGCGGATCTCATCACCCCGAGAAGCTGGTGTATGTCCGAAGCCAATGGCGATGGCGTTACCATCAGGCCAGAACGCGATCTCCCCCAATTCCATGACATCCTTGGCGCCGGGTTCTTCAGCACTTGCCACATCGACCGAGAAGTAGATCTCCTCTCCCCAGGTTTGAGCACGGGCATAGATCGGTAGAGCCCGCTGGATTTTTTTTGCGGTTGGCGTGTCGAGCAGCTCGGCACGTACTGCGACTTGGCCGGCGCGGATCAAAACGGTAACCATTCATAGTTCCCTAAACGGTGAGGTTTCCGGAGTTGTGGGTTCTACTTCAAATCAGCTCGATGCAACTCTGCCGTGGGCAAATCCTCTAGGGCAGCTTCAGCATAACTTTCTGTCCGGGGTGCACCTGGCGAATGGAGCTGAGCTCGTCTCGCGTGTCGCCGACAAGGTTGCAGGGGCGCGGCAGCCGGACGGGACCGCTGCCGGAGATTGGCGTTGGCCCGAGAATGAGAAGTAGACGCCGTTCCTCGGCCCAGTAGTAGAGCCCGCCGATCTGGGCATTGATGCGCGCGGTACGATTCCGCCCCCCGGCAATCGGTATCTCGAAATGGATGCATTCGCCCCAGGTCTCGGCAATAGAGAAGAGTGGGAGGGCGGCGCGAATGCGCCGGGCTGAGGGGGTTTGGTGGAAATTCACCCGTAGCGGAATGCCGGCGATCGACAGTACGACGGTTTCGGCCGTGCCAGTTTGATGGGCGCCTTGCGAGCGTGACGGCGGAGTTTGTTGGCCTCGCCGCAAAAAGTTCGTTGGCATTCCGTGCCTATGGTCTGGAACTAGGCTGGAGGCGGCCCAAACACCAGAACCGTATTCAGGCCGCCGAACGCGAAGGAATTCGACATTGTATAAGTAACCTCGCGATCACGGCCTTGGTTTGGCACGTAATCTAGGTCGCAGTCGGGATCGGGTTCATCGAGGCCAATGGTGGGGGGAACCCAGTTTTCCTCAATCGCTTTCAGGCAGAGTGTCGCCTCAATGCCGCCGCCAGCACCGAGTGGATGGCCATGCATGGATTTGGTCGACGAGACTGCAAGCTTGTAGGCGTGGTCGCCGAAAACTTCCTTTATTGCGTTGGTCTCGTTTTTATCATTGATCGCCGTCGCAGTGCCGTGGGCGTTCAGATAATCGATCTTTTCAGCCTCGATCCCTGCATCGGCGAGCGCCATCTTCATGGCTTCGCGGGGACCTTCCACGCCGGGGTTGACCATATCCTTGGCATCCGAGGTCAGGCCAAAGCCCTTCAGCTCGCCGAGGATGTTGGCGCCACGTTTCTGAGCGTGTTCGAGGCTTTCGAGGACGAGAATGCCGGCGCCTTCGCCGAGGACCGTACCGTTCCGCTTCTTAGCGAAGGGGAAGCACCCTTGAGGTGAGAGCACGTGCAGTGCCTGCCAGGCCTTCATGGTACCATAGTTGATGACGGATTCAGAGGCTCCAGCAATGGCGACGTCAACGGCGCCGTTGCGAATGTAATCGAAGGCAAGGCCAATGGCGTGAGTCGCGGTGGAACATGCCGAGCAGGTAGCAAAGGTCGGACCCTTGATGCCGAATTCGATGCCGACATGCGCCGATGCGGATGAGCCAATAATGCGCAAGAGGGTCAGCGGGTGGGTGGCGCGCTTGTTGTGGATGAACAGATCGCGATACGCTGTTTCAAAAGTACACAGACCACCGGCGCCCGAACCGACGATGCATGCCGCGCGGTAGGGATCGGTCATCGGAATTTCGAGGCCCGACTGTTTCATCGCCTCATCAGCAGCGGCCGCCGCGAACCAGGAATAGCGATCGGCATGGATTACGATCTTGTCACGCTGGAAATGCTTCAGACGTGCTTTCTGATCAAAATCCTTGATCTGGGCGGCAATCAGGATCTTGAGGTCGTCGAGAGGAAATCCGCCAAGCTCGCTGACGCCGCTTCTGGCTGCACGAACGCCGGCCCAAAGCTCCGGAACCGTCTGGCCGATAGGCGTGACCGCGCCCATGCCGGTCACAACGACGCGGCGCGAAGCGTTTCCATTTGTCATTGTTGTTCTTCCAAATAAGGGTTTCGCCGCGGCAACCCCAACTCCTACTCTGAGACTAGGTAATGCTCTGTACTGATATAAGCTGCGGGCCCGGACACAATTGGGTGCAGGTCATGCTTCGCACAATTGGCGGGCGCAGTGATTACGCGCCCGCGGCAGCGGCCGAACCGTCTTTACTCTCAATAAGCTCACGGACCTTATCAACGACCGAACCGACCGTTTTGAAATCTTCGACCTCTTCATTAGCATTGTAAGGAATCTCGATGCCGAAGCTGTCCTCAATGTCGAAGACGATCATAGCCAAATCGAGAGATTCGATCGACAGATCCTGAAGCTCTGTTGAGAGAGCAATATCGTCCCTCGGCTCCTTCATGTGCTTCTTAAGGATTTCGACAATCTTGGTAGCGACTTCGTCCATTTCGTTCTCCTCTCCTTGCTCTGCACAGGCAAAGAGGCCTCAGCAAGCCAGCCAGATTTCCCAAGTTCTGGGCCAAAACAAGCTGGGGGGTCAAGTATACTTAAACCACAAGCAAGTCCAGCCACTGCCCACTAGGGACTTTGGCCAACGCAAAGACCTCGTGCAGATTTGTCTCGTTCTACAGCAAAAAGTGTGCCGCGGATGTATCCTGGGGCACTTCGCGATCACACTTCAGAGCTTCGTACGGGTATAAATTTGAGCAATGCTAATGGAAGCTGCAACTCAATAGGTGTTGAATGGTCGCATGGCTAGGAGGTTGCGAGGCGACCTTGTGCGTCAATTTAACCGATTTGAGAGATGGCGAGACGCAGATCCGGCTGAGAACCGTTATTTTGGGAGCCAGACACCGGATCGAAAAGGAGTTTCCGTGCCATGAACCCGGACGACATAGACACCTCTGGAGCTGTCGCTGTTCATCCTTGGTCTGATGTTTATCCAGAAGAGATTGACTGGCATGCGCCAATTCCTCCTCGGCCACTTTTTACGCTCGTTAATGAAGCCGTCGAAAGCCATCCCGAAGTGGTGTGCACGAATTTCCTGGGTCGCACGCTGACTTACGCGCAAATCGGCGGAAGGATCAATGAAGCGGCAGCAGCCCTGCAATCTCTCGGCGTCAACAAAGGAACCCGGGTTGGCCTGTTTTTGCCGAATTCGCCGACCTACATCGTCTACTATTTCGCGACCCTCAAAGCCGGCGGCATCGTGGTCAATTTCAACCCGCTCTACGCCATTGAGGAACTCGCCTTCCAGGTTCAGGACAGTGGCGTCGAATTGATGGTCACTCTTGACCTTAAGACGCTATTCGAAAAGGTCGAACCATTGATTGAGCGAGGCGTTCTACAAAGAGCGCTCATCGCTTCGTTTCCTGCATTATTGCCGGGAACCAAAGCGGCGTTGTTCAAACTTTTCAAATCGCGGGATCTGGCCCGCCCGCTTGCTTCACCGGTCACCGATCGGTTGCTGAGGGAAGCGGACGTGCTGCAGGAAGGAAGCATGCCGCAGCCGGTGGATATTGACCCAGAACGGGATCTTGCCGTGTTGCAGTACACAGGTGGGACAACCGGCACGCCAAAGGGCGCGATGCTTACCCACTACAATGTATACGCAAATGCTGAACAGGTCGCCCGCTGGGCGCCGCATCTGGTGCGGGGTGAAGAAAGCTTCCTCGGAGTGTTGCCGTTTTTCCACGTATTCGCGATGACGGTGGTGATGAATTTCGCGATCCGCACGGCCTCGACCATGATCATCCTGCCGAGGTTCGAACTCGCAGCCCTGATGCAGCTGATCAACACGACGAAACCGACAGTGATGCCTGCGGTTCCGACCCTGTTTAATGCGATCATGAATTTTCCACAGGTGAAGAACCATAACCTCGGATCGTTGAAGTTCTGCATCTCTGGGGGCGCCCCTCTGCCACTTGCAGTGAAACGCGGATTCGAGGATGTCACCGGTTGTGTCGTCGTCGAGGGTTATGGCCTCACGGAGGCTTCACCCGTGGTCACGTGCAATGCCCCTGCCGGTCCGATGAAAGAAGGCTCGATCGGAATGCCACTACCGCAAACGGAAGTCAGTCTGCGTGACCTGGACGAGCCCGCGCGCCCGGTTCGGCAGGGTGAGAAGGGCGAGGTTTGCGTGCGTGGTCCTCAGGTCATGGTGGGCTATTGGCAGCGCCCGGAGGAGACGAAGGCGGTTTTCACGCCTGATGGATTCCTGCGCACTGGAGATGTGGCACGGATGGACCGTGATGGATTGTTCAGTATCGAGGATAGGATCAAGGATCTCATCATCTGCTCGGGGTACAACGTCTATCCGCGTCAAATCGAGGAAGCCATCTACACACACCCAGCGGTCGCCGAAGTGACCGTCATCGGTATTGGCGATTCGTATCGGGGCGAGGCGCCGAAGGCCTTCATCAAACTTAAAGACGGCGAGGTGGCAAGCGCTGAGGACATCCTCGCGCATTTAGGGACGAGGCTTTCAAAGATTGAGCTGCCGACGGAGATTGAATTCCGCGATGAACTGCCGAAGACAATGATTGGAAAGCTGTCCAAGAAAGAGCTGCGCGATTTGGAGAATGGGCGGGCGCAAGACTAACCAGCCGCGACGGCGATCCCGCGATCTCAGGCGCGCGGACGGAAGGGACTTGCTGGCGGTAGCGGCATACCACCAGGACCGGTCTCCTCGACATCGTGAAGAAGCGGTTCATCCCTTGGAGGAGCAGGCAGATCCGGACGCGGCCACGCGAAATCATCTGCGCGACCCATGCGGGACTGCATCCGTTCTCCCTTTATCAGGACGCGGAAGAAGGGCGACTGAGCCAGCGATAGCTTGCGCCGTTGGCCGGTGGTCGTGGCTTCGCTTGCCGGTGTGACCGTGCTCATTATGTTGATGCCGTTGGTCGTCTCGTCGACCAGGGTGTCACCGATCTGGGCGGCTCTGCTACGGCTCTGCTTGCGTGTGACCAAGGCAACAACAGAGGCGGGTATCGCCGGCCTCAGTATCTCCAAGGAAACGATTTGCTCGCGGCCATTGGCGCCGACCGCCTTGAGATTGATACGGCCATGGGCTTCTTTTTGTTCGCCCCCGGGCGCACTCAAAAAGTAAGATTGGGGTTCCTGGCGCGCGGCGACCTTTTGTTTCACTTGATCGACGGACTCGCGCCAGCCGGCAATGGCTTTCTCATCCTCTTCGGCTTTCGGAGCAACGGCGGCGCGGACGGCAGCTTGTTCACTTTCAGCGCCGGCGAGTGGAATTGTGCGTTCCGTTTTGGCTTGGGTCACGTCACGGCGGATTTCCCGGGCGATGTAATGAGCAACTTTGCTGTAGCCGGTGGCTGTAAAGTGCTGGCCGTCGCGCCAGCGCAAGCGTTTGATGTTACCGCCGAGATCTGGTCCGAAGGCGCTATAGCCGCCCTGTTCATTTGCGAAGCTTGCATAGATGTCGATGTATTTGACGCCATTCAGATATGCGCGTTCTCGGATCACATCATTGATGATCTGGGAAGCGGCATCGGCATCCTTGGACCGCATATTGGGCAAACCCACCCAATAAATAGCTAGGCCGGCACTCTTCAGGGTTTTCATCATACGATCGATCCGCCGCGCGTACTCATCGCGCCAACTCTGGGTGCCGATCCAATGCCTCTTGCCGTTCTTACCGAGAATACGGCGGCGATCGTGAACGCCAAGCATGATCACTGCGATATTAGCTTTGGACTGGAGGAGATTGCGCTTCAGCGTCTTCAGCTTTTGGGCAAATGTATTGAAGGTGATGCGCGAAAAGTTAGAGAGGCCCGGTGTTATCCTCATCCGCCTGTCTTTATTCAGCGCGTCGCGGAGCCCGTAGCTTGTGCCCTCGGCCAGCGAATCTCCGACGATCGCCACGTTGTAAATATCGCCGTCCGGGAAGGGCGTAACGTAGCTCGATTGGAAGACGTTATTTTCCGCGCGCGCGGAATCGGCCATCAGGGCAGTCGCCACCATGGTCGCTAGCAGAATACTGAATGATGCCAAGCCGCGCATGGTTTCATCCCAAATAGGTTTGCAGACGGACCGATTCACGGATTCCTCTTGATCCTTTATAGCACATTCGCGCCGCCAGTACCTTTAGCCAGACTTGTCTTCGTCTCAGAATGAACCTCAGCCGGATTTCAATTTCTGGACAAGCTGTTTGGAAGGCCAGCAGTCAACCTTCATTCCAGTGGCGCGCTGGAACTGACCGGCTTCGCGACGCGTGTTCGATCCGATAAAACCATCGACAATTGTTATCGGATAGCCGCGGTCCTTGAGACCTTGCTGAACGGCACGGATCGTTGCGGTACGCTGTGCTCCGACGTTACGCCAAGGCGTTACAAAATCACCACCGCCCCGTATTCGATCGGCTAGGGTGCCGACGAACGTCGCGTAGAGATCGGACGTATTGTACTCGCGAATTGCCTTGAAGTTATCGGTCACCAGGAATGATGGACCGTGGGCCCCGGCGGGCGACATGAGATAGGCGTTCTGGTCCTGCAGATGCGTCGGCCACGGGCGGTTGGCAACGCGACGGAAGCCTTGTGCGATCCATTCTTTGTACTTGCGTTCGCCGACGGGGCCCTCCATCGCGCAATCGGCTTTGGCGGGGATGACGACCTCATAGCCCCAGTCCAGGCCGCGCACCCAGCCATGGTTTTTCAGTTGGCGGGCGGCCGACGCGAGAGCATCGGGTACAGATTCGAACAGATCGGCGTACCCGTCGCCACCGAAGTCGTGGACGTGGGAGAAGAACTCGGATGGTAGGAACTGGGTTAAACCCATGGCGCCGGCCCAGGATGCTCGCATTTTATTGCGGGGCACGCCCTTTTCCAGAAGTTTTAGGGCGTAAAGGAGCTCGTTGCGGAAACGCTCTTTGCGACGGCCAATCCAGGCCTGGGTCGCTAGCACACGGATGGCGTCGTGTTTTGGCGTATAGGCGCCAAATGCTGTTTCGCGGCCGAAGATGGCGAGAACAATTGCGCTGTCGACACCGAAGCGTTGTTCGATCTTGGCCAGCTCACCGGCGTAAGTCCGCGCCAGTTTGCCGCCCGTTTGCGCCAACCGTGCCAAGTAGGCTTTGTCCAGATAGCCCGATGGTGCGCGGGTGAATTCAGCTTGCTTGACCTTGCGCTTGCGGCCCTCGATGCCAAGGTCGGGTAGTGATAGATCGGGCTTCAGTCCAGCAACGGCACGTTCAAATGTCTGCCGCGATACGCCGAAGCGGTCACGGGCCTCCGGCCACAGACTTTCCAAGAACTCACCGAATGGTTCTCGAGCAACGGCGTGCCTTGGGAGAACCATAGCGGACAGAGCGACCGCCAAAAGCATGAAGAATATGCCACCTTGGCGTATTTTCGATTTTGTTTGGTCAGCGGCTCCGCGCACGTCACACCTGCTCCCATTGTCCTGCCTGCTTTGACTTAGCCGCACTTTTCAGGGCCATTTTGGGGCATGTTGTTCTTCTCCCTAGTGTATGCGCCGGGTACGTTCTTTGGTCCTAGGCCAAGGAAAATGGGAGATGTGCCAAGGGCCCCGGGTTTCAGTTTTAGAAAGCAATACCTTGTGGACACCTTTGAATAATTATCACCATGCCATGCAGATTTTGCTGATTAGGCAAAAGACACGCTTGTTGCCTATTTTGGCTTGTTTCATGCTCTATCCCAGAAAACTGAGGCGCCCGACATCTTTGTCTGAATCGGTGTGCCAATGAGTACATCACAATCGTCGAAATCTTGACGCAGGGTTCGTACGCAATGAGCAAATCCCCCGCCCGTATCCGCAAGGCCGTGTTTCCAGTCGCCGGGCTTGGAACACGCTTTCTGCCCGCCACCAAGGCGATGCCTAAAGAAATGCTGACCGTGGTCGACCGACCCGTAATCCAGCATGTTGTCGATGAGGCGAAAGCGGCTGGGATCGAGCATTTCGTTTTCGTTACAGGACGAAACAAGGGTGTTATCGAGGACCATTTCGACAGCCAGTTCGAATTGGAGCGCACCCTGCAGGAGCGGGGCAAGGAAAATGAACTGGCGGCGCTATTGAAAGATCTGCCAGGCGCCGGACAGACGAGTTTCACACGTCAGCAGGCGGCACTCGGTCTGGGCCATGCGGTTTGGTGCGCAAGGGAAATCGTCGGCAGTGAGCCGTTTGCTTTGCTGCTGCCCGACATGCTGCATTTCTCCTCTACGCCATGCCTGGCCAGCATGATGGATGCCTATCACGAGGTTGGCGGCAACATGATTGCGGTGTCAGCCATTCCCGAAGATCAAACTCAGAATTACGGGATCGTCGGCGTCGACAACGCCGACATTCCGGTGTCGACGATTAATTTAATGGTCGAAAAACCGCGCCCTGGCACGGCACCTTCGAACCTGCACATCACCGGACGCTACATTCTTCAGCCTGAGATATTCGATCTTCTGGAGAAGCAGAAACCGGGTGCAGGAAGCGAGATTCAGCTAACCGATGCCATGTTGGGTTTACTTGACCGCAATGATCAAAGCTTCCACGCGGTGCGTTTCGATGGCGAGATCTACGACTGCGGGTCCAAGCTCGGGTTCCTGATGGCGAATGTCGCTTATGGCCTGACGCGTGAGGACCTGGGCGACCAGTTTCGCAAAGAGCTTGGCGCGTTGATTGCAAAAGGGTCCTAGTCTGCCCTGATCAGGAGCGAGCTATCTCCATAGGAGTAGAAGCGGTAGTTGGAATCTATAGCGTGTGCATAGGCGCCTCGCATGGTTTCCAACCCGGCAAAGGCGCAGACCAACATGAAGAGCGTTGAACGCGGCAGATGAAAGTTAGTCATCAACGCATCAACGGCCTTGAACCGGTATCCCGGCGTTATGAATATGTCGGTGTCTCCCGACCAGCTGGGGATCGATCCGTTCTCATGAGCCGCATTTTCGAGGAGCCTCAGTGAGGTCGTTCCGACGGCTATGAGCCTGCCGCCGGCAGCCCTGGCATTATTCAGATCCGCAGCAGTTTCCGTTGAAATGCTTCCCCATTCCGCGTGCATGCGGTGGTCTTCCGTCTTCTCGGCCTTGACCGGTAAGAAGGTCCCGGCGCCGACGTGGAGGGTAACGAATTGGCAAGTCACCTGGCGTTGCTTCAATGTGGAAAAGAGTTCGTCGGTGAAATGCAAACCCGCCGTTGGAGCGGCAACCGCACCGTCCCTGGCCGCGTAAATGGTCTGATAGGATGCGGCATCGGTTTGTTCATCTTTTCTGCGACCGGCGATGTACGGGGGAAGCGGCATGGTGCCATTCGATGCGATGGCGGCGTCGAGCTCAGCGCCCGATAGATCGAAAGCCAGCGTAATCTCACCGCCGTCGAATTTCTCGACAACCGTTGCTAGAAGCGGGATGGTCTTTCCGCCGCCGAAGCCTATCCAGTCGTTGATATCGAGACGTTTTGCCGGTTTGGCGAATGCGCGCCAGCGCGATTCATCGAGCCTCTTGTGAAGATTGCAAGCTATGTTGGCGACCGCCTCGCCACGTCGGCGCGTGCCAGATAGGGCAGCAGGAATAACGCGGGTGTCGTTGAATACGAGACAATCACCGGGTTGCAGGAGACCGGGCAAATCGCGAACGTTTTTATCCAACAGCTCCTGCCGGGCGCCTGGGTACACGCAAAGCATGCGCGCGTGATCGCGCGGCGTAGCCGGCCGCAACGCGATGTGATCATCGGGCAGGTCGAAATCAAACAGATCGGTCTTCATCGGGCTCGCGTCGTTAGCTGTTCATCCATTCGATCAGTCCCGCGATACTGAGGCCCACCCACGCGAGTATGGTGAGTGATCCACCCACTGGGGCCAGCATCGGCAGCGGCCGGAACTCAGCAAGGACGCCAAGGCCGACGGTGCCGACGAAGAGTATGGCGCCTATCAGCATGATTCCGACAATCGTCCGCCACAGCCACTGCCGCCTCGCGTGCAAGGAGATAGCAATGATCGCGAGCCCCGCCACAGCGTGCACCATGGCTAGTTCGGCAGCCGCCCGCAGCGCTTCGCTGCCGTCAACATGAGCGGCCGTTGCAGCAAGGGCGACACCTGCAGCACCGAGAAGACCGGCGACGGCAATCAACGGAGCTGACGCATTGCTCATAGTCACCTGTATATCCTTTTTAATGCGGCAAAGCGTTG
This sequence comes from uncultured Alphaproteobacteria bacterium, assembly GCA_963753045.1. Lineage (GTDB taxonomy): Bacteria > Pseudomonadota > Alphaproteobacteria > Rhizobiales > Hyphomicrobiaceae > Filomicrobium. The sequence goes on from CAVWAT010000005.1 coordinate 337,753, forward strand.
CCATCAATTGCTCCGGCAGTTCTTTGGAGCCGGGGAGCACTCGGCGGTGCAATTGAGGTAGGGCGGAGGCCCACACTCCTTGGCCAACCGCTTGTCGCGGACGCAGCGACCTTTGGCGTTGCGATAACCGGGTTCCACCGCGGCAGCCGCAGCCTTTGCAACTGACGCCACACAGGCACCGCCGGCCTTCCGGGCTTTTGCCAGTTCCGCCGCACGCTCAGGCGAACCGGTGAAGCACGCCGGTCCGGCTGCCTCGAGCGTCATGGTCCCGACTACTAATGCGAAGAGCGAAATCGTGGATCATATCATGCGCTGCACTGCCAAGCTCGTGGGGGTCCGTGGAGCTTGGTCGGTGTAGCCAGTTTCTGTGTTCTCACACTGCGCTTAAGCGTCAGCAGCGACTTTCATGGAAACCATTCGATCGGGACCCTGAACGGGCTCACCGCGCTTGATTTTGTCGACGTTCTCCATGCCTTCGATGACCTTGCCCCAAGCGGTGTATTGGCGGTCCAAAAACGCGGCGTCGCCGAAGCAAATGAAGAATTGCGAATTTGCCGAATTGGGCGGGGTGGCGCGGGCCATCGAACAAACGCCGCGCACGTGCGGCTCGCTGTTGAACTCGGCCGGTAAATTTGGATAGTCCGAGCCGCCGGTGCCGGTTCCCATGGGGCAGCCGGTCTGCGCCATGAAGCCGTCGATTACACGGTGGAACACGATGCCATCGTAAAAGCCTTCACGCGCAAGTTTCTTGATGCGCTCAACATGCTGAGGAGCGAGATCCGGTCGCATTTCGATGATGACAACGCCTTGCGTTGTTTCGACAATGAGGGTGTTCTCGGGATCTTTAATATCAGCCATTTGGCATCTCCAATTTCGTGCTGGGGCGATGGTTCGGGTCGCCCTATTTGGCGTCGGCTAGGATGTAGACCTTCAACATTTTGTCCGGATTATCGACTTGGCCATTATTCTGCTCACTTCCCTTTTTGACTTGGTCGATGTTGGTCATGCCTTCAGTCACCTTCCCAAAGACCGTGTATTGGCCATTGAGATGCGGCGATCGCTGGAAGGTGATGAAGAACTGGGAGTTCGCTGAATTCGGACTTTGGCTGCGGGCGGCTCCTAAGGTGCCGCGTTCAAATGGTGTCAGCGAGAATTCGGCCGCGAGATCTGGATACTTAGAACCACCGGCGCCGGTACCTGTGGGATCGCCCGTTTGCGCCATGAAGCCTGGGATGACACGGTGAAAAACAATACCGTTGTAGAAGCCTTCGCGGGCCAATTTCTTGACGCGTTCGACGTGCTTTGGTGCAAGGTCGGGGCGCAACTGGATCACCACCTTGCCGGTCTTGGTCTCGATCACCAAAGTGTTTTCTGGGTCGTTTGCATCGGGTGCGGCTGCACTTGGTTCGCCAGATTGTTTGTTGATTTGAGGTTCATTGGCGCATGAGGAGAGCGACACAGTAAGCGTCAGCGCGAGGAAAACGGTCGTTACGGCGGTACGCAGCAAGTCTTTATGCTCCTTGATCAAGCCCAAAATCTGAACTGGCTGAAAGGCCAGCTGGACGGTCCGTTGGCCGCCGTTGAGAAAATCCGGCGGGAAAATCCTGCGCCTTATGACGGGAATCCAGCGCGGCGGCAAGGGAGGCCATAGCCGGGGAGGTCGGTTCGGTCGTCAGTTGGCAAACCGGAAATGCATAACGTCGCCATCCTTGACCGAGTATTCCTTGCCTTCGAGACGCATTTTGCCGGCTTCCTTCGCACCGTTCTCTCCGCCGAGGCCGACGTAGTCGTGATAGGCGATTGTTTCTGCGCGGATGAAGCCTTTCTCGAAGTCCGTATGGATGACGCCGGCAGCCTGGGGAGCTTTGGTGCCGACTTCGATGGTCCAGGCGCGCGCCTCCTTTGGCCCAACGGTGAAGTACGTAACTAGTTCGAGGAGTGTGTATCCGACCCGGATCAGGCGGTTGAGACCTGGTTCTTCGAGCCCAAGCTCCTCTAAAAAGGCCTGCTGTTCGTCCTCATCAAGACCGGAGAGCTCGGATTCAATCTTGGCGGAGATGACGACGTACTGGGCACCTTCGGCGTCCGCCCTTGCGGCAACCAATTTGGAGAATTCGTTACCTTCGCCGGCGGAGCCTTCATCGACATTACAGACGTACAACACAGGCTTTGCCGTCAGCAGCTGCAGTAGATCGAAGATCTTACGCTCATCATCAGTGATCTCGGCACGACGGGCTGGTTGGCCTTCGCGAAGGAGGGGAAGCACCTTGTCGATGACGGCGAGTGTTGTCTTGGCTTCCTTGTCGCCGGTCTTGGCCTTCTTCTCCAGGGCCGCGCGTCGGCGCTCCAAAGAGTCGAGGTCCGCCAGCATTAGCTCAGTTTCGACCGTGTCGGCATCCGCGACAGGATCGATGCGGCCCTCGACGTGGGTGACGTCGCCATCCTCGAAGCAGCGCAGAACGTAAGCGATCGCGTCGACCTCGCGGATGTGCGAGAGGAACTGGTTGCCCAGGCCCTCGCCTTGCGAAGCACCACGGACTAGACCGGCGATGTCGACAAAAGTAAGACGGGTTGGGATGATGGCCTGCGACTTTGCAATCGCCGCCAGCTTTTCCAGACGCTCGTCGGGGACGCCGACTTCGCCGACATTCGGCTCGATCGTGCAAAATGGATAATTGGCTGCCTCGGCGGCAGCGGTTTGCGTCAGCGCGTTGAACAGCGTCGATTTGCCGACGTTCGGCAGGCCGACGATGCCGCATTTGAAGCCCATGTCTGGAGGTATCCTTATCGTTTCGTCGAGTTTATGGGTGAGCTAATTCGGCTCATGCGTAACGGCAATCGGCAACCCCGCGCAGGGCGTTCATGCACCCTCATTGTTGTCGCGCTTGGCCATCCATTTCTTCAGATTTTCGGCGAGCGCGTTTTTCGCCTTGGCAATGCGTTCCCCCGCCGGATGACCAGCGGCCGACTTGGCGCGCGGCGTCTTGGTCGGCTGCGTTTTTTTGGCTGCCCGAGGTGGCGTTTCTTCGAGTGCACCAAGATCGAGGGCGACCTCGGCGGTGAAACGCGCGATATCGCCTTCTACCAGCGGTGGCGCCGCCTTAGTCATCGACGCGAGCAGAGGATCAAGCCAGTCGTAGTCGGCCTTGGCGAAATCATGCAGGACATAGTTAGATACCAGGTCTTTACGGCCTGGGTGGCCGACGCCAATGCGAACGCGGATGTAGTCGTTGCCCAGATGCGAGGAGATGGAGCGTAGGCCGTTATGACCGGCGTTACCACCGCCTGCTTTTGCCTTCAGCTTGCCGGGCGCCAGGTCGATCTCATCATAGAAAACGACAACGTCCTCTTCTGGGATCTTTAGAAATCGGGCAGCTTCACCGACAGACTGGCCCAACTCGTTCATGTAGGTTTGCGGTTTGAGGATGAGCGCGCGCTCGGACCCAATGCGGCCTTCGCTAACGAGCCCCCGGAACCGTTTGCGGAATGGCGTAAATCCGTACTCATCGGCGATACGGTCGACGGCGAGGAAACCGACGTTATGTCGGTTGCGCTCGTATTTTTGACCAGGATTGCCGAGGCCGACGATGAGCTTCATGGGTAAGTTCCCAATTGCCACGGGCGGCAGCGAGCCGCCCGTAACAAATCAGTTCGGAGAGAAGGCTATTCCTTCTTCTCTTCAACTTCGGCTTCAACCTCGGTGGTTTCCTCTTCGGCACCGCCCGCTGGGCCGCGGCCCGCGATGGTCGCGATGGTGAAGTCGCGGTCTTGAATGACCGCCTTGGCGCCTTCGGGCATGGTCAGGGCCGATACGTGGATCGACTGGCCGATCTGCACGTTTGCAAGGTCCACTTCAAAGGCGGCTGGGATTTTATCGTAGGGACACCAGACCTCGATGTCGTGGCGGACGATGTTCAAGACGCCACCGCGCTTAAGGCCGGGACAGATACCCTCATTGAGGAATTTCACCGGAATATGAACGCGGATCAGCCCATCAGCACGGATGCGCAGGAAGTCGATGTGGATCGGTGTGTCCTTGACGGGGTCGAGTTGTAGATCGCGCGAAACGACAAGATGCTCGTTACCGTCGACCTTCAACTTAAACACCTTGGCCATGAACTGGCCCCTCAAGTACATCTTCCAGACTTCGTTGTAATCGAGCGAAATTGCTTCCGGCTCTTTCTTGTCACCATAGATCACTGCAGGCACCCGGCCTTCTCGGCGTGTCTGGCGCGCGGCCCCCTTGCCGACACGTCCACGGGCGGCAGCCTCGAGCTCAAAGGTCTCGGATGCCATTTTCTTTATCTCCATAAACACCAAGAGGGACCCGACCGATGGGTGGGCCCCGTCAACAATCGCGGACCGGCCTCCAAGGGTGCCGGTTCACGCGCTCACACTCATGTTCGGTGAGGCGCATGCTTATAGCGGCAGCTTGCCGCAATGGCAACAATAGTGGGGACGGCCAGAGAGTCGGCGCGCTCGAGAGCCTCTGCATCAATCAGAGTCAAAGAGGCCTGACACACTCCGCTCGCGGGAAGTCCGAAGAATGGCCTTGGCAAGAAGTGGCGCAATTGAAAGGACATCGACATTGCGCGCGGCGCGTACAATTTCCGTCGGCAGGATTGTGTCGGTAATGACCAAGGAGTTGATCTTTGAGTTACGGATCTTGGTTACCGCACCACCCGATAGAACGCCGTGGGTGATATACGCGTCGACGTCAGTCGCACCGGCATTGATGAGCTCCTGAGCTGCGCTGACCAGGGTTCCGCCAGAATCGACGATGTCATCAATGAGAATGCACCGCTTGCCCCGGACGTCACCAATGACGCTCATGATGCTGGCTTTACCAGGCCCCTCCCGCCACTTGTTACAAATGGCAATCGGCACCTGCAGGCGGTTTGCCAGTTCTCGGGCGCGGACCGCACCACCGGCGTCTGGTGACACGACCATCAGATCGTCGGCCGGCAAGCGACGATGAATATCGCGTACGATGAGGGGTGAGGCGTAAAGGTTGTCGGTGGGTATATCGAAGAAGCCTTGGATCTGGCCGGCGTGAAGATCCAGCGTCAACACCCGATCGGCCCCTGCCCGCTCGATCAAGTTGGCAACCAGCTTGGCGGTGATCGGGGTACGCGGTTTCGGCTTACGGTCCTGCCGGGCATAGCCAAAGTAGGGGATGACGGCGGTGATGCGGGCGGCGGATGCGCGCTTTAAGCAATCAATTAGAACGAGTAACTCCATCAAGTTGTCGTTTGCCGGAAACGACGTCGATTGGATGATGAAGCAGTCCTGACCGCGGACATTTTCGTGGATCTCGACGAAAACCTCTTTGTCCGCAAATGTCTCGACATGGCTCTTGGTCAGCGGGACATTCAGCAATTTGCTGATCGCTGAGGCGAGCGGCCGATTGCTGTTGCCCGCTACCAACTTCAGATCCGGTGACGGATTTACTAAGTCTTCGCCCTCAAAGGCATCGAAAGTCATTCACTCAACCTCTACACGGCCGCCGTATGACTGGTCTGTAACAAGGCGATTGGTTCGGTGTAAACATCACGGCAATTCTTAATAGTCGACAACAGTGTTTCACATGCAGAATAATCCGCGCACGACCATAACATAATTGAAGCCCGGCCAGGGTGGTCCTGGCCGGGCTTCAAACACTCATGCGATAGCAACACCTTGCTGCCGGTCAGTTGGTTTTGGCCGTGTTATTGGGGAGCAGCTTCAGGATGCCTTGAGCAGCCGCCGCGGCCGCTGCATCTGCTGTTTTGCCCCATGCACCGTCCAATGATCCCGCAGGGATATTATTCTTCTGCGACACGGTTCCGAGCTTCTTGCCAGCTGGATCCTTCACATCCCAGTCGATCTTTATCTCCTGCTTACCTGAGACGGCCTGCTTGAGATTGACGCGCCCCTCAACCCGATAGGACTGAGGTGTCGGAGCTCCCCCGAGAGCTACGCCGCTCCGGGTCAACTCGTTGCGGATAGCCTTGGTCAGCGAAACCGATCCGTCACCGGGTGCCCCAGTCACGCTCGGAATGATGGCATTCATACCACCGGTTCCAATGCTGCCGGTGGTGGTGCCGCCCGAAGTTGCCTGCCTGGCAGCGACACTGGCCTGCTTGACCTGTTTGCCGGCGGAGCTAGCCGTATTCTGGGCTAGTTGACCGGCGGCGGTTGGTGCGGCTTGAGCAGCGCCGGCGATGGCAGGAGCCGATGCTGTTTGAGTGGGCAACCACGTGGCCAGCGATGTGGCGGTCTTTTCTGAGATCTTGCCCATCAGCGCTGGCGTCACCGAGGCCCAAGGATCGCCGCCCGCTGAGGCGGTGGTGATTTCCTCGCCGCTAATACGGTTGACGCGCTTGCCGGTCGTGTCGGTCACATCCCAGATGTAGGATATCTTAGTTCCGGTCCGCTCCCGGGCCGAAACAATGTAGCCGCGCAAAGTGTAGTTCGCACCTGGACCAGTCGCGACCGCAATATTACGGCGCTTCATGGCACCATCCAGCTGTGCCTGAATTTGCTTGGCAATTTTATCAGGTGCGCCGATGACCGGCGCTATGGCAATCTTTGTTGAATTCGTCGACGCAGCCGGAGCACCCTGTGTTTGAGCCGTTTCTCCACCTGGAAGAAACGACGGCCCAGTGGTACTGCACCCTGCGAGAACAAATCCAAGGAAAACTGCGAGGCTCGTGAGTGTGAATGTCGTATTCGCACAGCACGCCGCAGCAGCATTGTTGGTCGTCACAACGACGTCCCCCTGTAATGACCCGCTGATCATCCGGCGGCCGGCGTACTAACCTTGCGGCCTCTACAAGTCCTAACGACCGGAACTCGTTAACTTGACGTTTAGCGTGGTGTTATCGCGAACGTCCAGCTTCTTTTAACTGTAAGACCCGTCAAGCTTAATCAACCCGCCCACTGGCAGCCGGCCAACTGTGGATATTGCATTTATGCAACGAGAATTGCGGAGATTTGACGACCGTAATCCCCCTCTGAACGGTGTGTTGAGCGCCTGTAGCTGAAAAATTTTGATTCGTTCGCGTAGGTGCAGCGGGACTCAGAAGCGATGCTCGCCAGTCCCCTGGTGGCTAAATCCGATAGTATGAAACCCGGCAAATCGAAGTGTGGCCGGGTTGCATTCTGCGGTGTTCTGAAAAAGCACGCGTAGGATGAGCTGTGTGCGATGAAGCGGTCTTGGAACTCCTCACCCACTTCATAATTGGGTTGGCCAATACATGGGCCCAGTGCCGAATGAATACGGCTTCTGCGGGCGCCAAGGGATTCCATAGCAACGATTGTCGCCTCTAGAATACCCTCCATGGCACCGCGCCAACCTGCATGAGCGGCGGCGACGACGCGGGCTTGTGGGTCGGCGAATAGCACGGGTCCGCAATCTGCCGTCAGGATACCAATCGCAAGGCCCGGAGTTCGCGTCACGAGGGCGTCTGCGCGCGGTGGTTCACCCGGTGGAAAGGGTCCGTCGACGACCAGGGCGTCAGCGCTATGGATCTGATAGGGGGTGAGGACCGTTGGTTCTGGCGCGCCGAGGTCGAGTGCCACTCGGGCCCGGTTTGCGACCACCACTTGGGGAGTGTCGCGCGAGCCAAGACCGCAGTTGAGGGAGGCGTAAATGCCCTCCGAAACTCCACCTTGCCGGGTGAAGAAGCCGTGCTGGATGCCGGCGAGATCGGCAATATCGGCTAGATTATCGGCTATTAGCGGGCTCGGCATAGTGGGCTCCTTGGAGGACTTAAGCGAAGCCAGGCAGAATTGGCAGCTCCTTGGATCGCACCCCGATCGCCTTGAAGCGCGTGCCCATACCTTGCGGCGACATGAGCCGCGCGACGCCAGCTTCAATCTGCGCGGCTTTTTCCGGATTTCGCGCCATGAGGTGGGACGCGCGCTCCATCATGCCGAGGCTGCCCAGGAATTCGGCTTGGATGACCGGGCCGTCGATGGCGAGACGGTCCTTGGCGGTTCTTTGGATGCATTTTACCAGCTCATGAAAATCAACAAGTGCGCTAAGATCAGCCTCTCCTGGTGACGTCAGGGGGTGCTCATAGGTGTGATTACGGACGGCCTGGAGGCCATCGCCACGCATTGAGCTGGTGTCGCCGTAGTCGATCATCAGCGCCGCCACGTTGTCCCAGCCAAGAATGCCGTCGGTTAGCCCGTTGAAGGACGTGCGAGAAACCACAGTATCCACGTCGGCACCGGGAAACACGGCCTCGAGGACTTCGTTCAGTTCCGGAAATTCTGGGGCTATAGGCTCGACCGATGGACGGAACTGAAGGCCGTCGTTTTGGTCGAGACCGATCTGACGCCAATGCCATTTGGAGCCGCATCGGACGAATTGAGTTGGCGGCAGGGTGTCGAGGAACTCGTTTGCAATGAGAATGACCGGTTTGTGCTTGCCGTCGGCTTGTTGGAGTCCCTCGATGCAATCGAACCATCTTAGCGTTACGCATCCATCGGTGGCTTTCTGAAGCGTGTATTCCTGAACCCGGCGAAGGGTCGAGTTGATCTCCACCATGCAGATGTCGGCGGCTGACAGAAAGTCGCCTGCCACACCTGCCGCCCGCAAAGCGTCACTCATTAGTGTTCCGCGTCCTGGACCTATCTCGATGAGGTTGAATGGTGCCGGTGCGCCCATCTGCTTCCAGACAATAACCGACCAGAGGCCAATTAACTCGCCGAACACCTGGCTGATTTCGGGCGCGGTAATAAAGTCGCCGCCTTGGCCAATTGCCTCACTGGCGCGATAGTAACCGTGATCGGAGTCCATTAAACAGGCACGCATGTAAGCTGGAACACCGATCGGTCCGTGCCGTTTGATGTCATCCTTCAGCTTTCGCGCAAGAGGCGTATCGTGACGGGCTTTTGGATCATAACCAGTCACGCCGCCTTTTCCTCCGGGGCTCCTTTAGCGCGGGCTCGGGCGCCGCAAATGAACCATAGACCCAAGAGCAGCATTGGCAACGAATAGACCATGCCCTTGGTGATTGGATAATCGGCGAGGACCAGCCGGTAGTCGACGATCTTGAAAAGCTCACAGAAGATGCGGAACACCGCGTAGCCGATCAGGAAGATACCGGTCGTCAGGCCTGGCATTCTCAGGGAGAGCCTAGTGTGAGTGAAGTAACGTAGAATGAGGAATAGCGCGATGCCCTCGAGCGCTGCTTCATAAAGCATTGCGGGGTGACGTGGCTCGTCACCGGCGCCTGGAAAAACCATGCCCCATGGCATTTTGGTCACCGAGCCGACGACTTCGGCATTGATGAAATTTGCCACGCGCCCAAAGAACAGTCCGATTGGCACTGCCGCGGAGACGAGATCCATAACGGGCCACACCGAGATACCTTCGCGGCGCGCGAAGAGCGCCATGGCAATACCGGTTCCAAGAAGCCCCCCGTGAAAGGCCATACCGCCTTTCCAAATGGCGAAAATCTCCATCGGGTTCGCGAAGTAAAAGTCAGGATTGTAAAACAATACGTGCCCAAGACGACCACCAAGGATCACACCGGCAGCAACCCAGACGAGCAGCTCGTCAGCGTCATCGGGACGCATCGGGGCGGTCTCGTTCTTCCACAGCTGCTGGCGCTCCAGAAGCTGGCGGATATAGAGCCATCCAATAATGAGGCCAGCGGCATAGGCAAGGCCATACCAGCGGACGGCGAGCGGTCCGATCTGAAGCGCGATCGGATTTATCTCTGGGAAGGGTATATCGAGAGGGCTCATGCAATCTCGCTGATCAGAGGAGTGGTTCGTGGAGCTGCGCGAGGTTTGGTGAAGCGAGGCGACCTGTCAAGGTTGCACGGTTGCGGGGAACCCACCGCACGATCATAGTTGCGCCAAGTCCGACGGCGATGACCAGGTGGCAGCGCAGCCGCGTAAAAACAGGCATTAAGGAACTCACATGACCCAGACATCAAACCGGCTCTTCGATGAACTCGCTAAGATGATGACGGATGCCGCAGGCGCCGCCCAGGGGGTCCAGCGCGAGATGCAGACGATGATGCGCGCGCAGGGCGAGAAATTTCTTCAGGAGATGGATGTGGTAACCCGCGAGGAGTTCGAAGCGGTTCGGGCGATGGCGGTAAAGGCGCGTGAAGAAAACGAGCGTCTGGAGGCTCGGGTCGCAGCTCTTGAAGCCCGCTAAGGCCAACTTCGCGGCCTCGTAAAAGTGATCTTTGAATTCGAGAACTCGTGACTGCTTACCCTGTCGAGTGCAGTTTTGCCTCGGCCCGAAAATATTCTCGCTTTTTCAACAGATAACGCCCTGTTGACCGGGTTCCGCCCGCACTCCGCCACGTTGCCGGTGGACACTTTTGCGGGTCCGGTTGCAACTCAGGGCGGTGAGGTGTTTTGTGCCTTTTGCGGGTGGCCGGAACATCTTCTTCTGGGAGGCTGCTTGATCAACTCGCAGGGCGCTGTGCGCCAAGGGGCGGATCCAATTGGCCCAGGAAGAACGAGGACCACGAATGGCATCAGCCGGAGCGAATTACCAGCGCCACAGCAATCCCGTAGATCTAATTGAACAGCTGGCAGACCGCCATGGCTGGCAGTGCGATCGCAATGGTGATGATGAACTGACCATCATAGTTGCGGGGACTTGGACCGACTATCACGTGTCGATCAATTGGCGCCAAGACCTGCAAGCACTGCACGTGGCGAGTGCCTTTGACTTCCGGGTTCCTGAACAGCGGCTCAATGAAATGTATCGCCTAGTCGCGCAGATCAACGAACAACTGTGGCTCGGCCATTTCGATCTGTGGACGCACGAAGGGCTGGTGATGTACCGGCATGCATTGCTACTCGGCGGCACGGTGGCCACCGTCGAACAGTGTGAAGCAATGCTGCAAGCTGCACTCAAATCCTGCGAACGTTACTATCAGGCGTTCCAATTCGTGGTCTGGGCCGGTAAGCCAAGCCGCGAGGCTCTAGTCTCGACAATGTTCGAAACCGAAGGGCAGGCGTGAGGAGGAAGCTTTTCTCCGCGCCTGTTATTCGTCAGGCGCGGAGGAGACGCCATCATGCCGTTTGAGCTTTCTGGGCCCCTTCTTATACTTGGCGCCGGCAAAATGGGCGGCGCCCTGGTTGCCGGAACTCCTTTCACGCGGGCTCGATCCTACGCAGCTGCTGATCCTGGATCCCGCACCCCCACCCGAAACAGAAGATCTGATCCGCGGCCATAATCTAGCGGCAGCCACGGCGACTTTCGGTGACCTTGAAGGGCAACCTTCGGTGATCGTTGCCGCGGTTAAACCGCAGGTGATGGACGATGTATTCCCTCCCGTCGCGCGGTTGGCAGGGTCCGATACGTTGACATTATCCATCGCAGCGGGGCGGACGATTGCCAGCTTTGAGCAGCATCTACCTGCAGGCTCGGCGGTTGTGCGCGCGATGCCGAATACTCCAGCATCGATAGGACACGGCATGACGGTTTGCTGCGCCAACGCCGCGACGCGCCCAGATCAGAGGGCGCTCGCTACGCAACTGATGTCGGCGGTCGGCGAGGTGGCCTGGGTGGAGGGCGAAGGACTGATGAACGCGGTGACGGCTGTTTCGGGCTCCGGGCCGGCTTATGTCTTCCATTTAGCCGAATGCATGGAGGCAGCTGGAGTTGCCGCCGGTCTTGATGCCGAGCTTGCTGCGAAACTCGCCAGAACAACCGTGGCGGGTGCGGGAGCCCTATTGGCAAAGTCCGAGCTCAGCGCCGAGCAGTTGCGCTGCAATGTCACTTCGCCCGGAGGAACGACAGCGGCGGCGCTTGACGTGCTAATGGCTGAGGAGGCGATGAAGCGGCTCGTTGATCGGGCGATTGCGGCGGCTAATGCGCGCGGACATGAGCTTTCCGGCACTTGATACATGGGGTGCTGGTGGCGTGAAGTTTGTAGCCGACGCTGGACGCAATCACATGTCGGGAAACTGGATGATGACCCTCATCTTGATCAGCCACGGAAAAAACTGCTGCAAGATCTCGCCGGAGAGCCAAACAATCGCGCCGAGCACGATGAGGGCGGGGATGGCGGCGATTACAGCCTTGAGAAAAAAGACCATCATATGCAGGAACGGAATATCGAGTTGCTTGACCACCGCGGGATAGGGGTCCTCTTCAACATAGCTATCGGCCCCGTAGTGAGGTTCGATATGCGCGCCTAGGTCGGGGGCCTTTGATCCCCGCCTTGTGGAGTTGTTTGCGTCACGCTCGCGCGCAGCTTGTTCGCGCGCTGCGCGTTCCCGCCGCAAGGTACGCGGCAGGTCATCCATATCCTCATCACCCGTCAGCGGTATTTCATGTTCGGCCATCAGTTCGTCCTCTCCTCCGCACGCCTCCCGTTATTTGGGAGCGCCTTGGCAGCACACACCGCCCCGCGAAGCCCACATTGATCGGTCTTCTATCCTCCCTGACTAGATCCTGCTATGTAACGCGGCGAATTTGTCGTGGAGGTGGTCTTGTCTGATCTAAAGAATCTCATCCGTACAATCCCTGATTATCCCAAACCTGGCGTAATGTTTCGGGATGTCACCACACTTTTTGCCGATGCTCAGGGGTTCAAGGCGGCCATTGTACAGCTAGCCGAACCGTATCGCACGGAGCCGGTGGATGCGGTTGCCGGTATCGAGGCGCGCGGATTTATCCTTGGTGGAGCGGTCGCCGACAGGCTTGGTTGCGGCTTCATCCCGATCCGGAAGAAGGGCAAGCTGCCTTGGAAGACCGTTGCTCAGGACTACGAACTCGAATATGGGACCGATACGATTGAAATCCACGAAGATGCGGTGAAAGAAGGGGAACGGATTCTGATCGTGGATGATCTCATCGCAACGGGGGGAACAGCAGAGGCTGCGGCCAAGCTGATTACCCGAACAGGTGGACAGGTGCTTGGCGCCGTCTTCGTGATCGACCTGCCGGAGCTCGGTGGACGCAAGAGACTTGAAGAGCTCGGTGTCGAGTGCCATGCGCTGATGGCGTTCGAGGGACATTGATGGCTGCGCAGCCCAAACGCATTGGTACGCCCGAATTGGCTAAGGCCGCCATGGTTTCAATTCGAGCGTGGCAAGGTGGTGAGCGCGGCGAGCTTGCATGTCCGATATGTCGGCAGAATGGCTTGCAGATCGTCGACAAGTCCGCCCAACCGCATACGGCCTGGTTTATCCTGACCTGCCCATCGTGTGAGCTTGATGAAGCCCTCGCCATCGTCAGCAGCGCGCACAGCTCTGATCACGATTAGACCGGTCGCGGGCCGCAACGCCAGGGGACAAAGATGAAGATCAATGGAACCGCCTACCGCACCATTTGGCTGAACGATGATGGTTGGTCTGTCGAGATCATCGATCAGACGAAGTTGCCGCACGAGTTGGTGACAGCACGTCTGGCGACGATGGAAGACGCCGCTGTCGCGATCCGGAGCATGCAAGTGCGCGGTGCGCCGCTGATCGGGGCGACCGCAGCCTATGGCGTCTGCCTGGCGCTGCGGGAGGATACCAGCGATGAGGCGATGGACGCAGCGATAGCCCATTTGGCTGAACAGCGACCGACGGCCGTCAACCTGCGCTGGGCACTTGAAGAAATACGCAAGGCGATACGGAACCTACCGCGCGAGGAAAGGGTGGCTGCGGCCTATCGCCAGGCCGCGACACTTTGCGACGAAGATATCGAAACCTGCCGCATGATCGGCGTACATGGACTCCGGCTGATCGAGGAGATCGCCGCGAAGAAGGAGCCAGGCGAGCCGGTCAACGTGCTCACTCATTGTAATGCCGGGTGGATCGCCTGCGTTGACTGGGGCACAGCTACATCGCCGATATATCAGGCACACGACAAGGGCATCGCAATGCATGTGTGGGTCGATGAAACCCGACCGCGCAACCAAGGCGCCTCACTGACTGCATATGAACTTGGTGCACATGGGGTTCCGCACACCATCGTTGTCGACAACGCCGGGGGGCATCTCATGCAGCACGGTAAGGTCGATGTCGTCATTGTCGGCACCGACCGGGTCACAGCGTCGGGCGATGTGGCCAACAAGATCGGCACCTACCTGAAGGCCTTGGCTGCAAAGGATAATGACATACCATTCTATGTCGCCTTGCCGCACTCGACGATCGACTGGAGGATCGATGACGGCTTTAAGATCCCAATCGAAGAACGCTCCAGCGATGAAGTCCTAAAGATGCCGGGGCGTTTGCCTGATGGATCGGTCGTGACGGTTGAGATCGCCGCACCGGGTTCGGGAGCCGGTAATCCGGCGTTCGATGTGACGCCGGCGCGGCTGGTAACCGGTTTAATTACCGAGCGCGGCATTTGTCCAGCCTCAGCCGAGGGGCTGATGAAGCTTTACCCTGACCGGGATTGAAAACCTTATTGGGAGTGAGGCAACAGACTTCCAAGATATGTCAGGAAGGAATCGATCTCGTCCTCCTTGAAGACGAGAACCGGCATATCGGTATGGCCTGTCAAGATCCCCTCCGCCAGCGACTCGGCGAGATCTTCCAGCCGGTAGCGTTTAGCGACGACGCGAAACGGTGGCGCATCAGCGTGCGGCGATGCGTCTTCCATGCCGAGGGCATGGCAGCGCCCACAGCGTTCCTCAGCAAGTGATTCACCTATGGCGACAATCGCGGTCATCGATGGGCTGTTCAGCTCGGGTTCCTGTGCGGATGCGCCGAACGCAAACGCACCAGTCATGGCAATCACGAGTAATAGCTTTCGCAGCACGGCAACCTCAAATTTCTACGCTGTCGATTAGCGCGTTAAGTCTGCTCGGGGCAGGGGTCAGGAATAAAGGCGAACGCAAATCACCAAACCACCTCAACATCTCACCTGAACCGGAACCCCTTCATGGCCGAACGGACAATTTGGCTGATGACGCGACGCATAATCGACCGGCTAGCGTAACGCGCGGCCTGCTCACCGATAGAGGCACCGCCGCGCGGACCGCGGCCAAAAACAACGCGGCCGGCTTCCTCGAGCCAACCACCAGTATCAGCATCGGCCTTCAATTCCTCTTCCTTGCGAGCCAATTCTTCCGCGCGCTTGGCCAGCAATTCATGAGCGCTCTCGCGATCGACCGGCGTATCGTATTTGCCAGACACCGGGCTGCGCTGCATGAGGGTGGCTCGTTCTTGGGGCGTCAGCGGGCCGATCTGCCCCTCCGGTGGGCGAATGAGCGTGCGTTGCACGATCGATGGCTCACCTTTGTTCTCCAGGGTCGAGACAAGTGCTTCACCGATACCGAGATCAAGAATAACGCGCTCGGTGTCGAGATCCGGGTTGGGGCGGAATGTCTCTGCGGCGGCCTTGACGGCGCGGCGTTCCTTTGGAGAGAAGGCGCGCAGCTGATGCTGAACGCGGTTGCCGAGCTGAGAGGAGACGGTATCGGGCACATCGAGAGGGTTCTGGGTAATGAAGTAGACCCCGACGCCTTTCGAACGGATCAGGCGGGCAACCTGTTCAATGCGCTGCAGCAGGGCTTTTGGGGCCTCATCAAACAACAAATGCGCTTCGTCGAAGAAGAATACGAGCTTCGGCTTTGGCAGATCTCCAACTTCCGGCAGGCGCTGCCAAAGGTTTGTCAGGAGCCACAACAGGAACGTTGAATAGAGCTGAGGGCTCTGCATAAGTTTATCGGCGGCAAGCAGGTTCACAATGCCGCGCCCGTCCATACTGACACGCAGGAGATCATCGATGTCTAGGGCCGGCTCGCCAAAGAATTCATCGGCCCCTTGCTCCTCCAGCACGAGGAGGCGGCGCTGAATGGCGCCAACCGAGGATGAGGCGACATTGCCGTACTGAGTTGACAGCTCCTTTGAACGTTGACCGACGTTGTTTAGCGCCGAACGAAGATCCCTGAGGTCGAGGAGCAAAAACTCCTTGCGGCCGGCAGCAACTTCATCGGCCGCTACCCTGAAGACGATGTTGAGAACCCCCTCCTGGACCTCGTTTAGCTCCATGAGGCGGGACAGCAGCAGCGGTCCCATGTCGGCAACGGTAGCTCGCACCGGATGACCTTGTTGACCGAAGACGTCCCAAAAGACTGTCGGGTAGGCGGTGTTTTGGTAAACGTCGAGCCCGATCGTCTCGATGCGCTTGTCGATGAAGTCCTTGCGGGTGCCAGCTTTCGCAATGCCCGATAGGTCGCCTTTTATGTCGGCGGCAAAGACTGGAACACCGTTCTTGGCGAAGCCTTCCGCCAGAACTTGCAGGGACACGGTCTTACCTGTGCCGGTGGCGCCTGTGATCAGGCCATGGCGGTTGGCAAGTCGGAGGTCGAGGTATTCCGGCTTGACGCTGGTTCCAAGATAGATCTTTCCGTCCTTGAGGACAGTTTGGCTCATCGTCTGATCATCCCTTCGATGTGTCGGTCAAAAAGCGCAGCGCCCACGCGGCTTGAACCAAAAGCAAATCTTTGTGTTCTGCAGCCTAATGGCACAGGTACGTTTGGCAAAGGAACAGCAGTTGCATAAACGACCAACAGCTTTTCGATGCAAACAGTTGAGCGGAATGGGTGTAATTGGGCGGCTTTACAGCATCGTCGGTTGCGCGTTTGTTAGTCTAATGCCTGAATTTGCTAAAAGGCCTGGGGTCGGTAATTTGCCGAAGATTACAGCGAGCCCCGCCCGGACGACGTCAATCTGGTGATGGCGCTACCCCTGGGCGCACCCGGAAGCGAAAGGCCTGATGACGATGAGCGCTGCAAACTTGAAACTGGTTGAGGGTTTTGACACGCCAACGGAGGATGCTTGGCGGGCCCTCGTCGCCAAGGCGCTCAAAGGCGCCGATTACGAGAAACGGCTGGTCTCTCGGAGTGCCGACGGTCTGTGCATCGCTCCGCTTTACATGAGACGTGAGAATGCGGCGCCTATCAGCGGCGAGACAGCTGGACGCCCATGGGGCATTTCCGTGCGTGTGGACCACCCCGAAAACGGTGCGGCCAGTGAGCAGGCCCTTGATGACCTGAAGAACGGTGCCGATTCATTGACCTTGGTGTTTCCCGGCGGCCTCTCGGCGCGCGGCTACGGCGTCGGTTGCGAAACAGTTGCCGAACTCGACGCGGCACTCGATGGAGTTGGTCTCGATATGGTCGCGTTGCGGATAGATCCGGCGCCGGCAGGGCGTATCAACGCGGGATTGGTGGCGGCGCTGATCGAGCGACGCGGGCTGACACCGCAAGATTGCGCCATCGACTTCGGCATGGACCCTATCGGTAATCTCGCCTACCGGGGACGCCTGGCCGCAGATTTGCCGACACTGGTCAAGCGGATCTCTGATAGCTCGGGTGTGTTGAAGTCCAAGGGATACAGCGGACCCTACCTGACTGCGGATATGCGAGCCTATCACGAAGCTGGTTCTTCGGAAGCGCAGGAACTCGCATTGGCGTTGGCCACTGGCGTTACCTATTTGCGGGCGCTAGTCGATCAGGGTTGGAGCGGCGAGGATGCGAGCCGGGCACTGTCCTGGACATTCGCGATTGATGCCGATCAGTTCATGGGGATCGCCAAACTGCGTGCCATGCGGCGGTTGTGGGCGCGCATCGAGGAGGCTAGTAGCATCTCGGGAAGTCAGATCCGCATCAATGCGGAGTCGGCCTGGCGGATGCTGAGCCAGCGGGACCCTTGGGTAAACATGTTACGCGGGACGATGGCGACGTTTGCCGCGGGCATAGGAGGGGCTGATAGCATGACTGTTCTGGCCCACACCCAAGCGCTCGGTTTGCCTAACTCGTTTGCGCGGCGCATCGCGCGCAATACGCAGAACGTTTTGCTTGAGGAATCGAATTTGTGGCGGGTAGCCGATCCGAGTGCTGGATCGGGTGCATATGAAGCGTTGACCGACGAGCTGGCCGAGGTGGCTTGGTCGTTGTTTCAAGAGATCGAGGCCGAAGGAGGCATCGTGGCAAGCCTCAAGGCAGGCAAGGTTCAAGACCGCATCGCCACGGTTGCGGAAACCCGTGCCAAGGACGTTGCGCGTCGTAAAACGCCCATTACGGGCACGAGCGAGTTTCCGCTGCTGTCGGAGGCCGGCGTTGAAGTATTGGAAGTCTCCGCGGATCCGCAACGCGGGATTCCAAGCTTGTGTGACGGCAATCCGGACATTGGCTTTGAAGCGCTGATCGCAGCGCTGGTCGACGGCAAGTCCGTGAGTGAGGTGACACCAGGTCCGAGTGCAACCATTCAGGCTACACCCTTGCGCTCGCTGCGGTTGGCGGTGCCGTTTGAAGCACTGCGGGACAAGGCCGACCTTCATAAACAAGCCACGGGCGGGTTGCCGAAGGTGTTTCTCGCGAGCCTCGGCCCGATCGCGGCGCATACCCTGCGCTCGACCTGGATGAAGAACCTTCTCGCGGCAGGCGGCATCGAGGCGATCGTGAGCGAGGGCTATGTAACCGCTGAGCAGGCCACCGAGGCGTTCAAGGCGTCCGGCGCACGTGTTGCCTGCATCTGTTCGTCTGAAGATATTTATGCGCAGATGGGTGAAGAGACGGCGCGGGGCTTAAAGGAAGCTGGTGCCGGCCGCGTCATGCTGGCGGGACGGCCGGGTGATGCGGAAGCCGGGTTTAAGGCTACCGGTGTCGGGAGCTTTGTGTTCGCCGGCCAGGATATGCTGGCGTTGCTCACTGAGTTGCAGGAATACCTCATTGCCGATTGACCCGCCGCATTTCGGTCAGGAGTTCAATGACCGTCTCGAACAACTCTTCGAGTGGCGGCGCGATGTCCGGCGGTTCCGGGCAGATCCCGTTGCGGGGCCAGTTCTGGAAGAGCTTCTGCAGATGGCCAGTCTTGCACCGTCGGTAGGGAACAGCCAGCCCTGGCGCTGGGTCCGGGTTAACTCCAGCGAGGCGAGAACGGCTATCCGCGAGAACTTCGAGGCCTCGAACGCGACTGCCGCCGAGATTTACGGCGTGGATGTCAGGGCGAAATACGTGAAGCTCAAACTTGAGGGCTTGTGCGAAAGTCCTGTTCATCTTGCGGTCTTCTGCGACGAGTTCGACCCTGCAGGGCCGGGGGCTCGGGCGCCAAAGCATGCCGGAGATGCTTGCCTATTCGACAGTCATCAGCGTGCACTCCTTTTGGCTTGCGGCGCGGGCGCGTGGGATCGGCGTCGGATGGGTGTCGGTTCTTGATCCCGACGCGGTCAAGGCTTGTTTAGAGGTTCCTGAGGCTTGGAAGCTCGTCGCCTATCTCTGCGTCGGCTATCCTGTCGAGGAGCATACCGACCCGGAACTCGTTCGAAACCGGTGGCAGAAACGCCAGTGTTTGCAGCTGATCGAGCGTTAACACACCACACGGTGTAACAGCGGGACAAGACAAGAGACGAAAGCGCGGTTATTAAGCATGCGCTAAACTGCGAAGCCGCCTTTGTTTCTATTGGGTGCAGCCATCAGGACCAGCATGACCGCAACAAATCCGCCGACGATCACGCCAGCCATTGTCGCCGAGCATGGGCTGAAGCCGGATGAATATGAGCGCCTCCTCGAGATCATGGGGAGAGAACCTTCGCTTACCGAGCTTGGCATCTTCTCGGTCATGTGGTCGGAGCACTGCTCGTATAAATCCTCTCGGTTCTGGCTTAGGCAACTGCCGACCACGGGCCCCCAGGTTATCCAAGGTCCCGGTGAGAACGCGGGCATCGTCGATCTTGGTGACGGGTGGGCGGCCGTGTTCAAGATGGAAAGCCACAATCACCCGAGCTACATCGAACCCTATCAGGGCGCGGCGACCGGGGTCGGCGGCATCATGCGTGACGTGTTCACGATGGGGGCGCGTCCGGTAGCTAACCTGAACGCGCTGCGCTTTGGCGATCCGGAGCATCCCAAGACGCGCCACCTGGTGTCCGGAGTGGTTGCCGGCATCGGCGGTTATGGGAACTGTGTTGGGGTCCCCACGGTCGGCGGCGAGACGAATTTCGATGCGGGCTATAACAACAACATTCTCGTCAACGCGATGTGCGTAGGCCTGGCGCGTACCGACAAGATCTTCTATTCGGCCGCGAAGGGTGTCGGGCTACCTGTCGTCTATGTGGGCTCGAAGACCGGCCGCGACGGCATCCATGGCGCAACAATGGCATCGGCAGAGTTCGACGAGAACTCTGATGAAAAGCGTCCGACCGTACAGGTAGGCGACCCGTTCACCGAGAAGCTGTTGATCGAAGCCTGCTTGGAGTTGATGTCGTCCGACGCGATCATCGCCATTCAGGACATGGGGGCTGCCGGGCTGACTTCATCGACTGCGGAAATGGCCGACAAGGGCGGCGTGGGTATCGAGCTGGATCTCGATCATGTGCCGCAGAGGGAAAGCGGCATGACAGCCTACGAGATGATGCTGTCGGAAAGCCAGGAGCGTATGCTGATGGTGTTGCGTCCCGGCTCCGAAGGTTCAGCCGAGGCTGTTTTCCATAAATGGGGCTTGGATTTCGCGGTAATCGGACGGACCACCGATACCGGCCGCATGATCGTCACGCACAAGGGTGTCATTGAAGCCGATATCCCGGTTGCAACGCTTGCCAATTCAGCTCCGCTCTACGAGCGTCCCTACGAGCTGACACCAGCTAAGCGACCAGTCCCCCCCGAATGGGTGGCTGCACCAGGCAAAGGGAATCTGGAGGCGCTGGTCCAAATGATGGGCCAGCCGCAGCTCTGCTCTCGACGGTGGATTTGGGAACAGTACGATCACATGGTGATGGGCGATACCGTGCAGCGACCCGGCGGGGATGCGGCGGTCGTGCGTGTGCACGGTACGAACAAGGGCATAGCCGCCACCTGTGATGTCACCCCGCGCTATGTCGCCGCCGATCCGGCGATGGGGGCAAAGCAGGCCGTCGTGGAAAGCTGGCGCAACCTAATCTCGGTCGGTGCGGATCCATTGGCTATTACCGATAATCTCAACTTCGCCTCACCGGAGCGTCCGGATGTCATGGGTCAATTGGTCGGCGCCGTCGAGGGAATGGGGGAGGCTTGCAAGGCCCTCGATTACCCTGTCGTATCCGGGAACGTCTCGCTCTATAACGAAACCAATGGCGTCGGGATTCCACCGACACCTGCCATCGGTGGGGTTGGGCTGGTGCCTGATTTCACGACGATGGCTTCGAGCGAATTGAAGCGTCAAGGTGAGTTGCTTCTGGTTCTCGGGTCGGAGCAGGGTTGGCTCGGTCAAACACTCTATCAGCAGATCTTTGTTGGGAATCTCGAAGGGGCTCCACCTCCGGTCGATCTTGCGGATGAAATCAAGGCAGGGCGGCTGGTTCGCGGCCTGATCCGTGAAGGGACCACGGACACGGTTCACGATTGTGCGGATGGGGGGCTGCTCGTAGCCATCGCGGAAATGGCACTTTCCGGCAATATCGGTGTTGAGCTTTTTGGCTACGAGGGGCGTCGACCCGAACACGCCATTTGGTTTGGTGAAGACCAGGGCCGCTATGTGGTCGCAGTCGATCCATCTAAGGCGGAACAGGTGATAGAGAGAGCCAGATTGTTGGCACTCGACTGCCGCATTGTCGGGCGGACGGGTGGAGAGGCCTTGGAGAAGCCTGGCGAAGATCGTCTGCTTCTGCAGGACCTGCGTCTGGCTCACGAGAGTTGGCTGCCCTCCTACCTGCAGTGATCAGCTGACCGATCCTGGTCGCTCATTCACGCCGCTTTCTGCCGTTACGCTGCTCACCTTGGGCTGCCCGACTTTGGTTCCCATGTCGGCGTTCGGCGGCGCAGCCTTGGCAATCCTGTTCGGATGCATCCGCTGAGGACCCCAACTACAATCACTCGATCTACTCAGGCTTGAGCGAGAGCCAACTTAGTTGCATAGGCTCCGCGGCCGCTCCGCATTTGTCATCACCTTCGAAACACGGGACCTGATCAGTCGTCTTGCTTGCCTTCAGCCTGGGTGCGGACGTTGTATCGCCGATCGCAAACAAGATCACTGCTACGGCGCATGGTGCCACAGCGCCACCCAAGCGCAGATACTGCAGCTGCAATCGCACGACGGAGCCAAAGGTGTTCGTCCGTTCCACTGTTAATCACAATTCCATTGAGCGTACGAGAATTCATGGGCGGCGACCCCCAACTCAGCAAACACGGCATTCGAGAACCCGATCCGACCCACTTGCTGGAGGATCCGGCGGCCAAGTTCGGGCGGGCTGGGAGGTCACGGTTGTTTCGACTTTCAGTTCATTTGAACAGCTGGAGGGGGAATAGGATGAGCCATTCATTTCCAATGGGCGCCGGCATCACGTCTTTCAGCAACATAACTGGCTGCATCATTGGGGCCTGCGTTTTCTTCGGATGGAGATAGGAACTCATGATCGTAGCAGGACGCTGGCAGGGGCGGCTGGAAATGGTCTGGCCTTTAGTGCGCGAGCGCAGACTTGGCGGCCGAGTACTCAAATAGATGGCACAACCGGTCAGCCAGTACTCGGACGTCGGCTTGCCGACGGGCAAGGCCGCGCGGGTGATCATGAGCAAGCCCTTATGTTTATCCGCGATGTGGTGGGTTGCGACATGCCGTTCGCCTCGAAGGTGCGTGACGATGCTAACCTGAGGGAGCTGCTGGAGAGGAACGATCGCACCTTGAACAAGGAATTCGCGCCCTGGATTGATCTGACGAGCATCAATGAACCGGCTGACTCAAGTGCGAGGTATAGCCGTGCGGGACGCAAAAGCAGGAGGCCACGGGGCAAGGCCCTCGAGGGATTGGGGCAGCTAGGGTTGAAGATTTCTCATAAGGCCGCGGAAGCCCCGCAACCCGTGCGAATGGCTCTTACCTTCAAGTCGGAATGGCTTGCCAAGCACAGCATCATCTCAAATGCTTACAGCGCTCCGCGGTTCGCTCCATTTTGGAACAGAGTGGCGGGGGCGACTGAGCGGCCAGTGGGGCTTTGAGCCTCGGTTCTTTGGGTAGAGGGCAAGCCGATCGCGCTGCGCTTCAAGGGATTGCACTGCGCGCACATTGGCGCGTTCGATATATCCTATAAAAACTGCAGTTCGGGGCAGGCACAATTGGATAACGTACTTACGGCGTGTTTTGCTGACGGTGTCGACGTATGCGACTACGTTGTTACGATGAGCCCACTGGGGCTGGCCTGCGCTAACCTATGCTTGACGGCGCTCCGGGATATGGCAAAGAGCATGGTGGTCAGCATGCAATCGGGTGCACTCAAGGTTCTCAGTTCCGCTCTGGCCCAGCGACAAGTGGCAACGGCACGCTCAGCCTAGACGGGAGGCGAACCGCCTTAGACCAGCTAGGATTTGCTCGTAGGCTTCCTCATCGCGTGCCTCAGGGTACACCAAGAACACCGGATACACGAACTTGCGGGCCCGGGGAGGCTGACGCAAGCGGCCCTTCGAGATGTGCTCCCTAACGAGGCGTTTCGGGCAATAGCAGGACCCTTCGTTGTTCAAAACGTACTCGACACCACCTGCTCCGATGTCCAGATGCAGGCCGCTCGTTTCCAGTTGCGGGAAGGCTGAGGCGTGATCGCGCAGAAAGTCCCCGCCCCAATCTGTCGACACGTACTCATCATTGCGCCGGCGACGTGTGACTGGTGTTGAGGTCACCAAAATGAAGGTCTCGTCGAAGAGGTGCTCGATAATTAGGCCCGGGGGCTGTGTCGGCTGGTAGAGTACCGCCAGATCAAGGGTTCCTTCGGTCAATCGCTGGATCAGATCATTGGCACTGCTTGCGGTTGCCGAGACGGCTATATCGGGCACCTCAGTGCGCAGCCAACCGATCCAATCGAGCAAGAAGCCCTGCCAAAAGCTCATCTGCGCGCCAACGGCAAGGTGGTCTCGATGCTCTCCTGACAGTTTGACTTCGAGCTGAGCATGCTGCCAAACACGAACCAACGCGAGGGCGTGTTTGCGGAACTGTTCACCCGCGGCTGTCAGATCGGCACCGGTGTGGGATCGTTCGAACAAAGGGCGGCCGAGCTGTTCTTCAAGCCCGCAAATCCTAGCGGAAACTGTCGACTGGGTGACGTTCATGCGCCGTGCAGCATCGATGAAGCTACCCGTCTCAGAGACGGTCAAGAATGTACGTGCGAGGGTGATATCCACAGCACAACTCCCTACTCAAAAAGCGCCTTCGCGATATCTATCGAATTCCTCGATAGCCTCAACCGGAAAATTCCGTTTGAGGAACAGTGGTTTTGACAGCAGAGTGAAGGCCCACGCGCGGTTTTTGATGTCGTGATAGTAAAGGCCTTTCGAATTCAACTCACGTTCGGTATGAACTATGAGTGTAGAATCGAAAGTCTCGGGTGGTGAGAGTTCTGGTAGAGGAACGAGCGTAATGAAAGCTAAGAGTACGAAGTCAACGGCAAAGAAGTCGGCTACGAAGAAGGCAGCGGCCAAACCAGCCGCGAAGAAAACAGTCGCTGCGAAGAAGACCGCAGCCAAGAAAACGGCCGCGGTAAAGAAGCCTGCAGCCCGTAAAGTCGCCGCGAAGAAGCCGGCAGTTAAGAAGGCTCCTTCGAAGAAGGTTGCCGCGAAGAAGCCAGCTGCTCGCAAGCCGGCAGCCAAGAAGCCAGCTGCTCGCAAGCCGGCAGCCAAAAAACCAGCTGCTCGTAAGCCAGCAGCCAAGAAGCCCGCCGTGCGGAAACCAGCAAAGACTGCTGCCGCCGCGAAGGCTTCTGCCTCACGGAAGGTCTCAACTCGCGAGTCTGCGAAGAAGAAGCCAGCCCGCAAGTCATCGGCAAAGAAATAGTGATATGCCGCTGGCATTCCGAGGGCGGCAAAGCTGCGTCGCCGCTGGGCTAACGGTCCTGGCGGCCATTGGTGTTGCGGGTTTGGCTCTAACGGCCAACCCAGCGCGCAGCGCGATGATCACGAACAACGACAGCCGCACCTACACGCTCACCATTGAAGAACGGGGAGCCAACAGCACTGTCGATATTCCTCCGGGTGGCAGTCTCGAAGGCGTGTGCCTAAGAGGCTGCCAGCTCACGCTGGGCGGCGTTAAAGATGGCGCATACCGGTTACCGGAAGGCAACGAGATCGTCACGATCGATCAGGGTGCATTGTTCTACGACGGTGCGATCGCCGCTAAATCGAACACCGAACAGAAAAATGAGCGCGGGCGCTAGAGCCCACGCCGTGTCTCGCAGGAAGCAACTCCGCCATGCTCCGAGATGGCCTCGAACGCGTGACCATTGTTGGTCCTCTCATGCGGTTATTTCGCATTTTGTTCATGTGAACTTGGTCGAAGGCCAACTCCATACGTTCTTCCTATTGTAGGAAAGCAAGAAGAGCGGCATTGCGATGTTACGTATTGCCGGAAGCTCCTTGAAAGCATCCGCGGACCTTAGCGTGCGCTACTGAAACACAGCGCGAGAGCCGTTCTGCGCACCGTTTTCCCCAAGTATTTTCTGATCAATGGATCGATGGCGGCGTTGGGCGCTCTGATAGCCTGCCGCTTCATCGTGATCTGTAATTTGGTGAGCAGCGGGATTGGAAGGCGGCGGTTCGATACTTTGTCATTACTTCTATCAATGATGCACGCGATGCCATGCTTGCGGGTAAGCAGCTGCTGGAGGCCACTTGGTGCTGAGGCACGGGGGCCCCGTCTTGTTAAACGTCGGACAGATGTTCGCACAGGTTTTGGCGAGCTTCATGCTGCTTGAAGCACCAGCCTGAAGTTGTGGCCGGGGAAAAACACCTTCTAATTCGCCATCAGTGCGACAGGACGTTCCCCTCACGTATTGGGGTGTTTGCCAAGAGCTGTTCGCGCCATTGATCGTGACAAGGCTTCAGTGCGCTCGAAGCAATGACGGCTATCAATTGCCTCGATCCATAGCTGGTGCGGCCGTATCAGAGGGCCGTCAGCTCAATCGGAGCGCCACGTGATTTGCGGGCTCTTGAGCCATTCTCTCGGGTTTCTTGCCACCTGGCCTTTCAGTCCATCGGCAACACGGTGAGCTAACGTAGGGCTCTGTGTCGGCTGTCGGCACTGTGTCGCATGCTAGGCGGCGGCTTAATACCGAACTGCTTAACACTCGGGCGCGTTTGCCTTGAAGGGTGGATTGAAGGTGCGCGGGCTGCTTATCGTGCAAGACGATACGATCTATGCGGCCCTGCTCGCACGGTCGATGCGGGTGCGCGGCTATGCCGTCGACGCAGCTTGCGATGTCGCCGAGGCACACTCCAAAATTGCCTAAATGGTTCCGGAGTTCATGATCCTCGACCTCAATCCCGACGGCGAGAACGGGGCCGAACTGATCCCTGGCGCGCTGAATGTCAACCTGACGCAAGGATCGTAGTAATCATTTCATACGGCAACCTTCGGACTTCGGCCCAAGCCATCAGGCTCGGCGCCACTGACGTTGTTGCAAAGCCGTTGACCATCGAAGACATCGACTATGCGCTTAAACGTCCGGCAGCCCGGCAATGCCGGCTCCCGAGGACATTACGCCGCCGGACAGAGCACGAGACGCGCATATCATCGAGTTCTTCGAGAAGAACGACCGGAATGTTTCGAAGACCGCGCGTCCGCTAGCGATTTATCGCCGCTCGCTAAAGCGGTTGCTGGATAAGTCGAAAATAGTGGTCTCAGTTGATGGAAAGGATCTAACCGACACGGCTTTCGGGCGCGCCAGGCGACTGGTTCGGTTCTGGTCGTCGATGATACAGACCGGCAAATAACACGACGGGCAAAGGTAAATGCAGAAGACCGGTGCGCGTTCGATTGGGTGGGGAACGCCACAGTTTTGTGCGCCGGTTGCCGATCTAGGCTCTATCGAGAACAGTCTCGGATTGCGGACTGCAATCACACTCATTCAACAAGGAACAATCCTCCGCGTTGGCGCTATTGCCTCTTAACGGTCGTGTCGCAGCCTATAGTTCTTCGCGATAGTGGCCGGGTGGGCGGCAACAGACGGCGTGTAGCAGAAACATCGGTTGGAACCGTGGCGAGTTCTATGGCCTTATTGCCTCCCCGTTGGCTTCTATTGTCTGCAAGAACTCGCAATCATAGATGAACGGGAACGCGCACCCTGGGTTGCGTGTCCCGACAGCGAGAAGCCGCCGGCAGAATGGAGATTGAGCGAATGAATGGTGCGGAGAGCGTCGTTAGAACTCTGACGGCCGGAGGGGTCGATGTTTGTTTCGCAAATCCCGGCACATCCGAGATGGCGTTGGTGGCAGCATTGGACCACAACCCGGGAATGAGGTGCATCCTGGGTCTGTTTGAAGGCGTAGTCACCGGTGCAGCCGACGGATATGCACGCATGGCACGGATGCCGGTTGCGACGTTGCTGCATTGCGGACCGGGCCTGGCGAATGGTCTGGCCAACCTCCACAATGCGAAGTGCGCTCGATCTCCGATCGTCAACATTGTCGGCGATCACGCCACCTACCACAGATCGTTCAATCCACCGCTTGCCGCCGACGTCGAAGCAACGGCACGCCCCTATTCTCATTGGGTGAGGACAGCTCAGTCGGCTCAGACTATCGGGCACGATACGGCCATGGCCATTGAAGCCGCCAATGCCTGGCCGGGCCAGGCGGCGACGCTGATCGTTCCTGCCGATGTGGCCTGGACGGAAGGGGCCAGCGTCAGGACCATCAGACATGACTCTGCTCCAGCTTCCGTACCAGAACACTCCATCGATCGCGTAGTAGAAATCCTCAAGTCGGGTGATCCGGCAGCTCTATTGTTGGCCGGCGAAGGCGCGCTTGAGGGTGGGCTGAAGCACGCTGATAGGATCGCGCGTGCCAGCGGTGTGCGTTTGCTTGGTCAGATGTTCAACGCGCGGATCGCACGCGGAAGAAACATGCCGGCTATCGTGCCGGTCCCTTATTCGGTTGATCAGGCACTCACAGAATTAGGTGGATTGAAACATCTCATATTGGCCGGCGGGCCGGCTCCTGTTGCGTTCTTCGCCTATCCGGGCAGGCCAAGTTCCCTGGTTCCAGAAGGGTGCGAAGTCACAGTTCTGGCTGGCGAGAACGAGAATGTCGTGGAGGCGCTTGAGGCGGTATCAAGCGAATTCGGCCAAGACACGCCGACAATCGAAGAACCATGCCCCGGCCTGACGCTTGCCACAGGTGCAATCACTCCCGATGGAATTGCACAGTCGTTAGGTGTGCTGCTTCCCGACGGTGCGGTCGTTGTCGATGAAAGTCTCACTTCCGGGATCAATCTCTTCCCACTGACACGTCATGCCGCGCCCCACGACTGGCTGCAGCTGACTGGCGGAGCGATCGGAATCGGGATTCCGTTGGCAACAGGCGCATCCGTTGCCTGTCCAGACCGGCGCGTCATTTGCCTACAAGCCGACGGCAGCGGAATGTATACCGTGCAGGGGCTTTGGACCCAGGCGAGAGAACGCCTGAATGTGACAACGGTGATCTATGCCAATGAGGCGTATGCAATCCTCAAGCAGGAACTCGCAAATCTTGGCGTCGCTGAACCTGGGCGAAATGCTTCCGACATGATGGATTTGGGCCGGCCAGCCCTCGATTGGGTCCAGTTGGCACGCGGCATGGGTGTGGAGGCTGAGCGCGTGACATCGGCTGAACGCTTCAACGACGTGTTTCGCGCCTCGCTTAACAAGCAGGGGCCGTTTTTGATCGAGGCCGCAATTGCGGGAACTGCTCGACAACGTTAGCCACCGGGAGGGTGTCATCTTCAAACAGCGACCCTAGTCGGCCGCTTGGAGGGACTGTCAGCTGGATGTCAGTTGCCGGCGAGCGGACATTGCAGCCGCGCTCAAACGGAAGCCGCAGCGTGGGTGTCTTGGTATTGATCGGGCTCGACGCACCAGGCACCGATAGCGTTCCGGTCCGGTGGCAAGCGGACGTCAAGTCCCCCTGTGAAGGAGTTCCAGGCGTCAATGTTGGCCGCGTTGACGGCAACCACGACCGGGATGCCGGCCTCCAGAGCTTGTTCGATTGTCGAACGGAAGCCGCTTCCCTCCGCTTCCCGCTTGCCGAATTTGTTGATCATCACGATATCGGGGCTGGCTTCAAGGGAAGCTGAGACGAGGCCAACGATTTCCTCAAGCGCAGATGAAATCAAGGCGGCAACCGCGGGCTTCCGGCCCACGGTCTTCCGAGATTTTGACTAACCGGCCACTTGTCAGGTCTTCCAATGTCATATCGCAGCGGCACCTGTCGCCGTTATGCGTATTGTGTTGGACGGCCCCAGCCAGCAGGGCTCCGCCAGACTTCAAGCCGTCGGCGACATCTTTTAGGAGAGTGTCGGCGTGTGCGCCTTCGCTGGCGGAAAAAACGACGGCGGCAATCCTTATCTTATCGGCTGGCATGCCCGTGCTCCGTTTCATTCAGTTTGGATTGGCCTTCGCCGTTTGCGGCTGAGAGGCGGGTTTCGTGATCTTATCAAGATAATCCGACAGAATCCTGGAAGTCGTTCTTGTCGATGCTCTCGACGAGTTTTTCGTAGGTTTCAGTGGCTTTCGGAGGCAAGTTATGGGCGATGCCACGGTGACAATCGATGCAGGTTTTGCCACTTGTCAGGGCGTCCTGGTGGGTTTTGGAGGCGCGTGGCTCCTGCGAAGCGTAGTCCATGTAGTCGAATTTGTGGCAGTTGCGGCACTCCCGACTGTCGGTACTCTTCATGCGGCGCCATTCGTTCGATGCGAGCTTTAGTCGTTTGGCGTTGAATTTATCTTTCGTGGAGACGCTCCCCAGCAAGTGGTGATAGAGCTCGTTGCTCGCGTGGATCTTGCGGATAACTTTGTGGATCCACTCCTTGGGAACGTGGCAATCTGGGCACGACGCCCTGACACCGGAACTATTCGCGTAGTGCACCGTACCTTGATACTCGGCGAACACATTTTCCTTCATCTCGTGGCACGAGATGCAGAATTGCTCTGTGTTGGTCAGTTCGAGGGACCAGTTAAAACCACCCCAAAAGAGGACCCCCACAACGAATCCGCCGACGAGCAGAGTTCCCAACGCAATGCTCCGCGCAGGTGTCGACAATCGACGCCATAGACGGCTTATCATACCGCCACGTGATGGTTCCGGTCCGTCCTTGTTTTCCGTGTTTGCCACGCTCATTTCCTCCTCATATCGCGGGTCGGCTCAGGCCAATCGGATCGCTGTTGGCACGACTGACACGTCCTATTTCGCCTGGGTGGCGTTTTGGAAATTGTTCTCGACCAACGGGCGTGCGTCGGCCTGGGGAACGTGGCACTGCTGGCAAAAATAGCGGGTGCCAGCAATCTTATCGAGACGCGCGCCTTGCCGGTCGACATAGTGAGTCTCGGAGACCTTCGGGGCCTTGGCCTCGATGTTGCCCGGCCAGTCGTGGCAAGTCATGCAGGCATTGTTCGTCGTGGTGATCTGGTAGCGGTCGACCTTGTGCGGGATGAGCGGCGGTTGCTGCCGATAGGCGCGCCCGAAACCACCATCCGGAGTGGACTGGCGGTTTACCTCCGGTGGTTTGTTGAGCTGGTTCAGCACCTGGCCACCACCAAGGGACTTAACTTGGAGGCGGGCGTCCTGAGCCATTCCAGTTCCAACCACCGCTAATCCAGCGGTTAATGCGAGTCCGCAGCTGAGTAACCGTCTTTTATTTGAGATCTTCATCATTGCATCCTCTCGGATTTTCGAAGCGCGCATCTCACGCTGCAGTGACCAGGTGACTCCTGGAAGTCATCGTTTTGGGCGCGGGTGGTTGATCCACCCGTTGATCGAAGCGGTGGGTGAAGTTGAAAACACGTTCCGGGCAGACGTCGATGCATCGTCCGCAGGCGGTGCAATCGATATCGGTTATGATCGGAGTGTCCCTGGCGTCGGTTGCGTTGAGAGCCGGCGCAATGACGTGCATCTCGGGGCAGACCGCATAGCAGTCCATGCAATCATCACAGCGCTGCCGGCCGCGGGCTGATACGCGCAGAAGTCCCGTTGTGTTTACGAGGCCATAAAAGGCACCGACAGGGCACACATGTCCGCACCAGCCATCCCGGGTGACGAAGACGTCGAACAGAAAGATCAAGAGCAGCGTCACCATTCCCCATGAGACGCCGAACAAGAGCCCGCGATAGAGGGTGGTGATCGGGTTGATCAGTTCGAACGCAATCGTACCGGTAATGAACGCGGCAACGAGAATTGCACCAAGCATCCACAAACGCGCTTTCGGCTTGAGATTCCAACCCTTCTGGATATCCAGTTTACGGCGGACCCAGGCGGCGAGATCTGTAACAGGATTGACCGGGCAAACCCACGAGCAGTACACGCGGCCGCCAATCAGAAGATAAGCGCCGAGGACAATACCGGCCCCAATCAACGCCAACAATTCTGGACGATGGCCGGCGATCAGCCCCTGCAACAGGACAAGTGGATCGGTGAGCGGCAGCACATCAAGGGTCATCGATGAGGCGAGTGTGCCCTTGGCAATCCAAATGCCAAACAGAGGGCCGGTCGCGAATAACATGAAGAAACCGAGTTGAGTTGCACGGCGCGCCAGCAACCACTGATTGGCCCGGAACCAACCATGTTGCTGTACGGCCTCGACGCCGGGTTCGCGTTTTATGCTCATTGCCCGCCCGCCGTTTTGCCAAGTCCCGGGATCTTTGAAAGTGAGGGCGGTTCAACACCGGAGGGGCCGCCGGGCATCCGGTCAGGAAGGTCGATGACGCCGGGGACGAGTTCTTTGCCGGCTCTATTCTTTTCTTCCCAGCCCAGCCGGTAATGCTCGCCAATTTGTCCATGCGTGAGCTTTTTAGGCAGGACACGAATGGCCGCGACCTCGAGAACGCATGATTTCTCGCACTTGCCGCAGCCCGTGCAGGCATCGGGATGGACCACCGGTTCGAAGATAGTGTGTTTCTTTGTACGTGCGTTGTGCGAGAGCTGAAGGGTGATCGCCTTGTCGATGACCGGGCACACCCGATAGCAAACGTCGCACCTCAGCCCCAGCATGTTGAGGCACGCTGTGCGCCCGACAAGAGAGGCTTCACCCATGCGTGCGTTATCGATGTCGGTCAGAGCATGATCGAGTGCTCCGGTCGGGCAGGCGACAACGCATGGAATGTCGTCGCACATTTCGCATGGAACCTGGCGTGCGATAAAGTAGGGCGTTCCGATCGCGGGGCCGTCACCAAATTCGGCGAGCTTCAAGGTGTTGTAAGGGCAGGCTCTGACACATAGACCGCAGCGGACGCACGCCGACTGGAAGTCGTGCTCGGGCAAAGCCCCAGGAGGACGCAACGTTTCAGCCGGCAACGAGCGGGATTGGCCAGCGAAGCCGGTGACGGCCGCTGCGATGCCAGCCGTTCCCGCCGCGTACATGGCCATTTCCTTGAGCGCCCGACGCCTCTTAGGATCGGCCGGGCCATAGCCCTTCTTCTTGGTCAAAGCCATCCGTTTGCTCCACGCCTCGGCGAGGGGTCACGGGCGATCAATGGATGCCCGCTGCCGCCCGTCGTAGCTTCAGGCCAACTCGATCTTGCAGGCGCACTTCTTGAAGTCGGTCTCCTTGGAGATCGGACAGGTGGCGTCTAGCGTTAGCTTGTTGACGAGCTGGTTCTCGTCGAAGAACGGAATGAACACGAGGCCCCTGGGCATTTTGTTGCGCCCGCGTGTTTCAACCCGCGTAAGCACCTCCCCGCGCCGGGTCATCAGCTTGACGACCTGCCCGCGATGCAGCTTGCGTTCTCTCGCATCCTCGGGGTGAATGAAGACGACGGCATGCGTTACCGAGCGATGCAGCTCGGGCACCCGCCGGGTCATTGAACCGGAGTGCCAATGTTCAAGAACGCGGCCCGTGCATAACCAGAGATCGTATTCCGAATCCGGGCTCTCGGCAGCGGGTTCGAAGGGGCAGAAGATGATTGCCGCTCGTCCGTCCGGCTTGCCGTAGAACTTCACGTCCTCACCGGCTTTGACGTAAGGGTCATAGCCTTCGCGGAAGCGCCACAGCGTTTCCTTATTGCCGACAACCGGCCAACGCAGACCGCGGGCCTTGTGGTAGAGATCGAATGGCGCAAGGTCGTGTGCTTTGCCGCGACCGAACGCGGCATACTCCTCAAACAGCCCCTTTTGGATATAGAAGCCAAATGCTTTGGCCTCATCGTTGTCGAACCCCTCTTGAGTTTCCGAGAGTGGGAACTGATCGACCTGACCGTTTGCGAAAAGCACATCGTAGAGTGTCTTGCCGCGATACTCAGGCTTCTTGGCGATGAGATCTTCAGGCCAGACATCCTCGACCTTGAAATACTTGGAGAACTCCACGGTCTGCCAAAGATCGGAACGGGATTCGCCTGGTGGTTTCACCTGCTGGCGCCAGAACTGGGTACGCCGTTCGGCATTGCCATAGGCGCCTTCCTTCTCCATCCACATCGAGGTGGGAAGGATGAGGTCGGCGGCAAGTGCTGTGACCGTCGGATAAGGATCGGAGACCACAATGAATGTTTCGGGATTGCGGTATCCTGGATAGCCCTCCTCATTCATGTTGGGGGCTGTTTGCATGTTGTTGGTGCATTGCACCCAGTAGGCGCGAAGCTTGCCGTCTTTCAACATCCGGTTTTGCAGCACGGCATGGTAGCCCACCTGGCCGGGTATCGTTCCCTCTGGAAGTTTCCAGATGCTTTCGGCCTTGGCTCTGTGCTCGGGATTTTTGACGACCATGTCGGCGGGGAGACGGTGGGCAAATGTACCGACCTCGCGTGCGGTACCGCAGGCGGATGGCTGTCCAGTCAGTGAAAACGGCCCGTTACCCGGCTCGGAAATCTTCCCCACCAACAGATGCACGTTGTACATCAGGTTGTTCACCCAGGTGCCACGCGTGTGCTGATTGAATCCCATCGTCCAATAGGACACGACCTTCTTATTGGGATCGGCATAGAGTTCCGCCAGGCGCTCAAGCCTGTCGGCTGGGACGCCGGACAACTTGGCCGCGTACTCGACTGTGTAGGGTTCAACCGCGGCGGCGTATTCCTCGAAGGTGATCTTGGATTTGCCGCCGGCCTTCTTGGCGTTGGTTGCGTCCTTTTCCAACGGATGGGTTGGGCGCAGGCCGTAACCAATGTCCAGGTTGGTCTTGTGGAAGGACACGTGCTTGTCGACAAAGTCCCGATTCACGCGCCCGGTTTTGATGATGTGGTTGGCGATGTAGTTGAGGATCGCAAGATCGGTTTGCGGCGTAAAAATCATGCCGTTGTCGGCGAGTTCGAAGCTACGGTGCTCGAATGTCGACAAAACGTGGACTTCACAGCCGTCGTGGGTCAGACGACGGTCGGTGAGGCGTGACCACAAAATCGGGTGCATCTCGGCCATGTTGGCGCCCCACAGCACGAAGGCGTCTGCGTGCTCCAGGTCGTCGTAGCAGCCCATCGGCTCGTCGATGCCAAAGGTACGGATGAAACCGGCGACCGCCGATGCCATGCAGTGGCGCGCGTTGGGATCGAGGTTGTTCGTGCGGAAGCCAGCCTTGTGAAGCTTGGCCGCCGCATAACCTTCCCATACCGTCCACTGGCCGGAGCCGAACATGCCGACCGCGGTTGGACCCAACTCCTTTAGCGTCGACTTCCACTTGTCGGCCATGATCTGGAAGGCTTCCTCCCAGCTCACCGGCTCGAAATCACCGTTCTTGTCGAACTTGCCATTCTTTTTGCGGAGCAAGGGCTGCGTGAGGCGGTCCTTGCCATACATAATCTTGGAGAGGAAGTAGCCCTTGATGCAGTTGAGGCCACGGTTAACCGGTGCGTCGGGATCGCCCTGGGTGGCGACGACGCGGCCATTCTTGGTTCCGACGATAACACCGCAACCCGTGCCGCAGAACCGGCACACGCCCTTGTCCCAACGGATGCCGTCCACGGTGGCCGCTGCAGCTTGCTCGGCCCCGACCGGCAAACCGGCGGCCGCCATGGTTGCAGCCAGCGCACTGGCTTTCATGACATCGCGGCGATTGGGTTGATTGGCTGGGGCGGTCACTTCATCTGGTGCGCCATCTTGGATTTGATCGTTTGGTTCTGCGTCGAACGGAGCGGTCATGTTTTCCTCCTCAGGCGTCGGCTGCCGTATCTGCTGCCGGGTCAATGCTGTGGTAGACGAGGGATGCGGCGACGATCCCGTCCAGTTTGTGGATCGCCGTGAGTGTGTCGAGCGCGAGCGTGCGCTCGGTGTCTTCAACGGTGACGACGATGCGTCCCCCGTCAGCCGTGCGATGCACTTCAAGTCCGTCGAGTTCACGCATCGCCTGGATCACTTCGTCCACTCGTTTGGGATTTGCGTGAACAAGTACGCCGCAGACATTCATGTCGTGGCCTCCTGGGCGAACGTTTCATCTGAAGTTACTGTGATTGCCGATACCGGGCAGACGGCGACGCAAGCGCCGCAGCCTGTACAGTCGTTGGATTTGATCTCCGGCGAGGAGCGGCCGCCAAGAGCTGGGCGAAAGCGTATTGCAGCGGTTTCGCAAATGTCTTCACAGACGCGACACGCGACGCCTTTGGTCTCGACGCAGGCCTGAGAAATGATCGCCTTCAGGGCCCAGGCTTGGGTCGCGTCTGGGTCGAAACAATCGTCGTTGCAAGCCTGGTGGCAGGCGCCACAGAAAGTGCAGGCGGAGTTGGTGAAAGCGACGATGGGATAGCCGGCGTGACCACTGGTAATGAGTCCCGTCGGACAAGCTTCGATGCACTTTCCGCATTGGCTGCAGTTGTCGGTGAACAAGGCGTCCGAACGGCTCCACGGCGGCCGCTGTTGTGCGGGCCCTCCGCGAAAGCGGGCGAATAACGATCTTCTGGAAACCGCTACCGACATTTTTAGAACCGCCGACGATTGAAAGCACGAGTGAGTGCTAAACTGGAATACGCCCGAACCGCAAGCAGTGCCCCCTCGAATTAATGTTGGGCACTGAGAATTATCATGGGACTGACAGAGGCGCCTTCACATTAGTTAAGCAGAGAACGACACTAGAACTAGACGATAGTTGTGGCGGCTTAGGATCCGCTGACAAATGTTCGCTTGTCGAAGGGTTTTTCGTGCTGTTGGTCAGGCGGAGTGCAGCCATCCGTGGCTATGGAGTTTAGCGTCCGCCGCACCGGTCGCCTTGCTGGGTTGTGGTGATCTCCGGCTTGGAGGGGAGGTGAGAACGAAAAAGAATAATCACCGCCGTCCGGGATGGCGATGCGGTGATCGTTTTTAGACGCAGGGATGGTTTAGATCCTAACATTGGGGACAGGATTACTTCGATGGCTTATGCAGGAGCTGTCCCTCAGAACGATTGAGACTTGCGTAAATTGGATGGGCCTGCACGGACCAGAGATTGGCATTGTCGCCGCCTACCTTGTCTCAACTTTTGGGCTCGCGCTCTATTTGGGTCGTCAAGGCACAGAGTCGGACAGCGTTGCCGGCTACTTCCTCGCAGGCCGAGCATTGCCTTGGTATCTGATTGGTTTTTCTTTTTATGCGTCGAATATGTCCGGTTCGAGCTTCGTCGGGCTGGTCGGTGCTGCCTATAGCCACGGACTGAGTATCTTCCATTATGAGTGGACGGCGGCCTTGGTGCTGGTGGCGTTCGCCATCTTCGTTCTTCCAGTGTTTCTGCGCCGGCAGCTGTACACGGTGCCGGAATATCTGGAACACCGGTTCGAGCGGCGGGCGCGCACGACTTACTCGGTCTTCACTCTTCTCACACTGTTGTTCATCGATACGGCGGGCGCGCTTTATGCCGGTGCTGTCGTCATCTCAACGGGGCTGCCGTTTCTTGATTTATGGACTGCATGCATTGTCATCTCGATCTGTACGGGTCTGTATACGATCTTTGGAGGCTTACGCACTGTCGTTATCACCGACACGCTGCAGTCATTCGTACTGATTGCCGGCGCCGCTGTTGTTGCCGGATATGGCCTGGCGCAGGTCGGGGGTTGGGATGCGCTTCTTTCAAGACTGGACGAGCGGCACGTCGAACTGTTCCGAGACGCTGACGATGATGCTCTGCCGTGGCCAGGGATCTTCGGGATCGTAATCCTGGGGCTCTACTACTGGACGTTCAATCAATACTTCGTGCAGCGCGCACTGGCTGCGCGCACGCTCGATGAGGGACGCAAAGGTGCGCTTCTTGCCGGCTTTCTTAAGCTGCTCAACTTGTTCTTGATGATCGTACCCGGCCTGGTTGCAGCCGCGCTCTATCCCACTCTCGACAGCCCAGATAAAGCGTTCCCGACACTCACGTTTGATCTCTTGCCTGCAGGCTTTAGGGGGATCGTATTGGCGGCGATGTTGGCTGCCATCATGTCCAGCCTTGATAGTGCGCTCAATGCCGCCTCCTCGCTTGCCACCATGGACCTGGCGAGGATTGCGCGGCCGACGCTCAGTGAACGTGCGCTGTCCGTCCTGGGTCGGCTCGTGACCGCCGTGTTCATGGTGATCGCGGCTATCTATGCGCCAATGATCGGGTCGTTCGGTTCGCTGTTCGATTATTTTCAGGCGACGCTTGCTTATCTCGTGCCGCCTTTTGTCGGTGTCTACCTTGCTGGTCTGTTCAGCTCCCGGTTCACACGGGCAAGTGCATTCTGGACAATAGTCATCGTTGAGCCTCTCGGGCTGCTATTCTTCTTTGCCAACGAAGTCTCGGGGACCGGGAGCAGCATAGGATTACCGGACATCCACTTCACGTACGCGGCGGTGGGATTGCTCGCGTTGACGCTTTGTATGATGACTTTATTTAGTTTGCTTTGGCAGCCTGACGGACCACCCGTGGACCCGGAGACGGTTTTTTCGGTCCGGGACTTTGCTTCCGGCGGGGCCGACCACTCAAAGTGGATGATTGCCGACTACCGTCTCCTTGCCTTTCTCCTTCTCACCGCCACGGCTGCATTGCTCGTCTGGTTGAGTGCCTATTGAGGGTTTGGAAGTGGACAAGTTCATGGAGAGCACCTGCTTCCGCGTAGAACCAGGCCGATGGATCTGTTAGATCTATGACGATCCAATTTCGATCGCCATTGGAGAACGCTATGTTGAGGTGCGGGCTCGCGGTAGCACTTCTTGTTTCCACCACTCAGTTCTTTATTCTCACTCACGCCAACTCGGAGGGGAGTTGGTATACGAGCGATCAGTCCAAAGCCGGGCAACAGCTATTCAATAACTACTGCGCTGAATGCCATCGACCCGACTTGTCGGGAGGGATGGGGCCAGCGCTGATCGGACCGACCTTCAAACAACGCTGGGGTGGCAAGAGTGTTGAAAGGCTTTATCAGTTCGAACACCATGAAATGCCGGCTATCAACCCTGGGTCTTTGACGGCGAAAGAATTGTTGCCGATCACAGCGTATATCCTGGAGAAGAACGGAATGCCGGCGGGCTGCACGGCATTGTCGGAGAAAACAGGCCAGCGGCTGATGCTTCCGAAGTAAGATGACGTTTCATTTTCGCGAGTGGTCGGCCATACTCGCAATTGTGCTGTCAGCGGTTCTAAATTGTGCCTGTGACTGGCTACTCACGGGTCGCAGATCGGTCGCGATAAGCGCATCTTGGGGACGGAGAGCGGGGCACCCATACCATTGTAATCGTCAGCGCCGCGTTCTTGGTCTTCTGATCGCTTAAAAAACGGCAATACATCCCCCTAGCCCCAACCAAGGTTTCCCTTTTGGAGCCAACGGTTGTAGTGTTCCTTCTGACCGCGAACATAAAGCAGACCGTTGAGTGAGTTCGATCCGCCCAACACCTTGCCGCGTGGCCAATCAATAGAGCGTCCATTTAAGCCGGGGTCGGGTTCGGTTCGATAGCACCAATTTTTCTTGGGATTGTGCATCGTCTTGAAGTACCCGACAGGTATGTGGGCCCATAAATTCCGGTCACGCCGTCCTGCCTCCAGCAGGGCACGCGATTTTTCGGATCGCTATTTAGGCGGTCAGCCAGAACGCATCCAGCCGATCCGGCGCAAACCACCATAAAGTCCACTTCGAACGTTTCCTAAACGCACTCACTCTCGGAGAGGCTGTTAGCCTGACTGCGCTACATAGCCAATAATGGGTTTTTCGGCGCATTCTCAACAGCGTCGCGTCTATAGCGTGTTTCCAGTGGGGCTGAAAGTCCCAGTACAATAATTAGTCCTAGGGAGTCTAAAATGAAGGTATCTGGTATACTCAGCGAGTTTTCACGACGTGATTTGTTTCGCGTCGCTGGCCAATATGGGCTTTCGTCGACCCTTCTAGCTGCCGGTGGAATGGGGGGAGTCGTCTCGCTGACGGGCCTCGCGAATGCCGCGGAGTCGACCTACAAGAAGCGCTTCAAGAAAACCGCCAAACATACCCTCAAGTTTGGCGCCGCTGGCTTCAACCAGCGCAACCTTTTGATCGAGCGGGCAGGCCCGCTTTTCTTCGCTCAGGATTTGGAAGAAAGAACCGACGGCGAAATCCGCATCGATTTCATCGGCGATAATCAAATTTGCGGGCAGTTGTCCTGCGTGAAGAAAACTCAACAGGGTATCGTCGATATCTATGCTGCCTCGACACAGAATTCCGCTGGCGGCGCACCCTTCCTCAACGTTCTCGATTACGCCTATGTATTCCCCGGCCGGGCCTCCCAGTACCACTTCCTTTACAGCCCAGAGAGTCAGAAAATTCTGCGCGAGCCGCTGGAGAAACGCCACGGCCTGAAGTTCCTCTTCAGTCACTGCGAATTGCGCGGCCTGCAACTCGGCCTGAAGTGGAAGGACAAACCTACGGTCAACAAGCTGGAAACGCTTTTTGGCACCAAGAACCGGGTGACGGGCACGCAACTGGGTCGGATTGCGATGCAACAGTTGAACCTCAACCCGGTTCCAGTCGCCTGGGAAGAAACCCTCGACGGTCTCAAGCAAGGCCTGATCGATGGAGCAGAGACTTGGGCCTCGGCGGTCGCCTACGCCAACATGTCACCCGTGGTGTCCCAGTCAGTCGACCTGAAATTCTTCTGCGGGACCGAACACACCTCGATGTCGGCGAAGGTGTTCGATCGCCTCTCAGCCGAACTGCAGGATGCCGTCATGGAATCTGCATATACGGCTCAGGTGCACGTGCAGGCTGCCAACGAAGCCGCACTGGTCAAAACGGTCGGATTCTCCGAACCGCAGCTGCCCAATACAATATTCGTCAAGGACAACGTGCGCCCGGCGTTTCTTCCTGCTTCCGAAATCAAAATGGCAGAACAAATGTGCTCGCCGGAATTCAAGCCGGCCCCGTGGGAGCAATGGCGTGCGCGCCTCAACAAATGGGCTGGTGGCATCGATACCTATAAGGAACTGCACCGCGTTGCCCGCGAGGTGCCCGCCGATATGCTGCCCGAAAATGTCGAGCCGCGTCGCTGGTGGAAGTAAGCGTAAATCTTTCCCGATAAGCCCGGATGCCCCGTTGGTTTCGGCGGGGCATCAAGCTTTGAACGGTCTTGCCGGGAACCTATTAACGGTTCTGCCGAAGGAGGAAATGCAGTGTCTTCTCTCTCGGATGGAGTATGGGCATTTTTTTGGGTGCGCCTTTCTCGGCCAATTCCTTTGAGCTAATCGAGTCACTCGATCGCTCTACAGCCTAAGTTGCGGGATCAAGGTAGGATGCAAAGGGGAACAAAATGGCCCGTCGGAAAATCATTGTTCCTGCTGGAACATAGAAGCGAAGATAGTGCGATAGCGGAGGTTTTTATAAGGATTGCCGCTAGCTCAGGTCTTAAATGAGTTGATGCGGTCTGGAAGGCCCTGGGCGCCGATTTCGTATGTTCAAAAGTACTGCGTAGACCACGCACGGCCTCCGATGTGGCCTTTGCATGGATTTTCTAAGAATGCGCACATTTCCACTGTGAAAAAGCCATGTCTGGTTCTTAAGCAATCAACGTAGGACTGCGATGAGAGAAACCAAAATGCCCGACGAACTAAAGAGCCTACGGAAGCAGCTTTCCAGGAATGTCACTACAGACCGAATATTCACGATTATGATAGCGGGCCTCGGAACACCTCTCGTCCTCGGCTGGCTGCTCTTAATGTTCGCGGTCCTCGATTTGTCCACGGCAGGCACCGCCTTCGGAGCCCTCGAAACCGTGTGGCATGTGCGTCAATAGATACGCTTGCATGCCCAAGCGCTTTATCGCCGAAGACGGTGGGAGGCCAGGCCTCGGCTCCAGTGCTCAAAAGTGTCTATTGGGCGTTCACAGGCGGCCTCGTCCAACCTCGCATTCAGCGGCTCAGGTCTGAGAAGACTATCGTCATCATGTAAGCCCACCGGCGATATTGCTCCCGCAACTGGATCGATAATAGTTGAACAAACAGCGCTGCAAATTGCGACGGTTATTACTGCGACAACGACCAACGGCTCCCACCATCGTGGCGAGCGTCGCCAAGTAAAACTTCCAGGTTTCTGAAGGGCTATATGGTGGAGCGATGTCAACCGCGGGCCCCGGCTCGTTCTGAAGCCGTATTGTTTTAGCTTAAGCCCAACCCTCCACGTAGGATGTCGAACGATTATGCCCAATTCTTGACTTCAAGGCGCGCTCCACCAAGGTACTCCCGCACCGCCAAAACGCAGGCCTGTGGTTCAGCCGGCGTGAACCAGGTCTGAAATCGGTCCTTATGGAAACAGAACCCCTTCAGTTTTTGGAAACGATCGCAACGTCTGTCGTAGAGAAGGCAACAACCAGATTCTCTATTATCGCTGGTTGAAGGAGTTCCTCGGATTTTGCATTGATCTGTCTCTCCTGAATGCGGTCTGCGGTCATGATGGTGGAGCGGTTCAGGCAGATTACGGGCGCGGGTATCAATTGGCGGCGCTGCGCAAACAGATTTAGCGGCTCAAGGCGCTTTGAACCCGCCACATCTTCCGGACCTGCGAGGCAATCCCTAGGTCTTGAAAACGGGATCACCTCAACTGTCACGAACACGCGCCTTTCAATCGGTCAAATGGAACTGTTGAGCACTACGAGCTTCACATAAAATGTTGGTGCTGCGAGCTGGTCTTTGATCAGATGGGGCTGTCGCGTTGGCTTCGATGTAATTTATATTTCGAGGTATGAGGCTTAATACTCGACACCCTCACGGAGCCATCTTCAGCGGTTGAGCGAAACCGAATTTGCTCCCCTCTTAGGACGTCGGTTTGAAGTCTCTTGACTAGTTTTCCCACGAAGCGGTTGTCGCCAGCAGCAGCAATCAACCAAGGGACATCACCGCTTTTCCAATCAGTTGGATCCAAGTGTACCGGTTGATCTAGACCGTTCGAGAGCCGGATGTCGACTTCTTTACAGACTTTGGCCCAGAGTACCGCTGCAATCGGCGTACGCATGCCAGCTTTCTTTGAATGCGCGTAGGCCAGCAAACACTGCCCATTTTGGAGGGCTGGAGTGACCAGTTGTTCCATCTGGGCCAGCGTTGTGCGCTTCGTTAAATCGGACCTCATAAAAACACTCATAACAGCACCAAGTGAGGCGAGTATTTCTTGAGATTCAAGTGTCTGCTGACCAAGTTCCGCTAACGACAAATGTTCGGACTGCGCCGTCTCGCTTGCGTCGTGACCGCCCGAAGATGTGCCGACTAGGTCCGCCTGCTCAAGGGTAGACGCTTTCTCACTCCCCTTGTGTGCATACCGCTGTTTAGGGAGCGGCGGAGGACGAGACCGGCTTACATATTGTTCCATTTGCAGCGCATCATGTGAAACCTTAATCTGAAAA
The DNA here is from genome assembly GCA_963753045.1 of uncultured Alphaproteobacteria bacterium. Classification (GTDB taxonomy): domain Bacteria; phylum Pseudomonadota; class Alphaproteobacteria; order Rhizobiales; family Hyphomicrobiaceae; genus Filomicrobium. Next base: position 380,340 of record CAVWAT010000005.1, read on the forward strand.
GGGCCCCTGTCGTCGTGGAGCCGTTTTGCATCGAGTTTACGCCTGACTTTCAATGGACCCTAGTTTGCGTTCATGATCTGGTAAATGCTGAAGACCATATGACCGAAGCCTCATGCTGCCCTGAACCATTTTGTTTTGATGTCTGCAACTGAAGGCATTTTCTGGAACACTTGGAACCCAAAACTCGGCAATCAGCAGGCTTGTCGACTGGTACGCGGCGCCGGGCCGACAGATGACTGAGACGTGGGATCTCAACCATTCCGCAAACTCTGATTGCTCACGTTCGGGTCCTTACCGCCAAGTATCTTTGGTGCCTTTTTGCAGAGCAGCAGACATTCTTTTGCTTGTTATTAACTAAAAACGTGATGTCATGTCCCGCGATGCCAGGTGGGCCGCGCACGATGCGCGTGTCACAATCCGACAGAGAGCACGAAGAGAGTAGCGCTGGTCTTATCCGAGCAAAGTCTTCCTGCAAAGCTTTTGGAGCGTGCCGATGCACAGGGCGTTTTAGTGGCGGAAATATTCGGCCGCATAATTTGTGATGCTTCGACGCGGGAGGGAATACTCCAATGAAACGCCTCGCCCTAGTTCTTTGCCTTTTGGCGACGCCGGCTTCAGCTGGTCTATTTTACGACACTGCGAGGCTTGCTGGGGGAGTCGTATGGTCCGAGCAGCACTGTCAACTCAAACCGGCGCCTGCAGCGAAGCAATTCTTAGCATCTGTTGCTCAAGCGGATAATGCCGCATTCAAGGAAATGTCGGCGCTTGTCTGGATCGAATTGAACAGGGTCTCGAGTGAGATTGGAAACGAGCAAGTCTGCAAAAATATGATGCCGAGCATCCGCAAATTTAATGAGAGCTTCGACAAGAAATAATCTCGGCGATCTGCCTGGTGGACTCCGGACGCACTATTGATGTCGCTATGATGCGGTTTGTAATGCGCTACTACGCCACGAACGACCTTTCGGAACCAAGTGGTGATCCCGGCAACGCCGAGGCGGCTCGCAAGCAGCAGCTCGACTGGCTAAGCGTTACAAATGCGAAGATCATCGGCCACCGCCAGACATGGGCATGGTCGTTGTGTAGGGAAGCTCCGAGACGACGGTGCGGGACCTCCTTAGGGCGACACATCAGCTATTTTCTGCTGAGGAAATGTCCACACCGTGCTCGAGAATATGCGCGGCGAGTAGACGATCGCAGAGCTCCGCCGCAAGGAAGGCGTCGACCATAACAGCTACGATCGCTGGTAAAAGGAGAATCGCGTAGCCGATAAGAAGCGGCTCGCCGGTGACGCCAAACCTGAAGCTACTTCGGATGAAGTCAAGGATTTCAGCGCCGAGGCGGTTTAGCCGAAGGAAGCGTTGGCCGCCGTCACGTTTTGGAACCGATTGTTATCATTCTCGATCCACTTACGGATTTGCGAGTGAGCTGCTTCGACTGATACCGGTCCCCAGCGAACACAATCTGCCGCAACTGCTATGTGCATGCACCAGTGCCTGTCCAATCTACTGCAGCCCAAAGAACTGCCCAAGGAGCGTTGGTTCAGAGTGCTTTATGCCACGTCGCCGAGGTGGCTTGCTACGATGAGTGCTGACATAGCGGCGGCGGGCGCAGGAGATGGATGCTGGCGGCTGCGCAGCGACAGCAGCTGCGTCCCATTCGCCGCAGAGCTTGCCGATCCGCCCGCCAGCATCCCTTGCTCCTTCAAGACAGGCGAGTCCGCTTCCGTCCTCCCGCGCGAGAAAACGAAGTCCCCGTGAATTCGTTTTCTTATCGTCGAGACCTCTAGCGAGTTTGTTAAGAACACGAATACGCCGTTTCGCCTTTTTCGGCTTCATGCGACGCGCCTTCAAGTGCATTGTGTCGAGCGGCCAGACTTCGATTGCCTTGGCCGACAGGCGGCCGTTCTCATTCCCAGCCAGATGTATCTTCGCCATCAGCCCGTAATCGCGACATGGACCGAACCGCGACATGTCCTGCATACCCGGGTGCAGAAGGTTGCCGAGACCGTAGAAGACAAGAAGGCCGTCGATTTCCTGAACGCCGGCAGGGACGTGTGCATGGTGGCCGACCACGAGGTCGATCCCCTTTTCCCGAACCGCTCGATCCCGCAATTTCTTGATTTCATTCGCCCCTGGACGAACGCTCAATTCGATACCGTAATGCACCGAGAGCACGCGGAAATCGCCATCTTTTCTTGAAAGGCTTTCGACCGCCTCGTTGAAATCCCGCGACGAATAGAAACCGAGAATACCCGGTGATCTTTTCGATGGCGCCCAGCCCCCAATACCGATTGCACTGAACAGCAAACGTTGCCCCTTCATTTCGACAACGGACGGGTTCGCTGCGTCGTCGCGGGAAATTCCGAGCCCCGGATACGCCAGAAGTCCATGTGGACGCAGTTTGTCGAGTTCGAGAAGTGTTTCGCGCATACCCCGCGTGCCGTAATCACCAACATGATTATTGGCCGTAGATAAGACGTTGAACCCGATATCGACGAGATGCCGAACGCCGGCGGGGTGACTTCTAAAGACGAATGTCTTTTTTTGGGCTGGAAGAGAATTTTTCTCGGTAACGATTGTCTCCAGGTTGGCAAAATTGACGTCGCCGTCAATCAGGCCGGAAATACCTGCCGTTAAGTCGTCCCAGGCGTAAAGCTTTCCATGTCGGCGTGCACCGCGCGGATTGACCGGTTGCCCGCTCCCTCCAAGACCGAGGTCGCCGCCAATGACGAGCCTTATCTGATTTGTTTCTTTTGCCGTCTCCATATCCGCCGTCCCGGCGGCAGGACCGATGATCAGGAAAGCCAAGGCTGTCACAATCAACAGCCAGCCTCTCATGGATGCGGATGGCACGCGCGCGCCCAGCCGATAACCTTCATAGCTCACCGGCAACAGCCCCCCGCGCCCCTATGCCAGGGAGTAATTTAGCACCAAATCGTGTTTCCTATCGGCACCTACGAGACAAATTGAGCAAGTTGCTTCAGAGCTGACGGGGAGCACTCGTGGAGATGCTCAAAGGCTGAATAGTGTTGCCCGGATCCCGGCCTCATGGTCGCTGGCGGAGAAAACGAACGCTATTGAGTAAATAGTTTTTCCGAGGCTGGTATGTTTGTGCGGCGCCTCGCTTCGTTAGTCTCAAATTGGGCTGCATCGAAGATCCATAAGAACGGCCGTCATATCAACTTACTGTCCATTGATCGTAATGGTCTCCAAGGCACCTGTCTCTACCCCGTACTTGGCGATAATCGCTTCATAGGTACCGTTAGCCTTGAGCCGATCAAGCGCAGCCTTGACAGCGTCTCGAAGCGCTGCGCCCTCGTCGGTCTTCAGAAACGGAATGCCGACGTGTCTGCGTGCGAAGGGGCTCCCGATCGGAACATAGAGCCCGGGATCGAGCTTCTCGAAGTAGCTGAGCGTCTCGCTACCGTGAACCGCCGCATCGAGTCGGCCCATCTTGAGCTGCATGCGGGCATCAAAGGAACCCTCTGTGCCGATAACGATAATGGCTGGCCTGCCTTCCGCTTCGCAGTGCTCTAACGACCACTTTGCGAGATCACCGGGCCACGTCCCCGCCCGACCTGCCCCAATCCGTTTGCCGCATAACGTAGCCAATTCTGCATTCGCGGAATCATCAGACCGTACGGTGACGACAGCTTCCGACGTCAAGTAGTCGACAAAATCGAAAAGTTCACGCCGCTTTTCCGTATCAGCCATGAATGCTAGGATCATGTCGATGCGGCCTGTTTTCAGCGACGGCAGCATCTGAGCGAATCCGATCTCGCTCCACTCTGCCCTAACCCCGAGTTCATGAGCAATGGCTTCTCCGAGATCGATGTCAAACCCGGAGAGCTTCATCGAGTAAGGTTGTTTGTAGGTGATGGGCGGATAATTGGGATAGGTGCCGATCACAAGGCGGCCACTCTTGGCTATTCGCTCTGGCAGGTCCTTCGCGAATACCGGCGGAATTCCGCAGCACATGGCGCAAGCTGCGAATAGGCGGGCCAGGGTAGTCAGCGTGCCCAGCATCACCGCTCCGCCCCAATGAAGTCGCGCGTCCTCTGCTCGGATGGCTCCGTGAGGATTTTTGCGGGCGGTCCCTGCTCGATTATACGGCCACGATCCATGAACACGACGTTCGATGCGGCATCACGGGCGAAAGCTAATTCGTGCGTGACGACGATCATTGTCATTCCGGTTCTCGCCAAGTCGTGCATGACGGCGAGCACCTCACCGACGAGTTCCGGATCTAATGCCGATGTTGGCTCGTCGAACAGAAGTAGTTTTGGTCGCATCGCGAGCGCGCGAGCGATGGCAACTCGCTGCTGCTGCCCCCCTGAAAGTTCGGCCGGGTAGGCCCCGGTCTTGTCCGCAAGACCGACGCGCTCGAGCAGTGCCACAGCTTCGTCCATCACCTCTCCTCGGGGTCGATGCAGAACGCGAAGTGGTCCTTCAACGATGTTCTCTCGCGCCGTCATGTGCTGGAAAAGATTGAAGCGCTGGAATACGGTACCTGTCTTCATCCTCTGCCCAGCAATTTGACCCTCGGAGAGTTCAAGGAGCTTATCACCCTTCCGCTCAAATCCGAGAAGCTCGTCTTCGAGAAAGATCGCCCCACTATCGGTGGGCTCGAGCTGGTTGATGCATCGTAGTAGCGTGCTCTTTCCCGAGCCGGACGGCCCGATGATGCACTGAACGGCACCTCGGGGTATTTCGAGCGAGACCTCATCGAGCGCTTGCAGGGCGCCGTATCGCTTCGAAACATTTATGATACTCACCATTGGGCTACGCATTTTCGACAGCCCTCCCGGGCTTATCATTGCCTCGATGAGTTTGCCCTTTAGCGAAAGAACGCTCTAGCTGATACTGACCGATCTGCAGGAGTGTCACGACGATCAGATACCAACCGGCGGCTACTATAAGGAGCTCAATGACGCGCGCATTGGCATAATAGATTGTCTGGGCGTTACGCAAGATTTCGGCATACTGAATGACACTGGCGATCGAAGTCAGTTTGACCATGCTAATAACTTCATTGCCGACCGGCGGGATGATCACGCGCATAGCCTGCGGCAGTACGATCCGGCGCAAGGTCAAGAGCCGCGTCATGCCAATAGACTTTGCGGCCTCCGTCTGCCCAGAATCAACCGAGAGAATTCCCGAACGCATGACTTCCGCCGTGTAAGCCCCCTGGTTAAGGCCAAGACCGAGCAGGGTGGCGACGAACGGAGTCATAAACTCGACGGTTCGCACTTCGATGACCCCGGGTATGCCGAGTGTCGGAAACACCAATGCCAGATTGAACCACAGGAGCAGCTGTAGGATTAGCGGTGTCCCTCTAAACAACCAGATGTAGCCCCACGCAACCGCACGGATCACTGGATTGGGCGACATGTACATGACCGCAAACACGACACCGAGCGCTATGCCGAGGCTCATGGCACAAATAGTCATGACGACTGTGTTGACGAGGCCGAACAGGATTGCAGGCGCCGCAAAAAACTCGGCGACGACCCCCCAAGCGATGTCCCCTTCGGCGAAAGCCTTAATGACCCAAGCGAGGAGGACCGCGATCACCGCCGCGGTGACCCAGCGGCCAAGGTGCCGCCGAGGGACGATCTCAAAGTTGGCAATGGCTTTGCGCTCGCCGCGCGTCGGCGCTAAACCTGTACGCGATAAATTGTTCTGCTCCATGATCTCACGCCGCGTCCCTGCATTGCGACCAGGCTCGGCACTCCTCACACACCCCTAAACGTCTCACGACCCTCAATCTCCATAACTTCACTGTTTGTTAGAGGTTGCGATGCCTGGTGCTGTCGCTCAAGGCGCCGTTGATACCAACCACCCGCCTTCGCCAGAAAGATGCCGGCGAGGATCACGCTGCCGCCGATATAAATGGGCGTGCTTGGGACCTCACCGAGAAGGAGAAACGCAAAGAAGACTGCCGCGATCGGCGAGAATGATTGTGCCAGCGCGACGTCCTGACCGCGGGCATTGCGAACACCCAGCAGGAACAGGGTCTGCCCTCCGGCAACGATGAGGCCACCATAAAGCAGCATCCACTTCCAGACGACAGGTGCGAAAATGTCAGCGTAGTGGTCGGGACCGTAGAAGTAGTAGGCCCAGATGAAGTATATGACGGCCCCCACCAACATTCGAAGCACGGCGAAGATCCCGAACGGCACCGATTTGAGCCACATCTTCGAGAGCAGTGTTCCGAGCGCAAGCGTGACTGCGGTTAAGAGGGCGTAGATCTCGCCTTTACCGAGCATGAAGCCCCCGCTGTCGCGCGACATCAGGTAGATGATCAGCAAGACACCAACGAAGGAAACAGCAGTGCCTGCGGCTGACCACGGGTCAGGGCGGTCGGCCAGTAGTGCTGCGGCGAAAACCATGAACATGATGGGCTCTATGCGACCGAGAAATACGACATTGGACACCGTGGTGTTCTCTAGCGCCAGAAAGCCGAGTGCGGGAGCTACAAAACCAGCCAGCACCCCCATCACCAAAATTCCCGCCCAATCGGCCTTGGTGAGTTTTCTGAAATTATCGGACGTCCAGTCCTTACGGTGCAGGACGAAAAGCACCGCAGCAGCAACAAGGTTTCCTGCGAACAGCACGTTGCAAAAGCTTATCGGGTTGCGCCCATCGATGGGATTGGCCGCACCGATTTCGGTGAGGAGAACAATGACGGATTTTGCCATTGCAAAGATTGCCAGCGCCGCCCACACCATAATCGCGGCATACTTCGTAACGTCGTCCGCCGCCTCGGATCCCACTGCGGCCGTCGGGCTTGGGCGCTCGATCATGTCGGATCACTCGCTCCCTGCAATCAGTCAGCGTCACATAATTCCAAGTAGATGGCAGACTGGTCGGCGAGCGGATACATTCCAAACTTGGCGTTGGTGTGCAATGCCGCTGTGTTCGTAGGGCTTACGACGGCGATCACACGGTGTGCGGCCAGCAGACGTCGAGCTTGGACCAGACCGGCTGCCGTGATCGCCGAGCCGAAACCATTGCCCCTTGCGTCAGGGTGGACAGAAACGCCCAGCAGGATGGCGGTGTCGGCGAATTCAGGTCCGGCTCCCTCGAGATCGGCGAGACTCGCCGAAGCCAGTAGTCGCCCCTCGAAATCGTGATAGCAGACCGTCGCCATCCTACCGTGCGAGCTGCGCAGAAAGGCGCCAGGCAGAGGCGTCAAGCCAACAGCAATCTGCAGATCCTGCACCTCGCGAACCGACGAGTTGCTCGCATCCTCTGCTAGAACGGAGAGGTGTCCCCCGGTCGATAAGTTGAATCGAGAAAGCGTGGCGAGCGCCGGAAGAAAAAAGGTGTTTGCGACTGCGCCAATAATGGGCATATGGCCAGACACATCGGCACCCGCCGACCGGGTCGCGTCGGCGACAGCGCTCACTTCATTTGTGTTTCCAAGTAACAGTACACGGCGGAAATCAACAATGAGGCGGTGTGTTTCTGCGACACCAATGTCTGGTACGAAAGCGGCTACAGAACGCCCGAAAGAGACGGCACCATCCAGTTCGCTAAGCTTATCGTACTCTCGATGGATTACCTTTTGAGTGGTTTGCTGTAAGGGCGTACCGGCAGGCTCGATGCCGAATTTACGTTGCGAGGTTTCGGCGTACCGCTCGGTCTCTTTGGTCCAGTGATGGAACTGATGCATTGGCATTTTTCGATCTCGGCAAAAACGTTAAATTGTTAACCTGGAGAATTTGTGAAGCACCCTGGTGACTGGTCACATCGCCTCAAACCGCTGCTTGAAATTAAAGTTTCTCAGACTTGGCAAAAATAGAATGCAGTCCAGTTGGCAAACAGACCAATCAATGATTTTCACAAGACGATCACAGCCCAAATTAGCGCAGTCACGTCCTTGTCAGAATACTTTGAAAAATAACTGAATAATCAAATCATGTCGACAGGTGATCTTACCTTGGATACTAATCGAAGGCTTGGGCGCACGATTACTGATGCGCCAGCGCAAGGTTCATCATGACAATCCACGTCGTCGCCGCATGAGGCACGCGGCCCCTTCGCTTGCTGGAGATATCCCCCGCACAACACAATCTCCGTGTTTGAAGTCGCGGTGGGCTTGCCGTTCTTGTCTCCCGCGCATGCCCTTCGAACATCGACGGATTTGAGTTAACGGGAGCCGCCTAGATCCAGATCATTCTTCATCCAAGATGCGTTGTTTCAGCGTTGCCCCAAGGCGTTTTAATCCCATTCGCGTTGTCGTTTGGGGCTGCCAACCGAGAGTCTTCAGTCGCGAGTTATCGATGATTAAGTCGCTGGTCAATCGATCGAAAATTTCAGAATAACCCAGCAAATTTGAGGTGGCGTGAAATAGACGAGCCGGCAACGGTAGCGTTAAACCGAACCGCCCACTACCTGCACGCAGCATCGCGATGATCTCTGCCACATCCAGGGCGCCGTCGTCGGAGACCAAGAAGGGACGTCCTAGAGGTTGATCCGTTTCGATAGTGGCACGCACTGCTTGGGCAAGGTTCTCGACTGCAAGCAACGACCGTCGTCCAGTTGGGTGCGGGAGTGCTAACGGCCAGGGCATACGGGCGATCCGTAGGAGAGAGGCCATGTTCCCTCCGACGCCTGGTCCATACACTAAGGCGGACCGCAACGCTGTCCAATCGAGCCCCACCTGTGCCAGCCCCTCCTCGGCAGCGAGTTTCGAGCGACCGTAGGCGTCTGTTGGTGCTGGCGGAGACTCCTCGTTGATGACGGCGGTGGCGGAGTAGCCGGTCTGGGCGCGCACAGAAGAGAGAAAGATAAAGCGCCTCGCTCCCGCCCGACGGGCGGCAGTCGCCAGCGCTACAGTCGCGTCAGTGTTTATTGTGCGGTAGTCATCTTCCGGGCGTCCCGACATTGTGTGGGCCAATCCCGCGGAATGAACGACGATGTCAGCGTCTTCGAGCGCACGACCAAGGTTGATTGGCCGCACGAGATCACCAATGACAGCACTGTCGGCGTCAGGCATCTCGTCAACGGGGCGCCGAAGCAGAACGCGCACACGGTAGCCGTGCGCACGCAAGTCGGAAAGGAGCGCACGTCCAATGAAACCTGTTGCGCCGGTGAGTGCGATAAGGGGGGAACTCATTGGGATCGATTATCTGGATGTGTAGCTTCTGGCCTCATAGACCGCGACTTGAGTTAATCAATGCCGGATTTCGATGTCGGCAGTGGATTTTACCTAGGCATCGTCCGGCCTAAACACGGATTGAATTCTTCGGCTGCATTTCCCGTTCAGAAACTCAGGCAGGACACAGGGGGCGATGAAGTTTGGCACGTGATGGCTGCTGTTGAGCGGGTCGTCGGTGACTTGTTTATCAAACGACTTCATACCACGTACTCATCCCGCCGCGCTGATGGCCGAGCATGTGGCAATGAAGCATCCACTTGCCGGGGTTGTGCGCCTTGAAGGCGATCGTCACGGTCTCGCTTGGCTGCATAAAAACTGTGTCGCGCCAGTAACGCTGCGGTTCACGGCCAGAATGAAAAATCTCCCGCACGTGATGGCCGTGGAAATGCATTGCATGTGGCCAGGCTGTCTTGTTGATCATGCGCACTACAGCGGTTTTTCCACGTTCCAGAATAGCCAAGGGCTTGTCGGGGAAACCGACCGTCCCATTAAAGGCCCAGGCCTTCTTGTGCTTACGCACAAGTTCCCGGATGCCGAGCTCTTGGCCTCTATACTCAGCGGACTTGAAGGCCGAACGAGCGCCCCCGGACATAACCAAATCAATCGGAGTGGCGTTATCGAGATCGATGTCAGTTGGCATCGGGTTCGGCTGCAGGACTGGAAAATCTGCGAGCACGTTCTGGCGCTGGCGACGTCTTCCGTCATACACCAACCAGCCAGCCGTTAGACGTTCGCGGCCAACGTGCGCCACGATTTCCGATTTTGTGCCAGGCCCCTCTGTGCAGTCTAGAATGAGATCCGCACGCTGCGCGGGCGCAAGTAGAATGGTGTTGCGGGCAGGAGCAAACGGCCGGTCAACGGGTTGTCCGTCCAAGGCTATAACCAGTGGGTCATGACCATCGAATGAGATACCCATGACGCGGGCGTTCGCAGCATTGATGAGACGAAGACGCAAGCGTTGACCTGACAGAACAGGGAAGTCCTGGCTGAAATTGCCGTTCAGCGTCAGGATGTTTCCAAGACGGCCAGCATGCGAAATGTCGTGCATGCTCTCGAAACTAGCTTCGTCGATCTTTCCTTTCGTGCCGATCCGCCAGTCGTCGAAGATCAAGACAAGGTCCTGATCAACCTCGGGCGGTTTTTCCTCATCGACAATCAGGGCGCCGTGCAGGCCGCGGGCGAGCTGCTCCCAGGTTCGATAGTGAGGATGATACCAGTAGGTTCCTGCGTCGGGTGCTACAAACCGGTAGGTGAAGGAGTCACCGGGCTGCACTGGAGGTTGGGTAAGGCCAGCAACCCCGTCCATTGAATTTATGATTCGGATCCCGTGCCAGTGAACCGTCGTTGGCTGGCGCAACTTGTTGACGAGCTCCGCGGTCAATTCCTTTCCCTGACGCACGCGAAGCATCGGCCCAGGCACTACGCCGTTGTAGCCCCAGATCGGCGTTTTAGGTTGCCCCAATTCCAGCAAGAGTGCGCTGCCCGGTTCCGCTACAAGCCGCAGAGCACTGCCGCTGCGCGCAAAGCGTGTACTCAAAGGCGCAGCAAGAGCCAAAGCGGTCGCCGCAGCCGAGCCATGTACGAATGTTCGCCTATTGATCATGATGCACTGGTGGCTCCCTATCCTGATAGATTTCCACTCGATCGAAGAGCGACAAGTGCGCGCGATCGACATTCTAAGAGCCGATCTGCCTATGTTGCAGGATCAAGATAGAATTCAAAGCGGAACAAAAGAGCCCGTCGCAAAATCATTGTCCCAGCTGGAACAAAGAAGCGAAGATAGTGCGATAGCGGAGGGTATTATGAGGATTGCTGCTAGGACCCGACTTTGATGAATTGGTGCGGTCGAGAGGACTCGAACCTCCACGGTGTTACCCACTACCACCTCAAGGTAGCGCGTCTACCAATTCCGCCACGACCGCATCCGTCGCATCGAATGCGAGGATTTTCCCCGACCGGCAGCACCCACCCGGGCACATGACGATCGAGGAGGAAGCTGCTAACAGATGGGTCAGCAGAAGGCAAGGCCATTTGGGCAGATCTGCGGGTCATTGGCGTACGTCCGCTTGGCTGTTATTTGGCCGGGCGCGGAGCGGGGTGTAGCCGGGCGGCCTTCAACTTGTAGGTAACATGAGCACAGCTGCCATAGATTGGGGTTTTGCGCCCCACCCCGTCGACTATGAGGCGGCCGTCGAACTCATGGAGACGCGGGTTGCGGCAATCACGGCTGGGTCGGCGCCGGAGTTAATCTGGTTGGTCGAGCATGCCGAAGTTTATACGGCGGGTACTAGTGCGAAGCCTAGCGACCTCATCGATCCAGATCGGTTTCCCGTGCACCGGACCGGCCGTGGAGGCCAGTACACCTATCACGGCCCGGGGCAGCGGGTGGTTTATGTCATGCTCGACGTGCGTCAACGGTTTCACGGTGATGTCAGGAAATTCGTCTGCGTCCTGGAAGGGCTGGTGATAGACGCGCTGGCTGAGTTTAGCGTTGTCGGCGTAGTGCGGCCTGGCCGGGTTGGTGTGTGGGTGAAGCGCGAGGACCTCGGGGCCGGGCGGGAGGATAAGATCGCAGCTATCGGCATTCGCATTCGCCGAGGCATTAGCTTTCACGGACTGGCGCTCAATGTTGCTCCTGACCTGTCGCACTTCGATGGCATCGTCCCGTGCGGCATTACGGATCACGGGGTGACCAGCCTGCAGGGACTGGGGCTATCGGTCTCGATGGGGCAGGCCGACGCGGTTTTGAAGCAGGTGTTCGAACGGGAGTTCGGTACGGTTCGAGACATTGGTGCGCTGAGCGCTACCGCCGTCAGTGCCCAATACGCCGCCGGCTAGCGAGACCGGGTGCTCATGCGCTGGCCGCCGAGTACTCAATTGATTGATATTTCCGCGAACTTTTCAGTTGTGAACCATCTCGGAGTTCCAGCCCACATTCGGCCTTAGTAGCGTCGCGGACCGATCATAATCTCACTGCAGCATGCAGGGATTGGTTGGCTTGTTTGAGCGGCTTGAGCGTTGGGAAAGCTGCTGCGCACGACTGCCAATCTAGGGGGAGGGAGCCAGAACCGCGCTCATTCACCGGCACCGCTAAGTCGTGCGGCCGTCGTTTGGCGTGGAGCATTGGGATAGGGCTCCGATGTCGTCATACCCTTTAAGTTTCGTGGCCTCTCTACAAGGGGCGGCACTCACTGTTTTCGTCGCCTTTGCAGGTCTGACTGCGTTGGAGGCGGGTTCAACGGAACCTGCGCCGCAAACAACCAAAGAACCCAGAACTGAGCCGGGCGGCGGCAACGAGGCCATCCAGGCGTTACGCGACTACGCCAAAACTCATTCCTCACTTAATCGCCGTCACGGAAAAACGGACGGCGCAAAGGTTCAGGCTGCAAAGAAGAAACAACCCTCCCCGACGGGAACGGAATCAGCTCCACCCAATGAAGGTGAATGGACGACCGAGATTATCGCGGGGAACCGTGTTACCGACGGGGCAAAAGCTAAAAAGGATGCCAAGCCTGAAAAAACGGCGGCTCCGGTCAAAGCGGAGCTTCGTCTTGCTTCTGAAAAGGAGAGGGCTGCCTCGGGCCAGACCGACGATCTGCTAGTCCCGATCAAACCGCAACTCAGACGGAAAACGGGCAAATCCGGTCCCTCCGGATCTAGCACCGCTGCCAACGCCGAGCACCTCGCACTATTCGTGGAGGGCCGATATCCTTCGGCCAATACATGCGGTGTCTGCCATCCCAAGCATTACAAGGAATGGTCGGTGTCTCAACACGCCTACGCGCAGCTGAGCCCGGCCTACCTGTCTCTCAGCAACAAGATCAACCAGCTATCGAACGGTTCCAACGGCGACTTCTGTTTCCGGTGCCATAGCCCCGTCGGAGCCAATCTCGGCGAGAGCCCTTACGCATCCAATCTCGACCGCCACCCAACGTCGCGCGAGGGCATCACCTGTGTCGTCTGCCATCGCATCAACAAAAACTATAATAAAGCCAGCGGCCGACTGGCGCTGGTCGAGGGCGGTCTGACCGAACCGGTTTTTGGACCGGACGGAAACGCGGGAGTGAAGAACGTTCTCGATAAGCCGGGGAAGTTTCGTGTTGTCACCGATCCGGAAAGGAAGGGACGCAAACTACACGCCGAAGCGCGTGTTTTCGAGCAGATCACAACACCTGTGTTTTGCGGCACCTGTCACGACGTTACTCTGTTTAACGGGTTCCGGCTTGAGGAGGCTTATAGCGAGTACCGCGTTTCGCCGGCAGCAGCGCGTGGGGAGACCTGCCAGGATTGCCACATGGGTAAGATCCAGGGACGGGTTTCCGGGTACGCAAGTGGCCCCGCGGCGATTGTTGGTGGTGAGCCGACCAAGGCGAGGAAGCTCACGAGCCATCTGTTTTCGGGGCCTGACTTCTCGCTGGTTCATCCAGGCATATTCCCACACAACCAACGCGCTGCGTCGTTCAAGACCATGCGCGAATGGTTGCAGTTCAAGCACGAAGCGGGGTGGGGGACTGAAAAGTTCGAGGCGAACGTACCCAGGGGCACGCGCTTTCCAAAAGCTTGGGAGAGCGCCGACGACCGCTATGACGCCCGCGAAATCCTCAATGAGCAGTTCAAGCTTCTGGACTACGCCCGTATCAAACGGCTTGAGGTTCTGCGCAACGGCTTCATTCTAGGTGAGACCATCGTTGATCGCGCCGACACGGATGGACTCGCTTTCCGCGTCCAGGTGCGCAACGGCACCGACGGACACAACGTGCCGACAGGGTTTACCGGCGAGCGGCTGATTTGGCTGGAGGTCACGGTCCGCGATCGCGACAAAAGGGTAGTGTTCCGATCCGGCCACCGCGATCCGAACGGAGACCTGCTCGATGGGCATTCCTCTTATGTGCACGCCGGGAAAATGAAACAGGATCCGTACCTCTTCAGCCTGCAATCTATCTTCGTCACTCAGAATGGACGCGGCGGCGAGATTGAACATGTCATTCCAATTCCGTTTCCTAGCTTTGCACTGCCGCGGGTTCTACCATCGACCACCTCGCTCGTATTCACCGGCGAACCGGCGACCGAACGCAATCATAAAAAGGGCATTGAACCGAACGGCGAGCGTTGGGCCAATTATAGCGTCAGTGGTAGCGCGCTGACCGGCAGACCTCCCTACAAGGCCACGATACGGCTGAAGTCCCAGCCGATCCCAATCAATCTCGTAATGGCAATGCAGGACGTCGGCTTCGACTTTGCCATGACGCCGCGCATGCTTGCCGACAAGCTGATTAAGGGCACGCATACGCTCTGGCAAAAGACACTCGTGATCGAACGCTAAAAACAACTTGGGGGCTCCGGGGGGGAATGAAACGGGCTGCTAAGCCTAAATGGGGGACGTGTGAAGACAACGAGGCTCGTCGTTCTTGTGGTCTGCACTGTGTCGGCAGGTTTGCTCGCTCCGGCTATTGCAGATGAGCCTGCGACGGCTGACTACGCGACTATTTCGGATGAACGTAAAGCGCCGGAATACGTCGATGAAGCCGTTCCGTACGCGGAACACAAGAGTCCCTGGTACAGCTGGTTTTGGCCGATTGGTGACCGGGTCGAGGTCAAGACGATCAAGGACGAGTACGTTCCCTTCACAACCGAGCAGGGCCGTATGATGACACGTGAGGAGGTGCTTAACGGCAGTCCTCACTCGGCGGACGAGTATGCCATCACGTCCCCCGGCGACGCAAACTCGGCGCTGCTACCGGGCCGACCGGCTCTGATGTTGGAGGCGGGCAATGGGTTCCTCGATACCGGCCCTCTCGATGCCGGTTTTGAAGTTCCGGTCCTCGGCGCGGTCTGGCAGCCACGGCTGTGGGCCTACGCCATTAATCGCACCACCTTTCAGACTTTCGAAGACGGGCGCTCGGGGCGCCAACGTGAAACCGAGATCGCCAACCGGCTCGATCTATTCGTCAATCTGCAACTAACTGGAACCGAGAAGATCCTGCTCGGCCTCAGACCGACGGACAACAATCGCCCCGACCGCTTCACGCGCTACACCTTCGACGGGGAGAACCGGGGCTTTAACGACGAGTTCGGCTTCAACGTCGAGACGTTGTTTTTCGAAGGCGACGTTGGAAGCCTGTTTCCAAACCTCGACCAAGCAGGGATCAAACCGATTGACTATGGATTCACCGTGGGGCGGCAGCCGGTGGTGTTTCAGGAAGGCATCCTGATCAACGACACGATCGACGCCTTCGGGCTCATTCGCAACAATATCCCGTTTCCCGGAACATCCAACTTCCGCGTCTCGACGATGTGGGCCTGGAACCGCCTCGACCGCAACCAACTCGTGGCGCGGAACGAGAATATGTACGGCGTCTTTATCGCCGCTGACGCGCATGTCTCAACCTTCAATCTCGACATGATTTTTGTCGACGACGAGGGCAAGCAAGACGGCTTGTACGTCGGTGCGTCAGCCATTCAGCGCCTCGCCGCCTTCGGCGGCATCAGCACAGCTTTCCGTATCAACAGCTCGTTTGCGCTGGATGAAGCGGTGCCGGGTGTTGTCGGCAACGGCACCTTGCTCACAGCCGAGATATCAAAGACGGTGCCTGGTTCCGACGACATCATCTACTTCAACTCTTTCCTTGGATTCGGCAACTACACGCAGGCCGGACGCGAGGCTGTTGCTGGTGGACCCTTGGCCAACACAGGCATCCTATTCGCCTCGCCAAACCTATCGACCTACCTGGCGGAGATTGATCCCTTCATCGATGACGACGTGATCGGTGGCGCGGTAGGCTACCAGGCATTCTGGGACAACAAACGCCGCAACATGATCTTTGAGATCGCCGGGCGTCACGATCTATCCGGCACCGGTTTCGACAGCCTGGGTTTTGGGGTGCAATACCAGCAGGCCATCGGACGGCACGCGCAGGTGACGTTGGAAAGTTTCTACACGATCAATGAAAACTTGGACGATGGCCTGGGTGCACGGGCTGAAATTCAGTTCATCTACTGAAGACGGACGAGGAGGGTTCAAACATGGAAGCGGCCACAATCGTGCAGGCTGCGGGCTGGCTTTTGGTCGGGGCAACGGCGTTACGGGCCATGTCGTGGTCGGCTGGCGCGGCACTCGAGCACGTGCGTCGCAGCCGGCAATCGCAGGATACAATCCGAAGCCTTCTATCGGAGGCCGAACAACGGCTGGACGAATACGCTGTCGATGAGTCCACGGCACGGCTTCCGCCCCCCGGCCTTCGCACACTGCGCATTGTCAGGCGCGCATACGAAACCTTCGACCGATCGGTCTGCTCGCTATACCTTGCGGCACCGGACGGGGCTCCGCTGGAGAAGTATCAACCTGGACAGTTTCTCAACGTCGCCTTGGCCGATGGAAGCGGCCGCTTGATACGGCGTTGTTATTCACTGTCTGAAATGCCGACACGGCCTCAGCTCTACTACCGCATTTCGGTCAAACGATTGGATGCACCGCATGACTCCGCAACCGCAGCACCAGGTGGCTTAGCCTCGACGCGTATTGTCGATACCTTGCAGGTGGGTGATGTTGTATCGGTCACTGATCCCACCGGCGGATTTATCCTCGACCAGGTCTCAGACCGGCCCATCGCATTGATCGCCGGAGGCATCGGCATCACGCCGTTAATGAGTATGCTCAACTGGCTGGTTGCTAGCGGTAGCCGCCGAGAGATCTGCTTGATCTACGGGGTCCGCAATAGCCAGCAACATCCCTTCAAAGAACACGTGCATCGTTTAAGGAAGCTTTCACCGAACCTGGCAACGATCGTGTTTTATTCGCAGCCGACACCGGAGTGCCGTCGCGGTATCGACTACGACTACAGCGGCCACATCGACGCTGGCATGCTGAAGCCCCTGCTCATTGCCCGTGATTTTCAATTCTATTTATGTGGTCCGGCTGGAATGATGGCTGCGTTGCAAGGCGACTTACACGCCTTTGGTATTCCCCCTTCCGAGATTCGCACCGAAGCTTTCGGGGGTGCCCTCACGAAGGCAAATATGCCGAAGGCTACATCCCGGCCGGTGACGGCAACGCGCCCTCACGAAGGCATGGCGGAGAGTTTCAAGGTCACGTTTTCGGACTCCGAACGCCGGGTTGTCTGGGAGCCACGCCATGGGTCGTTGCTGGACATTGCCGAGGCCTGTGGTGTCGAGGCGAGGTCGTCTTGCCGCGCCGGCCAGTGCGGGATGTGCAAGGTGCGGCTGAGATCGGGCGAAGTCGCCTATGCCTCACCACCAACAGCCACGGTGGAAGACGGCACCTGCCTACCATGCCTTGCCCGACCGGTCAGTGACCTTGTGGTCGAGCTCTAAGGTGCCTTCAAACTCGTAGCAGGGTCTGTTCTATTGCTTGGTTCCCGTCTTTACTGGCAGCCGTGTCGGGGTCATGGGAGGCTTTGTCGCGGCGACGTGGTAGGTGTGACACTGGCCGCAATCCTGAGGGGCCCTGCCGGATGAGTGGCATACGACGCAAGCCGCCTTAGCGATTGGCTTGAAGTTGGAGACATTTGTCTTCGGCCCGGACTGCGCTACGGGTTGGTCGGGTTTCTTCGATTTGTTCAGTTCGTGGCAAGTCATGCAGCCCTGCTTATCCAAAATCGACAGGTGGGGTGCGTGGCTGAATAATGTAAATGGCCTTTTCTTTTGAGAAGGTGATGCGACACCCCAGGCAATGCTCACGCCCCCGTCAGGGCTACTTTCGATGTTGTGGCATTTGGTGCAGCGGCCTTGGGCATCTTTATGAGTCAGCAGTTCAAACACGGGAGCGAGGAGCGTGGAATTGGCCTCCACTCGCGCTGCGGCGCTGAAGTCGAGCCAGGCACGCAGGAAACCATCGGCGTGGCCCGATGGACGGTAGAGGACGGCGTAGTCCTTACGGTACCAGCCACCGTACTCGCTCCATGTTTCGTCGTCGACGCTCACGGCTTTTTTTCTAGGGCGTTTAAGTGTTGTGTTGCTTGGCTTCGATGACGTTTTATTGACCGGCTTGGCGGCGGCCTTATGGGGCTTATCGATCTCACCCCGCGCCGCGTCGCGGGTCTCGGCTGGTTCAAGTCCCTCCTGGACGATATCGCCAAGCACGCTCACGTACCAGCGACCGCCTTTGGGGTTATTCACCAGCTTTGTCTGCGGCTTCGGTTCGGCCTCTTTCTTATCCTGCTTTTGGGTTTCACTAGTGGTGCCGTGCTCCTTCGTTTTTGGGCGGAGCGCTTGTTGCCAACCGGGCTGCTGGCGCCTTGCGACTTCTTTACTAAGTGACGGCAACCAGTCCCGGACTGCCGCATTCAAGACCTCACGCGGCAAGGTTCCAAGCATGCGGGTAATTTCCTCCCGGGCGATGTTACTGCCGGTCGCCGTCCGGATGCGCTGAAGGATGTTGGAGACTTTCGAAGTTGTGAGCTCGTTCAGCAGCTCCTTGATCTCCCACACGAGCCCCGTGACCGCTGTTAGATCTGTATCTGTTGCCGCATCGAGATTCAGCAGGTCGAGTTTTTCGATTGCGACGAGCAGGGAACGGCGCTTTGGATCGCGGGCCAGCAACACCCGCATCAGCGGCGACAGCTCCGCTTCAGATTCTTCCGGCCATGTTCCAATCGGAGACTTTCGATCCCGCAACGTGGCAAGGTCGAGCCCCGGCAACGTCAATAGCGCAACCCCCTTCGGACCGGTTGCACGGTCGGCACCCACAATTTGCGGAAGGTGGCAGGACGAACAGGTTTCGCCAAACGATTTCAGTTTCATGACTTGCCCATTGTCACTCGCCTCGTGACAATCGGTGCAGGCTTTGGGCATGAACTTCAGGTCAGGTTGCTTGGTGCGCGTTTTCTCAAAGTGCTCACCGAAATGCTTGGCATGATCGAAGCGTATTCGGGCGTGGCTGCGGAATGGATTGTTGGAGAAATCGGGATGGCCGTTCTGGAAGCTTGCAAACCGAGCCTGATGACAAGCGTTGCAAGTACGGTCGTTTCCGCCACTCGTAGCGTTGTCGGCGTGACGATGCTCGCCATGGCAAGTGGCGCAGCCGATACTTGTTTGGCTGCCACCGACTGCCCCTGCAGTCGCATCGAGAAGTTCATTCGCGGCCAGCGCCAACGATGTCACATCAGTCGCTGGGGCGTGTTGGGGTTGTTCTTTTTTAGCCTCCTTTTTTAGGCGCTCCGCTGGCAGGCCGTGAGGTGAATTCGGCGTGTCGCCGAGGCTGTGGCAGCTGATGCAACGGGTGCTGTCGGCGTGGGCGTCAGCTTTTGCGAATATCGCTGAAACCCAGGCATAGCGACCCTTGCCGACGCTGGAATGGCAGGCTGCACAATCCGCAATCACGCGGTGAGCCGGCGTCAGCGGTCCCGGCATCAAACCCTTTCGATCGGCGTCGTAGCCCAGCGCAAGCGCGATGATGCCAGCCGTCAAGAGCGCCGACCAGAATGCGACCCCGCCTAAATAATTACCGCGCTTTACGCCGGTACTCGTGTCCGTGTTTTCCGCCATAGTCCCCCAATAGTTGGCGTTCCTACCTCCGCCTCATTGCGCTGCGCTGAGGGCACCCGCTCCAGCGGTGACATCTGGGCCGCCGGAGGTGAACGCGTAGACCGCGCAAACATGCAGGAGCGTGACAACAATCAGGGCGTAGGTTGCCGGCAGATGCACGAACAGCCAGGCCCTCAGGGCCAGTTCTTGCGCGCGTCGGCCATCCAGCGCGTACTTGGAACGTATCAATGCCTTCAGTTCATGCAGCGCATCGTGCTGGCCTGCGCAAGCATCACGCTCGGCGGCATCGATTTCAAAAACCAAACGCGTCAACGGCCGGCGCGATCCTTGGAGATGTGCAAATGCGTGACGCGGGCGATCGAAGAACTCATGCAGCCGCTCGGCGTAGAGATCGACGATGGCACGCGAGCCTGATTGTTCGACCGAAGAGATGGCGAGACGGACAGCGGCCGCCGCGATGCGGGCGCGCTCGGCGGGCATCTCGTCGAGAGTTTCTCGGGCTGTATCCGGTTCGAAGCGCAAGGGGACGACACTGAGCAGGTACAGGCCCGTCAGGCCACTTGCGGCGACCGCAACAAACAAACCCCAAAGTGCCCATTCCAATCCCGTTTGCGGCCACGTGAAGCTGGTATGAAGAGCAAAGATCAGAACAGCGAAAAGGCCAATCGCAGCATGGCGCTCGGTCCAGCCGGACAGGTTGCCTGGAATGAGGCCTGGCAATCGTTTCTTCAACCGCAGCATGAGTTGCAGCACCATTGCTGCGGCCAAAATCCAGCCAGTCATATAGACCGGGTCAAGGAGGCGCAGTTCGAAAATATGCGTGAGCCAGAACACGGTCCCAAACGCTGCGGTGACGATTAGTGTCCTCATCAAGATTTTCGACATACGTCCTCAACACCTTCAATTCGACGACGTCGGTTGGCCGACATATTTGCTCTTGTCCGGGATGAGTTCGTCGATACCAGCCAGCTTGCCGCCGTCATAACGGTCGGCTAGCGCCTTGGCCTCAGCAGCGACTTTATCCGCGGCGGCGTACAGCGCCTTCTTGTTGGCAAGCTTCAAACCTGCGGAGTGGGCGTGGCGAACAATGCTCGCAATTTCTGGGATATGCGGAAGCCGTTTGGCGGCTGCCTTTATCGCTATGCGCGCTTGATTGGCGCGATGGGCCATTCTGATTGCGTAATCCTCGAACTTCGTCGCAACGGCGATTGCGCGAAGCGCCGTCTCCAGTTCGACCGACAGCCCGATGAGGTACATCATGCGCCGCCGCTTGGTGCCCGCAAGCGCATTCTGGTTGCCGTTGTTGTACCAAAGATTGTGGCGGACCTCGCCTTGCGACCACGACACCAGCTCAAAGGCACTGCCGGCGGGGTGACCACCGACATTGACGAGCTTTTCGTTTGGGACGACGTGGCAGCCATAGCAGTTTTTGGCGATGCCGTATAAGGCGTCCTTGCGGATCATGCCGTGGGCGACGGATTGCTTCCATCGAAGCGCGGCCTCGCTAGCGGTTTCTGCCTTTCTGTTGGGATTACCTGAGAATTCGCTATGGACCTTGATCCAGTTCTCTGCGGCTCCGTGACAGGATTCGCATGAGACGCCGGCGGTGACGCGGATCGCTCCACGTTTTTCTTGCTTTGTGAAATGGCAGCCGAGGCAGAGTGGATCGGCTTTAATGCGTTTAATGCCGAGCTTGCGGCCGATCTGGCGCGCCTTTTTGTTGCGTGGCATCTCACGGAACGTTCGGTAGTGCCGCGTGTTCTTCCAGACCGTGGCTTCCTTGGTGTGGCACTCCGCACAGGCGTTGGCGCCGACGGCTTTCGGGATTTCGTTCGAGTGGGCTGTGTCCTTAACAAACAAGCTGACAACAAGTGGTATCAGGACCAACAATCCGGCGCAGATAGTCCGGATCGATAGGACCGGGAAAGGATACGCGCCAAACGCGTTCCGGGTCGTACTCGAAGTGCTGTCGAATGATGCGCGCAACGGATGCTCTCGTCAGAAGTCCCGTCTCAAGGCACACGTCAATACGTCTCTTGAGGCAGGGTTCCCCAGCATTGCCTACGTAAGGAGACTCTTCACTGTCAGCTTTGTCGCAAATGTGGCAACCACGCTTTAGAACGCGCGTAAGAAGCGGTACGCCGCGTCAACTTGTGGCTCGGCTCAGTAAAGGCGATAGCCTTTGGACTTCTCCTTGAACTCCGCAGCTTCCGTCCGCCACGACGCGATGATTGATTGGCCGGTTGCGCCATTGAGCAGCTTGCTGCGCAGGCGCTTGGTGCCGGCAATTGCATCAAACATGGCGACTTTCTTGAAAAGCGGAGAAATACCGCGAGAACGTGCTTCACGGATCAGAAGAGAAAGCGCATGAATGCCGACTTCAAGGGGCTGAAAAGTATCCTGATCTGTAACGAGTACGCGCACACCGTGTATGGTTCGGCCAACGAAGGCCGGGTTCTTTGCCACGCCGGGGATCGAGCGCGGTCTGTATCGTGTCGGCTGGAAGTCAACTCCGGGCAGGCCCAGCGCATTTAGCCGGCCGGCCATCCGACGTGCCTTTAGCCAGGGCGCTCCGAACACAGTGAATGGCTCCTTGGTGCCGCGCCCTTCGTTGACCAGCTGTGTTTCGCCGACAATGCCGATGCCGGGGTAAACGAGCGCGGAGTTGAAGGTTGGAATGTTGGGGCTCGTCGGAATCCATGTTTGTTGGATCTGATGCCAGCGCATCGAGCGCTCCCAGCCACGCATCGCAATCACACGAAGATCCAGCTTATCGAGACCGCTCCGCCAGGCTTCCCCCTGGATCATTCGGGCAAGCTCGGCGACTGTCAGACCATGCACAACCGGAATGGGGTAAAGACCGACGAATGAGCGCCGCTTCGGTTCAAGCACAAATCCCGATACGTTTTCACCGCCAAGCGGGTTCGGACGATCAAGAATGAGAAATGGAATACCCGCCTCCGCCGCGGCTTCCATGGCCAGTCCCATCGTCGATATGTAGGTGTAGAAGCGCACGCCGACGTCCTGAATATCGAAGATCAACGTATCAACATTGCGCAACATGCGAGGGGTTGGCTTCTTGGTCGCGCCGTAGAGGCTGATAACGCGAACGCCCGTTTTCGTATCAACACCGTCACGGATGCTTTCGCCAGCTTCGACGGCGCCACGAAACCCGTGTTCGGGTGCGAAGATGGCGACAAGATCCACGTTCGGTGCTGCGTGTAGGGCGTCAGCCAGATGCTGGCCGCCGACAAGTCCCGTTTGATTGGTAATCAAGCCGACCCGTTGGCCATCGATCGCGGCAAACTCTGAGGCGACGAGTATGTCGGCTCCCGTGGTGATGCGCGGTGTTGCGCGACTCTGTTCGCTTCGGATCGAGGTGCTCAGTGGCAGCATACAAATGCAACAGCAGACAGTCGTCAGCCATCGGCGAAAGGGAATCAGTGCGGACATTGTTCCACTCGTCTCCGGGACATTCGCGGTGGCTGCGAATTGTGGATTCTAAGTTAGAGAGGATGGTCCGCGTGATGCCGCCATGTCCAGCACACATCTGAGAGTTCGGCGGATTGTACACTTTGAGTGAACTCGAAGGGGCGCCGTTTAAAGAGCTACTCCCGAACGCAGATTTGAACTATGTGTCCATCATTGACGTTGATTTGTCGGAATGTGAGGCGGTAATGCTCAGAAACTTGGCAGGTCGAACTCGCACCGCCAAGTGACGTCGGGACTGGCGCCGACAAACACCCCCTACTCCCACCCTCTGGCGTCAGTCCCGGCACTGAGCAACGATGGACGGATTTGCTAGCAATGGCTTGGAAAGGGGTCGAGACCTGTTTCGTATGTCTGGGTGGCCAATTTCCATCTATTGCGGCGCTTGCTTCAACAGGGTCGGATTGCGAGTTGACAATGCTGCGATGCCAGTAGGGTGCTAGGTTTAATTGGCTGGGGTAGTCCTCCGGCTATCCCCGTGCCGCCGCAGCCAATAGCGGGTTAGTGGCGCGGTGTCGCAGGGGCCGCCTTATTTGACTCGCAACGTACCACTGTCGTGGAGCGGCTTGCCGCATGGGTGATCCCATTTCGAAACCTCATAGCAATATCAACCAACTCCCCGCGCTCGGCGCCGATTGCTAGCCCCCCCTTAACGGGCGCAAATCCAATCAGATCGCAAACTGTGGCGAACTGTCAGATGTCGCCGAAGGGATACCCGACGGCGCAAGCCTTGCGCGGACGGTTTCGACATCGAGGCCGAAATCGCCGAGGTGATAATTGTGATGCGGGTGCTTATTGCGGGGATTTGCCGCCATGAAGTTACGCATACTGGCTTCGAGGCGTGGATCGCCATCGTAGCCGAAGCGCTCATAGAGTCCCGCCGCAACGCCGATCGGATCTTTGACCAGTTCGCTGTAGGCTACGCGCGCGAGCCGATCTGGTCCGAGATTGCGCAGTGCCTGTCCGGTCACACGACGGCTTTGCTCGGCAACATCGAGGACATAGGCTCCCACTTCGTTGAGGTCGACGTCCTCGCTCAGGACACTCCACATTAGGGCAGTGAGCGAGCACAGGGAGGCAACCGACTGCATCGGATCGCGCTCCATAAAGACAATGCGCGCATCGGGAAATACCTCTAGCAGTTCCGGCAAACGCGCTGAGTGAACTGGTGACTTCAGTACCCAGTGTTGGCCGCGACGCACCCATTGCAGCAGCTTTAGCTGACGCGCCAACATTTGGTGGGGCGCGGTTCGGTCAGGAAGATTATCAAGCCAGCGCCAATAGGTTGGCAGATTGGCGAAATCGAAGCCATCGGGCAGAAGCTGCGTATAGAGAAAGAGGTAGAGGCATTCCTCGGGATCGGTTTCGGCCGTGATGGCGTGAACACCCCGGAGGTCGGGAACCACGGTGTTGAGCTGCCAGACGGCGTTGCGACCCGCCCGCATGCGGCGTCGCGTGTCCTCGGGCGAAGGCGTCACGTTGCGCGGCACCGGCTCATGCACTTCCCAAAATGGCAGGTAACGGGCGCCAGCGTGACAGCACATCAAACGCTGCATCAACGTCGTGCCGGAACGTGGCAAGCCAACGATGAACAGGGGCTTCTCAATCCGTTCCTGCAGAATTTCAGGATGCTGTTGATAAGCCCGCTCGAAAGCGAGTTGGTTGGTCGCGCAGCGGATCAAGTCGCGCTGCACGATGAGGCGCCCAAACAGCGAAAGACGCGCTTCGGTGTCGTAGGCTTGGGCTCGGACATTGAGACCCTCGGCCGACAACGGTTCTAGTTTGGTTGGGGCACCGTGAGCTCGTTGTGCCTTCGCAAGGATGCGTTCGCCATCAATCCGGGGGGCAAAACCGGCAGCCATCAACGGCGACCCGAGGCAATTCAGCAGGCGTATCGCCAGCGACTTTGATGAGTAAGCCATGACGTCTTTCGTGGGCCGCATGCGGGTCCTTTGGCGTTTGCCTGGATTGGATGGTTGGACCGATGGACATCGATCGAACCGCGCCTCATCGGTGTAGCGATCGTTTTTCCCCCGTTCGCCGTCGGGATGTTTGTACCGACAGGCAATGTCGGTGTCACCTCGCCTTTATCGCCGCACCCCAACACATTGTAATGAATTGGCTATTTTGCATGTGGACGAGAATCAGGGTGATGCCAGCGATACTGACGGGGCGGCGACCTCCTCGTGATTCGTCTGGGTTGAGAACCTGAACCGAGCAAATTGGGGTGGCCCGCGACTTATGCGAGCCACGTCAAGATATTCGATCTGAAAGCGGCACCGCGACACAAACCGCAAATAGCTCTTGCTAATGGAAGCTGATGGATATCGCTTGGAACGCCTCAATCGATAGGGCGCCCGACCTCGATTTAGAAGCGCTCTTGCGACCGACAGCTGTTTCAACGCTTGCCGAACGCTGGATTGCCATGTGAGCGAATTGTGCCTCTTGGCCGGGTTGCTGCGGATTGAGCATGTGCTGAAACCTGCTGATTTACAGAACGTGTTATTGGAGCCGGTAGTATGTGCTTCCAGGAAGAAACAATCAGCCAGGCGCCAGCGAGAAGCATAAGCAGTGCGCTGAGCAGGAATGTCTCAAGCGGAGCATTTTTTACATCCTCATCGGTCATGTATTCTTTGAAGCCCAGTGCTGAATTGACACTTGGCTGGTCGGCGTAATATCGCACCCGGATTTGCTGCCCATCGCGAGCTGTATAAGCTTGATCCTGAGATACATTGATTTCACTGGAGTACTTACGGCCATCCAACGTCGTGAAATTGTATTTGATGGTGTAGTACCTGCCGGCGCCAGCAATGCGGCCCCATCGCCCAGTAACCAAGTGCTCCGTGCGTGATTCAATTGCCCCGGTAGTGTCGATACCGTTTTCTACAATTCTCCGGCCAACCCTCTCGACGTCTCCGGAGAACACAGAGAGGGCTCCAGCCGCACTAGCAAAGATCAAAATAATTCCGAAAACGAATTTGACGTATGACCACATAGAAACGCACTCCAATACAATATTAAGGCAGCGTATTTTAGCGCAATGAACCCACGGTTAATCCAAGGGTCTGGCATACGTATGTGTTTAATGAAGAGTTGCAAATTTGGGTGCTGAATTTGTTGAACACCGACCCAATAATAGTGCACTCGCCCAATTATGCGGATGCGAATAAATGGCGTTTCGGCTCAGTTGAATTTCTTCTCGCGCCAATTGTCCGGGGGTCGCGTTTTCATTCCGGCCCACTGCAAATGAGAGGCGGCACGATTAAGTGTCGACACGATACCGCAAGCTCGCCGATAAACAGGCTCCGGATTCATTGACCGTTACGCTTGGATAAATTCGGCATGATTCATCATTCCGCTGCGTATCCAGCCGGGCGACGACGTCGTCCAATCTATCCAGCATCACGATTAGTCGTTCTTGAATCGTTTTTCGAAGAGACCTTTGCAAACCGCAAGGAATAACCCGATGCTATCGCCCCAGCTTCTTTCGACATGGTCGCGCACGCCAGATATCAATCACCGCCGACACAGCGCGCTGCAGTGAACGGCCCTAATGTACGACCCGTCCGAGGAGGCGCAATCCAGAGACAGTCGGATGCCATTGCATTCCCTGACGCCGCAACAATCCCCGTTCTGAAAGCTCCTCAGCAATCGACAGGTGGAAAGGTGGCAGGTAGCTGATCGGTTTCATCGCCGATAGTTCTAACAATGCGTAATCGTTTTCGCGTAACTGGCTCATGGTGTATTTCCCCGCACATACGACACTATCCAGTCGAGCATCCGATTGGAGTTGTCTAAACTAGACGACCAATCTCAGCCCGCTCGTAACCTAGGTGAACTCTAAGCACCTATGCTGGAGGGAAGCTAGTGGCCTTGCGGGCATTTCAGCACCACTGTTGCTGTGCCGCACCCCACATGCTGCAGGCCTGCGCTCAGAGACCTTTCGATGCCGGTGTAAAATGAGGGCTTCACCGAGGTGCGGGACCTCTGGTTAGAGTTGAGTTGCAGGGTAAATAAGTCTTTTCGTCAGCGTCTCCGCTGGCCCCGGATCAAGTGCGCTTTGCCCGCCCCTGGACCGTGCTATCAACGATCCGAACGCACGTAGCGACGTTCGTAGTTCGTTCGCCAAGAACGCTTAGATGTTGCACACGGCAACCAGTCCGGCCACTATCGATATCGCGCCAATACACGCGGGGATCGCCGCCATGTTCTGGTGGTGTGAGTGAAGCTCAAAAAGGCCCTTGAGAGCACATTCCATTGGGCACCAAAGGATGTCGTATTAATGCGTTATTTTGGCAAGTTAGCACCAGCAATTGGCACGGTCGCGATCGCCACTTTGTCAGTTTGTTTCTCCCCAGCATCCCCGAACCAAGGTGTTGCCGAGGCCGCCGACAAGGAAGAGGTTCCCGGTGAAGTCATTGCCGTGCAGATACGCAGGCAGGGCTTTGCCTGCAAACCACCGGTTAGCGCAAAGCGTGATACCGAGTATTCGACACCTGGCGAAGCGGCTTGGCTTCTGCAGTGCAAGACGGAAAAGTATCGCGTTCGGCTGATCCCGGATATGGCAGCCAAAGTTGAGCGGCTCGAGTAAGGCTCCGTGCTTGCAGTCGGTACTTCGCGATTGAAGCGCCGGTAACGCGACTAAGCGGCTTTCGCTTCTTCATGGCCGACGCCCGTGCCATTCGAACCGACTGACTTGCCGCGTTCGCGAGCTGGTCTGTGTCAGAGGGCATTAATTGTCGAACGGAATGCGATCGTAGTAGAGCCCGTGCTGGTCGGTTGTCTCTGACTTGCCGCTATTTGCTCTTGACCAAATGGGAGCAACGACGGCTTCCACTGAGGAGACCGCCTTGGTGCAGGGGCTATTCGGGCGCCTGCAGGCGCTTACCACCGCATATCCGAACGCTTCTGCTCCCCTGTACATCGCCAATTGCTGCTCTGGCTCGGCGGTAACAATTGCCAAAACGGCTACCGCGACGAAGACCCATTTAACCAGCCACAACACAGCAAAACCCCGCAAAGCAGAACTCGACACTTTACCGTTAACGGATCTTGGTCACCGATAAGTAAACGCCGACGAAAAAAGGGTCGTGTGCGGCAGGCCGGCTTGACTTTGCTAGGCAATGTGGCCAAGCCGGTTCGGTCGGCTACGAACGCCATGCGATGGGTTGCAGAGGCGCTCCACCGGATCAATTGAAACGGCGCGGATGTCCGATGGACCCGCTCCGCTTCACCATTCACTCGCTTCCAACCGAAGCGGAAACTTTGAAAAGCAGCTCCACTTCAACGGCGTCACCGACCGAGCAGAACAGATCTCATTTTTTGACGCTTCTGTTCGCTGATGTCGTCAAACTTTTCCAACTGCTGATTGCTCAGCATAGGCACCAGCTGGCGGTGCACTTCAGTTGTGATGTCACTCATCTTTGAGCGGATGGAGATCAGGTTCATAAACGACGGACGATTACCGGGCTTGAAATTGTATTCCTTCAACACTGCCATGCGCTGATTGACGGCTTTCTGAAGAATTGGGTCGATCTTGGCCTTCTGTTCGGCATTCAGCTTTAGGTCCGCCTCGACCGTCTTAAGACCGGGCTCCATCATTTCGCGCACATCGGCCGCGAATGCAGATGAGGATGCAGTTGCTGCAAATAACAACATTGCGAGGATGCTTGCCCGGCTTTGATTGCTATTCAGTGTGCTCATTATTGTCTTGCAGCTGATGGTCTTGATGAGTGTTTTGAATATTGGAAGGTTTCATTATTCGCGCGCTTATTCGATGCACTGATTGCCCATGGGTTGCGACAATATGATGACCAGCTGTTCCGCAGGGTGTGCTGAGTGTTGTAACTTGCGAACTACGGCGGGCTAGAGTGCTGGTCGATGCCTGCCCCCTCTCAAGGATGGCAACTAGTCCGGAGCAGAAATACATGGAGCTCTGCTAGGAAATGTCAGCATCCGAGGGTCAAGCTGACATCGGGTGTCGTGAGTGATGGTCAAGTGTCGACGATTGGCGAGTTGCGCGCCGGTCGACGGCCTCACCTATTGGGAATATACGTTTGCCGAGATGCTCCGCAGGCAAGACGCTGAACAAACGTTGAAAAGGATTGTCGGCGAGAACGGTTGCGATCTTGTGCCAAGTCATATCGTTCGCAGGGGTGATCTGGTTCCTGGCTATATCCTGGTGCAGAAGGAGGCGCGATGGGTTCGTCGTTTCGGCGCCTTGGTTCTCGAGGCGGCTTTAGTATGGTTTACCGGTGGCGGTGGCCTCTGCATACTTCTTTCCGTCTGAAACAATACTGAGGTTGCACCCCTAACCGATTACGTTGCTAGTGCCACCTCGATCGTCATTATTCAGTAGGCAGTGGAGTTGGGTATGCGTAAGTTTCTTATAAAGTTCTTGTCCGCACCATTATTGGTTTTAGCCTTATCGACCTCAACTTCCGCCCAGACCGCTTCATTCGAGAAGGCCCGTGCTAAAGCGGAAAAAGCAGTAGGTCATATCGAAACTGCGTGTGCCTACGACGTGACCAAATTCTGTCCCAGTGTGACGCCCGGTGATGGAAGAATTGCGTTATGCCTGCTAGCGCACGAAGACAGGCTTGCCAAAAGCTGCCTTTCAACGGCTCTGAGGGTTGGGCGAAACTTTGACCTGGCGGTTAGCAATATATTCCGGGCAGCCCAAGTCTGCGAACAGGATATTGTAAAGATTTGTGGCGAGATCGAACCTGGCGGTGGCCGTATCGCGCAATGCCTCATTGATAATCAGCCCAAGCTTGCAACTCAATGCAGAGCTGAAGTGGTAAGTTTAGCCGTGCGCTTCAAATAGCTTCGGGTCATTCTCTAATTTCATTCACCGCAAGCGCCTTCACACGCTGGATTTTCTTGTTCTTCAAGAATAACCATCGGCGGCAACTTGGCCGCGAAAGATCGCATTGAACCGCCGCACTGGAAGCAGGTTTCTTACCCTGCTCGAGTTTGGCTTTCGCGATCGATCCTATTGGTTGCTCCTGCTGATCGCCCCCATCGCTGATGGATTTCGTGATTGTATTATCAGGCGACACTCGAGGCGGTGGCAACCTTCGGCTAGAGACCGCCCCAAGCGTTTTGCCGATGAGACGGAGGGGATTGGTGGCCACCGACTTAGAGTCCGTTTCAGCGAATGAGATGCCAATAGCTGCAGTGGGAGGAGTGGCCCAATTCGACTTTCCAGGTTGTTCGCGCCTCGCCTTCACAAAGGGCGCCTCGCTGTCGCTCGCAGACGCGCCCAAGGGCAAAGACGACGTGGCTTTGTGAGGCTCAACATTCGCCCACGGGAAAGCAAAGAAACCCAAACAGGCGAGGAGAACCACCGACGCGACGAATGAAAGGATGTGTTTGCGCATACTACCTGCAAACTTCTCTAAAGGCCCACGCCCACAAGTGATACCCATTCCACAAGGTTACTGGAGCGGTGCGGCTGGGCTCCGGTTTCGCCTAAACAAGTAACCAGGACCCCAAAGTTACTGCTACCCCTAAGGAAGTGCCAATTTTGACGGAGGTACGGTTAATCGATTGCCAGTATCGGCATGCGCTGAGATTAAAGCGGTTTTCTCGTGCATAGATTGCGCTATCGGGAGCTGCGCCGACGCGTTTGATCGTTGACATCGACACGTACGCCGTCTTGACGATCCTGAATTCGATGCGTTGCGGCCAGCTCTTTCGTCGAAAGCTAGACGGGGAGCTTGATATTGGACGAAGAAGAAAAACGAACGCCCAACAGTTCCCCTAGCCGTGTCCCATAGGATCGTAGGATTGGACACGAAGTTGACCGCCAGTTTCCCTGAGACGCTCTACCGACCAAGGCGGCAGGCAGGGGATAGTGACCGATGAAACTACTTCCGTAGCGCGCACCCTACCTTGGCGCTGATCACCGACGAGCCGATCAGTAGAGCTGGGTCACAACGGGTGGCGGACACTCATTGTAGAGCTGGCCAGTTGAAACTTAGACGAAATAGGAAGGACGCACGCGAGCGAGCGCACCCGAAGAGACGTATCGCGCACCCGGGGGCTAGTCGCAGTATGGGCGGCTACGGGAGGCGTTTAGATCGAAGTGAAAATGGCTTCGATGTGCTTCATTTACTTCCGGGCCGAGCACCGTATCAAAATGTCCGCATGCCCCGCTGTGCAAGCTCTTGAGGAATTTTGCTGCGGCGGTTCGTTTCGCGCGCTGGACTACACTTTCCGGCTTCTTTTGTCGCGGTTGACCCACTGAGGTCTGCGCGTCTTTGAGTGTCAGACTAGTCTTTGTTATTTTCCGGCGCGGGGGACGTGCGGCATAGCGAGAGGCTGCATCTTGAGTGCTGGTTCCTGCAGGCGCATTGGCTCCAACCGGCGCTGCCGTTTTTCTGATTTGTCGTTCTGCGTCACGCTTGGTTGGACCCCAGCCCTTCCGAACGGTGATTATGCGGCCATCCTTGAGTACGAACGCAGAGACATCGATCGCGTTGGCAAACGCGTGCTGGCTCAGATTTCGGTCGGGCAGATTGTAGACATTCCGGCAGACGTATCCAGAAGCACCAAGGATACGCGCCACGCCCGAACGCAACTTGCGCTGCGAGGCTGGCTGCAAGGTGGACTTGTTCCATTGATAGAGTGCTGCCGCCATCTGGCAATTCACTTCGACTGGCGGATCGAAAGCGACTGGTGATTTGGATCCCAGACGCTTCAGGCGGACAAGTACCGGTGCTCCGCAACCGCCTTGCTTTACCTGTGGCAACATTTCGAGGTCTGCATCGACCGACTTCAGCAACTGCACGCACTGTGCTCGGCTACGCGCTATTTCGCTCTCCGTCCAGCCACCATCGAGTTGTGGTCCGGCGCCTTCAAGAGACTGCCGTGCGGATGGATCCTGCATCGCTTTTCTCAAGGGAGCGGCGCGATCAATATTCGGCTTGGAGGGGAAGAAGGGCAGGAGCAATAAACCTGCCATTGCCAAAAGAGACAAGCTGGTCGATGGGGTCGAAAATTGTTGCTCTAGTCGAAGCATCGGCCCATTTCATCAGCAAGGAGAATAAGAAAGATCTGCCTCCTGACATCGATACTGAAACTTAGCGAAAATACTCTTAATAGATCCTTAGAGACGGATCGCTGGTTCGTCTCTGCTTGGGCCGTTCATTGCAGTCCAGATTTCAATCTCCCCACTTGTGCCGCCATAAGATCGTTGTCTCGGACTGATGGCTTTTTTGTGAGGAGCACGATGAAGCCAAGAAAGATTCCGGCTCCACTGACTGTAGAAGAGATCCCGGGCGGCAATCGCGTCGACGAGACAGAAGGGAAGGCCATGGCCTACGTCTATGGATAGCTTCAATGGAGCTACCCGCTGCAGATCATCTCAGGCAAACTTGAGAGGAGGCCATACGTGTCGCCTTGATCAGAGGTCAGGCGCCTGCGGGTCGAGCTGCTGCAAATAGGCGAGCAGATCCGCGATTTGATCCAACGGCATGAAACGAAGCGTGAGCATATCTGCTTTGGCAACACCATTCCGGATCTTATGCAGCGCTTGAGCCGGCCGATTACGGGCTATCCAACCTAAAGACGCAACATCCCCTTCTTCCCCATAGATTACCGCTTTACCGTCAGCTTGATGGCACCGCACGCAAGCGCCATCGTAGATGATCTTACCCCGCTCACTGACACCTCGTGCCGCACCGCTCTTATCGACGAGATAGGCAATGCTATGCTGCCCTCGGCTTAGGAAAACACTGAGCGCCTTCATCTGATCGGACGAAAGTACTTTTGTGATATTTTTGTGAGTGCCTGTCCTAATGATACGGAGAAGCTCAGCCGGGTTCCGGCCTATTGCTGGAGCCAGGCTTGCAAATGCTTCGTCCTTCGACACCTGTCCAAGATCACCGTCACGCCCCTTATAATCCCATCCATGGCATGAAACACAACGCCAGGTTTTCTCATTGTAAGTCTTGACGACCTCAGGAAAGCTCGGATGCGCCGTAGCTGGAGGGCGCCTACCCACGACATTCCAGAGGTTGTCATAGAGGCGTCCACCGAGACTCAGCGTTTCGACATCGCTCGAAAAACCGCTGATTGGTTCACCGCCCTCGACAGGATTTGCACTTGGCAGACCTCCGATCGCAACGGCGAGTATCGAGACACAAATTGGCTGCGTCCAAAGCTTTAGAGATCCCAATAGGTGGGAAAATGGAACCTGCACCATGGTGTTCCCCAAATAAGCAATAATCCGTCGAAGTTGCATCTGATGCCGGCGACACATCACCACAGCCAGAATGTTGCCGCTTTTGGCCTCAATCGGACCTCACTCCACCCAAAACAATGGAGCTGCTGTCTGGTCGACTGCGATCATCAAGCGACTTTGAGAAAAGTATCACGAGAGCATTAGAGAGGAGCCAGAAGCGGCCGCAGCCTTTTCGATTCTGAACCGCCGCCAATCTAGGGACATGGGTGACGGTAGCCGTCATATCCGAGATAGGTTCCGCTGTCCGGATCATAGGACCGGAACCGCTCGATGCAGTAAGCCTCGGTGTCTACATAATCCGGATCGGCATAGGCAGGAGCGCGACGATAGGGGGCAGAATAATATCTTGGCCCAGGATCGTAGTAGCGATCAGGATAATATGAGCGTCTGGAATAGTAATCGTAAGGGTCTGGATCATATGGCCCGTAGTAGTAAGGCGCCGCGAGCGCGCGGCCGATTACCACGCCTCCAACAATACCGGCACCCACACCCAGTCCACGTCGCCTGCGCCATCCTATGTCCAAGACGTTTGCCGTGGCTGAGTCCTGGATCGCCAGGGCACCCGGCATAGACGTGGCCGAAGCAACCTCTGGCATTAGTGGAACGCTGACCGCGATGACGGCGGCAGTAGCGAGGACACCAACTCGGATGGACATATCAGTTCCTCCATTACGCTCCCCCGTCGACACCATCATACCAGAGATAGACTTGCCGTTTTTGATCCGTGACAAAAAAGTTATTGCTCTCTCCGAGCACTGATGCCCCATAGAGTTTCTGTCAAATTGGAACTATGTCGTGAGGCGAGACCACCCTGCCATCGAGGACCCGCACCCTTTATCGGAGGTCAGCAGCATGTTGGGCCTTGTCTGTTTTCGGGCTTGAAGCGGGCATTGGCCAGCGCTTAGCGCTCACCAGACACGCTGAAACATTCCCGTCGTCAGAAAATACTGCTCCACGGATGGCTGTCAGGGCACGCGCCAGGATAAGATCGCAAGTAGTGATGTAAAACGTGTAGCAAGTTTGAGACGTGCTTAGCGTCACCGCGAGCCTGGGCCTCTCGAATGTCGTCGATAATCATATCTCGGATTTGCGTTTGACCCTCAGCTGTTTGAGAGAGGTACTCCGCAAGGCAACAAGCGGCTGCTTCTGGAATGTTTTCGTGTTCAGCGATGGCTAGGATTTCTTCTTCGCTCAATCCGCTGAAGGCGATGAGGTCTTCAAGGGTCAGCATGAGCGGCGCTCCCTTGCGATAGCTGAACCGCATCCAAGCAGAGGCCACCAGATACGAGGGGCTGTTCCGGTGGCCAAGATCGACCGGGGGGGGAAGGCCGATCATCGCTCTGGAGCTCGGCGCTGTTGGGGTGATCATTGAATACGCTTCTCTCAGAGAGTGACCGGATTGTACGAAGGCGCCAAACAAGCAACTTGATCCTCGTCAAAAAATGCGGGGTTGCTGATATTGCCCACAGAAGACTTGTTCTGTGACACAAGCCGGCGTGACCCTCTTCTTGACCAAAGCTCTTAAAGGGCAAGCCCCTCTCTATCAGCTGCCGTTTGCCAGCCCCTAATCACGGTGACAGTTCCTAAGTTGGAATCCGGCTGTCACCGGGGAGCCTGCTCAATTCCCTAGACATTAACCTGGTCGCTGACACAACTTCGGCCTGGCAGCAGGCCGTTCTGGATGGCCGTTGTTCGAGTTGCCTCTATGAGATCAGAGGCGTAGACTGGCAGCATATTGAAATGCGGCCGACGAGCGTGCCGCGCTGAGATTTGCGTTTTTTGCGCATTCAGCTCTGGCGAATTGAGCGATTAATAACGCGGGTCTAATTGCGATACGGGAGTTCTCGGCGAAGCCGCCTATTGACCGCCTAACGGTTGAAAGGAAACTTGCCATGACCATCTCCGGCGCACTTCATCAATATCTCAATCGAGCGGGCATCCCGTATCAGGTCACGCTGCACGAGCGCACGCACTGTGCACTTCAGACGGCAAGATCCGTGTCGATTTCCGCTGATGCACTCGCGAAGGGTGTGCTTCTCCGACGCGCAAATGGGTACGTGCTGGCCATCGTGCCTGCCTCTAGGCAAGTGCGTCTCGAAGATGTCGGCAGCTGCCTTCACGAACCGGTTTGTCTTGCAACCGAAACCGAGGTCTCGGAACTATTTGACGACTGCGAAACTGGATCTGTCCCGCCTATAGGCGAGGCGTATGGAGTACAGGCGATCGTGGATGAGCGTCTTGAAGGACTGAGCGACATCTATTTCGAGGCTGGCGACCACTACTCACTTGTCCATATTAAAGGTCTGGACTTCGACGAGCTGACGGCCGACATCCTTCACGCTCAGATCAGCACACATCATTAGGATTGCGGCCTGCGAACATCCGCTACTGAGCGAAGCGGTCTGTGAGTTCAACCGCAATGAACTCCCGCAACGCTCCGATATGCTTTGGAACACTCATCACCGTTGAATGTTCGCCGGTCGTGTCTATCCCGCCTAAGTCATCTGGCGTTTTGGAGAGCCGCTCCCGCACGCGTCTCCATTCTTGCGGTTTCGATAACGTCACTTGCGTATAGCTACCGATGGGAGATTCGATTGGCACGGGAATATTTGAAAACGGCCGTACGAACGGCGTCGTCCGACGAGAACGATGTTCGTGGTATTGTTCAGGCCATTCTGAATGAAATCGAGGCGGAACGGGAAGAAGCTGCCGTGCGTTATGCTGCGAAGTTCGACAAGTACGATGGGAACATCATTCTCACACGCGAAGAGATTGAAGCCGCTTCAGCACAAGTCCCAGAGATTCTAAAGAACGATGTACGGTTCGCCCACGATAACGTCCGTCGGTTTGCCGAAGCTCAGAAGGCAACAATCCAAGATTTCAAAACGGAAATCGTGCCAGGACTGATTGCTGGCCAGAAAGCAATCCCGTGTCAGGCTGCGGGATGCTACGTACCTGGCGGCCGCTACAGCCACGTAGCATCTGCGATCATGACAGTTACTACTGCCAAGGTTGCTGGCTGTGAGAGCATTGCAGCTTGTTCACCGCCGCGCCCTGGCGTCGGCATCAACCCAGCAATCACCTTCACCGCTGATCTTTGTGGTGCGGACAAAATCGTTGCTCTGGGCGGCGTGCAAGGCATTGCCGCAATGGCGTTCGGGCTCTTCGATCTGCCAAAGGCGGACATTCTAGTTGGGCCCGGAAATCAGTTCGTTGCGGAAGCAAAGCGTATTCTGTTTGGCCGGGTCGGCATCGACATGTTCGCAGGCCCAACCGACAGTTTGATAATCGCCAATTCCGTGGCGGATCCAGAGATCGTTGCCGCAGACCTCGTCGGCCAGGCCGAGCATGGGTACAATTCACCGGTCTGGCTCGTTTCAACAAATCGCGCCTTGGCAGAGCGCGTCTTAGAGCGAGTGCCAGCGTTGATTGAAGACCTCCCTGTGCTCAATCGCGACAACGCCCGGGCTGCTTGGCGGGACTACGCCCAAGTGATCATTTGTGACTCCCGTGAAGCAGCTGCAGCGGTGGCCGACGATTACGCGCCTGAGCATTTAACAGTTCAGGCCGAGGATCTTAGCTGGTGGCTCGATAACCTGCATTGCTATGGCTCGCTGTTCCTTGGCGAAGAGACGACCGTTGCCTTCGGAGACAAAGCGTCGGGAACCAACCACGTGCTGCCAACGTCCCGTGCAGCCCGTTACACCGGTGGCCTATCCGTCCACAAATACATGAAGCTGGTGACCTGGCAGCGCTCGACGCGCGAGGCAACGCGGTCTGTGGCCGAGGCGACGGCACGAATTTCGCGTCTTGAGGGCATGGAAGGTCACGCACGTACTGCCGATGTCCGTCTCGCAAAGTATTTTCCAGGGCAGCAATTCGACTTGGTCGGAACCGAGTGACCACTGTGTAAAGCCCTCTTTGTCTGGGTAAATACTATTTTACCAAGAACCTGAGGTAGACCAGCAGTGGACTAGGAGTGACCCCCGACGCCAACGGCTAGCGCCCAACATGACCACTTCACGAATGAGCTACTAAAGTACACACACGTCCTCCGGGAGTTTTAACCTTTTGAGCATAACTGCCAGCTAACTTATGGGTTCCCAGGTAGGGCGTACTTCTGCACTGAGGAGATGGAACCTGTGAGTTGGCTCCGCGTACTCCTCAGCTCAGATCTTTGGTCCTGCGACAATCACACACCTCGCAAGTCTTGCCGCCACACCCAATTGAGTTGTGGAAGCTTGGCTGCTTGGTCTTCTCGATGACCCGACTACGTGCTCCCCTGGGTTTAAGCGGCATACA
The DNA here is from genome assembly GCA_963753045.1 of uncultured Alphaproteobacteria bacterium. Classification (GTDB taxonomy): domain Bacteria; phylum Pseudomonadota; class Alphaproteobacteria; order Rhizobiales; family Hyphomicrobiaceae; genus Filomicrobium. Next base: position 418,051 of record CAVWAT010000005.1, read on the forward strand.
ATGTGCGGTAATGGGACTAAAAGTCTCATTCAATGGTACCCGCTTGGATCTAAGCGGACTCCGGGTCCCACTAAGCCACCTTCGAGATGAGCCTGGAGGGGCTTAAGGTCCCGTTAAGTCGCTCGTAGACAATTCCTTTGACGCTTCCTGTCAGCTCGCTCTTTTGCAACCTCAGGCTTGTAGACAGACGACCAGTCACAGGATTGATCATCTTGCTAGGGTCTTCCTCAGCTTTAGCTAACTTATCGGCTTCCCTACGCTCTCTCTGAAGCTCAATCTTAGCTTCCCTACGCTCCTCATCGGTCTGATACTTGGTGATCTTGGCCATGTACCTCTGTTGAGGGTCCCTCCCCATGACCTGCCCCCACTGACTGGTCCGGTTCGAATGTTGGTTCATTGGTGGTGAACTTGACCCCGTTCTCGATGCTGCGCGGGCAACTAGCTCTTTATAGAGCCGGTGCCATGGCCGCCAGATTGCCCCCACTCTGGCGGCAACTTTTTCGCGGCGTCTCCAATCGCCCGCCCCCTGGTTGTTTTGGTCCGCTATAGTGGGGGCCGAGTTCAGGCATACGAGGCTGCGACATGGCGAAAGAACAAAGGCCAATCGAGGATATCATTGACGGCAAGCGCTACAGTACCGCCAACGCCATTCAAATTTGTCCGCGACATAAGGACGGATATGGCGATCCAATTGCGGGCCTTTACAGAACAGCCAAGGGCAATTTGTTTGTGGTTGAAGTAACCGGCACTTCTGATGACGGGTCACCATACAAGATAGTAGCGGCCACCATGAACGAGGCGCTGGGCTGGATGAAGTTGAACGGCATGGAAGATATGATTGAAGGTGTTTTGGGTAAATACATTGAGGATGCCTAAGTAAAGACGCCTACCCACCCCTTGTTGATACCAAGTTTGTATTTATTTGCATCAATCCAACCGGCGTCGGGTGTCGTCACAACAAGACCCAGCGCACGCGATACCCCCGTTACTCGATGCCCGCGCGGTCAGCCGGTTCTTACCCACCTTCAACCGGCAAATACTAGCCGTCAGTTTGCCCCCGCAAGCCGGCGGCATAGTAGTTGGGTACGAGTAAGCGCACCATCAGCAGACGCTTGGCTGAGCACGGCACGAGTTTCGATCAACTGATCCATGATATTCGCTAGGATCTTGCCATGCGCGATCTTGATGACGGCAGCGTCAAGGTGAAAGAGCTAGGCTTCTTGCTCGGCTTTTCTACCCATGCCAGTTTTTCCGCGGCCTTCAAACGTTGGACCGGCAAGACGCCTGGTGAGACGAGGGCGTTGTCGTAAAGCCCTAAGAACTGATTTACTGAAGCTGAACTGAAGGATGTTGTTATGGTAGGTTTTTCTGGAAAGACGCTGTGTGTGTTGGGCGCCGTGGCAACCGCGACCACATCTACGACTTTGCTTTGCACGTTACCGACACCAAGTCCGGTCGAAGCTGCGGAAGAAAAAGCGCCGAGCGAAATCGTAGCTGCACAGGTCCGCAAGCAGGGTTTTGCTTGTGATTATCCGGTCAGCGCAAAGCGTGATCCCGAGCAGTCAAAGGCCCATGAAGCCGTCTGGCTGTTGGCATGTAAACCGGAAAGGTACCGCGTGCGCCTCATCCCAAAGGTGGCCGCGAAAGTTGAGGGGCTTGAAGACCGAGAGAAGGCTGATAGCCGTTAGTATTTGGTAGCCAACAGGAGGTACCAAGACCGGCGAGTTTTGGGGAGCCTACAATTCATGAAACGCTATATTTTAATACCAAAGCAGGACATTGCAGTTTCGCTGCTGAACTTTGCTGATATTTGTTTCTCGGAAACCGCTCGGCGGAAGCAGGTAAAACAGCTCAAAAAACTTAGAAAGGAGGTGGAGCAGAGGACACAACAAGCCAAATTTATGGCCGAGTTCTGCTAAGTCCCTTAAGGCCAAGAAATTCGCCTCGCCTACTCAAGAGACACAGATCACGGGAGTGACCATCCTGGAAGCTCCACCCGGCAGCCTGAACACCCTACGGGCATACTTCCGCGAATACGACGTCATGGAAGATTTGGAGGTGACGCTAATCCCTCCAACGAGAACAAAAACACACGTGAAAAAGGCGGCCGAGGTCGATACTTGGCATCTTGAAGCTGTGCAATTATTACGGGCACGTCGGTCAGGTTTCAAGGGGACGGGCAAAGGTGTTGGTGTCGCAATACTGGACACGGGCATCCAAGAGGTTCGTGAGATCCGGGGTCGCGTCAAAACCTCGTTTAAGGTGAATGGGGAAACCGGCCAGATCGAAGAGGTTCCTCCGCAAGACACCGACGGACATGGAACCCACGTGGCTGGTCTCGTGGCTGGGTCCACCGTGGGCATTGCGCCAGAAGCCGACCTAATGAACTTCATCCTGATACCTGGCGGCTTCGGCAAATTATCGGATTTTGTCTTGGCCATTGAGTTCGTGGCGACCCAGCCGGAAATCTCAATCATGAATATGTCGGCAGGCATACCGGGGTTTCACGAAGGAATGAAGGGATCGCTACGCGCTCTGCTTGGCGTAGGCGTACTGCCTGTCATTGCCATAGGGAACGAGGGAGCCAATACTAGTCGCAGCCCCGGGAATTATTCTGAAGCCCTTTCAGTGGGCGCTTCGACCAAGCAGGATAAGGTCGCAAGCTTCAGCGGAGGCGGGACGATGGTGGTTCACAACCAAAGCTATATCATTCCTGATCTGGTCGCACCGGGCCAGGCCGTAACCTCTTGTGTGATGGATGGCGGCTACGAAAGCTGGAATGGTACATCTATGGCGACGCCTCTGGTCTCTGGGATCGCTACACTTATTATCGAAGCAAACCCTTTGATTTCTGAACCAGACCTTCGGGCAGAGCTTCATGAAAATGCCCGGAGCTTTCTCAACGTTCCACCCCAGAGGCAAGGAGGGGGGCTTTGCCAACTACCACAACGGCTGTGGTTTGCTGGGGCCTAAAGTCAGCTCGGGATCAAGACCTTGGGAGACGACAGTGTTGAAAGATTGGAAGGACAGTCTCATCACTCGCCTCGATCAGCTTGCTAGCGGCGCGCGAGTAAAGCTGATCATGGCAGTCGATTTGCCGCGAACCCAAGACCACGGCGCTCCATCACCAGAGATGTTTGCAACGCGGCGAGAATACCGCCAAGCACTTGTGGCCCATAAAGAACGTAGGATCCGCCCGAAAGTTCGCGCGGTCGTTCATGATTTGAGGCAACTGGGATTGGTCGTCGCGGCGGCCCCTCTGTCCAGCAACGTCATTGTGGAGGGCAATGCGCAACAACTCAAGAGCGCACTGGAATTGCATTCAATTGTTGCGGCATGTACGGACGCAAGCCTTTCGCTCATTGAGCCGAAGGCGAACCATCGGAACGATATCGATTCCTAGGGCTGGCGGAGTTCGCCTGAAACGACAATGAGGCCTCTCACCAAAAAGCAAGACGCATTCGCTCGCGCTTATGTTGAACTTGGCAATGCGCGCCAGGCATATGAGATGGCGGGCCTGTTACCGGTGAGCGATCCAGCCGCGCAGACCAAGAGCCGGCATACGGCGGCTTCAAGGGTGATCATCGCGGCGGTTACTAGGAAGAGGACTACTACCGCGACGGCCGCAGCAAGAGCTTGGCGTATTCAGAACAGGCTCGCTTTGAACCGACAGACCGGTGTGGACGTCTTTATTGGCGCACCTACGACGACACGCAAGTTGGCGGCAGCGCAAGCCGCTCGGCAGGGCGCGGATCCGCCAGGCCCTGTTCAGGCGTGGAGCCACTAACAGAAACACGACTGAAGTCGGTTCTCAGCAGGCTCCAAATCTTCCGAATATTATTCTTAGCGGCACGAATATCACGATGCGTCGGCTTCAGGTTTTGGGAATAGATACTGAGCGCCCTGGCATAAATGCGTTCAGCCTCCGCCAGCCGACACTGTGCGAAGACGGCGGCAGCCATATTGTTCAAGACGCTGCCCATTACCGGTGCGCTGGGCCCTAACGTGGCCTCGATGATCTCAGCGGCTTCCAAATAGAGCCGCTCCGCGTTCTTCGGCTCGTTGCCGAGGTCGTGGGCCAATGCGAGATTGCTGAGTGCCATAGCATACTGGGGATGGGAGCGGCCGTGGACTTGTTTGGTTTTCTGCGCGAGAACCCGCGCTAGGCGCAGAGCGCTTCGCCAATCTCCGGAATCATGCCGAGAAGCAACTCGCATGGAGAGCAAGTAAAGCTCTCGGTTCTCGTCGCGATTCCCCGAATTAGCGACAGACGTTTGCACCTGCATAACAAGGCAAGCAAAGATTCCCCAAATGAATAATCGGCTAAACAACGCCACAACCCGGACCCCTCACGAACTTTCGTCGACAATATTACCGCCGAGCACAACTGCGTTATCCAGAACAGCTTAGTTTGTTGTCAATGTGGTAGGTCTGCGTCCCTTAGTTGAGCCTCTCGAGACCGGGGGCGGCCTTGTTCCTGGGACTGGTTCCGGTAGGCTGGGCTGAAACCCGTTCCATCACTCGACTGGATGATACTGACTTTATTCTATTCGTGCAGAAGACGAGCAGACGGTGCTGGAAAAGATGCCGGTCAAGTGGACGTGCGATTGGCCGCGGTGCAACCAGCTGCATAAACACATGCGTCCGCATCTGGCGCTCAACACGAATCCGCCAGTGCCACAAACATTAAGAGAAACGCCGATTTAGTAACCCAAATGGAGGGGCCTCGACAAAATTGCCCTAGCAAGCCTTTTTGCAATCCTGGTAGGCATAGCTGCAGTTGGTCTTGCACTCTGCGTCCATCGTGCCGCCCTTTGGACACTTGCGTTTGCACCTCTTTGGCGACACTTGGACCGACACGAATTTGCGATCTTCAGGACGACTGGCGGGCTGTTCACGCGACCGTCTGGGATCACTAAATGAGAGATGCGCTATCTCGTGACTGCTCAACCCTTGGCGCCACAAAACACGGATATCCATTGCATCTTCCCCAGTCAGCATGGCGTCCCCCCTTCCATGACACCGGGCTAACGGGACGGGTCAGGATTGGAACGCTGGTTGGGTCAGTTTTCAGCCGTTGCGGTGTGTCAAGTTTCAAGCGCTGTTGTCACCAATGCGATAACTGCCAGGAAATGACTGGCTACAGACTTGGCCAACATGACTTACTCCTCTCAGGCAAACCAATATCGGTAGCTGTAATCTGCCCACCGTCAGGCCGTTAGTTTAGAACCATAGAGGAACTTCGAGAACATCGATACTATTGGCGTTCTGGAGGCGACTGGAAGTTATCCCGCTGCACCAGACCACGCTCGACAGCCTGCCCCGTTGAGTGACTCTGATTTGGGCCGTGAGCGGATATGTTCGTCAGGCTGATCGGATTACACCTCGGGCAGCGCGACCACGATCGGGGGCAGGCCAGATCGTTATAGTTTAAGTTTAGAAGTCATTTTTGTCTAAACGGAGTGGCGCCATGTATTCCCGGGTCCTTATTCCGATAGGTGGTGGTGAGCAAGCAATTGACGGCCTGAAGATCGCTTGCCTTGTTGCCGAGCACTATAAATCTCGAGTTATTTTTGCTTTGCGTTAGTAACGAAAACGAAGCCGAAGAGGCCGTGTCGGCGGCGATTAACGAGGGTATTATTCGCCCGTCGAGCTATAAGGGTTTTGTCAGCACGCTTGATTATGCCAGCATTGCACCAGCACAAGCTGAAGCGAACCGGTAGGCTATAATGTCTCGCGCTACCAGTGCGATCGCAGAAACGATCGTCGAGCGAGTAGCCAACTTTGCCGCAGATCGGTACGTCCCGGAAGTGTTGACCTTAGTGCGGACAGGTCGCCCCGACAAATGCATCATCGATGTTGCCAACCAGTATGAAGTCGATCTGATCGTGATCGGAAGCCGTGGTCGGGAAGGGTTTGATTCCCTACTCCATCCAAGCGTTGCCGAGTTTGGCCGCAAGCAAACCGCTTGTCCCTGCCTCGTGCTTTTCCCAGCAGTAGAGTCATAACTGACACAGCTCTATCAGTGTGTTTGTGTTCGGGGCGTGCTCCTGATTACGCGACTAGCTGATAATTTCGAACCCGACCGCATCAGGCGCTCAGCATGCGTCCGCCCGCTCCGAAAACTCTGCATGGAAGTGGCCCATAACGAGGGGGCTGCATAAAAGGACGTTTGGAAGTTGTTGCTCGAGATCGAGGTCCCTCTCGCTTCTGGCAGCGTCAAGGTGAAAGAACTAGGCTTCTTGCTTGGCTTTTCTACCCAATCCAGTTTTTCCCCGGCCTTCAAGCGATGAACCAAAAAGCCTCTCTTGCGCAATCATCTCAGTCTGGCCCGTGAATGCTGACGGGGAACACTTTGAGGTTGGCGGAACAGCGTTCGAGTCCACTCACGCAGAGGCTGATGCCGCTTATGGAAAGTGGCGATCTTGGCATATGGTGATCTGGCGGAATGAAAGGCCATTCACTGCGTGCGCTGCCGAGGATCTTGATGACTGGGTTGATGAGGCCATCAAGCAAGCTCGATCGGGGCGTGCGTGCAAGCCTATGGGCGAGAAGAGGGTGTCGCGATAAGGAGGGGTTTTGGAAAAAGAAAAAGGGCTGGTGAGAACCGGCCCTTTAGTTTGTTTGACCCCAAGGAGTAGGAAAAAAGGTCATCCCCAAACTAGCCGTCCCTCAGCATCCAATGGTCACACTTCTGCAACACTGCAGACGCTTCTGATCTAATGCGGGAAATGGCTCAGGTTTGCGAGGATTGAGAGGAGTGGAAAACTGCTTGTCCCAGGCGTCCCCAGCGTTCCCGACTATATGGCTCACCGGTCGTTTGTTGGACAGGTGGTCACTATCCTGAGGTGGACTAAAACGCGGAGCGTGTCGCTGTCACGCCCCTGTCTAAGCGGCTTGGATCCAAGGTCCAGTTGTATCTCAAATGCGCCGAGCTCTGATCACGGTGCTATTGGATCTTTGGCGGTGTGCGCACTTCACCGATCAGGGCAAGGGAATTGTAGCGCGCCTGTCGCATCAGCGTTTTAGCGATCTGACGCGCCTCTTCGTCGACTTGCTGACGCATGCTGGTAGGGCCCTCCTGCAGTCGTCGCGCTCAATTATTTGCACTCGCAATGCGTCAAGTCACAGAGCATCGTAGCTTCTGTCGAACGATCAGCTCAATCACCAGGAGGAAGAATTTCTTGGACGCAAACCTGATCGATCAAACGCTCGCGCGCGATATCGCGAAGGTGGGCGCGCTTATGGTCATTTGACAGATGTGCCCCTACGCCTTGCGTCATTGCCAGAACAACCGATCGGTCACCCATGTCGAGCCAGAAGGCTCGGCGAACTAACTTGAAGTCGGCATCCCGGGCAAACGGGCTGTCTCGATCTTTGCCCAGATCCGGCATATAAAACTCGCTGCTCATCGATAAATGCCTCACGTAGCCAACCTTGTAAGACCTCGCGCTCAATCTGTCTCATGGTCGCTGACTTCGAACAGTCCAACTATCGTTGCGACCAAGCACGTGCAGCAGATACGATAACCGCGAGCGCATCGACGCTACCGTCGGCCTCCCCCTTCTCGAAGTCGCCCTCGACCCGCGCCATCTGATTGGTCACGTGGGCGAAGCACAGCACCGGCACGCCGCGAGCCTCGGCGAAGGCGTAGAGAGCTGCGGCTTCCATCTCGACCGCGAGAAGCCCTTCGGCCTTCTTGGCGGCAATGGTGGCCGGAGTCTCACGGAACGGAGCATCCGTCGTCCAGGTCGCCCCTCGCTCCACTGGAACGCGCAGCCCGTTGAACGCACCGTCCATGGCGGCGATGAGGCTCTGACTGACCTCACTGAACACGGATGGCGGCAGATAGTGGTAGCTCGTACCTTCGTCCCGCAGTGATCGCTCGATCAGGATGAAGTACGGCGGCAACCGCAGCACGATGAGCTGACCCGACGATGTGACACTCACAAGCAGCCGGCAACCTGCTGCGAACAGTTGCTCGGCAACGAGGACCGCAAACGAGGCTCCAACCGCGCAGGGCACGACGCCCAGCTCAAAGCCGTCGTGGGCCATGCGGTAGAGCTCGGTGTGGTAACACGCCCAATCGGGATCGCGGATGGCCCGGCCGCCGGCCTTGGCGTGCCGAACGATATCGCCGTCCGGATCGAGCACGCACACGTCCGGAACCACCCTGTCGCGTAGCCCCTTCTGCCGTCGTGCCTCGCGCAAGAGGTTCTCAGGCACGAAGGCCGAGGCTTCGTCGTAGTGCTTGTCTGCCAGGATGGGCGGCAGATCGGACTTAATCATGCGTCGTTCTCTCTGACGGCTCGGCCGGCTTTTTCCGCTACTATGACAATGAACGCAGCCCCTATCGGCGTCAATGAGCCAACCCGGCTCTCAACCGACACTTCGCTGCCCATAGCGAGTGGCGGCCAAGCTCACCGGCTACCAGGAGACCTCACGGCCGCAATACCCTCGCCATCTCTTTCGAGGCGCACTAGGCATCTGGCAGGAAGCACAGGACGATCCCGGCCACTACGAATTCGAAGGTGCCGTCCGCGAAGGGGGGATGGATGGTCGACAGGTGACTTGCACTCAGTCGGATAGCCGCAGCGGTGCATCGGGATCCACCAGGGCTGACCGGTCCAAATCTTTTGCGGGAGGCAGCCGTCGGTAGTACCGCCCGTTGACCGTGATCTGCACATAGCCCTCCGGCGTTACGTTCACGGCAAATCCGGCTTCAGCATCCGATACCTGCGGATCGGGCAGCGTTGTCAGCCCGGTAATCGGCGCCCGCAGTGCCGTGTCGTAGACATGGAAATACTTGCCCGTACCGGCGGCGAGATACTTGCCCGAAGCATCCGCGCGCAACCAGACCCCGAGCGGAGCGCCATTGGGCTTCTTCAGCAGGCCCATCCACTGGTTATCGATCTTGAGGGTGTCGAAGCCGCCGCCTTCGCGTGCGAAGTGCAGCAGACCGGTGTCCTCAAGAACGACAATTCCGCCGGACGCCAGCCATTCAACGGCTCCGGCATGCAACGGCCGACTCATCAACTCGTGCCCCGACCGGTCGGCCGCCAACAGCAGGATCGCGTTTTCAGTCAGCAGCGCAATACGCCCGTCTGGCGCGAAGGCCGCATCCTGAACCGTTCCGAAGGCATCGATGTCCTGAAGGGGCTTTAGAGCCTCGCCTAAAGCGTCCGACACCCAGGCATTGTGAGGTCCGACGCCGCTCTTCTCGTTGGTCAGCCCATTACCATAGAGAAGGAGGCTGGGCCGGTTCCGGTCCAGTCGAATGCCGCCAAAGCCGCTGAACGTATGGAATTCGGCGCAGCTAAGCCCTGCGCCTCGGGGCCCGTGGCAGACCGCGTGTGCCTCGCCCCCGGTACCTCCCCAGACCGTCAGTGCAGCAATGGCAGACAGGTGCTCTGTCATTGCCGTGTCGGGCATTATCCAGTCCGAGGCGTCTTCGCCCTGATACTGCATGATGCCAAAGTCCTCGACCTTCGCGGCCGGCAGGCCCTCCCAGCGCCTCAAACGGCCGATCAAGTGTGCGGTCACGGAGATCCCGTCTTGCCGCTGCGTGTTGCGCCAGAGGCTGCCCTCATCCCGGGCGGCGGGAAAGCTATAGCGCTTGATCGGACGCAGCCCCTCTGCGCTTTCGATGCCCGAGATGGTGTCTGGCGGGGGCGCATCCTTTAACCGCTTGATACACTCTTCAGCGAAGTCTGCGATAGGCACCGGATTGTCCGGACGGCTCGCGATATCGAGAGACGCATCGCTGCAAACACCCAAGAACCCAGGCTCCCCGACGCCCTCCAGCGTTACTTCGGTAGCCGCGAAGCCGAGGCTGCAGGCGCTGTATCCCGCGGAATAGACACTGAACAAGGTCAGGCGGCCCTCGGCCGCGCGGTCCACGAAACAGGGCTTGGTCGCGCGGCTCGGGATGGACTGGCCGGCCAGGCTACCGTCCTGACCATGCAGCCAGAGCGCTCCGGTCTCCGAGATCAGCGCGAAGCGGTCGCCTGCCGGCGCGTGCCAAGCGGCGGGATAGACGGGCAGTTTCACCGCGCCGTCCTCCTGCTTGAGGTAGAGTCCAGCATTCAGCATGAAGGGCGCTCCCTCAGGCACCTCGTCCAGAAGGCCATCGGCGGGCTGCAGTCCGGCGGCGAGCGCCGCCGTCGTCGGCGAGTCCGGATCCGTTTCGGAAAGGATGGCGAAGGCGCCGGCACGGTCCCCGGTGATCATGCGGCTCGCGGCCAGCCGCCGCAGCGCGTCCCTTCGCTGCTCTTCGGCTACATCGCGCTGGCGCGCCGCCTCAGCGGCGTTCTCTTCAGCAATACTCCTCTGGATTTCCGCCTCCGCCCGCTGCCGATCGGCCTCGATGCTCTGGAACCAGGCGAAGATGGACAGCGCGATCGTGGCCGCGGCAACGCCCAGCGAGCCGACCACCCAGCTTCGCTGCCGCCGGACCGCCGCTCGGCGACTTTCAGAAATGACTTCGGCCTGCAGCGGCGTGACGGCGGGCGCGTCCTTTGGGTGCTCTTCGCGCCAGGCCTCGGCGTCGGCGATGTCCTGCCCCCGCAGTAGCAGGCGCGCAGGCTTTCCGGCGTTGCGCCAACGCTCGGCGAGGCTGGCGAGGCGCGTGTGCTCACGGATCCATTCGATGTCGACATTCAGCGCCGAAACCAGGCTGTCGACGGCGTCCTCGAAACGGTCGCGTTCCGTGCAGAAGATGAAATTGAGCCGCGCCAGCAGCGGCGGAATATCCTTGCCGTCGGTCTCCTCGATGACGATTGGTGCAATGCGCTTGTTCAGCGCCGCCGCGTGCTCGACCTCCCAGGCGCAGACCTCGGAGTTGGCCGATTGTGGGCTGAGCAGGAAGACGACAGTGTCCGCCTCGGCGATGAGCTGCTCCAGCCGCTCCTTCCACTCCTCAGTCGGCAAGATATCGTCAGTGTCCTTGAAGACGCCGAAATGCCGTTCGCGCAAGACATCAGCAATGCGCTGGGCCCGTTCACGGTCCTTGCGGGAATAGGAGAGAAAAACGTTAGCTTCGTCGCCGCCCATTTTGAGTTCGTCTTGGTCCGTTGGAAGTGAGAAGCCATGGCCGGTCATGCCGTGTCCGTTTCCTGTCGCGCAACGTTTATCGGCATGGCTTTAGCTGTTGAACGCGGGGGATTTAGAGTTGGCAGGCTCTGTCAACTTTGGTCCCTTTACCAAAACACATGATAGCTAGGTATCGGCGGTTTTGTGTGGTGTGTTCGGCAACGCGGAGAAATCCACAGACTTCAGCTGACGTATCAACGGCAGCGACTTGTGGAAGCGTCGAGACTTGGCGACGCTGAATGTTAGACCGACCGATCAAACAGGGTTTTAGCGCCCATGGTTAGAGATTTAGCCGATCGCTTCAGCGCGCCAGGCGCGAAACGAATGCTCGCTCTCGATGGCGGCGGCACCCGAGGCATTATCTCCATCGCGTTTCTTAAGCAGATCGAGGCGACGTTGCAGCGAAAACTTAGGCGCGGAGACGACTTCGTTCTTGCCGACTACTTCGACATGATCGGTGGTACGAGTGTTGGGTCCATATTGGCAACGATGCTCGCGCTTGGCTGGCGTGTCCAGAAGGTTGAACAAACTTTCACGAGCTGGGCGCCACAAGTTTTCAGACGACTCGCAAGTTTCAATGACCGCTACGACGCTGCGGCGCTATCCAAGAAGATCTCGGAGGTCGTTCATCGCGAGACTTTATCCTCAGGCAAACTGAAGACGGGTCTCTGCATTGTCGCGAAACGTGCCGATACCAATAGCCCTTGGATCATGACCAACAATCCTTGCGCTCGGTACTTTGCCGGAGATGGAAACACAATCGCCAATGGCGACTACCTCCTCCACGACGTGATACGGGCGTCAACTGCTGCGCCTACTTTGTTCAGTCCAAAAGAGATTGAGATCAACGCCTGGCACCAAGGCGGCATCCGATATGCTGAGAAGGGTTACTTTATGGATGGTGCTCTCTCTCCACATAACAATCCGTCATTCCAGATGTTCCTTCTTGCGGGCCTACGTGGCCATAATCTCGGCGGAGCACCGGTTGAAGCGCTAAAGGAAGATAGAGCTAACGGCAAAACATGGCAGCTCGGACCAGATAACCTCTTGATGATATCCGTGGGCACGGGGAGTTATTCAAGCCCCGTGCGCCGGAGTTTCTTGCGGGTTTATGAAGCGGTTGGCGCACTGCGTAGCATGATCCATGATGGGGAGCAGCTTTCCGTTGCCCAGATGCAGGCGATGAGCAATCCGCGTCTATCTTGGACGATCGACAGCGAAGTCGGCGATCTTGCGGCAGACCAACTTTATAGTGCGCCACAGCTCTCGTACCAGCGCTACGATATGCCTCTCGAGCTTGAGTGGCTGAGCGGTAATAGCGGTAACGCCGTGCAGCCTGGACCAGAACTTACGGCAGCTATTAAGCGCCTGAGGCTCAACGTGGGGCGTCACCTTCTGAAACTCCGTAAACTGATCCACGTCGGTGCTATGGGAACGCTGTCAGAAATGGCGAGTGGTGCCGCGGCAGATCAGGTGCGCACTGAGGACTTCCCTGATAGCTTTGACACTCTTCACAAATCCTCCCCATCTTTAGGATGAGCGGGGCGTCGAACATCATTGTCGGAATTACCGGACACCGGCCGAACCGGATGCATGTTGGAGCGACTGAGATCGCGCGCCAACTAAACCGATTGTTGGGCTCCATTCGGTCAGGCGCTGGCAGTGGCGTGAAGCTCGTTGCACTATCCGCGCTGGCGGAAGGCTCGGACCGGCTTTTCGCCGAGGCAGCGCTCGCACTCGGCTACCGGCTTGAAGTGATACTCCCATTTGCCAGCGCCGATTATGAGACCACCTTTGAGGACGCGGCGAGGATACCTCAATTCCGTGTTCTACTCAGGCAGGCGGCAAAAGTGACCGAACTTCCTGGCAAGCTTGAAGACAGCACCGACGCTTATGAGGCCGTTGGTCAAGTGACAGTTTCGGAATCGGACATTCTTCTTGCGGTCTGGGATGGACAGGCTGCGGCCGGACGTGGTGGAACAACAGAAATCATCGAGCACGCGCTGAAACTTGCTAAACTAGTCGTTTGGATCGACGCCGCACATATACGTTTGCCGCGCTTAATCGCAAATTCGACAGCCAGCGGGTCCCCACATACTACACTCGCAATGATCGCTCCGCGAGCCAAGCCTCTCCCGCGACGTCGCTTGGCGGCAATTGCCGCCCGTGTCGTCTCACACTCTGGTTCCTCTGGCTGAGCTTACCGGATTGCGCTCATAGTGCTGGCAATGGTGCAGACCCCCACGTCGACGGGACGGCTCCAGGGGAGAGATCTAAGCCTCTCCACTTCAAGACCTGCGCGCGGCATCGCCGATCTTCTTGATCTCGGGTACAATCGCCTCATCCGCCGGGACAACGGTTGCAGAATTAGCGGTTACACCTGCCCCGCCAGCGGATTTGATTTCATCGGACTTAACGCAGACGTTGATGCGCGGGGAGAACGTCCGCGTGATCTCGAATGTCCCATTATTGTCAGGAGCGGTCACGTTCGTGCTGCCTTCGGCAATTTTTTCGATCTTAGTGCTACCGCCGAGCTTCGCTACGTCTTTCCGCTTCAACCGATACGTAACCGCGCCCGCCAGAACGGCTTCACGAATCATGAAACAGTTGCTGCCTTTTTTGGGCTTGAAGTTCTTTTGGTACCATTGGACGATCTGGTCAGCACCCGTATCGTAGATAATATCCGCGCGGATATCTTCCACGATTATGTCGACAGAGACTTTCTCATCTAGATCAACCTTTCCCTCCGCGCTCAGTCCAGGCAGACCCGTTTTCAATAGACCCGCCGACATGACAGCACTGGCAGCCTGTTCGTCGCTGAGGACCTAGTCTGCAATCGTGACATCCTGACGCCGATTGTTGACCACAAAGGGTTCGGATCCGAGATCGGCAACGGGGTAATACGTACCGCTGGAGTCGATGCGATACATCGAGCCAGCCGGCGCGAAGCCATTCGGAACCAACGGGCAATTATAGCCCTTTGGAACGTCTGAAATCGCATACGGGATCGTTTCTGCCTTTGCGGTGAGCAATGAACCCGTTTCTAGACCCAGTGATCCTATCGGTTGGGCGCAATGGCCTGCCCCCAATCACGGGACCAGTTTCTAAGTTAGAATCCGGCCGCCATCGGCCAGCATCTGGGTTGGCCGGAGCGTAGCGTAGGTCAGTTCAGATGCTGTCGGCAAGATCGCTTCCGGTGCTGGGGGCTGATAGCCGAGCGAAGAGTGCGGCCTGACCGCATTGTAATGGCGTCGCCATTGCTCGATCAGCACCTGGGCTTCTCGGAGCGTTGTGAAGATTTCCATGTTCAGCAGCTCGTCTCTGAGTTTCGAGTTGAAGCTCTCGCAATAGCCGTTCTCCCATGGACTTCCTGGCTCTATGTAAAGCGTTTTGACACCGATCCGAGCAAGCCAGCCTCGCACGTTCTTCGCGATGAACTCAGACCCATTGTCGGAACGAATATGTTCCGGCGGGCCGTGTTCGACGAAGAGATCAGCGAGACAGTGCACCACATCGTCCGAACGCAGTCGTCGTGCGACGACAATCGCCATTGAACGGCGCGTGAACTCGTCAAGGACCGTGAGCATTCGGAACGGACGGCCGTCCTGGGTGCGATCGTGAACGAAGTCGTAGCTCCACACGTGGTTCGGCCGCTCTGGCCGCAACCGCACGCACGAACCGTCGTTCAGCCAAAGCCGACCGCGCTTGGGTTGCTTCTTAGGAACTTTGAGCCCTTCCCGCCGCCAGATGCGATGCACCCGCTTGACGTTCACCTTCCAGCCTTCAGCGCGCAGTAGCACCGTCACCCGCCGATAGCCATAGCGGCCGTACCGCTTGGCAAGACGGATGATTGCGGCAGTCAGCCTTTTCTCGTCGCTGCGTATCTTAGGCTGGCGTCTCTGCGTTGTGCGAGACTGTCCCACAACCCGGCAGGTGCGTCGCTCGGAGACCGACAACTGCGAGCGCACGCGGGTCACGCACGCTCGCTTTCGGGAAGGGCTCAGTATTTTCCCTCAAGAGCTTCCTTCAGGATCAACTTGTCGAGCGTCAGCTCAGAGACCGCCTTCTTCAGCCGCTCGTTCTCCCGCTCCAGATCCTTGAGCTTCTTTGCCTGATCAAGCTTCAGACCGCCGTAGTCCCGGCGCCATCGATAATAACTCTGCTCCGAAATGCCCAAGCCTCGGCAAATCACACCCACTGTCTCACCCTGGCTCAGCTTTACTTCGGCTTCCCGCAACATGCCGATAATCTGTTCCGTCGTGTACCGCTTCCGTGCCATTCCATCGTCTCCTCATCTGAGGTTCGAAATAGCCGGATTCGCTCAATCAGAATGGTACCGTCTCAGGGGAGCAGGCCAGCAACCTGCAAGAAGCATATTCAGTACAGTGCCGAGGAAAGCCTTGATTGCTTTTTTTATACCATCCTCCTGCCCGACCAGCGTTGTTTTGGTTCGAAAAGCATAGATTTGGTTGGCGATAGCAATTGGGGATTACCTAGCGTTCCACAGTGATCATGACACCATGGGGATTTTCAGGGGAGCAGACCTGGGTTCCGAAACTGGGGTTGCAACCTACCTAAAAAACAAGGTGTATAATTGAAGGATCAATGAAGCCACCGTAAATCATCAAAGCAAACGTGCAGAAAAACGCTGCCCAGACTAACGTGATCAAAGCTGCGAAGATCAAGTAGGCTATGCCCGGCTTTGCGTAAGGAATACCTCGCAGATCCAGCAATCCGCGAGCACCTTGAATAATCCTGTTCCAGCCGCCTAACGCCATAGCGCGTATGAGAATATGCGGCGGGCGTGCTTTGATGTGGATCGGGGACCAATCCTTCTCGAACGCAATGAAAAGGCTATCGCCGATCCTTTCGGGAAGGGGCTTGGGGAAGACGTGGCCAATTGTTGCGAGGACGTCTGACCACAATGGGCGTCGCTTCCTCGGCGGCACCTCCCAAAATGGCAGGGCGACAACGAGCTTCTCCGGCGGAACACGCCCGACAAGCTGAGCGATCTCCCACCTCAGACCATCGGACTTGCCGTACACCCAAACGATGAAGGCTGCATCCTGAGCCAGTTCGAACACCTTAGCCTGCCATTCATCATCGCGCACATAGACGCGCGCGGCACCGGTCGTGGCAAACGTCTCTCCGGGCCTGCCGATGGCGACCAGCGGCCCGGCGTCGGAGAAAGCCCAGGCAAGCGAGCTCTCAAAAAGGTTTATCGGGGCGGTGACGCCTCCGTAGATGTGGAACGTGTTCTCATTGTCCTCTAAATCGAGTGCAAAACTTCGGAGGTGAGAATCGGCTTCTTTTCACTTGAGGCGATCACCTCGTCGCCATCCAAACTGCGAAGTTTGTGTCCGCGCTGCATGACGCGGAAGCCCGTCCAAGCCGCCGCCGTTCCGAATAGAATGAGGATGATACCACCGGTTTCGGAGGGATGCGACAAGTCAAAGACTTGTCCGTATCTCACGGAAAGCATAAGCCCTCCGCCCAGCATTACGATCAGGAAACCAAGGCCGATAAGGGTCAAGCCCTTAGGGCGGTTGCGTTTGGGTTGAGCTGCCTTAGATACATCATATGCCAAGTCGGCACCCCCCAACAAGAACACAGTGACCAAACCGGCCAGACGCTAACCCTTCTAAGCGGGAGGCGCCGAAGAACGGACAATTCGAAACGGTCTTATCCGGAACTGTAAATGAAACCAAGTTTACAAAGCGGATTTACAGTGGAAGCTGCACGGGCCGTCTAAACGAGCCGGGGAAGGGATAGCTCACGTAACCGCGACAGCGAAAGTTCAGGCGACACTTGCTTCAGACTTATCCACTCGCGATGTTCCGAAGACACCTGCTCCTGCACGAGCGCAACAAAACCAAGTACTGCTTTGCGATCTCCCGTTGACGCGGCTTTACGAGCCTCTTCCAATGGTCGCCCTGATAGTGCAATCAAGTTTTCAGCTGTTGACATGTAGCGTGCGGCGTTGCGTTCATCGAGCCCCATCAAAAGCCGTGCAGCAAGCCATCCTTGCAACGCGGCACCAATAGTGCTGAGCCCAACGAATATTCTCGTTTCTAAGTCTGGATCAATTGCGGCGCCTAACCAATCGGTCGAGGAATATCCAGCTAAGGAGCTCACCTCCGGCAAACCTGCCACCAGCACCATCACGAGCGCGACCACACGTACACCGGTGCTCCAGCGCACCACAGATTGGTGTTTCGCGCCCCGACCTTCGTAGTAGCGCTTCTGAACATCAAGTTGGTACCGCCGGTAGTATTCCAACTGAAGCGGCAGCAACGGAAGCTCGTTGGCTTTCACCGGCTCTTCCGCCGCGACAGCCTCGTTGAACAGACGCATCCTTGCGTTCTCAGCTACCGCGCGGCTGGCCATCCATTTCTGAGCAGGATCGAACCATTTCTCCAGCAACGAGAGCATGAAAGACAAGGAAATGGATAAGCCGATAATAATTGAGAGGGTGGTGACAATCGGGTCAGTTGCCGAGGGCGCAAGGCCGAAAACGACGAGCAGAATACTGGCACAAACTATAGAGATGAAAGATAGCGCGGCGGCCCAACCGGCATAGAAGACGCGCTGCTTACGTGACGATATAGCTGCCGCGTCATTCGTTTTATAAGCCTCGACAGCGCTTGCAAATATGTCGCGCTCGAGAACCCGCTTGAGTGCTCCCGCGCTCGGCGGCAGCGACAGCGCATGCGTTTCCGGCTGCAGCTGCCAATCCAATGCGCTATCTTCGCCAATAGCGCTCAACGCGTCTCTAGTTATCTCCAAAGTCAACGCACTCATACCTTTCTCGTTTGAGCCTTCTCACGAGCGCGGGGTCAACTAAAGTAAGTTGCCATTAGCCTACTTCGCACTTCTGCAATCTGCGTTTCGCATCAAGCCTCGAACGTCTTGGGTCATCGGCAAGCCTCTCACTTATGCCGAGCGCCTCATTCCAATGCGAGCAGGCCCTTTCTATTTGCCAACTATCCGCGCATACATTTCCAAGCTTCGCCAGGAAACTCGAGCTCGTCTTCGCCATGTCCGCTTCTGCATTTATGGAAATTGCGTTGGCGCACATTTCCTCTGCCATCTTTTGGTCACCGCGCCCATGCGCAACCCAACCGATGCTGCCATAGTCGAAAGCCAGGGCGCTTATATTGTTCAAAGTCTTATCGATGAAGAGCGCTTTCCGATACATTTTTTCCGCCAAAGCGAATTTGGTCTACTCCCTTGAAATGGTGCCGTTTTGACTGAGCGAACCCGGCTATTTCGAACCTCAGATGAGGAGACGATGAGGTGATTAGAAGAGGTGGGATATGTATGCTGTGAGACTGCGCGAAGATAAGTCAACGAATGCAGGAAATCATTGCCGCTCTTCCCTACAGGCGCCCGAAGCTCTTCATAGGCCCGAGGCCGGCAAAAAAGTCATTTAAAAGGGTGAAATCACTCAATCTAACTCACTGTTGCACCTTGCCAAGTGAGAGAGAGGGCGCACAGGCAATTGGCCGCATCGCCCGACAACTGGGCTGCACTTCGGTTTTGCTTACTATCGAAGGCGGCAGGTTAGAAGTGCTTTCTGAGACCGACATCGTCGATCATCTTCAAACACTGGCCTGCCTGACCTGCCCCCATCGAGTGACCTCAATTCAGCTAACCAACAACCCCCACAAGCACGTTGCGGTTCTTCTCCACCGCAGAAAACTTCCACCGCGTCACCCCAAGGATGTCCCGAACCGTTTTCTTGGCGCTGCCGGAACGACGCGCATTCCCGTCAATCATCGCCTCCCTCCTCTCAAGGTTACGATCAACCGGAAAGTCTCTCTTACGAAATCAGCTCAAGCTGTCCAGCGAGTGCTGAAGGGGAACAAACAGGGCAATCGATTGCGGAATCTAGTTACCGTTATCCATCGGCTCATTGCAGTCGGACCGCACCGGTGCGGTGTCGTAGATGATCGTGACTTTGGCAAACTTGTTTAAGTCCTCGGTCAGCTCGAAGACATCGCCCCCCCCTTCGACTATCGGTGGCCGCACCGCTTGGATAAGTCTAGCAGCGGGGGAGGCCGACCCTAACTCGAACAGAAGCGCGGAGTCGTCGAACCGACCTACTTGCCCTGGTTGCCTGTTTTGGACTTTGTACTGAACGCAGACTTCACTTTTTCCCAGGGGCCTGGGGGGTCTGAGTTGTGCAATTCTTTTGCCATCAGGCTCACGGCCTCATTGACCTTCTCGTAGTAGCTGTCGTCGATCATTGCCCTTAGCTTTTGCCCTGCATCGAAAACGTGCCTGTATGCATCTGACGCTTCCGGGAAGAAGGCGGGAACAAGTGCCAACGCCTTCGCTTGGGCGAGCTTGGTTTCCGGCCGAAGGTCCTGGAGGTCTTTGTTCTGCACATCGATCTCGTACCGCGCCAGCGCTTCCATGGCGTCGTCGAATACCGACCGCATCTGCTCAAGCTTCTTCTGCGACTTCCAGATGTACTGGTAGTTGAACCATGCAACGATGGCCCCACCAATAACCGCACCAAGAACCCCGCTAAGAAACTGCATCGTGAGACCTCCTTTCCTCTGAATTAATGGGTGAAGGCGGCCACTGTCCAAAGAAAGGTGGTGAGGCCGCCACCGTGCGCTAGCCCGAGAAGACGCCAACCAGCGCAAACCGTTACAACTACTTTACTTCATGTTGGGCAAAAGGACAGCCTGCACCCTACGGACAAGATGGCGGTAATTGGAGAGAAGGCCGCGCTTGACTTCGAGGCGTAAGCTAGTGGCCGCGCCAGTTTGCCTTCTTGCTCGGCTTTTCTACCCACGCCAGCTTTTCCGCGGCCTTCTAGCGTTGGACTGGGAAGACGCCGAGTGAGACGAGGGCGCTGTCGTGAAATCTGGAGGGGCCGTCATCACTCAGCGGGATGCCACAGTTCAACATCGAAAGGAGGGATGCTCGACGATGGACAATCAGGACAAAGTTGACAAACTCATCGCGGAGCTTGGGGAACAAGGCTATAGCGAATTTACTGTCGCACCACCGTTGTTTCGCATGCTTTGGTCGCACGGCATCGACATTCCACCACCGCTTTTTATGCCATTTTGGTCGATTGTAGTATTCATGGGTGCTCTCTTTGCCGTCGGTTTCGGCGCGTATGCAGCCGTGTTCATTCTTCCAATGTGGCTCATGGGGGTAGAAAACACACCGATCGTGCGTTCGCTTGTCGCTACGGTTTTCGCTGGCCTGTTCTTTGGTGTGACAATGGCCACTTACTTTCGCTATCAAGCTAGAAAGCTTCAACTCCCAGGTTGGAACAAATATCCAGCAGACTAATTGGTCCCTTCATAAAAAAGATCGCCGGGGTGGCCGCTCCAGTCAGTCCCGGGCGTTCTTGTGAGCAGTCTGGCTTGCAGGTTACGCCTTGCATCTGCAGCAAGGCTTAGGCAGAGGCATAGGCATAGGCATAGGCTTAACAACTAAAGATCCGGGGATCGCAATGAGAAGAGGTATGAGAAACGTCGTTGTTGCAGGCGCTATCGCAATAGCGCCAGCGCCGATCGCTTCCGCCAACGACTGCGCCACTTCCATGGACCAGAGAACAATGAATGAGTGTGCCGACAAGGCCTACAAGAAATCGGACGCCGAGTTGAACGCGCTCTACAAGCTGATCAAGCAACGCCTTAAGGCCGATACTGACATAACGAAGCTGCTGGTCGCGGCGCAGCGGGCTTGGGTGAGCGTCCGCAACGCCGAGTGCAAGTTCTCAACATTAGCGGTGTCGGGTGGTAGCGTTTATCCTGTGATTTACTCCGGATGTGCCGACCGGTTGACCAGAAAGCGCATCGACGACTTCAAGGGCTACCTGATGTGCGAGGAAGGCGATTTGAGTTGTCCCGTCCCAGCAAAATGAAAAACGCCACTTAGGTGCAGCTGGCCTGCCCCCAATCACGGGACCAGTTTCTAAGTTAGAATCCGGCCGCCATCGGCCAGCATCTGGGTTGGCCGGAGCGTAGCGTAGGTCAGTTCAGATGCTGTCGGCAAGATCGCTTCCGGTGCTGGGGGCTGATAGCCGAGCGAAGAGTGCGGCCTGACCGCATTGTAATGGCGTCGCCATTGCTCGATCAGCACCTGGGCTTCTCGGAGCGTTGTGAAGATTTCCATGTTCAGCAGCTCGTCTCTGAGTTTCGAGTTGAAGCTCTCGCAATAGCCGTTCTCCCATGGACTTCCTGGCTCTATGTAAAGCGTTTTGACACCGATCCGAGCAAGCCAGCCTCGCACGTTCTTCGCGATGAACTCAGACCCATTGTCGGAACGAATATGTTCCGGCGGGCCGTGTTCGACGAAGAGATCAGCGAGACAGTGCACCACATCGTCCGAACGCAGTCGTCGTGCGACGACAATCGCCATTGAACGGCGCGTGAACTCGTCAAGGACCGTGAGCATTCGGAACGGACGGCCGTCCTGGGTGCGATCGTGAACGAAGTCGTAGCTCCACACGTGGTTCGGCCGCTCTGGCCGCAACCGCACGCACGAACCGTCGTTCAGCCAAAGCCGACCGCGCTTGGGTTGCTTCTTGGGAACTTTGAGCCCTTCCCGCCGCCAGATGCGATGCACCCGCTTGACGTTCACCTTCCAGCCTTCAGCGCGCAGTAGCGCCGTCACCCGCCGATAGCCATAGCGGCCGTACCGCTTGGCAAGACGGATGATTGCGGCAGTCAGCCTTTTCTCGTCGCTGCGTATCTTAGGCTGGCGTCTCTGCGTTGTGCGAGACTGTCCCACAACCCGGCAGGTGCGTCGCTCGGAGACCGACAACTGCGAGCGCACGCGGGTCACGCACGCTCGCTTTCGGGAAGGGCTCAGTATTTTCCCTCAAGAGCTTCCTTCAGGATCAACTTGTCGAGCGTCAGCTCAGAGACCGCCTTCTTCAGCCGCTCGTTCTCCCGCTCCAGATCCTTGAGCTTCTTTGCCTGATCAAGCTTCAGACCGCCGTAGTCCCGGCGCCATCGATAATAACTCTGCTCCGAAATGCCCAAGCCTCGGCAAATCACACCCACTGTCTCACCCTGGCTCAGCTTTACTTCGGCTTCCCGCAACATGCCGATAATCTGTTCCGTCGTGTACCGCTTCCGTGCCATTCCATCGTCTCCTCATCTGAGGTTCGAAATAGCCGGATTCGCTCAATCAGAATGGTACCGTCTCAGGGGAGCAGGCCATATTTGTGATTTGAGAATCCCAATCGTGTCCGCCTAGTTAGCCAGCTCTGAGTCCAATTCAGACCAGCACAAGTAGCCCCCGTTTCGAAGAGACGTTTGGGCTCTTTGGACTTGGTCTCTAGTCACGTCTCGATCTAGCACCACTTGAAGACGGGTCCAGCCGCTACATAGCCAGATCACGTTAGGCTTGTCAGAAGACCAGCCGAGATGGTCAGGCATTGCGCCCCAGGCATTCTTCCAGTGGTCCAGGGCTTCGATGACTAGGTCTCGGGTCTTACTCTTTGTTGGTGTTGTCATAGTGGTGCTCTAGCAGCTTCAAGTTCGGAGCCTGCTCCTCCTGCCTGTTTACACGCATCGGATTAACGATTTCTGCAGCGATCCGACCGGACGACTCGCTGTTTTTTCTCGATCTGCCCATGTTTGGCTTGCTGCTGTATAAGCGTACGCCCGAGACTGCCCGGATTTTCAGGGGGCACCGTCGAATACAGCGCCCAATGCCATGACACCGTTGGAGATCTGTCAGAGCAGCACGACGCGACTTGCGTGTTAGATCAAGGCAATCTCCTCTCTCGCGAAGCTGCACGGCTTCATGTGATTGCAAATCGCTCAAGATGCGCGAGCATGTCTCCGAACAAACGCTAGCTGCGATTGTCCCATGCTTCCGAACTTCTTGCGCCATGTATGGTATGTCGCAGCGCTGATCCCCACGGCCCGGCACACCGCTGGAACATCCGAACCAGACGCCAGCTGCACCTCTATCTCGCGTAACAACTTCAAGCAGTCTTCGTCAGAATAACGCTTCCGGGCCATCGCATGCCCCTCTCATTGGCAGCATCATAATGGCTCAGCTTTACGGGGTAGGGACAGCGGCACCTCACGCTCGCACCGCATGCCAGAAAACTAGGGCGTTGGAGTTTGCGCTTCCGTCCCCATTGGAACAGTGCACAAAATTCTTTTGGTGGGCTTGCTCAGCTTCATCGGGCGCCGTGCTTATCCCCCCAACGCGGGTGGTCTTGTCTACTGTCTCATTAGCGAAGCGCTTGGTTGCCTGCGCTCTCATCGCTAGCAGATGGCACCTCCGGTCCTGCGGCATCGAAAATCCTGAGCTGGGTCTGCGCGATACGCCGCGTTGTCCTGAAGATGTCGGTGAGGGTCTCGATCAGTTCAATCTCGCGAGCGTAAGTCCTCAATCGCTCAGGCTCGTCGGTACGCAGCCGCGCGATCTGGTAGAGGGCAAGTTCCTCGGTCAGCTGGGCAAGGTCGTCCTTCATCTCCCGAACCTGCTTCGCGCGCGCGCTGTCTTGCTCTTCGAGCGCCTCAAGCGCCTGGCGGAGTGCCTCCATGACCCTTTGGTGCAGGTCTTCGATCGCGCGGGCAGTCGGCCGGCTGATCACAACGTTCTCGTCGATCCGCTTCTGCGACGAGGTAACAAGATCCCTGGCGATCTGGTCACCTATGTGCTCCAGATCGTTGGCAATCCGGATCAGTCCGACCAATTGACCGGACTGCCGTGAGGAGAGATTGCTCAGGCTGATCTTGCGCAGGTAGCCGATGACCTCGCTATGGAGCACGTCGATGGACCGGTCCATCGCCTTCAGCTCGTCGAGCTGCAGTCGGCTGCCGGAGGTAATTGCGGGGATCACTGAATCGAGCATGTCGCGCGCCAGCCCCCCCAGCCTGACGATCTCGCGTCGGACGGCATCGAGTGCAATGGACGGCGTGTCGAGAAGTTGGTCATCGATGAAACGCGGGGCCAGGCGTTCGCCCTCCGTGAGCGGGCGGTCCGGCACCAGCCATTCGACGAGCCGGGTGAGCTGGGTTATGAATCCGACCATCACGGCAGCGTTCACGACGTTGAAGGTGGTGTGGACGTTAGCGATCTGGCGGGGGGCCTCGGCCGCCGTCCGCTCGAGCCCCGACAGTTCGGGGTAAGCGGGAGAAATTGCCCGCGCGAACTCGGATAGGTCGCCTACGAAGCCGATCCAGACCACCGCCCCGGCGACATTGAAGAGCGTGTGCACGAGCGCGGCGCGAACAGCCGGGCGCGGCTTTCCGATCGATGCCAGTCCGGCAGTCACGCAGGTGCCGACATTGGCACCGAGCGAAATGGCGATCGCCGCCTCGAGGCTGAGCAGGCCCTGTCCGGCCATGACAATCAGGATGCCGGTGGTCGCCGAGGAGGACTGCACGACGGCGGTGAATGCGGCCCCGACGAGGGCCGCCCACAGCGGATGATCGAGCGAGACCATGAAGTCGAGGAACGGCTGATAAGCACGTAGGGGGTACATCGCATCGCTCATGATGCCCATGCCGAAGAAGATCAGGCCCAGCCCCAGGACTATCAGGCCGTATTGGCGCCAGACCTCCCGCCTTGCCATGAACGAGACGAAAAACCCGGCAGCGAGGATCGGCAGAGCGATCTTGGTGACCTTAAAGGCGAGGATCTGGGCGGTGATGGTCGTTCCGATGTTTGCCCCGAGGATGACCGCAACGCTCTGCGAAGTCGACATTAGCCCGGCCGAGATAAAGCCCACCAGAAGCACCGTCGTCACCGAAGACGACTGGATGATGGCGGTCACCACGGCGCCCGTCGCGACGCCCAGAAACCGGTTGCTGGTCATCCTAGCGAGCAGGGACTTCATGTAGTCGCCAGCCACGCGCTTGAGCGCGCGGGTCATGATGTCCATGCCGAATAGGAACAGCGCGAGCCCGCCGACCAATCCGGTGGCGAGCGCGAGCGCGTCGAACTCCCCGCTCACGCGGCCGCCTCCGGCGCTGTCTTCACTGCGACGACGGGAATGCGACAGGAGCGCGCGGCGCATTCCATTGTCGAGCCGATTAGCACCGAATCAGCCGCCCTGATTACGGCGTTTTGGGCATAATCGGAGACGTCGACCGCCGCATCAATCGGCTCGTTCCCTGTGGCTGGGCCGGTGGTCACGGCAGCATGATCCCTCGCATCATGAAGAAGAACATCGCCGCAAGGATCCCGGCTAGTGGCACTGTGATCAGCCAGGCAGCAGCGATCCGCAGCAGGAGAGAGCGCTTGACGAGTTCGAGCCGATGGATCCGGCGAAGGCCCTTGCGCTCGCCCTTGTATAACAGTTTGGTCCCGTTCGTCCGCTTCAGTTCGCGCAGCATCTCACCCTTATTGGTCACGTCGGCGACCTCGAAACGCTCGAGGAATTCGGCGACGTCCTCGGGCCTGTCTGCCTCGTGGTGGGCCCGGATCTCCTCGATCGTACGCGCGTAGCTGACCTTGAGGTATTCTCGCAGGAAGCCGACGCCGAAGACCCCACCCACGGCGATATGGGTCGAGCTCACCGGCAGGCCGAGCTGCGAGGCGACGATGACCGTGATGGCTGCCGCCATGGCGATGCAGAAGGCTCGCATCGTGTCGAGTTCAGTGATCTCCGAGCCGACCGTGCGGATAAGCTTCGGCCCATATAGCGCAAGCCCGAGAGAGATGCCGAGCGCGCCGACGAGGAGCACCCACAATGGAATCGCCGCCTTGCTAACAACGCTGCCGCCAACGATTGCCTCGCTAATTCCTGCGAGGGGCCCGACTGCGTTGGCGACATCGTTGGCGCCGTGCGCGAAGCTGAGGAGCGCCGCGGCGAAGATGAGAGGAACGGTAAAGAGCTCGTTGACGCACTCTTTCCGGTTCGCCAGTCCACTGGCCATCCTCTGGATGTAGGGACGAACCAGCAGGTAGACCGCACAGCCCACACCGAAGCCGACGATGGCGGCCATGGGGAACGAGACCTTCCAAATCTGTTTTACGCCCTTGAGCATCAGATAGGTACCGAAGGCCCAGGCCATGACGGCGATGAGCAGCGGCACGACGTGCCGTGCGGACCCCATAACGTCGTTCTGGTAGGTGATCGTGCGCTTGATCAGGTACAGGAAGGCCGCAGCGATGATCCCGCCAAGCACCGGCGAGATCAACCAGCTTGCCGCGATCTGGCCGACCTTTCCCCAGTCGGCGATCTGCCAACCGCCTGCCGCGATGCCCGCGCCCAGAACGCCGCCGACGATCGAGTGTGTGGTCGAGACGGGCGCTCCAATTGCTGTCGCCACATTAAGCCAGAGAGCGGCGGCAAGCAGCGCAGACATCATGAGCCAGATGAAGGTGTCAGGGTTCGCGATCAGTGCCGGGTCAATGATGCCCTTCTTGATTGTGCCGACGACGTCACCGCCGGCAATCAGGGCGCCGGCGGATTCGAAGATGGCCGCTATGACGATCGCCCCGACGAGCGTTATCGCACGTGAACCGACGGCCGGGCCAACATTATTGGCGACATCGTTTGCACCAATATTCATGGCCATGTAGCCGCCGATCATGGCAGCAATCACCAGCAGGACGCCGTGGCCACCCGCTTTCGCCTGTACGATGGCGAACAGCATGATGCAGACGATGAAGAGCAGAGCCGTGCCAAAGCGAAAGAGCTCGGCCCGGTTGAGCTCGGCCGCCTTCTCGATCCTTCTGACTCTGATCATGAGCTTGCCGCAGTCGCCTCCCTCGACACTGGATCGCACGCAGGCCGTTTCCGTGCTCCAAACTTTGCAGTATTGTCTGATCCCATTTAGAGGACATGATCCAGGTCAACTTCTCTTGCGCAATTAGCTCAATCTGTCCAGTGAGTTCTGACGGGGAACAGCAGGGCACATGTTGATCGCTGCCTCTCGTTCGCGACTTGGTTTTGTCAGCAGCTTTTCAACTCGTCCGGGGATATGTCGCTGCCCGTGACTGGGCAGCTGGCCCTGGTCAGTAGACCTGAATTGTTCGGAACAGAATAGAGCGCGTTTCTAGCTCATTGGAGTAACAATAACATCCTCACACTTGCAATCGACGAAGATTGTTTCTGGCAAAACCCATTGGCCTCCAAATCGCAAATGATACTCGTGCATTAAGTAAGCCAGGCCCGCAACATGCACCATGGTAAAAGCTTCGTTGAAGTGGTGGAGCGGTTAGCCGGTGTCGCAGCAGCCGTGTTGTTCGCAAAGCATGATGAGATGCGCCGTATCTGGCCCGAGCTTGTTGGTGGGGCAGATAAGCACGTGGACAAGGATCAGTCGATTGAAGCACTACGCCCGGTTGGATCGCGTCTTAGAAACAGCGCTCATCACATAACACTGATCGCGCGGCAGCCAGTAAATCCTGAGTCGAAGCCAATAGCCGCAACGATATCCGGGATCGTCGCTTATTTGACTTCGTTATTTAGCTCGGACCGACCATAGACGCGGCGAAATTTCGCGAGCACTCAGATTGCCCAGGCACCCCTACCCGCGCTCGGAGTGCTCGCAGTGACACCCGTCTTCAGCTCATGAAGAGCACGTGGATGATGCATAAGGTGGCTGAGGTGATTACTATTGGAATCTCGTCAATGCACAGGTGAAATGCCGCAATGTTGTGGCGTGGAAAATTAAGCCCAGGTCGTCATCAATACCCTTCTAGGGGCAACACACGCACATCCGTCCGCATCAGGCCCTCAACATGCGTCGGCCAGTGCCGGAGACAATATAGCGAAACGCCGATTTATGTCCCAAACAGCGGGGGCTCGACATCGCATTCGATCTTTGGTGGGGGGATGCATAAGGCGGGTCGATCGAGCAGACTTTGTGGGAAGGGGCTGCGTCGTGGGAGCGCTTCGTATTCGCGACCTAGCCACGCCACTAGAGGTCTACTATCGTTGGAGCGAACAGGGTCCTTGGGTCGCTGAAGTTGCAAGAGCGCAACTTACGGATCAGCGCTCATAATGTGCGGTGACCAGGATCCGGTTGATCACCGTGCCAAATAAGGTAACCCTTGGAACGGACGCTTCGGAGAACATTGCCATGAACCAGAACAACCTTCAAAACTACTTCACCCGGCTTGGGCCAGTTCTTGCAGTAGGAGGGGGCGTCTGCGTGATCCTTCTTGTCCTGTGGCTGCTGGGCGCCTTCTGATCTCGCGAAGCTGTACGGCTTCATGTCATTGCAAAGCGTTGCTTGCGTCTATTGGTGATGTTGAGGGGATCCTAGGCGGCTATCGCGTTGATGATGCTGAAGGGAAACCTCTAGCCTACGTCTATGGATTGGATCCAAAGGAGCTGCCCGCTGCAGGTCATCTCAGGCTGACGAGAGATGAGGCCAGACGTGTCGCTTCATACATCGCAAAGCGACCTAAACTCTCGACCCGCTTGAACCATGAATAGGATGTTTATGGCATCCACTGCTTGACTGTCACGTTCGGCTCGCAACCCAGGTCCGGACACTCAAGCGCCGCCCCACATGCAATGATCGCAAGACGCAGCGCTTAACCCGACTTGCGGCAGTTGGTGGGCGACACAGCATGCCGCTGCGGCACGCTCAAGCAGAGATTGTTCACTTCAGGCCACACGCTATGAGTCAATGGTGCCGCCGCGCTGCCCAACGGCACACAGAAGCGCAGCCTGTTGCGAGAACGGCAAGTTGCCGAGAAGTCAGCTCGAGGACATCACAACCGGCATCGCCGCACAGGCGTTGCGTCGAACTTCGCTAAGGGCAATTGCTGGCTAATTGCACTGTCGATGCTCGCCGGCTGAAAGAGACAGGCAAGCTGTTCAAGCGCTTCCATGTGTGTTGAATCTGATGGGTCAGTTAATCGGCCAGCTACTGGCCGTTTCAGAATATGGGTCTTCTCCAGGGATTCATGGGATGACGATGCTCGAAACGCGAGGTCGATTACTGTTTGATGATCAACAAAATTGAATACGCATGAGAGTAACAACTCGAGCCGGCACCACGCTCATTCATGATAGTCGTGCGTTTCGATACATAACACGCGATCCAAAGGGGTAGCATCGCCATATTGACAGACAAGTTGCTCCGATCAAAACAACAGTAGTCGATCCAGCAGTAGACTTCCGGCAAGAACCCGTGGCGTCGCCTCACCCAGTCGCGTCGCCATTTCGAGAACTCGACGAGAGCCTTGGCTTTCCTCGAATCTTCATCGTCTGGATGGGATAGAGATGCGTCGGTCGATGCACAAAGCCATCGATGGCTCACCATAAAGATCTCGACTGTGGGCGCTCCAAATCTATTGATACTTGAAGGGGCGTCTTCCGCACTGCTGTTGCTACAATTGAAGAGGTACCCAAGCTGTACCAATCGGCGCCAATGCACCAACTTTCCCGCGGACCAACGTCGTTTGCTGCGATTATGTTATTGCGGCGGTCAAAATTTGCACCAGACTGGCGGAACATCGGATCGTTCAGGACGTCAATAACCGTGTCGGTGCTTGGGGAACTGTTGCGCATGGAAATTTCTTTGATCGCGTCCAAAATTTCAGTTGGGCGACGCAGTGGATGCAAAGTTCTGCGGTCCAAGGCTCTTCACAAACCGTTCCTGTAGATCTGCCTGTGCCGGGTCCGGGTCGCGAGGCAAAAGAGGCGGTTTCTAGAATCATGTCCCGCAAGATCTGACGGGCAACACAAATATTGAGTTGTATGTCACGCAGAACGCTTGCGCAGAGGCCGTCGTAAAAGAAGCGTTGTCGACGGGCGAACTCACCATCGACAACTTACAGGGCAAGGCGCCGACGATACACGAGGCGCTGGTTTGCGATGCAGAGGACGATGAAGCAACGCCAGAGGATTTCGTCTCACTGCTTCCGGATGGGCTCGCGTCGTATGTCAGCAACCTCTATGTGGCTTGCCGAAGGCGATTGTCACGTTTACTCGTGTGCTGCGTGAAAATGGACGACGTCTCCGTGTTTCACGCTGCAGCAGTCACGGCATTCCACCTGTCCATAGCTGCCGCTCGGAACTGTCGCATTGTTCTGCGTGAGATCAGATGACGCTGGACGTTGAAAGTGTTGTAGATAGCGGCGTGGGTTGAGAGAAATCGTTGCGCCGAACCGGCGGACTTGAATCGCTGCATCCGTCGTTCTCTTTGCCGTATCGGGAGATGAGAATTCTCGGCCCGATTGTTGATCCGACCGCCGGTTATGTGGCGAGCTCTCATCCCAAGTTCGCTCAATGCCGCGCCATATGATGGCAGTTTGTCTGTCATGACGGCGTCTGGCGAAAAGCCTTGTGACTTGAGCAGTTTCCGCATCAGCTTCAAGGCTGCTCGCTTGTTTCGGCGCGATTGAACCAGCACGTCCAGGACCTCTCCCTCGCAATCAACGGCGCGCCACAGGTATACGTTCTTGCCGTTGATCGAGACGAAGACTTCATCGAGATGCCAACGCGTATCAGCACGCGGGTGCGAGCGTCTGAGTTTTCTGGCATAGGCCGAGCCAAACTTAAACGACCAGCGGCGGACCGTTTCATACGAGACATCGATGCCGCGTTGGGACAACATATCCTCGACATCGCGCAGGCTCAGAGGAAAGCGAAAGTACAGCCAGACCGCTTGCTGGATCACAGCGGCCGGGAAGCGATGGCGACGATACGAAGAACTGCTCATCGGACGTTGATAGCATACGGCATCAACTGAGCTGGCGCGTTACCGTGACAACACCCACTCAGGGCCGTTTCAATTTGTCGCCCATCAGCAGTGGCGAACTGCCAAGACTGACGAGAGCTTCATCCTTGAGCCTCAGCGGGGAGCGGATGGCGCTGTCGCGTTCGGCCCTTAGCTCGTCTTCTAGGAACCGGAGTTCTTGGCCGGACGCGTTCAACTGGGCAATCACCTCTTCGGTAGGCTGGTGTCTCACGGCTACCAGAGCCCAAAGTATGGCAGCGCGCGTACCTGACTTGCAATGGGCGAAGATCGGTCCTGGCAGCTCGATCAAAGCCCGCTCGAACCGATCGATGGCGTCCACCTCGAAGATCGCGTGATTCTCCGTCGGTGTATGGATGTAACCGAGGCCGGCGGCTGCAGCCAGCCCGGCAGCCTCTTCGGCCCGTATGAAATCATCATCTTCTGTATCCGGGCGCGCGTTGATGACAGCGCGGAAACCGGCCCCGCTGAGGCGCACAATATCGTCCGCGTCGATCTGCGGTCCGATCGCGAACTGCGCCGATATATAGTTTGGTTTGAACACGCCGGCAGCCGCCTCATTGACCGAGCGGATCACGCACCATGTGACTGCAGATCCGAATTTCTTGCATTGTGTTCGACGATCTCCGACTATACTTTTGCGTTTCGCCTTCGAGAACAAGTAGGATGATGGGAGGGCAAAGTGATAGACGGAGCGGACGCCGAAATTTTGAGGTTGCTCCAACCGGACGCAACTCTATCAGTTGCCGAGGTTGCCAAGCGGATCGGCCTGCCTGAGCAGGAATGTACAGATCGCATCAGTCAGCTCGAGGCCAACGGTGTCATCAAAGCGCGCGTCACCCTTGTGGATCCGCGCAAGGCCGGAACGGGCGTTACCGTGTTTGTGGCCATCACCACTCTGGAGCACAGCCAAGAATGGCTCGATCGCTTTCATACCGCTGTCCAGGAGTTTCCTGAGGTCGTGGAGTTCTACCGCATGAGCGGCGCCGTGGACTATCTCCTGCGCGTTGCTGTGTCAGACATCGACGGCTATGACGCCTTCTACAAGAAGCTTATCGCGATCACCAATTTAAAGGATATCAGCTCGACGTTTGCGATGGAGCAGATCAAGTTCACGACTGAACTCCCCCTGCGCGCTAGCAGCCAGGAATGACGATGAAAATCAATCTGTCCTGTGAGTGCTGCCGACGAACACAGACAGACGGCGCACTGGATGATCTCGACTGGAAAACGGTGACGGCGACAGCAGAGATTGTGAATCGGCCACGGATACCACACGAGCTCAATGCCAAGAATTACTGTGACAGCCCCCTTAGACACCAACTAAAATGATGGCACAGTTTTAAGGGGCCAGGACAGAGGAAGTCTTTGGACCAGCGATAGTAAAGTTTCTGGTTAATGCCTTCCTTGCGACACAGCTCGGCGATCGTCTCCTCACCACGCAGGCCTTCAAGGACAATGCGGATCTTCTGTTCCACTGAAACTTCCGGCGCGTCACTATACGAATGTCCCGGACGGTCATGTCAGCGCTGCGCGGACGTCGCTCATTCCTGTCAGTCGTCGTCACCCTCCTCGGGGTTACGATGAACCGGAAAGTCTCTCTTACCCAATCACCTCAATCTGTCCTGTGAGTGCTGACGGCGAACACTGCCAGACGGCATGCTGGATGATCTCGACTGGAAAACGGTGGTGGCGACTGCAGAGATTGTGAACCGGCCACGGATACCACACGAGCTCAATGCCAAGAATTACTGTGTCAGCCCCCTTAGACACCAACTAAAATGATGGCACAGTTTTTAAGGGCCAGGACAACCGAGGAAAAGGTTTTCCAAGAAATCGTTTTGAATACAAATTGATAATATGGATTTCAAGACGCGGGGCGTACAACCGTCTGCAGGTAGTTCAGAAGAACCGGTATATGCCTGGATTTTCTGCGGCCACCTCAATTTCAAATGGGAGGACTGCCCAATGAGTTTATTCGACGATAACGTCAGCCGCCGCGGCATCTTGAAAACGGGCCTTGTCGGGGCCGCCGTCGCGACAGCACCGTTCCACTTCGTTCGCGGTGCCGGCGCTGCCGAGTATCTCAACATGCCGAAGGGCAAGAGCGTGATTTTCGGCTTCAACGTCCCGCAAACCGGCGCCTATGCCGACGAGGGGGCCGACGAATTGCGTGCCTATAAGCTCGCGGTTCAGCACATCAACGGTGAAGGCGATGGCGGCATGTTGAACACCTTCACCTCGAAAGCGCTGCAAGGAAACGGGGTCAACGGAAAGAAGGTTGAGTTCGTTACCGGTGATACGCAGACCAAGTCGGACGCCGCTCGTGCGTCTGCCAAGCGCATGATTGAAAAGGACGGCGCCATTATGATCACCGGCGGTTCGTCGTCCGGTGTTGCTATCGCCGTCCAGGGACTATGCCAGGAAGCTGGCGTGATTTTCATGGCCGGTCTCACCCACTCCAACGACACAACGGGCAAAGACAAAAAAGCCAACGGTTTCCGGCACTTCTTCAATACCGAGATGTCAGGCGCCGCACTCGCTCCGGTGCTAGAAAAAGCATTCGGCACGGACCGCACCGCTTACCACCTGACCGCCGACTACACTTGGGGATGGTCGCAGGAAGGCTCTATCAAGAAGTATACAGAGGAACTTGGTTGGAAGACTGCGTCGGCCGTCCGCACGCCGCTCGGTGCTGGCGACTTCTCGCAATACATCACGCCGGTTCTCAACTCCGGAGCCGACGTACTGGTCCTCAACCACTATGGTAAGGACATGGTCAACTCGTTGACACAGGCCGTTCAGTTTGGTCTGCGCGACAAGCAGGTCAACGGTAAGGACTTTGCGATCGTCGTGCCGCTTTACAGCCGCCTCATGGCTCAGGGTGCCGGTAAGAACGTTCAGGGTATCTTCGGTTCGACCAACTGGCATTGGTCGCTACAGGATGAAGGCTCGAAAGCGTTCGTAAAATCGTTCGGCAAGGCCTACGGCTTCCCGCCCTCGCAGGCCGCGCACACCTGCTACGTACAGGCAATCCTCTACGCAGATGCCTGCCAGCGCGCTGGCTCGTTTGCACCTTGCGAAGTCGGAAAGGCTCTCGAAGGCTTTAAGTTCGACGGAATGGGTAACGGTGCGACCGAATACCGGGCAGAAGACCATCAGTGCTTCAAGGACGTGCTCGTCGTGAAGGGTAAAGAAAACCCGACCACCAAGTTCGACGTTCTTGAGGTCGTTGAGGTGACTCCGCGCGCACAAGTGGAATACCCGCCTGAATTGCTGGGTGGGCAGCTTGGTTCCTGCAACAACGGTGCATAAGGCTGACTAGCCTGCCCATAGCCTTATCTCCGGCCGTACGCAGCGCAACTGGAATGATTGCGACCAGGACGGCCGGAGATCGTTGAGCCGCTCAAATGGCGCTACCTGTAATTCCTGGATTGGAGTGCGCAAGATGGATGCCATCCTGCTTCAGATCCTCAATGGCCTGGACAAGGGCGCTGCCTACGCTCTGATTGCGCTTGGGCTAACGCTTATCTTCGGAACGCTCGAAGTCGTGAACTTTGCGCATGGCGCATTATTTATGCTGGGGGCCTTCTGTGCTGTAGCCGTGGGCAAGGTACTTAACTACGATGTCGTAACCCTTGATCCCACACAGACCACGCCGTGGGGCACACCCGTAGAAATCAGGACCCCTATCGTACAGCAGTGGTTCGGCGATTTCGGCGCTTTCATGGTCGACTATTCAGTCCCGCTCTCGATACTGTTCGCAATTCCGATTATGCTCCTAATCGGCGTGATCATGGAGCGGGGACTGATCCAATTCTTCTATAAGCGTCCGCACGCTGATCAAATTCTAGTCACCTTTGGACTGGCTATCGTCATCCAGGAGATCATCAAAGCGCAGTTCGGCGCCAACCCAATACCACAGGCGGCACCCGCCGTGGTTTCCGGTTCGGCAGACATCGGCATCTTGCTCGGCTTTGATCCAGGAACGGTCGTCTACCCCTATTGGCGCATCATCTATTTGTTCTTCTCAGCCCTTATAATAGGCAGTGTTTTCGCCTTCCTGCAGTTCACCACCTACGGCATGGTGGTGCGCGCGGGCATGGCCGACCGTGAAACGGTTGGGCTACTAGGTATCAACATTCAGCAGCGATTTACGGTTGTCTTCGGTCTGGCGGCGGTTGTCGCCGGGCTAGCCGGTGTAATGTACACGCCCATATTGCCACCCGACTACCATATGGGGATGGATTTCCTTGTCCTCTCCTTCGTTGTCGTCGTCGTCGGGGGCATGGGGTCGCTGCCCGGTGCTGTAGCTGCCGGCCTCCTTCTGGGTGTTCTCCAGTCCTTCGCCTCGATGAACGAGGTCAAAAGCATCCTGCCTGGCATCGATCAGATCATTATTTATCTCGTCGCCGTCGTCATCCTGCTCGTACGTCCAAGAGGACTGATGGGCCGCAAAGGCGTGATGGAGAGCTAAAACCATGTCGAAGAACTTGGAGAAAATTAGGTCGCCGCTCGACATGGAGCCGTTGACTATAGAAGTCCACGACGTGGAATCAGCGTCGCGTAATAGGACGGCGCGCAACGACCTGATATTGATCTGCGTGTTTTCCGCCGTCGTGCTGGCTAGCCCATGGCTGTTGGCGCCATTCGGCGCTGCCTATCCCGACTTGCTCCAGCGCTTTTGCATCTTTGGCATATTTGCCATCGGCTTCAACATCATGTTCGGCCTCACAGGATACTTGTCCTTCGGCCACGCAGCCTTCCTCGGCATCGGTTCCTACGCCGCCGTCTGGTCGTTCAAGTTATTGACGATGAACGTCCTACCGGCCGTGATCTTCGGTGTCCTTTGTGCCGGGCTGTTCTCGGCATTGATTGGCTATGTGTGTTTGAGACGTGCCGGCATCTACTTCTCTATTCTGACACTGGCGTTTGCGCAGATGTCTTACAACCTCGCCTATTCGGTATTGACGCCGATCACCAATGGCGAGACGGGGTTGCAGCTGACGCTCGAACGATTCCCGCGTGCTAGACGCGGCCTTCGGCATCGAGCGTACGTCAAGTCTCCCGGTCACGAATTTGTTCGGCATGAAGATGAGCGGCTATCCCGGGTTCTACCTTTGCGCCATCGTCCTCATCATCTCCTTTTACATCTCGATCCGAATTTTCCGATCGCCATTCGGAATGATGTTGCGAGGCATCAAGACGAACCAGAACCGCATGTCCTACACGGGCATCAATACACGTCCTTACCTGCTTGCTGCCTTCGTTGTGTCTGGGATGTACGCTGGGCTTGCCGGATCACTGATGGCTGTCACTGACCCGCTAGCAGGTGCAGAGCGCATGCAGTGGACAGCATCGGGTGAAGTCGTGCTGATGACCATCCTCGGCGGCGCGGGAACGCTACTCGGGCCGGTCCTAGGCGCCGGCGTCATCAAGTATTTCGAGAATATATTCTCATCGTTCAACGCGCAGACCCTGCATTCGGCCTTCTCCTTCCTGCCCGATGGCCTAGCCGAATTCATGGTGACAATTACGCACCCGTTCGTTGGCGAGGGCTGGCATCTGACACTGGGCGTGCTGTTCATGCTGATCGTCATTTTCCTCCCAGGCGGATTGATGGAAGGTGCTCAGCGTATCGGCAAATTGTTCTCTGGCGGCGGCGGCAAATCGGAGGCCGAATCCCCAGCCGGACAAACGAAGCCAGCAGAATGAAGAGGGGATGGTAAATGGTTATCCTGGAAGTTTCCGGAGTGAACAAGAGCTTTGGCGGCCTCAAGGCACTTACAGATGTAAACTTGAGCATCGAGGAAAGTTCTGTGCACGCCATCATCGGTCCGAACGGGGCTGGTAAATCCACGCTACTTAACTGTTTGATCGGCAAGTTGGAGCCAGACAGCGGCGTCGTCAATTTCGACGGCACGTCGCTGCTCGGCGGCATCACGCCCTATAACATCAACCAGCTGGGCGTCTGCCGCGTCTTCCAGACGCCAGAAGTTTTCGGTGACATGACCCTCCTGGAAAACGTCATGATCCCGTCGTTTGCCAAACGTGACGGTAACTTCCGGTTCAATGGTTGGGGGGCTGTCGCAAAACGCGGCGAAGTAAATGATGAAGCCCTAGCCATGCTTGAGGAAGTCGGATTGGTGGAGCAGCGCAACGTCATCACCGACGCGCTTTCACGCGGCGATAAGCGTCGTCTAGAACTTGCCATGTGTCTCATCCAGCACCCGAAGCTCTTGCTCTTGGATGAGCCGACCGCAGGGATGTCACGGGCGGACACAAACAATACGATCGAACTTCTAAAAAAAATCGGTGAGCGCGGGATAACGAAGATTATTATCGAGCACGACATGCACGTCGTGTTTTCCCTGGCCGATCGCATTTCCGTTCTCGCTCAGGGAACTGTCATCGTTGAGGGTGAGCCGGAATCCATCAAAGGTGATCCGCGGGTCATCGAAGCATACCTTGGAGGAGAACTGGGATGACGATGGCAACCGAGACGTCCCAAGGCGCTTCTGCCGCAGCCCAAAAAGAGAATGCTTACTTTTCCTGCCGCGACATCCACGCCTATTACGGCGAAAGTTACATCGTGCAAGGCGTTTCTTTCGGGATTGCCGAAAGCGAGATCGTTGCATTGCTCGGTCGCAATGGCGCCGGCAAGACCAGCACGCTTAGGACGATAGCGCGCATGGACAACCCTAGCCTGAATGTCGGCGAAATATATCTTAACGGCAAGGCCATACACAAACTGTCTGACTATCAGGCCGCGCGGGAAGGCATTCAATTGGTGCCGGAGGACCGCCGCATTATTCCCGGCCTTACGGTCGAAGAAAATCTCGTGTTAGCGCAAATCGCCGAGCCGAAGGGCTGGGAGCTGGACCGTATCTACGATCATTTCCCGCGGCTCGCTGAACGCCGAAAGCAGGAAGGGGTGACACTATCCGGTGGCGAACAGCAGATGCTAGCCGTCGCGCGCGCGCTTGCCCGTGAGATTAAACTGCTGCTTCTGGATGAGCCCTACGAGGGCCTTGCTCCAACCATCGTTCATGAAATCGAAAAGATCCTGCAAGAAGTCAAACAGGCGGGAATTACCACGGTCATTGTCGAGCAGAACGCCGTTGCCGCTCTCAAACTCGCCGACAGCGCGATCATCTTGGATACCGGTCAAGTCGCGTTCACCGGCAGCGCTCAGGAAGTTCTCGACAATGAGGAACTCCGCCATGAATACCTTGCAATTTAGCCTTTAGGCATTCGGTCCTGATCTGATCGGTTGGGCCGAATCCAGATCAGGACCGAGAGCGAATAACAGCCGGTCTCCTGGCAAGTGACCGGCCGACAATGGACAACCCGCGAATTGTCCGTTCCGTGAAAGGAAACAATGATGGCCAAAACAGTTCTGATCGTTGATGACGAAAGCTATATCGTCAAATCCTTGAGTTTCGTCATGAAGAACGCTGGATTCGATACTGGTTCAGCGGGCGATGGAGAAGAGGCGCTTAAGAAAGTCGACGAGATGGTTCCCGACCTCGTCATCCTGGACGTCATGATGCCCAAGCTGGATGGGTTCGAAGTTTGCAAAGCAATACGCGCCAACCCGGCGTGGAGCTCGATCAAGATCATAATGCTTACGGCCAAGGGCCGCGATACTGAGCGTGAAAAGGGCCTGGCTTTGGGTGCCGATGATTATTTAACGAAGCCGTTCTCGACGCGTGATATTTTGAAACGCGTGCAGGAGATGATGAACGAAGAACGCAAGGCGAGCTAAGTGAGGGTGCGCCGGTCGAGCATAAATTGTCCAGCGTCTGTGTTAAGGGCATAGCAATGAACACAAGCCATCTACTGGGCGAACGACTAGTTGCATTGTTCCTGCTTGCCGTATTGCTGCTTAATCCACCGCTTCTCTTGATCTTTCAACTCATCCAACTCAGTCGCGCAGGTTCCCACACTTTATTTGTATCTGTTCGTCGTCTGGGCCTTGCTTATCAGTCTGCTGGCAATTGTCGCGGAATTCACTCCTCCCGCTACCGATGATGAGCCGCTCACGGATAACTCATCGCAAAGCTCAGGATCCAGCGATCCTGACGGGGCGTAAAAGCGGTGTTGCAAGGCTGGATCATAATTGCCGTCGCCTGCCTCTACCTTTGCATTCTGTTTGCTATTGCATACTGGGGCGATAAGCGCGCCGATCAGAACCGCAGCATCATCTCCAACCCCTACATCTACGCCCTGTCGATTGCCGTCTACTGCACGTCCTGGACCTTTTACGGCAGTGTCGGCCGAGCCGCCTCTAATGGTGTAGGATTTTTGCCGATCTATCTCGGCCCTACGCTGACTTTCATTCTTGGCTGGTTCCTTTTACGGAAGATGATCCGTATTTCGAAGGTCAACCGCATAACGTCTATTGCAGACTTTATTGCGTCTCGATACGGCAAGAGCGCAACGCTGAGCGGCCTCGTCACGATAATCGCTGTAGTGGGCATCATGCCCTACATCTCGCTGCAGCTGAAAGCGGTTTCCACAAGCTTCACAATGCTGCTGCAGTATCCATACGTTGGAAGCGCGGCATCGTCCTCGCAGAGCGTTTCGATTTACGCCGATACCGCCTTCTACGTGTCGGTGCTCCTCGGGATGTTCGCCATTCTCTTTGGCACCCGCCATATTGACGCCAGCGAGCACCACGAAGGCATGGTCGCGGCGGTCGCCTTCGAATCCGTTGTGAAACTCCTGGCCTTTCTTGCCGTCGGTCTGTTCGTCACGTTCGGTATGTATGACGGCATCGGAGATATATTCGAAAAGGCACAAACCTCCGAAAAGCTTGCAAGCCTTTTTACGGTCGAGGGGTCTGGCGGTTATACGAGTTGGGTGTCGTTGACCCTCCTGTCGATGGCCGCGATTGTCTTCCTGCCCCGGCAGTTCCAGGTCACGATCGTCGAATGTGTAAATGAAGCGCATCTAAAAAAGGCGATCTGGCTCGTCCCCCTCTATCTTTTCTTAATCAATATTTTTGTTCTGCCGATCGCATTTGGCGGACTGTTGCGCTTCCCTGACGGCACAGTGAATGCGGATACATTTGTGTTGACGCTGCCGATGGCCGAAAGGCAGGAGGCACTGGCGCTGTTTGCGTTCATCGGTGGGTTGTCGGCGGCTACGGCCATGATTATCGTCGCGACGGTGGCGCTTAGCACGATGGTCTCCAATGATCTCGTGATGCCGTTCCTTCTGCGGACGCGCAGACTGCATCTTTCCAAGCGGGGTGACTTGAGCGGCCTGATTCTGACGATCAGGCGATGCACGATCGCATTTTTGCTCTTGCTCGGATATGTCTACGTCCGGCTCATAGGCAACTCCTATGCTCTGGTCTCAATTGGGCTGGTTTCATTTGCTGCGGCCGCCCAATTCGCACCGCCGATCTTGGCGGGTATGTATTGGAAGCGTGGCACTCGTGCGGGTGCCTTTGCGGGATTGACCGCAGGCTTCGTAGTCTGGGCCTACACACTACTCATTCCATCGTTTGCGCGTTCGGGCTGGATTCCCGCCTCCTTCCTGGAGGACGGGCCGTTCGCCATTGAGATGCTGAAGCCTTATTCGTTGTTCGGGCTACAGGGCCTGGACCCGATCAGTCATGCGCTGTTCTGGACACTTTTCTTCAACGCCGGTCTTTTCCTCCTTGTTTCGCTGTGGACGTCGCGAAGCGTCATTGAACGCAGTCAGGCTATACAGTTCGTCGAAGTTTTCCGGGAAAGCTCGAACGGTCACCGAGTTTGGCGCGGTAGCGCAGCTGTTGGGGAAATCAGACAGCTGGTGGCGCGTTTCGTAGGTGAGGCGCGCATGCAGGATGCGTTTGGTCGATATGAGCTGTCATTGGGAAGGAAATTGGCCGACAATAGTGGAGCCGATGCCAACATTGTCGCGTTCGGCGAGCGCCAGCTTGCCGGAGCGATTGGCGCGGCAAGCGCCCGGATCATGATCGCCTCTGTCGTCCGCGAGGAACTGCACGATATCGATGAGATGATGGAGATGCTCGACGAAGCTTCTCAAGTCATCGAATACAGCCGGCGGCTCGAGCAGAAGTCACGCGAACTACAGGTTGCGACAGACAATTTGAAAGCAGCAAACTCGCGACTAAAGGAACTCGACCGGCTTAAGGACGGGTTCATTTCAACTGTCAGTCATGAGCTGCGCACGCCACTTACTTCAATACGTTCGTTTGCCGAAATCATTTGCGACAACCCCGACATTTCTCGCGAAGAACGGAACGAATTTTGCACTATCATCGTGAAGGAGAGCGAGCGGCTGACGCGGTTAATTGATGACATTCTCGATATTGCGAAAATGGAAGCTGGGCAGATCGACTGGGAGCTTCGCGTCATCGAACCAAGGGCCGTAATAGAACAAGCTCTCATTGCTACGAGCGGCCCGTTTCATCAAGAAGACCGGAAGATCAGATTGGAGACGGAAATTGCAGCCGATCTTCCAATGATACAGGCAGAAGGCGATCGGCTGACCCAGGTCATCGTCAACTTGATCTCCAACGCGGTAAAGTTCTGTGACAAGGAGGATGGCGTTGTTCGCGTGACGGCGGAACGCTCCGCGAACTCGCTCCTCGTTCGTGTTGCTGATAATGGGGTAGGAATTGCGCCCGAGGACCACTCCAAGGTCTTCCAACGTTTTCAGCAGGTCGGAAATATGTTGACGAATAAGCCAAAGGGTACTGGCCTCGGCCTGCCGATTTGTGTCGAAATCATAAAGTATTTCGGCGGCGAGATCGGTGTGGAAAGTGAAGCGGGCGCCGGGGCGATATTCTGGTTCCGTCTACCTGCAGCATAACAGGCTCAAGAAAAATCAGGCCGCGGCGCAGGCGAAGATCTGCCGTCTCAGCAGCGGGTGGCCCGTTTTTATTTCAACAAAATCAACAGGGCGGACACCTTCATAATCTTAGGTGGGCCACCCCCAAAGAAAAAAGCGGCTATTGACCGCTTTGAGTTTCAGCCGCAGGGGAGTGTCGGCCGTACTTATTCCTTACAGTTGATCAGCAGCACCGGACAAGCGAACAATATAATCCGCCTTTTCCGTCATCATAATCTTTGAGACTAACCAAGCATCGATCTAACGGAGGATCTGGATCACCTGTTGGGTCTATCGTGTTCGACGTTGTCCTGCCCCCTAAAACTGAGCCATTATGATGCTGCCAATGAGAGGAGCATGCGATGGCCCGGACGCGTTATCTGACGAAGACGGCTTGAAGTTGTTACGCGAGATAGAGGTGCCGCTGGCGTCTGGTTCGGATGTTCCAGCGGCGTGCCGGGCAGCAGGCATCAGCGATGCGACGTACTACACCTGGCGAAAGAAGTTTGGCGGCATGGGGCGCTTGCAACTCTCCGAACTCAAGGCGCTAGAGAAAGAGAACCAGCGTCTGAAGAAGATCGTGGCAGATCTTGAGCTGGACAAGCTGATCCTCAAGGAGAGCTTAGATTTTTTAAAACCAAAAGCCTGACGTCGCGTGATCTCCGTCAGGCGGTTGTGTACGTTCGCCAGAAGCTCGGTGCCTCAGAGCGGCGCAACTGCAAGGTCATCGGCGTTGCGCGCATTGTCGCCATCTTCGCGTTACCCGTCTTTGCTTTCGCGCACAACTCCAGCGTGCTAACTCCCCTCAGTAATGCAGAGTTGGGCCGTCCAGCAGGGCCGAGATAGCGGGAGATTACCCTATGCAGCAATTGACGGAAGAAGGCCGCCGGGTCGTTGATGACGTGGCGCAGCGGCACGGGTTTTCCAGTGAGGCCGTCACCAGAATGGTAAGCGCGGTAGCGGCTGGCAACGGCACTCAGGCACAATTCAATGATATGGAGTTCGGCGGCATGGGGCAATGGTCGTCCGGAGGTATGCTGATGATCGGAGATATGTTCAACGATCAGCTCAAAGGTCGAGTAGGTGCATTGTGCCAGAAACTGTCCGGACTGATCCAAGCGCAGCCGCTTTTTGCACCACCGGCACAGAGTCAGACGCAGTCGCAGGGAGGGGGGTGGCAAGGCCAAGGGAATGGCGGCCAGGCGCAGATGCAGGGCAGCGGTCAGCAGCAGAGCCAGGGCGGTATAACAGGCTCTAGCTTGTTCGTTGCGGGGACTGGAACAAACGACTGGTGGCCAGCCGACCTTGGGGCAGCCGGATCGGTTGGCGCACAAAATAACTTGCGGTATGCGTATTTTCCAAGCGCAAATCGGCTCGCTATAGACGTGAACGGACAGGTAACCGTGTACGATACTGGGGGGCACCAGATAGGCGGCTTTTCGCAGCAGCAAGGTGGAGATCAGTCTTTGCTGTTTACAAGCCAGTTCGGGCTGGTGCGCGTGGCTGACTTGCCGATCGTACCAGGCCCTGGCGCGGCCATCGGTGGCGGCGTTCAGACCAGCAGCGCAGGTTTTGGCTCAAATACAGAACAGGTCCAGACTAAAAATGGGGAGCAAGCTGGGGCAGGGGTTGCATCATCCGTCATGCCAGCCGTTGGCACACGCCCCGTGCCAACGGAGGAAATCTTTTCCTTGATCGAAAAGCTCGCCGACCTGCATGCCAAGGGTATTTTGACGGACAGCGAGTTCGAGACAAAAAAGGCGGA
Source organism: uncultured Alphaproteobacteria bacterium (assembly GCA_963753045.1). Lineage (GTDB taxonomy): Bacteria > Pseudomonadota > Alphaproteobacteria > Rhizobiales > Hyphomicrobiaceae > Filomicrobium. The sequence continues at coordinate 461,419 of CAVWAT010000005.1, forward strand.
GTTGCTGAGCCGGTTATGAGCGAGGCGTAGACCAATCCATCAGGGCGAGAAGGGAGGATCCGAAGACAGAATAAAATCGGCGTCCGTAGCCTCCCTCCTCGGGGCTACCATGAACCGGGAAGTCTGTCTTACGCAATCACCTCAATCTGTCCCGTGAGTGATGACGGGGAACACGCTCGGCTATCGGCCCCCAGCACCGGAAGCGATCTTGCCGACAGCATCTAAACTGAACTACGCTACGCTCCGGCCAGCCCAGATGCTGGCCGATGGCGGCCGCATTCTAACTTAGAAACTGGTGCCGCGATTGGGGGTAGGCCAATCTTGCCAAGAAGTTAGCCCAGCGCTTCGATACGACACCAGACTTCTGGCCGAACCTACAGCATGAGTATAACGAGACGAGATCTCCGGTCGTTGTGAGGTCTTACTACCTTGCTGCTTAAGGTTCAGAGTTACTAGAGATCAAGGTGGCGGCTCACCCCTCTTACGCAGAGATCCTGCCTAGGTAGGTGCCAGCTGCGGCGGTGACCAAGTGGTCCGGCTCATCGATCTCGGAAAACGCAGCCGCCACTGCCGTTTCGTCTGTCACATCCAACGCCATGGTGGATGCGATCTCAGCGATTTGCGTCCGAGCAGCTGCCAGCTTGTTGGCCGAACGCCCCAACAGGATAACCTTCTTTGCACCGGCACCCGCGCACTGCGCTATCAATTCACATCAACGACGACCCTACCTCGGACTTTGCCGTTAAAGAACCCGCTCGCTGTTTCGATCGCTTCAGAAAGACCTACATCGCTTGTCGTCAGTTCCAGCTTTTTCAAGTCAAGGTCCTGGGCCAGCCTTTGCCACGCTTCGATCCGCTCTTGGCGCGGACACATCACACTATCGACGCCAACAAGCGTAACGCCGCGAAGTATGAAAGGCGCGACGGTCGACGGGAAATCCATGCCGCCGGCAAGTCCGCAAGCCGTGACAACACCACGATAGCGTGTTGATGCACAGACGTTCGCAAGAATGTGACTGCCGACGGTGTCGACCGCACCCGCCCAGCGCTCGCGAGCAAGTGGTTTTCCAGGCTCAGTGAATTCCGCTCGATCAATGACTTCAGCCGCCCCAAGCGATTTCAGGTACTCGCCCTCCGAGACGCGACCCGTCACGGCGGCGACGGTGTAGCCAAGCTTGGACAGAAGCGCGACGGCAACGCTGCCTACACCGCCCGACGCTCCGGTCACGATGATTTCACCCTTGTCGGGCGTAACCCCCGTGCCGCTCGAGCATCATGACGCAGAGCATGGGCGGATTGTTGCCATTCGTCGCAAACCGCATTACTTCAAGTTGTATCGGTCCAGAAGTTGAGTTCAAAGCGCTAATGACACCGCTCACAAAAAAGGCAGGAAGCCTTTGCTCTCGGGTATGTTGAGCTCGGCAACGCACGGCAAGCCTATGACACTGCGGGCTACTCGCAGAACAACTCGCTGCCGACCCAACAGAGAGAGGCGCTTCGGCCATCGGGTGCCCTGAGCTGGGTCGCGAGTACCGCTTCGCTCAAGTCTGGAGGCAAGGGATGTTCGAAAAATGCCCATGCGGCGTCGGCGCGAGTTATCTGTCCTGCTGCGCGCCGCTTCATCACGGCCAGCGGGAGGCGGAGACGCCCGAGCAGCTGATGCGCGCTCGCTACTCGGCATATGCCCGCAGCGACGCCGCGTATCTTCTTAAAAGTTGGAACCTAGAGACGCGCCCGGCCGATCTGGGCGATCTCGGCGATCGCCTGTGGCTCGGCCTGATCTTGGAAGACGCCCCACTGCCAAAAGGAGATGAGGGCATCGTCCTGTTTACTGCTCGATTTAAACAAGGTGGCTCAGAGGCGAGTTTGCGAGAGCGCAGTCACTTCTTAAAGAGCGGCGGCCGCTGGTTCTATGTGAAAGGGGAGATATGCTGAAGCTGCTGCGTGAATTCGAGGTTCGTCTTACGTCTGGCAATGACGTCTAATCAGCTCGCCCTGCAATTTGGGTGCCCGTCACGTCCGGCTCATTCCCTACAGCGACAACGCGCTTCTCGAAGGTCTCGCTCCATCGACGACGCGAAGTTCTCGATCAAAATGCCATCAGCTCACTGCCCGCTCCAATCCAGGCAACAACATCGCCATGTTAGCACGGGTTTGTAAGGCGGCCTGCGCCGAACGCTTACAAGTTAACTAACACGCCGCGATTTGTTTCGAATTCGATCGAGCAGCTTTGCGCGCCCATAATGTTGCCCTGCTACATTCAAATCTCGATCGACCGAATCTTCCCCGGTTGATTGTGGTTCTTACCAAACTCGCCGTCAGACGCTACTTCACCGTCTGGCGGCATTTTGGCGTGTATAGTTGATGGGACCAAAAGCGTGACTAAAACACGCAAGATGCCAGCACCATGGACGGTCGAAGTCATTCCAGGCGGCCATCGCGTCGACGATGCTGAAGGAAAGGCTCTGGCCTACTGTTACGGCTTGCCGCCGTCTACGTTGCCTGCCGCTGGCGAGGCGAGTTTGTCTCTCGATGAAGCGAGGCGGGTTGCGTCGAACATCGGCAAATTGGCAGAGTTGCTGAAGGGCTAGGGCCTACTCCTACTATCTAGCCCTGGCAACCTTCGCTATCTTTCACACGAATTTCTTGGGGCATAATCGAGCGGCCAACATGCGCCGGAATTACAAAGGGGATTTCCTCTGCATCGCGCTTCCGCTCGCGCTCTAGTGTTGTCTAGGTTCGCTCCATAACAGTTATAGAGGCGGTGGCTGTCAGAGGTTCCCTCAAAAATACGGTACTCACACCTCCACTCTCTTGGTTCCGCTTGCGCGTAGTCGTGCTGAGTGTGAATGACCATGGCAAAAACGAAGAGCAAAGAGCTCGTCATGCCTTTGGTGAGCATGAACTTCTCCTAGATGGCGAGAGCAACCTTTGGAGCTTAGCAACTCTGGCGGCTTCGCGATATTTGATGCAACCCTCCTGGCCTCATCTTTGGTGAGCCTGAGGTGGCCAGCGGCGGGTAATTCCCTAGGGTCTAGGCCATAGCAGTACGCAACAGCCTTCCCTTCAGCATCATCGACACGATAATCGCCTGGGATCTCTTCCACCTTCCATGGCGCTGGCATCTTTCTGGGCTTGGTCATGTGCTGGAAAGTAGAGAGTGGGCGGCAATGCGCCAACAAATGTGTCGCCAGCTCGCGGGGGCAAACTGGCGACAATCATCTGCCGGTCGCAATGGGGGGGGGGGTGCGTACCGGCCAACCGCGCTGGCATCCAGTAACGGGGGGCAATCTCGTGCGCGAATATGAAATTCTACCGCTCTAGGATGCTTGCTGGGTTGATGAAAATCAATCGTATTTTTGTATCAACAAGCCATGGCCCGATAAGGGCTGCGACAAAAAGATGCCGCTAGACTGCGGGGCAATCTGGCGGCCTGAGCACCCGCTTTCACAAAGAGCCAGTCGCCCGCGCTGCGTCGAGAACGGGGGGCCAGATCTCGATGCGCGAATTGAAAACCCTAGCGACATTCGAAGCCAGCTGGATTAATGTCGGTGAATACAGTGAAGGGGCGGCCTGAGAGGAACTGCCCCAGCTTCGAGAAGGGCCCACGCGAGACGTAGACCCCACACTTCCGCTCAGCTCCTGAAAGCGGACGTCGCCCAGCCCTTTGTCAATGTCCGCTTTGGGTTCAATTCGGGACATGCGAGTTACCGCCCCAGCGCACATCTCCGATGTCCGCTATGTCCACAAAGCGGACATCGGTGCGAATGAAAAAGTGGTCCCGAAATACCGATCGAAGGAATTACCGGAAGATTCCGATCGAGCCCGTCGGCTACGCCGTGAACCGCTTCAGCACATTGTGCGTGATTTGATCTACATACACATCCTTGCCCAATCCTATGACCGGCATTGTCACGTTTACTCGTGTGCTGCGTGAAAATGGACGACGTCTCCGTGTTTCACGCTGCAGCAGTCACGGCATTCCACCTGTCCATAGCTGCCGCTCGGAACTGTCGCATTGTTCTGCGTGAGATCAGATGACGCTGGACGTTGAAAGTGTTGTAGATAGCGGCGTGGGTTGAGAGAAATCGTTGCGCCGAACCGGCGGATTTGAATCGCTGCATCCGTCGTTCTCTTTGCCGTATCGGGAGATGAGAATTCTCGGCCCGATTGTTGATCCGACCGCCGGTTATGTGGCGAGCTCTCATCCCAAGTTCGCTCAATGCCGCGCCATATGATGGCAGTTTGTCTGTCATGACGGCGTCTGGCGAAAAGCCTTGTGACTTGAGCAGTTTCCGCATCAGCTTCAAGGCTGCTCGCTTGTTTCGGCGCGATTGAACCAGCACGTCCAGGACCTCTCCCTCGCAATCAACGGCGCGCCACAGGTATACGTTCTTGCCGTTGATCGAGACGAAGACTTCATCGAGATGCCAACGCGTATCAGCACGCGGGTGCGAGCGTCTGAGTTTTCTGGCATAGGCCGAGCCAAACTTAAACGACCAGCGGCGGACCGTTTCATACGAGACATCGATGCCGCGTTGGGACAACATATCCTCGACATCGCGCAGGCTCAGAGGAAAGCGAAAGTACAGCCAGACCGCTTGCTGGATCACAGCGGCCGGGAAGCGATGGCGACGATACGAAGAACTGCTCATCGGACGTTGATAGCATACGGCATTGGCCTGCCCCCAATCACGGGACCAGTTTCTAAGTTAGAATCCGGCCGCCATCGGCCAGCATCTGGGTTGGCCGGAGCGTAGCGTAGGTCAGTTCAGATGCTGTCGGCAAGATCGCTTCCGGTGCTGGGGGCTGATAGCCGAGCGAAGAGTGCGGCCTGACCGCATTGTAATGGCGTCGCCATTGCTCGATCAGCACCTGGGCTTCTCGGAGCGTTGTGAAGATTTCCATGTTCAGCAGCTCGTCTCTGAGTTTCGAGTTGAAGCTCTCGCAATAGCCGTTCTCCCATGGACTTCCTGGCTCTATGTAAAGCGTTTTGACACCGATCCGAGCAAGCCAGCCTCGCACGTTCTTCGCGATGAACTCAGACCCATTGTCGGAACGAATATGTTCCGGCGGGCCGTGTTCGACGAAGAGATCAGCGAGACAGTGCACCACATCGTCCGAACGCAGTCGTCGTGCGACGACAATCGCCATTGAACGGCGCGTGAACTCGTCAAGGACCGTGAGCATTCGGAACGGACGGCCGTCCTGGGTGCGATCGTGAACGAAGTCGTAGCTCCACACGTGGTTCGGCCGCTCTGGCCGCAACCGCACGCACGAACCGTCGTTCAGCCAAAGCCGACCGCGCTTGGGTTGCTTCTTAGGAACTTTGAGCCCTTCCCGCCGCCAGATGCGATGCACCCGCTTGACGTTCACCTTCCAGCCTTCAGCGCGCAGTAGCACCGTCACCCGCCGATAGCCATAGCGGCCGTACCGCTTGGCAAGACGGATGATTGCGGCAGTCAGCCTTTTCTCGTCGCTGCGTATCTTAGGCTGGCGTCTCTGCGTTGTGCGAGACTGTCCCACAACCCGGCAGGTGCGTCGCTCGGAGACCGACAACTGCGAGCGCACGCGGGTCACGCACGCTCGCTTTCGGGAAGGGCTCAGTATTTTCCCTCAAGAGCTTCCTTCAGGATCAACTTGTCGAGCGTCAGCTCAGAGACCGCCTTCTTCAGCCGCTCGTTCTCCCGCTCCAGATCCTTGAGCTTCTTTGCCTGATCAAGCTTCAGACCGCCGTAGTCCCGGCGCCATCGATAATAACTCTGCTCCGAAATGCCCAAGCCTCGGCAAATCACACCCACTGTCTCACCCTGGCTCAGCTTTACTTCGGCTTCCCGCAACATGCCGATAATCTGTTCCGTCGTGTACCGCTTCCGTGCCATTCCATCGTCTCCTCATCTGAGGTTCGAAATAGCCGGATTGCTCAATCAGAATGGTCCGTCCAGGGGAGCAGGCGCATCAACTGAGCTGGCGCGTTACCGTGACAACACCCGTCGAAGCGTGTCACGAAGCTTAGGAATTCGCACTGCTTTCCCTCCAGCGCGCGCCGGCTGAGGCTCCTTTGACGCAGGGCGCCATGCCAAGCGATCTGTTCCGCAATGTGCGCCGTTGAATAGAGTAATAAGAAATGTTCGATATCGGGTCTGATAGTTTTCGACTTATGTTGATGGAGTGATCGAAATGCAAAAGTTGATAGCGCACGCGTGGAATTTTATTTTCGATCATGAGGTGAGTCCACTCCGGCACATCCCAAATGTAGCTACGCGGCACATGATTTTGCAGGTGTTGGGGTGGATGTGGGCAGTTGCCTTTGCGGTGGCGATTGGAAGTTACGCGATGCTTCCTGCAAGCTTGATTGGTCATGCCGTGTTGATAGCAGCAGCAGCGATCACGGCGGCAACCTACACGACGGCCGTGACTAAGCCGGAAATGTTCGCGCCGGGCTTTGGCCGTCGCCGTGACGGAGAACATGAATAGGATCCGCGTAAGATGTCGTCAGTTTCGTTCTGCGATAGCCGCAACGCTGCCTAGCCTACTTTTGCAACCCAATGGAGCACAGCGTTGACCGTCAAGCCGACATTCCCCAAGTAGCCCTTGGTTCACCTGATGCTACTGACTCCGAGGGGGCGCAACAACCCTGTCCGGCGCGTACCGGACCATCTCTGCGTAACGAAGGCGCCATTCCGAGGCGATCGTGACCGCTGGAAGCGCTGGTTGCTGCCGTGCACGTGTCAATCTCGGCGTGCGCTGCCCGTGCGGCCCCGGTCGGGGCTGCGGCACTAGGTTTGTTGTGCGTGATCCGATCTAGATTTCTTGTTATGTCGGTGCCTCCAACGGCCGGAGGCCATGGATGGCGGCGAGGATGAGTTGAAAGAGCTGTCGGGGGACAGCCACCTCGGCGAGCTGGAACGTGATCGAGCGGGCATGACGCACGACGCGGGCGCCGATCTTGATGAGGCGTGTCTGCAGGCTCGTCAGGGACGATGTCGCAACCTCCTCGGGCAGGTCAGCACTCTGCAGAAACATGCCGAGATTGGTGAGCGTCCGCGAATCGGTTCGGCTCACTCGGCCTGGCAATACCGCCACGGGAGCAACTCGTCGATCCTGCTGATCTTGTGGTCGGCGATACGGGCAAGTACATCAGTCAGCCAGGCTTGCGGATCAACGCCGTTGAGCTTGGCTGTCTCGATCAGCGTGTAGGCAATGGCAGCCGATCTGCCGCCGCTGTCCGAGCCCATAAAAAGGTAATTCTTCCGCCCGAGAGCTATGCTTCTCATGCCGCGCTCTGCGGCGTTGTTGTCGATACTCAGACGGCCATCGTTGAGATACGGGCGCAGCCGCTTGAGGCGGGTAAGGCCATAACGAATGGCACCGGCCAGAGCAGACTTGCCAGAGATTTGCGTGAGCTGGGCTTGCAGCCACGCCTCAAGATCGTCGATGAGCGGTGCTGCGTGTTTCTGCCGAACGGATCGGCGCCTTTCAGGTGGATCGCCTCGAATGGATGCTTCTATGGCGTACAGTTCGGCGATGCGCTCCAATGCCTCTTTGGAAATGCCAGAGCCCTGAGCCACATGGATGTCAAAGAACTTCCGTCTGATATGGGCGAGACAGGCAACTTCCTTGACCTGGCCGCGCCGATAGAGATCCTCGAACCCGGCATAGCCGTCGGCATGCAGCCAACCTGTGAAGTCTTTGAGATGTTCCCGAGGCCAGCGGCCCTTGCGATCCGGAGTGAACTTGTAGAATGCGGCGGGATGATTGTCGCCTGCCCAATCCCGCTCGTCTCTCAGATAGACCCACAACCGCCCGGTCTTGGTCTTACCGATTCCAGGTGCCAGGACATTGACCGGCGTATCGTCGGCGTGGATGGCCGCGCCCGCCATGACATGACGCCCGATGGCATCGGCGAGAGGAGCAAGCAGCGCCGCTGAGCGTGCAACCCAGTCCGCCAGAGTTGAACGGTCAAGAGAGACGCCTTCACGCTCATAGATCTGCGACTGCCGATACAGCGGCAGATGATCAGCGTATTTGCTGACCATCACATGCGCTAATAGACCCGGACCTGGCCGTCCTCGTTCGATCGGCATCCGTGGGTGCAGGAACCTGATGAATGGCCTCACAGCAGCGGCATGACAGCTTGGGGCGCACCCATCCGGGTCACCTTGAAGCGCCCAGGCACATACTCCAGTGTCTCCGACACGTACTCGCCAAGGTGACGCAACCCACCAGCACACTGTTTGCCGGTTGCGCCGGGATCCAGCACGACAGTCTCGCGTGGCAGATGATCGGGTAGCGGCTTGCGGGTCGGTTGCTGCTTGGCTTCGGGCTCAGTGTCTGGCGTTTCGGGACAGCGACGCGCCGTCGCGCTTTCGACTTCCTCAAGCGCCAGCTCTAATTGATTGATGATCTTGTCGAGCGCTTCGGATTTGCTGCCGCACCGATGCCGTCTCAGGTGTGCAAGTTGCAGTTTAAGCTGTTCGATCAGAAGATCGCGCGCCTGCAGTTCCGCTGATTGCCGGGCGATCTCAGCCTCATGCTGCGCCAGGAGCCGTTGAAGACCGGCAATGTCTTGAGGGGTATGGCCAGCAGTAGTCATCATGTCCAAAAACATACGTTATTCGGCAAGTCCGATAAATCCACGATGTCAAAGAGCGAGCAGGGCTGTTGCTATCCTGCCTTCAACGGACGCCACGTACGCACCGGTGCGCGCCAGTCGATGCCCTCCAGCAACATCGCCAACTGGGCCGAGGTGATCGCCACTTTGCCATTGTTTGGCGATGGCCACACAAACCGACCGCGCTCCAAGCGTTTGGAGAACAGGCAGGCACCCTGACCGTCCCACCAGATGATCTTGATGAGATCGCCACGACGCCCCCGGAACACGAACAGATGGCCTGAGAATGGATCCTGCTCCAAGGCATCCTGGGCCAGGATACTGAGGCCATTGAACCCTTTGCGCATGTCCGTCACGCCAGCAGCAAGCCACACCTTCGTGTGGGCTGGAACGGGGATCATCGCTTCGATCTGAGAGCGGCAATGATGCCCGTGACCAGCTCCATGTCGGTCTCCGCACCACACCGGAACTCTTGTGCCGCACGGCAAATCAATCTCGATGCATGGTGGCGCCAGCAAACCGTTGTTGTCGGACGTTACCTCGACTGGGATCAGTGCGGCGCCGGAACCGAACTTCTTCATCCAGTTCGACACGCGTCGCGCGTCAAGATCGTAGCGCCGTGCTATCTGTGCCACCGTCGTGCCTGGCTCGCAGGCTTCGGTTGCGACGCGCTTCTTGAACGTATCGCTCCATCGCCGGCGTGGTGTCTTCGATCTTGGTGCCATGACGTTCGTATCCGCTCACATCCAGGCGAACATCATGACCGCCTTCGCGCCGTCGCGTAAGGCGCTACTCGCCGGACGCTTACTTTGCTATCGACATTGGCGAACCTATTCCTGGCATGAGGGGTTCTGGCCGCTGCGTGCGGACCAATGGCTTCAAGTGGTCTGCTCGCCCGCTCGATCGTCTGGCTCAAGGGCCTAAACCTACGATCGGAGAGCAATCCGACGCTTCATAAGCCCGCCCCAAAAGCAGTTCGATCATAACTTTCTCAAGTTTTGAGGTTCCGCCTCAACAGCCCGTATGACTTGAGTGACCGACACTCGAATTTGACATTGTAGCCCGTAGCGCTCTGCTGCTGACGGAGAGAACGCGCATGCCGCTCACAATGCTCCAGCGAATGATACAAGCGATATTCTTCGGTCAGTTGTTCGCCCTGAGCCAACGTTGCAATTACCAATAGTACATAAACGTCCATGGGCCCCTCGTTTTACTTGGCGCAAGTGGGGCGCAATGATGACTTGATTGGGGCAGAATTGGGGCAAATTCCCACGACTGCGATCAATTGATCCCGTATAACTCTGCGTCGCAGAGCGACGCGGCCGTTACCAAGCACACCGTCGTGTTGGAACACGTTGTTAGCGACATTGACGCCAAGGATCTCGATTGTCAGTGTAGATCTACTCTCTGTTGCAGGCTCTCAGCCTGCAAAGGGGGCGGAAGAGCCGTCCGTAGAGATAGTAAAGGTTCTGGTTGATACCTTCCTTGCGGCACAGCTCGGCGATCGTCTCCTCGCCACGCAGGCCTTCAAGGACAATGCGGATCTTCTCTTCCGCTGAAAACTTCCGGCGCGTCGCTCTACGAATGTCCCGGACGGTCTTGTCTGCGTTGCCCGGACGGCGCTCATTCCTGTCAGTCATCGTCTCCCTCCTCGGGGATACGATGAACCGGAGAGCCTTTCTTACGCAATTAGCTCAATCTGTCCTGTGAGTGCTGAAGGGAAACAAGGAAGGGCTTCCAATCGGCCTGAGACAGGCGCCGGCGACACGTGTAGGTTTGAGCCAGGTAACGAGGCTCGCGTATGCAAGAAACCTCCTCCCCCAGGCACTTCATCATAGCCGACGCGCTCACGTGCAAGGCTATCGACGATAGCCCGCTCATCCAGCCCTGGGAGTACGAGCTTTGTTGTAAACTACTACTGGCGCTCATGGAGCACCTCGATGCGGGCGAGGTCGACTGAGATGGTTTTTGAGAGGATTAGCCGCTGGGTGAAGCACACCTTTATCGAGCCCGACATCGACACCCGAATTAAGATCAACTTGGAGACGGATTGGAAAAACCTAGAGGCCGACGAGAAGGAGTTGACTGAAACCGAATGCCAAGAGCGTCGCGTGGAGCTTCTGCAGCTCATCGAGAGCCACAAGGCCTCGATCTCTTGGAATGAGAACTACCTGAGGGAGCGAGGGTATCTGAAAGAGGGGAAGAAATGATCTACGGCTACGCCAGAAGCATCTAGGTCGATTAGCCGACGACCTTCCACTTATCGCCAGACTGCCTCTCAACGAACCAGCTTCTACCGCACACGTTCAACTTGCCGGTGCCGCCATCGACGTCCCAGGAGACAATCTTGCCGCCGTGTGTATCTCCATCAGCCAACCTAATTGAGACTTTGCAGTCCGCCTTTGGGTGTTTGTACCAGACTGCATTGCCACGATCCGGCTCCGTAATTTTTATCGGAGTCGCGTCGAAAGTGGTTCCGACGTTCCAGTCGCTGTAATCTGCGTGCCAGTCGTAAATCTCATAAGGGATACCGTCGTCACTCATCAGTACGTCCTCCCCAGTAGTTTGTTATGAGCCAAGACTATCAGAATCTCGATCACCTGAAACGACTCCAGCGATCCCTTCGTGCCGGGAAACACGCGCTGCTCAAATCCATCTTCCCCGATATCGTCAGGATGAACACCTGGCGCCTGCACTCAGACGGCGAGTGGTATTGCTCGATGGGCCAACACGAAAGCTACGAAGACTTTCTGCGCCGGTGCTGGAGCATCCATCATCTCGTCGGCGATCTATGGGCTTCCAGGCTTACCAACGTCGAAGATGAGTGGCGCCTCTAGCTACGTGGGCCAATGAGCCTGAGATGCCGAATCCGAAGTTCGGAACTTATGGGTTCCTAATCACCCTTCGGTTTCGTTGTCTAAGGTCGGGTCAATCTTCAAGAGGCCGAACCCCGTCAGTGACTCATCCCGCTGTGAAGCCAGGGCGGCGGTGGAGGCTCGATCCTGGCAAGGCGCGGCCACACAAACGAGAGTTTCCATGTCCGCTTAAGGGGAAAACAGAACTCAGTTCAGGTGGGCTTGTCGTCCTTCGAGTCGATACCTCCCGCCCACTTCCGTGCCTGATCAAGCTCGTTCTGCGCGAAATGTCGAACCTCTGCCGTCACGAAGTGATCCGCAATGGCCGGCAGATTGGACAGTGCGAAGCTGTCTCCGACGATGGCTATCTTTTTTACGATCTCGTGATGCGTTCTAATGAACCGTGCATGGGCGAGAAACGCCGTAAAGCTCTCCCAATATGGAAAGCTCTCAGCCACGATCATAAGGTTCGGCTCAAGATCATTGACATTGATGTAGCCATCTACAGCCTCAGACAGCCTTTCAAAGTCTTCCTTCGCAAGAGGACCAGTTGGCTTGACGGTAACTAGGTTCTCGTCCCTGTCTATGTTGATTTCTAACATGGCTCCGCCTTGTTTCACGGCGCCGACAGTATGGCAATCACCACCGATCACCGTCTGTTTTCGATATTCAATCCGGCACTCAATGGTCGTGTCGATAGATTGATCAATAAACAAAGGCCACCGGACCGAGGGAAAGATCCGGTGGCGCAAGGGGCGGATCTACGCATAACTATTGACCCGGCTCTTGAGCTTGGCGCTGAGGGGGGTGATCAGCACGGGGGGCAGCTGATCTTCCAGCGCTGCTCTTTGAGCTGGTGTTAAAATACTAAGGTTGCAGATAAGATGAATTGACGATTCTCAAAGTATCCTCGGACCGGTCATATTTGTCGCAGGAGTACAATCACTCCGTGGGCTGCTCGTAAGTCCTAACTTTCGACCATCGCGGGTGGTTCGAAGCGAGGCTACGCGGAGGTTCGCACCTCAAAGCCGTCATAGACGTCGCCTTCCTCGCTTAGAACTTCCACACGAGAAACGCAGGCAGCCGGTGGCCCCGCCTTGCATCGGCATAGCATGTCGGAAATCTTCTCGGGCGGCCCCTGCAACACCGTCTCCACCGACCTGTCGCGACGGTTGCGCACCCATCCGGTTAGACCTAACGCCAAGGCTGTTGCTTTGAGCCAAGCGCGATAGCCAACGCCTTGGACGCGACCCTCGATGCGAAGGTGAACGGTGCGACTTCTATCCATGGGTCGCGTTCCCGGCAAACTTGGGACGGTGAATGGCGCATCATCCTCAGATGTCTAAGTCGCCACCGTAATCACCCCAGTCGGCCCAACTACCATCGTCGGTGCCGCCTTCGTTGGCCGTGTTTGCTGCGGAGGCATCCTGGCTTTCGTTTCCGGCTGAGGTGTTTTCTGTCGGAGCGTGACTTGAAGCAGCGCTGTCCGTCGTCGCGCGTGCGTCCTGTGAGGCGCTGGCGCTATCGCCGCTAATCAGGCTCGAGATGCCACTCGCCAGCAGCATGCCGCCTGCGACGCCGGCCGCAGTTGATAGGGCCTGAGCCATAAAACCACCGCCGGCGGAGGGGCGATCACTCGAATAGTTTCGAGGGGCACCAGCCGAAGGTACGCTCGCCGAACGCGAATTGCGCGCGTTGCTCGAAGAGGTTTGAGACGAACGCGCTATTGTCTTAGGTGCTAGGGCCTGGGCTTCGTGCAAGTCATTCTGCAACTCGCGGATGCGCGCTTCCGCCCGCTGGAGAGCCTGTTCTTGCACCAGCACTGACTGCGCCAGGAGATATGGCGCATCTGGGTTGCGGCGCACCTCATCATTGATCAGTTCGGCGGCAGCACCATCCTTTTCGATCCCACCGAACTTCCTCATTCGATCAAACAAGCTGGTAATTTGGCTGCGTTCGTCGGCATTCATATGATGACCTCATAATGCGAGAAGTTGCTCCAAATGCATTTAGAAGACCAATGCATTTTTGCAAGACGTCATGCTACTCGTCGCCCATTTCCATGTTCGCTCGTCGCCGACCGCCGAACCACCCTGATATTATGCAGTGCCGGGAACCGGCGAAAGGTCTGACCGGCCACGAATGCCTGCTTTTCGGCTCACTGCGGACATGAGAACTGGTACCTTGGAGAACGTCGCCAATGTCTGTTTTGTGGGGCGGGCTCAATGGGGTCGACGCCATTAGAATTCTGCTTGCGATACCCCGTCTATGCTCTTCGGATGCACACTATGTCGTGCTTGAAAATTCTTTACGACAAAAGGTGAGGTCATGGCGCGCAGGAGGGCGCTGTAGTTGAGCGCGAAGGCCAGTTCCGTTCCCACTTGTGTCTGGCATCCGTTCGTCGTCACGATGAGATGGTCACTGGACGCGCCGAGAATTTCCGAGCCGTTTAGTGCGGCAAGACCGGCCGGGTCAATGTCCTGATGCCCGATTGCCAAGATCATCTGGTTAGTGGTCCCGACGTGGTGCCTTTTTGTAGTTTGTTCGAACGTGGGATGTGCCATCTCACCCCATGGCTGCGATGGCTTAATCTTTGACTCGATCACTTCGGCGAAGAGAGTAACGGCATCCGTATAGAGCCCATCAATGGGTTTGCGATACAGCGGATCAATGCCCATCAGAATGGATTCACCGAGGCGCAAATCATTGATACGACCAGTCCTGTTGCCGCTGAGCGCCCAATTCAGATTGCTGGAATTTCCGCCTGACACATCGCGCATCACCAAGTTGCTGCTTGCGCAGAATTTCTTGTCGAGATAATCGGCCAAGCGAGACAGCTCGCCCATATTCTTGGCGTCAGGCACGACGCCATGGAAGCAGCCGAGATTACCGCCAATGCCGCGTAAATCAATGTGGGGAAAAGTTAGCGTCCGTCGCACTGTTTCTTCGAGGTCATCTGGCATGATACCTTCGCGAAGGTCACCCAGCTCAACCATCAACACGATGGCATGACGACGGCCAGCTTTTTGGGCCGCATCCGATAAAGCACCGATAACATCCAATTCTGTATTCAGGCTGATGTCGGCATTGGCAACGACACGATCGGCTTGGCTCAGCATGGGCGGGCGGATCAGCGCGATAGGCGCCGTTATCCCGGCACGGCGCATTTCTTCGATGTTCTCGATTCGGGAATCCCCGAGCGTTCGGACGCCAGCCGCAAGTAACGTCGCGGCGTAGCTTGGGTTCCCCATGCACGCCTTGGTTACACCGGTCACTGCAATACCGTAATCTTTCAGGCGGCAAACGAGAGTCGATGCATTGTGAAAAATCTTGTCTAAATTGATTTCGAGCCGGGGCGCACTCACTGCATGCTGACCGTCAGCTTCTGCGCAAGTTGCGGGTGCGCAGAAAGGACCATTTGCACCAAGGTTTCAGTCGGGCGGGAAAGCGCATCAGTGACGGGAATGCCGAGCCGGCTCTCATATTCAGTGATCGTATTTGAGACCGCATCATCCGTCATGTTCTCATGGTTGATCGTCAGGCCGATTACCTTGGTGTCCGTGAACGATTGAATGAGGTTGATCTCTGACTGGGGTGATGGCATCGCCATCGCTTCAAAATCACATCGATGCACTCTACCTGGGGCGTGCTGCAGGATGACGCTATCTGGTACGCTACCTCTCAGGATAAACGCGGATGTGCAGAAGGCTGGGTGGCTGAGCGCACCTTGCCCCTCGATAATGATGACATCAGGAGACTCCCCCTCGCTTGCCTCTATGATTGCCGCTTCCAACTCACCACAACAGAACTGTGAGGGAACAGCGTCCAGTGCCACCCCATAACGCCCACCCTGGATCAACCCCGTTTGGCCAGTGCTGACCATAACGGCATTGACCCCTCGTTGGTTTAGTGCTCTCGTCAAAATGCTCGCAGTGGTTCGCTTGCCAATGGCGCAATCGGTACCGAGCACGGCGATGCGTGGGCACGTGACGTCGTTGATGCGGCCGGTGAAGAGACGAAGATCGTTCTTGGGGCGTGGCTTGCGAACATCGGAAATCCTTATGTTGGCTACCGCAGCCGCTGACAGAAATTCGGGATCGTCACCAAGAAATTCGTGAAGCCCATTGACGATGTTCATGCCAGATTGGATGGCGGTGAGCACGATCGCGCGTTCATCGGTTGATAACATGCCGGTTGCTGGTGCCTTGCCATAGATGAAGGTGTCCGGCGCAGCTTGCAGGGAGCCTAACGCGGCGCTGAGATCTCGAAAAATTGGAATGCCATTGGGAATACCATCGAGCACCGTGCCAGCGTCGAGACCGGCTGTTGCGCTGTCGATTACAGCGACGATTTTGTATCTCTCGGAATGGCGGACAAGCCCGTTGGCGGTTTTGCCGTCGATGTGTCCGAAGTTCGCTTCGCAATAAACAACTGCTGACGGTGTTGCCACGTCTTCTGGAGGTGGGCGCTGTAGCAAACGTGGCGCGTCGTTGATCGCTCCTGGAAGTTTTCGAGCCAATACATCGGCCCCAGTTAGGCCGGTGAACGGAATGACGGTCATGAACGATCCTCAGGTGCGGAGGCTCGGCACGCAACACGATTGTGCGCGCAGTCCGCAGCCTCTGCGCCTGTTCAGGACCGCGCAAAGGAGTATGCTAGATGGGCTAACGAAAGTTGCTATGTGACAGGCCGATGCAAACCCACTCCAGTGGGCCTTAAGCGCTGCACTGAGATTGCGTCGGCAGGGTATGCTGAAAACATATCCAGAATACGCCGGTCATCCGTCCGGCGAACGGCACTTGACCATGCGACGTCAACGGCCAGTTGCCAGTTTGCGACGTCCATCGACTAATTCATTATGCACGGCATTGAAGCGGAAGTCCAATTGATGTGCTGGCCGATAGTCGTTTATGCGGTGTATCGTTGACGAACTGAGCAACGCTTGATGCGGATACAAAGGCCAAGAATTCAGGTCGCGTTGGCCCTCTCAACGTCCGAAATGGGTCTTGGCTGTTTCAAAACGCACGGGGCGATCCGATCTTTTTGCATGATGGGCGTTGAAGCGCCCGATCGCACCTGATGAGCTGGAGACGGCGCTTCTGACGCCCGACGGCGGCCATGGGCGCCATGACATTCATGATCTTGCGCGAGGTGCTGCGCAATCAGGCCCTGATCGCCTTCATCAGTGGCCCGATGCCGATGATATTCATTACGCGGGTGAGATTGTAAGCGAGGACGGCGAGCGCCGTCTCAGTCTTCACGTTCTTCAGTCGCTTCATCAGGAAGTGCGTCGCACCCATGCGCGCCTTGATCGTCCCGAAGGGATGCTCGACAGTCTCGCGGCGCGTGCGCATCGCCTCCGGGTTTTCTTCGAGCCGACGTTGGACGTCTTCAAGCACATGCTCGTGCTCCCACCGGGTAATCCGTCGCTCTCTGCCCGTTGTGCACTTGTGTTTGATTGCGCAGCTCTGGCAGGCGTCCGTCCAGTAGCGGTGCAGCGTCAGCCCTTTCTCCTCATTGGTGTAGTGATAGCGTAGCGCTTTGCCGGCCGGGCAGATGTAGATGTCGTGCCTGGGAACGTATCGGAAGTCGGCTTTGACGAAGCGGCCTTGCGCCTTGCTGCCCGACGTCTGCGGTTTGGGCAGTGTGACCGTGACATTCGCTTCGACGCATTCCAGGATCTGTTCGCTCGCAAAGCAACCGCGGTCGGCAACGACGTTGAGTTTGTCGACGCCGAGGGCCGATTTCGTCAACTTGGACATGCGCGCCAGCTGGTCTCGATCATTACCGGTCTGAACAACATCATGCGCGACGATCAGGTGGTGTTTGGTATCGACAGCGGCCTGCACGTTATAGCCAACGACGCCTGAGCCACGCCCGCTCGTCGCCGTGGAGCGGGCATCTGGATCAGTAAACGAGACTTGGCGGTCCGGTTGTTTCTGGCGCCGTTTATCGATTGCTTCAAGGCGCCGCATCTCTTCGTTCAGTTTGGCAATCTTCTCGTGAAGGCGGTCGATCTTCATCGCCCGCGCCTTCGAACGCTCCTGGCGATCCGCGCTTTCGAGCTGATGCAGGTAACGCGCGACGCTTTCCTTGATCTGCGCCATGCGCCGCTTCATCTTGGCTTCGGTGAAGTTGCGGTCGCGGTTGTTGACCGCTTTAAACTTTGAGCCGTCGATTGCGACGCTTGCTTCGGCGAGCAATCCGAGCCGCCGGCACAGCTCGACAAACCGCGCGCAGACTTTGTGGGTCGCGGGGCCATTGTCCTTACGGAACTCAGCAATCGTCTTGTGGTCGGGGACAAGACGCCGGGTCAGCCACATCACCTCAACGTTGCGGCCAGCCTCACGCTCTAAGCGTCGGCTCGACTGCACCGCGTTGAGATAACCGTAGACGTAAAGCTTTATCAAAACGGACGGGTGATACGAAGGGCGGCCGGTCCATTGCGGCACGACGCCTTCGAAGCCAAGGTCGCCGAGATCGAGACTGTCGACGAAAATGTCGATCACCCGGACCGGGTTGTCCTCGCCGACCCAATCCTCAAGACATTCCGGAAACAGCGTCGATTGATCCCGATCCGAACCTTCCACAAACCGCTTCATGAATTCCCCCGCCAAGACCTCCTAGGAATCCTAACAGCGTTCGCGTTTTGAAACAGCCAGGGTCAAAAGCCGACATTCCGCTTCTCTTGCTTGATGGTCCGCTTTGTGGTGCCGGCTCAACCGATCGTCGCAACACACTCTGCAAACTTCTCTGCTGGTGAATGATAGTTCAATGTCTTGCGCGGTCTATCAATGAGTTCGTGTGCGACGGCGTTCAGCTTGGCCCGGCTGTGCACAGACAGATCGGTTCCTTTCCATTTTACACTGTAACAGCCAGACCACTTCATGGGGCTTTGACTGCTCGGGATTGTTCCCCGTCAGCACTCACGGGGAACAATTAATGAGGTGACGGCCCAGAATAAGAATGGCTAGAAATGATCCGGTTCTGAAGTATTAGGGACAATCTTACAGCATATCAGCAGCCCGGTTCCAAAACTCGCGTGCGTATGCGGGGCTGTAAAAAGTCGCTAGCAGTTTGCGGGAGGCTCAGCTGCGTCGCAAGGGTCTGTCTCTACCGTCCCGACCATGTATCCGTACCCCAGCACCAGGCCCCACCAGAGCACCCGAGGTTACGGGCGGCGTTGGGGCTGGGGTACTGCCCCGCGGGGATTGGGCACCCCGTTGGCAAACAGCGATGTTCCATAGGTGGCCTGCCCCTTGAACATTCGCCCAGAACCATCCATATACCATCCAGAAGGATGTTGTGGAGAACCTCTATGGCCGGTAATGTTCATGAGCTGCGCCCGAAGGCAGGCGACTCTGAGAAGATCACGATCAACCTGGGTTATGTCGACCTGGGCCACATCGACCTCTTGGTGGCGGAAAAATTCTACTCCAACCGTACCGACTTCATCCGAACCGCAATCCGCAACCAGCTCGAGCGCCATGCCGAGGTGACCAAACAATCGGTTGCCCGCAAGACCCTGGATCTTGGCCTGCGGCACTTCACGCGGGCGGACCTGGAGGAGGTCCGCGCCGCGGGGCAGACGCTTCAGATCCACGTGCTGGGTCTTGCCAGCATCGCTGATGACGTCACGCCCGAACTCGCCCGGGCGACGATTTCATCGCTTGAGGTCTTGGGCGCGTTGCGCGCGAGTCCGGAGGTGAAAGCCGCCCTATCTGATAGGGCACGCTGAGCCGATCTGATGGACATCGCCAATGGGATCGGCAGACCTTCGACCAGGACGAGGGTCAGCCTAGGATTATAGGAAACTCGCAATGAAACTGAAGCTGCATCCCGACATGATCGAGGCAACCCGCCTAACACGCGAAGGGCGACTAACCGAGGCCACTACGCTCCTCCAGCGGTTGCTCCGCAGCGGGATGGAACCAGCAGACGCCAGAACCGACTTGACTGGCGACGATGGCGATCCTGCGCCGCTTGGCGCCGCCCAAATCATCGAGGTAACGCCTGAGATGCTCGATGTGCCAGCCCGTCGACGATCCTTGCAAGCCGGGTGGAAAGAAGTAGATACGGGCGGCAGTCCCCCGGGCAACACAAGCGTCATCGCTCGGCCGCCAATGCCCGACCGGCTGCACGGTTTCATCGAGAAGGTTCGCCGGATCGGCGCAACTTTGTCGCCAACCCGCAGTTCATCCGCAGTCTCGCCGGCGGACGACCCTGCTGTGCTACCAACAGGTGGCGAATTCCTGACCGCCACCTTTGCGGACCAAGCCGGCACCCGTGACTACAAACTGTACATTCCCAGTGCCTACGAAGGACAACAGATGCCGCTGATCATCATGCTGCACGGCTGCACACAGTCAGCCGACGACTTCGCCGCCGGGACAGGCATGAACATGGTGGCTGAAGAACGCGCCTGCTTTGTCGCCTATCCAGTGCAGCCGAACTCCGCCAATGTCTCGAAATGCTGGAATTGGTTCAAGCCGGGCGACCAGCAACGCGGCCGCGGCGAGCCCTCGCTGATCGCCGGCATCACACGCCAGATCTCGCGCGACTACGCGATCGACCCGCAGCGCATCTATGTGGCTGGCTTATCGGCGGGCGGCGCAGCCGCGGCAATCATGGGCGCAACCTATCCCGACATCTACGCAGCAGTAGGCGTGCATTCCGGTCTTGCGTGCGGTGCGGCCATCGACCTTCCTTCTGCGTTTTCAGCCATGCGGCAGGGCACCCCTGTGGCCTCGAACCGGTCACCTCGTTCTTTCGGATTCCATGGCCGCGACCGGCTTGTCCCGACCATCGTCTTTCATGGCGAAAAAGACCTGACCGTGCATCCGCGCAACGGCAATCAAGTCATCGACCAGTCGCGTTCGACCCGTCTTAGAGAGTTGCGCTCCGTAACCCAACGCGGGCATGTGCCAGGTGGGCACACCTACAGCCGAACCAATCACTTCGACGCGAGCGGTCGAGCGATGCTCGAGATGTGGGTGGTGCATGGCGCTGGACATGCATGGTCGGGTGGCAGCCCGGCGGGTTCCTATACCGACCCCCGTGGTCCGGACGCCTCACGCGAGATGGTCCGCTTCTTTCTCGATCATCAGCATCCTCATCCTTCAGAGAACCAGATCTAAACGAACGACCCCCGAAATCTGCCGGTGAGTGCTGGTTCCGTTGCTGGATGTCTAAATCGTGGCGGCAACACTGCGGGGCTTCTTGCTACCTTTGGAAATCGGGAAAAGGTTGCACAGATCGCATGAGATCGCTTTCGAAGAGGCATTGTCACGTTAACGACTGTCGGCCGCAAGCGATTGCAATGCGCGCCATTCTCAAGTCGCCGCGGTCACAGCTTGCCATGCGTTCATTGCCTCGGTCCGAAACAGCCGAAGTGTCCGACGTGAGATCAGATGACCCTGGACGTTGAAGGTATTGTAGATAGCGGCGTGTGTTGAAAGAAATCTCTGAGCTGAACTGACTAATTTGAAGCGCTGAATAGGTGGAATGCCGTGACTGCTGCCGCGTTAAACACGGCGACGTCGTCCATTTTCGCGCGGCGTACGTGCTAACGTGATGGCATGGACGCCCCTCCTGACTTCCCAAAGAATGATGATGGAGCGTTTAGATCGTTCCGGAAAGAGGAGGCGTCCATGACGAATATTACGACAATTGGGTTGGATCTGGCGAAGTCAGTATTTCAGGTGCACGTTGCGGATCGGGATGGCAGGCCGGTTTTGCGCAGGAAGCTGCGTCGTTCACAGGTCCTTGGGTTCTTTGCCAAGCTTCCCCCTTGTGTGATTGGGATAGAGGCTTGTGCAAGTGCGCATTATTGGGCGCGAGAGCTTCAGGAACTCGGTCATTCGGTGCGGTTGATCCCTCCGCAATATGTGAAGCCGTTTGTGAAGACGAATAAGAACGATGCGTCTGATGCCGAAGCGATCTGCGAAGCGCTGAGCCGTCCGACGATGCGCTACGCAGCCGTGAAGAGCGCCGAGCAGCAATCGGTTCTGACACTACACCGAGCACGCGAACTTCTGGTGCGCCAGAGAACCATGCTCATCAATGCTATCCGGGGTCATTGTGCTGAGTTCGGTATTGTTGTTGCGCAAGGTGCGTCCAAGGTCACGGCACTGATCGGAATAATAGAGGACCACCAAGACGATCGTCTTCCTGCATTGGTACGCCAGGCGCTTGGTTCTCTTATTCGCCAGTATGAGATGGTTCAGGAACAGATCCTTGGCCTTGAGAGACAGCTGACGAGCTGGCATCGCGCGACTGAGGCAAGCCGACGACTTGCGACGATCCCGGGTGTTGGAGTGATCACGGCCACGGCTCTTGTCGCGACGATCGGCGATGCCTCGCAGTTCCGCTCCGGGCGTCAGTTGGCGGCCTGGCTTGGGCTTGTTCCCAAACAGCATTCCAGCGCCGGGAAGGACCGGCTGGGGCGCATATCGAAGCGGGGAGATGGCTATCTGAGAAAGCTCCTCGTTCATGGCGCGCGAACCGTTCTTCTGTGGTCCAGGCGCAAAAAGGAGGAACGATCGCGATGGCAGGAAGCCCTGCTGGCGCGCCGGCCTACAAATGTTGTTCTGGTGGCAATGGCCAACAAGACCGCCCGTATCGTGTGGGCATTGCTCAGCCGGCGTGAAGTCTTCTGTGCCAAAGCTCACGTGACGACATAGCGCGAAGTAGGCCGGACACTATTGCGAGGGTGACATTGATGTGATGGCGAAACAGGGTAACCGGGATCGGCTAAACCCGCGGCTTTGTCCGAGCGCGTAGCTCGATAACGTGAATGGGCGTCGATCCTCGGATTCCATCAGGGCCCGCGGCCAATAGGAGGCTGCTCAACGAGGCCGGATAGATGACTGCAAACCCAACTGCCCATCAGATCGAAAAACACTTGCAATCAACGGGGCGTCCATAGATGACAATGCCTCTAGCAGAGCTGAGACAACACAGGTGGCGGACGCTCACGCTGGCTATTCCATATGATTGGGCTGCTCAGGCCATGCCGCCTATTGGCACTGCTTGAGCGCAGCCGCGCGGCGCTCCGGGGTCATGCCGGGAATATGGTCGATGCAGGCGCATTGATGGGCGACATTGGTGGCTGTGATTTTCTTTACGGTCTCACGAACCTTGGGGTCCTTGTGCTCAAACAAAGCGGCGTCGACCCTTATCGGCAACTGCAGGCCCGAGCTCATCAGATTACAGGTCGCGGCACTGGTTTTTGTAACGGTAACAGCTGGATCGGGTGGCGTCGCCGGGCCTAGGAGGCTCGAGGCATTTTGCGTGCAGCCGGTGAGGAGGGCCAGCAGCAGGCTTGCGCCCAGTACTGCGGCACCTACCTTTTTCTTTTGTAGGCGGGTCACTGTGCTGGTCCCTCCGTTGTCGATGAATTGGTGACCCAGCCGTTGGCAATCGCTGTGTTGGTGACCTGGGTGTGGTTCATCTGCATGACGTTTTGATGGCCGCGCTGGGCCTGTGTGGTCATCAGCGTCAGGGCGCTCTCCATTTGATCGATGGATCGCATTACTTCATCGTACTCGGACTTCTGGATCCTGCCGTCACGGAAGAGCTCGCCGGCAAAGGTCTTTGCAAGGCCGATGATCGGGCCGGCCGCGGGGAAGAAAATCGATGCGGCGGTGCCAGCGATATCGATGATGCTGCCGATCGTAGAGTTGGTCTGCTCGCCCTGAGTGGCGCCGATCAGAGCCGGGATCAACGTGGAGAGTTCTTTGAGTTTTGGATTTTCGCCCAAAATCTGCAAACCCGCTCCAAGTAAATTTTTGTCAATATTCGTGCCGGTGAGGCCGGCAACCAGACTCTGCAGGCCCGCCGCAGCATCGTTGCTGCTGCCGGCCGTAGAGTTGGTCTGCTGGTCCTGAGTGGCGCTGATCAGCGCGGGGGTCAACGTGGAGAGTTCGTTGAGTTTTCGATTTTTGCCTAAAATCTGCAAACCCGTTTCAAGTAAATTGTTGCCAATATTCGTGGCGGTGAGGCCGGCGACCAGGCTCTGCAGGCCCGCCGCAGCATCGTTGCTGCTGCCGGCCGTAGAGTTGGTCTGCTGGCCCTGAGTGGCGCTGATCAGCGCGGGGATCAACGTGGAGAGTTCATTGAGTTTTGGATTTTCGCCTAAAATCTGCAAACCCGTACCAAGTAAATTGTTGTCCGTATTCGTGCCGGTGAGGCCGGCGACCAGGCTCTGCAGGCTCGCCGGCGCATCGTTGCCATTCGGGAACGAGGTGATACTGGCCTGCGGTGCGGACGTACTCGGTGTTGCATCATTGGCGCTCTTGAGAGAGTTCGAGAAGAGCTTGCGCGGTCTTTCTGCCAAAGACACCGTCGGCGCGCAGGCCGCGGTCCTTCTGGAACCTCTCCAGTGCTCCCGCTACAGCACCGCTGAAGTAGCTCTCTTCGTCGAATTGATAGCCCATATGGCGCAGGGCCGCCTTGATCTGGGAAACCTCGGGGTGGCGGGTTCCGACGCGAATCGCGGGGCCAGCTTCGGGTGCGGGCAGCGGATCGTCGACGACCTGCGGTTGTTTGAGGTCGTTGTCGCGCCAGTCAATGCCGGAGAACATGTCAATTTCAGCATCTCGGCGGCGCACAAGGCCCGGCATGACGACACCGTCGGCCTTGCGCCATTCGGCCCATTCCACTTTCATCTGGATGAGATTACCGGCGTTCAGTTCCGCGATAGTTCTGGATCTGGCAAGTTTGGTGCCACCGACATTGAAGGCAAGCGATACGAGGGCGTCAAACTCATGCTGGCGCAGCTGGACGGTCACCATGCCTTTGATCTCGGCCTCGTAGATCGGCATGTCCTCGAGCAGGAGTTGGTCAGCGCGCTCCCGCGTAATCGGGCTTTCTTCGATCCCGCTGCGCGTGTGGCCGTAGCCGATCGTCCATACGCCGGCCGGACAAGTGTACTTGGTAGTATAGCAACCCTCGAAATGGCGGATGAGGTCGAGGCCCTCGTTACTAATCCGCAGTTGATCATTACCCCGCATCAGAACCGCCCCCGAGTCAAAATGGTTAATGGAAGGGGCATAGCACTGGCATTCGGTGCGAATTGAACGCTTATTCGCAGCTTGAGTTCTTTTGCTGTACGAGTGGCTAATATGGCACGACCAGATTGTGTCGCAGCATTAACCGATAAAGCCTAGTGCGCTGAAATAATTCAATTCTTTTTCGCCGGTTTATCGCCCCAAGAGCTGTGGAAACCGCGATCCGTTTTGCGGCCAATCTGATCGGCTGGTAACTCATAAGGACCCCCGAGAGGCATTGTCACGTTTACTCGTGTGCTGCGCGAAAATGGACGGCGTCGCCATGTTTCACACTGCAGCAGTCACGGCATTCCACCTATTCATCGCTTCAGTTCGGAACTGGCGGAATGTTCTGCGCGAGATCAGATGGTGTTGAACGTTGAAGGCGGTATAGATCGCTGCATGTGTGGAGAGGAATTGTTGCGCCGAACCGGCGGACTTGAAGCGCTGCATCCGTCGTTCTCGCTGCCGTCCCGGGAGATGCGAATTCTCGGCCCGATTGTTGATCCGACCGCCGGTTATGTGGCGAGCTCTCATCCCAAGTTCGCTCAATGCCGCGCCATATGATGGCAGTTTGTCTGTCACGACGGCGTCTGGCGAGAAGCCTTGTGACTTGAGCAGTTTCCGCTTCAGCTTCAAGGCTGCTCGCTTGTTTCGGCGCGATTGCACCAGCACGTCCAGGACCTCTCCCTCGCAATCAACGGCGCGCCACAGGTATACGTTCTTGCCGTTGATCGAGGCGAAGACTTCATCGAGATGCCAACGCGTATCGGCACGCGGGTGCGAGCGTCTGAGCTTTCTGGCATAGGCCAAGCCAAACTTAGACGACCAGCGGCGGACCGTTTCATACGAGACATCGATGCCGCGTTGGGACAACATATCCTCGACATCGCGCAGGCTCAGAGGAAAGCGAAAGTACAGCCAGACCGCTTGCTGGATCACAGCGGCCGGGAAGCGATGGCGACGATAGGAAGAACTGCTCATCGGACGTCGATAGCATACGGCATCAACTGAGAAGGCGCGTTACCGTGACAACACCGGGGCGAGCACGAATGAGGTATCCCGCATCCGAGAAGCTCGAGATCATCCGCCTCGTCGAGCAATCGCACCTGCCGGTCAAGCACACGCTGGCAAAGATCGGGGTGTCCCGTAACGGTGAGCGCCTTATCAATTCTGCGGTCGCTCAGCTCTGGCGAACATTATAACACAAGCACCGCGAATGGTCCGTTGATGACCTCAAACCGTCCAATGCTTTGCCCAAAATAGCGTCACCTCAGCTCTATCGGCGGACCCATCGGTATGTAGTGCTCGACGCCCTTGCCATCAGCGGGCGTGAATCGGAACCATGCCGGAATGCCGCCCATGACTCCCGCCGAGATCGAGGTCCCCTTGGCGACCTTCATGATGTGAAACATCGAGTGGACTTCTCTGATGATTGGCGAGTTCCACCCGGGGCTGCGCATAGAATCTCGCCCAGTCATTGAAGATGATTGTCGTTTTGCCTGGCTTCTCGTTCCAGACGATTTTGGACGGTGCGATCGGTCCGCCCTCATCGGGTATCGGTTCGAAGCTGGGTGAGGGCAAGGAGACGGACTGGGCGATACCGTCCTTGATCCAAGGGATCTGGCGGTTCTGGGTCTGATTTGCACAGAAGGTCTGAAAATCCTTGAAAAGCTTCCTGTGATCGCTCGGCGCGCTCACCAGCCGCCGTGCCAGACGACTGGCAAAGATACTGGCCTTTTCGTTGGAGCCGTCGGCCCCATGCGCTGGCTGATTGGAAAAAGCAATCAAGACCCCTGGCCGCCCTGTTTCGGCGGCAAGTCCCCCCGGCAGACCCGATGCGTCAAATGCCTCGGCCATGCGGGCGCCGTCTATCAAGACGAAGTGGGCGGCGCTGGCCGCCGTTGTCGTCAGTGTGGTGAGGATGTCCGAAAGCGGGATGCCTTTGGCTTTGATCTGGTCGGCCCCGAAGCGTTCCACATCCACTGGAATGAGATAGTTGGGACCTTTCTCCGCAAGCCGAACGGCATGGCCGGAATAATAAAGAAGTCCGATCGCGCCCAGGTCTCCTCCGGTGCTCTTAGCAGCATTGAGCTGCTGGGCGAGGGAGTTAACTGCGGAGAGAATTGTGGCGCGGTCCGCGTCTTTGAGCGTGATCACCTGAAAACCGAGCAACTCCAGGGCTCCCCCTATGACCTGAACATCATGGGGAGCCTGATCGATGTTGCTGTTGGCCGGTTTGTAGTTCTGATTGCCGATGAGAAGAGCGTAACGCTCAGCCGCGGAGGCTTGGAACGGCACGCTCAAGCTGAGAAGAAAAGTCAGGAAGATAAGAACACGCATTTCATTACTCCTCCATTCCCTTGGGGCCCGAACCCTTTGCCAGCCACTTGGCCGCAAAGCTGTCCCGCTGAGTTGTCTCTCCGCTCTGTTCAACCCATTGTTGCCCACCGCGCAGATCCCCGGAAGGCTTGGACTATCTGACCACTCGTTGGCAGCGCTTGGTCGGTGGGTGCCATTGTGTGCCCTGAGGACAGATAACTCGTCCCGGGATCTTCAGGTGCGGAGCCTTGAGTATCGGCTTAGGTGGTTTCGGCGGCGGCACACACCGATTACCTCGGCGGATCTGACCTCTCGGGCACGGCGGAAAGACACACTGCGCTCCCCTGCGGATCTGACCTCTCGGGCACGGCGGGAAAACGCACTGCGCTCCCCTGCGGACCTGACCTCTCGGGCACGGCGGAAAGACACACTGCGCTCCCCTGCGGATCTGACCTCTCGGGCACGGCGGGAAAACGCACTGCGCTCCCCTGCGGACCTGACCTCTCGGGCACGGCGGGAAGACACACTGCGCTCCCCTGCGGACCTGACCTCTCGGGCACGGCGGGAAAACGCACTGCGCTCCCCTGCGGACCTGGCCTGGCGGGCACGGCGGGAAGACACACTGCGCTCCCCTGCGGACCTGACCTCTCGGGCACGGCGCGAAAACGCACTGCGCTCCCCTGCGGACCTGACCCGGCGGGCACGGCGGGAAGACACACCGGTTACCTTGGCGGATCTGACCTCTCGGGCACGGCGCGAAAACGCACTGTGCTCCCCTGCGGACCTGGCCTGGCGGGCACGGCGGGAAGACACACCGGTTACCTCGGCGGATCTGACCTCTCGGGCATTCGATCTGCCGGGATACGCAGCGGCCACGGACGCGGACTTGCCCTTCGGGACACGGCTGGACGGTGGGAGGCTTTGGCTTTGCTAAGGGGACGCATGTTTGATCCATCGGGTCCCACTTCTGACCCGCAGGGCACGTTGGTGCTGGCGGCAAAACGGCGGGCGGTGGCGCCTTAGGAGCAGGTACGCAGGTCTGCTCGATCGCATCCCAGCGCTGACCGGCAGGGCACGTTGGCGCCGGAAGCACAACGTCGGGCGGCGTTGCCTTAGGAGGAGGAACACAGGTCTGCTCGATCGCATCCCAGCGCTGACCGGCAGGGCATTCCGGTCTCGGCTTCGACACCGCAACGCATTTGCCCGTTTTCGTATCTCGCTCCTGGCCCCAACCGCAGATGCACTTCTCGCCGGTCCAGATCTCCCCTTGTGGACATTTCTCGACCAACAGCGGCCCGACAACCTCCGGCGTCGGAGCAGCCACACAGGTCTGCTCGATCGCATCCCAACTCTGACCCGCAGGGCACGTTGGTGCTGGCGGTAAAACGGCGGGCGGTGGCGCCTTAGGAGCAGGTACGCAGGTCTGCTCGATCGCATCCCAGCGCTGACCGGCAGGGCATTTCGGTCTCGGCTTCGACACCGCAACGCATTTGCCCGTTTTCGTATCTCGCTCCTGGCCCCAACCGCAGATGCACTTCTCGCCGGTCCAGATCTCCCCTTGTGGACATTTCTCGACCAACAGCGGCCCGACAACCTCCGGCGTCGGAGCAGCCACACAGGTCTGCTCGATCGCATCCCAACTCTGACCCGCAGGGCACGTTGGTGCTGGCGGTAAAACGGCGGGCGGTGGCGCCTTAGGAGCAGGTACGCAGGTCTGCTCGATCGCATCCCAGCGCTGACCTGCAGGGCATTCCGGTCTCGGCTTCGACACCGCAACGCATTTGCCCGTTTTCGGATCTCGCTCCTGGCCCCAGGCGCAGATGCAGTTCCTGCCGGTCCAGATCTCGCCTTGCTGGCATGAGCACAACTTCTTGACAGGGTCCCATTGCTGGCCCGTGGGACATATCTTCCTCATACATGTCACGGCACTGGGGCCGCTGCCGAAGGTTTTCACCTCCCAGTCCGGCATCAACGCCGCACCCGCGGGGAAGGGCTTCCAGCCCTCAGGGCACGCGGGCGCCTTTACGGCCTTGATCTGCGTTTTGGCGCATGACATGTCATTCGCAGGATTGCCATCGCCTTTGCCCTTGGAGTGATCGATCCGAGCGCAGTTCGTCACGACTGCCGGCTGCGCGTTCGCCGGTACCTTCAGATCGATCCGCAATTTCACCGATTTTCCCGGGAGCAGGCCTTGCTTGACATGCTGACAGCCGATTGTAGTGGGACCGCCTATCGTCGGCTTTAGAATACAGTTCCAGCCTTTGCCGCCTCCCTTGCCCGACGGTTTCAACTCCTTGGGAATAATGTCGGTGACCATGATCGGGCCGGCATAGGGCCCCGCGCCGATATTCGTCACCGCGACGACATAAGAGCAGGCGCCGCCAGGAGTGCATTCGGCCGACCCGGTCTTCTTGATGGCAAGATCGGCCGGTTTGGACGGCGGAACCGTAAGCGGCTTAGTAGTACTTCTGATTTGGTCGGGGATCTTTACTTTGTGGCACGACCATTTCCCGGGCCTTGGTATAAATTTACCTGGCTGAGCGAAACCTGGCGGCTCTTCCGTCGTAATCGATTCTGTTCGCGCACAATTCTCCATCACGTCTTTGATGGTCGCATTGCTTTTCTGTTTTGCGGAAATGTTCAGTTTCAGATCAACAGAACTATTGGGAGGAATTGGTTTCGTGTAATAACACCATGTTCCTGCCCTCTCCTCGGCGATAAGCGACACAAATCCGCATTTCCAGCCTTTGGAGAGCACAGAAAGGTTCCAGCCTTTATACTTGTCGAGCCAATCATCATAAACATATATTCTACCTTCGCCTTCCGGATCCAGGCCTCCCTTTCCGCTATTTTCAAACGTTATTGTGAATATACAGTTTATGTCATTATTAACGCTTCTATTGCATTCGGGGGGGCCACGTTTCTTAACACCGATAATCGCAGAAAAAGTATTCACTTCAACCGTATGTGTGTCATGGTTGTCGAGGAGTTTATATCCTTTCTCGCCATCGACAGTTATGGAAGCCTTGTTTGTCAAATGGGTGCCATGTTTGAAAATTGCGGCTATATTGCTCTTGACTGATACTTTTATTGATGTGCGACCAGGGACCTTTATGTTGTTGATTTTACATTTAAATGATGAAATGCCCTTGCTAGAGTAAACGCATTTTGATTTTGCGGAAGAATTTTCTTGAGCGAATTCCAGGTGGTTACCTGTTAAGGCAAATTCCACACCTTTATCGGCCGCGTCTGACAGGGTTATCGCTCCAATATATTCCTTTCGGCCCATATTGGTGATTTTTATTGTCCATTCACACCGATTGCCCGGCCTACAATATTTATAACCTGATTTTTCGACTTCCAGATCATAACTGGCTGCGAGTTTCGCAGTATCACAGTTTTTGGTATTTTCAAGAATGACGCCGGCTGGAACGTCTCGAAACTCGGCACAGTTACCAAAGCCGCTATCTAGTTTTCCAGGCATATCCTCTGGGATACTGAACTCAAGATTGAGGGGCGTGAACGTTCCTCCCAGTTTTCCAGGACCAGGAGACGGCTGAAGCGTCATTGGCGGATGGCTGCATTTGATCCGACCCAAGGCGATTTCCGTGCACTTCCATGGAGCATTAGCCGGCTTGGCAAGCTTAAGGCGCTGTACCGAAAGACTTTATCAAGAATGGTCACTGGTCCACTATAGACGCCGGCACCGATATTACTGACGGTGATGGTGAAACCACATCCCTTGGAACTGTCACATGTCCTCCCGCCGGCTTTTGTCTTTATGATCATCAGCTTCGGCGTAATTTCGGACGTTCCCGGCAGGACCTGCACGGTTATCTCATCGTGGTCGTTGCCCTTATTACTGTCTCCGCCAGCCGGCTTCCAGTCGATCTCTGCGTAGTTCGTTGCTTCTTTTGGGGTATTCGTCGTTGTGGGGGGAAGTTGTAATGCGACCTCCAGTTCAAGCGGGGGGCTGTTCGGCGCGAGGGACTGATTTTGAAGGCCGCAAGAGAAATAATTGCCTTGTTGCTGACAGACCCAATTACCCTTTGCCTTCAAAAAAACCCATCCGGCAGGCATCTTGTCCTTGATGATTACCGGGCCGTTATATGTGCCTTTTCCTTTGTTTGTGATTGTGATGAGGAATCGGCAAGGGGTGTCGGGATTACATGCTGCAAGAAAAGCACCTTTGCCGCCGACTTTGCCTGCTCCCGCCAGCGTTTTTTGAAGCGCCAGATCGTAATCTGGCGGCTGCGCCACCGTCGTCTTGGCACAGTCCGTGATGGTCGTTTTGCCACCTGCACTTGGCTCAAATGTGAGGTCGGCACAGTTCTTAACCACACCAGGCGGTGCGTTATTTGGCACATCCGCATTGAGTTTCAAGATCTCCGGCGTTCCCAATACAATATTGGCTGAGGAATTCGTACAGGAAATCTTCGTTGGAGCGCCGATCTGGGGCTGCAGCATACAAATCCACCCACTGCCGGGGCTGATCGTCCCGCTCCACCCCATTGGAAGGGTGTCAACGACAGTAAGCGGACCGACATAGGCTGAAGTTCCCCCATTCATGATGGCAATGTCATAATGGCACTTGCCACCGGGGTTGCATACGGTCGTCAGCCCCGTTTTTTGGATTGTGAGGGCGCCAGCCCCAGCCGCCAATGGGATCGGAGCCGACGGAATTCTTGATATCGACACACTCACCGGTCTTGTCATCTTGTTTTTTACCAGAGGGGCAGTCGCATTTCTTGCCGTTCCATTGCTTGCCGGCGGGGCATACGGGGAATTTGATTGTTGTGGTGATGCATTCCGTCTTTTTCCTCCTGCTGCCGGTGCTCCATACGAAATCGGGGTCCATCTTGTCGGCTGCCGAAGGAAGCTTTTTCCACTCGGCGGTGCCACAGACCGTTTTGGTCATCGATTTTTGCACGGCATTCGCCGGCGTGGTGTCGAGCTGGAAATTGAACGTCACCTGCGATCTCTGCCCGCTCTTCAGCCGGCAGGCCGCGTGATGGCATTTGGCGCCGTCTCCGGATTTCGTGCACACCCAGCCGGCGGCAGGACAGGACGCGGCTCCGCCTTTGACGACACCCGTCAGTCTTGTCCCTTCGGCCTTGGAGAAGTCGACACTGAGGTCCAGAGGTCCCTTATATTCCGTCTTCTCCTTATTGCTGACAGTGAATTTGAGGAAGGAGCAGTTGGGGGCTGTGCAGAACGTCGTGCCATTGATGA
The DNA here is from genome assembly GCA_963753045.1 of uncultured Alphaproteobacteria bacterium. Lineage (GTDB taxonomy): Bacteria > Pseudomonadota > Alphaproteobacteria > Rhizobiales > Hyphomicrobiaceae > Filomicrobium. Next base: position 493,490 of record CAVWAT010000005.1, read on the forward strand.
CGATGCTCAGATCCGGATTGGCCGCAACGATATTGACGGTGTGCTGGCCGGTGTTGTTGCTGGGATTATTATCAGCCAGCGTAATGGATTTTATGATTTCGGCCTTGTTTGTGACCTGTCCGAGCGCCTGGCTATTGGGAACATTGGCGACAATAACGAAGCTTGCCGATTGATTGGGTTCGATTTGTCCACGCACGAGACATGATACCTTTGCCCCGGACGGTGTGCAGGAAACATCTTTCAAGGGATGTCCGAATTTGACGCTCGAATATGTCAAATTCGCAGGCAAGGTATCATCAACTGTGAAGGGAAAGGAAAAAGAGCCGGTATCGGTGGTAAACGCATTCATCCCCTTATTCGTGATGGTGATCACGAACTCGCATGGTCCGCCGGGGGCGCACTCTTTTCGTCCATCTTTAGTGAGCTCCAGGTCTCTAGCGATGGGATTCGATGTGACAAACACATCCCAGGTTGCGGGCAGGACGAGTTGGGTGGAGCCAGGTGGTATAAGTTGCTTCGTAATTTTCGCTTTGTTTGTGACCGTCCCTGTTGGTGCACTCGGCGGCACGGTTGTGCTGAAAGAAAGCACCATTGACTTACCCGGCACCAATGTAAATGCAGACGATGTACAGCCAAAATCCGGTGTGCCGCCAATCTGCATACATGTAAATCCCGGTGGTAAATTTATGCTGGCCCCTCCTGTCCAGATTTTTGGCAGGTCATCACGTAAATCCAATGGGCCGTTGTAGGTCGCCGATCCTACATTTGTGACCGTGATTTCGAAAAAGCACGGTTTGCCTGGATTGCAGACGTATTGCCCCGTCTTCTTTATTAAGAGTTTCGCATTGGGAGCCCTTGCCACCGTGACAGTGGGGCAGGACGGTCCGTCATTGCCCGCGACTTTGTCAGTCGAGCCGGTCTGCTGACTGATCGAGGCACAGTTTTTGACCGTCCCGCTTTGCTCATTGACAGAAACGGTCGTTGAAACCCCCGCGGTGACCGAGGCGTTGACAGCCAGACCAGCGGCGGGAAGAGGGATATCGATCTTACATTTTGGCCCGGCTGCACTGGGCAGGCATACCGTGTTTGCATCCTGAGCGACCGCCCAGTCCTTGGGCGCATCGTCCACGACCACGATCTTGCCGTTGTATTTATCCGGCCCGTTATTGGTGACGGTGATCGTGAATTTACATGAATAGCCAGGAGAGCATTGCGTCTGATCCGCGGTCTTTACAATGCTCAGATCAGACCCGGTCGTCCCCTGACCGATTTGAGTTTGGGCACAATTCCTTTCGTTGCCGGCGGAGGATACAGACCCGGTGTCACTGGTGACGGTGGCGCAGTTGCTTAATACGGTCGGGCCGATGGGAACCGTCTTCGGCAATTGCAATGTGATATTCAGCACCTCAGACATACCGGACGCAAGGGCGACGCCCGGCAGGCTGCATTGCATGTTCGTGCAAGTCCAGGTGGCGGGCGCAGAGGCCGTAATCGAAGCGCCGGCAAAAGCCTGACCGGTCGCATCCTCAACAACGTCATTTATGATGATCGTCCCTTGAAAGGTCCCGGTCCCGACATTGGTGATCGTTATCGTATAACTGCACGGACCACCGAGGGCGCATGTTGCGGCATCCGCCGCCTTGGTGACCTGAAGATCTGGCTGATCGGGCAGCGGCGGTGGTGTTGGCGGTGTCCCGGGCGCCGTACCGGGATCGTATGGAGCGCCGGGTGCATAACCGGGAGCACCTGGAGCGCCGGGCGCTGTACCGGGCGCATATGGAGCGCCGGGTGCATAACTGGGAGCACCTGGAGCGCCGGGCGCATAAATGGGAGCGCCTGGGTAGTCCGCGGTAACAGGTGGGGCTTCGCCCGGCGCATAGACGACGATATCACCGATTTTAGTGACGTCACCGCGGACCAATGTCTGTGACAGCAAATTACCGCCGGCATCCACGTTGACGTCGGCATCGATCATGATGGATTTCTTTGGCCCCGCAGCAGGATACGGCACACCCGTGGCCGGATAGGACTTCGCGGCCCCATCTGGCATCGCCTCGTCATAAGCGTCCTCGGGCGTGGCCTGCAGGCCATAGACCTCGGAATAATCGTCATTCTGACCGCTTGTCGGATTGAAACAGGCGCCCTCGGGCGAGCACAGGGCGTCGCCCGTCATCCATACGGTTTTGTCCGCCTGGCTGGTATCGACATTGCCGTCCTGCGCGAAGCCGAAGCCGAAGGCAACGCCGCCGGCACTGTTTGCCCGGAGGTAGGGAGCCCCGTGTTTCCTGCGATCATAAAATCCGACGTCATAGCGGCCCTTGAGCTGCCAGATGCCGGTGGCGTCGAGATCATAGCCCAACACCCGCAATTCATGCGGGGAGGCGAACGGAGCTGTCTTGTCGAGCCCTTCGTTGCGCATACCACCGCGCTCGGCAATGAGCATGACGGTCTGGTCCGAGAGCATGGGAAAGGCGATGTCGGAGACCGGATGACTCGGTCCATGTTTCTGCAGTCCCGGATTCTTAAAAAAGTCCGGCAGAACGAATTCGCGCCGCACGTCCGTGGTGTCGAAGGATCCATCCGAGGCGATCTTCACAGACCATACGGAGTTGCTCTGATCATTGCCCTTGTCATCGGCGGCGTTCGTCCAGGCCTTGTCGCCGAAACCCTGGCTGCCCCAGATCGCATAATAGAGACGCACTTCGCCCGAAGATTCGTCCTTGCGAACGGCCAGGCCCCAGACACGGCGTCGGAAATCGGCGAAATTCCAGCAGGCCGGGGTTTTCTCAAAATCGCCGCCGGAGCATGGACTGATCTGAACGGCGCTGCTGGTATCGAAAGAAACCGTTTTCAGGGACGTCTGGTTACCCGTCCCGGCATCAGTGAAGCTCGCCCGCCCCTGCATTCCATGATCATAAGCTCCCAGGTCCTTACCATCTGTCTGGCCGAGCCTGTGGATCATGCCGGTCTCAAGATCGGAGACGTAAAGCTGCTTGTTCCATTCATCAAAAGCGATATTTCCAAGGGCGGCGCCCGTGTTCTTTCGCCCTTTTAGCGTGATCTCGGAAAAGATCTCGGGTTGGTAATTATTGTCCTTGTTGAGTTTCCAGACGGTGCCGGGGCCCCCTTGGGATCCCCACATGCCCGGCATCCAGTCCGAATTGTCAGCCGTTCGATGCAGGCCGAAGGCGGAGGTTGCCGTGAGATAGACATTCGGCGGGCTCATATCATCGAGCGCGATGCCGAACACCTGGCCCACCTGCCCCGCGTTCACCGGCAGACGTTGGGATTCGCTAGACCAGTGCTGACCTAGCATTGAGGCGGCAGGATTGCGGATGTCGATTATGCCTGCAACCGTCCCGTTCACATCAATGACAGTTTTTCCTCCCTCCTGTACCGTGCCGGAAAAGCGTGTGACATAGGCTTCGCCCGCCTGTAGGACCTGGTCCGTTGCATAACTTCGCGTCGACGACGGCAGGCAGGTCAAGACTGCGAGGAGAAGAATAGCGGCCACCCGAGACAGCGCCTTAATCAGAAGGGTGTTTTCATGGCCGCAGCGTGTGAGCGAGAACTCAGAGAACATTTTTTTGTTTCGTTCATATACGCATTTGTATGGCTATGTCGGCGTCGACAGAGCGTTTCGGATTTATAGACCCGTATTGAACGGTAGTATTTTCGCGACAACCACTAATTGATCTAGCTCAACCAAGCCGTGGCCAAGCAGATTCTTCATGCATGCCTATGCCGTTGCTTCCGGTAAGGCTCTGTAGGTCTGGGGTTCTTTTATGATCTTTTTCATCGTGCGCGTGGGTTTTGCGACGAGTTGCTCTATGGCAGGGGCAGTGAGCCGCGCAGCGCCGTTTGTCTTGCGCCGATTGTAGCGGAACTGGAACTCGTCCAGGTAGGATTGGAGGTGGCGCGTCTTGACGGCGCCGCCGTGGGTGCCAAGAAGCCAGCGTTTGAGCAGTGAGACGACCCAGTGGGCAGTCTGCAGGGCGTTGTCACATTAAGTCTGATTGACTGAAATTTGCCAACGGCAGCTGATTTTACCGCGTGGGATTTCAGTGACTTATCCTGCCGATCGATCGTCCATATTGGGCCAATTTGGCTTAATGTGACAACGCCTGCTTGGAGAGCGGCATCCTCAATTGGCCAGCGACGGTGCATAGCTCAGATACCCAAAAATTACAGCAAATAAAGCGGCGGTCACCAGAGCGTTCACGAGCCTGTTCGAGAACGAGAATATGTTCGCGACGAGATCGAGCAGGAACACGAGGCCTGCAGAAATTCCAATCATTCTCAAATACGTTTCCTGGCTCTTGGCCTGGAGCTCAGGCGGTAGCATTGTCTGATCGACAAGGAAATAAAGACCGCCGTAAACGACAGCAAAAACGAGAGCTGTTACGAGAGCATTCACGAACCTGTTGGAGAAAGAGATCAGGTTTCCAACGTAGGCTATAATAAAAAGAATGCCAGCCCCAGCCAGGACCTTTGTCAGTAGAGCAATTTCTGTTGGTGACATACAGTAACTCCTGTTTACGAGAACATAGGTTGAGGCCACGTCATCTGGTTATTCTTCGTACTAGCAAGCGCGCCAATAAGATATGTCTCAACTAATCGAACAATGAGCCCTCCATACTCTCTCCGGTTATGGCTTTGGCTTATCGGTCCCTTTGGGAAGGAGATGCGTCACGTCCACAGGCATCTCGATCCGCTACAGCTGCTTGTGCAAGGCAGCTGGAGAATACCCCCGCCCGTAGCTTGCTTGAACCGATCCATCTTCATGACCACAGATCGCATCCTGGCCAGACCGGTCGATGCCCGCTTCGCGCATCAAATCCTTGATGGTGTGACGGAACGAATGAAACGACAGGCGCTTATCGGTCTTGACGCCGCACTTCTGCAAATAGCGCGAGAAACGTTTTGAGAACGCCGAACTTTGATAGCCGTCACTGGCCGTCGGCATCTCCGGAAACACTCGCGTCTGATCCTCGCTTCGGCAAACCTCTCTGTAATCCAGCAGACCAAGCGCGTGTTGCTGGAGAAGCGCAAGGTCCATCCACCAGGCGGCGGCAGGCCGCGAACTCTTACTGCCATCGAATTGACCGTCCTACTCTTGAAGCATCGTACCCGAGGTCCGCGACTTTGCCGAGTGGGAGAGGCTCTTTTCTCCAGACGCGCCGCCAATGGACTGGACTAAGGACTGATGGATGGAGGCCGTTCTGGTAGCAGCCGGCCCACCTCGGCCCTAGCGGATGTACTAGGTCGCCGCTTCTGCGCGCGCGGCCTTCCAGCGCCGCCTTGAAGCGGTCGCTCAGACCACCTATTCTAATGAGAACTGGAGCGTCGGCGGAGAGCTGGCCAGCGGCAACACTCGGCAACAGGATCCGGTTAGATGAAACGCATCGCTCTTTTCTTGGCCACCAATATTGCCGTTCTGATCGTCATTGCTATCATCGCAAGGCTACTCGGGCTTGAACAGATCGCGGATGCCAACGGACTTAATCTTGGCGCGCTGCTCGCTTTCTCTGCAGTTATCGGCTTCACAGGCGCGATCATTTCGCTACTTATTTCGAAGCCCATGGCCAAGTGGCAGACCGGGGCGCATGCCATCACGCAACCGTCGAACGCAGATGAGCGCTGGCTGGTGGACACCGTAGCCAAGCTTTCGGCCCGCGCCGGCGTCAGAACGCCCGAGGTTGCGATCTACCCCGGTGAGGCGAACGCGTTCGCAACCGGCGCATTCAAGAACTCCGCACTCGTTGCGGTCTCGACCGGGCTACTCCAATCCATGACGCAGGAGGAAGTCGAGGCCGTTTTAGCGCACGAAGTCGCCCACGTTGCTAACGGCGACATGGTTACCATGACACTCATACAGGGTGTGCTGAACACGTTCGTAGTTTTCCTGTCCCGTGTTGTCGGCTACGCCGTCGACAAGCAACTCAACAAGGACGGAAATGGCCAGGGGATCGGCTATTTCGTCACGTCCCTCATCTGTCAAATCGTCTTCGGCGTCCTGGCGTCTCTGATTGTTGCCTGGTTTTCCCGCCAGCGCGAATTCCGTGCTGATGCCGGCGCGGCAGATTATATGGGGCAACCGAACAGCATGATTAGCGCGCTGTCTCGCCTCGGTGGACTTGAGCCCGGAGAGCTCCCTCAAAACATCCAAGCTTCTGGGATCAGCGATCGGCCGAGTTTCATGGCACTCTTTTCGACGCACCCGCCGATCGAAGTTCGCATCGCGGCGCTTCGCAGTCGCTAGAAGTGGTCCTGGCGTATTCTGGTCAGGGCATGCCTCATTGGCATAGGACCAAAACCAGACGCTGTCGCCTATCTGTAAGTTGGTGGTCGTGGAATACTCGTAGAACGCCATCGCAGCCCCGCATCCGACCCCGTTGGACGCGACCAGACTCCAATAAACTCTCATACACTCGGTTGGACAATATCAAAAACGGCTCAATTAATCCGAAGCATCAAGACTTGAAAGTCCTTGGTCATCTCAACGAACGCCGCCCGATCGCCAGCACGCAAAGCAGCCGCACTGTGCTCATGAAAAGCCCGCTCCAAGTCTTCAATGTCGTAGAGGTCGGTCAGGCCAAACTGGTCCAGGTGGGGGTCCGGGTCGGACTGTAGTTCAATCTGACCTTGTATGCTTTGATAGCTGTTTAGACAGTTCTCAGCACTCAGAAACATATTGTTGGCGGAGTGGCTGTATTGATAGCCCCACGGTTCCATCGAGCTATGGCCAAATCTTGGTGACGGGCCTGTGGGTTCAGGCGGCGGTTTGGGGCTGAGGATCGGCAGTCGAGACCACCTCCAGCCCATCTGTGAACTTTACACCGAGAACGACCTTCGGCAACTGGTTCGGGCCGTCAAGCCGGCGCCAGCTTTTGTTCGCGGCCTCGACGAGCTTGAACACCATTGCGAGCGCCGTCTTATTCGACATGCAGCCCTTCGATCGGATCGTGCGATGGCGCACGGTGGCAAACGTACTTTCGATCGGATTGGTCGTTCTCAAGTGCTTCCAGTGCTCGGCAGGGAAGTCATAGAACGCCAGCAGCGCCTCGCGGTCCTTCGCCAAGCACTCGGCCGCCTTTTCGTATTTCAGTTCGTAAGTTTCGATGAAGGCGTCGAAGGCGGCCTCAGCTTCGCCTCGCGTCTCGGCCATCCAGATGTCGTGCAGTGATCGCTTGGCTTTGGATTGCTGGCTCTTTGGCAGCTTGTTCAAGACGTTGGCGGTCTTGTGAACCCAGCAGCGTTGCTCATGAGTTGTCGGCCAGACCTCGCCGAGCGCCTTCCAGAAACCGAGGGCGCCATCGGCGGCGGCGAGCTTGGGTGCGTGTGATAGCCCCCGGCGCTTCAAGTCGAGCAGCAGCTCGCGCCAGTCCTGTGCGCTTTCCCGTGCGCCGTCGGTGAGGCCGATCAGCTCCTTCTTACCTTCCGGCGTCGCGCCGATCATCACGAGGATGCACTGCCTCTCCTCTTCGAGGCGGGCCTGCAGATGGATCCCATCGGCCCAAACGTAGACGTAGTGGCGCGTGGAAAGATCGCGCTTTCGCCAACGGTCGTGCTCGTCGGCCCAAACTTCTTTGAGACGTGCGATCGTCGATGCCGATAACCCTGGGGCATCTTTGCCGAGCAAGGCTGACAGCGCTTCCTCGAAGTCGCCGGTGGATATGCCCTTCAGGTAGAGGACTGGCAACAGGACTTCGAGGCTCTTCGAGCGGCGTGCGTAGGGCGGCAGGATCGCAGGGCTAAAGCGGATGCGCCCATCATCATGTGCAGCCGCGCCCCTGTCGCGTATGCGCGGCTGCCTGACGGCAACGGGGCCGATGCCAGTCATCACTTGGCGCTCGGGGAGATGGCCATGGCGGACGACACGCCTCCGCCCATTGTCGGTCTTCAGGTCACCATGATGGCTGAGAAACGCAGTCACCTCGGCCTCGACAGCCTGGGCAAGCAGCGTGCGGGCGCCGTTGCGCAGGACTTCTGTGAGTGGGTCGTCGAAGGCTCCTGGCTGAATCAGTTTGGTCACGTTATCGTTCGACACGGCATATCGCTCCTTCGCTGGAGAAGTGAGGTCGTCAAGCAACCTCACGATATGCCGCCTTCACCGATTTAGGCCGTCACCAACTTTAGCGCATAGCTCGGTTCCATCTGCTCGCGGTCCAGGCGGATCGTCTTGTTTTTCTTGGTTGGCTGTCGAACGAAGGCGAATTTCTTTGTTAACCGAACGACGTGGCGGAATTGGTTCTTGCCTCGATCTGAGATTCGCAAGGCAAACCAGCAAATCGGCGGCCTCGACCGCATCGCTAACAGCCAGGAACGGGGAGCGGGCCTATGATCAAACCAAAGCAGAAACCAAATTCCACTTGGCTGGACGCTCTCAAGGGACTCGCCATTCTCGGCGGGATTGTTTGGGTTGCTGGATGGTTCATCGAGGGTTTTAACGAAGCTGCTGACCAGCGTGTTCGGGACGATGTAGCGAGTGAGAAAGCGGCTGTCGTTAAGTCGAAGCCTTCACACGGTCTCAACATCAACCATCCGAGGGGATGGCGAGTCCTCGTCAACAAAATCGGCGAGCAAGAGTGGGTTGTTTGTTTCGACCCTCGTGATGACAACGGTAACAACTTCGGTCATGCCCGCATAACGCCGGGTGTGGCAACAACCTTCAGGGGCTCGTCAACGACGTTTCAGCGTCGTGAGCCTTACTGGATTGGTGAGCGACCCGTTTTAGTCATCGAGGCGGACGGCGATGTGTCGGAGTGGAATCGCCAACTGCCGAAAGGCTGTGAGTGATGGAAGCAGTAACCGCCCTATGAGTCGCAGTCGGGGTTCTAGCGTAAAATACGTTCTGGTCACTTGGCATCATAATGGGTTGCGAGCCCCTAACGCTAAAATCATTATCGCGCACGCACAAATCCATGATCCAATTACGCGTATTCCAACCTGGTGCCAATTTCTTGTTGCCGGAACCGCCATGGTGGCCATGACATACAGTACGGCGATGGCTCCAACGAAGGCCCCCAATCCCGTTTGGCTCAAATCAATCCAATCGGTGGTATCAAATGAAAGGTTTGTGCCGATAGCAATTCCTAGCGCAAGAATAAACAGGGAGAGGCCGCTGTTGGGTAAGGGGTAGGCCAGCGCGACACAGCTCCCGGCTAGGCCTGCGATTACCAGAGCAAAGATCAATTGGGTTTGGGACGGGTTGACGTAGACCTTGAAAGAGACCCCAACAGCTAGGCCTAGGCCGAGCATAAAAGCCACGATGCGGTTGATTGGGACCTTTGGCTGTTGCCTGCACAATAGCCCCACCGCAAGGAGGGGAAGAAGCGCGTGAACCACGGTGATTGGCTGCAGTATTTGATCTCCAAAGCCGATTTGGTGCGCCACAGCTGGAACGCACAGCAAATTCAAGAAGAAAGAGATTAGGATGAGCTGCTTGCCCATTTCTTACTAGCTCAGCTGAGGAAGCGCGACCCAAGCGGCTTCAGAGAACAGGGGGACCGTAGACATGAAGAGCTATCTCGCAGGGTTTGTAAGTGCGATTGCAGTTGCGGTGGCCCTATACGCCCTGACTGCCGAAAGCTATCCAGAAATTGAAGCTTACGCAAAGCAAGCGAATGGTGCCAACGATGTCTAGGCCATGGACGTCATGTCAGACAGACTTTTCGATGGCCGGCCGTTTCGGATTCTGACGATTGTCGACTGCCATACGAGAGAGGCTCTCGCGAGTGCAGCGAGGACCAACTTTCGCGCGTATCAGGTTATCGATGAGCTCGACCGTCTGGCCCGAGCGCGCGGCGAGCCACGGAGCATTCGCGTGGACAACGGGCCTGAGTTTGCCAGCCGACTGGCATTGTCACATTTACTCGGGTGCTGCGCGAAAATGGACGACGTCTCCGTGTTTCACGCTGCAGCAATCACGGCATTCCACCTATTCATCGCTTCAGTTCGGAACTGTCGCATTGTTCTGCGTGAGATCAGATGGCGTTGAACGTTGAAAGTGTTGTAGATAGCGGCGTGGGTTGAGAGAAATCGTTGCGCGGCACCAGCTGATTTGAATTGCTGCATCCGTCGTTCTCTTTGCCGTATCGGGAGATGAGAATTCTCGGCCCGATTGTTGATCCGACCGCCGGTTATGTGGCGAGCTCTCATCCCAAGTTCGCTCAATGCCGCGCCATATGATAGCAGTTTGTCTGTCATGACGGCGTCTGGCGAGAAGCCTTGTGACTTGAGCAGTTTCCGCATCAGCTTCAAGGCTGCTCGCTTGTTTCGGCGCGATTGCACCAGCACGTCCAGGACCTCTCCCTCGCAATCAACGGCGCGCCACAGGTATACGTTCTTGCCGTTGATCGAGACGAAGACTTCATCGAGGTGCCAACGCGTATCAGCACGCGGGTGCGAGCGTCTTAGTTTTCTGGCATAGGCCAAGCCAAACTTAAACGACCAGCGGCGGGCCGTTTCATACGAGACATCGATGCCGCGTTGGGACAACATATCCTCGACATCGCGCAGGCTCAGAGGAAAGCGAAAGTACAGCCAGACCGCTTGCTGGATCACACTGGCCGGGAAGCGATGGCGACGATAGGAAGAACTGCTCATCGGACGTTGATAGCATACGGCATCAACTGAGAAGGCGCGTTACCGTGACAACACCTCCGCGAGCGCATCCTGAACCATGGCGGCAAGCGGAAGAGCAGCATTACAGACGGGGTCTACAATCAGTACGAGTACGACGCTGAAAAACGGGCCGCCCTTGAGCTTTGGGCCGATGCTCTTGAGGGCATCGTTAGCGGCAGCCCGACGGAAATCGACAGTTGCCATGTGCGGCTAGCGCGCCTCAACGGCGGCGACAAGATCCAAGTTGGATAGCGCGAAGCGCTTAGGAAGATTGACGCGAAGCCTTGAAACTTGCAGAGAAAATTGTCGGACGAAGTCAGCAGACATCACCGGCCTACAGCAGCAGCCACTGCAAATTGTGCCACTGGTTGAATGCCTGTTTGAGGCAGCTGACAGCTGCCAACGACCTAACCCTGATCCCGGTGCTGGGGCGCCCTAAGCGCTACGCCGTGATGGATGAGATCGCCTCAATCGAAGACCTGGCCAAAATCAATCTCGAGATCGCCCGGGCCACGATTTAAGGTTATTGAATCTATTTGTCGGTGATCTTTACCATGATGTGCGCATAAGGCGTATCGCTCCACATGACATACACGGGGTCTTTGGGATCGCGAGACAGTCCCTTGAGCATTGCGCGGTCAGGCACGACGATCGTCAGGTGAGGCCCTTCCTTCACCCAATCATCGCTCCTTGCAGGATCGGTGGCGTAAGGATCGCTGTTGCTCACACCAAGAGCCGTCCCTTCGCCGGCCAGCATGTAGGACACGCTGAACGCATCTGGTTTGAAGTCCTGCTTGTTCAGCATCGCACTGATCAACGCATCCCAGGTCTTCTCGTTGCACATCGGGCCGATGATGTCTTGCTGCGGGTAACAGGTGTAACTGTTTGACCCCTGTCGCAGGACCGTTCCATCGGGCGCTTTGATCGTGGCTTTAGCAGTCACTGATGCAGGGCCGGCGCTCTCGGCACTGGCAATCATGGGCTCCTTGTCTCCAGCCAGAGCCAGGCCGCTGCCCAGTAACCCAAAACAAACAACTAAACCGACTAATCTGTAATGCATCTTTGAAATCTCCCTTCAATCGGGAGTCAGGCGATGCGCGCACGTAGGGCGCGCGGGCCGGCCCCACATAGCGCTACCAGTCTCTAAGTTAGAATCCGGCCGCAATCGGCCAGCATCTGAGGTTTGAAACAGTCGCATTCGCTCACTTACAATGCTACCGATTTACGGGAGCAGGCTACATCTCGCATGTGCCACGGAGATGCTCAAGATTGTTTGAGACGCCCATTACCCCCGGCATCGTTTGGGTCACCCGCTCGATGTCTTTACGCAAATGATTACTTTGTATGTAGCCGTCCAGAACCACTTCACCAGATGAAACCAAAACATTGATGCCGGGAATCTCATGCCCGCCAAACAGGTTATCTGTGAGTTGCTGTTGAATACGGAGCTGCAGCAGCTTGTCAGCAATAGGCTGCCGCGAAGCCTCAATCTCACGATAGCGGTCGTTTGATAGGACCTGAAGGATTTGATCTATGCACTCGCCGACGGAGAGCCGTTCTGTATTCAAAACTATGTCGTAATTTTCTGGACACTGCCAATCTCCGCCAAAGAATTGGGGAATGACGCCAGCATGAGCCGCATCGTTTGCTTCGATTTCCTTCCTGGCAGTATCGCGTTCTTGTATCCCAGTTCTCTCCATCACGACTGTTTCGCGCGTGCTCATCGGAGCGCAGACGCGAATGCGTAGTACGTCTGGGAAATCGCTCAGCAGATGCGCCGCACCCCAACCGCGCAGAATAACATTCCCACGGGAGGCAAGCTCTAGAATGGTTTCCGCTGTGAACTGACCCAGTCGCCGACTATCGATCCCCCACCTATTCAACCAAGTAATTCCGGCTTCCAGAAACTTATTTACGTCGCTTTCATTCCGATTTAGCCGCCCCCCAATGGTCTTTTCAACGAGCTCGTGGTGAACAAGTTCCATACTAAGTCGCTCTGAAAGCCCAATGGCTACATTGCGGCCGAGCGATCCCAATTCTCTTGTAATCGCAATTACGGTCATAACGGCCATACTAATCGCTGCAATATCCAGAAATAATTACTTCACACCGCATGATTCTTGGCGTCCATGATTATGAACGTCGCTACATTCGGCTTGAAGTACCTAAGCGGTCGAGTCTTTTCGTTGGTTTTCATTCCTCGGCTAAACGGACCGAGTAAGCCCGCAACACCGCAGCCGACGCTGGATCAATCGTTCAGCAAACTGGCGTGTGGCCAGCCGGGGAGACACGCTTAATCACTGATCAAACGGCTCCCTGAACAAGCTGGCTAACGATCTAAAAAGCAGCAATTTCGGGAAGGCCGCGGGACGACGTCGAAGAGCCATCGGGATCGTAACCGCTTAGGGGAGTATAGGAGGTTTTATACTGCTCGATAGTCACGTTGCCGGCAAGGTAGCCTGCACAATAGTTGCAGAGCCCATCGTTGGCACTACCCGTGTTTGCGAGACGTATATTTTTGAACAAAAGGTCTACTACGCTCTCGGTTCTCCTAACGCTTATGCCGGTATCTACAAATAATAACGGCTTTTCAGAGCGCGTTTCCGGCTTTGAAAGGGCGGTAGCGGATCGAGCCAATGATGTGCGCTCCGTGAAACCGAGCAACGGGGCATAAGATGTCGTTATTGTTTTTGCCTGCAAATTTCCAGAACTATGTTCTGCGCAATAATTGCAGAGACCGTCGCTTAGCGAGCCCCAGTCAGCAGAATGGACAGCACCGGTCATGGATATGACGCCGAGGGGGACAAGCAGGAAACGCTTCATATGTCGGGTAAGCGAGTAAGACATAACAACAGACCTCCGGCATAAGCTGGGAGTTTCGTCGAAACATAACTTTTTATATGCTCAGCGATGACAAATACTGACGACGGTCAGCATCAATCAGGACTTTCCGCGCGACTTTACCTATAGAGGATATCAAAGCTGACTGTCTGTGCGATATCGCACATAAAATACTCGAGGCCTGCCCACTCGCCGGATATCAAAGAGCCGCGAGCGAGAGCGGTTAATTCATCGTGGTCTGCTCCCCTGAGACGGTACCATTCTGATTGTGGCCTGCCCCCAATCACGGTGCCATTGTCTAAGTTAGAATCCGGCCGCCATCGGCCACCATCTGTGCTGGCCGGAGCGTAGCGTAGGTCAGTTCAGATGCTGTCGGCAAGATCGCTTCCGGTGCTGGGGGCTGATAGCCGAGCGAAGAGTGCGGCCTGATCGCATTGTAATGGCGTCGCCATTGCTCGATCAGCACCTGGGCTTCTCGCAGCGTTGTGAAGATTTCCATGTTCAGTAGCTCGTCTCTGAGTTTCGAGTTGAAGCTCTCGCAATAAGCGTTTTCCCACGGACTGCCTGGCTCTATGTAAAGCGTTTTGACACCGATCCGAGCAAGCCAGCCTCGCACGTTCTTCGCGATGAACTCGGGCCCATTGTCGGAACGAATGTGTCCCGGCGGGCCGTGTTCGACGAATTGATCAGCCAGACAGTGCACCACGTCGTCCGAACGCAGACGCCGCGCAACGACAATCGCCATTGAGCGGCGCGTGAACTCGTCGTTGACCGTCTGCATTCGGAACGGACGTCCATCCGGCGTGCGATCCTGAACGAAGTCGTAGCTCCACACGTGGTTTGGCCGCTCAGGCCGTAAACGCATGCACGAACCGTCGTTTAGCCAAAGCCGACCGCGTTTGGGTTGCTTCTTGGGAACCTTTAGCCCTTCCCGCCGCCAGATGCGATGCACCCGCTTGACATTCACTTTCCAGCATTCGGAGCGCAGCAGTGCCGTCACCCGCCGGTAGCCCTAGCGGCCGTACCGCTTGGCAAGACGAAGGATTTCGGCAGTCAGCCTTTTCTCGTCGCTGCGTATCTTAGGCTGGCGTCTCTGCGTTGTGCGAGACTGTCCTACAACCCGGCAGGCGCGGCGTTCGGAGACCGCGAGTTGCGAGCGCACGTGAACCACGCACGCTCGCTTGCGGGAAGGGCTTAGTATTTTCCCTTAAGAGCTTCCTTCAAGATCAGCTTGTCGAGCGTCAGCTCCGAGACCGCCTTCTTCAGCCGCTCGTTCTCGCGCTCTAGATCCTTGAGCTTCTTTGCCTGGTCGAGCTTCAGACCGCCGTAGTCCCGGCGCCATCGATAATAACTCTGCTCCGAAATTCCCAAGCCTCGGCAAATCACGCCGACCGCCTCACCCTGGCTCAGCTTCACCTCTGCTTCCCGCAACATGCCGATAATCTGCTCTGTTGAGTACCGCCTCCGTGCCATTCGATCGTCTCCTCATCTTAGATTCGAAATAGCCGGATTCGCTCAATCAGAATGGTACCGTCTCAGGGGAGCAGACCGATGCGAGGGCTGCCTAGGCGGTCTTCGACCAAGCCGCTTTCACGCGAGCGACCAGCACGCCTAAAAAACCCATTGCTAGCAACATCGACCAGGGCAGATGCAGTTTGTTTACGTCATCTCCAAGCCAGAGGATGGTGGCATATGCGTCCAGCGCCCAAGAGTTCGGCGTTACCCAGCCGATGGTTTGCACCTCCTCTGGCATCATAAAGCGCGGCACCATGCTGCCCCCAATCGCGGACAGTACAACGACAAGCATCTGCCCCAGTGTCTCGGCCTGACGTTTGGTCCTGAGAAACGTAACAAACGCGATCATCAAACCGGCGCATGCGATCGACACGCAAGCTGTAGTAATCGCCCAGTTCGTCAAATGAGCAGGCAGATCGACATCGAAGACGACCCACGCCATCAAAAAGACAAGGCTAGTTTGTACAAATCCCAAAATCGCAATGAACAGGAACTTGCCATCAATTACTACTCCCGCGCCGCCGGGGCCTGATACAATTCGCTCTAGTAGGCCCTGCTCTCGCTCTTCCAGATAGCTCGCCGCCGAGGTGAGGGCGGAATACAAAACAAACATCACTGATACCGCACCAGCATAGTAGGCAGCCGCCGTGAATTGCGATCCCGACGTCGTTGCCATCGATCGCTCAAACAATTCTGCTTCTTCCCGTCTCGGCCGCGAACTCAACTCAAGGGCTGCTTGCTGCAGATTGGCTTGCACCATCGTGGTCGCGATTTCGCGTGCCGGGTCCGTTATCAGTTCAAACATCGGCCGCTTAGGCAGAACGCCCGCTGCTTCGCTCGAAATTTGCTTTCGAATAACGAGGCCCACGTCAGCGCGCCCGTCTCGAACGGCAAGAACCACGCGCTCGCGATTATCGTCCACAAAGCTGCCGACCCGAAGCGAATCCGATGACTTGAGTTGGTCGACGATGCGCCCACTGATATCATCCTGCCGGAGATCCGCGATGCTCACCTTTACCGCCAGCTGGCCGCCGCTGGCCGCGGCCAACGCGACGGCAAAGATGGCAAACACTAGCCCTGGTAGAATGAAGCTCATGGCCAGAGCGCCACGGTCGCGCATCAGGCTTAGCAGCATGATTTTAAAGACTGCGCCTCGCATAAATACGCCTCCTAGGTCTCGGCCATGAATTGCGCGACTAATGTGTCCAGATTAGCGTCGCGGATAGTAATTTCCTCCGCGTAAAGAGATCCTCTGGAAAGCTCATTCATGAGCCAAGGCAGCGCACTCTCCACCGGGCTGACAAGACCGGACCAGACATCGCGAGTCTCATCAGGAAGCAGGCCGACGCTGAACAAAATATCGTCGAGTTTGTGCTTGGTCGGCCCACCACGGAATATCGGCCGTACCAAACGAATTTCCCGGCAATGTCCGAAGACGTTGGACAGAAGTTCCGCGCGCGTTCCAACCGCGCGTATGCGACCTGCAACCATCACCGCAATCCGATCGGCCAGCAGTTCGGCTTCTGCTGTGTCATGCGTGATGAGAAGAGTTCCAATACCTTCGCTGCTGAGCTTGCCCAGGATATCAACGACCAGCCGCCGAGAAGTGAAATCAAGTCCGGCCGAAGGTTCATCAAGAACCAGTAGGCGGGGTTTATGCATCAGCGCGACGGCAATATTCACGCGCCTCCGCATCCCGCCCGAGAGCGCTTTCACGGGGTCGTCAATGCGACTTGTCAGGCCAACGAGATCCAAAAGGTGGCGGAGCCGCGGGGCAATATCGCGGGAGCGCACTCCCATCAACGCTCCGAAGGCGGAGAGGTTTTCACGTGGCGTCAATCGTTCATAGAGAGTGATCTTCTGAGGCACGAATCCGATGGACCTCCGCGCACGACTGCTGCGCGCTGGATCTTCGCCTGCTACCCTGATGCTACCGCCCGACCGCGTCACTCGGCCCGTCAGCGCCCTGACAAGGGTGGTTTTGCCGGCGCCGTTAGGACCGAGCAGTGCAAGAATTTCGCCGGAGCAAATTGAAAGGCTGACCTCGGAGACGATCCGCTGACCACCTAGATTGACGCATAAGCCAGTGGCGTCCGCAACGCAGTCACCTTTTGTTGCCATGCGCTAACGTATCCAATTATTTCGAGAGCGTCCGTGAAGATAGATCAATTGTCTCGTAACGGGTCCAGCGTGCCTACGGATTATCATTCCGGAAGTGAAATGTGGAGAACGCTTCCATTCTTGGCGGAGAGGCGACTACACGCAAATTTGGCCTTGTGGTGGCATTGTCACGTTAGCACGTATGCTGCGCGAAAATGCACGGCGTCTCCGTGTTTCACGCCGCAGCAGTCATGGCATCCCACCTCTCCATAGCTGCCGCTCGTCCATAGCTGCCGCTCGGAACTGTCGCATTGTTCTGCGTGAGATCAGATGACGCTGGACGTTGAAAGTGTTGTAGATCGCGGCGTGGGTTGAGAGAAATCGTTGCGCCGAACCGGCGGACTTGAAGCGCTGCATCCGTCGTTCTCGCTGCCGTACCGGGAGATGCGAATTCTCGGCCCGGTTGTTGATCCGACCGCCGGTTATGTGGCGAGCTCTCATCCCAAGTTCGCTCAATGCCGCGCCATATGATGGCAGTTTGTCTGTCATGACGGCGTCTGGCGAGAAGCCTTGGGACTTGAGCAGTTTCCGCATCAGCTTCAAGGCTGCTCGCTTGTTTCGGCGCGATTGCACCAGCACGTCCAGAACTTCTCCCTCGCAATCAACGGCGCGCCACAGGTATACGTTCTTGCCGTTGATCGAGACGAAGACTTCATCGAGATGCCAACGCGTATCAGTACGCGGGTGCGAGCGTCTGAGCTTTCTGGCATAGGCCAAGCCAAACTTAAACGACCAGCGGCGGACCGTTTCATACGAGACATCGATGCCGCGTTGGGACAACATATCCTCGACATCGCGCAGGCTCAGAGGAAAGCGAAAGTACAGCCAGACCGCTTGCTGGATCACAGCGGCCGGGAAGCGATGGCGACGATAGGAAGAACTGCTCATCGGACGTTGATAGCATACGGCATCAACTGAGCAGGCGCGTTACCGTGACAACACCGCCGACGCTATCACGAAAGCCCGGACAACCTGACGCCCGCAGATGTCTACTTCGGGAGAGGCCAAAACATCCTGGAAATGCGAAATGAGATCAAACGCCGTACCATCGAACAACGCCGCTTCAAAGCTGCGGCATGAAGAGCAATCCGATGGGCCGGATCCTCTCTTAGTTCAAACGCTCTACTGTCCCGAAAACTCTGACGATGGACACCCTGAAGCGGTATCAATCAGAGTTAGCGAGTCCGGCTATTTCCAAGCTCGAATAAGGAGATGAAGGAGTGGCACGGCAGCGGCACACGACCGAACAGATTATCGGTATGTTGCGGATTGACGTCGATCAAACTGAAAACGCGGGTGGTCGGTGACAATCAAAAATAGTCATCAAGTCAATAAGAGTCAGACTATCGGAGGATTATCAGATGAAACAGAACACGTGCTTGACGGTGGCAGGGCTTTTTCTGATGCTGTTCGCACCAACCGCTTGGGCAGCGGACCAGCCACTCGTTACATTCAAGTCGCTTAGCCCGGAAGTTGCCCTCGAAGTCGCACAAGCGGCATTTAAGAAATGCCGCGCGGACGGCTACCAGATTGGCGTGAGCGTCGTAGACCGAGGCGGCAACTTGCAAGTGACGCTGCGTGATCGTTTCGCCGGGCCTCACACAGCAGGCACGTCTTATCGGAAAGCCTGGACAGCACTGAGCTTCCGCACGGATACTTCTGAATTGGCAAAGATCACAAGAGATGGCCCTTCATGGGCCATTCGCGGAGTTACGAATGCTTTGCCGCTAGGCGGAGGTGTTCCTATTCGCGCGGGTGATGGCGGCCTGGTAGGTGCGGTTGGTGTTTCCGGTGCTCCCAGCGGCGATGCTGACGATGGCTGTGCTAGGGCCGGCATTGCAGCAGTCGAGGATAAGATTGCATTCTAATCACTGCTTCCCACCGCGGACACATCACTATCTCAGATGGACGTAGGTACCGAGACTTCTGGCGCTCTATGACAAACAGATAGGCCGAGTTAAGAGTATTGGCGCCGCCTTTTTGGGCCTCCGAGCAGACAAGCTTCCGGGTTAGCCTGACGCGTGCTCGAAGCAAAAAAGGGGAACGTCTAAAAGACGATTGTGACTGGAACATAGATCAATGATGTATGAGCAGGTCAGTTGTCACATCAGTTCGCGTGTGGCCGTCCCCCTGGAACAATTGCCCGGCGACTTCGTCGAGAGGCTGACTGCGGCAATGATTTGGCTCGCCAAGTATTATGGTCCCGCGGTACGCTACTGCTTCTGTGGCAAGAAACTTGGTCGCCACGGGAATGCGCGCCATCCCGGCAGCGCCGTGAAAACGGTCCGGGACATCCGTAAGGCGACACGTTGACGGCCGCTGGGCCAAAAGCCGTCATTCTGGCACATCCTGCATCATGGAAGAGGAAGGGCGGCCAAGTTGAGTAACCTCCCAAGCGTCGTCCTGTTTGCAACTCTGGCCGGTGCCACCATTCCGATCGGTGGTCTTCTCGCACGATTTGAGCATATCCAGCCGCGCTGGCTCGAGGATGAGCTGCGGCACAGCGTGATCGCTTTTGGAGGCGGGATTCTCCTGGCCGCCGTCGCGTTAGTCCTCATCCCGCAGGGCAAACGGTTCGTTCCGCCGCTTGCTGCGGTCACGATCTTCGGGGCTGGTGGCATCGCCTTCTTTTTCATCTCGTGTGCCATCGAGCAACGACGTGGCTCGCTAGCCCAATTCGCAGCCATGCTACTCGACTTCGTGCCGGAATCCCTGGCGCTCGGCGCCATCCTCGCGTCGGCTCCCGAGACCGGACTGCTTCTGGCTCTACTTATCGCGACGCAGAACCTACCTGAAGGGTTCAATGCGTTCCGCGAGCTCACTGAAAACCAGTCCATGGACCCTGCAAAAGTGCTCGCCGGCTTTAGCTCACTCGTTCTGCTCGGCCCGTTGATGGCGTGGATCGGCTATTCGTATCTGCGGCTGATGCCAGAGCTGCTGGGAGGTATCATGCTGTTCGCTGCTGGTGGGATCCTCTACTTGACGTTTCAGAGTATCGCCCCTCAGGCAAAGCTCGAGCGACACTGGGCACCGGCACTTGGCGCGGTCGCCGGCTTCATGTTGGGGCTGTTGGGTGATCTACTTGTCCGGTAGTGGCCAATACGGCATTGTCACGTTTACTCGTGTGCTGCGCGAAAATGCACGGCGTCGCCATGTTTCACGCTGCAGCAGTCATGGCATCCCACCTGTCCATAGCTGCTGCTCGGAACTGTCGCATTGTTCTGCGTGAGATCAGATGACGCTGGACGTTGAAAGTGTTGTAGATAGCGGCGTGGGTTGAGAGAAATCGTTGCGCGGCACCAGCTGATTTGAAGCGCTGCATCCGTCGTTCTCTTTGCCGTATCGGGAGATGAGAATTCTTGGCCCGATTGTTGATCCGACCGCCGGTTATGTGGCGAGCTCTCATCCCAAGTTCGCTCAATGCCGCGCCATATGATGGCAGTTTTTCTGTCATGCCGGCGTCTGGCGAGAAGCCTTGTGACTTGAGCAGTTTCCGCATCAGCTTCAAGGCTGCTCGCTTGTTTCGGCGCGATTGCACCAGCACGTCCAGGACCTCTCCCTCGCAATCAACGGCGCGCCACAGGTATATGTTCTTGCCGTTGATCGAGACGAAGACTTCATCGAGATG
This sequence comes from uncultured Alphaproteobacteria bacterium, assembly GCA_963753045.1. Taxonomy (GTDB): domain Bacteria; phylum Pseudomonadota; class Alphaproteobacteria; order Rhizobiales; family Hyphomicrobiaceae; genus Filomicrobium. Next base: position 514,260 of record CAVWAT010000005.1, read on the forward strand.
CCAACGCGTATCAGCACGCGGGTGCGAGCGTCTGAGTTTTCTGGCATAGGCCAAGCCAAACTTAAACGACCAGCGGCGGACCGTTTCATACGAGACATCGATGCCGCGTTGGGACAACATATCCTCGACATCGCGCAGGCTCAGAGGAAAGCGAAAGTACAGCCAGACCGCTTGCTGGATCACAGCGGCCGGGAAGCGATGGCGACGATAGGAAGAACTGCTCATCGGACGTTGATAGCATACGGCATCAACTGAGCTGGCGCGTTACCGTGACAATACCGCGAGAACACAGCGGAGCCAAGCCCAAGCGAAGCACAGCGAAGTGAAGCCCGCACACTGCGGTGGGTGTTTGTTTCGTTGGCTCATTCAAAATTGAGGGCGGCGACCGTAGCCCACCGCCCTTGCCTAACTTGTAGATACTCAGTCCGACCCATCCGGGAAGGCAGCGTCGGTGAATGTCTCAACCACTTGCTTTTGCCCAAACTTGTCGAGGAAAATCTCGCGAATGAAGGAGCCGACTTTGTGAGACACCTGATGCTCCGGTAATCGAGGCTCATCGCCTTTCAATTCATCCAACCCCCAATAGTCATCGACGCTCCCGACCGAATACTTGGTTTCCTTCCCATCGACATACAAAGATACCGTGTCACCTCTTTTGTATGTGACCAACTTGTCGACTACTAAGTAGATGTGGTCGCCGTCATAGGGCTTGAACCGCAACGAATATGTGTCGAAGCCAAACTCATCCGCCATACCAACGCTCCATTGCTTACACTGTCATCTCATCCCGAGTACGATAGACAGATGTGCGACCAATGCCGAGTCGTTTGGCAACCTTTGCGGGACCGATGCCCTCGTTGAGCAGATTGACCACAGCCTCACGATCAATTCCAGGCGGGCGACCCTTGTAAAGGCATTGTCACGTTTACTCGTGTGCTGCGCGAAAATGCACGGCGTCGCCATGTTTCACGCTGCAGCAGTCACGGCATTCCACCTATTCATCGCTTCAGTTCGGAACTGGCGCAATGTTCTGCGCGAGATCAGATGGCGTTGAACGTTGAAAGTGTTGTAGATAGCGGCGTGGGTTGAGAGGAATCGTTGCGCGGCACCGGCTGATTTGAATCGCTGCATCCGTCGTTCTCTTTGCCGTATCGGGAGATGAGAATTCTCGGCCCGATTGTTGATCCGACCGCCGGTTATGTGGCGAGCTCTCATCCCAAGTTCGCTCAATGCCGCGCCATATGATGGCAGTTTGTCTGTCACGACGGCGTCTGGCGAGAAGCCTTGTGACTTGAGCAGTTTCCGCATCAGCTTCAAGGCTGCTCGCTTGTTTCGGCGCGATTGCACCAGCACGTCCAGGACCTCTCCCTCGCAATCAACGGCGCGCCACAGGTATACGTTCTTGCCGTTGATCGAGACGAAGACTTCATCGAGATGCCAACGCGTATCAGCACGCGGGTGCGAGCGTCTGAGTTTTCTGGCATAGGCCAAGCCAAACATAAACGACCAGCGGCGGACCGTTTCAAACGAGACATCGATGCCGCGTTGGGACAACATATCCTCGGCATCGCGCAGGCTCAGAGGAAAGCGAAAGTACAGCCAGACCGCTTGCTGGATCACAGCGGCCGGGAAGCGATGGCGACGATAGGAAGAACTGCTCATCGGACGTTGATAGCATACGGCATCAACTGAGCAGGCGCGTTACCGTGACAATACCGAGCTGGCAATCAGGATCGGTTCCTGGAGATGACCCGTGACTTTGAATCTCTAATGCTGCGATACAATTGAAGCCTGTTTGATATAGTCTGCCAGAGTACATGAGAGTCTGACGGAGTCCGTCCGGATCGAGTCTATGATTGCGTTCTACGAAAACTCGCAAACCACCAACTTACAGATAGGCGATAGCGTCTGGTTCTGGTCCTTTGCCGATGAGGCAAAGCCGGAGCGGAGATGTGGAGTCGTGTCTGGCTTCACGCTAGCAACGGAGGGCGAGGCTGTTAGGGTTCGTATCAGCGACGCTGCGGTCAACGAGTCGGCGATGGTGCTCACAAGTTCAGTGCGGTTGGTGAAGGCAGGAGAGAGTTGAGATGGCGGGAATTACTAAAATTGCGCAGGCACGAGTGGCCACGAACCTCGATAACGAAAGGCAAGAACTACTGGAAAAGGTCGAGGAACTATCCGAGGTGAGCGACAACGGTCAGTGGCACGTGACGTTACTAGGTGGCGATATAGACTTTGACGTGGACTTTAAAGTTTACAACTCCGAAGTGCGGGCTTTCATCGAGAAAGAACTGCGGGGCCAGTTATCCAAAATCGACGAACAACTCCGTGAATTAGGCATCGAGCCCGACGCATAGGCTACCGAATGTAGGAGAGAGTTGAGATGGCGATAACCGTTGAGCAGGCATTGTCACGTTAGCACGTATGCCGCGCGAAAATGCGCGGCGTCGCCATGTTTCACGCGGCAGCAGTCACGGCATTCCACCTATTCATCGCTTCAGTTCGGAACTGGCGCAATGTTCTGCGCGAGATCAGATGGCGTTGAACGTTGAAGGCGTGATAGATCGCTGCATGTGTGGAGAGGAATCGTTGCGCTGAACCGGCGGACTTGAAGCGCTGCATACGTCGTCCTCGCTGCCGCACCGGGAGATGAGAATTCTCGGCCCGGTTGTTGATCCGACCGCCGGTTATGTGGCGAGCTCTCATCCCAAGTTCGCTCAATGCCGCGCCATATGATGGAAGTTCGTCTGTCATGACGGCGTCTGGCGAGAAGCCTTGTGACTTGAGCAGTTTCCGCATCAGCTTCAAGGCTGCTCGCTTGTTTCGGCGCGATTGCACCAGCACGTCCAGGAGACCTCTCCCTCGCAATCAACGGCGCGCCACAGGTATACGTCCTTGCCGTTGATCGAGACGAAGACTTCATCGAGATGCCAACGCGTATCAGCACGCGGGTGCGAGCGTCTGAGTTTTCTGGCATAGGCCAAGCCAAACTTAAACGACCAGCGGCGGACCGTTTCATACGAGACATCGATGCCGCGTTGGGACAACATATCCTCGACATCGCGCAGGCTCAGAGGAAAGCGAAAGTACAGCCAGACCGCTTGCTGGATCACAGCGGCCGGGAAGCGATGGCGACGATAGGAAGAACTGCTCATCGGACGTTGATAGCATACGGCATCAACTGAGCAGGCGCGTTACCGTGACAACACCGCAAAGCGTCCCTTGCGCTTGAGCAAGCGGGCCCGACAGAGCTATCGGTCCTCGATAAGGAACGTTGGATCCCGCTGCCCAGCGCTGCGGGGCTTTTTTTTGGTCAAGAGGAACAACCTCAAGCCTTTAGTGCTAAACTGTAACAGTTGATCTCACCAGTTCGGAGGCGTTTATGCTCATCAAAGTCGCCACCGGTTTAGCGTTCGTGGTTTTGGCCATAGTTGTTCAGCACGGCTACGCGGAAGCAGAACCAAAAGGTTGGAGGTGCGCGTACAGTATTTATGGCCCCTTCGATACGCGTCAAGGCCCCGTGACCTATTCCTGTTATGGAACCAGCCTAACCAACACTAGAGCGCGAATGAAAGCGCGATGCCGCGCGCTCGACTCCTACGATTGCCAATCTGGCCCATGTTTTCCGCTCGAAGTTGCTCCAGGCAAGTCGTGTGAAAGATGAACGCTCAGCGAATGCCTATGACAAAGCCGCTGTTTGCAAGCGGCCAACACGGAACTACTACAGCACGCAAATTTTGCGACTACCATCGCGGACTTCAGTCGCGAACCGTCCGCTGCTGCCCCGAAGGGGCGTTAACAAGATGGAGCGGTTATGCCCGCTTCTTGATCAGAGCGGACAAGGCGGCCTTCTGACGAACTCAGCTCAGGCAATTTCCGCTCAGCTCCTGAAAGCGGACATCCGCACGGCGGCACAGGCGCACATCGCAACTGTCCGCCAAGCCAACTTTGCAGAAGTTCAGCTTGCAATATTCTCGATCGATTAATTACTTAGGACTGCCGGCTGCTGTGATAGTGGTCGCAGCACGCTCCATCTATTACCAAACGTTCGATGATGCCCCACCTCTTCACTAATAGACCGCGCTGCCATGACCTGTTCAACAAAAACGCCGACCTGCGGGACGAGTTTCGATGGGAAACCATTAATACGGTCGCTTACCTGCTGGGAGGGATTGTATTTGCCGCTGGCAGCGTGCTGTTCTTTCCGGCCCTTTCGGCCTACATGGACGTGGGAGCCTCGCTCTTTATTGTTGGTTCGCTGTTCTACCTTCTAGTAACTGGTCACGACCTGGCGGAAGTCGTCCGTTACATCAACAGAAGTAGAAGATCTGAAACGATTTGGGATAAGCTCGAATTCTGGGCGGCCCTGACCTACGTCACAGGCACCGTGCTCTTCATAATCGGAAGCGTCTTCTTCCTCTCGATGGTTGGATTGATCAGAGCGGGGTCCTGGTGCTTCATCATCGGCAGTCTCCTTTTCATTATCGCGGCGACGATCAATGTCCTGCAAATCTTGCAGGCCCAGGATCTCGTCACGCTTCAGTTGATGAATTTGACCGCCATCACGTTTGTTACCGGATCGCTTCTCTTCGTAGTCGCATCGGTCCCTTATCTTTGGGATCTTAAGGATCCATCGGATCGCGTCGAGATCTACGCTTTTCTTGCCTCGCAATACCTTGCAGGCAGCATCCTTTTTCTACTTGGTGGTGTGTTCAACTACTGGAAAGCCTATAAAACGATGCGAAGAAAGTTTTAGTCGTGGACCCTGCAAGGGTTGAATTCTGCTCCGAGCAAGGATAGCGCCCAGCGCGCCGAGGATGTCTGCTCGGCCTCCAAAAGCAGACATTGAGATTTGCAGTATTGGCAACTAACGAACAACTTATGGGACGTTGCCAATTGCACCTGCCGCACGCAGACTGTCGCCACTCCTGGCAAACCTCTTTAATTCAAGTTGTATCGGTCCAGAAGTAGAGTCAGAACGCCAATGACGTCGCTGACCAAAAAGCAAGAAGCTTTCGCTCACGCGTATGTTGAGCTCGGCAATGCGCGGCAAGCCTACGCCATGGCTGGCTATTCGCAGAACAGCTCGTTGCCGACCCAACAGAAAGAGGCCCACAAGCTACTGCATCACCCCAATGTTGCCCCGAGGATACGCGAGCTGCAGGCTATTGCCCGGCGGCGTGCGGAGGCTGATTACGGGGTTACCATCGACAGGCTGACAGACATGTTGATGGACACGTACGAGAACAGCGAGACGCGGCCTGCGGGTAAGCTGCGGGCGATAGAATCCCTAGCGAGGCTGCATGGTTTGATGTGATTGCAAATCGGTCAGGATGCGCGAGCATGCCTCCGAACAAACGCTAGCTGCGCAATCGAGTGTGCTTACTAGTTCACAGCTAAGAGAGTTGGGGCTATCTTAACCCATTGTTTTTATTGGTGCCCCCGGACGGATTTGAACCGCCGACCCCCTGATTACAAAACAAGCCTTAGCTAAGCAGAGTCAAAGGGTTGTCAATTTAGTCAACCCCAAAACTGCGCAACAATTCTCTAATTGGCCCAATGGGTTGTGATCCGGCTTGAAAACCGGAAGCAGCAAGAAAAGGGCTTTAGAGAATGTCAGAAATAATTGCGGCATGGCCAGCTTCTAGGCAGCTGGTTCTCATTGATTTTGAAATGAACTTGCCGAGGCAGCCGTACGCCTCGGACAATCTCGAACAAGACGGGATTTGGCGCCAATCACAGCGTGATGCCATTCGCTGCAAGCACATTCAACATAACGGCGGCCTCGTCACCTGGCTGACGTTCGACTGTGATCATGACGCGACCGCCTTTTCGCATCCCGACGGGCTGCTGCCCCCTCCGAACATCATCACCCTCAATCCGGACAACGGTCGGGGTCAATTAAGTTACCAACTCCTTGCGCCGGTGGCAAAGACCGATGCCGCTCGGGATCGACCACTACGGTATCTGACGGCAATAGAGGCCGGCATGACCCGCCGCCTTGATGCTGATCCTGGCTATGTCGGGTTGGTCACGAAGAACCCGCTGCACCCCAGGTTTCGAGCCATCGTCATGCACGACCACGCGTTCCAACTGAGAGAGCTGGCAGAACACCTTCATGCAGACAACATGCGCCGTCGCCAATCCGCCGACGTCGCCGGACTGGGGCGTAACTGTACCGTCTTTGAAGAGCTTCGGCAGTTTGCCTATCGGGAGGTCCGACGCTTCAAAAGTGGCGGCGCGACGTTCGCCGAATACCAGGGCCGCCAATTAGAGATTGCGAGCGGGCTCAATCTACAATTCGCGGCGCCGATGCATCACTCAGAGGTTCATCAGATTGGAAGATCGGTCGCGAATTGGACCTGGCAAAATTTCACCAATGAGGAATTTTCAGCCATTCAATCACTACGGGGGCGGCGCGGGATGGCCCAGCGTTGGGGCAACAGTCGAAGCATTAGAGTTGCAGAGGCTAAATCAGCTGCTCAAGACCTCCTCGCAAGTCCCCCTTCACCCCCCGATATATCTGATAAGGTTCTTGGCCATTCCAGTGCAACGGCCAAGAACGGCATTCAAATGTCTCGCAGAACCCTTTACCAAAAAGTCGCTGAAACGCTGGACGTTGCTCCACGTACGATGCGCCGATACCTTGAAGGCCACGCGCCCACTCCGACTTTCGAAGATCAGAAGCCCTGGGAAGCAGACGGTATTGGTCGGCGTGCATGGTATTACCGCCGCGCCAGACAAAAGTCGGGCGGCGCAGATGGCTCCTGAACCGGGCATTGAAACCGTTCTTGCAGACAGCGTGGGTCCGTTTCGCTCTTCAGTCTTTGCGGCCTCGGCCTTGGCCTCTTCAGCCAACTGGTCGATGACCGACCGAGCGACCAATAGAAAACCAAATGACACGAACACGATTCCCAATATCAAAGCGATTTCGGTCACTGGTGTTTGTCCCCTGGCGCTTCAAATTCGCTCTCGTCAGCTTCAAGAAAGTTTGGCTTAAGCACACTTAATCTGAGTCGGAGCCCGTTCGTCGAGTTGTCTCACCTTCCATGTATGTCGGTGCTCTGGGATACTGCGCTGACGACACCGACACCAAGACAGTCCACCAACCCCTTCCTGGCCATGCCGAGCTAGGGTGATGTCCTGATAGTCGACAAGAACACCCTCCCGCAGATGTTGTCACATTAAGTCTGATTGACTGGAATTTGCCGATAGCCGCTGATTTTGACGCGTGGGACTTCAAAGGCTTAGCCTGCCGGTCGATCGTCCATATTGGGGCAATTTCGCTTAAAGTGACAACGCCGTTGTCCGGCCCCTTACCCGAGCATATCATCAATTCTAACGAGGCCGATCATGCAGATCACCATTATCCATCGACTTCTATGCTCGGGAGTTTTGGCTATCATCGCCATCAGTGCACCGATCTCCTCTGGTGCGCAGTCGGGCAGCAGTTTCGAACCCACGACGGACCGACCCGGCGGCGGCTACCGGAACTTCTGGATCGATAGGGCAGACGCCCGGATCTGCCGTGATGCCTGCGCCGCCGAGCAGCGATGCAAGGCCTGGACCTTTGTCAATCCAAGAGCCCAGGGCCCCAAAGCCAGGTGCTGGCTTAAGGACAGAGTACCGCCTGCGAAATCGAGCACCTGCTGTATCTCCGGGGTAATGGACACCGGTAGCGGCGGCGGAACGACCGGAGGTGTCCGGCCGGGTTGGATTGACCCTGGCTTTCCGGGTTCGGGTGGCCGTGGCGCCACCGGCGGTGGCACGGGGTCTGGTGGTGGCCCGACCGACGGCGGCGCAGTTGGTGGAGGCGGCACCATTGGCAGCAGTTTCGAACCCACGACGGACCGACCCGGAGGCAACTACCGGAACTTCTGGATCGATAGGGCAGACGCCCGGATCTGCCGTGATGCCTGCACCGCCGAGCAGCAATGCAAGGCCTGGACCTTTGTCAATCCAAGAGTCCAGGGCCCCAAAGCCAGGTGCTGGCTTAAGGACAGAGTACCGCCTGCGAAATCGAGCACCTGCTGTATCTCCGGAGTGATGGGCACCGCTGGGGCCAGCACGGCCGGGGGCGGAGGGATGCCAGGGGGCGGTTCAGTGGTCCCGCCGGGCGGCGGAGCGGGTGGTGGCACGGGAGTGGGAAGCCTGCCCGGCCCTCCGCCGGGATGGATTAGGACCGATGGGCGGCAGGACTGCATTTCAGGCGGTTTTACGCAAAGTGGCGGGCTATCCTGCGTGGCGCCGGCGTCTATCCCCGATCAAGGACTGTGTGCGGATCCGCGCACTCAGAGCGTGATCGAATTCATGGCTCAGCCTGACAATTCCCTGGGTTGGCGCGCAGCTTGACTGCTGGGGCCGGTGGTACGGACGCAGCCAAGACGGCGGGGCCGTGACGCGCAACAATTGCCAGCAGCCCGAGACCGATGGCCGATCGCGGTGCCAGTACCTTCTCGATCATCTAAGCAATAACGGCTCCGACCAGCTTGGTCGGACACTGCTGGACTACGTACGTGAGAACGTGAACTAGTCGCCGGAGGCTGTCTCATAATTTGGAGAGGAGCAGCTGTGCGAGCGCTTCACGGCCGTCCCTCGCGCGCTCCCTTTCTCGCAGGCCCGGCGCGGGCAAATCGGACACCCCTGCGCTGGGCCTTTTTATGCGCCGTCGACCGGCGTTTGGCGGGCATTCGTGACGAACGCGGCGGTTCCTGCGTAGTAATTCCAGTTTTTATACAAGCATTACCAATGATCGGATTCGCGTGACATCAGCGTCATCCAAGCGCGATAATTAGGTTTTGACCGAGGCCGCGAAGGGAGTTGGAACCACCTGATGCGGTCTTCAAGTCTGGCTAGGCTGCGGTATCATTCAACCAATGAGGTTTAGCGCTCGCACTGGTCGGGAACAGCGGCGATGATCCCAAGAATAAGAAGTTTACAGAATCTGAAGTTTAGAACCGATAGGTCCCTAACGGGGTTCGGTTTTGTTTTATTAGCTTGGTCAGATTCCAGGGGCCTTAAACAGGCTACTGGCACTCACTCAATCAGCTCAATCTGTCCCATGAGTGCTGTCGGAGAACAGACGCGAGCGGTCGAGCGATGCTCGAGATGTGAGTGGTTCATGGCGCTGGGCATCAATGGTCGGTTGGCAGCCCGGCGGGTTCCTATACCGAGCCCCGTGCCAGGGAGAGGGAGGCGACTAATGTTCAATGGATTCTCTCAGCACGACATCCCTGTCGCGGAGGGAATTAAAATTCACGCAAAGGTCGGCGGCTCGGGACCTTGCGTGCTGCTGCTGCATGGCTTTCCTCAAACCCATGTCTGCTGGCACAAGATAGCACCGAGACTTGCCGAGGCCTTCACAGTTGTCGCAACCGACCTGCGTGGATATGGAGCGTCCTCCAAGCCGAAAGGAGGTCATCGCCACAAGAACTATTCCAAGCGAGCAATGGCTGACGATCAGGTTGAGGTCATGCGGCGGCTTGGCTTCGAGACCTTTCGTGTCGTCGGGCATGACCGCGGCGGCAGGGTCGCGCATCGCATGGCCCTTGATCACAAGGACGTGGTGGAACGGCTGGTTCTCGTCGATATAGCTCCGACCGCCACGATGTATCGTGCGACCGACCGTGCGTTCGCCGAGTCCTACTATCACTGGTTCTTTCTCATTCAGCCGCACGATTTCCCAGAGCGCCTCATCGGTGCGGACCCAGAGTATTTCCTTCGTCACACGTTAAAGAGCTGGTGCAAACTCGACAACGCCATCACGCCGGTCGCGTTCGATGCCTATCTCGCTTCCTTCAAGGAGTGGGAAGCCATCCACGCATCCTGCGAGGACTACCGCGCCGCGGCCACGATAGACCTCAAGCACGACGCAGCGGACGACGCGTCAGGAAACAAGATAGCCGCACCGCTCAAAGTCATCTGGGGTGCCAGAGGAACCGTGGGGAGACAGTTCAACGTGATCGCCACGTGGCAAGAAAAGACCGTCTCAAGCATTGAGGGCGTTGCGCTTGAGTGCGGGCATTTCGTCCCGGAGGAAGATCCAGATGGCTTGCTGGACGCTCTTCTGCCTTTCATCGCGGGCTAGGGCGCAGTGATCGCAAGCGTCCGCCGCAGACCGCCTTACGCTTGTCTGACGAAACCAAATTGAGCCGCTGCCGCGGTGGTAGTGCGCAGGCACTGAACACCGCGGCAGTCGGGCAACAAAGCGGCCATCGAGCGTGTTTACGATCAGCGCTTTATCTTACATTTTGTCTGGCGCTTCTTGATCGGATTCCGGAGTCGGCGGGCTGCCACGTCCACCGCGCATCCGCCGGCGCCGATCGTCGCCACTGATGGCGCCATCACCATCGCGGTCCATGCGCGCGACAGCATCGGCATAAGGCTCAAGAAACTCTTCGGCCGTGATGGTCGCATCGCCGTCTTCATCGATGTGCTGAAAACCGCGCACCATACGCCGGCGTCTTAGATCAAGCCAAAGCTTCTCAAACTCACTAAGCGAAAGCTTTCCGTCCGTGTCAGCATCGTATCTCGTGAGCAGTTCTTTACGGGAGGCATCAAGTTCGGCTTGGGTCAACTTCCCGTCTTTATCGGTATCAAAGCGATCAAGTAGTCTTTCAAGCCGCTTCCCGCGCCACCGCCACTTACCTCTATGCCCGTGCATACCGCCATAGCCGCGTTTGCCGTAGTGCCGGCTACAGCCATGATGTTTACCCTGCTGACTACCAGCATGCTTGCAGTGGGAACCTTGCCCTTCGCCGCCGCGATGCTCGGCCACCGCGAACGATGCAGCACTCAAGCCTGCTATTACTATGATACTCGCGGAAAGGAGGTTTCTCATGGATTTGCTCATTACGGTCCTCTGGTCCTCATTTGATCATTTTCACTTGCGCTCAATCTCTCCGACGCGAGCTGAATGGGGGCGCAACGAACTGTTCACCCGAGGTTCACATGTGCGATAGGGCACCGGCGATCAGGATTGTGGTTCACGACAGCCCGCTGGGACCGCGCCGACCGGCGGAAAGTGCCCCCCCTACGACGTCGAGTGAGGGGCTTGGCTCGTGGAGCGATCTTTGCAAGTTTAGTAGGCCGAGAGCCACTGGCTGTTGAATACGCGATGAGGTAGGGGAGCTGGTAGGCCGGCAAGGCCTGCGTTGGCTCAACTGCTTGAAGCTACTCGTCCTTGATTTCTAGCTCGAAGGCGTCTTCGTCGTATGACTGTAGCTTCAAAAGGCACTGCTCTCCCTTCATGTCGAAAAAGAAGACGTGCACAAAATCTCCCCCGGCCGACGCACGGCAGAAAACCTGCCGCCCTAGGGCGTGCTTTGGACACTCCTCGACTTCGATATGCGGGACTGCCGCCTCGAACTGGGCAGATGTCATAGGGCAGGTGGCGGCCAGAGCGCTATTTGCTACCAAGGCAATCGCGAATTGGAGCGTGACACCGGCTGCTATGTTTATCCGCGATAATAACATTGTTGGCTTTCTCCATCTAAGGCCGTGACGGCCAAATGCACACCTAATCTTGCAATCTAACATAAATCGTATGCGGCTTTTTGCATGTGTTCGTTGACTTCCATCAATGGCCTTGTCCGCTTGTTTGGAGATAGAGGCACCTTCGATTTTAATTACCCTTTGTCTACCGATGAGGGACAGTCAGGCTGGTTACTTTGGGCGCTCGCAACCGATGAGTATTCTGAAAAACCCATGTTTCGATATTTAGCCAAGGGGATGCCTTGTTCAGAGGTCTCGGCCAAAGACGCGGCAGAGCAACTACTGCTTGCTAGTTAGTTGGCAGAACCAGCAGATTACGGGAGTATCTTACTGGCAGCTACTCGGTCGAAGAGGGCTTATTGAACAGAGAGGACATTGAGCGGCTTTTGCATGCCGTGATAAGCAAGTCGTGAGCCGTCCCTGTGGTTTGTCATTTGGGTATGCAGGATCTGACGGTCCAGCGCCGGGTATTGCTGACTTTCGGCGTGAAGCCGGACTTCATTTTAAAAGAGAAGGCTAGCGGTCCTTGGTGAGGCGTTGATGTCCGGCGGCAGGTAGGCGCGCCGTCGATGTCTGCTTCTCATCCAATTGCGGGCATCCCAACTGCGCTCTAGGCTCAATTCGCCAATGTCGGCTTTGTCCACGAAGCGGAATGTCGGCTTGTGACCCGAATTCAACGCGCAGCAAATCCCGAAACTGCAGAGACGACGGCTCCGTCAATCCCATTGAAACCATGGTGGGATCGTGGCTTACAGAAACGGCCTTTCGACTTTCCGCCGGTCAGCCATCCGACGCGCGCCTTGCCCTTTGACCAGGCAATAAATGGATCAACACCAGCCGGCCGTGTTCTCTTGCACTGGTCGTTCCGGTGGTGAATGACTAGTGTCGGGGGCAATCGAGATGGCGAGCCGAGAATGCTTATGACATTGTCTGTGTCTCCGGAAGCGTTCGATAGGAAGCCGGCGGTAAGCACGAGGCGCGCCGGTCGCGCGCCCGCTGCAATGCCGCAGGCCGCGCGCTGTGTACCTCGGCTCGTGCCGACCAGCGTCACCGGGCCGAATTTGCGCGTCATCTTAACCGCTGCCGCCACGTTGACGTTACCTTTCGGTACCAATACCGCGAAGCCGCGCCCCGCATAGGCGGCACGCGTGCGCACAAGCTGATTGCGCTGCTTTTTGATAGTGCCATTGCTTCTGACCCCGATCCGACCGTTGCCGCCCGCCATGAGAATGATCGCGCCGCGCGGCTTATCCGGCGTCAGTAGGGCGGCCATGGTACCTTCGACCCTGACACCGGTGACTTTGATCCCGACAGCGTTGGCCGGCTCCAAGGCCGCCAGCGTCGTCAGCAGCGCTATCGCTATCCGCGTCATGCGGCTCTCCCCTGAGGAGACTAGGTCTAATTGAAACAAAATAACCGAGGCGAGTTTGGCAGGACAAATTGCCAACCTTCGAAGTATCATGGATCCATTGACGGCTTGTCGGCTAGTGACCCTGGCTGTTTTAAAACGCGAACGCTGTTAGGATTCTGCGAGGAGGCACTCCGCGGGGGATCTGGTGAAGCATTTTGTCGAGGGGGCGGATCGGGAGCAGGCGACCTTGTTTCCGGAAAGCCTTGAGGACTGGGTGGGCGAGGACAATCCGGTTCGCGTAATCGACGTCTATGTCGACGAACTGGATCTTGCAGAGTTGGGCTTCGCGGGTGTGGACCCGAAAACGACGGGCCGGCCGTCCTATCATCCTTCGGTTCTCTTGAAGCTCTACATCTATGGCTACCTCAACGCGGTGCACTCGAGCCGGCGCTTGGAGCGCGAGGCTGGCCGCAACGTCGAGGTGATGTGGCTGACGCGACGGCTTGCTCCCGACCACAAAACGATTGCCGACTTCCGCAAGGACAATGGCCCTGCGATCCGCAAGGTCTGCGCGCGGTTCGTTGAGCTGTGTCGTAGGCTCGGGCTGTTCGCGGAGGCGAGCGTCGCGATCGACGGCTCCAAGTTCAAGGCCGTCAACAACCGCGATCGGAACTTCACCGAAGCCAAGATGAAGCGGCGTATGGCGCAGATCGAGGAGAGCGTCGCACGCTACCTCCACCAGCTCGAAAGTGCGGATCGCCAGGAGCGCTCGAAGGCGCGCGCGATGAAGATCGACCGCCTAAGCGAGAAGATCGCCAAGCTGCAAGAAGAGATGCAGCGCCTTGAAGCGCTCGACAAGCAGCGTCTGGCTCAACCAGACAACCAGATCTCGCTGACCGATACGGACGCCCGCTCGATGGCAACCAGTGGCCGTGGCTCTGGCGTTGTTGGCTACAACGTGCAAGCCGCCGTCGATACCACTCACCATCTCATCGTGGCGCACGAGGTCACGACGAGTGGATCGGACCGTTCTCAACTCGCTCCGATGTCGAAGATGACCAAGGCGGTACTCGGCGTTGGCAAGCTCGATGTCGTTGCCGATCGCGGCTACTTCACCAGCGAGCAGATTCTGGAATGCGTGGAGGCTGACGTTACAGTGACGTTGCCCAAGCCGCAGACGTCCAACAACAAGCTCAGAGGCCGGTTCGTGAAGTCTGACTTCCGCTACGTGGCAAGCAAAGATGTCTACATCTGTCCGGCGGGCGAAACTCTGAAGTTCTATTACACGAACGAGGAAAAGGGGCTGAGGCTGCGACGCTATTGGACGAACGCGTGCGCGTCTTGCGCGATCAAGTCAAAATGCACGACGGGCGCGCAACGGCGCATCACGCGTTGGGAGCACGAGCATGTGCTCGAAGACGTCCAACGCCGTTTGCATGAGAACCCGCAAGCCATGCGCGTCCGCAGAGAAACGGCCGAACATCCGTTCGGGACGCTCAAAGCACGCATGGGCGCGACGCACTTCTTGATGAAGCGGTTGAAGAACGTGAAGACCGAGATGGGGTTCGCCGTGCTCGCCTACAATCTGACCAGGGTCATGAACATCATCGGCATCGGGCCACTGATGAGGGCCATGCGGGATTGAGGCGGCGTATCGGTGGCGAAATCTGCCCCCTCAGCGCTCAAAGTGCCGAATGGGTCTTCACATAGACCGCCATGGGCCCAAATAATGATGACCTGGCGCTTCACGACGCCAGCCGAACTACGCACCTCTCGTCTGGAGCCTTTTCACACGGCCAAGACCCTTCTCGGAAGTTCATGTGATCGTTCTCTCACGTCCGCTTTGAGCCAAAAGCGGACATCAGTTTTCTTAAAGACGGCGTAAGCATAGACGCCTAGGTTCTGCACCCAGCGACGGCGCTTTAAGCTGTATCTCACTGCTGCGATAGGAACTTGTCGATATTCACCAGAATATCCAGGGTCGCATTCCCAGTGTCTGCATCGGCGGCGGCGAAGTTGTCGAGCGTTGACATCTTGACGATCACAACACCGCTGTTGGCGTTTGCGTACCAAACCTGTCCGCCATAGCCCAAGTGAGCCATGCCACCCAACTCATTGATGATTAGCTGATGGGAGTATCGCCACTTACTGTTTCTGCCGTAGCTATACTTCGTGGCATTGGGATTGTTCAGGATCGTCTCGTACCAACCTTCTGAGAAGACTTGATTGCCGTTTCCGGCCTTACCCTTCCCTGCAAAGACTTGAGCGAAGCGGGCAAAGTCCCTTAGTGTCATCACAAACGAGCCAGAGGCCTGTCCAAAGCCTGTGGCGTCCTCAAAGTTGAGCGCGTTGCGTTCGGCACCCAACTTCTCCCAGATCGCCATTTGGGCATATCTGTTCCAAGGGATCCCGGTCACTTCCGTTATGATCCAGCCAAGTACGGAGCTATTCGACGTGTAGTAATGCGTGGTCCCATCAATCGGAGGGCCACCCTTCTTGAGATTGCGCAGAAGGTCACGCGCTCCGCCTTTCCACTCCTCAAAACCGGGATGCATGGCCTCAGCTCGGAAAATAACGATCCCTTCGGCCTTGGGGTTTGAGTAGTCTTCGCTCCATTGAATGGCGACATTCATGTCTAGAAGATCTTGGACCTTCTCGCCGGTATAGCCGGAGCCAACGTCAGGTATGTAAGTTTCGACCGTCGCGTTCGGATCGATCTTGCCCCCTTCGACTAGGCCGCCGTACGCTGCTGCCAAAAAGCTCTTCGAAGATGACATCACGCCGTGACGGTCCCGTTGGCGCATCTGCCTCGGATAGGCCTCGTAAATGATATTGTTATCCTTGATGACTAGGAAGCCATCCGTGCGGCTGTAACGTAAGTAATCCGCGAGGGTCATCTTGCGGCCGTAGTAGTCCACGCTAAGGCTAGATAGATCCTTAGGTGCGCGACCAAATTCGTGTGTGGGCAATGATCCTCTACCAATCTCAACTGAGAACGGGATGAATTTTTCGAAATTCCACCAGCTCCAATGCCGGTTTCGAGGCTCGTTCCAATTGCTGAAATTGATGGATTTGTAATCGTAGTTGAGCAGTAAGAAGGGTGGTGCTTCTCCTGCTCCAACCGGAGCCAGGGAGGACATGAACATTGCTCCCGCAAGGTAGAACTCTTTGGAGTTGGCCAGCGCGACATTATGCTCTCCAAAAAACTAACCCACTTGGTTCGACCGCTAGAACTGACTTGGGAAGGCTGAAGCATAGAGCCAAATAACCCGAAAATACTGAGGCGTTCGCTATCCGCACTTGTTCCTCCACAAATCGTTTCGCCGCCTACAAAAGACCGCTGACATTAGCACTACGTCCCCGGCCGTAGAACGTTACTAACGTGGTCACTGTGCTCAAAGTGGAGGTCGGCCCTCTGGAAGATAGTGAGAGCCAGAGCGTCAGTCGCGACATTGGCTTGTTGTCGGCCAGACGTCAAATTTCCGAGGCAAAGCCGATATTGAAGATGCGCGGATCGGCCTCGCTTTGCCGTTCAGATGAAATGTCGGCCTATTGATCGATGCGGCTGTCGCCGCGATGGGCGATGTTGCATCTCCTCAGGACCGCTTTGCGTCATTAGCAGACGTTTCAAGGCTATTCGTTAAGAGTCCGCTAAGTGGACAAAGCCCACATTGGTCGCGTGCGCTGAGATTACCGGGCGCATGTCCGCTAAAGGCTCCAGAGCAGACAACCACGAGGCGCTTGAAGATGTCCGCTTTCGGTGGCAGAGCGGAAGCGCTTCAGCCGATGAACCGTTTGAGCCTGGCCGCCGTTGCATCGTCAGCAATTTCACATTCAACGTTGGATGGAGCGGGTATGATGAAGAAACCTCATCGAGAGGACACCGATCTGATAACGCTGATGGGTTTGCATGCCGCAGAGGGCAGTGCGGCGGGGATCGCCATTGCATCCCTTCTGGTGCTCTTCAATGCAGGTGGCATGAAGGACCTAATACTTGCGACCGGCGAGCCCTATGTCCCCCTCACATTTTTCCTTCTGAGCTTCGCCTCGATCGTTGCGACACTGGATGTGGCCATGGCAGCAATGTCGATCAAATCGGATTCGTAGCTCAGGTTGATCCAGGCTGTGAGGGGGGCGGAATGATTAGACCGCGGTGCTTCTTACGCCTTGGATAGTTGCCGAAGTTCCGGGTAGATTTCGCATCGACGACGCCGAAGGGAAAGAAAAATGAAAATTGCATTCTAGACGATCTAGGGCATCGCGTGACACAGCGCGCCGCCAGGTCTCGACCGGCATTTCGATACAAACAGCGCCGGCGGAAGCTGGAGCCAACCGAGCAAACCTTCGGAACCCTTCGCTCACTCGCCAGCCGCATGTGCACACAGAAGGAAGCGGCGGCCATTCTCCAGGTGCACGTCGATACGCTGCAAAAGTTCTTCCGGGCGAATCCGGAAGCCAGGGAAGCCCGGGGAGAGGGCAAAGAAATAGGCCGCGCGCAGATGCGCATGCTTCTGTGGCAGCAGGCCGTCGACAATCCAGCCCAGGCTAGGTTTCTGGCTAAGCAGAAGACCTGGCTCGGATATGAAGACAAACCCACCTCCGTCAAAACCGACGTCACCCTTCAGGATCGCTCTGAAGCCGAGCGTCGCGCCAGGATCCTGGAGCTTCAGGAAAAGGTCCTCATCGTGACTGCCAGTGTTGATACTGAGTTGAACTGAGCCAATCGAAAACCGCGCTACCGGTTCCGTGAAAAGAGCAGGGTCGCGTCGCCAGGTAACGGCCGCTTTCGGGGGCAAAGCGGAACATGCTTGAAGTACGTTCGTCAGTCGTCAGCCTTGTCCGCCTTGAACCCACCTCAATAAGCGGACGTTCGGCCGATACGCGGCACATGGAAAGTAGGCCTTGACTGTAGTCAACGCGGAATTTCGGCCGCTATGGCTATTATGAAAGGCAACTGAGTTTGCGGCCCTGCGCCGAGTTAACCTCCGGTCGCTAACTTTCAGGGGAGCGGCCGAAATCAGGGTGATCAAGATGGGAAACCGACTGAGCTTTTTTGCGTTATCTTTGTTGTGCTGTTCAGTGTTGGGTTGGCCCGTGTCTAGTCAGGACCTTAGACCGAATATAATAGGCGAGGACGACCGTGTACGCGTTGATGAAAAAGGCCCGCCTTGGGACGCTATCGGGCAGGTGAATATCAGTGGCTATCGAATGCGTGGTGCCTGTACGGGTACACTGGTGGCACCGGATCTGGTCGTAACGGCAGCGCACTGTGTAATGGACCAGTGGAAGAAAGTTCCGCATCCATTGCATCAAATTCACTTCCTCGCTGGCGTCCGAGGCTCGAAGCATAAAGGGCACGCGACTGCCAAATGCCTGCGTTTCATTGAGGGCTACAAATACATACCGCCTCCACGTTCGCGCACGGCATCACTTCCAACTGAAGCTTTCACGAAAGACGTTGTAATCATCGAGCTGTCAAAGAAGTTGACACTGGATCCGGCCGCGTTAGCTGAAGGGCTGGAGTTACAGTCTGGACTCGATCTTGTCCACGCAGCGTACTCGGCAGACCGAAGGTATGCTCTTTCGGCTCATTTCGGCTGCCGCCTCAATTTGATTAGATACGACACGGGTTTGTGGCACACGAGCTGCGATACACACCCGGCCAGTTCCGGCGGCCCAATTTTTTTATACGATAATGACAAGCTGAAAGTAGCAGCCATTCTAAGTGGAGGAAATATTTTCTCGAGTATCGGCGTGCCTATTTCAAAATGGGAGCAGCTCGTCAAAGGACCTTCATGTTCTTGATGCTGGAGCGGCCTCATCGCCTCGGTGCGCCTTAAGCTGGGCGGCAGACTTCGGAAGGGATACCGGGAAAACGCCAAGTAGCTTTTGGAAGGTTAAGGAGCTGGGGCAGATAAGGCGGAAAACTAGCTAAGTCCTAACGTCAGCAATGTGGACGAAGCGGACATCGGCCATCTAACTTACCTTTCCCGCTGACATGTCCGCTTACTGCCGCAAAGCAGACATCATCGTCGAGCATTTCCAGACAAACAGAAAAAAACCGACAACTCTTGAACGGCACAAATAGATTGTCTACGTACTGCTATACGTAGTTTGGTGTTGTCACGGTAACGCGCCTGCTCAGTTGATGCCGTATGCTATCAACGTCCGATGAGCAGTTCTTCCTATCGTCGCCATCGCTTCCCGGCCGCTGTGATCCAGCAAGCGGTCTGGCTGTACTTTCGCTTTCCTCTGAGCCTGCGCGATGTCGAGGATATGTTGTCCCAACGCGGCATCGATGTCTCGTATGAAGCGGTCCGCCGCTGGTTGTATAAGTTTGGCTTGGCCTATGCCAGAAAGCTCAGACGCTCGCACCCGCGTGCTGATACGCGTTGGCATCTCGATGAAGTCTTCGTCTCGATCAACGGCAAGAACGTATACCTGTGGCGCGCCGTTGATTGCGAGGGAGAGGTCCTGGACGTGCTGGTGCAATCGCGCCGAAACAAGCGAGCAGCCTTGAAGCTGATGCGGAAACTGCTCAAGTCACAAGGCTTCTCGCCAGACGCCGTCGTGACAGACAAACTGCCATCATATGGCGCGGCATTGAGCGAACTTGGGATGAGAGCTCGCCACATAACCGGCGGTCGGATCAACAACCGGGGTGAGAATTCTCATCTCCCGATACGGCAAAGAGAACGACGGATGCAGCGCTTCAAGTCCGCCGGTTCGGCGCAACGATTCCTCTCCACACATGCAGCGATCTATAACGCCTTCAACGTTCAACGCCATCTGATCTCGCGCAGAACATTGCGCCAGTTCCGAACTGAAGCGATGAATAGGTGGAATGCCGTGACTGCTGCAGCGTGAAACACGGAGACGTCGTCCATTTTCGCGCGGCATACGTGCTAACGTGACAATGCCCTCGCGAATGATGACGGGGGACACATTAGACCTGGATTTTTCGCTGATCGGCAGCGAACGTTAAAGCAATACCCGCGAAATGCCGCCGAATAACCTGGTCTTGCATCTGAACTCGGCCTCACTTTTTAACCTTCTCGGGTTTGGGCATTGTCCATTTGCCGGTCTGGATTGTCTCATCGGGCAGATAGTAGCGCGCGGCAATATCGAAGGCTCCTTCAGGGACAAAGAGGCAATTGACGTCCGTTTCTGCACACTGGGTTTTGAAGAGGAAGGTCACGGTGCCATCGTCGTTCTTCCCCGCCATCGTATTGTTGATGTGATAGCGGTCGTCCGGATTGTCGAAGAACCGGCCGGTCGAAGTGTCATAGACTGTGACGGACCAGAAGGCGCCCACGGGCGGTTCTTCGGTAGTCAGGGTGTAGGGGCCCTCGGCACCGACCAACGTGTCGCCGTTCGCATCGGAGAAGAATGCCTCGTAGGCGCTGTGCGACGGTACCGGGCCGCCCCAGCCGTGCTTTGCACTCGCGGCGAGCAGCAGGTGCGACACCTTATCTGGCACGTCCCCAGGGCCAGCCACCATCTCCCTAAAAGGCACCGTTTTGATCACCCCCTCCATCTGCGCTTTGGCTGCCTTCACAGCCTTCTCATCAAATTCGCTCAGCAGATCGAGCGGCTCAATCGACGCAATGTCTGGACCGGATATTCCAATCCCCCGGTGAACGGCTTCGGCCTTGGCGACATCGTCCTGGTCATGCGGGTCTTTGACCTCAACCCGCACGATGACCGGCACAAGTTCTGAAGGGGCTTCGATTAGCTCGCCCTCGGCAAACTCGGGACGCTGACCGAAGTAGAGCACGTAACTGCCTACTGGGCGAATGATGTTGCGGAAATTGACGTTGCGGTCATCCATCAGCTGGAATGAGCTGAAGCGATCCGGATCGCTGTTTTCTGACGTCAGAACGACCGGTCCTTCGGAAAGGTTAGCGTAGGCTTGTTTGTAGAAAGTGTCGTTGTTCATTCGAACGACAACATCTTCGCCGGCCTTCGGAATGACGGGCTCGATGCCGGAAGCCCATGTATTGAGTTTCGCCGGATCACCGCCTGTATGCTGCATCATGTAGTCGAACGTTTCCTGGTAGGGCACGCGCTTAAGATATTCGGCGACCGCGTCATCTTGCGCTTTGCCTGGAACAGGGGTGATACCGATTGCCGCTGTCGCAGCCAGAATAAAAAGGATACGCATCATTCACCTCATTTGAATCAAGTCGTGGAGCCCGGGCGCCTCATTCCTGTCAGTCATCGTCACCCTCCTCGGGGCTATGATGAACCGGAAAGTCTCTCTTACGCAATCAGCTCAATCTGTCCTGTGAGTGCTGACGGCGAACACTTCCTGTCGACGGTGTTGGATGACTTTTCGCGCTACATTGTAGCGTGGAAGTTGTGCACCGGAATGGCCGCTTCGGATGTCACTGACACGTTGGAGCTGGCGCTGCAGGCGTCAGGCCTTGACGATGTCACCATCAAGCATCGTCCTCGTCTGCTATCGGACAACGGTCCATCCTACATCGCTGGCGATCTGTCGGAATGGCTCGGCGAGCACGACATGAAACACACCAGAGGCAAGCCGTATCATCCGATGACCCAGGGCAAGATCGAACGCTGGCACCTCTCATTGAAAAGCCGCATCCTGCTTGAAAACTATGACCAGCCCGGTGATCTGGAGCGTGCGGTCGCCGCCTTCATCGACCACTATAACCACTGCCGCTATCACGAAAGCCTGGACAACTTGGCGCCCGCAGATGTCTAGTTCGGGAGAGGCCAAAACAGCCTGGAAATGCGAAAGGAGATCAAACGCCGTACCATCGAACAACGCCGCCGCAACCACTTCAAAGCTGGGGCATGAAGAGCAATCCGATGGGCCGGATACTCTCTGAGTTCAAACGCTCTACTGTCCCGAAAACTCTGACGATGGACAGGGAGAATAAAACCAATAGCAATAAGCAGGGAGAGGGATAATAGTAAATTCCGGCCCCAATGACTTGATCCAAGTCTGATCGTGGGTAGATATGACGAACTCACACTATTCACCCTGTATCGTGCTATCATTGAAGCTACCACTAGCTGCCCGCGATACGTTGAAGATGCAGTGCTAGGCGCTAAGCGAAGTTTTAAAGCTACACGAGCAATCAGTAGTAGCTAGTTTGGGATGCCGTGCAGAAGGATCCGCGATATCCGAATCATAACGACTTAGGTTCAGGGCCTTATTGGCGTATGGCCGCTCTCTGGCTGGTCATCATGAGCGCCTTGTTTGCATTTGGCATCCTACTTACACGCGTTGAGCCCCAACCAACAACTCAAATTGCCTATAGCGAGATCAAGCCACTGATCCGCAGCGGGGAAGTCACTGAGGCAGTCCTCGAACCGTATGCGATAGCGGTCACGACTGACGCGGCCCGCTATCGCGCCATCATCCCGGCTCAGGGTGATCCGGATCTGCTGTCACTACTCGAGACGCACGGCGTCAAGATTACAGCTCGCGCGCCGGAACAGATGCCCATCCTCACCTACCTGCTTCCCTGGCTCGTCCTTTTCGCCGTGTTCCTATTGCTGCAGAGACGTACTGGCGGGCTTGTGCCGCGTGATTTCGGTGGCCTCTTCTCGGGCCGATTTGCCAAGCCCAGGGAGCAGAAGACGCGGATCACGTTTGACGACGTCGCGGGGCAGGATGAGGCAAAGAAAGAGGTGGCCGAACTGGTCGAATTCCTTCGCGACCCCGACCGTTTCATGAGCGTGGGCGCGGAAGTCCCGCATGGCGTACTGCTGATGGGGCCGCCGGGCACCGGCAAGACGCTTTTGGCAAAGGCCCTAGCAGGCGAAGCCAATGTCCCGTTTTTCTCCACGTCGGGATCGGAATTCATCGAGGTTTTTGTCGGTGTTGGAGCGGGGCGTGTACGCAAGATGTTCGAAGCCGCACGCGAGAAGTCACCGTCAGTGATTTTCATCGACGAACTCGACAGTATCGGGCGGATGCGCGGTACCGGACTAGGCGGTGGGCATGATGAACGCGAACAGACTCTGAACCAAATTCTTGCGGAGCTTGACGGGTTTGAAGAGAAAGAAGCTGTTGTGGTACTCGCGGCCACAAACCGGCCGGACGTGCTGGATCCTGCGCTGCTTCGACCGGGGCGGTTCGATCGCCACGTAGTGCTCAATCTACCCGACAAGGTTGCAAGACGAGCGATCCTTTCGATCCACGCGCAGAAACTACCACTGGTCAACATTAGCGATCTCGATCTTATCGCGGCAGGGACACCTGGCTTCTCCGGTGCCGATCTCAAAAATCTTCTCAACGAGGCGGCGATAGGTGCCGCACGTCGCCGGGCCAAGCAGATTACAAGAGATGACCTGCAAGAAGCTCGTGATAAGGTCATAATGGGAACGGTGCGCACCCTTGCCATTCAGCCCGAGGAACGCTATCGGCTGGCCGTGCACGAAGCGGGTCATACAGTGGCGGCCTACTTCACGCCTGACGCAAACCCACTCTACAAGGTTACGATCATTCCCCGCGGTCGCAGCCTCGGCGGCACGCATACGCTGAGCGAGAATGAGCGCCACACCTTTCCCGAAAGTTATCTTCGCGCTCAACTCATCACGCTGCTGGCCGGCCGCGCGGCAGAGAAGCTGCTTCTGGGGAGCGTCAGTTCGGGCGCGGAAGACGATATCAAGCGTGCGACCGAGATAGCCAGGTCGATGGTCGCGCGATGGGGAATGAGCGAGGAAATTGGTGCAATTGACCTGCGGCAGCGCGAAGAACACCCTTTCCTCGGTCAAATGATTGCGCAACCTCGCCAGTATGCTGAGGAGACCGCCGCGCAGGTCGATCGCGCTGTAATGAAATTGCTCAAGCAGGCGGAAGAAACAGCGAAGCAGATCATCACGGAGCACGAGGACGGGGTCGCTCGATTGATCCAGAAACTAGAGACCGAAGAGGTGCTCGACCTTCCGCAAATCCGAGCTTGTCTCGAAGCCGAAAAGGCAGCGACAAACGGGGAGACGCTCGATCATCGGAACAGGCTTAAGGCCTAAGGCAACTGCCCGGTTGTTGTCCGCTAATACACAGAACGCGGAACAAATCGGCTATACAATATGCTGAGTGAAATGGAACCGCCGGAAGGCTATCGCGGGGTGGTATGCCTCTTATGCCGTTCCGACCATCTTCGAAAAGTGCAAGTGGCCTGCTCCCAATCACGGTGGCATTGTCACGTTTACTCGTGTGCTGCGCGAAAATGCACGGCGTCGCCATGTTTCACGCTGCAGCAGTCATGGCATCCCACCTGTCCATAGCTGCCGACCGGAACTGTCGCATTGTTCTGCGTGAGATCAGATGACGCTGGACGTTGAAAGTGTTGTAGATAGCGGCGTGGGTTGAGAGAAATCGTTGCGCGGCACCAGCTGATTTGAATCGCTGCATCCGTCGTTCTCTTTGCCGTATCGGGAGATGAGAATTTTCGGCCCGATTGTTGATCCGACCGCCGGTTATGTGGCGAGCTCTCATCCCAAGTTCGCTCAATGCCGCGCCATATGATGGCAGTTTTTCTGTCACGACGGCGTCTGGTGAGAAGCCTTGTGACTTGAGCAGTTTCCGCATCAGCTTCAAGGCTGCTCGCTTGTTTCGGCGCGATTGCACCAGCACGTGCAGGACCTCTCCCTCGCAATCAACGGCGCGCCACAGGTATACGTTCTTGCCGTTGATCGAGACGAAGACTTCATCGAGATGCCAACGCGCATCAGCACGCGGGTGCGAGCGTCTGGGCTTTCTGGCATAGGCCAAGCCAAACTTAGACGACCAGCGGCGGACCGTTTCATACGAGACATCGATGCCGCGTTGGGACAACATATCCTCGACATCGCGCAGGCTCAGAGGAAAGCGAAAGTACAGCCAGACCGCTTGCTGGATCACACCGGCCGGGAAGCGATGGCGACGATAGGAAGAACTGCTCATCGGACGTTGATAGCATACGGCATCAACTGAGCAGGCGCGTTACCGTGACAACACCGACAGCACCCTCCCGACTACACGAACAGCCATAGTGCCAGGAACGGAAGGACGAACAAAGACATCGTTACGATCTTGTACTGGCCGAGCCATCGGAAATAGATAGCGGGCAGCTCTTCTTCCTTGAGCCCAGGCATCATCTTCATATGTATCGACATAAGCTTGTCACGAAACGTTGTCACAGCAGACAGAGCCAGAAACATATAGATGATGTTGAGCAGCGCGGCCCAACCAAGAAAGGTTGTCAGTTGATCAACAGTCATTTGGTCAAATCTCCTACACTATTCTTGACTTCAATAATCTCCAGAAATCACCTTGCCAAACGGGCGCCATCCAGACATGACAGCTACCTTGTGCTTCAACATAGCCTACTTAAGAGCGATGATTAGTCAGAAATCCGAGTGGCTTCGGCCGGCCGAGGCGAGCTATGCGCTAAAGTTGGTGACGGCCTGAATCGGTGAAGGCGGCATATCGTGAGGTTGCTTGACGACCTCACTTCTCCAGCGAAGGAGCGATATGCCGTGTCGAACGATAACGTGACCAAACTGATTCAGCCAGGAGCCTTCGACGACCCACTCACAGAAGTCCTGCGCAACGGCGCCCGCACGCTGCTTGCCCAGGCTGTCGAGGCCGAGGTGACTGCGTTTCTCAGCCATCATGGTGACCTGAAGACCGACAATGGGCGGAGGCGTGTCGTCCGCCATGGCCATCTCCCCGAGCGCCAAGTGATGACTGGCATCGGCCCCGTTGCCGTCAGGCAGCCGCGCATACGCGACAGGGGCGCGGCTGCACATGATGATGGGCGCATCCGCTTTAGCCCTGCGATCCTGCCGCCCTACGCACGCCGCTCGAAGAGCCTCGAAGTCCTGTTGCCAGTCCTCTACCTGAAGGGCATATCCACCGGCGACTTCGAGGAAGCGCTGTCAGCCTTGCTCGGCAAAGATGCCCAGGGTTATCGGCATCGACGATCGCACGTCTCAAAGAAGTTTGGGCCGACGAGCACGACCGTTGGCGAAAGCGCGATCTTTCCACGCGCCACTACGTCTACGTGTGGGCCGATGGGATCCATCTGCAGGCCCGCCTCGAAGAGGAGAGGCAGTGCATCCTCGTGATGATCGGCGCGACGCCGGAAGGTAAGAAGGAGCTGATCGGCCTCACCGACGGCGCACGGGAAAGCGCACAGGACTGGCGCGAGCTGCTGCTCGACTTGAAGCGCCGGGGGCTATCACACGCACCCAAGCTCGCCGCCGCCGATGGCGCCCTCGGTTTCTGGAAGGCGCTCGGCGAGGTCTGGCCGACAACTCATGAGCAACGCTGCTGGGTTCACAAGACCGCCAACGTCTTGAACAAGCTGCCAAAGAGCCAGCAATCCAAAGCCAAGCGATCACTGCACGACATCTGGATGGCCGAGACGCGAGGCGAAGCTGAGGCCGCCTTCGACGCCTTCATCGAAACTTACGAACTGAAATACGAAAAGGCGGCCGAGTGCTTGGCGAAGGACCGCGAGGCGCTGCTGGCGTTCTATGACTTCCCTGCCGAGCACTGGAAGCACTTGAGAACGACCAATCCGATCGAAAGTACGTTTGCCACCGTGCGCCATCGCACGATCCGATCGAAGGGCTGCATGTCGAATAAGACGGCGCTCGCAATGGTGTTCAAGCTCGTCGAGGCCGCGAACAAAAGCTGGCGCCGGCTTGACGGCCCGAACCAGTTGCCGAAGGTCGTTCTCGGTGTAAAGTTCACAGATGGGCTGGAGGTGGTCTCGACTGCCGATCCTCAGCCCCAAACCGCCGCCTGAACCCACAGGCCCGTCACCAAATTTGGCCATAGCTCGGCCGAGGCGCAATCATATAAATGAATGGTACAAGTGATAGAGCGCCACGGAGCATGACGGCTAACGGAATAATTGACCATGAACCGAAAAGAGGAAGCGGCGGATTTGGCAAGGGGGCTAGCTGAAGCGGCGGAACGAAATGCACGATGGCGCCGCTCAGAGTGCATGAACCTCATTCCGTCCGAGCAGCCAACTTCCGCTTTTGTTGACCAGCTTATCTCGTCAGAACCTGCCGCCCGCTACAACGAACATAACCGCGACAAGTCAAGACCGCCCGATGCCCCGCACGTCCGCTATTATCAGGGCACGGATTTTATAATGGAGAAAGAAGAGGATCTCAAAACCGCTTTGCGTTTTTTTTCGGCTGCAGGCAGGTTGAGACCCGCGTGATCAGCGGGCAAATGGCGAACGAGATTGTGTTTGATGCGCTCAAACAGCTCAAACGCAACCAACGCGCAGCTGATCAAACAGGCCTGCTCCGCTGCGCGTTGATCCACAGTCTCAAGAATGGCGGCCACCTTAGCGCGCAGCCCATGGGCGCCCTGAAAAACTATGTAGCGCGGGACACCGAGAGTGGTGCTCCGGTGATCCATCACTTCCCTTGCAAGCGCCTCAACCCATACATGGTCGATGTCGAGAAAACGAAGCGGCTCATCGGCGAAACACGTCCGGATCTTCTGATCTTTGGCCGCAGTGTCATCCTTTACAAAGAGCCGGTCCGGGAGATCGTGCAATTCATCCATAGCGAGTTCGGAGCGAACAATCCCGATCGCCCGCTTGTGATGTATGATGGCGCTCACATTCTTCGGTCTCATCGGTCCCGACTACCAGGATCCCCTCGTCGAGGGAGCTGACATTTTGACCGGTTCGACTCATAAAACATTCTTCGGCCCGCAGCGCGGCATTATTCTTAGTAGTATCACGTCGGACTCTGCATTCTACGAACTATGGCTCCACATTGAGGCTCGCACATTCCCTGGGCACGTTAGCAATCACCATCTCGGTACTTTGCTGGGTCTTCTGGGAGCAACCTATGAAATGATCCGGTACCGGGACGAGTATCCAAAGCAAGTCATCGCCAATGCTAAGGCATTCGCCAAGGCGCTCGCTGACTGCGGACTGGTTGTTGAAGGAGATCCGGGTTGCTGGTTTACCAACACTCATCAGGTTGTTTTGCGCGCCGGCCCGGCCAAAGGACGGGAGAAGGCCTGCATTCTTGAAGATAATAATGTCATAACCAACGCTCAGGCACTCTACGACGACGACGGATTTGCGGTAGCCAGTGGACTACGTCTCGGGACCCAGGAGATGACGCGCTATGGTATGAAAGAAACGGATTTCCGTGAGCTGGCCCAACTGATAGCGGACATTGTTAGCAAGGGCCAAAGCTCAGGGGCTTGGAGAGAGACCGTCGTGAGAATGCGTCGAAGGTTTACGCGAATGCAGTACTGCTTCTAAAGTGCTCTTGGCGGCGGCTAAGTATTCCCAACCATTGTATTGAGACGGCTACGATCGCGACGTATCGGCGAGTTCCCAGCTACGCTTGGCCCTCACTTGCGGCTCTGCCCGTGTATTCGTAACTGTATGATATCTCGCACAGTGTCCGTCGTCACGGTCTTTGAGACACGGTGAGTTTCCAGCGAAGAGAGGATCTGGATCATCTAGATTGTTGATTTAGGCAGCTTGGCTTTGGTGTTGCAAGCGCCTGGCCTCAAATGTCTTTCGTTTGATCCTTTCTCTTTCCATCAGGATGGTCCGGCCGAACCCGAAGTAGACATCGGCCGGTGTCCGATTGCCGAGGCGTTCATGATAGCGGCGATTATTGTAGTGAGCCACGAAGTCATCGATCTGCGCCTCGAGGTCACCCGGCAGATAATAGCGCTCGAGCAGGATGCGGTTCTTGAGCGTCTGGTGCCAGCGTTCGATCTTGCCCTGGGTCATCGGATGATACGGCTTGCCTCTGGTGTGTTTCATGTCGTGCTCGCCGAGCCATTCCGACAGATCGCCAGCGATGTAGGATGGACCGTTGTCCGATAGCAGACGAGGACGATGCTTGATGGTGGCATCGTCAAGGCCTGACGCCTGCAGCGCCAGCTCCAAAGTATCGGTGACATCCGAAGCAGCCATTCCGCTGCACAACTTCCAAGCTACAATGTAGCGCGAGAAGTCATCCAACACCGTCGACAGGAAGAACCAGCCCCAACGCACGACCTTCAGGTACGTGAAGTCGGTCTGCCAGAGTTGGTTGATGGCCATTGTCGGGTTCTGGAACTTGTCAGCGGCCTTCAGGACGATGAAGGCAGAACTGGTGATCAGGCCATGCGCCTTCAATATCCGATACACGCTGGATTCCGAGACGAATGAACGCTTCCGGTCGGTGAAGGCCACTGCCACTTCACGCGGGCTCAGAGCTGGTTCATCGAGCGCGAGTTCGAGGATCTTCTCGCGCACATTATCAGGGATGCGGTTCCAGACACGGCTCGGTTTGGGCCGATGATCCTCAGGTGCATCGAGACCACCGGACTGGTAGCGATCATACCATGCGTAGAACGTCGATTTGGGAATGCCAATCCAATAAAGCCTGTTCAAGAAGCGCCGAAAGTCGCTATCTTCCCCGCGCTTCTGTCTTCACACAAAAAAGGTAATCTCATCATGCCTCGCTACCTCGTTCAGGCCTCGTACACAGCCGCTGCCGCCGCCGCGTTCGTTAGCAATCCTCAGGATCGTGTCGGAGGCATTCAGGCGGTCATCGAAAAGTTGGGAGGCAAGATCGTGAGCGTCGACTTCTGCCTCGGTAAATATGATGTGATTGTAGTCGCAGAAGTCCCCGACGACGTGACTGCAGCAGCAGTAGCATTGGCCGTCAACGCGCCCGGACACCTTAAGAGCTACGAGACCACTCGACTAATGTCCCCGCAGGAGTTTCTTGAGGCCCAGCAGAAGGCGCACGATGCCGGTTATCAAGCTCCAACGAAGGCGTAGCCTCAGGGAATCGCCACGACGAAGCCGCCTCGAAAGAGCGGCTTCGTTAGGCAACCCGGGCGATTGAGAAATTCCTTCTGGAATTTTTACACTATGAAATCGGGAACGAATTATCCATGACCGACGCACTCGGCTCACGTGCTGTGTTTTCCGTGTTGATGCCGGCTACTAATGCCGTGGTCGAACCAGACATGGCATCACTGCGCCCAACGGGTGTAACCAACCAAACCTACCGCTTCCCGTTTCCTGCTTTGCCTGACACCGTCGAGGGCCTGATGGATCTGATGCGACCAACTCTAGACTTGGCTCTGGCCTGTGAACCTGATCGTATCGTTGTGGCCTATACCCTGGAGTACATGCCTGACGGCGTCACCGCGGCACCGCGGCTGCGTGATTTCGTCCAGGCCGCCGTTGGCCTTCCAACTACAATGGCGTCGGATGCAGTGCCCGAGGCATTAAAGACGCTCGGAGCGCATAGGATCGGACTCGTTACGCCTTTCGGGCAGGAGGCAAACCGCAACGTCGAGGCGTACTTCGCGGCGCTTGGCTTCTGTGTGGCACGCGCCGTCGGCTTCTCCAGCGCGCAAAAGGGCCGAGCGTACACCGCGAGAATCACCGAGGCGGAAGTGCGTGACGCTTTTGCCCGTGTGGATACACCTGATGTCGAGGTTCTTTTGCAGGTCGGCACCGCCTTAGTCTGCGCCGGCTTCGCAGCTGATCTGGAGGCACACCACGGCAAGCCCGTTATCGCGGTCAACACCGCAACCTACTGGCTGGCACTTCGTCAGCATGGGATCGCCGATAGCGTTGATGGCCACGGCGTCCTCCTCATGACCCACTGACGGCATCGCAATGTGACGATGCACGACGACGATGGTCCAGCAACCAGCTCTATATTAGATTTTGCTGAAGGGTCGTTTTTGTGCAGGTTTCTCGGACGCCGGCCCGTCGTGGGTGTTGGTGCACTGGGGCTTGCTCGCGTCCGGGAAGCGCCAAGGCACGAAATCGCGGAGTTGGGTGTGAGGCCGAGCCTTAGGCCCTATGGGGATTTGAGCTGAGCGCGGATGTCGGGGCGTCGTGCTCTGAGGTCACCGGCAGTCGTCGCAGGATGCTCGGGGTGGCGGCAACTTGGTGTGACGATGCAAGAGAGTGGTTTGTGGGCCGTGGGGCGGCATGCTGGCCAGGCGCAGTTCACGCCTAACAGCCAGGCCGCATCATGGCCGGGCGTTGTCCAGCTATTTATGGTAACGATTTGCGTGTTCGCAGACATGGCATGATGCATCATGAGCTGTCGATGCCTTCGGTTGGCGGATGATAAAGCGGTGTTGTGCCGGGTGCGAACGTCTCGATGATGATCATGCGCCCGCCGCAGCAGGGGCAGAGCCGAGGGAGAACGTTGGTCTCGTCCGGTGGAGTTGTCTCGGCGGCAGCAATAATATTCAACGAAGCGAAGTATCAAACCTTTCAGCTTAATCCTGGTGACGAAAAAAACCGATATCCCAGGCATGTACACGATGGCGCGACCTTCGTGATCCAGAGCGAAATTCGTGAGCCTTATCCGAGGTTTCCCGGTCAGGCCTATGGATTGAGAAACTCAACTGGCACATCCTCAGGTGACGAATAGAAAATCCCTACGAGCAAGATGCCCAGGTGTACGAGGACAATGAGTGCGAAAGCGATCCAAGTGATCACGGAAACGATCTTTTCCGTGCTGTCAGATACCTTCATGATCGTGAGCTACCTTTGATTAGGGTTGACCATGATCCCGTTGTCGCCGAAGCCACCAATCAACTAACATTTGAACCGAACCATTCAGTAAGTGCAGGTCAATTTTGGCGTGCTCCCCCGAAGTGGTTCCAAGTTGAATGAGCGACCCGGCTATTCCTGGAGCTCACCCCGTTTCTGGTCCGGTCGTCATGCGATCTTTCGGGCTTCTTCAAGTTGGGCAGCGAAGTCGCTCGGCGTCAAGTTTTCAAGCGACGAATGCGGCCGATTTCTATTATAGTCGTCCCTCCATGGGCACTGTCACGTTTACTCGTGTGCTGCGCGAAAATGCACGGCGTCGCCATGTTTCACGCTGCAGCAGTCATGGCATCCCACCTGTCCATAGCTGCCGCTCGGAGCTGTCGCATTGTTCTGCGTGAGATCAGATGACGCTGGACGTTGAAAGTGTTGTAGATAGCGGCGTGGGTTGAGAGAAATCTCTGGGCTGAACCGGCTGATTTGAATCGCTGCATCCGTCGTTCTCTTTGCCGTATCGGGAGTTGAGAATTCTCACCCCGGTTGTTGATCCGACCGCCGGTTATGTGGCGAGCTCTCATCCCAAGTTCGCTCAATGCCGCGCCATATGATGGCAGTTTGTCTGTCACAACGGCGTCTGGCGAGAAGCCTTGTGACTTGAGCAGTTTCCGCATCAGCTTCAAGGCTGCTCGCTTGTTTCGGCGCGATTGCACCAGCACGTCCAGGACCTCTCCCTCGCAATCAACG
This sequence comes from uncultured Alphaproteobacteria bacterium, assembly GCA_963753045.1. GTDB lineage: Bacteria > Pseudomonadota > Alphaproteobacteria > Rhizobiales > Hyphomicrobiaceae > Filomicrobium. The sequence continues at coordinate 546,384 of CAVWAT010000005.1, forward strand.
GCGCGCCACAGGTATACGTTCTTGCCGTTGATGGAGACGAAGACTTCATCGGGATGCCAACGCGTATCAGCACGCGGGTGCGAGCGTCTGAGTTTTCTGGCATAGGCCAAGCCAAACTTAAACGACCAGCGGCGGACCGCTTCATACGAGACATCGATGCCGCGTTGGGACAACATATCCTCGACATCGCGTAGGCTCAGAGGAAAGCGAAAGTACAGCCAGACCGCTTGCTGGATCACACCGGCCGGGAAGCGATGGCGACGATAGGAAGAACTGCTCATCGGACGTTGATAGCATACGGCATCAACTGAGAAGGCGCGTTACCGTGACAACACCCACTCAGATATTCCTAGGCTCTTCAGACCTTCGTTTACTCTACCGGATCGGCTCGACGGTCGGAAAAGTCCACGATCCATCGAGAACTTCAGCTCGAGGCTGGTAGAGCCGTACGGTGTAATTCCAGCCTTCGCCTATAGGCAGATAATTGACGCTCTCAGGATCACCACCGAGGTGTATGGTAAAAGAACCATCGGGATTTGGTTTACCCGTCATGTTGTTGACGCTGTAGGTGCCCAGGTCATTCTTCTCGAAGAATCCGTCTCGATTGTAGACACTGACCGACCAGAAGGCATCGACAGGCACGTCTTTGAAGTTTAGCTCGTATGCGCCAACGGGGAGATTGGGCTCGACGTTGAGATAGTAGGCCTCGTGCTCAGGCAATCCACCCCAACCCCATGCGGTGCCCAGAAGGTGGCGCACTTCGCCAACGTCCTCCTTCTTGCCAAACGTCCTACGCGCATCGGGAACCCCTCTGCCCAGTTCCAGCAGCGGATCGTAGGTGGCCTTGTAGCTGTCGACATCATAGGCCGGATGCGAATAGGGTTGCGCCGAGTTTGCCTCGATCATGAACTGGTCCTGGAGGGCATTGGCCTCCCTGATGTCATCCGGATCTGATGCATTCACAAGTGTGCGGACGGCCAACAGGACGTAAGGCGTATCGAACTCGTCCATGGACAGTTCATAGGTGCCCGGATCACGAAAAATCCGATTCACATAGTGGTCCTCGTTGACGACCATTGCTGACATGTAACGATCGCCGGCATCCGGCAATGATCAGCCTGGCGCCTTTGCTGATATCGACAACGGCCCCACTGTAAAGCGTGTCGCGGTTCATGCGGATGACAGTCTGCTTATCGATTGGTGCCGGCTCCCTAAAGTGAAACCACTCATTGATCCCGCCGGCCACCCCGACTGTGCGATCGAATTGTGCCGCCGTTTCGGCTCTGACGAAATTGTCTACATTGACGGCAACACCGTCATTGTCTCCCGCTGGAGCGATGCCTGGCATCAGGGAAAGAACAGCGGCGGAAATGCAGAGGCGGCCAAAGTGGCGCAAGTTGGAAGCCCTGATCATATTGTTTAGTCCCATGGTTTGTAATGAAGCCGCACTTGTCTCAGGTCCGCTTGACTTCGATACTGAAGAAAGAGCGGCCGGTTTTCCTTTTCTTCGCTGTCAGTCACCCGGCCTTGATTGGCTGGCTATCACTGGGCGGGTTCAGCCTTCGGAAACACCCATTCCCCTTCCAGTATTTCCTTGCCCGGCCGATACATGCGAACGATGTAGTTCCAGCCTTCCATGATCGGGAGGCAGTTTACCCGGTCATCATCGCACCCGCCGAGGTGCACGGTCATGGAGCCGTCGTCGTTTCGCTTGCCCATCACGCTGTTCACATTGTAGGCGTTGCGGCCATTGGGTTCGAAGAAGCCTTTGGCATTGTAGAGACTGATCGACCAGAACGCGCCGACAGGCACGTCGGCAGGCACCTCGATCTTGTATTCGCCCACGGGCAGGCCCGGCTCGACATGCATCATAGTTAGCTTCACTTTCCGGCAGACCGCCCCAGCCGAGTGCCGTGCCAAGCAGATGGCGGATGGGGTCGGTCGTTTCCTTGGAACCGAACGTGCCGATACTGTCGGAAGGAACGAAAGCTCCAAGCGGAAGCAAGGTCGAGACCATCGCTTCGTACCTGCCTTTGTCGTAATTCGGCAAGGTGAACGGTTTCGATGAAGCGGCTTCAATCGCAAACTGATTCTGGATCGCGTTGACCGCTGCGACATCTTCGGGATCGGCCGCGTCCACAAGGGTTCTGACGAATACGATGACGTAGGGCGTATCGAAACGCTCCATGTCGAGCGTGTAAGTGCCGCCATCGCTGAACACCTCATTGATGTAGTGATCCTGATTGACGATCATTGCGCTCATGTAGCGCTCGCCCACGTCAGGCAGTGTCAGGGTCGCGCCCTCGCTGATGTCAACGACGGCCGTGCTGTACAATGTGTCCCGGTTCATGCGTATCGTCGGCTGATTGTCGACCGGAGTCGGCTCTCGAAAATGGTAGAATTGATTCACGCCACCGGCCAGGGACACGTATTTTTCGAACTCGATGTCTGTCGCCGCGCGGACGAAGTTGTCGATCGTAATGGGCACGGCCCCGAGATCTGCAACTGTACCTGTTGTGTCTGATCCGGGCTGGGCATTGACGCCGTCACTCAGTCCAGACCAGCAGCCGCAACAAAGTATTGCAGTGACAAACAGCCATGGTTTCATCGAAATTCCTCCTACTAAAACTTTAAACCTGCCACGAACCACCAGAGTTGTGTTTGATCCAGATCTGGTGTTCCGTCACTAACCACCTCGATCACCACGTGGCGGCCTTCGCGCGCCGCGCTGATGTCGATGGTGCGTTGCCGGCGCGAGACAGCGAGTAGGTGATGCCGCGCTCTGCCATCAGCCGTGGGAAGTCCTCGCTCGTGTGCTGGCTGCCACGGTCTGCGTAGTGCATGAGTTCGCGCGGTCATGCGGTCCTGCATCGACCATCCGACAACCCGGCGCGAGTAGAGATCGATCACGACCGCCACGTAGAGCCAGCCTTCCGCCGTCCAGACGTACGTGAAGTCGGCCGCCCACTTCCGGTTAGGCGCGGGCGTCTCGAACTGACGGTAGAGCAAGTTGGCCGCCAGCTCGCTGGTCGGTCGTGAGCCGAAATCGGCCGGCAACCGCCGGCGCGGTCGTACTTTCAAGGCGTTGGCGGGCATTGTCACGTTTACTCGTGTGCTCCGCGAAAATGCACGGCGTCTCCATGTTTCACGCCGCAGCAGTCATGGCATCCCACCTGTCCATAGCTGCCGCTCGGAACTGTCGCATTGTTCTGCGTGAGATCAGATGACGCTGGACATTGAAGGTGTTGTAGATAGCGGCGTGGGTTGAGAGAAATCGTTGCGCGGCACCAGCTGATTTGAATCGCTGCATCCGTCGTTCTCTTTGCCGTATCGGCAAGTGAGAATTCTCGGCCCGGTTGTTGATCCGACCGCCGGTTATGTGGCGAGCTCTCATCCCAAGTTCGCTCAATGCCGCGCCATATGATGGCAGTTTGTCTGTCATGACTGCTGCGGCGTGAAACATGGAGACGTCGTCCATTTTCGCGCGGCATACGTGCTAACGTGACAATGCCACCCAGGATAAAGAAACATGGCAGCGGGAACATTTGTCGCGGCTCCCTAGTGAGATTTGTCAAGGGCAGAAACCTTCCAGCCCATCTAAATTGCCGACCCCGGTTAGTGGTTAATGCAGGGCGAATTTGCAGCGCAGGCATGTTGGGCCCATGTCCATAGTCGGAGATGCAGGCTGATCCAGCGAGCATGACAGGTCCGCTATGGATTGCTAGATCACCGATGACGATAGGAAAAGAGATTAGACAGCTCGCATACCGGCTGGTCGTTGGCATTCTCATAGCGCTAGCCATGGCCAGCACGTGCTCGGCTAACATCCGCGCCGAAGAGGGGCTGGAATCTGGTCATTCGCCGGGAGTTTACAGAGGCAGCTTGTCGCCCGAAAGCCAACTTTCCATTCCCGGCTCGCTTCTCCCCCTTGCGGCCCCAAAGCAACTTAAGCCTAGCCAAGCCGCGCAGCGTTTTGCTCAAAGAAGAGCCAAAAGTCGAGCGGCAGGGCGTCGTGCCAATCGAGGCAGAAGGGCGACCCGACGTGGCGCCGCAAGACGTCCTTCCGTTCGGCGACGGAGTGCAGCTAGGCGCAGGTCCGTGAGCCGTCCATCCGCTCGGCGCAGGGGGACAGCAGTTAGGCGCAGAATCGTGAGGCGCCCTGCAACTCGGCGGATACGAAGAGCAACGCGCAGCACCTTTAAACGTCGTGATACCCGGCGCACAGCTCCAGCGAGGCGCAAGGTGGTGAAGCGCGGTACCGCCACGCGGAAGGCACAAGCCAAGATAACGTCGAAGAGGCAGCGCGCCGCGAGATCTCCTACGTCAGATGCCGAACGCAAAAGGCGAAAAGTGCGACGTGCAGCACGGCGAAAAGCACGACTTAACGCGCCAAACCGCGCTGGAAAATTGCGCCGGGGAAAACAGCGCCGCGCTGAGCGCGCACCCCGCCGTAAGAAAGAGGTGGTCATTCGAAAATCGCGGACGCAGCGCTTACGTCGACGACGCATTCACAACTCGCGCGGCCGAGAGCGGTTTGTGCACAGCCGTCGCTATCGAGCAGTTCCTCGTCGACATCGAAACCGCTTCCGTGACGGCATCAGCATTTATTACCTGCCACCGATCGCCGGATTGGCCCTTAGCACATACGTTCTAAGTGCGTCACACGCATCCTATGACGAATATGTCGACACGTTTATAGCACCTCCAGTGCTTTACCCCAGTCGCGGTTACACAGTCGACGACATCATCGAAGACCCATACGTGCGATCGCATGTTCGGTCGGTGAATCTCGATATTATCGGGTTCGATTTCGGCTCAGCGGAACTGTCAGCCGCAGCAATCGAAAAGCTTGAAGACTTTGCAGATGCAATACTCGAGGTCATCGAGCAGGATCCGACGCAAGTTTTCCTTATTGCTGGACACACCGATGCTGTCGGTTCCTTTGAGAAGAATCTTGAGCTGTCGGAAGAGCGGGCAGCGAACGTTCAAGAGATCCTGATTAGTGAATACGGTGTCCCCGCTGAAAACCTTGAAGCTGTGGGGTATGGAGAACAATATCTCCGTATCAATACATCTGGACCGGAGCGGAGGAATCGCCGCGTTGTCATCCGTGCTATCGGCAGCTTGTTAGCTGACCGGCCGGCGCAAGATGCCAACTGACGGAGCTTTTAAAAAGCGGCGCTGATAGCGTGCCCCAGGTGTGCTGTAGGGCGGCACCCTCAATTGGACAGCGACGGGGCATAGCTCAGATGGCGTTGTCACATTAAGTCAGATTTAGCCGAATCTGCCGAAAATCGAAGATTTCGGCACAAAGAATTTCAACGACTTAGCGCGCTGGTTGATGGCCCAAATTAGGCCGATTACGCTTAATGTGACAACGCCGTTATGTTAGTTTTTTCTGGAAAGCCGCTGTGTGTGTTCAGCGCCGTAGCAGTTGCGACCGCATCTGTGACTTTGCTTTGCACGTCCCCGACGCCAAGTCAGGTCGCAGCTGCGGAAGAAGAAGCGCCTAGCGGGATCGTCGCTGCGCAGGTCCGCAAGCAGGGTTTTAAGTGTGAAAATCCTGTCCGCGCAAAGCGTGATGCAGAACAGTCAAAGCCCCATGAAACGGTCTGGCTGTTGCAGTGTAAATCGGAAAGGTATCGCGTGCGTCTCGTACCGAAGATGGCCGCAAAAGTTGAGCGGCTGGAGGACCGAGAGAAAACTGATAGCCGTTAGCAATTGGTAGCCAGCGCGAGCCGCCGACACCGGCGGCCAAGGCGTCGAGTATGCTGGCGGAACAGCACACGAGTGCGTCTGTGGCCTGCCCCTCTCACCTACCCTGGTCATCCTCTTTGCTATTCCCTGAACTTAAGAGGTCAGGCAGCTTCGCGATATTCAAAGCGACACGTCTGGCCTCATCTCTCGTTAGCCTGAGATGGCCTGCAGCGGGTAATTCCCTAGGGTCTAGGCCATAGTAATACGCAACAGCGTTCCGTTCAGCATCATCGACACGATAGCCGCCTGGAATCTGTTCCACCTTTGACCCACAGCAGATTCTACCGGTGCCCAACTGCGACGCCAGCGCGAGTTCCCCTTTAGCGCGCCCACGCCGCGAGGTGCTTCTTTAAAAACCCTGACGTCCTCATGTTGGCATCCTTGGCAGCCAGGTCGTCGGCGAAGGTTCGCACGCTTGGCGGGCGGAAGTCGAAACCGCGCCCAACACCAGGATAGATGATTAGCGTTACATCGAGCCCCTTCGCCTTCATCGCGCTGACCGCCGTCTCGATCGAGCGCCGCCGCTGGTACTGCTCGAACTCGCCGATGAAGATCATCGCCGGAACGGTCAGCGCTTCGGCCTCCGATGCGAACCGGTAAACCTGATCGGGCTCGGCGGCGTTAGGGTTCTGCCAGTGCGGGTAAGAGGAGACGTAACACGCGATCTGCTTCTCTTGCCCTCCGTGGGTTACCGCCGCCTTCAGCGTGTAGTAGCCGCCGCGGGTATGGCTCACGACGCAAGCCTTTGTCGAAGAGACATCCTCAAGGCCGAGCAAGTAGTCGAGTCCCGCCGCCACGTCAGTCTCGGTTTCCGGAAGATGCTTAATCGGCAGCGTATCAATGAAGCGAGCGGTGTAGACGTCGGGCGCCAGCACGACGAAACCGCGCGCCGCGATCCGCTTTGCAAGCCGCTTCACGAGATCGTCAAGCCCACGTCGCCCGTGCTGGAAAAGGACCGCCGGATGGCGCCCATCGTCAGCCGGCCTGTAGACGATGGCCGGCACCTCGGTCCCGTCCGCCGGATTGACGTAGCTGACAGTGCGTTCGCGGACCTCGAAGTTCGCCGGCACGTCGAGCCACCCGTTGTCGTACCAGGCGTTAGACCACCAGAACTTTTGCGCCACTGGACGCCGGTTGACCGGCGCTTCGAGCGTACGGCCTGAGGCAGTGTCGGCGGCAGCCTTGTCATCCGTACCCAGGCTTTGTGCAGAGACCAATATAGGCGTGGCCATGACCGCGATGAATGCCAGCAACGCAACAACCCTCAGAACTCCATGCCATCCCGTTCCACCACTCAATGATTAAGGATCTGACGACCCTCCTCACGGTGCCAGCGTAAGGCGCGGGCAGCCATCGGAGCAAGAGTTTTGAGCTCTCTAGTGGCGCAAGGATCCGGTGTTTTTGGGCTGCTGCCCGACGGCTCTTGCCCAGAGTTGCCCGTTCGTTGTCCGGAAGTGTGCAGGTTTCTGTACCCTCGCCCGAACGCCCGCTTTTCCTTTAGGAACGGCCGTCAGCGATACGAAGCGGTGATCTGCGCCCACTGAAGTGGGGGCAGGTCACAACCCGCGCATTCAACATATGGGACCTTGCCAATTGCGTCTGTCGCATACAGACTGTTTCCAGTCGTCGCGAACACCATTACTTCAAGTTGTATCGATCTATAAGTTGGGCCCCGAAACGACAATGACGTCGCTTACAAAAAGGCAAGAAGCCTTTGCCCACGCATACGTTGAACTCGGCAATGCGCGGCAGGCTTTTGCCATGGCCGGCTATTCGCAGGGCAGCTCGTTGGCGACCCAATAGAAAGAAGCGCACAAGCTGCTGCATCACCCCAAGGTCGCCCCGAGGATACATGAGCTGCAGGCTATTGCACGGCAGCGTGCCGAGGCAGACTACGGGGTTACCATCGACCGGCTGACGGACATGTTGATGGACACGTATGAGAGCGACGAGACGCGGCCTGCAGGCAAGCTGCGGGCGATAGAATCCCTCGCGAGGCTGCACGGTTTGATTTGATTGCCTGACGAAAGTTATGCATCAAATCAACATCAGTATTATCGAGAAGGTTCTAATTGCGCCCGTCCAGTGAACGCGTCAGAGAATGTTCCCAAGCGCGCTTGCGATGTCGGGTTGGGAACTGGCCCGACAAATTGTGATTATTCCAAAAGGGCGTGCCGCGATATGCTCATACGCTGAGGACATTCAAACGTGAGTGAGTAGAGCCAATGAGAGCCCTTGGAGCATTCGGCATTCTGGTGCTTTTGATCGCGATCGCTGGCGCGATTTATCTTTTTTCAGGCTACTATAACGTGGCCGCTCGGGAGCCCGGCGCCGGCGCAGTCTCCTGGGCACTGATCAACATTCGCCAGGCTTCGATAAAACAGCGGGCGCCCACGGAGGTCCCCATTTCCCTAGATGACACTGCCGTCATTCAGGAAGGCGCCAAAGCCTTTTCCCAGCATTCCTGCGCAACGTGCCACGGCGCACCCGGCGTGAAATGGGCCAAGTTTTCAGAAGGCATGCGCCCCTATGCGGCAGACCTCAACAAGACGGCAAAGAACCGTCCCGCCGGGGAGATATTTTGGATCGTCAAGAACGGCATAGATATGACCGGCATGCCGAGCTTTGCGCTTCTCAATGTTAGCGACGAGGAGATCTGGAACATCGCCGCGTTCATCAAAAATTTGCCCAACGTCTCGCCCGACAATTACAAGGCCTGGACCGAGACGGGCAGTCCCGAACCGATGGGCATGCAACCTGCTAACCCTTGAGGTGATCTGAAGCTGCCGGACTGCGCGTGTGCTCAGGAGATTGAGAAAGGGGTGTTTCTTCGGTGTTGTCACGGTAACGCGCCTGCTCAGTTGATGCCGTATGCTATCAACGTCCGATGAGCAGTTCTTCCTATCGTCGCCATCGCTTCCCGGCCGCTGTGATCCAGCACGCGGTCTGGCTGTACTTTCGCTTTCCTCTAAGCCTGCGCGATGTCGAGGATATGTTGTCCCAACGCGGCATCGATGTCTCGTATGAAACGGTCCGCCGCTGGTCGTTTAAGTTTGGCTTGGCCTATGCCAGAAAGCTCAGACGATCGCACCCGCGTGCTGATACGCGTTGGCATCTCGATGAAGTCTTCGTCTCGATAAATGGCAAGACGATGTATCTATGGCGTGCCGTCGATTGCGAGGGCGAAGTTCTCGATGTCTTGGTCCAATCTCGACGCAATAAGAAGGCTGCGCTCAAGTTGATGCGCAAGCTCCTCAAGGCACAAGGCTTCGCACCGACCATTGTGGTGACGGACAAGCTACCCTCGTATCGTGCTGCGCTCGAAACTCTAGGGATGAAGCGCATCCACATCACGGGCGGGCGAAGTAACAATCGAGCCGAGAATTCTCACTTGCCGATCCGGCAGCGAGAGCGGCGCATGCAGCGCTTCAAATCAGCCGGGTCAGCTCAGAGATTTCTTTCAACACATGCCGCCATCTACAATACCTTCAACGTTCAGCTCCATCTCATATCACGTCGAACACTTCGGCAGTTTCGTGCTGCGGCGATGGAGAGATGGCAAGAGGTGACAGCGGCGGCTTGAAATTGGGTAGTCGTAGATCTTCTGCGACCGATACATCTTAATGTGACAGCGCCAGGGGAATAGATCTTCGGCTCTTCCGGGACGTCTTTCTTGCCCGGATTTAAGGCTGTTTGCCCCATAGCTGGGGCCGAAATTACGGCGGCAAGCGCACCGGCCAACACTGCTGTTGCCACATGCCCGTACATCGCTTTTCCTCCTGCAACCCTGAACCGAATGACCCCTGTGACCTAGCGCGCATCAGAATGATTGGAGCTTGGTCGCGGCCTTGTGCAACGATATTGAGCTTGGCCAAAACGTGTCGTTGATCACTATCAAATGTGTTCCCCGTCAGCACTCATGGGACAGATTGAGGCGATTGCGGCGATCTACCGGAACCAACCCCTTTGAACAAACCATTCGCCGTCAGTTATAAGCGCTAGAGGGAGCTTCCTCTGCTTTGCGTATCAGTTTGTCTCTTCCAGACGCAAATTTAAGGCTGGACGGCCAAGACCAGCCTACATGTTGATGCTAGCTAAGGACCGTCGCGTTCGACAGAGTGGTAATCACCAGCTCAACGCTTTCGTGTCGTCGTCATCGAATAGCGCATCGCCAACAATCTTGGGATTACTCAGCTTAAGCCCGGGGGACATGTCGGCTTTGTTGACGCCATAATGCTCCATGCACATTGGACAGACTAAGACGTCCGCCCCCTTACCGATCATCGCGGCCAGGACTTGCTGGTGTTCTTTAAATTTGTCCGAATTTTTCGTGGAGCCAAGCAAGACGCCACGGTCATTCAGGAAGATAACAATGGGTCGGCCAAGCTGTTGCTGCCTGCTGGCGAAGACAAGGGCCATACGAGCGCGGTGTGTCTCGTCGGTTGTTAGATTTACGAACAATGGATCATCGTCATCGGCAAACGTGGCAGTTGGCAGTGCCGCGAACGCCAATAGGGCTATCAATGCTGTGTAGAAGACATTCATGTTGAGGCTCCAGAAATTTCAAAACCGCAACACAACTTTGCTAGGGTCCGCTGTCGAGGACTATGATGATGATCAATCGAAAGTTTGGCAGCGCACCCCTTGCATGCCGCTGCTTCGGTTAAGGCCCTTTGCAACGGCCTTTTTCCCTTCAAACTAGCGAGGCAGATCGCCGCAATTGATCCTCATCATTTTCGGACCGCAGGTTCTGCGAAGAAAGTTATGCGGCAGTGCGCAGAGCCAAGGGGACGCTATGCTCACGACATTGACGGCAGGTCAGCAGCCAACGCTAGGTCCAAAAATACGATACTTATTCTTATTCGCATTGTTCCTGCTCCCATGCGTAGTAAAGGCGGACAGTGCCAGCAAGGCAGACAGCCCACGGCTGGTCGTTCACGTTTATAGTGAACCTGGCTGTCCATATTGTCAGCGCGCGAAGTCATTCCTCCGAGACCAAGCCCGAAAACTGCAATGGCTGCGGGTGATCGATCACGACATTCAATCCGACGCATTAGCCTCGAAGCAGTTCGAGGCGCTCAACAGAAGGCTCGGAGTGAAGCAACCGGGAGTCCCGCTAATACTCGTCGGCCCACGCCCTTTCATCGGCTTCGATGCTCCGGAGACAACGGGTGCGCAGGTAATAGAAGCTGCGCGACAATGCATCGGTGTCCCCTGCCGCGATCTTTACGAAGAGGTCACCGCGTCGCTCTCCCAGCCACGATATGTTCCTCCGGCGAGTGATACCCAGAGTGCACCTGTTACACGACCAAGTCTGCCGGCTCAGATCGACTTGCCTGTAATTGGGGAAGTCAGCACGCGTGCACTGTCACTACCGGTGTTGACGGTCCTCCTAGCGGCCGTAGATGGTTTTAATCCGTGCGCCATGTGGGTCCTTGTTTTCCTGATAGGTCTACTTCTTGGCATGGAAAACAAAGCACGCATGTGGATTCTTGGGGGAACCTTCCTTTTTACCTCGGCGCTGGTCTATTTTCTATTTCTCTCCGCCTGGCTGAACATCTTCTTGTTATTAGGTTCCCTGCTATGGATCCGGCTTGCGGTTGGCGGTTTCGCACTCGTGGGCGGAGCTTATTATCTCCGTGAGTTTGCACTCAATCCGGATGCTGTTTGTAAGGTGACCAATTCTGGAGAGCGGCGCACAATCATGGATGCGCTTAAACGAACAGTACAAGAGGAGCACTTCTGGCTGGCACTTGCAGGAATTGTCGTGTTAGCCGCGGCAGTCAACCTTATAGAGCTGCTATGTTCGGCGGGCCTTCCTGCGGTGTTTACAAATGTCCTGTCACTGAGCGACCTCCCGACATGGCAGTACTACGCTTATCTTTTGCTCTATATTTCGGTCTTCTTGGCTGATGACGCTATTATATTCATTACTGCCATGGTGACACTGCAGGCGACCGGCCTGACTGCAAGCTATTCGCGGTATTCACATCTGATCGGCGGAACCGCCATGGTCATTATTGGCGTTCTCCTAATCTTCAGACCAGACTGGCTTGCTTTCAGCTAATGGATGTCTCCCCGCCGATGAAGGCTAAGGAGCGACAAGCGGTATATGTCCACTCATTTATCAAAGCGGACAACGCGGTCTTCTGATATGCGCAGGCTGCACGTGTTCTGCTTCTGCCTCAGGGAATGACCGCCGCCAAGCTAGTTTTGGTTAGTTCCATTGGAGAGCATCACGTCAGCATTCGCACCTCCAATGCGATGACCATGATGGCGCACGCGAAAATCCATGATCCCATTACGCGCAGTCCGACTCGGTGCCAATCTCCCGATGCCGGGACCGCTGTCGTCGCCATCACATGCAGTACGGTGATGGACCCAATGAAGGCGGCGAAGAGCGTTTGGGCGAAATCAATCAAGTCTGTGGTTTCGAGCGAGAGGTTGGCGCCGATCGCGATACCCAGTGATACAAATAGCAGGTAAAGGATCACTTCCGATATAGGGCGGGCGATTGCGACCAAACTCCCGGCAAAGACCGCGATTATTGGAGCAAAGATCAATTGGCTTTGGGACAGATCGAGATAGACTTTGCAAGAAAGTCCAACGGTGAGGCCCAAGCCAAGAGTCAGAGCCACAAGGCCGTTGATCTGGACTCTCGGCTGTTGTCTGCTTAGCAGCCCCACTGCTAACAGCGGAAGAAGGCAGTGAAATAGGGTGACTGGCTGCAGCAGTTGATCACCAAAGCCGATTTGGTGCGCATTGGCTGGCACGCGCATCGAAATCAAGCCAAGATAGGTGAGAGGAAGCTGCCAGAATAACTTTGAAATGTTCGTTTGCAAATTCATCTGAATGCGACTGAGTAGCCTGCCGTCCGTTGCGAGCGTCTATAGGCGCCTCGCAGTATATCGGTCAGAGCAATAATCACTGGGTCGGAAGATAAACTCTTAGCTTGGGAGTGGTGACGCATGTCAGAGGCAACCCGTCTCGTTATTTTCGGGGTTGTAATTATTGCATCAATTCTGGCGCCGGGCAGTGTCGAGGCGCACACAGAAGGGGGCCTCGCTGGCGGGTTCATCAGCGGTTTCACGCATCCGATCTTAGGCTGGGATCATGTCGTAGCAATGGTCGCCGTCGGCATGTGGGGGGCGTTTCTTGGTCCTCCCGCGATCTGGCTCTTACCAGTGGTATTTCCACTTGTTATGGCTTTTGGAGCTGCGCTCGGAATAATAGGCATTCCCATACCGGCCGTTGAGACGGGCATCGCGGCATCCGCAGTGGTGCTCGGGCTGCTCATTCTTTTCGCCGCAAAGCTTCCACTGTGGGCCGCGAACGTTATCGTCGCAGTGTTCGCTGTCTTCCACGGATACGCTCACGGAATTGAGCTTCCGGAAGCTACCAATTCGTTCGCTTATGCGGCAGGCTTCGTGATCGCCACTGGTCTCTTACACTTGATTGGGATCGTCTTTGGATTGCTCATTGCATGGCCGTTTGGCGCGTACGCTGTCCGAGCCGGCGGCGGGGTGATTTCGGTGGTTGGCCTTGCCTTCTTGTTCGGTATTGTCTAGCCGCTACTTCCCCGGAGCTATTGCCGTCGCGTGTGCCCTTGCGCCCACGGACGCCGCCGCTCATGCGCCCATACCTGGACTCATGGGCTTCTATGTCGGCATGCTGCATCCGCTTTCAACACCGCCACAATTGCTGGCCTTGTTGGCATTGGGGCTCATGCTCGGTCAGCAGTTCCCCCGTGACTTTCTGGTATGCTGGATTGTGTTTGCCATATGCTGTTTCGCCGGCATGCTTCTGGGACAAACGATCGGTATGCAAGGGACCGAGAATGCTTGGTTGCTGGCTATTTGCGTTATTGCAGCTTCGCTAGCAGCGCTTCTCCCAAATGGCCTTTTTCTGCCCTGGTTGGTGCTAACGGGAGGTGCCGGTCTGCTAGTAGGTGTCCTCTCGACACCAGATCCTGGACATTGGCGTGCAACATTGATTTCGCTCGTAGGCTCTTTTGTTGGCGCAAACCTTGCGCTCCTATTTTCAACCGGCGGTGTAGGCTGGTTGACGGAGCGCTTCACGCAACATTGGGTTCGGATTGGACTCAGGATCATCGCAGCTTGGATTGCTGCAATTTCCTTTTTGATGCTAGCGCTCGTCATTTCGGGTGCGTCAGATTCTAAAAAAATCTCGCCCTCCGCAGGCGCCCAATTGATAGTTCTCAAACGTCCGCTTATTGATCAAAGCGGTTCAGGCGGTCCTCTGACGATCACAGCTCAGGCATGTTCCGCTCTGCACCCGAAAGCGGACATCCCTTCTGACCAATAATTCCATTCGTACCGAGGAGGGTTACGGCGCCCAAAGAGATGGTCGGAGCCAGGGCTGCGGTAACGAAAGGCTGCCGCCACACGGACACCCTGTCCTGCCCAGGCTGACAGACTGCCACGCTCCGCGCCATTCGTTCGGCAGTGGGTAAGGCGGAGTGACACAGACCTCACGCGCAAATCCGAAACGCTGATAGTAGGCGGGGTTGCCCAGGACATAAACGCAAGCAATGCCGTCCTTTGTGAGCCGTTGAAGGCCGTCACGGACCATCGCACTGCCGATGCCCTGGTTCTGCCATGTGGAGGCAACGGCAAGCGGCCCCAGAAGGGCCGCTTCGTGACTGCTGCCGGAAACGCCACACCTCGTAAAAACTACGTGGCCCACGACAGACGAACCGATGACTCCGACAAGTGAGAGCACCATCGACCCAGCCGGCAGCAGGTCGCTGACGAGGGGGAGCAAATCTTCGTCCGGGAATGCATCCGGATAAAGGATTGTGATTGAGGGTAGGTCGCCGGGCCTGCTCGCTCGGATTTCAAGGCTATCTGCCATTGGGCTGTGAAAGCGTCTGGAATTGTCGATTTTTTGCGTTCACTTTGCATGCCTGAAGTATGTCATTTGGGTATACCTTGGCGGCATAATGCAATGTCACACGTTTTTACGTGACATCAGGGTTGTTTTTCGGCCGATGTCACACGAGAGTGGTTAGGCACACCCTGATGTCACACTTTGGAGCTGACCATGCCCAAGACGTACGGCTACATTCGCGTGAGCACCCTAGAGCAGGATCTAACGGTGCAGCGCGAGGCACTTATCAGCGCGGGCGTGAAACCGGATCTGATCTTCAAGGAAAAGGCGAGCGGCACGAAGCGAGGCGGCCGCGATAAGCTCGACCTCCTTATCAAGATCGCGGACAAGGGCGACACCATTGTTATCACCCGTGTCGATCGCCTCGCCCGTTCGATGCACGACCTCCAGAATATCGTCCACGAGTTGAAGTCCAAGGGCGTCTCGCTCAAAGCAACCGAGCAGCCGATCGACACGTCGACGGCAGCCGGCAAGGCGTTCTTCGATATGTTAGGGGTCTTCGCCGAGTTTGAGACGAACCTCCGCCGCGAGCGGCAGGCCGAGGGCATCGCCAAGGCAAAGCGTAAGGGCGTTTACACCGGCGGCAAACGGCGCATCGATCGTGAAGAAGTCGCCACCCTCATTAGCCAGGGTCTAAGCCTATCGGAAATCGCGTGCCAGCTCGGTGTTTCTCGCCGGCAGATTTATCGCATCCGCGATGAGTTAGCAGACTAGGCTGCAAAGTAGCCCCTCTTGGCCATCCACTGCATGACGCCCATTTGCCTTTTTCGGTTCATGCCAATCTCTGCAGAAATAGTCCACCGCGTCGCCCTACGGAAATCCCTAACCGTCTTCTCTGCGCTATCCGGACGGCGCGCATTCCTGTCAGTCATCGTCTCCCTCCTCGGGGTTACGATGAACCAGAAAGTCTCTCTTACGCAATCAGCTCAATCTGTCCCGTGAGTGCTGACGGGGAACAGTCAAAACCGACCCGTCCGGTTCGACGGTTGTCGCTAGCGCTAGTTGAACTACGCTATCGATTTCATTTACATAAGCGCGAACGCGAGCCTGTCACCTGCTCGCCTTGCCCGGACAATGGTTGAGCAAATATCTACGATAAGATGCTTAATCCAGGGCCTCTTGCAGAACCCGTCCACGGGTCCCGCTGGGATGCCTGACCCGAAGATAAGCAGCAATCGTGGGCGCAACATCAACGGTCTCGATGCGACGTCCGATCCTGCTAGGCTTGATCCTGGGGCCCATCAAAATTACAGGAACATGAGAATCATAAGCCCATGGTGAGCCGTGCGAGCCTGTCACCGATTGGCCATCAAAATCCGCCACGAACCAATGGGGTTCAAAGACAACATAGATGTCGCCGGACCGGTCTTCATGAAAGTTTGCCAAGACCGCGTCCGTAATCGGTGTGCGCGCAACGTTACCCGCTCGCAAGTCATGGCTTGAAACTGCGTAGGCGATCCCCGGGAATTTCCTTAATTCCTCTGCCACCTTGCGTGAGACTTCGCCATAATCTAAGCCGTGTTTCTTGATCGCTTCGCGACTGAGGTAAAGATAAGGCTGAAAAAACCGCTCAACTAGTTCTTGCGCAATGCCAAACTCAGCCTTGAGATTGGCGATAGCGTCGCTGCGATCGATTTCATCGAATTTGAAATAGTTCCCGCCGATCCTTAGGCTCTTAAGATAGCCTGGCGCTTCCGATGCGCCATGATCCGCTGAGAGAACGACAAGTGTGCGATCAAGTCCAACCTGTTCATCGATATATTCGAATAGATCGGCTAATGAACGATCCAGTCGGTGAAGATTGTCTTCCGATTCAAGGCTGGAAGCACCGAAGAAATGGCCAACATAGTCGGTCGAGGAAAAGCTAATCGACAGGTAATCGGTAACGTCGTCGGCGCCAATTGATTCCGCGGCTACAAGTTCCCTGGCAAAGTCGAGTACAATTTCATCGCCAGCTGGCGTAAGGGTCAGCAAGGTCGTGAAGTACTTTCCATCCGCCGGGCCGTAAGGGTGCGGAAAGGTCCGCCCGAAACCCGGGAAATCGGTTTCCCAGGGTGCGTCATCGGCCTCACCGAATAGATACGTAGAACTATCGCCCAACAGCTCCCAGGAGCTGTTCGCATAACTGGCCGGCACACCCTTTTCGTTCCAAGCCCTCACCCAATCCGGATAGTCATCCATGTAGAAGGTGCTGGTCACCATACGCCCACCAGATTTGGAGAACCAGTACGCGGTTCCAGTGTGGCCGGCCATGGTGATCGCGCCACGATCCTTGATTGACACGCCAAAAACTTTCGCGTCCGACCCGAGCGAGAGTGTGATCTCGTCACTGATCGTTGTCGTCTGAATCGAGCGCGGCGAACGTCCCTGCGTGGTGGCTAAGCGCTGCGTGGGGTCTATTTCGGTCTTAGCATCGACGCCACCACCCTTGCCGACAAGCGGGTAGTCGGCATCCTGAACATTGTAGGCTAGTTCCCCGGTGATGCGATCGAGCCAGACATTTGCGACCATGCCGTGAACCGCCGGGTCTGTTCCGGTGGCGAGCGTCGTGTGGCCGACTACCGTCTCTGTATTGGCATGGCGATGGTGGGCATTCGTATAAATCAGTCCTGCGTCGAGCAGCCGCCGAAAACCACCGTCTCCGAAACCGGCCGAATAGCGATCGATAAGATCCGCGCGTAGCTGGTCAACTGTTATCTGGAGCACGAGTCGCACAGGCCGCTCTGGCGTTTGGGCCCAGGCAGACCCTATGGTAAGCATAGCCAGACCCGCAGCGATCAACACCCTCTGCATGTTCATATACCAACTCCGTATATCCTTGGACGATCCTGTTACCATTGCGAGCAGTCAGAAAGCCGCTCTGGCCACGTCCGACTTTCGATTGCGACAGATGTGCGCGCCAAATACGAGCCAGTCTGTCAGGCCGCTCATCTTCCGATGAATTTTCTCTGTGCTGCAATATTATCGGCAGCCGAGATGAGAAGGTCTGCGATCCGGTAACCAGCCAGAGTAATACGCCGTTCAGCCGTAGGCTGCAGTTTCTCCCAATATCCGGCAGGTAGTTTCGGGGCCTGTTTTACGTGTGACTCCCCTGTGAGTATGAACTTCACCATGTTCTTCATCAGCTTGTCGGAATCTTGCCCCTTATCCGGGTCAGGGAGGGTCTGGAGCTTATAGGCCCAATCCACTGCGACCTGGTGACTTTCCTTTGCCCATTCCTCAAAGGCGTTTGGGTCGCTGACCGGATGAGCCTTCAGCTCGGGAAAGGAAGATCGCGGATATTTCTTGATGAATGCTGCCGTGTGCCGGTCAACCTCCTCCAATGACGGGATGCGAAGTGCATTGGTGTCCCAGAGTACGTGCAACGGCATTGGCTTCTTGGTTACGGGGTCCTCAATGTAACTCATCGTTGCGGCCGCGTTGCCTGCAGGAAAATCCTTCGAATAAAGATCACTAACGTGCATGGGCTGGTGGATATCGCCCACAATGTGAAACACCCAGCACATCGCTAAAGCGCGCTCAAGATTAGTGGATTCATGATTTTTTAGCGTGGCAAAATTTAGCTTCAGCCCATCGAGAGCCTGTCCTACGGGTTTGCCATGCTTCGCCGCCGCCGCTGCCTTTGCTTCGGGCGGAGCGTCCTTCGCGACGATCGCCCAGCGAGCCGTATGCCAGACCGGTCGATCATTGGGCGAAAATTTGGTATCGTCCGCCCAACGTGCACATTCAACGAACTTGCGCCGTACGGCCTCCTTGCCCTTGGCTGCGCCCGACGCAACCCAGAAGGGGGCGGCATCGGGGTGGGCCATGAAGAGCAAGCCGATTTTATCGATCAGATCGGGACGTGCGCGCTCAACCTCAGAATATGCGATGTTGGCCGTTATCATATGGCCTGGGTGATCCCAAGCGTGCGCGCTTTGCGCCAACAAGATGGATCCTAGCCCTGCCGCCATCAATTTGGTCAGTTGCTGCAATATCCACACCTCCACACATGGGGCACACCGGTTAACCAGCTCCCTCTCCGAATAGCCTAAGAATGAACTACTGGTTTCGCGCCGCGTGCACCTTGAGACTTATCAAAAAACACTGATCCAGGTGCGACGACTTGGTCGGCCCGTCGCTATCCAGTCGACGTTGGGAGTTTTGAACGAGAGGCGAGTGTCTGCTGTGGCCCATCTCTGACGTGCACGCAGTGCTTCTTGCATGTCCGCTATTTGATCAAAGCGGAACGGGACAAAGAAAAAGGGTTGGTGAGAACCGGCCCTTTAGTTTGTGTCATGACCCCAAGGAGTAGGAAAAGGTTACCCTCAGAAGTATCGGTCCGTCGGAATCCGTTGGTCGCACTCCTGCAACACCGCAGGCACTTCTGCTCTAACGAGAAATTGGGCTCAGGTTTGCGAGGATTGAGAGGGGTGGAAAACTGTATAGCCGCGTCAACATACGACTGTCATCCAAGGTTGCTATCGATCCTGCCGGTGTTCCCCCGTCAGCACTCACAGGACAGATTGAGCTGATTGCGCAAGAGAGACTTTCCGGTTCATCGCAACCCCCAGGAGGGAGACGTCGACTGACAGGAATGGGCGCCGTCCGGGCAAGCGCAGACAACAGCGAGGACAAACCGGTGGCTCCGCCAGTACAATCACACTCGACCGCATCAAGCACTCAGCATGCGTCCGCCCGTTCCGGAAACTCTACATCGAAGTGGCCCATAACGAGGGGGCTGGACAGCTAAGTCCCCATCGCGGGATCGCTGATCAGGTTGCCGTCGTTCTCCATGCGCCCAGCAAAGCGCCGCTCGAAGCCTGGTGCGCTGATCGTGAAGTCGTACCAGTTGCCACTGTCGGAAACTTTCCATGACCGCTCGGCGGTCGCTTTGGGCGCGACCGGCAAGGTCCACGGTCCATCGGTACGATACTCGTTGGCGACTATTCGGAACTTGACCCATACCGTGCCGAGATTGCGGAGCTGGGCTCGGACTGTGCCGCCTCTGACATCGTATGCAACCTGCAAGTTCAGCGCAGCGGCACTCGCCTTTCTTACATTCCCCTTGAAGGTCCGCACGAATCCGTTGGCGCTGTAGACGTCGAGATCGTAGGAGCCGCCGTCGTCCGGGGCGGTCCATGCGGTGTCGTCGAGCGTCTTGCCGGCTTCCACCGTATAGCGCCGCGGAATACGGTCGAGATGCAGCCGATCGTAGACGTGGAACACAGCGCCCTGCTGTCCGGTGTTGGCAAAGCGCAACGTCACCCTGCCGTCGCCACCCACGTGCGAGGTCACGTGAAGCTCGTACGGTGTTGGCCGTGACGGTCGCGTGCCCCGCTCCTGAGCGAAAGCCCCCGGTTTGGCCGGCGGCGCAGCAGGCGGCATCGCGATCTGAAGAGCTTCAATGTTTATGGCATGCTTGGTTTCGGGGAGCTTTGGGACAGTCGGGTCGTTCGGCGAGGCAAAGTCAAATGCGCTGGTCAGATCGCCGGCGACTGCTCGGTTCCAGGGTGAAATCGCGGGCACGGTGATTCCGAATCGCTTTTCAAGAAACTGCCCAACCGATGAATGGTCGAAGACCTGTGAGCTGACCCAGCCGCCCTTGCTCCATGGCGACACTACATACATCGGCACCCGCGGACCCATGCCATAGGGCCGGACAAGCCCACTCTCCTTGTCCCGGGGATCGAGGTACAGGTTGTCGGCCGGCACGTCCATGCCCAGCTCAGCATTGGTCCGTTCCCGTAACAGGTCGTGATAAGGCTCAAAGTTGGGCGCTTCGAAATACATTCCCTTGACGTCGAGCGACGCGGCACCGGCGAGTGATCCGTCCGGATTGAAGGATGGCACCGCCGGCGGCGGAACGTGGTCGAAGTAGCCGTCGTTCTCGTCAAACGTGATGAACAGGGCGGTCTTGCTCCAGACTTCCGGATTGCTCACCAACGCCCTCAGCACCTGAGCCGTGTATTTCGCGCCGCTTAACGGGCTCGACCCCGCGGAATGCTCGCACTGCGCCTGCGAAGGCACCACCCAGGAGACTTGGGGCAGGGTGTCGTCCTTCACATGCTTGGCGAGGTCATCCAGCAACCAAAGGCTCATGCCCTGCTCGTAGATGGGCGAGCCCTTCTTAGCGTTGCGGAAGCTGTTGAACGCGAGGCCGCCATGCATCGCGCCTTCCCAGTTGTCGTTCGGATCTTGATAGATGCGCCATGAAACACCCGCCTCCTGTAAAACGTCCGGTATCGTCGGCCAATCGAATCCGTTGCCGAGGTAAGAGTATCCCGGATCGGGCCAGAGGCCTGCCACCCAGCACCGCAAATTGTTTGGCTCGGAGGTTTCCGGCGTCTGGTTGAGCCCTTTCGCGCGATTCGCCGGATCGTAGTTCGCACCGGACCAGAAAAAGATGCGGTTCGGGTCGGTGCCTGACAAAACACTGCAATGGTAGTTGTCACAAATCGTAAACGCATCGGCCAAGGCGAACTGAAAAGGAATCTCCGTGCGTGTGTAGTACCCCATTGAATGGCCGGTCGCCTTGTTGTTGATCATGTCAATCTTGAACTTGGGCCAGAAGCCGAAGCGGCCCTGGTTCCAGGCCGCCTGCGTGTCCGCGATTTCGTGCGAGGTCGTGTCGCACTTCAGCGCATTCATCCGTGTCAAATCGAGATGAAACGGCGGGACCTCGCGTGTGCCGTCACTTTGGAACCAGACCGGCTTGCCGCTCGCAAGCGGAACCGGGAACCGGTCGCCGAAGCCACGAACGCCCCGCATCGTGCCGAAGTAATGATCGAACGACCGGTTCTCCAACATCAGGATTACGACGTGCTCTACATCCTTAATGGATCCGGTCGCATTATTGGCCGGGACCGCCTGTGCCTGCGCCAGCAGGCCACTCAACTGGGTCGGCAACCCTGACAGAGCTGCGGCAGCGGCACTGGTACGCAGGAAGTCGCGGCGAGTGGTGTTGGGCATTGCGTTTCCCCTCAAAAACAAATGGCTCGGATACGGGGTGTTGTCACATTAAGTTTGATTTACTGGAATTTGCCGACGACCGCTGATTTTGACGCGTGGGATTTCAGCGGCTTAGCCTGCCGGTCGGTCGTCCATATCGGGCCAATTTCGCTTTATGTGACAATGCCATAGGAAGAACTGCTCATCGGACGTTGATAGCATATGGCATCAACTGAGCAGGCGCGTTACCGTGACACCACCAGTTCGGTTATCGCAAGGTTCGCTACCGCGGCATCGAAAAAAACGGCGCCCAAGTCTTCGCCCTACTCGCACTGGCCAACCTGTTTCTGACGAGACGACAACTGAGGTGCGCCTGATCTATGTGGGAGGGGCCATTGCGGCACACATTCCCGCTCGATTGAGGGGCCAGATCATCGAAAGCCGAGCCGCATCACCCGACTTCGTGACTGAAACCGCCCTATTCAGAGATTCCCTAGATCGCAGGGAAAGTCTTATTATGCGGATACGTATTGCGGCTGCGACCATGATGGTTGTTGCTTACTTACCTGCTGGTAAGTACCTCTCGAGGCGCTGACATCGTGAGACTAGAGCCATAAGATTTTGGGGCAGCCCTTAGTTTCCTTCGAAGTGAAGGTAAATGCGGTGGCCTGCAACTTCACGCATCGGTAACGCAGGCAGTGAACGAGTTTTTAATTGTATTAGCTCTCATTCTCTTGAATGGGCTCTTCGCACTGTCAGAGCTTGCGGTAATCTCGTCTAGGCGTTCGCGCTTGCGGGCCATGATGATGCGTGGCCACCGAGGTGCTAAAAGTGCCCTTGAGCTTTTCAGCAGCCCTGGCCGATTTCTGTCGGCCGTTCAGGTGGGCATCACGCTTATTAGCATTCTTAACGGTGCAATTTCTGGCGATGCATTTGGCCATCATGCCGGCCGCTTTCTAGAGCTTACTGGGTTGCCGACTCGTTTCTCGACACCACTCGGTTATGGCTTCGTCGTCTTGGCAATTACCTATCTATCGGTGACTATCGGCGAGCTCGTTCCAAAGAACCTTGCGCTGCGCCGTCCAGAGCGGATTGCTTGTGCTGTCGCACCTTTCATGATGAAATTTTCGGCTGTGGCCGCGCCGCTCGTGTGGGTTCTCGATGCTTCGACGCGTCAGATTTTTCGATTATTCGGTCAATCGCCTGAGCGCGAAAGCAGGGTCACAGATGAGGAGATCAAGGCGCTCATTGCTGAAGCGGAGACTGCTGGTGTCATCGACCCGGGTGAGCGCGAGATGATTGCAGGCGTTATGCGCCTAGCCGATCGGACAGTCGCGGGCCTGATGACGCCACGCACTGAAGTGGACTGGATCGATCTCACCGCTTCAGACGCCGAGTTGAGGGGACGGCTAATCACGACCCGCCACTCTCTTCTGCCAACCGCCGAGAATTCAGCTGGTGACATGATTGGGATTGTGGACACTCGGGAGCTGCTTTTGCGGATGCTTTCCGGCAAAGCGCTGGACCTTCCGTCGCGCGTGCAAAAGGCACCGATCGTACCCGGATCCATGACCGCTCTCGACGCGCTGCGGCTGCTGCGCGACGCAGAGGTCCCCATTGCCCTGGTGCATGATGAATATGGTCACTTCGAGGGTATTGTAACGCCTGCGGATATGCTCGAGGCGGTGGTCGGAGCATTCAAATCCGACTCCGCTGATGAGCCGCCACTCGCAACCGAGAGGGCAGACGGTTCCTGGCTGTTATCAGGCAGAATGCCTGTTGATCTGATGGCGGAAGTGCTCGATTTGGCGCTCCCCGAGAAACGGGACTATCAGACCCTTGCCGGATACATCCTGAGCGAAATTCAACATTTGCCAAAGACTGGCGAGCAGTTAGCGTGCGATGGCTGGTGCTTCGAGATCGTCGATCTCGACGGGCGGCGGATTGACAAGGTTTTGGCGACGCGCCGGAACCGGACAAGGCGAGCAGCATTGTCGCACACTGATTTGGACTAGGCGCTCTTGCGCTGACGCACTCCGTAATCTGCCTTGCCTTTCGCCGCGGGGCTGACATCGCTCGAGTTCTATCGGTAACTAAGCCTCAACCGGACATCAACATCTGCTGCGCGACGTCGGCTCTCAGGGGCAAAGCGGAACATGCCTGAGCCGCGATCGTCCGACAACACCCTTGTCCGCTTTGATCAACAAGCGGACTTCAGGGGCATTGTCACATTAAGCGAAATTGGCCCAATATGGACGATCGACCGGCAGGCTAAGCCTTTGAAATCCACGCGTCAAAATCAGCGGCTGTCGGCAAATTCCAGTCAATCAGACTTAATGTGACAACACCAACGGCAATGCCCGAACAGGTGTGCCGCCAGCTTGTGGGGACAAACTGGCGGCCAATATATGCCGGTTACAGGGGGGTGCTAACCGGCTAACCCGCGCTGGCATCGAGTAACGGGGGGCAATCTCGTGTGCGCGGATATCAATTTTAATGCCACGAGAAGCGGGTTGGATTGATGCCGATCAATCGTAATTTGATATCAACAAGCGGCGGCCAGATAGGGGCCGCGACAAAATGGTGCCGCCAGCACGCGGGTGCGAGCGTCTGAGTTTTCTGGCATAGGCCACGCCAAACTTAAACGACCAGCGGCGGACCGTTTCATACGAGGCATCGATGCCGCGTTGGGACAACATATCCTCGACATCGCGCAGGCTCAGAGGAAAGCGAAAGTACAGCCAGACCGCTTGCTGGATCACAGCGGCCGGGACGCGATGGCGACGATAGGAAGAACTGCTCATCGGACGTTTATAGCATGCGGCATCAACTGAGCAGGCGCGTTACCGTGACAACACCGCCGTGGGCACTGTAGGGTCGATTGGGGTTGTAGTGTTGGCGCCATTACAATGCGGTCCGGCCGCACTCTTCGCTCGGCTATCAGCCCCCAGCACCGGAAGCGATCTTGCCGACAGCATCTGAACTGACCTGCGCTGCCGTGACCACAAGCGTCGCTTATGCGGGCCTACAGTTGCCCTGGGATCTTGGAAACGCATGATCGATGGAATTGGCGTGGCTCTCGTCGTTGCTTCAGCAGCGGGGTTGATGAGGGGATTTGCAGGCGTTGGCTCCGGCATGCTGATGGCTCCCTTTTTTGTCCACATATTCGGACCCGTCGAAACGATCGGAACTCATCATATTGATTGAGGTCGTCGTCACAGCTCAACTGATGCCTTCGGTGTGGAAGGATATTCAATGGCCTGTTGTCGCCCCCATGGGCTGTGCCGCCGCAGTCGTCATGCCGTTTGGGAGCTGGGTGTTGGTGTCACTTGATCCCTCGGCGATCCAGTTTGGTGTGGCACTTCTCGTGACGGTATCTGCTTTGGCATTGATGACGGGATGGCGATATGAAGGTGAAAAACCTCTTGCTGCATCGCTCGGCGTGGGAGTTGTTTCAGGGTTTTTGATGTCCGTCACGAGCTTGGGCAATCCGCCTGTGATGCTCTACCTCTTGTCCAGCAAGGATGCAGCAAGAACGAATCGGGCAAACTTCACTGGTTACTTTGCAATCACGCTACTCGCACTGATTGCCGTGATGCTGATTGGTCGGTTGATCACGTGGCAAACGGTTCTGATCGTCGCTGTTATCTTGCCTATATTCATGCTGGCGACATGGATTGGAAGCCGTATGTTCAGCAAGGCAAATGAAACAACCTATCGATGGGTTGCGTTCGTCATCCTTTTGCTGGCCGGGCTGTACGGCATGTTCAGGTGATTGTAGCAAGGTTTGGATAATGACCATCTCTGGAAGTGGCCCAGTCCGGACCTACGCGCGCTGTGTGATGTCCTCGCGTTTACCACGCGGAATCTGAGCCCGCCTTGTTGTAGAATGGCAATTCGACAACCTCAGCCGATTGCATGGAACCGTCACGGCAACCGACCATGATTTCGGTCCCTAGGTTGTACGCATCTGTGTCAAGCAAACCGATGCCTATGCCGTGTCCCAGGTAAGGAGAAGTTGCTCCTGCTGTTACTTTGCCAACGGTTCGACCTTCGACGGGCGCCGTCACATTAACATGTATCGGTCGCAGAAGATCTACGACTACCCAATTTCAAGCCGCCGCCGTCATCTCATGCCATCTCTCCATCGCCGCAGCACGAAACTGCCGTAGTGTTTGACGTGAGATGAGATGACGCTGGACGTTGAAGGTGTTGTAGATGGCGGCGTGTGTCTAAAGGAATCTCTGCGCTGCACCGGCGGATTTGAAACATTGCATGCGCCGTTCTCGTTGGCGGATCGGCAAGTGAGACGAGGGCGTTGTCGTGAAGCAGGGCTTGCTTGTTAGCCGTCGTTTAGACCTAACGTAGATCAATAGAAAAGCCACCGGATCGGAGTGAATGATCCGGTGGCAGGGGCAGTATCGATCGCGACAGTGATCGATGTGCCTCCTCAGCTTGGCGCTGACGGGGGTGATCAGCACGGGGGTCAGCTGATATTCCAGCGCTGCTCTTGAAGCCAAAACAATTTTACTAAGATTGCAGATAAACCCGATTGACAATTCTCAAAGTGCCCCCCGACTGGTCCGATTTGTCGCAGGAATAAAACTACGTTGCGGAGCGTTCTCCACCAACGCAGCTCAAGCATGTTCCGCTCTACCTCGGAAACTCGATTTACTGGGCTAGTATGCGGCTCAGCACCCGGTTTGTTTCGCGTTAGAAGATGCGGCCCATCAGCAGCGCGGCCAAAGGAACCGGAAGTGCCGCGACGCTCGCAGCAATAACGTACAGCGGAGACGAAAACACACCGCTAAGTCCGGCAAGAAGGGCAATCCCCCCGCCGCCGCCAAGAATTGCATTTCCTGGTAGGTTGAATGCAACCACCAACGCGACGTAGCGATATCGCAAGAGAGGAGGGACAAAGTGGTGGGGTGCTTGGTCAACGAGCAATGCTAGCCGCTCTTTCTGCGATAGAGGACCTAGGCGCTTCACAAGTGCATCTGCACTGGTCAAGCCGAACCATAGAAACGACGCCGAGAGCATAGCGGATGGTACGATCCTACCGACCGAATATGAAAGGACGAGCGCTGCGACTGTGGCTAGATATACTTGAACGGCAACGGCACTGCCGAAGGTGGCGAGCAATCCGAGACTGATCTCAATGCCTGGAACGAATGGTGTCGCCAGCAGCAGTGCGTACGCAGAGATGCCAAGCCAAATTGCCCCATCGTTGACTATTAGAGCGTCATCGCCGGGCCTAAGTCCAAGAGCCTCTGCCAACCAACCGCTGCCCCAGTAACCAAGTGAGAGCAACGCGGTGTAGGCGACAATCGCCACCACAAGTCGAAACCACGACCGGCGTGGACGCGCTGGTGCCAACGTCGGATCTCTATCAATCATAATGTCTCATCATGCGGCCAGGCGCGGATACTGTGCAACACTTAGGTGACGGCACAGCTACGGCCAGCCGAGTATACTCCCGCAGAGGTGTTGTCACATTAAGTCTGATTGACTGGAATTTGCCGACAGCCGCTGATTTTGACGCGTGGGATTTCAAAGGCTTAGCCTGCCGGTCGATCGTCCATATTGGGCCTATTTCGCTTAATGTGACAATGCCGTTGTGACATTCTTCGTGCGCAAACGGGTTGCCGGTCGCGACGAACGGATAAAAATTGGGCGGTTTCCAGAGGTGACAATAGAGCAGGCCCGTAAGCGCGCGCGGGTTCTAAAGGGAGAGATCGCGGCGGGCCAGGACCCGACAGTGAAAAACAAACAACTTCGTCAAGAGCTGACCTTCAGCCAACTCTTTGAGTTGTACATGGAGCACTATAGTCGGCCGAGGAAACGCTCCTGGCGTTCTGACGAGCGCGAGGTGAAGCAATACCTAGCGCACTGGCTGTCGCGCCGCTTGTCAGCCATCACCCGAAATGATGTTGCGGTTCTGCACGAACGAATGGGACGTGACAACGGACCCTATCAGGCCAACCGCGTCCTTGCGCGAATAAGCGCCATGTTCAACAAGGCGATCGATTGGGGTTGGCAAGGTACAAACCCCGCTCATGGAATACCGAAGTTTCCAGAAAAATCACGTGACCGCTTCCGTACCGACCCGACGAACTGCCACGGCTCTTCGCGGCAATCGACGCCGAACCCAATACGACCGCCCGTGATTTCATCTGGCTTTCGGTCCTGACGGGCGCCAGGAAGGCAAACGTGCTCGCCATGCGGTGGTCCGAAATCGACTGGGGCAACTCGAACTTGGCGCATCGCTGACACAAAGAGCGGTCAACCCCATGTTGTTCCGCTCACCGACCGCGCCTTAGAAATTCTCACCACCAGAAAAGCTGAAGGACCAGGAGAATGGGTATTCCCCAGCATGACCAGTGCAACTGGTCACTTAGCGGACCCTAAGAAAGCCTGGCAGCGCATTCTCGAACAGGCTGCGATCAACGATTTACGCATCGATGACATTCGTCGCACGCTTGGAGTTATCAAGCTATTGCTGGCGCAAGCCTGAGCGTGATCGGCAAGTCGCTGGGGCACAAATCGCACCGTGCGACCGAAGTATATGCCCGCCTGCACCTCGACCCCGTCCGCGCCTCGATTGAGGCTGCTACAGAGGCGATGTTCCGACATAGGAAAACAAACTCGGCTGATAACGATTGCTCTTGAAACGCGCTCCACCGGCTGCAACACATACGAAAACATTGCGCGGTGAACGAGCGGATCAAGCGGCGAATACTTCGAGTACCTAAAGCACGCCCAGCGTTATGGCGATGTTTAGATTGATGGCACGGCCAAAGCCATTGCGAGGTTCGAAGACTATACCGGACGAAGGAGGATGCCAGTGTGTCGAACGCAGATACAGTGTTTTGGGGCATTCATGCGGGCCAGACCGGCGATGCCGATAGACTTTTCCTACAGAATCCAGTTGCGTGGCCATTGGCTGGCATGAACTTGGTGATTTATCGGCGTTAGGGGACACGCGCGAGGCATTTAAAGCAAAGGTCGTCGCCACATATCCCGACATGAAACCAGGTGCGATCCCGCAGAATGCAGGACAGCCGTTCCGGTTCGTACAAGGATGAAGGTGGGCGACTATGTGATCTATCCCGCCAAGCAGAGTGCTGTCAGGTCCATGTCGGCCGTATCGACGGTGACTATGTCTACCATCTGACACCGCCGACCGGCTATCCCAACCGACGCCAGGTAATGTGGCTGAAAGTCCGCGCCCCGCACTCATTTCAGTCAGGGCGCACTTTATGAAATCGGCTCTGCGCTTAGCCTTTTCCAAGTTCGGAACTTCGCAGACGAATTCCGGGCCCTACTAGAAGGCGAACTTTCACAATCCATAGTGTCGGCCGCCGAAGACGTGACGGTGGCGCGAGTAGCAGACGACATCGAAGAGACCACCAAGGATTTCATACTCAAACAACTTGCTAGAGATCTAAAAGGGATTCCATTCGAGAGTTTCGTCGTCCACCTTCTAGAATGCATGGGCTACCATGCCCGATTGACGCGGACGAACGAGCCGAGTGTCGATATCATCGCCCATAAGGATCATCTCGGCATCGAGCCGCCCATCATCAAAGTGCAGGTAAAGAGCGGCGACGGCTCCATTTCAGACCGTGACGTGTCAGCGCTCTACGGCAAGCTTGCACAGGGCGAGTACGGCCTATTTATTACATTGGGAGATTTCACAGGGGAAGCTCTCAGGTTCGAAAGAAGTAAGAGCAATCTGCGCCTTATCAACGGTGACGAAGTCGTCCAGCTTATCTTCGATAATTACGAAAAGTTCGACACCCGCCACAAAGGCCTTCTACCGCTGCGCAGCGTCTACATTCCCGAAACAAGCATTTCTGAGGAATCATAAGATAGGCAAATTAGAGCTTATCGGAAATTGTCGCTTCCAATTGCTCCCCCCAAGCCTCCAACGCTTCGCGCTTTTCCTTCTCATAGCTGTATTGAACGTAAACCTTGCTTGTAACGCTTCCCTTACGGGCGCTGGCATGGTTCAGGACCAACGAAATAGTGTGCGGGCTGATGCCACGTTCTGCCATGCGCGTTGCAGCGGTTCGACGCAGGTCGTGGACGCGAAAATCCTCAACCCTAATCACTGGACGCGGCCGACGGACCTCCTAGGGGATAGAGTCGTCCAGAATTGCTTGAAACCACTTTGGACGCCGGCCGCAGCGCAATTTCGGAAGGTTGCACCTCGAAGGCATTTAAATTCGCAAGATGTCGAAGCAGATGCCAGGACGCCAAGGATATCATCCAATCCTCGCGCGCCCGGAACGGCCAACCTTGACTTGGGCGGACGCACTGCTGAGGGCATTGTCACGTTTACTCGTGTGCTGCGCGAAAATGGACGACGTCTCCGTGTTTCACGCTGCAGCGGTCACGGCATTCCACCTATTCATCGCTTCAGTTCGGAACTGTCGCATTGTTCTGCGTGAGATCAGATGACGCTGGACGTTGAAAGTGTTGTAGATAGCGGCGTGGGTTGAGAGAAATCGTTGCGCGGCACCAGCTGATTTGAATCGCTGCATCCGTCGTTCTCTTTGCCGTATCGGGAGATGAGAATTCTCGGCCCGGTTGTTGATCCGACCGCCGGTTATGTGGCGAGCTCTCATCCCAAGTTCGCTCAATGCCGCGCCATATGATGGCAGTTTGTCTGTCACGACGGCGTCTGGCGAGAAGCCTTGTGACTTGAGCAGTTTCCGCATCAGCTTCAAGGCTGCGCGCTTGTTTCGGCGCGATTGCACCAGCACGTCCAGGACCTCTCCCTCGCAATCAACGGCGCGCCACAGGTATACGTTCTTGCCGTTGATCGAGACGAAGACTTCATCGAGATGCCAACGCGTATCAGCACGCGGGTGCGAGCGTCTGAGCTTTCTGGCATAGGCCAAGCCAAACTTAAACGACCAGCGGCGGACCGTTTCATACGAGACATCGATGCCGCGTTGGGACAACATATCCTCGACATCGCGCAGGCTCAGAGGAAAGCGAAAGTACAGCCAGACCGCTTGCTGGATCACAGCGGCCGGGAAGCGATGGCGACGATAGGAAGAACTGCTCATCGGACGTTGATAGCATACGGCATCAACTGAGCAGCCGCGTTACCG
Source organism: uncultured Alphaproteobacteria bacterium (assembly GCA_963753045.1). Taxonomy (GTDB): domain Bacteria; phylum Pseudomonadota; class Alphaproteobacteria; order Rhizobiales; family Hyphomicrobiaceae; genus Filomicrobium. The sequence goes on from CAVWAT010000005.1 coordinate 577,103, forward strand.
TGACAACACCCTGCTGAGGCTATCGCTTCTTCGAGCGGCCGCGTCTTGATCGCGGCTGCGGCGGTTCGTCTTCCGCCAACGCCCGTCGCAGTTTGCGAATAAGGATGGCTCTGGTTTTCTCATCCGGCATGGAAGCAAGAGCATCGTTCACATCCAAGATCAATGCGGTGACATCGTTGTGCCAATCAAGTCGCGCGACCCGATCGGCTGGAAGACGGGGAGCTGCAGTGCCGCGGAGCCGTTTAGCGCCTGTGTCAGAGAGCTCAAAGGTCTCGTCGAGGACGGGAACGATCATGTGCTCATGATCGACGATGCCCTCCAAGCGGTTCGTCAGCCCCGAAATTGCGTCCTCTTCTCCATGCACAAGGAAAAGTCCCTGTTTGATCGGAAACCGTTGCGCAATCCAGTCGACGAGCTGCGGGCCGTCAGCATGTCCGGAATAGCAGTCTATGGTCCTGATGCGGGCTCGAACTTTGAATTCCCGCCCCTGAATACGTACCGAGCTGGCGCCGTCCTGGAGAATTCGGCCGAGTGTGCCGACCGCTTGATAGCCGACCAGAAGCACGGTAGCTTCATCCCTCCAGAGCCAGTTCTTCAGCCGGTACCGTATACGTCCCGCCTCACACATCCCGCTTGCCGCGATAATGATATGGAACCCTCGCAGCCGATCGAGCGCAATGCTTTGCTCGACAGATTCGGTAAAATGCACCGCGCGAGACTTAAGCCCATGAACGAGCATCGCACCGTTCTTTAATTCCCGCCAGTTCTTGGCAAACACACTCGTTGCTTTTTCTGCAAGCGGAGAGTTGACGTAGATCGGAATTGATGGGAGGTCTCCTTCCGCGATCAGCTGGCTCAAATCGCTGATGAGTTCCTGTGCGCGCTCAACAGCGAATGAGGGGATGAGCAGGACTTCATCCGGATGCATCGCAGCACGTACTTCGTCGCGCAATAATGCACGACGATGATGTTCGTCGATATCCACGCGATCCGTATCCCCGTAAGTGGATTCGCAAACTACATAGTCGACGTCGCTGGGGGCCTCCGGGTCGGAGTGCAGAAGCTTGAAATCCGGACCGATGTCGCCCGAAAACAAGAGGCGCATTGGCACCTTCTCCCCTTGTTGTTGAACCTCAAGTTCGACCGATGCGGAGCCGAGCAAGTGCCCGGCGTTCCAAAATCGTACCCGCACGTTCGGCAGAACAGGAAACCAGTTTTTGAAGGTCTGAACTTCAAATAGCTTGATACATTTGTCGACGTCGGCAGCAGTATAGATTGGCTCGACAGCGGCGCGGTGCCGGCGCGCGTTACGGCGGTTGAGCTGCTCGACTTCGATCTCTTGGATGTGGGCGCTATCAGGTAACATGACGGCAGATAGATCTGCGGTCGCCGTCGTGGAATGGATTGGCCCACCAAACCCGTCGCGAACTAGCTTTGGGAGGAGCCCCGCGTGGTCAATATGCGCGTGACTTAGAATGACAGCGTCGACCTCGCTCGGATTGAAAGGGAAAGCACGGTAATTAAGCTCTTTCTCTGACTTCGCTCCCTGATAGAGCCCGCAGTCGATAAGAAGTTGACCAGCGCCGGTCTCGAGCCTGAAGCAGGATCCGGTAACGGCCTGCGCGGCACCATGAAAGGTCAGTCGTGGATGGCTCATTTAGAGGTTCGCCGAGTTTTGATTTTCAGTTCATAGCGGCAACGAGAAAGCCGCACAGACGATCGATGCGATGCTCAGGAGAATTTCCTTCAGTGGCCGGCGGCCGTCGCCGGCCACAACTCCTTAATATCATCGGGCAACTGTCCCTTGACGTTGACGATCTCTCCGGAATCGCAATGCCGGGCGAGAAGGCCGAACACGGTCGTTACGGCCCACTCGACCGGGAAGGTATGTGGCAGGATCTTCGAACTCAACTCATCGAGGAAGGCCGCCTTCGAGCGAATGTTTCGCGGCACCTTGTTCGGGCGCCAGTGCTCAAAGTAGAGGCCCCGCACCATGAGCGGCATCTGAGCACTGAGGTCGACAACTTCCTCAAGCGTGAGCCGGTCCCGCAGCTGGTGCAGCACTGCCCGCAACACCTTGTACGCGGCCGCTTCGTCGGCCAGTTCTCCACGATCCTTTAGCTCCTTTAGCCACTCCTGTATGGACTGAACGGCGTGGGTAACGGGCGTGGACACGGTCATGGTGGACCTCCTGACGGGCTAGTTAGTTTTTGTCAAATTTTCGAGGCGATTAGCGCCATGCATGCAGACCAAGACTGCCATTCCAGGCCAACGCCCAGTAATTCAATTCACGCCAAGCCTCTTCGGGCCACGGAAATCCTCTTCCAAGATCCGCTGCGCGATTATCATAGCCGAGACACGCGGCGCATTGATCCTGATCAGGAGGACGGTGGGATCGCTGGGCGGCTCCTGTCCTGTTGCGGCTATCGCGTTAGTGACACACGCTTCCGTAAGAGGGTGAAGACGGGAAGGAAAAGGGGCCGGAGGATGGGGGGCTGCGAAGGGGAAACAGAAGTTCCAGCAGCCCGCTGCGAGGTCTCTTC